>NZ_JBMUZT010000006.1:0-3670000 GCF_049542075.1 Streptomyces sp. G5(2025) | reverse complement strand
GTTAACCCGTGTGGGGAAGCCGTAGCGAAAGCGAGTCCGAATAGGGCGATTCAGTAGCGCGCTCAAGACCCGAAGCGGAGTGATCTAGCCATGGGCAGGTTGAAGCGGCTGTAAGAGGTCGTGGAGGACCGAACCCACCAGGGTTGAAAACCTGGGGGATGACCTGTGGTTAGGGGTGAAAGGCCAATCAAACTCCGTGATAGCTGGTTCTCCCCGAAATGCATTTAGGTGCAGCGTCGTGTGTTTCTTGCCGGAGGTAGAGCACTGGATAGGCGATGGGCCCTACCGGGTTACTGACCTTAGCCAAACTCCGAATGCCGGTAAGTGAGAGCGCGGCAGTGAGACTGTGGGGGATAAGCTCCATGGTCGAGAGGGAAACAGCCCAGAGCATCGACTAAGGCCCCTAAGCGTACGCTAAGTGGGAAAGGATGTGGAGTCGCACAGACAACCAGGAGGTTGGCTTAGAAGCAGCCACCCTTGAAAGAGTGCGTAATAGCTCACTGGTCTAGTGATTCCGCGCCGACAATGTAGCGGGGCTCAAGCGTACCGCCGAAGTCGTGTCATTTCAGCATGAGGGCCAACGCCCGCTGGGATGGGTAGGGGAGCGTCGTGTGCCGGGTGAAGCTGCGCCGGAAGGCAGTGGTGGACGGTTCACGAGTGAGAATGCAGGCATGAGTAGCGATACATACGTGAGAAACGTGTGCGCCGATTGACTAAGGGTTCCTGGGTCAAGCTGATCTGCCCAGGGTAAGTCGGGACCTAAGGCGAGGCCGACAGGCGTAGTCGATGGATAACCGGTTGATATTCCGGTACCCGCTGTGAAGCGTCAAACATTGAATCAGGCGATGCTAAGTCCGTGAAGCCGTTCCGGACCCTTCGGGGAATGGAAAGTGGTGGAGCCGACGGACCAGACTTGTAGTAGGTGAGTGATGGGGTGACGCAGGAAGGTAGTCCAGCCCGGGCGGTGGTTGTCCCGGGGTAAGGGTGTAGGCCGTGCGGTAGGTAAATCCGTCGCACATAAGGCTGAGACCTGACGCCGAGCCGATTGTGGTGAAGTGGATGATCCTATGCTGTCGAGAAAAGCCTCTAGCGAGTTTCATGGCGGCCCGTACCCTAAACCGACTCAGGTGGTCAGGTAGAGAATACCGAGGCGTTCGGGTGAACTATGGTTAAGGAACTCGGCAAAATGCCCCCGTAACTTCGGGAGAAGGGGGGCCATCACCGGTGATGAGTCTTGCACTCTGAGCTGGGGGTGGCCGCAGAGACCAGCGAGAAGCGACTGTTTACTAAAAACACAGGTCCGTGCGAAGCCGTAAGGCGATGTATACGGACTGACGCCTGCCCGGTGCTGGAACGTTAAGGGGACCGGTTAGTGCACTTTCGGGTGTGCGAAGCTGAGAACTTAAGCGCCAGTAAACGGCGGTGGTAACTATAACCATCCTAAGGTAGCGAAATTCCTTGTCGGGTAAGTTCCGACCTGCACGAATGGCGTAACGACTTCTCGACTGTCTCAACCATAGGCCCGGTGAAATTGCACTACGAGTAAAGATGCTCGTTTCGCGCAGAAGGACGGAAAGACCCCGGGACCTTTACTACAGTTTGATATTGGTGTTCGGTTCGGCTTGTGTAGGATAGGTGGGAGACTGTGAAGCATGCACGCCAGTGTGTGTGGAGTCGCCGTTGAAATACCACTCTGGTCGTGCTGGATGTCTAACCTCGGTCCGTGATCCGGATCAGGGACAGTGTCTGATGGGTAGTTTAACTGGGGCGGTTGCCTCCCAAAGAGTAACGGAGGCGCCCAAAGGTTCCCTCAGCCTGGTTGGTAATCAGGTGTTGAGTGTAAGTGCACAAGGGAGCTTGACTGTGAGACCGACGGGTCGAGCAGGGACGAAAGTCGGGACTAGTGATCCGGCGGTGGCTTGTGGAAGCGCCGTCGCTCAACGGATAAAAGGTACCCCGGGGATAACAGGCTGATCTTCCCCAAGAGTCCATATCGACGGGATGGTTTGGCACCTCGATGTCGGCTCGTCGCATCCTGGGGCTGGAGTCGGTCCCAAGGGTTGGGCTGTTCGCCCATTAAAGCGGTACGCGAGCTGGGTTTAGAACGTCGTGAGACAGTTCGGTCCCTATCCTCTGTGCGCGTAGGAATATTGAGAAGGGCTGTCCCTAGTACGAGAGGACCGGGACGGACGAACCTCTGGTGTGCCAGTTGTCCTGCCAAGGGCATGGCTGGTTGGCTACGTTCGGAAAGGATAACCGCTGAAAGCATCTAAGCGGGAAGCCTGCTTCGAGATGAGTATTCCCACCCCCTTTGAGGGGTTAAGGCTCCCAGTAGACGACTGGGTTGATAGGCCAGATCTGGAAGCCCGGTAACGGGTGGAGGTGACTGGTACTAATAGGCCGAGGGCTTGTCCTCAGTTGCTCGCGTCCACTGTGTTGGTTCTGAAACCACGAACAACCCCATGTGTGGTCACGCATGGTGCGGTTGTCAGTTTCATAGTGTTTCGGTGGTCATAGCGTGAGGGAAACGCCCGGTTACATTCCGAACCCGGAAGCTAAGCCTCACAGCGCCGATGGTACTGCAGGGGGGACCCTGTGGGAGAGTAGGACGCCGCCGAACTAATTTTGAACGGGAAACCCCCGCACCTTATGGTGCGGGGGTTTTCTGCGTTTCACGGCTCTCCCACGTTTACGCGGCCCACGTGCGTGTGCCCGGCAGGACCTCGAAGCTGAAGTCGTCGATGGCCTTCTTGCCAGGCTTGGGGACCCTGAAACCAGGATCACCGCATGAACCAGCATGGTGTACGAGCCGTCCGTGCCGAGGAGTGGCCGCAGGTCAGGGAGTTGCGACTGGCCGCGCTGCGGGATCCGGCGGCGCCGGTCGCGTTCCTGGAGGCGTACGAGGATGCCGCCGCGAAGCCGGACTCGTTCTGGCGGGAGCGGGCCGCAGGGGCCTCGACGGGGTCCCGGGTGCGGCAGTTCGTGGCGGAGGGGCCGCACGGCGTGTGGGTGGGCTCCGTGACGGTGCTGGTCGAGGAGGCGGGGCCCGACGACGTCTTCGGGGGTGTGATCGAGCGGCGGCAGGCGCATCTCGTGGGAGTGTTCGTGCGGGCCGAGCACCGGGGGAGTGGTGTGACGGACGCGCTGTTCGAGGCGGCTGTGGCGTGGGCGTGGTCGGTGGAGGGGGTCGAGCGGGTGCGGCTGTACGTCCACGAGAACAACCCGCGGGCACAGGCGTTCTACCGGCGGTTCGGCTTCGTACGGAGTGGAGAGGTCGTCCCGGTGCCGGGGGACCCGTCCGCGCAGGAGTATGAGTTGGTGCTGGAACGGTCGGCCGGGGCTCGGTGACCGGAGGTGAGGCGGGGTCCGAGGCAGTGCCCGGGGGAGGGCTAGGGCGTGGGCTGGAGCGTGGGCTCCGCTCGGGCGATCAGGTAGCCGAGCTGGGCGCGGGAGCGTGAGCCCAGGTCTTGGGAAATCGCGGCCACATGGCCCGCGACCGTACGCCGTGATACCCCGAGGCGACGGGCGATCGCCTCGTCCGTGAGGCCGGAGACGAGGAGACTCATCACGGCGCGGCGGACCTCGCCGACGATCCGCGGGTCCTGGGTGCGCGCGGTGGTGCGCGCGGTGTCGGGCTCGGCGACCGGCCGGGCCCGTTCCCAGGTGTCATCGAAGACCTCGGCGAGGTGTGCCACGACCGCGGGGTGCCGGATCTCCACGGCGCCGCGGCCGAGGAGGTAGGCGACGGCCCGGTCGCACACGATGAGACGGCCCGTCAGCTGGTGCAGGGTGCGGACCCGGCCGCCAGCCTGTTCGATGTCCTGGAGGCGGCGCCACTGCGCGGCGTGGGTGCGGGCCGCGTGCGGATACAGGGCCCGGTGCGTGACGCCGGCCGGGACCAGGGCGGGGTCCGGGAGGTCGTACGGGCCGCGTTCGCCCGTCGGCTGGACGGTCAGCAGCTCGGAGTGGCACGCGCGCACGGCCCGTTCCAGGAGGGCGGGCACGGCGTCGGCGCCGTCGAGCGCCGTCAGCCAGTCCTCGGACTCGCGCCGGGCGGCGCGGTAGATCGCGTGGACCGGCGAGAACCCGGAGCTGATGGACCGCAGCCGGTCCTGCTGGGCGTCGAGTATGTCGCGTACGGGCTGGAGGAGTTCGGACTCCGCGAGGTTGGGCGACACGGCCACGAGGACGTCCGGGTCGTCCGGCGGCGGTGTCAACAGCCCCAGGTGTACGAGGCAACGGGGCGCCGACGCGCGCGGGAGGCAGCCCTTGACGACCGCCGCGCGGTAGCGGACCAGGCCTTCGGCGCAGGGGGCCGCCGCGGTGTCGGCGCACCGGCAGCCGGGCGCCGGGGCCTGTGCGTCATCGTGTATCGCACGATTATGCACAGGGTTTTTGAAGGTTTGTGAGCTGTGCGGCTGCGAGGCTTGAGGGGAAGAGCTTCTTTTGCTTGTGAATCAAAGGGATGTGGTCCACGTGAGCCTTTCGAGCAGCTTTTCGGGCAGCACGGTCGTCATCACCGGCGCGGGCGGCGGCATCGGCCTCGCCACCGCCGAACTCGTCGCGCGGCGCGGCGCCCGCGTCGTCCTCACCGACCGGGGCGCCGACGGGGTGCGGGCGCAGGCCGAGCGGATCGGTGAACTGACGGGCGCCACGGCCGAGTACCGGGCGCTGGACGTCACCGACGAGGCCGCCGTGACGGAGGTCATGGGGTCGGTCGGCACCATCGACCACCTCTTCACGTGTGCGTCGGGCAGCGTGATCGCGCCGTTCGAGGAGCTGACCGAGGCGCAGGTGCGGCAGTTCTTCGAGGTCAAGTGGTGGGGGCAGTACCGGTGTGTGCGGGCCGCGCTGCCGTACATGCCGAGGGAGACCGGATCGGTCACGCTCGTCTCGGGCTATCTGTACCGGAAGGCCGACCCCGGCTACTTCGCCTTCGCCGCCGTCAACGGCGCCGTCGAGGCCGCGGTGACCTCCCTCGCCATGGAGCTCGCGCCGCTGCGCGTCAACGCGGTCGCCCCGGGCCCGACCGACACGCACGCGCATCTCATGAGCCCCGAGGAGCACCGCGCCTACCGGGAGGAGATCGCGGGCCGGCTGCCGGTGGGGCGGCCCGGGACGGCCGAGGAGGTCGCGCACGCGGCGGCGTACCTGATGGAGAACTCGTTCACGACGGGCACGACGCTGGACGTGGACGGCGGCAAGCGCTGACCTCGGGGGCCGCGGTCCTATGGGTACGGGGGTGTCAGACCGGCAGTTCGCTGTCCGGCCAGCGGGATCGGCCCTGTTCGCGGGAGCGGAGCAGGGCCAGCGTGGGCAGGCCCCGGTCGACGCCGGTGGCGAGCAGCTCCGGGAGCTGGGGGAGCGGGGCCACGGCGGCGGCGTCGTCCAGGACGAGCGTCATTGGTGGGTCGAGCCGACCGGAGGATGACCGTTCGGCCATGCGCCGGCCGTGCTCGACCACGCTGGAGGCGAGTGCCGTCAGCAGCGGCATGGCACCCGGGCCTTGGCGGGACTTGGGATCCTCGATCGCCTCACCCACCACGAAAAGCGTGCCCCCTTCATGCACAAAGGAATCCAGGGTGAGCGCATCAGTTCGGTTTGGTGTGCAGGACTCGCGGACGTGGACCGTGAAGAGCGCGGACAGCGAACGTGCCGTCAGCTCCTGTGCCATGTCACGCCGTTCCGGATACGCGGTGAGAGCCGCCTCCAGTTCACCCGCGGCGCCGGACGCGGCCTCGGGGTGCGTACGGAGGATGCGTACCGCCTCCTGGACCTGGGTGCCCTGCGCCCAGCGGTGGACGTGCTTCATCGGCTTGTCGGCCACCGCGGCGGCGTGCAGGAAGCTGCGCATCAGCGTCTCCGCCGTGTCCGCCACGGCGGCGTCGAGCCTCGCGGTCGGCTTCGTCGGGGCGAGGAGGGCGGCGGCGCGGCGGGCGGCCGTCGCCTTGTCCCGGCAGCCGGAGGTGGGGGACCAGTGCATGCGGGCGGGGGTGTCGCACAGGTGGGAGGGGTCGTAGAGGAGGACGGGGCCCAGTTTGGCGCGGGCGTCCTTCGTCTCCTCCCACAAGGTGGGGTCGGAGGTGAGGACCAGGGCCGCGCCCTCGGCGTCCTGGACGGCCCGGAGCGCGTGGGGCCGGCGGGTCTCCGGGGGGCCGAGGACGAGGGGGGTGCGGGGCGCATCGGGCGGCGTGGGCGGGGTGGGGCGGGGGGAGGGATGCGGGGTGAGCTGAGTGGTCGTGCTGGGCTGCGGCTCATTGGAGGGCATGGGCACGGCAGGCCGGGGGACCACCGCGCTGTGCATCGGCTCCTCGGGAAGCGCCGGCGGTGCGGGTGGTGCGGGTGGGGCGCTCGGGGCAGGGGTCTGCGCGGGCGGGGCGCTCAGGGCGGCGGTCTGTACGCCCCCGACGCCCTCGACGCCCCCGACATGTACAGGTCCGCTCACCTCCACCGCGCTCACCCCCACCACGCCCTCCGCCCGCGCCACCCTCCGTACCGCGCGCCACCGTGCGACCGTCCCCACCACGAAGACCGCCAGCACGATCAGCACCAGCAACTGGCCGATGAACAGCCCCCAGAACAGCCCGTACCCCGACAGCTGCCCGGCCGGGGTCTCGGGCCGCGCGCCCGGCAGGTCCTGCGGGTCGCCGATCAAGTGACGTACCGCCAGCGGTGTATGGCCGAACGTCACCCGGTCCGGTGAGGCGCCGTGCGCGAACCACGCCGCGAGCTTCGTCGACGACCAGACCAGGGCCGTGGAGACCAGCAGGAAGCCGAGGACTCCCAGCAGCAGCCCGTCGGGGACCCCCCGCCCGGCACCCGCGTCCCGGCGTCGGTCGCGCTCCCAGTCATCCCGCATGCTGCTCCATGTACGCCGCCCGTGCCTCGGCCTCCAGCTCGGCCGCCCGCATGGCGTCGTCGGCGAGGTCGGCGGACGACTGCGTCATGGCGCGGTCCGTGAAGACCAGCGGCCGTTCCGTCTCCGTGATGAGGTGCTTGACCACCTGGACGTTGCCGTTCACGTCCCACACCGCGATGCCCGGGGTGAGGGTCGGGATGATCTCCACGGCCCACCTGGGCAGCCCGAGGACCCGGCCCGTCGCCCGCGCCTCATCCGCTTTCTGAGCGTAGATGGTCCGGGTGGAGGCCATCTTCAGGATCGCGGCCGCCTCCTTGGCCGCCGCCCCGTCGACCACGTCGCTCAGGTGGTGGACCACCGCCACGAACGACAGACCGAGCCGCCGCCCGAACTTCAGCAGACGCTGGAACAGCTGTGCGACGAAAGGCGAGTTGATGATGTGCCACGCCTCCTCCACCAGGAAGATGCGCTTCTTGCGGTCGGGCCGGATCCACGTGTGCTCCAGCCAGACGCCGACGATCGCCATCAGGATCGGCATGGCGATGGAGTTGCGGTCGATGTGGGAGAGGTCGAAGACGATCAGCGGGGCGTCCAGGTCGATGCCGACCGTCGTCGGGCCGTCGAACATGCCCCGCAGGTCGCCGTCGACCAGGCGGTCCAGGACCAGCGCCACGTCCAGGCCCCAGGCCCGTACGTCGTCTATGGCCACGTTCATGGCCTCGGCGGACTCCGGTTCGGGGTGGCGCAGCTGCTCCACGATGTCCGTCAGGACCGGCTGGCGCTCCACGATCGTCTCGTTGACGTACGCGTGGGCGACCTTCAGCGCGAAGCCCGAACGCTCGTCCAGGCCGTGGCCCATGGCGACCTCGATGATGGTCCGGAGCAGCGCGAGCTGACCGGTCGTCGTGATCGCCGGGTCGAGCGGGTTGAGCCGGATGCCCATGTCCAGGGCGGCCGTCGGGTCGAGCCGGATGGGCGTTATGCCCAGCTCCTGGGCGATGAGGTTCCACTCGCCGACGCCATCCTCGCCCTGCGCGTCCAGGACGACGACCTGGCGGTCCTTGAAGCGCAGCTGCCGCAGGACGTACGTCTTCTCCAGCGCCGACTTGCCGTTGCCCGACTCGCCGAGCACCAGCCAGTGCGGCGCGGGCAGCTGCTGCCCGTACAGCTGGAAGGGGTCGTAGATGTAGCCCTTGCCGGAGTACACCTCCCGCCCGATGATCACGCCCGAGTCGCCGAGGCCCGGCGCGGCCGTCGGGAGGTAGACCGCCTGGGCCTGCCCCGTGGACGTACGCACCGGAAGCCTGGTCGTCTCGACCTTCCCGAAGAGGAAGGAGGTGAAGGCGTCCGTGAGGACGGTCAGCGGATCCCGCATCGCAACAGCCTGCCTCTACGTCGATACCGTCTAGCGCAATTGTGCGCTCGCACTTTTGCGCTCTAGCGTCGGATGCCGGTCGCGAACGGCAGCGTGTTGACGAAGGCCCTGTGGTGCTCGCGGTCGCACCACTCCAGCTTCAGATACGACTTGCCGGCGGAGGCGCGGATGGTGCGCTTGTCGCGCGCGAGGGCCTCCGGGGAACGGGACGAGACCGTGATGTAGCCGACGAGGTTCACGCCCGCCGCGCCGCTCGCCAGGTCCTCGCCGCGCTGGTCCAGGCGGGAGTGCGAGGCGATGTCGCGGGGGTCGACCGTGCGGTTCATCTTGGCCTGGCGGCTGGCCTCCGCCTCGTCGTTCGTCTTCTCGGTCAGCATCCGCTCGATGGCGACCTCGGTGGGTTCGAGGTCCATCGTCACGGCCACCGTGCGGATCACGTCCGGGGTGTGGACGAGCAGCGGAGCGAGGAAGTTGACGCCGACGGGCGTCATCGGCCACTCCTTCACCCAGGCCGTGGCGTGGCACCAGGGAGCCCGGGTGGAGGACTCGCGGGTCTTGGCCTGGAGGTAGGTGGGCTCCATGGCGTCGAGCTCGGCGGGCCAGGCGTTGCGCTTGGTCATCGCCTGGATGTGGTCGATGGGGTGGTCCGGGTCGTACATGGAGTGCACCAGCGAGGCGAGGCGGCCCTGGCCGAGCGGCTGCCGTACGCGGATGTCGGCCTCCTGGAGCCGCGAGCAGATGTCGGTCAGCTCACGGGCCATGACGACGGCGAGACCGGAGTCCTTGTCGAGCTTGCGGCCGCCGTGCGGGCGGGCCGCGCGGGCCATGGCCTGCGCCTCGGCGGCCAGGTCGCGGGAGTAGTGCATGCAGGCGACGAGGTAGGCGCGGTGCTGCTCGCTGCTGGTCGACACCATCGACTGGAGCTGGTCGTACGACTCCTGGAGCCACGGCAGGGCACGGTCGTCGCCGCGCTGGGCGACGTCCTTGGCGTGGGCGTCGGGGTCGGCGGGCAGAGTGCGGGCGAGCATCTGGAGGCGGGTGACGAAGCCGTCGCCGTTCGCGACATGCTTCAGGAGCGTGCCGAAGCGGTCGACGAGCGCCTCCTGGTCCTCGCTGTCGCGCAGGCCGACACCCGGGCCCTCGATCTCGATGGCGGCCGTGACCGTACGCCGGTCCGCGTGCAGTAGTACGGCGATCTCGTCCGGCCCGAAGGGCGCGGCCAGCCAGCTGATGCGGCCGATGCCGGGTGGCGGCCCGACCTCGACCTCGCGGCCGTCCAGCCTGACCCCGGCCTCCGGGGCCGCGGAGCGGTAGGCGGTGCCGCGCTTCAGGGAACGCTTGTAGCTGCGGTTGATCTCGAACCACTTGTAGAACGTCCGGCCCTTGTACGGGACGTACACCGCCGCGATGGCGAGCATCGGCAGGCCGGTGAGCAGCACGATGCGCAGGGAGAGGACGGGGACGAGGAGTCCGCACATCATGCCGAGGAACGCCCCCGCGATGATCAGGGCGATCTCCCCGGTCTCGCGGTTCTTGCCGACGATCGCGTTCGGCCGCGCGCGGCCGATCAGATATGTGCGGCGGGGCGCGACCGGCTGGGACACGTGGGACTGGGTCGTCAACGCCCTTCACCTCCCGTGCGGTTGGTACTGCTGGTGCGGGAGCCGCCGCGGTTGCCCGCGTGCGGCGTGTGCGTCGCGCTGGTGCTGCTGCGCGGCGCGGGGGCGGCGGAGGGGACAGATCCGCCGCCGTTCGCTGAGCCGCCGCCCCCGGTGGGACGGCCGCTGTGGGCGGCGACGCCGCCGCCGACGGGGTTGGCGGGCCGGGGCTGGTTGGTCCCGCCGCCACCGCCGCCGCTTCCGTTGCCCCGGGCGCTGTGGGTCTTGATGCCCTGGGAGACGAGGGAGGCCGGGGAGCTGATCACGGCGGCGGCCTTGCTCTCGGCGCCGCGCATGATGCGGTTGTCGCGGAGCCGGCGATCTCGTCGCCGAAGCCGGGGACGAAACGGTAGATCATGGCGCTCGCGAAGATGGCGAGCAGGATGATCGAGAGCCCGGAGACGACGGCGGAGAACGCGTCGGGCCCGTCATCGGCGGAGAGCGCCCCGGCGAGGCCCAGCACAATGACGATGATCGGTTTGACGAGGATGACGGCGATCATGATGCCCGCCCAGCGGCGGACGTGCGACCACAGGTTCTTGTCGACGAGGCCGGCGTAGACGACGGTGCCGAGGAGCGCTCCTACGTAGAGCAGCGCGGCCCTGATGACGAGCTCCAGCCAGAGCACGCCGGCGGCGAGGATCGACACGAGGGACACGACGATCAGCATGATCGGGCCGCCGCCGATGTCCTCGCCCTTCTTCAGGGCGCCGGAGAACGTGCCGAAGAACTGGTCCGTCTGGCCCCCCGTCGCCTTCGCGATGACATCCGAGACGCCGTCGGCCGCCGAGACGACGGTGTACAGGATCAGCGGCGTGAAGGCGGAGGCGAGGACCGTGAGCCACAGGAAGCCGATGGCCTCGGAGATCGCGGTGGTCACCGGTACGCCGCGCACGGCCCGCTTGGCGACGGCGAGCAGCCACAGGAGGAGCGTGAGGATGGTCGACGCGGCGAAGACGACGGCGTACTGCTGGAGGAACTTGGGGTTGGTGAAGTCGACGTTGGCGGTCTCCTTCACGGCGTCGGAGAGCTTGTCGACGGTCCAGGAGGCAGCCTCGGCGCAGCCCTTGGCGAGGGAGCTGAGGGGGTCGAGGCCGGGGCTGATGGGGTCGTCGGCGGGGAGCTTGCTGCCGCTGTCGGAGTCGGCTTGTTGGCCTTTTTCGCAGTACTTTTTGGCGGGGCCGCGGATGAGTTCGCAGGGGTCGTCGGAAGGTTCCGGGTCCGGTGCCGCCAGGGCGCGGGTGGCCAGCAGCACGGTCGCCGTCTGCACTGTGGTGAAGGCAGCGGCGAGCGTGAGGGTGCGGCGACGGGTACTACCGGGCATAGGTGAACCCTCCGAACTGCTCCACTGCCTTCGCCATGTCGTCGGCGGTGGACGCCCTCTGGTCACGGCCGACCGGGACGGGGCCGTCCTTCTGCCGGAAGTCGGCGACCTTCCAGTCGCCGTCGGCCCACCGCAGCTCGTACGTGTTGGTGAACCAGCTCTCGGATACCGGGTTGCTGGTGTTCTCGCCCGCCAGGCCGAACAGCGACGAGTACCAGATCTCGACGCTCGCGCTGTCATTGTCGAACTTCTTGACCTGGGTGCCCACGGGAATGATGCGGGAGACGAACTTCGTGTTCTTCGGCGGCGTGCCGTCGGGGTTCAGGCCGATGCCGGCCAGGAAGTCCTTGCCCGAGTACACCTTGTCCAGGGACGGCTGGCGCTTTCGCGCCTCGTCCGGGGTGTAGACCGTGTTCACGATGGCGTCACGCTTGGCCTTGTCGAACATCTCGGCCGAGCCGAGCGCCACCGCGTAGTTCGCCGCGGCGCTCTGCGCACCCTGCTCCGTCTTGGCGAAGCCGGTCGCAATGCCTTCCGTCTTCCCTCCGACCGGCTTCTCCCCCGAAGGGGCTGTCGCCGAGCCCGCCGGCTTCTTCGCGTCGTCGCCGGCCGGCGAGTCCTCGCCCCCGCCCCGGTTGGCGAAGGCGATCGCCGCGATCAGCAGGACCACGACGCCGACCACCGTCACCAGGCTCCGGGAGGACGACCGCCCGGGCCGGGCGGATCTGCGCGCGCCGCCGTAGACGTCGTCGCCGCCCTCCCCCTCGGGGAGCCGCGTCCTGGTCTCTCCCGAGCCGCCGAAGAGGCCGTCGTTCCGCTCGTCGTCGAGGCTCATGCCGCGACCGCCCCCTCAACCTCTTGCTGAACCGTCACGCAGGACACGTATGACGGTAGCCGTGCTGGTTCCCGCGCGGGCGCGGTGTGGTGACTCGACATCAGGGAGTTGCAACCTCAGCCGGTGGGCACGACGGACGGGTGGGGAGAGGGGGACGGGAGGGGCGCCAGAGGGCCAGGTGGAAGGGGCGCTAGACCGCCATGCCGTACACGATGGTGAAGAGTGTGCCGAGCGAACCGATGATGAAGACTCCGGTCAGGCCCGCGATGATCAGGCCTTTGCCCTGTTCCGCGCTGAAGGTGTCGCGCAGCGCCGTCGCGCCGATGCGTTGCTTCGCCGCACCCCAGATGGCAATGCCGAGACAGAGGAGGATGGCGATCGCCATCACGACCTCGATCATCACGCGTGCCTCGTTGCCCAGGCTCCCGAAGGGACCCCAGTCGGGGGCGATCCCGCCGATGATGGTGGTGATGTCGCCCTTTTCGGCTGCCATAAGCATGTGTAACTCACCGCCCCTAGTGGGTTGTTCTGCCGCCTCTGCCCACCTCGGTACAGAGGACAGCTCATTCTCGCCGACAATCGCGCCTGCGGATGACGCCTTGGCGCCATTTCGTTGGCCGACTTCGTACGTTTCCTCGTGCGTGAGGTCTGGTCACTCTGTGTATCACGCGGTAGGACGCCGGGCAATGACGGCCCGGCGCGCCCGTGACCAGGACTTCTGACCAGGTCTTCTGACCGGTATTCAGGTCAGTCCGAGGCCGGCCGATCCGCGGGTCACGAAGGAGCAGTCGGTGTAGCGGTACGACGGGCTGAGCCGCGCGCCGTCGGCCCGATTGCGTACGGTGGCCCGCTTGTAGAGGAAGTGGTACTCGCCGGCGGGCAGCCTGAGCGTGGTCCTCGGGTACGTCGTGACGCCCGCCCGGCACGCCTTGTCGCCCTGGGGTTTGGTGGGGAAGACCCGGCAGGACGCGCAGTCCTTGAGCTTGATCCTGCCCGTGGTGGGGCCGGTGTAGAGGACCTCCAGCTCGCCGGGGCCGAGGTTGGCGAGGACGAACTCGACCTTGCTGCCGCCGGGTGAGCCGGACGGGGGCAGGCGGCGGCCCGCGCTCGGGCGTTCCGCGGCGATCTCGGCGGCGATGGCGACGTCCTTGGCGCGGTCGCGCTTCTTGCCTGCGGGGTAGGCCTTGGCGAAGCCGTTCAGGGTGGCGGCGGCCTTCGCGAAGTGGGCGTCCTCGAACTCGTCCATGCCGCAGGCGTAGACGCCGCGCTCCACGGCCCGGTCGGTGTCGCCGCGCAGGGCCGTGGCGTCGACCGCGTCACCGGGCAGGGCTTCGGTGGTGGCGCCGAGGACGCGCAGTTCCCCGACGGCGGGGCAGGGGTCGCTGCCCTTGAGCGCGGTCGTACGGGCGCCGATGGCGTCGCGGAGGGCCGGTTCGACCTTGGCGGCCTGGTCCGACGCGGGGAAGGTGCGCAGGAGTTCGCCGAGCGGGGCGTCGGCGGCGGGGCGGCCGAGCGCGTCGGTCCCGCATTCGTAGAGCGCGGTGGCGAGGCGGCCGTCCGGCCAGGTGGCGAGGGCGCCGAGGTGGTCCTTGCCGAGGGTGCCGGGGACGGCGCGCAGGTGTTTGAGCGGGGTGACGGCCTCGCAGTACCGCTTCGCGGCGTAGGGGGCGGCGACGGTCTCGTAGTACTTGGTGAGGCTGTCGGGCAGGCGGGCGGCGGCCTTCGAGCCGGGGTGGTCCTCGGCGAGGCCGCGGTAGATGCCGAGGGCCCTCTTGTACGTGGTCTCGGCGCCGCCCTCGAAGGGCTGCCCGTCCAGACCCGCGACAATGCGGTCGGCCTTGTCGAGGCGGCCGAGGAGCATCTGCTCGACCGCCTCGTCCCGCGCGTCGTCGTACGCGAGGACGCCACCGGCGGGTACGGCGAGCAGGACGACGCCGAGCCCGGCGGCGAGGGGCGCGCGCAGCGGGAGGCGGCCGGGGTCGCGGGCGGCCCGCAGTGCGCCGTGGGCGGCGGCCAGGAGCAGCAGGGCGGCGTAGCCGACGAGGAGGCCGCCGGGGACGCCGTCGACGTCGGCGGGCAGCGCGAGGAGGAGCAGGGCCGCGGTCGCGGCACAGCAGAGCGCGGTGAGGAGCAGCCGCCGCAGGAGGAGGTAGCCGAGGCCGAGACCGGTGAGGTTGAGCAGGGCGACGGCCAGGGGTACGAGGGGGCCGCCGGGCCGCTCGGAGGGGCTGTCCGGTGGTCGGCCGGGCATGGGGGGCGGGGTTTGGGCCGGGGTCTGGGGCGTAGGGGGGGCTGCTCCAGGCTGCGTACGTGGGCGGTGGTGGGCCGAACTGCCCCGGGGCGCCGTGGTCGCCGTGGTCGCCGTGGTTGCCGTGGTCGCCGCCGGGTCCCGCGGCATGCTGATCCCTTGGCCCTGGCTCCATGGTCGGCTCCCCCCGGCCGTGAGCGTGCGCCATGCCGCGCCCGTAGGCCGCACAGCGCCCGATTCCTCCACCATCGGGCATGGGTGAGGTCACGTCAATCAGCTGCGGCGGGGGACGGCCGTGCCCCCTGTGACCAGGCGTTTCCCTGGTCCCAAGGGGCACTCGCGTGCCTCAGCCCGCGGGGGAGTCGCTGACCTTGCCGACCGGGCCGATCGCGAGCTTCGGGCCGCTGGACGAGCCCTCGCCGCTCACCGGCAGGGAACCGGCGGGCCAGACGATGGTGACGGTCTTCGTCTCGTTCGGCGGGGTCACCAGGATCTTGGCGATACGCACGCCGGATCCGCCGCTGTTGTTGATCGGGAACGTGATGTTGAAGGCAGCGGACTCGCCGTCCTTGAGGACGTCGGAGTGGGCCTGCTCGCCGTTGCGGTCGACGGACAGCGTGTCGCCCGTGGCCGACTTCAGGTCGACGCCCGCGTAACCGTTGATGGTGCAGTCACGGCCGCCGCCGTTCTTGAACACGACGGTGACCACGCCCTCCGTCTTGTCGGTGCTGTTGTCGTGGGCGGTCACCTCCAGCTCGTCGCTGCGGCAGGCGCCGGCCTTGCCGTTCTGGTGGGAGCCGGTGCCGTTGCCGTTGCCGGTGGTGCCGCCGCCGCTGCCGCTGTCACCGCCGGAGCCGCCGTCGGAGCCGCCTTCGGAGGAGCCCGAGCCCGAAGAGCCGGAACCCGAGGAACCGGAGCCACCGGTGCCGCTGCCGCTGTCCGACCCGGCGCCTTCCGAGACCGCCGTCGGCTTCGTGCCGGCCGACGAGGAGGCGTCCGCGGCGTCGTCCCCGTTGCATGCGGTGAGCGAGAGCGCGCCGAGGAGCGTGAGGCCGGCGAGCAGGGTCTTCGAGGTGTGCTTGAGCTTCATGGGGTCCCCCGTGAGGTGCGTGATGTCGTTCGTCCGGTACGGCGTGCGTCGGCCGGCAGCTCACAGCGAAGCCGTCCCCGGCCGGTGGGGGCAAGGAGCGCCGGTGGATCAGGGACGCCGGAATGCTTTCGCAGGTCCTGACCTGGGGTTATGGCTGTTCCCTGGAACGTCGTCGTGGGACGGATAGGATCATGAACATGACTGTTCCCGTGTCACTTCGCACGCTCGCTGCCGTGTTCGCGGTGGCTGCTCTCGCTCTGACGGTGTCCGCCTGCGAGGAGGACGGGGAGCGCAACAGCGGCACTTCGCGCGGGGGTGGCACCGCGGGCGGAGACGGCACTTCGGGCGGGAGCGGGACCTCGGGCGGGAGGGGCACCTCGGGCGGGGGTGGTACCAGTGACGCGGTTGGTGCGAACCCCGGCCGTAACGGTGGGGCCAGCGGCGGGCCCGAGGTTCGTCAGAAGATGATGCTGGACAACATGCCCGAGGCCGGCACCGTGATGGCCGCGGGTGCGTACCTTCAGCGCTTCACGACCTGCGAGCGCTACAGCATCGATCCGGCGGACGAGCGCTACTACCCCATGGACGAGAAGTTCGACGCCTCGTGGGGTGTGCAGTTCCGCGGCACGTGCGATGACGGCGGGCACGGCTACATCCGCGTCCTCAAGACCAACGACATGGTGCGGTTCCAGAGCGCCTACAAGGCGGACCTGGCCGAGCGCCTGAAGACGAACGAGCGCGCGGCCATCAAGGGCGGGTTCGCGATCGGCAAGGACTTCGCCGTGATCGCGCCCGACGGCGAGACGATCCGCGACCTGTCGGCGTCGGGTCTGCTGGTCCTCAACTGCAACCCGAACTTCCGGCCGACCGGGGACGTGGCGACGGCGCCGGCGCTGGTGGACGGCTGTGTGCTGACGGACGAGTTCGTCGGCTGAAGCCGCTGAAGCCGCTGAGGCCGCTGAGGCCGCTGAGGCCAGTGAGCCCGCGGCCCGGTGGCCCGGTGGCCCGGTGGTCAGCGTTCGGTGCGCGGAGCCCCGTACCAGCGCCACGTGGTCAGGCGTGCCCGGCCGGGGAGTTCGCCGCGGCCGGTCGCCCACAGGAGTGTGGGCCACGGGGGCGTGTCCGTCGGGGCGTCGGGGAAGAGGCGGTGCAGGACGCGGGCGCAGAGGGCGGCGGGCGGGTCCCACGTACCGCCGATGCCGAGTCCGTTCGCGATGTCGTACGTGTGGACGAGGGTCTCCACGACGCCCATCGCGGCGAAGCCCTCGGGGTCCGAGGCGCCGAAGCCGTGGTGGGAGCGGACGGTCGGCGGGGTGGTGGCGACCATGGCGGTCAGCAGCGCGCCGCACGCCTCCACTACCTGGAGCAGTCCCGCGGGGCCGGCCGAGGGGTCGGCGAGGGTGACGTTGGCGGGGCCGCCCGGCGTCCGGCTGACCCAGTGGAAGGGGACCACGCCGTCCAAAGGGGGATGTTCCGGGCCGAGTTGGGCGGCGTAGGCGAAGAGGTCGTCCGCCAGGTGTTCACCCGTCTCCCAGCAGTCCCACTCCAGACCGCCCGCCTTGGCGCTCCAGTCGGCGTCGTCCGGTGCCCCGCGCAGGGTGGCGACGGCGAGGCGGACGGCGCGGGTGACGTCGTCGGCGGTGACGGGGGCGGTGTGGTCGGCCGGTGGCGCCGGGGTGTCAGGCATAGCGGGACGGTAACAAACGCGTGGGATGGCCGCGTTGGCCCGCAGCGACTCGGGGGGCGGCAACTGACGGGAAGCGCTCTTGTGGCGGTGGCGGGCGGCGGCGACGATCTCTTCGCGGGGCGGGGGCCCGTCCCGGACAGTGGCGCGATCGGCCGGTGGCCGCGCGGGGGCGGAAGCGGAAGGGGACGGTCGACCATGGACCACCAGGGCGGTGCGGCACCCGGGCAGGCGCGCACGCCGGCCGAGTTCGTCGCGCTGCTGCGGCGGATGAAGGAGGCGTCGGGCCTCACGTACCGCCAGTTGGAGCTCCGTGCCGCGGAGCGAGGGGACCTGCTGCCGCGCAGTACCGTCGCCGGGGCGCTGTCCCGGTCGGCGCTGCCGAAGGCGGAACTGGTCGAGGCGCTGGTCCGCGCGTGCGAGGGGGAGGAGCGGGTGGGGGCGTGGCTCGCGGCGCGGGACCGTGTCGCGTCGGGCGAGGTGACACCACCGCCCTCTTCCGCCCTGGCGAGGGTGCTTGACTCCGTACCTGTCACCTCAGCCCCAGCCTCCACCTCCACGTCTGCCTCTGCCTCTGCCTCTGCCTCCGCCCTCTCCCGGAAGCGGCCGCGGGCGCTCACCCTCGCCGCCGGGGTGATCGCGGTCGTGGCTCTCGCGGCGGTGGGTGCCTCCGCGTTGAACGGCTCCGACGAGCCGCACGACCCCTCGCCGTCCGACTCCGCGGAGGCGGTGAGCGTCCCGTCCGGCGTCGTACGGGTGCAGCCGCTGCGGGCGACCGGGCTCTGTCTCACCGACGGACGGGACAGGAAGGGGCGGTACGGGAGCCATATCGCGGTGTTCCGGCCGTGCGGGGAGGCGGTGCCGCCGACGACCGAGCTGGAGCCGCTCGGCGGTGGTGTGTACCGCGTCCGCTGGGAACACCCGGAGCACGGCCCCGGCTGCCTCGTCGCCCCGACGAAGGGCGCCGTGAAGGGCTTCCTGGAGCCGTGGGACGACTGCAAGGCGGCGGCGCGGCTGTGGGTGGAACGGCGGGGGGAGGCGTATGTGCTGCGCCTCGCGGACGGGCGGTGCGTGGGGGTGAACGGCTCGGCGGTCGCGGGGGTGGAGGCCGTGCTCGGGTGGTGCGGCGGCGCCGACACGCAGCGGTTCCTCATCCGGCGGGGCGCCCGGGGCTGAGCGCGGCACCGGCCCGGCGAGAGTCCCCCGACGTCCCCCGAACCCTCTCGCCGGGCCCGCACCCAGGCTGGCATCGGGCGAGGGCGCCGGGCAACGGAAATCCTGTCCGGGACGAGGCCAAGGCCGTCCCGGACAGGTCAGCGGCGGGGGCGTCAGTCCTTACCGACGCCTTCCACGAAGTGGTCGAACTCGCCGGCTTGCACGCCGAGTACGAAGGCGTCCCACTTCTTACGGGTGGTCGTGACGACGTTCTCCGGGTCGCTGGTCTCTCGGAGGTAGACGGCGTCGTCCTTGCCGTAGGCGATCTCGATCCAGGGGCCGGGACCCTGTTCGTCCTCCGGGGCGGCGCGGATCCAGTCGAGGTCGGCGGGGATTTCGGGGCGGGGGGTCTCGGTCATGGTCTGCTTCTCTGGGTCGGGCGGGGGAGATGAGTCGTGACTCTCCTCAGGCCGGTTCGGCGCCTGTGGCCCGCTTGGTGTCGCGGATCAGTGCGGCGAAGGCGGCGGGGGTGGCGGTGAGTATCGCTTCGGTGGGGTCGCTGCTTTCGGTGAGTTCGACCTTGCCGGTGGCAGTCGCGGCGACGTACACGCACGAGCTGCCCTCGGAGCAGTACGTGGACTTCTGCCAGCGCGGGTTCATGAGCGCTCCTCTACAGATCTCGCATCACGGTGTGGATGAGGTCTCGGGTATTCCCCGGGCCGAGCGAAGCTGCCGACAGCCTCTCGAAAAGTGTCCGGTACTTGTGAAGCTGTGCCTCGGCGTCGAGGAACACCAGCCCGTGTGACTGGTCAAGGTAGACGGTGTCGAGCGGGGGCACCGGCCCATGGACGTAGTAGATCGACTGCCCGGACCCGGGGTAGGCGCCAGCGTCGAACGTGATCGCACGCAGGGTGACATTGTCGCGCTCGCTCATGTCGAGGAGGTGCTGAAGCTGGCGCATCGCGACGGCGGCACCACCGACCTTCATACGGAGCGCGGCTTCGTGGATGACGGCCTCATAAGGAACGGGGGCGTCGCGGTACAGCACCGCCTGACGCTTGATGCGAAACGTGAGGCGGTGCTCAATCTCCGGTGGCGTCAGTTCGGTGACGGCTTGGCGGAAGATCTCGCGAGCGTAGTCATGTGTCTGGAGCAGGCCCGGAATCCGTGCGGTGACGCTGTCGCGCAATGCCTCGGCATGGTGCTCCAGTTCCGCCAGGTCGAGCAGGGCTCCGGGCAGCAGTTCGCGGTACGCCTCCCACCAGCCGCGCGTACGGTCGCCCGTCATGCGGGCGAGGGCATCCACCAGGGCCTTGTCCGGGCACTCGTAATGGCACGCCAGCATCCGCACACGTTCGGGACTCACGCCCATGCGCCCGGACTCCATGTTGCTGACCTGGTTCTGCTTCACGCCCAGCAATTGACCGGCTTCGGTGGACGTCAACCCTGCCCGTTCGCGAAGTTTCCGCAGCTCTGCACCCAGCCGGAGTTGACGACCTGTCGGGTTGGCTCTCACCGTTCGCTCGCCTCTCGCCATGACTGGTCACCCACATGAGTGGCAGATCAGCCTTTTTACGCGATACCGATAACGCCTTATCGGAACTTCGCTACCTTGCAGCCAGGCCACTCGCCCAGAAGACCCCGCTCGACGGACCGGCATCGTCACTGGGCCCTGCCCGGCAACTACCCACTCGCAACGGAGACTTCCGTGAACGCAACCGTATCGCCGCCCTGGACCTACACCCTCCACCTTCCCCACGACCCCCGCGCCCCAGGAATCGCCCGCACCACCCTCCGCGCGGTCCTCACGACGTACGGCCTGGGCGAACTCGCCCCCACCGCGGAGCTCCTCGCGGGCGAGCTGCTCAGCAACGCCCACTGCCACACCGACGGGCCCTACGCCCTCCGCCTCCGTTCCGCCTCCCCGGAGGGGATCCGCGTATCAGTGTGGGACTCCGACCCGCGGATTCCCCCCGCGTTCGCAGAAGACCGCACGCCCGGCCATCGCCCGCCGGACATGGCGGAGAACGGGCGGGGGCTGCACCTCGTGCGAGCTTGCGCGGACCGCTGGGGGGCTTACACCGTAGGGACGGCCCACGCGGGGAAACTGTTGTGGACGGAAGTCACGCCCGGTATCCCATGGCGGCAGTCCCGGGACTCAAGGTGCTGACTGCATCCGCTGGGCGGTCTCGACGTCCTCGGCCGGTTCGGTGAAGGAGACCGTCCGCAGGATCGCCGCCATGATGTTGCAGAACTCGGTCCAGTACTCCGTGGACGCGGTGTGCAGCGTGAAGACCGCGGTGAACGGGCCCGTCGGAAACGGGACATGGACCTGTATCTGCCCGGTGAGGAGATCCGCCGCCTCGCCGGTCGCCGTGATCTCCGGGTTCAGCTTGTACTCGGTGAGAGTGACGCACGAGACCGCGGGACCGCACGGCAGGTCGAGCCAGCGGGCGTCATTGTGCGGGGTGCTGGAGAGGAGGGTGAGGATTCCCCGGGCGACGGTTTCGGTGTCGCCGGCGGCCTGATCGGTCGGGACGGCTGCGACGGTGAGGGCGCACTGGGCGACGCCGGCGGATGCCTCTGCCTGGTCGGCGTCTTCCGCCGTGGAGAAGAGTCCCATCGCCGAGTAGGAGACGCCGGTGTCTGCCATGAGCTCGGCGAGGCCTGCGTAATAGGGGGCGGCGGGTTCCCAGATGCGCTCGTCGCCGCGGGAGTAGAGGCCGCGTACGAACTCCTTGGCGCGTGCAGTGCGTTCGTCGGCCGTGGCGGCGAGGGGGAGGGCGTGGAAACCCTCGGGGACGTTGAACCAGAGGGGCGGGGGATCGAGTTCGTCGGCCGGAGTCGGGGGGAGGCTGGTTGGGGAGGTCATGGGGGGAGCGTCCTGGGTCAGAAGTCTTCGGGGTGGTAGTCGGTGTACTCCAGCTCACTGCCGTCGGCGTTCATGCTCAGTTTGCGACTGCTGCTACCGAAGAACGCGTCGAGCTCACTCGGCACGAGAGCCTCGACGCGATAGTGCCCGCACGGCAGACGCGTGACGATGGGTTCCGAAAGGTCCGGTGCGTCAGTGGTGGCGAGGAAGTTGTCAACGGCGTCCCGTTGTTCCCGCGTCAGGGAGCCCAGCGGGATGAAGTGCGGGGTGTGAACCAGGTACCGAATGAATTTGTTGCGGTTGTGAGATTCCAGTCGGCACCAAGATCCGTCGGTGAAACGGAGTTTGACATCCCGCTCTTGGCGGAAGTTCCGCGGCTCCACGTGACTGATATCGGATCGCGGAGTTTCCCAGAGGACTTCGTCGTCGATGATCGCCCTGTTCTTCTTGTGGACAGGCACACCGACGACGAGCAGACGACGATCGGTGACGATCGCGTGTGTGCGATATCGCTCCTGGTCGGGGGAGCGGGCGGGATCCAGCTGCCAGGGCAAGGTGCGTGCGAGGGTGCCGGGCGCGGCCCACATGACAGGGAAGTCATCGATCTCGTCAGCGCGGTCCTCGGATGTTGTCTTGCCGGATTTGCTGGGGGAGGGGCCACTGCCCCCGCCACCGGTGAGGACGCCCATGATGACGGCGACCAAGGCGAGAGCTCCGCCTTTGCCTACGTTCCGCGCGAGCGAGCTTCCGGGCGAGCGGGGCGTGTACACGGGGCCTTCAGGCCAGCCCGGCAGCTCGTTCTGGATGTCATTGCGTTCGGTGTCCCGGAACCAGCGCATACCGGAGACGGGCATGGCTTCGCCCGTCGCAAAGGTGACGGGAGTGCGGGACAGGAGAATCTCGCCGGGGCCAGGCTGCCAGATGTGCATATCCGTCTTCCTGTGCTTCGTTTCCGCATCCGTTGCCATACGCACTCAGGTTTGTCCCGCGAGCAGAACGATCAGCTGGCGGAGGCCGACCTCTCGAACTGATCGCCAGGGTAGAGGGCGTCTCCCACATGCTGATGGATGCTTGTGATCTTGGGGAAAATCTTCAATCCCGCGTCCATGGCGATACCGGCTCCCATCGGATTGATGTTCACCCCAGGAAGCAGATTGGCTCCCTTGGAACCAATCCACTGACCCGAGTGATAGCCCTGACTCGCGAGGCCACCCATGCGCGTCATCAGCCCACTGGAATGCGTGACTTTGTAGACCTCCTCGGCCTTGCCGCCGAGGACCACCTTGCCGGGGAGCAGCTTGATTCCGCCCGTGGCTGACTGAGCGGCCTCGCCGGTGGAGAGCAGCATGCGAGCCTCGCCGATCCTGGTGGCCTTGAACCCCTTGCCGAGCGCGGCGGCCTTGGCCAGCGCCGGGGCCTCGCCGACAACCTTGACCCCCTTACTGAACATCCCGATCCCCGGCATCAACCCCACCGCATCCAACCCCATCTGCGCCCAGCTCACGTCCGCCCCGCCCATTTTGGCGAGCCCATGCGCCCCCAGGGCCAGCCCGCTGGTGATCAGTGCTGCCGTGCCGAAGACCGCGGCGAGTGGCGGGAAAGGGAGCGTGACGATGGCCAGGAGGCCCAGGACGGCCGTCAGGTCGCTCAGCAGGTCGCCGATCAGCTTGATCATGTCGGCGTGGTCCTTGAGCCACTTGCCGGTGGCGTCCCACGCCTCCTTGACGCCCTTGGTGAGCTTGTCCCAGAAACCGGGCTCGTCCGGGGCGATGTCACCCGCCTTGTCGAGTTCTTTGCTGATCGCGCCCGCGGCCTTGTTGTAGCGGTCCTCCAGGTCGTGGACATCGCCGATGATGTCGACGACGGCCCCGGACGCCTTGGCCATCTCATCGCTGTCGGGCTTGGCCTCCGACCGCGCGTCCAGCTTCTTCCCGGCCTTCTTCTCCAGCCGGTCGGCCTCGTCCTGGAACTCCTTCAGCTCCCTGGCCCACCGGTACAGCGCGCGCGAGGCCTTGTCGAAGGATTGATGGCTCTTGCGGATGAGCGGGGTGACGTCCTCACCTATGTACTCGGTGAAGGCGAGCGCGGCCTTGCCCTTCCAGGCGCCGCACTCGATCCGCTCCAGGTCCCGGACAGCGGTGCCGAGTTCCGATGCGAGACCGCCCAGCTTCTTCGCGAGCTCGCGGGTGTCCTCGACGTCGCCCGGCGTGGGGTCCCAGCCTATGTGGGGGAATGCGGGCCGTTTGGTTCCCATGTCAGTGGCCCCCGCCCCTCTTCTCCGCGGACTTCTTCTTGGCCGTCTTGAGTGATTCGGCGAGGGCCTGGTCCAGTTTGCTGAACTCCTCGTCGATCTTGTCGATCATCTTGACGGCACCCTGGGTGTGCTTGCCGAGCTGCTTGACGCCGTAACCCCATTCATCGGCGAATTCCTGGACGTCCTCGGCGAGTTTGCCCGTGCCGACCACCGAACCGTCGGTGTTCTTGAGGGTTCGGCGTGCGGCGTCCATGCGGTCGCTGACGGAGGAGAACGTCTTCTTGAGGCTCTCGAAGACCGTGCCATCGAGACGAAGGTCGCTCATGTGTCGTTCCAGCCTTCTGTGCGTCGTCGAGGAGTGGTCAGCGGTTGATGGACTGGATCTCGCGTACGACGACGTCCTGCGTCGTACCGAACTCGCCGGGTGGCAGGCCGCCGCCCGGGTCGTTCGTGCTCGTCCAGCTGACCTTCCAGGTGAGGGTGGCCTTCAGCTCGTACGAGCCGTCGCGCGAGGACCGCAGATACCGCACGCCGCACGGCGGGTCCGTGTCCGCCGGGGTGCCCTTGGCCCGGGAGGTGCCGATGCGGCCGTCCTCGATCGGGCACTCGCCGGAGGCGGGGTACGTCTCGGCGTCCGCCGTTCCCGGGTCGATCTTCAGGGAGACCGGCTCGGCGGTCGTCGTCGCGGAGAGGTCCGTCCCGGGCAGGGTCGCGGTGACCGAGATCTTCTTGAACCTGGCCTTGTCCAGCCACGCCCAGGTGGGCAGGTTGACCTTCGTCTCGCCCTCGGGCGCCAGCTCGACGTCGGTGTCCGGGACGGGGAGCTGGCCGTACGCGTACTCGGCGAGGATGCGGGGCGTGACCGCGAGGGGTTCCTTCGGGGTCTCGCCGTCCTCCACCCAGAACGGCATCCGGTTACAGGCCTTGGCCTCCGGTTCGTTCTTGCGCTCCTCATCGATGGCCGCCGCCCAGAACTTCCCCTCTCCCTGCTTGTCGAGGTTGTAGTCCTTGTAGGGGTTGCCGTCCTTGAAGTACGCGTCGAAAACTCCGCCGACGAGGTCGCCGATACCCCAGACCTTGAACGTCCGGATCATCTTGACCGTGGCTTCGATCTGTTTCGGCGTGTACGCGGGTTCGTACCAGCAGGCCGGCGGGTCCCAATTGCTGTTGGCGGGGGTGAGCGTGCCGGTCTTCGCCGACTGGGGGCTGCCTTCGACCCTCGTCTGGATCCTCGTCTCGATGCCGAGGTTCTTTCCTTGGCGGGTGCCCTGTGACTGCTGCTCACTGCCCACGTTGGCCACGTCATCCCCTCCCGTGACGCCGCCGCCTGCATAAGCAACTCCGGGAGCCAGGGTCACGGCCACAGCAAGAACAGGAGCGACCCAACGGGTGGACCCCCTCAGAGCGCTCACATGCACTGCTTGGCCCCCCCGGTCGACGTGACGGAATCCGTCTGCCAGACACCCTTGTCGTTCTTCTGCACGCGCGTATTGAAGAAGGTGTAGTCGCTCGCGGAGCCCTCGATCGACCGGTCCACCGTGCCGGTCTTCAGATCCTTGGGGTACGTCTTTGTCCCGTCCTGGCAGTACGTCACCGCTGCCACGCCGTCCTTGAGGAAGGTGACCTTGCGGCCGTAGTACCGCGTGGTCCCGACGAAGCTCTTGTTCTTCTTCTGGAACCCCTGGACGTACTCCGCCGAGGAGAGAAGCGCGTCGCCCGTGGCATAGAACTTCAGCGCAGGGTGGTCCTTCGCCTCGATCGTCACCGCTTCGATCAGGGCGTTGACCCACCGCTCATTGTCCGCAAGAACCGCATCCTTCTTGGGATCACCGGTCTTCCCACCCTCGAAGACGTTCTTCACGTCCTTGGGAAGCTTGATCTGCGGGCGGTCGATCCCGTCCTCCGAGGCCTTCGGGGACGCGGATGTGTCTCTCTGAGTACCCGAGTCCGCGCCCGCGATCTTCTCACTGTCCTTGGACCCTCCCTCGCCTCCTCCGCAGGCGGAGAGCGTCAGGGCCGCAGCCATGGTCAGGGCGGCGGCTGCGAGCAGGGTGGGGCGGCGGTTCACGGTCAGCTCCTGAGGGTCGGGCGTTCGCCGGAGTGAACCAAGCTATCCGTGGGGCACGGGTGATTCCAGCGGAGGGGTCGCCGGGCGGTGGCACATAGATGTACATACCAGGCGGTGCCTCCGGGGCGTCTCGGCACTCTGGCGCATACTCGTCCGGTTTCCCCGGCGAGCGGAGGAGGCCTGGCGCTGTCGTACGCGGCCTCTACACTGAGCGGCGGCGGAGCGGACTCCTGGTGGGTGAGGGGTGGTTGACGGTGCGTAAGGCGTGGCTGGTCGCGTCCGTCGGGATCGGTGGTGCTCTCAGCTTCATCGCGCTGCTCGTCGTCGGGACCTACGTGGCCGCGGGAAGCATCGCCGGCGGTGCGAGCGGTGGGTCCGTGGGGCTGGCCAAGGGGGCCGTGCCCGCGACGTATCAGCCCCTCGTGCAGAAGTGGGGCAATCTCTGCAAGGCCATCAACCCCGCGCTGCTCGCCGCCCAGCTCTACCAGGAGAGCGGGTGGAATCCGCGTGCGAAGAGCCCGGCCAAGGCGCTCGGCATAGCGCAGTTCATCCCCGGCACCTGGGCCGCGCACGGCGTCGACGGCGACGGTGACGGCGACCGCGACGTATGGGACCCGGAAGACGCCATTCCGTCCGCGGCCTCGTACGACTGCAAGCTCGCCGGGTATGTGAAGGACGCGCCGGGGGATCCGACGCAGAACATGCTCGCCGCGTACAACGCGGGTGCGTACGCCGTCCTGAAGTACGGCGGCGTGCCGCCCTACCGCGAGACGCAGAACTACGTGAAGACGATCACCACGCTCTCCAAGAGCTTCGCCCGGCCCGTGGGGCGGGTGGCGCCCTCGGAGCAGGCGGCCGGGGCCATCGCCTTCGCGCAGAAGAAGCTCGGCACCCCCTATCTGTGGGGCGGCAACGGCACGGCCGAGCAGAACGGCCGCTTCGACTGCTCCGGGCTCACCCTCGCCGCCTACCGCACCGTCGGCGTCACGCTGCCGCGCGTCGCCAACGACCAGTACAACGCGGGACCGCACCCCAAGCGCGACGAGCTGCTCCCCGGAGACCTGGTCTTCTTCTCGGACGACCTCACCAATTCGCGCGCGATCCGGCACGTCGGGATCTACGTCGGCGGGGGATACATGATCAACGCCCCGCGGGCCGGTGCCGTCATCCGCTTCGACCCGATCGACACGCCGGACTATTTTGGCGCGACTCGTGTCACGGACGAGGGCGCGGCGGCGCTCCCGGACAAGCCGACCGCGGCCTGAGGGGGCCGGTGGCGGGGCGCACGGGGGCGCGTGCGGAGGCGCGCGGAGGCGTGCGCGCGGGGTGAGATGGCTTGAACCCTCCGTTAGAACACTCCCCTGAGCTGCGGCGATGTGTCTCTCTTCGGTAACGTCTGGGTGATCTTTCGGTGGAGAGTGGAACGTAGGGGTGGGGGCCGGGCGTTCCCTTGACTGGACCGACCACGGGGGTTGATGGAAAGGGCGCACAGAAAGGTGCGCCCATGGGCTAGGAGACAAGGGGCCGCAGCGCCATGGCTGGACTCGATGAATCCGGGTCGAACCCCGACGTCGGCTTGCTCTACGACATCAACGGCCTGACACAGGAGACCCCGCACTGGCTCGACCGCGCCCTGGCGTTCGTCGGGGAGTACGGCCTGCTGCTCGCCCTCGTGCTGCTCGTGGTGTGGTGCTGGTGGGGCCAGCGGAAGCGGGGCACGCTCGACGACGCCGCCTCGTCCGTCGCCGCCGTCGTCTGGGCGCCGCTGGCCGCCGGTATCGCGGTGCTCGTCAACGTCCCCATCAGAGGCTTCGTGGAACGGCCGCGGCCCTTCCGCGACCACAGCGGGCTGCGCGTCCTGGTCGAGGGCAAGGAGGACTTCTCCTTCGTCAGCGACCACGCGACGCTCGCCATGGCCATCGGCGCCGGACTGTTCGTCGCCAACCGCAAGTTCGGCTTCGTCGGCCTCGGGCTCGCCGCCCTGGAGGGCTTCTGCCGGGTCTTCATGGGCGTGCACTACCCGACCGACGTCATCGGCGGCTTCGCGCTCGGCACTGCCGTCGCCCTCCTCCTGTCCCCCCTCGCCATGGCGCTGCTCACGCCGCTCGCCAGGGCGGTCGGGCGGTCCCGGCACGTGGGATGGCTGGTGTGGGACCGCCGGGTCGGGCCGGTGGCCGCGCCGCTGAGCGAGCCGGCGAAGCCCGCGCAGGCGACGGCGGACCCGGACGAGCGGGACCTCGCGGCTTAGGACGTACGCAGGCCTGTGCGGCTCACAGCGCCTGCGGGAAGTCGAAGAAGCGGTTCGGGTCGTACTGCTTCTTCAGCTTCTTCAGGCGCGGCGCCGCGTCGCCGTAGTACGCCTCGCGCCAGTTCGTCAGCGTCGCGTCCGTGTAGTTCTGGTACGCCGCGCCCGACGCGTACCGCCCCATCGCCCCGTGCGCCTTTTTCAGCCACGCGCGTGCCGGTGTCCCCGACGTCCCCGCGCGCCACGACGCGATGTACTGCGCCAGCATCCGCGAGCGGCGGTGCACGAAGGCCGTCGCCGTCGGGTCGACACGGTTGATGGCGCCGCCGAGCGCGGTCAGCGCGATGCTGCCGGCGCTCGCGCCCGTCACGTTCTCGATCTGCGAGAGCAGCGCGCGGATGCCCGCCGCCGAGAGCGAGCGGTCGAAGAAGTCCGAACTCGCCGCGTACGTCTCCCGCTTGAGGGCACCCTGTGGGCTGCGCCCCGGCGTCGCGCCGGGCAGATGGCACTGGGCGTCGGTGGCGAAGGACGAGCAGCCCGCGTACACCTCCATCGCCTCCTCGTACGTACGCCGCTTCAGGGAGACGCTGCGCGCGGAGGCGCCCACCTTGCCCGCGAGGCGGTCGACGGCGTTCTGCAGTTCGCCGTACGTGCCCAGCGAGAAGCAGGCGACGGAGACGGTCGGGGTGCCGCCCGGGGTGTTCGCCAGGTGCAGGGACGACCAGATCTCGTCCGGCTGGTCAGGGCCCCACGCCTGCCACGCCTTGACGACGGCGGCCGCCTTCGACCAGGGCCACGTCATGTACGCGGAGACGGCCTGGGGCGCGGCATGCGTGCGGTAGGACAGCTCGGTGACGACGCCGAAGTTGCCGTTGCCCGCGCCGCGCAGCGCCCAGAAGAGGTCCTTGTTCTCGGTCCTGGAGGCGGTGAGCTGCTTGCCGTCCGCCGTGATCAGCGTCGCGGAGGTGAGGCTGTCGCAGGTCAGGCCGTACGCACGGGAGACCACGCCGTGGCCGCCGCCGAGGGTGAGGCCGGAAATGCCGACGGTCGGGCAGGAGCCCGCGGGGATCGTGACGCCCTTCGCGGCCAGCGAGCGGTAGACGTCGATCAGCTTGGCGCCCGCGCCGATCGTGGCGGTCGTCCCGCTCGCCCGAATCCTGCTCAGCTTCGATACGTCGATGATCAGCCGGCCGGTGCCGGAGGACCAACCCGCGTAGGAGTGGCCGCCGTTGCGTATCGCGACCGGGGTGCGGTGGGCGCGGGCGTAGGCGAGGGCGGTGCGTATGTCGTCCTGGTGCGCGACATACGCCACGGCGGTGGGCCTCAGGTCGTCGAAGCGCGTGTTGTACAGCTGCCGGGCCGCCGCCCACTTGGCCTCGCCGGGCCGTACGAGGGTGCCGTCCAGGTCCCTGGCGAGGGCCGCGAGGGTCGCGGGGGCGCTCGCGGCGGCGCTGGAGGTCCGCAGGGCGGTGTCGCGTCCGCCGCCGGCGCGTGGCGTCGCCGCGCCCGCCTGTGAGCCGCCGCTCGTGCAGCCGCCGACCGTGGCCGCGGCCAGCGTGGCCGCCGTCGTACCGATGAACGTACGTCGTTCCATGACGCCTCCCGTTGCTTCCCGGAGAACGAGACGGTGCGCGAGGCGGGCGGGTTCCCCCTAGGGGGTCTCCTCATGTTCGGCCGCGTCCGTGCGGGCCTTGCTGCGGGCCCTGCGGGCCGGGCCGCGCCAGCCGCAGGTGCAGTGGGCGGATATGAAACGGCCCTTCTCGACCGTCGATGTGCGGTGGGAGGCGAGGTCGGAGGTGAGGTCGGTTACGAGGTCTTCCTGATCGGCCACCCGGCCACGGTACCGACCCCGGGTGAACCGCCGGGGCCGCCGCCGGTCCCGGCCCCCGGCGTGACGGCTCAACGCACCGGTCGTTAGGGGAACGACGGGGGAACGACGGGGGATCGACAAGCGCGGGACCGCTTGGAGGCAGCCAGGATGGGGCAGCAGCGCAGGCACAGGGGCCGAGCGATCGCCGCGGTCGCGGCCGCGGCCATGGCCGCGGGGCTGACGGTCACCGCCACCGGCTGCTCCGGCGGGGCCGCCGCCGACGGCAGCGGCGCAGAGGCGGCGGACAAGGCCGCGAACGCCGGGGACGTGGTGCGGCGGTCCGCCGACGCCCTGGTCCGTGCGGGCACGTCCAAGGCGCGTACGTCCATGGAGATGGCCAGCGGCGGGACACGCGTGACCGTCCGGGGCGCGGGTGTCTACGACTTCCGGGACCAGCGCGGGCGGTTCGAGGTGGTCCTGCCGCAGGACCCCGCCGGGGGCGGGCGCGCCGGCCGATCACCGAACTGATGACCGGCGGCGCGCTGTACATGAAGAACCGCGGGGCCGGTGTGCCCGACGACAAGTGGGTGCGGATCGAGACACATTCGCTCGCGGACGGCAATCTCGTCACCGGCGGCGTGACGGATCCGCTCGCGGCGGCGGAACTGCTGCGGGGGGCGCGGGACGTCACGTATGTGGGGGATGAGCGGGTCGCCGGCACCGAGGTGCGGCACTACCGCGGGGTCGTCGGTCTGCGAGCCGCGGCGAAGGCCGCTTCCGCAGGTCAGCGCGGGGCGCTGGGGGTGGCGGCGGGAAAAGGGTTCAGCAAGGGGAGCGTGCCGTTCGACGTCTACCTCGATGAGCGGGGGCGGGTGCGGAAGCTGCGCCAGCAGTTCACCGTGTCCAACGCCGATGTGGCGTCGACCACGCTGCTCTACGACTTCGGGGTGCCGGTGGGGGTGCGACTTCCGGCCGAGAAGGACATCTACGCCGGGAAGATCGCCGCTCCCTAGTCGCGTACGGCTGGTGGAAATGGTCCGTCCGTGCCATGCGCGGTGTGTAGGGCGCTCCCTACTCTAGGAAGTCGTACGGGCAGTCGGTGCGGATGTCGGTACGGATGTCGGTACGGACCTCGGTACGGGTCAGGGAGAGGTGATGAACGTGGCTCCGATGCGTGGTGGTACGGCGGTTCAGGACCACGTCGCCCTCGCCGAGATCGAGCTGTGCGGCGACCTCATCATTGCGGCGAGCGCGGCGGCCGAGCGGTTGAGTTTTGACCGGATCGACGAGGTGCTGAGGGTCTGCGACGTGCGGGAACGGGATGAGCAGGGGCCTTTGGCGGACTAGCGGCCTTGGCCCGTGGCCGGCTTGGCGGGGTGTGTTCTGCCGCCGTTGTGGGTGGGTTTGCTGTGCGCCGCTGCGCGGCGATGTCTCCCACCCGCCCGCCCGTTACCCGGCGTCGAGTCGTGGGCCGGGCGGGGGCGTCGCCCGCTGCCGGGCGCTGCGTGTGGGCGCGGAGCAGCTGCCGCCCGGCGTCGCTGACCACCGACCCGCCTGCGGGAAGCACCGCCCCCGGCCATCGCAGCCCGGCCTACGGCGAGCGCAGCCCCGGCAGCCCTGCTCATCCCCCCGGCGGCTCCGTCCCGCGTGTGGGGCGCCGAGGTCCGCGGAGCGTTACGTGCGGAGCATGCGGGCGATCGCCTTCGTCGCTTCCTCGACCTTTGCGTCGATCTCCGTGCCGCCTTTGACCGCCGCGTCGGCCACGCAGTGCCGCAGGTGCTCCTCCAGGAGTTGCAGCGCGAAGGATTGCAGGGCCTTCGTGCTCGCCGAGACCTGAGTGAGTATGTCGATGCAGTAGACGTCCTCCTCGACCATGCGCTGGAGGCCGCGGATCTGGCCCTCGATCCGCCGCAGGCGCTTGAGGTGTTCGTCCTTCTGCTTGTGGTATCCGTGCACTCCGTGCGCGTGGTCCGCGGGGCCGGAGGGCGCTTCGGCCGCCTCCGGGGTCACCGCTGCCGCGTCGGTGGTCGTCATCGCGTCCTCCTCTGGAAGGGGCATGGGGGATTACTGCTGATCCGTATACCCCTGGTGGGTATATCTTAGCCGATTTTGCGGGGGGCGTGCTGATCACTGTGCCTGATGGGCGACACTGGGGAGCGGCCGGTTAGCCGTGGCCGGATGATGCGCCTAGCATCAGCCTGACCGCATCCAGAGCACCCCGAGGACCCCACGTGCGCTTTCGTCTGACCCCCAGGGAGACGAGCTTCTACGACATGTTCGCCGCATCCGCGGACAACATCGTCACGGGCTCGAAGCTCCTCATGGAACTGCTCGGAGCGGACTCTTCCGCGCGGGCCGAGATCGCAGAGCGTATGCGGGCCGCGGAACACGCGGGAGACGACGCGACGCATGCGATCTTCCACCAGCTGAACTCCTCGTTCATCACGCCGTTCGACCGCGAGGACATCTACAACCTCGCGTCGTGCCTCGACGACATCATGGACTTCATGGAGGAGGCCGTCGACCTGGTCGTCCTTTATCAGGTCGAGGAACTCCCCAAGGGCGTCGAGCAGCAGATCGAGGTTCTCGCGCGGGCCGCCGAGCTGACCGCCGAGGCCATGCCGAACCTGCGGACGATGGACAACCTCACCGAGTACTGGATCGAGGTCAACCGCCTGGAGAACCAGGCCGACCAGATCCACCGCAAGCTCCTGGCCCAGCTCTTCAACGGCAAGTACGACGCCATCGAGGTGCTGAAGCTCAAGCAGATCGTGGATGTGCTGGAAGAGGCCGCCGACGCCTTCGAGCACGTGGCGAACACTGTGGAGACCATCGCGGTCAAGGAGTCCTGAACCCCGCCATGGACACCTTTGCTCTGATCGTGACCATCGGCGTCGCGCTCGGCTTCACGTACACGAACGGCTTTCACGACTCCGCGAACGCCATCGCCACCTCCGTCTCCACCCGTGCGCTGACGCCCCGCGCGGCGCTCGCCATGGCCGCGGTCATGAACCTCGCCGGTGCCTTCATGGGCAGCGGCGTCGCCAAGACCGTGAGCGAGGGGATCATCGAGACCCCGCACGGCGACAAGGGGATGTGGATCCTCTTCGCGGCGCTCATCGGCGCCATCGTGTGGAACCTCATCACCTGGTACTTCGGCCTTCCCTCGTCCTCATCGCACGCGCTGTTCGGCGGCATGGTTGGCGCGGCGCTCGCCGGCGGCATCGGGGTCATCTGGTCCGGGGTCGTCGACAAGATCGTCATCCCGATGTTCCTGTCGCCGCTCGTCGGTCTCGCCGTCGGGTACCTCGTGATGTGCGCGATCATGTGGATGTTCCGCAGGTCCAACCCGCACAAGGCCAAGCGCGGCTTCCGTATCGCGCAGACCGTGTCGGCGGCCGGTATGGCGCTCGGTCACGGCCTCCAGGACGCGCAGAAGACCATGGGCATCGTGGTCATGGCTCTGGTCATCTCCGACGTCCAGAGCGCGGACGCCCCGATTCCGATCTGGGTCAAGATCGCCTGTGCGCTGATGCTCTCCGCCGGTACGTACGCGGGCGGCTGGCGCATCATGCGGACCCTCGGACGCAAGATCATCGAGCTGGACCCGCCGCAGGGGTTCGCCGCCGAGACGACGGGCGCGGGCATCATGTTCACCACCGCGTTCATGTTCCACGCGCCGATCTCGACGACGCACGTCATCACGTCCGCGATCATGGGTGTGGGCGCGACGAAGCGGGTGAACGCGGTGCGGTGGGGTGTCGCCAAGAACATCATCCTGGGCTGGTTCATCACGATGCCGGCCGCTGCGCTGGTCGCCGCGGTCAGCTTCTGGATCGTGAACCTCGCGTTCTTGTAGCCCCTGGAAAAGACGTTCCGAGAAAAGACATGAGGAAAGGCCCGCCCCCGGGAGCCCGGGGCGGGCCTTTCTTGTTGTCCCTGCGGTGGCACCGCCATGCAGCACCGCGGGGAGTCTGCGCGGGCCTAGCCGAAGCGGCCCGAGATGTAGTCCTCGGTCGCCTGCACCGACGGGTTGGAGAAGATCCGCTCCGTGTCGTCGATCTCGACCAGCTTGCCGGGCTGGCCGACCGCGGAGAGGTTGAAGAAGGCGGTGCGGTCCGAGACACGGGCCGCCTGCTGCATGTTGTGGGTCACGATGACGATCGTGAACCGTTCCTTCAGCTCGCCGATCAGGTCCTCGATGGCGAGCGTCGAGATCGGGTCCAGGGCCGAGCAGGGCTCGTCCATGAGCAGCACCTGCGGCTCGACCGCGATGGCCCGCGCGATGCACAGACGCTGCTGCTGGCCGCCGGAGAGGCCGGAGCCGGGCTTGTTCAGGCGGTCTTTGACCTCGTTCCAGAGGTTCGCGCCCTTGAGGGACTTCTCGACGATGTTGTTCAGCTCGGACTTCTTGTACGAGCCGTTGAGCCGCAGGCCCGCCGCGACGTTGTCGTAGATCGACATCGTGGGGAAGGGGTTCGGGCGCTGGAAGACCATGCCGATCGTGCGGCGCACGGCCACCGGGTCCACGCCGCTGCCGTACAGGTCCTCGTCGTCCAGGAGCACCTTGCCCTCGACGCGGCCGCCGGGGGTGACCTCGTGCATGCGGTTCAGCGTGCGCAGGAACGTGGACTTGCCGCAGCCGGACGGGCCGATGAAGGCGGTCACCGAGCGAGGCTCCACGGTCATCGAGATGTCGTCGATCGCCTTGTGGGAGCCGTAATAGGCGGTCAGGCCCGATACGTCGATTCGCTTGGCCATGGGGATCACTGCTTCTTTCGGGTCTTTACTACGAGGGTCGCTGATATGGCCGCTCAGCGGCCCGTCTTGGGGGCCTTCCAGCGGGCTACGCCGCGGGCCGCCAGGTTGAGGATCATGATGAAGGCGATGAGGGCGAGCGCCGCCGCCCAGGCACGGTCGTACGACGCGTCGGTGCCTGCCGCGTACTGCTGGTAGACGTACAGCGGCAGGGAGGCCTGCGAGCCCTCGAAGGGGTTCGTGTTGATCAGGGGGTTCACCCAGACCAGGAGCAGGACCGGCGCGGTCTCACCGGCGATGCGGGCCACCGAGAGCATGACGCCCGTGGTGATGCCGCCGATCGCGGTGGGCAGGACGACCTTGAGGATGGTCCGCCACTTCGGCACGCCGAGGGCGAGCGAGGCCTCGCGCAGCTCGTTCGGGACGAGCTTGAGCATCTCCTCGGTGGAGCGGACGATCACCGGCATCATCAGGATCGCGAGCGCCATGGCGCCGGCCCAGCCCGAGTAGCCGAAGCCGAGGATCAGGATCCAGAAGCTGAGGACGAACAGGCCCGCGACGATCGAGGGGATGCCGGTCATGACGTCCACGAAGAAGGTGATGACCTTGGAGAGCTTCCCGCGCCCGTACTCGACGAGGTAGATCGCGGTGAGCAGGCCGATCGGCACGGCGATGACGGAGGCCAGCAAAACCTGCTGGAGGGTGCCGATGAGGGCGTGGTAGATGCCGCCGCCCGTCTCCTCGTCGGAGAGGACACCCATGGAGTGGGTCAGGAAGTAGACGTCGAAGACCTTGATGCCGCGCTGGACGGTCTCGTAGATCAGCGAGGCCAGCGGGACGACGGCCAGCAGGAACATGACCCACACCAGCGAGGTGGCGAGGCGGTCCCTGGCCTGGCGGGTGCCCTCGACGGACACCGCGAGGGCGTACGAGCCGACGATGAAGAGCAGCGCGGCTATCAGGCCCCACTGCATGCGGCTGTGCAGGCCGGCGCCGAGGCCGATGCCGACGGCGACGGCGGCCGAGCCGAGTGCCACCGCGAGCGGGCTCCAGCGCGGGAGGGTGGCCGCCTTGAGCGTGGCAGGGCGCTCGACGAGCGGGCCGGGCGGGGTGGGTGTCGTGGTGCTCATGCGTTGGCCCCCGAGTACTCCTTGCGGCGCGCGATGATCAGGCGGGCCGCGCCGTTGACCAGCAGGGTGATGACGAACAGGACCAGGCCGGAGGCGATGAGAGCGTCCTGGCCGTACTCGCTGGCCTCGTTGAACTTGCTGGCGATGTTCTGCGCGAAGGTGCCGCCGCCGTAGTCGAGCACCGACGCATTGATCAGGAAGGACGGGGAGAGCACGGTGGCGACGGCGATCGTCTCGCCGAGCGCGCGGCCGAGGCCCAGCATCGAGGCGGAGATGATGCCGGAGCGGCCGAAGGGGAGCACCGACATGCGGATGACCTCCCAGCGCGTGGCGCCGAGGGCCAGCGCGGCCTCCTCGTGCATCTTCGGGACCTGGAGGAAGACCTCGCGGCTGACGTTGGTGATGATCGGCAGGATCATGATCGCGAGCAGGATGCCGACGGTCATCAGGGAGCGCGGGGCGCCGCCGTTGTACTCGAAGACGCCGGTCCAGCCGAAGTAGTCGTCGAGCCAGCTGTAGAGGCCGGTGAGGTTGGGCGCGACCACGAGGGCGCCCCACAGGCCGTACACGATCGAGGGCACGGCGGCCAGCAGGTCGATCACGTAGGCGATGGGGGTGGCCAGCTTGCGCGGCGCGTAGTGCGAGATGAAGAGCGCGATGCCGATGGCGACGGGGACGGCGATCAGCAGGGCGATCACCGAGCTGACCACGGTGCCGAAGACCAGGACGGCGATGCCGAAGTACGGCTTGCCGCCCGTGGAGGTGCCGGCCGGGTCCCACTCGAAGGTGGTGAGGAAGTTGCCCGTGTTGTCGGCGAGCGCGAGGGCCGTGCGGTAGGCGAGGAACGCCGCGATGGCGGCCATGATCGCGAGGAGCGCGATACCGGAGCCCCGGGAGAATCCGAGGAAGATCCGGTCGCCGGGCCGGGTGGCGCCGCGGGCGGCGGCCTTGTCCAGGGGGGCGACGGGCTGCGCGTCGCCGATGGGTTGGGGTGCGGTCGTCTTGCTGGATATTTCCATGGGGTTCTCCGGTCTGCGGAGCTGCCGCGCGTGTGCTGCGGGCGCTCCGTGGCGGCGGTGCACCGGATGGTGCGGCCGGCCCGGTCCTGCCGGACCGGCCGCACTCGGTTCAGCTAGCTCAGGCCCGCGACGGTGGAGCGGACCTTGGAGATGATCTCGGCCGGGATCGGCGCGTAGTCGTTCTCCTTGAGGACGTTCTGGCCGTCCTCGCTGGCGATGTAGGTGAGGAAGGACTTCGTGGCGGCGAGCGTGTCGGCCTTGTTGCCCTTCTCGCAGACGATCTCGTACGTCACCAGGGTGATCGGGTAGGCGCCCTCGGCGGTGGGCTTGTAGTTCAGCTCAAGCGCGAGGTCCTTGCCCTTGCCGACGACCTTGGCCTCGGCGATCGCCTTGGAGGCGTTGTCGACGGTGGCCTTCACCGGCTCCTTGGCGCCCGTCTTCAGGTCGACGGTCTTCATGCCGTCGCTCGCGTAGGAGAGCTCGAAGTAGGAGATGGCGCCCGCGGTCTGCTTGACCTGGCTCGCGACACCCGCGGAGCCGTTCGCGGACTGGCCGCCCTTGGGCTCCCACGACTTGCCCGGCTCGTACGGCCAGGCGTCGGGGGCGGCGCCCTTCAGGTACTTGGTGAAGTTGTCCGTGGTGCCGGACTCGTCGGAGCGGTGGAAGGCCTGGATCTTCGTCTTGGGCAGCTTGGCGTCGGGGTTGAGCTTCGCGATCGCCTTGTCGTCCCAGGTCTTGATCTTGTCGTTGAAGATGTCGGCCAGGGTCTTGGCGTCCAGGGTCAGCTTGTCGACGCCGGGGACGTTGTAACCGACGGCGATCGGGCCGCCGACCATCGGCAGGCCGATGGCCTGGCTGCCCTTGCAGACCTTCTTCGACTTCTCGATCTCGTCGGGCTTCAGAGCCGAGTCGGAACCGGCGAACGCCGTCTGGCCCTGGAGGAACGCGGTGATGCCGGCGCCCGACCCCGTCGGGTTGTAGTTCAGCTGCACGTCCTTGCAGTTGGTCGTGTAGACCTTCCGCCAGGCGTCGATCGCGTTCTTCTGCGCGGACGAACCGGAGGCCGCGAGCTGGCCCTTGGCGTCGTCGCACTTGATGTTGGCGTTGGCGGTGGTCTCCTTGCCGCCGTCGCCCGAGCCGCTCGTGTCGTCGGAGCCGCACGCCGTGAGGGCCAGGGCGCCGGAGACGGCGAGGGCGCCGAGGGAGAGGGCGCGGAGCCGGTTCTTGCGCTGAAGCTTCACTTTTCGGATTTTCCTTCCGGGAGCCGCCGGCCCTTTGCTGGCGGCGTGCGATGGCTGTTCTGTAGGGCGATGGCTGTCTGTAAGACGATGGCTGTCTGTAAGGCCGAAATTAGGCAGGGCAGGTGAAGCGGCTGATGGGCACGAGTGAACGGCGGGTGAACCTCGGCGGTCGGCCCGGTGAGGCTTTCCGGCACGGAAAGTATTCGCCCGACTACGCCAGGTTATGCGTGCTGAGCAGAGCGTCGACCAACTCGCGGTCGCGCGGGCGGGTGAGCCGCTCGCGGGCCGGGGCGGGAGAGAGCCAGACGATGCGGTCGACCTCGCGGTGGGGCGTGAAGTGACCGGTGGTGGCCTCGGCCGCCCAGTAGTCGACGCGCTTGGGGCGCCCGTGCGCGAGATAGCGGGCGGTGGGCAGACGGGCGCCCGGCACGCAGCGGTGGCCCGTCTCCTCCTCGACCTCCCGCAGGGCGGCGGCCAAGGCGGTCTCACCGGGCTTGAGCTTGCCCTTGGGGTGCGACCAGTCGTCGTACTTGGGGCGGTGGACGAGGCAGATCTCCGGCGCGCCGTCGGCGGGGGAGCGGCGCCACAGGACGCAGCCGGCGGCGAGAACGGTGCCCTCGTCCCTCCCGTGGTACGTCATCTCGTAGGCACCGTCTCGTGCTGCCAGGCCCGCTGGAAGGCGAAGCGCGCCGCCTCCACCTCGTGGCGCTGGTCGGCGTGGAGCACGCCGAGGGCGTACGCCGTGGCCGGGGCGATGCGCGGTGTACGGGCCGCCTGCGCCGCGGCCTGCGCGGCGGCGGCCGCCTCCCGGTGGACGTTCAGGGCATGGCTCGCGTCCAGGAGGCGGGCCTCCAGTGCGGCGGGGCCGTGGACGACCTCTTGGGCGTAGCGGTACAGGCGCAGCAGGGAGCGGACCTTCAGCCAGGGGGCGTCCTGGGCGTCGGGCGCGGACTCCGCGGCGTGCAGGCCGTGCGCCAGGGCCTCGGCGTTGTACGGGTGGCCCGCGCGGCCGAGCGGCAGGGCCTCCACGGCTTCGGCGAGGTCGGACTCCGCTGTGGCCGCCAGCCGCTCCAGGCTGTCCGTGGCGCCGCTGAAGGGGACCTCGCTGGCCAGCACCGCGACGCTGTCCGCGACGGCGTGGAAGCGGGAGGAGCCGAGGGCTTGCAGGGCGGTGGAGTGGGCCCGTGTTCGGGCGAGGGTCAGTTGCCGTTCCAGGAGGGCGGCGGCCTTGGCTGCGCCCACCGTCAGGGTGCGTGTCGTACCGCCCTGTTCATCGGCACCCGGCGGCTGGGGCTGTGCCCACCCTTCCCCAAGCTCTCGGCTTCGATCGAGCAGAGGACGCCCCGATCGCCGTGCGGAACGCCTGCCCACAGCGGGAGCAGCCTGAAGGGGACGTGCAGGGCTCGGTACCGAAGGGGGGCCCGAGAGGCGGTGCAGGGCCTCCTGGAGGCGGTGCAGGCGCGTCGCGTACGCGTGTTCCTGGGCCAGTGTGCCCGAGAGCCAGGCCAGCTCCGGGCGCAGGGCCGCCGACCACTGGGGGTCCAGGAGCGGGCGGAAGGTGTGCAGGGCCGCGCCGATGCGGCGGGCCGCCCCCCGCAGGGCGCGGGCCGCCTCCAGGGACTCCTCGGCGCCCTGCGCGTCCGTCGTGGACTCGCGGTGCAGCCGCAGCGAGCGGAGGAACTCCGTGGCCTGGTCCTGGAGGTGGGCCGCCAGGGCCTCCCCCGTGGCCTCCGCCGCCGTGCCCGTACCCGTCATCTCATGGTGTTGCTGTGCCACGCCGGCGCCTCCGGGCGTCTATGAGCATCTCCTGGACATTGCGCAGGGGCTGGCCGTCCTGGTCCACCGAGTGGCGGGTCCAGTTGCCGTCCGCGCCCAGGTGCCAGGAGGCGGTGGTGTCCGACATGCCGGTCTCCAGGAGCCGGCCGAGGGCCGCGCGGTGCGCCGGGTCCTGGACCCTGACCAGCGCCTCGATACGGCGGTCGAGATTGCGGTGCATCATGTCGGCGCTGCCTATCCACACCTCCGGTTCGCCGCCGTTGCCGAAGGCGAAGAGGCGGGAGTGCTCCAGGAAGCGGCCGAGGACGGAACGTACGCGGATGTTCTCCGAGAGCCCCGCGACGCCCGGCCGCACCGCGCAGATGCCGCGCACCCACACGTCGACCTCGACGCCCGCCTGGGACGCACGGTACAGCGAGTCGACCACGGCCTCGTCGACCATCGAGTTGACCTTGATGCGGACGTAGGCGGGGCGGCCCGCGCGGTGGTGCTGTATCTCCTTGTCGATGCGCGAGACGAGCCCGTCGCGCAGGGACCTGGGGGCCACCAGCAGGCGGCGGAAGGTCTCGCGGCGCGAGTAGCCGGAGAGGCGGTTGAAGAGATCGGAGAGGTCCGCGCCGACCTCCGCGTTGGAGGTGAGCAGGCCGAGGTCCTCGTACAGGCGGGCGGTCTTGGGGTGGTAGTTGCCGGTGCCCACGTGCGAGTAGCGGACGAGGGTGTCGCCCTCCTGGCGCACGACGAGGGAGAGCTTGCAGTGGGTCTTCAGGCCGACGATGCCGTAGACGACGTGGCAGCCCGCCTCCTCCAGCTTGCGCGCCCACTTGATGTTGGCCTGCTCGTCGAAGCGGGCCTTGATCTCGACGAGGACGAGGACCTGCTTGCCGGACTCGGCGGCGTCGATGAGCGCGTCGACTATGGGGGAGTCGCCCGAGGTGCGGTACAGCGTCTGCTTGATGGCGAGGACGTCCGGGTCGGCCGCCGCCTGCTCCAGGAACGCCTGCACGGAGGTCGAGAAGGAGTCGTACGGGTGGTGCAGGAGTACGTCGCGTTCGCGAAGGGCGGCGAAGATGTCGGGCGCGGACGCCGACTCGACCTCGGCGAGGTCGCGGTGGGTGCCCGCCACGAACTTGGGGTACTTCAGCTCGGGCCGGTCCAGCTTGGCGATGCTGAAGAGGCCGGTGAGGTCGAGCGGGCCCGGCAGCGGGTAGACCTCGGCCTCGCTGATCTTCAGCTCGCGCACCAGCAGGCTCAGCACGTTCGGGGCGATGGACTCCTCGACCTCCAGGCGCACGGGGGGCCCGAAGCGGCGCCGCATCAGCTCCTTCTCCAGGGCCTGGAGGAGGTTCTCGGCGTCGTCCTCCTCGACCTCCAGGTCCTCGTTCCTGGTGAGCCGGAACATGTGGTGCTCCTGGATCTCCATGCCCGGGAACAGCTCCTGGAGGTGCGCGGGAGCGGCGATGACGTCCTCTATGGGGACGTACCGCTGGGGGGAGGCCTCAAGAAAGCGGGAGAGCAGCGGCGGGACCTTCACGCGTGCGAAGTGCTGGTGGCCGGAGACCGGGTTGCGGACGACCACGGCGAGGTTGAGCGAGAGGCCCGAGATGTACGGGAAGGGGTGCGCGGGGTCCACGGCCAGCGGGGTCAGGACGGGGAAGATCTGCTGCCGGAAGAGCGTGAAGAGCCGGGACTGCTCCTTCTCGGTCAGCTCGTGCCAGCGCACCAGCTGGATGCCCTCGTCGGCGAGACCGGGCGCGACGTCGTCGTGGTAGCAGGCGGCGTGCCGGGCCATGAGCTCACGGGAGCGGTTCCAGATGAGTTCCAGGACCTCGCGGGGCTGGAGGCCGGAGGCGGAGCGGGTGGCGACGCCGGTCGCGATGCGTCGCTTGAGGCCGGCCACGCGGACCATGAAGAACTCGTCCAGGTTCGAGGCGAAGATCGCAAGAAAATTCGCCCGTTCGAGGAGGGGGGTCTGTGGATCCTCGGCGAGTTCAAGCACTCGTTCGTTGAACGCGAGCCAGCTGCGCTCCCGGTCCAGGAACCGGCCTTGCGGCAGCTCGACGCCGTCGTGCCCGACCTGCGCGTCCTCGTCGTACGCGTCGAGGTCGGCGTCGAGGTCGGGGGCGAGGTCGGAGATGGTGGCGGCGATGGTGTGCGGCCTGTGCGCGGCGATGGAACCGACGGAAGGCTGGGCGTGCTGGACCTGTCCCTGCGTGTTCGGCTGGCTCATGAAGCCATTCTTCCGCGTGGGTACGCCGATGGGCGCGTCGGAGAGCGCGGGAGCGAGGTGACGCCTCCCGTTCTCCGGGGGCGGGTCGGGCACGGCGGGCTGCATTGAGCGAGCGTCGCAAGCTTGTCTGAATCAGTGGTTACGGAGACATGACGTGCGGGCCATCGACCGGAGACCCCCGGGCGTCTTCGCGGCGAGGGTCTCCGGTGATCGTACGGTTCAGGCCGTCCGGCGGCGCAGGAGGCGGAAGGCGGCATACGTGGCGGCCGCCGTCAGGGCCAGCACGATGCCGGTCTCGATCAACTGGGTGTACCAGAAGTGTGATCGGGGGTGGTAGTCCATGTACCAGCCGGTGATCCTGGTGTCGGTGGGGCAGGAGAAGCCGGGCTGTGGCTTCGGGAGGCACAGGTACTCCGTGAAGCGGTCACCGGCGGCGTTGGTGACGCCCTGGTCCATGCTGAAGGAGCCATAGGGGAACCTGGTGGGGAAGCTGTTCTCCCTGGTGGCGGGCCCGGTGGCGGTGTCCACCGGCACCAGGTGCCAGCGGGCGCTGCCGAGGTTCCACAGGAGGAGGCCGGTGACGGCCCCGGTGGCGGCCATCGCGAGCAGCGTGCGGCGCACGGCGAGCCCGATGAGCGTGCCGAGGGCCACGGCGAACAGGGAGTACGCGACGAGGACGGGGCCGGTCGCCTCGTAGACGCCCCGGTCGGCCCAGTGGAGGTTCCAGCGGACGCCGATCGTGCCGTACATCCCGAGCCGGAGCGCCCCCATGAGGGCGAGCGTCCCGCCCACGGCGAACGCGGCGGCCGTGGTCATCTTGGCGGCGAGCCAGCGCGCGGGGGAGAGGGACTGCGTCCAGGAGAGCTTGTGGACGCCGCTCTCCAACTCGCGCGCCACCAACGGGCCCGCGACGAACGCGCCGATGAGCAGGGGGACCAGGAGCAGGCCCAGGGTGCCCTTCTCCAGGCTGATGTCGAGCAGGTCCCGGGCGCTGGCGAAGCCGAGGAAGGAGTCGCAGGGCTTGCCCACGACACAGTTGTCGTCCGAGACCGGGTAGGCGTTCGCCGCCCAGCGCAGCCAGCCGGTGCAGGCGACCGCGAGGACGACGACGGCACCGGCCGCCAGGAGCGCGGTGCGGTGCACCCGCACGTCCACCCAGCGCGGGCCCCGCAGGGTCGGCAGGCTCATGCGGTCACCCCCGGCCGGGCCGGGGCGGAGGTGCCCGGAGTGATCAGCGGTGGCGCGTCCGGGGACCGGAGATGGGCGAGCAACAGTTCCTCCAGGGAAGGTTCTTCGACGTCCCAGCCACCGCCGAGCGGGCCCTCGGGGCGGATCAGGGCGGTCACGCCCCGCCCGGTGGCGCGGGACTCGATGACGGTGTGCGGGGCGAGGTCGGCGGCCGGGCGGGCGCCCGTCACCAGGGCGTGCGCGGCGACGATGTCGTCGATGCCGCCGCCGAGCCGGACGCGTCCTTCGGATACGAGGAGCAAGTGGTCGCAGGCGTCGGCCAGTTCGCCGACGATGTGCGAGGACATGACGACGGTGGTGCCGTGCTCGGCGGCCTCCGCCATGAGGGTGCCCATGAGCTGGTGGCGCGCGAGAGGGTCCAGGTCGGCCATCGGCTCGTCCAGGAGCAGCAGTTCGGCGCGCTTGCCGAGCGCGAGGGCGAGCGCGACGCGGGTGCGCTGGCCGCCGGAGAGCGTGCGGACGCGGGCGCCCGGATCGAGGGCGCCCCCGGCCAGGACGCGCTCGGCGACGGCCATGTCCCAGCGCCCCGGGTTGAGTTCGGCGCCGAGCCGCAGCGTGTCGGTGATGGTCAGCCGTGGGTGGAGCGGCTTGTCCTGGGCCACGTACGCCACGCGGGCGCGGGCCTTGGCGGGGCTGGTGCCGAGCACGGTCAGCGTGCCGCCGCCGGGCCGCTCCAGGCCGGCCGCGAGGGAGAGCAGCGTGGACTTGCCGGCGCCGTTGGGGCCGACGACCGCGCAGACGCGCCCGGCCGGGAGGCGGAACGAGCAGTCGCGCAGGGCCTGGCGGCGGCCGAAGCGTTTGGTCAGGGCGTGCGCCTCGATGGCGGCGTCGTCGGTCATGCGGGGTCCCCCTGTGTCGGTGCGGATTGCGTTTCCACCGGTGCGAACTGCTCTTCGAGTACGGCGCCGAAGAGCGCCGCCACGTCGTCCTTCTCCAGCCCCGCCGCCCGCGCCCGCGCGGCCCACTCGACGAGTTCCCCGCAGCGGCGAGTCGGCCGGTGCGCTGCCCAGCGACTTCCGTACGAAGGTGCCGAGGCCGCGGCGGGCCTCGACGAGTCCCTCGCGCTCCAGCTCGCGGTAGGCCTTGAGCACCGTGTTCGGGTTGATGGCGGTGGCCTCGACGACCTCGCGTGCCGTGGGCAGCTTGTCGCCGGGCTCCAACAGGCCGAGGCGCAGGGCCTGTCGGGTCTGCTGGACGATCTGGAGGTAGGTGGCGACGCCGCTGCGCCGGTCGATGCGGTATTCGACCACTGCCGTGCACCACCCTTTCACTAATTGAGTAGTGAAAGGGTGGTGCAAGAAGGGGGCGGCGTCAAGCGACGCCGCCCCCAAGAGGCTTGAAGTCAGGTGAAGCCGCTGCTCACGTCTCCGTGCGGTACATCAGATCCGTCTCGTACGTCACGAACCCGAGCCGCTCGTAGACGCTCACGGCCGCCTTGTTGTCCGCGTCCACGTACAGCATCGCGGTCGGCAGGCCGGCCGCCGCGAGGTGGCGCAGGCCCGTCGTGGTCAGGGCCTTGCCAAGGCCGCCGCCCTGGGCGCCGGGGCGCACGCCCACGACGTACACCTCGCCGAGGCGCTCCTCGGCGTGCACCTTCGTCCAGTGGAAGCCGACCAGTTCGCCGTCGCCGCCGCCCTCGCCCTTGCGCTCGGCGAGGAAGAAGCCCGCCGGGTCGAACCACGGCTCGGCCTTGCGGTCGTCCAGGTCGCGCTGGGTCAGGGAGCCCTGCTCGGGGTGGTGCGCGAAGGCCTCGGCGTTCACCGCGAGCCAGGCCGCGTCGTCCTGTCCGGGCACGAAGGTACGGATGGTCACCCCGGCGGGAAGGACCGGCTCGGGCAGGTTGAGGTCCGCCAGCGGGCGCCGCATCTGGCGCAGTTCGCGAAAGAGCGTCAGGCCGAGCACCTGCGCCAGGTGCCGGGCGGCGGAGTGCCCGCCGTGCGCCCACACGCGAAGCCGCCGCCCGGACTCGCCGAGCAGCGCGGTGCCGAGCGCCCGTCCGTGGCCGCGCCCCCGGTGCGAGGGGTGCACGACCAGCTCGGCGGCGGGCGCCTCCACGGGGTCGGTGTCCTCCAGCTGCGCGTATCCCACGAGCCGGTGGTCGACGCTGAGCAGTAGATGCCGTACGCCCTCCCGCTCGCCGCCGCGCAGTTGCAGCCGCCCCTGCTCGGAGACCGCCTGCTGCCCGTCGGCGCGGGCGGCCTCGGCGAGCAGCCCGAGCACGGCGTCGGCCTGCGCCGATGTCAGTGCGGCGAGGGTGTCGATCTTCCGGAGGGTGGCGGGAGCCTCGGCGGGCCGGTCGTCAGTCATGGGTCGAGGGTACGGCGGCCGGGCCCACGGGTGGCCGGGTGCAGGTCAGGACATGGGGGATGTGCCCGTATCGCTCCCGATGGCAACCGCCTCGTAACCCGTAACCCCCTGTTGCGCTACGCGCGTTGACTCTAGGCTGCGCACGGCGGTATCGCCTCCCAGTCGTCGTCTCACATCACCCTCAGGGGGACACGTGTCAACCACACCCCAGCCGCGCAGACCCGGACGCCGCGCCACGCGCGTGCTCGCCGCGGCCGCCTCGCTCGCCACGCTCGGCGCGCTGGCCGCCGCGCTCCCCGCCGGCGCGGGGCAGGACCACGCGGGCGGGGGCAAGGACGGCAAGAAGCGCACGGTGGACGTGCAGCTGCTGTCGTTCAACGACTTCCACGGGAACCTCCAGCCGCCCGCCGGCTCCTCCGGGCAGGTGACGGAGAAGCAGCACGACGGCACCGAGAAGAAGATCGACGCCGGCGGTGTCGAGTACCTCGCCACGTCCCTGCGCACCGCCCGCAAGGCCCACCCCTACAGCGTCACCGCGGCCGCCGGTGACCTGATCGGCGCCAGCCCGCTGCTCTCCGGCCTCTTCCACGACGAGCCCACGATCCAGGCGATGAACAAGCTGGACCTGGACGTCACGAGCGTCGGCAACCACGAGTTCGACGAGGGCGGCAAGGAACTGGCCCGCATGCAGAACGGCGGCTGTCACCCCAAGGACGGCTGCTTCGAGAAGGACAAGAAGGGCGAGCCCAAGGAGTTCGAGGGCGCCGACTACCCCTACCTCGCCGCGAACGTCACGGACGAGAAGACCGGCAAGCCCATCCTCAAGCCCTACTGGGTGTGGAAGCACAAGGGCGTGAAGGTCGGCTTCATCGGCGTCACCCTGGAAGGCACCCCGAACATCGTCTCGGCCGAGGGCATCAAGGGCCTGAAGTTCCACGACGAGATCGAGACGGTCAACAAGTACGCCGACATCCTCGACCAGCAGGGCGTGAAGTCCATCGTCACGCTCATCCACGAGGGCGGTGCCCCCGCCAGCCAGTCGTACAACTACGACTGCGACTCGCCGGGCGCGGGCGACGGCATCTCCGGGCCCATCACCGCCATAGCCAAGGGCATCACGCCGAAGGTCGACGCGCTCGTCACCGGACACACGCACGCGGCGTACGTCTGTACGATCCCCGACCCGTCGGGCAAGCCCCGCATGGTGACCTCGGCGTCGTCCTACGGCAAGCTCTACACGGACACCACGCTCACGTACGACCGTAAGACCAAGGACATCGTCCGTACGAGCGTGCTGTATTCATCTCCCAGGGCCGCGAACCACGTGGTCAGCCGGGAGCAGGCCAAGGCGCCGGACATGACCTCGCTGATCAACCGCTGGGACGGGCTGGCCGCGCCGATCGCCAACCGGCCCGTCGGCTACATCTCCGCCGACATCCCCGGCCGCGGCGCCGGCGTCCCCGAGTCCCCGCTCGGCGACCTCATCGCGGACGCGCAGCTCGCGCACGCCAAGTCCCTCGACCCCGAGGCCGACCTGGCGCTGATGAACCCCGGCGGCATCCGCTCCGACCTCGTCCACAAGGCGAGCGGCAGCGAGGGCGACGGCGTCGTCACGTACGGCGAGGCGTTCACCGTGCAGCCCTTCAGCAACACCGTCAACCTCGTCGACCTGACCGGCGCCCAGCTCGTCACCGCGCTCAAGCAGCAGGTCAGCGGGGCTAACGAGGCCTCACCGAAGATCCTTCAGGTCTCCGAGGGGCTGACGTACACCCTCGACATGACGAAGAGCGGCGCGGACCGCGTCGTCACCGGCTCCATCAAGCTGAACGGCAAGGCCCTCGACCCGGCGGCCACTTACCGCGTCGCGCTGAACTCGTTCCTCGCGGGCGGCGGCGACGGTCTGCCGGAGCTGGGCAAGGGCGCGAAGCCGCTCGTCGGCGCCGACGACCTGAAGGCGTTCAACGACTACCTGACCGCCAACTCCTCGGCGGGCAGCCCGATCGCGCCGCCGAAGGCGGACCGGATCACGATCGTGAAGTAGCGCTCACTTCGGCGCCTACTGGAGGTAAGGCTTGGGGTGGGGTGTGAACGTATGGTGAGATCATCTGATGCGTTCCCCCCACCGCATAACCACGCAGCCACCTCCGGACGAGCCCTCCAGCACCCCCGCCAACACCCCCGACAAGCTCTACCGCAATCCGTACGACGAGCTGGCAGCCCTCGCGCCGAACCCGCTGGAGGAGTTCCTCCACGAGGACAGGCCCGACAACCTCGACAGGCCCGACAACCTCGACAGGCCTGATGCGGCCGATGAGGCCCCCTGGGCGCCGCCCAATCACCGCCGTGGCAGGAGCCGCAGGAGCCGCAGGGGCCGGGGCCGCGCCCGCCGCCGGTTCGCCGGGCTGCCGCTCGCCGCGAAAGCCCTGGTCGCCGTCGTCGTCGCCACCGCCTTCCTCGCCCTGGGCGACCGCTGGGCCCTGCTCTACGCCGAACACGAGGCCGCGGAGAAGCTCAAGGAGCAGATGGATCTGAGCGCGGCGCCGGAGGTCGACATCGAAGGGTTCCCGTTCCTCACCCAGGTCCTCGACAAGCGTCTGGAGCGGGTGAAGGTGACCGTCCCGGACGTCGCCGCCGACCGCGTCTCGCTCGCCAAGGTCTCCGCGACCGCCACCGACGTCACGATCCTCGGCGAGGGGCCCACGTCCATCAAGGGCGCCCGCATCGGCGCCATGGACGGCGAAGTGCTGCTGTCCTTCGAGGACCTCAACCGCGAACTGGGCGCCTCCCAGGTCACGTTCACCGGCCGTGGCCGTGACGAGGTCCTCGCGCGCGGCACGCTGCCCGTCGCGGGACACGACCTGAAGGTGCGCGCCGACGCCCGCATCCAGCGCAACGGCGAGCGCGGCATCTCCACCGACATCGGCGGCATGAGCCTGCAACTGGGCGACCTGGCGACGTACCGCCCCGGCACGCGCGAGAAGGAGGGCCTGCACCTGTCGCGCAGCTCGGCCGACCGCGTGGCCAAGGAGACGGCCAAGGCGAAGGCGCTGCTGTCCGTTCCGGCGATCGTGAAGCGGCTCGGCGTCCCCGAGTCCGTCGTGCGCGAGGCCCTCAAGAGCGACGCCAAGCTGGGCGACCTCACCGGTTCACCGCGCTTCGTGAACGACGTGATGGGCCTCAACCTCATCGACGTGGCCATGGGCCACCCCGAGCTGCTCAAGAAGCTCGGCCTTGACCCCGCCCTCCTCAAGGGCCTGGCCCAGCTCACCCGCCCCGCCCTGGCCGACCGCCTCACCCTCGCCTTTCAGCTGCCGAAGCTGCCCGGGCCGGGGACGGTGACGCTCCGGGACGTGACGGTGGAGAAGGAGGGCATCCGGGTGCGGCTCACGGGGACGGGGCTGGGCTTCGGCCCATAGGGGCCCATAGGGGCCCATAGAGGCCCACGGGGGCTTATCAGGTCACTGCCCGGCTTCGAGGGCGGCGCGCCACGCCGGGCTGTCCACGTAGTGGTTGTCGTACCGCTCGGAGGAGTCCTTGATCTCCTGCGGGCTCGCCTCGCCCCGCATCACGCGGCCGAGCAGCCGCAGGTAGTCGAAGCGCGGCATGCCGGGCGTGAAGACGAACAGGACGTCGGCCTCGGCACCCGGGGCCGCGGCGAAGGCGTGCGGAGTGTGCGGCGGCACGAGCAGGAAGTCGCCCTGCTCCAGCACCTTCACCTCGTCGTCGACGAGCACCTGGAGGGAGCCGCTGATGACGAAGAACAGCTCCGATGCCGCGGTGTGGAAGTGGGCGGGGGCGCCCACGGCCCCCTTGGCGAACGTCGAGCGGTAACTGGTGACCGAGCTGCCGTCCGTGCCGGAGTCGGCGAGCAGGGTCATGACGCTGCTCGGGTCACTGGTGGTCTCGGCGGTGGCGGCGCGGGTCAGAACCGGCTTGAGGACGTTGGCGTTCATGGTCGTTCTCCCTGCTCCGGGCGGTGGTCCCGGGTTCCCCCGTGGCCTTGTGAGTACGACTCTAGGCCGCGGATTGCCCCAGTCCTTGGTGCAGTTCGCCTCCAGAAAGGCGGGGCAATTCCTCGCGCCGCCCGCCCGGCGACGGGTCGGCGGGGTGCCGATCAGCTCCGGATGCGGTCACCTCTGCTGTGCGCGACGCGCAGCGTTTCGCGGAGGGACTCGGTGGTCCGGGTCAGGGCGAAGCGGACGGCTCGTTCCCCTGCCGCGACGTCGGCCAGGACCGCCTCGGAGCCGAGCAGCACGTCACGGGCGGAGGACAGCTGGGCTTCTTCCACGTCGTCTGCCAGGCGTGACAGCAGGCTTCGGGAGTCGTCGGTATCGAGGTAGCAGGGTTTGCCCTCGGGCGAGCTCCAGGGGAGCAGCCTCAGGCGCCCGCGTTCCTGCTCTTCGTCCTGGTCGGTCACGGTGGTGCTCCTTGGCTTGGCGAGCGGTGATTACCTTGCGTGTTCTGATGCTCACGGATTCGGCGTACGTTCCGACAGGGTGGGGAAGTTGTCCGTACGCAGGACAACGAGAGGGGTCACCGGCATGCCCGAACAGGCGCCTGTGGAGGCGGAGTCGGGACGCGGGTCGCTCGCGCGCACGCTCCGGTATCTGAGGGAGAAGGCAGGCATATCGCTGGGCAAGCTGGCGGAGGACACCGCGTACGACAAGAGCTACCTGTCACGCCTTGAGAGCGGTGAGCGGCTGTCGAAGCTGGCGGTCATGGAGGACCTTGACCGTTACTACGGGTCCGGGGACCTGCTCGTCACCCACTGGAAGGGGGCTCGACGGGAGGCGTTCAAGGATCAGTACAAGGAGTTCATGGGGCTTGAGGCGACGGCTCGAGTGATGCGGCTGTTCACGCCTGGGGTGCCCGGACTTCTCCAGACCGAGGACTTCGCCTACGAGGTGTTGTCTGGCGGGCAGACAGCGGCGGGCGGCCGCGAGTTAGTAGAGGAGCAGGTGGCCGCGCGGGTGGGACGGCAGTACCTGTTGCGGCAAGACCCGGTGCCGGATGTCCGGGTCATCATGGACGAGTTCGCTTTCCGCCGACCGGCTGCCAACATGCAGACGTGGCGCGACCAGTTGCTGCACCTGGAGACCGTCGCGATGTGGTCCAACACCGTCATCCAGGTGCTGCCGTTCTCGGCCGGTGTCCACCACCACATGAACGGGTCGCTGACGCTGCTGTGGCAGAAGGACGGAAGCGCGGTTGCTTACAAGGAGGGCAACGGCTGCAGTGAGTTGATCGAGGATCCGAGCGAGACCCTGCGGCATCGGCTGTCCTACGATCGGCTCAGAGACCTGGCGTTGTCCCCGCCGGAGTCACTCGCGTTCATCAGGGGCGTTCTGGAGGAACACAGATCATGACGCGTACCCCCGACCTCAACTCCGTGCAATGGCGCAAGTCGTCGTACAGCGAGGGGGGAGCCAACGATTGCGTCGAGGTCGCCGACGGCTATCCGGGCTTCGTCCCCGTCCGCGACAGCAAGACCCCCGCCGCCCGCCCCCTCCTCATCGGTGCCCAGCCCTGGGCGTCGTTCATCGGCTCGCTCAAGGCAGTTCGTTGATCACGGGCCGCACCCCCGACCTGAGCACCGCCGTATGGCGCAAGTCGTCGTACAGCGACGGGGGCGGTACGAACTGCGTCGAGGTCGCCGACGGCTACCCGGGCTTCGTTCCCGTCCGCGACAGCAAGACCCCCGCCGCCCGCCCCCTCCTCATCGGCGCCCAGCCCTGGGCATCGTTCATCGCCTCGCTCAAGGCAGTTCGCTAGGCGGCGGCGTCGACGCGCCCGGCAGCCGGACCGAGGCGACCGTGCCGCCGCCGTCCGCCGCGGCCAGGGTCACCTCGCCGCCCGACTGGCGTACCGTGCGGGCCACGATCGACAGGCCCAGGCCCGAACCCGGCAGGCTCCGCGCGGTGGGCGAGCGCCAGAAGCGGTCGAAGACGTGGGGGAGTTCCTCGGCGGGGATGCCGGGGCCGTGGTCGCGCACTGTCAGTTCGCCCTCCCGCAGGGCGACCTCGATGGCCGAGCCCGGGGGGCCGAACTTCACCGCGTTGTCCAGGAGGTTGACCACGGCGCGCTCCAGCGCGGCCGGTTCCGCGCGGACGTACCAGGGGGAGAGGTCCGCCGTGAAGGTCAGCTCGGGGCCGCGCAGCCGGGCCCGGTCCAGGGCCGCTTCGACGATGTCGTGCAGGGCGATGACCTGGACCTTGGCGCCGCCGTGGCCCGCGTCGGGCCGGGACAGCTCCTGGAGGTCCCCGATCAGCGAGGCCAGTTCCGTCATCTGTGCCTTGACGGAGGCGAGCAGCGCCCTGCGGTCGTCGGGCGGGATGGCCCGGCCGGTGTCCTCGCTGCGGGCCAGCAACTCGATGTTCGTACGCAAGGAAGTCAGCGGGGTGCGCAGTTCGTGGCCCGCGTCGGCGATGAGTTGTTGCTGGAGGTCGCGGGAGGAGGCCAGCGAGGCGGTCATGGAGTTGAAGGACTCCGACAGGCGGGCGATCTCGTCGTCACCCTCGACGGGGATACGAAGGTCCAGGTCCTCGGTGCGGGCCACGTGCTCCACGGCCTCGGTGAGACGGTCCACCGGGCGCAGACCGGTACGGGCCACCCAGAGGCCGGCCACTCCCGCGCCGAGGATGCCGACACCGCCCACCAGCGACAGCAGCAGGGCGAGGTTGTCGAGTGTGTCCTGCACCTCGCTGAGGGGGCGGGCCAGGGAGACGGCGTACGCGGTGCCGTCCAGGGGGTAGGTGAGCACGCGGTACTCGGTGCCGTCGGAGGCGGTGGCGTTGTGGAAGGTGGACGGTGACTCGCGGAGGGCGACCGCGGTGTCCGCCTTCTTCAGGGCGAGGCTCTGCTTGCCGAGGACGACACAGCTGCCGCCGGTCTGATCGACCACCTGCACGGTCTGGTCGAGCAGGTTCGGTGGCGCGTTGTTCTGGTCGACGATCGTGCGGCGGCAGCGGCCGTCCGCGTCGATCATGCCGTTCACATAGTTGTCCCAGTTGTCGGTCACGCGGCTCTGGTCCAGCGAGTCGTCCAACGAATCCACCAACGCGTCCCGCACCACGAACCAGCACACCGCCGCCGCCATGGCCACCGCCACCGCCACGGCCGTGGCGACCAGCAACGCCAGCCGGGACCGCAGCGGCAGCCCCCGGAACCGCCGGACGAGGCCGCTCACTCGCCGCCCCGCAGCACGTACCCCACACCCCGCACCGTGTGCACGAGGCGCGGTTCGCCGGCCGCCTCCGTCTTGCGGCGCAGGTACATCACGTACACATCCAGGGAGTTGGAGGACGGCTCGAAGTCGAAGCCCCAGACGGCCTTGAGGATCTGTTCGCGGGTCAGGACCTGGCGGGGGTGTGCCAGGAACATCTCCAGCAGGGTGAATTCCGTCCGGGTCAGTTCCACCGTCCGCCCGCCCCGCGTGACCTCGCGCGTCGCCAGGTCCATCCGCAGGTCGGCGAAGGCGAGGATGTCGCCCTCCTCGGCCTGCCCCGCTCCGGCGGCGTACGAACTGCGCCTGAGCAGGGCGCGGATGCGGGCGAAGAGCTCGTCCAGCTCGAAGGGCTTGACCAGGTAGTCGTCGGCGCCCGCGTCGAGTCCCGTGACGCGGTCGCCGACCGTGTCGCGCGCGGTGAGCATCAGGATCGGCGTGGTCGACCCGGTGGCGCGGAGCCTGCGGGCGGCGGTGAGGCCGTCCATGCGGGGCATCTGGATGTCCAGTACGACCAGGTCGGGGCGGTGGGCCGCGGCCTTCTCCAGGGCGTCGGCGCCGTCGACGGCGACCTCGGTGGCGTACCCCTCGAAGGCGAGACTGCGTTGCAGCGCCTCCCGCACGGCGGGCTCGTCGTCCACGATCAGGATGCGCTGCTGCTCGCGGTCACCGGTGCGGTCGCCTTCGGCGGGGTTCATGGGCTTCGGACTTCCTCGGGAAACGGGAAAGGGATGGAACGGGGCCGGTATCAGCCTCGCACGCGGGCCGCGTTCCGGCCGCCGTGTCAGGTCTGCGAGCCCGACCGCAGTTTTCCGAGGTCGTCCTTGACGGTGTCGATGGGGATGGCGAAGCCGAGGCCGACACTGCCGGAGGCCGAGTCGCCGCCGCCCTGCGCCGACGAACTGGGCGCGTACATCGCGGAGTTGATGCCGATGATGTTGCCGCTCATGTCGATGAGGGCGCCACCGGAGTTGCCGGGGTTGAGCGAGGCGTCGGTCTGGAGCGCCTTGTACGTGGTCTTCGACGACCCGGTGTCGCCGTTGAACTCCTGCCCGCCGAACTCGAACGGCCAGCCGCCCTGCGGGCTCTGCGGCTGCTCCTGGCCCTCGCCGGTGGAGACGGTGACGTCCCGGTCGAGCGCGGAGACGATGCCGCTGGTGACGGTGCCGGTCAGGCCCTCGGGGGAGCCGATGGCGACGACCTCGTCACCGACCTCGACCTTGTCGGAGTCGCCGAGCGTCGCCGGCTTGAGCCCGGAGGCGCCCTTCAGCTGGACGAGCGCGAGGTCCTTCTTGCTGTCGGTGCCGATGACCTCGGCGTCGTACGTCCTGCCGTCGTTCGTGCGCACCTTGATCGAGGTGGCACCGGAGATCACGTGGTTGTTGGTGATGATCTCGCCGTCGCTCTTGGTGATCACGCCGGAGCCCGTCGACTTGCCCTGGGCGGTGCTGGCGCTGATCTCGACGATGCTCGGGCTGACCGCCTCGGCGACCCCGGAGACGGTGCCCTTCTTGCTGGTCGGCACGGCGTTCGTACCGGTGGCCGCGGTGGCGCTGCCCTGGTCGGTCAGTGTCTGCACGGCGTACGCGGTGCCGCCGCCCACGGCCGCCGCCGCGATGGCGACGGCGGCGAGCAGGGCCACGGGACCCTTGGCCCTGCGCCGGCGCGGGGCGGGCCCGTGGGGTGCCTCCGGCGCGTAGGCGGGCGGGGGCGGGAAGCCGCCCCGCGTACCGCCGTGGTGCACAGGCGCTGACGACTGCTGCTGGGGGTACTCGCCGCTGTGGCGGAAGGTCTCGGTCATGTCATCGACAGTGACCGGCGTACATGAGAACTGCCTGAGTACGTCCTGAGAAGCCCGGCAGAAGTGCGTATGCCCGTTATAAAGCCCGCCCCGCGGGGACGCTCACCGGCAGCCGCAGGACCGGCGTACGACCAGCCGCGAGGGGAACTGCTTCAACCGCTCGCGGCGCGAACCCGCGACCCGCAGCCCGTCGTCCAGGACGAGGTCCACGGCCGCGCGGGCCATCGCGGGGCGGTCGGAGGCCACGGTCGTCAGCGGCGGGTCCGTGAGGCCCGCCTCCTTGACGTCGTCGAAGCCGGCGACGGCCAGCTCCCCGGGCACGTCGATGCGCAGTTCGCGCGCGGCCCGCAGCACACCGATGGCCTGGTCGTCCGTCGAGCAGAAGATGGCGGTGGGCCGGTCGGGCCCGGCGAGCAGCTCCAAGCCGACCTCGTACGCGTCGTAGCGGTTGTACGGCGCTTCGAAGAGGCGTCCCTCCACCGACCGCCCGGCCTCCCGCATCGCGCGGCGCCAGCCCTCGACGTGGTCGGAGACGGGGTCGCCGACGGTCGGGGTCTCGGCCATGCCGCCGAGGCAGGCCACGTACTCGTGGCCGTGTTCGAGGAGGTGGCGGGTGGCGAGCTGCGCGCCGCCGACGTCGTCCGTGACGACCGCGACGTCGTCGATGGCCTCGGGCCGCTCGTGCAGGAGCACCACGCGCGCGTCCCACGCGTCTATCTCGGCGGCGGCCTGGTCGGTCAGGCCGTGGCTGACGAGGATGAGGCCGGAGACCCGCATGCCGAGGAAGGCGCGCAGGTAGTGGGTCTCGCGCTCCTCCACGTAGTCGGAGTTGCCGACGAGGACCATCTTCCCGCGCTCGGACGCCGCCTGTTCGACGGCGTGCGTCATCTCCGCGAAGAACGGCTGGCGCGCGTCGGGCACGATCATGCCTATGAGGTCCGTGCGCCGGGACGCCATGGCCTGCGCGACCCGGTCCGGGCGGTAGCCCAGCTCCTTGATCGCGGCGAGTACACGCTCGCGCGTGGCCGGGGCGACCGGCCGGGGTCCGTTGTTGATGACATAACTGACGACCGCGGTCGAAGTACCCGCCAGTCGCGCCACATCGTCCCGCGTCACCTTGGCCACGCGCGCAGTCTACGCGGATGGACCTACTGCCCCGCAGGCCGTGCGACAGCTTGCTCGGCCCGGGGCGCCGCGGCCCCCTCGGCCCTGGGCTTCGCCGCCTTCGCCTTCTCCTCCTCGGCCGCGCGCTCGACCTTCTCCGGGACCACGAAGCGGTAACCGACATTCCGGACGGTGCCGATGAGCGACTCGTGCTCGACGCCGAGCTTGGCGCGCAGCCGCCGCACATGGACGTCGACCGTGCGCGTGCCGCCGAAGTAGTCGTAGCCCCAGACCTCCTGGAGCAGCTGGGCGCGCGTGAAGACCCGGCCCGGGTGCTGCGCCAGGTACTTGAGCAGCTCGAACTCCTTGAAGGTCAGGTCCAGGACCCGGCCCTTGAGCTTCGCGCTGTACGTCGCCTCGTCCACGGAGAGATCGCCGTTGCGGATCTCCATGGGGGAGTCGTCGGAGGTGATCTGCTGGCGGCCCATCGCGAGCCGCAGCCGCGCCTCCACCTCGGCCGGTCCTGCCGTGTCGAGGAGTACGTCGTCGATGCCCCAGTCCGCGGTGACGGCCGCGAGGCCGCCCTCGGTGACCACGAGGACCAGCGGACAGCCGGGCCCGGTGGAGCGCAGCAGCTGGCAGAGACTGCGCACCTGCGGAAGGTCGCGGCGCCCGTCGATCAGGATGACGTCGGCACCGGGGGTGTCGACGAGAGCGGGCCCCTCCGCCGGGGCGACGCGCACGTTGTGAAGGAGCAGGCCGAGGGCGGGGAGCACCTCCGTCGACGGCTGGAGGGCATTGGTCAGGAGCAGCAGAGAGCTCATCGCGCCCCACCTGCCTGGGTAGTCCTGCGGTCGTCGTGCACGTTTCGCTCGCCCATAACGTCGGTTCCTCCTCGGTCCCTGCGAGGACGTTTACGGCACTGCTCGGTACGGATGCTGCTGCGATTCCGGGGGCCCGCGCCCTGGGCCGCCTGAAAGCACAAAAGGACCCGGGGGCTGCGTTGCCCGGATCCTCTGCCCAGCACAATAGCTCACATGAGTTCCGGTCCGGCAGGTCAAAAGGCGCGATCTTCTGTGCGGCCGCTCACTCGCGGTCAGCCTCATGTTCGACGGCGCGCCACGCTCCGTACACAGGACGGGGTCGCCATCGACGCCGCGTACGACCCCGGTCCGGGGAGCCCGACCGGTCACGGGGGCGTCGCGATCGTCCTCGCGCACGGCTTCACCGGGGACCTCGCGCGGCCCCACGTGCGCCGCATCGCGGGCGTCTTCGCGCAGCGTGCGGCCGTGATCACGTTCTCCTTCCGGGGGCACGGCGCGTCCGGCGGGCACTCCACGGTCGGCGACCGCGAGGTGCTCGACCTGGCGGCGGCGGTGGAGTGGGCGCGGTCGCTCGGTCATGCGCACGTCGTGACGGTGGGGTTCTCGATGGGGGGTTCCGTCGTGCTCCGTCACGCCGCGTCACACCGGGGGCGCACGGAAGCGCGGACCGACGCGGTGGTCGCGGTCAGCGCCCCGGCGCGCTGGTACTACCGGGGAACGGCGCCGATGCGGCGGCTCCACTGGGTCGTGACGCGGCCCACAGGGCGCGTGGTCGGCCGATTCGGGCTGCGCACCCGAATCCACCCGCACGAGTGGGACCCCGTCCCTCTCTCGCCGGTCGAGTCCGTCGCCCTGATCGGCGCGACACCGCTGCTCGTCGTGCATGGCACCCGTGACCCTTACTTCCCCGTCGACCACCCCCGGATGGTGGCCGCCGCCGCGCCGGAAGGCGCCGAACTGTGGCTGGAGGAAGGCATGGGGCACGCGGAGCACGCGGCCTCGGACGAGCTCGCGGGGCGGATCGCGGCGTGGGCCACGGCATCATGGACGTCGGCAACCGCCGACTGAAAGGGGAGTCGCATGGTGAACGGCACCATTCGTTACTGGGCCGCTGCCAAGGCGGCCGCAGGCGTCGCCGAGGAGCCGTACGCGGCGGCGACGCTCGCCGAAGCGCTGGCCGCCGCCCGTGAGCGGCACCCCGGAGAACTCGTCCGGGTCCTCCAGCGGTGCTCCTTCCTGGTCGACGGTGCCCCCGTCGGGACCCGCGGGCATGAGACCGTACGGCTGGCCGAGGGCGGCACGGTCGAGGTGCTCCCGCCGTTCGCAGGAGGATGAGCGCCATGTCCAATCAGCCGTACGAGGGCTATGAGGGCTACGAGGGGTACGACCCCTACGCCGGGCAGCAGCAGTACCCGGACCAGCAGCAGTACGCCCAGCATCCTTACCCGGACCAGCAGCAGTACGCCACCCCCCAGCAGGCGTACCCGGACCAACAGCAGTACGCCCAGCAGCCTTACCCGGAGCAGCATTACCCCCAGGACCAGTACCAGGACCACTACCAAGGCCGACACCAGGATCAGTACACCCAGCAATGGGAAGGGCAGACCTGGGAGACGCAGGTGCAGCCGCCTGCCGCGGCCGTGGACGTGACGGAGACGGCGTACCTGCCCGTGCAGGGCGATCCCTACGGGCAGGCTCTGCCGCCGGTGGCGGCGGCGAGCGAACCCGCGGGCGAGGCGCCCGCGCCCTCATTCGGTCCCGCCACCGTCACCGGCAACACCCGCGTCACCGACGCCCAGCGCGCCCGCGCCGAGGGGCGTTCGCCGATCATCGAGCCGGGGATCCAGCCCGCCGCCCTGACCGCGGTGCTCGGGCTGCTGCTCGCCGCGGGCGCCGCCGTGGGGCCGTACGCCCTGCTCGTGCCGCTGGTGATCCTCCAGGCCGTGACCGCCGCGGGCTGGTTCCGGCTCAACGGCATGTGGCCCGCCCGGCAGGGCATCGCGCTCGCCTTCCTCGGCGGTGTCGTCGCCGATGTGGTGCTGCTCGCCGTCGGCAAGGAGCACGCGCCCGCCGCGATCCTCGGCACCCTCGGCGTGTGGGTGCTGCTGGTGCTCGTCCTCCAGTTGCGCAGCCGGGCCGGGGCGGACGAGCGGATGTACGGGCTGATGGCCACCGTCGTCTCCGCCGCCCTCGCGATCATCGCCGCCGGGCACCTGGCGGCGATCTCCGACGCCGTCGTCGTGGGCGGCGTCGCGGTCGCCGTCGCGATGATCGCCCGCGCGCTGCCGCTGCCCACGCCGGTCTCCGTCGTCGTGGCGCTGCTCGCGGCCGCCGGCGCCGGGGTCGCGGCCGGCGGCATGACGGACCTGGGGAGCAAGGGCGCGCTGCTCGCCGTCGGCGCCGGGGTCTGCGCGCTGATCGGGCACCGCGCCGCGAGCTACGACTACCCGTCGCGCTTCGTGCACATGACGGCGGGTGTCGCGCTCCCGCTGGCCGCCGCCGCGCCGGCCGTCTACCTCCTCGGCCGTGCCATCGGCTGACGGACGTTCCGTGACGGACGTACGCGATCGTCGGATCGTCACAGCTGATCGACAGGTCCCCGGCCGGGCTCAAGGGCCGGGGACCTGTCCTTTAGGCTCGCGGGAAGGACAGTTGAGGCGGGGGATCAAGGTGGGGAAGACCGGACATGAGCAAGCGCGCCGTACGCATACTTCTGGTCGTCGTCGTGGTCCTCGGGGGTCTGTTCGTGGGGGCCGACCGGCTCGCCGTGAACTTCGCCGAGAACGAGGCGGCGGAGAAGCTGCGCACCAGCGAGGGGCTGAGCGAGACCCCCGACGTCTCCATCAAGGGTTTCCCCTTCCTGACGCAGGTCGCGGGCGGTGAGCTCGACGACGTGGAGATCGGCATCAAGGACTACGACGCCCGGTCCGGCTCCGACTCGGTCCGCATCGCCGACCTGACCGCCCACATGAAGGGCGTGGAGTTCTCCGGTGACTACAGCTCGGCGACGGCCGCGACCGCCACGGGCACCGCGCACGTCTCGTACGACGAGCTGCTGAAGGCCGGCAAGTCCGAGCCCGTGTCGCTGCCGCTCGGGGCCACCGGCAAGGTCGTCGGCCTCTCCGACGGCGGCAACGGCAAGATCAAGGTCGAGGTCGAGGTCAGCAAGGGCGGCGCGAAGCTGCCCAAGCCCGTCCACGTGCTCAGCTCCCTGCGGGTCGAGGGCGACACCATCAAGGTCCACGCGGATGAGATCCCGAAGAAGCTGGAGGTCCTCGGCGTCGCCGTCCCGCTGCCCGAGGGCATGGTCCGCGACGTCACCGACTTCGAGCAGAAGATCGACGACCTGCCGGCCGGGATCAAGCTGGAGAAGGTCCAGGCCGCGCCGGACGGCGTCGACATGACGGTGACCGGCTCGAACGTGAGCCTGACCGGCTGAACCTCGACCTGAACCCCGCCGCCAGGCCCTCGTCCGCAGTGCGAGACGGAGCGTCCGGCGGGCGGATGTGACGGGCACGACACGGAGCCCGGGGCCCCACCGGGGCGGCCCCGGGCTTCCGTCATTCCCACATCGTGGACGATCGTGTCTCAATATACGGAGCACCGGTGACACGGCCGCCCCCGCGTCCCTACGATCGGCTCTATGAACCGACAGGCGGACCTCACGAAGCGGCGGGCAGTAGACCTGTGCCGCGTCGCCGCCATGCTCTGTCGCACCTTCTAGCGGGAGCCGCAACTCCCGTATTCCCCCGGCCCGTCGACGACTTCGGTCAGGGCCACCCCCCGTGCCACGTACGCCCGTGCCTCCCCGCGCGTCTCAGCCGTACCCGCACGTCCCCTCGCACAGCCGTACCGCCGTAACTGCCCCGGAGGAGAGAAGCATGAGCCGCAGCGACGTCCTGGTAGACGCCGACTGGGTCGAGGCCCACATCGACGACCCGAAGGTCGTCCTCGTCGAGGTCGACGAGGACACCTCCGCGTACGACAAGAACCACATCAAGAACGCGATCCGCATCGACTGGACCAAGGACCTCCAGGACCCGGTCCGCCGTGACTTCATCGACCAGGAGGGCTTCGAGAAGCTCCTGTCGGCGAAGGGCATCGCGAACGACTCCACCGTCGTCCTCTACGGCGGCAACAACAACTGGTTCGCCTCGTACGCCTTCTGGTACTTCAAGCTCTACGGCCACCAGGACGTGAAGCTCCTCGACGGCGGCCGCAAGAAGTGGGAGCTGGACTCCCGCGACCTGGTCGACGGCGCCGAGGTCCCGAACCGGCCCGCCACCGCGTACAAGGCCAAGCCCCAGGACACCTCGATCCGCGCCTTCCGCGACGACGTCGTGGCCGCGATCGGCGCGCAGAACCTGGTGGACGTGCGCTCGCCCGACGAGTTCAGCGGCAAGCTGCTCGCCCCGGCCCACCTCCCGCAGGAGCAGTCGCAGCGCCCCGGCCACGTGCCGAGCGCCCGCAACATCCCGTGGTCGAAGAACGCCAACGACGACGGCACGTTCAAGTCCGACGAGGAGCTCAAGGCCCTCTACGAGGCCGAGCAGGTGGACCTGTCGAAGGACACCATCGCCTACTGCCGCATCGGTGAGCGCTCGGCCCTGACCTGGTTCGTCCTGCACGAGCTGCTCGGCCAGACCAACGTCAAGAACTACGACGGCTCCTGGACCGAGTACGGCTCGCTCGTCGGCGTGCCGATCGAGCTCGGCGCCAACAAGTAATTCCCCGGACCCTCCGTCCCCTCCCCTCCTCTCCCGTCTCGACCCCTCAGGAGCACCCATGTGTGGAGCAAAGGCCGGCGGCCCCGACGCTTCGACGATCAAGCCCGGTGAGACCACGATCCAGGGCCAGGTGACCCGCGACGGCGAGCCCGTCACCGGTTACGTGCGCCTGCTCGACTCGACCGGCGAGTTCACCGCCGAGGTCCCCACCTCGGCCACCGGACAGTTCCGTTTCTACGCCGCCGAGGGCACGTGGACCGTCCGGGCGCTGGTCCCCGGCGGCACGGCCGACCGTACGGTCGTCGCCCAGACGGGCGGCCTCGCGGAGGTCGCGATCGCGGTCTGATCCGCATCGCGCCATGAACGGCTGAAGGGCCGCACCCCAGGGGGTTGGACGCCACTGGAACGGGGTGCGGCTCTTCGGCTACCGGCGGCGTCTGCCGTCCAGCTCGTCCCACCACTCGTCCGACTTCGGGTCCCCGGAAGGGTCGTCCCACCAGCGGTCGTCCGGACCGCGCCGGTTCGCCACCATCGCCGCCAGCGGCGGGATCACCATCGCCACCACGCACATGCCGACGGCGACCGGCATCGACCACAGCCGCACGACGCCCCACGCCAGGACGAACAGCGTGAGGCACGTCCCCATCATCACGAAGTACACATGGCGCCTGCGCGCGTACATACGTCCAGCGTACGACCGGGCCGGCTCAGTACACGAGCGCCTGGACGCCGTCCGTCGTCGCCTCCTGGACGAAGACCTGCGCGCCCGCGATCCGCACGCCGGGGATGACGTCCTGCTCCGAGATGTCGCGGCGCGCCGCGCACTGCGTGCAGAGCGTGATGCGGCCCGCCGACATGATCGAGTCGATCAGGTCCGGCAGCGGCGCGGCATGCGGAAGGTCGAATTCCGCCGCGCGGCCCGGCAGCGCGAACCACGACGACTCGCCGGTCAGCCAGAGCGACACCTCCACCCCGCTGGCCACGGCCACGGCCGCGACCGTGAAGGCCTGGGAGCAGCGCTCGGGGGCGTCGGCCCCGGCGGTCACCTTGATCACGAGCTTCTTCGCCATGGCGGCATCGTAAGGCCCCACACGTAAGGGCCCTCACAGAGAGAGACGGGCGCAGCCCGACTACAGTGGGACCGGCTCTGATACCTGCCCCAACAGCTCACCGAGGAGCACCCCGTGCTTGAGGCCTTCTTCTCCGCCCTGCTGGTCCTGGTCTGCGTCGGCGTTCTCGCCTTCGCCGGGCTCACCGTGAAGAAGCTGTACCAGGGCCAGCGCTGATACCCGCCCACCCGTCGCCCGACCACCACCCCTGATGGTGCGCTTCGCGCGCTGTGCACTCACCCCACCACCACAGATCGCCTGAGCTTCCCATGATCGAGATTCCGTCCGACCTGCACCCCTCCCTCGTCCCCCTCGCCTTCCTCCTCGGCAACTGGGCGGGCGCGGGCGTCACCGACTTCCCCGGCGCCGAGAAGGCGAATTTCGGCCAGGAGGTCTCCTTCACGCACGACGGGCGGGACTTCATCGAGTACCGCTCGTACACCTGGGTGCTCGACGCCGAGGGCAACAAGGTGAAGCCGCTGGAGTCCGAGTCCGGCTTCTGGCGCGTCTCCGCCGAAGGTGACAAGGGCCCCCGCAACGTCGAGGTCGTGATGGTCCGCGACGACGGCGTCGTCGAGGTCTGGTACGGCGAGCTGGCCGACAAGAAGCCGCAGATCGACCTGGTCACGGACGCCGTCGCGCGCACCGCCGCCTCCGGCCCCTACACCGGCGGCAAGCGGCTCTACGGCTACGTGAAGGGCGACCTGATGTGGGTCGGCGAGAAGCAGACCCCCGAGGTGCCGCTGCGCCCCTACATGTCGGCGCAGCTCAAGAAGGTCGTCACGCCCGAGGAGGTCGCCGCCATGGCGCGCAACCTCGGCGACCTGCCCGACGACGGCATCGCTTTTTTCAAGTAGACCTAGAATCTCTGGTGTGGCGAGCACCGACTCCGACTGGAAGAGCGATCTGCGGCAGCGCGGCTACCGGCTGACTCCGCAGCGCCAGCTTGTTCTCGAAGCCGTCGACACTCTTGAGCACGCGACCCCCGACGACATCCTCTGCGAAGTGCGCAAGACGGCGTCGGGGGTGAACATCTCCACGGTGTACCGGACCCTTGAGCTCCTGGAGGAGCTGGGCCTCGTCTCGCACGCCCACCTCGGGCACGGCGCGCCGACGTACCACCTGGCCGACCGTCACCACCACATGCACCTGGTCTGCCGGGACTGCACGGACGTCATCGAGGCCGACACCGAGGTCGCTGCGGAGTTCACCGCGAAGCTGCGCGAGACGTTCGGCTTTGACACCGACCTGAAGCACTTCGCGATCTTCGGGCAGTGCGGGAAGTGCCGGCAGAAATAAAAGCCGGGGCTCGCTGGTCGTACTCTTTGTGAACATGAAGAGCCCCCTCTTGTCCCTGCCCGGCGCCGTCCCCGCCGAGGGCGTGGACGAAGGCATCGCCGCCCACTACGGCGACCTGTTCCGCGAGCAGCGCGCCCTCGCCGACGGCACCGGTTTCGTCGACCTCTCCCACCGCGGCGTGGTCACCGTCACCGGCTCCGACCGGCTGAGCTGGCTGCACCTCCTGCTCACCCAGCACGTCAGCGAGCTGCCCGCAGGCCAGGCCACCGAAGCGCTGATCCTCTCCGCCAACGGCCACATCGAGCACGCCCTGTATCTCGTGGACGACGGCGAGACCGTCTGGGCGCACGTCGAGCCCGGCACCCAGGACGCGCTCATCGCGTACCTGGAGAGCATGAAGTTCTTCTACCGCGTCGAAGTCGCCGACCGCACCGACGAGTTCGCCGTCGTCCACCTCCCCGCCGGTTCCATCGCCCCGGTCCCCGAGGGAGTCGCCGTACGCGAGACGGCACACGGCCGGGACCTGTTCCTGCCGCGGACGGACCTGGAGGCGTACGCCGAAGGGAACGGCCCCGCCGCCGGGCTCCTCGCGTACGAGGCGCTGCGTGTGGAGTCGCACCGGCCGCGCCTCGGCTTCGAGACCGACCACCGCACGATCCCCCACGAGCTGGGCTGGATCGGCACCGCCGTGCACCTCCAGAAGGGGTGCTACCGCGGGCAGGAGACCGTCGCCCGCGTCCACAACCTGGGGAAGCCGCCGCGCCGCCTGGTCTTCCTCCACCTGGACGGCAGCGAGGTGCACCTGCCGGTGGCGGGTACGCCGCTCCAGCTCGCCGCCGACGGGGCCGAGGGCCGGAAGCTGGGGTTCGTGACGACCGCCGTACGCCACCACGAGCTGGGGCCCATCGCGCTGGCCCTGGTCAAGCGGAACGTGCCGGTGGACGCGGAGCTGCTCGCCGGGAACGTGGCCGCGGCGCAGGAGGTCGTGGTCGAGCCGTAGCCGCCCCCGGGGCGCGGGGTGTCACATCTCCAGGAGCACCGTGAACGGGCCGTCGTTCGTCAGGCCCACCCGCATCCGCGCCCCGAACCGGCCCGTCGCCACCGTCGCCCCGAGGGCTCGCAGCTGCGCCACGACCTCCTCGACAAGGGGTTCGGCGACGTCTCCGGGGGCCGCCGCGTTCCAGGTGGGGCGGCGGCCCTTGCGGGCGTCTCCGTAGAGCGTGAACTGGCTGATGACCAGCAGCGGCGCGTCGGTGTCGCTGCACGACCTCTCGTCGGCCAGCATGCGCAACGTCCAGAGTTTGCGGGCGAGTTGGGCCGCCTTCTCCTTGGTGTCGTCGTGGGTGACGCCCACCAGGACGCACAGGCCCTCGCCGTCGATCTCGCCCACCGTCTCGGCGCCGTCCGCGCCCTCGACGACCACGCTCGCGCCGTCCACCCTCTGCACCACTGCTCGCATACGGTCATCATGCCGTGTTCCCGGCGGCGGCCGGCCGGGTACCCCGATGGTCCCGACGGTCTCATCGGATGCTCAGGATCCCCCCATCTGGGGCTGATTGCGGGCACTCATTCACATAGCGGCCACTCGGGGTGGCACGATGCTCACACGCGGTGCACCGCGGAGGCCGGTCGAGGGGACGGGTAGAGCAACATGATCACACCAAGTACGGGGCAGTCGCCCGGCCGCATCTCGCTGCGGCGCACACCGGTTCCGCGTCCACCGACGCAGCGCACGGCGAGTCCGCTGCTGCCCCCCGACGTGCCGGTGCGCGATCTGGCGGCGCGGCGGCTGCCGGAGCTTCGTGAGCTGCGCCGGGCAGCGCAGCGGGACGAGGCCGACCTCAGCTACGTGCGGCGGCTCCTGCAAGGGCGCATCGACATCCTGCGGGCCGAGATCGCGCGCCGCGGGGACACGCTGAAGCCCACCCCGGAGGCGGCCGTCGTCGACCGGCTCTCGGAGATCCTGGCGGACGCCCCGGCCCGGCAGCGCTCGTCGGCCCGGCACGTCACGCTCGGCACGCCGCACAGCGAGGAGTACCGCCTGCTGGCCACGGAGATGCTCGCCGAGGTCGCGCTGTCGGACCTCGCGGCCCGCACGGACGACGAGCTGCACGCGGCCATGGGCCGCCTCGTCCGGTACGAGCAGCAGGTCTCCCGGCGCCGCCAGTCGCTCCAGCGCACGGCGGACGACTGTAGCGCGGAGATCACCCGGCGGTACCGCGAGGGCGAGGCGCAGGTGGACGACCTGCTGGTGTGACCGCGGGGAGCGGGCCGGCCCCGGCGCACGGAAATTCCCGTGCGCCGGGGCTTCGCGCTGCCTAGCGTGGGCGCATGAGTGATCTTGAGGGTGCGGTTCAGGGCGAGGTCGAGGTGAGAGCGGTCACGGAGGAGGAGTTCCCCGGTTGGCTGCGCGCCGCCAACGCGGGGTTCCTCCGGCCGCTGGCCGCCGTCTCCGACGAGGCCGTGGCGCACGCCCGCGCCCGGGGTGACCTGGCCAGGACGCAGGGCGCCTTCGACCGGGGCCGCTGCGTGGGCACGTACCGCTCCCTCCGGCAGGAGGTGACCGCGGTGGGCGGCGCCGCCGTGGCCGCCAACGCCGTCTCCGCGGTGACCGTCGCGCCCACTCACCGGCGCCGCGGCATCCTCACCCGCATGATGACCGCCGATCTCGCGGCGGCGAAGGAGCGCGGTGACGTCGTCGCCACGCTCATCTCCGCCGAGTACGGGATCTACGGCCGGTTCGGCTTCGGGCCCGCGACCTCGGTCACCGAGTGGACGGTCGACGTGCCGCGCTCGGGGCTCGACCCGCGCTGGTCGGGGCCCGAGGACCCCGGGGCCCGCATCGACCTCGTCGACGGTGACGACGTACGCGAGTTCGGGCCGGAGCTGCACGAGCGGTTCAGGGCCGCGCGGCACGGCGCCATCGACCGCGACCAGTGGTGGTGGCTGCGGAACACCGGGCAGCGGGTCACGCCCGAAGACCCCTGGGAGGAGCCGTTCCACGCCCTCTACCGCGATCCGTCGGGGCGTGTCGAGGGCCTGGTCGCGTACCGCGCCACGGACAACGAGTGGAGCGACACCCTGCTGCCGAGCAGTACCTTGACGGTGCTCTCGCTGACCGCTGTCACGCCCGCTGCCGAGCGGGCCCTGTGGCACTACGTCTGTTCGGTCGACCGGGTCGTCACGGTGAAGTCCGGCTGGCGGGCCCCCGACGACCTGCTCCCGCAGCTGCTGCCGGACCCCCGCGCGGCCCGTGTGTCCGGGCACGCGGACTGGCTCTGGGTGCGGATCCTGGACGTCGTACGGGCCTTGGAGGCGCGTACGTACGCGGGGTCCGGCGCGCTCGTTCTGGAGGTCGCCGACGCGGCGGGGCTCGCCGGAGGGCGCTATCGGCTGGAGGTGGCGGAGAGCGGTGGCGCGGTGTGCGCGCCGACCCGGCAGAAAGCCGATCTCACCTTGGACGTCGCCGGGTTGGGGCGGCTGTGGCTGGGGGACGAGTCCGTGGCGCGGCTCGTGGCGCTGGGGCGTGTGGGGGAGGAGCGGGCGGGGGCGGCCGCGGTGGCCGACGCCCTGTTCCGCACGGCCCGGCGGCCGTGGTGCCAGGACATCTTCTGAGGCGGGCCCGGCAAGAGTGAGCCCCGGCTCCCCCGTAGCCGGGAGCCGGGGCTCGGTTTTCCGACGGCCGGCCGGACTCCCGGCTCCCCTCCGGAGGGGAGCCCGGCCAGTCGGACCCGCTCGGCCGGGCCGGTCAGCCCGACTGGGCGAGGAGCAGGACGAGCAGTGCCGCCCCGACCCCGCTGATCTTGGTGTTCTTCGCCTTGATCCCCACGGTCAGCAGGACGAAGGCGATGATGCCCAGTGGTCCGTACCTCCACTGGATGAGCTGTTCGAAGCCGATGGCGAGGGCGGCGACGACAAGAGCGATGAGCGGCATGGCGTTCCTCCTTCGGATCGGGGTGGCGGTCCCCGTTCGGCCGGTGACCAACTGGCGGGCCGGGCCGGTGCTTCGCCGCGACTGCCGATGGGTGGTGGCCAACCCCGGAGGGGTCTGACCATGTCGCCAAAGTTGGCTACCAACTTCAACTGACTTATCTCCGCTGGGAGTCGACTCATAACCACCTTTCCGACAACTCCCGTAAGATGGCGCGAAGTTGTACTGTTTGGTTGTGAGCACGGAACCCGCCCCCGTCAACGGGCGCAAGAAGCGGCGCTCCCACCGCGAGGTGGCCGACGTACTGCGCGACCGCATCAGGTCCGGATCGCTGCGGCCGGGCCAGCGCATGTCGACACAGGCCGAGCTGGCGGACGAGTTCGGTGTGGAGCGCGGCGCCGTGCGCGAGGCGCTGCGCATCCTGCACCGTGAGCACCTCCTGTCCAATGTGTCCAAGGGAAGCCCCGCCACGGTGGCCGAACCTTCCGAACGCCTGCTCGGAGGCGGCGGCGCGGCGCGCCCGCAGCCCACGATGGTCGGCCTCGCACCACGCGTCGCGGCGGCCTTCGACGCGCCCCACGTGGAGATCGACGCACTCTGCCTGACCTCCATCTCGCTCACCATGGCGATCGGCGAACCGCTCCGGCGGATCCACGCCGGGCAGCGCAAACCGGCCAAGGTCGACGTCCGGGTGCTGCTGCCGAGCCGCGACATCGCCCTCGCCTTCCCGGCGGCGGTCGACGGCGGGAAGGACGAGAGCGGGCAGGTGCACCGCCGCTGGCTCGACCAGCGCAACGCGCAGGGGCAGGTGCTGCGCCACAACCTCCTCGCGCTGCGGGCCTCGCACGGCATCGACGTATCGGTGCAGTTCCGCGCGCTGCCGTTCACGCCGCCGGTGAAGCTGTACCTGATCAACGGCTCGGAGGCGCTCTTCGCGTACTACACGCTCACCAAGCGGGACGAGGAGATCGGCCAGGAGTCCCTGGAGATGTACGACGCGCAGGGCACGCAGTCGATGCTCTTTCCCTTCCGGCAAGGGGACGGGCTGCGGGACGCGACGTTCGTGGAGCAGTCCCACCTGTGGTTCGACGCGCTGTGGAACACGATCAGCTGTGACCTTGAGTTGGCGGCGGGCTGAGCGTGACTCCGGCGGCGGGCCGAGCGTGGCTTCCCGTCGACCGCCGCCGGCCCGCTGCTCAGCTTGCCGGGCCTGTCACCATCAGGGCGAGGACCACGGCGCCGATGGAGCTGCACGTGGCGTTCTTCGCCTTGACCCCGACGGTCAGCAGGAGAAGACCGGCGATGCCCATCGTGCCGTACTTCCACTGCACGAGCTGCTCGACGGTGACGACGACCACGGCTGCGAGGAGGGCTATGACGGGCATGGTGGTTCCCCCTTCTGCCATCTTGACCAAGTTGGTAACCAACTCTGTTGTAGTTGTCCCCACTTGGTCCGGCCGGATAAACAAGTTCCGCTCAACTGCCCGGAGATGGCGGTCAGTTGTATCGTTTGGTCGTGACCCAGGAGAACGGTGCAGTGACCGGCAGCAGAAAGCTCTCGCCCCAGGAGATCGCCGACGCCATCCGGGACCGCATCAGGGCGGGTGAGCTGAGGGCGGGGGACCGCCTGCCGACCCAGGCGGAGCTCGCCGAGGAGTTCGGCGTGGAGCGCGGCGCCGTGCGGCAGGCGATGAAGAGGCTCCAGAGCGAAGGGCTCCTCTCCAACATCAGCAAGGGCAGCCCGCCGCGGGTCGCCGAGTCGGGCCCGGCCCCCGCGAGCCAGGGCCCGCAGCCCTCCATGGTCGCCCTCGCCCCACGGCTCGCCGAGGCCTTCGCGGAGCGGGACGTGCGGATCGACGTGGTCTCCTACACCGCCGAGACGCTGATGATCGCCCTTGGGGAGCCGGTCCGCCTGATCCATGAGGGCCGTATCCGCCCGCAGTCGATCACGGTGCGGATCCTGCTGCCGAGCAGCGACATCCAGCTGGCGTTCCCGGTGCCGGTCGAGTACGACGCGGAGAGCCGCGAGCGGCTGCACCAGCGCTGGCTGAACCAGCGCAACGCCCAGGGGCAGGTCCTGCGCCACAACCTGCGGGCGCTGCGGGCCTCGCACGGCATCGAGGTCGACGTCAGGTTCCGCGCGCTGCCCTTCACCACGCCCGTCAAGCTGTATCTGCTCAACCAGCGCGAGGCGCTGCTCGCGTACTACACGCTGGGGCGCGAGCAGCTGGAGCTCGACGCGGACGACGGCGGCGAGGTGGTCGACCTCTATGACGTGCTGGGCGTCAAGGCGCCCCTCTTCTCCTTCGGCGGGGTGGCGGAGGGCTCACGCGACGCCCTGTTCGTGGAGGAGTCGCAGAAGTGGTTCGACGCACTCTGGGCAACCATCACCTCGGACCTGAAACTCTCTTAGGTGACCGCTGACTCGACTGACTCGACGGACCTGACCCATTCGACGGACCCGACCGATTCGACGGTTCCGACTGGTTCGACCCAATCTGGCGCGATATGGCCCGAAGTGTTAGGCACTGAGGCCGAAAGGCTCCACGATCTGATCGATCCCGTTCGTTTCGTGCTCTTCGACTTCGACGGCCCCATCTGCCGGCTCTTCGCCCGGCACTCGGCGAAGCAGGTGGCCGAGGACCAGGTCCGGTGCCTGGCGGGGCTGGGGCTGCCCGGCCTGCTCACCGAGGAGGAGCGGAGCCAGCCCGATCCGTATCTCGTGCTGCGCGCCGTCGACCGGCGCCGCCCCCGGAGCGACCTGGTCGAGGAGCTGGCGAAACACCTCACCCAGCACGAGCTGAGCGCCGTGGCGTCCGCCTTCCCCACCCCGTACGTCGACCCGCTGATCCGCACCTGGTCGGCGCTCGGCGCGCGGCTGGCCGTCACCACCAACAACTCCCCGCAGGCCGCGAGCAGCTACCTCGCCTCGCGCGGCCTCCTGGAGTGCTTCGCCCCGCACATCTACGGCCGCACCCAGGACCTCCGGCTGCTCAAACCCGACCCGCACTGCCTGCACCGCGCGCTGAGAGCCATGGGCGCCGACCCGAAGGCCACGCTGATGATCGGCGACGCCCCCACGGACTTCGAGGCGGCCCGGCGGGCGGGCGTCGCCTTTTTGGGGTACGCGCGCAACGAACGCAAGGCGCGGCTGCTGTGGGAGGCGGGTGCGCGGCATCTGGTGCCGTCCCTGGAGGCGGTCCTGGCGCGACTGCGCACCAGGAGAGCCGGCCGCTAGGCGGGGGGCTCCCAGACGGGGTTCGGGATCACGGGTGCGGCCGGCTTGACGTCCTGGAGGACGTCCCAGAGGTTCTGGAACCACTCCATGTGGTAATTGGCGATCTGCCGCGTCGACTTCGTACGGGAGCGGCGGCTCCAGCTCAAGTACCGGGCCTCGCCGTGTCGGATGCCGAGCCCTTCCGCGTCCAGGATGTCGTACGCCCGGCCGTTTCTCTCGAATCGGCTTTTTCGAATCCCGTACGTGGTGTAGACGGCCCTGTCCTCGTCGAAGATGTAGAGCTTCGACTGGGGGCCATGAGGTGACTCGCGTACCTCGCACTTGATGACGAGCTTCGGATTGCTCCGCTGGGCGCGGTCGAGCAGCGTCCGGAGATCCTCCCAGTACTTGAGCGTGTAGTCGTTGCGCATGCGCTCGCGGTTGACGGCCGAGTCAGTGAAGACGGCCGCGTCGCCGCCCGGCTGTACGGGGGTCAGTTCGCCCGGCAGGTTCATCGGCGAGTTCAGGTGGGCGACGATGATGCGGAGCGTGATGCGCTTGGGTGACAACGACCCGTCGGCGACTTCCAAAAGGGGGTCCCTGATGGTCCCGTAGAACGTCTCCATCGTGAAGCCCGCGAAGTCGATCCGCACGTGCCGTGCTTCGAACGCCTCTTCCGCCGGTCCGCTGAGTTCGCGCAAGGTGTCGAACACCTCCACGCCGGACACCTCACGGTCCGCGCTGCCGCTGATCGCGTCGAAGAGTATGAATGCGACGACCGCCGCGAACGACCCGCCGAGGAATTGCTGTCCCTCCAGGGCGTCGCCCAAGGGGGAGATCAGCTGCGCCGCCACACCCAGCAGCGCCACCAGCGCGAGAAGCCATTTGATGAGTGCGGACTTCATGCCCGAGAGCCGTGCCCGTAATTCATCCAGCGCCGAGGGCCTGTCCCCGTCCGGACCACGTGTGGACAAAGCGACCCCTTCCGCCCTCCGGTAGTGGCGCACCATCATCGCGCACGCAACCCGGGGCGGTCAGGGGTCAGTTGGGGTTCAGGAGTCCCTCGGTCGCCTGCTGGAGGGGGAGAAGAGAAGTGCCGGCCCAGACGGCGCCTTCACGCCACATCGTCCGTGCCGCGGCGTCATTCCTGGCATGGCCGAGAAAGGGGGCCCCCACCGCACGGGCAGCTTGGAGGTCGGTGAGCTGGTCGCCCACGAGGAGGCAGTCCGCCGCCGTGAGCCCCAGATGACGCAAGGCGGCTTCCACGCCGTGCGGATGAGGCTTCATGTGGCGCAGCTCGTGCGGGTCGCGGCCGAAGACCGCCTCGAACTCGGTCTCCAGGCCCGCCCGTTCAAGGTAGGCCCGTACGGGGCCCTCGGCGTTGTTGCTGACGATCACCAGGCGCTTGCCCAGCCGGGCCAGCGCCGTCACCAGGGCCTCGATGTGCTCGCCGGGGACGGCGTCCCGAGCCGCTCGGTACTCGTGGCTCGTCACGATCCCCTCGGCCAGTTCCAGCGTCTTCTGGTCCTCCGGTCCCGGCTTCGCCGCGGTGAACACGTCGCTTCGGAGGAGGTGGAGAAGCCCGTGGGAGTCCGCCGAGGCCCGCACGTCGGGGGAGAGCGGGACCCCGCGCTCCAGGAGCAGGTCCTTGATGTCCTGGGCGATCGGTGCCGTGCGGTAGTGCTGGAAGAAGGGGGTGACCGGTCCATCGAAGTCAAAGAGCAGCGCGCCTGCCCCGGCGATGAGACCAGGCAGGAGACCAGGCAGGTGACCAGGCAGGTGACCAGGCAGGCTGTCCCGGCCGGGAGGGCCACCGTGGGTGGGTCCGCTACCGCCTGAGGGCCTCTGGGGAGTCATCTCAGCAAGTGTGGACCACAGTTCGTCGTCCGACCAGCCGGTGGCGAGGGCCTCGGTCCGGCCGGGCGCCGCTCCACCGGGGGCCGTGCCCTCGTACGGACGAGCGCGGATTAGCTCATGCGGGGCGTGGCTCCTGCCGGGTGGGTGCCGACGGCATGGGCGGTGGCACCACAGGAGTAGCCTGCTCCACTCCGTCCTGACGTCCCCACGTCCCCATGTCCCCATGTCCCCACGTCGGATCATTCCGAGGCGTCCCAGGCTGAAAGAACAGCGATGTCATCCCAAGCGACTTCTGCGGCCCGGGAGCGTGCCGCGCGGGTGAGCGGCAGTGAGCGGGTCCTCGTCGGTCCTCTCAAGGGCTACCACCACGAGACCTACGTCTTTCCCTTGCCGGGCGATGCGGAGGGGCCGGGGCGGGTGCGGTGGAAGTGCCGGGAGCCGCGCAAGGATCTGCTCTGGTTCGACCGGCGTTGCTTCCGTTCGGAAGAGGAACTGGTGCGGGCTCTGAGCGGGCACATCACCCGGATCCCGGACGTCATCGACGTCGGTGATGACGTCGGCGCTTTCGGTCTGCAGAGATTCATCGAGGGCCGGACGCTCGGGTCGCGTCACAAGTTCTCCGACCCCATTCCCGGGCGGCTGATCACGCAGATCGTCGGACTCTTCGGGGAGTTGGCCGGTGTCGACCCCGACGCGTTGTCGGTGGAACGCAGGTGCGTCCCCGAGGACCGCCCGCCCGAGGGGGACTCCACGGCGTTCCTGGAGCGGCTGGTCCTCTTCACCGAGGAACAGGTCTACCTGCGGAACGCCCACCGGTTCGGAGAACTCTTCCACTCGCTCGGCATCGAGCGGAAGTGCTTCGAGAAGCTGCGGGAAGGCCTCTCGGAGCTGACCCCGAGGCCGTTCTCGCTGCTCCACGGCGATCTTCACCGGGAGAATTTCATCGTCGACCGGTACGGACAGCTGTGGACCATCGACTGGGAGCTGGCCATGGTGGGCGACCCGCTCTATGACCTGGCCACCCACCTCTACTTGATGCGGTACCGGCCCGACCAGGCGGAAGAGGTGACGCGGCGCTGGTGCGAGGCCGTCGAGGAGGTGAGACCGGGCAGCTCCGAGGGGTGGGAGCGGGACCTGCCTCGCCTCCTCGATTACAAGAAGGCGCAGTCGGTGTTCACGGATGTCATTCGCTCGGCGCTCACGCTGGACACGAAGCCGGCGTTCCCGTGGTGGCCGCTGCACCGCGGGGGCCGGAAGATCGAGGAAGTCCTCACCCGTGCCTGTGGGCCTCTGGGCCTGGAGGGTGTGCCGGCGCATCGGCAGATCGTGGAGGCGCTGCGGAACTGGGCACGCGCGGACGCCGCTCACGCGTAGCGACGCCGTTCACGCGTACGACGCCGTTCACGCGTAGCGCTGAAGCCCGGTGCGCAGTTGGGCGAAGGCGCGGTTCGCCGAGGTCGCCGCGTCGGGCCAGGCCTCGTCCGCGCTCTCGCCCTCGGTGATCCGGCGCCAGTTCTCCTCGGCGAGGACCCGCTGGACGGCGACGATCTGGGCCGCGGCCAGGCGGGATTCCAGGGGCTTGCCACCGTGCGCGGTGGTCAGGGCCTCGGCGAGGGCCTGTTCGGAGCGGTGCTGGTAGCCGTGGAGGCGGGCGACCAGGGACGGGGTGCCGTAGAGGAGGCGGTGGAAGGCGAGCACCGCGGGGACGTCGCAGAGGCCGGTCACCGGGTCCCGGCGTTCGAGGCCGTCCAGGAAGTGGCGCTGGAGGGCGTCGAGGGCGGGGCGTTTGGCGGGGCGGGCGGCGACCACGCGGGCCGGTTCGTCCTCGTGGTCGGCGAAGCGGTGCAGGACCAGGTCCTCCTTGGTGGCGAAGTAGCGGAAGAGGGTCGGCTTGGACACCTCCGCCGCGGCGGCCACCTCCGCGACCGACACCTTCTCGAAGCCCTTCTCCAGGAAGAGCGCGATCGCCGTCTCGGAGATCGCCTGGTAGCGCTGCTGCTTCTTGCGGATACGCAGGCCGGGCTCGGCGGGTTCGGCGTCGCTGCTGGTCATGGGGGGAGTGTAGGGGCGCGATTCGGGGGGCGACGCGAGGGCGTCGTTACTTGGTTACGAATTTAACTCGGTTACATTATTCTGGCGGGTATGGCCGCCCCGACTTCCCAGACCTCTCAGACCTCTCAGACCTCTCAGACTTCCCAGACCTCCCTCGCCCAAGAACGCAGCTACCACGAAGCCTGCCGCGCCGCCCTGGTCCGCATGGTCGAAGGCGCCCAGGAACGAGTTGTCGGAGGAGCGGACGTGTCCGCGTCCGGCGCCGACGCCGAAGTCCTCGGCTACCAGTTCCGCAGCCACGCCAAGGAGCTGCGCGAGCTGCCCGAAGCGCCCCTCTTCTTCGGCCGCCTCGACTTCGCCGCCACCGGCCCCGCCGCCGAGGGAGCCGGGGACCACCGCGGCCAGCGCTACCACATCGGGCGGCTGCGCATCACCGAGCATCCCTCCGCGCCGCCCCTCGTCGTCGACTGGCGCGCACCCGTCTCCCGCGCCTTCTACCAGGCCGGCGCCCGCGACCCGCAGGGCGTCGCTGTCCGCCGCCGGTTCGGGTGGGTGCCCGGCAGCAAGGGCGACTCCGCGGACCTCACCGGCATGGAGGACGAACACCTGGCCGCGGGCGAGGCCGCGGAAGGCGGCGGCAGCCGCATCGTCGCCGGGGAGATCGAGCGCCCCCGCGTCGGCCCCATGCGGGACATCGCCGCCACCATCCAGCCCGAACAGGACGACCTCGTCCGCGGTGAACTCACCGCCTCCCTCTGCGTCCAAGGCGCCCCCGGCACCGGCAAGACCGCCGTCGGGCTGCACCGCGCCGCCTACCTCCTCTACACCCACCCCCAGCGCATCCGCCGCTCCGGGCTGCTCATCCTCGGCCCCAACCGCACCTTCCTGCGCTACATCGCCGAGGTGCTGCCCTCCCTCGGCGAGAGCGGGGTGCGTCAGTCGACCGTGCGGGACGAGATCAGCCGTGAGCACCGCCATCCGGTGCGCGCCACGGACGACGAGGCCGCCGCCCTCGTCAAGCACGACGCCCGGATGGCTGCCGTGCTGCGCCGCGCGCTGTACTCCAGGGTCGCGCCGCCCACCGAGTCGCTGGCGGTGCCGGACGGCTCGTACCGCTGGCGGGTGCCGCTCGACGAGCTGGAGCGGATCGTCGACGCCGTGCGGGGCGAGGAGCCGCCGTACGCCGTCGGGCGTGAGCGGGTGCGGAGCCGGGCCGTGCGGGCCGTCCAGGACCAGGCCGAGCGGCGCTCCGGGCCCCGCGGCAACGTCTGGGTGCAGAAGATCTCCCGGGCGCGGCCCGTGAGCGCGTTCGTCGACCGGGCCTGGCCCAAGGCCAGGGCGGACGAGGTCCTCGCGGGGCTGCTCGCCGACCCGGACGCGCTCGCCGCCGCCGCGGACGGCATCCTCGACGCCGAGGAGCAGCGGGCGATCCTCTGGGCCAGGCCCCCGCGTTCGTACAAGTCCGCGCAGTGGAGCGCCGCCGACCTGGTGCTGATGGACGAGATCGAGGGTCTCCTCGAACGCCCCGCCGGATACGGGCACATCGTCGTCGACGAGGCGCAGGACCTGTCGCCGATGGAGTGCCGGGCGATCGCGCGCCGCTCGGACTTCGGGTCGCTGACCGTCCTCGGCGATCTCGCGCAGGCCACCACCCCCTGGGCGGCCCGCAGTTGGGCGGAGCTGCTCGGCCACCTCGGCAAGCCGGATGCCACCGTGACACCGCTGACCACCGGCTTCCGGGTGCCGCGGGCCATCGTGGGGCTCGCCAACCGGCTCCTCGCCCGCCTCGACGTCGACGTGCCGCCCGCGCGGTCGATGCGGGCCGACGGGGAGCTGCGGGTCCGTGAGGCGCGCGATGTGGACGCCGCCGCCGTGGAGGCAGTGCGGGGCGCGCTCGCGTGGGAGGGGTCGGTCGGTGTCATCGCCGCCGACGCGCGGACCGAACGGCTGCGGACGGCCCTGGTGGCGGCCGGGATCGAGGCCGCGGGCCCGGACGAGCTGGGCGCGCGCGTGACCGTGCTGCCCGCCTCGCTCGCCAAGGGCCTGGAGTACGACCATGTCGTCGCCGTCGAACCCGCCGAGATCGCGGCGGCCGAGCGGCGCGGCCCGCACCGGCTGTACGTCGTGCTGACCCGGGCGGTGTCCCGGCTCGACGTGGTGCACAGCCGGCCGCTGCCGTGGGAAGCGTGACGCCGCGCGGTGGGTGTCAGCGCTCCAGGACCGCCTCCATGACGGCCTTCGCGATCGGAGCGCCCAGCTTGCCGCCCGCGATCTCCGAGCGCGGGATGTCCATGTTCGACGGGTCGACGAAGACCGCCACCGCGACCGGGGACTCTCCCTCGCCGTTCTTGGCGTAGGAGACGAACCAGGCGTACGGGCGTTCGTCGGTGACGTCTGCGCCGTGCTGGGCCGTGCCGGTCTTGCCGCCGACCGTGACGCCGGGAATCCTCGCCTTGTTCGCCGTGCCGTTCTCGACGGTGTTCTCCATCATCTCCTGGACCTTCTTCGCGGTGTCCTCGGAGACGGCCTGGTTCAGGTCGTGGGGCTCGGCCTTCTCGATCGTCGTCAGATCGGGTCCGCGCAACTCCTCGACCAGGTACGGCTTCATGACCTTGCCGTCGTTGGCGAGGCCGGCCGTGACCATCGCCATCTGGAGCGGGGTGCTGCTCAGGCTGCCCTGGCCCATGCCGGTCAGCGCGGTCTGCGGCTTGTCGAGCTGCTCCGGATAGCTGCTCGCCACGGCCCGCACCGGGATGAACTGCTCTTCGTTGAAGCCGAACTTCTCCGCTGTCTCACGCATCTTGTCCTTGCCGACCTTGAGCGCGATGTCGAGGAAGACGTTGTTGCAGGACCACTGCATGCCGGTCTTCACGGACACCTTGTCGCAGTTGGAGTCGGGCACGTCGTTGCCGATGCGGGTGGAGCTGAGGGGCAGTTTGTACGGGGTCCTGGCGCCGGTCGGCTTGTCGATGTCCGTCACGACGCCGTGCTCCAGGGCGGCGGCCGCAGTGAGGATCTTGAAGGTGGAGCCCGGCGGGTAGATCTCGCGCAGCGCGCGGTTGCTCAGCGGCTTGTCCTTGCGCTTGGCGAGCCGCTCGAACGTCCGCCCCTCCTCCTGCGAGATGCCCGCGAAGACCGAGGGGTCGTACGAAGGTGTGCTGGCCAGGGCGAGTACCTTGCCGGTGCGGGGGTCGAGCGCGACGACGGCGCCCTTGGCGTTCAGCCGTACGAGACCGTCGTAGGCCGCCTTCTGCGCCTTGGGGTCGATGGTGGTGACGACGTCGCCGCCCTGCTGCTTCTTGCCGGTCAGCATGTCCAGGGTGCGCTTGATGAAGAGCCGGTCGTCGTTGCCGCTGAGGATGCCGTTGTGGACGCCCTCCAGGAAGGTGCTGCCCTGGGCCTGCGAGAAGTAGCCCGTCACCGGTGCGTACATGGGGCCCTCCTTGAAGGTCCGCTTGTACGCGAAGTCGGTGCCGGACGTCTTCTTCGAGCCGGTGATGGACTTGCCGCCGACGATGATGTCGCCGCGGGGGTGGGAGAAGGCCTCGATCTGTACGCGGCGGTTCTTCTCGTGGTTCGCCAGGTTGTCGTTCTGCGCGAACTGCACCCAGGTCGCCCGCAGCAGCAGCGCGAGCGTGAGGATGCCGCAGAAGACGGCGATGTGCCGCAGCGGACGGTTCATGTGTGGTGGCTCCCCCCGGGCCGACGGACGAACGCTTGGGGTCCATCCTGTCCGCTTCCCGCGCGGAGCGTACCGGAATCCGGCATCTACGGGCGGGTCGCGGCCCGGGTTCTACCGGTGGGCCACGCCGCCGCGCAGCACCTCGATCACGCTCGCGTAACTGTCGGAGCCGTGGCCCGCGGCGGAGGCCCGTTCCATCGTCGCCTTCAGGAGCTGGGGAAGGGAGTTGTCGATGCCGCGGGCGTGCGCGGCGTGGATGAGGTGGTCGATGGCGGCGATCTGAACGTCGATCGTGGCGTCGTCCCCCGGGTGGTGCCCGGCGTCCACCTGGGGCGCGTACGTCGTCAGGAAACCGGAGACCGCGCCGGTCAGCCAGCGCAGCGCGACCCGGGTGAAGTCCGTGGCCGTGGTCCCCTCGGAGGTCACCAGGGCCGTGCCGTGCAGCCAGCCGGTGAACGCCGCCCACATCAGGCCGAGCAGCGCGGAGTCGTACAGCGAGGCGAGGCCCGGTTCGGCGCCGAGGAAGAGCGGGTCGCCGAGCGCGGCGAGGGTGGGGCGGTGGGCCTCGAAGGCGGCCTGCGAGCCGCTGTAGAGGAACATCATCCGGGGGTCGCCGACGCCCGGCGGGGTCGTCATGATGCCGCCGTCGAGGTAGCGCGCGCCGTGCGAAGCGGCCCACGCCGCCATCTCCACGGCCTGTTCCGGAGCCCCCGAGGTGAGGTTGACCAGCGACTTCCCGGCAAGGCCGCCCGCTGTGGCGACCGGGTGGAGGACGGTGCGCAGGGCGGCGTAGTCGAGTACGCAGGCCAGGACGAGGCCGCTCGCGGCGACGGCGTCCCGCGGTGTCGCCGCCACCTGGGCGCCCCGGCCGGCCAGGGGCTTCTCCTTCTGCGGGGTGCGGTTCCAGACGGTGGTGGGGTGGCCGCGGCCGAGGAGGACGCCGGCGAGGGCGGAGCCCATGAGGCCGAGGCCGATGACGGTGACGGGGCCCGGGGTCCGGGCCTGGGGGGTAGCGGGGGCGGGGTGCGTGTCCGGGTGCGTGTCGGGGCGCTGTGCGTTCGTGTTCTGCGGGTTCATGGGGATCACGCTCGCAGGGCGGGGCGGCACCCGACAGTGACAGTGGTGACGGTGATCACCAATTTCCTGCCACAGCCCGCCCCGCCGGGTGCGCGCGTCCTCGTACGCTCAGGGCATGAGCGCCGGCGCTGGTTCCGTAGCGGTGGTCGTGGCCGAGGAGATCGGGTTCCCGTCCTGGGATCTGTACGAACTGAGCATCCCCTTCACGGTGTTCGGCAAGCCGCAGCCCGATCTGTCCGACCACTGGTACGACCTGCGGCTGTGCGCCACGGGTGAACGGGAGGAGGGTGGCGCCGAGTTCGGCCTCGCGCTGCGTACCCCGTACGGGCTCGAAGGTCTCGCCGGGGCGGACACCGTCATCGTGACATCCGTACCGGACGCCTGCGTCGATGAGGGCAGGCCGCCGGCGCCGGGCCTGACCGACGCCCTGCGTGCCGCCCACGCGGGGGGCGCCCGCATGGTCTCCCTGTGCACCGGCGCCTTCGCGCTGGCCGAGGCGGGGCTTCTGGACGGCCGCAGGGCCACCGCGCACTGGATGCACACCGCGCAACTCGCCGCCCGCTACCCGAAGGTGACGGTCGACGACTCCGTGCTGTACGTGGACGACGGTGACGTCCTGACCAGCGCCGGTCTGACCGCGGGCGTCGACCTCTGCCTGCATCTCGTGCGCCGCGACCTCGGCGCGCACGTCGCCAACCAGTTGGCCAGGCGCATGGTGGTACCCGCCCACCGGCCGGGCGGGCAGGCCCAGTTCATCGACCTGTCGGTGCCCGAGACGGACGACGCGGGCCTCGGCCCCGTACTGGAATGGGCCCGCGCCCACCTGGACCGGCCATTGACCGTCGACGACCTGGCGCGCCGGGCCGCGATGAGCCCGCGCACCTTCTACCGCCGTCTTCGGGCGGTGACCGGCACGACCCCGCTTCAGTGGCTGCTGGGTCAGCGCCTCGCCCGGGCCCAGAGCCTCCTGGAGTCGACGGAGCTGCCGGTGGAGAGGATCGGCGAGCTGAGCGGCCTCGGCACGGCCAACAACCTCCGGCACCACTTCCTCAAGCAGGTCGGGGTGTCGCCGGGGGACTACCGGCGGTCCTTCTTCAGTGCCGGTGCCGGTGCCGGCACCGGTGCCGCTCAGGCGCGCGCCGCCTCTTCGAGGGCGTCCAGCGCGGCCAGGATGTCGGACGGCTCGGCGCGCACGGTGTAGTCGGTGTCGACGAACGACCAGCGGATGACGCCGGTGCGGTCGATGACGTAGGTGGCGGGCAGCGGCAGGGTCCGGTGGTGGCCCGCGTTCACACGGTCGAGTGCGAAGCCCAACCTGTCGTACAGCGCGCCCAGTTCGTCGGAGAGGTCGAACGCGATGCCGAACTGCTTGGCGACGTCGGAACCGATGTCGCTGAGCACGGGAAAGGGGAGCTGTTCCTTCTCGGAGAGGGTGAGGCTCTCGTCGGGGATCTGCGGCGAGACGGCCACGAGGCGCGCGCCGCGGGCGGTGAGGTCGGCGTGGTGCTGCTGGAGGGCGCGCAGGGCGAGGTTGCAGTAGGGGCACCAGGCGCCGCGGTAGAACGTCAGGACGACGGGGCCCTCGGCGAGCAGGGCGTCCAGGGAGACGTCGTCGCCGGTGGCCGAGGCGAGGGTGAAGCGGGGCGCCGGGTCGCCGGTACCGAGGGCGTTCTCGGCGAGGCGGGTGGCGAGGAGCTGGGCGGCGCCGCGGTCCATGACCTCCAGGACGTCGGCGGGCAGTCTGCGGTGGGCGTTGACGTACAGGTCGTGGAGGTCGTCCTTGAGGCTCATGGCGGGTCCGGCCTTTCGGGTCCTGGGCGGTCCGTCCGGAAGAAACTTGGAACGGTCGTTTCAGGATGGCGAGGCACGAGTAGGGCGTCAAGGATTATCTTGGAATCACCGTTCCAGGAACGGTTGATCGCAATTCCTGGAACGGTGATTCCAAGGACGTCGTAGCGCCGCACAGGGGAGCCCCGGCTCATGCCAGACATCAAGCACTTCGACCCGGACGAGGCGCTCGACCGCGTCGTCCGGCTCTTCTGGCAGCACGGCGCCGCCACGACGTCCATCCAGGCCGTGGCGACCGCGACGGGCCTCAACCGCTCCAGCCTGTACGCCACCTTCGGCGGAAAGCGGGAGCTGTACCTGGCCGCGCTGCGCCGCTATCTGCGCGACCACTCCCAGCGGGCGTTCCGGTTCCTCGCCGAGGACGGCCGGGGGCTGCCCGCCGTGCGTGAGTTCTTCGACGGGCTGATCGAGCTGCGCTGCGCGGGCCCGTACGCGGGCTGGGGCTGCATGGTCGTCAACGCCCACGCGGGGGAGGAGCGCGCCGATCCCGAGGTCCGGGCGCTGCTGGAGCGGCATCACGGGCAGTTGCGGGACGCGATGCGGGGCGCACTGGAAGTGGCGCGCACCAATGGGGAATTGGCGCCCGGCACCGATGCGGAGGCGGCCGCCGAGGTCCTGGCCCTCCTCGCGTACGGCGTGAACCTGCGCTCCCGGGCCGGAGCCGACGCGGCCGTGCTGCGCCGGACGGTGGACGTGGCGCTCGCGTCCCTGGGGTGACGCGAAGGCCCCTCGGCCCTGGCGGCCCTGGCGGCCCCGGCGGCTCTGGCGGTGCCGACGGCTCCGGTTCAGCGGCGGCCGAGTAGTTCTGCCATTCGGGACGCGCCGTCGGTGCCGTGGCCCGCGGCGATGACGCGGCGCGCCAGGCCCTCGGCGGCTCGCATCACGCCCGCCTCGATGCCGTGGGCCTCGGAGGTGTGGATGATGTGGGCCATCGTCGAGGCCGTCGACGTGATGGGGTTGTTCTCGCCCGAGAAGGTGCCGTCGTCGATGTCCCCGCCCAACTCATCGAAGATCGGCGGCAGGATCTCGCCGATGCCCCGGGCGAACGGGACGAGCTCCCGAGCGGAGATCCCCTCGGCCTTCGCCACCGCCACGGCGTGCAGGTAGCCGGTCATCGCCGTCCAGAAGATGTCGAGCAGCGCGATGTCGTACGCCGCCGCACGGCCGATGTCCTCGCCCAGGTGGGTGTGGGTGCCGCCCAGCGCTTCGAGGGCGGGGCGGTGCCGCTCGTAGAGGTCTGCCGGGCCGCTGTGGATGAAGACCCCGTCCGCCGTACCAATGGTGGGGATCGGCGTCATGATCGCCCCGTCCAGGTACGCGATGCCGTGCTCGGCGGCCCACCGCCCCGTGTCCCGCGCGCGGTCGGGGGTGTCGGCGCTGAGGTTCACAAGGGTGCGTCCCTTGAGCACGGCGGCGACGGCGTCGCGGCGCAGCACGGCGTCCGACGCGTCGTAATTGACGACGCAGACGATGGTCAACGGACTGCCCGCCACGGCCTCCTCAACCGTACGGGCGCCGATCGCGCCCCGCCCGACCAGCACGGTGTCCCGCCCCGGCGTGCGGTTCCATACGGTGGTCCGCACCCCGGCCGCCAGGAAGGCGGAGGCCAGGGCGCGGCCCATCGGGCCGAGGCCGAGAACGGTGACGGCCGGGGCGTCGGTGACGGCAGCCTGTTCGGAGTACGACGGCGACGGCGATGACGACGGCGATGACGATGACATGAGTCAGCTCCTGTGCGACAAATAAAGGGATAAGAAGGACTGAGGGGGACCCAAGATGACGCGCAGCCGTGCCCAGGACCCGAATGTGTGCGGTGTGACCGCCGCGATCGCCGTGATCGACGGCAAATGGAAGACGGCGCTGCTCTGGCCGCTCGAAAGCGGCCCGCACCGGCCCGGCGAGATGCTGCGCCTGCTGCCGGGGCTCACCGAGAAGGTGCTGACGCAGGCGCTGCGCGAGATGGAGGCGGACGGCATCGTGCACCGGGAGGTGTACGACGTACGGCCGTTGAAGACCGTCTACTCCCTCACGGAGTTCGGCCGCGACCTCTGCGAGGCGCTGGCCCCCCTGTCGGACTGGGGGCACCGCCGCCTGGACCGGCTCGCCGCGTCCCGGCCGGCGTTCCAGCCCGAGTCGAGCGGCGCCAACGGCGCACTGGAACAAGCCTCCTGAGGTTTCGTCATACCGCCCCTTCCGTGCGTCGCGGCGTGGTCACCAGGTTGGCCCGAGACGCGGCGTACGCCAAGTACCCACAAAAAAGTGGCCATGCGCCGGAGCGCGAGGTGCCAGCGCTCCACCGGTACGAGTCCGAACGCCTACGGCCCGGCGTTCCGCGCGCTGGTCTTCGGCGTCACGTGGCCCCGAGCGGACGGATCGGCACTCCTGACCACGTCCGCGATGACACAGCTGACGTTGTCGGGGCCGCCGGAGCGGTTGGCGAGGGCGACGAGTTCGCGTACCGCCTGGTCGGGGTCGCGGGCCGCCGTGATCACCCGGTGGATGTCCGCGGTGGGGACGACGGTGGTCAGGCCGTCGGAGCAGAGCAGGTAGCGGTCGCCGGGCCGGGCGTCGTGCAGCCGCAGGTCGCAGGTGGCCTCGCCCGCGCCCAGGGCGCGGATCAGCAGGGAGCGCTGGGGGTGGGAGGCGGCCTCCTCGGGGGTCAGGCGCCCCTCGTCGACCAGCGACTGGACGACCGTGTGGTCGTGGGTGACCTGGAAGAGGGTGCCGTCCCGCAGGACGTAGGCGCGGGAATCTCCGATGTGGACGAGGGCGAGCTGCGATCCGGTCCAGAGCATCGCGGTGAGGGTGGTGCCGGCCTCGGCCGACGAGGGCCCGTTCGCGGCGCTGTTCGCGGCGCCGGTCGCGGTGCGGGTCGCGGTGCCGGTCTCCGTGCCGGTCGCAGCGCCGCCGTCTGCCGCCCCGCCGTCTGCCGCCCCGTCGCCGGGGGTCGCGCGTACACCCCGTACGGCGTTGTCGGCCTGTTCCACGGTGTCCTCAAGGGTGTTGAGGAGATGGCCCGCCGGGACACCGGCGGTCTCCAGGTGCTTGAGCGCGTCGATGGCGGCGGCCCCGGCGGGCGCCCCGCCGCGGCCGAAACCGTCGGCCACGGCGAGCAGACGGGTCCCGGCGTACGCGGTGTCCTGGTTGGTCTCGCGGACCAGGCCGGTGTCGGACAGTGCCGCGTAGCGGATCTCCAGCGGTTCGGCGAGCGGGGTCGGGCTCATGGCGGGGTCCTTCCTGGACAGGTGGTCGACGAGGAAGACGGCCAGGTCCCGCCGCGCGGCGGTCTCCGCCTCGACCCGGGCCCAGAACGCGCGGATCTCCTGAGCGGCCGCCGCGTCGTCCAGCGTGCGGACGTGCTGGATACGGGCCAGCGGCATGCCGAGGCGTCGCAGCCAGGCCACCAGGCGGGCCTGGTCCAGCTGTTCGGGTGCGTAGAGGCGATAGCCGCTGGCCGGGTCGACGCGGGCGGGGGTCAGCAGGCCCAGCTCGTCGTAGAGCCGCAGTGCCTTCGGTGACAGCCGGGACGCCTTCGCGAACGCCCCGATGGTCAGCAACCCCATGCCCGCCCCTCATCGGTAGGGCCGGGCACGCCGCCCGGCCCTACCGATGCTGCGGGCTCCCCCAAGGTGAAGGTCAACTACGGGGCTTTCGGAACCGCAGCATGTTCCCCGCCGGGTCACGGAACGCGCAGTCCCGTATGCCGTACGGCTGGTCCATCGGCTCCTGGAGGACCTCGCCGCCCGCGGCGCGGATCTGTTCGAACGTGGCGTCGACGTCGTCCGTACGGAAGTTGACGCCGCGCAGGAGGCCCTTGGCCAGCAGTTCGGCGGCCGCCTGCCGGTCGGAGTCCGTGGCGTTCGGGTCGGCGAGCGGCGGTTCGAGGACGATCTCCACACCGGGCTGCGCGGGCGAACCGACGGTCACCCAGCGCATCCCCGCGTATCCGACGTCGTTGCGCACCTCCAGACCGAGAACGTCGCGGTAGAAGGCGAGGGCCTTGTCGTGGTCGTCGACGGCGATGAAGCACTGTGCGAGGTTGATTTCCATGCCCTCCACGCTAGGAACCGCCGGGGGCTTTTGCTTCTCCATTCCTGACCGGTCTGGTGTGGATCTTGGCGAGGCAGGCGGGGAAGGCGGAGCCGGGTCCATGGTCGCGGGCCCGGTACGAGCTCGGGCTCTCGCCGACCAATTCCGTGAACCGCGAGCTGAACGACCCCAGTGACGTACAGCCCACCGCCATGCACACCTCCGTCACCGAGAGGTCCCCGCGCCGCAGCAGCGCCATGGCCCGTTCGACCCGGCGCGTCATGAGATAGCTGTACGGGGTCTCGCCGAAGGCGGCGCGGAAGCTGCGGGAGAAGTGGCCCGCCGACATGAGGGCGTCCCGGGCCAGGGCGGGCACGTCCAGGGGCTGCGCGTAGTCACGGTCCATGCGGTCGCGGGCCTGGCGCAGGCGGACGAGGTCGGGGAGAGACACCACACGGGGAACGTTACCGACTGCCTCTGTCACATTCGCGGCTCCACCGGTGTCTTCATGGCGGGCAGCCGGACAGCCGGACAGCCGGACCGCCGAGCAGCCGAACGGCCAGGCATCCGGACCGCCGGGCATCCGGACAGCGAACGAATACAGGAGGCCGACATGGCGCCGCGCATCCCGAAGGCCGAACTCCCCGCCGAGCTCAAGGAGAACATGATCAAGCAGCTGGGCGAGGTGCCGGAGCCCGTCGACGTGGTGTGGCACAGCCCCCAGGTCGCCACTTCCACCCTGGAGTTCTCCGCCAAGCTGAGCGAGTGGGACGCGGTCGACGAGAGCCTCAAGTCGTTCGCGCACATGGCGGTCGCTGGGCAGGTCGGTTGTCGCTGGTGCCTCGACGTCGGCGGGCGTGGCGTGGCGCACTTTTGCAAGCATGTGCTTGCAAAAGTTAGCAAGGGTGTCGCACCATGGAGGCATGGCATCACTCAACGTCGGCAATCTCGGCGAGTATCTGCGTGAACAGCGGCGCAACGCGCAGCTGTCGCTCAGGCAGCTCGCCGATGCCGCCGGGGTGTCCAATCCGTATCTGAGCCAGATCGAGCGCGGCCTGCGCAAGCCGAGCGCCGAGGTGCTCCAGCAGGTCGCCAAGGCCCTGCGGATCTCCGCCGAGACGCTGTACGTGCGCGCCGGGATCCTCGACGAGAAGGAGCGGGACGAGCTGGAGACGCGCGCCGTCATCCTCGCCGACCCCTCCATCAACGAGCGCCAGAAGCAGGTGCTGTTGCAGATCTACGAGTCGTTCCGCAAGGAGAACGGCTTCGAGACCTCGTCGTACGCGGAGACGTACGCGCGGACGTACGCGGATGTGGCCCCCGAGACCGTTGACGCGGTCGACGCGGTCGACGCCGATGAAGCCGTTGAGGCCGATGACGGCACCCGCGCCGCCGACGGCAGTGATGCCGGCCCGAAGACACCACCCCCAAGCTGAACCAGCTGACGCGACTCCGGGAGGACCATCGTCATGGCCATCACCGATGACCTGCGCAAGACCCTCACCAACACCACCCCCGCATACTTCGTCGCCGGGTCCGCGGACCTCGCGTTCCAGCAGGCGAAGAAGGTGCCGGGCATCGTAGAGCAGCTGATCGCCGAGGCGCCCTCCCGCTTCGAGGCGGTGCGCAACACCGACCCCAAGGCCGTGCAGGACAAGGCCGCCGCCCGCGCCAAGGAGGCGCAGGAGACCATCCAGGCCAAGGTCACCGAGGTGCTCGGCACCCTCGACACCGACCTGAAGAAGCTCGGCGAGACCGCCCAGGACCTCGCGCTGCGCGGTGTCGGCGTGGCCGCCGAGCTCGCGGTCAAGGCCCGCGAGAAGTACGACGAGGTCGCCGAGCACGGCGAGCAGGCCGTGAAGACCTGGCGCGGCGAGGCCGCCGAGGAGATCCTCGACCTGGCCGAGACGGTCGAGCCGGACGCCGAGCCGAAGCCCGTGGTCCCGGCGCCCGCCACCGCCACGACGGAGCCGAAGACGGCCCCCGTGGCCGAGCCGAAGGTGAGCGCGGCCTCCGAGAGCGAGAGCGTGGACACCGCCCCGGCGAAGAAGCCCGTCGCCAAGAAGGCCCCGGCCGCCCCGGCCCGCAAGACGACGACCGCGACGGCGAAGAAGACGCCCCCGGCCAAGTGACCCGCGGCGCCCGGTAAGTGGGCGACGGGCGGGTCGGGAAAGCCCTCAGGGGCGGGTTCTCAGGGCGGGTTCTCAGGGGCGGGCACTCAGGTAGTGTCCGCCCCGTTGACAGAGGTAGCGGGTACCGTGGCCGCGTGATGACGAGCCGAGACTGGCGAGACTGGTGGTGGACGTTGTGCTGATGCAGGGTTTCGCGAACTTCATGTGGCTGCTGTCGCTGGCCCTGATCCTGTTCAGCGGATTCGCGCTCATCGACGCCGCTGTCCGGCGCGAGGACGCCTATCGGGCCGCGGACAAGAAGACGAAGCCGTTCTGGCTGATCATCCTCGGGCTCGCCTTCGTGGTGAACCTGATCTTCAACATCCTGTCGTTCCTGCCGATTCTCGGCCTCATCGCCACCATCGTCTACATGGTGGACGTGCGGCCCGCGATCCGGCAGATCACCGGCGGTGGCGGCCGCCGCGGCGGATCCAGCAGCGACGGTCCGTACGGCCCGTACAACGGCGGCCGGTAACACCCCCGCCAACTCCCGCGCTCCTGCCCGCGCTTACCTACGCGCCACGCCTACGCCGTGCCCGCGCCTACGCTGTGCCCACGCCTACGCCGTGCCCGCGCCTACGCCTGCGCCGCCGCCGGAGGCCAATGGTGGCCGCCCGGTGCCCGGTCGAGCAGCAGGATCGCCACGTCGTCCGTCAGGTCGCCGCCGTTGAGGTCCCGCGCCTCGTTCACGGCCGCTTCGAGCAGTTCGTCGCCCTGGAGCCCCGAGGCGATCTGGCGGCGGACCATCTCCACCATGCCCTCCTGGCCCAGCCGCTCCTTGCCCTGGCCGATCCGGCCCTCGATCAGGCCGTCCGTGTAGAGCATCAGGCTCCACTTCCCGCCCAGCTCCACCTGGCGGCGCGGCCAGCGGGCGCGCGGCAGCAGGCCGAGGGCGGGGCCCCCGTCCTCGTACGGGAGGAGTTCCGCGAGGCGGCCCTCGCGCGCGATCAGCGGTGCCGGGTGGCCGGCCAGGCAGAGTCCGGCGCGGCGGCCGTCGGGGGCGATGTCGACCGTGCAGAGCGTCGCGAAGATCTCGTCGTCCGCGCGCTCGTGCTCCAAAACCTTCTGGAGGGTGGAGAGCAGTTCGTCGCCGCACAGGCCCGCGAAGGTCAGCGCGCGCCAGGCGATCCGCAGCTCCACGCCGAGCGCGGCCTCGTCGGGGCCGTGGCCGCACACGTCGCCGATCATGACGTGCACGGAGCCGTCGGGGGTGCGCACGGTGTCGTAGAAGTCGCCGCCGAGCAGCGCGCGGGAGCGGCCGGGACGGTACCGGGCGGCGAAGCGCAGCGGCGAGCCGTCCAGGAGCGGCGTCGGCAGCAGGCCGCGCTCCAGGCGGGCGTTCTCCTGGGCCCGCAGCCGGGACTCGGTCAGCTGGCGCTGGGCGGCGTCGGCGCGCTTGCGCTCCACCGCGTACCGGATGGCGCGGCTCAGCAGCCGTCCGTCCAGCTCCTCACGGAAGAGGTAGTCCTGCGCGCCGACGCGCACGGCTTCGGCGCCGAGCTCGGAGTCGTCGTTGGCGGTGAGCGCGAGGACGGCGTGGCGGGGCGCGAGGCGCAGCACGTGCTTGAGGGCGGCGAGCTCGTCCTCGTCCGCGTCGGCGGCCCCCGAAGTGGTGCTGGAAGCGGCACCGGAAGCGCTGGCGGGGCCGGACGCGGTGGCGGGGACGGTCAGGGCGAGGTCGAGCAGGATGCAGTGCACGTCGTCCGTGAGCAGCCGCTCGGCCTCGGTGAGGTTGCGGGCGGTGCGGATACGGATGGGCTTGCCCGCGGAGTCGAGCATGCGGGGGACGCTCAGCGACCCCGCCGGGTCGTCCTCGATCACCAGCAGGCTGAGGCTGGTGCCGGATCCGCGCTCGGACTCGCTGATGGGCCGGGGCCGGGGCAGGGGCCCGCGCTCGGGTCCAGTGACGGGGTCCGGGGCAGGGGCAGGCGCAGGCGCAGGGCATGGGCCGGTGTCGCGGCCGCCTGTGTCGGTCGTGTCACGGGGAGCCGCCGCGGTGTCGTGCGGGGGCGCTGACTGAGCCTGACCGCCTTCCGCGGCCGGGATCGCTCTCTGCCGCGGTATGGGTACGGGCATCGCTTGATTCCTTCCCTCCCCCGAGGGCGTGGCGCCACGCAGGTCGACGCGGCACCGACGGGGACCTTAGCGGTAGCCACGCCTCCATAGGAATGGCGCGAGGCAAACGGCCACCGTCATATGCCGCGTCCAGGAACGCACTTGGGCATGGCGCGGCTCGGCCCGGATGACGAACATCACGCCCTAGGAGCCGGCCGGAGGGCCGCCGGGAGGCCTGGGTCACACCCTGCGGCGGCCCGCGCCGGGAGGCCTGGGTCACACCCTGCGGCGGCCCGCGCCGGGAGGCCTGGGTCAGACCCCGCGGCGGCCCGACCGAGACGCCGCCATGTGTGGGCCCAACGTCCTGAGCCGGACACGCCGCTACTGCCCGGACTGCCGCCAGGTGCCGGGCGCGCCGCCACGTGCGGCGACCCCAGCGCCACGTGCCGGACCCGCCCACAGACCCGGACTCGCCGCCACATGCCGGGCCCGCCTCACGTGCCCGGGCTCCCGACGCCGTATGCCGGGCCCCGCCATATGGGGTCCGACGCCAGGCGCCGGACGCGCCGCCGCGTGTGAGACCCGTCGGCAAGTGCCGGACCCGACGCTACATGCCGGACACACCGCCACGTGTGAGACCCGACGTCACGTATGGGACGCGCCACCGCGTGTCGGACCCCACCGCTATCTGCCGGACCCGCCGCACCTGCTCAGGCCTCCGCCGCTATGTGCCGGACCCGCCGCCGCATGCCGGACCCGCCCACCTGCCCGGACGCGCCGCCACGTGTGGGGTGCCAGGCGCCGGGCCTGCCGCTACCTGCCGGACCCGCCGCCACGTGCCGGGCCCGCCTTACGCGCCCGGGCCCCCGCCGCCACCTGCCGGGCCCGCCTCACGCGCCCGGGCCCCCGCCGCTACTGCCCGGACGTGCCGCCAGGTGCCGGACGCGCCGCCACGTGTGGGACGCCAGGCGCCGGGCCTGCCGCTACCTGCCGGACCCACCGCCACCTGCCGGACCCCATTGCCACCCACCGGCCCCCACCGCCACCTGCCGGACCCCATTGCCACCCACCGGCCCCCACCGCCACCTGCCGGACCCCATTGCCACCCACCGGACCCTGCCGCTACCCGCCGGGCCGGACGACCCCGAGGATCTTCATCGAGCCCGCTCCCGCGATCGTCACGTCCCGCCCCGGCCGCGGGGCGTGCACGATCGCGCCGTCGCCTACATATATCCCGACGTGGCTGGCGTCGGCGTGGTAGATGATCAGGTCGCCGGGGCGCATGTTCTTCATGTCGATGTGCGGCAGCTGCTTCCACTGCTCCTGGGAGGTCCGCGGGATGCCGCGCCCGGCCGCCGCCCAGGCCTTCGAGGTGAGCCCCGAGCAGTCGTACGACCCCGGGCCCTCGGCGCCCCATACGTACGGCTTGCCGATCTGGGCCGTGGCGAACTCGACCGCCCTCTTGCCCTCGGGCGTCATCTTGCCGCCGATGTCCTTCAGGGCGCCCGAACCCACCCACGCAGACTGCTTCTTGAGGGCGGCCTCCTCCTCCAGCTTGCGCAGCCGCTCCCGCTCCTTCTTCTCCAGCCGCGATTCGAGCTTCTCGGCGTCGGCGATCTTCTTCTTTATCTTCTTCTTCGACGCGGCCTTCGCCTTGCGGTTGGCTTCCAGCTTCTTCCAGCGGGCGGTGGCGTCCTCGGCGTAGATCCGCAGGTCTTCCTGGGTCCTCTTCAGCTCCGTCAGCATGCCCTTGGTGGCCTTCTCGCCCTGCCGCATGCGCCCGGCGCCGTCCAGGAACTGGCGTGGGTCGTCGCTGAGCATCAGCTGGGCCTCGTCCGGCATGCCGCCGCCGCGGTACTGCGCGCGGACCGCGGCGCCCGCGCGGGCCTTGAGTTTCTTCAGTTTGGCCTGGCCCTCGGTGATGTCCTTGGCCAGCTTCACGATCTGCTCGGACTGCTTGTCGGCCTTCTCCTCCGCCGCGTTGTACGCGTCGGTGGCCACGCCCGCGTCGTGGTACAGCTTCTCGATCTCCTTGCGCACTCGCTCAAGGGACTCGTCCGATCTGGGCGTCGGCTCCGCGGGGCTGGAGGGAGGCGGGGGACTCGCGTACGCCGCTCCCGGCGCGGTCACCACCACCGCCGCGCAGATCAGCGCCACAGTCGCCGCCGTCGAGTATCGCTTGCCGGTCACGTCCTGCCACCCCCAAAGCTGATTTACCGTCAGTAACATCTGGTCGCCACCGGGATGGTGCCATGTCGGCGCCCAATGCGACAGAGCCCGACAACAAACTCCGAGCCCCCACCCGCCTCATCTGACGAACCGCCCACGATGTTCGTTCCCCGCAGGTCAGGGCCTCAGGGAAGTCTCCGGGTTCCCTCAGGGAAGCCTCAGGGGCGCCGTCGGGGATGCCCCGGGGTCACCCTTGCGGAGGCCTTCGGGTGGGCGCGGGAGTTCACTTGCGGGGGCCTTCGGGTGGGCGTGGGAGTTCACTTGCGGAGGCCTTCGGATGGCCGCGGGAGTTCACCTGCGGAGGCCTCCGGATGGCCGCGGGAGTTCACACCGCCCGAGGCGCCAACGCCTCCCAGCGCACCGTCACTTCACCCTGCCGCCACCGCGAAGTCCCGCCGACGACCGGCCAGTCGGCGCTGACGTCACGCACCGCCCTGATCCAGCGCTGCCGCGCCCCGTACGAGGCGTACGGCGCCGCGGCCGCCCAGGCCCGGTCGAAGTCCCGCAGGAACGCGTGCACCGGCTCGCCCGGCACGTTCCGGTGGATCAGCGCCTTCGGCAGCCGCTCGGCGAGGTCGGAGGGCCGCTCCAGGGATCCGAGCCGCGCCGCGAACGTCACCGTGCGGGGCCCCTCAGGGCCGAGCGCGACCCATACGTGCCGCCGGCCGATCTCGTCGCAGGTGCCCTCGACGAGCAGCCCGCCGGGGGCGAGCCGCGCGCACAGCCGCTCCCACACGGCGGCGACCTGCTCCTCGTCGTACTGCCGCAGGACGTTCGCGGCCCGGATCAGCATCGGGCTCCCCGGCAGCGGCACCTCGAAGCCGCCGTGCCGGAAGGTGAGCCCCTCGCGCTCGTACGGCCGTGCGGCGGCGACCCGCGCCGGATCGATCTCGATGCCGACCACACGCGTGTGCGGCGCGACGGTACGCAGCCGCAGCAGCAGTTCGACGGCGGTCCAGGGGGAGGCGCCATAGCCGAGGTCGACGGCGACGGGGGTGGGGGCCGGGGAGCGGCGCAGGGCGGCGCCGTGCGTGGCGGCGATCCAGCGGTCCATGCGGCGCAGCCGGTTCGGGTTCGTGGTCCCGCGCGTCACCGTTCCCACGGGGCGGGAAGGGGTGCGTGGGGCCATGGGGAAAGGGTATGCGGGGGCGGCGGAACGCAGACACCGGGTAACGCTTTGGCAAAAAGAGGCGAAGGGGCGGGGGAGGGGAAATGGAGCGGACGCTTCCGGTGTTGCCCCTGCGGAGGTACGTACGCCCTCCGCCTCGTCATGCCCGTACGCAAGGAGGACCGCCACGTGAGCCAATACGTGTCCAGGCTCGGGCGTCGCTTCCCGGCGGCACCCTCTCGGCTCCGTATACCCGGCATTCCCGCTAATCCCGCTAACCCTGGTACTCCTGGCATTCCCGGCTCCCATGGCTCCCACCGGCGTCCCCGCCGTGTGGCCATGCTGAGTGTGCACACCTCGCCGCTGCACCAGCCCGGCACGGGCGACGCGGGCGGCATGAACGTCTACATCGTCGAGCTGGCCAAGCGTCTCGCCGCGATCAACATCGAGGTCGAGATCTTCACGCGCGCCACCACGGGCGCCCTCCCGCCCGCCGTGGAACTGGCGCCCGGCGTCCTCGTACGCCACGTCGACGCGGGCCCCTACGAAGGCCTCGCCAAGGAAGAGCTGCCGGCGCAGCTCTGCGCCTTCACGCACGGCGTGATGCAGGCCTGGGCGGGCCACCGACCCGGCTACTACGACCTCGTCCACTCCCACTACTGGCTCTCCGGCCACGTCGGCTGGCTCGCCGCCGAACGCTGGGGCGTGCCCCTCGTCCACGCCATGCACACCATGGCCAAGGTCAAGAACGCCGCGCTCGCCGAGGGCGACACCCCGGAGCCGGCCGCCCGCGTCATCGGCGAGACGCAGATAGTGCGCGCCGCCGACCGCCTCATCGCCAACACCTCCGAAGAGGCCGACGAACTCGTACGCCACTACGAAGCCGAGCCCGGCAAGGTCGCCGTCGTCCACCCCGGCGTCAACCTCGACCGCTTCCGCCCGGCCGACGGGCGCGCCGCGGCCCGCCACCGCCTCGGGCTGCCGCAGGACGCCCTGGTCCCCCTGTTTGCGGGCCGTATCCAGCCCCTGAAGGCCCCTGACGTGCTGCTCCGCGCGGTGGCCGTACTCCTGGACGAACGGCCCGCCCTGCGCTCGAACATCGTCGTCCCTGTTGTCGGCGGCCCCAGTGGCAGCGGCCTCGCGAAGCCGGAGGGCCTCCAGAAGCTGGCGGCGCGGCTCGGGATCGCGGACGTCGTGCGCTTCCAGCCGCCGGTGGGCCAGGACCAGCTGGCGGACTGGTTCCGCGCGGCGTCCGTGCTCGTGATGCCCTCCTACAGCGAGTCCTTCGGGCTCGTCGCCATAGAGGCGCAGGCGGCGGGCACGCCGGTCCTCGCGGCCTCGGTGGGCGGCCTGCCCGTCGCGGTGCGCGACGAGGTCACCGGTTTCCTGATCTCCGGCCACGAACCGGCCCACTACGCGCGCGTGCTCCGCGATTTCGCCGACCATCCACAGCTTGTGGACCGCATGGGGACGGCCGCGGCCCAGCACGCGCAGTCCTTCGGGTGGGACACGGCGGCGTCCGCGACGGCCGACGTCTACACGGCGGCCATGTACGACTTCCGCAGCTCAGGCCGTCACGTACGCTCGCACCATGGCTGAGCCCGAGCAGGCGGACACGGACACGGACGCGGACGCGCATACGGACGCGGACACCGACACGGACACCGACACGGACGCGGACACCGACACGGACACGGACATCGACACGGACGCGGACACCGCGACGATCATCGAGCGGACGCTGGACGACGCCGAACTGGAGTGGGAGAGCCCCGAACCGGGCTCCTACGTAGTCAAGCTCCCCGGCACCCGCAAACTGTCGACGACCCTGTCGATGATCGTGGGCAAGCACTCGCTGTCCTTGAACGCGTTCGTGATCCGCCATCCGGACGAGAACCACGAGGCGGTCCACCGCTGGCTCCTGGAGCGGAACCTCCGCCTCTACGGCGTGAGTTACGCGATCGACTCGCTCGGCGACATCTACCTGGCGGGCAAGCTGCCGCTCTCCGCGGTCACCCCCGCCGAACTGGACCGCCTTCTCGGCGCGGTCCTCTCCGCCTCCGACGACTCCTTCAACACGCTCCTGGAACTGGGGTTCGCGTCGGCGATCCGCAAGGAGTACGAGTGGAGGGTCTCGCGGGGCGAGTCCACGCGAAACCTTGACGCGTTCACGCATCTGACTCGGCCTCAGGGGTAGCGGGACTGGCCCTGCGGGGCGAGGTGCGGGGCGTGGGGCGTGGGGCGTGAACAAGGACCCCGTGTCCTGGCCGCCCCGCAGGAAGCTTTCGCGTCCCTCGTGCCGCAGGGGGGTACGACTGTTGGGCGTACGACATCGTCGTACGCCATGTGGACAACGGTTTCGGCCTGGTCGCCGCCTCCGCCTGCACCCTGCGCCGCACGCGCGTGGCGGGCCGCGGCTCGCACCACCCGTACTTCTGCCGCGAGGGCTCGCACGACAACCTCGTCGACGACTTCAGGATCGACGCCCGCACCACCCCGGCCCCACCCGGCACCCAACTCCACGGCATCAACGTGGAAGGCCTCTCCTCCCACAACGTCTGGTCGCGCGGCCACATGGAGATGGGCACCTTCGGCAGCCACCGCGGGATGCCCTTCGCGAACGTACGTACGGACATCACCGTCGACAACACCGGCCGGCGCGGCGGCGACGTGAGCGCGGGCCCCCTCTTCGGTGCCCGCTTCACCCACTGGAACATCCGCGTCACCAACGGACGCGCGGGCCTCATGAAGATCGACGGCCTCGCGCCCCACAGCGCCACCGTCGGCCTCAACACCGTCCGCGAGTTCGACCAGATCGACGTGCCCGACTTCACCGGCGACCTGCACACGCGCCTTGAGCTGTACGGGACTACGGACGCGGTGCGGCCGCGGAATCTGTACGAGGCGCAACGGACCCTGCGGCACTGATCCCCTCGCCCCCGGAGCCGCCTCGGGCAAAGGCCTCGGCGCCGCCCTGGTCGGGAGCCTCGGCGCCGCCCTCGGCGAGGGCACCCTTAGGAAGCCCTCGCATCAGCCCCCAGTACCCCAGCGCCGCCCCGGTCCCGAGCACCGCGCACGCCGCCCACAGCCACTCCGCGCCGAACCGGTCGATCATGAACCCGGACATCAGCGGGGCGACGAGCGCGGCCACGGACCACGACATCGTGTACATGCCCTGGTAGCGCCCGCGCCCGTGGGTGGGGGAGAGGGCGACGACGAGGCCCGTCTGGGTCGGCGCGTTGACGATCTCGGCGAGCGTCCACACGCAGACCGTCAGCGCGAAGATCCCGACGGACCCGGCGAAGGCGGTGAGCCCGAAGCCGTACCCGGCGACGAGGGAGGAGATCACCAGCAGCCGGCGCGGGTCACGGTGTTCGATGAAGCGCGTGACGGGGATCTGGAGGGCGACGATCAGCACACCGTTCACGGCGATCGCGAGCCCGTAGTCGGCGGGCGTGAACCCGGCCTCGCCCATCGCGACCGGCAGCCCCACGGACCCCTGCTGGAAGATCAGCGCGACGACGAACGAGAGCCCCACCACGCCCATGAACCGCCCGTCCCGCAGCACGGTCCCGAGCCCGACCACCGGCTCGGCGGCCTTCTCCTGCGCCGTCCGCACGGGCCGCGACTCCGGCAGCTTAATGAAGACGACGATCGCGCAGACCATCGTCATCGCGGCCTCGATCAGGAACCCGGCCCGGTAGCTGTACGAGGCGATGAACCCGGCGCCGGCGGAGGAGACGGCGAAGCCGAGATTGATGGCCCAGTAGTTCAAGGAGAAGGCCCGCACCCGGTCCTCGGGCCGCACGATGTCCGCCATCATCGCCTGCACGGCGGGCCTGGACGCGTTGCTCGCCATGCCCACGAGGAACGCGACGCCCGCGATCGCCACCGGGTGCTCCATGAAGCCGAGCACCGCCACGGAGAGCGCCGTCGAGGCCTGCGCGATCAGCAGCGTGGGCCGCCGCCCGAGCCGGTCCGCCATCACCCCGGCGCCCAGCGAGGACGCGACACCGCCGAGCCCGTGCAGCGCGGCGACGAGACCCGCGTACGAGGCGGAGTAGCCTCGCTCCAGCGTCAGGTACAGCGCCATGAACGTGGCGACGAAGGCGCCGAGCCGGTTGACCAGCGTGCTGATCCACAGCCACCAGAAGGCGCGCGGAAGCCCCGACACGCTCTCGGTGACGGCACGTCTCATGGCGGCGAAGGTCATGCGGTTTCCCCCGGGGTGTAAGCGTCTCAGGCGGTGAGCACACATTACGAGCCAGTCGCTCCGCCACGCCACCCATTTGACGCGAACCGTCAATCACCACCACGCACTCCCTCTGCCACCCCCTCTGTGCCCGCGCGCGCGAGGCCCATCGGGGTTCGATTACGCTCAGAGGCATGGCCGACGCACCGTACAAGCTGATCCTCCTCCGCCACGGCGAGAGCGAATGGAACGCGAAGAACCTGTTCACCGGCTGGGTGGACGTCAACCTCAACGAGAAGGGCGAGAAGGAGGCGGTCCGCGGTGGCGAGCTCCTGAAGGACGCCGACCTCCTCCCCGACGTGGTCCACACGTCGCTCCAGAAGCGCGCGATCCGCACCGCGCAGCTCGCGCTGGAGGCGGCCGACCGCCACTGGATCCCGGTGCACCGCAGCTGGCGCCTGAACGAGCGCCACTACGGCGCCCTCCAGGGCAAGGACAAGGCCCAGACGCTCGCCGAGTTCGGCGAGGAGCAGTTCATGCTGTGGCGCCGCTCGTACGACACCCCGCCGCCCGCCCTGGACCGCGACGCGGAGTACTCCCAGTTCTCCGACCCGCGCTACGCGACCCTCCCCCCGGAGCTGCGCCCGCAGACGGAGTGCCTCAAGGACGTCGTCGTCCGCATGCTCCCGTACTGGTTCGACGGCATCGTCCCCGACCTCCTCACGGGCAAGACGGTCCTGGTCGCGGCCCACGGCAACAGCCTCCGCGCCCTGGTCAAGCACCTGGACGGCATCTCCGACGCCGACATCGCGGGCCTGAACATCCCCACGGGCATCCCGCTCTCGTACGAACTGGACGCCGAGTTCAAGCCCGTGAACCCGGGCGGCACGTACCTCGACCCGGAGGCCGCGAAGGCGGCGATCGAGGCGGTCAAGAACCAGGGCAAGAAGAAGTAAGCGGTACCGAACGAGCCCCCTACCTGCGGTTTCTTCGCGGCTAGGGGGCTCGTTGCTGCGCTGGGGCCGCCGCTGGGCCGTGGCGCTTAGATACGGGTGATCGTCATGCGAACCGAAACGACGAGCGCCACCAGGGCGGCGACTGCTACGTCAGTGTCGGCCCCGACGCCCAGCCAAGCGCCGCCGAGACCGATGAGCGGGAACGGCAGAGGGCGGGGGGTGAGGTCGATGCGGAGGCCTCGGCGTGGCACCATGGCCTTCTCCATGTGGGTCATGCGTTGTCCTTTCTGTAGGCGATAACCGATCCCATGGAAAGGAGAGGCCGCCCCGGTACGGGCGGCCTCTCCGGTATATCGGTGGCAGGACCTTACTTGCCGTACGGGAGCAATAACAAACCCGCAGCTAAAGCGGCTGTTCTCCGCCCCTAACTCGCATGCTCGCTTCTCTGGGTGGCTTCACTGACGGTTGATGACCCCGGTAGGCCTTGCCTTACTTTGCCCGCAGGGAACCGTTGGGTCCTCGAACCAGAAATCCATTATTCCATTGAACCATTGATCCGTTGAACCGGGCCTCGGCCGGGCGGCCGGGCGGCCGGGCAGGCGGGCGGGCGGGCGAGCGGCCAGCTGGTTTTGTTGGAGATTGTGGATCCGAGGGAGCTTTCACGGATGACATTTACACTTTCAGTCGCCCATGGTTTTGTTGGAGATTGTGGATCCGAGGGAGCTTTCACGGATGACATTTACACTTTCAGTCGCCCATGGTTTTGTTGGAGATTGTGGATCCGAGGGAGCTTTCACGGATGACATTTACACTTTCAGTCGCCCATAGTTTCAACGGATGAGCGGCTCACAGCGAGGGAGAAGGCAGAGGCCACAGCGTTACGCGTACTCCCTGCTTGACGGCATGAGGTGCGCGTACACGCGGAACGTCAGGCCCGGGTCTGAGTGGCCGAGGTACTCGGCAAGGGCCTTGATGTTCTCTCCGGCGTCCAGGAGCACCGAAGCGTAGAAGTGGCGGAGGGCATGCATGCCGTTCTCGCGGGACTCGGCGTACGACCCCGCCCGACGCCCGCTCGGGGATCACGCTGGCCGAGCCAGAGCCCGCTTCCACGCCTCCTCGTTGAGGGACATCCGCCAGACGTGACCGCCGCGCGGTCCGGTGAAGATCAGCCGCTTGGTCATCGGAGGCCCGTCCGCCACCTTCCACGGCAACGTAATGTCGACCGACGGGAACCGCTTCATGTGCCCCCGCAGGGCGTCAGCAACCGGCCCGGGAAGTGGCACATCCCGGAGCTTGCCACCCTCGGGCGGGGCGAAGAGGGCCTTGCTTCGGCTTAGCTTGAGTTGCTGGACCACGTGAAGCGTGTCCGACGTGAAGTCGATCGCGTCGACGGCCACGCCGAGGATCTCGCCCTGTCTCAGCCCGCAGCCGCCAGGAAGGTGCCCGTCGTCCACTGCCGCGCTGAGAGCGGCGCCCACGTTGGAGTAGATGGTGCGGGCGTATGAGCCCCGGATGCCTTTCTCGCTCAGCTGCCGCATCCAGTCACGGATGTGCGCAGGCTGGAAGGAGCCGAGCGGGCGCGATCCCAGGTACGGGAAGGCGTGCAGCCGAAGCTGCGACTCCATCGAAGCCTGAGTGTTCGGGTCGGCTCCTTGTGTGGATACCCACGTCTCGGCAACGCGAAGTCCTCGAAGAGACCGGGATCAAGATCGCGCTTCCCGCGACCCTCACTGGCGTCGACAAGAACATGACGGGCCTCATCGTCTCGCCGGTGTTCCGCTGTGAGGCGGCCGACGGTACGCCGAGCACTGGCGACGAGACTCGTGCACTGCGCTGGGTGACCCGTGACGACGTCTCCGAACTTGCCGACGAGGCGTACGCGATCCGCGTCATTGACGCACTCGACGCGGCGTCCCCGCCGGCCGTCCGCGCCCACGACGGCGTGAAACTCGTCTAGTCCGAACCCGCTGCACATGGCGGACTACCAGCATGAAGGAACTTGTATGCACGAGCATATGAGTACTGCCCGGGTGGGGGGCTGTCTTGCCCAGGTTTCCCGGAAGAGGTCAGCCGGGCCCGGCGCTGGACACGCGGCATCCTGCGCGGCTCCCCTTTTGCGGAGGACGCCGAGCTCAGCGCGAACGCGATCCTCCACACGGCGAGCGGACACAAGTCCGGCACCTTCCACCTGGCCGTCGCCGTCTCGGCTCAGGTGGTCGCGGTGTCGGTGACGGACTCCGGAGGCACGGGCACGGCCCCGAAGATCGAGCACCAGGACCAGGACGCCGAACACGGCCGGGGACTCGGCATGGTCAGCGCGCTCGCCCACCGGATCGTCGTCTACGCCAGCGAGGCCGGCCACACCATCACCGCGGAGCTCCTCACCGACGTAGGCCGAGGAGGGCAGCCGTGCTGAGGACGACGACCAGACCGGGGTTCTGGGGCGGGTGCTGGATACAACGACTGGAGGGCCGACGCCCACCGACGATGCTCGGATCCTTCGACGCGTACTCGGCGGTCGAGGCGAACAACTGGGTGGCGACGATCCTGCGCACCATCTCACCGGCCCTCGACACGGCCGCTTCCCAGGAGGCGTGGACACGACTCGACGACGACCAGATCGACACGAGGCGAGCACTGTTGTGCCGCGAGCCCTGGACGGTGTCCATCACGCACGTCAGCACGCGCATCACATGGACAGTCCGCCCAGCACTCTTCCTATTCCTGGCACACCGTCAGGGTCAGAACTCCCGGCCTGCGCGAACGACTTCAAGCCCCGCACGACCGACTGAGTTACAACTTTCTCTACTGGTTCAAGCCCGGCTGCGCTCCGCTCCGCCGGGCGCGCTCCCGGCTCCGTGTCGCGCTGCGTTCCTGTCTTCGGCCCGCTCCGCGCACGCTACGCCGACGCGCGCCCACTCAAGGAGCAGCACCCGGAGGAGAGGCGAGCCTCGCACCACCGGGGCCACGGTGAAAGACATGCCTCCGGCGGGGCGCTCAGGCTCCGAGATGGCGGGGGCGCCGCGGGCGAGTGCCGGCCGAAGGCGGCTGATGCTGGGAGCGGGTGGTTCTGTGGCAGAACAGCCCAGCGTGAACTTCGCCATCTCACCACATCCGGCTCCAACTGGCCGCTAGTGTCGCGCTATCGCTTACGCATGAACTAAGCGAGTCTTCGGTGGGGCAAGCACGGTAGGGGGACATGGGCTCAGGCTGCCGCCGACTAGGCAATTCCGTAATCCTATCGGTCCATTTCCAACTAATCAGAATGTGCCGCATGCGCGTACTAAAAAGCTTCCAGCGGGAAGAAGTGTCCGACGCGGTAATGGCAAAGTTTGCAATGGTGGCGCCAGTTATCGAAGCCACGCTGCACTCAGTCGCCATGGATCGCATCGATCGCCTCGGAGGGTACCCTGCCTGGACACTACACGATCTCGCAAGGGAATTTCTGGAAGGTTTCGGTGATGCCGGAATCTGTTTCGAATTGGCAGTACATGAGGCCATTGCCGGTCGCAATGCCTTGATTTGGCCTCTCGCTAGCGAGGTTCTAGAGGATTTCTGCGGCATCTCGGGAGGAGCTGACTCCATCCTATTCGGCCCAGAAAAGGAGGGAAGGATCCCCATCCTTGAGTCGATCCAGGACTCACTTACTGACGATTCGCGGGTGTATGTCGGAAATCGAGGCCAGCCTCCGAAGCTGAAGCGATATATTCCGCAAATCTTTCGGGCCTTCCATCGTAATGAAGAACGAAACAACCTCCCACGGTCGATTAATGGCCTCTGGAAGGCCGATCTGTTCATTGGTAATCCATCGGTCGATCGCTGGGTGGGAACCACCGTAAAGGTGAAGCCGGGCGCACTGGAAAGCGCCCAAGGGCTACGGGTTGGAATTTACCCCAAAGCCAATGCGGCCGACATTCCAAGGGTGGATGACAGGCTAAACCTGATCCGCCTACCGCTGCCGTACGATTCCGCCTTCATGGAGCTCTTCTATAAGAGCTTCAATCTAATGCGGGCGTTCCTGCGGTGTGACGCTAGAGTCCCACCACCGGTGGACCTTCCGGACGCAGAAGACCGATTCACCGTCAGGGAACTTGAGATTCGGAGAGGATTCCCCATCCTGGACGTACTGGCCGCAATTCGCAATATGTCCCAATGGACTCTGCTGGATTCTGATTCCATTGAATCCTTGCCCCCTACCGCCTCTCTATCGGAGGAGGAAGGGCTTACCGACTCTCCGGAAATGTTTGTCGACTCGGATCCCATCTCCATTTCCCCGGCGGCAATTAGCGAATGACCGGTGACCTCGTGGACCCGCCGGCGAGTTGGAGTTCACCGGCGCGGCCTCTGCGTATCCCCTGCTGACAACTAGGCGAGGCTTATCGGGCCAGGAGGGGGACTGCACTTCCGGCGCTTGACTCTCGCGCTGCTGGCCGTCATCGCCGCGGAGATAGCCGGTCGGCATGATCGCGAAGGCGATGGTGGCTAATTCGTGGACGACGAAGGTGTGCTGATAGCGCGCGCGGCCAGCGCTGGCAGGGCACTCTTGGCCACCGGCGGAGCCTGGTCGTCGGTTGGGTCCCGTGGTTTTCACCGGCCCGCCCCCGGACAGACCCAGGGATGCAGCTGCACTACAGAGCTGGACGCCTCGGAAGCCGACCGCGCGCAGGTGGACGCTATCCCGCGGCACCAGCAGACGGTAGCGAGGACCGTGCCACATCCGTGCCAGATTGTGGGGGAACCACGGGGAACGAGGGGCGTGTTCGGGCTCTGGAGCGTCGATCAGCTCTCGCAGCGTCTGCGCAGTCAGGCGGAGGTTCGCCCTCCCGCTCTCCTAAAGCGGGTGTCGCAGGTTCGAATCTGCCGACGGCACCAGCCGAAGGCCCTGGACCGATCATGGTCCGGGACCTTCGACATCTGGCTTATGCCTTCCGGAGCACGGGACGGCCTATGGGGAGGGCTGAGAGCGAGAACTCTCCGGTTGCCCCTGCTCGGTACGGGTCTGTTTGAGGTCCCGCCAAGCAATCCGAGCGCGATGCGCTGAGGCGAAGACATCAGGCAATTGGTCGAGGAACCCCCGAATAGCGAACAGCAGAATCGATAGAACCCCGAAGATCGCGAGGATGCCGAGCGTCACGGCCGCGTCCAACAGTCTCAGTACCTTTCAAGTCAGGTGACCGAGCCGGGTCTCTTGTGCAGGGCATTCGTCAGCTCGGCCACGGTGAAGTGGCTCGAACCGAGAAGCCCTACGCTCGACGCAACGCTGGGTGTCTCAGTGGCCGAGGCGGGTGCGCTCGGCAAAACGTGGTGTAGCTAGTGGGTCCATAGAAAGCCGAATGCTCCTCAAGCGACTTTGCGGGCCGACATCGATTGGGCCGGGACTTGCAGGTATATGACCCTGCGCGCCCCGCCCCGGTCCCGCGCCTCCTGGAACTCCCTGCACCATCGGGGCGCAGATCACAAGAAGCGACGCAAAGGGCTTCGACTGCGCGCAGGATGTTGCACTCCAGCGCGCAGAACTGATGGTAGGTCAAGCCCAGGCAAGATCGCAGCTCGATCCAGGAACAAGTGAGCCCCGTCTCAATTCCCTTGGCTGTCACGGCAGATGGGGTGACCGTGGGTTACCCATACGGCGCTGGGCGTGTTCTGCTCGTCTCCGCCGTCGACCGAACGCGTCCTCGTACCGGAAAGCTGGGCCGTCTCTGGGGCGTCCGAGGTAGTTCGATGGTGGCCAACGACGACCAATGACGACCATTTGGCCGGCCATGAGCACTGCCCTGTACAGCAAAAGCCCAGATCACCAAGATCCTCGGCAAGACCCAGGGCAAGAAGAAGTAGCCCTGCTTTAGCTTTAAGCCCCCTGCCTGCGGGTTCGCTGCCGGTAGGGGGCTTGTTGCTGCGGCTGGGCAGTCTCTGGGCCGTCAGCTGAGCCTCCCTCAGGCAGGCCACGCATCGGTCATCAGGAAGGCGACCACCGTCCCGCCGAATCGGCTGGGACCGGCATGCGGGGGCTCGGCGATGGCGTCGACCAGGAGCAGTCCGCGCCCATGGGCGTCGTCGGCGTCCGGCCGGCGAAGACGTACGTTCGCCGGAAAGCCCAGGTTGTGCACCTCAACACGGAGCGAGGTTCCTTCCCGGAACCACTCCACGCGTACGCGCCACTCCTCATCGGCCCGCCCGTACGTGATGGCGTTCGTCACCAGCTCGGAGATCATCAGCGCACAGTCGTCGACCGAGCAGGCCGAGGTGTACGGGGCGATGAACTTCCGGAACCAGCGCCGAGCCCCATCGCGATCGCGGTATGGCGAACACCGACAATGACCGTCGGCCCAAGTACCAACGGATCGCAGACACTTTGCGCGAGGCCGTTCAGTCGGGCGAATACGGTCCTGGTGATCGGCTTCCGGGGGAGAACGACCTCATGGCCACGTACGGCGTGGCCCGTATGACCGCCCGACATGCCCTGGGTGTCCTCCGGGACGAAGGTGTCGTCGAAGCCCGCAAGGGCGCCGGTGTGTTCGTCCGGGCGTACCGCCCGCTTCGACGCCGGGGCATTCAGCGTCTGGCCCGGCAGCAGTGGGGTGGCGGCCGTTCCATCTGGTCGGCGGACATCGAGGACCGCAACCTGGAGGTGGACCAGGTAACCGTGTCGGAGGAGGCGGCGCCCGACCGAGTCGGTGCGGTCATGGAGTTGGCCGCCGGGGAAGCGGTCTGTGTGCGGCGTCGGCGCTTCGTACTCGACCAGAAGCCCGTCCTGCTCGCGACGAGCTACCTTCCCATGTCTTTGGTGGCCGGCACCGCGATCACCCAGCAGGACACCGGACAGGGCGGGACGTACGCGAGGCTGGCCGAAATCGGCTTCGAGCGCCCTCCGCGGTGGAGCGGGCCGTGTCCACGGTCATGCCCATTGACCGGAAGAGGCTGATCAGAGCGCCGTTGTGCTCGGGGTGATCGTCGATCCAGAGGATTCTGCCGCCCTTCAGCGTGTCCGCCGCGTGCTCCAGCCTGCTCAGGACTCCACGCCTCGCGGTCGGCGTCACCGGCGTCTCGCTGCGCTCGGCGACCTGGTCCAGTAGCTGGCCTGCCATTTCCACCTCGACCCCGAGCGCCCGCAACGCGGTGACCCGAGGGACCAGGCTGTGGATGATCGTCTCTCGCAACGACAGATAGACGATGATCGCGAAGCACGCCCAGAAGAGGCTGGGCAGCGTGCCGATCAACTTGATCCATATCGCTTCCGGCATGGAGCCATGATCGGCCCGGACCGTCGGCGACGTACGGCAAATGAGTACATCGCGAGGTACCTCGCGCTATCTCGCGGTAGCTCCTGAGCCTGCGAGCCTTACGGCCTCACGGGCCCCCCGACTCCGAAACCCCCCGCGCCACCTCCCCCACCACCTCCGCGATCCACTGCCCGAACCCCGTCGGGGCGACAAGGACGCCGAAGACCAAGACGATGGCCACGGTCAGTTGTTCGTCGTTGCGGCTGCGCGCCTGGGTGCGTCTGCGCAGGCGCAGGATGATGACGACTGCCAGGAGAACCGCCACGTTGATCGTCAGCACCATCGGCCAGGCCCCCTCGTATGCCTCGCATGAGCACGTCCCGGCCTTCTTGTGTAGCCGCCGCTCCCCTCCCCGGCCGCCCAGTTGCCCGCACTTGGCAGCAAAACGTTCCTCCGCGGCCGGATCAGCACGTGCGGAGCGCGTATGCCAAGAGGCCAGGAGGGGGCAACCGGGCGCCCCGGCCGGCGTGGTGCCTCAGCGTGTGAAGTTCAGGTACTTCCACCCGCCGTGCGTCGTCGCGTTGACGTTGTCGCCCGACGAACCGTTCACGTACGACGAACGGATCCGCGCGCGGATGCCGGACTCGCCGGGCGCCTCCAGGCGGACGGGCGACGTGCCGTCAGGCGCCAGGCCGAAGTACTGCGAGCCCGCCGCGTGCCACTTGCGGTCGGCGCCGTAGACCTCGATCTCGAAGCGCTGCTTGCGGCCCTTGTAGTACGTCATCTTCGTCGCGAGCACGGGGTCGGTGTTCTTGTGGAAGTAGTGGTACTTCGTGGAGCCGATCTTGCCCGTCTTGTAGTGCTTGGAGACGGCGCTGGAGATCCTCACCTTGGCGTACGCCGTCGACGTGGCCTTCGCGGACGCCGAGCGCGCGTCTCCGGAGAAGACCGCCGTGACCTTCGTGTCGCGCTTCATGTCGACCGTGGCCCTCAGGTCGCCGTGGGAGTTGACGGCGCCCTTCTTCAGCAGCTTCTTCGGCTTGTCGGCGCCGTAGGGGTCGGCCCAGATCTCGACGGTGCGGTTCTTGTACGTCTTGCCGAGGTGCGCGGTGAAGGAGACGTCCGCGCCGTAGCCGTAGACCTTGCCGTTCTTGTCGAGGGTCAGCGTCGTCTTGGAGCGCGCGACCTCGATCGTGTCCGACGCGGAGGCCGCGGCGTGCGTGGCGTCGCCCGCGTACGTCGCCTTGCCGCCGGCCGGCGGGCTGTCGGTGAAGGAGAACGAGCCGTCCGCCTTCGTCTTGACGGCGGGCAGCGCCTTGCCGGAGGGCGCCTCCACGTCCGTGCGCGTGATCGTCACGGGCGTGCCGGCCGGCAGCGGCACCGTGTCGGTGAGCTCGCCGGTGACGGTCAGGGGCTTGGCGCGGGGCGCCTTCTCCGGGGCGTTCAGTGTCAGGGCCGGCAGGGACTTGCCCGGCTCGACCATGGTGCGCAGCGTGAAGGTGCCGTACGAGTTCACGGACACCGCGAAGACACGGCTCGCGTCCGGGGCCCAGGCGAGGGCGGCGGGCACCAGTTCGTCGGCGCCGCTGGTGTTGCCGGTGTTCGGGAAGTCGTACTCCCGCACCGGCACCTTCACACCCGGCCGGTAGATGTGCACGTCGGGCTCGTACCAGGACATGCTGCCGCCCGCGATGGTGCCGTCGGGGGCGATGGCCACGGCGTTCGGGTACGGGTCGGTGGGGTAACGCGTCTCCTGGGTCAGGTCCTTGGTGGAGTACGCCGGGAACGCGTACCCGTAGCCGTCGTCCCAGGTCGTCAGGACCTGTTCGCCGTCCGGCGTCAGATCCAGGTCCTTGAAGTTCCCGGTGAGGGTCTTCGTGGTGCGCAGGGCGGGCTCGGCACCCGCGACGTCGTACACCGCCACATCCGCCCAGGTCCCGGCCTTCTCACCGGCCACCAGGACGCCGGGGGCCTTGGGGTCCGCGCCGAGCAGCGGCGCGCCCTCCCAGTCCACGCCTGTGCCCTGGGCGAGCTTCACGACCGGCTCGGTGCCGGAGGTGTCGAGCGAGCCGATGCCGCCCTCATAGCCGAACCACACCTTGCCGTCGACCGTTTCGAGCGTGGCCGGGCCCTTGGCGCCGGTGAGGTCGTAGCTCGCGGTCTGCGTGTAGGTGGCGGTCTCCACGGACACGATGCGGTTCTTGTCGGTGACCGCGGCGAAGACCTGCCCGGAATCGGCCGACAGCGTCAGGCCGGAGACGCCCGGCAGGCCCGCGAGGGTGCCCTCGACCTTGCCCGCGTAGTCAGTGACGACGATCTTGCCGACGAGCGGGTCGGAGACGTACACCCGTTGGTGCGCCCCGTCCACGACGATGTCCCCGACCGCGGAGACGGGCAGCTCCTTGGCCGAGTCGGCCGCCACGGTGCCCGCCGTGCCGACGGTCAGCGCCACCGAGCTGAAGAGGACTGCGAGCGCCGTCGCGGTCGAGATTCTGCGCGTACGAGCGCTCAGTACTGCGTGCATGTGATGTGACCCCCCACATGAGTGGGCCCGGGCCCACTGCCCGGGCCTGTGCCCCCGTCAGAGCGCAGGTTATGGCATGTCTGTGACAGCTGAGGAGGGTGTTTCACCCGTGGGGCTCGCTCGGCGGCCGGTCGCGATGGCGCACGCGCACGTGCCCGACGGCCCACGCGCACGTGTCCGACGGCCCACGCGCACGTGTCCGACGGCCCACGCGCGCGTGTCCGATGGCTGACGCCCACGTGCGCCGTTGATGCGCCCTGCCCCGCAGGGTTGCAATGGGAGGCAGGCAGTACGCGAGTACAGCGGTACGCCGTTACACCAGTACGCCTTCGAGGAGGAGACCCATGGCCGAGTCCCCCAAGCCCGTCGTCATACCGATGAACTGCTCCTGCGGCCCCGGCTGTAGCTGCGGCTGTCAGTCCGGCGGCTCCTGCCAGTGCGGCGGCGGCTGCGGCTGACGCCCACCTGACAGACCTGACAGACCTGACAGACCTGACAGACCTGACAAGCCTGGCAGGACCTAGCAGGAGCTGGCAGGACCTGCAAGACCGTGCCCCGCACGACCACCTGACGTCGTGCGGGGCACCGTGACGCGCGCGGGGTGACCCGAAAGGGCCTACGCCCCTTCCACCGGCGCCGGACCCGACGACGCCTGGATCTCGTCCGCGTGCTCACCCGTGACCAGGTACACGACGCGCTTCGCCACCGACACCGCGTGGTCCGCGAAGCGCTCGTAGTAGCGGCCGAGCAGCGTCACGTCGACGGCCGTCTCGATGCCGTGCTTCCAGCGGTCGTCCATCAGGTGCTGGAAGAGGGTGCGGTGCAGCTGGTCCATCTCGTCGTCGTCCTGCTCCAGCTGGAGGGCGAGGTCGACGTCCTTGGTGATGATGACCTCCGCCGCCTTCGCCATCAGGCGCTGCGCGAGCTGGCCCATCTCCAGGATCGTGGCGTGCAGGTCCCGCGGCACCGCCGAGTCCGGGAAGCGCAGCCGGGCCAGCTTGGCGACGTGCTGGGCGAGGTCGCCCGAGCGCTCCAGGTCGGCGCTCATCCGCAGCGAGGTCACGACGATGCGCAGGTCGGTGGCGACCGGCTGCTGCCGCGCGAGCAGGGCTATCGCGCGCGCCTCCAGCTCGTGCTGGAGATCGTCCACCTTCTGGTCGGCGGCGATCACGCTCTCGGCCAGCTTCAGATCGGCGTCGAGCATGGCCGTCGTGGCGCGCCCGATCGCGGACCCGACCAGGCGGGCCATCTCGACCAGGCTCTCCCCGATCGAGTCAAGTTCCTCGTGGTACGCGTCCCGCATGTGGCTGTCCCTCTCTCGTACGTCTCAGGGGGCTGGCCCCTACGCTCCCACGGTGTGGCCCGGACGCGTCCGTTTCCGGCACCTCGAATGAACCATCCCTGTCATCAAGGTGAACTGTGGGCGACACGGGGCGACATCGCCGATCACCCCCCGGACCGGGCCCTTCGGCAGAAATGAACCGGTGCCGTCCCCCCGGTGAACTCTGGGCGACGAGTGTTCGAGGCCGTGCCCGAATGGCTGTGGACGGCGCTCACCAGGCGCATAACCTGGAGACATGGACGTGAACGCGGCGGTCGCCGCAGCGGCAGCGATCGCCGGAGTGTGCACCGGCGTCATCGCCATGCTGGCGTTCCGCTGGAGCGAGCGCGACCAGAAACGCCCCACCCGGAGCTCCCTGCACACCGACGCCGTACTGCCTCCGGGCGTGGACACGGTCCTGTCCGTGCTGCGCTCCTCGGCCGTCGTCCTGGACGAGGCCGACAGCGTGGTCAAGGCCAGCTCGGCGGCGTACGCCCTCGGGCTCGTGCGCGGCGGCAAGCTCGCCGTCGAGCCGATGCTCAAGATGGCCCGCGACACCCGCCGCGACGGCGAGATACGCCAGGTCGAACTGGATCTGCCCCGGCGCGGCACCGGCCGCGGCGAGGCCCTCGCGGTCTCCGCCCGCGTCGCCCCGCTCGGCTCCCGGCTCGTGCTGCTCCTGGTCGAGGACCTCACGGAGGCCCGCCGCATCGAGGCGGTACGCCGCGACTTCGTCGCCAACGTCTCCCACGAGCTGAAGACCCCCGTGGGCGCCCTCAGCCTCCTCTCCGAGGCCGTCATGGACGCCTCCGAGGACCCCGAGGCCGTCGAGCGCTTCGCGGGCCGCATGCAGATCGAGGCGACCCGCCTGACCAACCTCGTGCAGGAACTCATCGACCTCTCCCGCGTCCAGAACGACGACCCGCTGGAGGACGCCGAGCCCGTACCGGTCGACGAACTGGTGGCCGAGGCGATCGACCGCAGCCGTCACCAGGCCTCCCACAAGCAGATCACCCTGGCCGCGTCGATAGGCGGGGCCGCGAGCCCCTCCGCCGAAGGGGACCCCGGGGGACGCGAGAGCGGCGCCGCCGCGCTCCAGATCTGGGGCAACCGCGGCCAGCTCGCCGCGGCCCTCGGCAACCTCGTGGAGAACGCGGTGAACTACAGCCCCGCCCGCACCCGCGTGGGCATCGCCGCCCGCCGGGTCAGCGCGCCCGGCGGCGACATGATCGAGGTCGCCGTCACCGACCAGGGCATCGGCATCTCGGACAAGGACAAGGAACGCATCTTCGAGCGCTTCTACCGCGTCGACCCGGCCCGCTCCCGGGCCACCGGCGGCACCGGCCTCGGCCTCGCCATCGTCAAGCACGTGGCCGCCTCCCACGGCGGGGAGGTCACCGTGTGGAGCTCCGAGGGACAGGGCTCCACCTTCACCCTGCGGCTGCCGGAGGCGGCCGCGCACCGCGACCGCGGACCAGGTCACGGCGGTGGATCCGGCGCCGAAGCCGGTACCGCCCCGACCGACGAGACCACTACGTACGAACCCATTCCTGCCCCGGAGGTCCTTCCGTGACCCGAGTGCTCGTCGTCGAGGACGAGGAATCCTTCAGCGACGCTCTGTCCTACATGCTCCGCAAAGAGGGCTTCGAGGTCGCCATCGCGGCCACCGGCCCGGACGGACTCGACGAATTCGAGCGCAACGGCGCCGACCTCGTCCTGCTCGACCTGATGCTGCCCGGCCTGCCCGGCACCGAGGTCTGCCGTCAGCTGCGCAGCCGCTCCAACGTCCCGGTGATCATGGTCACTGCCAAGGACAGCGAGATCGACAAGGTGGTCGGTCTGGAGATAGGAGCCGATGACTACGTCACCAAGCCCTTCTCCTCGCGCGAACTGGTCGCCCGCATCCGCGCGGTCCTGCGCCGCCGGGGCGAGCCGGAGGAGGTCGCTCCGCAGGCCCTGGAGGCGGGTCCCGTCCGCATGGACGTCGACCGCCACGTGGTCACCGTCTCCGGCTCCAAGATCGACCTGCCGCTGAAGGAGTTCGACCTCCTGGAAATGCTCCTGCGCAACGCGGGCCGCGTCCTGACCCGTATGCAGCTCATCGACCGCGTCTGGGGCGCGGACTACGTGGGGGACACCAAAACCCTCGACGTCCACGTCAAGCGCCTGCGCGCCAAGATCGAGCCGGACCCGGGAGCCCCGCGCTACCTGGTGACGGTCCGCGGCCTCGGCTACAAGTTCGAGCCGTAAACCGCGAGCGGCGGGACGTGAGACGTGAGAGAGGGCGGGAACCCGGTGGGGTTCCCGCCCTCTCGTACGTACGTCGATCAGTGCTCGGCGCCGGTACCGGTGCCGGTGTCCGCGCTGTGCGAGGCGGCGTCCGACGGGTCCATGTCGGCGGCACCGGAGGCGTCCCCCGACGGGTCGGTGGCGGCATCCGACGCGGAGTCGGACGGCTTACCGGACTCGCCCGGCTTCCCGGACTGCCCCGGCTTCGCGGACTTCTCCGCCTCGGCGCCCGGAGCCTGCGGCACCTCGGTCGGGCCCCACTTGGTGAAGTAGCTCTCGGCCGGTACGACGAACGCCTCCAGCTTCACGTCGCCCGTCTTGCTGAAGGCGAAGGTGACCTGCTGCGCGTCGCCGTCCTTGACCGCTTCGCGGCCGCTGGGCAGGACGGCGGAGGCGTTGTCCTTGCCGCCGATGACGACCGAGCCGCCGGCCGGGATGGTCAGCGAGCCGTTCCGCTTGGCGGCCTTGTCGTCCTTGGCCGGCGTGATCTTGGCCTTCTCGTCGACACCCTTGAGCGTGACCGAGTCGAGGGTCTGGTCGGTCGTGCCTCCGTTGAAGATCGTCGCGGAGACGACGGCCGGGCCCTTGGCCTTCAGGTCCGGCTGGGTGATGACCATGGCGTTCTGGATCTTGATGTCACCGACGGAGGTCGCGGCGTGGTCCGGCCGGACCCCCAGCGTCTGGGCGTTGTTGCCCGCGCCGCACGCGGCGAGCGAGGCGAGCGAGAACGCGATGGCGGTGGCGGCGAGGGCGCCGCGTCGAAGGCTGCGGCTCACGGCGGCGGCAACTCCTTGAACGTGGGCGGTACGGGAGGGTCGGGCGGCGTAAAGCCGCCCTAAGGGTGTGTCAGCGCGCTTAGGTTACCGAGCCGTTCCCGGGCCGCCGCACCCGACCCGCCCCTGGGGGACGCGGACCTCTTCCCGGCGGTTCCCGGGGCCCGTGGCCGGCCCGCCCCATTGCTCTCTCGTTCGGCTGCTCTCTCGTCCGGCATCGTCCGGCATTCACATAAGCGCCCTCAAGTGCCGCGGGCGGGCTGTCCCCGGTATTTGCGGCGAGGAAGGCGAGGAATTACGGGGCTGCCAGAAAATCGATCACCGGGCAGCTTGATCAATTCCGGAATCACGTCGGACCGCGTGCCGCACGCCTCTCCGGCGACCGAACGGAGTAGCGAAAGTTCACCGCTTGGAACCGCGCAAACCGGGACGTTCGGACTCTTGGGACACTCTTGAGGGGGGCGTATCGCCCACGTTTCTGCCTCCCCGAAGAGCCGCTCCGACCTGCGAATACCCCGTTCCGGCGGCCCTCCGCAGCACGTTCCTGTTGCTGTTGTCAAGCCCCGAGATATGCCCTGACCTGCGAAAACGCCATTCAGAAGAGGCGATTCTCGTGTTAGGATGGATAGCCACGGAAGGGGTACCTGTCACATGACGTTCAAGGTTGGCGACACCGTGGTCTATCCCCATCACGGGGCCGCGCTGATCGAGGCCATCGAAACTCGCCAGATCAAAGGCGTGGACAAGACCTACTTGGTGCTGAAGGTCGCCCAGGGCGACCTGACGGTGCGTGTGCCAGCGGACAATGCGGAGTTCGTCGGCGTGCGTGATGTGGTCGGTCAGGACGGGCTGGACCGGGTCTTCGAGGTGCTGCGCGCGCCGTACGCCGAAGAGCCCACGAACTGGTCGCGTCGTTACAAGGCAAATCTTGAGAAGCTCGCCTCCGGCGATGTCATCAAGGTCGCGGAAGTCGTGCGTGACCTGTGGCGTCGGGAGCGTGAGCGTGGACTGTCCGCCGGCGAGAAGCGCATGCTCGCCAAGGCTCGGCAGATCCTGGTGAGCGAACTCGCCCTCGCGGAGAACACGAACGAGGACAAGGCCGAGGCCCTGCTGGACGAGGTCCTCGCGTCCTGATGCCGATGGCCTGAGGCGCATGCCCCGGCTGTCCATGGCGCAATGATGCCGCGGTGCCCGCTGACCCTTAACCGGAGTCGCCGGGCGCTGCGGCATGTTCGTACCCAGATGTTGCCCACATGTTGTGCGAACCAGGCAGACATGGTGGCGGCCCCCAGAGACCGTGTTGGCGTGCCGGGCCCGGGCAGCTGGCTCGACCAGATGTCACGGAAGGGTCCGGTCACGATGTCGCGCCCGGCACGGTGTGGCCATACCCACGTCGGCCGAGCACACAAACCTGAACGGAACCGATGTCTAGCGAATCCCGTACCGCGGTGGTCATCCCCGCGGCAGGACGGGGCGTGCGCCTCGGCCCTGGCGCCCCCAAAGCGCTCCGCGCGCTGAACGGCACCCCGATGCTCATCCACGCCGTCCGCGCCATGGCGGCCTCCCGCGCCGTCTCCCTCGTCGTCGTCGTGGCCCCGCCGGAGGGCGCGGCCGAGGTCAAGACGCTCCTCGCCGACCACGCGCTGCCCGAGCGGACCGACTTCCTCGTGGTGCCCGGCGGCGAGAGCCGCCAGGAGTCCGTGCGGGCCGGCCTGGACGCGCTGCCGCCCGGCATCGACATCGTGCTCGTGCACGACGCGGCGCGCCCGCTCGTGCCGGTTGACACGGTCGACGGCGTCATCGAGGCCGTACGCGACGGGGCGCCCGCCGTGGTGCCCGCGCTGCCACTGGCCGACACCGTCAAGCAGGTCGAGCCCGCCGCGACCCCCGGCGAGCCCGAGCGCGTCGTGGCCACCCCCGAGCGGGCCCGGCTGCGCGCCGTGCAGACGCCGCAGGGCTTCGACCGCGCCACGCTCGCGCGCGCCCACGAGAGCGTCACCGACAACGTCACGGACGACGCCAGCATGGTCGAACAGCTCGGCCTGCCCGTCGTCGTCGTGCCCGGCCACGAGGAGGCCTTCAAGGTCACGCGGCCCCTCGACCTCGTCCTCGCCGAGGCCGTGCTCGCCCGCAGGAGGGCCAACGATGGCTTCTGACCCGCCCGCCCCGGCCCCCGTACTGCCCCTCGTCGGCATCGGCACCGACATCCACGCCTTCGAAGAGGGCCGCGAGCTGTGGTGCGCCGGCCTGAAGTGGGAGGACGAGGGCCCGGGACTCGCCGGGCACTCCGACGCCGACGTCGTCGCGCACGCCGCGTGCAACGCGCTGTTCTCCGCGGCCGGACTCGGCGACCTCGGCGCGCACTTCGGCACCGGCCGCCCCGAGTGGTCCGGCGCCCCCGGCCTGACCCTCCTCGCCGAGGCCGCCCGCATCGTGCGCGACGCGGGTTTCACCATCGGCAACGTCGCGGTGCAGGTCATCGGCGCCCGCCCGAAGATCGGCAAGCGCCGCGACGAGGCGCAGAAGGTGCTCTCCGAGGCGGCGGGCGCGCCCGTCTCGGTCTCCGGGGCCACCACCGACGGGCTGGGCTTCCCCGGCCGCGGCGACGGACTCGCCGCCATCGCCACCGCGCTGGTCGTCCGTACGACGCCCTGAGGCGGACACCGCGGATATCGGGTAGGTGTATGGCTCGTACAGGCGAGGCTCTCGCAGCCAGCTGTCCACGAAGGAGTGAAGCCATGTCCGCCGCACTGTCCGACCAGCTCAAGGCCCTTCTCGACGCCCCGTCGTTCATCATCGTCGCCACCATCCAGCCCGACGGCAGCCCGCAGCTGTCGCCGGTCTGGGTGAAGCGGGACGGCGACGACGTGCTGTTCTCGACGACGATCGGCCGCCAGAAGGAGAAGAACCTCCGCCGCGACCCGCGCGTGACGGTGCTGCTCCAGCCCTTCGACGCCCCGTACACGTACGCGGAGATCCGCGGCACGGCGGAGATGACGACGCAGGGCGGTCAGGAGCTGATCGACGAGCTGTCGCTGAAGTACTCGGGCAAGAAGTACGCGGAGTTCAACCCCGACTCGGTGAACGACTCCCCGCGGGTCGTGGTTCGGGTGTCGCCGCGCAAGGTCGTCGGGCGGGTCTGAGGGCGGCCGGACGTCACGGTCGCGTTGCCCTGTGGGGGCAGGGGGCGTGGGGCACTGTCCCGCGCCCACTACCCTGGAGTGGTGACGATTCGCCTGTACGACACCAGCGCCCGGCAGATCCGTGACTTCAGCCCCCTCAACGACGGCTGCGTCTCGATCTACCTGTGTGGTGCCACCGTGCAGGCGGCCCCGCACATCGGGCACATCAGGTCCGGCCTGAACTTCGACATCATGCGCCGCTGGTTCGCCTACCGCGGCTACGACGTGACGTTCGTGCGCAACGTGACCGACATCGACGACAAGATCATCAAGAAGTCGGCCGAGCAGGGCCGCCCGTGGTGGTCGATCGGGTACGAGAACGAGCGCGCCTTCAACAGCGGTTACGACGTGCTCGGCTGCCTGCCGCCCACCTATGAGCCGCGCGCCACCGGCCACATCACCGAGATGGTCGAGATGATGCGCGGCCTCATCGAGCGCGGTCACGCGTACGAGGCCGACGGCAACGTCTACTTCGACGTGAAGTCCTTCCCCGGCTACCTTGAGCTCTCCAACCAGGACCTCGACGACCTGCGCCAGCCGTCCGGCGAGGGCGAGACCGGCAAGCGCGACTCGCGTGACTTCGCCATGTGGAAGGCCGCCAAGGAGGGCGAGCCCAGCTGGGAGACGCCCTGGGGCCGCGGCCGTCCCGGCTGGCACCTGGAGTGCTCGGCGATGGCCCACAAGTACCTGGGCACCGAGTTCGACATCCACGGCGGCGGGATCGACCTGGTCTTCCCGCACCACGAGAACGAGATCGCCCAGGCCAAGGCCTTCGGCGACGCGTTCGCGCGCTACTGGGTGCACAACGGCTGGGTCACCATGAGCGGCGAGAAGATGTCGAAGTCGCTGGGCAACTCGGTGCTCGTCTCCGAGATGGTCAAGGAGTGGCGGCCCATCGTGCTCCGCTACTACCTCGGCACCCCGCACTACCGTTCGATGATCGAGTACAGCCCGGAGGCCCTGCGCGAGGCCGAGTCCGCGTTCGCCCGCATCGAGGGCTTCGTGCAGCGCGTGGTGGAGAAGGCCGGCGGGGCCGTCGAGCCCGCCGCCGAGGTGCCGCCCGCGTTCGCCGACGCCATGGACGACGACATGGGCGTCCCGCAGGCCCTCGCCATCGTGCACACCACGGTCAGGCAGGGGAACAGCGCCCTGGCCGCCGACGACAAGGAAGCCGCCGTCGAGCGGCTCGCCGAGGTGCGTGCCATGCTCGGCGTCCTCGGCCTCGACCCGCTCGACCCGCACTGGGCCGGTGGCGAGAGCGACCGCGGCGAAGACCTCCACGGCGTCGTCGACAGCCTCGTACGCCTGGTCCTCGACCAGCGCGAGGCCGCCCGCGGCCGCAAGGACTGGGCCACCGCCGACGCCATCCGCGACCAGCTCGGCCAGTCGGGCCTCGTCATCGAGGACAGCCCGAGCGGGCCCCGCTGGACGCTCGGTGCGCGCTGACCGACACCGCTGATGTGCCGCCCGGCCTCGTGGGCGGCACACTGCATAGACGTACACCTCGCGCGTACGGACGTACGCGCACCCACGCAACACGACAGACAGGTAGGTCATGGCCGCTAACAACCGCCGCATGTCCGGCAAGAAGGGCGCGCAGGTCGGCAGCGGCGGCAATCGGCGCCGCGGCCTTGAGGGCAAGGGTCCGACGCCGCCCGCCGAGGCGCGCAAGGGGCATGTGAAGAACCGCATCGCCACCGCCAAGGCCAAGAAGGCCACGGGCCGCCGCCCCGCGCCGAAGGGGCGCGGCGGCAAGTCGTCCTCCGAGATGGTCGTCGGCCGCAACCCGGTCTTCGAGGCGCTGCGCGACGGCGTGCCCGCCACCACGCTCTACGTCCAGCAGTTCATCGACAACGACGAGCGGGTCCGCGAGGCGCTCCAGCTCGCGGCCGAGCGCGGCGGCATCCACCTCATGGAGGCCCCGCGGCCCGAGCTGGACCGCATGACGAACGGCCTCAACCACCAGGGCCTCGTCCTCCAGGTCCCGCCGTACGAGTACGCGCACCCCGAGGACCTCGTCGCCGCCGCGCACGGCACCGGCGACGACCCGCTGATCGTCGCGCTCGACGGCGTGACGGACCCGCGCAACCTCGGCGCGATCGTCCGCTCCGTGACGGCGTTCGGCGGCCACGGCGTCGTCGTGCCCGAGCGGCGCGCCGCCGGTATGACGGCCGGTGCCTGGAAGACGTCGGCCGGCACGGCCGCGCGGACGCCGGTCGCCCGCTGCACGAACCTGACGCGCGCCCTGGAGGCGTACAAGAAGGCGGGCATCGCAATCGTCGGCCTCGCGGCGGACGGCGAGCACGAGGTCGGCGACCTGGAGGCGCTCAGCGGCCCTGTCGTCATCGTCGTCGGCAGCGAGGGCAAGGGCCTCTCGCGGCTCGTGGGGGAAACCTGCGACTTCCGGGTGCGGATTCCGATGCCGGGTGGGGCGGAGTCGTTGAACGCGGGTGTCGCGGCTGGTGTGGTGCTTTATGAGGCGGCCCGCCGCCGCAAGTAGTCACGCACGGATGTCCGGGCCGCGGTGATCTTTTGACGCGGTCCGGACATTTCTGCGTGGTCAAGGCAGTGTCCTAACCACACGTCACTCGGTTAGATGAGTGTGGACACCAGAACACCCCGCACTCCCACGGGGGGAAGCTCGTCAGGCTTCGACGAAGCTCCCGCGCTGAGCATGGTGAAGGTGCCGAGCGACCCGGCGCAGGTCATCGTCTCGCACGCGAGCTTCCGCGTGCAGCTCCCCGCCGCTGGGCGCATCCAATCCCCGCGTATCTCACGGCACTTGGGCCTCTCCGACGAGACGGTGCGCATCCCCGCCGTGGCGGCCGCCGCCAAGCGCCGCGCGCCCGTCGTCTGGAGCGGGAAGTCCGAACCCGGCGACCCCGGCGCGACCGGGCTGCTACAGGCCGTGCGCGGCAGCGGCGTGCGCCGTTCGGCCGAAGAGGCAGGCCCCTATGACGACGGGAGCGCGACCCAGGTCATCCCGCGTGTCGCCCTCGACGACGGCCCCGGGACCTCCCGGACCTCCGGGACCGTCGCGACACCCGCCGTCGGACCCGCCCCCCAGACCCAGCTGCTGCCGCAGATGCGGATGCCCAGCAGCGACTACGACGAGCGGCTCGCCGAAGAGAACGACCGGTTCGGTGAGTACGAGCACGAGCACGAGTACGAGTACGAGTACGACAACGCGTACGCGGAGGGCGACGGCGCCGACGCCGAGGCCGCCACCGAGGAGCGCAGACGGCGGCAGGGCGCCGACCCCGTGCGGCACGCCTACTACCCCGGGCGCCGGATGAACCTCGGCGTCGTCCTCCTCCCGCTGCGCGTCTTCCTCGGTTTCATCTCCATCTACGCCGGCATGGGCAAGCTCTGCGACCCCGTCTACTTTGACGGCGGCCGCCGCGGCTCCATGGTCAAGTGGCTGACCTCGCTGCACCCCTGGGAACTCGCCGAGCCGCTGCGCGACTTCGCCCTCCAGCACCCGGTGGGCGCCGGTCTCAGCATCGCCTTCCTCCAGGTCATCGTCGGCGTCCTGACGGTGCTCGGGCTCTGGCAGCGCGTTGCCGCCTCGGTGGGCGTGCTGCTTTCCGCCGCGCTCATCGTCACCGTCAGCTGGAAGACCGTCCCCGCCTACGACGCGCCGGACATCATCTACCTCGCCGCGTGGTCGCCGCTGATCATCGCGGGTGCCCCCGTCTACTCCGTCGACGGACGCCTGGCGGGCGAGGCCTGGCGCAGGCTCGGGCCGCGCGCCGACATCTGGGACCTGCGGCGGCGTGTGCTGCGGCGCGGCGGGCTCGTCGGGGCGGTCGTCATCGGCCTCACGCTGCTCCTCGGTTCGCTGCTCGGCGGCGCCGTGCGCGACGCGGACCGGGTCACCGTGCCCGGCCCCGGCGAGGCCCCGCGGAACGTGCTGCCGGGCTCCCCGCTCCCCGAGGACCCCGCCAAGAAGCGGCGGGAGAAGCGTGCGCAGAGTCCCTCGGCCTCCTCCGGGTCGGAGTCGCCGACGCAGGGCAGCGGCTCCGCGAGCCCCTCGCAGGGCGCGACGGCGCCGGGAGCCGTCCCCGAGACCGGTGCGGCCGGGGCGGGGCAGCCGAGCCAGACGCAGGGCAGCAGCACGGGCCAGGCGCCGCCGCAGCAGTCGGCGCCACAGCAGCAACAGCGGCAGCAGCAGCCGCCGGCCTCGACCACGGGGCCGGCGTCCAGCGGCGGTGGCGGCACCGGGGGCGGCACGGGCGGCTCCGGTGGCTCGGGTGGCTCCGGTGGGGCCGAGGAGCCGGGCGGACTACTGGGCGGTGTCCTCGGCAACTGACTCCGTAGTGGTACGTCAAGTACGTCTGGTACGTCTGATACATCAAGTACGTCTGGTACGTCTGATACATCTGGTACATCGAAGGGGCCCCACACCGTGGGTGTGCGGGGCCCCTTCGACGTACGTAAGGCGGAGCAGGTGGGGGGCGCTCAACGGGCCTGTGCGGCCAGTTCCTTGGCGGCCTCGGTGAGGTCCTTCGCCGTGTCGATCGCGCGCCAGTAGGCGCCCTGCGGCAGCGGGAAGCCCGCGAGGCGCTTATCGCGGGCCAGGCGCGGGAACGTGGTGCGCTCGTGGTCGCCGAGGTCCGGCAGGAGCGCGGTGAAGGACGCGGAGAAGACGTACACGCCGGCGTTGATGAGGTACGGGGACGGCGGCGCCTCGACGAAGTCCGTGATGTGGCCGAAGGTGTCCGTCTCGACGGCGCCCCACGGGATGCGGGGGCGGGCCAGGGCGAGGGTCGCGGTGGCGTCGCGCTCGGCGTGGAAGGCCGCCATGTCGCGCAGCGAGAAGCGGGTCCAGATGTCGCCGTTCGTCGCGTACCAGGGCTGGTCCGCGTGCGGGAGGTGGCGGGCGGCGTATTTGAGGCCGCCGCCGCGGCCGAGCGGTTCCTTCTCGACGACCGTGGTGACGTTCAGTGGCAGGTCGGCCGAGTCCAGCCACTCCTGGAGGACCTCGGCGAGGTGGCCGCAGGAGACGACGGCGTCGGTCACGCCCTCGGCGGCCAGCCAGGCAAGCTGATGGCCGATGATCGGGGTCCCCGTGCCGGGGATCTCGACCATCGGCTTGGGCCGGTCGTCGGTGTACGGGCGGAGGCGGGAGCCCTGGCCTCCGGCCAGGACTACGGCCTGCGTGGGGTTCAGCGTGGTCATGCCGGAAACCCTACGCGGCGGTAGGCGCCGCCCCGCTCAGCCGTTCTGATGGGCGGCGGCCACGCCCGACGCGAAGGACGTGTCGCAGACGGGCCTGGCGTAGGACTGGGCGCGGACCGGGCCGTACTTCTGGACGGCGGCGCGGCCGAGGGCGCGGGCGATGGCCATGCAGTGGCGGGCCAGCGACGGGTGGCGGTTCACCTCCTGCTGGAGATGGGTGAGCGCGACGCCCGGGTTCTTCTCCTGGAGCTCCAGGAGAAGCCGGTCGCGCAGGATGTCCTGCGGGGCGCGGGACTTGGCCGGTACGGAGAGGTCGTCGGCGGATGCGGTGAGCATCGAGTCCGAGGAGCTTCCCGACCAGTTGACGCTGGTGACCGCGAGGGTCCCGGAAAGCACCAGCATCACGGGCAGGACGAGAGCGAGCGTGCGGCCGATGCGGTGGGCGGGGCCACGGTGGGCTCGGCGCGGCTTCTGGGTGTAGTTGGCGGAGTGCGTCACGCGAGGCAGCGTAGCGCTCGGTGATGATTTGGCGACATTTTGTCACTCGGTCGAGCGACGGCGAAGTGGGTTTCCCTGGCGCGGTGTTGACGTGGCCGGGGCGCGGGAGGGGTGAAATGCCTGGTGTGCCGGGGTATTTGTCGACAACAGGGTCGTCGCTTCCGGGCCCGGCGGCTACGCCAAGGAGCCCCGCACCGGAGTGCGGGGCCCCTCGCTCGTTCTGTCCCGTGACCGGTCCGTACGCCGATCAGTCGGAGAGGGGCTCGCCCGTGATCAGTCGGCGAGACGTTCGCCGGTGATCAGTCGGCGAGACGTTCGCCCGTGATCAGTCGGAGAGGCGTTCACCCGTGATCAGTCGGAGAGGCGTTCGCCCGTCGACGTCGAGAAGACGTGGGTCTCGCCCGGACGCGGTACGACGTGCAGCTGGGCGCCCTTCTCCGGGACCCGGCGGCCGTTGACGCGGACGACGAGGTCCTTGTGCTCGCCGCTGACCTCGGCGGAGCCGTAGACGTAGCCGTCGGCGCCGAGCTCCTCGACGACGTTCACGGAGACGGCGAGGCCGGCCGGGGCGTCCTCGGTCGCCTTGGAGAGGGACTTCGCGGTGGCGCCGTCCTGCTCGACGATGTCGAAGTGCTCCGGGCGCACGCCGACGGTGACGGTGCGGTCGCCGCGGTCGGCGGCGGCGCTCAGGGCCTCGCGGTTGACCGGCACCACGGAGTTGCCGAACTTCACGCCGCCGTCGGTGATCGGGACCTCGACGAGGTTCATGGCCGGGGAGCCGATGAAGCCCGCGACGAAGAGGTTCGCCGGGCGGTCGTACATGTTGCGGGGCGAGTCGACCTGCTGGAGCAGCCCGTCCTTGAGGACCGCCACCCGGTCGCCCATGGTCATGGCCTCGACCTGGTCGTGCGTGACGTACACGGTGGTGATGCCGAGGCGGCGCTGGAGCGAGGCGATCTGCGTACGTGTCGACACGCGCAGCTTGGCGTCGAGGTTGGACAGCGGCTCGTCCATGAGGAACACCTGCGGCTCGCGCACGATGGCGCGGCCCATGGCCACGCGCTGGCGCTGACCGCCGGAGAGCGCCTTGGGCTTGCGGCCCAGATACTCGGTGAGGTCCAGGATCTTCGCCGCGTCCTCGACCTTCTGGCGGATCTCGGCCTTGTTGACGCCGGCGATCTTGAGCGCGAAGCCCATGTTGTCGGCGACGGTCATGTGCGGGTAGAGCGCGTAGTTCTGGAACACCATGGCGATGTCCCGGTCCTTGGGCGGCAGGTGCGTGACGTCGCGCTCGCCGATGCGGATCGCGCCCTGGTTCACGTCCTCCAGGCCCGCGAGCATGCGCAGGGAGGTGGACTTGCCGCAGCCGGACGGGCCGACGAGGACGAGGAACTCGCCGTCCTCGATCTCGATGTCGAGGCCGTCGACGGCGGGCTTGTCGGAACCCGGGTAGACGCGGGTCGCCTTGTCGAACGTAACAGTGGCCATGGTGAGGGCCCCCTTCACCGGCAGGAACGTGCCGGACGATCCGAGTAGAGGGAGTGGTGTAGTCCACCGGGGTGAACTGCTCGTGACCGTACCCCGGGGCTCTGTGGTCTGTCAGTAGTCGGGGCGGGCCGATCTCGCCGGTCTTCGCGGATATTTTCGACGGGCGGGGTCAGGTCGTTGGTTACACTGCACGGGCACGATCCGTAGGGGTCCGTGCGCGCCTCCTTAGCTCAGATGGCCAGAGCAACGCACTTGTAATGCGTAGGTCGTCGGTTCGAATCCGACAGGGGGCTCCGCAAGCGAAAGGCCCAGGTCACCGGTGTGGTGGCCTGGGCCTTCGGGTGTTCGGGGGCTGCCAGTCCGGGAGGTCAGTGCCGCCCCGCCACCCGGTCCGCGAGGCGGGCCAGGCGGGAGGAGGCCGTGGTGTGGGTGGTCTGCTCGCGGTGGTCGGCCGCGTTGTACGTGGCGTACAGGCCGTGGACGCCCAGCCAGCGGAAGGGTTCCGGCTCCCACTTGCGGACCTTGTGGTTGACCCAGGGGAGCGTCGTGAGGTCCGTGGGGCCCGCCTGGCCCGAGTCCTGCTGGACCAGGTCGCGCAGGGTGCGGGCGGCGAGGTTGGCGGTGGCGACGCCCGAGCCGACGTAGCCGCCCGCCCAGCCGAGGCCCGTCGCGCGGTCCAGGGTGACCGTCGCGCACCAGTCGCGGGGGACGCCGAGGACGCCGGACCAGGCGTGGGTGACGCGGACGCCCGTGAGCTGGGGGAAGAAGCGGGTCAGGATGGCGTGGAGCGCCTCGATCGTGGCGGGTTGGGTGCGGCCGTCGTTGTCCGTCTTCGATCCGTAGCGGTACGGCATGCCGCGGCCGCCGAGCGCGATGCGGCCGTCGGCGGTGCGCTGGGCGTACATGTACGCGTGGGCCATGTCGCCGAGGGTCTCGCGGCCCTCCCAGCCGATGGACTCCCACTGGGCGGGCGTCAGGGGTTCCGTCGCGATCATCGAGGAGTTCATGGGGAGCCAGGTGCGGCGCTGGCCCTTGAGGGAGGCGGTGAAGCCCTCCGTGCAGCGCAGGACGTAGGGGGCGCGGACGGTGCCGTACGGGGTGACCGCGTGCTTCGGCATGATCTCCGTGACCGGCGTCGACTCGTGGATCGTCACGCCGAGGGCCTCCACGGTCCGGGCCAGGCCCTTGACCAGCTTCACCGGGTGCAGGCGGGCGCCGTGCGGGGTCCAGGTGGAGCCGACGGCGCCCGCGACGCGCACGCGTTCGGCGGTCTCGCGGGCGCCGTGCAGGGTGCGGCCCTTCTCGCCGTAGGAGAGTTCCGCCTCGTGGAAGGCCTTCAGGCGGGCCAACTGTGCCGGTGTGTAAGCGATTTCGAGTACGCCGCCCTGGTGGATGTCCGCCTCGATCGACTCCTCGGCCGCGGCGCGGACCACCTCGTCGACCGTCTCGTTCATGGCCTGCTGGAGGCGGACCGCGGCTTCGTGGCCGTGCAGCTTGGCGTAGCGGTCGCGGCCCGCGACGCCGTTGTAGAGCCAGCCGCCGTTGCGGCCGGAGGCGCCGTAGCCGCAGAACTTCTGTTCCAGGACGGTGATGCGGAGGAAGGGGGCGGCCTTCTTCAGGTAGTACGCCGTCCACAGGCCGGTGTAGCCGCCGCCGACGACGCAGACGTCCGCCGTGGCGTCGGAGGTCAGGGGTTCGCGGGTCGTGGGCAGGCCGTCGTCCGCGTACCAGAACGATATGCCGCCGTTGACCGGGCCGTTCGCGTTGTCCGTGTGGGTCGTGCTGCTGCTCATGGGCGGACGGTACTGCGCGGGTGGGGGCGGTGGGGAGGGGGTGAGTAGTGGGTGGGAAGGGGGTGGGCGGGGTTCGGTGGGGTTCGGGGAGGGGCCGGGTGGGGTCAGGGAGGGGTTCCGATACTTTGAGCGGGACCTGTCGGAGATCGAACCGATCGAACACCTGGAAGGCTCAACTCATGGCCGTACACAAGGCCGGGCGCAAGGCCGGGCGCGTCGCCACCGCGGTGGTGGCCGCGGCGCTGATCGGGGTGGCCGCGTCCGCCTGTGGTCCCGACGGTGGCGACAACGGCGGTGCCGACAAGGGCGGGAAGGCCGGGGAGTCTTCGTCCGCCGCGCCGGAGTCCAAGGCGCCGGAGTCCGAGACGCCCGAGGCCAAGGCGCCCGAGGCCGGTGGCTCCGGCGCTCCGGAGGCGAAGGCTCCGCCGGCCTCCGGGGAGCGGCTCGCCAAGGTGCCCGCCTCGGTGAAGGGCGGTGTGATCACCGTCGGCGACCCGAAGGCCGCGCACACGGTCAAGGTGTACGAGGACTCGCGCTGCCCGTTCTGCAAGAAGTTCGAGGAGGGCGGGGCGCAGGCCCTGGTCGGGCCGGTGGCCGACGGCAAGGTAAAGATCAAGTACACGATCGCGTCGTTCCTCGACAACAACCTCGGCGGCAGCGGCTCCGTGAACGCGGCGAACGCGCTGCGGGCCTCGGTGGAGGCGGGCAGGTTCCCGCAGTTCCACGCCGCGGTCTTCGCCAACCAGCCCGAGGAGGAGTCGGACGACGCCTACACCCCGGCCTTCCTGCTGAAGATCGCCGACAAGGTCGACGGGCTGCGGGGCGCCGCCTTCGACAAGGCGGTGACCAACGGGACGTACAAGAAGTGGGTCGGCGAGGCGATGAAGGCTTTCACCGATGACGGGATCGAGGGCACGCCGACCGTCTTGATCGACGGGAAGAAAGCGGCGGCCAACTCGCTCTACGAGCAAGGGGCGTTCGCCAAGGAGCTGAAGGCGGCCGGGATCTCCTGACGCCGGAAAACGCGTGTGCGGGGACGCGCACGCGTCGGTAGCGTGGCGGGCGTGATCGATATTCGCGTTCCGGACGAGCTGGTCGCCTCGCAGCACATGTACGCCGGTGCTGCCGGGCGCGCCTTCATCGACGTACTGCCCGCGCGCGTAGGGGAGTTCGTCGAGCGGTGGGATCTGACGCCGGACGGGGAGCCGATGCACGGGCAGGCCGCGCTCGTGCTGCCCGTGGTGCGCGGCGACGGGACGGCCGCCGTGGTCAAGTTCCAGGTGCTCGACGAGGAGACCGAGGGGGAGCCGGTCGCGCTGCGGGTGTGGGGTGGCGACGGGGCCGTACGGCTCCTGGACCATGACCCCGAGACCGGCACGATGCTGCTCGAACGCCTCGACGAGGGGCGGATGCTGTCGACGATGGCCGACACGCGCGCGGCCGTCCTCGTCGTCGCCGAACTCCTCGCCCGGCTGACCGCGGGGCCCGCGCCGGAGGGCATGCGGCGACTCGGCGACATCGCGGCGCGGATGGTCGAGGACCTGCCCGCCGCCCTGAAGGCGATCCCCGACCCGGCCGAGCGCGCGCTCGTCGAGCGGTGCGGGGGCGCGGTGCGCGAGGTCATGGGTGAGCCGGGCGACCGGATGCTCCACTGGGACCTGCACTTCGAGAACGTCCTGGCCGCCGAGCGCGAGCCGTGGCTCGCCATCGACCCCAAGCCGCTCGCCGGAGACCCCGGGTTCGACCTGTGGCCCGCCCTCGACAACCGGTTCGAACCGGACGAGGTGCTGTGGCGGTTCGACGCGATGACCGAGGTCCTCGGGCTGGACCGGGAGCGGGCGCGCGCCTGGACGCTGGGGCGGGTGGTGCAGAACGCGCTGTGGGACATCGAGGACGGGCGACCGCTGCCGGAGGACCACATGGAGATCGCGCGGCGGTTGACGGCGTCCGGGCGGTGACGCGGCGGTTGGCCGGTGGGCCCTCGGCGGCCCGGCGGGCGTGAGCGCCCGCGTGGTGAGACGGCGTTGACCCCGGCGTGCCGTCGCTGGCTAGCCTGCCCGCATGATTCGTACCGCCACGCCTGCCGACATCCCCGTCATCCACGCCTTGATCCGCGACCTCGCCACGTACGAGAAGGCGCCCGAGGAGGCCAAGGCCACCGAGGAGCAGCTGCGCGAGGCGCTGTTCGGCGAGCGGCCCGCCGCGTTCGCGCACATGGCGCAGGACGACGCGTCCGGCGAGGTGGTGGGCTTCTCCCTGTGGTTCCTCAACTTCTCCACGTGGCGCGGCGTGCACGGGATCTATCTGGAGGACCTGTACGTACGTCCTGAGGCGCGCGGCGGCGGGCACGGCAAGGCGCTGCTCACCGAGCTCGCCCGCATCTGCGTCGAGCGAGGCTACGAGCGGCTGGAGTGGTCCGTCCTCGATTGGAACGAACCGTCCATCAACTTCTACAAGTCGCTCGGCGCGCGGCCCCAGGACGAGTGGACCGTGTATCGGCTGACCGACGACGCGCTCACCGCACTCGGGTCGACGGTCAGGGTCGACGGTCAGGGCCGACGGTCAGGGGCTGAGTCCCGCGGGGAGAACCCGCGGGGCTTGAACCCGCGAGGCTAGAACTCGTCCACCGTGTGCGGCAGGAGGGCGGTGCGCAGCGCCGCGTCCAGGGCCGTCGCCGTGCCCGGCGTGTGCTCCTGGGCCAGGCCCGCGCGGACCAGGGCGGCGATGTCCGTGCCGCCCAGATAGGCGGCCGCCAGGTCGCGCACGTCGAGGGTGAGGTCCGCGGGGTCGTCCGTCCGCTCGTACGCGCAGCTCCCGGGGGCGGCTGTCAGGCGGTGGCGGCCCGCGTTGGCGGGGAGCCGGTCGTCGCGCACGTCGAGGACCGCGTCCACCGGGGCCGCCCAGGAGCGGGCGGTCAGCGCGGCGCGTACGTCGATGAGGCGGACCCACAGCGCGGGGAACTGTCCCGTGACCCGTACCTGGTCGCGATCGGCGGCGAAGAGCAGCAGCGGGTCGTCCAGGGGGCGGCCCCAGGCGCGGACCGTGCCCGTCAGGTCGATGGCGGTGAGGTAGCGCCACAGGGCGGCCGCGACGGCCGGGGTGTCCGCCTCCAGGTCGTCCAGGCGGACCAGGCCGGGGGCGTCGTCGCGGGTCTTGGTGCGGTAGATCGCGTAACCGGCGATGGGGGTGGGGGTTGTTGGGGTGTCGGGTGTGTGGGGTGCGTGGGGTGCGTGGGGTGCTTCGGGCGTGTGGGGTGCGTCGGGGGTGTGGGGCGCGTGGGGTGCGTCGGGGGGTTCGGGGGTGGTGCGGGAGAGGGCTGTCGGGTTTTCGACGGTGACGACTCGGGGCGGGGACAGTTCGTCGTCGTCCTCGTCCTCCTCCGCCATCCACTCCTCGCGCCACCACGCCTCCGTGCGGGCGAGACGGCCGGCGCGCCCGGTGCGGGTGCGGTCGTAATACGGGCCGAGCACCTCCGGTACGTCGGAGGGGTCAAGCAGGCGCAACGGGCGGTCGTCCGGCGTGATGCGCAGGGCCAGGGGGCGGCGGGAGTCGATCTCCACGGTGTTGCCGAGAGTGGCCGGGCCGAAGCCGAACCTGCCGTAGATCGCGTCCTCCGAGGCCCACAGGGCGGCGATCGGGGCGCCGTCCGCCGACGCCTTGGCGAACATCTCGGCGATCATCCCGGAGAGCACACCGCGTCGCCGGTGCGTCGGTGCCACGGACACGAACGTCAGGCCGGGGCAGGGGACTTCGCCACCGGGGACGGAGACGGTGAAGGGGAACGCCGCGAGGAACCCGACGAGTTCCTCGCCGTCGTACGCGCCGATGCGGACGCAGTCGAGCAGCAGGTCGCGGTGGTGCTTGCGCTTCTCGTCCTGCGGGCTCTCGTGGAAGACGAGGTACGCGAGGGACAGGGCGCGGTCGATGCCGGCCTCGGGGATGTCGCGGAACTGGATGTCGCGGAACTGGATGGGGGGTGCGGCTGGGGGGTGGACAGCTTCCATATCCATATAACGGACGTTAGTTCCCGGGTGCTGTGCGGACGAGTGGTTTTCGGCCGTGGGGGAGGCGCCGCGAGGGGCGTGGGTTCAGGGGATCAGGACCACCTTGCCCATCGTGGCGCGGGTCTCCAGCGCGCGGTGCGCCGCTGCCGCCTCCGCGAGGGGGAAACGCTGGACGGCCGGGGTGAAGTGGCCGGTCGCCGCCTCGGTGAGGGCGGCCAGTTCCAGGGTGCGGACGGGGTTGTCGCCGCCGGCCTTGCGCATCATGGCCGGGCCGAGGACGTTGAGCTGCGTGATGCCGCGGGCGGCGAGCTCAGCCTCGTCGAACGTCAGCGGCTCGCCGTCGTGCAGGCCCTTGCCCGACCAGCCGAAGACGACGTGACTGCCACCGGAGCCGAGCAGGTCGACCGCGGCCAGGCCCGCCTCGCCGCCCACGCCGTCGAACACGATCGTCGCGGCGCGGCCGCCGCGGCTCTCCCTCAGGTACGTGCGGACCTCGTCGGGCCAGGCCGGGTTCTTGTAGTCCACGGCGAGGTCGGCGCCGTTCGCCCGGACACGGGCCGTCTTCTCCGGGCCGCCCGCCAGACCGATGACCGTGGCGCCCCGGTGCTTGGCGTACTGCGCCAGCAGCGTGCCGATGCCGCCCGCCGCCGCGGGGATGATCACCACCGAGTCGGGGTCCGGCTCCGCGAACCGGACGATTCCCATCGTCGTGCGGCCGGTGCCGATCAGCGCGACCGCCTCCGCGAAGTCCAGGTCGGCGGGGATTTCGTGCAGGCGGGAGGCCTCGGTGACGGTCTGCTCGGCGTAGCCCCCGGGGGCGAAGCCGAGGTGGGCGACGACGCGCTTGCCGAGCCAGGCCGGATCGACTCCCTCGCCCAGGCCCTCGACCGTGCCGGCCACCTCGCGGCCGGGGATCGTGGGCAGAGGCGGGAGGTGGGGCAGCGGGCCCTGGAAGCCTTCGCGGATCGCGGTGTCCAGGAGGTGGACGCCGGCTGCGGCGACCTTGACGCGGACCTGGCCGGGGGTCGGTTCGGGGGCGGCCGTCTCCTCGTATACGAGGTTTTCGGCGGGGCCGAAGGTGTGGAGGTGGATCGCGTGCATGGTGGGCATGGCGGGCATGGTGAGCATGGTGGCTCCTGGGTGAGGGCGGGCGGTTGCCCTCACTGTTCAACCTGAAGCGGACTTGAGGTCAAGCCTGTCAAGCCTCGACCCGGTCAACGCCAGCGTCACCGCCTCCACCGCGCTGTTGAACGACACCTCGGACAGCAGGCCGGGCGCCGCGACCTGGTCGCCCGCCAGGTAGACGCCGTGGCCACGGTCGATCTTCGGGCGGTCGCGCCATGTCGTGCCAGGGCGGTCCAGCGCGCCCGTGCGGCCGTTCGCCACCGAGGCGCGGCGCCACGTCAGGCGGTCGCGCCAGCCGTCGAAGCCGAGGTCGAGCAGGTGCTCGGCGCGGGCCACGCCGGTCTGTTTCGTCTCGTCCGGGGCGAGGGGTATCTGTGCCTGGACGAGCTGTTCGCCCTCGGGGGCCAGCGTGCGGTCCTGGGCGGTGAAACGCTCCACCCAGCCCGTCCCGTCCAGGTCCGACACCGCGAACGCGTCTCCCCTGCGGGCGCGGAACGCCACGTCGACGAGGGCGGTGCGGCCGCTCTCCCAGCGCAGGGAATCGTCGCCGCAGAGGCGGCGGGCCGCGTCGAGGGACGTCGCCACGACGACCGGGCCGTTGCGGGTGACGTCGGCGAGGCTGTCGACGCGGGCCAGCGTCTCCACGCGCACGCCCAGGTTCCAGGCCAGCGCCGCCATGCGGTCGATGACCGAGGCCCAGCCGCCGCGGGGATAGTGCGCTTCTGGGGGCAGTTTCGCCGCGCGGCGCAGACGTTCCTGTACGAAGCGGGCGGAGAGGGAACCCGGGTCGTGGTGGAACGTCGCCACGGCGACGTAGTGCGCGGCGGCCCGCGCGCCCTCCTCGCCGACCTGGGCCGTCGCCCACGTGGTGAAGTCCTGGTCGACCGGGGCGCGTTCGGCCTTGCGGCGCAGCAGCTTGAGCATCGCGAGCGGTGGTACGCGGTGCAGCGTGCCGTGGTGGTGCAGGCGCAGCCGGGTGCCTTCGATGGGCGGCAGCGGGGCCAGGGGGCCGATGAGGTCGCGCTGTTTGAGCCAGGTCCAGTGGGGGCCGCCGTTGTAGAGGGCGTGCGGGCCCTCGTTCGTGCGGTACGGGCCCTCGGCGGTGCGGGCACGGCCGCCGAGGGTGTGGTGGGCCTCGTGCAGGGTGACGCGGGCGCCGGCCTCGGCGGCGGTGATGGCCGCGGTGAGGCCGGCGAAGCCGCCGCCGATGACGGTCAGGTGGGTGGTCGCTCGGGGCATTGCGGGCTCCCTCGGGGCGCGGGGTGTTTGTCTTCTCGACGCGCGAGGGCGGGTTGGATGTGACATCGCGGGTGATGGCCTGATGGGCGGGGCGTTGTCAGTGGCGGCGGGCACGATGGGGGCATGGCTCAGAAGGCGAAGGTTGTGCGGGGTACGAAGGCCGTGGGCGTCGTGAAGCAGGCGCGGCGGGCCGAGGTGCGGTTGCCGCCGCTGTCCCCCTTCGGGGGAGGGGAGCTGGAGCCCGACGGGGATTACGACGGGGTCGAGTTCCGCGGGCTCGACCTCGGGGGGCAGGACGCGGGCGGGGCGTTCTTCATGGACTGCGCGGTGGCGGGGTGCGGGGTCGGGGAGACCCGGCTGGCCCGGGCGCGGTTCGTCGACTCCGGGCTGAGCGAGCTGCGGGGTGTGGGGACGGACCTGGCGGAGGCGTCGCTGCGGGATGTGGAGGTGGTCGACGCGCGGCTCGGGGGCGTGCAGTTGCACGGGAGCGTGCTGGAGCGGGTTGTGGTGCGGGGCGGGAAGATCGACTACCTGAATCTGCGGAAGGCGCGGTTGCGGGACGTGATCTTCGAGGAGTGCGTGTTGGTGGAGCCGGACTTCGGGCTCGCGTCCTTGGAGCGGGTGGAGTTCCGGGGCTGTGTGCTGCGGGGGGTGGACTTCAGTGGGGTGCGGATGAAGGACGTGGATCTGCGGGGTGCGGGGGAGCTGGATGTGGTGCGGGGGTTGGGGGCGTTGGCCGGGGCGGTGATCAGCCCGGAGCAGTTGATCGAGCTGGCGGCGGGGTTTGCGGCGGAGGTGGGGGTGCGGGTGGCTGGGCCGGGGGAGTAGGTGAGGGGTTGCCGGGTGTGGGTTGTGGGTGGCTGGGCCCGGGTTGTGGGTGGCTGGGGTCGCCTTGGGTGTGTGGGTGGGGCGGGGCCGCGGGGGTACGTCCGTGCTCGCCATCTTGGCGCGGAGGCTTGGTTGCTTCGGTGCCCTGGTGACCACCACTGTGCTCCGCGCGCACATACCCCCGCGTCCCCTCGGGCACGCGGGCGACTGCGGCCCGTCGTCGGCTCATGGCTGCCCATGCCCCCGACCTCAACGTCCCGACGCCGGTTTGCGGGCACACCCGCCCGCCTCTACGTCGCCCGCCCTTACATCGCTATCCCGACGCCGGTCAGGGGCCCCACTCGCCCCTACCTCGACGTCTCGACGCCGGGTATCGGGCGGGTGGGTGGGAGAGGTCCGGCGTGGAGCGGTTCCGTTCCGTGGCGGGGGCATGCGCTCACCCGCTCCGCCTCTACCTCGACGTCTCGATGCCGGGTATCGGGCGGGTGGGTGGGAGAGGTCCGGTGTGGAGCGGTTCCGTTCCGTGGCGGGGGCGTGCGCTCACCCGCTCCGCCTCTACCTCGACGTCTCGATGCCGGGTATCGGGCGGGTGGGTGGGAGAGGTCCGGTGTGGAGCGGTGGGGTGGGGGATACCGCCGGGTGCCGCCAGGTCAGAGGCGAGGGTGGCGGGACTGGAGGGCCCAGAGCGCGGGGTTGCCCGCGAGGGACCCGTGGAGGTCCGTGAGGTCCGCGATGAGGTCATGGAGGAAGTCCCGCGCCTCGCGCCGCAGCTCCGCGTGGGAGAAGGTCAGGGGCGGCTCCTCGGCGTCCATCCAGTCCGCCTCGATGTCCACCCAGCCGAAACGGCGGGTGAAGAGCATGCGGTCCGTGGACTCCGTGAAGTCCAGTTCCGCGTACTGGGGGCGGGACGCCCGGCTGCCGAGGGGATCCTGGTCCAGGCTCTCCACGATGTCGCACAGCGCCCACGCGAAGTCCAGGACGGGCACCCATCCCCAGGCTGTGGACAGCTCCCGGTCCGCCTTGGTGTCCGCCAGGTACACGTCCCCGCAGAACAGGTCGTGCCGGAGCGTGTGGACGTCCGCCCTGCTGTAGTCCAGCTCAGGGGGGTCCGGGAAGCGGGCGGAGAGGGCGTAGCCGATGTCGAGCACAGGTCGATGGTGTCACGCCGGAGGGGGCCTCACGGCAGTAGTCGCTGCTCCTTCGCCACCGCCACCGCGCCCGCTCGCGTGTCGACGCCCAGCTTGTCGTAGATCCGGCCCAGGTGGGTCTTGACCGTGGCCTCGCTGATGAACAGGGCGCGGGCGATGTCGCGGTTGCCGAGGCCGCGCGAGAGCTGGCCGAGGATGTCGCGTTCGCGGTCGGTGAGGGTGGGGCGCGGGGCGCGCATGCGGGCCATGACGCGGGAGGCGACCGGCGGCGAGAGCGCGGTGCGGCCCTGGGACGCGGCGTGGATGGCGGAGAAGAGTTCCTCGGGGCGTTCGGCCTTGAGGAGGTAGCCCGTCGCGCCCGCCTCGATCGCCCGCGTGATGTCCGCGTCCGTGTCGTAGGTCGTCAGGACCAGGACGTGGGGCGGGGCGCCGGAGGACGGTGACGTGATGCGGCGCGTCGCCTCCACGCCGTCGATGCCCTCGCCCAGCTGGAGGTCCATCAGGACCACGTCCGGCGTCAGCTTGGCGGCCAGGGCGACCGCCTCCTCGCCGGTGCCCGCCTCGCCGACCACCTCGATGTCCGGCGCGCTGCCGAGCAGGGCGAGCAGGCCCGCGCGTACGACGACGTGGTCGTCGCAGACCAGGAGACGTACCGGCGGGCGGGGTGTGTTCATGACGGGGACTCCAACGGGATCGATACGGACAGGACCGTGCCCTCGCCCGGCGCCGACTCGATGGTCAGTGTGCCGCCCAGTTGGCCCGCCCGAGCGCGGATCGCGGGCAGGCCGTGGCCCCGTACGCCCGCCGCGGACTCGCCCGCCGCGTACGGCTCGAAGCCGCGGCCGTCGTCTGCCACGTCCAGGACCACCTGGTCGCCCAGGAGCGTGAGGGTCAGCGCCGCCGTGGTGGCGTCCGCGTGTTCGCGTACGTTGGCCAGCGCGCCCTGTGCGATGCGGACAAGCGCCGAGCTGACCCGGTCCGGCAGCGGCACCGGCGTGCCCTCCGCGTGGAAGCGGACGGTCAGCGTCGCGTCCGACTCCCGCCGCGCCAGCGTCCGCAGGGCCTCGGCGAGGCCGCCGCCGTCCGCGAGGTCGGCGGGCGCCAGGTCGTGCACGAAGCGGCGGGCCTCGGCGAGCCCGCGTTCGGTGATCGACTCGGCGGTACGGACGTGGGTGCGGGCCCTGGCCGGGTCGGTGTCCCATAGGCGGTCGGCGGCCTGGAGCAGCATCTGCTGGCTGGACAGGCCCTGGGCGAGGGTGTCGTGGATCTCCATGGACAGCCGCTGACGTTCGGCGAGGGTGCCCTCGCGGCGTTCGGTGGCGGCCAGTTCGCGGCGGGTGCGCAGGAGATCGTCGATGAGTTCGCGCTGACGCGCCGCCTGGCGCTGCATGTAGAGGAAGACGGCGCTCGCCACCGCCGCCCACGCGGGCGGCGCGAACAGCAGGTTCGGGTCGAAGTGGCCCGCGAGCTGCAACTGCGCGGCGACCACGAAGGCCGTCAGGACGGCCACCAGGAGCAGGGCCGCGCGGGGCGGCAGCGTACGGAGCCCCGTATAGAAGAGCGGCACCGCGCACCAGGCGAAGCTCGGCGCGAGGCTCACGAGGACGCTCCAGGCCGCCACGACGAGGATCAGCCAGGCGAGGCGGTGCGGGGTGGACCGGGTGCCGAGCGCGGGGCCGGACACGTAGAGCAGCGCGAGGCAGACCGAGAGGGCGATGATCCAGGGGGTGCGGGGCTCACCGGGGTGCCGGAGCAGGAAGCGCACCAGCGAGGAGCCGAGGAGCAGGAAGAACGCCGTGTGCATGACGGCCGCGAGCCAGCGGGCGTCGGGGTCGGGCGTCCCCGCCTCCACGGCCACCGGGTCCGGGTCCGGATCCAGGGCCGGCGCGTGCTGTGCCACCGCGGGGCCTCCCTCTCGTATGCGTGACGCCCTCGTTGAACTGCGCAAACACCCTCATTGTGACCCGGCGGGACCACGCGCGGGTCAACCGATTGGCTGACCCCCGTGTCGGCCGAGTCACGCGCGGCATCCAGCCGGTACGCCGAGGGGTGCGGGCCGGGACCGGCCACAGGATTGAGGCGAGGCAGAGGAAGGCACCACCCCGCCTCGGTCCCCTCACCCCCCTTCCCCCCAGGAGCCCCCGATGCAGAAGCTCTCCCGCCGGACCCGCGTCCTCACCGGCGCCGTCGCCCTCGCCGCCCTCGGCGCCGGGACCTTCGGTGCCGTCTCCGCCAGCGCCGGCACCCCGGACGCCGCCGCCAAGGCCGCCGTCACCGCCGACGCGGGCGACAAGAACCTCACCCACTCCACGCACCTCACCGTCGCCGCCGCCACCAAGGCCGCGCAGGCCACCCTGGACGCCGCGAAGAAGGAGAACCAGCGCGTCACCGTCGCCGTTGTCGACCGCAACGGCAACACCGTCGTCACCCTGCGCGGCGACGGCGCGGGCCCCCAGTCGTACGAGTCCGCCGAGAAGAAGGCCTACACCGCCGTCTCCTGGAACGCCCCCACCTCCGAGCTCGCCAAGCGCCTGGAGCAGGCCCCGAACCTGAAGGACATCCCCGGCACGCTGTTCCTCGCGGGCGGCGCCCCGGTGACCGCCAAGGGCGCGCCCATCGCGGGCATCGGTGTCGCGGGCGCCCCGAGCGGCGACCTGGACGAGAAGTTCGCGCGGGCGGGCGTGGCGGCCCTCGGCCGCTGAGGGCTGACCAGCCGCGATCCCGGCCCGTACGACGAGGAGAAGGCCCCCCATGAACACCGCCGCCGACCAGCGGCTGCTCGACGCCGCACGGGCCGGGGACACCGCCCGGGCCTCGGTGGCCGCGGGCGCCGACGTCGACGCGCAGGACCACCGTGCCGACAGCCCCCGGCTGGTCACCGGCGTGCCGGGCGGCGTCGCCATGCTGCGCGTCCCGCTGCCCGCGGGGCCCGACCTGACGCCGCGCGACTGTCTCGGCGGCATCTCCGTCACGGGCATCGACGTCGACCACGTCAACGACGCGGGCCGGGCCGCCCTGTTGGAGGCGGTCGGCGAGGCCGGGCGTCGCGCCCGCGGCGAGCAGCGGCTCCACGACCTCCTGGTGCGCGCGGCCGCCGTCGCCGAGGGGCACGGCTCGTGAGGCCCCGACTGACGCGCCGGCCGCGTCCCCGGGCCCCGCTCGCCACCGCCCTCCTGAGCACCGTGCTCCTCGTCGGCTGCGGCACCTCCGGCGACGGCGGTGACAGCGGCGAGGCGTCCGCCGGTCCGCCCCGGGTGACGGCCACCGCCACCCTCCCCGCCGGCCACCGCACCCCCGAAGGCACCCTGCTGGTCGCCGACTTCGGGTCCGACACGGTGACCTTCGTCGACCCGGAGCGCGGGCCCGTCGGCTCCGTCGAGGTGGGTGAGGCCCCTTACGGGCTGGCCGTGGGGGACGACGGCCGTGCCTGGGTGGCGACGGCCGAGGGCGTCGCCGTGGTCGACACCCGTGCCCGTCAGCGCGTCGCCCTCATCCCGTACGAGACGGAGAGCGGGCCGGTGGCCTCGGGCGAGTACCGGGGCGGCGGCATGGGCATCGCCCTCGCGCCCGACGGCGGCCACGCGTATGTGGGCGTCAACGTCCCCGGCGCGCACGGCGTGTTGGAGGTGATCGACACGGACGCGCGGAAGGTGACCCGGGCCGTTCCCGTCGGGCGTCGCCCCTTCGACGTCGACGTGTCCGAGGACGGGCGCGAGGTCTACGCCACCGGTCACGACTCCTTCGACGTGACGGTCGTGCGCACCGACGCCCCGAAGGCGGAGCCGCGCCGGATCGACGTCGCCCCCTACGGGACCGAAGGCGGTCTCGGCTCCTGGCTCAAGCCGCACTACGCCGCCGTGCGGCCCTTCGACGGGCGGCTCCTGCTGCCCTTCGAGGGCGAGCGGCTCGTGGTACTCGATCCGCGCACCGGCGAGTACGACGTCGAGGAGACGACCGCCGGCACGCACCAGCACGGCGTGACGGTCACCGCCGACGGCACGCTGTTCGCGGTCGGCACCGGGCCCATCGACCCGGCCGAGGACGCGGGGCCCTCACTCACCGTCCGGACGGAGGACGGCGAGGAGCGGGCGTACCCGCTGGACGGCCCGCACGAGGACGTCGCCGTCTCGCGGGACGGGCGCACCGCGTACGTCACGGGCGGGTTCACCCGCGACGGCTACTGGAACGGCGTCTCCGTCGTCGACCTCGACAGCGGCGACGTACGCCGACTCGCGGCCGGGCGGCGGCCGTTGGGCATCGCCGTGCTGTGACGCCGGTCCGCCGGGGTCTCAGGGGCGGGCCCGGCCACCCCGAGACCGAACAATTGCCGCATAAGATCACCGGCGTGGACCTGCGATCTCCGGCCGTCCGAGCCGCCACCGTGCCCCGTACCGCCACCGTGCCCCGTACCGTCGCCTGCGCCCTCGCGCTGCTCGTCGCCGTCAGCGGGTGCGGCGGCTCGGGCGTGGACGGCACCCCGGGCGCGAGCGGTGTGCGCGACCCGTACTTCCCGAAACTGGGCAACGGCGGCTACGACGTCACGCACTACGGCCTGACCCTCGGCTACGACCCCGACGGCCGCCACCTCACCGGCACCGCCGAGATCACCGCCCGCGCCGCGAAGAACCTCAGCTCCTTCAACCTCGACCTCAAGGGGCTCGACGTCTCGGCGGTCACCGTCGAGGGCAAGGCGGCCCGGTTCCAGCGCGCGGGCCAGGAGCTGCGGATCCGCCCGGCCGACGAGCTCGACCGGGGCGAGACGTTCGTGGCGACCGTCCGCTACTCCGGCACCCCGGAGACCATCACCGACGCGGACGGCTCCGAGGAGGGCTGGCTCAAGACGGCGGACGGCGCGCTCGCGCTCGGCCAGCCGGCCGGCTCCATGGCGTGGTTCCCCGGCAACCACCACCCGAGCGACAAGGCGTCGTACGACATAGAGGTCACCGTGCCCAAGGGGCTGACGGCCGTCTCCAACGGCGAGCTGACGCGCGAGTCGACCAAGAACGGCCGCACCACCTTCGCCTGGCACAGCGCCGAACCCATGGCGAGCTACCTGGCGACCGTGGCCGTCGGTAAGTACGAGATGAAGACGACGGCGACGGAGGACGGGCTGCCCGTCATCACGGCCGTCGACCCCTCGCAGGCGAAGGCGAGCAAGAAGGTCCTCGCGAAGATCCCGGACATCCTGGAGTGGGCGGAGTACAACTTCGGGCCGTACCCGTTCTCCTCGGCCGGCGCGATCGTCGACCGCGAGGAGGACGCCGCGTACGCCCTGGAGACGCAGACCCGTCCCGTCTTCCCCGGCGCCCCGGAGACCGCACTCGTCGTCCACGAGCTGGCCCACCAGTGGTTCGGCGACTCCGTCACGCCCAGATCCTGGCGCGACATGTGGCTCAACGAAGGCTTCGCGACGTACGCGGAGTGGCTGTACGAGGAGGACCAGGGCGGCGACAGCGCGCAGGACGTCTTCGACGCGCTGTACGAGGGCGACTACTACGAGGACGACGCGGACAACGAGGCGATCTGGGCCTTCCCGCCCGCCCGGCCCACGGACGCCGCGCACATCTCGGACGCCCCGGTCTACGAGCGCGGCGCGATGGTCATCCACAAGATCCGCCGGGCGGTGGGCGACGACGCGTTCTACGACATCGTGCAGGGCTGGGCGAAGACGTACCGGCACAAGAACGCGGACACCCGGGACTTCACCGAGTACGTCGAGGAGCACGCGGGCAGCGACGAGGCGCGCGGGAAGGTCGGCCGGATCTGGGGCGACTGGCTGTACGGCGACGGCAAGCCCGACCGCCCCTGAGGCAGGGCCGGGCCGCTGACACCGCCCCGGCAGGGGCGCGGGGGACTGCGCGCTCAGCCGGGGCGGGCTAGCGGGCCTTGCGCCACTCGGCGATCAGGGTCCAGAGCCAGGCACTGGACGCGCCCACGTAACAGGCGACCCAGCCGGACGAGGGGCCCGCTTCGAGCGCCTCGTCGACGGCGAGGACACCGAACACCACGGCCACCGCCGCCGCGCGGTACATCTTGTTCCGGGCGAGCCGCTGCCGCTTGCGGGGGCCGTCGGCGAGCCGCATGGCGTAGACCTCGACGTCACCGAAGGCGTCCTCGGCGCGCTCGCCGTCCGCCCCGCCGAGATGCTGCCGGGCCTCCCGCACATGACCGCGCGCCTCGGCGGCCGGCATGGCGTGCCGCCCGCGCAGCAGCCCTTCGAGCCGCGCCAGCCACTGCTCGTCGTCGGCGGGCGGGCGCGGTGCGAGCCGGCGGTCGAGGACGGCTTCGGGGAACGCGTAGGCCCCGACGGTCCAGGCGACGCAGCCCGCCATCAGCACCGGCACGGGCACCTCGAACAGCCGCTCGGCGGGCGCGGTGGCGGCGACGGCGGACCCGCCCGCGACGGCGCAGACGGCTCCGGCGACGAAGCCCCACATGCCCCGGACGCGTCCGGCGCCACGGGCGACGAAGGCGAGGGCGACGAGTGACACGGCGGCCACGACCGTCGCGCACCCGGCGGCCGAAGCCCAGCTCCCCGTCACCCACAGCCCGTCCTCGATCCAGTACAGGGCGCACAGGACGAACCCGACGAACCCGAGCGTCCCGAAGGCGGCGCAGAGGGACTCACCGGGCGTCAGGCCGCGCGCGTCGGCCCTGGCCCGGTACTCCTCGCTGACGCGTTCGGCGGCGACGGCGGACGCGTAGGCCTCCGGGGCGCCGAGCACCTCCTGCGCGGGCAGCCCCGCCTCGTGCACCATCTGATGGGCCTCGGCGAGCACCTCCTCGGCGAGCCCGACGGGCACGTCGTGGTCGAACGCGAGCCGTACGTGGACGGTGTCGGCCCACTCCTGGTCCTCCTCGCGGGCCCAGACGAGGTCAGTCGTACGTGTCTTGCCCACTGTCGTCCCCCTTGCCGAGGAGCGAGGCGACGGTCCGGGTGAAGTCACCCCACGCGGCCTGGTCACGCCGCAGCCTCGCCCGCCCCTCCTCGGTGATCCGGTAGTACTTCCGCCCGGGGCCGCCGTCGCCGGCGCCCCACTCGACCTCGACGGCGCCTTCCTCTTCGAGGCGCGCGAGGGCGGGGTAGAGCGTGGCGGGTTTGACGCCGTCGAGCCCCGCGTCGGCGAGATGGCCGAGCAGGGCGTAGCCGTAGCTCTTCTCCTCGCTGTCGAGGACGCCGAGCAGGCACAGGGGCAGCGCGGCGCGGGTCCATGCGGTGACGACGACCACGGTCGCCCTCCCCTCGCTCTTCCTGGTGACGGACTATTACGGAAACCATACTAGAGGCCCATGGGTCCGCTCACGCCAGAGGGCCCCGGCGTGGATGCCGGGGCCCTCTGGGAAATCAGCGTGCGCTGGTGGCGACGTCCGGTCAGACGTTCACACCGAAGTCCTGGGCGATGCCGACCAGGCCCGAGGCGTAGCCCTGGCCGACCGCGCGGAACTTCCACTCCGCGCCGTTGCGGTACAGCTCGCCGAAGACCATGGCGGTCTCGGTCGCGGCGTCCTCGGAGAGGTCGTAACGGGCGATCTCCGTGCCGCCGGCCTGGTTGATGATGCGGATGAACGCGTTCCGCACCTGGCCGAAGTTCTGCGAGCGGTTCTCCGCGTCGTAGATCGAGACCGGGAAGACGATCTTCTCGATGTCGGCCGGCAGACCCGCCAGGTTGACGTTGATCTGCTCGTCGTCGCCCTCGCCCTGGCCCGTGACGTTGTCACCGGTGTGGACGATGGTCTGGTCCGGCGTCGCCTTGTTGTTGAAGAAGACGAAGTGCTGGTCGGAGTAGACCTTGCCCTGCGTGTTCACCGCGATCGCGGAGGCGTCCAGGTCGAAGTCGGTGCCGGTGGTGGTACGGACGTCCCAGCCGAGCCCCACGGTGACGGCGGTCAGGCCCGGAGCCTCCTTGGTGAGCGAGACGTTGCCACCCTTGGACAGGCTTACTGCCATTGTTGGGAGTCCCTTCCCTCGTTTACGACGCACCGCGTGAAAGTCAGTGCGTACGGGCTTCGTACTGGGGACGAAGCTACCTTCACCGGTACCAACGCCGACCGAGGTCCCGAAGGTTCCGCATGGCTTTGCTTTCTTTACCCGGGGTGATGGGGAGGAGTGCGGGAAAAGGGTGTGACGTGAGCCCGACAGACGCGGGACCATGGGGTCATGTCCGGTCCCCATCTCATCCGCGGCTCCGTCTCCCTGCCCGAGGCCGAGCTCATCTGGCGTTTCTCGCGGTCGTCCGGGCCGGGCGGTCAGCACGTCAATACCAGTGACACCCAGGTGGAGCTGCGGTTCGACCTCGCGAACACCGACGCGCTGCCCGAGGTGTGGAAGCGGCGGGCCCTGGAGCGGCTCGCCTCCCGGCTCGTCGACGGCGTCATCAGCGTACGAGCCAGCGAGCACCGGTCCCAGTGGCGGAACCGGGAGATGGCCGCCACCCGGCTGACCGCCCTGCTCGCCGAGGTCACCGCCCCGCCGCCGAAGCCGCGGCGCGCGACCAAGGTCCCGCGGGGCATCAACGAACGCAGGCTGCGGAACAAGAAGCAGCGCGGCGAGACGAAGCGGGGCAGGTCCGGGCAAGGCTGGGGCTAGGGCCCCGACAGCGGCCCGGGGAACTGCGCGAGCAACCACAAAGAAGCCGCAGACGCGTCTGCCGGGACCTCGGCAGTTGCGACTGCGGCTTCTCGCGGGCTGAGCGCGCAGTTCCCCGCGACCCTGAGGGGCGCTCAGCCCAGCTGCCGATACCGCCCCCGGAAGTACAGCAGCGGGCCCCCCTCACCACTCGGCAGCGACGCGCTCAGCACGCGGCCGATCACCAGCGTGTGATCGCCCGCCGCCACCGTCTGCTCCGTACGGCACTCCAAGGTCGACAGCGCGCCGCCGATCAGCGGCGCGCCCGACTCCGTACCCCGTACGTAGGGGATGTCCTCGAAGAGCAGCCGGTCGCTGATGCGGCCCTTCATCGCGAAGCGGCCCGCGATGTGCCGCTGGCCCTCGGCGAGCACCGAGACCGCCCACAGCGGCTGCTCGGCGAGCAGGTCGTCCATCCGGGAGCCCTCGCGCAGGCTCACCATGACCAGGGGCGGGTCCAGGGAGACGGACAGGAAGGCGGTCGCCGTCATGCCCACCTCCTCGCCCGCGGGCGCGCCCGGGTCGTCGGGGTCCAGGCCCGGCTCGCGCGCCGTCACCAGGACCACGCCCGCCGCCAGGCGGGACATCGCCGCGCGGAACTCGTCGTTGCTCACCCCATCAGCATGCCCACCCGGTGACGGGTGACGGGAGGTAGGCGGGGCCGGGGGAGCCGGGGGAGTCTTCAATACGTGAGCCACGGGACGACGCTAGCCCGGACAGCCCCCGCGCCACATCGGCCCCGCGGCCGAGACCGGTCCTAGGACCGAGGGCCGAGAAGAGTGGCACGCGGTGCCGCGCGGGGCGGTGGACCAGACCAAGGGACTGGACCAACGGCGGCGCCCCATCTGTGACTTGAGTCACAGGACCCATATTTTGTTGACCCTGTGTACCGAGTGGGCAGCTCGCTGTGATTCAGTGACGGTGGCAATAAGACACTGAGGGCACAAGGGCACAGAAAGACACTGCGGGCGCCGCGCATCCTGGATTGCTGTCGAGGTCTCGGGGAGAACGAGCATGGAGACCGAGTCGGAGCCGTACGTCCGTCTTGCGACCTTGCGGCAGCTGCATCAGGTGGTAGCGGAGCTGAACACCGCCCGGAGCCTGGCGGACACGCTGCAGACCGTCGCCGACGGCGTCGTCAACGGCCTTGGCTATGAACTGGCCTGCGTCAACCTCGTGCGCCCGGACGGCGATCTCGTCGTCGCCGCCTTCGCGGGCAACCCTTCCGCCGAGGCCCTGATCACCGGACGCGTCGGCTCCCGTGACGCCTGGGAGCGCCGCCTCGCCATGGGTGAGCCGTGGGGCGCCCTGCGCTTCATCTCGTACACCGAGGGCTGGGTCCTCGACGACGACGACGTCCCGCAGTGGTACACCGAGGGCCCCGAGCCCCGCTTCGAGGACGAGTGGCACCCCGCCGACCGCCTCTTCGCCCCCATGTACGCGACCGGCGCGGCCGGCGGCGAGCTGCTCGGCGTGATCTCCGTGGACCGGCCGCGCAACGGCCGCAGGCCCGGCGCCTGGGGCCGCGAGGCCCTCCAGATGTACGCGTTCCAGGCCGCCATCGCGATCAGCAACGCCCGGCTGCGCGCCAACATGCAGCGCGCCCTGGTCCGCCTGGAGCGCGAGCAGCAGGCACTGCGGGCCAGCGAGGAGTCCTTCCGGCAGGCCTTCGAGTACGCCCCCTCCGGCATGGCCATCGCCGAGATGGGCGGCGACCAGCACGGGCGGCTCCTGCGGACGAACGACGCCCTGTGCCGCCTTCTCGGCCGCCCCGCCTCCGCCATGCGGCGCTACTCCTTCTCCGACCTCGTCCACCCCGAGGACATCGGCACGCTCCTGCGCACCTCCGCCGAGGGCGGCCGGGCCGAGCTGCGCCTCGCGCGGCGCGACGGGACGTATGTGTGGGTGTCCTTGCGCAACTCCGTCGTCGCGGACGCCGCCGACGGGCCCCGGTTCCTGCTCACGCACGTCGAGGACATCGAGGAGCGCAAGCGCCGCGAGCTCCAGCTCGCCCACCGGGCCAGCCATGACTCGCTCACCGGGCTGCCCAACTCCGCCGAGCTGCGGGCCCGGCTCGGCGCCCGCCTGTGCCGCAGGCCGCACGCGGGGCGGCCCAGCGCAGTCGACTCCCTCGACGCCGCCTACGAACACGGCTTCGACTTCGGGCACGCCTCGCTCCAGCAGGACGAGGGCTTCGACCACCACGTCCACACGGTCGCCCCCGAGGAGGGGGAGGTGGACGACGGGACCAAGGGGCTCGCGGTCCTCTTCTGCGACCTCGACGGCTTCAAGTCGATCAACGACCGCTTCGGGCACCACACCGGCGACGCCGTCCTCATCGAGGTGGCGAGAAGGCTCACCAGCGGGGTGCGCGACGGGGACACCGTGGCGCGGCTCGGCGGTGACGAGTTCGTCGTCCTCGCCGACGGCCTCGGCCGCGCCGACGCCCAGGACCTCGCGGTCCGGCTGCGGAACGCGATCATCCCGCCGATCCGCGTCGACGGCAGGGCGGTGCGGGTGGGCGCCAGTTTCGGCATCGGCTGGGCGCACTGCGGGATGTCGGCGGACGAAGTGTTGCACTCCGCCGACCAGCGGATGTACGTGGAGAAACGCTCCCGTGCCAAGCAGCAGCGGCGGGCCGGCTGACGGTATCGATGAGGTCAACGCCACCCGGTGGGCCCAGCCGGACCGGGTAGGCTCCCCGCGTCAGCGATGCGAGGGAGTGACCTGGGAATGACGCCCGGCAATAACGGCGAGAACACGCCGAGCGCGCCGCAGGGCGACGACGATCCGTTCGGCTACCTGTACGAGGACGGACAGGCGGCCGGCGCGACCCCGCCGGGCGGTGGGGGCGGCTATGGGTACCCGGGTCCCCGCTCCTCGTACCACCACGTACGGGCGGTCGGTGACCGGCGTCCGGCGTACGGCCAGGGCCAGGCGGCGCAGCCGACGTACGGCCAGCAGGTCCCGCAGCCGCAGCCGCAGCAGGGCTACGGCCGGCCGAACCCCCACTACACCGCGCCCGAGGCGCAGCCCGCCGGCGCGCCCGTCACCTCGCCGCAGTACACGCCCGCGGGCGGTGGCGGCGGCCGCGGCCGGGGGCCCAACACCAAGGGGCTGCTGATAGCCGCCATCGCGGTGGTGGCCGTCGTCGCCATCGGCATCGGCGCCGCCATGCTCTTCGGCGGCAAGGACGAGGACAAGGGCGGCGACGCGCAGGCCGGCGGCAAGCCGTCGCAGGCCACGTCCGTCGAGCCCAGCGAGAAGCCGGCCAAGAAGCCGAAGGAGAAGACGGAGCTGCCGAAGACGGACGCGAAGGCCCTGAAGCTGGAGGGCGGCACCACGACGGCGTCCGACGTGCCGGGCGCCAAGGCCGACGGCGGGATGTACGTCGCCGGGTTCGACAAGGTCGGCGCCCAGGTGACGTGGACGGTCAACGGCATCCCGAAGGACGGCGCATACACGCTCTTCGTGGGCTATGGCGTACCGGGCAAGGCCGCTGAGACCACGTTGACGGTGAACGGCAGCCAGTCCGAGCGCAAGGTCAACATGGACAACTTCGCCCGCGCGGCGGAGGGCGCCTGGGACAAGGGCTGGACGAAGACCTACGTCTATGTCGAGCTGTCCAAGGGCACCAACACGCTCACGGTCTCCTGCGAGCAGGGTGACCAGTGCAACGCCAACCTGGATCAGTTCTGGCTGAAGGCCGGGCACGTGACGAGCTGACCGCGCGAACGCGAACCGCGAGGCGAGGGGCTCGACCGGGATTCCCGGTCGGGCCCCTCGCGCGTGAGCGGGTCGCGGTGAGCTGGTGGAGCGACGTACTCAAGCGAGGAGGCGCTGGAAGCGGGCCGTTGTCTCTGCCATCGCCTCTCGGGCGTGAGTCAGGTACTTGCGCGGGTCGACGCCCCCCGGGTCGCCTTTCAGGTACGCGCGCACCTCCCCCGTGAACGCCGCGTTGAGCGCCGTGCCCACGTTGATCTTCACCATGCCGGAGGCGACGGCTCGGCGGATCTCGTTGTCCGGGACGCCACTTGAGCCGTGCAGGACCAGGGGGACCGGTACCGCGGCGCGCAGGGACGCGATCAACTCGTGGTCCAGGGATGCCGTTCGCTCCGTCATCGCGTGTGAGGAGCCGACGGCCACCGCGAGTGCGTCCACGCCCGTGTCGGCGACGTACGCGGCCGCCTCCGCCGGGTCCGTGCGCACCCCGGGCGCGTGCGCGTCCAGCGGCGGCTCGCCCTCCTTGCCGCCCACCTCGCCCAGTTCGGCCTCGATCCACATGCCCCGCTCGTGGCCCCAGCGCACCGCGTCCGCCGTCGCCTTCACGTTCTCGCCGTACGCCAGTTTCGACGCGTCGAACATGACGGAGCTGAAGCCCTCCGGGTGCGCGGCGCGCAGCAGTTCGACGTCGGTGACGTGGTCCAGGTGGAGGGCGAGGCGGGCCGGGGAGGCGTGGGCGACCGCCGCCGTCGCCGCCGCGATCGCCGACAGCCGGCCGCCGTGGAACTTCACCGCGTTCTGAGAGACCTGGAGGATCGCCGGGGTGCCCGCGCGCTCGGCGCCCAGCGCGATCGCCTCCGCGTGCTCCAGGGTGATGACGTTGAACGCCGCGACGCCATGGCCCGCCGCGCGGGCCTGTTCGACGAGTTCGCCGGTGCTGACCAGTGGCACGGTGCTCCCCAGTTCCCGGGGCCCTGCGCCCCGTTGTGCGGTGCGGATACGGCTCTTGGTGGGCGCTGTGTCAGGCTGCCGCGGGGCGGCCGGTCACCGTGACCCGTGCCAGCAGGTCCTCGTACGTCGCCCGGTCGAACTCGCCCGCCACCGGGGCCGCCACGGTCGCCGCCGACAGGGCCAGGGCGCGTGCCAGCCGGTCCGGCCAGGGCAGGCCCTCGGCGAGCCCGGAGAGCAGCCCGGCGACCGCCGAGTCGCCCGCGCCCGTGGGGTTGCCGCGCACCGGGGCCGGGGGCCGCGCCTGCCAGCCGCCGTCCGGGGTGAGGGCGACCAGACCGTCCGCGCCGAGCGAGGCGACCACGGCGTGCGCGCCCCTGCGGCGGGCGTCGCGGGTGGCCCGCGCGGGCTCGTGGGAGCCGGTCAGCTCGGCGAGTTCCTCGGCGTTGGGCTTGATGATGTCGGGCCGGGCCGCGACCGCGCGGCGCAGCGGCTCGCCGCTGGTGTCGAGCAGCACCGGGACGTGGGCGGCGCGCGCGGCGCGTACGAGGAGGGCGTACGCGCCGACGGGGACGCCGGGCGGCAGGCTGCCGCAGAGCGCGACCGCCGTGGTGCCCGGGCGGTGCACCAACTCCTCGTAGGAGTCCAGGAAGGCGGCCCACTCGGCGGGGGTGACGGCCGGGCCCGGTTCGTTGAGCTGGGTGGTGTCGCCGGTCGCCGCGTCGGCCACGGCGAGGGTGCGGCGCGTGGCGCCGGCGATGGGGGCGAACGCGACCGTCACGCGCGGCTCGTCGGCCAGGCGTTCGCGCAGGACGCGTCCGGTGTCGCCGCCCGCGAAGCCGGTGACGGTCACGTCGTGGCCGAGGGCGGCGAGGACGCGGGCGACGTTCACGCCCTTGCCGCCGGGGCGTTCGATCACCTCGGTGACGCGGTGGGTGGTGTGCGGGGTGAGGGCGGGCACGCGGTAGGTGAGGTCGAGCGCCGCGTTCAACGTGACGGTGAGCATCACTCGTACCACCCCCGAAGTGCCTGTGCGCTGCCGCTCTTTCGCCGGTTCTGATCATGCCAAACAGAAGGCGGTTGGCCCAGGGGTGAGGGCCAACCGCCTCGCGCTCACACGGGGCTGACCACCCATTCGCCCTTGCGCATGACACCCTTGAGGTCGAAGGACGCGTCCAGGACCACGAGGTCCGCGTCCTTGCCCGGCTCCAGGGAGCCCACGGTGTCCTCCATTCCCAGGAGCCTCGCCGGGTTGGCGCACAGGGCGCGGACGGTGTCCTCCACGGAGATGCCGTCGACGGTCACCGAGCGCTTGAAGGCGCGGTCCAGGGTGAGCGTGGAGCCCGCGATCGAGCCGCCCTCGACGAGCCGCGCCACGCTGTCCTTCACCTCGACCTCCAGCGGGCCGAGCATGTACCGGCCGTCGCCGAAGCCCGCCGCGTCCATCGCGTCCGTGATGAACGCGACGCGGTCGGCGCCCGCGCGGTGGAAGGCCAGCTCCAGGGCGGCCGGGTGCAGATGCGTGCCGTCGTTGATCAGTTCGACGGTGATCCGCTCGTCCTCCAGGAGGGCGGCGATGGGGCCGGGCGCGCGGTGGCCGAGGCCCGGCATCGCGTTGTAGAGGTGGGTGGCGACGGTGGCGCCCGCGTCGATGGCCTCCACCGTCTGCTCGTACGTGGCGTCGGTGTGCCCGATGGCCGCGATGACGCCGTGCTCGGCGAGTAGGCGCACGGAGTCGAGGCCGCCGGGCAGTTCGGTGGCGAGGGTGAGCATCTTCGCCCGGCCGCGGGCCGCGTCGATCAGCTTGCGCACGTCCGCGGGGTCGGGGTGGCGCAGCAGGTCCTCGCTGTGCGCGCCCTTGCGGCACGGCGAGATGAAGGGGCCCTCGAAGTGGATGCCGGCGATGTCGCCCTGCTCGGCCAGCTCGCTCAGGAGTCCGGCGCGCTCGGCGAGGAAGTCCATCTCGCCGGTGACGGTGGAGGCGACAAGGGTGGTCGTGCCGTGCAGGCGGTGCGTGTGGACGCCCTTGAGTACGTCCCCCACGGTGCCGGAGGTGAAGGAGGCGCCGCCGCCGCCGTGGTTGTGGATGTCGACGAAGCCGGGGACCACCCAGTGGCCGGTGAGGTCGAGGGTGTCGGCGTGCGGTTGCGCTTGCGCGTCGGCTGGGGCGTTCTCGGCGATGCGGGTGCCGTCCACGGTCACGCGGCCGTCGGGGACGGTTCCGGTGGGCAGTACCACCTGGGCACCGGCGAGAACCTTGCGAGTGGCCATCAGGCGGTTACCTCCGGGGGGTCGATGTCCGCTGGGTGTGCGGGGGCTGCCGGCTCGTCGAGGAGGTCCCAGGCGAGCAGGCCCGCGCCCAGGCACCCGGCGGTGTCGCCGAGGGCCGCGGGCACGATCTCCGGCAGCGTCTGGAACTGGACGACGCGCGCCGCGACGGCGGCCCGCAGCGGCGTGAACAAGGTTTCCCCCGCCTCGGCCAGACCGCCACCGATGATCAGGGTGCGCGGGTCCAGCAGAGTGAGGGCGGTGAGCAGGCCGTCGGCCAGGGCGTCGACGGCGTCGCGCCAGACCTCCTGGGCCCTCGGGTCGCCGGACTCCACGGCCTTGGCGCAGTCCGCGGCGTCCGCCTCGGGGTCGCCGCTCGCCTCGGCCCACGCCGTGCTCACCGCGGACGCGGAGGCCAGGCGTTCCAGGCAGCCGCGCTGGCCGCAGCCGCAGGGCGGGCCGCCGGGGCGTACGACGATGTGGCCGATCTCCCCGGCCGAGCCGTGGGCGCCGGGTTCTATGGCGCCGCCGATGCCGATGGCTCCCGCGATGCCGGTGCCCAGGGGCACGAACAGGAAGCGGTCGGCGTCCTTGCCCGCGCCGAGGCGGCCCTCGGCGAGGCCGCCGGTGCGCACGTCGTGGCCGAGGGCCACGGGGACGCCTGCCAGGCGGGCGCTGAGGAGGTCCCGCAGGGGGACGTCGCTCCAGCCGAGGTTGGCCGCGTAGACCGCGATGCCGCGGGCGGCGTCGACGATGCCGGGCACGGCGACGCCGGCCGCCGCGGCGGGTTCGCCGAGGTGGGCGATGCCGTGGGCGCGGAGGTCCGCGGCGAAGTCGAGGATGGACGCGACGACCGCCTCGGGGCCGCGGTCGCGGCCCGTCGGGCGGCGGGCCTCGTGCAGCAGGGTGCCGTCCGCCCCTACCAGGGCGGCCTTCATTCCGGTGCCGCCCACATCGAGGGCGATGACGTGTCTCACGGATACAGTCTCGCCCGTCACCCCTTGAAAGGTCTAGTCCACCTGGGTGGCGGGCGGGTGAGGCGTGGCAGTAGATGCTGCTGTCATATGACTCCCGCAAGTATGCGAAATGGACGATTTGCCGCAAAAGCCGCCATGCGAAAGAACGAATCCCTGTTCCGGCCGTGTGGGACGGCCAGGTCGAGCGTTTGACCCTGCGCGTTCGTCCCGGACTCCCGGACTCCCTACAGCCAGAGGTGGATCCATGCTGAGACTCTCCGCAGGCAGCGGCCGCTTCCGTATCCGTCTGACGCTCGGGTTCGTGCTCGCCGTCATGGCCTGCACCTCCGCCGCGGCACCCGGCGCGCCGCCCCCGGCACCGGAACCGGCGGCGAAGGACACGCCCGCCAAGGGCTTCCCGATGCGCATCGTCGCGTACGTGGCCAACAGCGGCTCCGGGACCGTCTCCTCCTTCGACGTCCGCCTGGAGCGGCCCGTCGCCACCACGACGGTGGGCAGCGGACCGACCGGCGTGGGCGCGGCCCCCGACGGCTCGCACGTGTACGTGGCCAACGGCCTGTCCGACTCGGTCACCTTCATCGAGACGGCCAGCCGCAAAGCCGTGGCGACGGTGCCGGTCGGGTCCTATCCGTTCTCGGCCTCTCCGAGCCGTGACGGGCGGTGGGTGCTCGCGGCGAACTGGGGCAGCGGCAACGTCTCCGTCATCGACACGGCCGGCCAGAAGGTCATCGCGACGCCCGCGACGGGCGAACTCCCGCACAGCGTCGCCACGTTGCCCGACGGGACCGCCTACGTCACCAACAGCGGCAGCAACAACGTCACCGTCCTGTCCAGGGGACATGAGCCCGTGGCCCGGATTCCCGTGGGCGACTTCCCCAGCGGGATCACCGCCACGGTCAAGGGGGACAGGGTCTACGTCGCCAACACGGGCTCCGGGACGGTCTCCGTCATCGACCCGGCCACCCGCAAGGTGACGGCCACCTGGCCGGCCGGCAAGGCCCCGCTCGGCCTGGGCGTCAGCCCCGACGGACAGCGGCTGTACGCCGCGGACTCCGGGGCCGACGTACTCCTTGTCATCGACACCGCGACCGGTGGTGTCCTTTCCGAGGTGCCCGTGGGCAAGACACCGCAGGGCGTGGCGGTCAGCCCGGGCGGCAGCCGGGTCTGGGTCACCAACGAGGACTCCGACACGGTTTCGGTGATCGACCCGGGACTCGCGAAGGTACGCACGACCCTGCGCACCGGCCATCAGCCGGAGGGCATCGCCATCACTCCCAGGTGAGTGGGCGGGGCACGGCGGCATGAGTCGCCGCCCTGCCCCTGTACCCCTGCCCCCGTACCCCGCCGCCGTACCCCTAGCTCAAAATCACGCTGCGGGTGAGGTTTTTGGGGCGGTCCGGGTCGAAGCCGTGGGATTCGGCCAGGGCCACCGCGAGGCGCTGGGCGCGGATCAGGTCGGCCAGTGGGTCCGCGTCCTGGCGGGCGACGAGTTCGCCGCCGACCCGGGCCACGTCACCGGCGAGACCCTCCGGCAGCGTGCCGAACATCCACGCCACGCGGCCGGGGCCCGTGATGGAGATCGGCCCGTGGCGGTACTCCATCGCCGGGTACGCCTCCGTCCACGCCCCCGCCGCCTCCCGCATCTTCAGCGCCGCCTCCAGCGCGAGACCGTACGTCCAGCCGCGCCCCAGGAACGTCCACTGCTCCGCCCCGAGCACCGCCGCCGGCAGCGGCTCCGTCACCGCGAGCTCCGCGTCGACCGCCGCCTCGGCCACCGGCTTCACGCCGGGCACGTCACCGAGCCCGGCCCGCAGGAAGGCGAGCGCGGTCGTCGCGAAGCGCGTCTGGACGACCGACTCCTCGTCCGCCCAGTCCAGGACCGCCACGGTGTCGGCCGCGTCCATGACCGGGGTCTTCGGGTCGGCGGTCAGCGCGAGCGTCGGGACCGAGCCCTTGAGCCGCCCGAGCAGCTCAAGCACCTCCGTCGTCGTACCGGAGCGGGTGATCGCGACCACCCGGTCGTAGCGCCGCCCGGCCGGGAACTCCGAGGAGGCGAAGGCGTCCGTCTCGCCCTGTCCCGCCGCCTCGCGCAGCGCCGCGTACGCGATGGCCATGAACCATGAGGTCCCGCACCCGGTGACGGCGACCCGCTCACCCGGCTGCGGCAGCCCCGTGAAGGAGGCCGCCGCCTCCGCCGCCCGGTGCCAACAGGCGGGCTGAGTGGCTATTTCTGCTGCGGTACGCGACATGCGGCAAGGCTCCTCGTCGTGCGGGACGTGAACGTGTCGTGCTTAGCAGGCCGGGGACGGGGCTGCAATGGGTGCCCGTGGGCGTCCGTGGGCGTCCGTTGCACAAGTGATACTGGGCTGGTGTAGACCTTGTGTTCGGACCCGGGGGAAACTCGGGGGAAAATCGCAGTTCGACAGCGGTGGGGCGCACCGGCCCCGGTACGCGAAAGCAATGAGGGTGGGACAGCTGTGCAGCGGCGCGTGACAGGACTGACCGCGGCGGTGGCCGCACTGGGCATGGCGGGCGTGCTCGCCGGCTGCGGTGGTCCCGGCGACTCCGGCGACGTCACCCTCAAGCTGGTGGCCGCCGACTACGGCGACTCCGCGGCCAACAGTTCCAAGAAGTACTGGGACAAGCTCAGCAAGGCCTTCGAGGCCGAGAACCCCGGCATCAAGGTCGACGTCACCGTCCTGTCCTGGAACGACGTGGACCGCGAGGTCAAGGAGATGGTCAAGAAGGGCGACGCCCCCGACCTGGCGCAGATCGGCGCGTACGCCGACTACGCCGCGCAGGGCAAGCTCTACGAGGCCGACGAACTGCTCTCCATCGCCACCCAGGCCGACTTCATGACCCCGCTCGCCCAGGCCGGCGAGGTCAAGCGCATCCAGTACGGCATGCCGTTCGCCTCCTCCACGCGCCTGCTCTTCTACAACACCAAGCTCTTCAAGGACGCCGGTCTCACCCCGCCGCAGAGCTGGAGCCAGCTCCAGGCCGCCGCGAAGGCCCTCAAGGCGCGCGGCGTGAAGATCCCGTACGCGCTGCCGCTGGGCCCCGAGGAGGCGCCCGCCGAGACGCTGATGTGGATGCTGAGCGGCGGCGGCGGTTACACCGACAACGTCGGCTCGTACGACATCGACTCCAAGCAGAACGCCAAGACGTTCGCCTGGCTCCGGGACGAGCTGGTCGGCAAGGGGCTGACCGGGCCGAAGGCGCCCGGTCAGATGAACCGCGCCGACGCGTTCGCGGCGTTCTCGCGCGGGGAGGTCGGGATGCTCAACGGCCACCCGACGCTGATGAAGATGGCCGCGAAGAAGGGCGTGAAATTCGGCATGGTGCCGGCGCCCGGCGTCAACGGCAAGGCGAAGGCCACGATGGGTGTCGCCGACTGGATGATGGCGTTCAAGCAGAACGGTCACCGCAAGGAGGCCGGCAAGTTCCTCGACTTCGTCTACAGCAAGAAGAACGTGCTCGACTTCTCCAACGAGTACGACATCCTGCCCGTGACGACCTCCGCGTTCGACCAGATGTCCAAGGACCGCGGCCACACCGAGCTGGGCAAGTTCCTCAAGGAGCTGCCGACCTCCCAGCTCTACCCGGTGGGCAAGACGTCGTGGGCGCAGGTCTCGGCCGACATCAAGAACAACATCGGCAAGACGGTCACCGAGAACGGCAACCCGTCCATGATCCTCGGCCAGATCCAGAACAAGGCGGCGACCGCGGAGGACGCGGAATAACGTGACGGCATGACCGAAGAGGAACTGTCCGAGCGGGACCGTGCCGTCCTCGCCCTGGAGCGGCGCGACTGGCCGGGGCCCGGCGCGAAGGAACGCGCCGTCCGCGAGGAGCTGGGCATGGTCCCCGTGCGCTACTACCAGCTCCTGAACGCCCTTCTCGACGACCCCCGGGCCCTCGCGCACGACCCGATTACGGTCAATCGGCTGCGCCGGGTGCGGGAGTCGCGGCGCGAGGAGCGCTGACGCGGTTAAGGTCGGGCCCATGGGTGACCCTACGTACGCGCAGCCCGACCGGCACGGGCGTCCCGCACTGCCGGAGCCCGTGACGGCGGCGGGCCGTGACGGTCTCGCCGCGTTTCTCGCGCGGCCCGAACGGGCCGTCGTGGCCCTCGACTTCGACGGCACGCTCGCCCCGATCGTCGCCGACCCCGAGCAGGCCCGCGCCCACCCGGACGCCGTGCCCGCGCTCGCCGCCCTCGCCCCGCGCCTGCGGTCCGCCGCGGTGGTCACGGGCCGCCCGGCGGGCGTCGCCGTGCGCTACGGCGGCTTCGCGGGCGTGCCCGGCCTGGAACAGCTGGTGGTCCTCGGGCACTACGGCGCCGAGCGCTGGGACGCGGTCACCGGCACCGTCCAGGCCGCCGAGGCGCATCCCGGCGTCGCGGCCGTCCGCGCCGAACTGCCCGGGTTCCTGGACACGATCGGCGCGTGGCGCGGCACGTGGATCGAGGAGAAGGGCCGCGCCGTCGCCGTCCACACGCGCCGCGCGCAGGACCCGCAGGCTGCCTACGACACGCTGCGCGCACCGCTCGCCGAACTGGCGGCCCGGCACGGCCTGATCGTCGAACCGGGCCGCATGGTCCTCGAACTGCGCCCCCCGGGCATGGACAAGGGCGTGGCCCTCGCCGCGTACCTGCGCGAGGTCGGCGCGGAGTCCGTGCTCTACGCGGGCGACGACCTGGGCGACCTCCCCGCCTTCGCCGCGGTGGAGAAACTCCGCGCGGACGGCGTCGCGGGCCTCCTGGTGTGCAGCGGCAGCGCGGAGGTGACGGAACTCTCCGACCGCGCCGACCTGGTGGTGGACGGCCCGGCGGGAGTGGTGAACCTGCTCGCCTCCCTCACCGCCGGCCTGCCCGGGGCCTGACCGCGCGAGACGCTCACTGTCGGACCGCGTCAGCGCGACGGCCCGTACAAGAAAGGCCCCCGGATGGCGATGTGGACGGCGCATTCATGACGAGGCCCCAGCGGAGCGCGCGCCGATACGGCGGTGGGGTCTGGGCCGTGGTGGTCTGTCTGGCGGTCCTGACCGGCTGCTCCGAGGACGGGGGCGGGGCGGACGGCGCCGGCCGGGGGGCACGCCCGACGGCCGCCGGGAGTTCGTCCGCGGGCGGTGATGAGGAGTTCGGCGAGCGGGTGAGGAAGGCTCTGGGCACGGAGTCGATCGACGACAGTGATCCCCTGTTCGTCGAGTCCGGACTCGAACGCGTCGGCGACGGAATCCATGCCCGGCCGAAGCTGCGGCCGGGCACGGTGTACGAGGTCGTCGTCGCCTGCGCGGGGAAGGGACGGATCGATCTGTCGATCGCCGGGAAGGGCCCCACGCACCGCACCGTCGACTGCGACGGGGTCCCCACCACCGCGCGCACCACAGGCGCGCGGGACGAGCTGCGCCTCGACGCCACCGGTCGGTCCGGCGCCGCCGGCATGGTCGGGTGGCGTATCAGCGAAGTGGCGGGAGGGGCGGGCTAGGCGGCGTCGCCCGTCAGGGCGTGGAGCTGGTCCAGGAACCACCGGGTCGGGGGCAGTGCCGTCGCCGCCGCCGTGAGGCGTTTCGTGCGTTCGGCGCGCTCGCCGGGTGGCATCGAAAGACCGGCGTGCAGCGCCTCCGCCGTGGCCGAGATGTCGTAGGGGTTCACCCCCAGCGCGTCCTCACCCAGCTCCTCGTACGCCCCCGCCTCCCGCGAGAGCACCAGCGCGCAGCCCTCGTCGGAGACCACCGGGACCTCCTTCGCGACGAGGTTCATGCCGTCGCGGATGGGGTTGACCAGCGCCACGTCCGCGAGGCGGTACGCCGCGAGCGAGCGGGCGAAGTCGTCGTCGACGTGGAGGAGCACCGGGGTCCAGCCGGGCGTACCGAACTCCGCGTTGATCTGCTCCGCGACGCGCGAGACCTCCGCCGTGTAGTCCCGGTACACCGCGAGGTCCTGCCGCGACGGGTAGGCGAACGCGACGTGGACGACCCGCTCGCGCCACTCGGGGCGGGTCTCCAGCAGCTCCCGGTAGGCGTGCAGGCCGCGCACGATGTTCTTGGACAGCTCGGTCCTGTCCACCCGCACGATCGTCTTGCGGCCCTCGCCCACCTGCCCCCGCAGCGTCGCCATCCGCTCCTCGACGTCCTCGCGCCGCGAGCGCTCCCGCAGGAAGTCCGCGTCGGCGCCGAGCCCGTGCACCCCGATCCGCGTGCCGGACGTGCCGCCGAGCACGCGCACACAGCACTCCGTGAACGCGTCCGCCCACCGCCCCGTCAGGAACCCGAGGCGGTCCGCGCCGAGCATGCCGCGCAGCACCTGTTCGGCCACGTCGTCCGGCAGCATCCGGAAGTAGTCGGCCGGCGCCCACGGGGTGTGCGAGAAGTGGCCGATCCGCAGGTCCTCGCGCAGCTCGCGCAGCATGCCCGGCACCAGCGTGAGGTGGTAGTCCTGCACGACGACCGCCGCGCCGGGCGCCGCCTCGGCCGCCAGCGCCTCGGCGAACGCGCGGTTGTACGTCTCGTACGCCTCCCACTGCGCGCGGAACTCCGGGCCGAAGACCGGTTCCAGGGGCGTCTGGTAGAGCATGTGGTGCACGAACCACAGGACCGAGTTGGCGATGCCGTTGTACGCGGCGGCGTGCACGCCCTCGCGTGAGCCCGCGTCGATGTCGAGCATCCGCACGCCCGGCTCACCGACGCCGCGCCGCACCGCCTCCCGGTCGCCCTCGCCGAGCGCCGCGCACACCCACAGAGCGTCCGCCTCGTCGCCGATGGCGCTCAGTCCGGAGACGAGGCCGCCGCCGCCGCGCTTGGCCGTCAGCTCACCGTCCTTCCCCACTGTGTACGAGACGGGGCCGCGGTTGGACGCGACGAGTACCTGCGCTGCTGCTGACTTAGCCGGATCGGACACCATGTGCCAAAACGTAGCCCGTCCGGGCGGCGGGCAAACGTATGGTCCCGGCCGCTCACGCCACGCGTCGGTGCGCGTACTCCGCGACGCCGGTCATGGGCGGCCGTTCCTCGGTGTCCACCGCGTGGGTGCGTGGCGTGAACCCGCCCTCTCCTCGCTCGAACTGCGTCAGCTCGGGCCGTACGAGATGCCCGCGCGCGAGCCGCACCTGCGCCGTCCGGTAGATCGCCGCCGCCATCCGCCCGAGCGCCTGCCCGTCCTGGTGGCGGTGCTTGCGCACCCCGACGTCGACCTGCGCCAGCGCGTCCAGGCCCACCGTGTGCAGCGCGTCCACGAGCAGCCCCAGCTCCACGCCGTACCCGACGGGGAACGGCAGCCGCTCCAGGAGGGACCGGCGGGCCGCGTACTCACCGCCGAGCGGCTGCACGAAACCGGCCAGCCGCGGCCAGTGCATGTTCAGTAGCGGCCGCGCCATCAGCTCCGTCACCCGGCCGCCCTGCCCGGCGGCCTCGCCGAGCGGCCGGTCGTACATGGCCTTGACGAACGCCACGTCGGGGTCGGTCAGCAGCGGGCCGACGATCCCCGAGACGAAGTCGGCGGAGAACTCCCGCAGGTCCGCGTCGACGAACGCCACGATGTCGCCGCCCGTCACCAGCAGCGAGCGCCACAGCACCTCGCCCTTGCCGGGCAGCGGCGCGATCCGCGGCAGGATCTCGTCCCGGTGGACGACCTTGGCGCCGGCCTCGCCGGCCACCTCGGCCGTACGGTCCGACGAGCCGGAGTCGATCACCACCAGTTCGTCGACGAGCGGGGCGCGCTCCATCAGCGCGCGGCGGATCTCGGCGACGATCGCGCCGACCGTCTCCTGTTCGTCGAGGGCGGGCAGCACGACGCTCACCGTCGCGCCGGACGCGCGCTTGGCGGCGACGAGGCGGTCCAAGGGGCGGTCGGCGACCGACCAGGAACGCCTGTTCAGCCAGCGCTCGACCTCTTCCAGCACGGTCAGGGTCCTCCCATATGTGATCCATCTCGCGGTTCGGACGACTATCTCAAGGGTCCAGGGCTTCGGTTACAGTCTTGAACAACGCCGGTGACCATCGCATGTCGGGGTCGCCGCAGCATGATCTACAACTGAAACCCACAATCGAATACCGCTCATCCAGAGGGGCAGAGGGATACGGCCCGTTGAAGCCCCGGCAACCCTCCCGCCGACCGCGAGGTCACGGTGGGGAAGGTGCCAATTCCGTCTCGCGGCGAGATGCGTCGCGAGGAAGATGAGGAGAAAGGGCCTCGCCTCCATGGCTGTGCAGACTGTCGCCACCGAACGCACCACCCCTTCCGTCGACCTCGGCCCCGCGTCCGGCCTCTCGTGCCGTGAGTGCGGCACCCGCTTCCCGCTGGGCCCGATCTTCGCCTGCGCCGAGTGTTTCGGCCCCCTCGAAGTCGCGTACGACCTGCCCCTCGGCGACCCGGAAGCCCTCCGCGAGCGCATCGAGGCCGGACCCGCCAACATCTGGCGTTACGCCCCGCTGCTCCCCGTCCCCGCCGACGTCGCCGACAAGCCGAACCTCAACCCCGGCTGGACCAAGCTCGTCAAGGCCGACAACCTCGCGCGGGAACTCGGCGTCGAACAGGGCAAGTTGTTCGTCAAGGACGACTCCGGCAACCCCACGCACTCCTTCAAGGACCGTGTCGTCGCGCAGGCGCTGGAGGCGGCCAGGGCCTTCGGCTTCACCACGCTCTCCTGCTCCTCCACCGGCAACCTCGCGGGCGCCGTCGGCGCCGCCGCCGCCCGCGCGGGCTTCCGCTCCTGCGTGTTCATCCCGCACGACCTGGAGCAGGGCAAGGTCGTCATGGCCGCGGTCTACGGCGGCGAGCTCGTCGGCATCGAGGGCAACTACGACGACGTGAACCGCTTCTGCTCCGAACTGATCGGCGACCCGCTGGGCGAGGGCTGGGGCTTCGTCAACGTCAACCTCCGGCCGTACTACGGCGAGGGCTCCAAGACCCTCGCGTACGAGATCTGCGAGCAGCTGGGGTGGGAGCTGCCCGACCAGCTCGTCATCCCGATCGCCTCCGGGTCGCAGCTCACGAAGATCGACAAGGGTCTGAAGGAGCTGATCGCGCTCGGTCTCGTGGCGGACAAGCCCTACAAGATCTTCGGTGCGCAGGCGGAGGGGTGTTCGCCGGTCTCGGCCGCCTTCAAGGCCGGTCACGACGTGGTGCGCCCCCAGAAGCCGAACACCATCGCCAAGTCGCTGGCCATCGGCAACCCCGCCGACGGGCCGTACGTGCTCGACATCGCGCGCCGCACGGGCGGGGCGGTGGAGGACGTGAACGACGAGCAGGTCGTCGACGCCATCAAGCTCCTGGCGCGGACCGAAGGCATCTTCGCGGAGACCGCCGGAGGTGTCACGGTGGGCGTCACGAAGAAGCTGATCGAGGCGGGGCTCATCGACCCGGCGCTCACCACGGTGGTGCTGAACACCGGGGACGGCCTGAAGACGCTGGACGCCGTCGCCGAGACCTCGCAGGCCACCGCGACGATCAAGCCGAGCCTTGAGGCGTTCCGCTCCGCGGGCTTGGCCGGTTAGCCGCCGTAGGGCCTGAGCTCTCCTTTCCGGCTGCGGGGCCGTCGTGGCTGGTCGCGCAGTTCCCCGCGCCCCTTCCAGGGGCGCCCACTCCACGTATCCCAGAGGTGAACCCCATGAGCGTCAACGTCCGGATTCCCACCATCCTTCGTACCTACACCGGCGGGCAGGCCGAGGTGGCCGCCGAGGGGGCGACCCTCGGGGAGGTCATCGCCGACCTGGAGAAGAACCACACCGGCATCGCCGCCCGCGTCCTGGACGACCAGGGCAAGCTGCGCCGCTTCGTGAACGTGTACGTCAACGACGACGACGTCCGCTTCGAGCAGGGCCTGGAGACGGCCACCCCGGACGGCGCGGGCGTGTCGATCATTCCGGCGGTCGCCGGCGGATGATCTGCCGGTGATCTGCTGCTGATGTGCTGGTGATCCGTTTCTGCAACTTCCCTGCGTAACCTGAATTGCCCTCTCCCGCTGACAAACGGAGGGGGCAATTCTGCATGGTTGAGCGCGGTACAGTTGGGAATCCTGTTTCGCCGTTTGTGCCGAGCGCATATACGAAGTCGGCCCGGAGCCGACAAGAAGCAGCCAAAGCGAGCCGCCCTTTTGAGCCCTTCGTGGCATTTGTCGGGCCCGACTTGCCCTGAATCCTGGTGGACACTCCGTATATCGCCGATCCGGCATGCCCAGAATTCTCGTCCGATTGACCTGTTGCAGAGGGCAGTTGGACAGATACATTCAGCGGCGGTCGACGCGTTCCGGCGCACACCCCCATCCATTGGCGGGTGAGGTCTGACCCGGGTCCGCGAAGTGCGGTCCTGTGCAAGGGCCAGTAATAGGGGAGTTAGGCATGGCTCAGGGCACCGTCAAGTGGTTCAACGCGGAGAAGGGGTACGGCTTCATCGCGGTCGACGGTGGTGCGGATGTTTTCGTCCACTACAGCGCGATCCAGATGGACGGCTACCGCACCCTTGAAGAAGGTCAGCGAGTCGAGTTCGAGATCTCGCAGGGCCAGAAGGGTCCACAGGCGGACATGGTCAAGCTCGCCGTCTAGCTCGGCGCGATCGACCACCGAAGCAAGCATCGCGAGGGGTCCGTATCCCACTGGGGTACGGGCCCCTCGTGTGCGCCCGCGCGCCCGCGGGTAGGGACGGGCGCGCCCGCGGGTAGGGGCGGGTGGGTCCGGATCGCGCCCCCCGGATCCGGGAGAGGCGCTTGCACTCGCAGGGGTCGAGTGCTAATCATTGGGCTTAGCACTCTCCCAGTGAGAGTGACAGAACTTGGATCGGGTCGGTGAGGTCCGCGGGCCGCGTGGGGCAAGGAACCACACGGTGCGCAGTCCGTCCGTCGCGGGCACCAGCACGGTCCGTTTGCGTTTCCACCCCTGTCCGGGAGGACCACTTCACATGGCCAAGATCATCGCGTTCGACGAGGAGGCACGGCGCGGCCTCGAGCGCGGCATGAACCAGCTCGCCGACGCCGTCAAGGTGACCCTGGGCCCCAAGGGTCGCAACGTCGTCCTCGAGAAGAAGTGGGGCGCCCCCACGATCACCAACGATGGTGTTTCCATCGCCAAGGAGATCGAGCTCGAGGACCCGTACGAGAAGATCGGCGCCGAGCTGGTCAAGGAGGTCGCGAAGAAGACGGACGACGTCGCCGGTGACGGCACGACGACCGCGACCGTCCTGGCCCAGGCCCTGGTGCGCGAGGGTCTGCGCAACGTGGCCGCCGGTGCCAACCCGATGGCTCTGAAGCGCGGCATCGAGAAGGCCGTCGAGGCCGTCTCCGGTGCGCTCCTTGAGCAGGCGAAGGATGTCGAGACCAAGGAGCAGATCGCTTCGACGGCCTCCATCTCCGCCGCCGACACCCAGATCGGCGAGCTCATCGCCGAGGCCATGGACAAGGTCGGCAAGGAAGGCGTCATCACCGTCGAGGAGTCCCAGACCTTCGGTCTGGAGCTGGAGCTCACCGAGGGTATGCGCTTCGACAAGGGCTACATCTCGGCGTACTTCGCCACCGACATGGAGCGTATGGAGGCGTCGCTCGACGACCCGTACATCCTGATCGTCAACTCCAAGATCTCCAACGTGAAGGACCTCCTTCCGCTGCTGGAGAAGGTCATGCAGTCGGGCAAGCCGCTGCTGATCATCGCGGAGGACGTCGAGGGCGAGGCCCTGTCGACCCTGGTCGTCAACAAGATCCGTGGCACCTTCAAGTCCGTCGCCGTCAAGGCCCCGGGCTTCGGTGACCGCCGCAAGGCCATGCTCGGCGACATCGCCATCCTCACCGGTGGCACCGTCATCTCCGAGGAGGTCGGCCTCAAGCTGGAGAACGCCGGTCTCGACCTGCTCGGCCGCGCCCGCAAGGTCGTCATCACCAAGGACGAGACGACCATCGTCGACGGCGCCGGTGACAGCGACCAGGTCCAGGGCCGCGTCAACCAGATCCGCGCCGAGATCGAGAACTCGGACAGCGACTACGACCGCGAGAAGCTGCAGGAGCGCCTGGCGAAGCTCGCCGGCGGTGTTGCGGTCATCAAGGCCGGTGCCGCGACCGAGGTCGAGCTCAAGGAGCGCAAGCACCGCATCGAGGACGCCGTTCGCAACGCGAAGGCGGCCGTCGAGGAGGGCATCGTCGCCGGTGGCGGCGTGGCCCTGCTCCAGGCCACCCAGGTCTTCGAAAAGCTGGAGCTGGAGGGCGACGAGGCCACCGGTGCCGCCGCTGTGAAGCTGGCCCTTGAGGCCCCGCTGAAGCAGATCGCCGTCAACGCCGGCCTTGAGGGCGGCGTCGTCGTCGAGAAGGTGCGGAACCTTACGGTCGGCCACGGCCTGAACGCCGCGACGGGTGAGTACGTCGACATGATCGCCGAGGGCATCCTCGACCCGGCGAAGGTCACGCGCTCCGCCCTGCAGAACGCCGCGTCGATCGCCGCGCTGTTCCTCACCACCGAGGCCGTCATCGCCGACAAGCCGGAGAAGGCGGGCGCTGCCCCGGCCGGCGGCGGCATGCCGGGCGGTGACATGGACTTCTGATCGACCTCTGGTTGATCACTGTCCTGACGTTCGCGTCCCGAGGGCGGCACTCCTTCTCAGGAAGGGGTGCCGCCCTCGGGCGTTGTCGGCGCGGACACTTCAGCGTTCGTAGTGATAGCGGCAGGCCGCGACGCGGACCTCGTCCTCGACGACCTTGTAGACGAGCCGGTGCTCGTCGGTGATGCGGCGGGACCAGTAGCCCCGGAAGCCGGGCTTCAGGGGCTCCGGTTTGCCGGTGCCCTCGTCGGGACCGTTGCGGGCGATGTCCTGGAGGAGAGTGTTGATGCGCTTCAGTACCTTGCGGTCCTGCTCCTGCCACCGGACGTAGTCGGATCAGGCCTTCTCTTGCCAGACGAGCTTCAATCGAGCAGCTCCCTGACCGTGCCGCCGCCGTTCTCCAAGTCCTCGATGGCGGCCAGAATGCGCCGCGCGTTCTCCGGGCTGCGCAGGAGGTACGCCGTCTCCTTCAGGGACTCGTACTCCGAGAGCGCGACGATCACCACCGGTTCGTGCCCCGCACGGGTCACTACCACCTCTTCGCGGTCGTCCACCACCGCGTTGAGCGTCTCGGCGTACTTGGCGCGGGATTCGGTGGCGGTCATCGTGCGCATGGTGACTCCTTCATGACGTACGGGATCCTGTACGTACAGGAATGTGTACGTTAGGCGTTTCCCCCGGGGGAGCGTGGCCGTGGGGTCAGGCGGTGTAGTCCTTCAGCTTCTCGGTTTCGAGGGTGATGGCGACGGGGGAGGGGAGGCGGACCGTGGAGCCGTAGTGGTACGGGCGGCGGTTCTGGTAGACGCCGTTCCGGGGGGCGCTGTGGACGACCACGGTGTCGTTTTCGCGGTCGATGAGGAGGTAGACGGGGATACCGGCATAGGCGTAGGCGCGCGGCTTCTCCTGGCGGTCGCGGCGTTCGGTGTCGCGGTCGCCGGACGTGACCTCGGCCGTCATCAGGACGCCTTCGGGGGACGCCCACTCGTCCTGCCCGGCGAAGTAGCCGACGGGTGCCAGGGCCCCGTCGGGCTTGATGCAACCCTTTCGGTAAGTGTCGATGCGCAAGCCCTGTTCGGGGTACAGGGCGAGTTCGGGTCGCTGCATCATGCATTGGCGCAGCAGCCACATGATGATCTCGCCGTGGTCACCGTCCGGCACGGGCTTGACCTCTAGCTTTCCGTTGATCAGTTCGAGCGTGACCGTTTCGGGGGCCACGCGGGCGAGTTCCTCGAAGTCCTCGACGTAGATCGGACCGTGCTTGACGGACACCCTGCCGCCGAGGAATTCGAGCGACACGGTCTCGGGAGCGCGGCGGGCCAGCTCCTCGAACTCTTCGACGGACATCTGCGGGCGTTCATCGGTGCCAGGGGTCATGGTGGTGCCTCCTCCCTTCCATCGTGCCCCGGACCTATGTCGTCGGACCGTTGGAGAGGTCATGTGTGTGTTCTTTGCTGTGGAACGTTGGCGGCGGCACGGGCCGCCGTCGCGTGGGCGCGGACGGCCTCGGGTGTCAGGGGCGCTGTGCCGCCCGGTGCCGGTTCGCCTCGGCAGGGGCCGCAGAGGCCGCCCGGCAGGGCCTCGGGGCGGCCGGGGGCTCCGCAGTGGGCGCATTCCAGGATGCGGAGGGTGGCGCGGGGCGGCGGGGGTTCCGGGGGCAGCTTGGAGGTCAGGCGGCTGCGGACCAGGGCCGCCGGGCTGTGGATGGGGGTGGGGAGGCCGGCGGTGAGGGCGCGCAGGATGTCCGGCTCGGTGGCGCCGCGCGCGAACCACTGCGTGACCTGCGGTTCGAGGCGTACGCAGTCGATGTACGAGAGGGACAGCGCGGGCGCGGTCCTGCCCAGCGCCGCCAGCAGGATGAAGGCACGGCTGCGGGTGGGCCGTTGCCGGGGCCGGTCCGGCTCGGCCTCCTCCGGTACGCCGCCCCGCGTGAACGCCGTCCACCAGTCGTCGTCCCTCGCGGTACGGGAGAACCACGTTCGGGTGATCCAGCGGGCGCTGCCGGTGCCGCGCACGTGTTCCCTGCCGCGCCGCAGGTGGCCCGCCGCCTGGATTCTGTTCAACGCCGTGCGCAGGGCGCACTGTCCGTACGGCAGCTCTTTGGCCAGGGTCTTCACGGAGATGTCGGCGCCGTCGGGGAGCCGGTCGACGTAGGCGGCGATGGCCGCCTCGCGGGGCGGGAGGTGCGCGAAGTCGTGGTTGGTTCGGGGCGGTTGACCGGGCGTCGAACGCTTTCCGTAACCCGGACTGGCCATCGGGTGCGGGGTCGTGGGCGGGGTCACGTGCGCGGCGCAGGGGGCAGTACTAAGCTGGGCGTCAGCCATGGGTCGAAGGCTCGATTCGATCTCGTGGTCAAACCCCCGCAGGTGTTGGCGCACCTGGCGGGGGTTGTTCGTTATGTGGGCACGCTAGAGCGTCGTCACGGTGCGTGGCAAGCCGAACGCGGAAAGTCCGCGATCATGTCAACTCCAGGGGAGGGAGGGCGGGTTGAGACCCGCCTCCCGTTCCGTAGAAGCAGCGCTCGGGGCTTGTGGCTTGAGCTTCGGGGTCAGTTTTTCTTGAGGTGCGCGACGAACGCGGACCAGGGAGCTGTGCGGAACACGAGCTTCGGGCCTTGGGGGTTCTTGGAGTCGCGGACGGGGATGACGGTGGGGTTGCCGTCGGCTACTTCGAGGCAGTCGCCGCCGTCCCCGCCGCTGTGTGTGGACTTGCGCCAGCGGGCGATCTCCAGGCATTCGCCGCCGTCACCCGCGCTGTAGCTGGACTTGTGCCAGGTCGCGCCGCTCAGGTCCATGGTCAGGCGTCCTTGAGGTGTGTGACGAACGTGGACCAGCTCGCTGTGCGGAACACGAGCTTGGGGCCTTGGGGGTTCTTGGAGTCGCGGACGGGGATGACGGCCGGGTTTCCGTCGGCGACTTCGAGGCAGTCACTGCCGCTGCCGCCGCTGTGGGTGGACTTGCGCCAGCGGGCGATCTCCAGGCAGTTCCCGCCGTCGCCCGCGCTGTAGCTGGACTTGTGCCAAGTTGCCGTAGTCAGGTCGTGCTCAGGGATGTTCCTCATGGGCGTAATCCTCTGCCACTGAACGGATCAGGGCCAGGGATTCTTGTGGTGACAGTGCGCTGGCCCCTACCAAATCGTAGGTCAGTTCGTGCTGGGCGACGATGGCCGGATCGTCTTCCAGTCGTCCCATGCCGAGGCCGTCCACAAAGGCGAGTGGGGGCGCATCGGCGAACTTCATCAGCTTGAGCGTGCCGCCCATGGACATGTGCGCGCCCGCCGTGAACGGCAGTACCTGCACGATGATCCTGCACCTCTGTGCCAATGCCGCAACGTGCAGCAAGGCCTCGGCCATCACGGCCGCGCCACCGACCCTTCGACGTAGTACAGCTTCGTCAAACACCGTCCACAACAACGGGGTTGTTGGGTCGTCCAGGAGAAGTGTTCGTTCCAGCCGGGCGGTCACCAGCTCGTCGATCACGTCCTCTGTCGCTGTCGGCTGATACGCGCGGAAAACGGCCCGCGCGTAGCCCGGGGTCTGCAACAGCCCAGGGATCAGCAGCGGTGCGTACTCCCTGATCGCCGTCGCTTCCGCCTCCGCCTCCGCCGCCTCCGCGAAGTGATCGGGGTACTTCGACTTCGCGAGCGCCCCGCAGTTGCGGGTGAAGAAGTCCTCCGTGCCGAGGGTCTCGTCGAAGTGGCGCGCGTACTCCAGGTGCATCCGGCGCGTACCGGACTCCAGTTGGCCGATGAACGTGCCGCTCACGAACAGCGGTGACCCCAGGGCTTCCTGGCTGAGGCCGGCCCGTTCCCGCGCGTGGCGCAACTCCGCGCCCAGGAACGCTCGCGGGTTGGATGAGGGGTCGAGGTCCTTGGGGCGGGTCATGGGCAACTCCTCCACCGCGCAGTGGCTTTTGTTGGGTCGGCTGCGCTTTTCAGCCTACGCAGGACCGGCCACGCTAGGTGACGTAACGACGACACTCGGTAGAAAGGCGGAGCCCATGGCGCTGACGGCGGAGGAACGGTTGCGGGCGGCGGAGGAAGCCGTACGGCAGTTGAAGGCGGGGCTGGAAAGGGCCGGGGTCACGCTGCCGTCGCTGCGGGTGGACCCGCTGAGCGTGGCGAACGAAGCTCTGCCCCTGGTCGAGCTGGGGCGCTGCAATCTCGACACGGCGCTGCGGCTGGCCTGCGTACTGGAGGGGCCGCGCGGTGAGTGAGGACCCGGGCGTGCCGGAGGCGGGGACGTACGCCATCGACTTCCGGGACGGCAGTGTCGGGCAGGTCATGGGCTGCGAGGGCGGCCTCGTACAGCTGCGGCCGCTGGGCGGCGGCCGGGAATGGGCCTGCCCGCCGGGGGCTGTGGGGGCGGCCCCGGCGGGCGAGGTGCTGCGCGAGAAGGTGCGGCAGGTCAACCGGGAAGGGCGGCTGCCGTGAGCGGCGGCGCCCCTCGGTGTGCGGGGTCAGGGGAGCGGGGTGAGGGTCACGCGGCTGATCTGCGGACCGCAGTGCGGCAGGGTCTGGGGGTCGGCCTGTGAGTCGAACCGGATGGAGGTGTCCCCCTCCTCCGCCGTGAAGACATGGCTCTGGGCCTGCCATTCGGGGCGGTGCCCCGTGCCCGTGGGACGGTGGGTGACCGGGCGGGCCTGGTTGACGCCGACCTCGTACTCCTGGTCGGTGGCGTTCTTGTCCAGGCAGCTTTCCTTCTCGGGGTCGTGGGCGCCGGGGCTCTGGGGCGCACCGGGCCAGGTGTCCGGCGCGTCGTACCACGTGAGTTCGTAGGTCTGGCCGGGTTCGAGGGCCACGCTCTGGTGGATGGAGCCGTTGCGTGAGCCGTTGAGGTTCGCCGCCTGCGCGCCGTCCAGGTGGGCCAGCTCGGCGCTGTAGAGGTCGATGTCCCCGCGGTCGACGGACCAGCCGGGCAGGCCGCCGGCGCTGGTGATGCGCTGGTACTGGCCGGCGGGGACGGCCGGGCTGGCGAAGTCGCCGTTCCTCAGCAGGGGTTCGGCCGCCGCGGCCGGGTTCGCGAGCAAGGCCGCCACGGCGAGCAGGGCCGCGGTGAGGGTGCGTTTCATGGAGATGCCTCGTTCCGGGTGGGGGTGGGGCGCGCTTCGGTGAGTGGCGCGCCCCACCGGTACGGGTTCGGGTCAGCTGCTGCTCGTGCCGGAGGACAGCTCGCGCAGGGACACCTTGGTGATCAGCGCGCCGCAGTGTGCCGGGTCCACGTTGTCGTCGGACTGGGAGATGAACGCGATCTTCGTGTCTCCCTCGGCCTCGAAGTCGATGGTCTTGGGGTCGGGCGCCAGCCACTTGCCCGTGGGGGTGTAGTACTTGGTGCGCGTGCCCGTCACGGCGACTTCGTAGCTCTGGTTGCGGGCGGGCTTGCGGTCGCAGCCTTCCCATGTCTCGGTGCGCTCCATCCAGGTGAGCTGGTAGCGCCTGCCCTGTTCGGTGTCCGGGATGCTCTGCTCGACGGTGACCTTCCTGTTGCCGGTGATGTTCGCGGCCTGGAGGTTGTCGGGGTGGCCGGCTTCCTGTTTGGAGAAGATGTGCAGGTCCCCTTCGGTGCTGACGCGCCAGGGACTGATCTGCGAGTCGTTGTTCGAGTTGACCGGCTTGTACCGCTGCTCCCGGGTGACGGCGGGCTGGTCGAAGCTGCCGTTCTTGACCAGGTTCTTGCCGATGGGCCGTTCCACCGCAGGCGCTGCTTCGGGGTCGGCCTGGGCCTGGGTCAGTGGCAGGGCGGTGAGCATCGCCACTGCGAAGACGGTGATGGTGCGTGCGGGAATCCTCATGGGAGGCCCTTTCGTGGGAAGGATGCGGTCCAGTCACTCGCGGTGTGCGAGAGTGACTGGTTGTCACCGTGGTTCTTCCGCTGGGCCATTCGGGTACACACGGACCTCACCCGTTCGAGCGAGAGTGCCGGAAGCATTTGCCGCGTGCGGCCGGTGATGAGTCCTGCGACGGCGTACGGCCCGTCGCGTGCGAGTGGAGCGAACAATTTCCCGTGCGCGAGCGCGAATTGGTGCGCCCCCGTCCTCGGAGTGAGTCAGCGGGTACGGGAGTGTTCCAGCGCCGCGCGCAGGTGGCCGCCCGACGTGATGAGGAGGTCCGTCGCCGTGCGGGCGTCAACTCCGGTAAGGACGACGAGGATCGCGTTCTTCACTTCGCCGTCCGTCGCGGCGAGGGCGGCCTCGATCTCGTCGTCGGCGGCGCCCGTGGCGAGGGCGACGATGCGGCGGGAGCGGGCGCGCAGCTTCTCGTTCGACGCGCGGACGTCCACCATGAGGTTCCCGTACGTCTTGCCGAGACGGATCATGGTGATCGTCGAGATCATGTTGAGGACGAGCTTCTGGGCCGTGCCCGCCTTCAACCGGGTGGAGCCGGTGAGGAGTTCGGGGCCGACGACGATCTCGATGCCGTGCTCGGCGGCTGCCGCGAGCGCGCTGTCCGCGTTGCAGGACAGGCCGATGGTGAGGGCACCGTAGCGCGTACGGGCGTGCTCGACCGCGCCGATCGCGTACGGGGTGCGGCCCGACGCCGAGACGCCGACGACCACGTCGGCCGCCGTGAGGCGCAGGCCGTCCAGGTCCTTCGCGGCGAGTTCCTTGCTGTCCTCGGCGCCCTCGACCGCCTCGACCATCGCGCTCGGGCCACCGGCGATGAGGCCGACGACCTCGCCCGGGTCGGTGTTGAAGGTGGGCGGGCACTCGGAGGCGTCGAGCACGCCGAGGCGGCCCGCCGTGCCCGCGCCCGCGTAGATCAGGCGGCCGCCGCCCGCCATGCGTTCGGCGGTGGCGTCGATCGCGGCGGCGATGGCGGGCAGTCGCTCCGCCACGGCCGCGGGGACGGTCGCGTCCTCGCCGTTCATGATCCGCGCGATCTCCAGGGTGTCCAGCCGGTCGATCTCGGACAGCTCGGGCCGGAACGCCTCGGTGGTGAGGGTGGCCAGCTGGGCGCGGAGCTCTCCGTAGTCTTCGTAGTCTTCGGTGGAGGTCATGGTGGTGGCGGCTCTTTCGTATCCGGTGGGGGGTTGGCAGAGCGAAACGGTTCAGCGGTTGGTGCCGCCGCGCGGGCTGTGGCGGTGCGCGAGGGCTTCGTAGGACGCGGCGAGCGCGGGCGCGGCCGTCTCGTACGTCCGCTGCGCGACACCGACGAACAGGCAGTCCACGACGAGGAGTTGGCTCGTACGGGACGACATGGCGGCGGGCCTCAGCTCGCTCTCGCGCGCCGTCGAGGTGGTCAGTATGTGGTCGGCGTACTGCGAGACGGCCCCGTCGGGGCGGCCGGTGATCGCGACCGTGGTCGCGCCGTGCTCGAAGGCGACCCGCAGCGGCTCGATGACGTCACCCGTGGAACCGGAGTGGGTGATCGCGATGGCGACGTCCTTCGCGCGCAGCGTCACGGCGTTGGTGACGGCGAGATGCGGGTCGGAGTGGGCGTGCGCGATGTGGCCGATGCGCAGGAGTTTCTGGGCCAGGTCCTGGGCGACGAGGCCCGAGGCGGCGACGCCGTAGATCTCCACGCGGGGCGCGGTCGCGAGCGCGGCCACGGCGGCGCCGAGCTGCACCATGTCGAGCGCGGCGGCGGTGTCGGCGAGGGTCTGCTGCTCGTCGTAGGCGAGCTTGGCGACGACGTCTGCCAGGGGGTCGTCCACGGCGATGTCCGCGGTGACGGCGGGCGCCCGGCCCGACTGCTGCTGGGCGGCGAGGCCCGCGAGCGCGAGGCGCAGGTCGCGGTAGCCGGGGTAGCCGAGGAGGCGGGCGGTGCGGACCACCGTGGCCTCGCTGGTGCCGGTGAGCTCGGCGAGGCCGGTGACCGTGAGGGCGGCGCATCCCGCGGGGTCGCCGGCGACGGCCTCGGCGACGCGCTGCATGGAGCGGGTCATCGACGGGGCGAGGGTCCGGACCTTGGCCGCGAGGGCGGCGGGGGCCGGGGGAGCGGTGCCCGCGAAAATTTCCTTCACTTCATTGGTCACACCTGAAAGGTATTTTCACGGGCGGGGGCGGTCAAGGCTGCGTGAGCTCCGCGTCGGGTGACAATGGCTCCATGGACACGATCGACCCCCTGGAGCAGGCGCTGCACGCCGCTCGCGCACTCGTTCTCGCCGACCTCGTCGCCCGCGAGGTCGCCGAGGCCGAGGTCGTCTCGCTCGTCGAGAAGTCGGTGGCGCACCGCCGCTGGTGGGTCGAGCAGTGGCCCGAGGGCATCTCGTACGTCGCCGGGCTCGTCGCCCAGGACGTACAGGACGCCCTGCTTGAGCGCTACGGACGCTGGCCGCTGTGCCCCGTGTGCGGCTCGGGCGACCCGCACGCCCTCGACGTCGAACCGGAGCTGGGGCCCGACCCGCACTGGGTGTGCGGCAAGGCGGGCGTCGTCGTGGCCGCCGTCGGCCAACTGACATGACCCTCTACATCGACCCGCCGACCTGGCCCGGCCACGGCCGCATGTGGTCCCACCTGGTCAGCGACGACAGTTACGAGGAACTGCACGCCTTCGCCGCCGCCATCGGCGCGCCGCGGCGCGCCTTCGAACGCGACCACTACGACATCCCCTCGGACCGGTACGAGGACGCGGTGCGTGCGGGGGCCGTCGAGGTCGGGTCGAAGGAGCTGGTGCGCAGGCTGACGGGGGCGGGGCTGCGCAGGCCCAAGGGGCGGCCGGCGTGATGGTCCATGGGGCGCCTGGCGTAATGGTCTATGGGGCGCCCGGCGGGATGGTCTATGGGGCGCCCGGCGTGATGGTCTGTGGGGCGGCTGACGTGGTCTGGGCCTCGGTCGTGGGCGAAGCCGTCACCACGCGGCTCGGGGCCCTGCGGTGCAGGCGCAGCGACACCGCCACCGCCGCGATCGCCGTCGCCGTCATGGCCGCGCCCGCCCACGCCGTGGACGCGTAGCCGAAGTCGAGGTCGATGACCGTGCCGCCGAGCCAGGGGCCGCCGGTGTTGCCGAGGTTGAACGCCGCCGTCGTCGTCGCGCCCGCCAGGGTCGGGGCCGCCCCCGCGACGTTGAACATGCGGGCGTTCAGGGCCGGGGCCGTGTAGAACGCGCTGACCCCGAGGAGGAACGACAGGGTGATCGCCGCCGCCGGGGTCGCCGCGAACAGCGCCAGCGCGACGAGGAAGACCGTGGACGCCGCGATGCCGCTGAGCAGCACCCCGAAGAGGTGCGCGTCCGCGACCCGGCCGCCGATCGTCGTGCCGACCAGGGCGCCCGCACCGAAGAGGCCGAGGACCGACGGGACCCAGCCCTCGGAAAGGCCCGCCACGTCCGTCAGGAGCGGGGAGAGGTAGGAGAAGGCGCAGAAGACGCCGCCCGCGGCGAGCGCGGTGATCGTGACCGAGAGCCAGACCTGGCGGTCGGCGTAGATCGCGACCTCCTTCTTGAGCCGCGGCTTCTCGGCGGGCAGCGGGATGCGCGGGATCAGCGTGAGGACGCCGACGAGCGCGACCGCTGAGGCCGCGCCGACCGCCCAGAAAGCGGAGCGCCAGCCGAAGTGCTCGCCGAGGAAGGCGCCGGCCGGGACGCCGAGGACGTTCGCGATGGACAGGCCACCGATCATCACCGCCATGGCGCGGGCGCGCTGCCCGAAGTCGACCATCGCGATCGCCACGGCCGCGCCGACCGCCCAGAACCCGGCGCAGGCCAGGGCGCTGACCACGCGGGACGCGAAGAGGATCTCGTACGAAGGCGCGAGGGCGCCGGCGACCTGGCCGAGGCCGAAGACCGTGATGAGCGCGATGAGGGTGGTGCGCCGCGGCAGGCGCAGCGTCGCCACGGCGAGCAGCGGGGCGCCGATGACCATGCCGATCGCGAAGGCGGAGATGAGCAGGCCCGCGCGGGGGATCGAGACGTGCATGTCGTCGGCGATGGGCGGCAGCAGCCCGGAGAGCATGAACTCGCTCGTGCCGAGGGCGAAGACGGCGAGGCCGAGCATGTAGACGGCGACGGGCATGCGGGTGGGCATGCGGGTGGGCGCCGCCGTGCCCGTGGCCGCGGGCGTGGGTATTCGGGGAGGCGTGGGGGAGGGACCGGCGTCCGGCTGTGCTGTCTGGTCAGGAGTCGGCATGATCATCTGCAACGCCGCGGGGGGCGTCGGCATTCCTGGGTTCCCGGGTCGTCTCAGGCGTCCAGCAGCGCCAGTTCCGTCGTGAGGTTCTCGCGGGCCGCCGTCTCCCATTCGGCCGCGCCGTGCGGTGTCCTGAACAGGCGGGGCAGTGCGAGGAGGTGCCGCAGGACGTCCGCGCGGCCCGCGCGGAACGCCTCGTCCGGCACGAAGGCGTACTCCTCGCGGACGGCGGCGGCGTAGGCGGCGTACGCGTCCGGGGCCGCCGCGAGGATCGCGAGATCGGCGTCGCACAGCACCTCGCCGTTGCGGTCGCCCTCGGCGGGGTCGTGGGTGACGGTGAGGCGGACGAGGCGGGCCACCTCCGCCGTCCGGTCCGCCGCGAGGCCCGCCTCGGGAAGGGCGCGTTCGGCCAGCCGGGCCGAGCGCTCCTCGTTCTCGGAGCGGTCGGGCGCGTACACCGCGTCGTGGAACCAGGCCGCGAGCCGCACCAGCTCGGGGTCGTCGGCGTGGCCCTCAAGGACGTCGATGTGGTCGAGCACCGCCGTCAGGTGGTCGACGGTGTGGTAGCGCCGCTGGGGCTCGGCCCAGCGGGCGAGAAGGCTGTCGGCGAACCGGTAGGGGTCATAGACGCACTCGTCGGTGTCCCGTGCGCGCAGCAGCGTCCGCAGCCAGCGGGCTCGGAGGTCCTTGGCGTGGTGGTGGTCGGCCATGTGGGGAGCGTATCCCTTGCCTACCCCCCAGGGGTATGCTGGCTTCCTCTGCGACCGGTATCCCCCTGGGGTATCCAGCCGGTTGGGCTCTCTGGAGAGAATCGCCGGGCTCCTCGTCCTCGCGCTCGGACTGCTGTGGCTCGCGCAGGTCGGCCCGACCGGTTCGTTCGTCATCGACGTGCTGCCCGCCTCGCTGGTCGCCGCGCTCGGCATGTCCCTCGCCTGCATACCGGCGATGATGGCCGCCGTGTCCGGCGCCCCGCAGGAGCAGGCCGGACTCGCCTCCGGCATCGTCAACACCACGTACCAGGTGGGCTCCGCGCTCGGCCTGGCGGCGCTCACGGCGCCGGCGACCTCGCAGGCGCGGGCGAGCTGGGGAACCTTCCCGCGCTGACGGACGGGTTCAGCGCGGCGTTCACCGGCGCGGCGGTCCTCGCGGCGCTGGGCGGTGTGATCACGCTGCTGGTGATGCGGGGGGGAGTCGGCGCGGGTGAAGGGGGCGGCGGCGGAGTCGGTGGACGCGTAGCGCGGTGGGCGTCGACCGTCGGCTTCGCCGGACTCGTCCTCATGCGCCGGACGGGCTTGAGACGGCTTCGGACGGGGCTGGTACGTCTTCGGGCGGGGCTGGTACGGCTTCGGGCGCAGCCTGTACGTCTTCGGGCGGGCCGGATGATTCCAGCCCGCCCGTTGCCATGCGCGGCCAGGAGCGATTGGCTTCCGTCATGACGACGAGCACACCCGAAGAGACATACGAGCCCGAGCGCGCCGGACGCCTTCTGCGTACCGAACGCGACGCCCTGATCCCGCTGTTGAGGTCCGCGCCCGACGGCGCGTTCGCGCTGCGCACCTGCTGCCCCGGCTGGACCGTGCGGCATGTGATCGCGCACTGCGGCTCCGCGCTGATGCGGGTCGTGGAGAACCGCTTCGAGGAAGGCGTCTTCAGCGCGGAGAGCAACGAACGGGACATCGCCGAGCGCGCCGACTGGCCGAACTCCCGCCTCGTGGACGAGCTGGAGCGCGGCATGACCGAGGCCGGCCCCGTCATGGCCGCGGCCAAGGGAATCCTGGACGGCATCGCACTCGGCGAGTGGGTGCACGCGGGGGACATCCGCGAGGCATGGGGCGAGCCGGGGGCGTACGGCGGGGACGGCCTGGCGGACGCGCTGGCGCTGATGGAGCTGCACAGCCGGGGCTCGCACAGCGCGGCGGCGCCGGGGCTCGCGGTGCACGCGGACGTGGACGGGCGCGACGAGCCGCTGGTCCTCGGCGCCACGGACGGGCGCCGGCCTCCGGCCCGCTACATCGGGGACGCGCCGACCCTCGTCCGGTTGTGCGCGGGACGGCCGCTGACGGGGACGCGGTACGAGCTCGCGGGCGCCGTCGAAAAGGAGTTGGCGCTCTTCGACTGACCTGGATCATGGGCACATGAACTCTGATCCCGGCTCCGGCGCACCGCTCGTCCCCGCCGATCCGAACGTGCTGCACCCCATGCCCGGCCAGGAGCGCGTGGTGCTCCTCAAACCGCTCGTGACCTCGCCGCTGATCGAGGTCGGCGACTTCACGTACTACGACGACCCCGACGACCCGACCGCCTTCGAGACCCGCAACGTCCTCTACCACTACGGTCCCGAGCGGCTGGTCATCGGCAAGTTCTGCGCGCTCGGCGAGGGCGTGCGGTTCATCATGAACGGCGCGAACCACCGGATGGACGGGCCCTCCACCTTCCCGTTCCCGATCATGGGCGGGTCCTGGAGCGACCACTCCGACCTGATCAGCGGGTTGCCGGGGCGCGGTGACACGGTCGTCGGCCACGACGTGTGGTTCGGCTACCGCTCCACCGTCATGCCGGGCGTCACGATCGGGCACGGCGCGGTCATCGCGTCGGGCTCGGTGGTCGTCGACGACGTGCCGGACTACGGCATCGTCGGCGGCAACCCGGCCAGGCTGATCCGCCGCCGCTTCAGCGACGAGGACGTCGCACGCCTCCTCGAACTGGCCTGGTGGGACTGGCCGGCCGAGCACCTGACCCGGCATGTCCGGGCCGTCATGTCGGGCAGCGTGGCGGAGCTGGCCGCCGTGGCGCCGGACGGCAACGCGCCTGCCCCGAAGGCCGATTGACCTACGGGGCAGGTGTGAGGCGGGGCGGGTGGAGGGCGGCGGTCAGTGCTGGTGGCCGCCGTCCTTCTCCGCCTGGTCGCCGTTGTCCTTCTCCGCGTGGCCGTCACCGCCGCCCGCGTGCACCGTGAACGCCGCCGTGCGGACCTTCCCCTCGTGCTTGAAGTCCAGGAAGAGGCGGTAGGCCCCCGCGCTCGGCGCCGTCGCCGTGAAGGAGATGCCGGGGCCCGCCTTCGTCCTGCCGTCGCCGGGCTCGCCGTTCGGGTGGACGTGGAGGTAGGCGAGGTCACCCGACCGCAGGGCCACCAGGTGGCCGTAGGCGCCCAGGTAGGGCTGGAGGTCGGTCACCGGGATGCCGTCCTTCGACACGTTCAGGGTGAGGGCGCCGCCCCTGCCCGTCTTCAGCCCGCCCTTCAGCGTCACGTCGTACCCGTCCACCCTCGCGGTGGTGCTGTGCGCGGGCAGCTTCTTCGGCGCGGCCTCACCCGCCACCGCGAGGTCGGCGCCGAGTGTCAGGCCCTCCTTCGCGCCCTCGGGGCGGAAGTCGGCGAAGACGCGGTAGCCGCCCGCTTCGGGCAGCTCGACCTCGGTGGACCAGGTGCCGTCGGCCGCGCGGACGGGGTGCAGGTGGCGGTAGACCGTCAGGTCGCGTGAGGCGACGATGAGGTGCAGCTCCTTGTCGTGCTCCTTCTGGTACGCGGTGACCTCGCGCCCCGTGGAGTCCTTGACGACGGCGAAGCGCAGCTCTTCCTTGCGGTCCGCCTCGACCCGCGGTGTCCGGAAATCCAGGGTGTAGCCGCGCTCGGAGATCTGTAGGCCTCCGGCGGCGGCACCGCCATGGCCTTGGTGCCCCGCGCCCGCGTCCGCGTCCGCCCCTGTGCCGTGCTTCTCGCCGTCGTGTGCGCCGTGCCGGGCCGCCGGCGCCCTGTCCGTGACGGGGTCGACGGCCTGGCCCACTCCGTACGCCGTACCGAAAGTCGCGGCGACGGTGGCGGCGAATGCGGTGATCTTCAGTCCGGTGTTCATGACGGCTCCCTGAGTGATCCCCGTCCGGCTCTTCCGGTCGGTCGGACTCGACGCGTCTGCCTCGATGCCTATGAAGGTACCCCCTGGGGGTATGAAGTCAAGTGCTGATTTCCTCCGGTCCACCCTTGCGGTTGATACCCCCCAGGGGTATAAAGGGACTCGTCGATCGGTACCCGCCCCGGGTACCGCCCGGAAGAAACCGCAGGAGGCACCCATGGCCGCGCTCACCACCACGTACAAGGTCGACGGCGTTCACAGCGCGCACTGCCAGGGAGTCGTCACCGACGTCGTCGGCGGCCTCGACTTCGTCACCGCCGTGCAGGTGCGCATCCCGGAGGGCCTGGTCACCGTCACCACCGCCGCCGAGCCGGACGACGCGCGCATCGCCGAGACCGTCGAGGACGCCGGTTACGACTACGTCGGCCGCGTCTGACGCACCCGGCCCGTCAGTCCGTCCCCCGCCAGTCCGCCCACGTCACGAGGAGCCCGCAGCCATGTCCACCACCACTCCAGGCGCCCCCGAGGCCGCTTCCACCGCAGAAGTGGAACTCGCCATCGGTGGCATGACCTGCGCCTCGTGCGCCGCCCGGATCGAGAAGAAGCTCAACCGCATGGACGGCGTCGAGGCGACCGTCAACTACGCCACCGAGAAGGCCAAGGTCAGCTACCGCGGCGAGGACATCTCCGTACAGGACCTGATCGCGACCGTCGAGGCCACCGGGTACACGGCCCAGAAGCCCGCGCCCGTACGTGACCAGGCCGCCTCGTCGTCGGACGGCGACGGCGGCGGTGACGGCGGCAGCGAGGAGCGGCGGGCGGACGACGCGCTGCGGCCGCTGCGCGAGCGGCTGATCACGGCGGTGCTGCTCTCCGTCCCCGTGATCGCGATGGCGATGGTCCCCGCCCTCCAGTTCGAGTACTGGCAGTGGCTCTCCCTCACCCTCGCCGCACCCGTCGTCACCTACGCGGCCTGGCCCTTCCACAAGGCGGCCTTCACCAACGCCCGGCACGGCGCGGCCACCATGGACACGCTGATCTCGGTCGGCACCACGGCCGCGTTCCTCTGGTCGCTCTGGGCGCTGTTCTTCGGCACCGCGGGCACGCCCGGCATGACCCACCCCTTCGAGCTGACCATCGCCAGGAGCGACGGCGCCGGGAACATCTACCTGGAGGCCGCGGCCGGCGTCACCGCCTTCATCCTCGCCGGGCGCTACTTCGAGGCCCGTTCCAAGCGGAAGGCCGGCGCCGCCCTCAAGGCGCTGCTCCAGCTCGGCGCCAAGGACGTCACCGTGCTGCGCGACGGCGGCGGCGAAGAGACCATCCCGGTGAGCGAGCTGAAGACCGGCGACCGGTTCCTCGTCCGGCCCGGCGAGAAGATCGCCACGGACGGCAAGGTCGTCGAGGGCGCCTCGGCCGTGGACGCGTCCATGCTCACCGGCGAGTCCGTGCCGGTGGAGGTCGGCCAGGGCGACGCGGTCACCGGCGCCACCCTGAACGTCGGCGGACGCCTCGTCGTCGAGGCCACCCGCGTCGGCGCCGACACCCAGCTCGCCCGCATGGCCAAGCTGGTGGAGGACGCGCAGAACGGCAAGGCCGCCGCCCAGCGCCTCGCCGACAAGATCTCCGCGGTGTTCGTGCCGGTCGTCATCGGCCTGGCGCTCGCCACGCTCGGCTTCTGGCTCGGCAACGGCGCCGGTCTCACCGCCGCCTTCACCGCGGCCGTGGCCGTCCTGATCATCGCCTGCCCGTGCGCCCTGGGCCTCGCCACCCCGACCGCCCTCATGGTCGGCACCGGGCGCGGCGCCCAGCTCGGCATCCTGATCAAGGGCCCGGAGGTCCTGGAGTCCACCCGCAAGGTCGACACCATCGTCCTGGACAAGACCGGCACGGTCACGACCGGCAAGATGACGCTGCTCGCCACGCACACGGCCTCCGGCACCTCGGTCTCCGAGGTCCTGCGGCTCGCGGGCGCCCTGGAGCACTCCTCCGAGCACCCCATCGCCCAGGCCGTCGCGGCCGGGGCCGCCGAGCAGGTGGGCCCGCTGCCCGCCCCCGAGGACTTCGCGAACGTGGCGGGGCTCGGTGTGCAGGGCATCGTGGAGGGCCACGCGGTCCTGGTGGGGCGTGAGCAGCTGCTGGGGCAATGGGAGATCCGTCTGCCCGTCGAGCTGGAGCGGGCCAAGGCCCAGGCGGAGGCGGCCGGTCGTACGGCCATCGCGGTGGCCTGGGACGGCGAGGCACGGGCGGTCCTTGAGGTCGCCGACGCGGTGAAGGACACCAGCGCCGAGGCGATCCGGCGGCTGCGGGCGCTCGGCCTGACGCCGATCCTGCTGACCGGCGACAACAAGGCGGTCGCGGCGTCGGTGGCCGCGGAGGTCGGCATCTCCGCGGAGCACGTGATCGCCGAGGTCATGCCGCAGGACAAGGTGGACGTGGTCAAGCGGCTCCAGGCCGAGGGCCGCTCGGTGGCCATGGTCGGCGACGGCGTGAACGACGCGGCGGCGCTCGCCCAGGCCGACCTGGGCCTCGCGATGGGCACGGGCACGGACGCGGCGATCGAGGCGGGCGACCTGACGCTCGTACGAGGTGACCTGCGGTCGGCGGCGGACGCGATCCGGCTCTCGCGGCGCACCCTCGGCACGATCAAGTCGAACCTGTTCTGGGCATTCGCCTACAACGTCGGCGCGCTGCCGCTGGCCGCGTCGGGGCTGTTGAACCCGATGATCGCGGGGGCGGCCATGGCCTTCTCCTCGGTGTTCGTGGTCGGCAACAGCCTGCGGCTGAGGGGGTTCAAGCCGCTGTCGTGACGGGCGGCCCGTCGGCTCTGACGCACCCCGGTGTGAGCGGCTTCGCTCGCGCCGGGGTGTTCTGCGCGTAGGCTGGGCTCAATTGGACTAGACCTGTGGACGCCTGTGTGGACCTGTGTCCTGTGTGAGCCGGGTTCTCGACGAGAAGGAAGAGATATCCATGAGCAAGCGTGCAGTCCTGGAGGTGATCGCCCTCGACGTCGAGGACGCCGTCGCCGCCCAGGCCGGAGGTGCGGACCGCCTCGAACTCGTGACCGACATGGCCGCGGACGGTCTCACGCCGTCGCGTGAGACCTTCGCCGCGATCCGGTCCCGCGTCGACATCTCGCTGCGCGTCATGCTGCGGCTCGCCGACGGATTCGCCGCCGGGGACGTCGACGCGCTCGTACGCCATGCCCGTGAGCTCAGGGCGGAGGGTGCCGACGAGTTCGTCCTCGGTTTCCTGGACGAGGCGGGCGGGCCCGACCTCGCCGCCGTCGAGACGCTGGTGGCGGCGCTCGACGGCTGCCGCTGGACCTTCCACCGGGCGATCGACCGGGCCGCCGACCGCGACGCCCTGCGCAAGCAGCTCGCGGAGCTGCCGGGCCTCGACACGTACCTCACGGCGGGGGCCGCGGGGGGCGTCGACGAGGGGCTGCCGACGCTGGTCGCCGAGGCGGCGCGGCGGGGCGAACCGGGGTACGAGCCGAGGCTCCTGGTGGGGGGTGGGCTGCGGCTGGAGCACCTGCCGCAACTGAAGGCGGCGGGGCTCGACGCGTTCCACATCGGGGGTGCGGCGAGGCCGGAGGGGTGGGCGGCGCCGGTCTCTGCGAGGGCTGTGGCGAAGTGGCGGGCGGCGGTTGACGCGTAGCGGTTACTCGTTCGCCGGGTGCGACCGCGACGTGGTTGCTCGCGCGGTTCCCCGCGCCCCCCTGCCGGGGGCTTCGGTGGGGGGTCTTGGGCCCCGTCAGGGGCGGGGGGAACTGCGCGACCAGCCACGTCGCGGTCGCAGACGAGATGCGGCCGTTCTGCGGGTGCGGGTGGGTGGGGGTTGCTCGCGCGGTTCCCCGCGCCCCCCTGCCGGGGGCTTCGGTGGGGGGTCTTGGGCCCCGTCAGGGGCGGGGGGAACTGCGCGACCAGCCACGTCGCGGTCGCAGACGAGATGCGGCCGTTCTGCGGGTGCGGGTGGGTGGGGGTTGCTCGCGCGGTTCCCTGCGCCCCCCTGCCGGGGGCTTCGGCGGGGGCTCGGGCCCCGTCAGGGGCGCGGGGAACTGCGCGACCAGCCACGTCGCGGTCGCAGATGAAGTGCGGCCGTTCTTTGGGTGCGGGTCGGTGGGGGCGGGCCGCGCAGTTCCCCGCGCCCCTTACGGGGGCTTCGGTGAGGGCTGCGGTACAACTGGGGGGAGAGGGAGGGGAGTTCATGAACGTATCTGCCAGTCGCGCGCTGCCCGCCGCCGGGGCCGTGCTCACCGGGACCGTCGCGTTGTACATGGCGCTCGTCGTGTTCGGGAACATCACGGACTTCGGCACCAACCAGCAGTTCGTACGGCATGTCCTCGCGATGGACACCACCTTCAAGGACGACGACCTGATGTGGCGCGCGGTGGAGTCCACCGCGCTCCAGGACGCCGCGTACGTCGCGATCATCATCTGGGAGGCCGCCGCCGCGCTCGCCCTCGTCGCGGCGACCGTGCTGTGGGCCAAGGCCCTGCGGCGCCACGCCGGTCACCGGAGCGCGCGGCGCCTCGGTACCGCCGGCCTGCTGATGGTCCTGCTGCTCTTCGGCGCCGGATTCATCGGCGTCGGCGGCGAGTGGTTCGCCATGTGGCAGTCCGAGGACTGGAACGGCCTGGACGCCGCCACCCGCGTCGTCACCCTGGCGGGCCTCGCGCTCATCGTCACCCACCTGCCCGGCGCCCAGGCCGAAGAGAACTCCCGCTAGGCCAGTTGACCCGGCAGCGGTGCCGCGTGCACCACGATCAGGCCGGACACCGCACGGGTCAGCGCCACGTACAGGCGGCGCAGGCCCGTCCGCTCGTCGGGCTCGCCGTCGACCACGGCGGCGGGCTCGTCCAGTACCACATAGTCGTACTCAAGACCCTTCGCCAGGGACGCGGGCACGAGCGTGAGCCGGGTGTCGGGCGTGGTCTCCTCGCCGGGGGAGAGATACGTGACCCCGGCCGCCGTCAGCGCCTGAGCCAGCGCCGGTACGCGCGCGTCCGCCGCGATGAGCCCGATGGACCCCTCCCGCCGCAGCGACTCGGCGCAGGCCTCCAGGCAGGCCGCGTCCAGGTCCGCCACCTCCCGCACCGCGAGCGAACCGGGCGACTCACGCACCGAGGCGACCTCCGCGAGCCCCGGCGCGATGGCGGGCAGCAGCCGTGACGCGTACGCGATGACCTCGCGCGGCACGCGGAAACCGGCCGTCAGCTCCTCCACGACCGCGTCCCCCTTGCCGAGATGAGCCAGCGCCTCGGCCCAACTCCGGGTCGCCCACGGTGTGGTGCCCTGCGCGAGGTCGCCGAGGACGGTCGCCGAACCGGTCGTGCAGCGCCGCCCCACCGCGCGGTACTGCATGGGGGACAGGTCCTGCGCCTCGTCGAGCACGACATGCCCGAGGGAAGGCGTACGCGAGACGAGATCCTGGGCCTCGTCGATCAACACCGCGTCGGCGGCCGACCACTTGGCGGACTTCACGCTCCTCGGCGGCTTCGTCCACAGCAGCGCCTTCTGCTCGTCGGCGTCCAGAATCCCCTCGGCGTGCTCCGCGAGGAACTCCGCGTCGGACAGCAGCCGCAGCACCAGCTTCGCCGGGTCGACCGGCGGCCACGTGGCCTTCACGGCCGCCTTCACCGCCGGGTCGCGGGCCACGGCGTCCTGCACGCGGTCGTCCGGGGCCTCGCCCGACTGCTCCATGCGGACGAGCACCGCGTGGGCGATGCGCTGCGGCAGGGCGTCACGGGCGGCCCCGTAACGGATGTCCCGCGCGAGCAACTCCAGCACCGTCTCCTCAAGTTCGTACGCGGGTACGCGCCACCGGCGGGAGCCGCGCACGACCACCACGGACTCCGTCGGCAGCGTGACGTGGGAGCGCACGGCCCTGCGCAGCACCTCGGCCATGCGGGCGTCGCCCTTGACGAGGGCGGCGGCGGTGTCGTCCGTGCCGCGCACCTCCACGTGGGCGACGAGGTCGTCGACCGTGGCCTGCTTCACCTCCAACTCGCCGAGGGCGGGCAGCACTTGCTCGATGTAGTGCAGGAAGGAGGCGTTCGGCCCGATGACGAGGGTGCCGGTGCGGGCAAGGCGTTCCCGGTGGGCGTAGAGCAGGTAGGCGACGCGGTGCAGGCCGACGGCGGTCTTTCCGGTGCCGGGGCCGCCCTGCACGCACACGCTGCCGCCGAGCCCGCTGCGGACGATCTCGTCCTGCTCGGGCTGGATCGTCGCGACGATGTCCCGCATGGGGCCGACGCGGGGCCGCTCGATCTCCCGCTGGAGCAGCTTGCTGGCCCGCTCGGCCTCGGTCGCGTCGCTGAGGTGCTCGTCCTCGTACGCGGTGAGGTCGCCGCCGGTGTACCCGAAGCGGCGGCGCAGCGCGACGTCCATGGGCTTCTTCTTGGAGGCGCGGTAGAACGGCTGGGAGACGGGCGCGCGCCAGTCGATGACCATCGGGTCACCGTCGGCGTCGTGCACGTGCCGCCGCCCGATGTAGAACTGCTCGCCCTCGGCGCCCTCGGCCCGGTCGGCGCCGGGGGCGTGGAGGTAGTCGAGCCGTCCGAAGAAGAGGGGTGTGTGGGCGAGGTCGGCGAGGGACTTGATGCGGTCGTCGATCTGCCGTTCGAGGACGGCGGCGTTCACCCAGTTCGCGGTGACGTCGCGGATGTCGAGGGCCTCGGCGTCGGCACGCATGGCGCGCAGGGCCGCGCGGGACGCGGTGAGGTGCGCGCGCTCGTGGGCGAGGGGGTCGGTGTGGTCGTGCGCCTGCACGGGTGCCTCCGGCGGTTCAGCGGGGTGGGTCTGGTGCTGCTGCTGCCGGCCGGTTTCCGTCCGGACGGCGGCGCTCCGCGGGGGAGGCCGGGGAAGGGGGCATCTTAGGCGGGGGGTGGAGGGCGGTGCACGTGGTTTTTGGGGTGCGTGTGTGGGGGCCGCTCGCGCAGTTCCCCGCGCCCCTAGGGGGTCGCGCCCGCGCCCCTTTCAGGGGTGTGGGTGGGCGCCCCTTCAGGGGCGCGGGGAACTGCGCGCTCAGCCCCCGGCCAGCCGCACCTGAATGGCCCCGCCGGTCACTCGTCGTCGGCCAGTTCCGCCACGCCCGTGATCCGGTGGAGGGCGAACGTGCGGACCTCGTCCGCCGTGTGGTCGTACGCCGTGACGAAGCCGCCCTCCACCCGGACCGGAGCGATCACCCGCTGGCTCGCGGCGCCCTCGGCGTTGACGTAGCCGATCCACACCGCCTCGCCCGTCATCACAGCGGCCTGCATCGTGGCGAGGGTCTCCGCGGGCGTCGTCCGGGGCAGCGAACCGCTCGGCGTCTCGTGGACCTCCTTGCGGGGCGCGGTCGACGCCAGGTCGCCCGCGCGGATCGCCCGCACCGCCGCCGCGACCAGGGTGTCGTCGGGCAGCGGCGGCCCGTCCGGCACCGGCTCGGGCGCCGAGCGGGGCGGCGTCCGGTGGGCGTGGGCCCGGGTGATCAGGACGTCGCCCTCCGGGGACTCCGCGGCGGGCGCGAACCCCATCGACCGCAGGCCCTCGAGGAGCGTGCCGGGGTCCGCCTGGGCGGCCAGCACGGTCGGCGCGAGGCGGCGCAACCGCAGGCCCTGGGACCGCTTGTCGGCCAGGATCTCGTTGAGCAGCGCCTCGTCGTCGCAGCGTACGTAGGCGGACGCGGCGCCGATGCGCAGGTGGCCGTGGCGGCGCGCCACGTCGTCGATCAGGTACGCGAGGGGCTGCGGGACCGGCGTACGGGAGTGGGCCGCGAGGAACGCGTGCAGGTCCGAGGCGGACTGCCCCGCGTCCAGCGCACGCCGCACCGAGCCCGGCGTGAAGCGGTAGACGGTGGCGCCGCCCTTCGACTCGACGTCGGCGAGCACGGAGAGGGCCTCGGCGAGCGGCCGCTCCAGCGGGCCCGGCGCCACGGCGGTCAGGTCGGCCTGGAGGAGGACGTGGTCCAGCGGCTGGGGCAGGAGCGGGGCGAGGAGGCGGGCGGCGGCGGCACCGCGGGCCTGCGCCGTCGTGGGCGCGGCGTCGTCGTCCAGCAGCACCCTGCCGTGCTGCGACAGCGCCCCGCGTCCCGTCACGCCCAACAGCTCCGCCTCGTTCAACGTCCACCGCGCGATACGCGACCGCAGGTCCTGCGCCGCCGGGGACGGCCGTTCCCAGCGCAGCCGGGCCAGCAGCGAGTCCGCGTCGGGCTCCGCGCCCTCGGGGAGCCCGGCGAGCAGCGCGAGGACCCGGCGGCGTACCTCCGGGGCCGCCGAGCGGTCCAGATGCGGGCCGAGCGCCGACAGCGTGCGGTCCTTGCCGTCACGGCCGCCGATCAGACCCGCCGTGCGGGTCGCCGACAGCCAGGCCGTGGCGAGGACCGCCCAGCGCTCGGGGGCGGGCAGCTCCTGCCACTCGTCGTAGGCGGGCGTCGCCGCGTACCGCTCGTCGGCCTCGCCGTCGGAGGCCACCAGGCCCGCCGCGTAGGCCAGTTCGACCCAGAACGCGGCCAGCGGCTCCGGCAGGTCGAGCGCCACCGCCGTCCGCTTCAGATCGCGCACGCTCAGGCCGCCCGCCCGCAGCACGGCGGGGCCGCCCTCGTCCCACTCCTTCAGCAGCTCCTCGACGGTGGCGAGCGCCGTGTACGCCTGGCCGGCCGCCGTCGCGTCCACAACCTGTGGACGGTGCTCGCGCGCCGCCACGACCGGCGGCGGCGTCGGCTCGGGCGCGCGGTGCGCGCGGCCCGCGCGCAGGTGCAGGGCGGCCTCGCGGGGCAGCACGACCGTGCCCGGCGCCGTCGGCAGCAGCAGCCCCCGGTCCAGGAGCCAGCGCAGGTGACGGGCCGGGTCCGCGGTGACCTGGCCGTAGGGCGGGCCCCAGACCAGGCGGGACAGCACCTCCACCGACTCGGCCGGGGCCTCGTCGAGCAGCGCCGACATGCGGGCGCGGTCCGTGAACAGGGCGGTAAGGGACTCCACCGCCGAGACCGGGTCGTGGGTGGTGGGCAGGCCCGCCGCCGCCACGATGCCCTGGACGCGGGTGGGCGACATGCCGGCCGTGGCCTCCGCCACGGTCGGGCCGAGACCCGTGGGGGAGGGGTGCTGCGGGCCCGGGGCGAGCAGCTCCCGGGCTGTGCGGACCAGGCGCAGACGGTCGTCGGGGCCCCAGACCAGGGCCTGCTCGTGGAGGGCGCCGAGGGCGCCGGGCAGGGCCTTCGCCACGGCCGGGTCCCCGTCGTCACCGGCGAGCAGCCCGAGCACCTCGTCGTACGTCGTGGGCTCCGGGGCCACGGCCAGGGTCTGCGCCACCTGCTGAGCGAACCGGTCGAGGCGCTCCAGGGCGCGCACCACGGAGGCCCGTGTGCCGGCCCGCGTCGCGAGCTGCGTCAGGTCGGTGGGGACGGGGTTGAGCAGGTCGGGGCGGGCGTGCAGCAGCACCGCGAGGGCGTTGTCCTCGCGGGTGCGGAGCGCTTCGGCGAGGGAGCGGGGGGTGTCCGCGGGGCGCGAGGGCGAGGGCGCGGGGGCGCTGGCGCTGGCGCCGGCGCGGTCCGGGGGCTGCGGCGGCTCGTCGGTGCTCATCCGACTCACGTTAGCGGGCCGGGGGCCTCGGCGGGGCCCTGCGGGGCCCTGCGCGGCTTGGGTGGGGCTTGGGTGGGGCTTCGGGTGCGGGTTGTCTGTGGCCGGTCGCGCAGTTCCCCGCGCCCCTTGGGGGGCTTGCGGTGGTGTTTGCGGGTGCGGGGCGGTGGGGGCTGGTCGCGCAGTTCCCCGCGGCCCTTGAGGGGGTGGTGCGTGTCGGTTCTTGTGCGTGCGGGGCGGTGGGGGCTGGTTGCGCAGTTCCCCGCGGCCCTTGAGGGGGTGGTGCGTGTCGGTTCTTGTGCGTGCGGGGCGGTGGGGGCTGGTCGCGCAGTTCCCCGCGGCCCTTGAGGGGGGCCGGGCGTGGCGGGGCCCGTGTCCCTTTCGGGGGGCGGGTGTCGTCGACGTCACCATCCGGGGTCCGCTCGATGCGGCACACTGGACGTTTGGCCTAAGGAAAGGGCACGCGCGTGAACGGTCCCCTCATCGTCCAGTCGGACAAGACTCTCCTGCTGGAGGTCGACCACGAGCAGGCCGACGCCTGCCGCCGTGCCATCGCTCCCTTCGCGGAGCTGGAGCGGGCGCCCGAGCACATCCACACCTACCGCGTCACCCCGCTCGGACTGTGGAACGCCCGTGCCGCCGGGCACGACGCCGAGCAGGTCGTGGACGCGCTCGTGGAGTTCTCCCGGTACCCCGTGCCGCACGCGCTGCTCGTCGACGTCGCCGAGACGATGGCGCGGTACGGGCGTCTCACACTCTCCAAGCACCCCACCCACGGGCTCGTCCTGACGACCACCGACCGGCCCGTCCTCGAAGAGATCCTGCGTTCGAGGAAGGTCCAGCCGCTGGTGGGCGAGCGGATCGACCCCGACACCGTCGTCGTGCACCCCTCCGAGCGCGGGCAGATCAAGCAGACGCTGCTGAAGCTGGGCTGGCCCGCCGAGGACCTCGCCGGGTACGTCGACGGCGAGGCCCACAAGATCGACCTCGCCGAGAACGGCTGGTCGCTGCGGCCCTACCAGCAGCAGGCCGTCGAAGGCTTCTGGCACGGCGGCAGCGGTGTGGTCGTCCTGCCCTGTGGCGCGGGCAAGACCCTCGTCGGCGCCGGGGCCATGGCGCAGGCCAAGGCCACCACGCTGATCCTGGTGACGAACACGGTCTCCGCCCGGCAGTGGAAGCACGAACTGGTCAAGCGGACCTCCCTGACGGAGGACGAGATCGGTGAGTACAGCGGGACGCGGAAAGAGATCCGGCCCGTCACCATCGCCACCTACCAGGTCCTGACGACGAAGCGGAAGGGCATCTATCCGCACCTGGAGCTCTTCGACTCCCGTGACTGGGGCTTGATCGTGTACGACGAGGTGCATCTACTGCCCGCGCCCGTCTTCAAGTTCACCGCCGACCTCCAGGCGCGGCGCCGCCTCGGCCTGACCGCGACGCTGGTGCGCGAGGACGGGCGGGAGTCCGACGTGTTCTCCCTCATCGGGCCCAAGCGGTTCGACGCCCCGTGGAAGGAGATCGAGGCGCAGGGCTACATCGCGCCCGCCGACTGCGTGGAGGTGCGGGTCAATCTGACGGACGGCGAGCGGCTCGCGTACGCCACCGCCGAGGCCGAGGAGAAGTACCGCTTCTGCGCGACGACCGCGACCAAGCGGAAGGTGACCGAGGCGCTGGTGCGGAAGTTCGCCGGGCAGCAGATCCTCGTCATCGGGCAGTACATCGACCAACTCGACGAGCTGGGTGAGCACCTGGACGCGCCCGTCATCAAGGGCGAGACGTCGAACAAGGAACGGGAGCGGCTCTTCGACGCGTTCCGGAACGGCGAGATCAACGTCCTCGTCGTGTCCAAGGTCGCGAACTTCTCGATCGACCTGCCGGAGGCCACCGTCGCCATCCAGGTCTCGGGCACCTTCGGGTCACGCCAGGAGGAGGCCCAGCGGCTCGGCCGGGTGCTGCGGCCGAAGGCGGACGGGCACCAGGCGCACTTCTACTCGGTGGTCGCCCGCGACACCATCGACCAGGACTTCGCCGCGCACCGGCAGCGGTTCCTGGCGGAGCAGGGATACGCCTATCGCATCGTCGACGCGGACGAGTTGCTGGCCGGGAGCTGAGGTACGGGGGCCGGACGGGGCACGCGCGTACGCGTTCGCGCGTACGCGCCGCCCAGCAAGGGCAGCAGCGCCAGGGCCAGCAGGGCGTACGGTGACGCCGGCGGGTGCTGCCACCAGGGCAGGTGCAGGTCCAGGTCGCCCTGGTGCGGGAGCAGCCAGAAGGTGCGGGCCGTGAAGAGTACGGCCACGGCGGCGGCCAGACGTCGCCTGCCCTCGGCGACGAGGAGGGCCAGGAGCGGTACGCACCACACCCAGTGGTGGGACCAGCTGATCGGGGCGATGAGCAGGGTCGTCAGTGCGGCCAGGAGCACGCCGCGGGGGCTGTCGGCGGGGGCGCGGCGGGCGAGGAGCAGGCCCGCGGCCGCCGTCGCCACGGCGGGGAGTGCCCAGGCCAGGCCCGGGTCCGCCGCGTGCGTGACGCGGGCGATCAGGCCCTGAAGTGACTGGTTGTCCACGATCCACGCCTTGCCGACGCGGCCCGTCTCGAAGACGCGCCGCGTCCAGAACTCGGCGGTGGCGGCGGGCAGGACGAGCCCGCCCAGCAGCACGGTCGAGGCGAAGCCCGCCAGTGCCGTCGTCGCCTCGCGTACCCGGCCGGTGAGGAAGAGGTACGCGATGAAGACCGCCGGCGTCAGCTTGATCCCGGCGGCCACGCCCAGCGCGAAGCCCTTGCCGGGCGCGTTCTTCGGCCTGGTCAGGTCCCAGAGGATCAGGCATGCCAGGGCGAGGTTGATCTGCCCGAAGACGATGGTCTGGAAGACGGGCTCCAGCCAGAGGGCGAGGGCGGTGGCGGCGCAGAGGTGGTGGGGGCGGGGGCGGAGGGCGGTGAGGCGGCAGGAGAGGTGGACCAGTACGGCCAGGAGCGCGGTGTTGCCGAGGAGGAAGGTGAGCTTGAGGGCGGAGACGGGTAGCCACGTCGTCGGCACGAAGAGGATCGCGGCGAACGGGGGGTAAGTGGCGGGGAGTTCCCACTCCGTGACGGTGAACCCGTAGAGGTCACCGCCGCCGGCCACGGCTTCGCCTTCGGCGCGGTAGACGAGGGCGTCGGCCATGGGGATGTGCTGGGTGGCGCAGAGGGCGGCGAGGGCGGTGAGGGAGAGGGCGAGGAGGGAGAGGGAGAGGGGGAGCCGGAGGGGGAGGGGGAGGGGGAGGGGGAGCGCGGCGGTGCGGTGTTTCACGGGTGGGGACCCTAGTGGGTGACGTGCGCGCGATGTCCGTTTTTGGTGCGGGTTGGCGCCTTGAGTTCGTCTGTGGGGCGGGCCCGCGGGGGTATGTCCGTGCTCGCCATCTTGGCGCCGGCCTGCGGTTGCTCATCGGCTGGGCATGACCACCACTGTGCTCCGCGCGCACATACCCCCACGTCCCCTCGGGCCGCCTGGCGCCCGCGGCCCGGTTCCACTCCCTGTCCGTTCCCCCACTTCACCTCGGGTGTCTCACCACCGGGTCACGCCTCCCGAGCAACGGGCACCCCGCTCGCCCCTACTCCAACCTCTCGACGCCGGTGGCTGGGTGGGGGACATCCGCCGCGGAGCGGCGGGCCGGGGGATACCGCCGGGTAGGGCCGGCCGCTGTTGCGGGCACACCCCGCGGAACCGGTACCGTCAAGGCCTGGCAGAACGTCAACGCCACCACCCCGGAGGGGACTTCGTGGGGATCGAGAGCGATCAGCTCGTCTACGACTATCTGAGCCGGGTCGGAGACCTGGCCCAGCAGCGGCAGCTGCCCTCGGGCGCCCGTATGCGCCTGGTCGCCGACCTGCGCGACCGGATCGACCGCAGCCGCGCCAACGCCACCGACAGCCCCGCCGCCGTCCGCCGCATCCTCGCCGGCCTCGGCACCCCGGAGGAGATCGTCGACGGGGCGGACGGCGCCCCCGGCGACGTACCGAAGGCGCCGCCGGGCAAGAGCGGGCCCCGCCCGGCCGTACCCACCCAGCGTGCCCCCCGGGAGCCCCGGGGCAAGGAGGGGCGGCGGCTCGTGCCCCGGCCCCGGCGCGGCGCCAAGGAGCTGCCGCAGGACCTCGTGGAAGGGCCCCGGCCCTCGCCCCCGCACCTCGCCGGCTCCGACGAACTGGGCCCCAGCGGCTCCGAGCCCGACTGGTGGCGCCTGGACAGCGGTCCGTTCGGCGGCGCCGACACCGTCCCCGGCTTCGTCGGCGGCGTGGAGATCCCCGAGATACTGAAGCCTCCGCCCTCCCCCGACGACGACACCCCCGGCGACGAAGCCGCGGAGGTGGTGGAGGGGGAGTTCATCGAGGAGTCCGTCCCGGGCGCGAACCGGCGGCGTTGGCTGCCCAGGCTGCCCGCCCGCGGCGCCGGCGCCGGGTTCAGCAACCCCCTGCTCCTGCTCGCCGCGGCCCTGCTCCTCGCGGGCGCCGTCCTCGGCAGCCTGCCCGCCCTCGGCGGCGGCTGGCTCATCGCCTACCTGTCCCGCCGGCTCACCCCCGCCGAGGCCAAGTGGACCGTGTTCGGGATGCCGGGGCTCGCGGTGGCCGCCGGGTTCACCTGGCTGTGGGGGCGTTCGGACGGGCGGTGGGGGGAGCCGATCCGCGACGGGCACATGAGCGATGCCATCGGCGAGGCCTGGCCCTGGGTGCTGCGCGGCGCGGCCGTCGCCTCCGCGCTCTTCCTGGTGTGGAGGTCGCAGCGGCGACGGCTGTGAAATGAGGAGACGGGTCTACTTGGTCTTCGTCAAGTCCGTCCGCAGCTCGTCGAGGATCTTGTCCGCCGCCGTGTAGCCGATGCCCTGGAGCCACAGCTCGTCCGCGACGGTGTGGACGTTGCCCGACTTCACCGCCTTCATGTTCTTCCACAGGCCGCTGCCCGTGGTCTGCGTCTGCTTGGCCTTCTTCGGGTCGCCGTACGTGGACCGGAAGATGACGTCCGTGTCCGCGAGGTCGATCTTCTCGGGCGACAGGTCGTAGGAGAAGCCGTCCTTCGCCTTCGCGGAGATCGGCGCGCGGCCGAGGCCGACGTCCTTGAGGATCGTGGCGATGTAGCTCTGCTCGCCGTAGAGGCGGATGTCGGCGCCCTCAATGAAGCGGATGACGTTGACCTTCGTCGCCTTGGCCTTCGCGGGGCCGCCGATGGCCTCGGTGACCTGCTTGGCGTGCGCCTGGTACGCGGCGACGACCTTCTTCGCCTCGGGCTTCTTGCCCAGCGCGTCGGCGTGCACCTGGAAGTTCTCCTTCCAGGGGTAGCCGGTCGTCTCCGTCATGACGGTCGGCGCGATCTCCTTGAGCTGGTCGTACTTGGCGGCGTGCCGGACCTTCGAGGTGAGGATCAGGTCCGGCTTGAGCGCGGCGATGGCCTCCATGTTGGGGTTCAGCATCTCGCCGACGTCCTTGATGCCGCTGACCTTGTCCTTGGGCAGGTAGCCCGGGAAGCCCGACTCCGCCTCGACGTGCGTGGAGCCGACCGGCTTGACGCCGAGCGAGATCGCGGAGTCCAGCTCGGCGGTGTCGAGGACGACGACCCGCTTCGGGCTGGCGGGGACCGACACGTCGCCCATGGCCGTCTTGACGGTGTGCGTCCTGCCCGAGCCGGACCCCTCGGCGGAGCCGGAGTCCGAGGAGCCGCAGGCGGTCAGCGCGAGCGCGCCGGTCAGGGCCAGGGAGCCGGTGAGGAGCGCGCGGCGGCGCAGCGGGGAGCGGGAATGAGAGGAAAAACGCTTCATGGGGATGCCTTTCGTGCGGCTATTCGGTTATGCGGAGGTGCTGGTGTGGGCGGGCGTGGTCACGGTCGCGGACCACGGCGCCCCGGGGACGACCAGGGGGAGCCGGTCACGGGGTCCGGCACGACCACGCACCGCAGGCCGAAGACCTCGCGCACGAGGTCCTCGGTGACGATTTCCGAAGGGGGCCCCTCGGCGACGACCTCGCCGCTCTTCATGGCGACGAGGTGGTCGGCGTACCGCGCGGCCTGGTTGAGGTCGTGCAGGACGACGACGACCGTGCGGCCCCTGTCGTGGTTCAGCTGGCGTACGAGGTCGAGGACCTCCACCTGGTGGGAGATGTCCAGGTACGTCGTCGGCTCGTCGAGGAGGAGCAGCCCGGTGTCCTGGGCCAGGGCCATCGCGATCCATACGCGCTGGCGCTGGCCGCCGGAGAGTTCGTCGACGGAGCGTTCGGCGAGCGTGGACACGTCGGTGCGCTCCATCGCCTCCGTCACCGCCTTCTCGTCCTCGTCGGACCACTGCTGCCACCAGTGCTGGTGCGGCTGACGGCCGCGCGCGACGAGGTCGGCGACAGTGATCGCCTCGGGTGCGACGGGCGTCTGCGGGAGCAGGCCGATCTGCTGGGCGATCTTCTTGGTGGGCAGCTTGGCGAGCGCCTCGCCGTCGAGCAGGACCGCGCCGCTCTTCGGCTTGAGCAGCCGACCGAGCGCCCGCAGCGTCGTGGACTTGCCACAGGCGTTGGGGCCGACGATCACCGTGACCTTGCCGTCGGGGATCGCCAGGTCGAGGCGGTCGACGACCGTGCGGTCCTCGTAGGCGAGGGTCAGCTCGCGGGCCGTGAGACGGGCGGCGGCTGTCACGACGTGCCTCCATTGCGGACGGAGCGGCTGCGGATGATGAGCCAGATCAGGTACGGGGCGCCGACCGCCGCCGTCAGGACGCCCACCGGCAGCTCCGTGGGCGAGAAGGCGCGGCGGGCGAGGAGGTCGGCGAGGACCACGATCAGCGCGCCCGTCAGCGCCGAGCACAGCAGCGGGATCTGCGCGGTGCGGGTGAGGCGGCGGGCGATCTGCGGGGCCAGCAGCGCCACGAACTCGACGGGGCCCGCGGCGCTGGTCGCCACCGAGGCGAGGACGACGCCGAGCAGGACGAGACCGAGGCGTACGTGCCCCAGGCGCACCCCGAGGGCCGTCGCCGTGTCGTCGTCCATGGTGACCGAGCGCTGGGCGCGGGCCGCCCAACAGAGGAAGGGCAGGAGCGCGAGCAGCGTCCAGGTGAGCGGGTTCGCCTCCGCCCAGCCGCGGCCGTTGAGGGAGCCCGTCATCCAGATCTGCGCCTGCTGGGCGACGAGGTAGTCGCCCTTGGTCATGAAGAGCGTCGTCACCGAGCGCAGGGCGATCGCGAAGCCGATGCCGATGAGCACGAAGCGGGTGGCGTGCAGGCCGCCGCGCCACGCGAAGACGTACACGAGGGCGGCCGCCGTGACGCCACCGAGCACGGAGAGGTAGGGCAGGACCGTGTAGGAGGTGACCCCGAAGGTCATCGCGCCGACGGTCAGCGCGCTCGCGCCCTGGCTGATGCCGATGATGTCGGGGCTGGCGAGGGGGTTGCGGGCGACGGTCTGGATGAGCCCGCCCGCCACGCCGAACGCGGCACCCACGAGCAGCCCGACGACCATGCGGGGTTCGCGCAGCGTGCCCACCACCAGCTCGTCGGCGGACGGCTGCCCGAAGACGACCTTCAGGGCCTCGACGGGGTGGACGTACGACTCACCGATACAGAGGTACGCCAGACAGCTCGCGGCGAGCAGGACGCCGAGGCCGAGCGCGACGACGGCGGCCCGCCGGTGCACGAGGAAGGCCGCCTTGCCCAGCCGTGCGACGCCGTATCCGGCGGGCCTGATCCGCGGGGACGCGATGCTCATGCCGCCACCGCCTTCCTGCGCACCAACGTCACAAGGAACGGCACCCCGATGAGCGCGGTCATCACCCCGGCGGGCACCTCACTCGGCGGGAACACGATCCGCCCCGCCGTGTCGGAGACGAGCAGCATCACGGGGCCGAGGACCGCCGCCGTCGGCAGCAGCCAGCGGTGATCGCTGCCCACGAGCGCGCGGGCGATGTGCGGGACGGCCAGGCCGATGAAGGCGATGGGACCGGCGGCGGCGACTCCCGCGCCGGTGAGGACCGTCGCGCCGAGCCCGCCGACGATCCGTACGGTCGCCACGTTCTGGCCGAGGCCCTTCGCCACGTCCTCGCCGAGCGCGAGCGCGTCGAGGCCCCGCGCGACCGCGAGGACGAGCACCACACCGACGAGGAGGAACGGCCAGATCTGGCCGACGATCTCGGCGTCGCGCCCGGAGAGCGACCCCACCTGCCAGAACCGGAACTCGTCGAGCGCCGAGGCCCTGGTGGTGAGGACCGCCGTGGTCAGCGAGACCAGCAGGGCGTTGATGGCGGCGCCGCCGAGCGCCAGCTTCACGGGCGTCGCCCCGCCCCGCCCGCCGGCCGCGATCGCGTAGACGGCGACCGACGCGAGGCCGGCGCCGCGAACGCGTACCAGACGTAGCCGGTCAGCGTGTGGACGCCGGCGAAGGCGATGGCGAGGACCACGCCCACCGAGGCGCCCTGGCTGATGCCGAGGATGCCGGGGTCGGCGATGGGGTTGCGGGTGATGCCCTGGAGCACCGTCCCGGCCAGCGCGAGCGCCGCCCCGACCAGCAGGCCGATGACGGTGCGCGGCACCCGCATCTCGCGGACCACTTCGGCGGAGTCGCTGTGTCCGCCGTGCAGCAGCGCGTCGAACACCGCGGTGGGTGCGATGGCGCGGGCGCCGACGGCGAGGCTGAGCAGGACGGCGAGCAGCAGGGCCACGACCGCCGCCGTCAGGACGGCGGCACGTCGGACGGGCACACGCATCGGCTGGGCTCGTTTCGGAGTGCGGAAACGGGATGTCGATCAGGCTGGGTAAGCCTTGGTAAGGCTTGGCTGAGTCTAAGGGTGGGGTGAGGGCCGCCCGGCAGAATGGGCCCATGACCTCACATGCGCCGACCGTCGGCTTCGACCTCGACATGACCCTGATCGACTCCCGGCCCGGCATCAAGGCCGCGTTCCAGGCGCTCTCCGCGGAGACGGGGACGTACATCGACGCGGACCTGGCCATCACGCGGCTCGGGCCGCCGCTGGAGCAGGAGCTGCGGCACTGGTTCCCCGAGGAAGGGATCCGGGAAGTGGCCGACCGCTACCGTGAGATCTATCCCACATACGCCATAGCGCCGACCCTCGCGATGCCCGGCGCCCGCGAGGCGGTGGCCGCGGTCCGCGCGCACGGCGGCCGGGCGATCGTGGTGACGGCCAAGTACGAGCCCAACGCGAAGCTGCACCTGGCGCACCTCGGCATCGAGGCCGACGCCGTCATCGGCTCGCTCTGGGCGGAGGCGAAGGCCGTGGCGCTGCGCGAGCACGAGGCGTCCGTGTACGTCGGCGACCACACCGGCGATGTACGCGGCGCGCGTACGGCGGGCGCGCTGTCCGTCGCGGTGGCGACCGGGCCGTGTGACGCAGCGGAACTGCGCGCGGCGGGCGCGGACGTGGTCCTCGGCGAGCTGACGGAGTTCGGGGCCTGGCTCGACGCGTACACCGCGCGGGAGCGCGGTTAGCCGGCCGCCGACCTGGCCTGGCGCCGCTGCACGGCGATGCCGCGCAGCACGCCCGCGGCCGCGATGAGGAAGCCGACGCCCATCAGCATGCACACCGCGTAGGCGAGGGGCGGGAAGGGGTCGGTGCCGAGGAACAGCGGGGCCACCGTGACCAGTGTGGCCACGGCGCCGACGAAGAAGACGATCGCTCCGATCCGGACCATCCCGTCGCCGGGCCCGGACGAATTCGCTTGGGTTTTGTCACGCACCCCACCAGGGTAGTTCCCAGCGCGAAGGAGGAACCCGAAGGAAGAGATCGGGGACGTCTTGTCACCGGCTCCCGGACCAATAGTCTTGGTCCCGGCGGGTCGGGCGACCCGCTGTAGTGCTATCCAGAGCCGTTTTCGCCCTGTCATCTCCGGTGGGGCGGACCGGCATAGACGAGTACGACGAGTACGAGGACGAGGACTTCACGTGCCTACCGGCAAGGTCAAGTGGTTCAACAGTGAGAAGGGCTTCGGCTTTCTCTCCCGCGACGACGGCGGCGACGTCTTCGTGCACTCCTCCGTACTGCCCGCCGGCGTCGACACACTCAAGCCCGGCCAGCGCGTGGAATTCGGTGTGGTCGCGGGGCAGCGAGGCGACCAGGCACTCTCCGTCACGATTCTCGACCCGACCCCGTCGGTCGCGGCCGCGCAGCGCCGCAAGCCGGACGAACTGGCGTCGATCGTCCAGGACTTGACGACGCTCCTGGAGAACATCACCCCGATGCTGGAGAAGGGCCGCTACCCCGACAAGGCCTCGGGCGCGAAGATCGCGGGTCTGCTGCGGGCGGTCGCCGACCAGTTGGACGTATAGCCGCACACCTGTGTGCCGGGTAGCCGCACCACTCCGCGCCGGGCGGGCTCTCGGCCCGCCCGGCGTTCGGCGTTCAGGGAAACGCCAGTGCGTCCCCGTTCAGGGAAACGCCAGCGCGTCCGGCCGCAGGGGCGGTACGAGTCCCTCGGCCGCCGCCCGCGTGAGCAGACCGCGCACGGCCGCGTAGCCGTCCTCGCCCAGGTCCGCGGTGAACTCGTTGACGTACAGCCCGATGTGCTGGTCCGCGACCGTCGGGTCCATCTCCTGGGCGTGCTCCAGGACGTAGGGGCGGGACGCCTCCGGGTCGTCCCACGCCATGCGGACCGACGCGCGAGCCGCCTCGGCGAGCCGCTCCAGCGTCGCCGCGCCGAGGCTCCGCCTGGCGATGATCGCGCCCAGCGGGATCGGCAGACCCGTCGTCGCCTCCCAGTGCTCACCCATGTCGGCGAGGCGGTGCAGGCCGTAGTTCCGGTAGGTGAAGCGGGCCTCGTGGATGACCAGGCCCGCGTCGACCTTGCCGTCCCGCACCGCGGGCATGATCTGGTCGAACGGCAGGACGACGATCTCGCCGACCCCGGCGCCGTCGAGGGTGTCCGCCGCCCACAGCCGGAAGAGCAGATACGCCGTCGACTTCTCGCTCGGCACGGCGACCGTCTTGCCCGTCAGGTCCACCCCGGGCTCACGGGTCAGGACGAGAGGCCCGCAGCCCCGGCCGAGCGCGCCGCCGCAGGGCAGCAGCGCGTACGTGTCGAGAACGTAGGGCAGGACGGCGTACGAGACCTTCAGGACGTCCAGGTCCGCGTCGGAGGCGGCCGGCGCCGAGGTCGCGGCGCGCTCGGCGATGCCGTTCGTGATGTCGATGTCCGCGAACGTCACGTCCAGCGCGGGGGCGCCCGGCACCCGGCCGTGCGCCCACGCGTCGAAGACGAACGTGTCGTTGGGGCAGGGCGAGTACGCGATGCGCAGCGGCGACTCAGTCGTGGGTGTCATGCCTGTCGTCATGCGTGTGGTCATGCGTGTTCCACCTCTCCAGTACCGGCGCGATCTTCCCGAACGCGTCGCTCAGCGCGGCCAGCGCGTCGCCGATCCGCCAGGCCGCGCGGTCCCGCGGGCCCACGGAGTTGGAGACCGCGCGGACCTCCAGGACGGGCAGGCCGTGCAGGACGGCCGCCTCGGCGACACCGAAACCCTCCATCGCCTCGGCGAGGGCACGCGGGTGGCGCAGCCGCAGCTCGGCGGCGCGCTCGGCGTTGCCGGTGACGGTGGAGACGGTCAGGACGGTGCCGGTCGCGGCACCGCAGGCGTCGGCGGTCTCTCGTACGAGGGAACGCGGCGGGAGATGGGTGACGGTGCCGAAGCCGAGTTCGGTGACGGGCGCGAAGCCGTCCGGGGTGTGCGCGCCCAGGTCGGCGACGGTGATCGCGTCGGCGACCACGAGGGAGCCCACGGGGGCCTCGGGCGGGAAGCCGCCACCGATGCCCGCCGAGACGACCAGGCGGTAGGGCCGCCCCTCGGCGGCGGCACGGGCGAGCGCGGTCGCCGTGCCCGCCGCGGCGGCCGCGGGGCCCACGCCCACGGCCAGCGTGTCGACGCCCGCGGGGGCGGACAGCGCGCGGGCCACCGCGTCCCGTTCGGCGGGGACGGCGGTGGCCACGAGGACGCGCGGGTGAGGCACCGGACCGGGGGTCAGGAGTCCTTCTCGAACTTGAACGTCCACAGGCCCGTGGCCTTCTGCGTGCCGCCGTTGCCGCCTTCGAGGATGCTGATGGTCGCCTTGTCGCCGCCGCCCAGCTGCTGGCTGAAGAAGATGTTGCCGGGGACGACCAGGTACGTCTTCTTGCTGGGCTCGCCCAGCGGCCGGCCGTTCGCCAGCAGCGTCCAGCCCTTGTCGGCGACCTCCGGGTCGACGCCGAAGCGGACCCTCTCGTCGGGGTCGACCTTGACGGTCTTCACGTCCTTGTCCTGGGCGCAGGACTTCAGCTGGGACTTCTTCAGCTCCTTGCCGTCGTTGTAGCAGGAGGCTTCCGTGTTCACCGAGTCGCTGCCGACCGTCACGGTGGCCAGCGGCGTCGGCTTGTCACAGGCCGAGAGGACGAGGAGTCCGGCGGAGACGGCGCCAAGGGCGGCGACGGAGCGGCGCCGACGCGCCGAGGAACGCTGGGAGGTCATGGCTGAAGGCTATCGGGCGCGTCGGGGGGTGCTGTTACGCGGGGGTCGTGGGCGCGGCGCACCCGTCCCCGCCCCGCCCGCCGGCTGCCGCGCTCACACCACCCGGGCGGCACGGGGAGCGCCGCGCCGGGCCGTCGCGAGCAGCCCCCGTACGGTCGAGAGCCAGCCGAGCGCGACGATCCCCGCGGCCACCGACAGGCCCAGCGTGCCGTTCAGCGGCAGGGCGATGCCGACGCCGCCGCCGATCACCCAGGCGACCTGGAGCAGCGTCTCGGAGCGGGCGAAGGCGGAGGTACGGACCTGCTCCGGGACGTCCCGCTGGATCAGCGCGTCCAGCGACAGTTTGGAGAGGGCCTGCGCGAAGCCCGCGCACGCGCCGAGGCAGGCGACCGCCACCGGGCTGAAGAACACCGCGGAGGTGATCGCCACGCCCAGCACCACCGCCACGACGGTGACGATGATCAGTTCCGGGGCCCGGGACTTCAGCCAGGCGCCGACGGCCGTGCCGAGCGCGTTGCCCGCGCCCGCCGCCACGCCCACTATCCCCAGCGAGACGGCGGCGCTCTGCCCGCCGAGCGGATGCTCGCGCAGCAGGAACGCCAGGAAGAAGATGAGGAAGCCCGACAGGCAGCGCAGCGCGGCGTTCACGGCCAGGGCGTGGGTGACGGCCGGGCCGACCGTACGCAGCCCGAGGAGCCCCTTGCGGGCGGTGTCGGCGGCGGCCTCGGCGCGGGCGTGCAGATGCAGGTGCTCCTCGTCGGCGGCCAGCAGCGCCTTGCTCTCGCCCTTCGCCGAGTCGACCTTGCGGGGCAGCGAGAACGACAGGAACATCCCCGATACGAAGATCACGAACGCGCCGAACAGCGGCCAGCGCGGGCCGACCGTCTGGAGCCCGGCCCCGATCGGCGCCGCCACGGCCGTGGCGAGGAGGCCGCCGAGCGTCACCCTCGAATTCGCCTTCACCAGCGAGAACCGGGGTGGCAGCAGGCGTGGCACGACCGCGCTTCTCACCACGCCGTACGCCTTGGAGGCCACCAGGACGCCGAGCGCCGCCGGATACAGCTCCACGCTGCCGGTGGCGACGGCGCCCGAGAGCACCAGCGCGAGCAGGGCGCGGGCCAGCATCGCGCCCGCCATCGCGGCGCGCCGGCCGTGCGGGAGGCGGTCCAGGAGCGGGCCGATGACGGGGGCGAGGAGCGTGAACGGCGCCATGGTGATGGCGAGGTAGAGCGCCACGCGGCCGCGCGCCTCGTCCGTCGGCACGGAGAAGAAGACGGTGGAGGCGAGCGCGACGGTGATCATGACGTCGCCCGCGCCGTTCACCGCGTGCAGCTCGATCAGCTTGCCGAGGCCCGACTCGCCCGCGCCGTCGGCATGGGTCGCTTTTCGGATACCGCGGGCCGTGCCGGTGAACGGGAGGTGAAGGGCGCGGCCCAGCGCACGCGCGGCCCGTCTCGCCGGTCCCGGCGAGACGGTTCCTACGGACGTCGACCTGGTGGGGGCCACCCCGTCATAGTGCCCCCTCAAGGGCCCCACTAGTACGGATGGCGGCTGTGAGCCGTGCCGCCGTGTCCGCGCGGGCGGTCTCGCCGGGGAGTGCCCGGCAGGGCGGCGCGTACGTCGGTGTAGGCCCAGGGGCCGGGAGAAGGTAGCGTGCGTAGCGCGCCTGCGGCGGTTGTTCTTGGCCGCGCGCCTCTCGGTCATCCCGCAGAATGGGTGACGTAGGTGCGCCCGAGGACGTCGGGCGCGGACGTTGACGCGGCCCCCAGGTCCGCTCCGTCCGCCCCCCGCGTAAAGGTGGCGCACTCGTGAGACGGCGTAGGAGAGAAGCGATACCTGTGAGCGCAGCGACAACGCGAAGCCGTACCCCGCGCACCCCCCGTACCCCGGACCGCCTGTGCGCCGAGGCGGTCGGCCTCGCGCGCGCCGCGGCCGAGGAGGCCGCCGCGCCCGGTGTGGTCGGTGAGCATGTCGAGGTCGTCGTCGAGGGCGACCGCGTCGTCACGCACCTCTTCGAGTGCAAGGAGTTCGGCTACCGCGGCTGGCGCTGGGCGGTGACGGTGGCCCGTGCCTCGCGGGCGAAGGTCGTCACGCTCGACGAGACGGTCCTGCTGCCGGGCCCCGACGCCCTGCTCGCCCCCGAGTGGGTGCCGTGGAGCGAGCGGCTGCGCCCCGGTGACATGGGTCCGGGCGACCTGCTGCCGACCGACGCCGAGGATCTCCGTCTGGAGCCCGGGTTCACGGGCGAGGAGGAGCCGCCGCCGAACTCGATCATCTCGCAGGAGATGGCGGCGCTCGCCGAGGCCGAGGACGCCGAGGTCACGGCCGGTTCGCCCGCCGAGCTGCCGGTGGCGCCCGCGCGGGGCTCCATCGCGGCGATCGCCGACGAGCTGGGCATGCGCCGCGCGCGGGTCCTCTCGCGGTACGGGCTGCATGTCGCCGCCGACCGCTGGGAGGAGACGCACGGCGCGAAGACCCCGATGGCCCAAGCGGCACCCGCGGCCTGCGTCAGCTGCGGGTTCCTGGTGGCCATCGGCGGCTCGCTGGGTCAGGCCTTCGGCATCTGCGCCAATGAGTTCGGCCCCGCGGACGGCCACGTCGTCTCCCTCTCGTACGGCTGCGGCGGCCACTCCGAGGCCGCCGTCATGCCGAAGCCACCGCGGCCGGCGCCGCCGGTCCTGGACGAGACGCGGGTGGACGTCCTGCCACTGCGGCCCTCGGCGGACTCCGGCTCGGTGTCCATGGAGGGCCCGAGCGAGGACCTGGGCCACAGCTAGCCCCGGCAGACCGGCGCGGGCAGCCATCCCTTGCGGGCACGGTAGACCGGCGCGGGCAGCCATCCTTTGCGGGCACGGTAGACCGGCGCGGGCAGCCATCCTTTGCGGCGGGGCAGGCTGGTGCGGGCGGCCGGTCTTGGCGGGCGCACAGCTTCCCTCCGCGGGCCGGCTTGTTCCTGCGGGCGCGCTGCTGGTCTCTGCGGGCGCGGCCAGTCCTGTGGGCGCTCCTGGTCCCCACGGGCGTCGCCAGTCCCTGCGGGCGTCGCATGGTCTCTGCGGGTGCAGCTGACCCCTGCGGGCACAGCTAGCCTCTGTGGGCGCTGCTAGTCCCCGTGGGAGTCGCTGGTCTCTGCGGGTGCAGCTGACCCCTGCGGGCACAGCTAGCCTCTGTGGGCGCTGCTAGTCCCCGTGGGAGTCGCTGGTCTCTGCGGGTGCAGCTCACCGCTGCGGGCACAGCTAGCCCCTGTGGGCGCTGTCGGTCTCTGCGGGCCGGTCAGTTTCTGCGGGCGCCGCTAGCCCTTGCGGGCGCCGCTAGCCCTTGCGGGCGCCGCTAGCCCCTGCGGGCCAGCTGGTCTCTGTGGGCGCCGCCATGCCCTGCCGGGCACAGTCTCGCCCCTGCGGGCCGGCTGGTCTCTGTGGGCGCCGCCATGCCCTGCCGGGCACAGTCTCGCCCCTGCGGGCCAGTCGGTCTCTGCGGGCGCCGCTGGGCCCTGCCGGGCACAGCTTTGCCTCTCTGCGGGCGCAGTCCAGCCTCCGCGGGCGCCCAGCCAGCCCCCCCGGGCGGCGCCCCCCGGCCGCAGCTCGGCTCGCCCCCGTGGGGTCGCTCGTTGGCGTCGGCGGGGGCGGCTACTGGTGGTGGGCGGGCGTGGCTCTCGTCCGGGGTGGTCGGGAGCTGGACAGAACCGCAGCCCACGCCACCCATGGCCCCCGCCGGGACGCGGTACCGTTCGCCCCCACGGCATGCCCGGCCGACAGTGGAAGGTGAGCCGTGGCACGCCCGGTTCCACCCGTCCAGCGCAGCGCGACCCGCAAGGAGAGACGACCGTGAGCAAGACCGTGCGGCCGGCGGCCGAAGGTACGGACCCCTTCGGCACCGCCCGCCTCCGCCGCGGAGTCCTCGACGCGTGGGCGGCGGCCCCCGCCCGCTTCCGTGAGGACGCCAACGCCGAGGAGGACCTCGCCCTCGGCGGCTACCGCGACCGCCTGGTCGTCGAACTCGCCCAGAACGCCTCCGACGCCGCCGCCCGCGCGGGCGTCCCCGGACGTCTCGCCCTGACCCTGCGCGACGGCGTCCTCGCCGCCGCGAACCGCGGCGCGCCGCTCGACGCCGCCGGGGTGGAGTCCCTGTCCACCCTGCGCGCCTCCGCCAAGCGGGAGGACAGCCGGGACCAGCGGGGCCACAGCGTCGGCCGGTTCGGCGTCGGCTTCGCCGCCGTGCTCGCCGTCAGCGACGAGCCCGCCGTCGTCGGGCGCACCGGCGGCGTCCGCTGGTCCCTGACCGAGGCGCGGGAACTGGCCGCCGAGACCGCCCGGTTCAGCCCCGGCCTCGGCGACGAGATCCGCCGCAGGGACGGCCATGTCCCGCTGCTGCGGCTCCCGCTGGCCGCGGAGGGCAGCGCCCCCGAGGGGTATGACACCGTCGTCATCCTGCCGCTGCGCGACGCCGCCGCCGAGGACCTCGTCGCCCGGCTGCTCGACGGGATCGACGACGCCCTGCTGCTCGCCCTGCCTGGCCTGGACGAGGTCTGTGTCGAGACCCCGGACGGTGGCGTGCGCACCCTGCGCCGCCGCACCGAGGACCCGTACACCGTCGTCGAGGACAGCCGTGACGGCACGACCCGCTGGCGCACCATCGGCCGCGAGGGCCCGCTCGACGCCGCGCTGCTGAAGGACCGGCCCGTCGAGGAGCGGCTGCGCCCGCACTGGTCGGTCACCTGGGCCGTGCCCGCCGACGCCGACGGCGCCCCGCGGCGGCCCCGCACCGCCCCCGTCGTGCACGCCCCGACGCCGAGCGACGAGCCGCTGGGTGTCCCCGCGCTGCTCATCGCCTCCTTCCCGCTGGACACCGCCCGGCGCCACACGGCGCCGGGGCCGCTGACCGACTTCCTCGTGGAGCGGGCGGCGGACGCGTACGTCGAACTGCTCGCCGCCTGGCGGCCGGTGACCGAGGAGATCATCGGGCTCGTGCCCGGTCCGCTGGGCCGCGGCGAACTCGACGGGGCCCTGCGCCACGCCGTCCTGGAGCGGCTGCCGCGCGCCGCTTTCCTGCCGCCCGCGCTGCCCCGCGACGAGGACGACGAGGACGGGCTGCCCGAAGCCCTGCGGCCCCGTGACGCGGAGGTCGTCGAGGGCGCCGGCGCGGACACCGTGCGCGTGCTCGCCGAGGTGCTGCCGAGCCTGCTGCCCGCGGGTCTGGAGCGCCGGGCCGAGCTGCGCACCCTCGGTGTCGCCCGCGTCCCGCTGACCGAGGCGATCGACCGCCTCGCCGGTCTGGAGCGCGCACCGGACTGGTGGCGGCGGCTGTACGACACCCTCGCCGGCATCGACCCCGACCGGCTCTCGGGCCTCCCGGTGCCGCTCGCTGGGGGCACCTCCCAGGCTTTCGGCTCTGGGGGAGGGCGTACGACGATCGGGCCCCGCCAGGTGCTGCTGCCCGCCTCCGGCGACGAGCGCGACCCCGCCTCGCTCGCCCGGCTCGGCCTGAAGGTCGCGCACCCCGACGCCGCCCACCCGCTGCTGGAGAAGCTGGGCGCGCTCCCCGCCACGCCCCGCGCCGTCCTGACCACGCCGCAGGTCCGCGCGGCGGTCGCCGCCTCCCTCGACGACGACACCTGGGACGAGGACGCCCTGGACGCCGACGAGCTGGCGGACGTCGTGCTTGCGCTGGCGCGGGACGCGAACCTCTCGCCGGGCGACGAGCCGTGGCTCGGCGCGCTCGCCCTGCCCGACGAGGACGGCGAACTGGCGCCGGCCGGTGAACTCGTGCTGCCCGGCAGCGACTTCGCCGAGGTCATGCGGGACGACGAACTGGCGCTCGTCGACCAGGAGTTGGCCGACCGGTGGGGCGAGCAGCCGCTGGCCGCCTGCGGGGTGCTCGCCACCTTCGCGCTGGTGCGGGCCACCGACGTCGTCCTCGACCCGGACGAGCTGGAGCCGCGCGAGGGCGACTTCGCCGAACCGGACGACGCCGGGCTCCTTGACGCCGTGGACGTGTGGTGCGAGGACCTCCTCGACCGGCTGCCGGACACGCCGGTGCCGCCGGTGGCGACCGAGATCGTCGCCGTGCGGGACCTGGACCTGGTCGACGACGACCACTGGCCGCGGGCGCTCGCGATGCTCTCGCGTCCGCCGCTGCGGGACGCGCTGACGCAGCCGCTGCGGGTGCTGCTGCCGGACGGCACGACACAGACCGTCCGCTCCTACACCGCCTGGTGGCTGCGCGGCCACCCCGTCCTCGACGGGCGCCGTCCCGCCGGGCTGCGCGCGGAGGGCGGCGATCCGCTCCTGGTGGGGCTGTACGACGCGGCGGACGCCTCCGGGTTCGGTGACGAGCAGGTGCTGCGGGCTCTTGGCGTACGCACGTCCGTGAGCGCGCTGCTCGCGGAGCCGGGCGGCGCCGCCGAACTGCTGGACCGGCTCGCGGACCCGGAGCGGCCGGTCTCCGCCGCGCAGCTGCACGCCCTGTACGGCGCGCTGGCCGACCTCGACCCGGAGCAGGTGACGCTGCCCGACGAGGTGCGCGCGGTGGTGGACGGCGAAGTCGTGGTGGTCGACGCGGCGGACGCGGTGGTCGCCGACGCCCCCGACCTGCTGCCGCTGGCCGGCGGCGTGGCGCTGCTGCCGGTCGACCCGCGCAAGGCCGGGGATCTCGCGGAGCTGTTCCAGGTGCGCAGGCTCAGCGAGACGGCGGCCGTGGAACCCGCGGGGCAGGGCGTCGAGCGGGCGGTGCCGGAACCGGTGCGGACGCTGCTGGGGGCGGCGACCCCGCGGACGTACGTCGAGCACGACGAGCTGATCGCGGGCGGCGCGGAGCTGGACTGGCGGCGCACCCCGAACGGCACCGTGCACGCGGCCACGCTGGAGGGCGTGGCGGCCGGGCTCGCCTGGGCGGCGGGGCAGTGGCCCCGGCGGTTCGAGGTGGCGGCGCTGCTCGAAGATCCCTCACGGACGGCCGAGTTGGCGCGGGACCGCTGGTTCGACTGACGTCCAGAGACCCCGGAGTGTCGTGTTCCGCCCGGCGAACAGGGCGGAACGTGACATTCCGGGGCTCGGTCAGGAATTCTTCACCCGTCGTACAACCGTTCACCCCAGTCGCGGGTCTGATCTCGCGAGTCAACAGACTCCTAGATCACTTGGGCCTCGCGTGACGGCAATGCACCGCGAGGTCCCCTTCTCCACCTGGGGAAACACATGCGCATTCGTGCCACCGTGGCCGCACTGACCGGCACCCTGGCCCTGTCCGCACTCGCCGTCCCGGCCGCCCAGGCCGACGACGCCCCGAAGGTCCCGAACCTGTCCTCCTTCTCCGCCAAGGCCCCGGCCGACGAGACGGTGGGCGACACCAGGATCACGAAGGTCACCGTCAACGCGGGCAAGGACATCGTGGTCGGCACCACCGCCAAGAAGACGGTCAAGATCGCCGTCACCGCCACGGACCCGACCGGCATCGAGGACGCCGCCGCGTTCCTGTGGCACGGCACGGACTTCGAGGCCGAGGACGGCATCGACGGTTCGATGGTCCCGGACGTCATGGAGGGCGACTGCAAGGTCGTCGACGCCACCACGTCCACCTGCACCACCACGGTCGTCGCCGACCCGCAGTACAACATCTACAGCAACGTCCTCGCCGGCAAGTGGAAGGTCTGGGCGATCGCCCAGGGCAAGGACGGCGACCACACCTCCACCGACTCCTACCCGACCGGCGTCTCGGTGAAGCGGGCCGCCAAGCTCACCACCAACGCCTCCCCGGAGCCGGTCAAGAAGGGCAGCACCATCACGGTCACCGGCGCCCTGACCCGCGCCAACTGGGAGACCTCGAAGTACGCGGGCTACACCGGCCAGTCCGTCAAGCTCCAGTTCAAGAAGAAGGGCGCCAGCGGCTACACCACCGTCAAGACGGTGAAGTCCGGCTCCAAGGGCGCGCTGAAGACCACCGTCAAGGCCTCCGCCGACGGCTACTTCCGCTACTCCTTCGCCGGTACGTCCACCACCCCGTCCGTGACGGCGACCAGCGACTTCATCGACGTCCGCTAGTCACGGCCGAGCCGCCGCTCACGCCGGCACGCGGCGGTCCACCCAGCGGTAGATGACCTCGATGGCCAGCGAGGCCACCGCCGCGATCGCGACCGCCGCCCACGGCATCGTCGTGCCCACCAGCTTCAGCTGGAAGAAGTCCTGGAGCCAGGGCACGGTCAGCACGAGCAGGAAGCCGAGACCCATCGCGCCGATGAGGCCGATCCGCCACCACGTGTAGGGGCGGGCGATGATGGCGAGCACCCACATGGCGATCAGGAACAGCGCCAGGGTCGCCGCGCTGGTCTCGGCTTCCCGCGCGCCCGCGCCCTCGTAGTGGTGCCGGGCCAGCAGATACGTCGCGAAGGTCGCGACGCCCGCGATGACGCCGCCCGGGATCGCGTACCGCATCACCCTGCGCACGAAGTGGGGCTGCGCGCGCTCCTTGTTGGGGGCGAGGGCCAGGAAGAAGGCCGGGACGCCGATGGTCAGGGTGGACAGCAGCGTCAGGTGCCGCGGCAGGAACAGGTACTCGACCTGCGAGCAGACCACGAGCAGCGCGAGGATCACCGAGTAGACGGTCTTCACCAGGAACAGCGTGGCGACGCGCGTGATGTTGCCGATGACGCGGCGGCCCTCAGCGACCACCGAGGGCAGCGTCGCGAAGCTGTTGTTGAGCAGCACGATCTGGGCGACCGCCCGTGTGGCCTCCGAGCCCGAGCCCATGGAGACCCCGATGTCGGCGTCCTTCAGGGCCAGTACGTCGTTCACGCCGTCGCCGGTCATCGCGACCGTGTGGCCGCGTGACTGGAGGGCGCCCACCATGTCGCGCTTCTGCTGCGGGGTGACGCGGCCGAAGACGGCGTTGTCGTCGAGCGCCTGCCCCATCTCCTCCCGCTCGGCGGGCAGCCGCCGCGCGTCGACGGTGTTCGCGGCGCCGGGCAGCCCGAGCTTGCCCGCGACCGCGCCCACCGAGACCGCGTTGTCGCCGGAGATGACCTTGGCGGCGACGTCCTGCTCCTCGAAGTAGCGCAGGGTGTCGGCGGCGTCGGGGCGCAGCCGTTGCTCCAGGACGACCAGGGCGGTCGCCCGCGCCCCGTCGGCCACGTCGGGGGCGTCCAGGTCGCCGCTCACCCGGGCCAGGAGCAGGACCCGTAGGCCCTGCTGGTTGAGCTCCTCGATCTCGGCGAGGGACGGGTCGCCGTCGGGCAGCAGCACGTCGGGGGCGCCGAGCAGCCAGGCGGACGTGGTGCCGTCGCCCTCGCTGAAGGAGGCGCCGCTGTACTTGCGGGCGGAGGAGAAGGGCAGCGACTGGGTGCAGCGCCACTCCTCGCTGTCCGGGTAGGTGTCGATGATCGCCTGGAGCGAGGCGTTCGGCCGCGGGTCGGACTCGCCGAGGGCGCCGAGGACCTTGCGTACGTACGCCTCGTCGCCGCCGTTGAGAGTGCGCAGCTCGGTGACGTCCATGCCGCCCTCGGTGAGCGTGCCGGTCTTGTCCAGGCAGACCGTGTCGACGCGCGCCAGGCCCTCGATCGCCGGGAGCTCCTGCACGAGGCAGTGCTGGCGGCCGAGGCGGATGACGCCGATGGCGAAGGCGACGGAGGTGAGGAGCACCAGCCCCTCCGGGATCATGGGGACGATCCCGCCCACGGTGTAGGCGATGGACTCCTTGAAGTTGTCGTCCTTGACGACGAGCTGGGAGATGACCAGGCCGATGGAGGTCGGGACCATCAGCCACGTCACGTACTTGAGGATCGTGGAGATGCCGGAGCGCAGCTCGGAGTGGACGAGCGTGAACCGGGAGGCCTCCTCGGCGAGCTGCGCGGCGTACGCCTCGCGGCCGACCTTGGTGGCGGTGAAGGAGCCGCCGCCCGCGACCACGAACGAGCCCGACATCATCCGGTCGCCGGGCTTCTTGACGACGGGGTCGGCCTCACCGGTCAGCAGCGACTCGTCGATCTCCAGGCTGTCGGTCTCGACGGCCTCGCCGTCGACCGGGATCTTGTCGCCGGGCCCCAGCTCCACCAGGTCCCCGAGGACGATCTCGGAGGTGGAGATCTCGGCGGCCCTGCCGTCGCGCCGCACGGTCGGCTTGGCCTCGCCGATGACGGCCAGGGAGTCCAGGGTCTTCTTGGCGCGCCACTCCTGGATGATGCCGATGCCGGTGTTGGCGACGATCACGAAGCCGAAGAGGCTGTCCTGGATCGGCGCCACGAAGAGCATGATCACCCAGAGCACGCCGATGATGGCGTTGAAGCGGGTGAAGACATTGCCCCGGATGATCTCGCCGAGGGAGCGGGAGCTGCGGACCGGTACGTCGTTGACCTCGCCGCGGGCCACCCGCTCGGCGACCTCGGCGGAGCTCAGGCCCCTGGGCCGCCCCACCGGGGGCGGCACCGGGTGGGCCGGGTCGAGTTCGGCGCCCGCGTCGATATGCGTCATGCATTCGACGGTAAGGGCGGTGATGGGGCTTCACCCCTTGAATGCCGGAAAGATCCGACCACGGTATGAGGCGTCCGGTCCTGTCCGGTCCCGTGGTCGTACAGGTCACTCGGAGTGTGTGACTTTCGCCCTCTTGATCGCGGCGTCGCGCACCCGTACGTACCAGATGCCGATGAGGCCGAGGCCGCCGCCGGCCAGGCAGGTCCACACCCACCAGGTCGCGTCGCGGTCGTCGAACCAGCCGTAGAAGGGGAGCTGGACGAGGAAGAGGACGAACCAGAGGATCGTGCCTCCGGTGATGGTGGCGACCACGGGGCCCTCCAGGGGCTCCGGCGCCTCGTGCTTGGGGGTCCACTTCTCCATGGGGACAGCTTACGAGGCGGGTCCAGTACGTCGTACACCCCTTGTGCGGCCCGGGTCTACGCGCGGAGATAGCGATTTCCCCCTCATGTATTCATACTGAAACGGCTTATGAATGGCCGGTTGTTTTCGTATGAATATACAAGTCACGAGGTTTTCCATGTCCCCCTCGGCCAGTGCCCCGGTCGACGCCGGTAAAGAGCCCCCGAAGCCCCCGCAGGGCGGTCTCGACGGCTACTTCAAGATCACTGAGCGCGGTTCCACCCTGGCCAGGGAAGTCCGCGGCGGCTTCGCCACCTTCTTCGCGATGGCCTACATCATCGTGCTGAACCCGATCATCCTGGGCAGCGCGAAGGACATGTACGGGCATCAGCTCGACAACAAGCAGCTGGTCACCGCGACCGTGCTCACCGCCGCCTTCACCACGCTCCTGATGGGCGTCATCGGCAACGTCCCGATCGCGCTCGCCGCCGGACTCGGCGTGAACACCGTCGTCGCCCTCCAGCTCGCGCCGCGCATGTCCTGGCCCGACGCCATGGGCATGGTCGTCCTCGCGGGCTTCGTCGTGATGCTGCTCGTCGCGACCGGACTGCGGGAGCGGGTGATGAGCGCCGTGCCGCTCGGCCTGCGCAAGGGCATCGCGATCGGCATCGGCCTGTTCATCATGCTGATCGGCCTCGTCGACTCCGGCTTCGTCTCGCGCATGCCGGACGCCGCCCACACCACCGTGCCGCTCCAGCTCGGCGGCGACGGCCACCTCAACGGCTGGCCGGTCCTGGTCTTCGTGCTCGGCGTGCTGCTCACCCTGGCGCTGATCGTGCGCAAGGTACCGGGCGCCATCCTCATCAGCATCGTCGTCATGACCGTCGTCGCGATGATCATCCACGCGGTCGCCGAGGTGCCGAGCTGGGGCCTGACCACCCCGAAGTGGCCGGGCAACCCCGTCTCGACGCCGGACTTCGGGCTCGTCGGCGAGATCAGCCTGTTCGGCGGCTTCGAGAAGGTCGGCGTCCTGACCGGTGTCCTGTTCGTCTTCACCGTGCTGCTCTCGACCTTCTTCGACGCCATGGGCACGATCATGGGCATCAGCGACGAGGCCGGGCTGACCGACGAGAACGGCAACATGCCCGGCATCAACAAGGTGCTCTTCGTCGACGGCATCGCCGTCGCCGCGGGCGGCGCCTCCTCCGCCTCCGCCACCACCTGCTTCGTGGAGTCCACGGCGGGCGTCGGCGAGGGCGCGCGGACCGGCCTCGCGAACGTCGTCACCGGTGGCCTCTTCGCCGTCGCGCTCTTCCTCACGCCGGTCGCCACGATGGTCCCGTCCCAGGCGGCCACGCCCGCGCTGCTGGCCGTGGGCTTCCTGATCCTGTCCGGCTCGATCCGGCAGATCAACTGGAGCGACCCGACGATCGCCATCCCCGCGTTCGTGACGATGCTGATGATGCCGTTCACGTACTCGATCACGAACGGCATCGGCATGGGCTTCATCACGTTCAGCGTGCTGCGGCTCGCCGCCGGGCGGGGGCGTGAGGTGCCGGCCGCGATGTACGCGGTGTCGGCGGTCTTCGCCTTCTACTACCTGATGCCGGCGCTGAACCTGACGTAGGCCCTCCTGGGCGACCTGACGCAGGCCCTCCGGGGTGCGGCGCAGGCCCCCGGAACGCGGAGAGAGGCGCCCCCCGGACACGACCGGGGGGCGCCTCTCTCCTTGTGGTCGGCTCACTCGTACGGGTGGTGAAACGGTTTGGCGGGAGTGGATCAGGGAAACCGAGTGGTCCTTAGCTTGGGTAATGAGTTACTCTAACGAACATGCCGGACCTCTCCCATGGTGACGACGCCGTCGCCGTGAACGCCCTGCGCTCCGCTGTGATGCGCCTGTCCCGTCGACTCAAGCACCAGCGTGTCGACGAGTCGCTGAGTCCCACCGAGATGTCGGTGCTCGGCACCCTTGCCCGCTGCGGCAGCGCCACTCCGGGCGAGCTCGCCCGCAAGGAGCATGTGCAGCCGCCGTCGATGACCCGCATCGTCGCCCTGCTGGAGGCCAAGGGGCTGGTCCGGCTGGAGCCGCACCCCGAGGACCGCCGCCAGAAGGTGGTCACCCCGACGGAGACCGCCGAGGCGATGCTCGAAGAGAGCCGCCGGAAGCGGAACGCCTGGCTGGCCGGTCTGGTGGAGCACCTCGACGAGGACGAGTGGGAGCGCCTGCGGGCCGCCGCGCCCGTCCTGGAGAAGCTCGCGCACCTGTGAGCGTGGGCTGGCGGCCGCCGACCGGGTGACCGCTGATCCGCATCCGACACCATCCGACACCCCCGACACCCCCGACACCCCCGACACATTCGACACACCCCCCCACCCTTCGTACGACAAAGGAGGCGAACGCACTTTGAGTACGGGACCCGGAGCAGACTCCGCCCCCGCACCAACCACCCTCGACAAAACGGCCCCCCGCAAGTCCTCGATGTTCAGCTCGCTGAAGATCCGCAACTACCGGCTCTTCGCGACCGGAGCGGTCGTCTCCAACACCGGTACGTGGATGGCCCGCATCACCCAGGACTGGCTGGTGCTCAGCCTCACCGGGTCCTCGGCGGCCGTCGGCATCACCACGGCCATGCAGTTCCTGCCGATGCTGCTCTTCGGCCTCTACGGCGGCGTGATCGCCGACCGCTTCGCCAAGCGGAGCCTGCTCTTCTGCACCCAGGGCGCGATGAGCATCAGCGGGCTCTTCCTCGCCGCGCTCACGCTCAGCGGGCACGTCCAGGTCTGGCACGTCTATCTCGCGGCGTTCTTCACCGGCCTCGTCACCGTCGTCGACAACCCGACGCGGCAGTCCTTCGTCTCCGAGATGGTGGGGCCGGACCAGGTCCGCAACGCCGTCTCGCTGAACTCGGCGAACTTCCAGTCCGCCCGCCTCGTCGGCCCCGCCGTGGCGAGCGCCCTGACCGCGGCCGTCGGGCCGGGCTGGGCGTTCCTCGCCAACGGCCTGTCCTTCCTCGCGCCGCTCACCGGGCTGCTGCTGATGCGCCCCGCCGAGCTGCACCCGACGCCGCGCAAGCCGCGCGGCAAGGGCCAGCTGCGGGAGGGCCTGAACTACGTCTCCCAGCACCCGGAGCTGATCTGGCCGATCGTCCTCGTCGGCTTCATCGGCACCTTCGGTTTCAACTTCCCGATCTGGATGAGCGCCTTCGCGGACGACGTCTTCCACGGCGGCGTGGGGATGTACGGGCTCTTCAACACCCTGATGGCGGTCGGTTCGCTGGCCGGGGCGCTCCTCGCGGCCCGCCGCGGCACCTCGCGGCTGCGGCTGCTGGCCGGGGCGGCGATCGCCTTCGGCGTGCTCCAGATCGTGGCCGCGTTCGCGCCCGAGTTGTGGATGTTCGTCGCGCTGATCGTGCCCATCGGCATCCTCGGCCTGACGGTGAACGTCACCGCCAACTCGTCCGTCCAGATGGCCACGGACCCCGAGATGCGGGGCCGCGTCATGTCCCTGTTCATGATGGTCTTCACCGGCGGCACACCACTCGGCGGCCCGCTCTTCGGCTGGCTCGCCGATGCCTATGGCGTCCGGATCAGCATGGCGGTCGGCGGCCTGGTCTGCGCGCTCGCCGCGGCGGGCGTCGGCCTGATGCTGGCCCGCGCGGCCAACCTCCGCCTGAAGGTGGACCTGCGCCGGGGCCGACAGCACGTGCGGTTCGTGCCGAGGGAAGGCGAACTGGCCACAGCGGCGTGACGCCTCCGGCGGGGTGCGGTTCGGCCCCGTGGGTGGCGGGGGTGCGGCCCGTCGTGGCCTCGGCGTGGCTGTCCGGGGGAGGTGATGCCTGCCGGGTGCGCGGGGTTCTGTGTAGGGGGCGTGGGGGTGCGGCCCGTCGTGCCTCGGCGTGGCCCTCCGGGCGGTGTACGCCTGGACCCCGCCGCTCCTGATCCGCGGGGGCTCCCCGCTGGTGTCGTTCATGATCGGAGGCTGGGCGAGCCGGGCGGGCGCGGGCCAGGGAGAATGCGCCGCATGAGACTCTTCGCCGCCGTGCGGCCGCCGGACGCCGTGACCGAGGAACTGGCGGCGGCCGCCGCGGAGTTGAAGCGGCTGCCCGGCTCCGGCACGCTGCGCTGGGCCGCCCGCGACAGCTGGCACTTCACGCTCGCGTTCATGGCCGAGGTGCCGCGCGAGGCCCTGCCGGACCTCACCGCCCGCCTGACGCGGGCCGCGCACCGCACCCCGCCCTTCACCCTCGCCCTGCGCGGCGGCGGCCATTTCGGCGACCGGGTGCTGTGGGCGGGCGTCACGGGAGAGGTGGCCGCGCTGCGGCTCCTCGCCGGGCGGGCGGACGCGGCGGCGCGCAAGGCGGGCCTCGCGATGGAGGAGCCCCGGCACTACCGCCCGCACCTGACGCTGGCCCGCGGCCACGGGGCGACGGACCTGCGGCCGTACGCCGACGCCCTCGCCGCCTTCGCGGGCGCGCCCTGGACGGTCGACGAGCTGATCCTCGTACGCAGCAGCCTGCCGAAGAGCGGTGTGCCGGGGGAGCGGCCTCGCCACGAGACGGTCGGGCGGTGGCCGCTGGGAGGCGGCGCACGGGTTCCGGACGCGGCCGGTTAACCTCGACGGTGTGGACCCGAAGACCAGAAACCGGATCATGGCCGGTGTGCTCGTGATGATGTTCGTCGTGGTGGCGGTGGCGGCCGCGTTCGGCGGTTAGCCGACCGCGGGCCGCCCCGCGTCCCCCGCCCTCCAGGGGCTGCTACCAGGCGAAGGACTCCGGCGACGGGCCCGGCCCGGGGAAGATCTCGTCCAGGGAGTCGAGCAGCTCCCGCGGCAGCTCCAGCTCGACGGCGCGCAGCGCGGAGTCGAGCTGCTCGGCGGTGCGCGGGCCGACGATCGGCGCGGTGACCCCGGGCCGCGTCAGCAGCCAGGCGAGCGCGACCTCGCCGGGCTCCAGGCCATGCTTGTCGACCAGGTCCTCGTACGCCTGGACCTGCGCGCGGACCTCCGGCTTGGCCAGCTCGGCGGCGGCCCGTCCGCCGCTGCGGCGGGCACCCTCCTGCTTCTTCAGCGCGCCGCCGAGCAGGCCGCCGTGCAGCGGCGACCAGGGGATGACGCCGACGCCGTACTCCTGGGAGGCCGGGAGCACCTCCATCTCGGCGTCGCGCACGGCGAGGTTGTACAGGCACTGCTCGCTGACGAGACCGAAGGTGCCGCGCCGCGCGGCGGTCTCGTTCGCCTGGGCGATCTTGTAGCCGGGGAAGTTGGAGGACCCGGCGTAGAGGATCTTGCCCTGCTGGACCAGCACGTCGACGGCCTGCCAGATCTCCTCGAACGGCGTGTGCCGGTCGATGTGGTGGAACTGGTAGATGTCGATGTAGTCGGTCTGGAGCCGCCGCAGCGACCCCTCGACGGCGCGCCGGATGTTGAGGGCGGAGAGCCGGTCGTGATTGGGCCAGACGGCCTCGCCGCCGGCGGTCATGTTCCCGTACACCTTGGTGGCGAGGACGACCTTGTCGCGCCGCTCGCCGCCCTGCGTGAACCAGGTGCCGATGATCTCTTCCGTGCGGCCCTTGCCCGCGCCCTGGCCGTACACGTTGGCGGTGTCGAAGTAGTTGACGCCCGCGTCGAGCGCGGTGTCCATGAGCGAGTGGCTGTCGGGTTCGTTGGTGAACGGCCCGAAGTTCATGGTGCCGAGCGTGAGCCGGCTGACCTTGAGCCCTGTGCGTCCCAGCTGCGTGTACCTCATGGGGTCCTAGCCAAGGGGGTGGAGTGCGCTCTAGGCAAGGGGGTCCGGGTCAGTCGCGGCAGAAGTCGGAGGTGTCGAGGGTGAGGCCGAGGAAGGTGTGGGTCAGGTCGACCTTCTCGCCGAAGTCGACGGTCGTGTGGACGCGGTAGTCGCCGTCACTGGGCCGGGTGTAGACGTGGCACTTGCCCTGGTAGGGGTCGACGATGAGGTAGACGGCGACTCCGGCGGTGGCGTAACCGGTCTTCTTGGGGCCGTAGTCGTTCGAGCCCGTGCCCTGGGAGATCACTTCGGCGACGAACTCGACGTCGTCGCAGAGGAATCCGCCCTGCTTCGTGCGTTCGGCTCCCTCGGCGACCAGGGCCACGTCGCTGCAGAAGGCATTCAGCTCACCGGGGTAGTCGATGCGGACGTCGGACAGCGTGCGCCGACGCGGATACTTGGTCCTCAACTGCTCGATGATGCCCAGGGTGATGTCCCAGTGGTTGACCCGCTGCGGCGTCATGTGGACGGCCCCCTCGATGATGTCGATCTTGTATCCCTCGAGGAAGGGCCCCCGCTCAAGCGCCTCGAACATCTCGTCCAGACGCGCGGTGTTGTTGTCGGCCATCTTGATCCTGTCGTCCACAAGAGTCATCGTGGCGCTCCTCCCCGGCTGCCTCTTGGGACGGGCAGCCGCGCAGTACAACGATACGCACGGAGGCAAGGTCACGTCCGGTCACGAACCGCCGAGCCACCCCGCCGCGTCGAGGCGGAACGCCTCCGGGGGGACGACCGTGCGGAGGCCGGATTCCAGGTCGTCGAGCCGGTCGGTGCCGAGGGACGCGGCCCACTCCGCCCGCAGCTCCTCGAAGATCACCGCCGAGCGGCGCAGCGCGTCGACGCCGTGCGGGGTGAGGCGGATGAGCTTGCGGCGGGCGTCGGCGGGGTCGTCGGTGCGGGCCGCGTAGCCGAGGGCGACGAGCCGGTCGACGGTCTTGCCCGCGGCCTGCTTGGAGACGCCGAGGCGGCGGCCGACCTCGCTGGCGGTGGCGCCCGCCGCCCCGACGGCCTGCATCGCGAAGCCGTGGGCGGGGCGGAGGTCGGGGTGGCCCTGGCGGGCGAGTTCGGCGTGGAGGCGGTCGATGAGGGTGCGGAAGCCGGCGAAGAGAAGGAGGGGCAGCTCGTAGCCCCGGCCGTTTCCCTTGCGCACTTCGTCAACCTGGTTTACCTTCGCATCGTCAACCATGTTGTCGATAGTAGGGGGTACGCCGTGTCCGTCATGTTCACCGAGCACACCGTGGAGAGCGCGCCGGCCGCGTCCCGCCCCGCCATGGAGCGGGTGTCGCGGGCCTTCGGGCGCCTCCCGGATGCCGTGGCGCGGCTGGCCGAGTCGCCGGAACTCCTCAACGGCTTCCTGGAGTTGAGCGCCGCCTTCGACCGTACGACGCTGGAGCCCGTGGCCCGCGAGGTCGTCATCATGACGGTCGCCGTCCGCAACGACTGTCACATCTGCGTGGACCTGCACACGGGCAAGCTGCGCAAGCTGGGCGCGGGCCCGGAGCTGGTGGCGGCCCTGCGCGAGCAGCGGCCGCTCGACGACGAACGCCTCGAAGCGGTACGGCGGTTCACGCTGGCCGTGCTGGCGACGGCGGGCGGTGTCGGCGACGAGGAACTGGCGGCGTTCCTGGCCCACGGTCACACCGAGCGGAACGCCCTCGAAGTCGTCCTCGGCATCGGTACGTACACGATGTCGACGCTGGCGAACCGGCTGACGCGGGCGGCGGCCTGACCCCGGGCCCGGTCAACGGCGGCGGTACATCAGCCGCCGCAGTACGCCCGCTACCGTCACCAGTCGGCTAGCGGTGCGTGACCAAAGCCGTCGCGTGGGGGAGGAAGGCGGTCCAGGCGGCGGGGGAGAGGTGGAGGGTGGGGCCGGTTCCGGTTCCGGTTCCGGTTCCCGTGCCGTGCTTCGAGTCGCGGATGTGGATGGCGGTGGGGGTAGCGGCCAGCTCCAGGCATTCGCCCTCGCCGCCGCTGTAGCTGCTCTTGAACCAAGCGAGGCTCTTGCTCATAGTGAAGCTGCCACCTCTTTGATCAGTTTCGCGGACTCCTCTGGGTCGAGAGCCTGTGCCCGCAGAATGCCATATTTGCCGAACAGGTCTCCCACGTCAGGCTGTTCGCCTACGAAGTAGCCGCCACTCGGGCCTTCTACGTAGGCGAGCTGTCGGCGTTCGGCTGTCTCCAAGAGGATCATGGAGCCGTTCAGCCCGGCGTGGACTTGCCGGTGGTGTGGCATGACTTGGATCTCGACATGGCGCAGGCGCCCGATGCCGAGGATGTGATGCAGCTGCTCCTTGAGGACCTGTGGGCCGCCGGTGGGCCGGGTGAGCGTGCTCTCCTCAAGCACGTAGCTGACGTTCGGAGGGGGTTTGCGCCGGAAGAGCTGCTGGCGGGCAATCCGGTCCGTAACCCGCTTCTCGATCTCGTCGTCGTCCAGCGTTGGGTAGCAGTTGCAGCTGTAGACCGCCCGCGCATACGCCTCGGTCTGGAGCGATCCGGGGATGACATGGCTCTGGTAGACGTGAAGGGCGGACGCCTTCTTCTCCTCCGCCAGGTAATCCTCCGTCCACGGCCGGAGGCCACCCGCCCCGAACTCCTTCTCCGCCAGCAGCACCAGTGCACCTTGTGCACCCAAGACCTCATCCGCGATCTCGACGAACTTCCCCTTGGGCGCCCGCTCCCCCCGCTCCACCATCGCCACCTGCGACTTCGAGTACTGGACATGCGTGCCCAGCACCTCCTGAGTGATTGCGGCCCGCTCACGGAAGAACCGCAGCAGCGCGCCGAACGACTCCGAACCACGTTCACCGGAGCGCACAGCCACCTCCCCAAGTGCACGGCCCCGCACGTCCCTCGCGCAGCCCTGGTCACAGTATGTGAGCGGCCGAGAGCATTTGGTTCATGAACTCGGAAACCTCACCGGTCAGGGTCCACGACTGGATCCCGGCCACGGGCCACGCCCTGCGGCACGCGGGCATCCACTTCGACGCGGTACGGATCGGCGGCGCGTCGGGCGAGCAGGTCGCCTACGAGCTGATGCGGTTCACCGATTTCCGCGCGGGCCCCATCGTCCGCGAGGCGACAGGTGGGCACCACCTGTACTTCCTGCTGGCTCCGGGCACGGCGCACACGTACGCCTGGCCGGTCGGCACGCGGGCGCTGGGCCGGGGCGCGGGAAGCCTCGCGTACGTCGGGGTGCCCGCGCTGGACGGCTACACGTGGCCGCTGGACTGGCGGTCGCGGCCGACACCGGACGTGCCGTTCGTGGAAGCGGAGCTGCTGCGGGAGGCGGTGGTGGCGGCCGGGTAGGCGGCGGCGCTCAACCCGAGCCGTACCGCGCCCGGTAGCGCCCCGGCGTGACCCCGAACGTCCGGGTGAACGCGTGGGAGAGGGCGTACGGCGAGCCGTAGCCCACCCGGCGGGCCACCGCCTCCAGCGGGTCCGTCGTGTCGCGCAGGAGTGCGGCCGCCCGGGACATGCGCCACCAGGTGAGGTACGTCATCGGGGCGCGGCCCACCAGGTCCGTGAAGCGGCGGGCGAGGGTGGCGCGGGAGACGCCGGTGCGGGATGCCAGGGTGTCGTTGGTCCAGGGGGCCTCGGGGGAGGAGTGCAGGAGGCGCAGGGCCTCGGCCACCACCGGGTCGGCGAGGGCGGCGGGCCACCCCGGGCCCGCCGCGTGGTCCGTCGTCCAGGCCCGCACCATGTAGACGAGGAGCAGGTCGAGGAGGCCGGGGACGGCGACGTCCGCGCCGGGGCGGCGCGTCTCGCCCGTCTCACGGCCGAGCAGGTCGATCGCCGCCCGCAGCTCCGGGTGGCGCCCGGCCCGCCGGGGCAGGTGCACGACCTCCGGGAGCTCGGCGAACAGCGGATGCGCGTGGCGGCGGTCGAAGCGGTACTTGCCGCAGAGCAACTCGGAGGCCGGGCCAGGCTGTTCACCGCCCGCGTCCGTCGGCTGCCGCCACCGCTCGAAGGGCACCGCCCGTGCCACGGTGCGCTCGTCGGCCGATGAGTCCGCGAGGACGTGGCCCGTGCCGCGCGGCAGCAGCACGGCGTCACCCGTGGCGAGCGTGAGCGGCGTCCCGCCGTCGTCCGGCAGCAGTCGGCAGCCGCCGTCCAGGACCACGTGGAAGCCCACCCCGTCGTAGGCGGGCAGCCGGGTGCACCAGGGGCCGGCGGCCCTCACCCGGTGGGCGTCGGGCCGCCCGACCCGCGCGGCCGCGATCGCGTCGCTGACTACGTCCATGGGAGCAGCGTAGAAGGGGAGTGGCCAGGGGAGCGGGAGGGGGAAGGCGGACGGGTGTGAGGCGTACGCGTATTCGTGCGAGGCTTACGGGCATTGAGGCGCTCATCACGCCTCCCTACCGTCGAACGCATGGACATGAAGATGACGTGGGGCGAGGTCGAGGTCCGCAGGGTCGTGGAGCTGGAGGCGCCCTTCCTGCCCGCCGCCGCGCTCGTCCCCGGGGTGCCCGCAGAGCGGTGGCGCGAGAACGAGGACTGGCTCGCGCCCGACTTCTGGGACCCCGGCAGCGGCCGGGTCATGGCCGCCGTACAGACCTGGGTGCTCAGGAGCGAGGGGAGGACCGTCCTCGTCGACACCGGGGTCGGCAACGGACGCGTACGGCCGGGCGCGCCGCACTTCGAGAACCTCGACACCGACTTCCTCGACCGGCTCGCCGCCGCCGGAGTGCGCCCCGAGGACGTCGACGTCGTCGTCAACACCCATCTGCACGCCGACCACGTCGGCTGGAACACCCGGGAGCGGGACGGCGAGTGGGTGCCGTCCTTCCCCAACGCCACCTACCTCATGCCGTCCGCCGACCACGCCCACTTCGGCCCCCGGGGCGCGGACGAGGAGAGCCGTGACCCGGTCCTCGCGGACAGTGTCGCGCCGGTGGACCGGGCCGGGCGGACGCTGCTGTGGAGCGGCACGCACCGCATCGACGCCCACCTCACCCTGGAGGCCGCGCCCGGCCACACCCCCGGCTCGTCCGTCCTGCGCCTCGCCTCGGGCGGTGACCGGGCCGTCTTCGTCGGCGACCTGCTGCACACCCCGGTGCAGATCCTCGAACCCGCGCACAGCAGCTGTCTCTGTGAGGACCCGAGGCAGGCCGCCGAAACCCGGGTGCGGATTCTCGGCCGGGCCGCGGACGAGCGGGAGCTGGTCGTCCCGGCGCACTTCCGGGGAGCGGGCGCGGCCGAAGTGCGGCGCGCGGGCGGGCGGTTCGCGATCAGCCGGTGGGCCGCATGAGCGCCCCGGTCGGCACGGGCGGGTGCGCGTAGGGGCCGCCGATGCCCCAGGCCTGCGCCATCGCCTCCGCGAAGGCCCCGGCCAGCTTGTGCTCGCCGCTCGCGTTGGGGTGCGTACCGTCGTAGGTGTCCAGAGCGATGTCGTACGCGGGCGGGGGCGAGGCCAGGAGCAGCGGGGAGCGGCCCGTGTCCAGGTCGGCGGCCGTCTTCGCGAGGAGGTCGTTGAAGCGGGCGACCTCGGCGGCGAACGGCGCGTCCGACGCGGCCCGGATGTTCGGTATCACCGGCAGGAGCACCAGGCGGATTCCCGGATTCGCCGAGCGGGCCCGCGCGACGAACGCGCGGACGTTCTCCGCCGTCTGCTCCGCGTTCGTGTAGAAGCCGAGGTCGATCAGGCCGAGGGAGACCAGCAGGACGTCGGCGGGGTCGCGGGTCAGCGCGCCGGCGATGCGCGGGGCCATGTGGAGCCAGCCCTCGCCCCAGCCCGCGAGGTGGTGGCGGGGGAAGTCCGGGGACGCGTCGGCGTAGTCGTGGGAGAGGGGCTCTCCCGCCGCCTTGTCGTAGAGGGCGCTGCGCGGGCCCACCACGGCGAACTCCCCGGCGCCCAGGGTGTCGCACAGGTGCCGCCACATCCGGTGGCGCCAGGTGTGTTCCCCGGCGCTTCCGATGGTCATCGAGTCGCCGACGAACATGAACCTGAGCATCCGCACATCATGGCCGATCAGCCCCGGCACCTGCGATGTGAGGCTGAGCACGCCGGGCGGCGGCGCCGGATGGCACGCTTGGGCGCATGCGTTCGCTTCGGGCTGTTCCGTCTGTCCTCGCCGGTGCCGTGCTGCTCCTCGCCGTGGCTGCGTCTTCTGTGTCTTCTGCGTCTGCCGCGCCCGCCGCGGCCGACGGCCACGAGGGGTTCACCGTCAAGGACCCGCGGATCGTCGAGTCCAGCGGCCTGGCCGCCTCCCGCGCCCACCCGGGCGTCTACTGGACGCACAACGACCAGGACAAGGGCGCCTACCTGTACGCGGTCGACTCACGGACCGGCGAGACCGTCGCCACGGTCACCATGAGCGGGATCGGCGCGCCCCGCGACGTGGAGGCGATCTCGGTCGGCGCCGACGGCAACCTCTACGTCGGGGACATCGGCGACAACCTCGGCGGCACGTGGCCGAATGTGTGGATCTACCAGCTGCCCGAGCCGAAGACGCTGAAGGACCAGACGGTGCGCGCCACGCAGTACGTCGTGAAGTACGAGGACGGGGCGCGGGACGCGGAGGCGCTGATGGTGCATCCGAAGACCGGGCGGATCTACATCGCCGACAAGAAGGAGGAGGGCGGCAGCCTCTACGAAGGGCCCGCCGAGATGTCCTCCTCCGGGACGAACGTCTTCAAGAAGATCGCCGCCACCGACCTGTGGGTGACGGACGGCACCTTCTCGCCCGACGGTCAACAGCTGGCCCTGCGCGGGTACTTCGGCGGGACCTCCTTCGCCTGGCAGGGCGCGGGGAAGAAGCCCGAGCGGGAAGGGCGGCTGAGCGTGCCCTTCCAGCGGCAGGGCGAGTCGGTCACGTACACCCCGGACGGTACGACCCTGATGTACGGCACCGAGGGCGCGCAGAGCCAGGTCACACCCGTGGAAGTGCGGGGCAGGGGCGGGGGCGGCGGCTCCGGTCCGGGGTCGGGCGGGGCGAGTGCGGACCGCGGCGGGTCGGGCGCCGGGGGCATCGGCGGGAACCTCAAGACGGGCGCGATCACCGCCGCCGCCGTGCTGCTCGCCTTCTTCGGGTTGAAGCGGCTGCTGCGTCGCAGGCGCTGAGGGCCCGGAGGGCCGGAGCCTTCCAGGCGACGCCTCGTAGGTCAGGCCTCGCAGGTCACGCCTCGCAGGTCACGCCTTCGAAGGTCACGTCTCGTGCCGGGCGACCATGACGTCCAGGCCGTCCAGGAGGCGCTGGAGCCCGAACTCGAAGTGGTCGAAGTCCGTGCCGAACGCGTCGTGGGACAGCGTCGCGAGCGTGGGGTAGCGGCCGCTGCGCATGGCGCGGTCGAGGGTCGGCGTCTGCGCCTCCCAGAACGCCTGGTCCGACAGGCCGGTCGTCTGCGCCGCCTCCATCTCGTGCACCTGGGTGCGGGCGGCCCCGGTGACGTACCCCTCCACCATCACGATGACGCCGATCAGTTCGGGATCGGTCAGGCCCATCGTCCTGACCCGTGACAGGGTCCGGTCCAGGCCGCCGACCGCGCCGGGGCCGAGCACCGGACGGGCCTGGTTGACGTGGAGCAGCCAGGGGTGGCGGCGGTAGCGGACGAGGGTCTCGCGGGCGTACGTCTCGACGCCCTCGCGCCAGCCGCCCGTCCACGGAGCGTCCTCCTCCGGCGGCGCGTAGACGCGGTCCAGCATCAGGTCGAGCAGGACGCCCTTGCCGGGGACGTAGCGGTACAGGGACATCGTGCCCGTCCCCAGCTCCGTGGCGAGCCTGCGCATCGAGACCGCCGCGATCCCCTCGGCGTCCGCGAGGCGCACCGCCTCGGTGACGATCCGATCCAGGGTGAGGGCCGGCTTGGGCCCGCGCGTGGGGCGCGCGCCCTCGTCCCAGAGCAGCTCCAGGCTCCGGGAGATGTCACTGCCGGTGCGCCGGTCGTCGCCGCCGTTCGTGCTCGTCATGTCCTCACCCTAATCGCCGCGAAAGAAACTGGGTACGGTGTACCCGAGCGAACTGGGTACGGTGTACTCTCAACTGAGTACGGCGTACCCAGAACGGGTGCCGCAGAACCGGAGGGCGGGCGATGAACGGGAACGGCTTCGCGGTACGAGCCGAAGGGCTCCAGAAGCGCTACGGGGACAAGTACGCCCTGGACGGCTTCGATCTCCACGTCGAGCAGGGCACCGTGCACGGCCTGCTCGGCCCCAACGGCGCGGGCAAGACGACCGCCGTGCGGATCCTCTCCACACTCGTACGGCTGGACGGCGGCCGCGCCGAGGTCGCCGGGGCCGACGTGGTCCGCGATGCGGCCACGGTCCGCGGCCGCATCGGCCTCACCGGGCAGTACGCGGCGGTGGACGAGATCCTCACCGGCCGGCAGAACCTGGAGATGTTCGGCCGCCTCTTCCACCTCGGCGGCAAGCGCGCGGCCCTGCGCGCCGAGGAGCTCCTGGAGCAGTTCCACCTCCAGGACGCGGCGGAGAAGGGCGCCGGCCAGTACAGCGGCGGCATGCGGCGCAGGCTCGACCTCGCCGCCTCGATGATCCTCGCGCCCGCCGTGCTCTTCCTGGACGAGCCGACCACCGGGCTCGACCCGCGCAGCCGCCTCGAAGTGTGGGACACCGTGCGGGAGTTGGTGGCGGGCGGCACCACCGTGCTGCTCACCACCCAGTACCTGGAGGAGGCCGACCGGCTCGCCTCCCGCGTCACCGTTATCGACCGGGGCCGGGCCATCGCCGACGACACCCCGGACGGCCTGAAGAACACCGTGGGCGGCAGCCACCTCGACGTCGTGGTGCGCGAGGCCGCCGACCTGCCCGCCGCCGTGCGGGCCGTCACCCGGGTCTGCGCCGGCGAACCGCTCGTCGTGGACGTCGAACGCCGCGTGCAGGCCGCCGTGACCGACCGCGTCGCCGCCCTCACCGACGTGGCGCGCACCCTCCAGGACGAGGGCGTCGCCGTCGAGGACATCGGCCTGCGCAGGCCCAGCCTGGACGACGTGTTCCTGCGCCTGACCGGTCAGCCCTCCGAGGCCGCCGAACCCACCGCCCCCCTGGAGAGGAAGGAGGTCGCGGCATGAGCGTCGCCCTCACCGTCGACACCTCGCACGGACGGCTCTACTGGGCCTTCGCCGACTGTGTGAACGTCACCCGGCGCTACCTCACGCATTTCCTGCGCCAGCCCGTCACCATCGCCTGGCAACTGGGCTTCCCCATCATCTCCGTACTCCTGTACGGCTTCGTCTTCGGCGAGGCCATGAAGGTGCCCGGCGGCGGGGACGACGGCGACTACAAGCAGTTCCTGATGCCCGGCATGTTCGTGATGACCATGGCCTTCGGCTTCATGAACACCGCCATGGCCGTCGTCACCGACGCCTCGAAGGGCGTCATCGACCGCTTCCGCTCGATGCCGATGGCCCCCTCGGCGGTCGCGGCCGGGCGGGGCGTCGCCGACCTCGTCGTGGCCTGCGCGGAGCTGACCATCCTCGCGCTGACCGCGCTGGCCATCGGCTGGCGCTCCAGCGCCGGGTTCCTCGACACCGTGCTCGCCTTCGGGCTGCTGCTGTTCCTGCGGTTCAGCCTGATCTGGGTGGGCGTCTTCCTCGGCCTCGTCGTGCCGACGCCCGAGGCCGCGGGCGGCCTGTACGCGGTGGCCTTCCCGCTGACGATGATCTCCAGCGTCTTCGTGGCGCCGTCCCTGATGCCGGCCTGGCTGGCCCCGGTCGCCGCGTGGAACCCGGTCTCGTCGACGGGCACCGCCACGCGGGAGCTGTTCGGCAACCCGGGAGCGGGGGGCGGGAGCTGGGTCGAACAGCACGCGGTGCTGATGGCCGTGGTGTGGCCGGTGGTGATCTCGCTGGTCTTCCTGCCGCTGGCGGTACGGAAGTTCAAGCAGCTGAGCCGATAAGAGCGCGGGGGGCGCCCCGTAAGGGGCGCGGGGAACTGCGCGACCAGCCCCCCACGCGCCCGCACTTCACGAACCGACGAGCTACAGCTTCTCGATCACGTAATCAACGCACTGGGTCAGCGCAGCGACATCCGCAGGATCGATCGCCGGGAACATCGCCACCCGCAGCTGGTTGCGCCCCAGCTTCCGGTACGGCTCCGTGTCCACGATGCCGTTGGCCCGCAGCGCCTTCGCCACCGCCGCCGCGTCGACCTCGTCGGAGAAGTCGATCGTGCCGATGACCTGCGACCGCTTGGCCGGGTCCGTGACGAACGGCGTCGCGTACTTGGAGTCGTCGGCCCAGCCGTACAGCGTCCGCGAGGACGCGGCCGTGCGGCCGGTCGTGAACTCCAGGCCGCCCTGGGAGTTCATCCACTCCAGCTGCTCGCCGAGCAGGAAGAGCGTGGCGAGCGCCGGGGTGTTGTACGTCTGGTTCTTGCGGGAGTTGTCGATCGCGGTCGGCAGGCTGAAGAACTCCGGGACGTGCCGGCCGGACGCGTGGACGCGCTCGGCGCGCTCGATCGCCGCCGGGGAGAACACGCCGATCCACAGGCCGCCGTCCGAGGCGAACGACTTCTGCGGCGCGAAGTAGTAGACGTCCGTCTCGGCGATGTCGACCGGCAGGCCGCCCGCGCCGGACGTGGCGTCCACCAGGACGAGGGCACCCTCGTCGGCGCCCGCGACGCGCTTGACGGGGGCCGCGACACCGGTCGAGGTCTCGTTGTGCGTGAAGGCGTAGACGTCGACGCCCGCCTCCGCGGCGGGGTCCGGGTGCGTGCCCGGGTCGCTCGTGATCACGGTCGGCTCGGCCAGCCACGGGGCGAGCTTCGCCGCCTTCGCGAACTTGGAGGAGAACTCCCCGAAGCTCAGGTGCTGCGACTTGTTCTCGATCAGTCCGTGCGTCGCCACGTCCCAGAAGGCGGTCGAGCCGCCATTGCCCAGGATGACCTCGTACCCCTCGGGGAGGGAGAAGAGGTCCTTGACGCCCTCGCGCACCCGGCCCACGAGGTTCTTGACCGGGGCCTGGCGGTGGGAGGTGCCGAGCAGGGAGGTGCCGGTGGCGGCCAGGGCGTCCAGCGCCTCCGTCCGCACCTTGGAGGGGCCCGCGCCGAAACGTCCGTCGGCGGGCTTCATGTCAGCGGGAATCCGGATCTCAGCCACGGGTCGAGCCTAGCGGCTCAGGGCACGGGGGTCCCCTGGTGTCCGCCGGGTGAGATTCGCTTGCCGTGGCTGTGGTGACGACTCGGGGCTCTGCCCCGGACCCCGCTCCTCAATCGCCGGAGGGGCTGGTTTTCGCGGAACCACCGTGCAGCCGTACCGGCAGCTCGTACAAGTCGTTCTGCGTCACCACCGGCTTGTTGCGGAGCTCCGAGCGCGGGACCGCCAGGCTGAGGTCGGGGAAGCGCTCGTACAGCGCGGGCAGGGCCACGCCGGCCTCCAGGCGCGAGAGCGCCGCGCCGGGGCACGCATGCGGGCCGTGGCCGAAGGAGATGTGGCGGGTGGGAGACGTGCGGGTGATGTCGAACTCGGCCGCCGTCGGGCCGTGGGCCTGCTCGTCCCGGCCGATCGCGCCGTACGAGACGATCAACGCGTCCCCGGCGGGGATCACCTTGTCGCCGACGGGTACGTCCTCGGCGGCGAAGCGGATCAGGACGTGCGAGGTCGGCGTCGAGTGGCGCAGGGTCTCCTCCACCACCGCGTCCCAGCCGACCTGCCCCGCGCGGACGAGGGCGAGCTGCTCGGGGTGCGTGGAGAGGTTCACGACAGCGTTGACGATGAGGGAGATCGTCGTCTCGTGCCCCGCCGCGACCATCAGCTGGAGCGTGGAGACGATCTCCTCGTCGGTGAGGCGGTCGCCGCCCTCGGAGGCCGCGATCAGCGCGCTGGTCAGGTCGTCGCCCGGCTCCGCGCGGCGGGCCGCCACGACCTTGCCCATCATCGCGGCCAGCTCGCCGAGCGTCGCCACGACCTCCTCCGGCGGCGTCTGCGTGGAGAAGAACTTGTCGAACAGGACCTTCAGCCGCGGGTGGTCGGCCTCGTCGATGCCCATCAGGTCGCTGATGACGTACATGGGCAGGGGGTAGGCGAACGCGGCCTTCAGGTCGACCACTTCGGCGTCCAGGGGCAGCTTGTCGAGCAGGCCGTCCGTCAGCTCCGTGATGCGCTTCCGCATGCGCTCCACCCGGCGCGGCGTCAGCGCCTGCGCGACCAGCGACCGCAGGCGGCGGTGCTCCTCGCCGTCGACCGTCAGCATGGAACGACCCGGGTTGGCGAGGCCGATCAGCGGCCAGTCGGCGGGTATCTCGCCGCGCCGCCAGGCGCCCCAGACCTCGATGTCCTTCACCAGCCGCTTGTCGGTGAGGAGTTGCCGGGCCTCCGTGTGACGCGTGACCGCCCACACCGGCACACCCCCCGGCAGCTCCGCCTCGACGAGGGGACCCGCCGCGAGCAGCCGGGCGCTCTCGCCGTCCAGGTCGGTGACGAAGGGGTCCAGGGCGATTCTGGCGGGGTTGTCGGTCACTTGAGGTCTCCAAACGCTGAGGTCGGGGTCGGGTTGAAGCTCACCGGCAGATCGGTCAGGCCGCGCAGCCACGGCGACGGGCGGCGGGTCAGGTCGTGCGCGGGCACCGTCAGGTCAAGGTCGGGCAGCCGGTCCAGAAGCACCTCGATGCCGGTCCGCGCGACGACCTCGGCGACCTCCTGGGCGGGGAAGGGGCAGCGGTGCTCGCCGTGGCCGAAGGCGAAGTGGGCGCTGTTGCCGCCGGTCAGGGCCGAGCCGTCGGTGCGCACCTGCGGGTCGGCGTTGGCGGCGCCGAGGCCGAGGAGCAGCAGGTCACCGGCGTGGACGCGGCGACCGCCGAGCTGCGTGTCGCGCGAGGCCCAGCGGCCCGCGACGTTCTGGGTGGGGGTGTCCTCCCACAGGACCTCGTTCATGGCCTCGGCGACGCTGTGCCGGCCGCCGAAGAGGGACGCGGCGAAGCGGTCGTCGGTGAGCATCAGCCGCAGCGAGTTGCCGATCCAGTCGGCGGTCGGCTGGTGACCGGCGGCCATCATCACCATCAGGTCCTGCGCGATCTCCTCGTCGCTGAACCCGTCCGCTCCGTCCGTGAGCTGTGCCCGCAGCATGTACGAGGCCACGTCCTCGCCCGGCGCCTCGTGCTTGTCGGCGATGAGCCGCGCCATCGACGACGCGAGGTGCTGCTGGCCCGCGAGCGCCCGCTCACGGCCGTCGATCATGTCGTTCATGGCGGTGACGAGCGCGGGGCCCTGCTCGTCGGGGAAGCCGTAGACGCGGGCCAGGACGCGCACCGGCAACAGCATCGCGTACTCGGCGATCAGGTCGGCGGCGCCCTTGCCGCAGAACCGGTCGATCAGCTCGTCCGCGAACGTCTCCGCGTGCGCCTTCAGCTCGAACGGGTCGACGGCCTCCAGCGCCTGCGCGATCATCGCGGCCCGCCGGGTGTGCCGCTCGCCGACGGTGTAGAGGATCGACGGCTGCTTGTGGCCGATCATCGGCAGCAGCGGCCAGTCCTCGGGGATGTTCGGCCACTGGTTCCACAGCTCCGAGTCGCGGCTGAACAGCACCGGGTCGGTGGTGACCTGGTGCAGCTCGCGGTAGCCGAGCACCAGCCAGGCCGGTATGCCGCCGTCGAGCAGCACGGGCGCCACGGGCCCGTGGTCGCGGCGCATCTCCCGGTACAGCTGGGCGGGTTCGGTGGCGAAGCGGGGGCCGGAGAGCGGGACGGGACCGGGTACGGCGCCGGTCACGGGGCAGGTCACTGGGCGTACTCCTGGGGGGCGTTCAGCTGAGCGACGTACAACGTCTTGAGGTGTTCCACGAGAGCGATCAGTACGTCCTTGCTGGACTGCCGGGAGCGCGCGTCGCAGTCGACGAGCGGCACCCCGGGGTCGAGGTCGAGCGCCTCGCGCACCTGCTCGGGGGTGTACGCGGGCCCGCCGAAGTCGTTGCGGGCCACGATGAACGGCGTGCCGTGGTGCTCCAGGCGGTCGATCGCGTACCAGGAGTCCGACAGGCGCCGGGTGTCGACGAGGACGACCGCGCCGAGGGTCCCGGCGAAGAGGCGGTCCCACAGGAACCAGAAGCGTTCCTGGCCGGGGGCGCCGAAGAGGTACAGGACGTTGCGGGCGTCGAGCGTGATGCGCCCGAAGTCGAAGGCGACCGTCGTGGCCGTCTTGGCGCCGAGCCCCGCCAGTCCGCCGGTCTCGTCGATGCCCCGGCCGGCCTGCGTCATCGTCTCCTCGGTGTTGAGGGGACGGATCTCGCTGACGGAGCGGACCAGCGTCGTCTTGCCGACGCCGAAGCCGCCGACCACGACGATCTTCAGGCCGTTGTCGGCGGTCGCGGTCAGCTCTCTTCGGCCGGCTCCGCCGGTCGCGCTGCGTTCAGAGATTGCGGAGTCCAACGAGCACCTGCTCCAGGAGTTCGGAATCGGGAAGGCTGTGGGTGGGGCCCGAGCGGGGGTGGCGGGCGCTGATCCGGCCCGCGTCCAGCAGGTCGGAGAGCAGGATGCGCGTGATGCTCACCGGCAGGCCGAGTTCGGCGGCGATCTCCACGACCGCCGTCGGCAGGCGGCACATCCGCAGGATCACGGCGTGCTCGGACTGCATGCCGGGCATCGGGCCGGACTCGGCGACGACGAGGGTCACCAGGTCGAAGGGGGCGTCGGGCGCCGACCGGCTGCGTCCCCCGGTGAGGGTGTACAGCCGGTCGGGGGAGTCGTCCCGGCCGGGGCGGCCCACGCTCATGCGGTGCGCCGGCCGCCGGGGAGGCCGTCCCCGCGGGGCGCCGCGCGCAGATGCTCGCCGAGCTGTTCGACCAGCTCGCTCATCGTGTGCCCGACCAGACCCGCGTCGGCGTCCTCGGCGGCGATGAGCGCGAGGTGCGCGCCCTCACCGGCCTCGACGATGAAGAGGATGCCGCCGTAGAACTCGGCCATCGCCGAGCGCACCCCGCCGGTGCCGTCGCCGAACTCGGCGGACGCGCCGTGCGAGAGCGACTGGATGCCGGCGGCTATCGCGGCGAGCTGGTCGGCCTGGTCGACGGAGAGCTCCGGGGTGCGGCACAGCTTCAGGCCGTCCCGGGAGAGCACGAGGGCGTGCCGGGCGCCGGGGGTGCGCTCCAGGAGGCCTTCGAGCAGCCAGGTCAGCTTGGCGTCGGTGGTCGTGCCGGGGGTGGCGGTGGGCGCAGTGGTCATGGGGAAGTGTCGCCTTCCGGGTGCTCGGGGGTTGCGGGGGCGTCGTCCGTGCCGTTCGGTGGACCGGCGGGCCCGGTGCCGGTCGGAGGGGCGGCGGGCTCCGTCGGAGCGGTACGGACGGCCTGGCGGAAGCTGCTGAAGCGGGCCGCCGTGGTGGCGGCGTCCGCGGGGCGCGGCCGCGGGTTCTCCCCGGTGTCACTGCCGGCACGGGCCCGCTCGGCGGCGGCGAGGGTACGGCCGCGGGGGCGCTTGGGGAGGGGGATGGTTTCGGTGGGGGTGTCGGGGGTGGGGGTTGCTGTGGTGGGGGTGCCAGTTGTGGCGGTTCCTGCGGTGGGGGTGTCCGCGGTGGGGGTTCCCTCGGCCGGGGTGTGCGGGGCCGGGGTGTGCGGGGTCTGAGTGTGCGGGGCCGCCGACTCGTGGGTGGGCAGGGGATCGCGGTCCAGGCGGTCGAGGCCGGGGTCGGGGGTGCGGGGGTGGGAGTACGTGGGCCGGGGCGCGGCCTCGGCCCGGGCGTGCGGGTGCGGTTGTTGCTGCTGCGTGGGCTCCGGCTGGGCCGCGGCTGCCGGCCGGCCCGGGGTCAGGGCCGCGGGTCGGGCCGTGGAACGGGCCGTGGAACCGGCCGTGGAATCGGCCGTGGGCGTCGGCCCGTCATCGGTGGGGGCCGGGGGCTGACCCGAGGGCGTCGGCCGGGCCGCGTGCCGGGCCGGGGCCAGAGCCGCGGGGCCGGTGGGATCCGCGGGGCCGGTGAGGTCCGCGGGGGCGTCCGGCGTCAGGGCCGCGGAGCCGGCCGGGGCGCCGCCCGGTCCGGGGCCGGGGCGGCGGGCTGGGCCTCGGGATCCGCCGGGGGCGTCGCCTGGTGCGAGGTCGGAGCCGTGGGCTGGGCCGTGGAGCCGGATGCGGAGCCGGCCGTGGAACCGGACGTAGAACCGGCCGTGGAGTCGGCCGTGGGCGTCGGACCGTCAGGGATGTGGGCCGAGGGCCGACCCGAGGCGGACGGCTGGGCCGCGTGCCGGGCCGCGTGCCGGGCCGGGGCCAGAGCCGCGGGGCCGGTGAGATCCGCGAGACCGGTCAGGGACGCGGGATCCGCCGGGGGCGGGGCGGCGGGCAGGGCCGCGGGGCGGGCCGGAGGCGCCGGCAGGGATGAGGCCGGGGCCGGGGTCGGGTCCGAGGGGCGGGAGAGCAGTTCCTGCGGGATGAGCAGGAGGACGCCCGTGCCGCCGCGCGCCGAGGGGCGGAACGACACCGTGAGACCGTACTTGCGGGCCAGCCTGCCGACCACCGCGAGGCCGAGCCGGGTGCCGGTCAGGCCGCCGAGGCCCGTCGTCTCGCCGGACACGGCCCGTTCCGCGCGGCGCTGCTGCACCGGACCCATCACCAGGCCGCTGTCCTCGACGGAGACGATGACACCGGCCGCCACCTCCTCGATGTACACGTGCACTTCGGAGGTCGGCGGCGAGAAGTTCGCGGCGTTGTCGAGCAGTTCGGCCAGGGCGTGCATGACGCCCTCGGCGGCGTGGCCCGCCACCGCGACCTCGCTGGCCGAGTGGACGCGTACGCGCTGGTAGCCGCCGATGCGGCCCATCGCGCCGCGCAGGATCGACTCCATGACGATGGGCTTGGCCCAGCGGCGGCCGGAGCGGGCGCCGGTGAGCACCGCCACCGAGTCGGCGATGCGGCCGGCCTGCGCGGTCCTGTGGTCCAGGTGGAGGAGGTCGGTGAGGACGTCCTCGTCCGCGTGCCTGCCCTCCATCTCCCGCAGGTCGGCGAGGGTGCCGGTGGCCAGGGCCTGCATGCGCCCGGCCGCGTTGGCGCACGCGGCGAGCGCGGCGGCCCGCTCGGACTCGGCGGTGCGCAGCCGCTCGGCCAGTTCGGTCCGTACGCGCGTGTGCTCGGCGGTGAGCTCCGCCTGGGTACGGCCGTTCTCGGCGGTCAGCTCGGCCCGCACGCGCGCGTGCTCGGCGGTGAGCTCGGCCACCTCGCGGGCGTGCGCGGCGGTGAGGCGGGCGTGCTCCTGCGCGAACTCGGCGGCCCGGCGCGCCTGTTCCCGCTGGAGGAGGCCGGTCTCCTGGCGGGCGGCGGCCAGGTGTCGCCGTGCCAGGGAGAGTGACCGCAGGGCGTGGAAGGCGACGGCCACCGCGACGCTGAGCGCGAGTGCCGCGGCACCGGCCCCCCAGGCCAGGGGGGCCCGCGCGGACGCGGGCGCGAGGGCGGCGGCCGTTCCGGCGAGCGCCGCCGTGACGAGGGCGCAGGCCAGCAGGACGAACGCGGCGGGACGCAGCGGAGGGCGCTCCGTCCCGGGGCGCGCTAGGGGGGTTGGCGCGGTCATCAATCGGGGTCCTCGATCGGAAGCGACACACTCTGCTCGAACGTGCTCGGGCTTGTCTCAAGCTCTGCTCAAGTTCTGGTCACTATAGGAGAGTTGATGCGCATGGTGGGAATGTTCCCTTCCGGATCCTGATATATCGGGTGCTGAGGGGTGTGCGCGGGGGTGTGCGCGAGGGCATTCTGAACCGCATGAACGATCTTGACCGCGACCCCGGCCGCGACCCCGGCGGACTGGAGCGGGACCTGCGCGCGGCCGTGCGCGGCCCGGTGGACCTCTCCGTGACCGCGCGGGCCCTGCACACCATGGACGCCTCCAACTACCGCCGGGTGCCCCTCGCGGTGGTGGCCCCGCACGACGCCGACGACGTGGCGGCGGCGCTCGACGTCTGCCGGAGGCGGGGCGTTCCGGTGGTGGCGCGCGGCGCGGGCACGTCGATCGCCGGGCAGGCGACGGGCACCGGCGTCGTCCTCGACTTCACCCGGCGGATGAACCGGATCGTCTCCCTCGACCCCGAGGCACGGACCGCCGTGGTCCAGCCGGGCGTCATCCTGGACGACCTGCGCGCGGCGGCGGCCCCGTACGGCCTGACGTTCGGCCCCGACCCCTCGACGCACAGCCGGTGCACGCTGGGCGGGATGATCGGCAACAACTCGTGCGGGTCGCACTCGGTGGCCTGGGGGACGACGGCCGACAACGTCCGCTCCCTGTCGGTCGTCACCGGCCGGGGCGATCCCGTCCGCCTCGGGCAGAGCTGGGCCGGCGCCCCCGAAGGCCTGCGCCCCCTCGTCGACGGCCACCTGGCCCTGCTGCGCACCGGCTACCCCGACCTGCCGCGCCGCATCTCCGGCTACGCCCTCGACGCCCTCCTCCCCGAACGCGGCCCCGACCTCGCCCGCGCCTTCTGCGGCTCGGAGGGCACCCTCGGCCTCCTCACCGAAGCCGTCGTACGGCTCGTCGAGGCGCCCCGCGCGCGAGCGCTCGCCGTCCTCGGGTACGCCGACGAGAGCGCCGCCGCGGAAGCCGCCGCCGGCCTGCTGCCCTACGGCCCGCTGACCGTCGAGGGCATGGCGGCCGACCTCGTGCGCGCGAGCCCTCAGGAGACCCTCCTGCCGCGGGGCGGCGCCTGGCTGTTCGTGGAGGCGGGCGGCGAGAGTCCGGCCGAGGCACGCGCGCGGGCCGAGGCGATCGTGCGCGCCGCCGACGTCCTGGACGCCGTGGTCGTCGACGACCCGGCCGGGCAGCGCGCGCTGTGGCGCGTACGGGAGGACGCCGCGGGCACCGCCACGCGCATCCCGGACCCCGGCGCCCCGGCCGGGACGGGCCCCGGACACGGCGCGGAGGCCTGGCCCGGCTGGGAGGACTGCGCCGTGCCCCCGGCCCGCCTCGGCGCCTACCTGCGCGACTTCCGCGCGCTGCTCGCCGAGCACGGCCTGCGCGGCACCCCGTACGGGCACTTCGGGGACGGCTGCATTCACGTACGCATCGACTTCGACCTGATCACCCCCGAAGGCGTGGCCCGCTTCCGCCGTTTCTCCGAGGAGCTGGCCGACGTCGTCGTCGCGCACGGCGGCTCGCTCTCCGGTGAGCACGGCGACGGGCAGGCCCGCGCCGAACTGCTGCCGAAGATGTACGGGCCCGAACTCGTCGCTCTCTTCGCGCGTGTGAAGGACGTCTGGGACCCGGCGGGCCTGCTCAACCCGGGCATGCTGGTGCGGCCCGCGCCCCTCGACTCGAACCTGCGGTTCACGCCCCTGCCGCGCGAGCCCGTCGACGTCGCCTTCGGCTATCCCAGTGACGGCGCCGACGGCGGCGACTTCTCGGCGGCGGTCAGGCGGTGCGTCGGGGTCGCCAAATGCCGTACGACGACGGCGGCCTCGCCCACCGACGTCATGTGCCCGTCCTTCCGCGCCACCGGCGAGGAAGAGCACTCCACGCGCGGCCGGGCGCGGCTGCTGCACGAGATGCTCGCCGGCGAGGTCGTGACGGACGGCTGGCGCTCGACGGAGGTCAGGGACGCGCTCGACCTCTGCCTGTCCTGCAAGGGATGCCGATCGGACTGTCCGGTGGGCGTCGACATGGCCACGTACAAGGCGGAGTTCCTGCACCACCACTACGAAGGGCGCCGCAGGCCCGCCGCGCACTACGCCATGGGGTGGTTGCCGCGCTGGCTGCGGGCCGTCGCCGTCACGCGCACGGCCCCGGTCCTCAACGCCCTCGCCCGGGTGGGCCCGTTGGCGGCGCTCGCCAAGCGGCTCGGCGGGATCGCGCCGGAGCGGTCGATCCCGCCCGTGGCGCCGCGCACGCTGCGGCAGTGGTGGCGCGGCAGGCCGAAGGACAGGAGCCGCCCCGCGTCGGTCGTCCTGTGGCCCGACACCTTCACCGACCACCTCTCGCCCTCCGTGGGGCGCGCCGCGGTACGAGTTCTGGAGAACGCGGGGCTGACCGTCGCGCTGCCGCCGCGAGGCGTGTGCTGCGGGCTGACGTACGTCTCGACGGGGCAGCTCGACCGGGCGCGGGCGGTGCTGCGCGCCACCTTGGACCGTGTGGCGCCGCTCCTGGCGGCCGGTACGCCGGTCGTCGTCCTTGAGCCGAGCTGTGCGGCGGCCCTCAAGACGGACCTTGTCGAGCTGCTGGGCGACGACCCGCGCGCGCACCGCCTCGCCGCGTCGGTACGGACCTTCGCACAGGCCCTCGAAGAACTCGCCCCGCGGTGGCGGCCGCCGCACGTCGGCCGCGAGGCGGTCGGCCAGACGCACTGCCACCAGCACGCGGTCCTCGGCGACGCGGCGGAACGGCGGCTGCGGGCGAAGGCGGGCATCAAGGGCGAGCTGAGCGGCGGCTGCTGCGGGCTCGCCGGGAACTTCGGGTTCGAGAAGGGGCACCACGAGGTCTCCGTGTCCTGCGCGGAGGAGCACCTGCTGCCTTCGGTGCGCGAGGCACCCGGTGACGCCGTGGTCCTGGCCGACGGCTTCTCCTGCCGGACCCAGCTGGGGCAGCTCGCGGGGGTGCGGGGGTGGCACCTGGCGGAGATCCTCGCGGGGGCGCTGGAGCGGGAGGCCGGGGCGGGGTGAGAGCCGCCGCGGCACACCGTCGACAGTCGTACGGTCGATAGTGAGGGCGCGGAACGCGGACAGGGGTAAAAGCGTTCCACATTCCTGACTCGGTCCATTACCTTGTACGGTGTAGTCCAGAACACTGGACCCTCACCGGCGGGCGACAGCGGCCCCCCACCAGCGGCAGGAAAGGCTCAGGCGTGAACGTCTCGCGCAGCGATCAGGCGGCACCGGCGGTGGCCCCGACGGCGGCGCCGACGGTGGCCTCCGAGGCGGCCCCCGTGGTGGCCCAGCAGCCGGAGATCGCGGGCGCCGAGGCCGCCGCCGCGCCCCGGGGCGGCCTCCGCGCCCGGCTCGGACCGGTCGGGCTCGTCCTCGCGGGCGGGATCTCCGTACAGTTCGGCGGCGCGGTCGCGGTGAGCGTCATGCCGCGCGCCGGGGCGCTCGGCATCGTGACGCTGCGGCTCGCCTTCGCCGCGCTCGTCCTGCTCGCCGTATGCCGGCCGAAGCTGCGCGGGCACTCGCGCGCCGACTGGGGCACCGTGGTCGCTTTCGGCGTGGCCATGGCCGGGATGAACGGCCTCTTCTACCAGTCCGTCGCCCGCATCCCGATGGGCCCCGCCGTGACCCTCGAAGTCCTCGGGCCGCTCGCGCTCTCCGTCATCGCCTCCCGCCGCGCCATGAACCTGATCTGGGCCGGGCTCGCGCTCTGCGGTGTGTTCCTGCTCGGCGGCGGGGGCGGCTTCAGCGGCCTCGATCCGGCGGGTGTCGCCTACGCGCTCGGCGCGGGCGCGATGTGGGCCACGTACATCGTCTTCAGCGCGCGCACCGGGCGGCGCTTCCCGCAGGCCGACGGGCTGGCCCTCGCGATGGTGGTCGCGGCGGTGCTGTTCCTGCCGCTCGGGATCGTGGAGTCCGGGGCGAAGCTCGTCGAGCCGGGCACGCTGGCGCTGGGGGCGGTGGTCGCCGTCATGTCGTCCGTGCTGCCGTACACCCTCGAACTCCTCGCGCTGCGGCGCCTTCCCTCGCACACCTTCGCGATCCTGATGAGCCTGGAGCCGGCCATCGCCTCCGTCGCCGGTTTCCTCATCCTCAGCCAGGCCCTGACGGTCGCCGAGGCGCTGGCGATCTCCCTGGTCATCGCGGCGAGCATGGGCGCGGTGCGGACACAGGTGGGCCGGGGCCGGGCGCGGGCGGACGCCAAGGCCGTGCGGAAGGCGGAAGACGGAGGCTGAGATGACCGCCGGCGTGCCCGGGGAGGAACCCGGCGCGTTCAGGGAGACGCGCGACGCACTCGCGCTGATGGCGGCCGCGCACAGGAACAGGCCCTTCCCGCCCGGCGCCCGCGGCCTGGACGTCGCGGGCCAGGACTTGGTGCTGCTCGACGCGGACGCCTAGGCCTACTCGGCCAACGTCCGCAAGTGCCCCCTGCCCGACAGGCGGCACGCGGACTTCACGCGATTGGTGGCGGTGTTCGACGCGGTCCTCCCGACGCTCGACGACCCGTACGCCGCCGGGTACTACGCCCGGCTGCGCGACATGGCGGTACTGGCCCTGGAGGTCGAAGCCCTGCGGCGAAAGCGGGACCCTTCAGAATCCCGTGCGTGCTCCGGAGGGAGGACAGGCGCGCCGACAAAACAATGCAAGCACGCTTGCTTGTTTCCGTCGACGCTGCCATGCTCCCAGGCACTTCCCCAAGCTCTCGACGTCGTTCGGGCAGGGGAGGCCACACTCGTGCCCCGAGGGGAGCGTTCCGTGTCCGATGCCCTGTCCGTGCTCGACGACCTGCGCGGCGAGAGCGGGGAACTCGACCGGCTCGTCGCGGAGTTGACCGAGGACCGCTGGGCCCTCGCGACGCCCGCGCCGCGCTGGACGATCGCCCACCAGATCGCGCACCTCGCCTGGACCGACCGGGCCGCCCTGCTCGCCGCCACCGACCCGGAGGCCTTCGCCGCCGAGGCCGAGAAGGCCGCGGCGAACCCCGGCTCGTTCGTGGACGAGGGCGCCGAGGAAGGGGCCGCGCTGCCGCCCGCCGAGCTGCTCGCCCGCTGGCGGGCCGGGCGCGACGCGCTGTGGCGGGCCCTCACCGACGCCCCCGCCGGGACCCGGCTGCCCTGGTACGGGCCGCCCATGGCCGTGCCGTCCATGGCGACAGCGCGGCTCATGGAGACCTGGGCGCACGGCCAGGACGTGGCGGACGCCCTCGGCGTGACGCGGGCCCCGACGGACCGGCTGCGGCACGTCGCCCGCATCGGCGTACGGGCGCGGGACTTCGCCTTCGCCGTGCGTGGGGCCGCCGCGCCGCCCGAGGAGTTCCGCGTCGAACTGTCCTCACCGGTGACGGGTGAGGTGTGGGCGTACGGTCCCGAGGGTGCCGCCCAGCGCGTGACCGGGCCCGCGTACGACTTCTGCCTCCTCGTGACGCGCCGCGCGCACCGTGCCGACTTGGCGTTGCGTGCCGAGGGTGCCGACGCGGACCGCTGGCTGGACATCGCCCAGGCGTTCGCGGGGCCGCCGGGTGAGGGCCGCGCGCCGCGTCATGGGCGGGGAGGTGGGGAGTGACCGGGCGGCCGTTGCGGGTCGGCAACGCGTCCGGGTTCTACGGCGACCGGTGCGACGCCCTGCGCGAGATGCTGGTCGGCGGCCCTCTCGACGTCCTGACCGGTGACTATCTCGCCGAGCTGACCATGCTGATCCTCGGCCGTGACCGGCTCAAGGACCCCTCACGCGGGTACGCCAAGACCTTCCTGCGGCAGCTGGAGGAGTGCCTCACCCTCGCCCACGAACGCGGCGTGAAGATCGTCGCCAACGCGGGCGGGCTCAACCCGGCGGGGCTCGCCGACGCCGTGCGGGGACTGGCCGCCCGGCTCGGCGTGCCGGTACGCGTCGCGCACGTCGAGGGCGACGACCTCGGCGGGCCCCAAGGACGCTTCCCGGGCGCCCTGACCGCCCACGCCTACCTCGGCGGCGCCGGCATCGCGGCCTGCCTGAGCGCGGGGGCCGACCTCGTCGTCACCGGGCGCGTGAGCGACGCCGCGCTGGTCAGCGGGCCCGCCGCCGCGCACTTCGGGTGGGCGCCGGACGCGTACGACCGGCTCGCGGGCGCGGTCGTCGCCGGGCACGTCCTGGAGTGCGGGACGCAGGCCACCGGCGGCAACTACGCCTTCTTCGCCGAGCACGACCCCGCTGACCTGCGCCGCCCCGGCTTCCCACTCGCCGAGGTGTACGAGGACGGCTCGGCGGTCATCACCAAGCACGACGACACCGGCGGCTTCGTCGACATCGGCACCGTCACCGCGCAGCTCCTCTACGAGACGCAGGGCGCCCGGTACGCGGGCCCGGACGTCACCGCCCGCCTCGACTCGGTCACCCTCACCCAGGAGGGCCCGGACCGCGTACGCATCGACGGCGTGCGCGGCGAGGCACCGCCGCCGACCCTGAAGGCGGGCCTGACCCGGCTCGGCGGTCACCGCAACGAAGTCGTCTTCGTCCTCACCGGCCTCGACGTCGAGGCCAAGGCCGCCCTGGTCCGCGCCCAGCTGGAGGACGCCTTCGACCGCGCCGAGGCCCGCCCGGCCGAGGTCGGCTGGGAGCTGGCCCGCACCGACCACGCCGACGCGGCCACCGAGGAAACCGCCTCCGCCCTGCTGCGGCTCGTCGTGCGGGACCCCGACGCGGACACGGTGGGCCGCGCGATCGGCGGCGCGGCGGTCGAACTCGCCCTCGGCAGCTACCCCGGCTTCCACGTGACGGCGCCGCCCGGCAAGGGCGCCCCCTACGGCGTCTTCGAGGCGGCGTACGTCGAGCGGTCCGGCGTCGAGCACGTGGCGGTCCTGCCTGACGGGGAGCGGCGCCCGGTGCCGTTCGGCGCCGACGACACCCTCGTACTGGACGACGTACCGCAGCCACCCCCGCCCGCGCCCCTCCCGCCGGGCCCCACCCGCCGCGTGCCCCTCGGCCTCGTCGCCGGAGCCCGCAGCGGCGACAAGGGCGGCGACGCCAACGTCGGCGTGTGGGTGCGCACCGACGACGCGTGGCGGTGGCTCGCCCACGAGCTGACGGTGGCCCGCTTCCGGGAACTGCTCCCGGAGGCCGCCGACTTGACCGTCGTACGCCACGACCTGCCCAACCTGCGCGCCCTGAACTTCGTCGTCCAGGACCTGCTCGGCGAGGGCGTGGCCGCCCGGGCCCGCTTCGACCCGCAGGCCAAGGGCCTCGCCGAGTGGCTGCGCGCCCGCCACGTGGACATCCCACAGCTGCTGCTGTGAACCCGCAGGACCGCCCGTCGCCGGAGGTACCGCTGTGACCGTCCTCGCCTCCGCGCTCGACCCCGCGAGCGCCGAGTACGCCGAGCACCGCGCCGCCATGCTGGAGAAGCTGGCCGCGCTCGACGCCGAGCAGGCCAAGGCCCTGGAGGGCGGCGGCGAGAAGTACGTCCGACGCCACCGCGACCGCGGCAAGTTGCCGGCCCGCGAACGGATCGAGCTGCTGCTCGATCCCGACACGCCCTTCCTGGAGCTGTCGCCGCTGGCCGCCTGGGGCAGCGACTATCCCGTCGGCGCCTCCCTGGTCACCGGCATCGGCGTCGTCGAGGGCGTCGAGTGCCTGATCACCGCCAACGACCCGACGGTCAGGGGCGGCGCCTCCAACCCCTGGACGCTGAAGAAGGCCTTCCGGGCGCACGAGATCGGGCACGCCAACCGACTGCCGTCGATCCACCTCGTGGAGTCCGGCGGCGCCGACCTGCCGTCCCAGAAGGAGATCTTCATCCCGGGCGGCGCCCTCTTCAAACACCTCACGCGGTCCTCGGCGGCCGGCATCCCCACCATCGCTGTCGTCTTCGGGAACTCCACGGCGGGCGGCGCGTACGTCCCCGGCATGTGCGATCACGTGATCATGGTCAAGGAGCGCGCGAAGGTCTTCCTCGGCGGGCCGCCGCTGGTGAGGATGGCGACCGGCGAGGAGAGCGACGACGAGTCGCTCGGCGGCGCCGAGATGCACGCCCGCACCTCCGGCCTCGCCGACCACCTCGCCGAGGACGAGCGCGACGCCCTGCGCCAGGCCCGCCGCGTCGTCGCCCGCCTCAACTGGCGCAAGGCGTACGCCGACCCGGACCCGCTCACCGTCGAGCCGCCCAAGTACGACGAGGACGAACTCCTCGGCATCGTCCCCGGCGACCTGAAGAAGCCCTTCGACCCGCGCGAGGTCGTCGCCCGCGTCGTCGACGGCTCCGACTTCGACGAGTTCAAGCCGCTGTACGGCACCAGCCTCACCACCGGCTGGGCCACCCTGCACGGCTATCCGGTCGGCATCCTCGCCAACGCGCAGGGCGTGCTGTTCAGCGAGGAGTCGCAGAAGGCCGCCCAGTTCATCCAGCTCGCCAACCAGCGTGACATCCCGCTGCTCTTCCTGCACAACACCACCGGCTACATGGTCGGCAAGGAGTACGAGCAGGGCGGCATCATCAAGCACGGCGCGATGATGATCAACGCGGTCAGCAACTCGCGCGTGCCGCATCTGTCCGTCCTCATGGGGGCGAGTTACGGCGCCGGGCACTACGGCATGTGCGGCCGCGCCTACGACCCCCGCTTCCTCTTCGCCTGGCCGAGCGCGAAGTCCGCCGTCATGGGCCCGCAGCAGCTCGCCGGGGTCCTGTCGATCGTCGCGCGGCAATCCGCCGCCGCCAGGGGGCAGCCCTACGACGACGAGGCGGACGCCTCGCTGCGCGCTGTGGTGGAGCAGCAGATCGAGGCCGAGTCGCTGCCGATGTTCCTCTCCGGGCGGCTCTACGACGACGGGGTCATCGACCCGCGCGACACCCGCACCGTCCTCGGTATCTGTCTGTCCGCGATCCACACCGCCCCCTTCGAGGGCGCGCGCGGCGGCTTCGGCGTCTTCCGGATGTGAGGAACTCCCCATGATCACTTCCCTGTTGGTGGCCAACCGCGGCGAGATCGCCTGCCGGGTTTTCCGCACCTGCCGCGAGCTGGGCATCGCCACCGTCGCCGTGTACTCCGACGCCGACGCGGACGCCCTGCACGTGCGCGAGGCCGACACGGCGGTACGGCTGCCCGGCTCGGCGCCCGGTGAGACGTATCTGCGCGGCGACCTCGTCGTCAAGGCCGCCCAGGCCGCGGGCGCCGACGCCGTCCACCCCGGCTACGGCTTCCTCTCCGAGAACGCCGGTTTCGCGCGCGCCGTCCAGGACGCGGGCCTCACCTGGATCGGCCCGCCGCCCGAGGCGATCGAGGCCATGGCGTCCAAGACCCGGGCCAAGGAGCTGATGGGCCTCGCACCGCTCGGCGAGGTCACCGAGGCCGACCTGCCGGTCCTGGTGAAGGCGGCCGCGGGCGGTGGCGGGCGCGGGATGCGCGTCGTACGGGACATGGCCGACCTGGCGGGGGCGCTGGCGGCGGCGCGGGCCGAGGCCGCGAGCGCCTTCGGGGACGGCGAGGTGTTCGTCGAGCCGTACATCGAGGGCGGCCGGCACGTCGAGGTGCAGGTCATGGCCGACGCGTACGGCACCGTGTGGACGCTCGGCACCCGCGACTGCACCCTCCAGCGCCGCCACCAGAAGGTCATCGAGGAGTCCCCGGCGCCCGGCCTCCCACCGGAACTCCTCGCCGAGCTGCACGACCGGGCGGTGCGGGCGGCCCGCGTGACCGAGTACCGCGGCGCGGGCACCGTCGAGTTCCTGGTGGCCGACGGCCGGGCGCACTTCCTGGAGATGAACACCCGCCTCCAGGTCGAACACCCCGTCACCGAAGCCGTGTTCGGCGTCGACCTGGTCGCACTCCAGATCCAGGTCGCCGAGGGCCACGCCCTGGCGAAGGAGCCGCCTCCCGCGCGCGGGCATGCCGTCGAGGCCCGCCTGTACGCCGAGGACCCGGCGGCCGGGTGGGCCCCGCAGACCGGCACCCTGCACCGCCTCAACGTGCCCGGCGTACCGGACCTGCCGGACCTGCCGGATGTGCCGGGCGTACCGGGCGTGCCGGGCGTGCGCCTCGACACCGGCTACACCGACGGCGACACGATCGGCGTCCACTACGACGCGATGCTCGCCAAGGTCATCGCGTACGCGCCCACCCGCACCGAGGCCGTGCGCAAACTGGCGGGCGCCCTGGAGCGGGCCACCGTCCACGGCCCGGTCACCAACCGCGATCTGCTCGTACGCTCCTTGCGGCACCCGGAGTTCACGGGCGCCCGCATGGACACCGGCTTCTACGACCGGTACGCCGCCGCGCTCGCGGCCGCCGCGCCCGACCCGCACGCCCCGCTCGCCGCCGCCCTCGCCGACGCGCACGGCCGCTCCCGGTTCGGCGGCTGGCGCAACCTCCGCTCGCGGCCCCACCTCAAGCGCTACCGCACCGAGGCCGACGCCGCCGAGCACGAGGTCCGCTACGACCACACCCGGGACGGCCTGACCGCCGAGGGAGTGCGGGTCCTCGCCGTGACGCCGACGCACGTCGAGCTCGAAGTGGACGGCGTACGAAGGCGGTTCACCGTCACGCGGTACGGCGACCGGGTGCACGTCACCACCGCCCGCGGCGACACCGCCCTCGCCGCGCTGCCGCTGCTCCCCGAACCCGCCGCCCGCCGTGCCCCCGGCTCCCTGCTCGCCCCCATGCCGGGCACCGTCGTCCGCGTCGCCGAAGGGCTCGCCGAGGGCGTGTCCGTCACGGCCGGGCAGCCCCTCGTCTGGCTGGAGGCCATGAAGATGGAGCACCGCGTCTGCGCTCCCGCCTCCGGCACGCTCACCGCGCTGCACGCCGCTCCCGGCCGCCAGGTCGAGGTCGGCGCCCTGCTCGCCGTCGTACAGGCGACGTCATCCGAACCGGCCGCCGTCCCGGAGGAGTCCGTATGAGCCCCGCCCGCAGCACCGCAAGCAGTACTTCTCGCAGCACCTCTCGCGACACCGTCCTCGAAACCGAGGAGCACCAGGCCCTGCGCGCCGCCGTCGCCGCCCTCGGCAAGCGCTACGGCCGCGACTACATGACCCGCGTCGTGGCGAACGACGGCCACCCCACCGAGCTGTGGGCGGACGCGGCGAAGCTCGGCTACCTCGGCGTGAACCTGCCCGAGGAGTACGGTGGCGGAGGCGGCGGAATCGCCGAACTCGCCATCGTCCTGGAGGAGTTGGGTGCCGCCGGGTCCCCGCTGCTGATGATGGTCGTCTCGCCCGCCATCTGCGGCACCGTCATCGCCCGCTTCGGCACCGAGGAGCAGAAGCGGGCCTGGCTGCCCGGCCTCGCCGACGGCTCCCGCACCATGGCCTTCGGCATCACCGAGCCGGACGCGGGCTCCAACTCCCACCGCATCACCACCACGGCCCGCCGCGACCCGGACTCCGGCGACTGGCTCCTGACCGGCCGCAAAGTCTTCATCTCCGGCGTCGACATCGCCGACGCCACCCTCGTCGTCGGCCGTACGTCGGACGCCCGCACCGGCAGTCTCAAGCCGTGCCTGTTCATCGTCCCGCGCGACACCCCGGGCTTTGCACGGCGGCAGATCGCCATGGAGCTCCAGGCGGCCGAGAAGCAGTTCGAGCTGGTCCTCGACGACGTACGGCTGCCCGCCGACGCGCTCGTCGGCGACGAGGACGCGGGCCTGCTCCAGCTCTTCGCCGGCCTGAACCCCGAGCGGATCATGACGGCCGCCTTCGCGCTCGGCATGGGGCGGTACGCGCTGAACCGCGCCACCGCGTACGCGCGGGAACGCAGCGTCTGGAAGGCCCCCATCGGCGCCCACCAGGCCATCGCCCACCCCCTCGCGCAGTCCCACATCGACATCGAGCTGGCCCGCCTGATGACGCAGAAGGCCGCCCGGCTCTACGACGAGGGCGAGGACGCGGCCGCCGGCGAGGCCGCCAACATGGCCAAGCTGGCCGCCGCCGACGCCTGCGTGAAGGCCGTCGACCAGGCCGTGCACACCCTCGGCGGCAACGGCCTCACCAAGGAGTTCGGCCTCGCGTCGCTCATCGTCGCCTCCCGTGTTGCCCGCATCGCCCCCGTCAGCAGGGAGATGATCCTCAACTACGTCTCCCACCAGACGCTCGGCCTGCCCAAGTCGTACTGAGAGCCGTACTGAGGAGCCCGCCCATGAGCCTTGTCGTCTCCTCGCCGCTGCGCGGCATCGTCACCGTCACCCTGGACTTCCCCGAGCGCCGCAACGCGCTCTCGGCGGATCTGGTGGCCGCCCTCGCCGAGGTGCTCCACGGCCTCGGCGAGGACCCCGGCGTACGAGCGGTCGTCCTCACCCACACCGGGACGACGTTCTGCGCCGGGGCCGACCTGCGCGAGCCACCGGACCCCCGGGACTTCGTACGGCTGCTGCGGCAGATCGTGGAGCTGCCGAAACCGGTCCTCGCCCGGGTGGACGGGCATGTGCGGGCGGGCGGGCTCGGGCTGCTCGGCGCGTGCGACCTCGCGGTGGCCGGGCCGGGCGCCTCCTTCGCGCTGACGGAGGTCCGTATCGGGGTCGCGCCCGCCGTCATCTCCCTGACGCTGCTGCCCCGCCTCGACCCGAGCGCCGCCGCCCGCCATCACCTCACCGGGGAGCGCTTCGACGCGGCGGAGGCGGCGCGGACCGGCCTCGTCACGACGTACGCCGACGACGTGGACGCGGGCCTCGCGCCGCTGCTCGACGGGCTGCGCAAGGCGGCGCCGGGCGCCCTGGCCGCGACGAAGCGGCTGCTCACGGCTAAGGTGCTCGACGCATTCGACGCACACTCGGACGCCCTGGTCGCCCTGTCCGCGCGGCTCTTCGGTTCCCCGGAGGCACGGGACGGGACGGAGGCGTTCCTCGAACGACGGGAGCCCCCATGGGTGCTGTGACCACCGCCGACCGGGCGCCCAAGCAGGACCGCAGCCGCGCGACGCGGCTGAAGCTCCTGGAGGCCGCCGTGTCGTGCCTCGCCGAGCACGGCTGGGCGGGCTCGACGGTCTCGGTGGTCGCCGAGCGGGCCGGGGTCTCGCGGGGCGCCGCCCAGCACCACTTCCCGACCCGCGAGGACCTCTTCACGGCCGCCGTGGAGTACGTCGCCGAACAGCGCTCCACGGCCCTGCGCGCCCTGCCCGCCCAGGACCCGGCCTCGGTGGTCGCCGCCCTGGTCGACCTCTACACCGGCCCGCTCTTCCGCGCGGCACTCCACCTGTGGGTGGCCGCGTCGAACGAGCCCCAGCTGGGCTCGCGCGTCACGGAACTCGAAGCCCGCGTAGGCCGCGAGACGCACCGCATAGCGGTGGAACTCCTCGACGCCGACGAGTCCCGCCCCGGCGTCCGCGAGACCATCCAGGGCCTGCTGGACATGGCCCGTGGCCTTGGCCTCGCGAACCTGCTGACGGACGACGGGGCGCGCAGGCAGCGGGTGGTGGCGCAGTGGACGGTGCTGGTGACCGGGGCGCTGGACGGAGAGCATTAGCCCCTCCGGCGATCGAGGAGCGGGGTTCGGGGCGGAGCCCCGTGGCACCCGCTCCCGCGGGCCTCAGCGCGCGATGTCCCCGAACCCCTCGATCTCCCGGGGGCCGCGCGACCCCGGGCCCACATACCGCGCCGAGGGGCGGACCAGCCGGCCCGTCCGCTTCTGCTCCAGGATGTGCGCCGACCACCCGGCGGTCCTCGCGCACGTGAACATCGACGTGAACATGTGTGCCGGGACCTCCGCGAAGTCCAGGACGATCGCCGCCCAGAACTCCACGTTCGTGGCGAGGACCCGGTCGGGGCGGCGCGCGTGCAGCTCGTCCAGGGCCGCCTTCTCCAGCGCCTCGGCGACCTCGAAGCGCGGCGCCCCCAGCTCGCGGGCGGTGCGCCGCAGCACCCGCGCGCGCGGGTCCTCGGCCCGGTACACCCGGTGGCCGAAGCCCATCAGCCGCTCGCCCTTGTCCAGCGCCTGCTTCACGTACGCCACCGCGTCACCCGTGCGCTCGATCTCCTCGATCATGCCGAGGACCCGGGACGGCGCCCCGCCGTGCAGCGGCCCCGACATGGCGCCGACGGCGCCGGAGAGCGCCGCCGCCACGTCCGCGCCGGTGGAGGCGATGACGCGGGCGGTGAACGTGGAGGCGTTCATGCCGTGCTCGGCGGCCGACGTCCAGTACGCGTCGACGGCCTGCACGTGCTTGGGGTCGGGTTCGCCGCGCCACCGCTTCATGAACCGCTCGACGACGGTGTCGGCCTTGTCGATCTCCCGCTGCGGCACCATCGGCAGGCCCTGGCCGCGCGCCGACTGGGCGACGTAGGACAGGGCCATGACGGCGGCGCGCGCCAGGTCGTCGCGGGCCTGCCGCTCGTCGATGTCCAGGAGGGGGCGCAGGCCCCACACGGGGGCGAGCATGGCGAGCGCGGACTGCACGTCGACGCGGATGTCCCCGGAGTGCACCGGGATGGGGAACGGCTCGGCGGGCGGCAGGCCGGGGTTGAAGGCGCCGTCGACGAGCAGGCCCCACACGTTCCCGAAGGAGACGTGGCCGACCAGGTCCTCGATGTCGACGCCGCGGTAACGAAGCGCGCCGCCTTCCTTGTCCGGTTCGGCGATCTCCGTCTCGAACGCGACGACTCCTTCAAGTCCGGGTACGAAGTCGGACATCAGGCGGCTCCTCGTGATGGGTTCGACAGGATGGTGGGTGAGAGATGGGTTGCGATCAGCTCATGACCATGCGTCAAAAATGGGCGGTTACGATCCGGTTCCGCGGTCGAGTACGCCAGTATCCGGCGCGTTCGTCGACTCGCGGTCCGAAACGGTCATCCCGGTGATGCCCCGCGCGGCGGGTGGTCACCCCACCGGTTGCGGCAGCAGGACGATATCCGTTGGTGCCACCTTTGGCGATGGAATGCGGCACTCAGTGCCAGACGTCACCTCCTCGCGGCACCGTACGCCCCCTGCCCGGGGGGGCCCGCGAGCCGCACCTTGTATACGGCAAGATGACCGTGTGACCGACTCCAGTGCCTCACTCCCCGAACCGATTCCCGAACCGATTCCCGGACCGGCCGGCATGCGTGAGCAGTACGTCACCGAGGGGCTCGCGGAGGCCGACGTGGCCGCCGGGCCCATGGAACAGTTCGCGGCCTGGTTCAAGGAGGCGGTACGCGACACGGACGCCGTCCACGAGCCGAACGCGATGGTCGTCTCCACGGCCGACGCCGAGGGCAGGCCCAGCTCCCGCACGGTGCTCCTGAAGGGCTTCGACGAGCGCGGCTTCGTCTTCTTCACCAACTACGACTCCCGCAAGGCCCGCGAGCTCGCCGCCAACCCGCACGTCTCGCTGCTCTTCCCCTGGCACCCCATGGCCCGCCAGGTCATCGTCTCCGGCAGCGCGGCGCGCGTCGCGCGCGAGGAGACGGTCGCCTACTTCCGCACCCGCCCGCACGGCTCCCAGCTCGGCGCCTGGGCCAGCGCCCAGTCGTCCGTCCTGGCCTCACGGGACGAACTGGACCGCGCGTACGCGGACTTGGCGGCGCGCTATCCCGAGGGCGAGCAGGTCCCCGTGCCGCCGAACTGGGGCGGTTTCCGGGTGACCCCACGGGAGGTGGAGTTCTGGCAGGGCCGCAGGGACCGCCTGCACGACCGCCTGCGGTACGTACGCGGCGCGGGCGGCCAGGGGTGGCGGGTGGAGCGCCTCAGCCCGTGAGGACGCCGTCCAGGAATGGTTCGACGGCCGCGCGCCAGGCCTCCGGCCGGTCGTAGTGCACGAGGTGACCGGCGTCGGCCACCTCGGCGTACTGCCCGCGGGGCAGCACGCGGACCATCTCCTGGGACTCGGCCCGGCCCAGCTCGCCGTCGAGGCCGCGGACGACGAGCGCGGGGCAGCGGACCTGGATCAGCTCCTCCCAGTGCGCGTCGTGCACCCACGTCTCGCGGGACCTCAGCATCTGCGCGGGGTCGAACACCGGCCGCCAGCCGTCCGGGCCCTCCGCCATCACCTCGGCGAAGAACGCGCCCCGCGAGGGGTTGGGGCGCTCCACCCAGGGGTCGTCCTCGCCGAACCACTTCCGCACGTCGGCGAGGGTCGCGAACGGCATCGGCCAGGACTTGAACCAGTCCTCCCACTCGCGCTGCGAGGCCGCGCCCAGCGCGGACGCCCGCATGTCGCAGATGACCAGGCCCCGGACGAGGTCGGGCCGGCGGGCGGCCAGCTGCCAGGCGGTGAGCGCGCCCATGGAGTGGCCGATGAGCACGGCGGGCGCGAGGCCGAGCTGCACCAGGGCGGCCTCGGCGTCGGCCACGTAGGCCTCGCGGGTGTAGGGGCCCTCGGGCAGCTTCTCGCTCTGGCCGTGGCCGCGCTGGTCGAGGGCGATCGCGCGGTGCCGCTCGGAGAGCCAGCGGGCGGTGCCCGCCCAGTGGGAGGCCCGGCCCATCAGGCCGTGCAGCAACAGCACCCCGCCCGGTGCGCCCTCGGCCTCCCTCGGCTTGGGCGGGTCGGCGAACTCCCAGGCGGCGAGGCGTACGCCACCCGCGCCCGTCACGTCGATGCGCCGCACCATGATTCCTGGCACCCCCCTTGATTCCACTCGGGATCCACGACTGGTCCTGCCTCACACCCCCGCACGCCATCGAACTCCCTTTCGAAAGCGGGCGGTTCGCGGGTAACACCCCTCGTTCGGGTGACCACGCTCAAGGATTGACAGGCGTGGCCTAGGGGAGATCTTCATCGGGAGGCGGGCCGCTCGGGGACACGGGCCCGCGGGGGACGACCCTGAGAGCTCGGGGCTCCGGGTCGACACAGGGGAGGGCAGGCCCCGGCGCCTCAGGGCGCCGGGGCCCTCACGTACCAGCTCACCAGACGGGCACATCCTCCCGCCCCCTCTCCGGCCGCACCGCGAGACCGCCGGCGGTGCGGCGCCGACACGGTCAAGAGCCCTCAGGTCATATGCCTCTCGCGACAGCCTCGCACGCGAAACGCTCCCGCGCTGCGATTCCGCACACTGAATCTTGTACTCCGCAAGAACTCGTGGAGATCGCGGAGGCCCGTCAACTTCCCCTCACGTGACGGAAGTTGACCCAGGCCGCCCAGTGGCCTCAGCGCTTGGCGACGAAGACGTGCGAGGCGATCTCCGAGGACAGCTCCGCGGCCTCGCCGCTGCTGCCCACGAGCACGCCGCCCGGCGACTCCGTCACGCTCACCACCGAGCCCGGCTGCACCCCGGCCCGCCGCAGCGTGTACATCAGCTGGGCGTCCGTCTGGATCGGCTCGCCGATGCGGCGCACGACGACCGTCTTGCCCTCCGCCCCGGGGTCGAGCTCCGTGAGGGAGACCATCCCCTCGTCCAGGAACGGGTCCGCGCCGTCCTTCTCGCCCAGCTCCTCCAGGCCCGGGATCGGGTTGCCGTACGGCGACTCGGTGGGGTGGCGCAGGAGCTCCAGGACGCGGCGCTCCACGGCCTCGCTCATCACGTGCTCCCAGCGGCACGCCTCGGCGTGGACCTGCTCCCATTCGAGCCCGATCACGTCGACGAGCAGGCACTCCGCCAGGCGGTGCTTGCGCATCACACGGGTGGCCAGGCGGCGGCCCTCCTCGGTGAGCTCCAGGTGGCGGTCGCTGGCGACCGCCACCAGGCCGTCGCGCTCCATGCGCGCCACGGTCTGGCTCACCGTCGGTCCGCTCTGGTCCAGCCGCTCGGCGATCCGGGCGCGCATGGGGACCACACCTTCCTCCTCCAGTTCGAGGATGGTGCGCAAATACATCTCAGTGGTGTCAATCAGCCCCGACATGGGTGCCCCTCAGAATTCGCTCGTGCGCTGGCCCTGCCCTCAATTCTGACGCATACCACCGACAACCGTGCCGCGCCGTGGGAAAACCGGCCCCCAGGCGTCCGGAGACCCTGTTGACAGGGCACTGGTCCAGACCGCAACGTGATGCGAATGAGCGCCAAGAGCGAGAGCAAGCTCGCCGGTCAGTATTTCGACGCCGCGATCGGCCTGCTCCAGCGGGTCCGCGACGAGGAGTCCGGGAACATCGCGGAGGCCGGCGCCCTGCTCGCGGACGCGGCCGCGTCCGGCGGCCGCCTGTTCGCCTTCGGCGCCGGGCACTCCTCGCTCGCCGCGCAGGACGTCGTCTACCGCGCGGGCGGCCTCGCCCTGATGAACCTCCTCGCCGTCCCCGGTGTCGTCGGCGTCGACGTGATGCCCGCGACGCTCGGCTCCGCCCTGGAGCGTGTCGACGGCCTCGCGGGCGCCGTCCTCGACTCCTCGCCGGCCCGCTCCGGCGACGTCCTCGTGATCGTCTCGCTCTCCGGGCGGAACTCCCTGCCGGTGGAGATGGCGATGAACGCCCGCGCGCTGGGCCTCAAGGTCGTCGGCGTCACCTCGGTGGCGTACGCGACCGGGACCAGGTCGCGGCACGCCTCCGGGAGCTTCCTCAAGGACCACTGCGATGTCGTGGTCGACTCCAAGATCGCGGTGGGGGACGCGGAGCTGTCCCTCGACGGGGTCGACGCGCCGTTCGGCCCCGCGTCCAGCGTCGTGACGAACGCGCTGATGCAGGCCATGGTCGCCGCCGCCGTGGAGGAGCTGGCCGCGCGGGGCATCCAGCCGCCGCTGCTCCGGTCCGGAAACGTGGACGGGGGCCATGACTGGAACGGGCGAATCCTTGAGGAGTACGGGGAGCGGATCTTCTACCGGCACTGAAGGCGCCCTAGGACCTGTCGTCCGAGGGGAACCGCACCCGGACGGTGAGCCCGCCCCCCGCGTTCGCCTCCGCCGCGACCTCCGCGCCGTGCGCCCGCGCGATCGCCGCCACGATGGACAGCCCGAGCCCCGCTCCCTCGCCCCGTGCGTGCGTACGTTCGTTCAGGCGCCGGAAGGGCTCGAAGAGGCGCGGGACCGTCTCCGGCGGGACCTCGGGGCCCGTGTTGGAGACCTCCAGCCCGCCGCCCCGGGTGACCAGTACGCTCACCCGGCCCCCCGGCACGTTGTAGCGGACCGCGTTCGCCACCAGGTTGTGCGTGAGACGGTCGAGCAGGACGCCGTCACCCTCCACCGCCAGCGGTTCGGCCCGCACCGACACGGTGACGTCCCGCCGGGCCGCCTCGCCGGCGAGACCGTCCGCCACCGCGTGCGCCAGGACGTCGAGCGCGACGGGCTCACGCCGCTCCAGCCCCTGTTCCGACGCGGCGAGCAGCAGCAGCCCCTCGATGAGGTGCTCGCTGTCGTCGGCGACGGAGATCAGCTTCGAACGGATCTTCGCCACCCGCCGCGCGTCCGGCTCGCCCGCGAGCCCGATCTCGGCCGCCGCCCGTTGCACGGCCAGCGGGGTGCGCAGCTCGTGCGCCGCGTTGGCCGCGAACCGCTGCTGCGCGCCGACCAGCCGCTCCATGCGGTCCAGCATCTCGTCGAACGTGTCGGCCAGCCGCTTCAGCTCGCCCGGCGGGGCGTCCAGGGCGATCCGCTCGTGCAGATTGGCCCCGGACAGGCGGCGCGCGGTCCCGGTGATCACGGCGACCGGGCGCAGCACCCGGCCCGCCATCCACCAGGCGAGCGCGATCGACAGGACGGCGTACACGGCGAAGACGATCGCGGACACCGTCAGGAGGCGGCTGAGAGCCGCCTCCCCCGCGAGGTCGCCGATCTCCTTCGTGACGGCGAGGCCCCGGTCGATGTCCGCCGGCACTCCCTCCATCCGCCGGGCGGGCGTGGCCGAGGCCGTCGGCGCCGGGACGGCGCTCCACGGCGGGAGGGGCCCCCGGGGCACGGCCGTGGTCACCGCCGTACTGATCGACCTGTCCAGGCCCTGTTGTACGAGCAGATACACGAGCCCGGTCAGCAGCGCCCCGGCCAGCACCAGCAGACCCCCGTACAGGGTGGTCAGCCGGGCCCGCTCGCTGCCCATCCGCGCCCGCAGGGGCGCCCGCCGGGTCACAGCGAGCGCCCCGCGATCCGGTAGCCGGCCCCGGGGACCGTCTCGACCACCGGCGGCTCGCCCAGCTTCGCCCGGAGCTTGGAGAGGGTCACGCGCACGGCGTTGGTGCGGTAACTGGTGTCCTCCTCCCAGACCTGTTCGATCAGGTCGTCGCCGCTGACGACCGCGCCGTCCGCCCGCAGCAGCGCCTCAAGGACCGCGAACTCCTTGCGGGACAAGGAGAGATGACGGCCGTCGCGGCTGGCCTGGCGGCGGGCGGTGTCCAGGACGAGGCCCGCGCGTTCGAGGACCGGGGGCAGCGCGGGGCGGGCACGGCGGCCGAGCGCCAGGACGCGGGCGAGCAGTTCGTCGTACGCGAAGGGCTTGGTGAGGTAGTCGTCCGCGCCGAGGCCCAGACCGGCCACGCGGTCACGCACCGTGCCCGCCGCCGTCAGCATCAGGACGCGCGTGAGCAGCCGCTGCTCGACGACGCGGCGGCACACCTCGTCACCGTGCAGGCCCGGCAGATCACGGTCGAGGATCATGACGTCGTACTCCCCGAGCTGGAGTTTCCGCAGCGCGGTCAGGCCGTCGGGCGCGACGTCGACGGCGAGCGCGTCGCGCCGCAGCCCGTCGGCGATCATCTCGGCCAGGAATTCCTCGTCCTCCACCAGCAGTACGCGCATGGGGCCCTGTGTACCGGAGAGTGACCTTTCGCCGGTGTAAGCGTCCCCGTTGAGAGAAATGAAACCCCGCTTCCCCTGAGCCTGAGCACGTCAACGCCAGAGTCACGAACCAGCGTCATGAAGGGGTAGCAGCCATGAGGACCAGGCCGATCAGGTCACGTACGCGCTCGGCGGTCATCGCCTCAGGAATCGCCGCGCTCGCACTCTTCGCCGGAGCGTGCTCTTCCGATTCCGGGTCCGGGCCGACGAACAGCGGCGGCGGGGGAAAGGGCGCCGCCGCCGACAAGGCGTTCAAGGAGCGCGAGTGCCTGCGCGAGCAGGGCCTCAAGGTGCCCGAGCCCAAGCCCGGCCAGGACAGCCGCGGCATCACCATCGGCGGCGACATGAGCCAGGAGCAGATGCAGGCCGCCATCAAGAAGTGCGGCATGGGCGGCGGCTCCAAGGGCGGCGGCGTCTCGCAGACCGACAAGGACAAGATGCTCAAGTACGCGCGGTGCATGCGCGACAACGGCTTCAACATGCCCGACCCGAAGTTCGACGGCGGCGCGCTACAGGCCCAGCCCATGCCCAAGGGCGCCGAGGCCAAGAAGATGGAGAAGGCGGCCAAGGCGTGCAAGGGCATCGTCGAATGAGGCGCCGCACCGCGGTCGTCGCGACCGTCGTCGCCCTCCTCGCGGTCACCGGCGGCGGCATAGCCGTCACCGCCCTCGCCGACGCGGGCGGCGGCAAGGACTCCACGGCGCGCGACGCCGGCCTGCCGCCCGCCACCGCGCCCGTCGAACGCGGCGACCTCAGCAGCGGCACCCAGGTCGACGGCACCCTCGGCTACGCCAAGGAGCGCAAGGTCAACGCGGGTACGACAGGAACCCTCACGTGGCGCGCCGGCACCGGCTCCACCATCCGGCGCGACGGACGCCTGTACGAGGTGAACGGCGCCCCCGTCCGCCTCATGTACGGCACCGAGCCCATGTACCGCACGCTGAAGCCGGGCGCCGAGGGCAACGACGTACGGCAGTTGGAGGAGAACCTGGTGGCGCTCGGATACGGCACCGGGCTCGCCGTCGACGACACGTACACGGCGGGCACGGCCAACGCCGTGAAGCGCTGGCAGAAGGCCCATGACCGCAAGCAGACGGGCCGCGTCGGCCCCGAGCAGATCTCCTTCCAGCCGTCGGCACTCCGCGTGAAGTCCGCCGGGTCGGCCGTCGGCGACCAGGTCGCGCCGGGCAGGCCGGTACTGTCGACGACCGGCTCCCAGCGGGTCGTACGCGTCCTGCTCGACGTCGCCGAGGGGAAGCTGGCGAAGAAGGGCGCGAAGGTCACCGTCACGCTCCCCGACGGCACGACGGCGGTCGGGAAGGTGGCGGCGGTCGGCAAGACCGCCGGGCCCGGCGACGACCCGTCCGACAAGACGCCCAAGATCCCCGTGACGGTCACCTTCGACACCCCGGGGAAGGTCGGCGGCTTCGACCAGTCCCCGGTCACCGTCGACCTCACCGGCGAGCACCGCGAGAACGTCCTGTCCGTCCCCGTCAACGCCCTCCTCGCCCTGCCCGGCGGCGGCTTCGGCGTCCAGGTCGTCGAGGGCGGCCTGGCGCGGGAGGTCGAGGTCGAACTCGGCATGTTCGGACAGGGCCGGGTCGAGGTGCGCGGCGGCGGGCTGCGGGCCGGGATGAAGGTCGGGGTGCCGAAGGTATGAGCACCACACAACAGGTGCCGGCTGTCGTGGAGTTGCGGGGCGTCACCAAGGAGTACGCGGGTGGGGTCGCCGCTCTGCGCGGGGTCGACCTGAGCGTCACCGCCGGTGAACTCCTCGGCATCGTCGGTCCTTCCGGCTCCGGGAAGTCCACGCTGCTGCACATCGTCGGCACCCTCGACCGGCCCACCGCGGGCTCCGTCGCCATCGCCGGGCACGACATCGCCGCGCTCGCCGACCGCAGCCTGTCCGCGCTGCGCGCCCGGCACATCGGCTTCGTCTTCCAGGCGTTCCATCTCGTCCCCGGCATGAGCGCCCGCGACAACGTCGCCGAGGGGCTGCTGTACTGCGGGCTCTCCCGCGCCGAGCGGCGCCGCAGGGCCGCGTACGCCCTGGAGCGCGTCGGTCTCGCCGACCGCATGAAGCACCGCCCGCACGAACTGTCCGGCGGGCAGAAACAGCGCGTCGCCATCGCCCGCGCGGTCGTCGGCGAACCCGACCTGCTGCTCGCCGACGAACCCACCGGCGCCCTCGACTCCGCGTCGGGCGACGCCGTCATGGCCCTGCTGCACGACCTCAACGCGCAGGGCGCGACCATCGCCGTCATCACCCACGACACGGAGATCGCCGAACGGCTGCCGCGGCAGGTGCGGATCAGGGACGGGCGGGTCGTCGCGGACACGCGGGGCCGCCGGGCGGGGGCGGCGGTATGAGGGCGCGCGACATGAGGCCCGGCGAGAAACTCAAGGCGGCGCGGCTCGGTCTCCGTGACGTCCTGCACGTCGGCTCCGCCGGGCCGCGCGCCCGCCCCGTGCGGGTCGTGCTGTCCGCGCTCGGCATCGCCATCGGCATCGCGACGATGGTCGCCGTGGTCGGCATCTCCTCCTCCAGCCAGGCCCACCTGCTGCGGGAGCTGGACAAGCTGGGCACGAACCTGCTGGTGGCCTCGCCGGGCGAGGCGATGTTCGCCGGGGAGAAGGTGACGCTGCCGCGCGACGCGGCGGGCCGCGTGGCGCGGGTCGACGGCGTCGAGGACGTGGGCGCGACGGGAGACCTCGAACACACGGTCCGGCGCAGCGAGAAGATCCCCGAGGACGAGACCGGCGGGATCGCCGTGAAGGCCGCGTCGGAAGGGCTGCTGAAGGTGGTGCGGGGGCGCGTGGCGCACGGCAGCTGGTTCAACGCGGCGAACAGCCGCTACCCGTCGGTGGTCCTCGGCCATGTGGCGGCCCGGCGGCTGGGCATCACCTCACCCGGCCAACAGGTGTGGCTGGACGACCGCTACTTCACGGTCATCGGCGTCCTCGGCCCGCTGCCGCTCGCACCGGACGTCGAACGCTCAGCGCTCACCGGCTGGGACGCCTCGAAGAAGCTGCTCGGCTTCGACGGGCGGCCGACGTCGGTGTACGAACGTTCCACCGACGCCGCTGTCGAGCGGGTCCGGGGGCTCCTCGCCCCCACCATCGACCCGCAGAACCCGCGCAACGTCCAGGTCACCGACCCGTCGTCGGCGCTCCGGGCGAAGACGGCGACGGAAGGAGCGTTCTCCACGCTGCTGCTGGGACTGGGCGGGATCGCACTCCTGGTGGGCGGCGTCGGAGTCGCCAACACAATGATCATCTCGGTCCTGGAGCGCCGCCACGAGATAGGCCTGCGCCGCTCACTGGGCGCGACGCGGGGCCAGATCCGCGTCCAGTTCGTGACGGAGTCCCTGCTGCTGTCGGGCCTCGGCGGCGTGGCGGGCGTGGCGCTCGGCGCGGCGGCGACGGCGGCGTACGCGGCATCCGGCGACCTGCCGTGGGTGGTCCCCCCTGGTCCATGGCAGGCGGCTTCGCGGCGACGCTGGCCATCGGCACGGTGGCGGGCCTCTACCCGGCGGTCCGGGCGGCGCGACTGTCTCCGACGCTGGCGTTGCAGGCGGGGTAATGGGGAGGGGCGTGGCGGGGGCGCCCTGCGGTGTGCCCCCGCCACGCCCCCGCCACGCCCCTCCCCGTCACCCGCCCACTGCCCCCGCGAGGTCCAGCGCCGCCGCCACCCTCGCCGCCACGCTCTCCGCGTACGTCGCGTCCGCCCGTTCGAACTGGCCGCGGCCCGGCCCCCGCAGGAACGTCACGACGCCCAGCGTCCGCCCCCGGCTGCGCAGCACCGCGCACAGCGCGTGCACCGTCTCCGGCGGCCACTGCCGGGCCGCGGCCCACTCGCGGGCCCGCTCCGGGGACGCCGCGCCCGCGCTCGCCCGCACCGAACCGGCCCGCTCCGCGCACTGCGGCGCCGGATGCCCCGCGTCGTACGGGACCGGTATGCCCGCCATGGCCACCGGCAGGCACGGCCCCGGCGGCCCCGCGGGCGTCGCCGCGACGCGGACCAGACGCACCGGGTCCTCGCCCGCCACCACGTCCACCAGGGCATGGTCGGCGAACCCGGCGAGGGCGAAGTCGAGCTGGACCGTGGCCGCCTCCGTCGGGTCCTCGCACTCCGCGGCGGCCCGCGCCGCCCGGTGCAGCTGCTGGGAGCGGAACCGCAGCTGCGAGGCCTCCTGCGCGGTCAGCTTCGCCTCGGTCACGTCCTGGAAGAGCCAGCCGACACCCAGCGGCACCGGCTCCTCGGCGAGCGGTGAGGCCAGCCGCAGGAAACCGCTGCGCCAGCACCGCCGCTCGAAGCCGTCCTCCTCGCCGTCACCGGCCCGCACCGACACCCACAGCTCGGCGGGGGCGGGCGGCGCGCCCTCCGCGAGCACATGGGCCAGGGCGCTCTCCAGCTCCTCGACGCCCTGCCCGAGCAGATCGGCCAGCGGGCGCCCCAGGACCGCCGTACGCCCGAGGCCCAGGGCGCGGGCCGCGTGTTCGTTGACCACGGCGGGGCGCAGGTCCGCGTCGACGAGCACGACACCCCAGGAGGCGTTCTCGAAAAGGGCCTCGCTCAGGGCGATGGACCGCTCCAGGTCGATCTGCGCGTGGACCTCGCTGAAGGCGCAGTACACGCCCGCGGGCTTCCCGTCGCCGCCGCGCACGGCGGCGGACTGCATCCGCACGAGGACCCGCCCGCCGCCCTTGGTCACCAGGGCGAACTCGTGCACCTGCCGCCCCGGCGCGTCCATCGCGGACAGCAGCCGCCCCTCGATCTCCCCGGCGTCGGCCGCCCGCACCGCCCACCCGGACAGCCCCCGGCGCCCCACGGCCTCCGCCGCCGACCAGCCGAGGACGCGCTCCGCCTCGCGGTTCCAGTGCGTCACCACACCATCGGCGTCGAACGCGCACAACGCCGCGTCCATCCCGTCCAACAACGCCGCGAGCAGCTCCGCCCCGCCGGGCTCTGGCTCGTCGGGACCCAGTTCGTCGGTAGTTCCGCTCCGCCGCGAAGCACTCACCTCGAACCCCCCTGTAGGCCGTGTCCTCAGATCATTCAACTTGAACGTGACGCGCCCCACAGGAAGTTCCCGGAAGTTGGAGGGAAAGAAACGGGAAGACGTCGTGCGCGAAAAACCGGTTGTGCGCCGCCCGGAGCGGTTCCTAGGGTGGCGTTCACACAGAAGGGAGGTGGTTCGGCAGATGTATGGAAACCGGACGCGTGAGGTGACTGCGGGCTAGCGGCCCGTCGTCGCAGTACGAATTCGGCGCCGGACCAGCACGTGTGATGTGCGTGCAGCCGGCCCAATCCCCAGCAGTCACCCGACCCGCGAGCCGCCGGTACGTCCGGCCGGCTTCCTGGCGCCCCCGGTCCGTCCGGCGCGGCAGGAACCACGGCTCGCGGGTCGCCTGCGTTCGCGGACGGTGGCGACCCGTCGGTTCCTCGGGCCTGGCCTCGCGCCTCAGCGGACGACGTCGAAGACGTTCTTCTGCACGCCGTTCGCGTACGCCTCGTGCTCGACCAGCCTCAGCTTCTGCGCGTCCTTGTCCGTGTCGCTGAACAGCCGCTTGCCCGCGCCCAGCAGCAGCGGGAAGACCAGCAGGTGGTAGCGGTCGATCAGGCCGGCGTCCGACAGGGCGCGGTTGAGGGTGGCGCTGCCGTGCATGATGATCGGGCCGCCCTCGGTCTCCTTCAGCGCGGCCACCTCGTCCAGTGAGCGCAGGATCGTGGTCTCGCCCCAGCCGTCCACCAGGCCGTCCTCGCCGAGCGTGGTGGAGACGACGTACTTGGGCAGCGGCTTGTACCCCGCGAAGTCCTCCATGCCGGGCCAGACGGGGCTGAACGCCTCGTAGCTGACCCGGCCCAGCAGCATCGCGGTGGCCTCCCCCTGCTCCCGGCCCTTGATCTCGAAGGCCTCCGGGAGGAAGTCGACGTCCTTGAAGGTCCAGCCCGCGTTCCGGTAGCCCGGTTCGCCGCCGGGAGCCTCCACGACGCCGTCGAGCGAGACGAAGGCCGAGCTGATCAAGGTGCGCATCGAAAGTCTCCTGGTCATCCGTCGGTTCGATGGCTCATCGAACCGATCATCAACTGACACATCAGACCGCACCGCCACGCGGAAGTCATCGGTCGACGGCTAACCCTTGCTGACCGCCGTCAGGATCTCCGGGAGCCGCCGGGCCACCCGCGGGGCCGCGAGGCGCAGCCCGGCCTCCGTGATGACCCAGCCGTACGCCGTGCCCAGGGGGAGCAGCAGCCAGGTCCAGGAGGCCGCGTCCGAGGCGTGCAGCCAGATGGCCAGGGCCAGGACGGGGGCGCACAGCAGGGCCCCCGCGACCATGCCGCCGAAGATGGAGAGCCAGGCGAGGCCCGCCTGACCGGGCGCCACGTTCTTGTAGCCCTCCTGCGGGATCGAGTACGGGAAGCGGGCCGAGGACCAGGCGCCCGTCGCCAGCATCGCGCCGAGCAGCGCGAAGGAGAGGCCGAGGGCTTCGGGCAGGGCGGGCCAGGCACCGAGCATCCCCGTGGTGAGGACGGTGACGAGGGTGGCGTACGGGAGGGTGACCAGGACCATGGCCAGGGCGCGGCCCCGCAGCTCCACATAGGCGTCACGGGTCGTCGAGATGGTCATCGCCACCATCCAGAACGCCGAGGTGTCCTGGCCGAACTGGTTGTACATGAGGATGCCGAGCATCCCCGCCGCGAAGCACGCGAAGTACACGGAGCCGGTGCCCTGGAGGGCGTTGAAGACCGGCACGATCAGGCCGATGGCCAGCGAGGTCACCCAGGCCGCCTTCGTCTTCGGGTCGCGCCACATGTACCGCAGGCTCCGCTCCATGACGGTGCCGGTGCGGCCCGCGGGGAGCAGGCCGCCGAGGGCACCGGAAGCGCGGGACGTGCCCTTGTCCGGTTCCGCCGCCGCCAGCGTCGAGCCGTCGGGGGTCGTCATCAGGCGGGTCAGGCTGCGCTGCCAGAGGGCGAGGAGGGCCACCAGGGCCGCCGCGCTCAGGGCGAGTTGGGCGGCCCCCGTCGCGTACGCGCCCTCGCTCACGGAGTCCACCGCGCCGAGCGCCGAGGCCGGCGGGATCCAGCGCACGACGGCCGCCGCCGGGTCGAGGGTGGACAGGCCGGACGAACCGAGTTTCTGCGCCCCGAAGTTGACGGCCTGCGCGCCGACCGCGATGACCAGGCCGCTGAGGACCGCGAGGTCACGGCCCTTGCGGCTGGTCAGCAGGCGGATGTTGGCGGCGGCGACCGCGCGGGCCAGGGCCACGCAGACCAGGAGCGTCAGTGCGGTGGCGAGGACGCCGGTGGCGGCGGCCGCCGCGCCGTGGGCCAGCGCGATCGTCGCGCCGACGGCCAGGCAGAGCGTGAACAGCGGCCCGATGCCGACCAGCGACGCCACGAGCAGCGCCCGCACCAGCGGCCGGGGGCGCAGCGGCAGCATCACCAGGCGGGTGGGGTCGAGGGTCTCGTCGCCGCTCGGGAAGAACAGCGGCATGACGGCCCAGCCGAGGGCGAGGACGCCGGTGAGCAGGACGCAGACGGTGGCGGCGTGCGCGGTGCCGCGCAGCGCGATCAGGCCGAGAAGCTGGAGCGCGGCGATGAGGAGGGTGACGGTGACGGACGCGATGTAGGCGGCCCGGCGCCCGGCCGACTGCCGCAGGCCGTTGCGCAGCAGCGACAGCTTCAGGCGTACGAAGACCGGGGTGATGGCAGGGGCAGGCGGGGAGGTCGTCATCGGGCACCGCCGCCCAGCCAGTCGAGGTCGGAGACGGTGTCGCGGCCGCGCGCGCCGACGAGTTCGAGGAACGCCTGCTGGAGGGAGGGCGCGTCGCCGCGCACCTCGGCGAGCGTGCCGTGCGCGCGGATGCGGCCCGCGGCCATGACGGCCACCCAGTCGCACAGCGACTCGACGAGCTCCATGACGTGGGAGGAGAAGACGACGGTGGCGCCGGAGGCGGTGTAGCGCTCCAGGACACCCCGGATCGTCTGGGCGGAGACCGGGTCGACGCCTTCGAACGGCTCGTCCAGGAAGAGCACTTCGGGATTGTGGAGCAGGGCCGCCGCCAAGCCGATCTTCTTGCGCATGCCGGTGGAGTAGTCGACGACGAGCTTGTGCTGGGCGCCCGCGAGGTCGAGCACGTCCAGGAGCTGGGTGGCGCGCTTGTCGACCTCCGCGCCGGGCAGCCCGCGCAAGCGCCCGGTGTACGCGAGGAGTTCGCGCCCTGAGAGCCGCTCGAAGAGCCGCAGGCCCTCGGGGAGTACGCCGATACGGGCCTTAACCTCGACGGGGTCGCGCCACACGTCGTGGCCGACGATCTCGACGGAGCCCTGGTCCGGCCTGAGCAGTCCGGTGACCATGGAGAGGGTGGTGGTCTTCCCGGCGCCGTTCGGTCCGACCAGGCCGATGAACTTGCCCGCCGGCAGCGCCAGGTCGATCCCGGCCACCGCGACCTGCTCGCCGAACCGCTTCCAGAGCCCCTGGACCCGTACCGCCGGTGCTGTCTCGGTCACCGGTTCCCCCTCTACCGCGGACTGTCCCATGTCCGCACGATACGTGGGGTTCTGCGACCTCGGCACGCGGGGCGGGGTCGCGCCCGGTCAGGGGCGCGGGGAACTGCGTGCCCGGCCGTATCGGGCCCGCGGTGGGGGAACCGGCCTGTCTGCCGTAGTGGTCAGCGCGCTGCTGTGCGGGGCGCGGGGAACTGCGCGACCAGCCCTACCCGCGGAGGGGGAATCTGCCCGCCCCCGCGGAGGTCAGCGGTCACCGCTCAGCGTCGCGCTTCCCTCCCGCACGCGTACGCCAGCGGGGAGATGATCTCCTCCGCGTCCGGCAGCCAGCGGTTGGCGGCGGTGGGGCGGCAGGCCCACTGGACCGCGCCCGAGGCGCCGAAGCGGGTCGGGGGAGCGGCCACGTAGGAGCCCTCGCCGAGTGCGGTCAGGTCGATGGCGGCCGGGGGCCAGCCCAACTTGCGTACGAGGTCGGGGACCTTCGCGGCGGCGCCGGGGAGCACGAAGAACTGCATGCGCCGATCCGGCGTGCAGGTCACCGGGCCGAGCGTGAGTTCCATGCGCTCCATGCGGGCGAGCGCGAGGAACCCCGCGGTCTCGGGGACGTCGATCGCGTCGAACGTACGCCCCGTGGGCAGCAGGATCGACGCCTTGGGCTGCTTCTGCCACAGCCGGCGGGCCACGGTGGCGCTGCCGGTGGCCTGGGTCGCCCAGTCCTCGCGCGCGGGGTGTGCGCCGGGTGCGGCGCACACCGGGTCCCCGCACGAGCACAGTTCGGCTCCCTCGACCGATTCGAGCCAGGTACCAGGGAAGATGTCCCAGTGACGCTCCTCCGCGTATCGCGCGGCCGTGTCCAGCAAGGCTTCTCCGCGCTGCTTCGGGATGTGCGCGGCTGACGTGACTCCGATGGTCTCTTCCACGGAGTTCTCAACTCCCGCCGCCACCGCGGGTTACGGGCGCACGCGAGGGCGGGGGAGGAGCATCGATCCTGCGAACGGGGCGCATGGGTGCACGGGTGGGGGCGCGCGGGGGAAATGGCATCCATGTGCGGGTAGCCAGGTCAAGGGCAATCGGAGGACGCCTCGGAGGAAGCCCCGGACGAAGCCCCGGATGAAGTCTCGGGTGAAGCCTCGGACCGACAGATCCGTCTTATCGTTCGTATGGCTTCTTTTGCCTCTTTCGTGGCGCATCTTCGACTTGCCCCCAGGGCATTGATCGTCGTGTGGCGGCCTCGACGGCCGCCACGTTCCCGATGGTCAACGGTGCACACAGGGGGTACGCCATGGCCGCAAGGCCACTTGTCGCGCGGCAGCCCAACGAACGGCTGCAAGCGCTCATCCAGGAAGCCGGCTGCTCCAACGCCGGCCTCGCCCGCAGGGTCAACATGTGCGGCGCGGAGCACGGTCTCGATCTGCGCTACGACAAGACGTCGGTGGCCCGCTGGCTGCGCGGGCAGCAGCCGCGCGGCCGGGCGCCCGGCATCATCGCGGAGGCGCTCGGCCGCAAGCTGGGCCGGACCGTCACCATCGACGAGATCGGCATGGCGAACGGCAAGAACCTCGCCTCGGGCGTGGGGCTTCAGTTCTCGCCGACCGTCCTCGGCGCCATCGAGCAGGTCTGCGAGCTGTGGCGCAGCGACGTGGGCCGCCGGGACTTCCTCTCCGGCTCGACCGTGGCCGCGTCCGCGCTCGTCGAGCCCAGCCGCGACTGGCTGATCTCCTCGGCGGACCCGCAGGTCGGGCGGACCGCCGGGCCGCGCGTCGGGATGGCGGACGTGGCGGCCGTCAAGGCGATGACGGAGGCACTGACGCGGCTCGACCACCAGTACGGCAGCGGGCATGTGCGGCCCGTCGTCGTGCACTACCTCAACTCCGTGGTCTCCGGGCTCCTCGCGGGCTCCTACCGGGAGGCGGTCGGCAGGGAACTGTTCGCGGCCGTCGCGCGGTTGACGGAGCTGGCCGGGTACATGGCCGTGGACACGGGCCAGCCGGGCCTCGCCCAGCGCTACTACATCCAGGCCCTGCGGCTCGCCCAGGCGGCCGGGGACCGCGGGTACGGCGGCTATGTGCTGGCGGCGTCGATGAGCCACCTCGCCGCCCAGCTCGGAAACCCGCGGGAGATCGCGCAGTTGGCGCGGGCGGCCCAGGAGGGCACGCGCGGGCGGGTCACCCCGCGCGCGGAGGCCATGTTCTACGCCGCCGAGGCGCGCGGGCACGCGCTGCTCGGCGACGCGCGGGCCACGCAGGCCGTGGCGGGCCGCGCGGTCGAGGCCATGGACCGGGCCGCCGGTGAGGCGGAATCCGGCGACGACCCGGTGTGGATCCAGCACTTCGACCACGCGTATCTGGCCGATGAAATGGCGCATTGTCACCGTGACTTGGGGCAGGCGGACGCGGCGGCGCGCAGCGCGCAGGAGTCCCTGGCCGGACACCCTCCGACGCGGGCCCGACGCCGCGCGATCGGCATGGTCCTGCTCGCCACGGCGCAGGTGCAGCGCCGCGAGGTGGAACAGGCCTGCCACACGGGCCTGAAGGCCGTCGAACTGCTCGGCACGCTCCGCTCCAACCGTGGCGCGGAGTACCTGGAGGACTTCCAGCAGCGCCTTGAGCCGTACCGCGAGGAACCGGTGGTGCGGGAGTTCGGGGCGCGGGTCGACGTGCAGGCCGCGTGACGCGCGGCTTCTATCAGCGTCCGGGCGGGAGGTTTTGTTACTTCCGGCACTGGGCAGGAGACGTAACTTTGAGCTGCGTGGCAGAGGGCTGTGGCGACCCGGTAGCGTGAGCCGACGGTTCCGTAGGTCCCCCATACGTAGGAGTCCCGGTGACGCAGCAGAGCGGTCAGGGCGCTGCTTCCTCCGATCCGCGGCAGCCCGCGGCCCGGCCCGCCCACGAAGGCGTCGTGCTGCCCGCCGACGGCAGCGAACCGGTGCTGCCCGGCACCGCGGGGCGGCATGCCACCCCGGCGGAGGGCAGCCCCTGGGACCGGCCCTGGGGGCCCGAGACGGCGGGCCCGCCGCAGACCGCCCCGGGTCGCCCGTGGGACGCCCCGCAGCTCCCGGCCATGCCGCTGCCTCCGGAGGGCGCGGAGGCTTCGTACGGGGGGCAGGGGTACGCGGAGCAGCAACAGGCGGATCAGCGGTACGCGGGTCAGCAGTACGGCCAGCAGTACGCGGGTCAGCAGGGGTACGTCCAGCAGCCGGGCCAGGGTGCCTACGGCGGGCCGGGCGAGGCTTCGTACGGTGGTCAGGGCGACGTTTCGTACGGCGCTCAGCAGGGTTACGGCGCTCAGCAGGAGCAGGGTGGGCAGCGGATGCCGTTGCCGCCGCTCGGGCAGGGCGGCGCCCCGCTGCCTCCCGTCGCCGCCCCCGGTGCGGGTCCTGACGCCGAGGCCACGCAGTACATAGCGCCCATACCCGGCACCCCGGGCGGCGCCGACGAGGGGGCCACGCAGTACATACCCCGGTGGGCCCCGGCGCTCTGCCGCCCGAGGCTCCCGCCGCCGACGCCACGCAGTTCCTCGGCCGCGCCCAGGCGTCCGCCCCCGCTCCCGTGTCCGACAGCGAACCCACGCAGTACATCGCGCCCATCCCCGGCGGCAGCGGCCCCAACGGCAGCGGCCCCGCCGGGCACGGCACGCCGCCCGAGCCGGTCAAGGCGCCCTACGGCATCCGCCCAGGCGCCCCCGGCGACCGGCAGCCGCCCGCCGAGTTCGACAGCCTCTTCCGCGCCGAGGCCGGAGCCGAGGGCCCCGCCTCCACGCAGCAGATGCCCCGCTTCGAGGCCCCGGAGCCCGCCGCCGCCCCCGCCCCGGCGCGCGAGGGCGGCCGTGGTGGACGCCGTACCCGTACCGGCTCCAAGGTGCCGCTCATCGCCGCCGTCGGCGTCGGTATAGCCCTGCTCGGCGTCGGCGCGGGCGCGCTCCTGAGCGGTGGTGGCGGTGACGACGCCCCGGACGCCGACAGCAAGCCGGTCTCCGCCTCGGCCCCCGCCGACGAGCGTCCCTCGCCGTCCGCCGACCCGGCGAAGGACCAGGCGGTCGCCCTGGACAAGCTGCTGGCCGACAGCAACGACAGCCGTGACATGGTCATCGCCGCCGTACGCAATGTGGGCAAGTGCCAGAACCTCGGCCAGTCCGCGAAGGACCTGCGCGCGGCGGCCAAGCAGCGCAACGGCCTGGTCACCCGCCTCGCCGCGCTGAACCTCGACAAGCTCCCGGCCAACGACCACCTCACGACCTCCCTCAACAAGGCCTGGAAGGCGTCCGCGTCCGCCGACAACCACTACGCGGCGTGGGCGGACCAGGTGGCCGGCAAGAAGGGCTGCAAGAAGGGCCACGCCCGTGTCACCCCGCAGGCAGCCGCGGGCAACCGGCAGAGCAACGCGGCGACCACCGCCAAGGAGCAGGCCGCGGGCGCCTGGAACCCCATCGCCCGCAAGTACGGCCTGACCACGCGCGACAAGACCCAGCTGTGACGGCCCCGCCGCGCTGACCGTGGGGGAGGGGGCTACGCCGACTCCAGCGTCGCCTCCACGTCCACGAAGCCCTTGCGCGCCGGGACGAGCCGCCCGTCGCGCACCACCTGGAACGTGACGCCCGAGTTGATCAGTCGCGGGTACTCGCTGGCCGCGATGAGGTCCTCGAAGCGCCAGCTCAGCGGCGGCGTGAGCCCGCCCGTCCCGACCCGCAGACCGCCGTCCAGGGCGCGGCGCAGCGTGTGGGCGGTGACCTCGCCGCCGTCCAGCGACTCGACGGCCCGCTTCAGGACGGTGTAGGCGATCCACGTCGTCTGCACGCCCGCGTCGGCCGGGTCGACCCGGTTGTCGCCGAACGCCTGCTCGCGGATGACCTCGCGCATCTGGGACCAGCGCGGATCGCCCGACGCGGGGTACCAGCCGGTGACGTACGCCCCTTCGTAGGGGCCGCTCGCGCCGCCGGTGCGGTCGACGAGCGACTGGTCGACGCTGCCGAGCACGGAGGAGATCCGTACCGGCGGATAGTCGGCCCTGGCGCGGCGGAACGAGTCGTAGAAGGTGTCGGTGCGGGCCCCGAGCGCGGCCGTCACGCAGCCGTCCTTCGCGCCCGCGTGCTGCAGGGCCTGCTCGGCCTGCGGGGTGAGGTCGGTGCCGTCCTCGGGGGCCCGTATGTCGGCCACGGGCTTGTGGTGGCCGTCGCGCAGCCCGGAGTTGAGCAGCTTGGGCAGCTCGTCGCCGGCGAGGGTGTCGGGGCGTACGAGGGAGACGCGGTCGCAGCGGGCGGCGAGCTGGCGGCCGTTGCCCGCGAGGAGCGCGGGCTCGCCGCCGTTGACGGGGTAGGACAGGGGGCTGCTGAACTCGTCGTCGGTGACGCCGTAGCCGCCGATGTAGGGGATGCCCGCGACCTCCAGCGGCCCGAGGAAGGACCGGCCGTGCTGGCTGTACGCGCCGACGACCGCCGCCACGCCCTGGTCGACCGCCTCGCGCGCGCAGTCGGCGGCGCCCACCGGGTCGTTGTGGTCGTTGCAGGTCAGGACCTTCAGCTCGCGGCCGTCGATGCCGCCGTGCGCGTTGACCCAGCGCGCGTAGGCCTGCGCCATCGCGGGGACGCCGGGTTTGTTGGTGGCCTTGGTCTTCTCGGGGGCCCAGGTCATGACGGTGATGGGGTCGTCCCTGCCGTCCTCGGCGGTGCCGGGGGTGACCCCGCATCCGGCGGTCAGGGTCAGGCACACCGCCGCTGCCAGGGCGAGAGCCGCGGTTGGGGAGGGACGGGAGGGGGTGGGGCGTCGCCGGCCGGTCATGTACCCGCACGATTCCTGGGGAGGACCAACCGTGGAGTGACGCCTTCTCAACGGACAGTGACATAAAGGTGAACGCGCGGGGGCCGGTTCGAGTGCACGGTGTGGGAACGTACGATCGATGACCGTGCAAGGTTCGGAGAACACTTCCCGTCGCGGCCGTCGCTCAAGCACCATGGGTGGCATGCCGACCAACGACATGCCGTGGTGGCGCTGGCGCAGCAACGTGCGCTCGGCGCTGCACATGCTCTCCGACCCCGAATTCCAGCGGGAGTGCTGGCTCGCGGGCCGCGAGGAGTACGGGGACGTGACCGATGCCGTCTACCGGCTCGTCGAGGACACCTGGCTCGACAACTGGTCCGCCGAGAAGTACGTCGGCACGATCTTCCGGGACCCGCAGGAGGCGGCCCTCGTCGACACCGCCGTGCTGAGGGTCCTGCGGATCATGCACGAGGTCGGGCCCGACGCAATGGTCTCCGCCTACCTGGAGCACCCGGGCTGGCCCGACGCCGTACGGGCGGCGCGCGACGCGCACGTACGCCTTTCGGCTGAGGACGGCGAGGACCCCGACGTCCCGCCGCGCACGCTGGAAGTCCTGCGGATCATGACCCGGGCGGCCTGAGACGGACGTTCCGCCCTGCGGGACGCCGGTCCGCGGCGGCCGTCGCATATGGGAACCTTGGGCGCATGAACGAGCAGTCCGTCGCCCCCGCCGCGCCCGCTGAGCAGTACGTCCTCACTCTCTCCTGCCCCGACAAGCAGGGCATCGTGCACGCCGTGTCGAGCTACCTCTTCATGACCGGCTGCAACATCGAGGACAGCCAGCAGTTCGGTGACCACGACACCGGACTGTTCTTCATGCGCGTCCACTTCTCCGCCGAGGCGCCGGTGACCGTCGACAAGCTGCGGGCGAGCTTCGCCGCGATCGGCGACTCCTTCCACATGGACTGGCAGATCCACCGGGCCGAGGAGAAGATGCGGGTCGTCCTGCTCGTGTCGAAGTTCGGGCACTGCCTGAACGACCTGCTGTTCCGCTCGCGGATCGGCGCGCTGCCGGTGGAGATCGCCGCGGTCGTCTCCAACCACACGGACTTCGCCGAGCTCGTCGCCTCGTACGACATCCCCTTCCACCACATCCCGGTGACGCGCGACAACAAGCCGCAGGCCGAGGCGCGGCTCCTGGAGATCGTGCGGGCGGAGGAGGTCGAGCTGGTCGTCCTCGCGCGCTATATGCAGGTGCTCTCGGACGACCTGTGCAAGGAGCTGAGCGGACGGATCATCAACATCCACCACTCCTTCCTGCCGAGCTTCAAGGGCGCGAAGCCGTATCACCAGGCGCACGCGCGGGGTGTGAAGCTGATCGGTGCCACCGCGCACTATGTGACGGCGGACCTCGACGAGGGGCCGATCATCGAGCAGGAGGTCGAGCGGGTCGGCCACGGCGTGACGCCGGACCAGCTGGTGGCGATCGGCCGTGACGTGGAGTGCCAGGCGCTGGCGCGGGCCGTGAAGTGGCATGCGGAGCGGAGGATTCTCTTGAACGGGCGGCGGACGGTGGTGTTCGCGTAGCCGTCGTGTGGGTGGGCGGGTGCGGGTGGTCCGAGGGCTTCCTGGCCGCCGCTTCGTGGCGAGGTCTCCCACCCACCCGTCCGTCTCGGCCACGTGAGAAGCGGCCGTCCTGGGAGCCGCTTCACAGCCTGCTCAGTGACGCCGCCGCGAACAGGACGTCGCGGATCGCCTCGCGGTCGCCGTCCTGGCCCGCGGCGGCCTCCACCGGTGAGACGTGGCCCGCGGCCAGGCGGCAGAACTCGACGCCGTCCAGCGCCACATGGGCCACCTCCCGCTCGGCGGACGCGTCCGCGCCCGGTGAGTCCAGCGCGATGAACCACTCGCCGCCGCCGAGGCCCTCGATCTCCAGACGCAGACTGCGGCCGGGCGCACCCGCCGCCACCAGATCGCGGGGCGGCGCGGCGCGCCCGGAGCGGCGGCGGCCGGCCAACGTGTCCGGGAGCATCCGGGCGGCGAGGTCGATCATGCGGTGGAGGTGCCGGGGCGAGGGCGGGTCGTAGGGGTAGTCGACGGCCTCGGCGATGTCGCCCGCGTGGATCCAGCACTCGAAGGCGCGGTCCACCATCGCGTCCCGCAGCGGCAGCTCGATCTTCTGCCCCGGCCCTTCGCCGGGCGGCGCGGGCACCGTCCCGTACGGCACGGGGAGCCGCCCCGAACCGTCGCCCGCGAAGGACACCGTGCGGACCACGTCGTGTGTCTGGTCCCGCCACGGTTCCCGCACCGCGCGGGTGGGCGGGAGGCGCGAGGCCTGCCAGTACGCCTCGGTGCGGCGGGCCGGGAGCTGCGGGTCCCCGGCCTCCGGGCCCAGCGGGTCGTCGAGGCCGAGAGCGAGCCCGACCAGGCCGTCGACGGCGAGGAGATGCGCGATGACACCGGCCACGGTGGACTTCCTGCTCGCCCGGCCGTCCCGTTCGAACCAGCGCAGCCGCACCGGGGCGTGCCACTCCGCGTCGCCGATGTCCCGCAGCAGGGCGTCGAGGCGGGCGGTCTCCGCGTCGTAGGGCACGGCCCACTCGGGCACCGGGATGCGCGGCGGACGGCGGCCGAGACAGCTCTCCAGGACCCGGGAACGCAGCCCGGGGTCGAGGTCGAGGCTCTCCTCCGGGTGCAGCAGGCCGACGGCGTCCCGCAGCCGCAGCGCCTCCTCCGCACAGGGCCCGCAGTCACCCAGATGCTCCTCGACGGCGGCGGCCTCGCCCGCAGAACACGCGGCGAGCGCCCAGGCACCGAGGAGCGACTTCAGGACACGGTGCTCCATGACGAGGGGCGCGGGCCGCGCCGGGGGAGGCGGCATGTCGTGTGCGGCCGGCTGTGGCGGAGGCGGCATGTCGTGTGCGGGCGCGGCCTGCTTCGGGGGAGGCGGCATCTCCCGCGCGGGTCGCTCCGGGGGAGGTGGCACGTCGTGTGTGGACCGCCTCGGCGGAGGTGGCACGTCGTGTGCGGACCGCCTCGGGGGAGGCGGCATGTCGTGTGCGGTCGGCTGTGGCGGTGGCGGCATGTCGTGTGCGGGCGCGGCCTGCTTCGGGGGAGGCGGCATCTCCCGCGCGGGTCGCTCCGGGGGAGGTGGCACGTCGTGTGCGGCCTGCTCCGGGGGAGGTGGCACGTCGTGTGCGGACCGCGCCGGGGCAGGTGGCATCTCCCGCGCGGACCGCTCCGTACGAGGCGGCGCCTCCCCCGCCGGCCGCTCCTGCGGAGCATCCGGCATGGGCTGGCCGGGGTCCTCTAGGGAGGCGCGTGGCATCGGTATGCGTGGGTCGGCCTGTCGGTCGGTGGTGTGGGGGACGTCCGGGTTCTCGGGCGGCTCGGGGCGGTGCGAGCCGGTCACCGTGATGTCCCGTATCCGGCCGAGGGGTCCCCCGTGTCGTTGGCCGTCGACAGCAGTTGGAGGCCGAGGCGGAGCCTGCGTCGGGCCTCGTCCTCCGTCACGCCGAGGTCGGCCGCCGTCTGGCGGTAGTCGCGCCGCTGGAAGTACGCGAGCTCCAGGGCGTCCCGCAGCGGGGTGGGCATGGCCGTGACGATGTAGTCGGCGCGGGCCGCCGCCGAGGCGCGGCGGACCTTGCGCTCCAGGTCCTCCGTGGTGCCCTCACCGCCGCGGGCGAGGGCGGCGGCCTCCGTCTGGCGGAGCCTGCGCACGGCCCGCTGGTGGGTGAGCGTGGCGAGCCAGGAGCGCAGCGGGCCCTGCCGCGGGTCGTACGCGTCGGGGTTCTCCCAGATGTGGGCGAAGACCTCACGGGTGATGCGGTCGGCGGCGCTCTCGTCGCCGAGGACGCGGTGGGCGAGGCTGTGCACGAGCGAGGCGAAGCGGTCGTACAGCTCGCCCAGTGCGGCGGCCTCCCCATGCGCGAGCCGCTGCTGCATCCGGCGGTCCCAGCGCCGCGGCGCGTCCTTCGGCATGCGGCCCCCTCATGCGCTTGCCTCTGCTCCGACTGCTCTGACTGCTCCCGTCACCGCACCGGTCCGCCCGGTCCGGCTCCCTCCGACGGTACTTCCTGTGCAGGCTTTCCCTTGAATGTAATCGTGACCACTGACAGTTCACTCCTGTTTGCGGCAAAGCGCACCCCTCACCGGGCACCGGATGATATTGACGGTGGGCCCTGGTGTTTCATGGGAGAGGCGGTGGGGCAGCCGAAGCAGAACGAAACGTAAGGACTGCTTCCGGATCAGGGTGAGCGAGAGGGCGTGGCGCGTGACGCTCAAGGTGGCGGTGGGCCAGGAGTCCGGCTGGGCCGTGCTGCGCGTGTCCGGCGAGATGGACCTGCTGACCTCGCCCGTGCTGCGCCAGCGCGTGCACGACGCCGTGGCGGACGGCCGCCGCAGCGTCGTCCTCGACCTCTCCGACGTGCTGTTCTGCGACTCCAGCGGCGTCGGCGTACTGATCGCCACGCGCCGCCTGATCCGCTCCTGCCAGGGCCGACTGCGGCTGATCCTGCCCGCGCAGGGCGCTGTCGACGGCAGTCACGTCAACCGCGTCCTCGCGGCGCTCGGCGTGCGCAGGCTCTTCGAGGTCTTCCCGGACGTCGGGGCGGCCCTCGACGAGGACGCGACGCCGCTCTCCGCCTGACGGGCGGCCGGGCCCTCGCTGACCGCACGTCAGACGTGGCGCTTGGCCGCCGCCACAAAGGCGTTGATCGCGTCACGGGAGACCCGGCGCCGCTCCGCGAGGTCGTCGCGGTCCTCGGCCCTGTGCAGGTCGGAGACCATGTCGAGGGTCGCCCACGCCTGCCGCGCCAAGTCGTCGTCGCTGGTCAGCAACTGCACCCGGAACAGCGCCTCCTGGGCCTCGGACCGCATCTCGTACGAACGGAAGCGCGACTCCTCGCTGTCCTCGACGCGGTTCTCGTGCCGGCTGAACCAGCGGTCCATCAGGACCCGCCGGTAGTTGACCAGCGCGCCCGCGTACGCGCTGTAGGCGTCGATCCGCTCCTGCCGCAGCCTCTCGCCACGGGTGAACTCCTCCGTCCGCTCGATCGCCCTGCGCTGGAAGGAGTGCGTGACTCCCGCGCCCAGGAGGGTACCCAGCACCGCTATGACACTCGCCGCGACCGCTTCCACGGGGGACAGTGCAGCACATCACCCCTCCGGGTGGCCTCGGACGACGTACGCTCGCTGCCGGGGTACCCATCCCCTGAAGCGCACCCAACCGCGGAAGTGAGGCGGCCCGAAGACCATGGACAGTGCCGAGTACGAGCGTAGGATCGCCGCCCGGTTCGCCACCTTCGACCAGGACGGCAACAAGTACATCTCCCGTGAGGACTTCAGCACGGCGGCGGCCGCCCTGTGCAAGGAGTTCGGCGTGACGGCGCGGTCCGACAAGGGCCAGGCGCTCTACATCGGCGCCGAGGCGTTCTGGCAGGGCATGGCCGGGATCGCCGACCGCGACGGGGACCAGCGGATCACCCAGGGCGAGTTCGTGGGCGGCGCGGTGAAGCGGCTGCGGGACAACCCCGGGCGGTTCGCCGAGATCGCCCGGCCCTTCCTGCACGCGGCGATCGACATGGCGGACTCCGACGGCGACGGGGCGGTCGCCCCGGGCGAGGTCCAGCGCGCGCTCAAGGCACTCGGCGTGCCCGAGGAGCTCGCGGCGGCGACGGCCGCCGGGCTCGACGGCGACGGTGACGGCAAGGTCGTCGAGCAGGAGATCGTGCAGGCCTTCGCGGAGTACTTCACCGTGCCCGAGTGAGGGCTCCGTCACCGGCCCCGGGCCGGTGAGAAGCGCTCCCGCAGTTTGTACTTGAGGACCTTGCGCAGCGTCTCGTTGCGGGGGAGGGCCTCGACCACCTCCAGCTGTTCCGGCAGCTTGTGGGTGGCGAGGCCTTCCCCGCGCAGGTACGAGGTGACCGCGTCCAGGGTCAACGCCTGGGCTCCCGGACGCTGTTCCACGACCGCGCAGACCCGTTCCCCGCGTTCGGGGTCGGGCAGTCCGACGACCGCCGCGTCGCCGACGGCCGGGTGCCGGTGGAGCAGGTCCTCGATCTCCTTGGCGGAGATGTTCTCGCCCTTGCGGATGATGATGTCCTTGGCCCGGCCGGTGAGGACCAGGTGGCCGCTCGGCGTGAGGTGGCCCAGGTCCCCGGTGATCAGGAAACCGTCGCTGTCGAACGCGGGTGTGCTGTGGGCCGGCGCCAAGTAGCCCTGGCAGACCGCCTCGCCGCGCAGCCGGACCTCGCCGTCCGTGCCCGGGGGCACTACCTCGCCGTCGGCGCCGGTGACGCGGATCTCCATGCCGGCCGGGGCCGCCCCTCGGTCGTCGCCAGGTTCTCGGCCGTGTCGGCCGGATCGCCCATGGTGATCATCGGGACCTCGGTCATGCCGTAACCGTGGGTGAGCTGACAGCCCATCTCGCGTACGACGGCGTGGTAGATCTCCGGCGGCTTGGGCGCGCCGCCGCCCGCGAGGAGCCGCAGCGTCGGGATGACCTTCTCGCCCGGCGGCAGTTTGCGCTGCTCGGCCAGGAACATGGAGTAGAAGGCCGTCGATCCGCCCGCCACGGTCACGCCGTGCCGCCGGTAGCCGTCGAGTGCGTCCGGCAGCGCGAAGTGCTCGAACATCACCGCGGGGAAGCCGTACAGGAGCAGCATGACCGTGTAGTCGGGGCCCGCGATGTGCGCGTAGGGGAACGCCATCGAGCCGACGTCCGAGGCCGTCAGCCGCAGCGCGTGGGCCAGGCACGAGCCGCCCGCGAGCAGGGAGCGGTCGGTGTGCAGGACGCCCTTGGGGTCGGACGTGGTGCCGGAGGTCCAGTAGATCCAGCGTACGGATGTGCCGTCGGAGGGCGGTGGGGGCAGGGCGGACGGGTCGGCGTCGGGCAGTTCCTCGTACGCCTCGAAGACTCCTTTGGCGCCGAGCCGCCGCGCCATCTCCCTGTGGTCGAAGCCGCGCCACACGCCCGGGACCGCGAAGAACTCCGCCTTGGACTCCCGCAGCGCGAAGCCGACCTCGCGGTCGCGGTAGAAGGGGATGACCGGGGACTGGACGGCTCCGAGGCGGGCCAGGGCGAAGGAGAGCAGGGCCGCCTCGACGCGGGTGGGCAGCTGCCAGGCGACAACTGTGCCGGGGCGTACGCCCATGCCGTACAGCCCGGCGGCGACGCGTTCGGCGCGGTCGCGCAGGGCGCCGAAGGTGAGCGTGCGGTCGTCGGCGGGGTCGGCGGCGGCCTGGATGAGGACGGGGGCGTCGGGGGTGAGGGCGGCGCGGCGCTCGACCAGCTCCCAGAGCGTGCGGGAGGCGCCCAGTTCGTACGCGGCTTCGTGCCGTGCGGTGCTCATGTGGTCCCCCCGGGTCGGCCAGGAATGGACAGGGCGGGCGACGCTGCTGATGGCCCGTCAGATCGTGCGGAGAGCGTAGGCCGCCGCGCCTTGTCGGTCCATAGGCGCGGGGCTAGCCTGCCTTCTGACGGGTCATCAGATTGCCGGGGATGCCGGAGGGATGACCCCCTTTTCTCGCAAGGAGGGGACACCTTGACCGAGCTTCCTCGGATCGTCAGCGTCGACGACCATGTGATCGAGCCCGCGCATCTCTTCGAGACCTGGCTGCCCGCCAAGTACCGCGACCGCGGCCCGAAGCCCCTGACCGCCGGTATCGGTGAACTCGCCTACGTGGGCGGCAAGTACCAGATCACGATGGACCCCGAAGGCCCGCCCACCGACTGGTGGATCTACGAGGACCTGAAGTTCCCGTACAAGCGCAACATCGCCGCCGTCGGCTTCGACCGCGACGACATGACCCTGGAGGGCATCACGCGCGCGGAGATGCGGCGCGGCTGCTGGGACCCCGTCGCCCGCCTGAAGGACATGGACCTCAACCACGTCGAGGCCTCCCTGTGCTTCCCCACCTTCCCCCGCTTCTGCGGCCAGACCTTCGCCGAGGCCCACGACAAGGAGGTCGCCCTCGCCTGCGTCCGCGCGTACAACGACTGGATGGTCGACGAGTGGTGCGGCGACAGCGGCGGCCGGCTCATCCCGCTCTGCATCATCCCGCTCTGGGACATCGGCCTCGCGGTCGCCGAGATCCGGCGGAACGCGGCGCGCGGCGTGCGGGCCGTCACCTTCTCCGAGATCCCGACCCACCTGGGGCTGCCCTCGATCCACTCCGGCTACTGGGACCCCTTCTTCGCTCTCTGCCAGGAGACCGGCACGGTCGTGAACATGCACATCGGCTCGTCCTCCCAGATGCCCGCCGCCTCGCCCGACGCCCCGCCCGCCGTGCAGGCCGCCCTCTCCTTCAACAACGCCATGGCGTCGATGATGGACTTCCTGTTCAGCGGCGTCCTCGTCAAGTTTCCGGCACTGAAACTGGCGTACTCCGAAGGGCAGATGGGCTGGATCCCGTACGCCCTGGAGCGCGCCGACGACGTGTGGGAGGAGCACCGCGCGTGGGGCGGTGTGAAGGACCTGATCCCCGAGCCCCCGTCGACGTACTACTACCGGCAGATCTTCTGCTGCTTCTTCCGCGACAAGCACGGAGTGGCCTCCCTGGACGTCGTCGGCCGGGACAACGCCACCTTCGAGACCGACTACCCGCACGTCGACTCGACCTTCCCGCACACCAAGGAGGTCGCCCTCGACCACGTCAAGGGCCTCGACGACGAGACCGTCCACAAGCTGATGCGCGGCAACGCCATCCGCATGCTCGGCCTGGACCTGGACAAGTAGGCCGCGCGTGGACCTCACATACACCGACGAGGAGGAAGCCTTCCGGGCGGGCCTGCGGGAATGGCTCGCGACCGTGCTCCCGAAGCTCCCCGCCAGGCCCTCGCCGCGGGACTGGCCCGCACGGCGCGCGTACGACACCTCCTGGCAGCGCATGCTGTACGACGCGGGCTACGGGGAAGTGCACTGGGACGCCTCTCCCACGCAGCGGCTGATCTTCCTGGAGGAGACCGAGAAGGCGGGCGCCCCCTATGTGGGCGCCAATTTTGTCGGTCTGTTGCACGCGGGACCGACCATCGCCTCCGAAGGCACCCCCGAACAGCGGGAGCGGTGGCTGCCGCCCGTGCTGCGCGGCGACGAGGTGTGGTGCCAGGGGTTCAGCGAACCGGACGCGGGCTCCGACCTCGCGTCGCTGCGCACGCGCGCGTGGCGCGACGGCGACCACTACGTAGTGAGCGGGTCCAAGATCTGGACCTCGCACGCGGAGGTCGCCGACTGGTGCGAGCTGCTTGTGCGGACGACACCGGTGAGCGAGGCCGTGCCCAAGCACCGGGGCATCACCTGGCTCGCGATGCCGATGGGCGCCCCCGGGATCACCGTGCGCCCGCTGCGGACGCTGGCCGGGTCGACCGAGTTCGCGGAGATGTTCCTCGACGAGGTGCGGGTGCCGGTGGCGAACCGCGTCGGCGACGAGGACGACGGCTGGCGCGTGACCATGGTGACGCTCTCCTATGAGCGCGGCACCGCCTTCGTGGGGGAGGTGGTGGCCTGTCGGCGCGTCCTCGGGGAGATCGCCCGCGAGGCCCGCGCCAACGGCCGCTGGGGCGACGCGGCGTTGCGCCGCAGGCTCGGGCGGCTCGCGGCGGAGTTCACGGCGCTGTGGCGGCTCACGCAGTGGAACGTGAGCGAGGCGCAGCGCACCGGCGGGGTGCCCGGCGTGGGCGGCTCGGTCTTCAAGCTGCGGTACTCGCACGCCCGGCAGGAGCTGTACGACGCCGCCGCCGAGGTGCTCGGGGCGGGCGCCCTTGACCTCGGGCACGCGTGGAACCTCGACCGGCTGTCCTCCCTGTCGTACACGATCGCCGCGGGCACCTCGCAGATCCAGCGGAACATCGTGGCCGAGCGGATCCTCGGCCTCCCGAAGGGGCGGTGAGGGACGGCATGGATTTCCAACTCACTGATGACCAGCGGGCTTTGCGCTCCGGGTTGCGGGACATCCTGGCGGGGCGGTTCTGTCTGCGGGGCGCCGTGGACCGCGTCGACCGGGCCCTGTGGAAAGAGCTGGGCGAGGCCGGTTTCTTCTCCCTGGCCCTGCCCGAGGAGCGCGGGGGCGTCGGCCTGGGGCCGCCGGAGGCCGTACTGGCCTTCGAGGAGGCGGGAAGGGCCCTGCTGCCCGGCCCCGCGGTCGCGTCGTTCCTGGCGGCCGGGGAGGTGGAGGGTGCCGCGTCGGGGGAGGCCGTCGTGACCGCCGTCGACGGGACGCTGGTGCCCTGGCTGACGGAGGCGGACACCGTCCAGGGGGACGCGACCGGAGCCGTGGCCCTGCGCTCCGTCGACCCGCTGACACCGCTGCACCGCGTACCCGGACCGCCGCGCCCGGGCCGCGGCGCGCTGCTGTACGCCGCCGAACAGCTCGGCAGTGCCGCCCGGACCTGCGACATGGCCGTCACCTATGCCCGCGAGCGCGAACAATTCGGGCAGCCCATCGGGGCGTTCCAGGCCGTGAAGCATCTCTGCGCGCAGATGCTGGTGCGCGCCGAGGTCGCCCGCGCCGCCGTGTACGCCGCCGCCGTGACCGGGGACACGCGCGAGATCCGCGGCGCCAAGCTGCTGGCCGACGACGCCGCCGTACGCAACGCCCGCGCCTGTCTTCAGGTGCACGGCGGCATGGGGTTCACGTGGGAGTCGGAGGTGCATCTGCACCTGAAGCGGGCCTGGGTGCGGGCCGAGCTGGGACAACGGGCCGACGAGGCCGAGGAAGCGCTTGCGGCCGCGCTGTGACAGGGGGTGGTGACGCTACGGAGCGTTGACGGAGCGTTGATACCGGGTTGTGTCCTGCGCGAGAGTCGTCACGGCACGGAGTCGGTCTCCGCCTCTAGTACCTTGTGTCAGATGCGAGTGGTTCTGAGGCCGAGCCATCCCGGTGCCGCCCCCGCGGCGGCTCCGGGCCCGGCGACGCGCGCCGCTCGCCGTGCAGGACCGGGCCTCGGGCCCGTCTGTTCGACCCCCCGCGCTACGCGTCGCACAGTATGCGGCACGCGTACTCCTTCGCGCTGGAATATGCCCGAAGCGCTTGTTGGGGTGACTGAACGTCAATCATGCTGTCTCCTAAGGGGATCACGTTCCGTGACCCCGTGGAGTCGCGAGGCGATGTGTCCGCCGGTTCGGATGGTGTGAGCGGTGCAGGTGCTTCAAGTGCAGCTGGAGGTCGGGGCCGACCCCGCGGAGGTGGGGCGGGCCAGAAGATGGGCCCGTTCCCGACTGGCGGGCTCGGGCATAGAAGTCGACGAGCCGGTGGCCGAGACGCTGATCCTGCTGATCTCGGAACTCGTCACCAACGCCGTTGTGCACACGGGCTGTCCGGCCGTCCTGCGCATGCTCCTCCCCGGAGTCCCCGACGACGTGCCGGGGACGGTCCGGGTGGAGGTGGCCGACCGCAGCGCCCGCCCGCCCAGGCAGCGGCACGCGGAGGGTGACGACACCAACGGCCGCGGCCTGGAGCTCGTCGACGGTCTCGCCGACCGCTGGGGCTGGCAGCCCGAGGGCGGCGGCAAGAGCATCTGGTGCGAGGTCGACCGGTGCGAGGCCGGGGTCGCCGCGGTGACTTTCGACGGGGCGTCGTACGGCGACACGGACGCCGATGCCGACGTGGCGTACGAAGCCGTCTGAAGCCTGGCGGGAGCCTTCCGGCCCTGAGCCCGTACGCGCCGTCGTGTGCCACGATGCGCGCACCCGTGCGCGGGTGAGATAAATCGGGCATAGACCGTTAATCCCCGGCAGGGTGTTGACGTACCGTGTCCGATTGATCACGCTTGTGTGCAGCGATTCGCCGCGAGGGGACGTCGAGGGTGCTCGGTGACGGAGGCCCTTGACGAGATGTGGATCGCATTGTCGGCGTCGGTCCCCTCGGGGTCATGAGGGCAGTGTCGAGCGCCGAGCCGGATGGCGGCGCGCGGTATCGCGCTCGGGGCGGAAGCCGACGCGCCGCCGTACTGGCGGTGCTGTGCCGGTGTCACAGCACCGCCACCGGCGCCACGGGCGTCCCCGTCCCGCCGACGAACGGCTCGGGCATCGCGGAGAGCAGGAAGGCGTAACGGCCCGCTTCTGCACAGGCTGTGGACAACTTCTCCAGATTCCAGTTCTGGCCCTGCATCATCCCCATCTCGACCAGGTGGAGCGCGTGCACGGGCAGCCACAGGTTCTCGATCTCCGGCGGGAAGATCTCGAAGGTGAGGGTGTCGTCGGCGACCGCCGCCACGTCCCGCGCGTGGAACCACTCGGGTGTACGGAGCGAGAGGCCGGGGGACGGGTAGCCGTACGCGTGTCTGTCGCCCGCCAGGTAGACCTGGATCTGTCCCGTGCGGACGAGGACGATGTCGCCGGCGCGGACCGTGACGCAGCCGAACTCGGCTGCCTCGTCCAGGTCTTCGGGCGTCACGGCGTGATCGCCCGGCAGCCGGTCGAGCCCCTTGGCGCGGGCCACGTCCAGCAGGACACCGCGCGAGACGACGTACGGAACCTTGTCTATGCCGCTGAACCGCGCGCCCGTGTGGGCCGTGATGGTGTGCGCGGGTCGGCCGTTGTAGATCTTCCCGGAGTGCGACGCGTGGGTCAGGGCGTCCCAGTGGGTGGCCGTCTGGAGTCCCATCGTCACCGCGTCGTCGCTGGTGGCGACCGTGCCGGGGCCGAACAGCTCCTGGTTGATCTGCACCATGGCGTGCAGGGGGTTCACGCGGCCCGGGATCAGGCCCGTCTGGACGCCGTCCTCCTTGAGGGGTAGCGCGAGCGGGACGCGGCCCCCGGAGCGGACCTCGGCGGCGGCCGACCGTACGACGTCGTCGGTGATGAGGTTGAGCGTGCCGATCTCGTCGTCGGCACCCCAACGGCCCCAGTTGTTCACGCGTTTGGCGATGTCGCGGAACGCGGGCGGCATCGACGTGCCGGTGGTGTCGGGGTCCGACATGAGTCCTCCGCGGGGCTTGTCTTCCGGTATCCGGCGGGCCATAGAATCTAACGGTCCGTCAGAAAGCGCGGGAAGGGGCCGGCGTGGGAAAATTCTTGGCAGGCAAGGTGGTGGCCGTCACCGGCGCAGGGCGCGGCATCGGCAGGGCCGTCGCCCTCGCCGCGGCGGCCGAGGGCGCGAAGGTCGTCGTCAACGACTACGGCGTCTCCATGGAGGGCGGCGAGCCGACCGGCGAGGTGGCCGAAGCCGTGGTCAAGGAGGTCCGGGCCGCGGGTGGCGAGGCCGTCGCCGTCGCGGACGACATCTCCACCATGGCGGGCGGGCAGCGGATCGTCGACGTCGCGCTCGTCGAGTACGGCCGCCTCGACGGGGTCGTGTGCGTCGCCGGGATCCTCCGCGAGCGAATGCTGTTCAACATGTCCGAGGAGGAGTGGGACCCGGTGCTCGCCACCCACCTGAAGGGCACCTTCACCGTCTTCCGGGCCGCCTCGGCGGTGATGCGGAAGCAGGGTTCCGGCACCCTGATCGGGTTCACCAGCGGCAACCACCAGGGGTCCGTCGCGCAGGCCAACTACAGCGCGGCGAAGGGCGGGATCATCTCGCTGGTGCGCAGCGCCGCGCTCGGTCTGCACAAGTACGGGGTGACCGCCAACGCGGTGGCCCCTGTCGCCCGTACGCGGATGTCCGCCAACGTGCCCATGGAGCTGAAGGAGATCGGCGAGCCGGAGGACGTGGCGGCCTTCGTCGTCTACCTGCTCAGCGACCGGGCCCGCGAGGAGAAGATCACCGGACAGGTCTACACGATCGCCGGACCCAAGATCGCCGTATGGGCGCAACCGCGGGAGCTGCGCGCCGGGTACGCGGACGGGGCCTGGACCCCGGAGAAGATCGCCGACTTCCTGCCCGGCACGGTCGGCACCGACCCCATGCCGCTCCTCGCGCAGGTGGAGGCCATGGCGAAAGCGGCGGCCGGCAAAGCGCGGCCGAACGCGTAGGCGGGGAGGGGCGGGGCGGTGGATTTCGGTTTCGGGCCCGACGACGAGGCGTTCCGCGGGGAGGCGCGGCGCTGGCTCGCCGCACACCTCACCGGTGGTTACGGGGGTGTGCGGGGGCGTGGTCGGCCCGGCAGCGAGCACGAGGGCGTGGCGGAACGCCGCGCTTGGGAGCGGGAGTTGGGGCGCGGGGGCTGGATCGGCCTCGGCTGGGGCAGCGACGCGTACGGCAACCGGCGGGCCACGCTCACCCAGCAGGTCGTGTGGGCCGAGGAGTACGCACGCGCGCGGGCGCCGGGCCGCCACGGGCACATCGGCGAGAACCTGCTCGCGCCGACGCTCCTGGCGTACGGCAGCAAGGAGCAGCGCGAGGAATTCCTGCCGCCGATCGCCCGGGGCGAGGTGCTGTGGTGCCAGGGGTACAGCGAGCCGGGCGCCGGGTCCGACCTGGCGGGGGTGCGGACGCGGGCCGTGCGGGACGGGGAGATGTACGCCGTCACCGGGCAGAAGATCTGGACCTCGCTGGCGCACGAGGCGGACTGGTGTTTTGTGCTGGCGCGCACGGAGGAGGGGTCCCGGGGGCACCGGGGGCTTTCGTTCCTGCTGGTGCCGATGGACCAGCCGGGGCGCGTGGAGGTGCGGCCCATCCGGCAGCTGACCGGGACCAGTGAGTTCAACGAGGTCTTCTTCGACGGCGCACGCGCGCGTGCCGGCCATGTGGTGGGGGGCGCGGGGCAGGGTTGGCGAGTCGCCATGGGGCTGCTCGGGTTCGAGAGGGGGGTCTCGACGCTGGTCCAACAGATCGGCTTCGCGCAGGAGTTGGCGGCGGTCGTGAGGGAGGCGGTCGCCTCGGGGGCGGTGCGGGATGCCGTGGTGCGGGAGCGGTTGGAGCGGTTGTGGGCGGAGTTGTGGGTGATGCGGTGGAATGCGTTGCGGACGTTGGGGGGTGCGGGTGCGGGTGCGGGTGCGGGTGGAGGTGCGGGTGCGGGTGTAGGTGCGGGTGCGAGGGCCGGTGGAGGTGCGGGGGCGGTGGTGGAGGGCGGGGCTCCGAGCGTGGCCAAGTTGCTGTGGGGGCGGTGGCATCAGGGGCTGGGGGAGCTGGCCGTGCTGGTGCGGGGCGCGGCGGGTGCCGTCGGGCCCTCGGACTGGTCGGCGGACGCGCCGTACGAACTCGACGAAGCGCAGCGGCTCCATCTGTTCACCCGCGCCGACACCATCTACGGCGGCTCGGACGAGGTACAGCGCAACATCATCGCCGAGCGTGTGCTCGGCCTGCCGAGAGAGGCCAGGGAGCCTCGGTGAGGGGTGCGTGGTGAGAGGTGTCGTCTTCGACGGGGAGCGGGCCGAGGTCGTGGAGGACCTGGCCGTCCGGGACCCGGGGCCCGGCGAGGTGCTGGTCGCGGTGGCCGCCGCCGGGCTGTGCCACAGCGACCTGTCCGTCATCGACGGGACCATTCCGTTCCCGTCGCCCGTGGTCCTCGGGCATGAAGGGGCGGGCGTGGTGGAAGCGGTGGGGGCCGGGGTCACGCATGTGACTCCCGGGGACCATGTGGCGCTGTCCACCATCGCGAACTGTGGTGCGTGCGGTGAGTGCGGGCGCGGGCGGCCGACCATGTGCCGACGGGCCGTCGGGCGGCCCGAACGGCCCTTCTCGCGCGGCGGTGAGCCGGTGTACCAGTTCGCTGCCAGCTCCGCCTTCACCGAGCGGACCCTGGTCAAGGCCGTGCAGGCCGTGAAGATCCCGGAGGACGTGCCGCTGACGTCCGCGGCGCTGATCGGGTGCGCGGTGGTCACGGGCGTGGGGGCGGTCCTCAACCGGGCCCGGGTGGCCGCCGGGGAGACCGTGGTCGTCATCGGCGCCGGGGGTATCGGGCTGAATGTGTTGCAGGGGGCCCGGATCGCCGGGGCGTCGGTCGTGGTCGCCGTTGACGCGAACCCTGACAAGGAGGGCGTCGCCCGGCGGTTCGGTGCCACGGAGTTCTTCGGGTCGGTGGAGGCGGTGCGGGAGGTGCTGCCGCAGGGGGCCGACCATGTCTTCGAGTGCGTGGGGCGGGTCTCGCTGGTGCGGGAGGCCGTGGATCTGCTGGACCGGCACGGGCAGGCGGTGCTGCTCGGGATGCCGGGGGCGGCGGAGGAGGCGTCGTTCGTGGTCGCCTCGCTCTTCTTGGACAAGGCGATTCTCGGGTGCCGGTACGGGAGTTCGGCGCCGCAGCGGGATTTCACCCTGTACGCGCGGTTGTACGGGGAGGGGCGGCTGCTGCTGGATGAGCTGGTGACGGCGACGTACGCGGTGGAGGACTTCGGGAAGGCGGTGGCGGATGCGGAGGGGGGGAGGGTGGCTCGGGCGGTGCTGACGTTCTGAGCGATGCGTTGTGGTTCGGACGGTCGCCCGGTGCGGCGCCGTCTCCGGCGCCTCATCGGCCGTGGGGCGGGGCCGCGCCGGTATGTCCGTCCTCGCTATCGCCTGCGTTGCCGCCCTGTGCTTCGGGGCTCCGTGGGGTGCTTGCCGTGCTCCGGGCGGACATACCGGCACGTCCCCTCCCGTCGTGAAGGCGGCTGCGGGTGGTGGGGGCGCGGTCTCAGGCGGTGGTGACGTCGCGGAACGTACGGCGGTAGGTGGTGGGGGTGACGCCGAGTGCGGTCTGTAGGTGTGCTCGCATCGACTGGGCCGTGCCGAAGCCGGCGTCCCGTGCGATCCGGTCGACGGAAAGGCCGCTGGACTCCAGCAAGTGCCGTGCTCGCTCGACGCGTTGCTGGGTGAGCCACTGGCCGGGGCTGACGCCGACCTCCTCGCGGAAGCGGCGCGTGAAGGTGCGTACCGACATCGACTCCTGCGCCGCCATGTCCCGCAACCGCAGCGGCTGGTCGAGGCGGCCCAGCGCCCACGCCCTCGCCGTCCGTGTGGTCGCCAGCTGCGGCTCGGGGACCGGGCGCTGGATGTACTGGGCCTGGCCGCCGTCGCGGTGGGGCGGTACGACGGTGAGGCGGGCCACGTCGTTGGCGACCGCCGTGCCCTGGTCGCGGCGTACGAGATGGAGGCAGAGGTCGACGCCCGCGGCCACGCCCGCCGACGTCAGCACGTCGCCGTCGTCGATGAACAGCACGTCCGCGTCGACCTTGACGCGCGGGAAGAGCCGCTGGAAGTGGGCCGCCGACGCCCAGTGCGTGGTCGCCGGACGCCCGTCGAGGAGGCCGGCGGCGGCGAGGACGTATCCACCCGTGCAGATCGAGACCAGGCGGGTGCCCGGCTGGATGTAGGCCAGCGCGGCGGCCAGCTCGGCGGTGAGCCAGGCCCTCCTCGTAGACCGGGCCCAGTTCGTACGACGCGGGGACCACGACGGTGTCGGCGGTGGCCAGCGCAGCGGGGCCGTGTTCGACGAGGATCACGAAGTCGGCGTCCGTACGGACCGGGCCAGGCGGCCGGATTGAGCAGGTCAGGACCTCGTAGAGAGGGCGGCGTGCGGTGTCGCGCGCGCGGCCGAAGATCCGCTGGGGGATACCCAGTTCGAAGGGGATCACGCCGTCGAGGGCGAGGACCACGACGCGGTGCCGCCGGGTTGTCCGTGCGTGGGATCCTCCGGAAGCGGCCATGGCCCGATCCTAGCGAACGCTGTCCCTCGGGCCACTCGTTCGGGAGCGGGCGAGTGCCGATTCTTGTGACGTGACCCAGACAACCGAACCGAGCGCCGAGGTGGGCCGTACCAGCCAAGTGGGCGAGACGGTTCCGCCGTCCGAGGGCTCCGGCCGCCGCGCTCCCCGTATCCACCGCGCCTGGTTCGTCGCCGCCGTCACGTTCGTGACGATCATCGGCGCCGCCGCGTTCCGTTCGCTGCCGAGCCTCCTCATCGACCCGCTGCACGACGACTTCGGCTGGTCGCGCGGGACCATCGGGCTCGCCGTCTCCATCAACCTCGCGCTGTACGGGCTCACCGCGCCGTTCGCCGCCGCGCTCATGGACCGCTTCGGCATCCGCAGGGTCGTCGCGACCGCCCTGATCGTGATCGCCCTGGGCTCCGGGCTGACCGTGTGGATGAACCACGCCTGGCAACTGCTGCTCTACTGGGGCCTGCTCGTCGGGCTCGGCTCCGGTTCGATGGCGCTCGCCTTCGCCGCGACGGTCACCAACCGCTGGTTCACCGAGCGGCGCGGCCTGGTCACCGGCATCCTCACGGCCGCCTCCGCCTCCGGCCAGCTGATCTTCCTGCCGCTCCTCGCCTGGATCGTCGAGAGGTACGAGTGGCGGCCCGCCGCAGTGACGGTCGCGCTCTCGGCCCTCGTGGTCGTCCCCTTCGTATGGCTGCTGCTGCGCGACCACCCGGCGGACGTCGGTCTGAAGCCGTACGGGGCCAAGGAGTTCGTCGCGAAGCCGCCGCCCGTCCCGGGGGCCGCCCGGCGCACGATGACCGTGCTCTTCGGGGCGGCCCGCACCGGACCGTTCTGGCTCCTCGCGGGCAGCTTCGCGATCTGCGGCGCCTCCACGAACGGCCTGATCCAGACCCACTTCGTGCCCGCCGCCCACGACCACGGCATGCCCATCAGGGCCGCGGCCTCGCTGCTCGCCGTCATCGGCGTCTTCGACATCGTGGGGACGATCGCGTCGGGCTGGCTCACGGACCGCTTCGACGCGCGGCGCCTGCTCGCCGTCTACTACGCGCTGCGCGGCGTCTCGCTGCTCTTCCTGCCGATCCTCCTCGCCCCGAACGTCCACCCGCCGATGATCTTCTTCATCGTCTTCTACGGCCTGGACTGGGTCGCGACCGTCCCGCCGACCCTCGCGCTCTGCCGGGAGCAGTACGGCGACGACAGCGCGATCGTCTTCGGCTGGGTCCTGGCCTCGCACCAGGTCGGCGCCGCCGTCGTCGCGTTCCTCGGCGGGGTCGTGCGGGACACCTTCGGGTCCTACGACGTCATCTGGTACGCCTCCGGGGCCCTGTGCGCGGCGGCCGCGCTGATGGCGCTGGTGATCCGGCGGCGCGACCCGGCGGCCGCCCCCGCCCTCACGGTGTGAAGCGGCCGAACCTGCCCTGGTGGAAGAGGAGCGGCCCGCCGGCGTCGTCGCCGTCGGCGGTGCCCAGCGCGTCCACCCGGCCCACCACGATGAGGTGGTCACCGCCGGTGTGCACCGCCTGGATCGCGCAGTCGACCCAGGCGGGCGCCGGCCAGGCGGGGCGAGCCGGACACGGGCGCCGCGTCGTACTCCACCCCGGCGAACTTGTCCGCGCCGCTCACGGCGAAGGCCCGGCACAGCTCGCCCTGGCCGGCGCCGAGGACGTTCACACAGAAGACGCCCGCGCGCGCGATGCGCGGCCACGTCGTCGAGGTGCGCGCCACCATGAAGGTGACCAGCGGCGGGTCCAGGGAGAGCGACGAGAAGGACTGGCAGGCGAAGCCCGCGGGCCCTTCGCCTGCCGCGAAGGGGGGAGCCGTGATCACGGTGACGCCCGTCGCGAAGTTCCCGAGGACGCGGCGGAACTCGCCCGGATCGAGCGGGGCGCGCTCGTCGTCGCCCACCGCCCGCAGCTCGGGGCGCGGCAGCGTTTCGAAGGGGCCCGTGGTGGTGGGGGCCCCGACCGACCTGAGGTAGCGGACGGCGGTGGCCGCCATCCCTGCGTGTCCCATCACACCGACCATTGAAGCTGACGGGCCGTCAGATAGGAAGGGTGCGGTGACGACCGGACGTGGACGATCGGCGGTACGGAATCCGCCCCCGAACTGTTCGTGCGGTTCGGCGACCCGGACTCACCGGACATCGAGCGGTTGGTGCGCAGCCCCCCGCGCCGGGCCCGGTCAGCGCCCCCGGTAGCTGGGGGCGCGGCGCTCCACGAAGGCGGCCACGCCCTCGTGCGCGTCCGCCGTGGTCATGTTGATCTCCTGGGCGTTCGCCTCCGCCGCGAAGGCGGTCGCGCGGTCCGACTCCAGGGAGGCGTTCACCAGCTGCTTGGTCAGGGCGAGGGCGCGGGTCGGGCCCGCCGCGAGGCGCCGCGCCCACTCCCGCGCGGTCTTCTCCAGGTCCTCGGCCGGTACGACGCGGTTGACGAGGCCGAGCCGTTCCGCTTCGGCGGCGGACACGGAGTCCCCGAAGAACATCAGCTCCTTGGCCCGCCGCGGCCCGATCAGGCGTGGCAGCAGATAGGCGCCGCCGCCGTCCGGCACGAGACCCCGGCGTACGAACACCTCGATGAACATGGCCGGTTCGGCGGCGATCACCAGGTCGCACGCGAACGCCAGGTGGGCGCCGATGCCGGCCGCCGTGCCGTTCACCGCGGCGATCACCGGCTTCTCGCAGTCCAGGACGGCGGAGATCAGCCGCTGGGCGCCCCCTCTGATGGTCCGGGCGACGTCACCGGGCACCCGCTCACCCGTGGCGGGCGCGCCGCGCAGATCGGCGCCCGCGCAGAACCCCTTGCCGGTGGCGGTGATCACGACGGCTCGCACGGCGGGGTCGCCGGAGGCCGCGTCGAGCAGCGCGATGACGCGTTCGCGCTGGTCCCGGGTGACGGCATTCATGGCCTCGGGCCGGTTGAGCGTGATCCACGAGACGGCGCTGTCAGTGGCGTGGAGTATCAATGAGTCGAGGGGTTCGGGGGAGGCCGTCGGGTCGGGGGAGGACGTCGTCATGGGGGAGTGGCTCCGTTTCGCACGACGGTGCGCGGTGGGGGTGGCGGTGGCGTGGGCGAGGGCGCTTGGGGTGGCGCGGGCGGTGGGGGGTGTCTTTTCCAGTGGCTCCTCAGCGGCAGACGGCGAACGCGTCGAGTGCGACGGCCCCCTGCCCCCGGGGCAGCACCATCAGGGGGTTGATGTCCAGCTCGGCGAGGTCGTCGCCGAGTTCGAGGGCCATGCGCTGGACGCGCAGCACGACCTCGACGAGCGCGTCGACATCGGCGGGCGCCGCCCCCCGGACCCCGTCCAGCAGGGCACGGCCCCGCAGCTCGGACAGCATCGCCTTCGCCTGGTCCTCCCCGAAGGGCGGCACCCGCACCGCCGCGTCCCGGAGGACCTCGACGAGTACGCCGCCGAGCCCCACCGTCACGGTCGGCCCGAAGAGCGCGTCGTGCGTGACGCCGACGACCATCTCGACGCCCCGCTCGACCATCTGGCAGACCAGCACACCGTCCAGCGGCACGTCCTCGTAGCGGGCGATGTCCGTCAGCTCCCGATAGGCGTCGCGCACCTGGCTGGCGGAGGTCAGGCCGATCTTCACCAGGCCCAGCTCGGTCTTGTGCGCCAGCTGGGGGCCCGAGGCCTTCATGACGACCGGGTAGCCGACGAGCCCGGCCGCGCGGACGGCCGCCGCCGCGCTGGTCACCAACTGCTCACGCGGTACGCGGATCCCGTACGCGCGCAGCAACTGTTTCGCCGCGTGCTCGCTGAGCTGCTGGCCCGGCCGCATCAGGGCCTGCGCCTTGCGGAAGGAGGGGGAGGGAGTGCGCGGCGCCTCATCGAAGGGAGAGCGGTAGCCGGCCGTGAAGCGGTGGTGGTCAAGATGGGCGCGCACCGCCGTGATGCAGTTGGCGAAGGTGCGGAAGGTGGCCACGCGCGAGGAGCCGAGCAGCGTCCGGCGGTAGGCGTCCTCGGTGCCGACGGGCGAGCCCCACACCACGCACACCAGTTTGTCCGTCTCCTCCGCCGCGTCCACCAGGTCCTGCGCGAGCTTGTCGCTCATCGGCGGGAAGGGCCCGGTGATGGGGCAGATGAGCACCCCCACCTGCGGATCGTCGAGGATCGCGTCGATGATCTTCCGGCCGCGCCAGTCGCCGACGGGGTGCCCGCCGTTGTCGATGGGGTTGGTGACACTCAGGTACTCCGGTATCCACTGGTGCAGCTCCGCCTGCTTGGCCTCGTCGAGCGTCGGCAGGGTGAGGCCCGCCTCGGCCGCCAGGTCCGAGAAGTGCGCGCCCGTGCCGCCCGAGATCGAATAGACGGCGACGCCCTCGGCCGACGGCCTGCGGGCCCGCGCCAGCAGGGCGGAGGTGTCCTGGAGTTCGTCGAGCCCGTCGACGCGGATGACGCCGAACTGCCGCATCGCCGCGTCCACCACCGCGTCGGCGCCGGTCAGCTTCCCGGTGTGTGAGGCGGCCGTGCGGGCGCCGGTCTCGGTCCGGCCGACCTTGACGGCGACGACGGGGACGCCGCGGCGGGCCGCGCGGTCGGCGGCGAGCAGGAAGGCGCGGCCGTCCTTGAGGCCCTCGACGTAGCAGGCGATGGCGCCGACCTCGGGGCGCTCGGCGAAGTAGGAGATGAAGTCGGAGGTCTCCAGGTCGGCCTCGTTGCCGGTGGGGGCCCAGTGGGAGAGGCGGATGCCGAGTTCCTGGAGGGTGAAGACGGGGCGGCCCTGGTGGCCGGACTGGGTGATCAGCGCGATGGCGGGGCCTTCGAGGTCGTCGCGGAACTCCTCGAAGGCGTTGAGGTTGGTGTTGGGTCCGAGCAGCCGCAGGCCCGAGCGTCGTACGGCGGCCGCGAGGCGGGCCTGGGCGGCCGCGCCGCGCTCCCCCGTCTCGGCGAACCCGGAGGCGAACGCCACGGCGAACCGCACCTTCGCCTCGGCGAGCTGCTCGATCACCGGCAGCGGATCGGCGACCAGCAGTACGGCCAGATCGACCTGTTCGGGCAGGTCGGCGACGGAAGGGGAGCAGGGGATGCCGAAGACCTCGCGGCGGGCGGGGTGCACGGGGTGGAGCCGCGCGCCGACCCGCTCGGCCCAGGCGATGAGTCGGCGGGTGATGCCGGCGCCGGGCCGTCCCTCGGCGTCCGAGGCGCCGATGACGGCGATGGACTCGGGGCGGAAGAAGCGGTCCAGGTCGGGCACGTCGGCGTGCAGCGGCCGGCCGCTGACGTCCAGGTCGTCCGCGGTCGGGGCTCTGCCGTGGACGGTGGGGGAAGTGAGTTCGCCGCAGGCCACGACACGCGCGCGGCGGGGGTCGGTGGTGAAGGTGCCGTGTGTCGATCCAAGCATCGGTCCGCCCGCTCCTGTGTGACAGCACTTACCTGATGACCAGTCAGATTACTGAACTGACGTGGCGTCAGGAATGGGGGTGCAGGCAAAGATGAGGTTCCCCCGCGGGGCGCTGCGGGGGCGCTGCGGGGCGTGGCGCTGTGCTTGGGGTGGAGGGGTGTGCTGGTTCTACGGAAGCGTAGGTTTCGGGTGTTGCCAAGGTGGCGATTCGGCCGGGGTGGGGCGGGTTGGGGTTGGGGTTGGGGTTGGGGTTGGGGTTGGTTTTCGGGTGCGGGGCGGTGAGGGCTGGTCGCGCAGGTCCCCGCGGCCCTTGCAGGGCTGGTTGGGTCTTGGCGATTCTTTTGGCGATCTTCTCGGCGTCTCGGGAGAGTTCGCGGAGGGTGCCGCTGATGGGGGTGGTGAAGCCGGTGAAGTAGAGGTTCGGGGCTTGTTTTGGAGGGTGGGGGCCGTGGGCTGTGGGGTGGCCGTGTTCGTCGAGGGTGCCCAGGGCGCCCAGCAGGCCTTCCAGGGCGCTGCGGTAGCCGGTCGCCGCGATGACGGACTGCGGGGCGATCCGCGTGCCGTCGGCCAGGACCACCTTGCCGTCCTCGAAGGCCTCCACGGCGGCGACGGGCTCGACCGTGCCCTTGCGTACGGCGTCGATGAGGCCGACGTCCTGCACCGGGATCGCCCCTTGCCCGGCCCGCGAGAAGAGGCCGGTGTCGGGGCGCGGCAACCCCTGCGCCGACAGGTCGGGGACGGAGACGCGGGCGACCAGGGCCGCGAGCCGGTCGGCCAGGAACACGGGCAGCCTGCGGCACAGGATGCCCGAGCGCTGCGCGGGCCACCCGGCCGTGGAGCGGCGCACGATGTGCGGGGCGGTGCGCACCGCGAGGCGGACCCGGGCGGCGCCGCCCTCGGCCAGGTCGACGGCGATCTCGGCGCCGGTGTTCCCGACGCCGACGACCAGGACGTCCTTGCCGGCGAAGGGGCCCGGGTGGCGGTAGTCGCGGGCGTGCAGGAGGTCACCGGCGTACGCGTCGCGGCCGGGCCAGTCGGGCAGGCGGGGGGTGTGGTTGCGGCCGGTGGCGACCACCACCGCGCTGCCGGTCAGTTCCCGGCCGCCGGTCGCGCGCAGCAGCCAGCCGGTGCCGTCGGCGGTCCGTTCCAGGCCGGTGACCTCGACGCCGGTGACGACGTCGAGGGCGTGGTGTTCCGCGTACGTCTCCAGGTAGCGGATCACGTCGCCGCGTGACACCCACCGGCCGGCCGACCGTGGGATCGCGAGCCCCGGCAGGGCGGAGAGGCGGCGCGTCGTATGCAGGTGGAGGCGGTCGTAGTGGCCGCGCCAGGAGGCGCCGACGCGCTCCGACTTCTCCAGGACGACCGCGCGGACACCGCGTGCGCGCAGTGCCGCGGCGACGGCGAGTCCGCCGGGGCCGCCCCCGATGACGTACACGGGGCGGTCCTGCCGGGGCGCCTGCGGAGCTGTCGAGTCGGACATGACTGGAGAGTAACCGCGCGCTCACTTGATGGGTGACGGTCAAGTCCGGAACCGGTTGCGAATCGATCACGGGCCCGCGCGGCGTCCGCCCCTTGCGGATCCGCCTGCCCGTGCGCTGAACTGACGTACCGTCAGGAACGTCGTCGCGACCGCCGAAGTGGGAGAGGCCACGGAATGGACTCGATCTGGCTCGCCGGTGCCGAATGGCTCGCCGTGCTCCGCATAGGCCTTGGCCTGTGGTGGCTGGAGAGCTGGCGCCACAAGGACAAGAAAGGCTGGTTCGAGCGGGGTACGGGCATCGCCTGGGCGTCCGACGTGGCCGCCAAGCACAAGTGGCACGCGGTCCGCAGCGGCTTCGACACCGTCGTCGCGCCGCGCCCGAAGACGATGGCGTACGTCGTCGTCTACGCCGAACTCGCCCTGGGGCTCGGCCTGATCGCCGGCTTCCTGACCCCGATCGCCCTGGTCGGCGGTCTGCTCCTCAATCTCCTCTACCTCGTCCTCATGATCCACGACTGGGCCGAGCAGGGGCAGAACGCGATGATGGCGCTCATCTCGCTCGTCGCCCTCTTCGCCATGTCCTGGCAGACCTGGTCCCTCGACGACGCGTTCGGGCTCTTCCGGTGAGCCCGGGGAGTACGGAGGCGAGTGCCGGGCCGCGCTTCGACCTTCCAGAACCCGACGCCTTCACCCGCCCCTACTGGGACGCGACGGCCGAGGGGCGGCTGCTGATCCGCCGCTGCGGGGCGTGCGGGGCGGCGCACCACTATCCGCGCGAGTTCTGCCCGCGTTGCTGGAGCGAGGACGTCACCTGGGAGCGGGCGAGCGGCCGGGCCACGCTCTACACATGGTCGGTGGTGCACAGGAACGACCTGCCGCCGTTCGGCGCGCGCGTCCCGTATGTCGCCGCGGTCGTCGATCTCGCCGAGGGGCCGCGGATGATGACGGAGGTCGTCGATTGCGGGGCGGAGGCGCTGCGGATCGGGATGGGGCTGGAAGTGGCGTTCCGGGAGGCCGGGGAGTTCGCTGTGCCGGTGTTCAGGGTGGGGGAGGGAGTGGGGGCGCAGGCCTGATCGCGGGCGTGATCGCGGGCGTGATCGCGGGCGTGATCGCGGGCGTGATCCGGGGGAGCGGGAAATTCTTTGTGGCCGGTGGGTGGCGCGCGGGATCATGGGCCATGTCCATCGATCTGTGTTCCCCCTGGCGGCTGACCCACGACCTCGACGGCTTCCACGCCCGCACCGAGAAGTTCCTGCACTCCGAACCGGCCCTCCACACCGCCCTCCTGAGCGTCACCGAAACCCTGCGCGTGCGGGGACTTCATGTGTACGGGGAGGGGGCACCCCAGTTCGGTACGTACGTCGATGCCGATGCCGATGCCGATGGCGGGGCGGGCCGCGTTCGGGGGGCCTTTCTGCGGACCCCGCCGCATCGGATGACCGTCTCGTCCGTCGGTCCCGAAGTCGCCGACGCCCTCGCCCGGCAGCTCGCCGAGGCCGCCCCCGACCTGCCGGGAGTCGCCTCCGACCAGGACACCGCGGAGGCCTTCGCCCGGTCCTGGGAGAAGTACACCGGGGTGACGGCCACGCTCAGCACCCGGCAGCGGCTGTACCGGCTCGATGCCCTCACGCCGCCCGAGCCCGCCCCGCCGGGCCGCGCCCGGGTCGCCGGCGGAGGCGATCCGGACGTCCTGGCGCGCTGGTACCTGGAGTTCTGCGAGGCCGTGGGGCAGCGGCCCGGCATGGACGCCCAGGAGTGGGCACAGACCTGTATCGCCTATGGAGGCGTCACGCTCTGGGAGGCCCCGGACGGGACGCCCACCGCGATGGCGAGCGTGACCCGCCGCACCGCGGGACAGGTCCGCGTCGCCACCGTGTACACCCCCGCCGCCCTTCGCGGCCGGGGCTACGCCGGTGCGGTCACCGTGGCCGTCACCCGCGCCGCCCTCGACGCGGGCGCCGCCGAGGTCCTGCTCTTCACGGACCTCGCCAACCCGACCAGCAACGGCCTCTACCAGCGGATCGGCTACCGCCCCGTACGGGACTTCGCGCAGTACGACTTCAGTGGGTGAGGGCGGCCCGGGTTTCCGGTGACGTCGGGGCTCAGGGCCAGAGCAGCTCCCGGGTCCACTCCCCGGCGGCGGCTGCGCCCCGGCCCTGGTTCTGGCCCTGGCCCTGGTCCCTGCGGTACCGCAGCCGCACGTGCCGCCGCCGTTCGTCGCCCTGGAAGAACTCCGCCTCCACGGGTTCCAGGACGTACAGCGTCCAGGTCGGCGCGTCCGCGTCCGGTTCGGCCCGGGCGCGGTCCCAGGCGGCGGCCGAGGCGCGGGCCAACTCATCGCAGGAGCTGAGGGGTTCGCTCTGGCGGCCCACCAGGGCGGCGGCGAGGGCACCCGTCGAGCGGGCGTGCAGGTCGGCGAGGCTCTCGGCGTGCGGGGCCGTGGTGACCCGGCCCCTGATCCGGATCTGCCGGCCCCGCGACGCCCAGTAGAAGTGCAGGGCGGCCTCCGGGCGGGCGGCGAGCTGGCGGCCCTTCCGGCTGCTCGCGTGCGAGGCGAAGTGCCAGCCGCGGCCGTCCGCGTCGTGCAGCACCACGGTCCGCACGTCGGGGCCGCCGTCCTCGGCGACCGTCGCGAGGCCCATGGTGTGCGGCTCGGCCTGCCCGGCGGCCACCGCCTCCGCGAACCACGCGTGGAAGAGAGACAGCGGGTCGGCGGGCGCCCCGGCCGGGTCGAAGGCGGGCAGCGCGACGTCCCACACACGCTGCGCCCGCAGCAGCTTCTGGAAGGGGGTCGCGGGGCCGGCGGCATGGGGTGCGGAGGGCTGCGGCGGGGTTCCGGGTGTCGTCATGCGCCGATTGTGACGCGCGCGGCACGGGGGTGCTGCACGGGTGCCCTGCGGGTGCCTCAGCCCCGCCCCAGCACTACCGTCCCCGAGGAGCAGAACCACCCGCCCGTGCCCGATGCCACCGCGAGCTCGGGCAGCGTGCCGTCAGGGCGTCTGACCTGGCCCGCGCCCGCTTGGCCGCGTAGTTGCCGGGCCGCCTCCACCAGTAGGAACAGGCCCCGCATGCCGGGGTGCTGGGCGGAGAGTCCGCCGCCGTCCGTGTTGGTCGGGAGCTCTCCCGTGCGCAGCAGACGGCCCTTTTCCACGAACGCGCCGCCCTCGCCCTTCCCGCAGAAGCCGAGGTCCTCCAGCGTCACCAGCGTCATGTAGGTGAACGCGTCGTAGATCTGGGCCACGTCGATGTCCTGGGGCCGCACCCCCGCCCGCTCGAAGGCGAGAGCGCCGCTCACCGCCGCCGGGGAGACCGTGAAGTCGTCCCACTCCGACATCGTCGTGTGCGAGACGTGTTCGCCCGCGCCGAGGACCCACACCGGCTCCGACGCGCAGTCCGCCACGTACTCCTCGGCGGCGAGCAGCACCGCGCAGCCGCCGTCGGAACGGATGCAGCAGTGCAGCTTGGTGAAGGGGTCCGCGATCATCGGTCCTGCCAGGACCTCGTCCACCGTGATCGGGTCGCGGAACATCGCGTCCGGGTTGGCGGCCGCGTTGGCCCGGGCCTGGACGGCCACGGAGGCGAGCTGTTCCAGCGTCGTGCCGTACTCGTGCATGTGGCGGCGCGCGGCCATCGCGTACTTGGCGATCAGGGAGTGTCCGTACGGGATCTCGAACTGGGCCGGGCCCCGCGCGCCGAAGGAGAGGTTCGATGTGCGGCGCCCCGCCTTGATGTCCGCGCGGGCGGTCGAGCCGTAGACGAGGAGTACGGCGTCGGCCCGTCCCGCCGCTATCGCCTCCGTCGCGTGCGCGGCCATGACCTCCCAGGTGGAGCCGCCCACCGAGGTGGAGTCCACCCAGCGGGGCCTGAGGCCGAGGTACTCGGCGACCTCCACGGGCGCCAGCGTGCCGAGGCCCGCGGACGCGAGCCCGTCGACCACGTCGCGGCCGAGACCGGAGTCGGCGAGCGCCCGGCGGGCCGCCTGGGCGTGCAGGGCGTAGGGCGTGGCCTCGTCGACCCGCCCGCAGTCCGAGAGGGCGACACCGACGACGGCGACCTTGCGGGGAGTGGAGCGGGAGGAACGCGGGGCACCGGCCATATATCTGACGGTACATCAGATAGTGGTGACGTGAGGAGGGTGTCACCGCTGGGGGGCAAGCCTGTGGCGGCGTTCGTCCGGGCTCTGTGCATCTCGGCGCCCCGGGCCTAACATGACGGCCCGTCAGATCCAGGACCGGCCGCCGGACCCGGGGGAGGAGCCCGCCGATGGACGCCGCCTTCAGCGCGGAGCAGGACGAGATCCGCCGCACCCTTCGCGAACTGATCACCAAACGCTGCGGGCCCGACGACGTCAAGGCCGCCGCCCGCACGCCCGCCGGGCACGACTCCGCCCTGTGGACCGCCCTCGCCGAACAGCTCGGCCTGCCGGGGCTCGCGCTGCCCGAGGCGTACGGGGGTGTCGGGTGCACGGCGGCGGAGCTGGCCCTCGGCTGCGAGGAACTGGGCCGCGCCCTCGCCCCCTCCCCGCTGCTGGCCACCGCCGTCCTCGCCGCCCCGCTGATCCTCGCCCTCGGCACCGAGGAGCAGCGCGCCGCCCACCTGCCCAGAATCGCCGCGGGGGAGCTGACCGCCGCGCTCGCCGTACCCGGCACCGGGCTCGCCACCGCCCTCGGGCTCGTCGGCGACAACTCCGGGGACTGGTCCGGCGGGGGCCGCGCGGGCGGCGTACAGGCCAAAGCCAGTGACGGGACGTGGCGGCTGTACGGGCAGGCCGAGCAGGTGCTCGACGGGCACAGCGCGGGGCTCCTCGTCGTCGCCGCGCACACGGGAGGCTTCGCCCGCTCCCGCACCCTCCTCTTCCTGGTACGCGAGGACACGCCCGGCCTGGCGCGGACCCGGCAGACCTCCCTCGACGAGACCCGCACGCAGGCGCGCGTCGAACTGCGCGACGTACCGGCGGAGTTGCTCGGAGGAGTTGCCTGTGACGTGCCGGGCGCGCTCGCCTCCGTCGGGGACGTCGCCGCCACCGTGCTCGCCGCCGAGGCCGTCGGCGCCGCGGACCGCGCGCTGGAGCGGACCGTCGAATACGTCGGCCGACGCGAGCAGTTCGGCCGGGCGATCGGGTCCTTCCAGGCCGTCAAGCACCGCCTGGCCGAGGTGTACGTGCAGGTCCAGGCCGCGCGCTCGGCCGCGTACTACGCGGCGTGGGCGGCCGGGGCGGAGGCCGCCGGGTTCGGCGGGCAGGGCGCCGAGCGGGCCGGCGCCCTCGCGCTCGCGCAGGGGCTCGACGCGCTGCGGACCGCCGCGTCCGAAGCCGTACAGCTGCACGGCGGCATCGGCTTCACCTGGGAGCACGAGGCGCACCTCTACTTCAAGCGGGCCTCCGGCGACGAGCTGCTCTTCGGTCCCGCGCACCGCCTGCGCGCGCGGGCGGCCGATCGGGCCGGGTTGTTCGAGGCCGGGGCTCTCCGGGACGGGGAGGCCGTCTGATGCCGTCCGGACCGCGTCCTGCGCGGACGACGACCGGGCTGCGCCTGATGCGGAAGCTGTCGTCCACCCGCGCCTTCGCCAAGGCCGCCCCGCACGTCATCCCCGCGATGGACCGCGCCGTGCACCGGCTGACCCGGGGCAAGGTGCTGCCGAGCGCGCGGATGCTGCCCGGCCTCGTCCTGACGGCGCGCGGCGCGAAGAGCGGACTGCCGAGGCGTACGCCGCTGGCGTGTATGCCCGACGAGGGGAGCGGGCGCGGGTGGGTGCTGATCGGGTCCAACTTCGGGCGGTCCGGCCACCCCGCGTGGACCGCGAACCTGCTCGCCCAGCCGGAGGCCTCGGTCAGCTGGCACGGCGCGGACATCCCGGTCCGGGCACGGCTGTTGACGGGGCGGGAGCGGGCGCAGGTCTGGGAAGCGGCGCTCGCGTTCTGGCCGCCGTACGCCATATACGAGTCACGGGTGGACCGGGAGATCAGACTCTTCCGCCTGGAGCGGCGTGAAGGAGGGGGCGGCGCGCGGCGGGACGGGCGCGGAGACCGCGACGGTGGATCACCTGAGTGATCCGCCGTCGGGCTGACAGGATGGGGAGGCGCGCCCCTCGGGGCGGGCGTCGGAACTACTGCGTCACTACTGCGTCGCTGCTGCCCAGCTACTGCGCCGAGTGGACCTCACTACTGCGTCACTACTTCGTCGGCTTTTTGCCGGTGACGCCCAAATGCACCAACATGGCCAGGTTGGGCTTGAGTTCGGCCTGCTTGACGCCCCACGTCTGGAAGCCGCGCTGGTGCGAGGCGACCGCCGCCAGCATCGCGACGATCGACCCCGCCATGGCCGCCGGGCTGACGTCCTTGTCGACCTTGCCCTTGGCCTGGAGCTCCTTGACGGTGTCCGTAAGGGAGTTGTTGACCGAGTTGAGGATCTTCATCCGGATCTTGTAGAAGCGCTTGTCGCCCTCGGCCGCGCCGAGGTCGACGACGCGGAGGATCGCGTCGTTTCTGCGCCAGAAGTCGAGGAAACCCTCGACCAGCTCCTGGGAGGTCTGCCAGCCCGCCTTGCCGACCCACGACCTGCCTTCGAGCAGCCGGGTCAACTCCGCGCCGTCGGCCGCCATTTGCTCGGCGATCTCCAGGACGGCACCCTCGACGTCCGGGAAGTACTGGTAGAAGGTCGCCGGTGAAGTCCCCGCCTTCCGGGCCACGTCGATGACTTTGACGTCCCGATAGGGCGAGGAGGTGAGCATCTCGCTGAGGCAGTCGAGCAGCTTCTGACGCGTCGCCTGACCGCGCCGACCGGCCACACGGCCGTCGACGGTACGTACCTGTCCTGTCATGCCGTCAGCTTACCGAGGGGTGATCGGAGCGCGATTCGGCCGACTGCAAATGGGGTTGGGGCCCGTGCGGGCGGACGAGGGGGACTCCGTAAGGGCCGATCAGGTGTTCGAATGTGTGCGCTGCGGGTGCCGTGCCGGGCGGTTAGCTTGACGACATGGACTACGCAGAGCAGGACACAGGGGGCGGATACGCGGAGGGCGAGCCCTGCTGGGTCGACGCGATGCTCCCCGACGTCGAGGGCGGCAAGCGGTTCTACGGCGAGCTGTTCGGGTGGACCTTCGCCGCGGGCCCCGCGGCCGCCGGGGCCCGCGGTGGGGCCACGGGGCCGGAGTACGGGCAGTACACCCCCGCGTACAGCGACGGCCTGCCCGTCGCCGCGCTCGCGCCCAAGGCCGACGGCCGCATGCCCACCGTGTGGACCGTCTACCTCGCCACCCCCGACGCCGCCGCGCTCGCCGAGCGCGTCCGGCGCGCGGGCGGCTCCATGGTCCGCGAGGCCATGCCCGTCGGCCCCCTCGGGACGCTGGGCCTCGCCGCCGACCCCGAGGGCGCCGTCTTCGGGATCTGGCAGGGCGGCACGCACCCGGGCTTCGGCAAGCAGCGGCAGCCCGGCTCGTACTGCTGGACGGAGGTCTACTCGCGGGACAAGGACCGGGTCGACCCCTTCTACGAAGGCGTCTTCGGATACGGCGGCTTCGACCTCGACCTCGACGGCGTCCCCTTCCGCACCTGGTCGCCGCCCGGGACCCGGGCCGGGCCCGAGACCGCCATCGGCGGACGCAGCCTGATGTCCCCGGCCACCGACCGCTACAGCACGCCCGAGACGCCCCCGCACTTCCTCGTCTACTTCAACGTCACCGACGCCGACGCGACGGCCGCGGCGGTGACCCGGCTCGGCGGACGCGTACAGCTGCCGCCCCATGACATCCCGTACGGACGTATCGCGGTGCTCAGGGACAACCAAGGGGCGACCTTCGCTGTCCTACAGGACTGAGGAGGACTGAGGAGGACTGAGGCCGGGCCCGAGGCAGGACTGAGGCCGCCGCCCAGGGCGGCGGTCATGGGTCTTTTGTCCCGGGAAACCCCCAGACACCCCCAGACACCCCGAGACACCCCGATCCCGCCCCGGGTTCGCCACGGCCGCCTCGGACAGGAAGAATCAGGGTGCGTGCCGCCGTAGCGGCTCGGGTGGTGAGACGCTGCACGGGGCTGTCTTCTTCGGCGGCCGCGTACGGGGAGGTGGCAGGGCAAGTGGTGGATCAGCTGACGCAGCACGATCCGAGGCGGATCGGCCCGTTCGAGGTCCTCGGCAGGCTGGGCGCCGGTGGCATGGGCCTGGTCTATCTCGCGCGTTCCGCGTCGGGACGGCGCGTGGCGATCAAGACGGTGCGGACCGAACTCGCCGAGGACCAGCTGTTCCGTGTCCGCTTCACGCGCGAGGTCGAGGCGGCGCGCGCCGTGTCCGGCTTCTACACGGCCGCCGTGGTGGACGCCGACCCGCGGGCCGCCGTGCCGTGGCTGGCCACGGCGTACGTTCCCGCGCCCTCCCTCGAAGAGATAGTGAACGAACACGGGCCGCTGCCCACCCAGGCGGTGCGGTGGCTGGCGGCGGGCGTGGCCGAGGCCCTGGAGTCCATCCACGGCGCCGGCCTGGTCCACCGTGACCTCAAGCCGTCCAACGTCCTCGTCGTCGAGGACGGCCCGCGCGTCATCGACTTCGGCATCGCGTCCGGCGTCTCCAACACCCGCCTGACGATGACCAACGTCGCCGTGGGCACGCCCGCGTACATGTCACCCGAGCAGGCGAAGGACTCGCGCAGCGTGACCGGCGCGAGCGACGTCTTCTCGCTGGGCTCCACGCTCGTCTTCGCCGCGACCGGGCACGCCCCTTTCCACGGCGCCAACCCCGTCGAGACGGTCTTCATGCTGCTCCGGGAAGGCCCGGACCTCGAAGGACTCCCGGACGAGCTGCGTCCGCTGATCGAGTCCTGCATGCAGATGGAGGCGGCGCTGCGGCCCAGCCCCGCCGACCTCCAGGCGCAGCTCGCCCCGCACCTCTTCGCCTCCGAGAGCCCCGGCAACGACGACAGCGGCACGGCCTCCGCCTGGCTGCCGGAGCGGGCCGTCGCGCTCATCGAGGCCCGCAGGAACGGCCGGCCCCTGCCCGGGTCCCGGCCACCGCCGGACGCGGCGGCGGCCGGGGCGCCGCTCCCGCCCCCGCCCCCGCTCCCGCTTCGGCGCCGGTCGCCGCGCCGCCGCCCCCGCAGCAGCCGCCGCCCGCGCCGTCCCGGCCGCCGTTCGCGGCCACGCCCGACGCGGGGCCCGTACGGCTCGCCGGGGCGAAGGTGCCGATCGGGCCCGGACCGCGCGTCGCCGACTCCCGCGCGGCCGCCGCGCCCGGTGACCACGGGCTCGCCGCGTCCTGGTCGCGGTCCTCGACGCCCAGGACCGGGGCCAACGGCGCCGCCCCGCAGGCGCCCGCCGTGCCCGCGCCCGCCGCGGCGCCGGACGCCGGGGCCAAGACGTGGCGGCCGTGGCGGTTCCGGATGTCCAACGACGTGTGGGGCACGCCCGCGGTCGCCGGGAACCTCGTCTACGTCACCTCCTTCGAGGTCCACGCGCTGGACGTCGCCACCGGCCGCCGCAGCTTCAAGACGCGGGACGTCGCCTGGTCCATGGCGGTGGCCGACGGCCGTCTCCACGCCTCCGACGGCCCGACCCTCTACGCCCTCGACGGCGCCGACGGCACCGACCTGTGGCGGTTGCAGACCGACGCCTGGGTGTACTCCCTCCAGGCCGCCCGCGGCACGGTCGTCACCGGTACGCGCGGCGGCGGCGTCCAGGCCTGGGAGGCCGCCAACGGCGAGAAGCTCTGGGAGATCACCGGCGCGCAGACCGACTTCGAGACCCCGGAGGCCGGGCCCGCCGTGTTCGACGGCACGGTGTACGTCTGGAAGGACGCGCGGCTGCGGGCGCTGGAGGCCCGTACGGGCGAGGAGCGGTGGTCGTACCCCGTGGGCGACGCGGCGTCCTGCGGCGGGGTGCCCGTGCGGGTCACCCAGGCGCAGGACGGCCACGTGTACGTCTCCGCCGGCACCCGCGTTCTGGCCATCGACGTGGCCGCCGGGCATGTGCGGTGGCACTTCGAGGCGCCCGCCGCGTTCCTGTGCCCGCCCGCGTTCGCGCCGGGGCCCGCCGTCACGGGCGGCGGGGTGTACCTCGCCGACTACCTCGGGACGGTGTACGCGCTCGACGCCACGGACGGCCGTGACCGCTGGCGCATCGCCACGGAGTCCCGCTCCTCCATCGAGCCCGTCCTCGTCGCGGACGGCCACGTCCACGTCGGCAGCGGCAAGGGGCTCTACACCCTGGACGCCGTGACCGGCACCCCGAAGTGGCGGTTCCAGGCCGGGGGTGAGGTCGTCGGCACGCCTGTCGTCGCCGACCGGCGCATCCACTTCGGCTCCACGGATCACTTGCTGTACACGTTGAAGGCCGACGACGGGCGGCTGCGGTGGAAGCTGGCGACGGGCGGGGAGATCACGGGGGCGCCGGTGGTGCGGGACGGGGTCGTGTACGCGTGCAGCAAGGACCGCTGTGTGTACGCGTTGGACGCGGAGCGGGGGACGGGGACGGCACCGCGGTCGTAGGGGTGGGCCCCCTGCCCTCTGGCGCCCTGTAGCCGGGGCCGGGGGTTCTCGGGTGCGGGCCGTATCCGCTCTACGCCGCCGCTCCGCGGCGGACGCCTCCCACCCACCCACCCGACACCCGGCGGCTGCGACCGCCGCCGTAGGAGCGGGGCGGGGTGCGGTGGGGAGGGGCGGTGCTGGTGGCTGGACGGGACGTCGTGCCCGGCACTCAGCCGCTGCGACCGTCGTCGTACAGGCTCGGGCGGGAGCGTGCTCGGTACTCGGCGGGTGCCACTGTCGCCGTAGGGGCTGGGCGGGGTCGTGCTCGACGCTTGGCGGCTGTGAAGGTCGCCGTAGCGGCCGGCACCCGGCGGCTGCCATAGCCTGTCGACGCAGGGGCTCGGCGGGTCGGGTCGCGCCCAGCACTCGACGGCTGCGACCCCCGCCGCGAAGTCTCGGCGGGGGCGTGCCCCGCCCTCAGCCGCTGCGACCGTCGCCGTACGGGCCCGGCCGGGGCTCCTCCGTGGGGTGTGGGGAGCGGTTGTGGAGGCGGCGGGCGCTGAAGCGGCGCGGCTTCGGTTGAGGGTAGGTGGCGTCGTCGGGCGGGCCCGTGTCCCGTACCCGCGTCCGGCCCGCCATGAGCGCCGCCGCGAGGAGCAGGAGGATGCCGCCGCCCAGTGCGCCGAGGACGCCGAGGCCGAGGCCCGAGCCGTCGCCGGAGACGGAGAGGCTGCCCGCCGCCTGGCCCTGGCGGACCATCCACAGCACCGTGAAGCCGAGCACGACGACGCCCGCGAACGCCACCGGCAGCCGGGACCGCAGCAGCAGTCCCGCCAGCGTCACCAGCGCCGCGAAGGCGAAGGGGAGGAAGAGCGAGGCGAAGAGTTCCGCGTGGGCGGCCGTGATGCCGCCGCCCGAGAAGAGTTCGGAGAGGCGGAAGTGGCGTCCGAGACGGCCGTCGTACCAGGCTCGGAAGGGGCTCCATACGGCGGCCGTCGCTCCGATGAGAGCGAGGACCGTCCCGAGGACGTTGCGGACCATGCCGGGGCCTCCTCTCACGATGGACGCTACGCCGGGTGCGCCCCCGCCGCCACCGCCGCCACGTGGCGGTACTCGCTCACCTGGCGGGCGGGTCACCGGGTGCGGAAGCCGCGGCCCCGCCGTGCCCCGAACAGCTCCGCCTGCCGCTCGGGCGGCAGGTTGCCGAGGGCGATCAGATGGGGCGCGTGCGCCAAGGCCTGCGCGCGGGCGGCCTCCTTCGCCGACCAGAGGGCCCTGACCGTGCCCTGTACCGCCTCGGTGGGGTAGGACGCGATGGTCTCGGCGGCTCGTACGGCCGCCCCCACCGCGCCGCCCGGCGGGGTGACCTCGGAGACCAGGCCGGTCTCGTACGCCCTGTGCGCGGAGAGCCGTTCGGCCGTGCCCATCAGCGCCGTCCTGGCGACCTCGCCGAACGGCATGCGCTGCGCCATGTGGATCGTCTCGAACGCGCTGACCATGCCGTAGGCGGTGTGCGGGTCGAAGAACGTGGCGTGCTCGTCCGCGACCAGGAACTCGGCCTCGCCCAGGAGGTAGAAGGCGCCCCCGCACGCCATGCCGTTGACCGCGGCGATCACCGGCTTCCAGAGGTCGTTCGCCTTCGGGCCGATCGTGAGGAGCGGATCGTCGATCGTGTAGGGGGAGTCCGGCTGCGGCACGTGCGCGGCGCGGTCGATGCCCGTGCAGAAGGCCTGGTCGCCCGCGCCGGTCACCACGATCGCGCGTACCGAGTCGTCGTACCGGAACCGCCGCCAGGCCGCGGCCAGTTCGGCCGCCGTCGCCAGGTCGATGGCGTTGTGCCGCTCCGGGCGGTCCAGGGTGAGGACCGCCACGCCCGTGTCCTTGTCGGCGCTGGTCCGCAGCGCGCCCGCCGGTGTCACGGCCGCTCCAGGACCCAGCGCGGCACCGTCATCCCGGCCACCTCCGCGAAGACGGCCTGCACCTTCGCGCCGATGCGCAGCCTCGCGGGGTCGACGGAGTTCAGCGGGGCGTCGGGGGCCGCGACGAGGTTGCCGACGAGGCGGATGCGCGGGGCGTCGGCGAGCTCGACGACGATCGCGTTGTACGGGGCCTGCGCGGCGTAGGCGGGGAGGAGGGGCGGGTGGGGGACGACGTAGGACCAGATGCGGCCGCGGCCGCTCATCCTGCGCCACTCGCTGTCGAAGGACTGGCAGTGGGGGCAGCAGGGGCGGGGCGGGAAGCGGAGTTCCGCGCAGCCGGGGGCCGCGCAGGCTTGTACGCGGAGTTCGCCTCGGGCGGCGTAGTGCCAGAAGGGGGCGCCGTCGTCGTCGATGGTGGGCGTCAGGAGGGGTTCGGCTTTCGCCGTCGCGTCTGCCATGGGCGGGTTCCTTCGCGGGTGCGGGCGGGCTGTGGTTGCTCGCGCAGTTCCCCGCGCCCCTTAGTGGGGGCGCGTCTGCCGTGTGGTGTCTGTTGTCGGGTGCGGGATCGTTGTGGTTGCTCGTGTTCGCGCGGCGGAGCCGCATATTGATACAGCCCCGGGCCCCTTAGTGGGGGCGCGTCTGCCGTGTGGTGTCTGTTGTCGGGTGCGGGATCGTTGTGGTTGCTCGTGTTCGCGCGGCGGAGCCGCATATTGATACAGCCCCGCGCCCCTTACGGGGCGCCCGTACGGCCCCTTACGACGCCCTCAGCAGCAGCGCCGACGTCGGGACGCCCTCGCCCGCCGTCACCAGGCACGTCGCCGCGTCCGGGACCTGGGCCGTCGAGGTGCCCCGCAGCTGCTTGACGCCCTCGTTGATGAGGTTGAAGCCGTGGACGTACGCCTCGCTGAGGCCGCCGCCCCCGGTGTTGATGGGCAGCCGGCCGCCGCTCTCCAGGGCGCCGCCCTCGGTGAACGCGCCGCCTTCGCCGCGCCCGCAGAAGCCGTAGCCCTCCAGGGAGAGCGGGATGAGGGGCGTGAACGCGTCGTAGATCTGGGCGACGTCCACGTCCTCGGGGCCGAAGTCGGCCTGTTTCCACAGGTGTCGGGCGGCCGTCCAGGCGGGCCCGGAGAGCGGGTCGTCGTTCCAGTAGTTGACCATGCCGTGGTGCTGCGCGGGCAGGCCTTGCGCGGCGGAGTGGACGTACACGGGTCTGGTACGGCAGTCGCGGGCCCGTTCGGCCGACACGACCACGCACGCCAGCGCGCCGTCCGTCTCCAGGCAGTTGTCGAAGAGGCAGAGCGGTTCGCTGATCCAGCGTGACGTCATATACATGTCGCGGGTCAGCGGGCGGTCGTACATCATCGCGGCGGGGTTCTGGTTGGCGCGGTTGCGGCAGGCGAGCGCGACGTTGAAGAGGTGGTCGCGGGTGGTGCCGTACTCGTGCATGTGGCGGCGCGCGAGCATCGCGATCTCGTCGACGGGGCGGAGCAGGCCGAAGGGGCGGGTCCACTGGGCGGGGGTGGGGAGCTGGACGGTGGTGTTCTTCCAGGGGCGGGGGCCGCTGCCGCGTTTGCGGGAGCGCCAGGCGATGCCGACACTCGCCCGGCCGGTGGCGATGGCGGAGGCGAGGTGGCCGACGGTCGCGCAGGAACCGCCGCCGCCGTAGCCGACCTTGCTGAAGAACGTGACGTCACCTGCGCCGATGGCCTTGGCGACCTCGACCTCGTCGGTCTCCTCCATCGTGTACGAGGCGAAGGCGTCCACCTCGGACGGCGCGATGCCCGCGTCGTCGAGCGCGGCGAGGATCGCCCGGCACGCCAACGTCTTCTCACTGTCGGGGAGTTGTTTGGCAAAGAGGGTCTGGCCTATCCCGACGATCGCTGTAGCGTCCTTGAACGAGGGCATGGGAAACGGCACCTCCGGGAGACGGGGAACTGACCGGTGCCCGCCGGCGTCCGGGCGGCTGACAGCACGTCAGGCTACCGGTAATCTGACGGGTAGTCAGCTACTGCGGTGGGAGGGGCTTGCGATGCGCGGCGACCTGCGGTGGGGCAGTATCCCGGGGCTGGTACGGGCGGCCGCCGAGCGGTACGGCGACCGGGAAGCGGTAGTGGAGGGCCGCACCCGCCTCTCGTACGGACAGCTAGGACGGCGCGTGGAGCACGCGGCGGCCGCCTGCGTCGCGAACGGCGTCGAGCCGGGCGACCGCGTCGCCGTCTGGGCGCCCAACACCCTCGACTGGATCGTCTCCGCACTCGGCGCGGTCTCGGCGGGCGCCGTCCTCGTCCCGCTGAACACCCGCTTCAAGGGCGCGGAGGCCGCCTACGTCCTGGCCCGCAGCCGCGCGAAGCTCCTCTTCATCACCGGCACCTTCCTCGGTACCTCATACGTCGCCTCCCTGCGCCGCGCGGCGGCCGACGGCACGGGAAGCGGGCCGCTGCCCGGCCTGCCGCACCTGGAGCAGGTGGTCGTCCTCTCCGACGACGCGCCGACGGGCTTTCGCACCTGGAAGGAGTTCCTGGCGAGCGGCGACGGCGTGGACGCGGCGGCGGTCCGCGCGCGGGCGGAGTCGGTGGACGGGTCCGCCCCCTCGGACATCATCTTCACCTCCGGCACCACCGGCCGCCCCAAGGGCGCCGTGATCACCCACGCGCAGACCCTGCGCTGCTACGACGTGTGGAGCGAGCTGGCGGGGCTGCGCGAGGGCGACCGCTATCTGATCGTGAACCCCTTCTTCCACACCTTCGGCTACAAGGCGGGGATCATCGCCTGCCTGACGCGGGGCGCCACGATGGTCCCGCAGCCGGTCTTCAGCGTCGACACCGTCCTCGCCAACGTCGCCGCCGAACGCATCTCCGTCCTGCCCGGCCCGCCCACCCTGCACCAGGCGATCCTCGACCACCCCACGCGCGGCCGGCACGACCTGTCGGCGCTGCGGCTCGTGGTGACGGGCGCGGCGGTCGTCCCCCTCCGGCTGGTGGAACGGCTGCGCTGCGAGCTGCGGGTGGGCACGGTCCTGACCGCGTACGGCCTCTCGGAGGCGAGCGGCGTCGTCACGATGTGCCGGCGCGGCGACCCGCCCGAGGTCATCGCCTCGACGTCGGGCCGCGCCCTACCGGACACGGAGGTACGGGTGGTCTCCCCGGCGGGGCGGACGCTGGCGCCGGGCCATCCCGGCGAGGTCCTCGTCCGCGGCCACCACGTCATGCGGGGCTACTTCGAGGACCCGGCCGGGACGGCCCGCGTGCTCACGCCGGACGGCTGGCTGCGCACCGGGGACGTAGGTGTCCTCGACGAGGACGGCAACCTCCGCATCACCGACCGCATCAAGGACATGTTCATCGTCGGCGGCTTCAACGCCTACCCGGCCGAGATAGAGCAGCTTCTCGGCCTCCACCCCGATGTCGCGGACGTCGCGGTGATCGGCGTCCCCGACGCGCGGCTCGGCGAGGTGGGCAAGGCGTACGTGGTGCGGCGGCCCGGTTCGGTGGTGACGGCGGACGACCTCATCGCCTGGTCCCGGCGGGAGATGGCGAACTACAAGGTGCCGCGGGGCGTCGAGTTCGTGGCGGAGCTGCCGAGGAACGCGAGCGGCAAGGTGGTCAAGGGGGAGCTGCGGGGCGCGTGAGCCAGTCGTAGAACAACAGGGTCAGCCGGCCGCCTCGGCCGTGAGGGCGGCCCGCTCGGCGGCACCGCACTCCACGCAGAACTCATTGCCCTCGGGATCGGAGAGCACGGCCCAGCCGCGGCCGTTGGGCTTCCGCTGGTCGTCGACGAGCCGCGCGCCGAGGGCGATGATCCGCTCGACCTCCTCGTCGCGGGTGCGGTCCTGCGGCTGGAGGTCGATGTGCAGCCGGTTCTTGACGGTCTTGGCGTCGGGCACGGTGACGAAGAGCAGCGTGACGCCGCCGCCCTCCACCAGGGCCTCGGGGTCACCGGGGAAGTCGTCGTCGGCGAGCTTGCCGCCGAGCACCTCGGCCCAGAAGGTGCCCTGGCGGTAGGGGTCGTGGGAGTCGAACGTGAGGTGGCGCACGAGAGAGGTCATGGCGGCACTATTGGTGGTGACGGCGGGCCGTGTCCACGGCTTTACTCGCTCACCGGGCGCTCAGTGGCCCGTAGGGGGTTCGACGCAACCGGTCTCCATGAAGCGGCCGTTCGTCCTGACGCCGTAGTCGGTCTTCTGGACGAATGCGGTGACGCAGGCGCTGTCCCCGACGTAGAGCCCGATCATGGCGCCCTCGGGCGTGACGTTCCGCTCGTCCTCGTTCCGCCCGTCCTCGTTCCGCCCGTACGGCTCCCGCACGTCCGGCTCACCGGCGAGGGAGCTTGCCCTTACGGGTCGTCTTACGGGCCTCGTACCCGAGCTCGCGGGTGAGCGCGGCGCGCACGCTGTCCGGGTCCCACGTCCCGCCCTTCCACAGCCGCTTCAGGACGGGCTCCATCCGGCCGGCCTCGGCCCGCGCGGCCTCTTCGTCGGCGGCGGACATCTCGCCGGGGCGGCGGTGGGCGTTGTTCTCGTTGAGCATGACTGTGCCATTCCCCGGGCCCCGGCCCGAGGCTTCGGCGTAGGCGCAGGCGCGTGCGCGGGAACGGGGCCGAGCGCCGGCTCGGCCCCGTGGGGTGGCGCGGCGGTCAGTCTCTCGGGGACGTCGGTGTGTGGCCGTCCCCCAGGGGCGCCGCGGGCCCGTGGCTGTCCTGTGCGGTGATCGGCGCGTGGGCACCGTAGGGGGAAGCCGGGGTGTGGCCGTCGGCGAAGGCCGGGGGCGCGGCGGCGGCCCCGGCGGCTCCGGTGGCGACCACCGCGGCGCAGGCGACGAGCAACTTCTTGGCGCGACTCATTCGAACTCCTCTGTCGATCAGGCGGACTTCCGACGTCGTGGACCCTACTGACCGGGACGACTGAACGTTCGATTCCGTCCCCGGCCGGGCGTGGCATCGTGCCCGCCCCCCTCCACCCGGACATGCGTCGGCCGCGACGGCTCCCCCTCCGCGCCGCCGCGGCCGATCGATCCCCCGTCGGGATATGAAGCGGTTCAGTCCTTGGGCGGGGCGGGCGTGTGGCCCTCGCCCAGCGTCGTGACGGTGCCGTCCTTGGGCGGAGCGGGCGTGTGGCCCTCGCCCTGCGTCGTGACGGTGCCGTCCTTGGGCGGGGCCGGCGTGTGGCCCTCGCCCATGGTGGTGATGCCGAGGTTCTTGTCGATCTCGCTCATATGTGACAACTCCTTGGGTCAGACCGGGGGTCCGGTAGTGGCTACGCCCGCTCGGCGACTCCCCCGAGGACCGCCGAACGGGCGTACTGGGCCGCTCACCTTAACCACAGGGCCCTCGCGACCCGTCTGCCCCCCGACGCGACGGATCGACTCCATGAGAGTGGCAGCCGCTCATAAACGTTCGATGAACGTCGCCCGGGCGCCGTCAGGTGACGGTGGTGGGATCGAGGAGATTCCTGACCCGAGCGGCTTCCGGCGCGCGCGCTTCCTCAAGGATGGCCAGGGCCTCGCGCCAGCAGGCCTTCGCGCGGTCCAGCTGCGCCAGGTCCGCCAGCGACCGTCCCAGCAGCGTCAGGACGTTGGCCCGCATCCACTCGCCGCCGACGCAGCCGATGGCGAGCGCCTGCTCGGCGTGCTGGGCGGCGCGGGCCGCACGGCCGTCGGCGAGTTCCACCTGGGCGATGCGGTAGTGCGTCGTGCCCTCCCACAGGCGCTGACGGTTCTCCACGAAGATCTGCAGGGCGTCGGTCAGCTGGCCCAGGGCGTCCGCGTGCCGGTTCGCGTCGCTGAGCGCGAGGCCGAGGGTGTACTTGGCGTTGGCCAGGCGGAAGGTGACGCCGAGGTCGGTGTAGATGGTGATGGCCTGCCGGGCGAGGTCGATCGACTTGTGGACGCGGCCCATCGCGAGCAGCGCCCGGGACAGGTTGCACAGGGCGCTGGCCTCGCTGTGGCGGTTGCCGTCGGCACGGAAGGCGTCGATCGCCTCGCGCAGATGCGTCTCGCTGACCGCCGGCCGGTCGATGCAGTTGTTGACGATGCCTTGTTCGTTCAGGGCGTTGCCGGTGGTCCACGGGTCGCGGGAACCGGTGGCGAGCGCGGCGGCGAGCTTCAGCTCGGCGGAGGCGTCGCAGAAACGGCCGACCTTGTTGAGCACTTGGGCAAGGCTCACCCGCGCCCGCCCCTCGGCGAGCGCGTCACCGGCCGCGGTGGCGGCCGCGCAGGCAGCGCGCGTCGCTGTCTCGTACCGGTGCGAGATGGCTCCCGACTCCGCCAGGTCCTTCGCGGCGAGGAGCAGGTCGACCGCCCGCCGCAGCTCCGTACGGCCCAGCGACTGCTGGACGCACGCCAGGATGCAGGAGGCCTCCGCGTGCAGCCAGTCGAAGGCCTTGGTGCCGTCCTCGAAGTCGAGGCCGGCCCGTTCCGTGACCTCCAGGTGGTCCACCGTGCGGTCCCCGGGGCGTTCTATCGCGTAGACCCGGGCCGCCGACGCCAGGTAGAAGTCCAGGAGCCTGGACATCGCCGCGTCCCGTTCACCCGGGGGCTGTTCGTCGCGTTCGGCGCATGCACGCGCGTAGAGGCGTACGAGGTCGTGGTAGCGGTAGCGGCCCGGTGCCGCCGATTCCACCAGGGACGTGTCGACCAGGGACTCCAGCAGGTCTTCCGTGTCCTCCAGGGAGAGGTCGAGGACCGCCGCGGCCGCCGCCAGGGACAGGTCGGGGCCGTCCGCGAGGCCGAGGAGGCGGAAGGCCCTGGCCTGGGGCGGCTCCAGCTGGCCGTAGCCGAGTTCGAAGGTCGCCTTGACCGCGAGGTCGCCCGCCTGGAGCTCGTCCAGGCGGCGCCGCTCGTCCGCCAGCTTCGCGGCCAGCGTCGAGACCGTCCACGTGCGGCGCGCCGCCAGGCGGGACGCGGCGATCCGGATGGCGAGCGGCAGGAAGCCGCACGCCGCCACCACGTCGAGGGCGGCCTCCCGCTCGGAGGTGACCCGCTCCTCGCCGACGATGCGGGTGAACAGGAGCAGCGCCTCCTCGGGGGACATCACGTCCAGGTCGACCAGGTGCGCGCCCGCCAGGTCGACCATGCGCACCCGGCTGGTGACCAGGGCCGCGCAACCCTCCATGCCGGGGAGTAGCGGCCTGACCTGGGCCGCGTCGCGCGCGTTGTCCAACAGGACCAGCACCCTGCGGCCGTCCAGGATCGAGCGGTACAGCGCCGCCCGCTCCTCCAGGGAGTCCGGGATCGCCGAGTCGGCCGTGCCGAGGGCCCGCAGGAACGCGCCGAGGACCGTCTCCGGCTCCGCCGCTCTCGACCCGGCCCCCTGGAGGTCCACGTACAGCTGGCCGTCGGGGAAGTGGGTGCGCGCCACGTGGGCGACGTGGACGGCCAGCGTCGTCTTGCCGACGCCGCCGATGCCCGCCAGCGCCGAGACCGCCATCACGCGGCCCTCGGCGGCGGAGAGGATGTCGCTCAGCTCGTCCACGAACGCCGCCCGGCCCGTGAAGTCGGGGACCGTCGCCGGGAGTTGGGCGGGGCGGACGAGCTTCGCCGTGGGCTCGGGGGAAGGCGCCGAGGGCTCGGCGAGCGCGGGGTCCGCCTGGAGGATGCGCTGCTGGAGTTCCTTGAGGCCGGGGCGCGGGTCGACGCCGAGTTCGTCGGCCAGCAGGCGGTGCGTGTCCGCGTAGACCGCGAGGGCCTCGGCCTGGCGGCCGCTGCGGTAGAGCGCGAGCATGAGCAGTTCGCGCAGGCGTTCGCGCAGGGGGTGGGCGGCGGTCAGGGCGGTCAGCTCGGAGACGGCCTCCGCGTGACAGCCGACCTCCAGGTCCATGTCGAGGCGTGACTCGATCAGTTGCAGTCGCCATTCGTCGAGGCGGGCGCGCTGCGTCTCGGCGTAGGGACCGGGGACACCGGCCAGGGGCTCGCCGTCCCACAGGTCGAGGGCCTGGTTCATCAGCGTGCGCGCCTGGCCGGGGTCGCCCACGCCGCGGGCCTTCTCGGCCGCCGCCCAGAGGTCCTCCGCCCGGGCGAGGTCGAGGGCGCCGTCCGCGACCTGGATCGAATAACCGCCGGATTCGCTGACGAGAACACCGGAAGGCAGCACCTTCCGGAGCCGGGACGCGTACGTGCGTACCGCGGCCAGTGCCTGCGAGGGCGGCTCCTCGCCCCAGAGGGCGTCGATCAGCTCCGAGGCAGTGGCCGTGCGGCCGTCCCGCAGCAGGAGGGCCGCCAGCAAGGCCCGCTGCTGGGGCGAACCGGTCGGGAGCTGAGCCGTGCCGTGCCACGCGCGCACCGGGCCGAGCACGCTGAAGCGTGACGCCCGGACCTCGGGGGGTGCCCCTCGGTCCGTCCCCCGGGGGTGTTCCCCGAGGCCGGACGCCACTGCTCCGGTACTCGCGGTACATCGACCATCGCTCCCCCTGCCGCCCTGCCGTTCCCAAGTCCTGCCGGTCGCGGGCCTGCCCTGCCCGCGTCGTGCCTTCTTCGGTCATGCCTCGGACGGGCCGCGGCCCCGCTTCGGGCGGCCTCGGCCGTGCCTCGGTTCGTGCACCCCGCCAGTTTGCCTTGTCCACGCCGGATGCGTCAGCCGTGGGAGACGGCTCTCACAGGGTCCTCGCACGCCGTTCCGCGTGCCGCCGCGCTCCCGTACACCTCATGAGCCGGCGTACGCCTTGCTGACGGTCCGTCAGATCGGCGCTACCGTGCCTCATATGGAGACCATGGAGAGCGCGAAGACCACGGAGAGCTTCCCGGAGATCATCTCGGTGGACGACCACACCGTCGAACCTCCTCACGTCTGGCGGGACCGGCTTCCGTCCAAGTACCGGGACAGCGGACCCCGCGTCGTCCGCGCCCCGCTGAAGGAGATGACTTTTCTGGGCGGGAAGTTCACTCCGGTGATGGGGCGAAAGGGGGACGACGGGCCCATCGGCGACTGGTGGGTGTACGAGGACCTGCACCGGCCCCTGACCCGCCTCGACACGGCGGTGGGCTACGACCGGGACGAGATCAAGCTGGAGGTCATCACCTACGAGCAGATGCGCCCCGGCTCCTTCAGCGTGCCCGACCGCCTCGCCGACATGGACGTCAACCACGTCCAGTCGGCCCTCTGCTTCCCCACCTTCCCGCGCTTCTGCGGTCAGACCTTCACCGAGGCGAAGGACCGTGAGCTGGGGCTGCTCGGCGTACGCGCGTACAACGACTGGATGGTCGAGGAGTGGTGCGGCCCCGAGGCGCACGGCCGCCTCATCCCGCTCGCCCTCATCCCGCTGTGGGACCCCGAGCTGGCCGCCGCCGAGGTGCGGCGCAACGCCGCGCGCGGGGTGCGGGCGGTGGCCTTCTCCGAGATCCCGCCGCATCTGGGGCTGCCGTCCATCCACACCGACGCGTGGGACCCCTTCCTCGCGGCGTGCGACGAGACGGGGACGGTCGTGGCCATGCACATCGGCTCCTCCAGCAAGATGCCGTCGACCTCGGCGGACGCGCCGCCGGCGGTCGGCTCCACGATCACCTTCGCCAACTGCTGCTTCTCGATGGTGGACTGGCTGATGAGCGGCAAGTTCGAACGCTTCCCGAACCTGAGGATCATGTACGCGGAGGGGCAGATCGGCTGGATCCCGTACATCCTGGAGCGCGCGGACGTGGTGTGGGAGGAGAACCGGGGCTGGGGCGGGGTCGCGGAGAAGGTGCACCGGCCGCCGTCGGAGCTCTTCGCCGAGCACGTCTTCGGTTGCTTCTTCGACGACGCGTTCGGCCTGCGGAACCTCGACGCCATCGGGGTCGGGAACGTGCTCTACGAGACGGACTACCCGCACTCGGACTCCACTTGGCCGAAGTCGCGGGAGGTGGGGGAGGCGCAGATGGGGCATCTGGAGGCGGGGGTCGTGGAGCGGATCGTACGGGGCAACGCGATCGGGTTGCTGGGCCTGACGGAGGCGGGGCTCTGGCCGGGGGCGTGACCCCTTGGGAGGTGGTTGTACGGGCCGTTCGCCCCGGGCGGTGACTGCTCTGCGCCTACCATCGGAGCAGGGCAACCGGAGCGAACGCACTGGGGTGATCGTGAGCAGCTGGGCGGATCTGACGAACGGCAAGCGCATCAAGCATCTGCGGGGCGGCGATCTCACCCAGCAGGGGCTTGCCGAGGCGGCGGGGCTCTCGCTGGCCCTGGTGCAGAAGGCGGAGCAGGACCGGGGGGAGCTGTCGATCGGCTCGTTGCTGAAGCTGGCGCACGCGTTGAACACGGACGTGTCGGTGATTCTGGGGCAGCAGGCGCCGCGGCGGGGCATGAGTCAGGGCACGCGAGCCGCGCTGCGACGGCTCTCCGAGGCAGTGCATGACAGCGCCCTCGGCGACTGGGACGGCCTCGGCGACCCGAGCACGCTGTCCGAGCTGTCGAGCGTGCAGGAGCGGGTGAGTGCCGCCTATTGGCGGGGCGACTTCGTGGAGGTGAGTGAACTCCTCGCCAGGGTCCTGCTCGAAGGGACCGCCCGGTTCGGGCAGGCGACGGGGTATGAACGTGAACAGCTGGCTGCGGTTCTCACCAGCGCCTACCAGTTCGCCTCTTCGAGCGCGATGCTGCTCGGCCAGCGGGACCTCGCGTTCAGCGCGCTCACCTCCGCGCGGCACATCGAGGCGAGCGCGGGAGACGCCGTACTGGCCGCGATCACACAGTCCACCCTGTCCTGGCTCCACCTTCGGAGCGCCAAGGCTCCCCAAGCCGTTGCCGTCGCGGAGCGTGCCGCACTGCGCATCGAGCCGTCGTTCAGCAGGTCTCCGCGACCCCAACTCCTGGCGTACGGACGTCTGATGATCAGCGCGGCGGTGGCCGCGTCCCGACGAGGTGACGGCGTATTGGCAGACGACTTCCTGTCGCAGGCGCACGCGGCTGCGGCTCGACTCGGTCGGGACGAGACCGTGTACGGCACGCATTTCGGCCCGACCACCGCGAACACCGAGGCGGTCGGCATCGCCGTCGCGCTGGGGAACTACGGAAAGGCCCTCCAGCTGGCGGGGCGCACCGAGTTGCCACGTTTCATGCCGAAACTCGCCCGCAATCGCTACAAACTCGACGTCGCTCTCGCGCAGTGCGCGGCCGGTCTCCACGACCGGGCGGCGGAGACGCTGATCGAGGTGGGCCTCGACGCCCCGGAGTGGGTCAAGCACCAGGCACTGCCGGGCGTCATCGGCAAGCGCCTCGCCAAGGTGTCCACGGCGCGCGTGCGGCACATCAGCGAACTCATCGGCGTACCGCTGATCGCTTAGGTCCGACGGAGCGTACGAGCGGGGGCCGGGGGACCTCGGCCGCCCCTATAGACCATCTCTTCACTGTAGGTGCTCGGTTGGGCACGATGTGTGCATGGTCAGTACCGAAGACGAGCCGCGGCGGAGCGGTAACCGCACAGGGCGAACCGGCGGCGAGCTGAAACGGCGACGGGCGCTGGCGGACGCGGCGGCGGGAATGGTGCCGGACGCGTCCCATATGCCGGAGGAGCCCGGGCGGATCGGACGGTTCCGCTGCGTGATCTACGTGTGCGGCGCCCCGCAGGCGGACATCACGGGGCCCCGCACCGAATGCACGGAGTACGCCGAGGCGTTCGGGTGGGAGATCGCCGAGGTGATCGAGGAACGCGCGGGGCTGCTGCCGCCGCAGGGGAGGGACGGGCTGGGGCGCGCCCTGCGGCGGGTGCGCCGCGGGGAGGCGGGGGCGGTGCTCACGGCGTGCCGCTCGATGATCTCCTCCGTCCGGCAGGAGTACGAAGAGCTGGCGGGTGAGATCGAGAAGGCCGGGGGTTCCTCCACGTCGCGGGCGGGCCGCGCGCCGAGCGGCCGACGACGTGATCTTCGTCCCGGCCATGGCGCGTCAGTGGCGCGACGCGTGGCCGCTCGTCGCGCGGACCGACGACGGGAATGGGTGGCTGACCGGTTCCTGCTGGCTGTACTGCCGACGCCGGGACGTGCGAGTGCTGTGGATCGGCTCGGTGACCACGCCGGGCGCGACGGGCGACCTGTACGGCTGCGGCCCGTGCGTCGCGGAACTCGCCCACATGACCCGCACCCAGGCTCACGACCGGGACCGGGATCGGGGCCGACCCCCGGACTACCCCGCACGGCCCGCCATGCGTACCCGTGCGCGGCGGGCCCCTCGGGGAGGCGGGTGACGAGGCCCTTGTCTGACGGGCCGTCAGGCGACACCATGGCCAGCGGCATGCTTGTGACGTGTCGTCAGGTCCGTCGCCCCCAAGGCAGGAGTGGCCACCCATGTCCCCGCCCCCGCAACGGCATTCGTCCCTCGTGTACGGGATGCAGCTTCCCATCCAGTCCCAGAGCTCCCTCTACGCCGAGCCCTGGGAAGTCGAAGCGACCCCCGACGACCTCGTCGAGATAGCCCGCACAGCCGACCGCGCGGGCTTCGCCTACCTCGCGTGCTGCGATCACGTCGCCATCCCCCGCCGCCTCGCCGCCGCCATGGGCACCACCTGGTACGACCCCGTGGCGACCCTCGCCCACCTCGCCGCCGTCACCGAGCACGTCCGCCTGATGAGCCACGTGGCCATCGTGGGGCTGCGTCACCCGCTCCTCACCGCTAAGCAGTACGCCACCCTCGACCATCTCAGTGGCGGCCGCCTCATCCTCGGGGTCGGCGCGGGGCACGTGCCGGAGGAGTTCGAGGTGCTCGGCGTCGACTTCGCGCGGCGCGGGCCGGTCCTCGACGAGACGATCGACGCGCTGCGGGCCGCGCTCGGTCCGGACGAATACCCCGAGCACCACGGCAAGTGCCACGACTTCAGCGGCCTCGGCCAACGTCCCCGCCCCGCCCAGCGCCGCGTACCCCTCTGGGTCGGCGGCTCCTCGCCCGCCGCCGTCCGCCGCGCGGCGACCCGGGGCGACGGCTGGCTGCCGCAGGGCGACCCCCGCGACAAGCTGCCCGCGCGGATCGCGCGGCTCAGGCGGCTGCGGGAGGAGGCGGGGATCGAGGAGCCGATCGTCGTCGGCGCGATCACCGAGGCCCTGTACATCGGCGAGCCGAGCTGGCCCGTCGGCCGCCGGACGCTCCACGGCGGGCCGGACGCCATCGCCGAGTCGCTGCGCGCGTACCACGCGATCGGCGTCGACCAGATCCAGGTCCGCTTCCGCAGCCGCGGCCGGGCCGAACTCAGCGACCAGATGCAGGCGTTCGCCGCCGAGGTGGCCCCCCACCTCAACCCGTGACCATCACCCCGTCGACCGAGGAGCACCCCCATGGGCAAGCTGGACGACCGCGTAGTCATCGTGACCGGCGCGGCGCGCGGGCAGGGTGAGCAGGAGGCGCGGCTGTTCGCCGCCGAGGGCGCCAAGGTCGTCGTCGCGGACGTGCTCGACGCGCGGGGCGAGGCCCTCGTCAAGGAGATCGGCGAGGAGCGGGGGCGGGGCGTGGCGGCCTACGTCCACCTGGACGTGGGCCGGGAGGAGGACTGGCAGGTGGCCGTGGCCACCGCCAAGGACACCTTCGGCAAGGTCGACGGGCTCGTCAACAACGCCGGGATCCTCCGCTTCAACGAGCTGGTCAGCACCCCTCTGGAAGAGTTCCAGCAGATCATCCAGGTCAACCAGATCGGCTGCTTCCTCGGTATCCGCACCGTCGCCCCCGAGATAGCGGCGGCCGGCGGGGGCACCATCGTGAACACCGCCTCCTACACGGCCCTCACCGGCATGGCGTACGTCGGCGCGTACGCCGCGACCAAGCACGCCATCCTCGGCCTCACGCGCGTCGCCGCGCTGGAGCTGGCCGGGAGGAACATCCGCGTCAACGCCGTGTGCCCGGGAGCGGTCGACACCCCCATGACCAACCCCGCGCAGCTGGACCCGGCGGCCGACCCGGAGGCGGCCCGCGAGGCGGTGGCGGAGCTGTACAAGAACCTGGTGCCGTTGGGGCGGGTCGGCAGGCCCGAGGAGATCGCGGCCCTCGCGCTCTTCCTGACCGGGGACGACTCGTCGTACATCACCGGCCAGCCCTTCGTCATCGACGGCGGCTGGCTGGCCGGCGTCAGCGTTATCTGACGGCACGTCACCTATTGACGCCCCGCCCGCCCGATGGAACAGTCGACGCATCCCAAACTGACGGGCCGTCAGAAAGGACGCGCGGTGTACGAGTCCGGCCCGTCAGAACCTCACGAGGACGGTGAACCTCCTTGGAATTCGGTCTCTTTGTACAGGGATACGTGCCCGCCGCGCGGGCCCAGGTCGACCCCGAAGCGGAGCACAAGGCGCTCATCGAGGAGACCGAGTACGTCATCCAGGCGGACAAGTCCGGGTTCAAGTACGCCTGGGCCTCCGAACACCACTTCCTGGAGGAGTACTCCCACCTCTCCGCCAACGACGTCTACCTCGGCTACCTCGCCCACGCGACCGACCGCATCCACCTCGGCTCGGGCATCTTCAACCCCCTCGCGCCCGTCAACCACCCCGTGAAGGTCGCCGAGAAGGTCGCGATGCTCGACCACCTCTCCGAGGGCCGCTTCGAGTTCGGCACGGGCCGCGGCGCCGGTTCGCACGAGATCCTCGGGTTCATGCCGGGCATCACCGACATGAACCACACCAAGGAGATCTGGGAAGAGACCATCGCCGAGTTCCCCAAGATGTGGCTCCAGGAGGAGTACGCCGGTTTCCAGGGCAAGCACTGGTCCCTGCCGCCGCGCAAGATCCTGCCCAAGCCGTACGGGAAGTCGCACCCGGCCATGTGGTACGCCGCCGGGTCCCCCTCCTCGTACGCGATGGCCGGGAAGAAGGGGCTCGGGGTGCTCGGGTTCAGCGTGCAGAAGGTGTCCGACATGGAGTGGGTCGTCGAGTCGTACAAGTCGGCCGTCAAGGAGGCCGCGGCGATCGGCGACTTCGTGAACGACAACGTCATGGTGACGTCCACGGCCATCTGCGCCGAGACGCACGCCGAGGCCGTCGAGATCGCCGTCGGCGGCGGCCTCAACTACCTCCAGTCGCTGCTCTTCCGCTACCACGACACCTTCCCGCGCCCCGAGGGCATCCCCGAGTGGCCCGAGCTGCTCCCCGCGTACAGCGAGGAGATCATCGAGCTGCTCATCGCCGAGGAGCTGATGATCTGCGGCGACCCGGACGAGGTCTTCCGGCAGTGCAAGCGGTGGGAGCAGGCCGGTGCCGACCAGCTCAGCTTCGGGCTGCCGATCGGCATCACGCCCGAGGACACGATGAACACGATCAAGCTGATCGGCGAGCACGTGATCCCGAAGATCGACACGGACCCCGTCCACCGCACCACGCGCTTCCGGCAGGCCGCCGGAGCGTGACCCTGAAGCCACCCCGGCCTCCCCTCCCGGACGGAGGCCGGGGTTCCAGCACGCCCGCAAGCAGTCGGCCTCTCCGCCACAGGACCGCGCAGGCTTCTCCGCCACAGGACCGCGCAGGCCCCGCGGTCACCGCACCGCGCAGGCCCCGCGGTCACCGCACCGCACAGGCCCCGCAGCCGCAGGACCGCGCAGGCCCCGCAGCCACAGCCCGCACAGGAAGGGACCCCGCCATGCTCGACCACCTCATCCGCTCGGCGACCGTCGTGGACGGCACCGGCGCCCCCGCCCGCGTCGCCGACGTCGGCATACGGGACGGACGCATCGCCGTCCTCGCCGCACCGGGAGCCGGAGCCGTGTCCGAGGAGGCCCGGACCAGCGAGGACGCCCACGGCCTGGTGCTCGCCCCCGGGTTCGTCGACCCGCACACGCACTATGACGCGCAGCTGTTCTGGGACCCGTACGCCACTCCGTCCCTCAACCACGGCGTGACGACCGTCGCGGGCGGCAACTGCGGGTTCACGCTCGCGCCGCTGCACCCGGGCCGCCCCGAGGACGCCGACTACACGCGGCGGATGATGTCGAAGGTCGAGGGCATGTCCCTGGTGTCGCTGGAGGAGGGCGCGCCCTGGACGTGGAGTTCGTTCGGGGAGTACCTCGACGCCCTGGAGGGGCGGATCGCCGTCAACGCGGGTTTCATGGTGGGCCACTGCGCCCTGCGGCGGTACGTCATGGGCGCGGACGCCGTCGGCGGGCAGCCGACCCCCGCCCAGCTGGAGGAGATGCTGCGCCTCTTCCACGACGCGATGGACGCGGGCGCCTGGGGCCTGTCCACCACGCAGTCCTCCACCCACTCCGACGGCGACGGACAGCCGGTCGCCTCCCGCCACGCCCGCCCCGACGAACTGCTCGCCCTCTCCCGAGCCGTCGCCGAGCACGAGGGCACGCAGCTCGAAGCGATCGTCGCGGGCTGCCTCGACCAGTTCAGCGACGCCGAGATCGACCTGTTCGTCGAGATGAGCGCGGCCGCCGGGCGGCCCCTCAACTGGAACGTCCTCACCATCGACGCCGCCGTCCCCGAACGCGTCCCGCGCCAGCTCGTGCCGAGTGAACGCGCCCGCAAGGCCGGCGGCCGCGTCGTCGCCCTCACCATGCCGATCCTCACCCCGATGAACATGTCACTCGGTACCTTCTGCGCCCTCAACCTCATCCCCGGCTGGGGCGACATCCTCGGCCTGCCCGTGCCCGAGCGGATCGCGCAGCTGCGCGATCCCGCCGTGCGTGCCGAGATGCTGCGGCGCGCGGACAGCAAGGAGGCGGGCGTCTTCCGCCGCCTGGCCCGCTTCGACCGGTACGTCATCGGCGACACGTACTCCACGGCGAACGAGGGCCTCACCGGCCGCGTCGTCGCCGACATCGCCGCCGAACGCGGGCAGGACCCCTTCACCTGCCTCGTCGAGATCTGCGCCGCCGACGGGCTGCGCACCGTCCTGTGGCCGATGCCGACCGACAACGACCCCGACTCCTGGGCCCTGCGCGCCGAGACCTGGCGGCACGAGGACGTCCTGCTGGGCGGCTCCGACGCGGGCGCGCATCTGGACCGCATGTGCGGAGCGCCGTACACGACCCGTTTTCTCGGCGACTGCCTGCGCGGCCGCAAGCTGGTCGGCCTTGAGCAGGCCGTGAAGATGCTCACCGACGACCCCGCCCAGCTCTTCGGGCTGCGCGAGCGCGGCCGGATCACCGAGGGCCACCACGCCGACCTCGTCCTCTTCGACCCCGAGCGGATCGACGCGGGCAAAGCCACCCTCGTCCACGACCTCCCCGGCGACAGCCCGCGCCTGGACTCCAAGGCGATCGGCGTCAACGCGGTCTGGGTCAACGGGGTCGAGGTCATCCGCGAGGACGTCGTCACGGGTGCGGTGCCGGGCCGGGTGCTGCGCTCCGGCCGCGACACGAGGACGGTGAGCACCAAGTGACCGGGGCGCGGCGGCTGTTCATCGGCGGCGAGTGGGTCGAGCCCGACGGCGGGCACCACGAAGTGATCGACCCGGCGACCGAGGAGGTTGTCGGCCTCGCGCCCGAGGCGAGCCGCGAGCAGGTGTACGCGGCGGCCTCCGCGGCCCGCGACGCCTTCCCGGCCTGGTCCCGCACGTCCCCCGAGGAGCGGGCCGCGCTCTTGGACCGCGCGGCGGGCATCCTGCACCGCGACATCGCCGCGCACACCGAGCTCGCGCGTGCCGAGACCGGCGCGACGACCGCCACGGCGCGCGGTATGCAGGTCGCCGTGGCCGTGTCCCGCTTCCAGCGGTACGCGAAGGGCGCGCTGGAGCCGGTCGAGTCCGCCCTGCCGCCGCAGATCGCCGAGGCGGGGCCGATGGGACCGGCGGCGGTGACGGGTGCGGTAGCCGTGCGCCGGCCCGTCGGCGTCGTCACCTGCATCACCTCGTACAACAACCCGTGGGCGAACCCGGCGGGCAAGGTGGCGCCCGCCCTCGCCATGGGCAACACCGTCGTCGTGAAACCGGCGCCGCAGGACCCCTTGTCCGTGTACGCGATGGCCGCCGCGCTGGAAGAGGCGGGCGTGCCGCCCGGCGTCGTCAACGTCGCCTCCGGCACGGACACCGCCGTGGGCGAGGCCGCCGTGGACTCGCCGGACGTCGACATGGTGAGCTTCACCGGTTCGACGGCGGTCGGGCAGCGCATCGGCGAGGTCTGCGGCCGCGCCATGAAGCGGCAGCTGATGGAGCTGGGCGGCAAGGGCGCGGCGATCGTCTTCGACGACGTGGGCGAAGAAGGGGCTCGACGCGGCGGTGGCCGGCATCGGCACGACGTTCTCTTTCTACAGCGGCCAGATCTGCACGGCCCCGACCCGCGTGATTGTCCAACGGGGTGCGTACACACGCCTGGTGGAGAAGCTGGCGGAATACGCCGGGTATCTGAAGGTCGGCGATCCGGCCGAGCCGGGCACGGTGGTCGGCCCGGTGATCTCGGCGGCACACCGCGACCGCGTCGAGGCGTACGTCGAGGTCGCGCGCAAGGAGGGAGCACGCGTCGTCACGGGCGGCGAGCGCCCGGCGCTCCCGACCGGCTTCTACGTCGCCCCGACACTCCTGGCCGACTGCACCCCCGACATGCGGGTCGTCCGGGAGGAGATCTTCGGCCCGGTGGTCTCCGTCGTCCCCTTCGACGCCGCGACACCGGAGGAGGCGGAGGAAACGGCGATCACCCTCGCCAACGACAGCGACTACGGCCTCATCGACTACGTCTGGTCCGCCGACATCGCCCGCGCCTTCCGCGTGGCCCGCCGCCTCCGCACCGGCGGCGTGGGCGTGAACACGATCGGCCGCAACATGGAGGCCCCGTTCGGAGGCTTCAAGAAGAGCGGCGTGGGCCGTGACGTCGGCTCGTACGCCCTGCACGCGTACAGCGAACTCCAGTCGATCGTGTGGCCGGGCGGCTGAGCGTCCTGGTGGGGGCGCCCACCCGCCCCCACCGAGCTTGGCCTGCCGTCGCCGGCCGGCCGACGCGAGCACCCCGCCGAGGTCAGCGCCCCAGGAAAATCGGGTTCGTGAACCCCCTCAAGGCCCCCGGCAGCGCGGGCGTCGTCGTTGGGTGGCGGATTTCCGCGCGGACGTAGGCCGCGTACGACGGTGTCGTGCGCCACTCCACCGTGCCCGTGCCGGAGGCCGGGAGGGCGGGGGCCGTGTGCAGGACGCCCTGGTCGGTGACGATGCGGGCCGTGCAGCCGGGGGCGCCCTTGACGTCCAGGCGGACCGTGACCGGGGTGTCGCGGTCCACGGACAGGCGTTCGCCGATGCCCGCGTGGTGGCCCCGGCCGCCCGCCGCGGAGAAGGACAACTCCACCGACGCGGACTCGGCGATGTAGGAGCGGCCGCGCCGCAGGCCCTCCAGGATGGCGTCGCGGGTCAGGTCGTCGGCGAGGACCACCGTCTGCGGGCCGCCGATCCGGTCGGGGTCGCGGTGCGCGTCGCTGTTGCCCATCGCCGGGATCCACGGCTTCCCGCCGCGTACGGAGGCCACGAGCATGCTGTCCCAGTCGGCGAGGGACACCTCGTCGTCCGGCGTGTACGGGCCGTTCCACACCTCGACGGCGTCCGCCTCGCCGAAGCCGAACTTCCAGTTGCAGCCGACGCAGGTGGCGTGCGGGTGGGCGGGGACGACGAGGCCGCCCGCGTCGCGGATCGTGCGCGCGTATCTGCCGAAGCGGTTGTCGCGGGCGCGGTAGCGCCAGTCGACGAACGTGCCCGGGTCCGTGCCGAGCGCCACCACGTGGCCGTTACGCGTGGTGACCTCCTCGCCCAGCATGATCAGCAGGTCGTCGCCCGCGTGTTCGGCCCAGTGGGCGTGCGCGGAGTGCGTGTTGTGCTCGGAGCTGTTGATGAAGTCGAGGCCCGCGGCGCGGGCGAGCGCGGCGATCTCGGCGAGGGTGCGGCGGCCGTCGGAATAGATGGAGTGCAGGTGGCAGTCGCCGCGGTACCAGGCGCGGCCGCGGCCCTTCGCGCGCTCCGGCGGATAGGTGGGCCTCGGGGCGCTGCCGGGGGCCCCGTAGGTGAGGGTGATCGTCACCTCGTAGGGCAGGCCCTCGGGGGCGACCGTGTAGGGGCCGAGCGCGATGTGCCAGGTGCCAGGACGGACGCGGCCCGGGATGTAGCCGGGCGTCGCGTCGTCGGCGCGGAGGAAGAACTCGGTGCGGGCGCCGCCGGACCAGCCGCGGAAGCCCTTGCCGCCGAGGTCCGTGCCGCGCTCGTCGAAGATGCCGATGTCCAGGGCGTTGCCCTGCGTCCCCGCGGGCACGGGCGGCTTCTGGTAGGTGTACGCGACGCGCAGCTCGCTGACGCCCGCCGGGATCTCCAGCGGCAGGTAGACGAAGTCGGGGGCGCCCGGCGGCAGGGTCCCGTGGACGGTCCTGGTCTCCCGGGTGCCCTGCCGCGCCTGGGCCGGGACGCGCCCTTCGGCGCCGCTCGCGAAGCTCACGCCGTTCAACGTGAGGGCGGCGGCGGTTCCCGCCACGAACAGTCCGCGCCGGTTCATTCCGCCGTGCTGCGGGTGGTCCTCACACATGCTGCGGCTCCCAGGGTGTCGGTGGTGACGTGGGCGGTGCGTGCAACCCTGGTATTGAGCCGTGAACCGGGCGCCAAGGGAAGAAGATTGACGGGCTTACACCCGATGGACGGCGGCTTCTTCCCCGCCCCGGGTCAGGCGGCGGCCGATCGCCGCCCAGGTCATCGGCCGAGAGGCCCGCCGGGCTCCTGGCGCAGGGCCCTAGGCGGTGGCCCCCGCCGCCAGCAGCGCCGCCTCCGTCTCCGGATGCGGGCCGCCCCGGGCCCAGCGCAGCGGGGTCCAGCCCGTGCCGTGGTCCTCCGGGAGGGTGGGGTCCGCGCCGTGGGCGAGCAGTGCGCGCACCGCGTCGACGTGGCCCCAGCACGCCGCGCCGCACAGCGGTGTGCCCTCGGAGCCGTGGCCGCTCTCGGCGTCCGGCGGTGCGCCGGCCCGCAGCAGGAGCCGGACCGCCTCGGCGTCGCCGTGCACGGAGGCGGCGTACAGGGGAGTCGTGCCCTCGCCGTCCGGCAGGCGCGGGTCGGCCCCGGCGCGCAGCAGGGAGGCGACGGCCGCCGTCTCGCCGAGCCGCGCGGCGAACACCAGGCGGCCGGTCAGCTTCTTCTGCCGTCGTCTGTTCACCGGCGTCAGCGTAGTAATGCCCTGGCCATGGACCAACCGACTTTCCGCGGATAGGAAAGGGGCGATGGGGGCGACCGAACGCCGAGACTCGGAGGCACCGTGCGCATCTCCGCGACGCTGTACATGACCGACGGCACCATCGGGCCGATACCGCTGGCCCGAGAGTTGGAGGGCCGGGGGTTCGACGGGCTCTACCTCCCCGAGCACACCCACATCCCCGTGCCCCGCCAGACCCCCTACCCCGGCGGCGAGCTGCCGCCCGAGTGCGCCCGTATGCTCAGCCCCTTCATGGCGCTCGCCCAGGCCGCCGCCGTCACCGAGCGGATCACCCTCGGCACGAACATCGCGCTGGTCGCCCAGCACGACCCCATCGACCTCGCCAAGCAGGTCGCGACCCTCGACCACCTCTCCGGCGGCCGCGTCACCCTCGGCATCGGCTACGGCTGGAACCGCGAGGAGGCCGAGGACCACGGCGTCCCGTGGCCCCACCGGCGGGCCGTCGTACGGGACCGCATGGCGCTCATGCGGGCCCTGTGGGCCGAACAACCGACTGAGTACGAAGGGGAATTCGGGTCGGTGCGGGCCAGCGAGGTCCATCCGAAGCCCCGGCGGGCGCCCCGCAAGCGGCCCGGGAAAGGGCCGCTCCACGGGCCCCGCACCCTCATCGGCGGCGCCGCCGGGCCGGGGCTCTTCGCGCACATCGCGGAGTACGCCGACGGCTGGATGCCCGTCGGCGGCAGCGGACTGCGCGAGGCGCTGCCCGCGCTGCGCACGGCGTGGGCCGATGCGGGGCGCGAGAGGGCCGACCTGTATGTGGCGCTGACGGCCGTGGCCCCCGAGGCGGGCAAGCTCGCGCACTACGCGGAGCTGGGCGTCGACGAGGTCATCGTGCAGCTGCCGGCCGCGGGGGAGGAACGGGTGTGCGCGGCGCTCGACGCGGCGCGGCGGCAGCTGGGGTCGTGACCCCGGGGCCCGTGAACGTACGGGGCGGAAGTATCCGCCCAGGTCACGTGTTGTCGCTCGTATGCTCGGAGACATGACCAACAGCGCGCAGCCCGACGAGGCCGGACGACCCACCGCGAACGCCATGCGGCGCGCGCTCAGGCGGGCCAGGGACGGTGTCGCGCTCGACGTGAGCGAGGCCGCCGTCCTGCTCCAGGCGCGCGGCGCGGACCTCGACGACCTCGCGGCGTCCGCCGCCCGGGTGCGCGACGCGGGCCTGGAGGCGGCGGGCCGCCCCGGCGTCATCACGTACTCCAAGAGCGTCTTCATCCCGCTCACCCGGCTCTGCCGCGACAAGTGCCACTACTGCACCTTCGTGACCGTGCCCGGCAAGCTGCGCCGCGACGGCCACGGCATGTTCATGTCCCCCGACGAGGTGCTCGACATCGCCCGGCGCGGCGCCGAACTGGGCTGCAAGGAAGCCCTCATCACCCTCGGCGACAAGCCGGAGGAGCGGTGGCCGGAGGCCCGCGAGTGGCTGGAGGCCGAGGGGTACGGCGACACCATCGCGTACGTCCGTGCCATCTCCATCCGCATCCTGGAGGAGACCGGGCTGCTCCCGCACCTCAACCCGGGCGTCATGACCTGGACGGACTTCCAGCGGCTCAAGCCCGTCGCACCCAGCATGGGCATGATGCTGGAGACGACCGCCGAGCGGCTGTGGAGCGAGCCCGGGCAGCCGCACTACGGCTCGCCCGACAAGGAACCGGCCGTACGGCTGCGGGTCCTTGAGGACGCGGGGCGTTCGTCCGTCCCCTTCACCAGCGGGCTCCTGATCGGGATCGGCGAGACGTACGAGGAGCGGGCGGAGTCGCTGTTCGCGCTGCGCCGCGTGGCGCGCTCGTACCACGGCATCCAGGAACTGATCATCCAGAACTTCCGCGCCAAGCCGGACACGGCGATGCGCGGCATGCCCGACGCCGAGATCGACGACCTCGTCGCCACGATCGCCGTCGCCCGGCACATCATGGGCCCCGCGGGCAACATCCAGGCGCCGCCGAACCTCATCGCGGGGGAGTACGAGCGGCTGATCGGCGCCGGCATCGACGACTGGGGCGGCGTCTCGCCGGTCACGATCGACCACGTCAACCCGGAGAAGCCCTGGCCGAAGCTGGACGAGCTGGCCGCACGGTCCGCGGCTGCCGGCTTCACGCTCGCCGAACGGCTGTGCGTGTACCCCGAGTTCGTACGGCGCGGCGAGCCGTGGCTGGACCCGCGGCTCCTTCCGCACCTGCGGGCCCTCGCCGACCCGGAGACCGGCCTCGCCCGCCCCGACGCCCCCGTCGAGGGCCGCCCCTGGCAGGAGCCCGACGAGGGGTACGTCGCCACCAAGTCGTCAGGCCGCACCGACCTGCACCGCACCATCGACACGGACGGCCGCACCGCCGACCGGCGGGAGGACTTCGACGAGGTGTACGGCGACTGGGAGGCCCTGCGGGAGCAGGCCGCGCCCGGCATGATGCCGTCCCGCATCGACGGCGATGTGCGCGCCGCCCTCGCCACGGCCGCCGACGACCCGACGAAGCTCACGGACGACGAGGCGCTGGCCCTGCTGCACGCCGACGGGCCCGCGCTCGACGCGCTCTGCGGCATCGCCGACGACATCCGCAAGACGGTCAACGGCGACGACGTCACGTACATCGTCACCCGCAACATCAACTTCACCAACGTCTGTTACACCGGCTGCCGCTTCTGCGCCTTCGCGCAGAGGCGGACCGACGCGGACGCGTACACCCTCTCCCTCGACCAGGTCGCCGACCGGGCCGCGCAGGCCTGGGACGTGGGCGCCGTCGAGGTGTGCATGCAGGGCGGCATCCACCCCGACCTGCCGGGCACCGCCTACTTCGACATCGCGCGGGCCGTGAAGGAGCGCGTGCCGGGCATGCACGTGCACGCCTTCTCACCGATGGAGGTCGTCAACGGCGCGAGCAGGACCGGCCTTTCGATCCGCGAGTGGCTGACCGCCGCGAAGGAGGCGGGGCTCGACTCCATCCCGGGCACGGCCGCCGAGATCCTCGACGACGAGGTCCGCTGGATCCTCACCAAGGGCAAGCTGCCCGCGGCCACCTGGATCGAGGTCGTCAAGACCGCGCACGAGCTGGGCATCCGGTCGAGCTCCACGATGATGTACGGCCATGTGGACCAGCCCCGGCACTGGCTCGGCCACTTGCGCACGCTGGCCGCGATCCAGCAAGAGACCGGTGGTTTCACGGAGTTCGTGACGCTGCCCTTCATCCACACGAACGCGCCGGTCTATCTGGCGGGCATCGCCCGGCCGGGGCCCACCACCCGCGACAACCGCGCCGTCACGGCCATGGCGCGGGTCCTGCTGCACCCGCACATCCCCAACATCCAGACCAGCTGGGTGAAGCTGGGCCAGGAGGGCGCCGCCGAGATGCTGCGGTCCGGGGCGAACGACCTGGGCGGCACGCTGATGGAGGAGACCATCTCCCGTATGGCGGGCTCCAGTTATGGGTCCTACCGGTCCATCGAGGACCTGGTGGCCATCGCGGAGGCCGCGGGGCGGCCCGCGAAGCCGCGCACGACGCTGTACGGCGCGGTGCCCGAGGAGCGGCAGCGGGCCGCCGCGGCCTCGGACGGGCACCTGCCGGAGTTGCTGCCGCTGGCCGACTGACCGGCTGATCAGGCCTCGCCGAGAACCCGGTCCACCTGTGACAGCAGGCTCAAGGAGGGCAGCAGGGCGGCGGGGACGAAGTTCTGGGCGATCACCTCGTCGGGGTGGAACAGCTCGCCCTGGGCGTTCCTTCCCACCCGCTCCAGGTACCTCTCCCACAGGTCGCTGCCCGGTGTCATGACGTACGACAGCGGGCGGCCGTCGGGCCCTTCGTCGACCGTCCAGCCTGTCCTGTCCTGCTTCAGCGCGAAGAAGGACCAGGTGATGTACGAGAAGAAGCTCCCGCCCCGGTAGGGGCCGTTGGCCGTGAGCACGGGCAGCAGAGGACGCTCGGTCGGCTCGGCCCCCGCCCCGGTCTCCGGACCCGGCGGCACGGGCAGCGTGATGGAGACGTCCAGGTTCGGGCTGTCGGGATTGGTGACCTTGAGGTCCGGCAGGGTCGTGGGAGAGGCGGGGGAGGGCCAGGGCACGTCGGGGAGTGGGACAGCCGCGTCGAGTCGTGTGTAGCCGATCAGGCCGTACAGGGCCCCGCGCAGGCGCGGAGTGTTCTTGCTGATCACATGGAAGAGTTCGTGGAGCAGGATGTCGCGCAGGCCGGTGGTGGTGCTGCGGGGGAAGAGCGGGTCGCCGCCCGGCGCGGGGCCGAGGGCCGGGGTGATCTTGGCGGCGGGGAGCACGACGGTATCGGTGTGCCGGGTGTACGCCGCGCGGCTCTCCTCCTGCCCGGTGGTCTTCACCAGGTGGACGACCGGCGGCAGCAGGTCCGGCCACCGGCCGGTCAGCAGGGCGTCGACGTCCGCCGTCACCTTGGCCAGGACGTCGGTCTCCTCCCGTGTCCAGGGCATGACCTGCGCGGTGACGTAGTCGAGGTAGAGCGCCGTGTCGACGGTGGTGCCGGGGTCGGTCAGGCAGACGCGGGCGCGGCGGTCGAAGTCGCTGAGGGTGGCGACGAAGTCGTCGACGGAACCGAGCCGTTCGCGGCCCGTGGCCGGGGATGCGGCGATGACGCGGGTGCTTCCGATGGTGCCGAGGGTGAGGTCGGCGGGGGGTTCGGCCATGGTGTGCTCCTGTGGGGCGGCTCGGTCCTGGGGCGCGTTCACACCGGGCTTTCGGCGAGCCGGAACCCCATGGCGTACACCGCCTTCGGGTACCAGCCGTGCCGGCGGCGGCAGCGGGCGAGGTCGGCGTAGCGGGTGAAGCTGCCGCCCCGCGCCACGCGGTAGGGGCGGCCGCCCGCCGTCAGGTCGTCGGCGACCCGCTGTCCGCCGGGGTAGGGGCGGTAGTCGTCGCTGACGTACTCCTCGACGTTGCCGCCCATGTCGTCGGCGCCGAAGGGGCTGCGTCCCGCGGGATGGATGCCGACAGGGGTGGTGGTGAGCGGGCCGCTCTCCACGGTGTTGGCGGCGTCGGCGGCGAGGTGGTCCCCCCACGGGTACTCGCGGCCGTCGCCGCCGCCCGCCGCGTACTCCCACTCGGCTTCGGTGGGCAGCCGGAAGCGGCGCCCCGTCCGGCGGGACAGCCAGGCGGCGTAGGCGTCGGCGGCCTGCGGCGGGACCGTCCACACGGGATGGTTGGCCAGGTGGACGGGGTGGACGCCGAACTGCCAGGAGGTGGGCAGCCAGGGCGCTTTCGTCTCCAGCAGGAACGCGCGGTACTCGCTGTTGGTGACCGGATAGCGGGCGATACGGAACGCGGCGATGTCCACCGTGTACTCGGGTGTCTCCTTGGCGATCCACTCCCGCCGCACCCCGACGTGCCGCCAGGCCGCGATCACCGAGTCCACCCGCTGGCGCGACAGCCCGAGGAGCACTTTCCCGGCGGGGACGTCGAGCATGGCGGGTGAGTCGACGTCGATGCGGGGATCGCCGTGCAGGGCGAGCAGGGTGCCGGCCGCCAGGCGGGTCTCGGGGGCGACGGCGATGTCCTCGGCGACCTGCGCCAGCGCGGCGGGGTCGACACCGGTGAGGCGGCGGCACTGCCGGTGCATCCGGCGCGGGTCGAGACGGTCGCTGTAGGCCTTGCCCAGACCCATGGCCTGGCGGTCTTCGAGGGCGTTGATGTTGTCGTACGGGGGGTTGGGCATCGCACTCCTCCGTTCAGCGGGCCGGTTCGTGGACGCCACCGTCGTAGGAGGTGGCCAGGAAGCGGTCGGTGGCCGCGTCGTAGTGGAGGCTGGAGATCCCGGCGGTCGTGGGCCGGGTGACGTGCCAGGCGCCGGTCACCGTGTCGTGGACGGCGAGGGTGCCGAAGTAGGAACCGGTGGCGATGTGCCGGCCGTCCGCGGAGGCGGCCACGCATTTGATGGAGTGGTCGTGCGGGGTGGGGAGGGGCAGCGCCTCGGTGCCGTGCCACAGCCGCAGCTTGAGGTCGCGGCTGACGCTCGCGAAGCGGCCGCCGGGCAGCGCGGCACAGCCGTTGGCGATCCGCCCGTGCGCTCCTTCCAGCCGGGCGGTCTCGGTGAGCGTGTCGGTGCGGAACCAGGAGGCGGCCGTGTCCGCGCACACGGCGAAGAGGGTTCCGTCGCTGACCGCGACCCCTTTGACGGCGTTGGCGTGCAGCGGCAGCGTCGCGATGTGCCGCACCTCATCCTCGTCGACCCGCAGGACCAGACCCTCGCCGGTGTACGCGCCGACGACGACGTGCGGAGCCCCGTCCCGTTCGAAGGCCGCCGCGCAGTTCAGCGGCGAGCGGTGCTCCAGCAGGACCGCGCCCGTGCCGGCGTCGAACAGCCTGCCCAGCTGGCCGCCGGTCAGCACGCGTCCGCCGACGGCGACCAGGAAGTTGCACAGGCTTCCCGTCCGGGCAGCGGACTTGCCGTCGGTGTGGACGACACCGGAGTCCCCGACGGTGTACACACGGCCCCCGGCCACCGTGACCGCGTTCAGCGCCGACGTCGGCTCGACGCCCTCCAGGTCCCAGGCGTCGCGTGCGATGTCGTACACGGCGTACGAGGAGCCGAAGGTGCCGAACACCAGCGTCCCCTGGTCGAGGAACGCGCAGGAACGGGGCCAGACCTGTGCCGGCAGTACCGCCGTGCGGGCCAGGACGGGGCGGCCGTCGGCGGAGCCGGTCCGCCAGATCTTCAGGGTCCGGTCGTAGCTGAGACTGACCAGGGAAGCCGCTTCCTCGTTCCACACCAGCCGTTTGATGCCGGCCTCATGCGCCGGGAAGGCCTGCGTGCCGCCGTCGGCCAGGGCCACGACCTCGCCCTTGTCGTTGCCCGCGTACACCAGGCCGGAGGCGGTGATCGCGATGGTGTCGGTCTCGACGCCGTCGAGGTCGATGTCGGCGGTGAGGCCGCCGGTCGCCAGCGACCAGCGCTTCACCGTCCCGTCGTCGCTGGAGGAGACCAGTTCGTCGCTGCCGGTGAGCCACTCCACCGAGATGACGTCGGCGCGATGACCGGCGAAGCGGGCCACCGAGGTCCCGGCGTAGTCGTACACCCGGACGTGGTGGTCGCGGGAGGCCGTGGCGAGCAGTTTCCGGGACGGATGGAAGACGGACATCTCCACGTCGTCGTCGTGGTCGGACAGCACGGCTCGGAGCTTGAGATCCGGCACCGTCCACAGCCGGGCGGTGTAGTCACTGGACGAGCTGAGCAGATACCGGCCGTCCGGGCTGAACGTGACCTGGTTGGCGAGATGGTCGTGGACCGCGCGGGCCAGGGGCCGCCGGGTCTTGGCCTCCCACAGGATGATCTGGTTGTCGTAGCCGGCGGTGGCCACGTACCGGCCGCCCTGCGTCGCGATGCCGCTGATGGGGCCCTGGTGGCGGATCATGTCTGCGGTCCTTCCGTGGAAAGCGTGTGCGCGGTGATCGTGGCTTTGGCCTTCAGGTACGCGGAGTTGTGCGCCGTCATATGGACCCCGGTGGGCACCACGGAGCGGACCCGGACCCCATGCCGTTCCAACTGGAGCCGTTTGTCCGGGTTGTTGGTGAGCAGGTCGATTTCGTGATGCCCGAGGGCGGTGAGCATCTGCGCGGCCGCCGTGTAGTCCCGGGCGTCCTCCTCCAGCCCCAGCGCGCGGTTGGCGGCGTAGGTGTCCAGGCCGTGGCCCTGGAGGCGGTAGGCGTCGAGTTTGTTGTACAGGCCGATGCCCCGGCCCTCCTGCCGCAGGTAGAGCAGCACGCCTCCGGTCGCGGTGATCCGGCTCAGCGCCTCGTCCAGCTGGGCGCCGCGGTCGCACCGTTCGGAGGCGAACACGTCCCCGGTGAGGCATTCGGAATGCAGCCGGACCAAGGGGACGGAGGTGATGGCGGGGCCCAGCAGCACGGCGAGGTGCTCCCGGCCGTCCACGAGTTCGTGGAAGGTCGTCAGGGTGGCGGGGTGCACCCGGCCGTCGCAGCGGACCGGTACGGGGACGGAGGCGCGGATCCGCGCGGCCGTCTTGAGTTGTTCCGGGGGTGCGGGGGTGGCGGGTGCGGGAACGGGTACGGGGGTGGCGGGTTCGGCCGCGGCTCCTCCTGGCAGGCCGGTCGTCGTCGTGCGTACCGCTTCCGTCGTGGTGTCGGTGGTGCGTCCGATGAGCGTCATGTCCTCTCCCGGGGGGCGGCGTCCGCTGAAGCCATGCGGGAGCCGGCGGGTGAGGCCCGGTCCGCGGCGTCCCAGGCCCGCCAGGTGCGGTGCAGGTACACAAGGGTGCTCAGCGACAGGACGCCCAGGGCGCAGAACGCCCCGCGGACGCCGAGGGTGTGGCTGAGCGCGGGGGTGACGACCGGCGACAGCAGGGCCGCGCCGCCGGCCAGCAGGGACAGCAGCCCCGAGGAGCGCCCCAGTACTTCCTGCGGCAGGTACTTCACGCGCATCATCACCACCGTGCTCAGCACGGCGCCCTGGCCGAGCGCGCCCAGGGCCAGCGCACCGAAGAAGACGGGCCACAGCGGGGCCATGAGCAAGAAGAGCGTCAGGGCCCGCAGGCACGTGCCGAGCGTCAACGACAGGCGGGGCCGGAACGTGGCGCGCTGGGCCACCAGCAGATTGCCCAGCAGCATGCACGAGTTGGCTCCCAGGATCACCGCCGAGGCCGCCGAGCCGGACAGCTGCCAGGAGTCCCGCAGGTCGTAGACGACCAGGGCCTGTAGCCCGGCGCCGCAGACCAGCGACAGGGCGACGTGGACGACGGTCATGGTCAGCAGCCGCTGGTCGGAGCTGACGGCCCGCCATCCCTCGCGCAGCCCGCGCCCGGCGCGCGCCCGGCCCGCGGGCTTCACCGCCCTACGCGGGGGATGGACGCCGATCGCCCATACGGCGATGGGCGCCGCGAAGGTGACGATGTTCAGCCACAGCAGGCCCGCGTAACCGGTCCACGGCAACAGGGCGGCCGTGAGCAGCGGACCGGCCACGGTGGTGGCGAAGAAGACGCTGTTCAGCGTGCCGCGTGCGCGTACGGGGCACTGCGGGAACATGGCCGGTACGCCGGTGACCCAGCCGGTGAGGTAGGCGGAACCGCCCAGCGCCACCAGCAGCGCGCAGCCGAACAGCAGCCAGGTCGGTGAGTACCCGGCCACCATGCACAGGTTCATCACGATGGCGCCCGTCGCCTGCACCAGCAGTCCGGGCACCACCAGGACGCGCGGCCCCCACCGGTCGGCCGCGGAGCCGAGCCACGGCGCCGCGACCAGACTCACCGGGACGGCCGCGGCCAGCAGGGACATCGAGGCCAGGGAGCCGGTCAGGTCGTAGACCATCAGGGGCAGCACCGTGGCGTAGACGGACTCGCCCACGTTGTTCAGCGCGTTGCCCGTGGCGAAGACGCGGAAGCGACGGTCTGCGAACGGTGAGGGCTCCCGGTCCACGGGGGCGGTCGGGGCGCCGGCGGCGGCGGGGACGCCGCTGGGCCGATCCCCGGACCCGCCGGCCCGGTTCATCGGAAGTCCGCGCCGTCGGCCGCCGCTCGGACGTCGAAGGAGCCGGACGCCCGGGTCCGCGGCAGCCACAGCTCGCGCAGGGGGCGCAGGACCTGCTCCGGGTTGGCGCGGTCCAGGCGGTACAGCCGCAGGAAGCCGCCGCGGCCGCCGGCGACGATCACCGGCGCGCCGGTGGAGTCGTGGAACGAGGCGATGCTCTTGGTGAAGTCGGGCAAGTCCTCGACAAAGCCCACGAGTTCACCGGTGGCGTAGTCGAAGGCGCCGAGCTGCATGCCGTAGGAGACCGCGCACAGGGTGCCGTCGATCAGGGTGGCGGTCTCCACGGTGTTGTCGAAGAGCTCGACGAACTGCCGGTCCATCTTCTCGGCGTCGGCGAGGTACTCCTTCACCCCTCCCGAGCCCGTCACCCGGATGCGGTCGTCGCCGACCACGTCCAGGCGCTTGGGGTAGCCGCCCAGGTCGAGCTTCCACGTGACGGCGCCCTCCGCGTCGTACGCGCGCAGGAGGCCGTTGCGGGTGCCGAGCAGGCGTCGCCCGTCCGCGAGATAGCCGCTCACCCAGGCGGAGGCGGGCAGGTCGTCGATCCGGCCGGTCTCCTGTCCCGTCCGCGCGTCCAGCTCGATGCCGCCCGTGTTGCAGGCCGCCAGCAGGCGGGTGCCGTCGGGGGACACGGCGAGCGTGTGGACGATGTCCGGCAGCTCCACGGTCCAGGCGCGGGTGTCGCCCGTGACCCGGAAGACCTCGCGCGGCCAGGCGATGCCGAACCAGCCGTCCTCGGTCGGCAGGATGCGGCGGGTGAAACCGGAGCCGCTCGCGTCGTGGGCCGCCAGGTGGAGCGCCGGGTGCCCCGCGCACGGCTCCACCACGTCGACGAGGGCGGCCCCGTCGTCCGTCGCCACCGCGAACCGCCCGTCGTGGCCGGGTACGGGACGGATGTCCCAGGCACACTGGCGCTGGTAGCCGAGCCGGTTGAGGTAGTTGCCCTCGGGGTCGAACGTGGCGATCTCCCCGTCCTGCGTGAGGACGTGGACGGCGCCGTCGTCGTCGACGGCACAGTCGAAGATCTGGTGGCTGAAGCCGGTGACCCGCTTCTCGACGCGCAGCTCGGGCGCGGTGTTGTCGAAGATGAGCAGCTCGCCGTCGAAACCGCCGACGTACGCCTTGGAGAAGTCCGGCGAGAACGCCATCGCCTCCACGTCGTTGCGGGCGAAGAGGGAACGCTCCAGGACCTGCCCGTCGAGCCCGACGGTGGCCACGCCGTTGCGGATGCCCCGGTCGTCGCCGGTGCCGCCGTCGAGCGTGGCCCAGAACCGGTGGTGGCGGCGGTCGTACAGCAGCCGGTGGATGTTGGAGCTGTCGACCTGGCTCACGACGGGGAAGTCCAGCTCGCCGAGCGAGCCGATGTAGACCCGGCCGCTGCGGTCGGCGACCGCCTGCACCTCCGGGGCGTCGGTGCAGAACCACTCAAGGCGCGCGAACTTGGGGTCCCACGGCTGGACGCGTTCCACGGCGAAGGTCTCCAGGTCCAGGACCAGGAGCTGGAAGTAGCCGTTGCTGAGGTAGACCTTGCCGTTCCACACGCCGATGCCGCGGACCATGGTGGGCGACGGCTCCTCGCCGTCCATGAGCAGGGCCCGGTCGCAGGGGGCGGCGGCGTCGAGCCGGTCGAGCAGGTGCAGGGTCTCGGCGTCCCAGCGGGAGATGGTGCCGAGCTTGTCCCTGGTGATGATCCACCGGTCGGTGAGGGTCATCGCGAAGATGGGCGCGCCGGCCGGTGCCTGCGCGCTGGACGTGGCACCGGAGGAGGCCAGTAGTTTCAGGTCTTTGTCCAGCAGGTGGACGTTGCCGAGCGCGTCGGAGGCGACAAGGCCACGGCCCTGTTGATGGACGATACGGGTAATGCGTTCGGTGAGATCCATGGGCGACCGGTGTTTCCTTCCGGGCACGGGGCGGAGGCGATGCGGTAAGGCGGCCGCCGTGCCGAGGGGGAGAACCTCAAGGACTCCCCGAAGGACGGCGGCCGCCTCTTATCGGCGGGGCACACGCTGACCACGGGTCAGCGGCAGAAGCGCCCACGGGATCAGCTGATCCAGGGCCACGGGTCGCAGCGGACGGGCTTGCGCATGGAGCTCACCTCCCTGTCTGGGTCGGCGGTACGGGGTGCACCACCCGGTGGATGGCGCATCGGGCGCTCCCCGGAGGGCACGGGGAGCAGCTTTTGAAGAGCGGCGGCTCTTGAAGAGCGGCGGCTCTTGAAGGGGCGCGGCTCTTGAGGGGGCGGCGGCTCTTGAAGGGGCGGCGGCTCTTGAAGGGGCGGCCGGAACCGGTCAGGCGGACGGAGAGGGCACGCGGGCGGAGATCAACGTCTCCAGCAAGTCCGTCAGGTTGCCGGCCAACACCGAACGGTCATCGGAGAGTTCCGCGTCCCACAGCCAGTCGGCGCGAGGGACGGCGAGGGGTTCGCCGACGGGTTCGGCTCCTGAACGGCTCAGGATCTGCCGGAGCCGGTCCTGGGCGCAGCGCGCTCCTCCCGCACCGGGTGAGGCGCTGAGCGTGGCCACAGGTTTGCCGGTCAGCGGACTGTCGCCCCACGGACGCGACAGCCAGTCGAGGGCATTCTGCAGGACGCCCGACGGCGCTCCGTTGTACTCCGGCGTCGCGATGACGAGACCGTCGCAGGACGCCACCGTCCGCCTCGCCTCGATCACCTCGGCGGGCACGTTCTCCGTCTCTTTGTCGCCGTCGTAAAAAGGGAGCCGGCGAATATCGAGAAATTCGGCCCGAGCGATATCGGGACGGCTTGTAGAAATGCTTTCCAGTACTGACAGCAATCGGCTGTTCAATGATTTCCGGCGAATGCTGCCGGAGATCAGGACAATCTGATGCGTCCTTACCATCGCCATTCCCGCTTCCCTTTCGGGGCCCCTTATTGCGACATGAGTAAGGCTGGCAGAAGCCGGGTCGCACCGTCTATAGGGGCAAGGGGAATTTCGTGGCGCACGGATGCCGGGCCCGGCGGCGGTGCAGGTCAGCGTGGAGCGCTGCTGATTAACTCACCCTTTTGGGTGGAATCGGCGTCGACGGGCTCAAGGGGCGGGCAATGCTGACGCGAAAAGGCTGAACGATTTTCCAGGCCAATAAGGTGACGTACTGTTCATGGCCTGGCCATCGATTTTATGGGACACCGAGGGGCCTGCCGGGCGGGCCCGCCAGGGAGTCCGCCCGGAAACGACTACCGGGCCAGTACGTCGCCGAACCGCACGCTCTTGTCCGGGGCGCCGAGCGCGGCCGGGCCGAAGGACGTGATGCCCGTGACCGTCAGGCCTCTCGCGGAGCCGCGCAGGTGCCAGGCGGCGCCGGAGTCGGCGTAGGTGCCGTCCTCCAGCGGGGCGGTCGCCGTCAGGTCGGCCTCGCCGTCCTTGTTCGTGTCGGACAGCAGGACCTGGCCGCCGAACGTGTCGTCCTTCTCGGAGACGCCGGGGACCCCGGCCGTGGATTGCTGGAAGGCCTGCGCGCCCGTGCCGGTCAGGCCGGCGCGGGAGCCCTTGAGCAGCACGGTGCTCCCGGCGTCCCTGACGGACTCGATGTCCTCGCCGGGGATGCCTACGGCGACGTCCGCGTAGCCGTCGCCGTTGACGTCGCCCGCGCTGATCGAGGAGCCGAACTCGTCGCCCTCCTCGCCGACGCCGGGCACGCCCGCCGTCTCCTGGGTGAGCTTCGCCGTGCGGGTCGTCGAAGGCCCGGACGCCGAACCGTACTTGATGAGAATCGTGCCCTTCTGGTACGGCATGTCCTCGTAGTTGTCGCCGATGTCGCGGACGATCAGGTCGCCGTAGCCGTCCTTGTCGACGTCCGCGACCGCCCCGCCGAGGGAGGCCGCGAGCGGCTGCGACGTGGTGCTCACGCCGTCCTTGCCGCCCTTCCAGAACCGGCTGGCGTGCGCCTTCTCCTCGAAGCCGTGGCTGGAGACGATGTCGTCGGCGCCGTCGCCCGTGACGTCGCCGACCACGAACGCGGCCGGGCCGAAGGTCCTGCTCGTCGGCACCTGCTGCTTGCTGGCCGCCTTGCCGTCGCGCGTGAACGGGCCGTACGAGAGGGACATCCCCTGGATGTCCTCCCCCGGGTCGGCCTCACCCTCGAAGTCGACGGTGACCAGGTCGCGGTTGCCGTCGCCGTTGAAGTCGCCCGCGGTGACGTGCCCGCCCCGCCAGGGCAGCCGGGCGCTGCCCTCGCCGGACAGACCCGACGCGGAGCCCCACAGGACGACCGCGCCGCCGTCGGAACCGGCGACGACGAGGTCGGTGTACTGGTCGCCGTCGAGGTCGGCGGCGGCCGTCTCCTGCCCGAACCGCCCGCCGTCCTGCGGGTCGCCGGGGACACCGGGCGTGGCGCGGCCGAAGGTCTTGGAACGCGCGGTGTCGGGCCCCGCGGCCGAGCCGTACACGACCGTGACCCGGCCGGGCGTCGTGCCCTCGTAGCCGCCGACCGCGGAGATCGCGAGGTCGGCGTACCCGTCGTGGTTGAAGTCGGTCATCGGCGTGCGGGGCGGCACGGGCGCGGCCGACGCGGAACCGGAGGTGGCGCAGAGCGCGAGGGGGGTCGTCAGCGCGGCGACCGCGATGGCGGTGATGAGGGTGCGGCGGGGCACGGTGCCTCCTGTGGGGAACGTCTGTGGCGTCACGGGAGACGGGTCGTTTCGAGTGAAGGTTGTATACCGCAGGAACTCCGTTACGAGATGCGGACGTTCATCGGAGGACAGCCGTCGTTCACCCTTCTCCCCGCATCTGTGCGTGAGACTGGTCGAGGACCACTGGGCAGGGGAGGTGCGGGATGGCGCGCGCGAGGGTCTCGATGCAGGAGCTCATCCGGCGCAGACGGCAGGCGGGCTTCGTCGGACGCCGGGCGGAACTGCGCCTGTTCCGGGCCAACTTCGAGCTGCCGCCGGACGACGACCGGCACCGCTTCCTCTTCCATGTGCACGGCCACGCGGGCGTCGGCAAGACGTCGCTGGTACGCGAGATGGCGCAGCTGGCCCGCGACCGGGGCGCCCTCGTCGCGTACGTGGACGAGGGCGCGATCGGCATCCCCGAGGTGTTCGCCGAGGTGGCCGCCCAATTCTCCCAGCAGGGCCGGACGCTGAAGCGGCTGGAGCGGGCCCTCGCCACCTACCGGCAGCGCAGTCACGAGGCCGTCGCGGCCGCCGTGCGCGAGCCGGGGCCCGAGGCGCTGTCCACGGGCAGCGCCGTGGCGGCCCGCGCCGGGGTCGTCGGCCTCGGCATGGTCCCCGTCGTGGGCGCCCTCGCCGGTGTCGTCGACGCCGACCGCCTCGCGCTGGGCGCCGACCGGCTGCGGGCCCGTTTCCGCAGCCAGGAGGACGCCCGCCTCGTCCTGGAACCGGAGCGCGCGCTCACCCCCGTGCTCCTGGAGGAGCTGGCCGAGGCCGCCGACACCGCGCCGTGGCTCGTCCTCTTCTTCGACACGTACGAGCGGACGGCGCCGTTCCTCGACCGCTGGCTGCCCGACGTGATGACGACCGACCGGTACGGCGAACTCCCCGCCCACACCGTCGTGGTCACCGCCGGGCAGCGGTCCCTCGACCCTGTCCGCTGGCAGGGCGCCGCCGACTTCGCCGCCGACCTGCCCCTGCGGCCCTTCACGGAGACCGAGGCGCGCGAGCTGCTCACCGCCAAGGGGGTCACCGAGGAACCGGTGGTCGCCGAGGTGCTGCGTCTCACGGGCCGCCTGCCCGTGCTCGTCTCCACGCTCGCCGAGAGCGGCCCCGCGGCCCCCGACGACGTGGGCGACCCGAGCGCCACGGCCGTGGAGCGCTTCTTGAAGTGGGAGCAGGACCCGGCCCGCCGCGCGGCCGCACTGGCCTGCGCGCTGCCCCGCCGCCTGGACGAGGAGGTCGTCCGGGCCGCCACCGGCGAGGGCGGCGGCGTAGACCCGGCGGAGCTGTACGCGTGGCTGCGCACCATGCCGTTCGTGCGGTCCGACCGCAAAGGAGTGGCGCGCTACCACGGCGTCGTCCGCGCCCCGATGCTGCGCCTGCGCCGCCACGCCGCGCCCGCGCTGTGGAGCGCGGTCCACACCCGCCTCGCGGGGCTGTACGAGCGGCGGCGCCGCGCGCTGGAGGACGAGATCCGGGGCGAGCCGGGACGCCCCTGGATGCGCGCCGAGTGGCGTGCGGTGTGCGTCGAGGAGCTGTACCACCTGCTGTGCGCCGCGCCGCGTGCCGCGCTGCCCGGCGTCCTGCGCGAGGGGGTCGACGCCTGCCACGCGGACACGGCGGTGGCCCGCGCCTGGGCGGGGGTGGTGGCGGACGCCGCCGAGGACACGGGCGCGGAGCACCTGCGGGCCTGGTCCGACGCCTGCCGGACCGCGCTCACCGACGAACGGACCGGCGCCCTCGCGGTGCTGGAGCTCCTCCTCTCCCGCCCCGGTCTGGACGACGCGGGCCGCGTCGCCGCGTACAACGCGCACGGGCTGCGGCTCTTCCACCTGGGCCGGCTGCGCGAGGCGCTGGGCTCCCACGAGCGGGCCGTCGCCCTGGACCCCGCCGACCCGTGGGGCCACCACGGCCTCGCCATCACCCACCGCGCCCTCGGCGAGTACGAGACGGCGCTGCGCCACCTGGACGCGGCCGAGGAGGCCGCTCCGGGCGCGGAGTGGGTGCTGCGGGACCGCGGCGAGACCTACCGTCGCATGGGCCGCCCGGACGAGGCGCTGCCCTGGCTGGACCGCGCGCACGCCCTGCACCCGCGGGAGCCGCTGACCCTGGGCAGCCGGGGGCAGGCCAAGTTCACGCTCGGCCGCGCCCGCGAGGCCCTGGCCGACCTGGACCGCGCGATCGCCCTGTGGCCGGACTACGCCTGGGCGCTGACCCGCAGGGCCCGCGTGCGGCAGTCCCTCGGCGACACCGCCGGCGCCCTCGCCGACCTCGACCGCGCCGAGGAACTCGCCCCGGACGCGGCGGGCACCCGGGGCGAGCGGGGCGACGTGCTGCGCTTCACGGGCCGCCACGAGGAGGCCGTCGCCGAGTACGAGCGCGCCCTCGCCCTGGATCCGGGGTACGCGTGGGCGTGGGGCAGCAGGGCCCTGTCCCTGGAAGCCCTCGGCCGCACGGACGAGGCGCTCGCGTCACTGGACGAGGCGCTGCGGACCGACCCGGCGTACACGTGGGCGCGGGAGCAGCGGGAGCGCATCCTGGGCCCCCCGGAATCAAGCGTTCCGTAGCCCTTCGGCAGTCCACCCGCAGCCCTTTCGTAGCACTTGCGAAGCTCCGGTGAACGTCGTTCAAAAGCGACCTCGGGGACCTCAGGGGCGTCTTACCGCATACCCCTTGCCGCCGGAATCGATCGCTCCCGTTCGATTACAGTGCTGCGCAGTCGCAACGGGTCGAGGCACGGAGGGAGGTCCGGTGGGCACAGCAGCAGCCACCGGTGTCTGGGGCCGCGCCGAGCAGCAGGACTTCCGCAGCCGGGTGCGCGGCACGCTCCTCGGGGCCGCCGTCGGCGACGCCTTCGGGGCGCCCCTCGACGGACTCTCCCTCGACGCGATACGCACGGCGCACGGCACCGAAGGCCTCACCGAGCCCGCGCCCGCGTACGGCAGACGGGGCGCCGTCACCGCCGCCACCCAGCTCGCCCTGTTCACCGTGGACGGACTCATACGCGCCCAGGTGCGCCGCGACACCGGCGCCTGGCACCCGCCGACCGACCTGCACCGCGCCTACCGCCGCTGGGCCGCCACCCAGAGCGACTGGGGGCCGGACGAGCGGCGCGAGGAGGACGGCTGGCTCGCCCGCGAGGAGTGGCTCTACTCCCGCCGCGACCCGTCCCGCGCCTGCCTCCTCGGGCTCGGCAACGCCGTCATGGGCACCCTGGAGAGACCCAAGAACCCCGAGGAGCGCGGTCCCGAGGCCGCCGCCAGGTCCGCGCCGTTCGGCCTCCTCGTCGGCTGGGAGCCGCAGCTCGTGCTCCAGCTCGCCGTCGAGGGCGCCGTCCAGACCCACGGCCACCCCACCGCCTACCTCGCGGCCGGCGCGCACGCCGTCATCGTCCACGGCCTCGCCCGCGGGGAGTCCCTCGACGGCGCGATCCAGCGGACCCTGGCCCTGCTCGCCGCCCACCCCGGCCACCCGCCCGTCGCGGACGCCCTGCGGCACGCGCTGGGCGCCGTACGCCAGGGCATGCCCACGGCGGCGCGCGCCGAGGAGCTGCTGGGGGACGGCACGGCCGAGGGGGCGCTTGCCGTCGCCGTGTACTGCGCCCTGGTCGGCGAGGACATCCGGCACGGGCTGCGCCTGGCCGTCAACCACGGCGGGCCGTCGTCCGCCACGGGGGCGCTGTGCGGGGCGCTGCTCGGCGCGCTGCACGGGGAGACGGCGCTGCCGCCGGGCTGGCTCACGGAGCTTGAGGGCAGGCCCACGGTCCTGGAGCTCGCGGACGACTTCGCCATGGAGATGACCCAGGGCCCGGCGCTGCACGGCCCCGCCGTGTCCGCGCCGGGCTGGCTGGCCCGCTATCCGCGCGGCTGAGGCGAGGGGGCCGGGGCCGGGGCGGGCACGGCCGCCGCGCCCGCGGAACCCGCCGAGCCGGCCGGGCCGTCGTCATCCGTGTTGATCCGCTCGATGAGCGCGTCCCGCTCCGGGGTGTCCTCCGGCTTCACGTACCCGATGACGATGTAGAGGACCAGCGAGACCGCCAGCGGGATCGACACCTGGTACTGGAGGGCCACGCCGCCCGCGACGGCGTCGTCGATCGGGTAGTTGACCAGGTAGAAGGCGAAGAGACCGGCGCCCCAGCTGGTCAGCGCGGCGGTCGGGCCGGACTTGCGGAAGGTGCGCAGCAGACCCAGCATCATCGGGATCGCGATCGGCCCCATCAGACCGGCGACCCACTTGATGACGACCGTGATGATGTCCTTGAACGTGGGGGAGTTGACCTGCGTCGCCACCGCCATGGACAGCCCCAGGAAGATCACCGTGGTGAGGCGGGCGGCGAGCAGGCCCGTCCGCTCCGACCAGACCTTCGCCCTGGCGGAGAGGACGGGTGCCACGTCCCGGGTGAAGACGGCGGCGATCGCGTTGGCGTCGGAGGAGCACATCGCCATGGTGTGCGAGAAGAAGCCGACGATGACGAGCCCCAACAGGCCGTGCGGCAACAGCTGCTCGGTCATCAGGGCGTACGCGTCCGAGCCGTCGGGCTTCTTGGCGTCGACCAGGAGCGGCGACATCCACATGGGGAAGAAGAGGACGAGCGGCCAGACGAGCCACAGGACGGCGGAGAGCCTCGCGGACCGGGCGGCCTCCTTGGCGTTGGCGGTCGCCATGTAGCGCTGCGCCTGGTTGAGCATGCCGCCGTTGTACTCGAAGAGCTTGATGAAGAGGAACGCGAGCAGGAAGACCGTGCCGTACGGCCCGACCAGCGGCTTCGCGTGGCCCGCCAGCTCGGGTTCGTCCCAGACGCCGAAGAACCCGCCGTGCGGTCCGAGCTCGGCCACGACCGCCACGAACATCGCGATGCCCGCGAAGAGCTGGATGATGAACTGCCCCAGCTCGGTGAGCGCGTCCGCCCACAGGCCGCCGATGGTGCAGTAGATCGCGGTGATGACTCCGGTGATGAGGATGCCCTGGTTCAGCGACACTCCCGTGAAGACGGCGAGCAGCGTCGCGATGGCGGCCCACTTGGCGCCCACGTCGACGATCTTCAGTAGCATCCCGGACCAGGCGAGCGCCTGCTGCGTCTTCAGGTTGTAGCGGTTCTTGAGGTATTCGAGCGGTGAGGCCACGTGCAGCCGTGAGCGCAGCCGGTTGATGCGGGGCGCGAAGAGCCGCGCGCCGATGGCGATGCCGAGCGCGATGGGGAAGGACCAGGTGACGAAGGACGTCACGCCGTAGGTGTACGCGATCCCGGCGTACCCGGTGAACATCACCGCGCTGTAGCCCGACATGTGGTGCGAGATGCCCGACAGCCACCAGGGCATCTTGCCGCCGGCGGTGAAGAAGTCGCTGACGTTGTCGACCCGCTTGTGGGACCACACGCCGATCGCGACCATCACGCCGAAGTAGCCGATGAGCACGGCCCAGTCGAGACTGTTCATATGGCCCTCCAGGGGTCGGCCTGGTGAACTGCGCATAATGGCTCGCACTTCGCCCGTACCGGCCGTGGAAGACGTGAACGACCCGGAAGTGCGTGCTCATCGTGGGTTCGGGCATACGTCGGCGACAACTGGGGGTAGGGTCAAGAGCAGGCAAAATCGTTCTTTTTTCTGATTCACGTTCACATGGGTGAACCACTCGGAGCGCACGGAGACTCGGTCACCGCATCACCTCCCCCGCGTTGACCAGAAGAGACTGCCCAGTGATGGAGCGCGCCCGCTCCGACGCCAGAAACACCACCGCGTCCGCCACATCCCCGTCCGTGGCCAGGTCCGGCAGAGCCATTCGCGCCGTGAGGCGGTCCCGCACCTCCGCCTCCGGAGCCCCCTCGGACCCCGCGGTGAACCGGACGTACGCCTCGACCGGCGGCCCCCACATCCATCCCGGCAGCACCGTGTTGACGCGGATGCGATGCGGTCCGAGCTCCCGCGCGAGGGAGTACATCGCGGAGGTCAGCGCCCCCTTCGACGCCGCGTACGCCGCCTGACGCACCTCCGAGGGCGCCGCCACCGCCGACTGCGTGCCGACGAAGACCACCGACCCGCCCCGCTCCTTCAGTGCCGGCAGGCACGCCCGCGTCATCCGCAGCGTGCCGAGCAGATTGACGTCGACCACACCGCGCCAGGTCTCGAAGTCCGCGTCCTCCAGGCCCCCGAAGTGGCTGTCCCAGGCGGCGACATGGACGACGGCGTCGATCCCGCCGAAGCGGTCGTGCGCCAGCGCGGCCAGCGCCTCGCACTGCCGCTCGTCGGTGATGTCCGTGGCCCGGTACGCGGTGCGCGCGCCCCCGGGGTCGATACTTGCGGCGGACTTGGCGAGATTCGCCTCCGTGCGCGCACCGAGCACGGCGTTGCCCCCGTCCCGCACCACGGCCGCCGCCACCTGGTGGCCGAGTCCGGCCCCGACCCCCGATACGACGACGGTCTTTCCTCCGAGGAGCGGCGACGGTGACGACAGCGACGGCGGCATGGAGCCCTCCCGGCTCTGGCAGTTTTCCTGACGGGCCGTCAGAGTATGGGCGGCCACAGGAGGACGGAAGAGAGAGGCAGGGGAGAGGCATGGGAGAGGCCACCCGCAGTGAAGACAGCCGGAGTGGGGACACCCGCAGTGCAGGTACCCGCAGTGAAGCCACCCGCAGTGAAGCCACCCGCAGTGACGTGTACGCCGAACTGGCCGCCGTCGGGCCCTACGGCGTGCGCCCGGGACACGCCCTCATCACCATGGTCGAGCCGCACCCCGGACACGAGTTCGCGTACAACCGCTGGTACGAGGACGACCACTACTACGCCGGCGCGATGGCCATGCCCTGGATGTACGCGGGGCGCCGCTGGGTCGCCACGCGGGACCTGCAACTCCTGCGCTACCCCGAGAAGTCAGCGATCGCCGAGCCGGTCACCGCGGGGTGCTATCTGTCCACGTACTGGGTGACGGAGGGCCGCTACGACGACCACATGAAGTGGACCGTCGGCATCAACAAGCGGCTGAACCGCGACGGCCGAGTCCACCAGGAGCGCACCCACGTCTTCACCGCCTTCCAGGACCACGAGGCGACCGTCTACCGGGACGGCGCGGCGGGCCCGCGTGACTTCCACGCGCTCGACCATCCGTACAAGGGGCTGGTGCTGGAGGTCATCGACGCCGAAGGGCCGCGGCGCAGACCGGAGTTGCTGGAGTGGCTGCGGTCCCGGCATCTGCCGCGCGTGCTCGCCGGCGCGCCCGCCGCGATGGTGACGGTCTTCCGGCCGACACCGCTGCCGGGCGACCGGATGACGTACGTGAAGCAGGTGGAGGGCGTGGGCACCCGGCTGACGCTGCTGTGGTTCCTCCAGGAGGACCCGCGGGAGTGCTGGGAGGCGCACTTCACCGGGCGGGACGCGGCCGTGGCCCGGTCCGGGCTCGGGCGGGTCGAGTTGGTCGCGCCCTTCATCCCGACGGTGCCGGGCACGGACCTGTACGTCGACCGGCTGCGCTGAGCGCAAGGCCGAGCCCCCTCGGCCGGGACGGCGGGCCAGTCGAGAGGGCTCATACGGTGCTGCTTATCCGGTTGTGGCGCTGCGGTTGTTCTGTTGCGTACCGGTATCACCGGCCCGTGCTGCCGGTTCACGCGAGATCGGCAGCCCCCCGGCTCACCTCGGTGACGAACGCGTTCCACGAGTCGGCGGGGAAGGCGAGGACCGGACCCTCGACGACCTTGGAGTCACGCACCGAGATGCCGGTCGCCCGCGGTGACTTGACCTCGACGCACGCACCGTTTCCGGTGGAGTAGGAGGACTTGACCCAGGCATGCGAGACACCCTGCTGAATTGCCATTTTCTCTCCGGTTTGCAAGTTGGTGAGTTGCTCCCACCGCATGACCGCGGTGTGCGCCAGCGCTCTTGCTCGATGGCGTGAATGACGCTACTCGCCAACCTCGGTGCGTGAAGGGGCCGTTCACTCGACCGGATGGCATATACCAGGTGGGCCTTCCGCCCCGCCCCGGCAAAGGTGTACCGTGCGGCGCCCTCACGCGAGGGGGCGGGTCCGCCGCCTCGGCAGCGGCCCGTGGCTCAGCGGGCGTAGTCCTTCGCGATCCCCGCGATGAGCTGGCGTGATTGCTCCACGTTGAGCGCCTGCGCCCGCAGGTGCTCGTACATCACGCTGTACTGCTGGACGTCGTGCGCCTTCTCCAGGTACAGATCGCTCGTGACGCCCTCGATGTAGACCACGCTGGAGTCCGCCGCGTCGGGGAACTCCAGGATCGCGTACTGCCCGTTCAGGCCGGGGTGGGCGCCGAGCTCGAAGGGGATCACCTGGACCGTCACGTGGGGCAGCCGCGACTGCTCCAGGAGATGCTCCAACTGCTCGCGCATCAGCTGCCGTGAGCCGACCACGCGGCGCAGCGCGGACTCGTCCAGAACGGTCCACAGACGCAGCGGGTTGTCCGGCGCGGCGATGCGTTCCTGGCGGCGCATGCGCACCTGGACGCGTTTTTCGATGTCGGTCGTCGTGGTCTCCGGTAGCGCGCCGGTGATCAGCGCCTCGGCGTAGCCACGGGTCTGGAGCAGGCCGGGGACGACCTGCGGGTCGTACACGCGCAAGGACGCGGCGTCCGTCTCCAGACCGATGTACACGCTGTACGGGATGTCGCCGAAGGAGTGCCACCAGCCCTGCTGGCGCGAGTCCTTGGCCATCTGCATCAAGGAGTCGACGATGCGGTGATCCTCGACCTCGTAGACACCGCACAGGTCACGGACGTCGCGCTGGCTGATCGAGCGGCGGCCGTTCTCCAGTCTGCTGATCTTCGACTGCGACACGAGCAGCCGCTCGGCGACCTCCTCGGCCGTCATGCCCTTGAGCTCACGGAGCCGGCGCAGCTCCTGACCCAAGCGACGTCGCCTGACGGTGGGATTGACATTGGACGCCACGGGACGTGCACCTCCGGCTTGCCTGCCTTGGTTTTGCGTATCTACTGCTCAGCAGAGTGCCACCAAGGTGTGTGGCACCGCTGGGAAACAGCCGATGTGCGAACGTGCGGGCGGCGTATAGAGGTGCGGATGTGCGGACGTGCGGCCGCGCGGGGTGGCGGCACCGGGATGTCGTCGTCCGGACGGTCCGGTGCCGCGCCCCGCGCGGCCCAGCGGCTCCCGTACCGGGTCTGGGGGACTGCGGTGCGGCGCTGGTTCGGTGGGTGCGGTGGTGCGGGTGCGGGTGCGTTTACGCGGCGGTGCGGTGGTGCGGTGGTGCTGTGATGCGGTGGTGTGTGCGCTGACGCGCCGTGCGGTCATGCCATGCGGTCACGCCGTGCGGTGCGCGGCCGCGAGGCGGGGTCCGCTCGCCGTACTCAGTGGGCCACGGCGCGGGCCATGGAACCGCGGCGCGGCTGCATCGGGATCCGGTCCGGTTCCGCCGCCGCCCTGGCCGGTTGCCGGCCGCCGGGACCCGCGGGGCCCGCCGGTGCGGCGCTGCGGCGTGGCTGAGCCGCCACACCGTTCTGGACGTCCATCACGGCGTGTGCCACGAGACCGCCCATCGGGTCGTGCCTGATGAGGTCCCGGAGACGGGAGCGGGATGAACGCCCTTCGTTCCCGGGATACAGATGCTTGCCGAGACCGACCGCGTGGGCCAGAGCGGCGAGCGCGGCGGTCCGCGGGTCCGGCGGTACGCCGGTGCGGATCGCCGCATCGAGCCGGGACCTGATCTCCCGGCTGATGGCTGTATCCGTCGCTTGATAGCGAGTCGTCGGCAGCACTCCGCACATCTGACCCGCCACGGCATGAACCATGCCGCACCGCTCCAGGTGCGAGAGATACGTCTGGCGCAGCCCCAGTCGGGGCCCGCCGATCCAGTGGACGGCCCGAACCGGGCTGCCGCGCCTGCGCAGCAGTTCCAGTGCGGAGTCCAGAGTCGGATCTCCGGTCGGCCGTGGCATCACCACGGCGATACGATCCCCGTCTGGGGCTATCCGTCCGGCCAGCGCCAGCTCCACTAGCTGTGCTCCGGCCAGACCGAGGTCGAGCGACTGCGGCTGCGCCGTGGTACCCGTGGCCGGGTCCAAAGCGAGCAGCAGAAGCTCCTCCGGAATTGTTCTGCGGCTCCTGCCCATCCATGCCTCCCCGCGTGGATGAATGACAGGGTGACCCCTCTCACATTGGTCTGTCGAGAGCGCGTGGGCGGGATGTACTGGAACCAGTAGGTATGTCGTTCTCGTCTACCACGGGGGTTAAGCCCTCACACAGGACACTGGTACACGGTTCGGACAGTGGGGTCCGGACCGGTTTTGGCGCACGGCCGGGCTCGGCCGCGTCAGCATCGGCATACGGCATGGCGTACGAGGAGGCATCGGTGGCGGGCGAGACCCCCGACAGGTCGAAGCAGCGGAAGTCGTCGGGGAACCCGACTGCGGCAGATCCTTCTGTGCCCGCACCGGAGGAACGGGACCCGCGCCTGGCGGTGGCCCGTGAGGTCCCCGCGGCGCGCAAGGACCAGGCGACGGCGGTCTTCTCCACGAAGGGTGTCTCCGACGGGCGGGGCGGTGAGTCCTCCGGCGGCGAGGGAGCCGGCGACGGGCGGCTGCGGGACGCCGTGGCGGCGTGGGTGGCCGGCTCGGACGACGAGAACGTGGAGGCGGATCGGGACGGCTCCCGGGTGCCCGGTGCTTCGGGGGAGGACGACGGCCCCAAGTCCCGCAGTGACGGTCCTGCTGAGGCTGGGGGCGGTGCTTCCGGTGGCAAGGCCGGCGGGGGTGACACCGCCTCCGGGGGCGCTGGAACCGCCGGGGGCGACGCTTCCGCGAAGGCGGAATCCACCGGGCGTGACGTTGCGAAGCCTGCCGGGGATGCGGAGGTTGGCGCCGACGCGAAGTCCGAGGGGGCTGCGGAGCCCGCCGGTGGCACGAAGCCGAGCGGCGAGGCCAAGCTGAGCGGTGACCCCAAGCCTGGTGCTGACGCGAAGCCGAGCGGTGACCCCAAGCCTGGTGCTGACGCGAAGCCGAGCGGTGCCCCCAAGCGTGGCGCCGATGTGAAGTGGGACGAGGCCACGAAGTCCGGCGGCGACGCGAAGCCCCTGGCCGACGCGAAGCCCGCCAAGCCCGGCGCCGACGCGAAGCCCGGCGCCGACGCGAAGCCCGCCGCTGAGGCCAAGTCCGGTGCCGACGCCAAGCCCGAGGCCGACGCCCCCAAGCCCGACGCCCCCAAGCCCGACGCCCCCAAGCCCGACGCCCCCAAGCCCGAGGCCGACGCCCCCAAGCCCGAGGCCGACGCCCCCAAGCCCGAGGCCGACGCCCCCAAGCCCGGTGACGCCAAGCCCAAGGCCACCGACCCCAAGGCCACGGACCCCAAGGCCACGGACCCCACGTCCGACGACCCCACGTCCGACGACCCCAAGCCCACCGACCCCAAGACCACCGGTGTCGATCAAGCCACCGCCGTCTTCAAGGCGCCGTCGCGCAAGCCGGACGTGGATCAGCCGACCACCATGCTCAAGCTCGGTGGCGAGGCACCCGCAAAGGGGGACGCAAAGGGGGATGCAAAGGCAGAGCGGGACTCCGAGCGGACCAGCAAGTTCGTCGCCCTGAAGCCGCTCGACGAGCCGTCCGGCAAGACCGCTCCCAAGACCGCCGCGCCCAAGACCGCCGCCCCTAAGGCCGCACCCGGCGCGCAGCCCGAGGTCGAGCCCGAGGCCGGGGCCAAGGCCGGCGGGGCCAAGGCCGCCGCGCAGCCCTCCGCTCCCGTCGAGCCCACCACCCAGCAGCCGCTGCCGCCGAAGCCCCCGCTGGATCTGCTCGCCGAGCTGACCAACACCCCGCCGCCGCCCGAGACCCCGGTCCGCACCGCCGTGCGCAGGGTCAAGATCTGGACGCCGATCGTCTTGCTCCTGGTGGTCGTCTTTGCGGTCGTACAGGTTGTGCGCCCGCTGCCCACCCCCACCCTGAAGCTCACCGCGGAGCAGTCCGTGTCCTTCGGGGGCGACAAGCCGTCCATGCCGTGGCCGTCCCAGGGCCAGGCCGCGATGGACGTCAACGGCATCGGCTCGTTCGGCACGTCCGGCGACCAGAAGCCCGTACCGATCGCCTCCATCGCGAAGGTCATGACGGTCTACGTGATCCTTCGGGACCATCCGCTGGAGAAGGGCAAGGAGGGCCCGAAGATCCCCGTGGACGCCGCCGCGGAGAAGCACTACGAGACGGGCAAGGCCGAGCAGGAGTCCGTCGTCAGGGTCGCCGAGGGCCAGAAGATCACCCAGTACGAGGCGCTCCAGGCGGTCATGCTGCCGTCCGCCAACAACATCGCCAAGCTGCTCGCCCGCTGGGACTCCAAGAGCGGCTCCGAGGACGCGTTCGTCGCGAAGATGAACAAGACCGCCAAGGAGCTGGGGATGAAGAACACCCACTACACGGACCCCAGCGGTCTGGACAAGACGACCGTCTCCACCGCCGAGGACCTCGTGAAGCTCGGCCGGGCCGCGATGAAGAACCCCGTCTTCAACGAGATCTCCCGCCAGCCCAGCTACAAGGACCTCAACAACGAGAAGCAGAACAACTTCTTCGGCCTCGTCCCGACCGTCGCCATCGGCATCAAGACCGGCACCACCACGGCCGCGGGCGGCAACATCCTCTTCGCCGCGGAGAAGAAGGTCGGCGGCGAGACGCAGACGATCATCGGCGCCGCCCTCGGCCAGTTCGGCAAGAACGGCGTCGCCAACATCGACGAGGTCACCGGCGTCACCCGCAAGCTCATCGAGGCCGGCCAGGACGCGCTGACCGCCAAGACCATCGTGAAGAAGGGCGACGTCGTCGGCCATGTGGACGACGGCCTCGGCGGCACCACCCCGGTGGTCGCCACCAAGGACGTCTCCGCGGTGGGCTGGCCCGGCCTGACGGTGAAACTGCACATGACGGAGCCGAAGGGCAAGCCGGTGCCGCACACCGCGAAGGCCGGCACCGAGGTCGGCGTGCTCAGCGTCGGCGACGGCAAGGGTGACGCCGTCGAGGTGCCCGTCGCCCTCCAGAAGGATCTCGCGGAACCCGGCCTCGGCGCGAAGCTCAAGCGCGTCGGCTGACACGTCGGCGGGCGCGCCCGCCGATCAATGGCGCGAACACGCCGAACCCTCGCGGGGGAAGGCCCCACCCCGGGCTTTCCCCCGCGTCTGCGTGCTAGCGTCACAAGCTCGGGGGGCAGTACGCCGGGGCCGAGGACGGGGTGTCCGGGACGGACCCTCGCCGGCTCGAACCCGGGTACTCCGGAACACGGACGACACGGGGAGAGAGAGCCTCCAGTGGCAACAGCGGAGCCGACGCGCGCCGACGCAGGGACCGAGCCGGACGGCAGCGAGGGCGCGGGCCGCGGCACCGGCCCGCGAATACCACTGTCGTCCGCACAGACCACCGGTGCCGACCGGCCGCACACCCCCTGGGCCACCTGGAAGCAGCATCTCCTGCGCCGCCCGGTCCTCACCGTGACGGTGTTCGCCGGCGTGCTGCACATCGTCTGGTTCTTCGTGTTCGCCAACAGCGGTGGCGACCTCGCGGCGCAGGACGCCTGGGCGGAGTTCGTCGGCCGGCACCCCGCCTCGGCGTACAACCTCGCCTGGTACGGCGGCATGCACCCGGTGTCGTACAGCGTCATCTCGCCGTACCTGATGTCGGTACTCGGCGTGCGGACCACGATGATGATCGCGGGGACGATCTCCGCCGCGCTGCTCACCATGATCCTGGTGCGCAGCCGCGCGGTGAAGGAACCGATGTGGCCCGCCCTCGCGGGTGTCTTCGCGCTGCTGTGCAACGCCATATCGGGCCGCGTGACGTTCGGCCTCGGTCAGATGTTCGCGCTCATGGCGGTCGCCGCCGTCTTCTGCTGGCCGCACCGCTGGCGCTACAAGCGGTGGGCGAAGGCCCTGGTCGCCGCGCCGTTCGCCGCGCTCGCGACGATGGGCAGCCCGGTGGCGGGGCTCTTCGTGGGGCTCGTCGCCGTCGCGCTCTTCCTCAGCAAGCGCTACCCGGGCGCGTACGCGCTGGGGCTCGCGCCCGCCGTCGTGGTGGGCGTCTCCGCGTGGCTCTTCCCGTTCTCCGGGACGCAGCCGATGTCCTTCTGGTCGGCGTCGCTGCCGCTGCTGTTCGCGGTAGCCGTCTACTTCGTCGTACCGAAGCAGTGGACGACGGTGCGGATCACGACGGCCGTGTACGCGGCGTTCGTCCTCGGCGTGTGGATCATCAGCTCGCAGATCGGCTCCAACATCACCCGCCTCGCGATGTCCTTCACGGGCGTCGCGCTGATCGCCGCCCTGCCGTACACCGTCCGCAAGTCCCGCAAGTGGTACGCGACAGTGCTCGCCTTCGCCGTCTTCACCGGGTGGGTGGGGTACAAGACCGTCGACGACATCATCCACACCACGCCGGCCGCCTCCTGGTCGCGTGAGCTGGCGCCGCTGCTCAACGAATTGCAGGAGGTCGGCGCGGAGAAGGGCCGTGTCGAGGTGGTGCCCGCCCGCAGCCACCGCGAGGCCTCCGCGCTGCCCCAGAACGTCCAGCTGGCCCGCGGCTGGAACCGGCAGGCCGACATGGAGCGCAACCCCCTCTTCTACGACGACACCCTCAACTCCGCGAACTACCACGAGTGGCTGAAGCGCTGGTCCGTGCATTACGTCGTGCTGCCCTACGGCGAGCCCGACGGCGACGGCGGCAAGCGGGAGGCGCAGCTCATCGACAACGGCCTGCCCTACCTGAAGAAGGTGTGGGCCGACGACAACTGGCAGCTGTACGAGGTCACCGACCCGACGCCGCTCGCCGAGCCGCACGCCGTGGTGGAGCGGGCCGAGCAGGGCCAGATGACGCTCCGCGTGGAGAAGCCGGGCCGCATCCTGATCCGCATCCCGTACTCGCCGTGGCTGAGCGTCGTCGACGCCGACGGCAAGGGCGTGGCGCGGCCCCAGGAGACCGAGGAGTCCCAGCGGCGCCGCGCGGGCGACGAGGACCTGCCCAAGGAGTACGCCAACGTCAACGGCTGTCTGCTGGAGTCCGCGGAGGACCGGGCGGGCGACAAGTGGACCGAGCTGATCGCCCCGAAGGCGGGTGTCTACCGGCTCGGCTCGCCCTACCAGATCCCGCGCGGCACGCCCTGCCCGCCGGAGCTGCTCCGCTGACCTGACGCTCGTGGCCCGGCGCTCGTGGCCCGGCGGGTTCAGCCGCCGGGCGGTGCGCAGACGCCGGACGCGGGCAGCGTGCCGGTGCCCGTGCCCGTGTCCGGCGCGGTGTCCTCGCGTACCGCGTCCAGCTGCGCCAGGAGCTCGTCGAGCCGGGCGTCCCGCGGGTCCCTGAAGTACCGCAGGACGGCGCGGTGGAAGGCGTCCCGCAGCCCCGGCGGCATCACGTCCGAGGCGTCAAAGCAGAGCGTGTCCGCCTCGCGGGTGAGGATCTCGGCGATGCGGCGTCCTGTGGGGTCGGTGGGCTGGGGGTCGGCCGCGTCCGGGAAGAGCGGCCGCAGCTCCTTCTTCGCCTCGGAGCGCCACAGCGTGCGGGCCGTGCCGCCCGACAGGCGCTCGACGAGGGTGCGGGCCGCCGGGTCGTCGCTGAAGACGGCGGCCATGTCGCCCGCCACCTCGTAGGCGCCGTCGTGGGCGGGGCGGCCGCGCAGGAAGCCCGCCGCCGGGTCGACGCGGACCCGGTCGCCCGCGTAGACGTACCGGATGAAGGCGCTCTGGTGCTCGTGCGTGCAGCGCGGCGTCATGGAGCCGAGCAGGCCGCGCGGGGCCCCGCCGCTCTTCGCCGCCGGGTCGGGAGTGCCCACGTACGTCATGGTCAGGGACTGGTCGACGGAGGCCTTGGAGCGCTTCCCGAGGAGTGCGGCCCAGGTCGTCCACGCGTCGCGGACGCGGGGGTCGCGCCAGCTGAGGCGGCCGGTGGCCCACTCGGTGTAGGCCCCGGGGCCCGCCCGGTGGAGCAGGATGTCCTCGACCCAGTCGGTGCCCGGCCAGCCGGAGGTGGCCTGCGAGGCGAGGGCGACGCACCACTTCGGGGCGGCGGCGGAGCGGGCCCCCTTGTCGGCCTTGCTCCACACCAGGCTCTTCAGGTCGACCTTCAGCGGCACCCAGTAGGTGCGGCGCGTGCCGTCGACGGACAGGGGCGGCGCCCACGGCGGGTAGGCGCGGGCGGCGGCCGTGGTGGTGAGCGGCTTGAGCCGGCCGGTGCGGGCGTACTCGGTGAGCTCACCGACGCTGTTGAGGATCGCCACGTCCGGTGGGGCGTCCGCCTCCAGTTGCGCGACGAGCGTCTCGCGCAGGGAACGGGTCCCTTGGTAGGTGTACGTCTGTCCCGTGCCGTCGTCGAGTCTGTTCAGCATCGCTTCGAAGGCCTCGCCCTCCTCGCCCGTCCAGGGGCCGAGGACGACGAGCGTCGCGGGCTGCTCGTCCGTGCAGGCGCCGGCGGTGACGGCGAGCAGGCAGGCGGCGAGGAAGCCGCGGAACGCGGCGCGGGCGTGGGTCCGGGTGTGGGTCCGGGTGTGGTTCACAGGGCGGCCCCCGAGCGGGAGATGAGGACGTACTCACGGCGGTAGGAGTGCAGCGTGACGTAGCTGAGGGCCGCGCTGAGCAAACCCACGGGCGCCACCCACGGCGCGGCCCCGCCGAGTCCGGACAGGCGGCCCCCGGCCAGGTCGCGGTCGGCCCGGGCGTCCAGGGAGGCGATCAGGCGCGGGTGCGGCGTTCCGAAGGGCCGTTCCTCGACGGTGGCCTCGATCGCGGGTGACGTCGCGCGGGACAGCTGGTGCGCAGTGGTGACGACGCGCTGCTGCGCGCGGTGGGCGAGCACCGCGTCGGCCGTCAGGAACGGCACGGCGAGCAACGGCAGCGAGGCCACGAGCAGCGGCACGCTGACCCGCAGGTGGAAGCGGTGACGCAGGAAGACCTGCGTGCGCCACAGCCCGAGGCCGAGGAGGGCGAGGGAGGTCGCGGCGACCCCGGCCGCGGCGAGCACGCCGCCGCCGAGGGCGGCCCGCTCCGCCAGCCTGCCGCGCAGGCTCTCCTCCAGCGCGGAGATGCGGTCCACCACGGCGGTCGCGGCGGAGCCGCTGCCGGGCTCGCACGGCGGATAGCCGCCGGGGCCCGTCGTCTTCGGGGGCGCGGGGGGCGTGCACAGCATGCTGCGGGCGTAGCTGAGGCCGGCGGCGCGCAGGGGTGGGTCGCCGACGTTGTCCTGCGCGAAGTCGATCCACGTGCCGTAGTCGACGACGAGACCGGAGACCACGTCGAGCTCCTGGCGCTCGGCGGTGGTCAGGGCGCCGCTGCGGGCCACTTGGTTGAGGCTCTGCGTGGCGCGTGTGGTGCGGGTCAGGTAGCGCTTGCCGATGCCGCTGAGCCGCACCGACTCCCCGGCGGCCAGGCTCCGCTCGGCCTCCCGGTCGGCGATGCGCAGGGACATCTCCGCGTCGGCCAGGTCGCCGAGGGCGGGCGTGTAGCTGTCGCGCAGCGCCGTCGTGTCGGAACGGATCTCGGCGTACGCCCAGCCGAAGGCGACGGCAGCGACGACGGTGAGCAGCGGCAGGGCGACGAGCCGCTCGCGCAAGTAGGCGCGGTTGCGGGTGCGTTCGGCGAGCGGGGCGGCCCACAGGTGACGCAGCAGCCGGCGCGCCGCGTCGGCGGCGACGAGGCGGACGGCGCGCCAGGCGGCTCTCATCGGGCGCCGCCGAGGGGGTGCGGGTGGTTGTTGTGCGGTGCGGTTGGGGTGGGGCGGTTCGTGGTGAGGCGCGCCGACCCGGTGGTTGGCCGTTCCGCCGTGGTGGTGGCGGTGGTGATGAGGCGGGTGGTGTGCCGGGGAGTTGTCATCGGGCGCCGCCGAGGGTGCGGGTGGTTGTTGTGCGGTGCGGTTGGGGTGGGGCGGTTCGTGGTGAGAGGCGCGCCGACCCGGTGGTTGGCCGTTCCGCCGTGGTGGTGGCGGTGGCCGTGGCGGTGAGGCAGGGCCGGTGCCGGGAGGGGGTCATCGGCGGCCACCCGGAGGGCGGGCACCGGGGAGGCGGGCGCCGGGGAGGACCGTCATGCTCGACTGGATGCGGGCCGCCTCGACGTCGAAGCGGGCGATGTGGTCCAGGAGCCGTACCGTGCCGCGCCCGGTGTCCTCGACGCGGACGAGGCGCCGCAGGTGGTCCCGCATCGCCGTGTCGCCCGTCTCTCCCGCGAGCCGCCAGGCCGTGCCGAGGAGTGCCTCGGCGGACTCCCGCGCGCCCCGCTTCAGCTCGGCGCAGGCCCGCTCAAAGGTGCGGTGCAGCTCCTCCTCGTGCTGGTAGTGGGCGACCTGGGGGTCCAGGCGACTGTAGAGGTCGGCGTCGTCGGTCCAGCGCATCAGGACGGGCTGCGGGGCGGGCAGTTCGAGGTGCCGCGCCTGCTCCCCGGCGTCGATCTCGACCTCCGTGAGCAGGAGTTCCTTGCCGAGCTGCGTGGGATCGTAGGGCGCGGCGACGCAGAGGAGGTAGGCACGGGTCTCCTCGCCGCACGGGCCCAGCTCGTACTCCTCGACGGGCCCGCCCGCGCCGGTGCTGACGCCGGTCACGTCGACGTGCGCCGGGGTGAGACCGGTGCGCGTGGGGTGCACCTGCTCGAAGGAGACGGGCCGCACCCCGGCCCGGTGGTAGAGGCGCAGCCGCAGGCCGGTCACGTCGCGTTCGACGGCGCGGCCGGTGAGCGCGGCCAGCTCGCCGGGCAGCCGGGTGAGGTCCTCCACGGCGCGGATCCGGCCGCCCAGCGCACCCGCGATCAGCAGCAGTTCCTCGGTCTCCCAGGCGTCGCCGATGCCCACGACGTCGCAGTCGAAGACCCGCGCGCACCGCTCGACGCGCGCACGCAGGTCGTCGGGCGATTCGTAGCCCGGCTCGTTCTTGCCGTCGGTGAGGAGCAGGGCGTGGCGTACATAGTCGGCGGAGCCGGACCCGGCGGCGGGCAGTTCGCGGAAGAGGAGCCTGGCCCGCTCCAGCCAGGTGCCCATCGCGGTGCCGCCGCCCGGTGTGCAGTCGTACAGGGCGGCCTCGGCGGCGGCCCGTGACTCGGCGTGCGCGACGGCGAGGCCGGGCCGCCTGGGGTAGATCATGGCGGCCTTGTCGCCCCCGGCGACCAGGGCGAACAGCGCGCCGTCCGGCAGCTTGGCCAGCGCGCTGACGGCGGCGGCGCGCGCGGCGGCCAGACGGCTCGGCGGGATCACCATCGAGGAGGAGTGGTCGATGAGCAGCACCTCCGCGAGGCGGGGGCGACGCACCCCCGCCGCCGGGCCCCGCTCGTTCGCGCCGAGGGCGTCGGGCGGTGCGGCGCCGGGTCTGCGGACCGTCACCGTGAGGACCGCGTACATCCGCGCCGGTTCCGCGCTGCCGGGCAGGCGGGGGCGGGGCAGCTCGACGACCTGGCTCACCTCCAGGCCGACGCGGGCGCGGGGGCCACTGCCCGTACTCAACCGCCCGGCTGCGCGGGGATGTTGTGCCTGATCCAGTCCTTGATCTTCTTGCCCGGCCATGGGGTGTCCCTGTGGTGTCGTAAGGCGAAGGGGCGTACCGCGTAGGCGCGGTCCAGGAGGAGTTCGGCGAGCGGCGTCTCGGTGGCGCGCGGCGGGGCGTCGCGGGCGGCCTGGAGGGCCAGGCCCCGGTAGAAGCGGGAGAGGTCCTTGCGCAGCGCGCGTTCGTCGGCGGGGAATTCCAGCAGCGGGTCGGCCCGTTCGGCGACGGCGCGCAGTTCGGCGCCGGTCATCCGCGGGGCACCGTCGGGCGGGGCGAGCAGGCGCTGGGCGACGCCCCACACCTCCGCCTTCATCCGTACGCGGGCCTGCTCGTCGGTCAGGCCGTGCGCGGAGAACAGCCCGGCCAGGGCGCGCACCGTCGTGCCGAGGCCTGCGGCGTCCCGCGCGTGGTCGGCGCGGATGCGCACGGCCGCGGTCCGGGCGGCCGTGCGGTGCCGGGAGTGCTGGGGCACCGCGTCCAGCGCGGCGATCGCATGGGCGAGGGCGTCGGGGCCGCCGAGGGCGAGCCGGGCGCGGGCGGCGCCGAACGCCGCGCTGCCCAGCGAGGGGTTGCGCAGCCGCACCGCCTCGTAGAACGTCAGCGCCTCGTGCGGTCGCCGCAGGTGTTCGGCGCAGTGGCCGAGGGCCAGTTTGGGCGCGTACTCCCCGGGGATCGCGGCGTAGACCCGGTCGAAGTGGCCGCGCGCCTCCGCCACCCGGGAGCGGGCGAGCGCGAGCAGCCCGCGGTGCCAGTCGAGCCGCCAGTCGTGGGGCGCCCGCGCCGGGCCTATGGCGTCCTCGGCGAGGGCGAGCGCGGTCTCGGCGGCGGGCAGGGCGCCGGGGTCGCCGTGCGGTTCCACGCGAAGCCGCAGCCGGCAGCGCAGCAGATGCACCTCGGGGGAGTCCCGCCAGTCGCCGGTGTGCTGGAGCAGCGCCTCGGGGTCGTCGTCGCTGAGCCTGCTCAGTTCGCCGTGGTGGTCGTCGTCGGGGTCGGGGCGCGGCACGGGCAGCCGCCGGGCCACCTCGGGCGGGCCGGGGGCCGGATAACGGGGCGCGGACGCCGCGACGTCGGGGGAGTCGGGGGCGTCGGGGGTGGCCCAGCGCGACACCTCGGGGGCGGCGCCGAGCCCGCCGTCCAGCGCGTACGCCGATTGCAAGAAGAGCGGCGACGGCTCGAAGGTCTCCACGCCCGTCCGCAGGGAGCGCAACTCCCGGAACACGCCCCGCAGTTGCTCCTCCATCTCCTTGGCGGTGGCGAAGCGGTCGGCGCGCCGGGTGCGGGTGGCGCGGCGCAGGGCACGGGCGAGGGAGACCAGGCCGAGCCCGCGGTGCCCGGCGGCCGGGTCGTCCAGCGGGCCGAGCGCGGCCAGCTCCGCCAGGTCGTGGCGGGTGGCGCCGAGACCGCACAGGCTGCGCAGCGTCTCGCCGAGGCTGAACAGGTCGTCCTGCGGCAGCGACTCGCCGTGGTCGCCGACGCTGGGCGCACGGTAGACGGAGGTGGTGAGGCCGGGCGCGCCCGCGCGGCGCACGCTTCCCACGTCGATGAGTTTGGTGGTGGAGCCGTCGTGCATGACGTTGGGCGGCTTCAGGTCGCCGTACACCTTGCCGCGCTCGGGGGCGTGCAGATGGGCGAGCCCGGCAAGGATCCGCACGCCGTACGCGAGGGCGAACTCCAGGAACCGCTCGTTGCCGAACTCCTCGGGGTGCTCACGGGCGCGGGCGCGCACCTCTTCGAGGTTGAGCCCGTCCACGTACTGGAGGACCAGGAAGTCGCCGATCCCTTCGTGGTGCCCGTAGTTGAACACCCGGATGAACCCGTCGTGGTTGAGGTCGACCAGTTCCTTGCGCTCGCCCTTGAGCAGGCGGTACGAGTCCGTGGCGAGGTCCGCGTGCAGCATCTTGATGGCGACGGCACGGTCGTCGACCTTCGTGTCGCGGGCGAGGAAGACCTCGCCCATGCCGCCGTAGCCGAGCGGCCGCACCAGGCGGTACTGGCCCGCGAGCAGCGTGCCGGACGGCAGCGGCAGCGAGCCGGGCGCGGCGAGGTGGGCCGCGTCGCCGCTCTCGCTGTCGGCGCGGTCCAGCAAGGTGATCTCGGGCAGGACCGTCGGGTCGGGGTGCTCCGGCGGGAGCGCGACGGCGGCGGGGCGCGCCGGGGGAGCGGCGACGGGCCCCGGGCCGACGATCCAGTGCTGGGAGGAGCCTTCCTGATCGCCGGAGGAGGACGCGGAGGAGGACGCGGAGGAGTACGAGGGCGGCGGCTCGGAGGGGTCCGGAGCGCTGCCGGGGCCGGGGCGGCCGGGCACGGGCGCCGAGTGCCGCCCCGTCTGCGGGTCCACGCGCTCACCGCTGGCGAGGCAGTACCCGGTGGGCGTGACGGTGCCCGAACAGCCGGGGTGCGGGCAGGTCTTGACCGGGCTCACGCGTCACCGTCCGCCTCGGCCAGGCGCCGCACCACCCGCGCGAACGCCTCCACGGCCCGCTCCGCGTCGGCGAGCGGGCACGGCCCCGCCATCAGGAGCCGCTGTGCCTCGCGGTAAGGGCCGATCGCGTCGGGGTGCTCGGCGAGGCCCCGCCGGGCGAGGCGCGCCAGATGGTCGCGGAGCAGCCCGCGCAGCCGCAGATGCCCGTCGAGCACCTCCCGCAGCTCGTCCTCGGCGGCCCGGGCCCGTAAGAGGTAGGTGTCCACGGCCTGTTCGGCGTACGAGAGCTTCTCCAGGAAGCGCGGCCCGCCCCGCCCGGTGAGCGGCCGCAGCTCGTCGCTGAGCTGCACGGTCCACAGCGTGGCCCGCGCCGCGTACCCGGTGGCGACCGGCGGGTCCACGACGTGCGGCTCCACGCGGTGGAAGAGGCGCCGCGCACGCCGCTCGGTGTCGGCGAGCTCGTCGACGCGGGCGCCGATCCGCTGGAGCCACCGCGCGGCCCGATCGGCGGGCAGCAGCCGCTCGGCCATGACGTAGGGGAAGCCGTGCGTGCTGTCGCGCATGACGAGCAGCAACCGCGCCCCGGCGTCGGCGAGTTCCCGCAGAATCCGCACCGCCGTGGCGGGCTCGGTCGGGGACCGGTCGCCGTACAGCACGGCGACGGCTGGGCGGCGGCGCGGGGCCGTGTGCCGCCGCGCGGCGTGCCGCAGCTCGTGCCGCAGCACGGCCAGGGCCTCGCGCAGCTCCGGCCGGTCGGGGTCGTCGAGGGCGGCGCCCTCCAGGTCGAGGACGAGGCCGATGCTGCCGACGCGGGGCGCGATGCCGGCGCGGGACAGGAGCGGGGCGCCGGGCTCGGCGGGGTCGCGGGCTCCGGGGTCCGGCTCCGCGGCGTCCAGGGGGCTCACGGCCAGGTGCGGCGCCTGTTCCCGGTCGGCCATGTTCAGGACGACGTACAGCGCCTGGCGGGCCCGCTCGTCGTCCTCGGCGATGAAGAGGACTTCGGTGTCCCAGGCGTCGTCGTCGCCGTTCAGCCAGCGGGTGACGGTGCGCTGGAGGCCGTGCGGGCGGGCCGCGCGGGCCGCAGCGGCCGACACGACCCGGTGACCGGGCACGGCGTGCGGCCCCGTCACGTACCGCTCGGCGAAATTGCGGAAGTACTTGGCGACCGTGGCCGCCGGGATCATGTACCCGTGCTCGCCGCTCTCGTCGGCCTGCGCGACGATGCCGAGCAGCCGGTCGCCGCCCTCCTCGCGCACCCCGGAGCCGCTGAACCCGCCGCGCAGCCTGCCCGCCCCCGTCAGGTCGATCTGCACCCGCTCGTCGCCCTCGCCGCCCGGGCCCATGCAGGCACCGGTCAGCCACTCGCCGCCCGACTGGTACTCGGGGAAGCCGTCGATGAGGACCGGCGCGCCCCGGTAGTCGAGCGTGCGGTGCAGTGTGACCAGTGACGGCACGGGCGCGGGCTCGTCCAGGACGAGCAGCGCGAGGTCGCCCTGCGCCTTGCCGAAGGAGGGCACCCAGTGCCCGGCCGCCACCGCCGCGGTGCGGCGCAGGGTGCGCGTCAGCCCTTGGAGCATCGGGAACTCGACCTGGACGCGCGCGGGGCGCAGGCCCGTCACCGGGTCGCGGATCACATGGGCGCAGGTGAGCACGTGATCGCTGCCGAACAGCACCCCGGCGCCGAGGACGTCACCGCTCCCCGACGCGGCCCACCGCCGCAGCCGCACCCGCCAACCGCCGTGATCGGCAAGGGCGTTCACGCCGTCGCCGAGATGTCCCTGCCCTTTGTCCCCGTCCCCCATGCTTCCTCAGGATAGGCGCGCGGGAGGGCAATGACGCCTGGGCTGCATGGGGAGGCAGGGAGGGAATCCGCGCGGCGTCGCCGCCTACGCCCCCGACACCGGGAACGCCACGTCGCACACCTCGTCCTCGGGCCCGCTGCGGTCCCAGTCGGCGAAGTACACCTCACGGCACGGACCCGACACCGTCAGCCCCCGTTCGGCCGCCCAGGCCTCCACCGCGTCGAAGGCCGCGATGATCTGCGGATAGGCGACCTGCGCCTTGGTGATCCGCGTGTAGGCGAGGCGGTGCGCGGGCTCCACCCGCACCTTGAAGTCCCCCTTGCGTCCCTGCGCCGCGACCCACGCGCGGGCCGCCTCCGGGTCCACGACCGGCACGCACGACTCGGCGGGCCCGTCGCTCTCCTCGGTCACGTCCGCGTGGTAGGCGACGAAGTGCGGGGCGGCGATGCCCCCGCACTCCTCCTCGGCGGCCCGCTCAAGACGCTCCGCCGAGGCGGGAATCCAGGCGGGCAGCTCCCCGGCGCTCACATGGCGCGTCTCACTCAGGACGTACGTCTGCGGCACGTCCACCGTCTTCACCTCGAATGTCGCGTACAACTCGGCGTTCCTTCCCGACAGTCGTCCACGGAGGTAGCGTGCGAGGGTCCGCTGCTCGGCGAAGCGCTCCTCGACCCCGGCCCAGTAGGCGTCGAGCGTGCGCGCCGCCCGCTCTCCGTCGAGTCCCGTCATCTCGGCGATGCCGGCCAGCGGCATGTCGAGACGGCGCAGCAGCGCCACCGTGCGGGCCTGTTCGATCTGGGCGACCCGGTAGTAGCGGTAGCCGCTGGCCTCGTCGACGTGCGCGGGCGTCAGGAGCCCGAGCCGGTCGTACAGCCGCAGCGCCTTCGGCGACAGGCGGGCACGGGCGGCGAACACGCCGATGGAGAGCAGTTCTTCAGGGTGCGCGGTCACGGTCGCCATCCTCCGTCACCGGGCCGTTCGGCCCGGTGACGGAGACTCTGTGGTCTGCCCCAGGGGCAAGGTCAACGCCCGCCGCCGACCCTCACCTCTCCCCGGCCGTCACCTCTTCCCGGCCTTCCCGGCGTACGCGGCCCAGATCCGCGGCGGCAGCACGTTCCCGCGCCGCGAGTCCTTCCCGGCGACGCCCGACATCGGCAGCAGCCGCGGCTCGCCCGGCTTGACGCGGAAGACGGTCACCGCGGTCGACAGGTCCTTGGTGAACCCCGTGACCCAGGCCGTCCGCAGTCGGTCCTGGTCGCCCGTGCGGCCCGCCGCGACCCCCGGGCCGAGGTCCTTGCCGCCCGCGCGCAGGGCGTCGGCCACCTCGCCCGCCGCCCCCTCGTCCAGCGCGCGCCCCGGAGCGGGCCGCTCCAGGCCGGGCAGGGCCGCGCCGTCCTTGACGACCTTGGTCACCGAGTAGGGGTCGTGCCGCAGCCCGCCGCCCGCGAAGGTGCCGTACGCCGCCGCCATCCGGATCGCGCTGGGCGTCGACGTGCCGACGGAGAAGGACGGCTCCAGCGGCGCCATGCTCTGCGGCAGCAGCCCCGCGTCGACGGCCGTGCGGCGGACCTGCTCCCGGCCGACGTCCCCGCCGAGGCGTACGTAGGTCGCGTTGCCGCCGGGGAACAGGGCCGCGCGGAGGGTGGGGTGGTCGGGGTCGGGCTCGCCCGTGGCGCGGCGCAGGGTGCCGTCGGCGGCGTAGAAACTCTCGGCCTGGACGCTCATGCGCACCCGGCCGACGCTCCTCGCCGGGCCGTCCGCGTCGGACGGCTCCGCGCGTACGGAGGCGCCGTGCTGGAGCGCGGCGGCGAGCACGAACGGCTTGAACGCCGAGCCCACCGGGACACCGGACGTGTCCGCGTTGTTGCTGAAGTGCTCGGTGGCGTCGCGGCCTCCGTAGAGCGCCACGACCGCCCCGTCGGACGGGCGCACGGACGCGGCACCGACCTGCACGTGCCGGTCGGCCGCGCGGCTCTTCGGCGCGAGGTCACGGTTGAGCACCCGGCGCACCGCACGCTCCAGGTCGGCCACCTTCTCCTTGTCGAAGGTGGTGTGGATCTCGTACCCGCCGCGTGCCAGCTCCTCGTCGGTGAGGCCGGTGTGCTGCCTGAGGTACTTGTTGGCGACGTCGACGAGGTAGCCGGTCTGGCCGCCGAGGCTGGTGGAGCGCGACTGCCTGCGCGGCTCGGGGAACGTGCGGTACTTCGCCCGTTCCTTCTCCGACATCAGGCCCACGTCGACCTGCCGGTCCAGGATCCACGCCCAGCGCCCGCGCGCCCGCTCGCGGTTGGCCTTGCCGCCCGCCGGGTCGTACAGCTCGGCGCCCTTCAGCATGGCGGCGAGGAACGCGCCCTGGCTGGGGTCCAGCTTCTTGGCGGGGATGCCGTAGTACGCGTGGGCGGCCGCCTCGATGCCGTTGGCGCCGCGCCCGAACCAGCTGGTGTTGAGGTAGCCCTCCAGGATCTCGTCCTTGCTCTTCTTGCGGTCCACCTTCAGCGCGATGACGAACTCCTTGGCCTTCCGCGTGACGGTCTGGTCCTGCGAGAGGTAGGTGTTCTTCACGTACTGCTGGGTGATGGTGGAACCGCCCTGTGTCTCCTGCCCGCGGACCATGTTGACGGCCGCCCGGGCCAGGCCCTTCGGGGAGACGCCGGAGTCGTCGTAGAACGTCTCGTTCTCGGCGGCGATCACGGCGTTCACGGCGGCGGGGGCGATCCGGTCCAACTCCACGTTCTGCCGGTTGACCTCGCCGGTGCTCACCATCTGGGTGCCGTCGGACCAGTAGTAGACGTTGGCCTCGCGGTGGATGCCGGCGTTCTCGTCGGGGATGTCCACGCTGACGTAGACACCGACCAGGAGCGCGGTGACGGTGAGCGCGAAGAACCCCGCCGAGCCGAGCAGCTGCCGCCACGAGGGCAGCCAGCGGCGCAGGCCCGCGCGGCCGGCGCGCGGGTAGTCCACGAGACGCCGGACGCGGCGGTGCACCCTCTTCCCACGAGCATGAATCCCCATGTCGTGGGAGAGGGCGCCGTGTGCGGCCGGGTTGGCCCGGAAGGTGTTTGCGGTACGTAACAACCGCCGGGCCAGGGGTGGCAGGCCCCGGTCAGCGGATCTTCGTCAGCTCGCCCTCGTCCTTGAGGACGGCGACGCCACGGGACCAGATGCTGTCGACCCGCTGCCGTTCCTGCGCGTTGGGCCGCGCGTTGGTGCAGGACGGGCCGGGGCCGCCGCCCGACATCAGCTCGCTGCACGGGCCCGAGTAGTGGTCGGGCAGACCGAGCACGTGACCCGTCTCGTGGGCCGTCACGCGCAGGGAGTTGTACTGCTGGTTCTGCCGGTAGTCCAGGAAGATGTAGCCGTGCCCGCGCCCGTCCGTGTAGGCGTACGAGCCGCGCGAGTCATTCCCCTCGCGGTACTCGAAGTCGGTCCCGCTGCTCGCCTCCTGGAGCTTGACGTTGCTCACCGAGGAGTTCCATATCTGCGTGCTCTGCGCTATCTGGCTGCGGAAGCTGGGCGCCCGGCTCGTGCTGTAGGTGACGGTGACGGCCTGGATGCCGGGCTTCGCCGCCTGCTTCTTCAGCGCCGACTTCATGACGGCTTCGAAGAACTGCCGGTTGGCGGCCTGGCTCTCGCCGGTGTACGACGACGAGGAGTACGCGGAGGAGGTGCCGTGCGGCGAGGTTCCGTACGCCGATGTGCTGTACGCCGAGGTGGTCTTCTCGGAGGTGGGGGCCGGGGCGGGGGCCGCGAACGCCGTGGGGGCGGTCAGGGCGGCCACGAGCGCGGCGGTGCCGAGGGCGGCGATGACTCCGGTTCTGGTGCTGTTCATGGGGGTGTGTCCCTTCCGGGATGGAGGCCTGCGGGTGCGGCCTCCGGTCGGGACGAGTATCGGGAGCGCGGGCGTGCGTGAGCCCGATGCCATTAGGTGATAACGCAACGACATCGGCCCCGGCGCCGGTCCGCGCCCCGCCGGGTTCCGCCGGTGGCGACAGCGTGCGGCGCCGAAGTCCGGGCAGGGACAGACGTGAAGGAATCGTGGTGCACGCCGAATACGCCGTGGCATTCTGGCGCCTGCCCCTTAGCCCCCCGGAGGCGATGTGACGTCATCAGACGTGGACGGAACGGCAGCTCAGGACAGACAGTCCGAGCAGGGCGAGAAAGTCGTGGAGTTGCAGCGCAAGGTCGTCCAGCTGGAGAAGGCGGTGGAATCCCACGCCACGGTGGACCAGGCGATCGGGATCGTCGTGGCGGTGGGGAAGCTGACCCCCGCCGAGGGCTGGACCGTGCTCCGGGAGACCTCCCAGCACACCAACATGAAGCTGAGCCGCATCGCGGACATGGTCGTCGCCTGGGGGTGCGCGGGCGAACTGCCGGAGGACGTACGCCTGGCCCTGGACGCCAGCCTCGCCCGCGCGCGGGCGACGTCCGAGTGCACGGGGCCGAAGGCGTAGCGAGGGCAGCTCTCCACGCTGCGTTTCCAACGAGGAGAGCCTGTCGCAGGAAGCTCCCGGGCGCCACCTGCGATTGCGGCCCCGGGTACCCGGGGCCGCACCTTCGAACCGTCCGTCACAGGAGAAGCCCCGCACGCGGCAGCGGGCGCCCCCGCTAGGCCGCGGTTTCGGCCAGGGTGTGGGCGACGATCGCGTTGGCGTGGCCGTGACCGATGCCGTGTTCGCTCTTGAGCCAGGCGACGAGCTCCATGTGCCGGGTCAGCGGCGAGTCGCGGACGAGCTGCTTCCACTCCTCGACCGGGCGGCCGTACTTCTTCTCGATGGAGGGGAAGTAACTGGCGGGGCCCTTGACTGCGTTGCTCATGGCGCTCGGTTCCTCACGGTCGTATCCGGATGCCGTGCCGTACACGGCGGCGTGTAGTGGATCACCTATAGGACGCCGGGAAAGCGCTCCACTCATCGCCGGGACACGGAAACCATGTGTGCCGTGCGTCACGCCGTTCACCGCGCTGTGCGGTGAAGGGTTCGTTCACGTGGTTCCACGATCACGCGGATGTCGTCGGCGGCCCAGAGCACGAACCGTTCGACCGGCGTCACCTGGTGCCCCGGCGCGGGCCGGAACCGGAAGCGCTTGAGCAGCACGGCCAGCACGAGTTCGGCCTCCACCATGGCCAGAGAGGCGCCCTCACAGCCGCGCGGCCCGAGCCCGAAGGGCACGTACGCGAACTTCGGCCGCCCGGCCGCCTCCTCGGGGGTGAACCGCTCGGGGCGAAACGTCCGGGGCTCGGGCCAGTACGCGGGGTTCATGTGGACGGCCCAGAACGGATAGAAGACCGTCGTGCCCGCCGGCAGCTCGTACCCGCCGAGGACGAGCGGCTCCGTCGTCTCCCGGGCACCGTACGGGCCGGGCGGGTAGAGCCGCATCGACTCCTTGAGGACCAGCTCCAGATACGTCAGGCGCCGCAGCCCGGCGAAGTCGGGCGCCGCCCGGTCGCCGACCACGCGGTCGAGCTCACCGGCGACGCGGTCGGCGACCGCCGGGTGCAGGCCCAGCAGATGCAGCGTCCAGGAGACGGCGACCCCGGTGGTGTGGTGGGCGGCCAGCAGCGTCACCATGACGGTGTCGCGGATCCGCTCGGGCCGCTCCCCGGCCTCGACGAGCGCGCCGATGAGGTCGCTGCGGTCCGTGCGCCCGGCATCCCGGTGCGCGGCGATCACGTCGTCGACGGCGCCCCGCAGATAGGCGAGCGCCTCCGCGGCCCGCGCCGGTGACTCCGGGGCCCCTTGGGCCCGCCCCGGATACTCGCTCAACACGACCTCGAACGCGGCGGTGACCCGCTCCGGATCCGCGAGCCCGGCGGCGCCCCCGAGCGCGTACTCGCAGATCATCCGCAGCGACAGCGCGGTGAGGTCCTTCTGCAAGGCGACGGGCCCGCGCCCGGCCTGCCGCGCCCAGCGGTCCGCGAGCTCCGTCGCCAACGCGGTGAAGCGCGCGAAGTGCCGCTCGTGGGACGGCCGCCCGGCGAACACCGAGAGCAGCAGCCGCCGCCAGGGGCCGTGCTCGTCGGCGTCGAGGACCTGCAAGTTCTCCGCCTCGCACAGCGGCGCCAGGAACTCGAAGAGCCGCGCCGGCCGCTTGTCGACGTGCGCGGTGGCCTCCAGCAGCACGGGGTCGGCGACGGACACGGCCGTCCCCGCGCCGGGCAGCTGGAACCGTACGACGGGCCCGTACTCGGCGTGCAACCGCAACTGATAGAGGTGCAGACCCCCCGCCGCGGCGACGGCCCCCACACCTCCGTCGGCCCGCTCATCGGGCCCAGGAATCCCCATGCCCACGCCTCCTCACCCCGCCCGGCCCGGCCGGCCGCCCGACGGAGCCACCACCTTGCCAGCCGGACGGGACGCGGGCCACCGTCACACGGGGGGGCCGGCCACTCCCTCGGCCAGTCACTCGGCCACGCCGAGATCCCGCCGCATGACCCGGCGGAGCTTCGTAGGCGGGCGGCAGACCGGACAGATCGGTGGCACGGGCCGGGGTGGCGTAGGGCGTGGCGGGCGCGCCGCCCAGGTAATGGCCCCATATCGCGGCGATCTTGTCGCGATTCATCCACGGCGTGTCGGTGAAGTTCCGTACCGACCACGTCTCCTGCCGGTCGTCCAGACCGGGCTGGCTGAGCAGTTGGAAACGGACCGGCGGGCCCTGCTCGTCGCCCGCCCGCAACGCCACCGCGGCCGCGAGCCCCGCGTCGGCACTGTGCCCTCCGACCGCGATCCGCTCCGGGTCGACGCCGAGGTCGTCCGCGTGCTCGGCCGCCCAGGTCAGGACGGCGTAGGCATCGTTCAGGGCGGCCGGGAACCGGTTCTCGGGGGCCAGGCGGCAGCCCACCGAGAGCGCGTGACCGTGAGAGTGCTGCAGCTGTTCGGCGCCCAGGCGGAGATCGTCGCCGATGTGCCGCCGCAGGAGCGGTCCGAGCCGGTCCGGTATCCGACGGCGGAGATCGCGGAGGCCGTCGGCCTGGAGCCCGAGAAACTGCCCGGCCGGAAGCTCACCGCGGCTGTGGGTGTGGACGACCGCCTGTCGGACTGGCAGTTGGCCGGACCGGATCAGCCGGCATCAACGGCGCGATCCGGTCCCACATCGCATCAGTGATCACTCACCGGACGGACACATCCGATCGACTGGCGTACCGACCAAGAGACACGCGCCAGGCCCCGTGACGCGTTCTCGTCGCCGGTGTCACTGCCGAGGTCAGTTCTCGACCGGGTACCGGCTGGTGATCGCGACGCGGTTGAACGCGTTCATCAGGGTTGCGAGCCAGGAGACGGCCGAGACCTGGTCTGCGGTGAGTACGGCCGCGGCAGCGTTGTAGTCCTCGTCGCTGACGTGTCCGTCCGACACGCGTGTCACCGCCTCGGTCAGGCGGAGGGCGGCGCGGTCTGTCTCGGAGAAGTAGCCGGTCTCCTCCCATCCGGGCAGTACGGCGATCCGGTCGGGGTTCTCGCCCTTCTTCAGGGCGTCGCGGGCGTGCATGCGCAAGCAGAACGCGCAGCCGTTGATCTGGGAGACGCGGATCTTCAGCAGCTCGACCAGGAGCGGGTCGAGGCCCGCTGCGGCAGCGGCCTCTTCCACCTGGGACGACAGGGCGATGAGGGCCTTGTAGGCGGCCGGGTGCTGCTTGCCGATGTTGACGCGCTGGGGGTCGTTCATTGTTCCTTCGATTCGTCGCTCGTCCGCTGTTTCATCAGGGAGACGAGATAGCCCCTGCGGGTGTGACAGCTCAGAGGCGCACGAGTTTGTCGGGATTGACGACCCGGCGGTACGCGGTGATCAGACCGTCCGTGATCTGGACCGTGTCCACGGAGTGGACGCGGCCTTCGCGGTGGAACACCAGGGCGAGCTCGCCGCCGACCTCAGCGAAGTCGATACGGTCCGGATGCCACTGGCGCCCCACGCGCACCATGACCTCGCCGATGCGCTCACCGCCGTGGATGAGCTTGCGTGCCGCGGACACGTTGCCGCCGCCGTCGGTGACGAAGACGGCATCCGGGTGCAGGAGCCTGACCAAGCCGGCCATGTCCCCGGCCTCGTACGCGGCGCGGAAGACCTCAAGGACGTGCTCGCGCTCCGCCTTCGACGCCTGCGGCATGGACTGCTTCGCCCCGGCCACCCGCCGTCGCGCCCGCGAAGCGTGCTGCCGGGCGCCCGGCACGGAGACGTCCAGCACTTCGGCGATCTTTCCGAAATCAAGACCGAAGACATCGTGCAGGACGAAAGCCACCCGCTCCGGTGGGCTCAGCTCCTCCATGATCAGCAGCATCGCCGAGCTGACGGACTCATCGACGAGCACCGGCTGCGACGCGTCCGGACCCGTCAGCAGCGGCTCCGGCAACCACGGCCCGACGTAGCTCTCCCGACGGACACGGGCACTCCTGAGAATGTCGTACGACCGCCGCGCGGCCACCGTCACCAGCCAGGCCCGCAGATCACCGACGTCCCGCAGATCCGCTCCGGCCGCCCGCAACCACACATCCTGGGTCACGTCCTCGGCATCGGCCACACTCCCCAGCAGCCGGTACGCCACACCGAAGACCGCGGGCCGGTGACTCTCCCATCCGGCCCCGAGCGAGTCCTCCTGCTCAGACCCCGCGGACCCATGCCCGTCACCCATCCCGTCACCCATGTGAATCGCAACCTCCTCCAGCCCGCCGATCCAGCGTAAGCATCCGATCCCGGCCCCTCGCCTCTCCGCGCTTTCGCCGCGCGAGCCACGCGTGCCGCGGCCCGGACCACGACGGAGGCGTCCCGCACGCAGGCGCAGGCGCAGGCCGCACCGCCGAACCGGCTCAGCGGGCAGCCGACCCGACGGCCTTCAAAGAGACCGGGACGAGCTGAAGGTGAAGATCGAGAGGAGGGGGAACGCATCGACCGACTGGTCAGCCTGGTTCTCGCCTACTCGTGGACGCACTCGTGGACGTACTCGTGGACGTACTCGTGGACCACCGACCGGCTCATTCACCGGATGCGGGAGGGAGGCGTCACGCCCGAGCCCGGAGATATCCACGAGCGGGTCCGCGAACATATGCACACACGATCGTGGCAGGGCCCCTCCGCCTTCGGGCGCATTCCAGGGACCCTTTCGTCATGTCCAGGCGCCGTGGTTGCTGGCCGATGCCCGCACACGAAAATGGTCCCGCCCCATACCCTGACAGTGACGAGCTGTTCAGAGAGGGGCGAGACCGTGCCATCTGATGTTACCCCGGACCCGTACGCCGACCCGCTGCGCTTCGGCCAACGGGTACAAATCCTTCGTGAGCGGCGCGGTATGACGCGCGGCCAGCTCGCCGATCTCATCGGCGTCTCACCGCACACCCTGCGGAAAATCGAGAACGGCCAACAACACGCGCCGGGCCTTGAAATGGTGATGCGCATCGCCGAGGCACTCCGAGCCAGAGACCTCTCAGACCTGACAGGGCACCCCGACATGCACGTCGACCTCTTCATCGGCCCAGGCCACCCGCGGCTGGCGTCCGTAAAAGCCGCGGTCGACTCGTTCACCTTGGCTTCGAATGTCGAACCACCGCCCACCGCTCACCTGGAGGCCCGCCTTCACGCCGCCTGGAAGGCACGCCACCAGGCCCCCAACCACCGCGAAGTCGTGGGGCGTCTCCTTCCCGGGCTCATCCGTGACGGGCAAGCCCTCGTCCGCCACGCAGACCGCGCTGCCGACCGGCGAGCCGCACAGGCCCTGCTCGCCGAGACGTACTCGTTGGCCCAGTTCTTCGTCGCCTACCAGCCCGATAGCAGTCTCCTGTGGCGCGTCGCGGAGCGCGGCATGACCGCAGCGCAGGAATCGGAGGATTCGCACACAATCGGCGTCGCCGCGTGGCTGCTCGCGCAGGCCCACCGCGACTCCGGGCCCCGGCACTACGACGCAGCGGACGCCGTCAACTTGGAAGCGTTGCGCTTCCTCGAACCGCTGCTGCCGGACGCCTCGGACGATGTACGCGCCATCGCCGGAGCCCTTCAGTTCGAACTCGGCTACACCGCGGCCCGACGGCGGGACACCGGGACCGCCTGGCGGCACTGGGATGAGGCCCGCAAGGTGGCCAAGAAGCTGCCGGCGGACTACTACCATCCGGTGACCAGCTTCAGCCGCGCCATCATGGGCGCCCACGCCGTCACCGTCGCGGTTGAACTACACCAAGGCGGCGAGTCAGTCCGGCAGGCGGCGAAGGCCGACGAGGCTGTCATCAAGTCGCGGCCCAGACGGGCTCGGCACCGCATCGAGGAGGCGCGCGGATTTCAGCTTGATGGGCAGCCGGACGTCGCGATCGCCACGTTGGAAAAGGCACACCGGTCGGCGCCCGAGACGGTCGCCTACAACGGGTACGCCAGGAGGATCATCCTCGAAGAGGTCGAATCGAAGGAGGCGCCGCGGCGTCGCCGCGCCTCCCAGCTCGCCGTCGATGTGGGGCTCCTGTCTGCCTGAACGGTGTGACCGTATTCCGGTCATCGGTACGCCCGCACCGCTCCTACCGTCGTCATCAGACCTGATCAATCTGATGACAGGAGCCTCCGATGGACACCAGTGCGGCTGCGGACGGTGTCGCACGCTCTCAGTGGGCGCCTAAGCATGTGCGCATGTCCCCCCTCATCGGCACGGAGACACCGTTCCCCTCGATCGACCTGCCTGATCCGGCCGGGCTCGCCGAGGAGCAGCTGTGTGGCCGACGCTGCCTCTGGTGTACGGCGAGCCTCAACAACACCATCGCCGTCGACCTCGGGGAGCGCCGGGAGGTGAGCGCTCAGGGCAGCGTCAGCCGTTGGTTCCCGCGCTGTTGCCGTCCGTGCGGCTTCGAGCACATCTATGGGGCGCTCCTCGACCACACTCAGTCCTGCGAGCAGTGCGCCGACGATCTCACCCGCTGCCGCGTCGGCACGGGCCTGCGCATGGCCATGCGGACGGTACGGCGATGAGCAGCGAGGGCGGCCGGTTGTGCTGCCGCTGCGACAAGCCGATCACCATGGAGAACCCTGGTACGTCCATGGTGAAGATCTCCATTTCGGGGGGCGGCGCCGTCCTCTGGGTCCACGACAAATGCCCGAAACGGGCGACCTTCGTGAGCCGCATCCCCCGATAGACCCCCGTCTGCGGCCCTGGGGAGGGTCGCGGACGGGACGAGGGCGGCCCGCCCGACGGTGAGCTCAGGGGGCGGGCCGCCCATCACTCCAAGAAGCGAAGGAGGCCACATGTCCCGCATCCGAGACAGCGAGCTGTTGACGCCGGTGCCCTGCCCGCCCTGTCTCGTCGCGCTGCTGACCGGGGACGGCGACGCGCCGCACTCTTGCGAGCTGACGACCACCCTCGCTGTGGACGGCGACCGCATCGTCATCGTCGCCCACGAGATGGACTGCCTGTGCCACTGCCCGCTGCCCGAGGAGAGTCCGGCGCTGAAGGCAGCTCGGGCGCGGGCCCGCGGCGAGGGCGCCGAGTGACGCGTCATTCCATCAAGGTCGCCAGCGGGACTCCCATCGCCCAGGCCACGCGGATAGGGTGGAGAGCAGGACTTCGTCACCGGTCTCCAGCCGCCACAGAGTGACCCGGTCGATGCGGGCCGCGAGGATGACCTTCTCCTGGGTCAAGTTCAGCCGGTGCCGCTCTTCGCGGACGCGGGCGCCGATGGCTCGCCGTTGGTCGTGGACGAGCGTGTCGTCGTCGGGCAGGTCCCGCACCCGACAACGCTGAAGTGATCATGAAGGAAAGTCTGCGGAACGCATTCAGCACTTTGTGATCACAGTGCCGCGTGCGCACGCTGCCCATGAGATGGAACCCCTCCTTCCATTGCCGGCCTGCCTTTGGCATATGCCAACAGGTCGGGTGTACCGCGCGGGAATCGAACGCCTGTTCATCCAAAAGGGTGATGCCCCCGATCGGAGCCGCCTGTTACACATACCCCCCTCCACGAACGTGCCGAGACCGTCTCACTTGGTACCCCCCTCGTGACGGCCCGGCACAGAGGACCGCCCCCGTGCGCCGAAGCGTGCGGGGGCGGTCTGCGTATACGACCTCTGCGGCCCCCGGTCGTCACCTGCGGAAACGCAAAGATCATTTGGGCGATATTTGGACGATGATCTTCGGTAGTGAGGGTGTAGTGAGCCTGCCTGAACGTGTAGCCAGAGTGCGCACAACTAAGGCCCAGGACCGGAGACTTGCTCCCTGACCTGGGCCTTAGCCGTTCTGACCTGGTGCCCCCGGCAGGATTCGAACCTGCGACACCCGCTTTAGGAGTTTTCCCCGATCAAGGCTTTGGCCTGCGTAAACGTCGGCCGCGGGGTGTCTGGCCTGGGGAAACTCCCCTCCGTAGTTCTCACGTGTTCGCGGGGTTTCCCAGTCTCATGTGTGCTGAATCCGTTCTGTCTGTCGCCTGTCTGACGTGGCATGTGCTGCTGCAGGACGGTCCCTCGCCGTGACGACTGTGCTGGGGCACAAACTGCGCTTGGTAGTTCGGCTGGCAGCGGAGCATTCCCTTGGCCTGCGCTCTGGAGCGCCCCGCCGAGAACGAGCCTGGGGCTCGGAGGCGTAGAGATGCCCAAGTCGCCGGCAACCATGCCAAGACACGGCCCCAGTCGTTTTGTGGCCGAGCCCTAACGCTGTGAGCTAGTCCTACTAGCATGGCGTCACCTTTGTGGGTGAACGCTGGGGAGGGGCTCCACAAGATGAAGGTACTGAGGCCGACGAAGCCGACGAGTGAGCAGCTCACGGTGATCAACAACACCAAACCAGGGGTTTTTGTCGTCAGGGGTGCTGCGGGGAGCGGCAAGACCACTACGGCCTTGTACAGGCTGAAGTTCACTGTCGGCTTCTGGCAGCGCCGACACCGTGACGGTTTCATCGTCGGGCCCGTTCGAGTCTTGGTTCTGACCTACAACAGGACTCTCCGCGGCTACATCGAGGCGTTAACCGAGCAGCAGGTCACCGGCAACGACGTCCAGTTGCTCACCTCAACTTTTGCCAAGTGGGCCTCGGACCACGTCGCGCACGACCAGATCCTTCAGCCGGGCGAACGCAATGGGAAACTGGCCGCGCTGGCGGCACCTCTGCCGCTGTCTGACGAGTTCGTGCGTGCTGAGGTCGACTATGTGCTGGGGCGGTTCCTGTCAGATCAGTTGGACGAGTACATCGAGTGCGACCGACAAGGGCGGGGCCGCTCGCCCAGGATGTCCACAGCTATGCGCCGTCGGCTTCTGAACGAGGTGATCCTTCCGTTCCAGGAGTGGAAGAAGGAGCAGCAGGTCTGGGACTGGTCCGACCTGGCAACCGCGATGGCGGCCCGGCGGGCGGAAGATCCTTACCACGTCGTGGTTGTCGACGAAGCCCAGGACTTCTCCGCGAATCAAGTCAGGGCCATCCTCAACCATGTCACCGATGAGCACACCCTCACCTTCGTCCTTGATGCTGCCCAGCGCATCTATCCCCAGCGGTTCACCTGGAGCGAAGTGGGGCTGGGCGTCGGGCCGCACAACAGCAAGCTTCTATCGAAGAACTTCCGCAACACGAAACAGATCGCCGCTTTCGCTGCCCCGCTACTTCGTGATGTCGAGACGACGGACGACGCTGCCATCCCTGACCTGTCCTCTTGCGAGGCGGATGGCGACAAGCCTGTGCTGGTGCAGGGCTCCTTCAGCCAGCAGATGGACTACGTCGTGCAGTTTCTCAACAACCTCGGACCGGACAACGACGAGTCCGTGGCCATCCTGCACGCCAAGGGAGGCGGTTGGTTCAGCGAGGTCAGAGCACGGCTGAACTGGGCCGGGCTGGCATGGGTGGAGATCGCTCGCACCGGCGACTGGCCCACGGGGCCAGTGAACGTGGCCCTATCAACTATGCATTCAGCCAAGGGCTTGGAGTTCGATCATGTGATCATTGTTGGTCTCAACAGTGAGGTCATGCCGCACGCCACTGAGCCCGGAGACAGCGAGCGCGACGCCCACTTGCGTCTCCTGGCGATGTCCGCCGGGCGAGCCCGTAAGACCTTGACCATCACCTACAAGCCCTCCGAAGCCAGCGATCTCATAGCCTGCATGGATCCGGACACCTACGAGGTGACGTCTGCATGACCGCGACAACTCCGCCGCCTGCCATACCCAACAGGCCAGGTCCAGCGGCCAGCATCGAGGCGCTGATTCAAGAGCGCAAGATCACCGAAGTAGTGCACTTCACCACCAACCTCGGCCTCCTTGGCATCCTCGTGGAGCAGCTTTGCAAGGCGCGCGCCCTGCTGGCCAAGGATAAATACCTCGAAAGCATCTACCACCAGAACACCAAGTTCCGCCGGGAGGAACCCAAGTACTGGTCGTACGTCAACCTCAGCATCAGCGAACCGAACCATGGCTTCCTGCGGATCAGCAGTGAGAGATGGTGGGCCGACGAAGATCTGTTCTGGGCCGTCCTCAGCTTCGCCCCGGCCATCATGACCCACCCCGGAGTGCTGTTCGCCCCGAGCAACATGGGGTACGACGGCGTCATGCCCGTGGAGGGAGGGCACGGAGCCGAGGCGCTTTTCGCTGATCGTGTTCCCTACGGCTACAACAAAACGGTGGAGCGCTGTGGCAAGGAGCCGCACCTGCCCACCAACCCGCAGGCTGAGGTGCTCTACCCTCGGGCCGTCTCGACGCGATACCTGCAGCGCATCTACGTCGTCACCGAGGAGGACGCAGCCAAGGCCCACGGCATTGTCAGTGCCAGCGGACATGATGAAGTCGACATCATTGTCGACCCAGCCACGTTCGGCAGGTAAGGACTACGGTGAACGGCATGCAATGGGAGGCAGTACGCGCCTCGGCTCAGTGGGCCGCGTACGGGGACGCGCTGGGTTTTATCACTGAACTCACCGATGCTGCTGGTGTGCGACGGCGCATCGGACGTGACGAGGTCACCACAACCGTTCCCTGGAAGCGGCGGGTCGGAGGGCGCTATGGACAGGAGATGCCCCTTCCCGCCGGCGCATACTCCGACGACACCCAGCTGCGTCTCGCGACGTCGCGCGCCATCCGAGGCGATGGCGAGTTCGACGTCGAGGCGTTCGCGAAGATCGAAATCGTCGCATGGCAAGCGTACGCGCTGGGTGCTGGCCGTGGCACAAAGGCCGCAGCCACCGGCCTGATGCGGGTGGACGCCAAGTGGTCGCAGAACGTCTTCGCCACTAAGGCGGCCCGCTACGTCGACGTCGGTGGCAATGGCGCAGCCATGCGTATTCAGCCCCATGTCTGGGCGGCTCGCGATCTCAGCGACTGGGAGTACATCACACGGGATGTAGTGCGGAACGCCGTCAGTACGCATGGCCACCCGCGCGGGATCCTCGGCGCCGTCTTGCACGCGATCCTGCTGGCATATGCGCTCGATACAGGTGACATGCCTGGCCCTAAGCAGTGGCGCCCCGCGATTGATTGGCTCGAGCATGTACCCGACGTCATCTCGAAGGACGAGGAACTCGCCTACCTATGGTTGCCCTCTTGGACAGATGCGTCAGGTGCCGACTTCCGTTCTGCCGTAGCCGTTGTGGCCGACGAGTGCCGTACATCCGTCGAAGCGTTTGACAGCAGCTCACGCCTCACTGCGGCGACCTACGCTGCGTTGGTCGAGCGTTTGGGAGGCTTCGATGGCAAGACCCGCGGATCCGGCACTGTCACTACATTGCTTGCCGCGATGCTGGCCTATAGCCACTCCGGATCGCCGGAGGATGCGCTTCTCCTCGCGGCTAACACCCTTGGCTCGGATACGGACACTATCGCCACGATGGCAGGAGCATTGCTGGGTGCCATCGCTGCAGGGCCTCCGCCTGGCCCGGTTCAGGACGCAGGCGTCATTGATGTCGAAGCAAGGCGACTGTGGGACATCTCCCAGGGGCGCGAGGCTTCAACGTTTGCCTACCCTGACCTGCTGCGTTGGAGCCCTCCCAAGGCCACTCTCGACCTTGTGGGGCTAGCTGACTCAGGCCCGGCCCTAGCTGGCCTGGGTTCTCTGGCGGCATCTGGCCCCCCGACAGCAGGCAATCAAGCGACGTATGTATGGAGCACGCTCCCGTTCAATCAGGCAATCTTGGTTCGGGCCAGGGCCGAACTCAGGCCCCTTGGCGAACACCTGCTGCCCCGAGATTCGCGTCAGCAACGCAGCCGACAAGCTGGAGAGGTCATGAGAGAGCAACCAGCGCTCTTCGATACCTCAGAGCACCCCGCTGCTTCAGTTAGCCACGAAAGGCAGCCAACTTCTCAGCGAATCCCGGCTGAAGACGTGGTCGAGCGCCCGAGTAGGCAAGGTCCACCGACTATCGAAGAGATGGTCCAGGACCTGGCTCGCCGCGGATTCGCCCCAGAGGAAGTGGGGCGTGTACTGCTTAACTTGATCAATAGCGGTCGATATAGCGCGGAACGGGCTGCAGCCTTTGCCGGATTGTTGGCGCGCGCCCACCACCGAAGTGAGCAATAGGGGTGCCCTGGTCTCGCTGACTTTGTCGCTGTTGCTATGGGCTCTGCCTCTCGCCTCTGCGCGCTCATAATGGCCTACTTGTAGACCCAAGCACGGTCGGTTTGCCGGTACTCCTCCACGGGGATCGGATCGACCTCGGTCCGCATGCGGGCGGTGTAGAGGAGCCCGTCGAGGTGGTCGATCTCGTGGTGGATTAGGCGGGCGACGCCTTCTTCGTAGACGGTGGTCACGGTCTCGCCGGTCAGGGTCGTGGTCTCTACCGTGATCTTCAGAGGGCGGGGTACGAGGCCGCGTACGTCGAAGAAGCTGAGGCAGCCTTCGTACTGCTCGTCCATTTCGCCGGAGCGGTCGGTGATCCGCGGGTTGAGCAGGATGATGGCGGGTGCGTCTCCGGGTGGCTGGACGACGGCCACGGTGCGGCCGATGCCGATCTGTGGCGCGGCGATACCCATGCCCTTGGCGAAGGGGTGGACCTGGCCGATTCGCTCCATGGCGGCGAACAGTTCGTCGGTGATGCGCTCAGCCTCGTCGCGCTCGGCGGGCAGGTCGAAGGGACGGGCCGATTCGGTGAGGATGTCGGCGCCGTGCTGGACGACGCCGAGGTCGCGCATTCGCTGGCTGGGCCGCACGTCAATCACCTGAACTCCCCTTGATCTGCGTCGCGTTCGGGACGGGCCCGGAACCGCCACTCCAGACGGTACCGAGCGTGTAGGGCGGGCGTGGTCGTGATCCAGGTGAATTGCCGTAGCTCGCCGTCGTCGCTGCGGACGGGAGGGGTGCGTAGCGGGGAGGCTTCGGCAGTCATAGAGGTCTCGGTGCCCCACACGACGGGATCGAGGGCGGCGGGGAAGGCGAGCTGGACTTCAAGGCGCTCGGTCGGCAGGCGTACGGCTCGCTGGAACCAGTGGCCCCATTTGTTGTCGCCGACGGTGTAGGTGTACTCGATCCACACGGACTCGCCGGGGTAGAGCGGGAAGCGGCCCTGTTCGTTGTCGAACAGCAACCAGACCTCTTTGAAGGCGTCGCGGTCGTGCTTGGCTTTCCACCGCATCGTCTCGCCCCGGCAGGCGGCCGTCAGAGCGAGTTCGTCCCAGGTCAACGGGTGTGCTCTGTAATGGACGTTGGACCGCTCGGGGGCACTAGGGTAGCGATCGACGGAGATGCGGATCAGATAGCGGGTCACCGGTTCGTCGCCGGTGTTCCGCAGGCGCCGGCGCATGGTGAGCCGGTAGTTGCTGCCGTCGTACTGGAGCCGTGCTGCGTCGTGCTCGACGACGAGGGTGGAGCCGGTCGCGTACGGCTGCTCGGGGCGGCGTTGGGCGGGCGGTGACGCCGCTGGCCGCCGGGTACGGGCCTTGGCCTGCTCGTAGTCGCACCATCTCCGCCAGATCGATTTCCCAGCGTTCAGTGCCTCGTCGGCGAGCCGTGAAAACTCCTCGGTGGGCTTGTGGCGGCCAGACTCCACATGGCTGACGTAGGACGGGTCGAACCCCATGGCCAGCGCTAACGCTCGCTTGGACATGCCGCGTACTTCCCGCCAGCGGGCCACCTCGGCCGCGTAGTCCTCGGCCGCCTGCTCGACGGTGATGTCCTCGCTGTGCGCGTCCATCGAAGCCCCGTCCCGCGTCCTCGTTGGTGAGCATGAATGAACCGTGAGTGATCCAAGTTCATCATCCCGTCACGGCCCACGTCGCCGTTTTCCTTCCCTCACCGGCCCGGATCGACCCTCCGGGCATATGAGGGAGGCGAAGCGCGATGCGCGTGCTGTATCTGCTGAACATCTCCAACCCCGACCGGCTGTCTGCGGATTCGGGGTGGATCTTCGCGGACTTGTTGGCCCCGGCTCTGGCGGACGCCGAGGCAGAGGTGACCATCGCCGCCCCGGCAGCGGCTGGAGATGCCCGCTGCGGCTTCCGCCAGACGAAGGTGCCGGGGACGAAATACCGGGCCCGGTTCTCTGCAGACATCGACGAGTTGGTGGCACTGATCCGGGCCGAAAAGCCGGATGCAGTGGTGGCCAACCAGATCGAGGAGGCCCCAGCGGTCCGCACCGCCCTGCTGGAGGCTGGATCGGACGCGCTGTTGGCCGGTTACTGCCACTACCTGCCGTTCTCCTTCGCCGACGACGGCCAGCTCCTGGTCGATCCGTCCTTGAACGACGTGGGCCTTGGCCGACCGGTGCTGCTGGCCTTCGCCGCCGGCCTGGCCGCCTGCGACCGGGTGATGGCGCATTCCTACACGGCCGCCTCCTGGATCACGGCCGCAGCCGCTCGCATGACCGTGGACCTTGGAGCGAAGCTGCGGGTGGTGCCCGCTCCGCGTGATGAGCGCTTGGTCCGAGACCCGGCGGTCGCCCGGCAGTCCTCCGGCACGGGCGGGGCGATCGGCGTCTACAACCACCGGCTGTACGCGCACTACGGCACCGGCCAGTTCGTGGACCTAGCCCGCGAGCTGGTGGCCTCCGGCACGGTGCGGCTGCGGGTCATGGACCTGTTCGGCCAGCGCCGGGTCGAACGGCGGGGACTGGACGGCAGTCCCGAGGAGATGCGCGACCAGCTCGCCGCCCTGCCGCTCGTTCAGATCGTCTCCGACCGCGGCGACCGCGTGCGCTACAAGAACCTGTTCGCCGGCGCCCGATTTGGCATCGCCCCGTTCCGGCCCGGCTGCCCCTGGTCGATGAGCGTCATCGACTGCCAGGGCATGGGCCTGCCGGTGATCTCGCCGAAGCTGGGCTGGCTTGCCGAGCACATCGACCCCGAACTGTGCTTCACCACCGCTGCCGAGGCCGTCGCGTTGGCCGAACGACTGGCCGCCGACGGCGAGTTCCATGCCCTGCATGCCAAGCGAGCCCACGCCAGCACCGCCGACTTCGCCCCCGCCCTGGTCGCCGTCCGCTACCTGGAGGCGATCTCGTGACCGAGTTCGACGCGGTGTTCCTCTCCTACGACGAGCCGATGGCCAACTCCCTCCACGCCCGCCTGCAGCGGACCCTCGGCGGCACGGTCAAGCGCCTGCACGGGGTGCACGGGATGCGTCGGGCCTACCGGCTGTGCGCCGAGGTCGTCGACCGCGAGCAGTTCTTCCTCGCTGATGGCGACTTCGCCATCGACCCCGACTTCGACCCCGCGGTCGTGGAACCGCTGGAGGAGGGCGTATCCATGCGGGTGTGGCGTGCGCTCAACCCGGTCAACGGCCTCTCCTACGGCTATGGCGGGCTGAAGCTGATCCGCCGCAGTGCCCTGCGTGAGATGGGCGAGGCTGTGGACGTGCTCGCCGCACTCCCAGGCCGCATCGAGTTCGCTGCGGAGGCCGCCGGGATCACGCGGTTCAACCAGAGCCCCTTCCACGCCTGGAAGGCGGGTTTCCGCGAGTGCGCGATGCTCGGCCGCGGCAGCGAGTACGGCATGGCCGATGGTGATGCCCACCAGCGGGTGGAGGCGTGGACGACGAGCCACAGCGGTGAGTTCGCTGCCTACGCCGCCGCCGGAGCCCGTGAGGGCGTCGCCTTCGCTCGCGAGGCCGCCCGCGATGCGAAGCGGTTCGACCATCTCAACGACCCCGCATGGCTGCGGGAGAAGTTCACCGCCGCCCACGGGGACCAGGCGGTGTCCGGATGACCGGCTGCCCGCTCGTGCTCATCGAGCCGTACGCGCACCGTTCGGGCGGGCACCACCAGCGCACGCTCGTGGCCCTCGCCCAGGCTCGGCCCGGCAGCCTGGTCGTCGCCCCGCATGGGATCACCGGCGAGGCGATCACAGCCCTGCGCAAAGCCGGTGCCCGGCTGGTGACCGCGCCGGCCGGGCGTCATGCGGGCGTATTGCTGGTTGTCTCCCGGCTGGCGGCCTGGCTGTCTGCGACCGGGTGGCGTCTGTTCCGTTCGCGCCGCTGGCCCCGCCGCCTGCGGCGCCTACCGCACCAGGTCACCCTTATCGCCCGCTGTCTGGCTGAGGCAGCCGCGCTGCGGTGTGCCCGCCGTCTGGAGCCCGCCGCCGAGGCGGTGGTGATCCTGACTGCGAGCGAGGCCCTGCACGGGGCCGCCGCCCTTCTCGGTGGCCAGCCGCACCTTCGGTTTGTCCACGAAGCAGTCACCGCCGAGGACGCCGCAGTGCGACTGCTCGGCCGACTCGCCCGCCGTGGCGAGAGGCGGGTGATCGCCCTCTACCCGACCCAGGCTGTGGGCGATCAGTTCGCCGTCGCTTTCCCTGACCTGCCTGCGGTGGTGCGGGCCTTCGCGGTCGACGACGGCCGCCGACTCACCGAGACCGAACGCGATGGCGGTCGGGCCGCCTTCGGCATTCCCGCAGCCGAAGCCGTGGTGTGCTTGGTGGGCGGCTGGTGGCCGTACAAGGACATCGCCACCATCGACGCCGCCCTGTCCCGGCTGAAGGAGCCGCTGCACCTTGTGGTCGCGGGCGCCCCGCTCGATGACTCTGTGCTGGAGCGGTGGCGATCCTTGCCCGATCTCCAACTGCACACGGTGCCCGGCTCCGTCGCGGAGAGCGTGCTGCGGCTGGTGTACGGCGCCTCAGACGCCGCCCTGGTGGCCAGGCATCCCGGTGTAGGCAAGGAATCCGGGCTCGTGATGGACGCCATACGCCTCGGCGTTCCCCTCGCCGTCTCTGACCACGATCCCGAGCTGACCGCCGGCCTGTACGGCCTGCCCTGGGCACTGACCTTCCCTGCCAGCGACCCGGACGGCCTCGCCGACGCCCTGCACACCGTGGTCCGACAGCCGCCGGAGTACCCCGGCCCGGAGGCACCCGGCCTACTAGGGATGCCATCGGCCGCCGAGCAGGCCGACTTCCTCACCCGCACCTTCGCCTGCCTGCGTACGAAGGACCCACGATGCTGAGCACACCCCCAGCCCTGATCGCTGTCATCGGGCCCGTCGAACCTCCGCTGCTGGCCGCCTGGGTCCGCCACTACCGACGGCTGGGCATCGAGCGATTCCTGATCGCCTTCCACTTCCCCGAGCACGTCCCCGACCAGCAGCGGCACAAACTCCAGGCCGCCAGCCGCGAGCTGGGCATCACCCTCACTGGTACCAGCACTGGCCCGTGGCACGAGCACACCAACACCCAGCTCAGAGAAGCCCTGCGGCACCGGGCAGGGCCCGGCTGGCACTTGCTCGCGGACGCCGACGAGTTCCAGCAGTACCCCGCCCCGCTGGACGAGGTGATTGCCCAGGCTGACAAGTCCAGGCATCGCGTGGTCGGCGGGCTGATGCTCGACCGCGTCACCGCGAGCGGGCGTCTGACCGGCTGGCAGCCCCAAAGCGGACTGGACCTTGCCTATCCCCTCGGCGGCTACCTCACCCACCGGCTCCTGCACGGCGACCCCCGGAAGATCGTCCTCGCTCGCCACGACGTCACCGTGGCCTCCGGCAATCACCGGGCGCCCGGCCACAAGCCAGATGCGGACCGTCTCTGCGCGGTGCACCACTTCAAGTGGCGCTCGGGCGTCCTCGATGACCTCCGCCGCCGCATCCAGCACTTCTCCTCCGGTACCTGGCAGGAACAGACCTCGGCCGTGCGCGAGGAGGCCAGCCGCCTCCTGACGCACGTCGGCCAGCACGGCGGCGTACTCAACATCACCGACCCACGGTTCGCCTTCCGCCGGGTGAGCCTGGACCGGATGCCCCTCGGCTGGCCCGCCGAGGCGCGTGGCGTCTTCACCACATGGCGCCCGCACATGCCGACCGGCCAGAATCGGAGACAATGACCGCGCTCGCGCACGCCCGTCGCGGAAGGGATGACCACGTGCCACTCGCCGTTCTCCTGGCCGGCCTGACTGGCTCCGGCAAGACCACCGTCGCCCAGGCCCTGGCCGACCACGGTTTCACCCGGCTGTCCGTCGACGAGGAGGTCCACCGCCTCCACGGCCGCTACGGCGTGGACTACCCCGAACGCACCTACTTCGAGCGCGAACGGCCCGTCGTCGAGGCGATCCGGAGGCGGTTCATCAAGGAGATCGAGGCCGGGAACGACGTCGTCCTGGACCACGGGCTGTGGCGCCGCCACGAGCGCGATGCCTGGCGACAGGCCGCCCGCGAAGCGGGCGGCCATCCCGTGGTCGTCTACCTCCCAGCTGACCGCGACGAGCTGCTGCGACGCCTGGTCGAGCGCAACCAGCGCGAGGACGCCAACGCCCTCACCGTCACCCTCGAAGCCCTCGACGACTTCTTCGCCCGCTTCGATGCCCCGACCGAGGACGAAGAGGTGATCGTCTACACCGGAGACCCGAGCCAGCTCTTGACGGCGCTCGCCTCGGCCAGGTGGAGCTGAAGAAGCAGGCTCGTGACTGCTATCGGCGTCGGCGGCGATCCGCAGGTTGTTCGTTCACTGCTGCTGTTGCGGGATGTGGTGCCCACGCGGGCGGCGTCGTGTGGCGGGTGCTGCTGGTCCGTGCTGCCTGTGCGCGCCTGTTCGGCTGTGCGGCGATGCGCCAGTTGAGAACGTCGGCGGGGCGTTCGGCAGTGTCGAGTTCTCGGCTGGCAGCCACTTCGGCCAGGAGGCGGCGAGGGCTGTGGCCGGCGGTCTCGGCGCGGGCGAGGGTGGTGGTCAGGGCGGGCCAGGATGGATCGGCGAGGATGCGGTCGGCCTGGTCGGGGATGGCTGCCCGCACGTCAGCCTCGAATCGCTGGACTGTGGCAAGGCGGGGTGCGCGGCGGGTGAGGTCCGCCAGGGCGGGCTCGGCAGTTTGGCGGTAGCTGACTTGGAGGTGGCGGAAGGCTTCCTCGGCCGCTGCCGCTTGCTGTTCGTGGCCGCGCTGTTGATGCCAGTGGGCAGCGGCGCGGGCCAGGTGCAGGGCGGTGAAGATGAGGGCGATGGCGAGTCCGCCCGGAATGCTGGCGGCGTGGGTGAGCTCCCTGGCGGCCTGGCGCAGTTCGTCGGCGGCTTGGTGGTCGGCGGAGATCGCCGAGCGGCGGACGCGGTTGAACGCCCTTGCTGCTGCTTGCAGTTCCGCTTGGTGCGGGCCGGGGGTGGCGCGGGCCAGGTTGTGCAGAGTGTCGGCGAAGGCGTCCAGGTGGCCTTGGGCGACGGCGTCGTCGCCCGAGTCGAGGACAGCGCGGGCCGTGCGCACGGCGGACTCGGTACGGCGCCACGGCTCGGCCAGATCCGCCGTCGGGTCAGGCCGGTCGGGCACGTCCTGGGTGGGGAGGCGTTCGAGCAGGCGGTTGTAGGACAGGTCAGGGGCGAGCTTGGAACCGCCGAAGAAGATGGTGTCGCCGGGGGTGGCCAGGCTGTAGCCGTCCACCTCGCCGGTCTTGGCGCTGATACGCGGCTTGACCTGGATGCCGAGCGAGCTGAGCACGGTGAAGTAGTCGTCGATGTTGCGCACGGCGGCGGCGACCGCGTACGCGCGCTCACGCAGCCACTCCCGAGCGGGCACCTCCTGGCCCAGGCGCTTGGCCTTGGCCCGCTCCGCCCCGCTGGGCGTCTTGGGAGCGGTCAGGTCGCCGGACTTGAGCTGACGCAGCCCGAACTCAACCTCGATCTTGCGGCATTCCTTCTGCGCCCGCCAGCCATCCCGGTTCGTGCGCGGGCGGCGGCCGTCGGCGCGCACGGTGGTGGCCAGGATGTGGATGTGGTCATCCGCGTGCCGCACCGCGATCCACCGGCACGCCTGGTCGTCGCCCTCGGGCGCAATGCCGGTGGCGGCGACGATGCGGCGGGCGACCTCGGCCCACTCCGCGTCGGTCAGGTAGCGGTCACCGGGCGCGGTGCGTACCGGGCAGTGCCACACGTGCTTCGGCGGCTTCTTCCCGCCCAGCTCGCGGGTGCGCAGGTCGACGTGGTGGTCGAGGCGCTTGGCGAGCTGGGTGTAGGTGGCGTCGGGGGTGCGGCCGGGGTCGGGGCGCCGGCTATGTCCCAGGCGGCCACGATGTGCGGGTCGGTGTGTTCGTCCCGGCGGCCCGGTCCGAAGAGGCAGTTGATCAGGCCGCGGGTGTCGGAGCCAGTGGAGACGTCAGGCACCATGGGCGGCCCCTTCCTCTATGAGCTGGTCCATCAGGACGTAACTGGCCTTGGCGGCCTGCTCGATGAGGTCGAGGACGGCCTCGCTGCGCTCGGGTATCGCACCGGAGTGGATGGCGCCCATGATCTGGTTGAGGTTGGCGCCAATGCGGTTCAGCGCCTTGGTGTGCGCCTCTACGGCCTCCACCAGCGGGCGGATCGGATCGTCCTCCGGACTGCCCGCCATGTTCGCCTTGCCGAGCGCGACCGCCAGGGCAGCGTCGCCGACGAACCCGGCGAACGTCAGACGGCGCCGCCTGGCTGCCTCGTCGATGAGGCGGACCGCGGTCGGGGTAAAGCGGATCTTCTTCTCTTGGTCACGGTTCTCGGTGGTGCGCTTGCGGTTCATCCGCACGGGCAGGGCCGGGGCGTCGGGCTCACGCCACGAGGGCTGCTCAACGGGCAACGGAGTCTGGGCAGGTGACTCGGGCTGCGGAGCAGCGGCGTCAGCGGGCGGCTCGTCGTACGTGGCAGAGGCGTTGGCGACGGACGCGGCGCTGGGCTCGGCCACCCCCTCTTCTGGCTCGGGTGCCCGCTGGCGCCCGGCCTCCTCCTCCGCCTCCCCAGGGGGGTAAGCGCGGACGAAGCCCCGTTAGGGGCTCGAACGCTCCAGCTTGCTGCTGTTCGTCGGCCCAGGCCGAACCATCCCCGGCGGCGGGAGGAGGCGGTGTTGCTGTCGTTGTCAGTGTCCATCGTGGTGCTCCGGTGGCAATGGGGCGGGGCGGTGTTGCGGGCGTCGCATGCGTTGCATGGCTGGTCAGCACAGGTACGGACATCCGGGCAGGTACGGAGAAGTGCGTCCCGGCGAGAGGGTCCGTCCCGCGCTGACCTGCGCGGGGACGGACGCGACGCAGTGCTACGGGCTACGCCCCTGGTGGGGTCAGAGAGTGCGCTTGGCCCCGGCGGGGCCGCCGGGCGGGCCGACGGGTAGCGATCCCGCCGGGGCGGCGGGTGGTTTGCCCAGGGACGGGCGGGCAGCCGCGTTGCCAGGAGTGGGCTCGGGTGTTGCCTCGATGAGGTCGGGGCAGTTGCGTGCCCAGGCGTCCAGGAACCGGTTGCGCATGTACGCCTTGGCCTGCCTGCCCTTCTCGAACCGGTAGTTGGCCGAGCCGATGTTGAAGTCCCGCAGCAGGTTGCCCAGGTGGTAGGCGTTCAGTCCCTTGGTGCCGTACTCCGCCCACGGGGCATCGGCATCCTGGATCAGGGCGGCGACCAGGTCCTGGGTGGACAGGGCCTCGGGGTTCTGGTTCTGAGCGAAGATGCGGTGGATGTCGCGCAGCAGCCGTGTCTTCAGGCTGCTCTGCTCGTCCTGGACTGCCTCGTGGCGGGTCATGGCCACACACGCGGCGCGGGCGCGATCGGGCCAGTGGCCGCCGGCCAGGTCGGCGATGATCACCAGCGGCTCCCAGGTGTCTGCCGCCCGGTCCTCTACCGGCATGTCCGGAATCATGCGGGCAGCCTTGCTACGCAGCGGGCCCAGCCAGGCGGCCAGCTTGTCGCGCAGCGCATTGAGTTCCGGCACTGAATCCCGCAGCCGGAACGAGGCGACCTTCTCTCCCGCCTTGCGCTTCTGCATCCGCAGCACGACCGTCCGGTCCATGATCGTGTCCGGCAGGTCGCCGATCCCCGCGAGCGCGGCCATGGCGAAGGTCGGGTACGGGGTCGGTTTGTGCTCGGGGCCGGAGATGCGCCAGGCGGGCCGGCTGCGCTGGTGCCCGGCGTTGAGCAGACCGCGTAGGTCCTCCTTGTCTCCTGCCTTGGGGCCGAAGATGGTGTCGGCCTCGTCCACCAGCAAGGTGGGCGGATTCTTGCCGATGACGCGGTAGACGACCGCCGTGGAGATGTTCACGGTCATCATCGGCTTGTGCACGGTCTCGTGGAGCACGTCCAGGACGCGGGACTTGCCGCAGCCCTTGGTCGGGCTCACTATCGTCAGACGCGGCGCGTGCTGCAGAGCGGTCTGGATGTGCGTGGCCGCCACCCACAGGGTGACCGCAGTCAGCGCCTCCTCGCTTGGCAGCACCACGTACTTGCCGACCGCTGACCGCAACTCGTCAAGCAGCGCGGCTCCGTCACCGGAAGTCGGCTCGGCGTGGTCCGCCGGTCCGGACGGCTCTCCCGGTCCGGTCCGCGCGCCTTGGTCCGGTCCGTCGGTGTGGTCCGGTGAGGGGACGTTGGTCCGCTCAGCGGCGGGGATACCGACCCGGTTTCGGTCGTGCGGACCAGCATCCGGCACTTGGTCCGCACCGTCGCGGACCACCGGACCAGCAGGAGCGGACCGCTTCACCCCGTGCGGACCACCCTGGTCCGCAGCGCCCGGTCCGGTCCGCGCGCCGCTGACCTGCACCTCTTCCACAGGTGTGGATTTCCGGTCCGGCGACGGCATTGCGGTCGGCATGACGTCGGCGGACCGGTCCGCGACTGCCGCACGCTGCGGACCAGAGCCATCCGGCGTGTGTGGTCCGGCGGACCGGCCGTCGTCGTGGTCCGCATCACGCGGACCAATGCCTCGACCGGGCACCGCCACCGGCGGCCAGATCACCTTGGGCTCGGTCCCCTCGGCGGAGGAGGCGGGGGATGCACTCGAAATAGGCGAGGACGTAGAGTCCTCCATAGACGTTCCTCTCCGGTGAGAGGCAGGACGGGCAAGGTCCCGCCTCTCACCAGCTCGTTCGTTCAGGGATGGGCAATCAGTTGGGGAATCTGGGGCCCTCGGCGTTGGCGCGCCGGGGGCTTCGTCATGAGTCCGCCGGTCAGGCGGTGAGGTCGTACGAGGTCTGGGCGTCCAGCCACGCGTCCACCTCCTGCCAGCGGTAGCGCAGGTGGCGGCCGACCTTGTGGACGTTGGGGCCGGTGCCCCGGTACTTCCATTGGTAGAGCGTCTTCACGGGCACGCCGAGGTAGCTCGCGACGTCGGCGGGAGTGGCGAGCCGACCGCGCTCCGCGGCAGCACGGTGCGGGGTGTGGTTGGGCAAGGAGACCTCCTGGTTGAGTTCCGAGATGCGGCGTGGGCAACATAGCCACGCCTTTGGCGATCCATCCCGCGGCATTCTGGGGAATTTCCGCGGTCGCCCCAAACCGTCAGGGGTGGGGATGGGTCCCAGAACAATAGGGCACGATCCCCGGTTGCCGAAATCAAGTCGGAATTCAAGGTGAATCTGTCCGATTTTCCCCGGATCATCTCGACCTCATGTGGCGCACCATCTGAGGTCACGGTGCGAGGTCAGCGCCCGAATAGGGGCGTGTGTCCCAAGTCCCCCGGGCGCAGCGGCGCGGCACCGTAGCACGGAAATCCGGCTTCGCCGAACCGTCTGCGCAACACTCTCGATAGGCGGCGCCAACAACTTTTCTCAACCTCTTGAGTAAACCCTTGCCGCGGCCGTGCATTTCGAGTTACAGCTATCTGTCATGGCAACCCGCCCCGTAGAAATAGGCCCCGCTGGAATCCAAACTGCGCGCAATATCGAGCGCCTGCGCCTGCTGCGCGGACTTTCCCAGCGCCGCCTCGCCGAGCGCTGCACCGCTCTCGGCCGCCCCTTGTCCAACATCGCCCTCAGCCGCACCGAACGCGCCCGCCGCCGCTGCGACGTCGACGACCTCGTTGCCATCGCCACCGCCCTCGGCGTCTCACCGATCGCTGTGCTCCAGCCGCTCTCCCCACCGGTTCCCGCGCACGTGCGGCCCAGCTCCGTTCGGCAGGAGGGCTGATGGCACGAGTCTGGATCGAGGACCGCAACGGGCACGCGGCGTACACGCGGGCGGTGGCAGCGGCCAAGAAGGCTGGCCGCACCCCGCCCGGCCGCTATCGCGTGCGCTGGTACGGCCCCTGACGGCAAGCCGAAGATGAAGACCCTGGCTCGCAAAATCGACGCGGAGGCTGAGCGGACGAGGGTGGAGTCCCGCCTGTCCGACGGCACGTACCGTGATCCGGCGGCCTCGCGCGTGAAGTTCGCGGAGGTGGCGGAGTCCTGGCTGGCTGCCCAGGTCCACCTCAAGCGCTCAACTCGCAACCGCTACCGAGGCGTTCTCGACGTCCATGTGATCCCCAAGTGGGGTACTACCTCGCTGGACCGCGTCCACTACGAGGATGTCGCCGAGTGGCTGGCGGACATGCTGTCCGGCGAGACAGCGGGCGGTAGGAAGCTCAGCGCGCGCTCGGTGCGCAAGGCGTACGTCGTGCTCAGCCGCGTGCTCGGCTTCGCGGTCAAGTCCCGGCGGCTGGCCTTCAACCCGGCCGCCGGCGTCCCGCTGCCGAAGGCGGTACCGGCTGACCATGTCTACCTGGACGACATGCAGACCGAGGCGCTCGCCGAGGTGGCGGGCGCGTACCGCGTCTTTATCCTGCTGCTGGCATACACCGGGCTGCGCTGGGGCGAGGCGTCAGCGCTGAAGGTGGGGCGAGTCGACCTCGATGCCTGCCGTGCGCACATCGTCGAGGCGTACGTCGAGGACAACGGCAAGCTCTACCTCGACAGCCCCAAGAACCATGAGCGCCGGTCGGTACCGATCACGCGCTTCCTCGCCGAGGAGCTGCAGCCGCATGTCGAGGAGCGGGGCGAGGACGAGCTGCTGTTCACGGCACCGCAGGGCGGGCCGCTGCGCGCCCGGAACTTCCGGCAGCGGTTCTTCGCCCCGGCGGTCACCAAGGCGGGCCTCGGCCACCTCAAGCTCACCCCGCACAAACTGCGCCACACGGCGGCCTCGCTCGCCATCGCCAGCGGCGCGGACGTCAACGTCGTCCAGACGATGCTCGGCCACAAGTCCGCGACCCTGACGCTGGACACCTACGGCCACCTCTTCCCCGACCGTCTCGACGAGGTCTCCAAGAAGATGCACAAGCGCCGCGCCAAGCAACTGGCCAAGGCGAAAGCCAAGCTGGAAAAGGCGGAGAAGGAGGCACGCGCGGCTGCCGAGGCAGTGGCCGCCCTGGAGGACATCGCGGCGTGATGTGTGCCTGATATGTGCCAGGGGGAGCCCTGTAGCCGACGAGTGCAGGATGTACGAGAACGGGGCGATGCTCGGCCTCGAGATCTGCCACGAAATGATCTTGTAGTGGGTCTGTGCCGGTCCTGGCTCGGCACAGACCCTGCGCCTGGGAAGTTAGGCGCCCACCGGCTCGTACTGCGACAGCCAGTTGTCGTAAGCGGCCTCTTGCTGCTGTTCCCGCCAGTCAGCGACCACCCAAACCGCGATCTCCTCCAGCTCCGATGCGGACAGGCCGTTGCGGTGGTGCCGGTCGAGCAGATCGCGGATGCCTCGAGACATGGAACTGGCCGTGGCGTCGCGGTTCGTCAATACGTCCTCGGGGTCTGTGATGTGCCAGGAGCGGTATCGGTGGTGCTGATGATCGCGCTCGGCACGCTGCCACGCAGCCATCCACAGGTCGACGCGGACGTGGCGGCGCTGAGTGGCACAGGCGCGCACGAACGCCAGCGTCAGCGACTCCGATGGGATGGCGCGGCCGTTGAGGACTGCGCTCACAGTGCTGCGGGGCAGATGGTTGCCCTGTGCTGCCGCGATCTCCTCCAGTTCCCGAAGGGTCAACTGGCCACTCTCGCGCCGGAGCGCGATCAGACCCAGCTGAAGTCCGCGGAAGTCCTTCAAATATTCCGGGCGCAGACGCTGTGCCCTGCCACTGCTCCACTGGGCTGGCTCGTGCTGCTCGGCGCGTGCCCGACGCCACAGTCGCTGTGCCTGAGCGATGTCAGCGCCGCATCCGCGTGCATACGCCTCGACTGTGGTCCACGTCGAGACGACGTTGCCGGAAGCGGCGCGGGCAAGAACCCCCGGATGTACGTACACCCTCTGTCCCAGATCGCGGTAGGTAAGCCCGGCGCGAGCCCGTTGATCGCGCAGCCACCAGGCGAGCTTTGCCCGGTGGGGCAGACCGCTATTGGGTACCAGTTCCTCACGACGCCCCATGGCGGCCCTCCTTCAAACGCGGAGGGCCGCAGGTGGGTGGGCTGCCACGGCGTACACAGTTGCCACCGCGCTCAGCAGAGCAGCGACCTCGGCCACGGGCAGCCCCATGATCGCTAAGGCAGGGACCAGCACCGTCACTACAACCACTACGACGACTACCCCGCGGGTCCCGCGCGGTACCCGCCCCCAGGCTTCACACAGCGCGCCGGGCGGATCAATCTTGTTGAACATGAACATTGCCTCTCCTGGTTCGACAGCGGCGTATCTCCACACCACGGGCCGTGCAGGAAGCCGGAGTTGGGCACCTCCAGCCTCTGACCCGCGACCATGCTGATGTGGAACCTGACGCGGAGTCCAGCCGAACCGGAAGGCAAGGAGCCTTTGATGCATCCCTGTCCCGTTGTAGCGCAAGGTAGCCAAGCGGATTCGGGTACTGACCAGGGCATCCCAGGGATTGTCGCTCGGCTGTCCACCAACTATTGAGGCCAAGCTGCTGCCTGGGGATAATGCGTCCGCGTCTCGCCTCCCGACCGTCAGCCTCGGCGACAGCCCGAATCTGCGCAGGTCGGACGCCCCGGGCAGCCGTATCTCCACACCATGTTGGGGCCTCCGGAGTTCTGCATGGGCATGCGGAACTCCCTGACGGCGGCCGCGGGATCCCGCGGCCGCCGCCACCCTGCGGAGGCAGAAGATCAGTCGCGCGCTCGGCGAGCTTCCTGCCGGGCGCGGTCGATAGCCGCAGCGGCATCGTCCGTAGCGAGCTGGTCGACCTCGTCAGGCGCCTCCCGCTCATCGAGGACAAAGAGCCGCCCACCAACGAGCCTGGTCATCGGCTTCCAGCCGAGACGGTGGCCGGCCTCGCGGGCAGCGCGGCGCACGTCCTTGAGTTCACCCATCTCCGAGAGGTCGTCACCGCTCAGGATCAGCTGTTCGTAGTACCCCTTGTACTGGGGCTTGAGGGCGGCCCTCATCATCGACTCCAGGCGGTCGACAAGGTTCTCGTACCGCCGCCGGGCCAGCTCGTCCTTCGCGGGCATCGTCTGCCGCACCCCACCCTCTGCACCCTCTACGCGCACGCCATGTGTGCCATATATGTGCTGCAAGATCGAAGCCCTGCCGCCCGTTCGGACGGCAGGGCTTCTGACCTGCTACTTCTCTGTGCCCCCGGCAGGATTCGAACCTGCGACACCCGCTTTAGGAGAGCGGTGCTCTATCCCCTGAGCTACGAAGGCGAGGCATGGTGGCGCGGCTCGGGTGGAGTGCGTCACCGTCGTCAGTGTAGCGGGTGGTCATTTCGCGGCCGGGGGGTTGTTCCGGGGCGCTGCGGGTTACTCGATGACGAGTTCCACGGGGATGTTGCCGCGCGTGGCCTTGGAGTAGGGGCAGAAGGCGTGGGTCTTCTTCAGGAGGTCCTCGCCGGCGGGGCCCTGGAGGTGGTCGGGGAGTTCGGCGCGCATGACCACCGCGAGGCCGAAGCCGCCGTCGGTGTCCTTGCCGATGCTGACCTCGGCGGTCACCGAGACGTCGGATACGTCGATCTTCTCCTGGCGCGCGATGTTACCCATCGCGCTGGCGAAGCAGGCCGCGTACCCCGCGGCGAACAACTGCTCGGGGTTGGTGCCCTTGCCGTTGCCGCCGAGGGCGGTGGGGAAGCCGAGTGGGAGGTCGATCTGGCCGTCGGAGCTGACGGCGCGGCCCTCGCGGCCGTTGGCGGTGGCTACAGCGGTGTACAGCGCGTCCATGGTGCGGTCCCTCTTCCTCGGCGGGGTGAGCTGCTTCTGCGGTGCAGCCGCTCTGCGGTGACGCCGCTTTGCGTGAGGCTGCCTCGCGGCATCAGTAGAGCACGCTATTTAGTTGTGTGCAACTTAATTGGACGGCATGTTGTTGTACGCTGTGGGTATGGAGAACGCATCCGTCGGCGACGCCACTGACGACCTGACCGCCGGCCAGGACTTCCTTCGGCTCGATCACCAGGTGTGCTTCTCGTTGCACGCCGCCGCCCGCGCCTTCAACGGCGTCTACCGCACCGCCCTCAAAGACCTCGGGATCACCTACCCCCAGTACCTCGTGATGCTCGTGCTCTGGGAGGACGGCGAGCTGCCCGTAAAGAAGATCGGCGAGCGGCTCCGGCTCGACTCCGGCACCCTCTCGCCGCTGCTGAAGCGGCTGGAGGCGGCCGGGCACGTCGAGCGGCGGCGCAGTGTCGCGGACGAGCGGTCCGTCTCCGTACGGCTGACCCCGCAGGGCGCCGGCCTGCGCGAGAAGGCCCTCGCCGTGCCGCGTGCCATCGCCGAGTCCACCGGGCTCTCGCTCGACGAGGTGCGTGACCTGCGCTCCCGGCTCAACAAGCTCACCGCCGCGCTCGACGGCGGGGAGGCCGGGGGCGCCCAAGAGGCCTCTGGTGAAGGCGCGCGGTGCGCGTGAGCGCTGGGCGTGGGGGGAGGGTGGCGGACGCCGCCCTCTGACGGCATCGGCGGCCGCTCCTTGCCCCTCCCGGGCCGCCCATCCGTGTGTTACCTTGCGGGGAGCACGTTCGTACGTCCCATCGGGGCGCCCGTGCCACGTTTTCTCTCTCCCGGTTCCGGGATCTTGTTCCGAACAGACCCTGCCGGTTCCCGGATTTCAGGTCCGGTCCGGTCTGTTTCGTCTTTCCTCGCTGTTCGCTCGTCACGCGGCAGTTCACCTCACCCGCCGTACGGAGCGTGTCGCTTCCGCCCCGTACCCGCCGGGCTGTCTCCCGCGCATGTCCGCGAAAGGACCCACACCCATGAGCCTCACCACCGCCCCCACCGCTGCCCCTACCGCCTCAACTCCCCTCACCTGTGGCGGCGTTCTCGACATCGCCCGCGACGGGCGCGGATTCCTCCGCGGTGCCGGATGCCTGCCCGCCTCCGACGACGTCCAAGTGCCCGCCCCGCTCGTCCGCCAACTCGGGCTCAGGAGCGGCGACTTCGTCGAGGGGGAGTGCGCGGGGCGGGCCCGTACGCTCACCGGCGCGCACCGCGTCAACGGACGTGTGCCCGAAGCCCTGCGCGGGCGGCGCCGGTTCGGGGAGCTGACGCCGCTGCACCCCCGCGAACGACTGACCCTGGAGTCCGAGGGCGGCGCCCTCGCCGGGCGGCTGATCGACCTCGTCGCGCCGGTCGGCAAGGGGCAGCGCGGCCTGATCGTCGCGCCGCCGAAGACCGGCAAGACCGTACTGCTCCAGCAGATCGCCGCGGCCGTCGCACGTAACCACCCCGAGTGCCATCTGATGGTCGTCCTCCTCGACGAACGTCCCGAGGAAATCACCGACATGCGGCGCTCGGTCCGCGGCGAGGTGCTCTCCTCGACCTTCGACCGGCCCGCCAAACAGCACATCGCCCTCGCCGAACTCGCCGTGGAGCGGGCCAAGCGCATGGTCGAGGACGGCCGCGACGTCGTCATGCTCTTCGACTCGCTGACGCGCCTGTGCCGCGCCTACAACAACGCGGCCGCGAGTGGCGGCCGTACCCTCAGCGGCGGCGTCGACGCGGCCGCCATCCAGGGCCCCAAGCGGCTCTTCGGGGCCGCGCGCCTCGCCGAGGAGGGCGGCTCCCTCACGATGCTCGCGACCGTCCTCGCGGAGACCGGATCACGCGCCGACGACTACTACTTCGAGGAGCTGAAGGGCACCGGCAACATGGAGCTGCGGCTCGACCGCGCCCTCGCCGACCGGCGCCTCTTCCCCGCCGTCGACATCACGCCCTCCGGCACGAGGAGGGAGGAACTGCTCCTGTCGGGCGACGAGTTGACCGCCGTACGCGGGTTGCGGCGTGCCCTTCAGGGGCGGGATGGCGCGAGCTCCCTTGAGACGCTGCTCGACCGGCTCAAGAAGACTCCGGGCAACGCCGCGTTCCTGCGGCAGGTGCAGCAGACCGTGCCGGGGGCCGGCTCGGCGAACGGTGCTACGGGCGCGTGACGTGCACCCGGTAGTCGCCCTCGTCGTTCACTCCCGCCACCGTCACCCGCACCCCTGACGCGCGGTCGGTGAAGGTCTCGCCGGGGCCGTAGGGCGCGTCGGAGAGTTCGGCGTGGACGTTCGGCCTGCGGGTGCAACCCCCGCTGTCGGCGGTCGAGTCGGTGACTGTGATCGGGCCGTGGCCCGTGTCCACGTTCGCGTCCACGCGGTAGACGAGGACGCCCGGCTTGCAGACCGCCTCGTCGTTGCCGCCGCGGGTGCGGACCTCGACCGCGTATCCCGTCTTCTCGTCCAGTGGGACGAAGGCGAGCTTGGTGCCGCCGGAGCGGGCCAGCGGGGTCAGGAGGTGCTCGGTGGTGCCGGCCTTCGCGGCGCAGCTGACCTGGTCGTCGTCGAGCCAGCCGAGCTTCCACTTGTGCCAGGCGAGCAGGTCGTTGTTGGCGCCCCAGTCCTCGCTCATGATGTCCCAGTGGCCGACCGCGCCGCCGCCGTCGTGCGTGTAGAGGTCGGGCAGGCCGAAGACGTGGCCGTTCTCGTGGGGCAGGACGCGGTAGCCCGTCTCGTGGTAGCTGCCCGAGCCGTCGTCCTGGCGGCTGTAGACGAACGACGCGTTGGCGACGGGCACGCCGTCCGCGACCGGTGCCTCGTGGTTGCCCGCGAAGGTCACGGACAGGACCGTGTCGAGAGCCGAGGGCCCCGCGTTCGGGGTGACCAGGACGTTCACGAGGTCGTAGGCACGGAAGTCCACGTCCGGGTCGGCGGCCTCCACGATGTCCTCGACGAGTTCGCGGTAGCCGGGGTCGAAGGGGGCGCCGCGCTCTATCCCGTACTTCGCGAAGGGCTTGGGCATGCGCAGCCAGTCGGGCACGGGGGATTCGGGGCGGTAGTCGAGGCGCCCGTAGGAACTGGTGCGGAACCACTTCGAGGTCTGCGGGAAGAACTCCGCGAGACGGTCCGTCGCGCTGCCCTGGCCGGGCGCGTCGGAGAAGTCGACCATGAGGTTCAGGGCCCGGACGGTGCCGGTGGAGCGGGAGTAGCCGGGCTGCGTCGGCATGCCCTCCGACATCTGTACGCCCATCGTGCCGCTGATCATGCACGGGGCGAGCGTGGTGCCGCGGGCCATCGCGACCGATCCCGCCGCGCTGGGGGATTCCTCCATCAGGCGTCCGGTGCTCGCCGAGGTCGTGACCGCGAGGGCGAGTGCCGTGACCGACGCGAGGGCCACACCGCGGCGGGTGGTGCGTATCCGTCGCGACAGGGTCCGGATCGGCTGCTGCATACGTGGGCCTTCCGCTCCGCGGCAGCCGCAGGTCCTGGCTGCACCCTGTTCGATCACCCTGTGACGGGGGGTGCGGCGGCGCTCGCTGGGTGCGACCGATCGTGGGTTTTTCGGAGCAAGAGGTGTGATGCGGGTCACACCAAAGGAGGGCGCTGCGCGGAAATATCCGGGGAGTGGTTCCCCGTTTAGACCTGTGTTCGCGCGAAACGGGGAACTACTCCCCGCATCGGGGTCCGCCGGGGGGCGGGGGACCGCTCCCCGCGAGACTCGGAGACTTCAAGCGATCAGCACAGACTTCAAGCGATCAGCAGAGACTTCCAACGATCAGAGGAGGGCCCGTGGCCGACGTCGCCGCAGCCGCCGCCCCGCAGCGCCGGACGCCCCGCCCGCGGGCCGACGCCCTGCGCAACCGGGAGCGGATCGTCGCCGCCGCGCGCGAGATGTTCGTGGAGTACGGGCCCGACGTACCCCTCGACGAGATCGCGCGCCGGGCGGGCGTCGGCAACGCCACGGTCTACCGCCACTTCGCCGACCGTGCCGAACTGGTGCGCCAGGTCGTCCTGTCGGTGACCGACTGCGTCACCGTCCACGCCGAGCGGGGCATCGCCGCGGCGGACGCCGACGGGAGCGCGGCCTTCGAGGCGCTGCGCACCTTCGTGCACGCGGCGGCCGACGAACGCATCGGCGCCCTGTGCCCGATGGTGTCGGCCGCCTTCGACCCCGACCACCCGGATCTGCTCGACGGGCGGGAACGCCTGGAGCGGGCCATCGAAGGCCTCATGGAGCGGGCCCGCGCGGCCGGGCAGCTGCGCACCGACATCGCCGTCGGGGACCTGATGATCGCCCTCTCCCAGCTCGGACGGCCGCTGCCCGGCACGGCCTGCCCGAACATGGACCGCTTCGTCCACCGCCATCTCCAGCTGTTCCTGGACGGCCTGATGGCGCCCGCGCGCTCGGAGCTGCCGGGGGAGGCGGCGACCCTGGAAGACCTCCGACGGCACTGACCTCCCCCCAGCGCTGCCGTTCCGGGCGGCGCCGGCGCTCCCCGTGCGCGGTGGCCCCGAGCTCAGAGCCGGAACCCTGTCTCGCCTTGCCCCTTCGCCGCCCTTTTCTTCGTATTTATTCACCATTTCGTACCGCTAGGTGGCCACATCCATGTCTGAAACAGATCCGAGGCGCTGGAAAGCCCTCGTCTTCATCGCCATCGCGCAGCTGATGGTCGTCCTCGACGCGACCATCGTGAACATCGCGCTGCCCTCCGCCCAGGAGGACCTCGGCATATCCGACGGCAACCGCCAATGGGTCATCACGGCCTACGCGCTCGCCTTCGGCGGCCTGCTCCTCTTCGGCGGCCGCATCGCCGACCTGTGGGGCCGCAAGCGCACCTTCGTGACCGGTCTCGTCGGCTTCGCCGCGGCCTCCGCGCTCGGCGGCGCCGCGACCGGCGAGGCCACGATGCTCGGCGCCCGCGCCCTCCAGGGTGTGTTCGGCGCGCTGCTCGCGCCCGCCGCCCTCTCGCTGCTCGCGGTGATGTTCACCGACGCCAAGGAGCGCGCGAAGGCCTTCGGCATCTACGGCGCGATCGCCGGTGGCGGCGGCGCCGTCGGCCTCGTCCTCGGCGGTTTCCTCACCGAGTACCTGAACTGGCGCTGGACCTTCTTCGTCAACATCCCGTTCGCGGCGGTCGCCGCTCTGGGCGCGTACTTCGTCATCCGTGAGCCGGCCGGCGGCCGCAACCGCTCGCCGCTCGACATCCCGGGCGTGGTCCTGTCCACCCTCGGCCTGGTCGCGCTCGTCTACGGCTTCACCCGCGCCGAGTCCGAGGGTTGGTCGGACTCCGTGACGGTCGCGATGTTCGTCGCGTCGGTCGTGCTGCTCGCCGCGTTCGTCCTCACCGAGGCCAAGGTCAAGTCGCCGCTGCTCCCGCTGCGCGTCCTGACCGAGCGCAACCGCGGTGGCGTCTACCTCTCGCTCGGCCTCGCCGTCATCGCGATGTTCGGCCTGTTCCTGTTCCTCACGTACTACCTGCAGATCGTCGAGGGCTACTCCCCGGTCAAGACCGGCTTCGCCTTCCTGCCGATGATGGCGGGCATGATCGTGGGCTCCACCCAGATCGGCGCCCGCCTGATGACGCGCGTCCCGCCGCGACTGCTGATCGGCCCGGGCTTCCTGCTCGCCGCCGTCGGCATGCTGCTCCTGACGCAGCTTGAGGTCGGCTCCTCGTACGCCGGTCTGATCATGCCGGCGCAGCTGATGCTGGGCCTCGGCATGGGTACGGCGTTCATGCCCGCGATGTCGCTCGCCACGCACGGCGTCGAGGCCCGTGACGCCGGTGTCGCCTCCGCGATGGTGAACACCTCGCAGCAGGTCGGCGGCGCCATCGGTACGGCCCTGCTGAACACCATCGCCGCCTCCGCCACCTCCGCGTACATCGACGCCCACGCGGCCGGCGCCGCCAACCCGAAGCTCGTCCAGGCACAGGCCATGGTCGAGGGCTACACCAGCGCCATCTGGTGGGCGGTCGGCATCCTGGTGGTCTCCGCGGCGATCGCGGCGACGTTCATCACCACCGGCCACCAGGGCGGTCCCGCGGCCTCCGGCGGCTCGGTGGAAGGCGCCGAGGGCGAGGTGAAGATCCCGGTGATGGCCCACTGACGCGATGGTGATGGCCCACTGACGTGATGGCCACTGAGCTGACGGCCCATTGACGTGATGGCCACTGAGGTGACGGCCCACTGACGTGATGGCCACTGAGGTGACGGCCCATTGACGTGATGGCCACTGACGTGACGGCCCACTGATCCGGGCCGTCCGGCAGCACGCATGGTCCTAGCGGAGCCAGGGGAGGTCCGCCCCGGCCTCCTTCGGCTGAAGTCCCTCGGCGACGATCGTCATGATCTCGCCGAGGGACTTCCGCTGTTCCGGGGTGAGCCGGTCGAAGAGGGCCTGGCGGACGGCCGTGACATGGCCGGGGGCGGTCCTGCCGAGCACCTCGAAGCCCTCGTCGGTGAGGATCGCGAGCTGGCCGCGCTTGTCGGACGGGCAGTCCTCGCGGCGTACCCAGCCGCTCTTCTCCAGGCGCGCGATCGCGTGCGAGAGGCGCGAACGGGTGATCTTCATGGTCTTGGCCAGTTCGGTCATCCGCAGCCGTCGCCTCGGGGCGTCGGACAACTGGACCAGGAGGCCGTAATACATGTGCGGCATGCCCGCGTCGCGCTGCAACTGGCGGTCGAGGAAGTCGTCGAGAAGGGTCGTCGCCTGAAGGTAGACCCGCCAGACGCGCTGCTCGTCGCCGTCCAGCCAGCGCGGCTCGCCGTCCGGGGGAGGAGTGGGTGCCATATCCATGTACTCCACTGTACGAGGCCCTTCCTTGAAGTTTGAACAAATCGCGCGTACGGTCGAACCGTAAAGCTTGAGAGTTCAAGTAACCAGGAACGATGCCGACGATGCCGAGTGCCACTCGCCGGAGGTGCGCGATGACCCGTATGCCCGCCCTGTACCTCAGTCACGGCGCGCCGCCGCTCGCCGACGACTCGCTGTGGCCCGCCGAGCTCGCCGCCTGGTCGGCCGAGCTGCCGCGCCCCCGCACGATCCTCATGGTCTCCGCCCACTGGGAAGAGGCCCCGCTGGCTCTCGGCGCCACCGAGACGCTGCCGCTCGTGTACGACTTCTGGGGCTTCCCCGAGCACTACTACCAGGTGTCGTACGCCGCGCCGGGCGCCCCCGGACTCGCCGCATCCGTACGGAAGTTGCTGCGCGCGCCCGGCATACCCGTCCAGGACGTGCCGGACCGGGGGCTCGACCACGGCGCGTACGTCCCGCTGGTCGAGATGTATCCCGATGCCGACATCCCCGTTCTGCAGATCTCGCTGCCCACGCTGGACCCGCGCCGCCTCATGGACATCGGCCGCAGGCTCGCGCCGCTGCGGGACGAGGGCGTGCTGGTCGTCGGCAGCGGTTTCTTCACGCACAACCTGGCCGCGCTGCGGCAGGGCGGCATCCCCGCCTGGTCGGCCGAGTTCGACGCCTGGGGGCGCGAGGCCCTGGACGCGGGCGACGTGGACGCGCTGCTCGACTTCGGGCACAAGTCCCCGGCCGGGCGGCTGGCCCACCCGCGCACCGAGCACTTCGCCCCGCTCTTCGTGACGCTGGGCGCCGCCGACGCCATGGGGGACCTCGGCGGGCAGCGCAGCGTCATCGACGGGTTCTGGATGGGGCTGGCGAAGAGGTCGGTGCAGTTCGGCTGACCGCCGAGTGGGTCAGAGGGGTCAGGGAGTGAGCGGATCGGTCAGTTCGACCGCACGCAGGGCCGCTGCCAGGGCTCGTTCGTCGCCTACGTCCAGAGCGGTGTCCGTCAGCTTGATGACGTGCTCGTCGCCGTGTGCGAGGGCCCGTTCGAAGACCTCCTGCGCGGTGAACGTGCCGGGCGGGTCGTACGCCACGGAATTGTCCGGCGCGTACATGGCGGTGACCGCCGCCGACGCCGTCCACGCCGCGTGCAGGCTCGGCACCCACAGGGCGCGGGGAAGCGCGGGCAGAGCGCGCAGCACGGCGTTGGGCGCCGTCGCCGCGTGCACCAGCATGATCTCGTCGCCGTGGCCATGGGTGGCGTACCGATGCGTGGCCGCCCGCACCAGCTCCGTCAGCCTGCGCCGCGCCTCCTCGGGGCCGTCCACCGAGGCGGCCCACACCGGCAGCCCCCGGACCCGGCCGAGGCGCGCGGGGAAGCCGCCGTGCGTCCGGTCCGCGAGGGCCGGGACCGCGTCCAGGGCGTCGGCCGCGTCCAGGGCGTCGGCCGTGCTCCCGGCGCCCGGCAGCGGGGCGATGCCGGTGACCGGGTGGTGCCGGGCGGCCCAGTAGCCGAGGCCGTGCGCGAGTTCGGTGAGGCGGGGCGCGGTGGCCTCGCCGCCCGCCTCCAGGGTGCGCACGGCGTGCCCCACGCGGATCACCGGGTGCGTCGAACCCCCGTACATCCCGGGCAGCAGCCGTGGCCACCACTGGGCGAGCACCTCGCGCCACGGGCGCTCACCGAGCTCCCGGTGGAAGTACGCGATCCAGTCCGCCGCGCGGCGCGGGTCGCCGAGTGCCGTGCGCCAGTCCGCGGCGGTGACCGGTTCGACCCGGGCGGGAAACTCCTCCAGCTTCGGGGCGTAAAGATCGAGCCACCTGTGGACCGCCCCGGGCCGGCCGCGCGCGGCGAGCGCCTCGACGGCCATCGGGGCGTGGTTGGTCAGCCGCCCCAGCCGCTCGGGCCCACAGGCATGCAGCCGCTCAAGGGCCTCGTCGAGGATGCCCGTGGTGTCGAGGATGCCCGCGCTGTCGGTGTCGGTGGGGGCGTCCCTGGGGGCGTCCATATGGGCCTCCGTATGGGCGTCCGTGGGGGTGCTCGCGCCGGTGACGGTGTCCGTGTCGGTCATGCGGGGACGGTAGGCCGCCCTGCGGCCGTCCGGTAACCGGCGGGCGACCTAGGTCCGCGGGCCGAGAGGACGCTCGTACCAGGCGACGTCCCAGTACCGCCCGAACTTCCTGCCCACCTCTTCGTACGTCCCCACGTGCCGGAACCCGAAGTGTTCGTGGAGGCGGACCGAGGCCTCGTTCGGCTGTGCGATCCCGGCGTAGGCGCGGTGCACGTCCTCGCCCTCCAGGGCCTCCAGGAGCGCCTTGTAGAGCAGCGTGCCGATGCCCCGCCCGGCGGCGTCCGGCGCGCAGTAGACACTGACTTCCACGGATGTGGCATAAGCCGGGCGAGGCCGGAAAGGGCTACTGGTGGCGTACCCGAGCAGCCGGCCCGGGCGGCCCCCGGAACCCCGCTCCTGAGCAACCAAGAGGCGGTGGGGGCCGTCTTTGGGGTGGGAGAGCAGCCAAGGGCGGCGCTCTTCAGGCAGGAACGCGACGGTGTCGAAGGTGATGGCCGTCTCACGTACGTAGTGGTTGTAGAGCTCGGTGAGGGCGGCCAGGTCGCTCTCGACTCCCGGCCTGACCTGCACCTCTGTACGTCCGGACAGCATCCTGCCTCCCCTTGTGGCGCGACAGGGTACTGCACCGTCAGGAAAAAAGATGCGCGGCTTGGGAATTCTGTCCGGATTCCAGTCGTTGTTTCCATCGGATGCAGGGCACCCGAGGGTGTGCCATCCGCCACAGAGGCCTCAAAGGCAGGGCCGACCAGGACCACCACACGCAAGGGAGCACGCATGGCAACCCGTGCCGTCGCCCGTCGTAAGTCCGCCTCCGGCGAGACCGACGCGGCACGCAGTGTTCGCGCCGTAGGCGGGGAGATCGCCGACCGCGACCTGGTCGGCATGTACCTCGACGAGATCGCGCGTACGCCGCTGCTCGACGCCGCCAAGGAAGTGGAGCTGTCCCAGATCATCGAGGCGGGTGTGTACGCCCGCAAGATCCTGGACGGCGAGGTCGAGGACAGCAAGGTCACCGTGGACCGCGAGGAGCTCGAAGCCCTTGTCGCCGACGGTGAGCGGGCCAAGGACGTCTTCATCCGCTCGAACCTCCGCCTCGTCGTCGCGGTCGCGCGCCGCTATCCGCGCAGCGGTCTGCCCCTCCTCGACCTGATCCAGGAGGGGAACGCGGGCTTGGTGCGCGCCGTCGAGAAGTTCGACTACGCCAAGGGCTTCAAGTTCTCCACGTACGCCACGTGGTGGATCCGCCAGGCCATCACCCGCTCGATAGCCGACCAGTCCCGCACCATCCGCCTCCCCGTCCACCTCGTGGAGGAGCTGGGCCGCATCCGCCGCGTCCAGCGCGAGTTCAACCGCGAGCACGGCCGGGAGCCGGAGCCCGCGGAGATCGCCGCCGAGCTGTCCTCGACGCCCGAGCGCGTCATCGACGTCCTGGACTGGGCCCGTGACCCCGTCTCGCTGAACATGGGCGTGGACGATCAGGGCGACACCCAGTTCGGTGACCTCCTGGAGGACACCTCGGCCGTCTCGCCCGAGCAGTCCGTCCTCTCACTGCTGCGCAGCGAGGAGCTGGACGGCCTGATCGGCCGCCTCGACCAGCGCACGGCCTCCATCATCAAGATGCGGTACGGCATCGACGACGGCCGCGAGCGGACGCTGACCGAGGTCGGCAAGGAGCACGGGCTGACGCGCGAGCGGATCCGGCAGATAGAGAAGCACGCGCTGCTGGAACTGAAGAAGCTGGCGCGGGACACGGGGTTCGACGCGGCGGCCTAGACCACCGCCCTCCCTGTTCCCCGCGGGCCCGCCGTACAGCGGGCCCGCCGTACAGCGGGCCGGGCGGCCGGCCCGACGTCCGCCACTGCCCGCCGCTCGGCGGTTCGGTGGCCGGCCCTACGTTCTCGGCTGCCCGGCGGCTTGGGCGGTTGGCGCCGGGTTCTCTGCTGGTCGGCGGCTTGGGAGGCTGGCTCCGCGTTTACTGCCCGTCCGGCGGCTTGGGCGGCCGGCCTTGCGTTCGCCGCTGCCCGGCGGCTTGGGCGGCCGTCCTCGCGTTTGCCCGCTGCCCGGCGGCCCAGGGCGGCCGGCCCCACCTTCCCCGCTGTCCGCCGCCCGGCGGCCTGAGTGGCCAGGCCTGCGTCCCCCGCCGCCTGCCGCGCAGCGGCTAGGTGGCCGTGTCCCCGCCGCCTGCCGCGCAGCGGCTAGGTGGCCGTGCCCCCGAGTTCCCCGCTGCCCCGCGGCTAGGTGGCCGTGCCTCCGAGTTCCCCGCGGCTAGGTGGCCGTGCCCGCGTCCCCCGTCGCGCGGGTCAGGCGGTTGCCGAGTTCTCTGAGGGAGTCGACCAGTTCCGGTGGCTCGTGGGCCGTGAAGTCGCAGTCCGTCATCGCCAGGCGGACCGTGAGCCACTCCAGGGAGTCCGTCACCGTGCCGCGCAGCCGGCAGTGGTGCGCGTCGGGCTCGGGGAGGGGCTCCACCGTGCCGAGCGCCGAGGGCAGCCGGGCCACGACGAACTCCGCGGGCGCGGCGAAGGTCACGTCGATCTCGTACGACTGCTGCCCGCGCCAGACCGACTGGCGGATGAACTCCGCGGCGTCCCCCTTCGGCAGTTCCCGCGGCACGAACCGCGCCCCCGTGGCGAACGGCTCGGCCACCCGGTCCACGCGGAAGGTCCGCCAGTCCTCGCGGTCGATGTCGTACGCCACGAGATACCAGCGCCGCCCCGTCGAGACCAGGCGGTACGGCTCGGTCAGGCGGCGGGACTCCGTGCCGTCCCCGGCGCGGTAGGAGAACCGCAGGCGTTCGTGGCCCGCCGCGGCCGACGCCATCACCGTCAGCGTCTCCGGCGCGATGCTCGCCCCGTCTCCGCTGGTCAGCGGCATCGTCGCGATCTGAAGCGCGGAGACCCGGTGGCGCAGGCGCGCGGGCAGGACCTGCTCCAGCTTGGCGAGCGCCCGCACAGAAGCCTCCTCCACGCCCTCCACCGCGTGCCCCGCCCCCGCCCGCAGGCCCACCGCGATCGCCACGGCCTCCTCGTCGTCGAGGACCAGCGGCGGCATGGCCTTGCCCGCGACCAGCCGGTAGCCGCCGAGGGCGCCCTGTGTCGCCTGCACCGGATAGCCGAGGTCCCGCAGCCGGTCCACGTCGCGCCGCACCGTGCGCCGGCTCACCCCGAGCCGCTCGGAGAGTTCGCTGCCGGGCCACTCGCGGGGCGTCTGGAGGAGCGAGAGCAGTTGCAGCAGACGGATGGGGGTCTGGGCGCCCGTCGCCCCGGTCACGCGCGCGCCCGAAGAGTCGTCGTCGGGGCCAAGGTGTTCCCGGTCATCTTCATGGGTCCCAGGATGCCCCGTAAATAGGAACTGTTATGACCTATATGACTTCTAGTCTTCCGGCATGAGTTCTTCCACCACCAGCACCGTGCCCGAAGCCCCGCCGCAGGCAGACCGGCGACGTTGGTTCGCCCTGGCCATCGTGATGACCGCCGCCTTCATGGACCTCGTCGACGTCACGATCGTCAACATCGCGATCCCGTCGATCAAGCGGGAGTCCGGCGCCACGTACAGCCAGATCCAGTGGATCACCGCGGGTTACGCGCTCGCCTTCGCCGCCGGGCTCATCACGGGCGGGCGGCTCGGTGACATCCACGGCCGCAAGCGGCTCTTCCTGATAGGGATCACCGGGTTCACCGTCGCCTCCGCGCTCTGCGGCTTCGCCGCCAACCCGGAGATGCTGGTCGCCTCCCGCATCCTCCAGGGCGGCATGGCCGCGCTAATGGTGCCGCAGGTGCTGTCCATCGTGCACGCGACCTTCCCCGCCCACGAGCGCGGCAAGGTCTTCGGGCTCTTCGGCATGGTCGTCGGGCTCGGCGCGGTCTCCGGGCCGCTGCTGGGCGCGCTGCTCACCGAGTGGAACATCTTCGGCCTGGAGTGGCGGCCGATCTTCCTCATCAACCTCCCGGTCGGCATCGCCGGGGTCGTCCTCGGCCGGAAGTTCATCACCGAGTCCAAGGCACCGAAGGCCCTCAAACTCGACCTCGTCGGCGTCGTCCTCGTCACGCTCGGCATGCTGATGCTGGTCTACCCCCTCACCCGCGGCCGTGAGCTGGACTGGCCGGCCTGGGGCTTCGTCATGATGGGCGGCTCCGTTGTCGTCTTCGGCGCCCTCGTCACATACGAGAAGTGGAAGACCGCCAAGGACGGCTCGCCGCTCGTGGAGCTGTCGCTGTTCAAGGTGAAGAGCTTCGCCGCGGGCATAGCCGTGCAGACCGTCTTCGGTGTCGTGATGGGCGTCTTCTTCCTCGTCTGGATGATGTACATGCAGATGGGTCTCGGCTGGAGCGAGCTGCGCGCCGGCCTCACCGCGGTGCCGTTCTCGATCGCCGTCTCGGTCGCCGCGGGCCTGTCCGTGCAGAAGCTGGTGCCCCGCTTCGGTCGCAAGGTCCTCCAGGCCGGGGCCCTGACCATGGCCGCGGGCCTGCTGGTCTACATCTGGGAAGCGGGCCGGTACGGCGCGGACATCGCGCCCTGGCAGATGGCGCTGCCGCTCGTGGTGATGGGCCTGGGCATGGGCCTGATCGTGGCGCCGCTGACGGACGCGGTGCTCTCGGAGGTGCCGCGGGAGCACGCCGGTTCGGCGTCCGGGCTCATCAACACCGTGCAGCAGATGGGTACCGCGCTCGGCCTCGGCCTGGTGTCGGTGGTCTTCTTCGGGGTCATCGACGAGCGGGTGGCGCCGAGCCGCCTGCCGGCGGAGTTCACGGAGGGGTTCCAGAACGCGCTGTGGTGGGTGACGGGCGTGCTCGTGGTCATCTTCCTGCTGATGTTCGCGCTCCCGGCGAAGCCGAAGCAGCATGTCGAGGGCGGGGACGAGACGCTGCCCGCGGACGACCTCCCGCAGAAGGAACCGGCGCTGACTCCCTGACAGAAACCCCCGCGCCCTGTAAGGGGCGCGGGGAAACTGCGCGAGCAATCCCGTGCGGCCCGGCAGCCGGGAGGGAGCCGGCGCTGGGATTCGCGCCCCGTAAGGGGCGCGGGGAACTGCGCGAGCAACCCCCTGCGGCCCGCAGAGAAAAGACCCCGCAGCCGAGAAGACCGCCGCCCAGCCCAGGACCTCCGCGGCTGAACGGACCGCCTAGCCCAGCGGAGCGGCCTGCGCCGCCGTCGCGTCCAGGGACTCCAGGACGGCCTTCGGGCTGCCGCCCTTGGCCACGGCCTCCCCGATGCGCTTGCGCACGGCGGCCCTCACCTCGGGCCACGAGCCGAGGTTCGTCGGCTGGAAGCGGGCCTGCGGCAGCTGGTCGATGAAGTCCCACATGGGCCGCTGCCCGGGGTCCTTGCGCAGCGCGTCGGACGCGGAACCGGTCACCGGCAGCGCGGACTGCCCGCCGCCGTACGCCACCGCGGACTTGCTGCCGTACAGGTAGGTCAGGAACGTGCCGCACTGCTCGCGCCGCCCGTTCCGCTTGAACGCCATCAGCCAGTCGTTGAGCCCCACCGGCGGCGCGGCGCCGCCGAGCTTCTTGGGGAACGGGGCGTGGGCGTAGGGGAACTTGGCCCTGTCGGCGGCGCCCATGAGGACCGGGTGCGCGATCAGCATGCCGATCGTGCCGCGCAGGAACTGGGCGTAGGCGTCCGTCCTGGTGAGCTTCGCCGGGTCGGGGCCCGCGAGGCCCTGGGCGACGAGGTTGTCCCGCAGCCAGGTCAGGGTGTCGATGTTGCCGGGGTTCGCGAAGTCGTAGCCGGTCAGGCCGGAGTAGCCGCCGCCGTCCGCGAGCAGCCAGGCGAGTGCCTCGTCCTCGGCGGCCTCCGGGCCGAGCTGGAGACCGTAGGGGATCGGCACGCCGAGCGCCTTCAACGCCTTGGCCGCGTCGTGCAGTTCGGCCCAGGAGCGGGGCGCCTTGAGGCGGGCCTGCTTGAAGAGGGCCTTGTTGTAGAAGAGCCGCGGGGTACTGGCCAGGAAGGGCAGCCCGTACTGGACGCGGTCGACCATGCCCGCCTCCGCGTAGGAGCGGATGAAGTCGCCTTCCGTACGGACGTCGAAGAGGTCGTCGGCGCCGTAGAGCCGGTCCTCCTCGGCGTAGGGGGCGAAGAAGTTGGACTGCGCGATGTCGGGGGCGTCGCCGTCCTTCACGCGCCGGGCCAGGGTCTGGTCCAGCTCGGCGAACGGGACGCGCTCCAGGGTGACGTGGGTGTCCGGGTGGGCCTTCTCGAAGGCGGCGACGACCTTGTCCCACTGGTCGCCGATCGAGGAGCCGACGCTGTCTTCATAGCTCGCGACGAGGAGCTTGAGGGGCGTGTCGGTCTCCGCCGAACAGGCGGAGAGGCCGGCGGTGCCGAGCGCGGTGGCGCCGGTGAGACCGGCCGTGTGGAGAAGGAACTGCCGACGACGCACCGCTGTTGCCACCTCTTGCCTCTACGGGTCCCGGCAGGGACGTGCTCAGTGGCAGATTCTGCCATAGGGGCAGTGCGTGACTATGGGCGCCCTGGAGAGGGCACTGGCATAACCTGCCTGTCATGCCCGCCCGTTCGCAGCCGCCCCCACAGTCGCCCCCGCAGCCGTCCTCCCGGCCATCCCTCACGGAGCGGCGTAAGACCGAGACCCGCCTCGACATCGCCCGCACGGCGGCCTCGCTCTTCGACACCGACGGACTCCGGGCCACCCGCGCCGAGGACATCGCCCGGGCCGCGGGCGTCGCACCGCGCACCTTCTACCGCTACTTCGCGACCAAGGAAGAAGCGGTCGCCCCGCTCTTCACGACGGGCGCCCAGCAGTGGGCGGAGGCGGTGCGGCAGGCGCCGGACGGTCTCGCCGTGCCGGACGCGCTGCGCCACGCGGTGGCCCTCGCGCTCGCCCCCGGGGACACGGAGGCGGCGGCCTCCCTGGAGTGGGTGCGCTCGCTGCTGCGGATGTCGGCGCAGAGCCCGGCGCTGCGCGCGGTGTGGGCGGACACCTGCCACGCCTCCGAGCAGACGCTGCTCGCGGTCCTCGTGGAGCGTACGGGCGGCGGTGACCCGTCGCTGGAGCTGAGCCTGGCTGCGGCCGTCGCGAGCGCGGCGGTACGGGTCGCCGTCGAGACCTGGGCCGCGGGCGACGCCCCCGCCGACGGTCCCGGAGGCCCGGCGGCACTCGCGGCCCGTGGCCTCGGGGCGCTGGAGACGTTCCCCTGGCCGTAGAGGGCCCGCACCGCTGAGCCGACCCTTGCGGAACCGGAACCGGAAACGGAACCGGAACCGGAACCGGAAACGCACCGGAACCGGAAACGGCACCGGAACCGGCGTCGGCGCCCACGGAAGTCCGTTCATGCCCACTCAATGCCCGGGAGTGTTTACTTCGGCGAAATCCAGCCGTACTCTCCGGGTGAAACCACAAGTTCGGGCATTCGGTGGAGGCGAACGGACATGTACGCACCGGAGCGGCAGCAGGAGATCCTGCGGCTCGCGCGGGACGGCGGGCGGGTCGACGTACTGTCGCTGGCCGAGGAGTTCAAGGTCACCGCGGAGACCATCCGCCGTGACCTGAAGGCACTGGACCGCGCCGGGCTCGTGCGCCGCGTGCACGGCGGGGCCATCCCGGCCGGACGCCTCGACTTCGAGCCGGACCTCGCCGAGCGCGAGGGCACCGCCGCCGACGAGAAGGACCGCATCGCCCGCGCTGCCCTCGCCGAGCTGCCGGCCGAGGGCAGCGTCGTCCTCGACGCCGGGTCGACCGTCGCGCGGCTCGCGGCGGCCCTCCCGCTGGAGTCCACGCTCACCGTCGTCACGCACAGCCTGCCGACCGCCGCCCGCCTCGCCGACCACCCGGGCATCCAGCTCCACCTCATCGGTGGCCGGGTCCGGCGGCGTACACGCGCGGCCGTCGACGCCTGGGCCCTGCGCGCGTACGGGGAGATCCGCGCCGACGTCCTCCTCCTCGCCGCCAACGGCTTCTCCGCCGAGGCCGGGCTCACCACCCCCGACCTCGCCGAGGCCGCCGTCAAGCGCGCCGCCGTCGCCGCCGCCCGCCGGGTCGTCCTGCTCGCGGACTCCGCCAAGCACGGCCAAGAGCACTTCGCCCGCTTCGGCGACCTCACCGACGTGGACCTGCTGATCACGGACACAGGCCTCGCCCCCGACGACGCCGCCGCCATCGAACGCGCCGGCACGGAAGTAGTCCGCGCATGAGTCCGGAAGCAGTCGGTACGCGCATGAGTCCGGAAGCAGTCGGTACGCGCATGAGTCCGGAAGCAGTCGGTACGCGCATGATCCTCACCGTCACCCCGAATCCCTCCCTCGACCGCACCTACGAGGTCCCCTCCCTCGACCGCGGCGAGGTCGTCCGCGCCACCGGCGACCGCATGGACCCGGGCGGCAAGGGCGTCAACGTCTCGCGGGCCGTGGCCGCTGCGGGCGTCCGCACGGTCGCCGTGCTGCCGCTCGGCGGTGCCCCCGGCGCGCTGGTCGCGACGCTCCTCGACGAGCAGGGCATCGAGGCCGCCCCGGTGCCGGTGGCCGGGCAGACCCGTTCCAACATCGCGGTCGCGGAGCCGGACGGCACGCTGACGAAGATCAACGCTCCCGGGCCCGAACTCTCCGAGGCCGAGCGGGAGGCGCTGCTCGCCACCGTCGGCGAGAAGTCCGTCGGCACCGACTGGATCGCCTGCTGCGGCAGCCTCCCGCGCGGTCTCGCGCCCTCCTGGTACGCCGAGCTGGTGGCCCGCGCCCACGCCGCGGGCGCCCGTATCGCCCTGGACACCTCGGGCCCGGCGCTGCTTGCCGCGCTCGCCGAGCGCCCCGACGTCGTCAAGCCCAACGCCGAGGAGCTCGCCGAAGCCGTCGGCCGCCCCCTCACCACCGTCGGCGACGCGGTGAAGGCGGCGGAAGAGCTGCGGTCGGCGGGCGCCCGCGCCGTCCTCGCCAGCCTCGGCGCGGACGGCCAGCTCCTCGTCGACGCCTCGGGCGCGTACTTCGCGAGCGCCCCCGTCGACGTCGTACGCAGCAACGTCGGCGCCGGTGACTCCTCCCTGGCCGGTTTCCTGATCGCCGGCGGCGCGGGTGCGCGGGCCCTCGCCTCGGCCGTGGCGCACGGCGCGGCGGCCGTGCAGCTGCCGGGCAGCGTGATGCCGACGCCCGCGGACCTGCGGCCCGACGCGGTCACCGTGACGGCCGAGGTCCCGCTGGACCGCGTATTGACGGAGCCCGCCTCATGAACCGCCTCCGCCTCCACCCCCGCCTCCACCCTCGCCCCCGGGTCACAGAAGCCAAGCCAAGGAGACCGCGATGACCGACATGATCACCGCGGATCTGGTCGACCTCGAACTCGACCTGTCCGCCGAAACCAAGGAAGCCGCGGCCCGCTCCCTCGCCGAGCGCATGGTGGCCCTCGGGCGCGTGAGCGACCTGGACGGGTTCCTCGCCGATGTCGCGATCCGCGAGGCGCAGATGCCGACCGGCCTGGACGGCGGCATCGGCATCCCGCACTGCCGCAGCGCGCACGTCATCGAGCCGACCCTCGCTTTCGGCCGCTCGGCACGCGGCATCGACTTCGGGGCGCCGGACGGCCCGGCGGACCTGATCTTCCTGATCGCGGCCCCGGCGGGCGCGGACGACGCCCACCTGACGATCCTGTCGTCGCTGGCCCGGCAGCTGATGGACGCGGAGTTCACCGCCGCCTTGCGCGCCGCGTCCGACCCGGCTTCGGCGGCGGCGCTGATCCGTGGGGACGAGGCGGTCACGGCTGTGGACAGCGGTTCCGTTGGGCCGGAAGGGGCGGAAGGGGCGGGCACAGAGACTGCCTTCAGGATCGTCGCCGTCACCTCATGCCCCACCGGCATCGCCCACACCTACATGGCCGCGGAGGCACTGGAAAACGCGGCCCGCGAGGCAGGCGTCGAACTGGTCGTGGAGACGCAGGGATCCGCCGGGTTCACCCGCCTCGACCCGGCGGTCGTCGCCGCCGCGGACGCGGTCGTCTTCGCCCACGACGTCCCCGTACGCGACAAGGAACGCTTCGCCGGGCGGCCCACCGTCGACGTAGGAGTGAAGGCGGGCATCAACCGTCCCGCCGAACTCATCGCCGAGGCCCGCGAGAAGGCCGCCCGCGGCGAGGTCACCGCGGACGCCAGGACCCCGAGCCCGGTCGACGAGGCAGGGGAGGGCGGCGACGGCTACGGCACCAAGCTCCGCACGTGGCTGATGTCCGGCGTCAGTCACATGGTGCCCTTCGTCGCCGCGGGCGGCCTCCTGATCGCCCTCGGCTTCGCCATCGGCGGCTGGAAGATCGACAAGGCGCCGTCCGTCGCCGAGCACTTCGTCTGGACGGACCACACCAGCTGGGCCGCGCTGCTCTTCCAGATCGGCGGGCTCGCCTTCGCCTTCCTGGTCCCGGTCCTCGCCGGCTACATCGCGTACGGCATGGCCGACCGGCCGGGCCTGGTCCCCGGCTTCGTCGGCGGCTCGGTCGCCGTCACCATCAACGCGGGCTTCCTCGGCGGTCTCGCCGCGGGCCTGATCGCCGGTGCCGTCGTCCTCGCCGTCCAGCGGGTCCGCATTCCCGCCGTGCTGCGCGGCATCATGCCGGTGGTGGTGATCCCGCTGATCTCCTCGGCGGTGGTCGGCTTCCTGATGTTCCTCGTGGTCGGCAAGCCCATCGCGTCCCTCCAGAACGCGCTGACCGACTGGCTGGAGGGCCTCTCCGGCGCCAACGCGATCATCCTCGGCGTCATCCTCGGCCTGATGATGTGCTTCGACCTCGGCGGCCCGCTGAACAAGGTCGCGTACGCCTTCGCGGTCGGCGGCCTCGCCCATCCGACCGACGGCAGCCTGAAGGTCATGGCCGCGGCGATGGCGGCCGGCATGGTCCCGCCGCTCGCCATGGCCCTCGCGACCACCGTCCGCGGCCGCCTCTTCACCAAGACCGAGCGGGACAACGGCAAGGCGGCCTGGTTCCTCGGCGCCTCCTTCATCACCGAGGGCGCCATTCCGTTCGCCGCCGCCGACCCGCTGCGCGTCATCCCGGCCTCGATGGCGGGCGGCGCGGTCACCGGCGCCCTGTCGATGGCCTTCGGCTGCACGCTGCGCGCCCCGCACGGCGGTGCCTTCGTGGTCCCGCTGATCGGGCAGCCGCTGCTCTACCTCGTCGCGATCGCCGCCGGGGTCTGCGTCTCCACGGCCGTGGTGATCGTGCTCAAGGGCACCCGGAGGACGGCGCTGACGGCGCTGACGGCGCCTTCGGGCGGCGGCACCGATGCGGGGGCGATGGCCGAGGCGAAGCGCCTGCCGACGACCGCCTGACAACCGCTGCTCGACTGCTGCTTCCCGACCGCTGTTGCCTGGCTGCTGCCGGCTGAGACAGGGGGAGGTGTGCGACTTGCGTCACTTCGGGACCTAAGCCCCATAACCCCCCTGTCGTAAGTCCTGTCCGCTGTTGTCTACTGGGCCGCATGCTCCAGGATGTCTCGATCGTTCAGCAGGCAGGCGTGGCCGTGCTCGCCATGGCGACCGCGGTCTGGGCCGTCGGCCTGGTACGGGTGATGCGCAGGGAGCGCCCCGACGTGGCGGCGCGGCGTCAGGTCCCGGGCCTGCGGGCCCTGCCCGGCCAGCAGGGCCCGCCGCGCGCGGAGACCGTGGAACTCACCGCGGACGAACGCGCCGCCTTCGCCGGTCTCGTCCGGCAGTTCGGGAAACGGCGCTTCTAGTCGGCCCGCGTGTTCCCGACCCCGCCGCGCCGCTGACCCGCCGCCGCGTTCCTGGCCCTGCGCTCCATCGCGGCGCGGGCCGCCTCCTCGGTGGCGTACACCTCGCACATGTGGCGCCTGTCGGGGGTGAGGGTGTGCTCGACTTCCCACAGGCTGATCTCGCCGCCGTCGAAGAGCAGGAACGCGTGCTCGTAGAGCGAGAAGCTCAGCCGCGCCTCGCCGCTCAGGTCGGGGCGGCCGAACGCCTGCGTTATCTGGTGGGCGAACGCCGCGCGCAGCAGTCGGGCGATGTCCTCGCCGGGAACGTCGCCGTCCGGGTTCTCCGCGCGGCGCAGCAGCCGCCGCGCGTGGTCCGCGGAGTCGTCCGGGACGTACAGGTGGCGGGGGCCGGGGTCGGCGGACATGTGGAGCATGACGGGCCGCTCGCAGGCGGGCGGGTCCGGCGGCAGCGGAAGCCGCGACGTGGCGACGCCCGCCTCCTCCTCGTCGGCGTAGACCTCGTACGTCGGGGCGCTGCCCGGCGCGGTGTTGTGGACGAGCTCCCAGAGCGTGAGCACGGACGCGTCGGCCAGCAGCCAGGTGTGTCTGTACGTCTCGCGGTGCAGGCCCGCGCTGTGGTGCGCGGAGTGCAGGGAACTGTCGTGGGCCAAGGCGGAGTCGAGGCGGCGTATCACCTCGTCCGGCAGGTCGAAAGAGTTCAGGGCACGGCCGAGGAGTCGCTCGAGATGCTCCTCCGGAGAGTGTGGCTCGGGCGACTCGGGTGGCTCGTACGCCGTTTCGTACGGAACGCTCAAGGCTTCTCCCGGCGTTGCTGCATGTCACCTGGTGAGTGCATACCGTAGCCCCTGGGTCGGACATCCTGCCCGGGAACGGGAAAACGCGCGAGCCACGCGGGGAAGTTCCCGCGTGGCTCGCTCAGTTGAGGGGCGACAGGGCCGCCCGGAGGCGCGTCAGACCGCGCTGCCGGCCGTCCACTCGCTCCACGGCATGTTCCAGCCGTTGAGGCCGTTGTCCGGGGCGATCGTCTTGTCGGGAGAGCCCTTGACCGTCACGATGTCGCCGATCAGGGAGTTGTTGAAGAACCAGGCGCCCATCGTGTTCGGGTCACCCGCACCGCGCGCGTCCTGGAGGCCGACGCAGCCGTGACTGGTGTTGGCGCTGCCGAAGACGGACGGCGAGCCCCAGTAGTTGCCGTGGATGAAGGTGCCCGACGTGGACAGGCGCATGGCGTGCGGCACGTCCTTGATGTCGTACTCACCGCCGAAGCCGACCGTGTCGCCGTTCATCCGGGTCTGGGTGAACTTCTCGGAGATCACCATCTTGCCGTTGTACGTGGGGTTCGACGGGCTGCCCGCGGAGATCGGGACGGTCTTGATGACCTTGCCGTCCCGCTCGACCGTCATCTTCTTGGTGTTGACGTCGACGGTGGAGACCTGCGCGCGGCCGACGGTGAAGGTGACCGTCTTCTTCTGCACGCCGGTGATGCCGTTCGCGCCCTTCACGCCGTCCAGGTCGATCTTCATGGTGACCTTGGAGCCGGCCTTCCAGTACTCCTCGGGCCGGAAGTCCAGGCGCTGGTTGCCGAACCAGTGGCCGACCACCTCCTGGCCGCTGCTGGACGTCACCGTGATGTGCGACTGGACGTCCTTCTTCTCCGTGATCGGCTTGTCGAAGTTGAAGGAGACCGGCATGCCGACGCCGACCGTGGTGCCGCCGTCGGGGGTGTAGCTGCCGATGAAGCTGTTAGCGGTGGAGACGGTGGTGAACGTCGCGTTCTCCGTCGCGGCGTTCCCCTTCGGGTCCTTGGCGTTGGCGGTGACCTTGTACTTCGTGCCCCGCTCCAGCTGGGCCTTCGGCTTCCAGGAGGTGCCGTCCCCGGAGATGGTGCCCTCGACCGCCGTGCCGGAGGTCACCGACGTCATCTTCACGCTGGTCAGCTTGCCGTTCTTGACCTTGACGCCGGTGTGGTTGATCGAGGCGTCGGTGGCACCGTCCTTGGAGGAGATGGTGATGTCGGCGCCCTTGGCGGCAGAGTTCGCACCCTTCTTGTCGCCCTTGGCGTCCGCGTCGCCCCCGCACGCCGTGAGGGTCAGCGCGCCCGCGGCGGCGAGCGCGGTGGCGGCCAGCAGGGCACGGCGCCGGGGGTTGACTATGACCGACCTTGTCACGGGCTGCTCCAACGTACGTGTTCTGATCCAGTACGAGTAAAGAGCGCCCGGATGCGCGGAGGAGTTCCCTCCAGAGGGTGTGAGCGCGAGCACACTTCGCGCCCAAGATGCCTGCGCGGGCAGCCATTTGCCCCTTTCTCGCGCTCTTTATGGCTATTGCTGCCGGCCCCCGTTCTGATGGAGGCCGAGGCCGAGGCCGTGGCGGTCGAGGTCGTGGCGGTCGAGGCCGTAGAGGTCGCGATACGCGGGGAACGTGCCGCCCGGCGTCCGGACCGACTCCGCCGCCAGCATCGCCCGTACGATCGCCGCGGTCACCATGTCCGCCCCGGCGGCGAGGATCTCGTTGAGGGCGAGCGGGCTGTCCGCGGCCAGGCGGCGCTCCCCCGTGGCGAGGGCGAACACCGTGTCCCCGTCGTTGAGGAGGTGGACGGGCCGCACGGCGCGCGCCATGCCGTCGTGCGAGGTACCGGCGAGCTTCTGCGCTTGCGCCTTGGTCAGTTCGGCGTCGGTGGCGACGACGGCGAGGGTGGTGTTGAGCGGCGGCGGCCCGTTCTCCGCCGCGGCTTCGGCGAGGCGCCGCGTGGCCTCCTCGTGCACCTCGGTCGCCGGGGGGGCGACCCGCCGCCCTGCGAAGTGCTGCCCGTACAGCGCGCCCGTCCCGGGGTCGACCCCCGAGCCCGCGGCGTTCGCCACGACCAGCGCCGCGACCGTGATGCCGGAGTCGAGCCGGATGCTCGCGCTGCCGACGCCGCCCTTGACGGCGCCGACCACCGCGCCGGTCCCCGCCCCGACATTGCCCTCCACGACGGGTGTGAACGGCTCCGTGCGCGCGGCCGCCTCCACCGCCGCCCGCCCGGTCGCCGCGCCGGGACGGGCCGTGAAGTCGCCGCCCCGGCCGAGGTCGAAGACGCAGGCGGCCGGGACGACGGGCACGACATGGGAGGGCTCGGACCCGACCCGCACCCCGCGCCCGCGCTCCTCCAGCCACGCCATCACCCCGGACGCGGCGTCAAGTCCGTACGCGCTGCCTCCAGTGAGGACGACGGCCTCGACGCGCTGCACGAGGTTGCGCGGGTCGAGGGCGTCCGTCTCGCGGGTGCCGGGCCCGCCGCCCCGTACGTCCACGGCGGCGACAGCGCCACCCTCGGGCGCCAACACCACTGTGGTACCGGTCAGTTGCCCGTCGCCGTCCAACGTGGCGTGCCCGACGCGCAGACCCGCGACATCGGTCAGGGAGCCAGTGGTCACGTCAGTAGTCATACGGCGATGCGTATCACGGACGCGTATCACGCGCGGCGGGCCGTGCGGGCCGTGCGCGCCGTGAGCGTGACCCCTGTCGCGACCGTCGCCATCGCCACGAGACCTGCCACCAGCACGGCCCAGCGCCCCGCGAACGTACTCGCCAGCGTCGCCAGCGCACTCGTCGGCAACACCAGCTGCTGGGCCAGGCCCACCTTGTAGTAGCGGGAGTGCAAAGCCCAGATGGTGATCAGATAGAGCGCGGTGGGGACCGTCACCGCGGCGGACGCGGCCAGTGTCGACAGATGCGCCTCGCCCACGGCCTGCTCGACCGCCACCTCGATCCCGGCACCGATCGCCGCCGCCGAACCGAGGATCACGTAGTGGCCATACCCCCAAAGGAACGCCTGCCGGTTGCTGTGCAGCCTTCCGTGGATGGGCACGACGAAGTAGATCCACCATGCGGCGAAGACGATGAGCAGCCCGCCCGCGGCGATGGGCAGGAGCTCGTCGAGCGCGTCGTTCTCCTCGATGCCGGACTTCACCGCGATCGTCGCCGCCGCGATCGTCTCGCCGAGCACGATGATCGTGAACAGGCCGTACCGCTCCGAGATGTGATGCGGATGCCAGGCCGTGGTGTACTCCCGCTCCGCCAGTACCGGCACACACATCTCGGCGACCGCCATCACCAGGAACAGCCAGGGCCGGGCGTCCTCCGGCAGAAACAGCAGCCCCGTCCAGCCGATCTGGCAGATCAGCACGCCGATCGCGTACCGCAGGGCCGTGGCGCGCTCGGCGCCCGTCGCGTTCCTGGCCGCGCGCAGCCACTGCGAGGAGAGCGCGATCCGCATGATGAGGTAGCCGAGCCAGACCAGCAGGAAGTCGTGCTCCTGGAAGGCCTTGGAGACCCCGGCCGCGAAGACGAGGACGCCGGCGATCTGGACCAGCGTCACCACGCGGAACAGCGCGTCGTCGTTGTCGTACGCCGAGGCGAACCAGGAGAAGTTGACCCACGCCCAGAACAGCGCGAAGAAGACCATCGCGTAGTTCAGGACACCCTCGCCCGCGTGCCCCTCGGCGACGGCGTGCACCAGCTCGGCACCCGCCTGCGCCACCGCCACGACGAAGCAGAGGTCGAAGAAGAGCTCCAGCGGTGTCGCCGCGCGGTGTTTCTCGTCCCGCCCGCGCGCGCGGAGGGGCCGCAGCGGCTTGGCGGAGACGGACGACGTGGGACGCGTGTCCGCCGCGGAGGAGTCGGTGGGGCCGGAAGTGTCGGGGGAGCCAGGCGGTGACGTCATGGGGCCACCACAGCAGAAGGCGTACGCCGAACCGGGCTGCGCCGCCCGGCGCCGCGTGAGGGCCACCCGGGCGAAGCAAGGCCGCCGCCCGGCCGCGGCCTCGCCTGCGCGCGGACGGGTCCGAAGTCTTCACGACATCCATGCCTCCGGGCTCGGCAGCCCGTGCCCTACGGCTCTGCCGCCGGCTCCGCACGCAGGCGAGCTCGGAAGGGTCAGGCCCCGTAGCAAGCTCGGGCCCCTGAGCGAACCGGGACCACCATGAGATCGCCTGCCGTCCAAGGGGCCGCCCAAGGGGCCGTCCAAAGGGCCGTCCAAAGGGCCGCCCAAGAGGCCGCCCAAGAGGCCACCCAAGAATCGGCCCCACCAGAAGGTCACGCGCCGACCCGTGCGGCCCACCCTCGACTTCGCCCTGCGCGGCACGCCCTCGCCGAGTCCGGGGCAGAACGCCGCCGCCCAGGAGATCTTCGCGGCCCAGGGGCTGCGGGCCGTCTGACGGCGGCCGTCCGCCCCGGCGGACGTACCCTGGAGACATGAGTACCGCCCCCGCCCCCGAACCGCGCGATCCGGAGAGCCCGAAGAGCCCCAAGAGCCCGGCGAGCCCCGAGAGTCCCCAGCAGGGCAAGAAGCCGCGGAACACTCTGGTCTTCGACGACCCGCTGTCGCAGCAGTCTTCGGACGACACGGACCGAGGGTGGGGCGAGCGGGCCGAGACCGGCGGCGGCAGCCCCGCCGACCTGGGGCGGTTCCTCGACGAGAAGCCGCCCCACCACCTCTGAGCCCGCGCTACCGCTTGTCGGGCCCGGCGCCGTGCTGTGCCACCAGGGCGTCGCGGATCTCCTTGAGGACGTCCAGCTCGGAGACCTCGATGATCTCCTGCGTGCCCTCCTTCTCGGCCCGCCGGGCCGCGACCCGCGCGAGGTACTTCGCCATCGGCAGCACCATCAGGAAGTACACGACGGCCGCGGTGATCAGGAAGCTGAGGACCGAGCTGAGCACGGTGCCCCACATGATGGGGATGCCCCTGACGACCTCGCCCGCGGCGTTCATCTCGCAGGGAGACTTCAGGCACGAGCTGTAGTGGTCGAGGTTCTTCGTGCCGAAGGCGCCGACCAGCGGGTTGATGACACCCTTCACCACGGAGTTCACGATGTTCGTGAACGCGGCGCCGATGACCACCGCGACCGCCAGGTCGACCACGTTGCCACGCGTCAGGAAGGCCTTGAAGCCCTCCCAGACGCCCGGTTCCTTCTTCTCGCTCACCACGAGGCCTTTCGTCGCATGTGCGGGTTGCGGAACGAACGACTTCGCAACCTACGTCAGACCGTGGAGAGCCTGTCCAATCAGCGCTCCCCAATGGGCGACTTGACCGGGTGCCAGTGCGATCGTGAACGGTACGGTTCATCGCAGGGTCACCGCCAGGCGGGCGCTCGCACCGGCCCCGGCCAGCCGCGACGCGGTGTCGCGCGGCACCGACAGCACCACCAGCGCCCCGCTCTCGACGGGCCCGTCCGCCGACTCGGGCACCTCGGGCACCTGGGAGACCCGCGCGCCCGCCGCCACCACACGCGGCTTGCCACCGCTCCCCGGCGGCCCCTCGGTGGCGATCACGTCGACCTGGTCACCGGGGCGCAACAGCGCGGCGGCCGCCGGGTCCGCGATCCGCACCGGCGCGCTCACCGTCGCCGCGGGCGGTCGCTCCCGCGGCTGCTCGGCCGCAGCGGCGGGCCCTGGCGGCCGATCGGCGCCGGGCGGGGCCGTGGTCGCGAGGGCGGCGGCGGTCACCGCGAGCCCCACGGCCAGGGCCCGCCGCCGGTGCCGCAGCAGCCGGCGCAGCCGTGGATGGCCGCCGCGCACCCGCACGGGCGTGAAGGGAGGGACAGGGCAGCCGTCCGACGGCCGGGCCTGGGGAGGAACTTGGGTCACGACAACCACCGCCTGCGGTGCGAGAGCTGGGCTTGCGCTCCCACGATGCAGGCCCGCGCCGATTCCCGCTGAGGCCCGTGGACTACTCGCCGGTTGTGGACAACTCCCTCACCCGAAGGGGAACTTCCACCATGCCCCCACCTTCACGGCCACACGGCAGCGTCACGGCCACACGGCGTCACGGCCGCACGGCGTCACCGCCGCACGGCGTCACGGCAGCCGAATCCCCGTCTCCATCCCACCCAACGCCCCCGCACACAGACACTCCCGCTCCCCACCGGCCGGCAGCCCCGCGACGGCATCGAACAGCACACCCCGCAGCCGGTCCACATTCGCGGCGAACACCTGGAGCACCTCCTCGTGCGAGACGCCCTCCCCGCTCTCCGCCCCCGCGTCCAAGTCGGTGACCAGCGTCAACGACGTGTAGCAGAGCTCCAGTTCCCGTGCGAGCGCGGCCTCGGGGTGCCCGGTCATGCCCACCACCGACCAGCCCTGCGCTGCGTGCCACCGTGACTCCGCCCGAGTCGAGAAACGCGGCCCCTCCACCACGACGAGCGTCCCTCCGTCCACCGGCTCCCAGTCACGGCCGCGCGCGGCCTTCAGCGCGGCCGCCCGGCCCACCGGGCAGTACGGATCGGCCAGCGATACGTGCACGACCTCCGGAATGCTGCCGTCCGGCAGCGGCACCCCGTCGAAGTACGTCTGCGTACGCGCCTTCGTGCGGTCCACCAGCTGATCGGGCACCAGCAGCGTGCCGGGCCCGTACTCGGCCCGCAGCCCGCCCACCGCACAGGGAGCGAGCACCTGGCGTACGCCGACGGAGCGCAGCGCCCAGAGGTTGGCGCGGTAGTTGATGCGGTGCGGCGGCAGGTGGTGCCCGCGGCCGTGCCGGGGCAGGAAGGCGACCCGCCGGCGCGCCCCGTCGCCGAGAGAGCCGTCGCCGAGAGAGCCGAGGAAGAGAGAGTCACTCGGGGCCCCGTAGGGGGTGTCGACCTGGACCTCGGTCACGTCGTCGAGGAAGGAGTAGAGGCCGGAGCCGCCGATCACGCCGATCTCGGCCCGTGTCACGTTCGCCGTGTTCACCATGGACGGCACGGTATCGGCGCCCGGACACGCCGAGGACCCCGCCGTCGGTGAACGGCGAGGTCCTTGGAGAAGAAGTCTGGAAGCCCTACGCGGCCGAGCTCGAAGCCGACGAGGAGCCGGACGACGAGGACGACGAAGCCGACGCTGACGAAGAAGCCGACGCGGCCGACGACGACTTGGCGTCGGATGTGGACTTCGACGGCGGCGCAGAAGACGGCGAAGACGACGGCGTGCTGCTCGACGACGAGCCGCGGCTGTCATTGCGGTAGAAGCCGGAGCCCTTGAAGACGATGCCGACCGCCGAGAACACCTTCTTGAGGCGTCCGTCGCAGTTCGGGCACACGGTCAGGGCGTCGTCCGTGAACTTCTGCACCGCCTCTAGGCCCTCGCCGCACTCGGTGCACTGGTACTGGTACGTCGGCACTTGCTTCCTCCTGGCACTCTCACTCGATGAGTGCTAACGACGATCCATAGTGACGTATTCCGGGGGATCAGTCCACCGTGACCGGCTGGCGGTGACCGACGCCACGTGCCACCGTGCGTCCGGGGGTCTTCGGAACGAGGCGCGAGCGCAGTGTCACGAGGACCGCGAGGGCCAGTGCCGTGCCGCCCAGGGGGACCAGGAATCCGGCCCCGCCCCAGAGGCGGTCCTCCAGCTGTCCGGCGACCGTGACGGCCGCGGCCTGGCCGAGTGCGACGGCGCCGGTCAGCCAGGTGAAGGCCTCGGTGCGGCCGGTCGGCGGGACCAGCTTGTCCACCAGCGTGTAGCCGGTGATCAGCGCCGGCGCGATGCAGACGCCGACCAGCAGGCCGAGCCCGGCGAGCAGCAGCGCGGAGTGCGCGGCCCACAGCCCGGAGGCCATCAGCGTCAGCGCCGCGTAGGCCACGAGGAGGCGCCGCTGCGGGGAGACCTTCCAGGCGATGGCGCCGCACACGACTCCGGAGAGCATGTTGCCCGCGGCGAACGTGCCGTACAGGACGCCGTTCAGGCCGGGCTCGCCGATGGACTCGGTGAAGGCGGCCAGTGAGACCTGCATGCCGCCGAAGACGGCGCCGATCCCGAGGAACGTCACGATCAGCACGCGGATACCGGGGATCCGCAGCGCGGAGACGTGCTCCACGCGCGCGTGGCCCTCGGTCTGCGAGGACGGCTTCGGCTGGGTGCCCTTCTGCGCGGCGAACAGCAGTCCGCCGATCAGCGTGAGCCCGGCTTCCGTGAGGAGCCCCGCGGAGGGGTCGACGCCGGTGCACAGCGCGGTCGCCACGAGCGGCCCGAGGACGAAGGTCAGCTCGTCGGTGACCGACTCGAAGGCGGCGGCGGTGGTGGCCAGCGGAGAGCCCTGGAGCCTGACGCCCCAGCGGGCCCGCACCATGGGGCCGATCTGCGGCGTCGAGGCGCCCGCGGGCACGGCGGCCACGAACAGCGCCCACAAGGGGGCGTCGGAGAGCGCGAGCACCGTCAGGGTGATGACGGAGGCGGAGTGGACGAGCACGCCGGGCACCAGCACGGCGCGCTGCCCGAACCGGTCGGCGAGCTTGCCGCTGAAGGGGGCGAACAGCGCCATGGAGACGCCGGTGACGGCGGAGACGGCGCCCGCGGCACCGTACGAGCCGGTGGTGTGCTGCACCAGCAGGACGATGGAGATGGTCAGCATCGCGAAGGGCTGTCGCGCCGCGAAGCCGGGGAGCAGGAACGTCCAGGCGCGAGGTGTGCGCAGGAGCTGTCCGTAACCCGGGCGGGATTCGGTGACCGTGGATGCCACGGCCCGTGCCTTTCTGCCGCCTGGTAGCGCGGCCCCCCTTGTGGGGCGGCGACGCCGAGAGCTGTCCTCTTGCGCGGAACTGCGGTAGATGCCGGGGCCCACTGCGGGGGCGCCACGACCGCCATACGGTCGCGCCAGCTCTGCTTCAGACAGAGTTGGTTCGATCAGTTGGTTCAGTCAGCTGGGTGCTCCGAGCAGGGTGCTTTCCAGCTTCCCCCTCGGGCGCCTTTATCGTACAGGCAATAGCCGCATCTGGCCCTGTGATCACAGCCGATGAGACCCCCGCCACCTACGATTGGTGCTTTTCTCCGTCGGTTCCCAGCCAGCTCGCGAGCTTTCCGCCGTGGCCGACCGCGCGCAGCCGCTTCTCGGCGGCGTCCCGCACCGGGTCGGTCGCCACGACCAGCAGCTCGTCGCCGCGCCGCAGCACCGTCGTGGGCAGCGGGACAAACGATTCGCCCTCCCGCACGATCAGCGTGACCGCCGCGCCCTGGGGCAGCCGCAGCTCGCCCACCTCGACGCCGTGCATGCGCGAGTTCTTGGGGATGGCGACCGACAAGAGGTGCCCGCGCAGCCGCTCCAGGGGCGCCGACTCGACGCCGAGGTCGGCGGCCTCCGAGGAGCCGCCGATCCGCAGCAGCTTGGCCAGCCAGGGCAATGTGGGGCCCTGGACGAGGGTGTAGACGACGACGAGCACGAAGACGATGTTGAAGATCCGCTGGCTGTCCTCGACGCCGTTCACCATGGGGATCGTGGCCAGGATGATGGGCACGGCGCCGCGCAGGCCGGCCCAGGACAGCAGTGCCTTCTCCTGCCACGGCATGCGGAACGGCAGCAGGCTCAGCACGACCTCCAGGGGCCGCGCCACCATCGTCAGGACCAGCCCGATGACGATCGCGTGCCAGGTGTCGTCGAGCAGCTCGTGCGGGGTGACCAGGAGGCCGAGCAGGACGAACATGCCGATCTGGGCGAGCCAGCCGAGGCCTTCGGCGAAGCCGCGGGTGGCGGGCCAGTGCGGCAGCCTGGCGTTGCCGAGGACCATCGAGGCGAGGTAGACGGCGAGGAAGCCGCTGCCGTGGGCCATGGCGCCGGCCGCGTAGGCGGCGACGGCGATCGCCATGACGGCGATGGGGTAGAGGCCGGAGGCGGGCAGGGCCACGTGCCGCAGGCCGTAGGCGCCGAGCCAGCCGACCGCGATGCCGATCGCGGCGCCGATCGCCAGCTCCAGGGCGATCGTGCCGAGCAGTACATACCAGTCGTCCACCGGTCCCGCCGTGGAGAACGCCACGACGAGGATGACCACAGGGGCGTCGTTGAACCCCGACTCCGCTTCCAGCACGCCCGTGATGCGCGAGGGGAGGGGCACCTTCCGCAGCACCGAGAAGACCGCCGCGGCGTCCGTGGAGGAGACGACCGCGCCGATGATCAAGGCTGCCCGCCAGTCAAGCCCCACCAGGTAGTGCGCACCGGCCGCCGTGATGCCCACGCTCACCGCGACACCGACCGTGGAGAGCACGGCGGCCGCCGGCAGGGCGGGCCGCACTTCCTTCCACTTCGTGCCGAGACCGCCCTCGGCCAGGATCACGACCAGAGCGGCATAGCCGATGACCTGCGTCAGTTCGGCGTTGTCGAAGTGGACGTCGCCGATGCCGTCCTGGCCCATGGCGACACCGATGCCGAGGTACAGGAGCAGGCTGGGGAGCCCGCTGCGCGACGAGATGCGGACCGCCGCCACCGCGACGAGCAGAACGAGCGAGCAGACGAGCAGGAGCTGGTTGAGGTGGTGGACAGTCAGGGGCCGTTCCTTCCTCCGTGCGCGCGCAACTACTTCTTGCGAGCCAAGTACTTCGTTACCTTACCTAATCGTTAACGCCCTCTTGATGCCTTCGAACGCGTTTACGATCTTTCGAGGTCCGGTTCCTGACTCCGCGTCCGGAGTCGAGACGCCCTGCGCCTATGGTTGCTCCAGCGCTCCCAGAGCCGCCCGCCCGACAGCACAGCCCGCCCTGCCGCTCGCGTAAGGACAGCAAGGACAGCGATGCCCTCCAACACCACCGCCTCTTCCGGTCATAAGTCCGGCAAGAAGAAGGGGCGCCGAGCCCGACTCGTCGTGATCGTCCTGGTCCTGGCCATCGTCGGAGGCATCGGCTTCGGCGCGTACTGGAGCGTCAGCACCGTGCGCGCCTCCTTCCCGCAGACCAAGGGGACCCTCAAGCTCGACGGCCTTTCCGGCAACGTCGAGGTGAAGCGCGACGGGAACGGCATCCCGCAGATCTACGCCGAGTCCGACGCCGACCTCTTCATGGCACAGGGCTTCGTCCAGGCGCAGGACCGCTTCTGGGAGATGGACGTCCGCCGTCATATGACCTCCGGGCGGCTCTCGGAGATGTTCGGCAAGAGCCAGGTCAAGCGCGATGAGTTCCTGCGCACGCTCGGCTGGCACCGGGTGGCGAAGAAGGAGTACGACTCCAAGCTCTCCCCCGAGACGAAGAAGTACCTCCAGGCGTACGCCAAGGGAGTCAACGCCTACCTCGCCGGCAAGGACGGCAAGGACATCTCCGTCGAGTACGCGGCGCTCGGCTTCACCAACGACTACAAGCCGCAGAAGTGGACCCCCGTCGACTCCGTGGCCTGGCTCAAGGCCATGGCCTGGGACCTGCGCGGCAACATGCAGGACGAGATCGACCGCTCCTTGATGACGAGCCGCCTCGGCCCCTCGCAGATCAAGGACCTGTACCCCGAGTACCCGTACAAGCGGAACAAGCCGATCGTCCGCGAGGGCGCCTACGACGCCGTCACCAAGGAGTACGACGCCAAGGGCACCGGCACGCAGTCCGGAACCGGCGGCACGGGCACCGGCACCGGCACAGGCACCGGCACAGGCGGCGCCACGGGCGCAGGCGGCGGCACGGCGGGCTCCGGCCTGGCGGGCGGCACCCAGGCGCCCGACGGGCTCCAGTCGCAGCTCTCGGGGGTCTCCGACGCCCTGGACGAGGTCCCCGCGATCCTCGGCCCGAACGGCAACGGCATCGGCTCGAACTCCTGGGTCGTCTCCGGCGAGCACACCATCACCGGCAAGCCGCTCCTCGCCAACGACCCGCACCTGGCCCCGCAGCTGCCGTCCGTCTGGTACCAGATGGGCCTGCACTGCCGGTCGGTCTCCGACAAGTGCCAGTACGACGTCTCCGGTTACACCTTCTCCGGCATGCCGGGCGTCGTCATCGGCCACAACGGTGAGATCGCCTGGGGCATGACGAACCTCGGAGCCGACGTCACGGACCTCTACCTGGAGAAGTTCACCGGGGACGGATACCAGTACGGCGAGAAGGTGCTGCCCTTCGAGTCGCGCGAGGAGACCATCAAGGTCGCGGGCGGCAAGGCGAAGAAGATCACGGTCCGCGAGACCAACAACGGCCCGCTCATCTCCGACCGCGACGACGAGCTGGTCAAGGTCGGCAAGAAGGCCCACGTCGACGCCGCGGCCCCCGACCGGGGCGACGGCTACGGAGTGGCGCTGCGCTGGACGGCGCTGGACCCCGGCAAGTCCATGGACGCGGTCTTCAAGCTCAACAAGGCCAAGGACTTCACGGAGTTCCGCAAGGCGGCCGCCCTCTTCGAGGTGCCGTCCCAGAACCTCATCTACGCCGACCGCGAGGGCCACATCGGCTACCAGGCGCCCGGCAGGATCCCGGTCCGCGGCAAGGGCGACGGTTCGCTCCCGGCGCCCGGTTGGGACCCGGAGTACCGCTGGACGGACTACATCCCGCAGGACGCCCTGCCGTACGAGTACGACCCCAAGCGCGGCTACATCGTCACCGCCAACCAGGCCGTGATCGACGACAGCGACAAGGCGAAGTACCCGTACAAGCTCACCGGGGACTGGGGCTACGGCGCGCGCAGCCAGCGCATCGACGACCTGATCCAGTCGAAGATCAAGAACGGCGGCAAGATCTCCACCGAGGACATGCGCCTCATGCAGATGGACAACAGCAGCGAGATCGCCAAGCTTCTGGTGCCCAAGTTGCTGAAGATCGACGTCAAGGACAAGTACGTCCGCGAGGCGCAGAAGCTCCTGGAGGGCTGGGATTACACCCAGGACGCCGATTCGGCCGCCGCCGCGTACTTCAACTCGGTCTGGCGCAACATCCTCAAGCTCGCCTTCGGCAACAAGCTTCCCAAGGAGCTGCGCGTCAAGGGCCAGTGCCTGAGCGTCGAGCCGGCCGGCAACACCGGTCCCGCGGACGAGGGCAAGAAGGTGCGCGAGTGCGGTGAGCGTGACGCGGACTCGGCCCAGCCGGACGGCGGCGACCGCTACTACGAGGTGATCCGCAAGATCATCGACGACGAGACCAACGACTGGTGGAAGTCGCCCAAGACCCGCACCGACAAGGCGACCAAGACCCGCGACCAGCTGTTCGCGCGGGCCCTTGAGGACGCGCGCTGGGACCTGACGGCCAAGCTCGGCAAGGACATCGACACCTGGAGCTGGGGCCGCCTGCACCGCCTCACGCTGAAGAACCAGACGCTCGGCACCGAGGGCCCCGGCTGGCTCCAGTTCGTGCTCAACCGCGGGCCCTGGAACCTCGGCGGCGGTGAGGCGGCGGTCAACGCCACCGGCTGGAACGCGGCGGGCGGCTACGGCGTGGTCTGGGTGCCGTCGATGCGCATGGTGGTGAACCTCAAGGACCTCGACAAGTCCAAGTGGATCAACCTCACCGGCGCCTCGGGGCACGCGTACAACGACCACTACACCGACCAGACCGAGAAGTGGGCCAAGGGCGAACTCCTGCCCTGGGGTTACTCGGAGAAGGCGGTCGAGAAGAGCACCAGCGACAAGCTGGTCCTGCGCCCCTGACCGGAACCCGTCCGGCGCCGGCAGTCTGACATCGGAAGATCCCGAAAGGGCCCCCCACGCGCGCGTGGAGGGCCCTTTCGGCTGTCCAGGGGGTCAGCGGAAGCGGCGCACCCCCGACGGCGTCACCACGGCGTGCACCGGCAGGTCGTGCGCCTCCGCGGGGAGGTGCGGGACGACTTCGGAGTCGTAAAGGAGCACCACGAGAGCGGGATCGGCGCCCGAGAGCTCCAGGCGGGCCAGGACGCGGTCGTACGAGCCGCCGCCCCGCCCGAGCCGCGCGCCGCGCTCGTCCACCGCGAGCCCCGGCAGCAGAACGGCGTCCGCCCCCAGGACGGCTTCGGGGCCGAGCCGCTCTCCGGAGGGCTCCAGCAGCTCGATCTTCCCCTGGTGCCGCACCCGGACCAGGGAGCCCTCCCCGTCGTACGCGGCCCAGTCCAGGTCGTTGTCCGGGAGCAGCACCGGCAGCAGGACGCGTGTCCCGCGCGCGTGGAGGGCGTCGAGCAGCACGCGCGTGCCGGGCTCGCTCCCCACGGAGACGTACGCCGCCACCGTCCGCGCCCCGGCCAGCTCCGCGAGCTCCAGCGCGTGCTCGGCGAGCAGTACGGCCGCCTTGTGCGTGTCATCCCCCGTCAACCCGCTTCTCACCGCGAGGAGGTCTCGCCGCAACGTGCGCTTGGTTGGCTGTCCGCCGGTCTCGGTTCCGCTCATCGGATTCTCACATTTCTCCCTGGTGGGCGCATATGCCATCGAATTACCTGGACCCACAGATTCCGCACATACGTACCGGATATGGTGTCGACATGACTGAGTCTCACCCCCGCACCCCCCGGATCACCAAGGCGGTCATCCCGGCGGCAGGCCTCGGCACGCGCTTCCTGCCGGCGACCAAGGCGACTCCCAAGGAGATGCTGCCGGTCGTCGACAAGCCGGCGATCCAGTACGTGGTCGAGGAGGCCGTGTCGGCGGGTCTCGACGACGTCCTCATGATCACGGGCCGCAACAAGCGCCCGCTGGAGGACCACTTCGACCGCAACTACGAGCTGGAGTCGGCCCTCCTGAAGAAGGGCGACGAGGCGCGGCTCGCCAAGGTCCAGGAGTCCAGCGACCTGGCGACGATGCACTACGTCCGCCAGGGCGACCCCAAGGGGCTCGGTCACGCGGTGCTGTGCGCGGCCCCGCACGTCGGCAAGGAGCCGTTCGCCGTACTCCTCGGCGACGACCTCATCGACCCCCGCGACCCGCTCCTCGCCCGCATGGTCGAGGTCCAGGAGGAGTGCGGCGGCAGCGTCATCGCCCTCATGGAGGTGGCACCCGAGCAGATCCACCTCTACGGCTGCGCCGCCGTCGAGCCCACCGAGGACGGCGACCTCGTCAAGGTCACCGACCTGGTCGAGAAGCCCGACACCGCCGACGCGCCCAGCAACTACGCGATCATCGGCCGCTACGTCCTCGACCCCGCCGTCTTCGACGTGCTGCGCACGACCGAGCCGGGCCGCGGCGGCGAGATCCAGCTCACCGATGCCCTCCAGCAGCTCGCCGCGGACGAGAAGGTCGGTGGCCCGGTGCACGGCGTCGTCTTCAAGGGCCGCCGCTACGACACCGGCGACCGGGGCGACTATCTGCGTGCCATTGTCAGACTGGCGTGCGAACGTCAGGATCTGGGCCCTGACTTCAAGGCCTGGCTTCGCAGTTACGTCACCGAGGAGATGTAGCACTTTGAGCAGCAGCACGACGACACCGACCACCGGCCAGAGCCCCCTGTGGTCGGTGGAAGAGCATCTGGACGACATCCTCGCGACCGTCCGCCCGCTCGAACCCATCGAGCTCCAACTCCTCGACGCACAGGGCTGCGTCCTCGTCGAGGACGTCACGGTGCCCGTCTCGCTGCCGCCCTTCGACAACAGCTCCATGGACGGGTACGCGGTACGGGTCGCCGACATCGAGGGCGCCAGCGAGGAGTTCCCCGCCGTCCTGCGCGTCATCGGCGACGTGGCGGCGGGCGCGGGCGAGCAGCCCACCGTCGGCGCGGGCCAGGCGGCCCGCATCATGACCGGCGCCCCGCTGCCGCCCGGCGCCGAGGCCGTCGTCCCCGTGGAGTGGACCGACGGAGGCCTCGGCGAAGGCCCCGCCTCCGGGATGCGCGCCCACAGCGCCGCCCCGGAGGGCGCCTCCGGCGAGGTCCGCGTGCACCGCCCGGCGGAGGCACGCGCGCACGTACGCGCGCGAGGCAGCGACGTCCGCGCCGGCGACCGCGCCCTGAGCGCGGGCACGGTCCTCGGCCCGCCCCAGATCGCCCTGCTCGCCGCCGTCGGCCGCGGCACCGTGAAGGTCCGCCCGCGCCCCCGCGTGGTCGTCATGTCCACCGGCAGCGAACTGATCCAGCCCGGCGAGTCCCTGGCGGACGGTCAGATCTACGACTCCAACAGCTTCGCCCTCACCGCCGCCGCCCGCGACGCCGGAGCCATCGCCTACCGCGTCGGCGCGGTCGCCGACGACGCCGAGACGCTGCGCTCCACCATCGAGGACCAGCTGATCCGCGCCGACCTCGTCGTCACCACGGGCGGCGTGAGCGTCGGCGCGTACGACGTCGTGAAGGAGGCCCTGACCTCCCTCGGCGACCCGGACGAGGAGACCGGCATCGGGGCGGGCGGCGGTGTGGAGTTCCGCAAGCTCGCCATGCAGCCGGGCAAGCCGCAGGGCTTTGGCACCATCGGCCCCGACCACACCCCGCTGCTCGCGCTGCCGGGCAACCCCGTCTCCTCGTACGTCTCCTTCGAGCTCTTCGTGCGCCCGGCGATCCGTACGCTGATGGGCCTGCCGGAGGTCCACCGGCCGCTCACGCGCGCGGGGCTGGCCGCCGGGAAGGCGCTCGGTTCGCCCGCGGGGCGCCGCCAGTTCCTGCGGGGGAAGTACGACGCCGGGGCCGGCACCGTGACGCCCGTCGGGGGCGCCGGCTCGCATCTGGTCGCCGCGCTCGCCCACGCGGACGCGCTGATCGTCGTCCCCGAGGACGTCACCTCGGTGGAGCCGGGCACGGACGTCGACGTGGTCCTGCTCGGCTGAGAACGCCGCCCGCGCGGTACCGTGTCGCGCACAACAGGCCCGCGCGCGCCGCACCGCGCGGGGCCCGGACCGGGAGCGCCACAGCACATGACCGCGATTTCCCGGGGGGACACCCCCGGCCCTGAGCAGCAGCGACTGACGCACATCGACGAGGCGGGCGCGGCCCGCATGGTCGATGTGTCCGCGAAGGACGTGACCGCCCGCACCGCCCGCGCCAGCGGCCGCGTCCTCGTCTCGCCGCGTGTGATCGAACTCCTGAGGGGCGAGGGCGTCCCCAAGGGCGACGCCCTCGCCACCGCCCGGATCGCCGGGATCATGGGTGCCAAGCGCACCCCCGACCTGATCCCGCTCTGCCACCCCCTGGCCGTCTCCGGAGTGAAGCTGGACCTCTCCGTGGCGGACGACGCCGTCGAGATCCTCGCCACGGTGAAGACCACGGACCGTACGGGCGTGGAGATGGAGGCCCTCACCGCGGTGAGCGTCGCGGCCCTCACGGTCATCGACATGGTCAAGGCCGTCGACAAGGGCGCCGTCATCACGGACGTACGCGTCGAGGAGAAGACCGGCGGCAAGTCCGGGGACTGGAGCCGCGAAGGAGCCGGGGCATGAGCGGACGGGACGCGCACGGAGACGGGCATGGGCATGGGCACGGGCACGGGCACGGCGAGCGTGCGCAGGAGGCCCCGGCGCTTCGGGCGGCCCCGGCGGCCCGGGACGCGTCGCAGGGCGGCGCCCTGCTCGCGCCGTACAGCGCGCTCGTCGTCACCGCCTCCAACCGCGCCGCCGCCGGTGTCTACGCCGACCGCGGCGGCCCGATCCTCGCCGAGGGGCTGGCCGCGCTCGGGTTCGCCGTCGACGGGCCCCAGGTCGTCCCCGACGGGGACCCCGTCGAGCGGGCCCTGCGCGCGGGAGCCGAGGCGGGCTACGACGTCATCCTCACCACCGGCGGCACCGGCATCTCGCCCACCGACCGCACGCCCGAGGCCACCCGCCGCGTCATCGACCACGAGGTGCCCGGCATCGGGGAGGCGATCCGCGCGTACGGCAGGGACAAGGTCCCCACAGCCGTGCTCTCCCGGGGCCTCGCCGGGGTCGCGGGCCGGACGCTCATCGTGAACCTGCCGGGCTCCACGGGCGGCGTACGCGACGGCCTCGCCGTCCTGGAGCCGCTGCTCGCGCACGCCGTCGACCAGTTGCGCGGCGGCGACCATCCCGGGCCCGCGGGGGGTACGAGCTGAACAGCCCTGCCTGGCCCGTCGAGCTGACGGACGGAGACGTCACCCTCCGCCCGATAAAGATGCGCGACCAGCGCGCCTGGCGTGAGGTCAACCGGCGCAACCGTGACTGGCTGCGCCCCTGGGAGGCGACGATCCCGCCGCCCACGGCCGGCGGCCCGATCGTGCACCGCCCCACCTACCGGCAGATGGTCCGCCATCTGCGCGCCGAGGCGGGCGCGGGCCGGATGCTGCCGTTCGTCATCGAGTTCCAGGGCCGTCTCGTCGGGCAGCTGACGGTCGCCGGGATCACCTGGGGATCGATGTGCTCGGGCCACGTCGGCTACTGGGTCGACGAGTCCGTCGCGGGGCGCGGTGTGATGCCGACCGCCGTCGCGCTCGCGGTGGACCACTGCTTCCGCTCGGTCGGTCTGCACCGTATCGAGGTCTGTATTCGGCCCGAGAACACGCCGAGCCGCCGGGTCGTGGAGAAACTCGGATTCCGTGAGGAGGGGCTTCGTCCACGGTATCTTCACATCGACGGTGCCTGGCGCGATCATCTCGTCTTCGCGCTCACCGCTGAAGAGGTGCCGGAAGGGTTGCTGCGCCGCTGGCACCAGGCCCGACCTCGGAACACTGCCTAGCCGACCGGACTCCGACACAAATGAAATAAGTGTTCGAATTTGATCGCCGAACGACCGTCCAGGGTCCCTATGAGCCTTGTCCCGGGCATTTATTTCACGCCGACGGCCTCCTGCTGATCGCATCAGTCACAAAAAAAGTTCGAGATATCAGCCGGATCGTGCGACACACCGGCGCAATTGGCGGATGGCCTCACGCAAACCCCTCTACCGTGTGAGCGTGAGCAGCAGCGGCCTCATCTACGCAGTCATCGTCGGGGCCTGGGCCGCCTACTTGGTGCCGATGTGGCTCCGTAGGCAGGACGAGCTGAACGAAGCCCGTCCGACGGAACGCTTCAGCACCGCCATCCGGCTGCTGTCCGGACGGGCGGGGATGGAGCGCCGATACGCCAAGGACCTGCAAGCCCGCTCGCCCGAAGAAGGGGAGACGCGCGGCGACCCGGACGACGTCACCGGCTCGGTGGACGTCCGGGCCTTCGCCATGCCTCCGGTCGACCGGGCGGAGCCCCAGGCGGACCGGGCGGAGTCCCCGACGGACCGGGCGGAGTCCGTCGCGGCGCGGAGTGAACCTCCGGCCCGTCAGCAGGCGCGCCCCGAAGCCGAACCGGAACGCGAGCAGCCGCCGCGCGCCAAGGCGTCGCCCGCGCAGCGTGCCGCCTCGGCCGAGGCCGCCGCGCGCGCCAGGCGTTCGAAGGTCCTCGCCCGGCGCCGGCGCACGACGATGATGCTCTTCCTGGCCTTCACGGCTGGAGCGGTCGTCGCCGGGGTGGGCGGTCTCGCCTTCCTGTGGGCGCCCGCCGTGCCCGCCGTGCTGCTGAGCGCGTACATCGTCTATCTGCGCGGCCAGGAGCGGCGGCGTTTCACGTACACGATGGACCGGCGCCGGGCCGAGGCCGCGGCGCAGCGGCTGCGGGAGAGCCGGCCCGGCGCGGTACCGCGAGCGCGGAGCCCGTCGCCGACGAGGCGGCGCGGGAGGCGCAGGCGCCCGGGACGGAGACGGGCCTGTCCGCGCTCGCCGCCGACCGCCGCGCCCTCGTCGAGCAGACCGACCACGCGGAGTGGGTCGACCAGCAGCGGGAGCGCCAGCACGGGCCCGGCCGGGGCGACAGCTGGGACCCGGTCCCGGTGCCCCTGCCGACGTACGTGACCGCGCCGGTCGCCCCGCGCGCCACCAGCGGCGTCGACCTGGGCGCCCCCGACACCTGGAGCTCGGCGCGCTCCAGCACGGCCGAGCCCGCTGCCGACGAGGCGCGGCGCGGCGCCGGCACGGCCCGGGCCGCCGGGTCCGCCGGAGATATCGACGCGGCCGAGGGCTCCGACGCGGCCGGGGGTCGCAGCGACAAGCGGCGGGCCGCGTCCGCGCGGCGGGCCCGCGAGCGCGGTCGTACGCCGCTCTTCGACCAGTACGAGGACGGGGACCGGCCCCGCGCCGCCAACGAGTGAGGCGCCGTGGGGTCCGCCCCGGCTGACCAGCCAGGACCGGATTTCCGAGCACCCGGATCGGGATGCTAGAGTTTCACTCGTTGCAAGGGCCTGTGGCGCAGTCCGGTAGCGCACCTCGTTCGCATCGAGGGGGTCTGGGGTTCAAATCCCCACAGGTCCACTGCACATGAGATCCCGTCCAGTTCATCGAACTGGACGGGATCTCGGCGTTGTGCCCCTCAGAGCGCCTTCGCATAGCAGAGGCTCTCGTCGTGGAAGCGGTAGTAGCCGAACTTGGCGGGGGCGGGGGTGTAGCCGCTGGAGGTGTAGAGGGCTATGGCCTCGGGCTGTTTTGTGCCTGTTTCCAGGACCATCCGTACGCGGTTCGCCGCCTTCGCGTCCGTCTCCAGCTCTGCCAGGATGCGCCGGGCGAGGCCGAGGCCGCGTGCCTCGGGTGTGACGTACATCCGCTTGAGCTCCGCGTCGCCGTTCTCGTAGCCCTCGCCGTTCTCGTCCATCGCCCGCCAGCCGCCGGTGGCCAGCGGGGTGCCGGTCTCGTCGTATGCGATGAGGTAGAGGCCCCGTGGCGGCTCGAACATGGACGGGTCGAGGAAGGTGACGTCGCCGTCGTCGCCGTAGCGCTGCGCGTATTCGCGCTGGACGCGGTCGTTGAGCTCGACGGCGTGGGGGTGGGCGAACGTGACGGTGCGCAGGTGGACGCGGGGGGCGGTGTCGGCGGTCTGGATACTCATGCGTGGCATCGTACTTCTATGCGGCGGCCGGGGGAATGCGTGTTCCAGTGTGCCGGGGTGGCCGGGCGCGGGTCAGGGGTTCGGATGGTGGCGCCGGTCACGGATGGGCCGTGTGGGAGCCTGATCCCCGGTCCGGGAGAAGAGGCCGGAGGAGAGTAGGGCGAGTGTTGTGCTGACAGTGACCTCTGTGAACGTGAACGGGTTGCGTGCCGCGGCCAAGAAGGGGTTCGTCGAGTGGCTCGGCGGGACCACGGCCGATGTGCTGTGCCTCCAGGAGGTGCGCGCCGAGCCGCAGCAGCTGCCGGACGAGGTCCGCGCGCCCGAGGGGTGGCATGTCGTGCACGCGCCCGCCGCGGCGAAGGGGCGCGCCGGCGTCTCCCTGTACACGCGCCGTGAGCCGGACCGGGTGCGGATCGGCTTCGGTTCGAGCGAGTTCGACGGCAGCGGGCGGTACGTCGAGGCCGATCTGCCGGGTGTCACCGTCGCGAGCCTGTATCTGCCGTCGGGAGAGGTCGGCACCGAGCGGCAGGACGAGAAGACGCGGTTCATGGCGGAGTTCCTCGTGTACCTGAAGGAGCTCAAGGCGCGGGCCGCCGCCGACGGGCGCCACGTCGTCGTCTGCGGCGACTGGAACATCGCCCACCAGGAGGCCGACCTCAAGAACTGGAAGGGCAACAAGAAGAACTCCGGGTTCCTGCCCGAGGAGCGCGCCTGGATGAGCGAGGTCTTCGAGGAGTACGAGGACGTCGTGCGGGCGCAGCACCCGGGTGTGGAGGGGCCCTACTCGTGGTGGTCCTACCGCGGACGCGCCTTCGACAACGACACGGGCTGGCGCATCGACTACCACGTCGCGACGGCCGGTCTCGCCGAGCGCGCCGTGAAGGCGTACGTGGAGCGGGCCGCGACGCACGCGGAGCGGTGGAGCGATCACGCGCCCGTGACCGTGGTCTACGACCTGTAGGCGTCCGCCAGGGGGGTGGTCCTCGGCGGGACACGGTCACAAAGTCCGGCACAGGGCTGTCCGGGGCCCTCCCGGCATGGCAGATTGCGGTCGCGTACACGACCAACTGCCGTGGAGCCGGGGGTACTTCGTGTCGGGCATGCCTACGAGACGTGCCGTGGTGCTGGGCGCCGCGGGGGCCGGGATCGCGGCGGCGCTGCCCGCCACGGCGGCGCACGGGGCGAGCGGGGGCGCGGTCCCGGCCGGGACGCCGCCCGTGCTGCTGACCGAGCAGGCGTCCCGGCGCCTCCTCGTCCTCGACCCGCGGCGGCGCGTGTGGGACCCGGCCGCCGATCCGTCGGTGGTGCGGTGGCAGTTCTCGCCGCTCGACGACCCGCGTTACCGGGATCTGCGCCCGGACGTGAGCTGGGTGTATCCGTGCGAGGCGAAGGTGCGGGTGCACCGGAAGCGTACGTATGTGCTGACGACGGCGTCGTTCGGGTTCGTGGCGGTCGTCGAGCATCCCACGGGGCGGCGGTTTTGGGGCGCGGCGCTCGGGCCCGGGGACGACCTGCTCAATCCGCACAGCGCCGAGATCCTGCCCGACGGCAACGTCGCCGTCGCGTGCAGCACGGGCGCGCTGGTCCGGCTGTACGCGGCGTCGCAGGGGCCGCGCGCCGAGCGGTACGCGGAGGCCCGGCTCAAGGGCGCCCATGGGTTGCACTGGGACGGTGTGCGGCGGGTGCTGTGGGCCATCGGTGACGATGAGCTGGTGACGTATGAGGTGGGCGGCACCGCCGCGCGGCCCGCCTTGACCCGGACCTCGGCGGTCGGCCTGCCGGTGGGGACGCCGGGCCGCACGCCCGGCGGCCACGATCTCTTCCCGGTGGCGGGGCGGCCGGGGCGGCTGTGGGTGACGACCAATACGGCCGTCTTCCAGTACGAGACGAGCAGGGGAGTCTTCGTCCAGGACTTCGCCGGGGCCGGGGAGGTCTCGCGGAAGTCGGTGAAGGCCGTCGGCGACGATCCGCGCACCGGGCAGGTCCTGAGCACCGTGCCCGAGCGCGGCCTCGGGGAGACGTGGTGGACGACGACGGTGAGCGTCCACCGGCCCGCGAGCAGCTACAAGCTGGTCGGCGGCGGGATCTACAAGGCGCGGTGGTGGCTGCCGCGCTGACCGTGACCTCGCTCAGGGCCGTTTGAGGCGGCGGTCCAGAGCCATCGACAGCTCCGCCTCCACCACGGCCTTGGCCACCGGGCGCAGTTCGTCGAGGTCCGTCTCCGCGCTGCCGGGCCGGTGGTCGCGCAGGACGGTGACGAACAACTCCGCGAGCGCGTCGGCGTGTTCGCGCACCCGCTGCCCCGCCTCCAGGACCGCCGCGAGCGGAACGCCCTTGCGCACGAGGGTGGATGACGCGTCGAGGAGGCGGCGGCTGATGTGGACCAGCTCGTCGCCGTCGGTGCCCAGATAGCCGAGGTCCAGGGCGGCGACGAGGTTCTCCGGGGTGACCTCGCCCGCGAAGTGGTCGGCCAGTTCCTCGGGGGTGAGGCGGACCGGCTGTTCCTCGGTGGGCTCGCCGAGGCCGAGGAGTTCGCCGACGTCCCGGCCCTTTTCGAAGGCGTCGGCCAGTTCGGCGATGCCGTTCAGGGTGTGGCCGCGCTCCAGCAGGGCGGCGATGGTGCGCAGCCTGGCCAGGTGGTGCTCGTCGTACCAGGCGATGCGGCCCTCGCGGCGCGGCGGCGGGATCAGTCCGCGCTCACGGTAGAAGCGCACGGTGCGCACGGTGATGCCGGCCTGCGCGGCCAGCTCCGTCATGCGGTACTCGCGGACGCCGCCCGCGCCTTCCCGTTGCCCCGCTCCTCGGCCTGCCCCTTGGTCTGCCACGGGGGAAGCCTATGTCGTACCGTCGGTAACTTTCCCTGGCCGACCCCTACCCATGAGTACGCAGGTGTTCTACTCTCCCCATTGCGCCAGTAGTTACTGGCAGAGTCGTGTACTTCGGGAGGCGGCGGCATGGCTGAGCGCGAGCGTGGCCCTGAGCAGGGGCGCGAGCACGAGCACGTACGGGTGGCGGTGATCGGCTCCGGGTTCGGGGGCCTCGGGGCCGCCGTGCGGCTGCGCCGGGAAGGCGTCACCGACTTCGTCGTCCTGGAGCGGGCCGGCGCGGTGGGCGGCACCTGGCGGGACAACAGCTATCCGGGCTGCGCCTGCGACGTGCCCTCGCACCTCTACTCGTTCTCCTTCGCACCCAAACCCGACTGGCCGCGCACCTTCTCCGGGCAGGAGCACATCCAGGAGTACCTGGAGCACGTCGCCGACACCTTCCGGCTGCGCCCGCACATCCGCCTCGACACCGAGGTGAAGCTGATGAGCTGGGACGCCGACCGGCTGCGCTGGACCATCGAGACCAGCAACGGCATGCTCACCGCCGATGTCGTCGTCTCCGCCACCGGGCCGCTCTCCGACCCCAAGACCCCGGACATACCCGGCCTCGCCACCTTCCCCGGCAAGGTCTTCCACTCCGCCCGCTGGGACCACGACTACGACCTGAGCGGCAAGCGCGTCGCGATGATCGGCACCGGCGCCTCCGCCATCCAGATCGTGCCGGAGATACAGAAGAAGGCCGGCGCTCACCCTCTTCCAGCGCACGCCCCCGTGGGTGATGCCGCGCGCGGACCGCGCCATCACCGGCGTGGAGCGCTGGCTGCACAAGCAGCTGCCGTTCACCACCCAGGCCCGGCGCGGACTCCTGTGGGGCATACGGGAGTTGCAGGTCCAGGCGTTCACCAAGCGGCCGAACGAACTCGGCCTGGTCGAGCAGCTCGCCAAGCGGAACATGTACCGCGCCATCAAGGACCCCGCGCTGCGGGCCAAGCTGACACCGACGTACCGCATCGGCTGCAAGCGCATCCTGCTGTCCAACACCTACTACCCGGCGCTCGCCCGGCCGAATGTGGACGTCGTCGCCAGTGGGCTCGGCGAGGTGCGCGGCAACACCGTCGTCGCCGCCGACGGCACCGAGGCCGAGGTCGACGCGATCATCTTCGGCACCGGCTTCCACGTCACGGACATGCCGATCGCCGAGCGGGTCGTCGGCGCCGACGGGCACACCCTCATGGAGACCTGGAAGGACGGCATGAACGCGCTGCGCGGCGCGACCGCCGCCGGCTTCCCCAACTGGATGACGATCATCGGCCCCAACACCGGGCTCGGGAACTCCTCCATGATCCTGATGATCGAGTCCCAGCTGAACTACATGGCCGACTACCTGCGGCAGTTGGACGTCCTCGGCGGCCGCGCCGCGCTCGCCCCCCGCCCGGCCGCCGTGAGCGCCTGGAACCGCCGCGTCCAGGAGCGGATGAAGCGCACCGTGTGGAACACCGGCGGCTGCACCAGCTGGTACCTCGACGCGAACGGCGTCAACACCACGGTCTGGCCCGGCACGACCACCGAGTTCCGGGCGGCGACGCGGCGCGTGGACCTCCAGGAGTACGAGGTGCTGCGGGCGCCGAAGGCGTTGGAGGCGGTGCCGAAGCCCCGTACGGAGGAGCCCGCACGGGACACCTCCGGCGGCGCGAAGGTGGAGGCTGGGGCATGAGCAGGCTGACCCGCCTCGCGGACGGGCCCTACGCGCCGCCCGCCGCCGCGCGGGAACTGACCGCCGTCTCCGCCGACGGGGCCCGCATACACGTCGAGGTGCATGGTCCACAAGAAGCGCCCGCCGTGGTGCTCGCCCACGGCTGGACGTGCTCGACGGCCTTCTGGGCGGCGCAGATACGTGCTCTCAGCGCCGCCGGACACCGGGTCGTCACGTACGACCAGCGGGGGCACGGGCGCAGCGCCGCGCCCACGGACCCCGAGGGGTACAGCACGCGGGCGCTCGCCGACGACCTCGAAGCGGTGCTCGGCGCGGCGCTCGCGCCGGGTGAGAAGGCCGTGCTCGTCGGGCACTCCATGGGCGGCATGACGATCATGGCCGCGGGCGGGCGCGAGGTGTTCCGGGAGCACACGGCCGCCGTTCTGCTGTGCAGCACGGGCAGTTCGAGCCTGGTCGCCGAGTCGATGGTGGTGCCGCTGCGGGCCGGGCGGGTGCGGACCCGGATCACGCGGTCCGTGCTGGGCTCGCGGGCGCCGCTCGGGCCCGTCACGCCACTGTCCCGGCGCCTCCTCAAGTACGGGACCATGGGCCCCGGTTCGGCGCGGGACAAGGTCGACGCGTGCGCGCGGATCGTGCACGCCTGCCCGACCGCCGTGCGCCACGGCTGGTCCCATGTGCTGGCCACGCTCGAACTGGACGTCGAGGTGGGCGCGTTGCGGGTACCCACGGCCGTCCTCGCGGGGCAGGCCGACCGGCTCACCCCCGTCGTGCACGCGCGGCGGATCGCCGCCGCCCTGCCCGACTGCGCGGGGCTCACCGAACTGGCCGGGGTCGGGCACATGACGCCCATCGAGGCACCGGACGCCGTCACGGCACGCATAGCGGAACTCGTCGCAACGTACGTACAGGTGAAGGAGGGCGCATGAGCAGGGTCAGCCTGGAGGGGCAGGTCGCGGTCGTCACGGGCGCGGCGCGCGGGGTCGGTGAACTGCTCGCGCGCAAGCTGTCGGCGCGGGGCGCGAAGGTCGCGCTCGTGGGCCTGGAGCCGGACGAGCTGAAGCAGGTGGCGCAGCGGCTGCACACCGAGGCCGACCACTGGCACGCCGACGTCACCGACCACGAGGCGATGGCCCGGGTCGCGCGGGAGGTCAAGGAGCGCTTCGGCAAGGTCGACATCGTCGTCGCCAACGCGGGCGTGGCCAGCGGCGGGCCCTTCGTGGAGTCCGACCCCGTGGCGTGGCGCCGCGTCATCGAGGTCAACCTCATCGGCAGCGCGGTCACCGCGCGGGCCTTCCTGCCGGTCCTGATGGAGAGCCGCGGCTACCTGCTCCAGATCGCCTCGCTCGCCGCGATCACACCGGCTCCGATGATGACGGCTTACTGCGCGTCGAAGTCGGGCGTCGAGGCGTACGCGCACGCGCTGCGGGCCGAGGTCGGCTACAAGGGCGTCAAGGTCGGGGTCGGCTATCTCTCCTGGACCGACACCGACATGGTGCGGGGCGCGGACCAGGACGACGTGATGCGCGAGCTGCGCCAGCGGCTGCCGTGGCCGTCCAACAAGACGTATCCGCTGGGCCCCGCCGTGGACCGCATCGTCGCCGGGATCGAACGGCGCTCCAGCCATGTGTACGCGCAGTGGTGGCTGCGGGGCATGCAGGGCGTCCGTGGCTACCTGCCGAGCGTCATCGGCGCGGTGGGGCAGCGCGAGATGCGGCGCTTCGAGCCGCGGCTCACGAGCGTGCCGACGGGCCTGGTGGGGGCGGGCGGTTCGGCGGACGAGGCGGCGCGGGCGAGCTGAGCGGTCCGGTCTCTCCGGCCGCGTGAGTCCGCCTTCCCCGGGGCGCGTGAGAAGGCCCCCGGCGTCCCGGGGGCCTTCGTCAGGCGGTGCGGGTGCGGGGTCAGATGTCGTAGTCCTCTTCGAACCTCTCCCGCTGCTGCCGCGCGGTGTCACGGGCCTGCGAGGACCGCTCCGACGCCTCGTCCTGGCCCTGCGAGCCGCGCTGACGCATGTCGTCACGGGCCCGCGTGCCGCGCTCGCGCATGTCGTCCTGGGCCTGCGAGCCGCGCTCGCGCAGCTTGTCCTTGTCGCCCTGGGCGCCCTTGGCCTTGCCGGCGAGGTCGTTGGCCTTGTCCTGGAACTGGTCCTTGATGCCCATGCTGTTCACTCCCGTTGTGGGTGAGGGGGTTGGGGCCTCGACCAGATTGACATGGGCGGACATGCGCCGCATTTCGATCAACTACGGAGCGTCAGGAGCGGGGTGGCAGCGGTGGGCGACGGCGGTCCGGTACGTCGGAGTAGCCCGGCGGTGCCACCGCCGGGTGCTGCTCCAGGAGGTCCAGCGCCACCCTTACCGCGTCGTCGAGTTGGGCGTGCCGCCCCTCCGCCCAGTCCAGCGGGGTGCGCAACGCCTCGATGTCCGGACTCACGCCGTGGTTCTCCACGGACCAGCCGTACGCGTCGAACCAGCCCGCGTTCATCGGCACCGTGATCACCGTGCCGTCGCCGAGCCGGTGCCGCCCGGTCATGCCGACCACGCCGCCCCAGGTGCGCTGCCCGACGACCGGGCCGAGCCCCAGCAGCTTGAACGCCGCCGTGATCATGTCGCCGTCCGATGAGGTCGCCTCGTCGGCCAGCGCCACCACCGGGCCGCGCGGCGCGTTCGAGGCGTACGAGACGGGCTGGGCGTTGCGCGTCAGGTCCCAGCCGAGGATCTTGCGGGTGAGTTTCTCCACCACCAGCTCGCTGATGTGGCCGCCCGCGTTGCCGCGCACGTCGACGATGAGGGCGGGCCGTGACACCTCCAGGCGCAGGTCCCTGTTGAACTGGGCCCAGCCGGAGCCGCCCATGTCGGGGATGTGCAGGTAGCCGCACTTGCCGCCGCTCAGCTCCCGCACGACCTCGCGGCGTTTGGCCACCCAGTCCTGGTAGCGCAGGGGGCGTTCGTTGACGAGCGGGACGATGGCGACCCGCCGGGGGCGCCCCTCGCCCTCCGCCGGGCGGAACGTCAGCTCGACGGTGGTGCCGCCCGCCGCCGCCAGGAGCGGGTAGGGGCCGGTCACCGGGTCGACCGGGCGGCCGTCGACGTGGGTCAGGATGGCGCCCTCGCGGATGCCCGAACCGGCCAGCGGGGAGCGGGCCTTGGAGTCGGAGGACTCGCCCGGCAGGATCCGCTTGACCATCCAGCCGCCGTCCCTGCGTACGAGATTGGCGCCGAGCAGGCCCATCGCGCGCTGGTAGTGCGGTGGGCCCTCGTTGCGGCGGGCCGGGGAGACGTACGCGTGGGAGGTGCCCAGTTCGCCGAGGACCTCCCGCAGCAGGTCCGCGAAGTCGTCGGGGGACGCGACGCGTTCGACCAGCGGCCGGTACTGCGCGAGCACCCCGTCCCAGTCGACGCCGGACATCCCCGGGTCCCAGAAGTAGGCGCGGATGATCCGGCCCGCCTCCTCGTACGCCTGACGCCACTCGGCGGCCGGGTCGACCTCGTGCAGGATGCGGCGCAGGTCGATCCAGACGGTGGTGTCGCTGTCGCCCTGCTCGGTGGCGGGCACGGCGGTCAGGTCGCCCTCGTCGACGACCACGAGCCGGGTGCCGTCGCCGCTCGGTGCGAACCAGTCCAGGTGCTCGACGAGCTGCGACTTCTTCGCCTTGGCGATGTTGAAGTACTCCAGAGTGGGGCGGCCGGAGGTGTCGGCCGGGTTGGCGAAGGTCTCGCCGAGCGCGCCCGAGATCGGCCAGCGCAGCCAGACCAGGCCGCCGCCGCTGACCGGTCGCAGGGCCGAGTACTTCGACGCCGCGACCGGGAAGGGCGTCACCCGCGCCGCCAGGCCCTCGGTCTCCACCGTCGTCGTGCCGTCGCCCGTGTTGTCGTCGGCCGGGTCCAGGCCGCCGGCCGCCGGGCGCCCGTCGGGCAGCAGCGCGAAGGGGGAGGGGATCGCCGAGGAGAGCGGTACGAGGTAGGGGCGGCAGCCCAGCGGGAAGGACAGGTCGCCGGTGTGCACGTCGTAGACGGGGTCGAAGCCGCGCCAGGAGAGGAAGGCGAGGTAGCGGCCGTCGCGGGTGAAGACGGGGTTCTCGTCCTCGAAGCGGCCGTTGGTGACGTCGACGATCGTGCGGGGTCCCGGCCCCGCGACGCGGGCCAGTTTGATCTGCCGCAGGGAGCGGCCGATGCCCGGGTGCGACCAGGCCAGCCAGGTGCCGTCGGGGGAGAAGGCGAGGTCGCGTACCGGCCCGTTGATGGAGCGGATCACCTCGGTGACCTCGGCCTCGGTCCTCTCCACGGCCTCGGTCCCGGACTCGCCGACGGCTGCGGGGGTGATCTCCCCGACCTCGCGCAGTCTGCGGTTCATGGCGTCGGCCTCCTCCTTGTCGGAGACCGTGACGAGCAGGAGGCGGCCGTCGTTCGAGGCGATGGCGAGCCGTTCGCCGTCGGGGTCGCAGACCAGTTCCTGTACGTGGCCCAGTCCTCCGGTCATCAGCCTGCGCGGCGGGCGGTCGCCGGTGGCGCGCGGCAGGTGGGCGATCTCGACGGCGTCCTCGCCGTCGGCGTCGGTGACGTACGCGACCTGCCCGCCGGTGCCCAGCATCTCCGGCAGCCGCACGCGCACGCCGGGTGTGTCGGTGATGGTGCGGGCCGGGCCGTCCCGGTGGGTGAGCCAGTAGAGGCTGCCGCGCACGACGACGGCGCTGGCCCGCCCCGTCGTGTCCACGGAGAGCGCGTCGATGTGCTGCGCGGCGGGGACCTGGTAGACGCGCCGTCCGGGGCGCGGCCCGCCGAGCCGCACGTCGAGGCGGCGCGGCACGGAGTCCGCGGTGAGTTCGTCGACCAGCCACACCTCGCCCGCGCACTGGTAGACGACGCGTGTGCCGTCGCTGGCGGCGTGCCGGGCGTAGAAGGCGTCGTGGTCGGTGTGGCGGCGCAGGTCGGAGCCGTTGGGAAGGCAGGAGTACAGATTTCCGACGCCTTCGTGGTCGGAGAGGAACGCGATGCGGCCGGCGACGAACATGGGCGAGTCGAGGTGCCCGTCGAGGTGGCCGAGGATCTGCTTGCCGTGCATCCACAGGCGGCCCGTCGCGCCGCCCCGGTACCGCTTCCAGGCGGCCGGTTCGTGGGGCGGCTTGCCGGTGAGGAGGAGCGTCTTGCGCTCGCAGTCGCCGGGGCCGTGGCTGTCGGCGAGGGCGTCGGTGACCGCGATGTCGGCGACCGGGCCCCAGGGCAGCTTGCCGCCGGGGGAGCCGTCGGTGGGCACGCTGTAGGCGAAGCAGAAGTGCGAGAAGGGCTCGCCGTGCGAGGACACGGCGAGGATGTGGCCGTCGGGCGTCCAGCCGCAGACCCGGGTGTCGGTGCTGCCCCAGTAGGTCAGGCGGCGCGCGGGCCCGCCGTCCACCGGGGCCAGATGGATCTCCGGGTCGAGGCTGCGCCAGGTCGTGTACGCGATGTGGCGGCCGTCCGGCGAGAAGCGCGGGTGGCCGATCTTGGTCCGGTCCACGGTGAGCCGCCAGGCCCGGCCGGCGGGGGTGCCCTCGGGGGTGAGGGGGGCCACCCAGAGGTCGTCCTCGGCGGCGAAACAGAGACGGTCGCCGCTGAGGTGGGGGAATCGCAGGTAGGCCTGTCCTGACAGTGGGGGCTGCTCTGCCTGGGCATCGTCGCGCTCGTCGGTCACCTCACCATGCTTTTCCGCTGCGAGGGCCCCGGCAACTCGTGGGAGCGGCGTGACACAGCCCACGTACGAAACCGTTTCGTTTCGTTAAAAGGTGTGGGTAGGGTGCCGGTGTACGAAACCGTTTCGTTCCCCGGACCGGGGCGGCGCAGGAGGTGGGTCATGGCCGACGCGGCGAGCGCGCGGCGCAGCAGAATCACGCCGGAGCGCGAGGCCGAGCTGTACGAGGCCGTGCTCGACCTGCTCCGCGAGGTCGGTTACGACGCCCTCACCATGGACGCCGTGGCGGCCCGCACCCGCTCCAGCAAGGCCACCCTCTACCGCCAGTGGGGGAGCAAGCCCGAGCTGGTCGCCAAGGCGCTGCGGCACAACAAGCCGACGTCGCTGGCGGATATCGACACCGGGTCGCTGCGCGGCGACCTGAACGAGATGGTGGCCCGCTCGGACGACTGCCAGATGGAGAAGGACGCCGCGCTGATGCGGGGTCTGTTCCACGCCGTGCACGAGAATCCCGAGCTCCACCAGGCGCTGCGGAACCTCCTCATCGAGCCGGAGCTCACCGGCATGAACGCCCTGCTGCGCAGAGCGGTGGAGCGCGGTGAGGTCGCCGCGGACAATCCGGCGCTTGAGTACGTCGTGCACATGCTGGTCGGCGGTTTCGTCGCCCGGGACCTCATCGAGGACCGCCCGGTCGACCAGGCCTTCCTCGCCTCGTACGTCGACGCCGTGATCCTCCCCGCCCTCGGCGTCTGACCGGCGCCGGCCCGCTTCCTCCCCGCACCTGACGTCACCGCTCACGTCGTCGGGCTCACCACCCCTGCCCGCGGACGCCCCCTGGCCCCGCGGTCATTCACCACGACCTGACCGGGAGTACGCCCCCGTGGCCACTTTCCTGTACAAACTCGGCAAACTAGCCTTCCGGCGACGGCACTTCGTCGCCCTGATCTGGGTGGCGCTGCTCACCCTCGCCGGGGTCGGCGCGGCGTCGGCGCCGACCGCCGCGTCCAGCTCCTTCTCCATACCGGGCACGGAGGCGCAGAAGGCCTTCGACCTGCTGGAGAAGCGTGCCCCCGAGGCCGGCGCGGACGGCGCGAGCGCCCGCGTCGTCTTCAAGGCGCCCGACGGCGAGAAGGTGACGGACCGGGCCAACAAGGCCGAGATCGCCAAGACCGTCGGTGCCCTGCGGTCCGGCTCGGACCACGTGGTACGCGCCGACGACCCGTTCCGCGCCAAGACCGTCAGTAAGGACGGCTCCACGGCGTACGCCTCCGTCTCGTACAAGGTCACCTCGATGGAGCTGACCGACGAGGACCGCGACGCGCTGGAGAAGACCGTCGACAAGGCGCGCGGGTCCGGGCTCACGGTCGAGGTCGGCGGTGACGCGCTCCAGGCCATGCCCGAGACCGGCTCCTCCGAGGTCATCGGCATCGCGATCGCCGCGGTCGTCCTCGTCGTCACCTTCGGCTCGCTGATCGCGGCCGGACTTCCGCTGCTGACCGCGCTGATCGGCGTGGGCATCGGCGTCTCGACCATCGCGGCGCTCGCCGACGCGCTGGACCTCGGCACCACCACCTCGACGCTCGCCATGATGATCGGCCTCGCGGTCGGCATCGACTACGCGCTGTTCATCGTCTCGCGCTTCCGCGGCGAACTCGCCGAGGGCCGCGACCGCGAGGAGGCGGCGGGCCGTGCCGTCGGCACCGCGGGTTCCGCGGTCGTCTTCGCCGGACTCACCGTGGTCATCGCGCTGGTCGGCCTGGCCGTGGTCAACATCCCGATGCTCACCAAGATGGGCCTCGCCGCGGCCGGCACGGTCGTCATCGCCGTCCTCATCGCGCTCACCCTCATCCCGGCGCTGCTCGGCTACGCGGGCAAGCTGGTCCTGCCCATGGGTGAGAAGAGCAGGCTGTTCGGCGGCGGCCGCGCGAAGGCGGCCGCGGATGCCGGTGGCGGCGAGAAGCCGAACATGGGCACCCGTTGGGCCCGCTTCGTGGTCCGCCGCCCGATCGCGGTGCTGCTCGTCGGCATCGTCGGGCTCGGCGCCGCCGCCGTCCCGGTGTCGCAGCTGGAGCTCGGCCTGCCGGACGACGGCGCGCAGCCCACGTCCACGACCCAGCGCAAGGCGTACGACCTGGTCTCCGACGGCTTCGGTCCCGGCTTCAACGGCCCGCTGATGGTCGTCGGCGACCTCAAGGGCGCCGACGACCCGAAGGCGGCGGCCGGTGAGATCGGCAAGACGATCTCCAAGCTCGACGACGTCCTGACCGTCGCCCCGCCCGTGCTCAACGAGGCCCGTGACACCGCGATCATCAGCGTCGTGCCGTCCTCCAAGCCGAGCGGCATCGAGACCGAGGAACTGGTCCACTCGATCCGCGACACGGGCGCGGAGATCACCTCCGACACCGGCGCCGAGATCATGGTCACCGGCACCACGGCCATGAACATCGACGTCTCGCAGAAGCTCAACGACGCCCTGCTGCCCTACCTGGCCCTGGTGGTCGGCCTGGCCTTCCTCCTCCTGATCGTCGTCTTCCGCTCGGTCCTGGTCCCGCTCAAGGCGGCCCTCGGCTTCCTGCTCTCGGTCCTCGCGGCCCTCGGCGCGGTCGTCGCGGTCTTCCAGTGGGGCTGGCTCGGCTCGCTCTTCGGCGTGGAGCAGACCGGCCCGATCATGTCGATGATGCCGATCTTCATGGTCGGCGTGGTCTTCGGCCTGGCGATGGACTACGAGGTCTTCCTCGTGACGCGCATGCGGGAGGCGTACGTCCACGGGGAGCGGCCCGGCCAGGCGGTCGTGACCGGGTTCCGGCACAGCGCACGGGTGGTCTCGGCGGCGGCCGTCATCATGATCGCGGTCTTCGCGGGCTTCATCGGCTCCAGCGAGCAGATGGTCAAGATGATCGGCTTCGGGCTCGCGATCGCGGTCTTCTTCGACGCGTTCGTGGTCCGCATGGCGCTGGTGCCCGCCGTCCTCGCGCTGCTCGGCGACAAGGCGTGGTGGCTGCCCAGGTGGCTCGACCGCGCACTGCCGAACGTGGATGTCGAGGGTGAGGGGCTGCGTACGGCGGCCGGGACGGTGAGCGACCCGGAGCCTGACCCCCACCGGAAGCCGGTACGCGTCTGACCAGGCAGGGTCAGCGGGTGACCGGGGTGGCGGCGGCCGCGTAGGTGCGGCGCAGGAAGCGCATCAGCGCCGAGGCGTCGAACTGGACGACCGTCACCCCCTCCCCGGCGTGGAACTCCACGATCGTCTGGACCCGGCCGCACGGCCAGACATGCACGTCACCGGCGGTGACCGGGGCCCGCAGGCCCTGTTCGAGCAGCTGCCGGGCGAAGGTCCATTCGTGGGGGCCGGGGAGGCCGATCCGTACCGTGTGCGGGTCGGCCTCCGCGTCGTAGCGCAGGACGACGGGGACGGCGCGGTGGCCCTCGGAGGAGTCCGTGACGAGGTGGGCGCGTGCGTACTGCTCGACTGCGGACATCGCTGAACTCCTCGTCCCTGCGTACGTGCGCGCCGCCGTTGGCGCCCACTTCCTCACTAATGTCCCACATGTCCGACAATCCGCTCCGTGGCTCGGGCGTAGCCGTATCGGGACCGCAGTGCTCTTGCAAACCGTTTGCAACAAGCCCCTATCATTGAACGGTTCACGAGCGATCTGCCCTGCCAGGGCCCCTGCCCAGGAGCGCGCGCATGCATGTCCCCGATGGATTCATCAATGCCCCCGTCTCCGCCGCGGCCGGGCTCGTCGCCGCGGGCGCGGTGGCGGTCAGCCTCAAGGGCGCGCGGCGTGAGCTGGACGAACGGACCGCGCCGCTCGCGGGCCTCGTCGCCGCCTTCATCTTCGCCGTGCAAATGCTGAACTTCCCCGTCGCGGCCGGGACCAGCGGTCACCTTCTCGGCGGTGCGCTCGCCGCGATCCTCGTAGGCCCCTTCACCGGCGTCCTGTGTGTCTCCGTCGTGCTGCTCATGCAGGGCGTCCTCTTCGCGGACGGCGGGCTGACCGCGCTCGGCGTGAACATCTCCGACATGGCGATCGTCACCACCGTCGTCGCCTACGTGGTCTTCCGCGGCCTGGTGAAGCTGCTGCCGCGCGGGCGCCGCTCGGTCACGGCCGCCTCCTTCGTCGCGGCGCTGCTGTCCGTGCCGGCCGCCGCGGTCGCCTTCACCCTCATCTACGCCGTGGGCGGCACGACCGACGTCTCCCTCACCAAGGTCGCCACCGCCATGGTCGGCGTCCACGTCCTGATCGGCATCGGCGAGGCCGCGATCACCGCGCTCACCGTCGGCGCGGTCATCGCCGTACGACCCGACCTCGTGTCCGGGGCGCGGGGCCTGACCCGGCCGCTGAAGCTGCGGGTCGGCGGGGAACTGGTGGACGCGCCGACGCCCACCGCACCGCCTGTGGCGCCGACCCGCTCCCCCCGAAAGGTGTGGATCGCGGGCATCGTCACCTCCCTCGTCCTCGCGGGCTTCGTCAGCTTCTACGCCTCCGCGAACCCCGACGGCCTGGAGAAGGTCGCGCAGGACAAGGGCATCGACAAGAAGGCGGAGAAGCACGCCACGGCGGACTCGCCGCTCGCGGACTACGGCGTCAAGGACATCACCGACGCGCGCCTCTCCGGGGGCCTGGCGGGCGTGATCGGAGTGGGCGTCACGGTGGTCGCCGGCTCGGCGGTCTTCTGGGCGCTGCGGCGCCGAAGGACGGGGGAGGCGTCCGCGGTGGCCGTGCCGGGGGTGCTGCCGGGGGCGGACGCGGTGCCGGGGGTGGACGCGGTGCCGGAGGCGGCCCTCGCGGCCGGGGCAGCTCCTGCGGGCAACGCGGCCCCTGCGGCCGAGGCAGGCAAGGCGGCCCTCGCGGCCGAGGTGGGCCCTGTGGGCAAGGCGGGCGATGTGGCTCCGTCTGCCCGCGTGGCCGAGGCAGCCTCCGCGGTGGAGGCGGGTAAGGCAGCCCCCGTCGGCAACGCGGGCCCTGCGGCCGAGGCAGGCAAGGCGGCCCTCGCGGCCGAGGTGGGCCCTGTGGGCAAGGCGGGCGATGTGGCTCCGTCTGCCCGCGTGGCCGAGGCAGCCTCCGCGGTGGAGGCGGGTAAGGCAGCCCCCGTCGGCAATGCGGGCCCTGCGGCCGAGGCAGGCAAGGCGGCCCTCGCGGCCGAGGTGGGCCCTGTGGGCAAGGCGGGCGATGTGGCTCCGTCTGCCCGCGCGGCCGAGTCAGCCTCCGCGGTGGAGGCGGGTAAGGCAGCCCCCGTCGGCAACGCGGGCCCTGCGGCCGAGGCGGGTGGCGGCGGTGGGCGGTCCGCGTCCGGGGAGGCCTGACGTGGGGGCGGGGCACGCCCACCGGCTCTACCGGCACGCGCACTCGCCGGTGCACGCGCTGCCCCCGCACACCAAGCTCGCCGCGGTCTTCTGCTTCGTCGTCGTGGTTGTCTCCACGCCCCGCGAGGCGATGTGGGCCTTCGGCCTCTACGCGGTGCTCCTGGGCACGGTCGCCCGGGCGGCCCGCGTCCCCGCCGGGTTCCTCCTCAAGCGCCTGCTGATCGAGGTCCCCTTCGTGGCCTTCGCCGTCCTGATGCCGTTCGTGGCGCAGGGCGAACGCGTCGACGTGCTCGGCCTGTCCCTGAGCGTGAACGGCCTCTGGGGCGCCTGGAACGTCCTCGCCAAGGGAACCCTCGGCGTCGCCGCCTCCGTACTGCTCGCCTCCACCACCGAGCTGCGCGAGCTGCTCCTCGGCCTCCAGCGGCTCAAACTGCCCCCCCTGCTCGTCCAGATCGCCTCGTTCATGATCCGGTACGGCGACGTCATCACGGACGAGATGCGCCGCATGAAGATCGCCAGGGAGTCACGCGGCTTCGAGGCGCGGGGCGTGGGGCAGTGGGGCGTCCTGGCCAAGTCCGCCGGGGCCCTCTTCATCCGTTCGTACGAGCGCGGGGAGCGCGTGCACCTGGCCATGGTCAGCCGCGGCTACGCCGGGTCCATGCCGGTCATCGACGAGGTGACCGCCTCGCGGACGCAGTGGGCGTACGCCCTGACCCTGCCGCTCGCCGCCCTCGTCGTATGCCTGTTGGGATGGACCCTGTGACGACCGCACCCTCGCTGACACCTTCGCCGGCACCTTCGCTCGAAGTGGCCGGGCTGGCCTTCGCCTATCCCGACGGGCACCAGGCGCTGTTCGGCGTCGACTTCACCGTCGCGCGCGGCGAGCGCGTCGCCCTGCTCGGGCCGAACGGCGCGGGCAAGACCACCCTCGTCCTGCACCTGAACGGCATCCTGACCGGCGGCGCGGGCACCGTGACGGTGGCCGGGCTGCCCGTCGGCAAGAAGCACATGGCCGAGATCAGGCGCCGCGTCGGCATCGTCTTCCAGGACCCCGACGACCAGCTGTTCATGCCGACGGTCCGCGAGGACGTGGCGTTCGGGCCCGCGGCGGCCGGCCTGCGCGGCCCGGAGCTGGAGGCCCGCGTGCTGAAGGCGCTGGGCCGGGTCGGCATGGCGGAGTTCGCCGGCCGCCCGCCGCACCACCTCTCCTTCGGGCAGCGCCGCAGGGTCGCGGTCGCCACGGTGCTGGCCATGGAGCCGGAGATCCTGGTCCTGGACGAGCCGTCCTCCAACCTCGATCCGGCCTCGCGCCGCGAACTCGCCGACATCCTGCGCTCGCTGGACGTGACGGTCCTGATGGTCACGCACGACCTGCCGTACGCCCTGGAGCTCTGCCCCCGCGCCCTGATCCTCAGCGAGGGCGTGATCGCGGCGGACGGCCCGACGGGCGAGCTGCTGGCCGACGACGACCTGATGTGCGCCCACCGCCTGGAACTCCCCTTCGGCTTCGATCCGAAGACTGTGCGGCAGAGGAGCCAGGGAATCATCGGATAGTGGTGGCTGTTGGCCTTGTCATGAATGACATGGACGTCATGGGTGGAGTGCACGGCACGGTGGCCGCCGGCTTCGAGCCGGTTCGGGACGCTTTCGTACGCAATTTCAGCGAGCGGGGGGAGCGCGGTGCCGCCGTCGCCGTCTACCGGGGCGGCCGCAAGGTCGTGGACCTGTGGGGCGGTGTGAAGGACGTCGACGGGGACACCCCGTGGGAGTCCGGGACCGCGCAGGTGATCCGCTCGGCCACCAAGGGCGTGGCCGCCGCCGCACTGCTCCTGCTCCACCAGCGCGGCGAACTCGACCTGGACGCGCCGGTCGGCGCCTACTGGCCGGAGTTCAAGGCGCGCGGCAAGGAAGGCGTCCTGGTGCGGCACGTCCTCGCGCACCGCGCCGGGGTGCCCGCCCTCGACCGTCCGCTCACCCCCGCCGAGGCGCTCGACCCGGACCTCGCGGCGGCCGTTCTCGCCGCGCAGGCCCCGTTCTGGGAGCCGGGCACCGACCACGGCTACCACGCGCAGACCTACAGCTGGCTCACCGGCGAGCTGGTGCGGCGCGTGACGGGCAGGGCCGTGGGGGAGTGGATCGACGCCGAGATCGCCCGGCCGTACGGCCTCGGCCTCTGGCTGGGCCTGCCAGAAGCGGAAGCCGCGCGGGCCGGCCGGATGGGCCGCATCGAGCCGCCGCCCACCGCGCCGGGCGGCCTGCGGATCCGGCCCAAGCGGAACGTGGCGCAGGCCTACGCGGACCCCGCATCCCTGACCCGCCGCGCCTTCGGGGCGATCGATCCGCTGCCGGACGAGAACGACCCGGCGTACCGGGCGGCGGCCCTGCCCGCCTCCAACGGCATTGCCACGGCGGACGGCCTGGCCCGGTTCTACGCCGCGCTGATCGGCGAAGTGGACGGCGCGGCGCGGCTGTTCACCCCCGAGACGGTGGATGCTGCCAGGGCAGAGGCGTCGGCGGGCCCCGACCGCGTGCTGGTCGTCCCGACCCGCTTCGGCCTCGGCTACATGCTGCACGGCGGCGCCTCCCCGCTGCTGACCCCCACATCCTTCGGTCACCCCGGCCGCGGCGGCGCCCTCGGCTTCGCCGACCCGGAGTCGGGCCTCGCCTTCGGCTACGTCACCAACGGCATGAACAAGGGCGTGACGGCGGACCCCCGCGCCCAGGCCCTGGTCAGGGCCCTGCGCGAGGTGGCGTAGGTCAGTCCGCGGCGGGCGCCCGCCCCCCGATCCGCCGCAGGACGAGGAGGCCGCCGACGCCGGGGACGAGGGCCCGCCACCGGGTGCCCGGCGCCGCGGCCGAGGCCGCCGTCCACGTGGCCGCGATGACGACGAGGTACGCCGTGCCGTGCAGCGGGCCGAGGAGCGCGGAGAGCGCCGGCGCGTGGACGGTGAAGAGGTTGCCGAGCAGCAGGGCGAGCGAGGCGGCCTCGGCGGCGGCCGCGATGCGGAGCGTACGCACGCTGCTCACGCCCCCGTCGTGGAGCCGGGACGGACGATCATCAGGACCACGACGACCGCCCACAGCAGATTGAAGACGCCGGTGAGCATCGTCAGCCGGGCGGCGACGGGCCGCGCCGCCTCGACACCCCCAGGTGCCTCCGCCAGCGTGAGCAGAGTCCGCTGCCCCGGCAGGATGGCCAGCGCCAGCAGGCCCGCCGCGCCCGCCGTCAGGACGAGCGAGACGATCAGCCACGCGTCGCCGAGGACACCGAGCTGCGCGCCGGTGGCTATCCCGAACACCGGTACGGCGATACCGGCGAGCGCGTAGCCCCGGCAGACCCGGTGCAGCAGCGCGGCCACCTTCGGCCCCTCGCCGCCGATCGCCCGCAGTGCCTGGCGGGGGAACATCGAGGCGGCCACGGTGATCGAACCGACGGCGAGGATCGCCACGAGTACGTGGACGGACAACAGCAGTTTGGTCACGCCGGACCTCCGAAGGCTGAGCATGTGTTGGCTGCCAATACATACACTGCCAACGGTGCCTTTGTGTAGGCTGCCTACTCATGAAGGCGGATGCGGTGCGAGGGCACCTCGACGGACTGCTGCTGGCCGTACTGGAACAGGGTCCCCTGCACGGGTACGCGATCATCGCCGCCGTGCAGCGCCGCAGCGGCGGCGCCCTGGAGCTGCGTACGGGCACGATCTACCCGGCCCTGAACCGCCTGGAGCGGCTCGGCCTGTTGAGAAGCAGCTGGCAGTCGTCCGGTGAACGGCGGCGCAGATGCTACGAGTTGACGGACGCCGGCCGGGCGACGCTGGCCGGTGAGCGCGCGGCGTGGGTCGAGTTCACCGAGGCGATCGGCTCGGTCCTCAACCCCGGCGCGACACCCGGGGTCGCCACATGAGCCCCGCCGACCGGCTCGTACAGGAGTACGCGGCCGGCCTGACCGCCGCGCTGCACGGCCCGGCCAAGGCGAAGTCCCGGCTGGTCGAGGAGGTACGGGACGGCCTCGCCGACACGGCAGCCGCGTACGCCGACGCCGGGCTGACCGAGGAGGATGCCGCTCGCCAGGCGGTAAGGGAGTTCGGCACCGTCGAGGAACTGGCCCCCAGCTGCCAGCGCGAACTGACCGTCGCCCAGGCACGGCACACGGCACGGGCCGTCACGCTCACGGCCCCTTTCCTGCTCGCCTGCTGGTACCTGGCAAGGACCGCGGGCCACGCTCCGGCCTGGCAACTGCCCGCGGCGGCCCAGCTGCTGGCCGTCCACCTGGCCTTCGTCGCGACCATCGCCGCACTGCTCGCCGCGGCGACCCTGACCGCCACCGGCAGCCTCGCCCGCCGTCTCCCGACCCCGGAACGCCTGCCGCTGCTCGTCGCCTGGGCGGGCACCACGGCCAGCGCGGCCATGGCCGCCGCGACCCTCGCGCTCGCCACGGCGGCGACGCTGACCACGGACTGGCCCCTGCTGGCCTTCGCCGGGGCGCTGGCCGCGGCCTCGCACGCGGCGGTCGCACCATCGGCCCGCGCTTGCCGCCGGTGCGCGCGGCTGCCAGGCGTCGCGGTAACCGGCGTACGGACCTAACTCGGGCTAGCCGACCCGGTCCGCCTTGATTCCTGCGACGAACCCGTCCCACGCCTCCAGGGGGAAGATGAGGGCGGGCCCTACCCGATGCTTGCTGTCGCGTACGGCACGCCCACCGGTTCTGGTGTGCGCGATCTCCAGGCAGTCGCCCTGCTGGTCCGAGTACGACGACTTGCGGAACTCGGTGATGATGTCGGGGTTCACGGCTTCCCGCTCTGCTCATCCTCCGGGGAGGCCGACTTGATCGCCGTGATGAAGCCGTCCCACGCTGTGGCCGTGATGGCGAGGGCGGGGCCGCCCGGGTGCTTGCTGTCGCGGATGGCGGTGGTGTGGGGGAGGCAAGCGACTTCCACGCAGTCGCCGCCGGAGGAACCGCCCCCGCTGTAGCTGCTCTTGCGCCATATGACGTTGCCGAGATCAGGGGCAAGCATGGTACGCACCTCGTATTCCGGATGGTTACAGCTCTTGCCTGACCCGCCGGATCAGGTCGAGGCTGGCCGCAGGGCTCAACGCCGCCGATCTCAACGAGTCAAAGGCGAGCGTATATCGCTCGGTCTCCTCCTCGGTCTCCATGTGCAGGCTCCCCGTGACGTGCTCGACGCAGACCACGTCGGAGAAGGCCGGGGTGGGGAAGCCGAAGACCACGAAGCCGCCCAGCAGCCCGGCATGCGCACCGGAGTTGAGTGGCAGCACCTGCACCGTGATGTTCGGGTGGTCGGCAAGCTCGGCCAGCCGGTCCAGCTGCGGCTTCATGACGTTCGCGCCGCCGACCAGGCTTCGTAGCGCTGCCTCTCCCTCGATGACCGTGAGCCTGGGCGCGTCCTCCCGCTCCAGAATCTCCTGGCGCTGCATGCGGGTCTCCACCAGGTCGTCGACCTGGGAGCTGCTCAGCATCTCGGGGTTTCTCCGGTACAACTCGCGCGCGTAATCGGGTGTTTGCGCGAGCCCCGCGATGAGGAGGGGCTGATACGAGCGGATGTAGTCGGACGTCTGCTCGTAGTCGATGTGGTCCGCGTACGACGGGAGTGTCGCACCGAGGTGCCGCGTCCACCCGCGCTCGCCGCCTCGCCGGGCCAGGTTCACCAACTCCTCGACGTACGAGGCGTCGTCGATCCCGTAGAAGGCGAGCAGGTCTCGCAACTCGCCCAGTGAGATGCCGAGTCGGGCGTTCTCAATGCGGCTGATCTTCGTCTTGTGGCAGCCGATGCGGTCTGCGGCCTCTTCCATCGTCTTGCCTGCCGCTTCGCGCAGTTCGACGAGGAGTGAGGCGAGGCGGCGACGACGGACAGTGGGTCGCGGCTGTGACATGTGAGCCCCCTTGCACGGTGCTTTGCGGGTCCAACAGTAGGGCGAGCCGCAGAGTTGGAAACATTTCCATGCGGTTCGGTTGCAGTTCGAATTGATTCCCATGCAGGGTGCTCTATGTCGCCTGCCGTGATCGCGCCATCACGGCGGGTGTCGTTGCGGTTGCCCGCCGCAGCCAAAAGAGGACCCCCGCAACCGCAGGAACGGTCCGGGGGCATGGCCAACGCTTGGAGGAGCGCTGACATGAACGACCTTATCGCCCGTCTCTTCGGACCGTTGCTGCGGTTCTTACTCCCCGCGACGGGACGTCATCGGAGCGAGCCGGTCCGCACGTACGCCTGCCTCGAACCGCAGCCCCCGTATGCCAAGTCGGACGTACTCCGTGGCGAGGACAACGCCATCGTCCGACCCTACGTCGTGGCCGACGAACTGCGGTTGCGGCGGCAGCGTCGACGGGCACTGTGGCTGGCCGTGCACGGTGTGGATGTCGGGCCCCGGTTCATCCACGGGATGGAGGTGGCCTGATGGAGAGTGAGGTGGGTGACGAAGAGTCCGACGGGGAGTCGGGCGGCGCCGTCGTGTCGACGTGGCCGCACCACCCCCGCTCGGTAGGGCGGGCGCGGGAATGTCTGCGGAAGACCCTCGCCGCATGGGAGTTGAGCGGCACCGAGGATGCCGCGCTGCTCGTCCTGTCGGAGCTGTTCAGCAACGCCGTCGTCCATGGGGAGGGGCCCGCAGGGCGGAAGGTGGAGACCCGTTATCTGCGGATGGCGCGCGGCGTGCGGATCGAGGTGCGTGACACCTTCGAAGAGTTGCCGCGACCGGTTCCGTTGCCGGGCGACGACCTGTGCTCGGGGCGTGGGCTCTTCCTCGTCGCGGCCTTCGCCGACCGGTGGGGCGTCACTGAGTGGACCGCCGGTGCCGGAAAGGTGGTGTGGGCGGAGGCCTCGGTGCCGGGCCTGTGACGGGCGTGTAGGGGAGGGGCGGCGGCGCGCCGGGGTTGACGGTGTGCCGCCGCCCAGCAGGTCAGCCGGGAAAACCCCCTACCCCGGGTGCAGCACCAACCCGATGCCCGCCACCAGCCGTAGCGCGACGAAGGGTTCCTGAGGGTGGATCGACGCCGGCACAGAAAGCGCAGCCAGCACTCCTACCGGGATGTCCGTCCCTGTGGTTATTGGCTGGCCAAGAGGGCGGCGGCCCGGCGGTCGAGTGTGCTTACCCCGGCCACGCTCCGGTAGCGGGCCAGGCGGACACGCATGTCGGTGGCGGCGTCCCGGACGCGGGCGGACTGGACACCCTCGGCGCAGTCGAGGAACTCCGACCACACGGTGAGGGCACCGTCGAGGTCGCCTTGCCGGAGGTGGATCTCGCCGAGGTTTCCGAGCACGCTCGCGCGACTGCGGCGCCGGTCCAGGCCGTGGACTTCCAGGGACTGGTGGAGCTGTTCCCGGGCGCCGGCGAGGTCGCCCATCGTGGCCAGGATCATTCCCGAGGCGTGTGCCCACCGGCCGATGGTGAAATGTGATGCCCACGAGTGGCCCGGCGGCACGCCGGCGGTGCGCTCGATGGCGGACTGCGAAGCGGTCAGGGCCCGGGTGGCCAGACGGTAGTTGCCGTCCAAGGCGGCGGCCTCGGCGAAGGTCGACTCGTAGTAGGCGACCGCGCGCGAGTCGGCGAGTCCTTTGGCGTGCTCGACGCATTTCTCCGCGAGAGCGAACGCCTCGGCGCGATGGCGGGGGCCCAGACCGATGGACTGGACCGTCATGCCGCGCAGGGCGGTCGCGGCGAGCTCGGGCTCCTCTGCTTCGGCAGCCAGCCGGTAGGCGTAGGCGTAATAGTGCTTGGCCAGGGCCTGGGGGTCTTCACCGTGGTCCTGGCGTTGCTCCTTCTCGCCCTCGTCCTGGTACATCCAGCCGATGAGGTGGGCGAGTTGGGACGTAGCGGCCCACAGTTCACGGCCGGTAGTGACGCTGTAGCGGCCGTTCAGCCAGGGCCCGGCGCTGTCGGTGAGGTAGGTCTCGGCGAGGCGGCGGACGTGGCTGCCGCCGTACTCGGCGGCGGAGTCGCCGAGCGTCCTGACCATGGTCAAGATCGCGGAGACTTCTCCTCGCCCGACCCGGACCGCCCCTGCGGGCGTGTTCTCGACGCGGCGGGTGATGGCTTCGGCGTCGGGGACACCGAGGAGGGAGAGGGTGGCACCGCCGGATGCGGTAATAAAGCTCCGTCGGTCCACTGCGTCACTCCTCCCAAGGGTCAGGACATCTGCCGCGGTATCGGCGTGTTCCTTGCCCGGCACGGTCATATGCCGGGACGGGGCGACATCCAGGTCCAGCACCTGGATCAGGTACGGCAGCCAGTAGTCGGGGTTACGCTCCCCGATCATCAGTTTCCGGGCGTACTGGCGGCCCATCCCTGCCGGCCCCCGGCCTTCGGCGATACCCAGCTCACGGGCGAGTTTCGCCGGGCCCCAGCCGCGGTTGTCGCACGCCTCTTGGATCAGTTCAGCGATGCCCTGGACTCTCTCCACTCTCCGGCGACCCTTCCCTCTGGGGGTTACGCGGGACTACGCGGGGTTACACCCTGACACCTACCCAGGGTTGTCGGCCGGTCGTTGACTGAACAGCACACCGACCAAGACCAACCCCCGCCGTTTGGAGCTGGATTGGGGGATCCGTTGTTACACCAGGGACGGAGACGACCATGACTGGGAGGCCAACACCCCGTGTCCCAGCGCAGCGGACCGGCTTGGGCGCCGTCTACGACACGCGGGTGGACCAAGGCGCCGTGCGGATACTGATCCACTTCGAGGACGGCACCGAGACCGAGACATCCCTGGTCCTGACATCACCCGACATGGAACGCCTGTATGCCCAGGTCGGCCGCATGCTCTGCGACCGTGACCAGCGCTGGGGCAAGAAATGAGCGGCCGGGGCGCCATCACCGTGCCGGGTCGCGCCCGCAGCTCAAGTCTCCTGACGCCCCGGAGCCGTGCCCCGGCCCTCAACCCCCTCAGCCGTCTCCGCGGCCTGTGTCCCGAGAAGCAGGCCGACGGGGCGCGCACCACACAGCCCAACCGAAACAGGAAGGTGAAAATCCATGAATCTGCTCCTCAACCCCTGCGGACAGCTCACCCGCTTCCGCGTCCTGACCGGCGAGGACGACGACCCCGCCCGCCGGGGCGTCAAGACGCGGTCGCCCTCTCACAGTGCGCGCTGGCCTGCACGGGTATGGACAGCGTCACCCGTGCCATCGCTGCCCTGCGCTCCTCGGACGAGCAGCTCAAGGCCCGCCCAGAGTCGGAGAAGTTCTACGACTGGCAGAGCACCTACGTCGAGATCGACCCGCAGCAGCCGCAGCAGGGCCGGGTCCTGTTCGGCGTCGCCTGGTACGACGAGGCGTACTTCACCGCCAAGTCGCAGGCGTTCGGCAACGACATGCACCAGCACATGTTCAAGGCTCTGGGCATCGCCCCCGGCGCCGTAGACGTGACGCACTGGCGGCCGGTGGAACTCGCCGCCTGACCGCAACCGCGCAGGCAGGGCCCGGCGACGCCGGGCCCTGCCCCCGTGTTCGCCCGCACCATGCAATGGAGGCTGAGCGTGGAAGAGATCGACCGGCAAGCCCAGCGGTGGGACAAGTGGGCCCCGCACTATGACGCGTTGTCCACCGGCCGAAACCCGCGGCACGACGCCGGCCGCCTGCGCGAGCTGGCCCCGCCGGGACCTGCTCTGGAGCTTGGGTGCGGCACCGGGCTCGTGTCCGTCGAGCTGGCCCAGCTGGGCACCGACGTCACCGGTCTGGACGCCTCCCCGAAGATGGTCGAGGCGTTCAACGCCAAGGCCGACGCTCTTCCGGCTCGCTCTCTCGTCGGTGACATGACACGAATCGACCTGAACCGACGCTTCGCGCTGATCTTCGTGGTGGCCTCGACCCTGTTCACCCTCACCACCCAGGAGGACCAGGTCGCGTGCTTCAAGGCCGCCGCCCGTCACCTGGAACCGGGCGGGATGTTTGCAGTGGAGGCACATGTATCGGACTGGGAGCCGGGTCAGTTCCAGGGCACGAGTGTGCGCGAGATCGGTGAGGATCACGTGCGGTGGTCGGCGATGCAGCACGACCCGGTGACCCAGACGGTGCGCTCCCAGGAGGTCCTCACCACTCCTCAAGGGATGACGATGCTCCCTTTGGTCACACGCTATGCCTGGCCGTCCGAGCTCGACCTGATGGCTCGACTCTCCGGCATGCGCTGCCAGGCCCGGTACGGCGACTGGCAGGGCGGCCCCTTCAAAGCCGACTCCGTCCGGCACCTGACGCTCTACACTCTCGACTCTTCGGACGATCGTTGACGCACCAGCCGAACGGGACCTTGAGTGACCGCTTCCTCTCACACCACCGCACGCCGTCTGATCGCTTCCGTGTGGGGGGAGCGGGCCGAGGCCGGCGCGGTCCTCGTGGCCGAGCGGCGTGGCACGTGCCTATGGCGGGTGGACACCGTACGCGGCCCGTACGCGTTGAAGATCACCGTCCCATGCACCGACCCACAAGGGCATGTGGACTCCGAGCGGCTCGCCTTGGTCGAGGCCGAGATCCTCCTGGCACTGGCCGCTGACGGCGTCCTCACCGGCCTCTACGAGGCCCACGGGACCCTCTACGACAGCGAGGGTTCCTGGCTGGCCCTGAAGTGGGCAGGCGGGGACGACGCCGAAACCGCCTTCGCCAAGCTCCGCCAGGCCCCCGATGCCGCCATGGCCGCCTCATACGCCACCGCCATGTGCAAGGCCGTCGCCGACCTCCACGCGAGTGGCTGGCGCCACGGCGACCTCCAAGAGGTCCACTTCATCCTCAACGACCACGGCGCCACACTCCTGGATTACGCCATGGCCCACGCCCCCGACCGCCGGCCCGGCACCGGACCTGTCGTCTACCGGGGAGCGTATGACTGGTTCATGTCCCCCGAACTCGCGCGCGCCCGCCTCACCACCACACCGGCCGACGACCTGCCCCTCACCACCGCTTCCGAAGTGTGGTCCCTGTGCGCGGTGATCTACGCCTGCTGGACCGGCACCTATCCGATCAGCACCCGCGACACCCCTCAGTCGACCCCCGAACTGCGCGCGGAACTCGCCCTTGGCCGGGTAAAGCCCTGGGCGGACACGCGTCCCTGGCCGTTCGCCGAGTTCGAGGACATCCTCACCTCGGGCCTACAGACGGACCCCACCCGACGCCCCACCGCCCGTGCCCTTCAATACGCCTTCGAAGCCCTGGTCTGAGCGGGGGCGGGGAGAGCCTGTGACCTACCCCGCGTGCAGCATCAACCCGATCCCCGCCACCATCAACCCCGCCGCCACCAGCCGCGGCGCCCCGAACCGCTCCTTGAAGAAGATCGCGCCGATCGCCGCGCCGACGATGATCGAGGACTCGCGGAGCGCGGAGATCGGGGCAAGCTCCGCCTTCGTCTGGGCCCACAGGACCAAGCCGTACGCGCCGACGGACAGGGCCGCGCCCAGCAGGCCAACCGCCGCGAACGGGCGGAGCCGCGTGGGAAGTTCGCCCCGCCAGCGGTACGCCGCGTAGAGCGGGATCGCGGTGCCCTCCAGGATCATCAGCCACGCGATGTACCCCATCGAGGAGCCCGACGCCCGTACGCCGAGGCCGTCCACCACCGTGTACGCCGCGATGGAGACGCCCGTCGCCAGGGCCGCGCCGAGCGCCGGCCAGTCCGGGCGGCGCCCCGATCCCCGTATGCCCCACAGCGCCAGGCCCGTCAGGCCCGCGCACGACACCGCCACGCCCGCCGCCTGCCAGCCGTCCGGGATCTCGCCCGCGAAGACCGCCGCCAGGACGGTGACCACGAGCGGCGCCGTGCCGCGCGCGATCGGGTACGCCTGGCCGAAGTCGCCGAGCTTGAACGAGCGCATCAGCAGGGCGTAGTAGCCGATGTGGATCACGGCGGAGAGGACCAGGTAGGGCCAGGCCTCCGCCGCCGGGATCGCTACGAAGGGGGCCAGGAGCAGGCCTATCAGCGCGCCGCCGCCGGAGATGAGCGTGAAGCCGACCAGCTTGTCCGTGATGTGGTGGGCTATCGCGTTCCAGCCGGCGTGCGTGACGGCGGCGAGCAGTACCGCCGCCGCGACCAGCGGCGTCACTTCGCGGTCTCGCGCACGTCCACCACGGTGCCGCCCGCGTGGGCGATCAGCGTCTTCGGGTCCATCGGGAAGACGGCGTACGGGGTACCCGCCGCCGCCCACACCACGTCGTGCTCCAGCAGGGAGCGGTCGGCGAGCACCCGGGTCCTGGTCACGTGGCCGAAGGGCGGTACGCCGCCGATCGCGTAACCGGTGGTCTCCCGGACCACGTCCGCCTTGGCGCGCGTGACTTTCTCCGCGCCCAACTCCCGTCGTACCAGCTCCACATCGACCCTCGACGCGCCGTCCATCAGGACTAGAACGGGGACACCGTCCGCCGCGAAGATCAGGGACTTGCAGATCTGGCTCAGCTCGCAGCCGATCGCGGCGGCGGCCTCCTGCGCGGTGCGGGTCTGCTCCGGGAAGCGGCGGGTCCGGCCGATCACGTCGGCCAGACCCAGTTCGCGAAGGGCCTCGGCGAAACGGGGGTGGGCATCGGATGCTTCGGGTGCGGTAGCGCTCATGCCCGGCACGCTAGCGGTCCGTGTACCGGCCACGCGACCACGTATGCACCGGAGATGTATCGGAGCTCCCGGTCCCGCGATCCCGTACGGCAGCTCTCAGCTCCCCGCCACCAGCATCGCCCGCACCAGCGGCCCCGCCGACTCCCCGCCGTGTCCGCCCTCCCGCACGACCGCCGCCGACGCCAGGTCGCCCCGGTACGCCGTGAACCAGCCGTTCGGCTTCTTCTGGTTGTCGACCTCCGCCGAGCCCGTCTTCGCGCCCGAGTCGGCGCCGAGGCCCCGCATCGGCTGGGCCGCGGTGCCGGCCACCGCCGTGTAGTGCATGAGGTCGCGCAGCGCCGCCGCCGTCGCCCCCGACATCTTGCGCGGCGCCGTCGCCAGCGTGCGGTCGTCGACGTCCGGCGAGACCAGGTACGGCTGCCGGAACGTGCCGGACTTCACCGTCGCCGCCACCGACGCCATGTTGAGCGGGTTCATCCGCACCCCGCCCTGGCCGATCAGCGACGCCGCCATCTGCGCGTCCGCCTGCACCGGGACGGCGCCGTCGAAGGACGGCACACCGATCGACCAGTTGTTCCGGCCGAGGCCGAAGACCTCCTGCGCCTGCCGGGTCAGGGAGTCGTTCTCCAGCTTCTTGGCCTGGCTGATGAAGGCCGTGTTGCAGGAGCGCGCGAAGCTCGCCCGGAACGTGCCGTTCTTGATCTGGAACTTGTCGTCGTTCTGGAACTTCCAGCCGCCGTACGCCGAGTACTTCGGACACGGGTGCTTCTTGTCCACCCCGGCCAGCTTCTTCTCCAGGAGCATCGACGCGCTGACGGCCTTCATCGTGGAGCCCGGCGCGAGGGAACCCTGGAAGGCCATGTTGAAGCCGGTCGGGTTGGAGTTGGCCGCGGCCAGGATCTCCCCGGTGCTCGGCTTCACGACGACCACGGACGCCTGCTTGCGCTTGGCCGTCTCCCGCTCCGCCGCGGCCTGGAGCGAGCCGCTGAATGTGGTCTTCAGCGTCCCCGGGGTGCCGGACGCGATCGTCAGAAGCGTCTTGTCCGGCACCGACTTGGCGTCATCCTTGGACTTGGCGTCGGCCCCGGACCCGGCATCGCTCCCGGCCTTCTCGGACTTCTTGTTGTCGGCCCGCACCACCCGCAGTTCGATCCCCGCCGTGCCGCCCGCCTTCTTGCCGTACTTCTCGCGCAGGCTGTCGAGGACGGCGCCGAGCGAGGGGTACTTCGCCGCCGTCAGCTCGGCGCCCTGGCGGTCCACCGCCTTGATCGGCGGGTCGCCCGCCTCACCGGTGACCAGGCGGTCCCCCGGCCGCAGCTCGGGGTGGAGCACCGAGGGGCGCCAGTCGACCAACGTCCTGCCGTCGCTCTTCCTGCGCACCACCGTGAGCTCGGACGCGTACGAGTAGGGCTTGCTCACCTTGTCGTACGACACCATGGCCGCCGCCTTGAACGGCACCTCGGCGCCCGACCGCCGGCCCGGCTTCAGCCGCACCTCGGAGAGCCGGCCGTCCTTGCGGTAGGACGTCAGGGCCTTCTGCGCCGCCGCGCGATCGTCCGTCAGCGCGGCGGCCCGCGCCACGTCACCCTTGGCCCAGGCGGTCAGGAACTCCCGCGAGGTCGCGCGGATCTCGGCGGGCGTGGGCGGGCCCGTCGGCACCGACTTCTCCTCGCTGGTCGCCTCGCCGGACGCCGAGCCGCCGGAGAGCGCGAACGCGGCGGCCCCCATGCCGCACACGACGACGGCCGCCGCCCCGGCGAGCACGCCCCTGCGCACCCGCACGTTCCGCACTCCGACGCTCTTGCGCTCAGTGGCGCGCCTTCGCTTGCCCACAAACCCTCCGCAGTTCCCCAGAGCCGCCCATGCTCCTCACCGGAAGGCCACCTTAGAGGCGTACGGAGAAGCCCTCGACCACTTTGCTGCCCGGCGAAGCCACTACCCCGCGCGCAGCACGTCCGCGACGATCGGGCCCGCCGCGTCACCGCCGTGCCCGCCCCGCTCCGTCATCGCGGCGGCCGCCACATCGCCGCGGTAGCCCGTGAACCAGCTGTCGGCCTCCGCCTGGCCGTCCCTCTCCGCCGAACCGGTCTTCGCGCCGATGTCCCCGGTCAGGCTCGCCATGGCGCGCGCCCCGGTGCCGCTGACCGCCGTGCGGTGCATCATCCGGCGCAGCTGCGCGACGGTGGAGGCGGGCAGCCCCCGGGCGCTGGCCAGTTCGCGGCCGTCGAGGGAGCGCGGCACGATCACCGGCTGCCGGAAGCTGCCCGTCATCGCGGTGGCCGTGACCGACGCCATGCCCAGCGGGCTCATCTGGACCTTGCCCTGGCCGATGGCGTTGGCGGCGCGGTCCGGGCCCGGGGAGGGCGGGACGGAGCCGCCGAAGGAGGGCACGCCCACCTTCCAATCGCCCTTGCCGAGGCCGAAGTTGTGCTGCGCGACCTCGGTGAGGGAGGCGTCGGTCAGCCCGTCCTCGTCGATGAGCTTCACGAACGCGGTGTTGCAGGAGCGCGCGAAGCTCTCCGAGAACGTCGCCGACTCGTTCGGCGCCATGCCCTTGAGGTTGGGGAAGGTCTGGCTCTGCCAGACCGCCGTGGCCGGACAGGGCGCGGGCCCGCTCTCCTTGGTGACGCCCTTGTCGATGAGCATCGCCGCCGTGACGATCTTCATCGTCGAGCCGGGTGCCCCCGTGCCGAGGAACGCCGCGTTGAAGGCGTCCTTGCGGTTGTTGGCGACCGCGAGGACCTCACCGGTGCTCGGCTTCAGGGCCACCACCGACGACTCGTCGTGGCGCAGGACCGCCCGCTCCGCCGCCTTCTGCAGGCCCGCGCTGAGCGTCGTACGGAGCTTGCCCGCGTTGCCTTCCCGGAGGGTGAGCAGCGTGCGCGTCACCGCCTCCGAGCCCCCGTCGGCCGGCTGCACGTACAGCTCCACACCCGGGGTGCCGCCCGCCTTCTCGCCGTACTTGGTGCGCAGCGCGTCCAGCGTCGGGCCGAGCGAGGGGTAATCCTTCTTGTGCAGGGCGACACCCGCGCGGTCCACCGTCTTCAGGGGCGGCGCCGCGGCCTCGCCCGTCACGAGGGTGTCGCCCTTCTCCAGGGAGGGATGCAGGACGCGCTCCGACCAGTCGACGAGCGGGCGGCCGGTGGTGTCGTCGCCCCGCACGACGGTGAGCCGCGAGTCGTAGGTGAACCGTTTGCTCATCCCCTTGTAGGAGACCGTGGCCGACACGGCGAACGGCACATGACTGCCGGCCGCCTGCTTCGGCGTCAGCCTCACCTTGGAGACATGCGCGTCCTCGCGGTAGCCGGTCAGAGCGCGCGAGGCCGCCGCGTCGTCGTTCGTGTACCCCGCCGCCCGCCGGGCGTCGCCCGCCGCCCACGCGTCGAGGAACTTCCGCGCGGTCTCGCGGACCTCACCGCTGGTGGGCGGCCCGGTCTTCACGGGAGCCGGGCCCGCTTCGGGTGAACCGCCGCTTCCGCTCACCCCGTTCACCACGTTGTACGCGCCATAACCGGCGCCCCCCACCATGACGGCGAAGACCCCGCCGGCCAGAGCGGCCTTTGCTCCACTGCGCACGTCGCGCACCCCTCCCCAGGAGCCTTCCCGAAGGCATACGGGAAGGTCGTTCCTTCGGCACCTTATGGGGAAGGGGAGAAACCTGGGACGTCCGTTATCCGAAGGTGTCTCTTCATACCCACGTATCCAGCCACATGCGCGAACGCCAGGAATCGATGGGAATCGCGGTGCCGGTGTAGATCGGCCAGAAGTAGATGAAATTCCACAGGACGAGCAGGACCAGCACACCCGAAGCCGCGGCCCCCGCCACCCGCCGCCGCTCACTGGAGCCCGGCGGCCCCAGAATCGCGCCGATCAGCATCGCCACCGCCAGACACAGGAACGGCACGAACACGACCGCGTAGAAATAGAAGATCGTCCGCTCCTGGTAGAAGAACCAGGGCAGATAACCGGCGAGCACCCCGCAGAGAATCGCGCCCGCCCGCCAGTCGCGCCGGAAGGCCCACCGCCACACGACGTAGAGCAGCGCCAGCGCGGCGAGCCACCACAGCAGCGGCGTGCCGAGCGCGAGGACCTCGCGGGCGCACTTCTCCGTGGTGCCGGCGGGACAGCCGTCCTTGCCGGGCAGCGGCGACTCGTAGAAGTACGAGACGGGGCGCCCGTCGATGATCCAGCTCCAGGGGTTGGACTGGTAGGTGTGCGGCGAGGACAGGCCCACGTGGAACTCGTACACCGCGTGCTCGTAGTGCCACAGGCTGCGCACCCAGTCCGGCAGCCACGTCCAGCTGCCGCCCCGCCCCGACGTCGCCGCCCAGTCGCGGTAGTAGCCGCCGGAGCCGTCCGTCGGCGAGAGGATCCAGCCGAGCCAGGACACCACGTACGTCACGAGCGCCACCGGCACCGTCGACACGAACGCCGGAAGCACGTCCCGCCGCAGCACCGCGCGGTAGGGCCGGTCCGCCCCGGCGACGCGGCGCGCCCCCACGTCCCAGAGCACCGTCAGCAGGCAGAGGAAGACCATGACGTACAGGCCGTTCCACTTGGTGCCGAAGGCCAGGCCCAGGCAGAGTCCGGCCGCCCACCGCCAGGGCCGCCACCCCAGGCGCAGCGTCTCGGCGACGTGCGCGTCGGCGCGGATGATGCCGTCCTCGTCGATCGGCAGCGCCGCCGCCAGCCTGGCCCGCGCGTGGTCCCGGTCGATCAGGAAGCACCCGAAGGCGGCGAGCACGAAGAACATCAGGACTTGGTCGAGCAGCGCCGTGCGGCTCATCACGAAATGCAGGCCGTCCACCGCGAGCAACGCGCCCGCCAGGCAGCCGAGGAACGTGGAGCGGAAGAGCCGCCGCCCGATCCGGCACAGCATCAGCACGGAGAGGGTGCCGAGCACCGCCGTCATGAACCGCCAGCCGAACGGGTCGAAGCCGAACAGCCACTCACCGGCGCCGATCACGTACTTGCCGACCGGCGGATGCACCACGTACGCCGCGTCGTGCGGGATCGCGATGTCGCCGCCCTGCCGCAGCACGTCGTCGTTGATCTTCTCCGGCCAGTTGACCTCGAAGCCGCGGTGGATGAGCGCCCAGGCGTCCTTCGCGTAGTACGTCTCGTCGAATATCACGGCCTTCGGATTGCCGAGGTTCCAGAACCGCGTCACCCCGGCGACGAGCGTGACCAGCAGCGGACCCACCCACGCCGACCAGCGCACCAGCTGGTCGGCGGCCGGTTTCGCCACGCCGAGCGTCAGCCACAGGCGGGGGCTCGGCTCGGTGTACGGGGGCACCAGCCGCGCCGTGACGTCCTCCGGGGGGCGCGCCGCGTAGCCGAATCGGCGCAGCCGCCGCGGCCACGGGGGCTGCTGCTCCTCGGCTGCCTGGCCCTCGCGGGTGTCCGGGGAAGACGCGGTACTGGTCACCGCGCCATCGTAGGGAACCGAGGTGTGCGAGTCCCGCTGGTGGGCCCTGCGAGGATGGATCCGTGACAGGAAGCGCAGATTCCCCCGGAACCCTCGTGTTGGCAGGCACTCCCATCGGCGATGTCGCCGACGCGCCGCCACGGCTCGCCGCCGAACTGGCGTCCGCCGACGTCGTCGCCGCCGAGGACACCCGGCGCCTGCGCCGGCTCACCCAGGCGCTCGACGTGCGGGTCGGCGGCCGTGTCGTCTCCTACTTCGAGGGCAACGAATCCGCCCGCACCCCTGAGCTGGTCGAGGCCCTCGCGGGCGGCGCGCGCGTGCTCCTCGTGACCGACGCCGGCATGCCGTCGGTCTCCGACCCCGGCTACCGCCTTGTCGCCGCCGCCGTGGAGCGGGACATCAAGGTGACCGCCGTGCCGGGCCCGTCGGCCGTGCTCACCGCGCTCGCCCTGTCCGGCCTGCCGGTCGACCGCTTCTGCTTCGAGGGCTTCCTGCCGCGCAAGGCGGGCGAGCGGCTCTCCCGCCTGAAGGAGGTCGCCGAGGACCGCAGGACGCTGGTCTACTTCGAAGCCCCGCACCGCATCGACGACACGCTCACCGCGATGGCCGAGGCGTTCGGAGAGGAGCGCAGGGCGGCGGTCTGCCGCGAGCTGACCAAGACCTACGAAGAGGTCAAGCGCGGCTCGCTCGCGGAGCTGGCCGCCTGGGCCGCCGACGGGGTACGCGGTGAGATCACCGTCGTCGTCGAGGGCGCCCCCGAGAAGAGCGCCGCCGAACTCGGCCCGGACGAGCTGGTGCGCAGGGTGCTGGTGCGCGAGGAGGCGGGGGAGCGGCGCAAGGAGGCGATCGCCGCGGTCGCCGCCGAAGCGGGTCTGCCCAAGCGCGAGGTGTTCGATGCCGTCGTCGCGGCAAAGAATGCGGCTCGAAGCGGCCCATCGGAAGGCAAAGGACTATCGTGAAAGGCAAAGCGCGGGCCGCGCACGAGGCTTGTTTCCTATGGAATGGCCAAATCGGCTTCAATGCTCGACAGGTCTGATGCGCTCGCTCCGGGAAAGGCGTCCACTGGTCGTGGGGACGCGTAGCGCGCTTGTCCCCCGGACAAGAGGAGCAGCTGGCATGAGTGAGATCGCAGGCACCGGCCACCACCCCCAGACGGCGCTCGATGTGGTTCATGAGTCGTACGCTTTCGCCTGCATGCGCTGCGGGCACGGCTGGGAGCAGTCGTACGAGATAGAGCACCACGTGGACGCCAGGGGCCAGGAATTCGTGAGGTACCGCGCGGACGGCCACCATGTCCCCTCGCCCCTGTCCCGCCCCACCTGTCTGAACTGCGGTGGCCACGTCGTACGGATCATGCGCGCGGGCCAGGTGTCGTCGGTCCTCGACATGATGCGCCGCCAGCACGAGGGCGGGCACGCCGGGCGCGGCCACGAGAGCGAGCCGGCCGGGCCGGTGGGCGCCACGGAGTCCGATGTGCTGGCCGCAGGACCGGGCCCGGTGCCGGTGCCGGCCGCGCGCGGACGCGAGCACCACTGGCACCTGTCCGATCTGCTGCACCCCTTCCAGCACCGCGGGGCGCGCTGAGACGCACCCGCTCGGCGAGGCGCACCGCTTCGTAGGGTCGGGAGCATGCATCGAAGTTCGTAGGATCGGGAGCATGCCTTCGAAGAACGCCGACGTCCCGCCGCCCCCGCCCGCGCCGCTCGGGGTGGCGGTCGCCGACTCCCACACCCACCTCGACATGCAGTCCGGCACGGTGGCGGAAGCGCTCGCCAAGGCCGCCTCGGTGGGCGTCACCACCGTCGTCCAGGTCGGCTGCGACGTACGCGGCTCGCAGTGGGCGGCGGCCACCGCCGCCGAGTACGACGCCGTGCACGCCGCCGTCGCCCTGCACCCCAACGAGGCGCCCCGCATCGTGCTCGGCGACCCCGACGGCTGGTCCCGGCAGGGCGCGCGTGAGGCGGGCGGCGAGGCCGCGCTCGACGAGGCGCTCGCCGAGATCGACCGGCTCGCGGCGCAGCCCCAGGTGCGGGGCGTCGGCGAGACGGGCCTGGACCACTTCCGCACCGGCCCGGAGGGCATGGCCGCCCAGGAGCGGTCCTTCCGCGCCCACATAGAGATCGCCAAGCGGCACGGCAAGGCCCTCGTCATCCACGACCGCGAGGCGCACGCGGACGTGCTGCGGGTCCTGACGGAGGAGGGCGCCCCGGAGCGCACCGTCTTCCACTGCTACTCCGGGGACGCCGAGATGGCCAAGATCTGCGCGGAGCACGGCTACTTCATGTCCTTCGCGGGCAACGTCACGTTCAAGAACGCGCAGGGCCTGCGGGACGCGTTGGCCGTCGCGCCGCTGGAACTGGTGCTCGTCGAGACCGACGCGCCCTTCCTCACGCCCGCCCCGTACCGCGGCCGGCCCAACGCCCCGTACCTCATCCCGGTCACCGTGCGCGCCATGGCCGCGGTCCGCGGCATCGACGAGGACGCCATGGCCGCGGCCCTCTCCGCGAACACCGCGCGTGCTTTCGATTACTGACTGATCACAGGGGTCACCGACCGATAACGTAACGACGCTGTGTAGCCGGTCGGCTTTGGAGAGTGACGACGGCTCCGCTAGGTTCTGTCCGCCCGGTCCGGACCTCTGGAGCGTCATCGTGAGCAATGCGCAGTACGAGACGTACGAAGCGCCGTCTGACCTTTCGCGTGACTTTTCGTACGAGCCGACCGAGCCGTACGGCCAGGCATACGTGCCGGGCCAGGCCTCCGGTCCACCGTCCACCACGGCCCCTGTCGGCGGCGGCCGGGCCGAGGCGCGGCGGGCCGCCCGCCGCCGCAGGACCACCCGGGGCACCGGCCCCAGGGCCTCCGAGCGGGCCGGGACCCTGCGGCGGCTGGTGCCGCAGGCCCTCGTCGTCGCCTTCCTCGCGGGCGGCACCTCCGCGTTCGTCGCCGACGACAAGGCCGTGCGGCTGAGCGTCGACGGCGAGCCGCGCACCCTGCACACCTTCGCCGACGACGTCGGTGAACTCCTCGCCGACGAAGGCGTCGCCGTCGGCGCCCACGACCTCGTGGCGCCCGCGCCGGGCACCGCCCTGGCCAGCGGCGACGAGATCGCCGTCCGCTACGGCCGGCCCGTCCACCTCACCCTCGACGGCGAGCCGCGCGAGGTGTGGACCACGGCCCGCACCATCGACGGCGCCCTGCGCCAGCTCGGGGTGCGCGCGGAAGGCGCGCATCTGTCGGCCTCGCGCGGCCGCCGCATCGGCCGGGCCGGGCTCGACCTCGCCGTCCGCACGGAACGCACCGTCACGATCATGGCGGACGGCCGGGAGCGCACCATCCGCACGAACGTGGCGACCGTACGGGAGGCCGTCGAGGAGGCCGGGGTCACCCTGCGCGGACAGGACACCACGTCGGTGGCGCCCGGCAGCTTCCCGCGCGACGGCCAGACGGTCACCGTCATGCGGATCACCGGGTCGAGGGAGGTGCGGGAGGAGTCGATCCCCTTCGGTGTGCGGCGGACGGAGGACCCGACGCTGTTCCGCGGCACGGAGGTCGTGGTCCAGCCCGGACAGCCGGGCGCCCGGCGCGTCACGTACGCGCTGCGCAGCGTCAACGGCGTCAAGCAGCGGCCGCGGCGCGTGAGCTCCGAGGTGGTGCGCGCGCCGCAGGACCGGATCGTGAAGGTCGGCACCAAGCCGAAGCCGCAGTCGGTGGCGGGCGCGGACGGGCTCGACTGGGGCGCGCTCGCCCGCTGCGAGTCGGGCGGTCGGCCGGGGGCGGTCGACCCCTCGGGCACGTACGGCGGGCTCTACCAGTTCGACACGCGCACCTGGCAGGCCCTGGGCGGCAGGGGCCGCCCCCAGGACGCCTCGGCGTCGGAACAGACCTTCCGCGCGAAGAAGCTGTACGTACAGCGGGGCGCGAGCCCGTGGCCGCACTGCGGGCGGCGGCTGCGGGGCTGAGGTCGTGCGGTGCCCTGCCGTCCGCCGTCCGCTAGCCGCCGTCCGCCGTCCGCCGTCCGCCGGGTGCGGGGTGCCGGGTGCGGGTGTGTTGTGGTTGCTCGCGCAGTTCCTCGCGCCCCTTAGGGCCTGCGGCTGCGGCGTGTGGCCGTCGGTGGCTGCGTGGCTGAAGGTTCTGCGGTCGGTGCTGTGCCGTTGGGGGTGCGGGTGTGTTGTGGTTGCTCGCGCAGTTCCTCGCGCCCCTTAGGGCCTGCGCCGCTTGGCCTGCGCCGCTTGGCCTGCGCCGCTTAGGGCCCGCGCTTCTTAGGGCCTGCGCCGCTTGGCCTGCGCCGCTTAGGGTCCGCGCCGTTTAGGGTCCGCGCTTCTTAGGGCCTGCGCCGCTCGGGGCCCGCGTCCCGTAGGGTCCGCGTCCCGTAAGGCCCGCGCCCCGTAGGGTCCGCGCCCACGGGGGGTCGGTCAGGCACCGTAATCTTGAGGCGTGAGCACTGAGCACGGCGCCCTCCTCGGCCCCGCCGACATCCGCGAACTGGCCGCTGCCCTGGGCGTACGCCCCACCAAGCAGCGCGGCCAGAACTTCGTCATCGACGCCAACACCGTGCGGCGCATCGTCCGCACCGCGGAAGTCCGCCCGGACGACGTCGTCGTCGAGGTGGGCCCGGGCCTCGGGTCCCTGACCCTGGCCCTGCTGGAGACCGCGGCCCACGTCACCGCCGTCGAGATCGACGACGTACTCGCCTCCGCGCTGCCCGCGACCATCGTGGCCCGCCTCCCCGAGAAGGCCGCCCACTTCGCGCTGGTGCACAGCGACGCCATGCTCGTGAGCGAGCTGCCGGGCCCGGCCCCGACCGCGCTGGTCGCCAACCTCCCGTACAACGTCGCCGTCCCCGTCCTCCTCCACATGCTCGACACCTTCCCGACCGTCGAGCGCACGCTCGTGATGGTGCAGGCCGAGGTCGCCGACCGGCTCGCCGCCGCCCCCGGCTCGAAGGTGTACGGAGTGCCGTCCGTGAAGGCAAACTGGTACGCCGAGGTGAAGCGCGCCGGGTCCATCGGACGCAACGTCTTCTGGCCCGCCCCGAACGTCGACTCCGGACTCGTCTCCCTGGTGCGCCGCGCCGAGCCGGTGAAGACCAGCGCCTCCAAGCGGGAGGTCTTCGCCGTCATCGACGCCGCCTTCGCGCAGCGCAGGAAGACGCTGCGGGCCGCCCTGTCCGGCTGGGCCGGTTCGGCCGCCGCCGCGGAGGCCGCGCTGGTCGCCGCCGGGGTCTCGCCCCAGGCGCGCGGCGAGGCCCTGACGGTGGAGGAGTTCGCGCGCATCGCCGAGCACAAGGAGGCCGCCGCGTGAGCGCGAGCGTGACGGTCCGGGCCCCCGCGAAGGTCAACGTCCAGCTCGCCGTGGGCGCCGCCCGCCCCGACGGCTTCCACGACCTCGCCAACGTCTTCCTCGCCGTCGGCCTCTACGACGAGGTCACCGCCACGCCCGCCGACGCCCTGCGGGTGACCTGCGAGGGACCCGGCCGCGACCAGGTGCCCCTGGATCGTACGAACCTCGTCGCCCGTGCCGCTGAACTCCTCGCCGCGCGGCATGGCATTGCGCCCGACGTCCACCTCCACATCGCCAAGGACATCCCCGTCGCCGGCGGCATGGCGGGCGGCAGCGCGGACGGCGCCGCCGCGCTCGTGGCGTGCGACGCGCTGTGGGGCACGAACGCCTCCCGCGCGGAACTGCTCGACATCTGCGCCGAGCTCGGCAGCGACGTGCCGTTCAGCCTGGTCGGCGGGGCGGCGCTCGGCACCGGGCGCGGCGAGAAGCTTCAGCCGCTGGAGGTCGGCGGCGCCTTCCACTGGGTGTTCGCCGTCGCGGACGGAGGGCTCTCCACACCCGCCGTCTACCGCGAGTTCGACCGGCTCACCCCCGACGCCCCCGCCCCCGAGGCGTCCCCGGCGCTGCTCGAAGCCCTGCGCGAGGGCGACGCCGAGGCCCTCGCCGCCACCGTCACCAACGACCTCCAGCCCGCCGCCCTCTCCCTCTTCCCCTCCCTCCGCGACACCCTCGCGGCGGGCACGGCGGCGGGTGCCCTGGCCGCACTGGTCTCCGGCTCGGGCCCGACGACGGCCTTCCTCACGCCCGACCCCGCGTCCGCCCGCAAGGTGGCCGACGCCCTGACGGCCTCCGGCACATGCCGCACGACACGGATGGCAACGGCACCGGCGCAAGGCGCCCAGATCCTCTAGCCGGCACCCAACGCCCCCCGAAGGGGCGCGAGGAACTGCGCGACCCGGCCACGACGGACCCGCGGACACAACAGAACCGCAGCCACATCGGATCCCCTGACGCGGCGGAGCGCTCAGGTACTCACCCCCGGATGAGTACGGGCACGCTGACGCCGGAGGCACCCCGTACGCGACCGTACGTCCATGGGATCAAGCGTTCGCGAACTGGCCGAGAAGACGCCCACCGGGCGCGACCGGTACATCGACCTGCTGCGCGTCGCCTCGCTCGGCACAGTCGTCGCCGGACACTGGCTGATGGCGGCCGTGACCGTCGGCGACGACGGCCGCCCCGAGGTCGGCAACCTCCTCGCCGTCGTACCGGAGCTCCAACTCCTCACCTGGGCGTTGCAGATCATGCCGGTGTTCTTCTTCGTCGGCGGCTTCGCACACGCCCTGTCGTACCGCTCGCTGAGCCGCGCCTCGAACGGCGGATCGGTCTACTCGGCCTTCCTGCGCGCCCGCCTCCAGCGGCTGCTGCGCCCCACCATGGTCTTCATAGGCGTGTGGGGCGCGGGCGCACTGATCCTGCAACTCCTGGGCCAGGGCGGCGGCCTCCTCGACGTGGCGCTCCGCCTCGTCGCCCAGCCGCTGTGGTTCATCGGCATCTACCTCGCGATGGTCGCCTTCACACCGCCGCTGCTGCGCCTGCACGAACGGTGGGGCTGGGCCGCGTTCGGCGCGCTCGTGACGGCCGCGGGGGCGGTGGACGTGGCGCGGTTCGCGTTCGGCGTGCCCTACCTGGAGTTCCTCAACTTCGCCTTCGTCTGGCTGGCCGTACACCAGCTCGGCTTCCTGCGCGCGGACGGAAAACTGCGCCTGCCGTACGTCCTCGCGGGCACCGGACTGGCCGGCGCCTCGCTCCTGGTCGCCCTCGGCCCGTATCCGCTCTCCATGGTCGGCATGCCCGGCGAGCGCGTCTCCAACATGGCCCCGCCCACCTTCGCCCTCCTCTGCCACGGCCTGTGGCTGGTCGGCGCGGTGGAGGCGCTGCGCGGCCCGGCGACGCGGTGGCTGGCGCGGCCCCGGGTCTGGCGGGGCGTGGTGGCGGCCAACGGCGTCTCCATGACGGCGTTCCTGTGGCACCTGACGGCGATGCTCGGGGTGTACGGGATGCTGCTCGCCCTCGACGTCCCACTCCCGGAGCCCGCGAGCGCCGCGTGGTGGGCGCAGGTCCCGCTGCGGATGGCGGCGGCCGCGGCCCTGACGGCGGCGCTGGTGGCGGCCTTCCGCCGCTTCGAACGCCCGGCGGCGGCGGAGCCGATCGCTCCCGGAACGGCCTCGGGCCGGCCGCGGCGCTCGGCGTCACGCTCTGCCTCTTCGGGGTGCTCGGCCTGTCGATGGTCGGCTTCGGGGGCCTGCTGGAGGGGCGTACGGCGATGCTGGTCGCCGTCCACGTGACGGCACCGGCGGCGGTGGCGATGGCACTGGTGGGGTGGCTGCTGGTGGAGCGGGCCGGGGGCCGGGTCAGAGCTCGTCGATGGCGTTGAGGTCGATGTCGATGTCGAAGGGCACGGTGATCTTGACGCGGTCGTGGTAGATGCCGGTCAGGGCGTACGTACCGGACACCGTGCCGAGTTCGTAGACCTGGACGACAGGGTGATCGTCCTGGCCCGCCATCTCCACCAGCCAGAAGTGGCGGATACCGGCAGCGGCGTACTTGCGAGGCTTGGTGTCCCGGTCGCGCGCCTTTGAGTCAGGGGAGACGACTTCCACGGCGAGAAGGACGTCGGCGGCGGCGAAGGAGGTCTGATCGCGGCTCTTGACGGCTTCCTTGCGGACGACGGAGATGCCCGGCTCGGGGCCGTTGCGACGGTCGAGGACCACGGTCATCTCCCGGCTCACCCGCATCTCGGGCGGCACGCTGCTGCGCAGCCCGTTCACCAGCAGATCGATGGCGAGGCTGTGGAACAAGCGTTGTGGACTCACGAAGACCAGACTCCCGTCGATCAACTCGGTGTGCGGCGGGAGGCCGGGCAGCGTGTGCAGGTCGTCCACGGTCCAGCCCTCCGGCGGCGGCACCGGCCACCGGGGCCCGGACGCCGGCTCGGAGATCGGCTCGGAAATCGGCTCGGCGGTCATGGTTCCTCCCATGGGCGGGATTCTTCGGCCTGCATCCCCACCGTAGCCGCCGCATTCCGGATCGGTCATCACAAAGAGTGAGCAACCCGGTACCCACAAGCACCCGACGGCCGGCCCCCCGGAGGCGACTACGCTGGAGAGTCGATCGATCCCCCCTGTCAGGAGAGAAATGGCCGTCAATCTGGTCAATGTCGAGGCAGTCAGCAAGGTGTACGGCACCCGTGCCCTGCTCGACGGCGTCTCACTCGGCGTGTCCGAGGGGGACCGGATCGGCGTCGTCGGGCGCAACGGCGACGGGAAGACCACCCTGATCCGGATGCTCGCCAAGCTGGAGGAGGCCGACACCGGCCGCGTCACGCACAACGGCGGGCTGCGCCTCGGCGTGCTCACCCAGCACGACTCGCTCGACCCCGCCGCCACCGTCCGGCACGAGGTCATCGGCGATCTCGCCGACCACGAGTGGGCGGGCAGCGCCAAGATCAGGGACGTGCTGACGGGCCTGTTCGGCGGACTCGACCTGCCCGGCTTCCCGCAGGGCCTGGACACCGTCATCGGCCCGCTCTCCGGCGGCGAGCGGCGCCGCATCGCGCTCGCCAAACTGCTCATCGCCGAGCAGGACCTGATCGTCCTGGACGAGCCGACCAACCACCTCGACGTCGAGGGCATCGCCTGGCTCGCCGAGCACCTGCGCACCCGCCGCTCGGCGCTCGTCTGCGTCACGCACGACCGGTGGTTCCTGGACCAGGTCTGCACCCGCATGTGGGACGTGCAGCGCGGCTCCGTCTTCGAGTACGAGGGCGGCTACTCCGACTACGTCTTCGCCCGCGCCGAGCGTGAGCGCATCGCCGCCACCGAGGAGACCAAGCGGCAGAACCTGATGCGCAAGGAGCTGGCCTGGCTGCGGCGTGGCGCCCCGGCCCGCACCAGCAAGCCGAAGTTCCGCATCGAGGCCGCCAACGAACTCATCGCGGACGTGCCGCCGCCGCGCGACACCAGCGAGCTGATGAAGTTCGCGACGACGCGGCTCGGCAAGACCGTCTTCGACCTGGAGGACGTCTCCGTCCAGGCCGGACCGAAGCTGCTCCTCAAGCACCTGACCTGGCAGCTGGGCCCCGGCGACCGCATCGGCCTGGTCGGCGTGAACGGCGCGGGCAAGACCTCGCTGCTGCGCGCCATGGCCGACGCCGCGCGCAGCGAGGGCGACGTCCAGCCCGCCGACGGCAAGATCGTCGTGGGCAGGACGGTGAAGCTGGCCTACCTCTCGCAGGAGGTCACCGAACTGAGGCCGACGCTGCGGGTGCTGGAGGCCGTGCAGCAGGTGCGCGAGCGCGTCGACCTCGGCAAGGGCCGGGAGATGACCGCGGGGCAGCTCTGCGAGACGTTCGGGTTCAACAAGGAGAAGCAGTGGACGCCGGTCGGTGACCTCTCCGGTGGCGAGCGGCGCAGGCTCCAGCTGCTACGGCTGTTGATGGACGAACCGAACGTCCTCTTCCTCGACGAGCCGACCAACGACCTCGACATCGAGACGCTGACGCAGCTGGAGGACGTCCTCGACGGGTGGCCGGGCTCCATGGTCGTGATCTCCCACGACCGGTTCTTCGTCGAGCGCACGACGGACAAGGTCTTCGCGCTCCTCGGCGACGCCACGATGCGGATGCTGCCGCGCGGCATCGACGAGTACCTGGAGCGCAGGCAGCGGATGGCCCAGGCCGCCTCCGTCGCGCCCCCGACGCAGTCCGCGCCCGCGCGGGCCGCCGCCACCAAGGCCGTCTCCGCCGCGGACGCCCGCGCCGCGAAGAAGGAGCTCCAGAAGATCGAGCGGCAGCTGGACAAGGTCTCGGAGAAGGAGACCAAGCTGCACGCCCAAATCGCCGACAACGCCACGGACTTCGAAAAGGTGGCGAAACTGGACGCCGAGCTGCGCGAACTGATCGGCGAGCGCGAGGCGTTGGAGATGCGCTGGATGGAGCTCGCGGAAGACGCGTAAAGCTCCCGTGCAGCTCGCGTAACGGACGCATTACGGGCCGGTCCTCCCTTGGGAACAGGGGCAGGACCGGCCCCGGCCGATACGGGCTCAGGGTGATAGAAAGGCTGACCTGAGCACCATTTGGCGTGCCGAAAATCAGTGAAGGGGGAAGCGCTGATGACTCAGCCGCCCAACCAGCCGCCGTCCGGCGGCTTCGGAGCTCCGCAGGATCCACCACCGGGGCAGCCGCCGATACAGCCGCAGCCCGGGTACGGCTATCCGCAGAGCCCGCAGACTCCGCAGCCTCCGCCGCCCGCGTCCGGCAACCCGTACGCGCAGCCGACACAGCCTGGCCCGTACACGCAGCCCGGCCCCTACGGCCAGCCGCAGCAGCCCGGCCCGTACGCGAATCAGCCGCAGCAGCCCGGCCCGTACGCGAATCAGCCGCAGCAGCCCGGCCCGTACGCGAATCAGCCGCAGCAGCCCGGCCCGTACGCGAACCAGCCGCAGCAGCCCGGCCCGTACGCGAACCAGCCGCAGCAGCCCGGCCCCTACGCGAACCAGCCGCAGTACGGCTACCCGCAGCAGCCGCCCACTCAGCCGCAGTTCCCGGCGGGCCCCGGCGCCCCCGGCGGCGGCAACGGCAACGGCAAGCGCAACAAGCTCTTCGTGATCGCCGCCGCGGCCGTGGCCGCGCTCGTCGTCGCGGGCGGGGTCACCTGGGCCGTCGTCGGCGGTGACGACGACGGCGGGAAGAAGAAGTCCGAGGCGAAGAAGAAGGACCCGAAGCCGTCCCTCTCCGCCCCCGCCAACCCGGGCACCGGCGACGGCGACGACGACGCCAACGAAGGCAAGGAAGACCTCAACGAAGGCCGCCAGCCCGGAGAGGCGAAGGTCCTCTGGTACAAGGAGGCGCCCAAGGTGCCCGGTTCCGGAGGCGACGCCCCGGGCATGTGGGTCGAGGGCGACACCGTGGTGAAGGCCGCGTACAAGGAACTCTTCGCGTACAAGGTGAAGAGCGGCAAGGTCGCTTGGGACCCCATCAAGTTCCCGCAGAAGATCTGTGCGGCGACCCAGACGGCCACCGACGACGGCAAGATCGTCGTCGCGTTCAAAGAGAGCACCAAAAGCACCGCCAAGTGCAATCAGCTCCAGGTCATCGACCTGAAGACCGGTGACAAGGGCTGGGGCAAGCCGGTCGAGCAGCAGGGCGCCTTCGACTTCTCCATGCAGAGCCACCTCGTCCTCATCGGTGACGTGCTGATGGTCGGCCGCGACCAGTCCGGCACGGCGCTGCGCATGAGCGACGGCAAGCAGCTCTTCGTCGCGGACGAGAAGGACGAGGGCACCTGCTTCCCCAATGGGTTCGCCGGCGGTGACGGCAAGCTCCTGATGGCGCTGTCCTGCGGCGCGAGCACCCCCACCGAGCACGACGAGCTACAGGAGCTCGACCCGAAGACCGGCAAGGCCCTGTGGACCAAGAAGTTCCCCAAGGGCTGGCGGGTCCGCAAGATCTACGGCACGAGCCCCACGATCGTGTACCTCCGCAACGAGGACAAGAAGAAGTGGAACATCTCGGTGCTGAAGGAGAAGAGCGAGGCGACCCGCTCCGAGGTCAGCTCCGACGACAACTTCGCGCCGCAGTGCGGCACTTCGATCGTCGACGACACACTGGGCGGCTGCCTGGGCGTGGCGAACGACGACAAGTACCTCTACCTGCCGACCGACGACAAGGGCGCCAACGCGATCGTCGCGATCAGCCTGGCCACCGGCAAGGAAGCCTGGCGCACCAAGTCGCCGCTGGACGAAACGATGCTGCCGCTGAAGATCGAGGACGGCTCGCTCATCGCGTACATCGAACCGTCGTACGATTCCGGCGGCCGCGTGGTCTCCATCTCCACGTCCGGCTCCCACAAGCCCAAGACCCTTCTGCGGCACCCGAACGGCACTTCGCAGATCGAGAGCGGCTTCTACTCGAAGGACGTCGACTACGTGGACGGGCGCTTCTACATCTCCACCACCAGCATCATGGGCACCTCCGGCCAGGCGAAGCTGATGCTCGCCTACGGCAAGTGACCCCGGACGCCGCCGCGTTCACCCTCTCGTCCCTCAGCACTCTCCGCGTCCCCAAGGAATAGACGACGTCATGACCCAGCCGCCCCAGCCCCCGCAGCAGCCGCCGAACGAGCCTCCGCAGGGCGGCTTCGGCGCGCCCCAGGACCCTCCGCCCGGCGGTTTCGGCGCCCCGCAGGACCCTCCGCCCGGAGGCTTCGGCAAGGCCCCGGACCCGTCCTACGGCTACCCGCAGCAGCCCCCGGCCCCCCAGGCCCCGCCGCCCGCCGCGCCCCCGGCACCCGCGGGACCGCCGCCGCAGGCTCCGCCAGGCGCCCCCGGCGGGCCAGCCGAACTACGGCTACCCCCAGGCACCCCAGGCACCCCAGGCACCTCAGGCCCCGCAGGGCTACGGCTACCCGACGCAGCCCGCCCAGCCCCAGTACCAGCAGCCCCCGTACCAGCAGGGCTACCCGCAGCAGGGCTATCAGCAGCCGCCCACCATGCCGATGCACCCGCAGCCCGGCGGCTCCGGCTCCGGTGGCGGCAAGAAGTTCGGCGGCCAGCTGGCGATCATCGTCGCGGCGGTCGTCGCGATCGCGCTGATCGTCGGCGGCGGCGTGATGTACGCCGCGTCGAAGGACGACGACTCCAAGAACACCGCCCAGGGCTCCGACGGCAAGGGCGGCGACAAGGAGGGCAAGGGCGGCAAGGGCGGTGACACCCTGCCCGACGCGGGCCCGGCCAAGGAGAAGGCCCCGGCCGACCCCTCGGCCAAGGTGGTCATGCAGCTGCCGCAGCCGGCGGTCCCCGAGGACCAGATCTGGCAGGCCAACGGTTCGCTCCTGACCGACGACACCTACGTCAAGTCGGGCATCAGCGAGGTGAACGGCTATGACCCGGACACCGGCAAGGAGAAGTGGTCCGTCCCGCTCTCCGGCCAGGTCTGCGCGATGTCCCGGGAGATGACCGACGACGGTGTCGCCGCGGTCGTCACCGAGGAGGCCGAGCGGAACAAGAAGGGCGACTACGAGAGCTGCACCAACGTCTCCGCGATCGACCTGACGTCCGGCAAGAAGCTCTGGACCAAGACCGTCGAGACCAACGGCATGAAGGCGACCTTCAAGGAGGTCACCATCTCCGGCACCACGATCGCCGCCGGCGCGGGCACCAGCAGTGGCGGCGCCGCCTGGGACGTGGGCGGCAAGTCCCTGTGGACGCCGAAGGTCGGCAAGTGCGAGGACGTCGGCTACGCCGGCGGCGACCAGCTGGTCGCGGTCCGCAGGTGCGGCGATTACGGCGACTACAAGCTGAAGGTCCAGCTCCTGGACCCGAAGACCGGCGACGACAAGTGGACGTACCCGCTGGCCGAGGGCATCGACAACGCCAAGATCATCTCGACGAACCCGGTCGTCTTCGGCCAGGACACCACCGAGATCACCGCGAGCGGTGTCACCGACGTCTTCGCGCTCGGCAGCAACGGCAAGCTGCGCGCCAAGATCTCGCTGGAGGACGGCAAGTACGACCACGAGTGCGGCGTCAACGTGGTCAACGACTGCACGGCGATCGCGGTCGGCAACGACCGGCTGTACGTCCCGACCCGCCAGCACGACGGCAGCGGCGAGAGCTACAACCGGACCAACGAGATCGTGTCGTTCTCGCTGGCCACCGGCAAGCCGACCAGTGACCGCGCCGTCGCGGGCGAGAACGGCCAGATCTTCCCGATCCGCATGGACGGCGGCAACGTCCTCGCGTACAAGGCGCACGGCTACCAGAAGGGCGCCCAGGTCGTCTCGCTCGACGGCAAGACGATGAAGGAGACCAAGCTCCTGGAGACGCCCTCCTCGGAGTCGGTCACCGACGCGATCAGCGGCATGGTCCCGAAGTCGAACGAACTGGTCTACGCCGACGGGCGGCTGTTCCTCGGCAAGCAGCTGCTGAGCAAGCCCTACTCGAAGGACGAGAAGGAGTACGTCGCGCTCGGTTTCGCCGCGAAGTAGTCCCCGATCCACGCATGACGGCCGTCCCCTTGGAGCACGAAGGGGGCGGCCGTCGTCGTCACCGCGCCGTCCAGTGCTCCCCATCACCCCTGAATGGCCTGGATTTCCGCATTCCGGCCCGCTTCTGATGGGTAGGGGGCGCGCAACGTCGAACAAGCGTGTAGCTTCCGTCAGATGAAGGGCCGGGGGGCCTGCGGGAACTGGGGGGTTTCTATGGGTGTGCGGCTCATGGTGGTCGACGATCACCGCCTGCTCGCCGAAGCGCTCGCCTCGGCGCTGAAACTGCGCGGGCACCGGGTGCTCGCCGCGGCGGCGCCCGCGGCGGGGGCGGCGGAGCTGGTGATCAGCAGGGCGCCGGAGGTCTGCCTCCTGGGCACGGCCACGCCCGCCGAGCCGGGCATGTTCGACCCGGTGGTGAGGATCAAGCGGGAGCGCCCGCAGGTGGCGGTCGTGGTGCTCGGCCCGGTGCCGAGCCCGCGCGGGATCGCCGCGGCGTTCGCCGCCGGCGCCTGCGGATACGTACGCCATGACGAGCGCATAGAAGGAGTGGAGCGCGCCATCATGAAGGCGCGCGCCGGGGAGGCCGCCGTCGCGCCGCAGTTGCTGCACGGTGCCTTCAGCGAGCTGCTGAATCCGGCGGCGCAGCCCGACGACGAGGGGCAGCGCCTGTTGCAGATGCTCACGCCCCGCGAGGTCGAGGTGCTGGTGCGGGTGGCGGACGGCGAGGACACGCGGCTGATCGCGGCCGGGATGGGGATAGCCCCGAGCACCGCGCGCACGCATGTGCAGCGGGTCCTGATGAAGCTGGGCGTCGGTTCGCGCCTGGAGGCCGCCGCGCTCGCCGCGCGCACGGGTCTGCTGGACCGCGCGGAGCGGCCCGTGTCGGCGTACGAGGAGCAGGCCGGGGCGGCGGACACGCGGACGGGGCCCGAGTCACCGCGGTGAACGACCGGGCCCCGCCGCAAGGGGGCTACTCGTCCTCGCCGGGCGGGGCGGCGGGCGCCACCGTGGGGCGCAGCCACAGCCAGCCGAGGAAGAACAGCCCGAGGGCGAGCATGCCGAGGCCCGTCCACAGGTTGATGTTGATGTCCTCGGCCTTCCTCAGGTCGGCGTCGGACGCGGTGATCCCGGCGATCGTCACGATGATGCCGTAGACGACGAACAGGCCGCCGATGATCCGCCGGATGTCGAAGAGGCGGGCGGCTGTCGCGGACTTGGCCTCCAGGTCGGAGACGTGCTGGTGCAGATCATTGGGCAGATCCGGCTGATCAGACATGTTCTTGGTCCTCCGACCGGGGTTAGAGCGAGTACGGCAGGTAGCAGGCGGCGGCGAGCACGACGGCGCCCCAGCCGAGCAGCGCGGGCTTGCGGTACCAGGCGTTGTCACCGGCCGCCGTGTCCTCGTCGCCTCCGTCCTCCAGGCCCGGCGACGCGGTTCCGTAGACGAGACCGGCCAGTTCGGCCTCCGGCCTGGGCGCGGTGAAGAGGGTGACGACGACCATCACGACGGCACCGGCGACGAAGCCGACGATGGCCGAGACGAAGTTGGCGCCCTGGTCGGTCGGGATGTCGATGACGCCCTGCTGGTAGATCCAGAAGTAGTTGACCATCGCGGCCGTCGTGCCCGCGACCAGGCCCCACACACCGGACTTCATCGAGGCCCGCTTCCAGAACATGCCGATGATGAAGACCACGAACATTGGGACGTTGAAGAAGGAGAAGAGGGTCTGGAGGTACCCCATGATGTTCGAGAAGCTCGACGCGATGAAGGCGGTGCCGATCGAGGCGAGCACGCCGATCGCCGTGATGAGCCGGCCGAACTTCAGGTAGTAGCCGTCCTCGCGGCCCTTGATCACGTACTTGGCCCAGATGTCGTACGTGAAGACGGTGTTGAAGGAGGAGACGTTCGCGGCCATGCCCGCCATGAACGCGGCGAGCAGACCGGTCACCGCGATGCCGAGGACGCCGTTGGGCAGCAACTCCTGCATGAGGTAGGGGATCGCGTCGTTGTACGTCAGATCGGAGCCCGCCGTGCCGATCTTCGGGACCAGGACCGCCGCGACCAGGCCCGGGATCATCACCAGGAAGACGATGAAGATCTTCGGGAAGGCGGCGATCAGCGGGGTGCGCCGGGCGGCGCTGAGGTTCTTCGCGGACAGGGCGCGCTGCACCTCGGCGAAGTTCGTCGTCCAGTAGCCGAAGGAGAGCACGAAGCCGAGGCCGAGGATGATCGTCAGCCAGTTGGCGCCGAGCGGGTTGGCGTCGCCGATGCCGGTGCCGCCCCAGGCGGTGAGGAAGTCGCCGCCGTGCTGCTTCTCGATGGAGCCGCTCAGGCCGTCCCAGCCGCCGACCTTCTTCAGGCCGATGACGCAGATCGGGATGAGCGCGGCCAGGATCACGAAGAACTGGAGCACTTCGTTGTAGATCGCCGAGGAGAGGCCGCCGATGGTGATGTACGCGAGCACGAACAGCCCCGCCACGACGATCGCCACCCACTGCGGCCAGCCCAGCAGCGCCTCGACGACGATCGACAGGGCGTAGAGGTTCACGCCCGCGATGAGTATCGCCGCGAAGGCGAAGAGGGCCGAGCTGAGCAGGTGCGCCGACGTGTCGAAGCGCTGGAGCAGGAACTCCGGGACGGAGCGGACCTTGCTGCGGTAGTAGAACGGCATCATGACCAGGCCCAGGAAGACCATGGCCGGGATGGCGCCGATCCAGTACCAGTGGACGACGGCGACGCCGTACTGCGCGCCGGTGGCCGCCATGCCGAGGATCTCGGTGGCGCCGAGGTTCGCGGCGACGAAGGCGAGGCCGGTGACCCAGGCGGGCAGGGAGCGGCCCGAGAGGAAGAAGTCGAGGCTGGTCTTCACGGAGCGCCGGGCGGCGAAGCCGATGCCGAGGACCACGGCGAAGTAGATCGCGAGGATCGCGTAGTCGAGGCCGTTGGTGGGCAGCCGAAGTCCCTCGGCCAGGGTTTGTGTGGGGGACTGCATGGAGGAACTCGCTTCGTCGCGCGAACGGATCAGAGGGGAACCTACGCCGCTCGCCGCGATAATTGAACAGTTCTGTTGATGTTTTTTGTTTGATTGTGATCGACCAGTTGACGCTCCTGCCTTGGCGTGGTTTGTTGTGTTCGGTTCTGTTGGGTGGGTGGTGAGGAGCCCCGGACGTGAAGAAGACCTCGACCCGTCTCGCCGACGGTCGTGAGCTCATCTACTACGACGTGCGCGACGACGCGGTCCGCGAGGCCGTAGACCGGCGCCCGCTCGACCCCGTCTCCACGGCGTCGGAGATCCGCCGCGACCCCCTCCTCGGTGACTCCGTGGCCATCGCCTCGCACCGCCAGGGCCGCACCTACCACCCGCCGGCCGACGAGTGCCCCCTGTGCCCCTCCGCAGGGCCGGCTCAGCGAGATCCCCGACTCCTCGTACGACGTCGTCGTCTTCGAGAACCGCTTCCCCTCGCTCGCGGGCGACGCGGGCCGCTGCGAGGTGGTCTGCTTCACCTCCGACCACGCCTCGTCCTTCGCCGACCTCACCCACGAGCAGGCCGCACTCGTCCTGGAGGCCTGGACCGACCGCACCGCCGAGCTGTCCCACCTGCCTGCCGTCGAGCAGGTGTTCTGCTTCGAGAACCGCGGCGCCGAAATCGGTGTGACCCTCGGCCACCCGCACGGGCAGATCTACGCCTATCCGTTCGTCACGCCCCGCACCGAGCTGGCGCTGCGCTCACTCGCCGCGTTCAAGGAGGCCTCCGGTGGCCACAACCTCTTCGACGACATCGTCGCCAAGGAGAGCGCGGGCGAACGGGTCGTCCTGGAGGCGGAGCACTGGCTGGCCTTCGTCCCTTATGCCGCCCACTGGCCCTACGAGGTGCACCTCTACCCCAAGCGCCGGGTGCCCGACCTGCTCGGGCTCGACGAGGGGGCGCGCACAGAGTTCCCCCAGGTCTATCTGGAACTCCTCAGGCGCTTCGACCGGATCTTCGGACCGACCGAGAACCCCACCCCGTACATCGCCGCCTGGCACCAGGCACCCTTCACGGCCCTGGAGGGACATGACGGGATCAACCGTGATGATTTCGCCCTCCACCTCGAACTTTTCACGATCCGCCGCACTTCGGGCAAGCTGAAGTTCCTCGCGGGTTCCGAATCCGGCATGAGCGTGTTCATCAACGACGTGCCGCCGGAAGCCGCGGCCGAGCGACTGCGAGAGGTAGCGAGTTCATGAGCGGTAAGTACCTGGTCACCGGTGGGGCGGGCTATGTCGGAAGCGTGGTGGCCCAGCATTTGATCGAGGCCGGCCGCGAGGTGACGGTCCTCGACAACCTCTCGACCGGCTTCCGCGAGGGCGTCCCCGCCGGTGCCGCCTTCATCGAGGGCGACATCAGGGACGCCGCCAAATGGCTGGACTCCTCCTTCGACGCCGTCCTGCACTTCGCCGCCTTCTCGCAGGTCGGCGAGTCCGTCGCCAAGCCCGAGAAGTACTGGGACAACAACGTCGGCGGCACCATGGCGCTGCTCGCCGCCATGCGCGACGCCGACGTGCGCAGGCTCGTCTTCTCCTCGACGGCCGCCACCTACGGCGAACCGGTCAGCACCCCCATCACGGAGACCGACCCCACCGCCCCCACCTCCCCCTACGGCGCCTCGAAGCTCGCCGTCGACCACATGATCACCGGCGAGGCCACCGCCCACGGCCTGGCCGCCGTCTCCCTGCGCTACTTCAACGTCGCCGGTGCCTACGGCGAGTTCGGCGAGCGCCACGACCCCGAGTCGCACCTCATCCCGCTCGTCCTCCAGGTCGCCCAGGGCAGGCGCGAGGCGATCAGCGTCTACGGCGACGACTACCCCACCGACGACGGCACCTGCGTACGCGACTACATCCACGTCGCCGACCTCGCCGAGGCCCACCTCCTCGCCGTCGCCGCCGCCACCCCCGGCGAGCACCTCATCTGCAACCTCGGCAACGGCAACGGCTTCTCCGTGCGCCAGGTCATCGAGACCGTCCGCCAGGTCACCGGGCACCCCATCCCCGAGGTGATGGCCCCGCGCCGCGACGGCGACCCGGCGGTGCTCGTCGCCTCCGCCGCCACCGCGCGCGCAAAGCTCGGCTGGCACCCGTCCCGCCCGGACCTCGCGGGCATCGTCGCCGACGCCTGGGCCTTCGCCCGGCGAAAGGGGTAGTTGATGGCCACTGCAGCCGAAGTCGCCACGCAGTTCGAGGAGTTGTACGGGTACGCGCCGCACGGCGTCTGGTCGGCGCCCGGCCGCGTCAACCTCATCGGCGAGTACACGGACTTCAACGAAGGCTTCGTGCTGCCGCTCGCCCTCCCGCACACGGCGGTCGCCGCCGTCTCCCCGCGCACCGACGGCGTCCTGCGGCTGCACTCCGCCGACCTCGACGCCCCGCTCGCCGAACTGCGCGTCGACGAGCTGACCCCGCTCTCCGACGGCGGCTGGGCCGCCTACCCCGCCGGGGTCGTCTGGGCGCTGCGGGAGGCCGGGCACCCCGTCACCGGCGCCGACCTGCACCTGGCCTCGACGGTCCCGACCGGTGCGGGGCTGTCGTCGTCGGCCGCCCTCGAAGTGGTCACCGCGCTCGCCCTCGACGACCTGTTCGGGTTCGGCCTCACCCGGCCCGAACTGGCCGTCCTCGCCCAGCGCGCCGAGAACGCCTTCGTCGGCGTCCCCTGCGGCGTCATGGACCAGACGGCGTCCGCCTGCTGCACCGACGGACACGCCCTGCACCTGGACTGCCGCGACCTGTCCCTGCGCCAGGTCCCCTTCGACCTCGCGGCGCACGGCCTGCGTCTCCTCGTCGTCGACACCCGCGTCAAGCACGCGCTCGGCGACGGCACCTACGCCGAGCGCCGCGCGGGCTGCGAGGAGGGCGCCCGCACTCTCGGCGTCAGCCACCTGCGCGACATCGCGTACGCGGAACTGCCCGCCGCGCTCGGCAGGTTGACGGACGAGAGGGTCCGCCGCTACGTCCGCCACATCGTCTCCGACGACCACCGCGTCGAGCGGGTCATCGGCCTCCTGGACGCCGGTGACGTCCGCGCGATCGGCCCCGTCCTCACCGAGGGCCACGCCTCGCTCCGCGACGACCTGCGCATCTCCTGCCCGGAGCTGGACCTGGTCGTGCACACCGCGAACGAGGCGGGCGCGCTCGGCGCCCGGATGACCGGCGGCGGCTTCGGCGGCTCGGCGATCGTCCTGGTCGAGACGGACGACACCGACAAGGTCACCGCGGCCGTCCTGGCGTCCTTCGCCGCCGCGGGCTTGACGGCGCCGCGGGTCTTCCCCGCGGTGGCGTCGGCGGGGGCGCGCAGGGAGGCGTGAAAGCCGCCAGGAGATTCATGGCGCCGAGCGGTCACACTCGCGCGGCGCGACTCGTCATGGCAGTGAACAACCCCTTGGCCGGGGCGTGAAGGCGCCCCGGCGACTGCCAGCTGAGGAGCACCCCTGATGTCCACCGCTCACGTCGTCGTCACCATCCTGGCCGCCGCGATGACCGGCTTCTCGGCCGCCTCGGTCTTCCTGCGCTCGAAGTGGGTCATCCAGCCCATGGCCGACTACGGCATCCCGCGGACGTGGCTGCCCTGGCTCGGCCTCGCCAAGGCCGCGGGCGCCGTCGGCCTCCTCGTCGGCCTGGCCGTGCCGTTCATCGGGGTCGCGGCCGGCATCGCCCTGGTCCTGTACTTCACCGGAGCCGTGATCACGGTGGCGCGGGCCCGCTGGTACGCACACATCCCCTTCCCCCTGGTGTACGCGGCGCCGGTCGTCGCCGCGCTGGCTCTCGGGTTCGCGGCTTGAGCCCCACGGGAGGTGAGGCAGGCGCGCTACGACGGCGTGGTCGCGTGCCTTCGCGCGCGGACGGCGGTGCACGCCGTTCACACCAGTGGTGGACGCGACGTGGATGCTGTCGGCCAGTCATTCCGCTGCCTTGACACTCTCGACGAACGCGGCGAAGGCCGCGGCCGTTATGGCCATACCGTCCCGGTGGAGGTCCTTGGAGTCGCGTACACCCACCCACGACTGGATGTGGGCGACCTCGACGCATTCGTTGTCTGCCGCGCTGTAACTGCTCTTGAACCAGCTTGCTGCTGCGAGCTGGGCGTCGCTTGGCGCCTCGTTCATCGGGTGAGCTCCTGTCGTGCTGCAGCCAGCAGGTCAAGGCTGACCGATGTGTCGGCCGCTTGTGATCGCAAGTAGTCAAACATGAGCTTGTAGTTCTGCACCTCAGTAGGTGCGTCGAGATAGAGCCCTCGCTTGTGGAGCTCCAGGTAGACCACGTTCATGCTGCTGAGCGGGTCACCCGCATCATCACGCCCGAGGACCAGGAAGTGACCGCCGGAGCCTGCCGCGTGGGCGCCCGCCGCGAACTGGAGTACCTGAATGTCCACGTTGGGTCGTTGTGCCATGGCGTGGAGGTGGCCGATCTGTTCGGCCATGACGTCTGTGCCGCCCACGGTCCGTCGGAGTACCGCATCGTCGAGGACCACCCACAGGTGCAGGGCGGGGGAGCGTTCGAGGATTGCCTGGCGCTTGATGCGGGCGTCCACCTTGTCCGCGATCACGTCCGCCTCTGTGCGGACATCCTGCGCCTCATGCAACGCGAGGGCATATCGAGGAGTTTGGAGGAGTCCCGGGACCAGTGCGTTCGCGAAGACGTGTTCGTATGTGGCGACATCCTCGAAAGACAGCAGCGGGTCCATTACCTCGGGGACGGCGGGATGGTCCATCCACCAACCGTTCTCCTGATTACGGACGAGTCGGATCAGCGTGTCCCGCTCCTGGGACGTAGCGCCGCAGGTGTCGGCAAGCGCCGTCACTGTGGGCACCCTGAGCTTGGCTCGGTCCTGCCATGTCTCGTACCGGTTCACGGTCCCGATGGAGACACCTGCGCGTTTGGCCACTTCGGACTGTGTGAGGTTGGCCCGGGTGCGCAGCGCCCTGAGCCCGCGCGCAATCTGCATGCGGCCAGCGGGTCCCGCTGATCCTCGTACCGTCACTATTTCGTCTCCGGCTCGGCAGTCATCGTCACTGTGGTCCCTTCGTCGGGGAGCCCATGCACGGAGCGTACGCAGCACCGGCACTGTCGGCCCATCCTGTGAAGTTCACCTTGTTGGGGGGAGGTCGAGCCAACTGACTATCGATGGTTGAAATTCAATGGCATGGTGTTCAACGAGCACGGTGGGTGGTCGTCCTGTCGCCCAGCGTGGTGGTCGGTGGTGCGTGTCTGCACCTGTGAGAGGAGCGCCCATGCCCTTGCAAGCTGTCGGTGATCTGTGGAGGCGGGGATTGATGAGTCGGATCGCCGACTACGCAAGCGTGTTCCGTGTCCCGCGCGGGCGCCACCGTGCCGGACGCAAGGTCCAGCAGGCGCCGAAGAACTCACCCCAAGTGATGCCCACAGCCCGGCCCTGTCCGCCCGTGGCCGCAACCGTACGGTGCTGGCACGAGCCTCTCGACGGCGCGGCCTCCAGGTTGATCCGCCCCTATCTGGCAGCGTGCGAGGACGAGGAGAAGGCCCGGCTGCAGCGGTTGCGCCGCGACACCCTGTGGTGTGCCACGTATGGCATCGACCTTGATGCGCGCAATATCCATCGCGCGCTGGAGGTGGCGTGATGGTCTACGACTTCGAGGAGCTGGACGGTGGCCTGTGCGGCGACATGACTTCCGGGTGCGCGGACCATGTGGCTGCCGTACAACTCACCTTGGTGCGTCGGCTGCTGGCGCGCGCCCGGAGTGTTCTTGCTGAGCCCGACGCAACAGGGCCCCAACCTGCGTCGCTGACTGCCCAACTGGCCTGTGCGCTGGGTGACGCGTTGCTCATCGCCGAGAGCCGGGTCGCCCACTTCGCCGGACCGCGCCCGGCTCCGTGCAGGGCCGTGTCCCGGCCTGCCCCGCAGATACTGTCCATGCGCAGGCTGCCCGGCACGGATCTGACCTCAACTCCGGCCGCCCGCCGGTACGTCCGGGATACCGCTCGCTCCTGGGGGCTGTTGCAAGACCAGGTGGAAACCCTGGAGGTGATCACCAGTGAACTCGTCACCAATGCTCTTGAGCATGCCGGTGCCGAGACGGTCACTGTGGTCCTGGCTCTCGCCGACCGGACCGTGACGCTCAGTGTCACGGACGAGGGGCAGGACGGCTTGCATGTGGCGGAAGAAGGCTTCCTGGAAGTGGGTGCCCCGGAAGAGGGAGAGTCCGAGTCCGGTCGAGGACTGCTGATCGTCTCAGCGCTCGCTGATCGGTGGGGGCGGTACGGCGCACCCGGCGGCCTGACCGTGTGGGCCGAGATGGACGCGGTTCGCGCGACAGCGCGGTGACAGATGAGTGCCGGCAGATCGTCCGAGGCCACCCGCGAAGGCGAAGGAGGCGCGGTGGCCGCGTCACGCTGAAGGCCCCAGCCGCTTGGTGAGCGTGAACTCCTTGACGCCCTCGGGGTAGTCGGGGATCACGCACACCAGCTCGTACCCCTGACCGCGGTAGAACCCCGGCGCCTGGAAGTCCCACGTATCCACCCGCGAGGCCACGCAGTCCCGCTCCTCGCGGGCGACGCGTTCCGCCTCGGCGAGCAGGCGGGTGCCGAGGCCCGTGCCGCGACAGCGGTCGTCGACCCAGAGCAGGTCCACGTGCAGCCAGCGGCCCCAGGTATGCCCGGCGAGACCGGCGGCGAGGTCACCCGCCGCGTCCAACGCCCAGAGCGCCAGCGGGACTTCCTGGTCGTCGACCGTGCCCCGCAGGGCCCGGAGCCGAGGGGAGGCCGCCGTGTTCGTCTCCGCGAGCCGCGAACGAAGCAGAGCCAGCCGCTCTTTGTCGACTCCTGTCTCCATGCGAAACATACGGCTCACCATAAACGCGCCGGACAATCAGTTCTGCAAATCACCTTCCGCTCCTGGCGTGCGGCCCTACTCTGAAGAACAGTGCCGGTGGGGGCCGGCACCGATCAGGGGGCGAGACAGTCGGGTGCGACGCCCGGCATGGGGGTGGGCGCGGGCACGCGCGGCGGCGGCCGTGCGACCGCGGCGACCCCCGTTCCGGACGCCGGACCCCGCGGATCGTTCCCCGACGTATTCGACGGGGGTATCCCCTGCTCCTTGCGGGAGCGCGGGGGAGGGGGTTTTCTATGGTTCGCATCCGAGTTCTGGTCGTCGACGACCATCGCATCTTCGCCGAGTCGCTGGCCGCGGCGCTGGCGGCCGAGCCCGACGTGGAGGTGTCCGCGGCGGGCAGCGGGCCCGCCGCGCTGCGCTGCCTGGAGCGGTCGGTCGCCGAAGGCCGCAGATACGACGTGCTGCTCGTCGACGCCGACCTCGGCGCCACCGCGAGCGCCCTGAACGGCTCTCGGCCCGCGGTTCCCGTCCAGGACAGCAACGCCGAGGGGCTCGTCGACGGCATCTCCCTGGTCGCGGGCGTCCGCACAGGGCATCCCGCCGTCCGCACGGTGGTACTCGCCGAGAAGGACGACCCGCGGCGCGCGGCCCTCGCCCTCCAGGCAGGCGCCTGTGGCTGGGTCGCCAAGGACTGCTCGCTCTCGCGCCTGCTCACCGTCGTCCGGGGCGTCCTGCGGGAGGAGACGCACCTGCCGGCCGCCCTGCTCACCGGCGTCCTGCGCGAACTGACCGCCGCCCGCAAACACCGCACCGAGTCCGAGCGGCTCGTGGAGTCCCTGACCCCGCGCGAGCGCGAGGTGCTGCGCTGCATGGTGGCGGGCCTGGGCAGGAAGGCCGTCGCCGAACGCCTCTTCCTCTCCCCGCACACCGTGCGTACGCACATGCAGAACGTCCTGGGAAAGCTGGGCGTGCACTCCACACTCGCGGCGGTCGCACTCGCCCGCCGCGCCGGTGTCGGCCCGGTCGACCTAGCCGGGGATGTTGTCGAACGGGGCGGTCAACTGGCGTAGCAGCCCCGCCAGTTCGCCCCGCTGGGCGCGGGAGAGCTCGCCGAGGATCGCCCGCTCCTGCTCCAGGAGCCCGGCCAGGGCCTGGTCGGCGCGGTCCCGTCCCTCGGCGGTGAGGCGCACGAGCACACCGCGCCGGTCGCTGGGGTCGGGCAGACGCTCGACGAGGCCCTTCTTCGCGAGGCGGTCGATGCGGTTGGTCATCGTCCCGGACGTCACCAGGGTCTGCGTCAGGAGCTGACCGGGGGAGAGCTGATAGGGCGCGCCCGCGCGCCGCAGCGAGGTGAGGACGTCGAACTCCCACGGCTCCAGCTGGTGCTCGGAGAAGGCGAGTCTGCGGGCGCGGTCCAGATGGCGCGCGAGCCTGCTCACGCGGCTGAGCACCTCAAGCGGCTCCACGTCGAGGTCCGGGCGCTCTCTGCGCCACGCCGCGACCAGCCGATCGACCTCGTCCTCCATGACGATCAGTGTAGGGGGTCTGTCGACGTGAAGTCTCTTGACGTCAAGATATGCGAGGGTCGAGGATGGCGCGGGAAGGGTCTGCACCCCACCGCCGCCGTCATCGAGGAGGCCCCTCATGCCCGCCGCGGAAGCCGCCGCCACCTGGGATCCGCGCCAGTACCTGCGCCACTGTGGCCACCGCGCACGGCCCTTCGCCGACCTGCTGGCCCGCGTCCCCGACCCTCCCCGCCCCCAAGGCGGCCCGCCGCGGATCGCCGACCTCGGCTGCGGGCCCGGCAACGTCACGCGGCTCCTCGCACAGCGCTGGCCCGACGCGCACATCACCGGCTTCGACAACTCCCCGGCCATGCTGGCCGAGGCCGAGCAGTACGCGGGACCCACGCCGGGCGGCGGCCGCCTGGACTTCGCCCCCGCCGACGCCACCGACTGGACGCCGGCTCCCGGGACGTACGACCTGCTCCTCTCCAACGCCACCCTGCAGTGGGTGCGCGGCCACGCGGACGCCTTCCCCACCTGGCTCCGCGCGCTCACACCCGGCGGTACGTTCGCCTTCCAGGTCCCCGGCAACTTCGACGCCCCCAGCCATGTGCTGATGCGGGACCTGTGCGAGTCCGCGCGGTGGCGGGGACGGCTCGGCGGACGCCTGCGGCACGCGGACGCTGTGCTGACACCCGGCGCGTACCTGGAGCGGCTGGCAGGGCCGGGCTGCGAGGTCGACGCGTGGGAGACGACGTACCTGCACGTCCTGGAGGGCGATGACCCGGTCCTGGACTGGCTCAAGGGCACAGGCCTGCGCCCGGTCCTGACGGCACTCGCGGACGACGAGGAGGCGCTGAACGCCTTCCTGACGGAGTACGGGGCCCTGCTGCGCGAGGCCTACCCGGCGATTCCCGGGGGCGGGGGCACGGTGCTCCCCTTCCGGCGGGTGTTCGTGGTGGCGCGGGTCCTCGAACCCTTGGCCTGAACTCGCACTTTTGAGTGAAGGCACGGGGCTCTCCGGGTGAGGGCGCGTCGTGCGCCCTAGCGTCGCGGTGTCGCTTGTGCCGCAGTGGCGCCCGCGCCCACACTGATGGAGGAGGTGCTGCACGATGACCGCTCTCGCACATGAGGTGACTCCCGTGGTGGACAACCCGGTATCCGACTTGGACGAGGTCCTGTGGCAGGCGTGGAAGGCCATGGATCTCCCCGAGGGCTACCGCGCCGAGATCATCGAGGGAGCCATCGAGGTGTCGCCTACCGGTCGCCGTCGTCACGGCGTGCTCAGCAACCGTCTCAGCCGCGCGCTGAACCGCCATTTGGCAGGCGGTGACTACGCGGCGTACCAGGACGTCAACGTCGTCCACCGCCAAAAAGCCTGGATCCCCGACGTCTTCCTCGCCCCCGAAGACCTCGACGAGATCCCCGACGAAGAAGACCTCGGCGTCGACGCCTCCGGAGTCGCCATGGTCGTCGAGGTCGTGTCACCCGGCCGCCGCAACATCGAGCGGGACCGGGTGCGCAAGCGCCGCGAGTACGCCCGTGCGGGCATCCCCGTCTATGTGATCGTCGACGACTTCGACGAGGACGGTGCCGTCCACGTCCTGTCGCTGCCCGACCCGAAGAAGGCGACCTACGAGGAGGCGCACCGCGTCCCGTACGGCACCGAGGCGGTGATTCCGAGCGGCCCCGCCAAGGGGTTCACCATCGGCGAGGACATCACGCGCAGCTGAGCGCCCCCCCGTTTCCGGGAGCCGTCAGCTCTTCCTGTGCCCTATCAGCCGCGGCTTCGGCTCCAGGCCGTCCAAGCCGTGCCACGCCAGGTTCACGAGGTGCGCCGCCACCTCCGCCTTCTTCGGCTTGCGGACGTCCAGCCACCACTGCCCCGTCAGCGCGACCATGCCGACCAGCGCCTGCGCGTACAGCGGCGCCAGCTTCTGGTCGAAGCCGCGGCCCTTGAACTCCTGCCCCAGGATGTCCTCCACCTGCGTGGCGATGTCGGAGATGAGGGAGGCGAAGGTGCCCGTGGACTGCGCCACGGGCGAGTCGCGGACCAGGATGCGGAAGCCGTCCGTATACGTATCGATGTAGTCCAGCAGGGCGAACGCGGCCTGTTCCAGCAGCTCCCGCGGATGCCCGGCGGTGAGCGCGCCCGTCACCATGTCCAGGAGCTGACGCATCTCCCGGTCCACGACCACCGCGTACAGGCCCTCCTTGCCGCCGAAGTGCTCGTACACCACCGGCTTGGAGACCCCGGCCTTCGCCGCGATCTCCTCCACCGACGTGCCCTCGAAGCCCTTCGAGGCGAAGAGCGTGCGGCCGATGTCCAGCAACTGCTCCCGGCGCTCCGCACCCGTCATCCGGGTCCGGCGGGTGCGCCGGGGCTGCTTCTCTTTGCCGGCAGGGCTGGTGTTGCTGGAGTCGGTCGCCACGTCGTCCATCATGCCGCGTCAGCGCCCTGCGGCTGTCGGCGGGAGTCGATGCGCGACTTCGACGGCCACCGCACGTCGTACGCCCAGCCGAGCCGCTCGCACCAGCGGATGATCCGCGCCGAGGAGTCCAGCTGGCCCTTCATCACGCCGTGCCGCGCGGACGTCGGGTCGGCATGGTGGAGGTTGTGCCAGGACTCGCCGCACGACAGGACCGCCAGCCACCACACGTTGCCCGAGCGGTCCCGGGACTTGAAGGGACGCTTGCCGACCGCGTGACAGATGGAGTTGATCGACCACGTCACGTGGTGCAGCAGCGCCACGCGGACCAGCGAGCCCCAGAAGAACGCCGTGAACGCGCCCCACCACGACATCGTCACCAGACCGCCCACCAGCGGCGGGATCGCCAGCGACACGATCGTCCAGAACAGGAACTGCCGGGAGATCCGGCGGATCGCCGGGTCCTTGACCAGGTCCGGCGCGTACTTGTCCTGCGGCGTCCGCTCCTCGTCGAACATCCAGCCGATGTGCGCCCACCACAGGCCCTTCATCAGGGCCGGGACCGTCTCACCGAAGCGCCACGGCGAATGCGGGTCGCCCTCGGCGTCCGAGAACTTGTGATGCTTGCGGTGGTCGGCCACCCAGCGCACCACCGGACCCTCCACGGCCATCGAACCGGCGACCGCCAGCGCGATCCGCAGCGGGCGCTTCGCCTTGAAGGAACCGTGCGTGAAATAGCGGTGGAAGCCGATCGTGATGCCGTGGCACCCCAGGTAGTACATGAAGACGAGCAGGCCCAGATCCAGCCAGCTCACCCCCCATCCCCACGCCAGCGGCACCGCCGCCAGCACGGCGAGGAACGGGACGACGATGAACAGGAGCAGCGCCAGCTGTTCCAGGGACCGCTTCTGCTCACCGCCCAGCGTCGCGTCAGGAAGCGGTTCGTCGGAAGCCGCCGCCCTGAGGACGGGAGCGTCGTCGATCACATCGGTCTCGGAAGGCGCATCGGAAGCTGTCGTCATGGGCACGTCCCCCAGGGGGTCGAGGTCAAGGTCGGAGAGAAGGTGCACAGGTACGGGTTCCGCTTCCTACGGTTCCGTAACCTACGGCGTCGTAAGTATGGCAGCGCGGCGCGTCTCGGCAAGTGGCCGGAACTTCCGCGCCGCGCGGTGACACATATCCTGGGAACCGGTCGGACAGCGCGGTCCGCTCTGAATCTCCCCGGATCCTTACCGGGACCCCTCCCAGATGAGCTTCAAACACTGCAAGGAGCCGCACCTGTGAGCAGTGCCGACGACCAGGGCCGACAGGCCACCAGCCCCGCCAGCACCGAGCTGCGCGCCGACATCCGCCGCCTCGGCGACCTGCTGGGCGAGACCCTCGTACGCCAGGAGGGTCCCGAACTCCTCGAACTGGTCGAGAAGGTCCGCCGCCTGACGCGCGAGGACGGCGAGGCCGCCGCCAAGCTGCTCGGCGGCACCGAACTGGAGACCGCCGCCAAGCTGGTCCGCGCCTTCTCCACCTACTTCCACCTGGCGAACGTCACCGAGCAGGTCCACCGCGGCCGCGAGCTGCGCGCCCGCCGCGCCGCCGAGGGCGGCCTCCTCGCCCGCACCGCGGACCGCCTCAAGGACGCCGACCCCGAACACCTGCGCCAGACCGTGCAGCACCTCAACGTGCGGCCCGTCTTCACCGCGCACCCCACCGAGGCCGCCCGCCGCTCGGTCCTCAACAAGCTCCGCCGCGTCGCCGAACTCCTGGAGACCCCGGTCATCGACTCCGACCGGCGCCGCCACGACACCCGACTGGCCGAGAACATCGACCTCGTCTGGCAGACCGACGAACTGCGCGTCGTCCGCCCCGAGCCCACCGACGAGGCCCGCAACGCCATCTACTACCTCGACGAGCTCCACGCCGGCGCCGTCGGCGACGTACTCGAAGACCTCACCGCCGAACTGGAACGCGTCGGCGTCCAGCTCCCCGAAGGCACCCGCCCCCTCACCTTCGGCACCTGGATCGGCGGCGACCGCGACGGCAACCCCAACGTGACGCCCGCCGTCACCTGGGACGTCCTGATCCTCCAGCACGAGCACGGCATCAACGACGCGCTCGACATGATCGACGAGCTGCGCGGCTTCCTCTCCAACTCCATCCGCTACACCGGAGCCACCGACGAGCTGAAGGCCTCCCTCCAGGCGGACCTGGAGCGCCTCCCCGAGATCAGCCCCCGCTACAAGCGCCTCAACGCCGAAGAGCCCTACCGCCTCAAGGCCACCTGCATCCGGCAGAAGCTGGAGAACACCAAGCAGCGCCTCGCCAAGGGCACCGCCCACGTACCCGGCCGCGACTACCTCGGCACCAGCGAGCTGCTCGAAGACCTCACGCTCATCCAGACCTCCCTGCGCGAACACAAGGGCGCCCTCTTCGCCGACGGCCGGATGAACCGCACCATCCGCACCCTCGCCGCGTTCGGCCTCCAGCTCGCCACCATGGACGTACGTGAGCACGCCGACGCCCACCACCACGCGCTCGGCCAGCTCTTCGACCGCCTCGGCGAGGAGTCCTGGCGCTACGCGGACATGCCCCGCGAGTACCGCCAGAAGCTCCTCGCCAAGGAGCTCCGCTCGCGGCGTCCCCTCGCCCCGTCGCCCGCCCCGCTCGACGCCGCCGGAGAGAAGACCCTCGGCGTCTTCCTCACCGTCAAGAAGGCCCTCGAAGTCTTCGGACCCGAGGTCATCGAGTCGTACATCATCTCGATGTGCCAGGGCGCCGACGACGTCTTCGCCGCCGCCGTCCTCGCCCGCGAGGCCGGCCTCATCGACCTCCATGCCGGCTGGGCCAAGATCGGCATCGTGCCGCTCCTGGAGACCACCGACGAACTGCGCGCCGCCGACGTCATCCTCGACGAGATGCTCGCCGACCCCTCGTACCGGCGTCTGGTCGCGCTCCGGGGCGACGTCCAGGAGGTCATGCTCGGGTACTCCGACTCCTCCAAGTTCGGCGGCATCACCACCAGCCAGTGGGAGATCCACCGCGCCCAGCGGCGGCTGCGTGACGTCGCGCACCGCTACGGCGTACGCCTGCGCCTCTTCCACGGCCGCGGCGGCACCGTCGGCCGCGGCGGCGGCCCCTCCCACGACGCCATCCTCGCCCAGCCCTGGGGCACCCTGGAGGGCGAGATCAAGGTGACCGAGCAGGGCGAGGTCATCTCCGACAAGTACCTCGTGCCCTCACTGGCCCGCGAGAACCTGGAACTGACCGTCGCGGCCACCCTCCAGGCCTCCGCCCTGCACACCGCCCCGCGCCAGTCCGACGAGGCCCTCGCCCGCTGGGACGCCGCCATGGACGTCGTCTCCGACGCCGCCCACTCCGCGTACCGCAAGCTGGTCGAGGACCCGGACCTGCCGACGTACTTCCTCGCGTCGACCCCGGTCGACCAGCTCGCCGACCTGCACCTCGGCTCCCGGCCCTCCCGCCGCCCCGGCTCGGGCGTCTCGCTCGACGGCCTGCGCGCCATCCCGTGGGTCTTCGGCTGGACCCAGTCACGGCAGATCGTGCCCGGCTGGTTCGGCGTCGGGTCAGGCCTCAAGGCGCTGCGCGAAGCCGGGCTCGACACCGTGCTCGACGAGATGCACGACCACTGGCACTTCTTCCGCAACTTCATCTCCAACGTCGAGATGACCCTCGCCAAGACCGACCTGCGCATCGCACGGCATTACGTCGACACGCTCGTCCCGGATGAGCTGAAGCACGTCTTCGCCATGATCCAGGAAGAACACGAGCTGACCGTCCGCGAGGTCCTGCGGATCACCGGCGGCGACGAGCTGCTCGGCTCCCACCCGGCCCTCCAGCGGACCTTCGCCATCCGCGACGCCTACCTCGACCCGATCTCGTACCTTCAGGTCGCGCTGCTCAAGCGGCAGCGGGACGCGGCGGCCGCCGGCCAGGAGCCCGATCCGTTGCTGGGGCGGGCGTTGCTGCTCACCGTCAACGGTGTCGCGGCCGGGCTCCGGAACACCGGCTGAGTCCTGCGGGCGCGTGGGGGCTGGTCGCGCGGTTCCCCGCGCCCCTTCGGGGCGCTCCTCGCGGGGCGCCCCTTACAGGGCGCGCCCCCTGATATTGCTCAGGAGTTGTACGTGCCCTGCGCGCGCTCCAGGCCCTCGATGACCAGGGCCTCCACCGCGTCGGCCGCCCGGTCCACGAAATAGTCCAGCTCCTTGCGCTCCGCCGAGGAGAAGTCCTTCAGCACGAAGTCCGCCACCTGCATCCGCCCCGGCGGCCGCCCGATCCCGAACCGCACCCGGTGGTAGTCCGCACCCATCGCCTTCGTCATCGACTTCAGACCGTTGTGGCCGTTGTCGCCGCCACCCAGCTTCAGCCGCAACGTGCCGTAGTCGATGTCCAGCTCGTCGTGGACCGCCACGATGTGCTCCGTCGGCACCTTGTAGAAGTCACGCAGCGCCGTCACCGGACCACCCGAGACGTTCATGTACGACATCGGCTTCACCAGGATCACCCGACGGCTCGCCGGACCCGGCGCCCCGATCCGGCCCTCCACCACCTGGGCCTGCGCCTTCGCGGCCCGTTTGAACTTGCCGCCGACGCGCTGCGCCAGCAGGTCGGCCACCATGAAACCCACGTTGTGCCGGTTCATGGCGTACTCCGGACCCGGATTACCGAGACCCGCGATCAGCCACGGCGCATTGACGTTGGCGTCGGTCGTCACGTGCATGTCTCCTTACATACGCGGCAGCCGCCGCCCCCGAGGGAGCGGCGGCTGCCGTGCCGGATGTACGTCGCGAGGATCAGGCCTCGGCGGACGCGTCGCCCTCGGCGGCACCCTCGGCCGGGGCCTCCTCGGCCTGCGCGGCCATGACCTGGATGACGACCGCGTCCTCGTCGATCGCCAGCTTGGAACCGGACGGCAGCGGGATGTCCTTGGCGAGGATGGACGCACCGGCGTCCAGACCCGCGATGGAGACCGTGACCTCGGTCGGGATGTGCGTGGCCTCGGCCTCGACCGGCAGCGTGTTCAGCACGTGCTCAAGCAGGTTGCTGCCCGGGGCCAGCTCACCCTCGGTGTGGACCGGGATCTCGACCGTGACCTTCTCGCCGCTGCGCACGAGCAGCAGGTCGACGTGCTTCAGGATGCCCTGACGGAGAGCGTCACGCTGCACGGCCTTCGGGATGGCCAGCTGCGTCTTGCCGTCGACGTCCAGGGAGATCAGGACGTTCGGCGTACGCAGGGCGAGCAGCAGCTCGTGGCCCGGCAGGGTCAGGTGGACCGGCTCGGCACCGTGACCGTAAAGAACGCCGGGAACCTTGTTCTCGCGGCGGACGCGGCGCGAAGCGCCCTTGCCGAACTCCGTACGGACCTCGGCGGAAATCTTGACCTCGGACATGTGCACTCCTCGTACAACAGGTGTCGGATGGGGTTACCCGGCCATACGACTGGCCTGCTACGAAGAGCGCGTCGATAACGGACCGCCACACACCGTGTTTCATCAGAAACGGGTGCGGCCTCCCTCGCCGAGCAACTCCGTGAGTCTACCCGGCGGGGAGGCCACACCCAAAAGGATCTTTACTGCTCCTCGAAGAGGCTCGTCACCGAACCGTCCTCGAACACCTCACGCACCGCGTTCGCGATCGTCGGCGCGATCGACAGCACCGTGATCTTGTCCAGCTCCAGCTCACCCGGCGTCGGCAGCGTGTCCGTGAACACGAACTCGCTCACCTTCGAGTTCTTCAGCCGGTCCGCAGCCGGACCCGACAGCACACCGTGCGTCGCCGTCACGATGACGTCCTCCGCACCGTGCGCGAACAGCGCGTCCGCCGCGGCACAGATCGTGCCACCCGTGTCGATCATGTCGTCGACCAGGACACACACGCGGCCCTGCACCTCACCGACCACCTCATGCACGGTGACCTGGTTCGCCACATCCTTGTCACGACGCTTGTGGACGATCGCCAGCGGCGCGCCCAGACGGTCGCACCAGCGGTCGGCCACACGGACGCGGCCGGCATCGGGGGAGACCACCGTCAGCTTCGAGCGGTCCACCTTCGCGCCCACGTAGTCCGCGAGGATCGGCAGCGCGAACAGGTGGTCCACCGGTCCGTCGAAGAAGCCCTGGATCTGGTCGGTGTGCAGGTCGACCGTGAGGATGCGGTCGGCGCCCGCGGTCTTCATCAGGTCGGCGATCAGGCGCGCCGAGATCGGTTCACGCCCGCGGTGCTTCTTGTCCTGACGCGCGTAACCGTAGAACGGCACGATGACGGTGATGGAGCGGGCCGACGCGCGCTTCAGCGCGTCGATCATGATCAACTGCTCCATGATCCACTTATTGATCGGAGCGGTGTGGCTCTGGATCAAGAAGCAGTCGGCGCCACGCGCCGACTCCTGGTAGCGGACGTAGATCTCGCCATTGGCGAAATCGAAGGCCTTCGTCGGCACGATGCCGACACCCAGCTTGTGTGCGACCTCCTCGGCCAACTCGGGGTGGGCGCGGCCGGAGAAGAGCATCAACTTCTTCTCGCCGGTCGTCTTGATCCCGGTCACAGCACTGTCTCCTCAGAGAGTTCTTCCCGCTGCCGTACTCACGCGTCCCGATGCGACGAGTCGGCCGAATGTGTGCACCTATCACGGTACGCCGTGTCAGACGCACCTGTTTCCGGTCAGCTTGCGCCGTCCGCCTCCCGGGACACCGCCTCGGCCGCCTTCGCCGCCGCGCTCCCCGGACGCTTGCGGGCCACCCAGCCCTCGATATTCCGCTGCTGGCCCCGCGCAACGGCCAGCGAACCCGCCGGCACGTCCTTCGTGATCACAGACCCGGCGGCGGTGTAAGCACCGTCCCCGACCGTGACAGGAGCCACAAACATGTTGTCCGACCCCGTACGACAGTGAGACCCCACCGTCGTGTGGTGCTTCGCCTCACCGTCATAGTTCACGAAGACACTCGCCGCGCCGATGTTGGAGTACTCACCGATCGTCGCGTCACCCACGTACGACAGGTGCGGCACCTTCGAACCCTCACCGACCGTCGCGTTCTTCATCTCCACATACGTACCCGCCTTGGAAGCCGTCCCAAGCCGGGTGCCCGGCCGCAGATACGCGAACGGGCCGACACTCGCCCGCTCCCCGACCTCCGCGCCGACCGCGACACTGTTGTCGACCCGGGCCCCCGGACCCACCTTCGTGTCCGTCAGCCGCGAGTTCGGCCCCACCTCGGCACCCTTCGCCAGATGCGTGGCACCGTGCAGCTGCGTACCCGGATGCACCACCGCGTCCCGCTCGAACGTCACCGTCGCGTCGACCCACGTCGAAGCCGGATCCACGACAGTGACCCCGTCGAGCATCGCCGCCGTCAGCAACCGGTCGTTCAACGTACGACGCGCCTGCGCCAGTTGTACGCGGTTGTTGATCCCCGCGATCTCCTCGTGGTCCTCGGCCACGGCCGCGCCCACCCGGTGCCCGGCCTCACGCAGGATCCCCAGCACGTCCGTCAGGTACTCCTCGCCCTGACTGTTGTCCGTGCGCACCTTGCCCAGCGCTTCCGAGAGGAGCCGGCCGTCGAAGGCGAAGACCCCCGAGTTGATCTCACGGATCGCGCGCTGCGACTCCGTGGCGTCCTTGTGCTCGACGATCGCGGTGACCGCGCCGTTCGCACCGTCGCGCACGATGCGGCCGTAACCCGTCGCGTCCGGCACCTCGGCGGTCAGCACGGTCACGGCGTTGCCGTCGGTGCCGTGCGTGGCGGCCAGCTTCTGGAGCGTGGCGCCGGTCAGCAGCGGGGTGTCGCCGCAGACCACGATGACAGTGCCGTCGACCACGCCGCCCAGCTCTTCGAGACCGATGCGGACGGCGTGTCCCGTGCCGTTCTGCTCCGCCTGGTAGGCGGTGCGGACCTGCGGCGCGATGGCGCCGAGGTGCTCGCGGACCTGCTCGCTCTGGAAGCCGACGACGGTGACGAGCTGCTCGGGCGAGAGCGCGGAGGCGGCGTGCAGCACGTGCCCGATGAGGGAACGCCCGCAGATCTCGTGCAGGACCTTGGGCAGGTCCGACTTCATGCGGGTGCCCTCACCCGCGGCGAGGACGACGACGGCTGCCGGGCGAGTTGCGCTCACGGGGGTGCCCTTCGGCTTCGGATGGCGTGGGGTGCCTGGGTGGGGTGGACATCCGCAGGATACCGGGGCGTAGGGGGCGGAAATGGGGGCGGGTCCTGACCGCACGGTCAGGACCCGGATTCTGTAGCTCCGCCGGCTGGATTCGAACCAGCGTCTCAAGGCTCCAAAGGCCTGCGGGATGCCGCTACCCCACGGCGGATCACGCCTCAGACCCTACCTGAGTCGTGTCACTGCATCTGCAGTGATCCCATTCCACCACCCGTCGATGTGGCAGTACAGGTCGGCGCCTTTTCGGACGCGGATGACGAGGCAACCGTGGTAGTCCTCGCCGGTGTTCTTGCGTCGGGATCAACAGTTCGAGGGATAACGGCAGGTTTCGCTTCCGTTCGAACGGTGCGTGTGCCGGATCACCACGCCGGAAACTCACCGGAAAACCGGGGAGGAACGCCCGTACGCTGGAAGGCATGACCACGACGGGGGACGACCACACCGCGGCCTTGACCGGGCCGTGGTGGTGGGAGAGGCGGCGCGGGGCCGCGTTGGATGTGGGGCTCGCGGTGGTGTCCGCGGCGGAGTGCGGGGCACAGGGCGTCGCGTTCGCGCGGGACGCCGGGTTGCCGACGGCGGTGGGGGTCGGCTTCGGGGCGCTCGCGGGCGCCGCGCTGATGTTCCGCCGTCGCTGGCCCGTGGCCGTGGTGCTGATATCCATCGCGATCACACCCGCCCAGATGGGCTTTCTGCTGACGATCGTCGGCCTGTACACACTGGCGGCCTCGGAGCTGCCGCGCCGGATCACGGGCGCGCTGGCGGCGATGTCGATGGCCGGGACGTTGATCGTGGCGCTGGTGCGGGCCAGCCAGGATCTGGCGGAGGAGGGGACGCATCCGCCGATCGGGAGCGAGTTCGTGCCGTTCTTCGCGGTGGCCGCGGCGATAGGTGTGACGGCTCCGCCGGTGCTGCTGGGGCTGTATGTGGGGGCGCGGCGACGGTTGATGGAGAGTCTGCGGGAGCGTGCGGACGACCTTGAGCGGGAGCTTCAGCTGCTGGCCGAGCGGGCGGAGGAGCGTGCGGAGTGGGCGCGTAATGAGGAGCGGACGCGGATCGCCCGTGAGATGCATGACGTGGTGGCGCACCGGGTGAGTCTGATGGTGGTGCATGCGGCGGCGTTGCAGGCGGTGGCGCGGAAGGATCCGGAGAAGGCGGTGAGGAACGCGGCGTTGGTCGGTGACATGGGCCGGCAGGCGTTGACGGAGCTGCGGGAGATGCTCGGGGTGTTGCGTACGGGGGATGGGGGCAAGGCCGCGAAGCGGGTGGAGCCGGTGCCGTTGGCGGCTGTGGGGTATGCGGCGGCGGCCGCGGCGTCGCGTGCGGTGGATGAGGACGGTCCGTGTCTGGCGGAGCTGGATGAGCTGGTGGGGCAGTCGCGGGCGGCGGGCATGGCGGTGGATCTGTCGGTGGAGGGCGAGCCGCGTGGTTATGCCGCGGATGTGGAGCAGACGGCGTATCGCGTGGTGCAGGAGGCGTTGACCAACGTCCATAAGCACGCGGCGGGTGCGAAGACGTATGTGCGGTTGGCGCACCGGGCGGCGGAGATCGCGATGCAGGTGGAGAACGAGCCGCCGCCGGAGGCGGGTTCGACGGCGGACGCGCGGCTGCCGAGTGGCGGCAATGGGCTGGTGGGGATGAAGGAGCGGGTGACGGGGCTGGGTGGGGTGTTCGTGTCGGGGCCGACGGATGGGGGCGGTTTCCGGGTGTCGGCGGTGCTTCCCGCGGCGGTTCCGGCCGGGGGGTAGGTGTCCGAGGCGGTTCCGGCCGGGGGGTAGGTGTCCGAGGCGGTTCCGGCCGGGGGGAAATGTCCGTGGCGGTTCCAGCTGGGGGGAGGTGTCCGCGGCGGGTGTGTGGGCGCTGCTTGCCGGGGGGTGTGGGGGTTGTTGCCGTGGGCGGGTCGGTGTGGCTGGGCGTCGCGGGCCTGTTGCCGGTGCGTGCCGGGTGTGCTGCCCGCGTCGCCGTGTGCGCCGGGGGTCAGGTGGCCGTGAGGCGGGTGGGCTGGGCGCCGGTGATCAGGGTGGCGAGGGCCTGGTCGAGGTGGGCGCCGAGGAACCAGTCGCCGCTGTGGTCGAGGCTGTAGACGCGGGCGTCGGTGTCGATGGCGAGCAGGGCCTGGGTCTCGGTCTCCTCGCCGATGGGGCATACCTCGGAGTCGAGGGCGCGGCCGAGGTCGCCGAGAGTGCGGGCGAGGTGGAGGCCGTACATCGGGTCGAGGTGGATGGTGGCGGGGGCGATCTGGCGGCCGGGTCCCTGTGGGGTGATGTGCAGTCCGCCGAATTCGGCCCAGGCCTCGACGGCGGCGGGGAAGACGGCGTGGCGGTGTCCGGCGGGTGAGGTGTGGCGGCGCAGGGCGTCGGCCCAGATCTCGGCCTGTTTGATGTCCCAGCGTCCCGGGCGCCAGCCCGCGGCGCGCAGGGCGGCGTCGACGGGGACGGGGAATCGGGTGCTGCCGCCCGCCGGGACGGCGGTGGCGGCGGTGGGGTCGGCGTGCATGGGATGGCCCTTGTTCGGTCGGGGCGGTCTGGGTGGCTGCCAGGACGGTGGGGCGGTGGGACGGTGGGTCAGGGAGGTGTCGGTCGCTGCTGGTGTCCGGCGTCGGTCAGGCTTCGGTTGCCGTCGGGTCCACGACTCGTACGCCGAAGTGCGCCGTGAGGGCGGTACAGGAGCGGCAGGGCTGGGCGAAGGAGCCGTGGAGGGGGTCGCCGTCCTCACGGATGCGGCGGGTGGTGAGTTTGGCGTGTTTGAGCGCTTTGCGGGCCTCGCCGTTGGTCATGGGTTTGCGGGCGGCCCGTTTGGAGCGGCCGGCGTCCGCGGTGGTGAGGTGGCGGGAGATGAGGATGGCTTCGGCGCAGCGGCCGGTGAAGCGTTCGCGCTGGCCGCTGGTGAGGGTGTCGAGGAAGTCCTGGACGAGCGGGTGGAGCGTGGGTGGTTCCTCGCCGCGCCTGGCGGTGCAGGTGAGGGTGGTCTGGCCGCGTACGGAGAGTGCGGCGGCGACGGTCGGCAGGATGCCGTCGCGGCGTTGGCGCAGGATGGGTGCGAGGGCGGCGGTGCTGCTCCAGCCGACGCGTGGGTCGCCGGAGGCCGCGGCGGGTGGCGTTGTTTCCACCGGTGCGGGTGCCGTCGTGGACGGTGTGTGGCCGGTGGTGTCGCTCTGTGCCGTGTTGATCATGCTGTTGTCCCTCCCCCTGCTCGCGGTCGTCACCGCTGTGTGCCACGCCCCCGCGTCGCGGGGGACAGCCTGCCAAATGGGGCGGGTGGTGCGGAAGCTGGGGCACCGCGACACGCCTGGCTGCGCGTCGGGTTTCGTCGCACGGTGACCGGCCGGTGGCTGCTGGTCATGGAACCGGAGGCCCGGTGACCGGTGTCGTCCTTACGCATAGGCTGTGTCGGCGTCCGTAGTGCCGGGGGCCGTGGGGCGCGAGTCCGGCGGCGCCGGAATCCGCGGGACCAGAACCAGAACCAGAACAGAACCACAGCCAGAGCCAGTAGCAGAATCAGGATCTTCACCGTGCCGCAGGGGGCAACCGCCATGACGACAGGTCGGCTGGGGCAGCAGTCCGCGCCGCCGAACGCGGCCTACGCCGGGCAGGTCGTGCACTTCCCGGATCCGGTCCGCGCCGCCCGCCATCCCAGAGGGGTGCGGGTGGACGAGCGGGGCTATCCGGACTTCTCGGCCTACGCCCGGGCCGCCGCGGAGGTCGCGGAGCCCCCGGAGGGCTTCGGTGTCGATGAACTGCGCCTGACGGATTACGTGTCGGCGAACGCGGCGCTGGCGGCGGACGGCCATGACCTGTGGGACACGATTCCCGCGGTGGCGACCCCGCACGGCTGGACCTGGCATCACGTGCCGGGCGGTCGGCGGCTTGAGCTGGTGCCGGTCGAGGTGAAGGCGTTGCTGCGGCATCACGGTGGGATCGCGACGACGGCCGTGGACCACGAGAAGAGGGGGACGCGTCCGTTGCAGGAGACGCGTCCGGCGCACTTCGGTCTGCCGAAGGCGGCGGTCGCGGTGACGGAGCAGCAGGTGCAGGGCGTGGAGGAGGACCTGGGGTATCGGCTGCCGGGTGCCTACCGTTCGTTCTTGAAGGCGGCGGGTGGCTGCGCGCCGGTCGGGGCGGCGCTGGACGCCGAGTTGGGGCTGCTGGTGGACCAGCCGTTCTTCACGGTGCGCGACGAGGCCGCGGTCAATGACCTGGTGTACGTCAACAAGTGTCTGCGCGACCATCTCACCAAGGACTATCTGGGTGTCGGGTTCGTGCAGGGCGGGCTGCTCGCCGTGAAGGTCAAGGGGGAGCGGGTCGGTTCGGTGTGGTTCTGCGCGTACGACGACGTGCGGGACGTCTCGGAGGCGGCCGCGTGGCCGCCGGCGGAGCGTGTGCGGCGGTTGCTGTTGCCGTGCGGTGACGACTTCGACGCGTTTCTGGGGCGGCTGGCGGGCAATCCGCCGGAGCTGGAGACCGTGGCGAACCTGATGGTGGACGGCGGCTTCGCGCGCGCTGTTCCCGTGTCCTCGGCTGGGGAGTGACTAGGCGATGGTGACCTTCGCGCAGGCGCAGGAGCGCGCCGAAGAGTGGATCAACGGCGAGGTGCCGGGTTATCAGCACCGCGAGGTGCGGGTGCGGGAGTTCGACCTCGGGTTCGTGGTCTGGGCCGAGGACCGCCAGGACGGCCCGGTGTCCGACGGTGGGGCCCAGCGGCTCGTCATCGCGCGGGACAGCGGTGAGGCGACGCTGTGGCCCTCGCTGCCGGTGGGTGAGGTGATCCGCCGGTACGAGGAGGAGTACGGCCTGCCGGACGCGGTACCGCAGGACGCGGTGCCGCCGCCTGCGGAGCGGGTCGATCTGAATCAGACGTCGTTCCTGCTGACTCCTCCGGAGTGGCTTCAGGAGGCGGCGGACAAGATGGGGATCCCGGACCGCCGCGGGGGCGCGTCCGCTTCGGGTGCGGAGGTGGACGCGGGCGCGGATTCGGGTGCGGGGGCCGTGGTGGCTTCCGGCGCGGGCCCGGCTGCCGCGTTCAACGACGCGCCGGACGCGGGGGGTTCGGCGCCGCCGGCTCCCACGGACGCCGGGATGCCCCTGCCTCCCGTCGCTCCGGGTGGCGGTACGCCGTGGCCGGCGGCCGGTGCTGCGGACGGTGACGACGAGGCCGTGCGGGACGACGGCCTGGCCGTCACGTCGCCGGGTGCGCCCGCGGGGGCGACGCCGTGGGCCGGTACGGACACCAACGCCGACGCGGCCGAGGACCATTCGGTGCCGCTGCCCGCGACGGTGTTCTCGCCGCCGCTGTCCGTGCTGGGCGAGGACGACACGCCGCCGCCCGGTGTCGCGCCGGACGCCAAGACGGCGCTGATGCACGGCGGCAGCCAGCTGCCTGCCACGGCGATCGCCCCGGCCCTGGACGGCCCGTCCCCGTCCCCGGCCACACCGGCGCCGCCCGTGGGTTCGGCGACTCCGCCCCCGCCCACCGGCACGTCGGCACCGCCGCCGGGGGGCGACGCTTCGGCGTATGGGTATCCGCAGGGGCCGGGTGCGCCGGGCGCTTCGGGCGCTCCGGGCGTGGCTGGGGTGAACTCGACCCAGCCGCCTGCTGGTTCGCCGGCTCAGCCGGGGGCCGACGTGTCCGCGTATGGGTATCCGCAGGGGCCGGGTGCGCCGGGCGCTTCGGTTGGAGTGAAGTCGCCGCAGCCGCCGGCTGGTTCGCCGGTCCAGTCGGGGGCCGACGCTTCGGCGTACGGGTATCCGCAGGGCCCCGGTGCTCCGGGGGCCGCTGGGGGCAACTCGCCGCAGCCGCCCGTTGGCCCGTCGGCCCCGCCGCCGGGAGCCGATGCCTCCGCGTACGGGTATCCGCAGGGGCCGGGTGCTCCGGGTGCCGCTGGGGGTAGCTTGGCGCAGCCGCCCGTTGGTCCGTCGGCCCCGCCGCGGGGGGCGACTCTTCCGCGTACGGGTATCCGCAGGGGCCCGGTGCTCCGGGCGCTCCGGGTGTCGCTGGGGGTAACCCGCCGCAGCCGCCCGCTGGTTCACCGGTTCCGCCGCCGGGGGCCGATGCCTCCGCGTACGGGTATCCGCAGGGGCCTGGTGCCGTCGGCGGTGCGACTCCGCCGCCCGGTGCGCCCGGTGTGGGTACGCCGCCGCCGTCCGGGCCCGGTGCGCCCGGTACTCCCGCCGGTGGGTATGTCCCGACGCAGCTGGTCTCCTCCCTCGGGCCGGACGGGCAGCCGCCGGTCGCGCCCGCGGCTCCCGGTGCGCCGCAGCCGCCCGGCCCCCCCGGTCCTCCCGGTGCGCCGGGTACGCCTGCCGGTGGTGTGCACCAGGCCGCGACGATGTTCGCCGACCCGAGTCTCGGCGGTCCTGGGGGGATCAAGCCGCCGGGTGCGCCCGGTGCGCCGCAGCCTCCCGGGCCGCCCGGTCCTCCTGGTGCGCCGGGTACGCCTGCCGGTGGTGTGCACCAGGCCGCGACGATGTTCGCCGACCCGAGTCTCGGCGGTCCTGGGGGGATCAAGCCGCCGGGCGCGCCCGCGGCTCCGGGTGCGCCCCAGCCTCCCGGGCCTCCCGGGGCTCCCGGCGGCGGTGTCCATCACGCCGCGACGATGCTGGCCGGTCCCGCGGTCGGCGGCCCCGGCATGCCGCCGCCGCCCGCTCCCGTGCAGCCCGGCCCGCCCGGACAGCCGTACGGCTACCCGCAGCCGCCCACCGGGCAGCCCACCGTGGGCCCCGGCTACCAGGCCGTGCTGCGCTACCGCGCGGCCGACGGCTCCGAGCAGCAGCTCATCCGCCGCTCGGCGCCCGGCACCCCGCACCCGGAGTGGCAGATCCTGCACGAGCTGCGCGGCATGAACGTGCCGCCGCAGCAGGTCCTGGAGCTCCACACCGAGCTGGAGTCCTGCGAGCTGCCGGGCGCGTACTGTGCCCGTATGATCCGCGAGACGTGGCCGCAGGCGCGGATCACGTCCATCGCCCCCTACGGCAGGGACCACGCGTCCCGGCAGCAGGGCATGCGGGAACTGATCGCGCACCAGGGTGAGTTGCACCAGGTCGCGGACGGTCCGGCGCGTCCGGCGCCGGTGCGCGCGCCGTTGCAGCAGCTGCCGCCCGCCCCGCCGATCCCGCCGGAGGGTGTGGCGCAGGAGCTGGCCGCGGCCTTCGGTCCCGGCGTCTTCCGCTTCGACCAGCGGGCGGTGTCGCGGCAGGGCGTGCCGGACATCGTGGCGCACACCCTCGTGGTGGCGGGGCTGCCCGTCGACTTCGGGCCGTTCTTCTGGGCGCAGGCCCAGCCGGGCCGGCCGGTGCCGACGCTGGCGGAGCTGGCGCAGGAGCGGGGTGTGCGGCCGGCGTCCGACGCGGGCTCGTATCTGGTGATGGGCAGCGACTTCGGGCGTGCGCTCTGTGTCCAGTACGGGACGGCGCACATCGTGGCGGTGCCGGTGGAGGCCGGTCCCGGCGGTGCTCCCGTGCCGCCGCAGTTCGTGAACACGGGTCTGCCGGAGTTCGCTCGCTGCATGGCGCTGCTCGGCCGGATGTGGCGGCTGCGCTTCGGGCTCAACCAGGAGCAGGCGGGCCGTTGGACCGTCGACTTCCAGAACCAGCTGGCGGCCCTCGACCCGGCGGCGCTCGCGTCGCCGGAGAGCTGGTGGTCGGTGCTCCTGGAGCAGATGTGGGACGGCCTGCTGTAACGGGGCGGTAGAGGCCGGCCGGGGCGTGACCTGACGGCGTACAAGAGGAGGCGCTCGACCTGGTGACGGTCGGGCGCCTTCTCGCGTGAGGGGCGGGGCGCCGCTCGTAGGGGGCCCGGCGGGGGTGAACCTGCGCCCGGATCCCGACGTCCGGCGCCGATTGCCGCATCCTTGACCTGGTGGCGTGGGCGGAGTGTCGCGTTATGAGCGCTTCCGCTTGATCCATCAAGATGTGCGCCAATCGCGCTGTACGCGCGAGGTACGTCGGAGAGGGGTTTCCCAGGATGAGCAGCAGCGGTGCATCGTCGTCGCCGTACGGCTTCACCACCGTGCGCGGGCGCGGTTACCGTCCCCAGCAGGTGGAGGCGTACGCCGCCGGACTTTCCGAGGAACGGGACGAGGCGTGGGAGCGCGCCGCCCGGCTGACCGTCCTCGCCAAGGACATGGAGGCCGAGGCCGAGCGTCTGCGCGAGGTGGTCTCCCGGCTCGCCCCCCAGACGTACGAGACCCTCGGCGGGCGGGCCCGGCAGATCCTCGCGCTGGCCGAGGAGGAGGCCGACGCCGTGCGGGAGGCGGCGCGGGCCGAGGCGCTGGCCGCCACGGAGGTGGCCGAGGCCGCGGCGCGTGAGGTGCGGGAGGCGGCCCGCGCGTACGCCGAGGAGGTGGGCGCCCAGGCCGACGAGTGGGTCGGGCGGCGGCTGGGGGAGGACCGTGCCACGGCGGACGAGGCGCGGATCTCGGCGCGGCGGGATGTGAAGGAGTGGCGGGGCGAGGCGCTGGCCGCGCTGCGGGAGACGCGGCGGCGGTGCGAGGGGCTGCTCGCCGAGCAGGAGAAGGAGCAGGCCGAGCGGTGGGAGGCGGCCGGGCGGGAGATCGCCGGGCGGGAGGCGGCGGTGGACGCGCGTGACGCGGAGCGGCTCGGCGCGGCCGAGGTGCGGCTGGTCGAGGCCGAGCGGGTCTTCGCCGAGGCGCGGGAGGCGGCGCGGCACCGGCGGGAGGACGCGCAGGCGCTGGCCGCGGAGATCGTGGCGGGGGCGCGGCTGCGGGAGGAGCGGATCGCGCGGGAGACGGAGCGGGTCCTGCGGGAGCACGGTGAGGAGTGGGACGAGGTGCGGGCCCACATGGATCACGTACGCGGCAGCCTGGCGGCGCTCACGGGGCGGGCCCCGGCGGAGGACACGCCCTGACCGCCCCGCCCGGCCTGACGTGCCCTGACACGCCCTGGGAGTCCCCCTAGGGGATGAAGCCCCTAGGGGGATGAACCTAGGGTGCTCCGTCGGTCTCCCGCCGTGTAGGGGACAACTGGTCCGGCTGCGAACCTGGTTGGCCCGGTTCGCCGCGGCTGCCCTGGTCGGCTTCCTGCGGTTCCTGGAGGACCGGGAAGCGTCGCGGTGCGACGAGGAGGAGAATGAGCAGGGCCAGGACGGCGGCGCATCCGGCGCCCACGTAGACCGCGTCGACCGCCGTGTCGACCGCCCGCCGCAGCCGGTCCGGGTCGGCCACGGAGCCGGGGTCGTCCAGGACGCGCGCCACGGAGTCGAGCGAGCCGGAGCCGCCGAGCCGTGCGCTCAGTACGCCGTTGGCGACCGCGCCGAAGAGGGCCGCGCCCAGCGTCTGGCCTATCTGGCGGCAGAAGAGGATGGAGGCGGTCGCGGTGCCGCGTTCGGCCCAGCCGACGGTGGACTGGACGCCGACGATCAGCGGGAGTTGGAAGAGGCCGAGGGCGGCGCCGAGGAGCAGCATGACGAGGGCCGGCTGCCAGGCCGCTCCGGGGTAGGGGAGCAGGGGGAAGGCGAGCAGGATCAGGGCCGCCGCGCCGATGCCGACGACCGCGGTGTTCCGGAAGCCGATCCTGCGGTAGACGTGCTGGCTGAGCGCCGCCGAGACCGGCCAGCTCAGGGTCATCACGGAGAGCACGAACCCGGCGGCGATCGGCGCGAGTCCGAGCACGGACTGGGCGTAGGTCGGCAGGAAGACCGTGGGGGCGACCATCACCAGGCCGAGCGCGCCGAGGGCGAGGTTCACGGCGGCGATGGTGCGGCGCCGCCAGACCCAGCCGGGGATGATCGGCTCCGCGGCGCGCCGTTCGATGAGGACGACGACGGCCACCAGTGCGAGGCCGGTGGCGAAGAGCGCGAGCGAGGGCGCGGAGAGCCAGGCCCAGGCGACGCCGCCCTGGACGAGGGCGGTCAGCAGGACGCCGCCGCAGGCGAAGACGGCGAGCGCGCCGGGCCAGTCGACGCGGCCCCGTGCGACGGGCTCGCGGGCCGGTTCGTGCAGGTGACGCACGATCAGCCAGAGCGCGACCGCCCCGATCGGGAGGTTGATGAGGAAGATCCAGCGCCAGTCCGCGCAGGAGGCGATGAGGCCGCCGAGGGCGGGCCCCGCGACCGCGGAGGTGGCCCACACCGTGGACAGCTTCGCCTGGATCTTGGGACGTTCCTTGAGCGGGTACAGGTCGGCGGCGAGTGTCTGCACGGTGCCCTGGATGGCGCCGCCGCCCAGGCCCTGGACGACGCGGAAGGCGATGAGCGACTCCATGTTCCAGGCGAGGGCGCAGAGCGCGGAGCCGAGCAGGAACAGCACGCTGCCCGCGATGAGCACGGGCTTGCGGCCGAAGGTGTCGGAGAGCTTGCCGTAGACGGGCAGGGTGACCGTGGCGGCGAGGAGGTAGCCGGAGAAGAGCCAGGAGAAGATCGGGAAGCCGCCGAGGGAGCCCACGATCTGGGGGACGGCGGTCGACACGATCGTGGAGTCGACGGCGGTCAGCGCCATGGAGAGCATCAGCGCGGCGACGACCGCGCCCCGGCCCCGTATCGCGTCCCGTGCGTCCGTGTCCGTTCCCGTCCCCACGGTGATTCCTTTCCCCTGCGCCGGTTGCTGCGGGCCACTTTCTCACCCGTCGGGGGTGGAGGGCAGGGTGGAGGCGTCCCTGAGGCGGCCTCCACCGGCGGGTGGAGAACCCCTAGGGGAATCTCCGTACTCCGGACCGGGGAGGGCTCGTACCACTGGAGGATGAGCGGGCCCCGGCCGGTCCTTAGATTGGCTTTACGGCGCACCGCGGACTGGCTCTACGGCGCGCCGCACGGGTGGGGGTGGGGTTTTCCCCCGGAAAAGAGTGCGCTGAGCATCAGCGCGCCGGGGCCCCACGGGACACCAGACTTGTCCGTACGGCGGACAATCAACTCTTCGCAAGACCGACATAGGAGACTTACCGTGACAACGGCTGTGAGCACACCCAAGCACGGGGGCACGGGAGGGCGTACGGCCGTGGCGGCACGGGCGCGCCAAGTAGTGAAGGCGTACGGCTCCGGAGAGACCCGCGTCGTCGCGCTCGACGGGATCGACGTGGACATCGCCCGCGGGCAGTTCACCGCGATCATGGGCCCCTCCGGCTCCGGCAAGTCCACCCTGATGCACTGCCTCGCGGGCCTCGACACGGTGAGCAGCGGGCAGATCTTCCTCGACGACACCGAGATCACCGGTCTGAAGGACAAGAAGCTCACGCGGCTGCGCCGGGACCGGATCGGCTTCATCTTCCAGGCGTTCAACCTGCTCCCGACGCTCAACGCCCTGGAGAACATCACGCTCCCGATGGACATAGCCGGCCGTAAGCCCGACCGTGCCTGGCTCGACCAGGTCGTGGAGACCGTCGGTCTCGCCGAACGCCTCAAGCACCGCCCGACGGAGCTCTCCGGCGGCCAGCAGCAGCGCGTCGCCGTGGCCCGCGCGCTCGCCTCGCGGCCCGAGATCATCTTCGGGGACGAGCCGACCGGGAACCTCGACTCCCGTGCCGGAGCGGAGGTGTTGGGCTTCCTGCACCGGTCCGTGACCGACCTCGGCCAGACCATCGTGATGGTCACGCACGACCCGGTCGCCGCCTCGTACGCGGACCGGGTGCTGTACCTCGCCGACGGCCGGATCGTCGACGAGATGTACAACCCCACCGCCGACCAGGTCCTCGACCGCATGAAGTCGTTCGACGCGCGGGGGCGCACGTCATGACCGTCCTCAAGACCTCCCTGCGCAACTTCTTCGCGCACAAGGGCCGCATGGCGCTCTCCGCCGTGGCCGTCGTCCTGTCGGTGGCGTTCGTGTGCGGCACGCTCGTCTTCTCCGACACGATGAGCACCACCTTCGACAAGCTCTTCGCGGCGACCTCCGCCGATGTCACGGTCTCCCCCAAGACCGCCGAGGACGCGGGGGAGGCGCCCCGCAGCGGCAGGCCCGAGTCGATGCCCGCCTCTGTGGTCGACAAGGCCGGGAAGGCGGCGGGCGCCAAGTCCGCCGAGGGCGCCGTCAGCAGCCAGAGCGTGACCGTCGTCGACTCCGACAACAAGAACCTGGGCCCCACCAACGGCGGCCCGACCATCGCCGGCAACTGGACGCGCAACGAGCTGCGTTCGATGGACATCACCTCCGGGCACGCCCCGCGCGGGCCCACCGAGGTGATGGTCGACGCCGACACCGCCGACAAGCACGACCTGAAGATCGGCGACGAGCTGCGCACCATCGCCGCCACCGGCGACCACACCGCGAAGATCTCCGGCATCGCCACCTTCAAGGTGACCAACCCCGGCGCCGCGATCGTCTACTTCGACACCGCCACCGCCCAGCGCGAACTCCTCGGCGCCACCGGCCGGTTCACGCACGTCAACGTCACCGCCGACGCGGGGGTGAGCGACACCCGGCTCAAGGCGAGCGTCGCGGCCGCCGTGGACGAGGCCGGCACGTCCGCGTACGACATCAGGACGCAGAAGGAGACCGCGGACGAGAACCGCAAGTCGGTCGGCGGCTTCCTGAACGTCATGAAGTACGCGATGCTCGGCTTCGCCGGGATCGCCTTCCTCGTCGGCATCTTCCTCATCATCAACACCTTCTCGATGCTGGTCGCCCAGCGCACCCGCGAGATCGGCCTGATGCGCGCCATCGGCTCCAGCCGGGGGCAGGTCAACCGCTCCGTGCTCGTCGAGGCGCTGCTGCTCGGTGTGTTCGGCTCCGTCCTCGGCGTCGGCGCGGGCATCGGCCTCGCCGTCGGCCTGATGAAGCTCATGTCCGGCATGGGCATGGAACTGTCCACCGGTGACCTCACCGTCAACTGGACGACCCCCGTGGTCGGCATGGTCCTCGGCGTCGTCGTCACCGTCCTCGCCGCCTACCTCCCCGCACGACGGGCCGGCCAGGTCTCCCCGATGGCCGCCCTGCGCGACGCGGGCACCCCGGCCGACGGCCGGGCGAGCGTGCTGCGCGCCGTCATCGGCCTGGTCCTCACCGGCGCGGGCGGCCTCGGCCTCTACGCCGCCGGGCAGGCCGACCAGGCCAAGGAGGGTTCGCTCCTGCTGGGCGGCGGGATCGTCCTGACCCTCGTCGGGTTCGTCGTGATCGGCCCGGTGCTCGCCTCCGGTGTCGTCCGCGTCATCAGCGCGGTGCTGCTGCGGGCGTTCGGCCCGGTCGGGCGGATGGCCGAGCGCAACGCCCTGCGTAACCCGCGCCGCACCGGTGCCACCGGCGCGGCCCTGATGATCGGCCTCGCGCTGGTCGCCTGCCTCTCCGTGGTCGGCTCCTCGATGGTCGCCTCGGCCACCGACGAGCTGGACAAGTCGGTCGGCGCGGACTTCATCGTCCAGCCCACCCAGCCCGGCGGCTTCATCACCCCGAAGGCCGCCGAGGCCCTGGAGAAGGCCGACCACATCGGCCACATCACCCGCTACAAGCAGATCAGGGCGGACGTGACGACCCCCGGCGGCAAGGCCGTGGACGGTGTCGGACTGAGCGCCGCCGACCCGACGTACGCCAAGGACCTGCGTCGCGAGACGGTCGCCGGTGACCTGGCCGCGGCGTACGGGAAGAACGCCATGTCGGTCGGCGACGAGTTCGCGAAGAAGCACCGCCTGAAGGTCGGCGACGAGCTGAAGGTCGCCTTCGAGCACGGGAAGAAGACCGCCGAGCTGAGGGTCGCGGCGATCACCTCGGACGAGGGCACCGTCGACAAGGGCGCGATGTACCTGAACATCACGACCCTGGAGAAGTACGTCCCCGCCGACCGGATGCCGCAGAACGACATCATGTTCGCCACGGCCGCCAAGGGCCAGGAGGACGCCGCGTACCAGTCCCTGAAGGACTCCCTGGCCGCGTACCCGCAGTACAAGGTCATGGACCAGACCGACTTCAAGCAGACCCTGAAGGACCAGGTCGGGCAGATGCTGAACATGGTCTACGGCCTGCTGGGCCTCGCCATCATCGTGGCGATCCTCGGTGTGGTGAACACCCTCGCCCTGTCGGTCGTCGAGCGGACCCGGGAGATCGGCCTGATGCGGGCCATCGGCCTCTCGCGCCGCCAGCTGCGCCGCATGATCCGCCTGGAGTCCGTGGTCATCGCGCTCTTCGGCGCGCTGCTCGGCCTCGGGCTCGGGATGGGCTGGGGGGCGACGGCACAGAAGCTGCTGGCCCTGGAGGGTCTGAAGGTCCTTCAGATCCCGTGGCCGACGATCATCGCGGTCTTCGTCGGGTCGGCGTTCGTGGGCCTCTTCGCGGCGCTGGTCCCGGCCTTCCGGGCGGGCCGCATGAACGTCCTGAACGCCATCGCCACCGAATAGCCACCGCCACGGGGGTGCGGGGAAGACGGCCCCGGCGGGCACGCGTCACGCGCGTCCGCCGGGGCCGTCCGCCGTCCGCCGCCCGCCGTCTCAGGCCCGACGCAGCAGCACGAAGCCGTAGGCGGTGTCCTCGGCGACGTACTGCACACCCGGGTGCAGCTTCTCCGCGTACGCGACGGGGTCCTTCGTCCAGCCGGAGCGGATGTCGAGGGCGACGTACTTCGGGACGACCGGGCGGGCCGCGCCCACCCAGAAGACGCGGGCGCGGGAGGTGAGCCGGCTGATGGGCCCTATGTTCGCCTCGACGGTGGCGCCGTCCGGTACCCGCTCCAGCATCCGCTCCACCGCCTCGACCCGCCCGCTCTTCTCGTACGTCGCCGACTCGGTGAGGCCCGCGAGGGGCAGGGAGGTCGTCAGGGCCAGCGCGGCGGCGGCCGCGCAGGCCGGCAGCCGGTCGGCGTACTCGCGCAGCCACGGCCGCCCGGCGCGGCGGAAGATGGCGACGGCGTCGACGAGGGCCAGCATGACCACCGGCATCAGGACGGCGCTGTAGTGCCAGTCGGTGCCCCAGTAGTGGTCGTCGGCGGACAGGAAGCGCCAGCCGAGGGTGGGCAGCGCGACGATCAGCAGCGGCGAGCGCAGGGCGAGCAGCCCGGTGGTGGGGATCAGCAGCCAGGCGAGGGTCCGCACCTTGGTGTCGAGCCCGCCGAACGCCCCGGCGGCCGCGCCGCCCTCGCCGACCTTGTCCCAGTAGTCGTACGCGCCCACCGAGTTGAAGACCGGGATGATCAGGGTGAGCGTGACGACGGTGGCGACGGCCCCGAACGCGGCGACGCCCAGCGCGTAGGGCACGGCCTTCGGGTTTCCGCGGCGGGCCCGGATCGCCACCACCAGGGCGATGGCGGTGAGCGTCACGCCCAGGTCCTCCTTGACGAGGACCAGCGGCAGCGCCCACAGCAGCGCGGCCCGCCACCGTTGCCGCAGCAGGGCCTCCAGGGAGAACGCGATCAGCGGTACGGCGAAGCAGATCTCGTGGAAGTCGAAGTCGGCGGCGCGCTGGATGCCCCAGGACAGTCCGTAGGCGATGCCCACCGCGAGGCCCGAGGCGCGCCCAAGGAGCCGGGTCGCGGCGCGCGTGACGGGGATCGCGGAGACGGCGAAGAGCAGGGCCTGCGCGACGAGCAGCGTGACGGGGGAGGGGAAGAGGCGGTAGGCGGGCGCGAGGAGCGCCGTGACGGGGCTGAAGTGGTCGCCGAGGATGTTGGCGCCGGGCCCCTTGAGGTCGGCGACCGGCACCTGGAGGTGGGCGTAGGCCCGCACGGCCTGCTCGAAGATCCCGAGGTCCCAGGAACGGCTCTCCATACGGCGGTACCGGCTGACGGACAGCACGGCGTAGGCGAGGAACAGCGCCGCCGCGAGGAGATAGGGGACGCGGTCCCAGACGCCGCGGCGGCCCGGGCGAGGGGCGGCCGGGGTCTGGTCCCGCGGCGGTATGAGCTCCTCGCCGCGCTCCAGGGCGGGGGCGTCGGGCTTGGCTCCGGGCATGGGGTGGCTTTCTGGTCGGAGAGAGGCAAGGGCCGGCCTCAAGATCAGCCCCTCCGGCGTGTGAGGAGCGGGGCCCGGGGCGAAGCCGCGTGGCGGGAGGCTTACCCCGTTTCCGGAACATTGTGCGCCAGCACGGCCCCGGACTCACCGGGCGGGCCCCGTGCCGGCGGGCCCAGTGCCGGGGGCCCGGGTTCCGGGCGGCCCGCGTTGAGGGGGCTCGCGTGCTGGGTGGCCCCCGGGCTGGGTGGCCTGTGTGCTGGGTGGTCCCTGAGTCGGGTGGCCCCCGGGGCGGGTGGTCCCTGAGTCGGGTGGCCCGTGTGCCGGGTGGCTCACGTGCCGGTTGGTAGCCGTGCTGAGCAGCCTAGTGCCGGCTGGGTCCCTGAGCCGGACTGCCCCCGTGCCGGTTGGCCCCTGAGCCGGGCAACCCCGTGCCGGTCGGCTCCCCGTGCAGGCTGGGCCCCCCGGGCCGGTTGGCCCCCGCGCCGGGTGGCCCCCGGGCCGGTGGTCCCTGAGCCCGGCGGCCCGGGGCCCGGCGGCTGCGGGCTCCGGGCCGGGTGAGCCGCGGTGGGCGGTCCGGAGTCGTACGCTGGAGGGCCCCGGCCCGTGCGACGTGCCGGGCAGTTCGCGTTGCCCACCCACTCCGGTCACCCCCGGTACCGGTACCTGGACGGAAAGCCTTCCATGAGCCTGCACGGTCTGCTCGACGCTGTCGTCAAGGACTCGGCACTCGCCGAGGCGGTCAAGGCCGCCGCCGACGGCAACCGCACCCACGTCGACCTGGTCGGCCCGCCCGCCGCGCGCCCCTTCGTGGTGGCGGCGCTGGCCCGCGAGTCCGGCCGCCCCGTCCTGGCCGTGACAGCCACGGGCCGCGAGGCGGAGGACCTGGCCGCGGCGCTGCGCACGATCCTGCCGCCGGACGGCGTCGTGGACTACCCGTCCTGGGAGACCCTCCCGCACGAGCGCCTCTCGCCCCGCTCCGACACGGTCGGCCGCCGCCTCGCCGTGCTGCGGCGCCTCGCGCACCCCCGCCCGGACGACCCCGAGACCGGCCCGGTCTCCGTCGTCGTCGCGCCGGTCCGCTCCGTGCTCCAGCCGCAGGTCAAGGGCCTGGGCGACCTGGAGCCGGTGGCCTTGCGCTCCGGTGAGACCACCGACCTGAACGCGGTCGTCGAGGCGCTCGCGGCAGCCGCGTACTCCCGGGTGGAACTGGTCGAGAAGCGCGGTGAGTTCGCCGTGCGCGGCGGCATCCTCGACGTGTTCCCGCCGACCGAGGAGCACCCGCTGCGCGTGGAGTTCTGGGGCGACGACGTCGAGGAGATCCGCTACTTCAAGGTCGCCGACCAGCGCTCCCTTGAGGTCGCCGAGCACGGCCTGTGGGCGCCACCCTGCCGCGAGCTGCTGCTCACCGACGACGTACGGCAGCGGGCGGCGGCCCTCGCCGAGCAGCACCCGGAGCTGGGCGAGCTGCTCGGCAAGATCGCCGAGGGTATCGCGGTCGAGGGCATGGAGTCCCTCGCGCCGGTCCTGGTGGACGACATGGAGCTGCTGCTCGACGTCATGCCGAAGAACAGCATGGCGGTGGTCTGCGACCCGGAGCGGGTGCGCACGCGCGCGGCGGACCTGGTGGCGACGTCGCAGGAGTTCCTCCAGGCCAGCTGGGCGGCGACGGCCGGCGGCGGCGACGCCCCGATCGACGTGGGCGCGGCGTCCCTGTGGGGCATCGCGGACGTCCGCGACCACGCGCGCGACCTGGGCATGATGTGGTGGTCGGTGAGCCCCTTCGCCGCCGACGAGGAGCTGGACGCCGACACGCTCAAGCTCGGCATGCACGCCCCGGAGTCCTACCGCGGCGACACCGCGAAGGCCCTCGCGGACACCAAGGGCTGGCTCGCCGACGGCTGGCGCACGGTGTACGTCACCGAGGGCCACGGCCCCGCCGCCCGTACCGTCGAAGTCCTCGGCGGCGAGGGCATCGCGGCCCGCCTTGACGGCGACCTGACCGAGCTGACGCCGTCGCTGGTGCACGTCTCCTGCGGCTCGATCGACTACGGCTTCGTCGACCCCGCGCTGAAGCTCGCCGTCCTCACCGAGACCGACCTCTCGGGGCAGAAGGCCGCCGGCAAGGACGGCCAGCGCATGCCCGCGCGCCGCCGCAAGACGATCGACCCGCTGACCCTGGAGGCCGGCGACTACATCGTCCACGAGCAGCACGGCGTGGGCCGCTACATCGAGATGGTGCAGCGCACCGTCCAGGGCGCCACCCGCGAGTACCTCGTCGTGGAGTACGCCCCCGCCAAGCGCGGCCAGCCCGGCGACCGCCTCTACATCCCCACCGACCAGCTGGAGCAGATCACCAAGTACGTCGGCGGCGAGGCCCCCACCCTGCACCGCCTGGGCGGCGCCGACTGGACGAAGACCAAGGCGCGCGCGAAGAAGGCGGTCAAGGAGATCGCCGCCGACCTCATCAAGCTGTACTCCGCCCGCATGGCCGCCCCCGGCCACGCCTTCGCCCCCGACACGCCCTGGCAGCGCGAGCTGGAGGACGCCTTCCCGTACGCGGAGACGCCCGACCAGCTCACCACGATCGCCGAGGTCAAGGAGGACATGGAGAAGACGGTCCCGATGGACCGCCTGATCTGCGGCGACGTCGGCTACGGCAAGACGGAGATCGCGGTCCGCGCCGCCTTCAAGGCGGTGCAGGACGGCAAGCAGGTCGCCGTCCTCGTGCCCACCACGCTCCTGGTGCAGCAGCACTTCGGCACGTTCTCGGAGCGGTACTCGCAGTTCCCGGTCAGCGTCAAGGCGCTCAGCCGCTTCCAGACGGAGACCGAGTCCAAGGCGACCCTCGAAGGGCTGCGGGACGGCTCGGTGGACATCGTCATCGGCACGCACCGCCTCTTCTCCTCCGAGACCAAGTTCAAGGACCTGGGCCTGGTCATCGTCGACGAGGAGCAGCGCTTCGGCGTCGAGCACAAGGAGCAGCTGAAGAAGCTCCGGGCCAACGTCGACGTGCTGACCATGTCCGCGACCCCCATCCCCCGTACGCTCGAAATGGCCGTCACCGGCATCCGCGAGATGTCCACGATCACCACGCCGCCCGAGGAGCGCCACCCGGTCCTCACCTTCGTCGGCCCGTACGAGGAGAAGCAGATCGGCGCGGCGGTCCGCCGTGAACTGCTGCGCGAGGGCCAGGTCTTCTACATCCACAACCGCGTCGAGTCGATCGACCGCGCGGCGGCGCGGCTGCGGGACATCATCCCCGAGGCGCGCATCGCGATCGCCCACGGCCAGATGTCCGAACAGGCCCTGGAACAGGTCGTGGTGGACTTCTGGGAGAAGAAGTTCGACGTGCTCGTCTCGACGACCATCGTCGAGTCCGGCATCGACATCTCCAACGCCAACACGCTGATCGTGGAGCGCGGCGACAACTTCGGCCTCTCCCAGCTCCACCAGCTGCGCGGCCGCGTCGGCCGTGGCCGCGACCGCGGCTACGCCTACTTCCTCTACCCGCCGGAGAAGCCGCTCACCGAGACCGCCCACGAGCGGCTCGCGACCATCGCCCAGCACACCGAGATGGGCGCGGGCATGTATGTGGCGATGAAGGACCTGGAGATCCGCGGCGCCGGAAACCTGCTGGGCGGCGAGCAGTCCGGGCACATCGCGGGCGTCGGCTTCGACCTGTACGTACGGATGGTCGGCGAGGCCGTGGCCGACTACCGGGCGTCGCTGGAGGGCGGCGTGGAGGAGGAGCCGCCGCTGGAGGTCAAGATCGAGCTGCCGGTGGACGCGCACGTCCCGCACGACTACGCCCCCGGCGAGCGGCTGCGCCTCCAGGCCTACCGCGCCATCGCCTCCGCGAACACGGAGGAGGACATCAGGGCCGTACGCGAGGAACTCACCGACCGCTACGGCAAGCTGCCGGAGCCGGTGGAGAACCTGCTGCTGGTCGCGGGGCTGCGGATGCTGGCGCGGGCCTGCGGGGTCGGCGAGGTCGTCCTCCAGGGCACCAACATCCGCTTCGCGCCTGTGGAGTTGCGGGAGTCGCAGGAGCTGCGGCTCAAGCGGCTCTACCCCGGGACGGTCATCAAGGCGAACGCCCAGCAGATCCTGGTGCCGCGCCCCAAGACCGCGAAGGTCGGCGGCAAGCCGCTGGTCGGCCGGGATCTCCTCGGCTGGGTCGGGGAGTTCCTGACGTCGATCCTCGGGTCGTAGCGGCAGGGCTCAGGGGGTGGCGGTGCAGGCCTCGGCCATCGAGAGGCTGTTCTCGTAGAGGTGGTGGCGGGTGATCCGGCCGTCCGCCACGGTGAGCCGCAGCGCGAAGGGCCCCTCGAAGGACTTGCCCGTGGCCCGCACGGTGCCGGACAGGTGGCCCATCAGGACGGCGACGGCACCGTCGACCAGGAAGGTGTCGAGCGAGGCGCGGGCGTCCTCGGCGACGGTGTGGGCGGCCAGCTCCGCGGACTGGGCGGCGCATTCGGCGCCGGTGGAGCGCGGCCGTATCCACGGCACGCGGGGGTTCTCCGCGAGCATCCAGTCGACGTCGTCGGCGAAGAGCTCCACCATCCGCGCGGTGTCCCCGGCCAGGCGGGCCGCGAGGAACTCCCGCACGACGGCGCGGGTGTGCGCGGCGGTGCCGGTGGTGTCGGGCTGGGCGGTGGCGGCGTGCTGGGCGGTCATGGGTGCTCCTCGGCTCCGGACTCGGCTGATGGGCCAGATCCTGCCGGGGAGCGGGAGGACGGTCGATTACCACCGAGGTAATCCCCGCGGCCCCCGCCTTCTGGGGAGCCGGGTCAGTCCTTGAACAGTTGCTCGTCCTCGTCCCGGCACAGGCCGTGCGCGACGCCCATGATGCGGGAGGTCTGCTTCTTGGTCGTGCCGAGCCGGCGCGTGGACTTCGTGAACTGCTCGCCGAGGGCGGCGCCCCGGACGGTGCACAGCGCGTCGCCCTCCGCCACGAGCGCGGCGTCACCGATGTGGTCGAGGTCCGGGTAGTGCTTGCGCAGCGTCTTCAGGTAGAAGGCGGCCGCCGCGCCCTTCAGTCCCTTTCCCCGGGGGCTGGGAGAGGCGCTCGCCGCCGCCGGCTTGCTCGCCGCCGTCGACGCGTGGCCGGGCGGTGTGGCGGAGGTGTCGGACGAGCCGCACCCCGTGGCGCCGATCACGACGGCGGTGAGCAGGAGGGCGAGTCGGGGCAGGCGCTTGTGCATGGATCTCCCGTAGCGTGATTGATCAGCAGATATTACGGCTTCCGTGCCGCCGTTCCGGGTGGTGGAGCCAGCAGCGGCCCCGATCACGCGGCGGCTACCGTGGAGGGCGCCAAGTTCCGCCCAGGGGAGGGGAGAGCGCAGTGACGCTCAAGGTCGTGGGTCTGCGCCGGTACCCGGTGAAATCGATGCTCGGCGAGGAGCACGACCGGCTGGAGTTCGACACCGGGGGCGCCGTCGGTGACCGCCTGTGGGCCCTGCGCCACGCCGACGGCAAGCTGGGCAGCGGCAAGAACAACCAGCGCTTCCGCCGCGTCCCGGGGCTGCTTGAGCACTACGCGGCGTACGACGAGGACGGCCTGCCCGTCATCACCGCACCGGACGGCGCGACGCTGCGCCCCGGCGACCCGCGCGTCCCCGAGCGCTTCGGCGACGGCGTCGAACTGGTCCGGGAGGGCGAGGGCGGCCCGGAGAGCCACAAGGACGTCTCCCCGTCTCCCTCATCGGCACCGCCTCGCTGCGCGCGCTCGGCGACCTGCTCGGTGACGCCGGCCCCGTCGACGTACGGCGGTTGCGCAAGAACATCGTCGTGGAGACCGACGAACCCTGGATCGAGGAGGACTGGATCGGCCGCGAGATCGTCCTCGGCGGCGGACACGGCACGACCCCGCTCCGGCTGCGCGGCATCAAGCGCGTCAAGCGCTGCGTCATGGTCACCCAGGCCCAGCCCGGCCTCCCCGTGGACAACCGCGTCCTCAAGACGCTCACCGCCGCCCGCGACATGTGCGCCGGCATTCACACGGACGTCGTGACGCCCGCGCCGCTCGCCCTCGGCGACACGGTGGCCGTCCGGTGAACCGGCGCACCACATCGGCCCTGCTCGCGCTGGTCACCGTCCCCGCGCTGCTCACCGGCTGCGATCTCGGCGCCGGTCAGCGGGGCGGCGGCAAGGACGGCAGTGGCGCCGCCGGGTCCGACGCGCGGGCGGGTTCCGCGTCGGCGGCCGTCGACACGCTCACGGTCAAGGGCCGCGCGCCCAAGACGGGTTACGACCGGGGCCGGTTCGGCAGTGCGTGGGCCGACACGGACTCCAACGGCTGCCCCACCAGGGACGACATACTCAAGCGGGACCTGAGGGATGTCACGTATCAGAGCTCACGCTCACGTGAGGGTGAGGAGTGCAGGGTCATCTCGGGCAGGCTCGCGCCCGACCCCTACACCGGCAAGGACGTGACGTTCCGGCGCGGCCGCAGCCAGGTCGACATCGACCATCTCGTCGCCCTCTCGGACGCCTGGCAGAAGGGCGCGGCCCGCTGGGCGCCGAGCAAACGCATCGCCTTCGCCAACGACCCGCTCAACCTCGTCGCCGTCGACGCCGGTCCCAACCGCAGCAAGGGCGACGGCGACACCGCGACCTGGCTGCCGCCGCGCAAGGCCTACCGCTGCGCGTATGTGGCCGGGCAGGTCGCGGTGAAGAAGAAGTACGGGGTATGGGTGACGGCGGCGGAGCGGGACGCGATGAGGAGGGTGCTGTCGACCTGCCCGGCCCAGAAACTCCCGACCGGAACGGCCCCGACGACGGCACCGCCCCGCTTCCACGCCCGCTGACCCTTGAGCGGCAGCCCTTGAAGTGGCCCTGAAGTGGCCCTGAAGGGCCCTGAAGGGGCGCGGGGAACTGCGCGACCAGCCACGACGAACCCGCAGTCGGCGACTGGCCGCCACCCCGCGGACGGCACCCGAGGCCACCCCGCGGCCACCCACCGGAACTGGATACCGCCCACCCCGCGGGACGCGTACCGTGCGGACGCATGAACCTCAAGATCACGACCCTCGCCGAGCGCCCCGAACTCGCCGGCCCTCTCTGGAACATGGCGGAGGACTGGCCGGAGTTCATCCTCCACGACCCGGTCGGCTGGTCACTGATCGGCCGCATCGTCGCGGACCTCCCCGAGTACGTCCTCGTCGCCACGGACGAGGACAACGGCAGGGGGGAGGGGAACGGCAAGGGCAAAGGGGACGGCAAGGTCGTCGCCCGAGCCTTCAGCGTGCCGCTCGCCCTACGCGCCCGCGGCGAGGCCGAACTGCCCGACGGCGGCTGGGACCAGGTCCTGCTGTGGGCCTTCTCCGACCTGCGGCACGGCAAGGCGGCGGACACGGTGAGCGCCATAGAGATAACCGTCGACGAGGCGGCGCGCGGCAGGGGCGTCTCCGGGCGGATGCTCGCCGCGATGCGGGACAACGCCCGCACCCGCGGCTTCCGCGAGGTCGTCGCGCCCGTGCGCCCCAACGCCAAGCATCTCGAACCGGCGACGCCCATCGACGAGTACGCCCACCGCACGCGCGAGGACGGCCTGCCCCACGACCCGTGGCTGCGGGTGCACGTGCGCGCGGGCGGCGTCATCGAGAAGGTCGCGCACGCCTCCATGACGGTGTCCGGGTCGATCGCGCAGTGGCGCGAGTGGACCGGGCTGCCCTTCGACAAGGAGGGGCCCGTCGAGGTGCCGGGCGCGCTGGTGCCGGTGCACTGCGAGCCGGAGCGCGGCTACGGCGTGTACGTCGAGCCGAACGTGTGGGTTCGGCACGCCCTGTGACACGCCGTTACCGGCTATGACTCAGAGCTTGTCGAGGTCGAGGACGTCGCCGGTCGGCGGCGTCGTCTTCACCGGCTTCTCGTAGTCGCCGAAGGACAGGGACTCCACCTTCCCGCCGGTCTTGGTGTCGACCTTCAGCAGGTACGGCTTGCCCTCGGTGGCGACGTACAGCGTGTACTTCGTCTTGCCGTCGCTCTCCATGAGCTTGATCGCGGGGGTGCCGTCGACCTTGGTCGTCCCGCCCTTGCGGGCCGCGGAGTGGACGTCCTTGAAGTCGGCGAGCAGGACGTCGAGGTCGCAGAACCCGGCGATCTCCTTGGCGTCGGCGCTCGTCGCCTTCGTCTTCACCCAGCGGTCGGCCATCATGTCCACCGCGGCCTGTACGTCGGCCTCGGGCTCCCCCTTGGTCTGGGCGCGCAGGAGCTTCTCGTCGTACTTCATGTAGACGGTCTTGCCCGGGACGATCAGTTCGACCGAGCCCTCTTTGTTCATTCCCATCGTGCCCGCGCACTTGCCCTTGGTGTCCACGGCCATGTCCAGGGAGATCAGACCGGACGCCTCGTCCGTGACCTCGCCCTTGATGCTGAGCGACTTGGCGCCCGAGGTCGCCTTGACGGCCTTGTCGGCGATCTCGCCGCCGGACATGTTCGCGAAGGGCCCCGCCGCCTTACCGGCCTTGTCGGCCTTGTCGGTGTCGCTGCCGCAGGCCGTGAGACCGGCGGTGGCGGCGGTGGCGAGGCAGACGGCGGCGATGGCGGTACGGCGCAGGCGCAGGTGGTGACGCATGGGAATCCCCCCGGGAAGTCGGTTGATGGCGACATCACAACAGATTTCTGTGAACCGAGTCAACATGAGACAGTGTGGACTGTGGATCAACAGGCGTGAAGCCGTTCGTGCCGGTGATCAGGTGATCATCTGGGTATGCTCGACCGCGCGCGACTGACCCCGCGCGACGAGGGGAGCTGCTGCATGAAGCCGCGGGACGACGCGACCGAGGTGACCGCCGCCGGAATCGCCCGGCTGGCCGGGGTGGGACGCGCCGCCGTCAGCAACTGGCGCCGCAGACACGGCGACTTCCCCAAACCCGTGGGCGGTACGGAGACCAGCCCCTCCTTCGCGCTCGCCGAGGTCGAACGCTGGCTGCGCGCCCAGGGCAAACTCGTCGAGGTCCCGTTGCGTGAGCGCGTGTGGCAGCAGCTCGCCGGGCACCCCGCCGGGCCCGTCACCGCCCTCCTGCACGCCGGCTGCGCCCTGCTCCTGGTCCGTGACCGGCCACCGGCCTGGCTCGCGCTCAGCGCCGCCTCGGACGAACGGCTGGCCCGGCTCCTGCCCGGCGAACTCGAATCCGTCGTGGCCTCGCGGTTCGGGGCCCGGCGCGAGAGAGCCGTGCGCGTCCCCGAGCCCGCCGAACTCCTGCCCTCCGTCCCGCTGTTGCGCGGCGTCGCCGAGCTGGCGGCCGAGCTCGGCGCCCGGGGCACGTACGAGTTCCTGCTCGGCCGGCAGACCGACGCCAACCCCCGCCAGTACACGCTGACCCCGGCCGGACCCGCCGCGCTCATGGCCGGACTCGCCGCGAGCACGGCCGAACCCGCCGCGAGCACGCCCCAGCCGCGTACCGTCCTCGACCCCGCCTGCGGCACCGGCGCCCTGCTCCGCGCCGTCGCGCCGCGCCCCGACCAGTACCTGTACGGCCAGGACAGCGCGCCCGAACTGGCCGCCCTCACCGCGCTGCGCCTCGCCCTGCACTCCGACGCGACCGTCCGCACGATGGCCGCCGACACCCTGCGCGCCGACGCCTACGACGACCGCAGGGCCGATGTCGTGCTCTGCCACCCTCCGTTCAACGAACGCAACTGGGGCCACGACGAACTGGCCTACGACACCCGCTGGGAGTACGGCTTCCCGGCCCGCGCCGAGTCCGAACTGGCCTGGGTGCAGCACGCGTTGGCCCGCCTCGTCGACGGCGGCACCGCCGTCCTGCTGATGCCGCCCGCCGCCGCATCCCGCCGCTCGGGCCGCCGCATCCGGGCCGACCTGCTGCGGCGCGGGGCGCTGCGCGCGGTCATCGCGCTGCCGGCCGGGGCGGCGCCGCCGTACAACCTCCCGCTGCACGTCTGGGTGGTGCGCAGGCCGGGCCCGGCCGTGCGGCCCGCCCCCGAGCTGCTCCTCGTGGAGGCGGCCGGGGTGCCCGACGCCGACGGCCGCGACAAACAGCTGTGGCCCGCCGTGCAGGACGCCGTGCTCGACGCCTGGCACCGCTTCGACCGGCACGGCACGGTCGAGGAGCGCCCCGGCCTCGCCCGCTCGGTGCCGGTGCTCGAACTCCTCGACGACGAGGTCGACCTGGCCCCGGCCCGGCGGCTGCCGCCCCCAGCCGCGGGCAGCGGCACCACCGAGCTGGCCACCGTGCGCACGAGCCTCGGCGAGGCGCTGCGCCGGGCCGCGGACCTGACCCCGCCCCTGACCCTGCCCCCGCCTCTTGCCCCGGACGGCCCCGCCGACCCCGCGGCCGCGGCCCGGCCGCCGCTGACCACCGTCGGCGAACTGGCCCGCGCGGGCGCCCTGACCCTGCACACCGGGACCGGCGCCGGGAGCGGCGGCGTCCCCGTCCTCACCGACCACGACGTCCTGACCGGCGGCGCGCCCTCCGGCACCCCCCACGAGGCCACCCCGGACGACACGGTCGTACGCACCGAGCCCGGCGACGTCATCGTCCCCGTCTTCGGCGGCGGGGCCGCGGCCCGCGTCGTCGACGAGTCCACCGCGGGCGCCGCGCTCGGCCGCGGCCTCGCCCTGCTGCGCCCCGACCCGGCCGCGCTCGACCCGTGGTTCCTCGCCGGCTTCCTGCGCGGCACCGCGGGCCACCGCCGGGCCAGCAGTTACGCCTCCACCGCCGCCCGGCTCGACGTCCGCCGCCTCCGGCTGCCCCGCCTGCCGCTGGCCGGGCAGCGCGGCTACAGCGAGCGGTTCCGGGAACTGGCCGCCTTCGAGGACGCCTTGCGCCTCGCGGGCCGGCTCGGCGAGCGGCTGGTGCGCGGCATGCACGACGGACTGACGGAGGGCACGCTTCCGGCGGAGTGAGGCGCTTCCCGCCGCACCGCCGTGACCAGTACGACAACGGTTCGGTACAACCCGGGACCGCTCCCCGGTGTCGGCCTATACGCTCGATCCGGATGCGTCGTCCGTCCGTCCTTCGTTCTTCGTTCTTCGTCCTCGTTCGTCTTTCAGGTACCAGGAGCAGCCATGCACGGCCACGGCCACGGCTACGCGCCGCAGCAACCGCCGCCCCCGGCCGGGGGTTCACCGGTGACGCTGCGCGTGCTGTTCGTAGTGCTCGCCGTCGTGACCTGCGGCCTGCTCGCGTGGGCTCCGCTGCTGCGGCTCGTGATCGCGACCCGCAAGGCGTACGACTGGGTCGTCTTCGCCCTCGTGACGGCGCTCGACGTCACCGGGCTCGTGCTGATCGGGGTGGACCCCGGCGAGGAGGAGTTCCAGGGCCCGGGCAACACGGGCATGGTGATCCTGCTCTGCACGCTGATGGCCGCCGTCGCCTACTACCTGTTCGCGGACATACGCCACTTCAGCCGCCTCCGGCAGCCGGCGTTCACCGCCTACGCCCCGCCTCCGGCGCCGCCCGCGGCACAGCCCGCGTACGGCTGTCCGTCAGGGCCGCCGCCCGTCCAGGAGACCACGCCCGCGCCCCCCGCACCCGCCCGCATCCACCAGGTCCGCGCCGAGCTCGACGAGCTGAGCGACTACCTGCGCAAGCAGCAGGGCGGCAACTGACCGTGGCACAGGGCACCGGGACCGGCGGCCGGGGCAGCCGGGTCGTCGCAGGCCGCTATGAACTGTCCACCCTCATCGGCCAGGGCGGCATGGGCCAGGTCTGGACGGCGTACGACCAGCGCCTGGACCGCCGTGTCGCCGTGAAGCTCTTGCGCCCCGACCGCGTCGCGGGCGCCGAGGCCGAGGAGCTGCGCCGCCGCTTCGTGCGCGAGTGCCGTGTCACCGCGCAGGTCGACCACCCCGGCCTCGTCACCGTCCACGACGCGGGCAGCGAGCCCTCCGAGGACGGGGCCCTCTTCCTCGTCATGCAGTACGTCGACGGCGCCGACCTCGGCGACCACCTCGCCGAGCACGACCCCTACCCCTGGCAGTGGACCGTCGCCGTCGCCGCGCAGCTGTGCGCCGTGCTCTCCGCGGTGCACGCCGTGCCGATCGTCCACCGCGACCTCAAGCCGCGGAACGTGATGGTGAAGCAGGACGGCACGATCAGCGTCCTCGACCTCGGCATCGCCTCCGTGATGGACACCGACACCACCCGCCTCACCCACACCGGCTCACCGATCGGCAGCCCCGCGTACATGGCCCCGGAGCAGGCGATGGGCGGCGCGGTCGGCCCGTACACCGACCTCTACGCCCTCGGCGTGCTGATGCACGAACTGCTCAGCGGCGACGTGCCGTTCTCCGGCTCCACCGCCCTCGGCGTGCTGCACCGCCACCTGTACGAGCCGCCGCTGCCGGTCCGCCGGCTGCGCCCCGAGGTGCCCGAGACCCTGGAGTCCCTGGTCCTGCGCCTGCTCGCCAAGGACCCCCAGCACCGCCCCGCCAGCGCCCAGCACGTCTACGAGGAACTGGCGCCGCTGCTGCCCGCCCGCGGCATCCCCTCCGGCCGCCCGCTCGACCCCACCCGGCCCTTCCTGCGGCCGCTCGCGCCCTGGCCGGACCGCGCCGCGACGCCCGCGCCCGCCCCCGACATGCCGTCGCGGCCGCCCGGGCCGCCCGGTTCGCCGCCGCGGCAGGACGTCGCCCGGGCCGTGGAGGACGTCCGGCGCCTCCTCGGCGAGGGCCGCATCACCCAGGCCGTGGACATCCTCGGCGCGATCCTGCCGACCGCCGCCGCCCAGCACGGCGAGCACTCACCCGTCGTACGCACCCTGCGCAAGCAGTACGCGGCCACCCTCATGGACGACGGGCAGTACCGCCGTGCCCTGCCCGAGCTGCGGCGCCTCGCCGACGAGCGGGCCGCCGAGTCCGGCCACGCCGACCCGCACTCCCTCCAGTTCCGCTACGAGGCCGCGCAGTGCCTGGAGCAGCTCGGCGAACCGGCCGCGGCCCTCGCCGAGTACCGCGCGCTGCTCCCCTATTACGAGAACCAGTACGCGACGGACGACCGCCGCCAGTCCCTGGAGATCCGCCGCCGCATCGGCCACCTGCTGCTGGCCCTCGGCGACCGGCCCGCCGCCCACGACACCCTGGCGCGCCTCCTGCATGACGCGGAGCTGCTGCACGGGCCGGGCCACCCGTTCCCCGCGGAGATCCGGCGGACCTTGCTGTGGCTCGGACAGGTGCGCGGCTGACGCTCGTACGGCGGGGCGGAGGGTGCCCCAACTCCCGGGAAATCGTTGGTCGAATAGCTGCCGAATAGCTGGCCGAGAAGACGGCCACTGCCTACCATCGATCACCGCAAGACTTTGTGCACCGCCGCACAATCTCCAACGGGAGGCCCACTTGCACCGCCGTCGTCGCACCGCGCTCGCCCTCTCCACCGCCGCGCTCGTCGCGGCCCCCCTCCTCACCGCCTGCGGCAGCGAGGCGCATCCCGGCGCCGCGGCCGTGGTCGGCGGCGACCGCATCACGGTCGCGCAGCTGGAGAGCCGGGTGAACGAGGTGCGCGACGCGCAGCGGGCCGCCGTCCCCGACGACACGCAGTACGAGCAGGCCATCGCCAAGTCCGGCGGCCTCACCCGCAGCACGCTGCACACGATGGTGCTCGACAAGGTCCTGCACCGCGCGGCCGCCGACGCCGGGGTGAGCGTGACGCGCCGCGACATCCAGCGGATGCGGGCGGGCCTGGAGCAGCAGGCGGGCGGCAGGAAGGCGCTGGAACAGGGCTGGCTCCAGCAGTACGGCGTCGCCCCGGCCCGCCTCGACGACAGCCTGCGCACGGAGATCGAGGCGCAGAAGCTCGCGAAGAAGCTCGGCGCGGACATGCAGTCGCCCGAGGGCCAGGCGCTCTTCTGGAAGGCCCTCACCGCGGCCTCCAAGAAGCTCGACGTCGACCTGAACCCGCGCTACGGCACGTGGGACGTCGACAAGAACAAGCGGGTGGACGCGAAGACGCCGTGGGTGCGGGAGGTCACCGAGGGCGGGGGCTCCGCTCAGGGGTCGCAGGAACCGCAGGCGTAGGCGTAGCCGCGGGCTGGGTTACGTTCGAGAGGTGAACGACACCGAGACCCAGCCCCCGGCCGACGCGTCCACCGGCCGCGTCGTCCTGCTGACCACCAGCCACCGCGTCGCGCCCGGCCTCCTGTCCTGGCCCGCCTGGCAGGCCCTGCGCGGCGCCGACGAGGTGCTGTGCGCCGACGCCGGTCACCCGCAGCTGCCGTACCTGCGCGAGGCGGGCGTGACCGTGACGCACGCGTCGCCGAGCGCCGAGGAGCTGGTGGACGCCTGCGCGGGCGGCCGCACGGTCGTGGTCGTCGCCACCGCCGAGGGCGACCGCCCCCTCACCGACGGCCTGGCCCGCCTCGCCGGCTCGGGCCGCGTCGCGATGCCGGACCTGGAGCTGCTCCCCGCCTCCTACGACCTGCCGGGCGCGCGCCTGCTCGACCTGGTGCAGGTCATGGACCGGATCCGCGTCGCGTGCCCGTGGTCGTCGCGGCAGACGCACAAGGGCCTGGCCAAGTACGCGATCGAGGAGGCGTACGAACTGGTCGAGGCGATCGAGGACGGTGACCGGGAGGAGCTGCGGGAGGAACTCGGCGACGTGCTGCTCCAAGTCGTCTTCCACGCGCGGATCGCGGAGGAGGGCGGCCCCGGCGAGGAGGACGAGCCGTTCTCCATCGACGACGTCGCGGGCGGCATCGTCGACAAGCTCATCCACCGCCACCCGCACGTTTTCGGCGACGACTCGGCGGACACCCCGGAGGACGTGAAGGCGCACTGGCTCCGCACGAAGGCGGTGGAGAAACAGCGCTCATCGGTGACGGAGGGCATCCCCCTCGGCCAGCCGGCCCTGGCCCTGACCGCGAAGCTGGCCTCGCGCGTCCGGACGGCGGGCCTTGAGGTGGAGATGCCGTCGGGGGAGGGCGCGGGCTACGAACTCCTCGCCCTGGCCCTACGGGCGGAGGCACAGGGCGTCGACCCGGAGGCGGCGCTGCGCGCCGCCGCGCGGGCCTACCGCGACGCGGTACGGATGGCCGAAGCCACCGCTTAAGGGACGCGGGAAACAGCGCGAGCAACCACGACGCGCACTCGCCGGGCGAGGGCCGGGCAGACGCGCAGGCGGAAGGGCCCGCCGCAGGCGAGGGAGGGGCGCGGGCGGCCGAAGCCCACCAGGCACCGGCAGCCCGCCCTCGCCACCACCCGCCGCCGGTTACGGTCACCTCATGCACGACCAGCACCCGCACCCCACCCCGCCCGCCACCAAGAGCCCCGTACCGCCCGCCGCAGGCACCCCCGCCCCGCCCAAAACCCCGCAGCCCGACCTCTTCACCTGGGAGTTCGCCACCGATCCTTACCCCGTCTACGCCTGGCTGCGCGAGAACTCCCCGGTACACAGAACCACGCTGCCCAGCGGCGTCGAGGCCTGGCTGGTCACCCGCTACGCGGACGCGCGGCAGGCACTCGCCGACCAGCGGCTCAGCAAGAACCCGGCCCACCACGACGAGCCCGCCCACGCCAAGGGCAAGACCGGCATCCCCGGCGAGCGCAAGGCCGAGCTGATGACACATCTGCTCAACATCGACCCGCCGGACCACACCCGCCTGCGGCTCCTCGTGTCGAAGGCGTTCACCCCGCGCCGAGTCGCCGAGTTCGCACCGCGCGTGCAGGAGCTGACGGACGACCTCATCGACGCCTTCGTGGCGAAGGGCGAGGCCGACCTCATCCACGAGTTCGCCTTCCCGCTCCCCATCTACGCCATCTGCGACCTGCTCGGCGTCCCCCGCGAGGACCAGGACGACTTCCGGGACTGGGCGGGCATGATGATCCGACACGGCGGTGGACCCCGCGGCGGCGTCGCCCGCTCCGTGAAGAAGATGCGCGGCTACCTCGCCGAGCTGATCCACCGCAAGCGCCTCGACCCCGGCGACGACCTCATCTCCGGCCTCATCCGCGCCTCCGACCACGGCGAGCACCTCACGGAGAACGAGGCCGCCGCCATGGCCTTCATCCTCCTCTTCGCCGGCTTCGAGACCACCGTCAATCTCATCGGCAACGGCATGTACGCCCTCCTCACCCACCCCGAGCAGCGCGCACGGCTACAGGAGGCGCTGGCGCGGGGCGACATGGGCCTGCTGGAGACCGGCGTCGAGGAACTGCTCCGCTTCGACGGCCCCGTGGAGCTGGCCACCTGGCGGTTCGCCACCGAGGAGCTGACCATCGGCGGACAGCGGATCGCTGTGGGCGACCCCGTCCTCGTCGTTCTCGCCGCCGCCGACCGCGATCCCGAACGCTTCGAGCGGCCCGACACCCTGGACCTCTCCCGCGGCGACAACCAGCACCTCGGCTACGGCCACGGAATCCACTACTGCCTCGGCGCCCCGCTCGCCCGCCTGGAAGGCCGGACCGCCCTCGCGACGCTGCTCAGGCGCCTGCCCGAGCTGCAACTGGCGGCCGATCCGGCGGATTTGCGGTGGCGTGGCGGGCTGATCATGCGGGGACTGCGCACGCTGCCGGTGAAGTTCACAGACGCACAGAAAACGGCACCGGAACACCAGCCTCCTGACGAGGCGTCACAACTGTGATGTTCGCGTGATCTCCGCTGCATCGACTTGTGACAAGCGTTCGAGTGCGGCTACGTTCACGTCGACTCGGGCACCCGGTGCCCAAGTCGCCGTAACAGTCTCCTGAAAGGCAACCGCATGCTCTCCGGCAATGGTCGTCACCGACGCCCCCGCCAGGCCCCGGCCCTCATCGTCGCGGCAGGAGTCACCGGATCCGCCATCGCCATCCCGCTGCTCGGAGCCACCAGCGCGAGCGCCGCCGAGACGGTCACGTGGGACAAGCTCGCCGAGTGCGAGAGCGGCGGCGCGTGGAGCGCCAACCCCGGGAACGGTTATTACGGAGGACTCCAGCTCTCCGAGGAGATGTGGGAGAAGCACGGCGGCCTCGACTACGCGCCGAGCGCCGACCAGGCCTCCAAGTCCCAGCAGATCGCCGTGGCCGAGCGGATCCTCGACGGGCAGGGCCCGGGAGCCTGGCCGAGCTGCGCCCCGATCGCCGGGCTCACCGATGGCGGTGCGGCGGCCGACGTCGACCCGGGCGACCCGGTCGCCCCGGAGCCCGCCGACCCGTCGGACACGAACGGTCCGACGGGGCCCAAGGAGTCCAAGGGCAAGAAGGCGGACGAGAACACCAACAAGGACGCCGCCAAGGACGCCGCCAAGGACGCCGCCAAGGACTCCGCCAAGGACGCCGACAAGGGCTCCGGCAACGGCACGGGCAAGAACACCGACAAGTCCTCCGGCAAGGCCTCCGACGACACGTCAGAAGCCCCTGCCTCCTCCGACGGCGCGAGCAACGACACGCCCGGTTCGCACGACACCTCCCGAGACAAGAATCACGACAAGGGAGGCAAGGGAGGCAAGGGCGACAACGGCGAGGCCGGAGCGGACCGCACCGGCAAGTCCGGTCGGACGGACAACACTTCCCCGGGTCCGACGACCCGGCCGCCCCCTCCGGCGACTCCGCCCCCGGCCGCCACCGCGGCGACCGCGCGGACGAGAACCCCTCCTCCGGCAGCGAGGGCGGCAGCGGCGGCGACCGTGCGGGCCGGCACGCCTCGCGTGGTGCCGAGCGCACCGGGAAGGTCGCGGACGGGACGTACACGGTCCGCTCCGGTGACAACCTGTCGGCCATCGCGGACGACCTGGACGTCGAGGGCGGTTGGCACGAGCTCTACACCGAGAACAAGAAGACCGTCGGAGCCGACCCGGACCTCATTCTCCCCGGTCAGAGCCTCGATTTGGGCGAAAAGTAAGGGTAATTGACGAACCGTCTACTGGTCGCTTCGCGCTGTATGTCCGTATTGGTGCGAGTGAGAGATGGGTCTCAGAAGCCCTGATCGCCTTTGAAATTCCGGGGATCGCGTGATTACCGTCGTCACCGCCCGCCATTGGTGGGCCCCGCCGGTCGGTACGCCGAATCCTGCCAACGGCCGGACGGGAACAGTCGTCGCTTCGAGCGCCGTAGGCAGGAGCGGGGGACCCAAGGTAAGCCGCCGGGTCCGGACGTCGAGCTCCGAGGAGGAGCGGGACGTACGGGACCGGCTAGGGGTGAAGTCGCACTCAAGAAGTGCGGCCGGGCAACTTCACTGGCCCGAACCCGACAGCTCACCTCGCAGGCGTCGGTGAGGGGATGAACTCATGCTGTTTTCCAGCAAGGGCAAGCACCGTCGTCCGTCCAAGGCCACCCGTGTCGTCACGCTCGCCGGTGTCACCGGTGCCGCCGTGGCCGCCCCGCTGATGGCCGCCGGTTCGGCCTCCGCGGCCACCGGCGCTGAGTGGGACGCCGTCGCCCAGTGCGAGTCCGGCGGCAACTGGTCGATCAACACCGGCAACGGCTACCAGGGCGGCCTGCAGTTCTCGCCCTCCACCTGGGCCGCGTACGGCGGCACGAAGTACGCGCCCACCGCGGACAAGGCCTCCAAGGCCCAGCAGATCGCGATCGCCGAGAAGGTCCTCGCCGGCCAGGGCAAGGGTGCCTGGCCGCACTGTGGCGTCGGCCTCTCGGGTGCCGCGTACAACGGTGGCGCCCCGCAGCAGCAGGCCCCGCAGCAGCAGACGCAGCAGGCCCCGAAGCCGCAGCAGACGCAGCAGCAGGCCGCCCCGCAGCAGCAGGCGGCCCCGCAGCAGGCTCCGAAGCCGCAGCCCGCGCCGCAGACCGAGTCCAAGAAGACCGTCGAGACGCCGACCGGCAAGACGGTCGAGAAGGGCGACGGCGAGTACAAGGTCAAGACCGGCGACACGCTGTCCAAGATCGCTGAGGCGCACGACGTCAAGGGCGGCTGGCAGAAGGTCTACAAGCTCAACGGCGACATCATCGACAACGCCGACTTCATCTACCCGGGCCAGCAGCTCCACCTGAGCTGACCCCGGCTCCCTCCCGAAGAAGCGGCCGTGCCTCGGCGGAAGCACGGCCGCGCTCCCCGTCCCCACGGGCTCCCCGCCCCGGTGCGCATATCCCCCGTACGCACCGGGGCGGGGCCATGTCCGCACCCCGCTCGGTCCCCTTGTTCGCTACCAGCGAGTAGAAAACGTGGGCTTACGCCCTGTTTCCCAGCCATTTGGGGCCTCGCGTGTCCCAGGGGGCGGGCGGTCGGCTGGCCGAAGGCTCCGGGCCGGTTAGGCTCAGGAGACGCAGGGCCGAAGCGGCCCGGCGTAATCGTGTTTACGCGTCACACTCCCAGAAGGAGATGCTCGTGCCGTCCATCGACGTCGTCGTAGCCCGGGAAATCCTGGACTCCCGAGGCAACCCCACGGTCGAGGTCGAGGTCGGCCTCGACGATGGCAGCACCGGTCGTGCCGCCGTCCCGTCCGGTGCCTCCACCGGTGCCTTCGAGGCCATCGAACTCCGTGACGGTGACCCCAACCGTTACCAGGGCAAGGGTGTCGAGAAGGCCGTCCTCGCCGTCATCGAGCAGATCGGCCCGGAGCTCGTCGGCTACGACGCCACCGAGCAGCGCCTGATCGACCAGGCGATGTTCGACCTGGACGCCACCGACAACAAGGGCTCCCTCGGCGCCAACGCCATCCTCGGCGTCTCGCTCGCCGTCGCGCACGCCGCCTCCGAGGCCAGCGACCTGCCGCTGTTCCGCTACCTCGGCGGTCCGAACGCGCACCTGCTGCCCGTCCCGATGATGAACATCCTCAACGGCGGGTCGCACGCCGACTCCAACGTCGACATCCAGGAGTTCATGATCGCGCCGATCGGCGCCGAGTCGTTCTCCGAGGCGCTGCGCTGGGGCACCGAGGTCTACCACACGCTGAAGAAGGTCCTGAAGAGCAAGGGCCTGGCCACCGGCCTCGGCGACGAGGGCGGCTTCGCCCCGAACCTCGACTCCAACCGCGCCGCCCTGGACCTCATCCTTGAGGCCGTCAAGGAGGCCGGCTACGTCCCCGGCGAGCAGATCGCGCTCGCCCTCGACGTCGCCGCGTCCGAGTTCTACAAGGACGGCACGTACCAGTTCGAGGGCGCGTCCCGCACGGCCGCCGAGATGACCGAGTACTACGCGGAGCTCGTCGCCTCGTACCCGCTCGTCTCCATCGAGGACCCGCTGTTCGAGGACGACTGGGCCGGCTGGAACGCCATCACCGAGAAGCTCGGCGACAAGGTGCAGCTCGTCGGCGACGACCTGTTCGTCACCAACCCGGAGCGCCTGGCCCGCGGCATCGAGGAGAACTCCGCGAACGCCCTGCTCGTCAAGGTCAACCAGATCGGTTCGCTGACCGAGACCCTGGACGCCGTCGAGATGGCCCAGCGCAACGGCTTCAAGTGCATGATGTCGCACCGCTCCGGTGAGACCGAGGACGTCACCATCGCCGACCTCGCCGTCGCCACCAACTGCGGCCAGATCAAGACCGGCGCCCCGGCCCGCTCCGAGCGCGTCGCCAAGTACAACCAGCTCCTGCGCATCGAGGAGATCCTCGACGACGCGGCGGTCTACGCAGGCCGCAGCGCGTTCCCGCGGTTTCGCTCCGCGAACCAGTAGCACAGCAAGGGCTGAGCTGTAGCCACGCTGTAGTTACCTACGTCCCCGCACCCGGTCCCGTACCGTGTGCGGGGACGTACGTACGTGTGGCAGCGCGCTGCTCTGGGGAGGCGGAACCATGGCCAAGGCCGGGACCAAGGACCGGTTCTCCACCGCTACCCGACTGCGGCTGCTCGGCGAGCAGACCGCCGAGCGGGTCTACCGCTCCCAGACCAAGCGCCAGGCCCGCCGCTCCCGGCTCACCGGCCGCGCCGCGCTCCTCGCGCTCGTGCTCTGCTCCCTCGTCGTCGCGCTCGCCTATCCGATGCGGCAGTACGTCTCGCAGCGCGCCGAGATCGACGACCTGCGCCGGCAGCAGGCCGAACACCGCGCGGACGTCGAGAAGCTCCGCGACGAGAAGGCCCGCTGGCAGGACGACGCGTACGCGGAGCAGCGCATCCGGGACCGCCTGCACTACGTGATGCCCGGCGAGACCGGCTTCACGGTGATCGACCCGGCGGCGGCGCAGAGCCGCCGCACGGACCAGGGGGTGGCGACGCGCCCCTGGTACTCGAACGTCTGGGACGGCGTCGACAAGGCCGACCGCCCCGACGACTGACCCACGAACATGGAAAGACGGGCAGACAGGCATGGACACGCCCCCGCCGACCACTGAGCGCACCGAGCCGACCGACGCCGACGTCGAGGCCTTCAAGCAGCAACTCGGCCGCCCGCCGCGCGGCCTGCGGGCCATCGCGCACCGCTGCCCCTGCGGTCAGCCGGACGTCGTCGAGACCGCGCCGCGCCTCCCGGACGGGACGCCGTTCCCGACCACGTACTACCTGACGTGCCCGCGGGCCGCGTCCGCGATCGGCACCCTTGAGGCCAACGGCGTCATGAAGGAGATGTCGGAGCGGCTCACGACCGACCCCGAGCTGGCCGCCGCCTACCGCGCGGCCCACGAGGACTACCTCGCGCGCCGCGACGCCATCGAGGTCCTGGAGGGCTTCCCGAGCGCGGGCGGCATGCCGGACCGCGTGAAGTGCCTGCACGTCCTGGTGGGCCACTCGCTGGCCGCCGGGCCCGGCGTGAACCCGCTCGGCGACGAGGCCCTCGCGATGCTGCCCGAGTGGTGGGCCAAGGGGCCGTGCGTCACGCCGTGCGCCCCCGAGGGGGCCGAGTGACCCGGGTCGCCGCCATCGACTGCGGCACGAACTCGATCCGCCTCCTGGTGGCGGACGCCGACCCGGCCACGGGCGCGCTGGTCGAGCTGGAGCGGCGGATGACGATCGTCCGGCTCGGCCAGGGCGTGGACCGCACCGGCCGCCTCGCCCCCGAGGCCCTGGAACGCACCTTCGCGGCCTGCCGCGAGTACGCCGAGGCCATCAAGGAGCACGGCGCCGAGCACATCCGTTTCGTCGCCACCTCCGCCTCCCGTGACGCGGAGAACCGCGACGAGTTCGTCCGGGGCGTCGTGGACATCCTGGGCGTCGAGCCGGAGGTCATCACCGGCGCGCAGGAGGCGGAGTTCTCCTTCACCGGCGCGACCAAGGAGCTGACGGGCCGTACGGACCTGGCCACGCCGTACCTCGTCGTCGACATCGGCGGCGGCTCCACGGAGTTCGTGGTCGGCACCGACGAGGTCCTCGCGGCCCGCTCGGTGGACGTGGGCTGCGTCCGCATGACGGAGCGTCACCTCGTGCACGGCGGCGTCGTGGCGGACCCGCCGACGCCCGAGCAGTTCGCCGCTGTCCGCGCGGACATCGAGGCGGCCCTGGACCTCGCCGAGCGCGCGGTCCCGCTCAAGGAGGCCCGCACCCTCGTCGGCCTCGCGGGCTCGGTCACCACCCTCGCCGCGATCGCGCTCGGCCTCGACGCCTATGACAGCCGCGCCATCCACCACGCCCGGGTTCCGTACGAGCAGGTGGCCGCCATCACGGAGCGCCTGATGAGCGCCACGCACGCCGAGCGCGCCGCGATTCCGGTGATGCACCCGGGCCGCGTCGACGTCATCGCGTCGGGCGCACTCGTGCTGCTCGCGATCATGGACAGGATCGGCGCCGAGGAGGTCGTCGTGAGCGAACACGACATCCTCGACGGCATCGCCCACAAGGTGGCGGAAGAGGCCGAGGCGCGGCGCCGGAGCGCCCCCGACCCGGCCTGAGGCCCCCTACGGACATCCGACGGCGCGCCCCCGGTCTCTTTCTACGAGGCTGGGGGCGCGCCGTGTCCCTTACGGGCGGGCGAAGGGCGTCGGCCACCCCGCTGCGGGCGGTGCGGCCCGCCCACTAGACCGCGTTGCCGCCGATACCGCCGTAGCCGGCTCCCGCGGGAAGACCGCCGCCCCCGCCGAGCAGACCGCCGAGCAGGCCCTGGACCACGCCGAGCAGCGAGCCGAGGACGGGGGGCTGGTTGGAGGGCTGGAGGTTGTTCTTGGACAGGGCGTCCTTGCCGAGCTTGTCGTTGTCCAGCGTGTCGTTGTCCAGCGTGTCGTTGTCGAGCACGTCGTTGTCGGTCACGCCGTTCTCGACCATGTCGCTGTCGAGCAGGTCCTTGCCGAGGGGGCTGTCGCCGAGCGGGTCGGGGTCCCCGGCGCGGGGCTCGGCGACGCCGGCCGGCGTGTTCGCGGGCGTGTGGTGCTCGGCGGCGGCCGTGCCCGCGCTGCCGAGGGTGGCCGCGGCGACGAACGTCGCCGTGACGAGTGCGGTGCGGATGCGCATGAGGCTCCTTTGCGAACGGATGGGCTCCCCCTGGCATCCATTCATCCGGGCATCCCGCGCGCCCGCATCTGATCGGCGGCCATCCGGCGGCCCGCCGTGCGGCGACGGGCAGTCGGAAAACTTCGTGAAGTTCTTCACAAGGAATTCGGCCCCTGCGGGCGAGGTTCGTGGCCGCCGAGCCGCCCAAAAGGTCATTCCTGGGTGCCAGGGCGGTGAGACGGGGTGCCACGGGCCCGTCGCCGAGGGGCGGCTCGGGAGGGTGGTCCAGCCTCGCGGCGGACCCGGACCGGCAGCTCACAAGGGGTGGACAACGACTCGCGTGGTGCGGTGGTTCCCCTGGGACGCCATGACCTCGGTCACGTGGGCGGCGAAGTGTAGCAGAGCCCCCCTGCAACCTTGTGAAGGGGCGCACGAGCGACCCCCGCCCGGCAGGTGGATACTCGATGGCATGAGCACCACGGAGCGTCCCAGGATCCTCGTAGTAGGCGGTGGGTACGTAGGCCTGTACGCAGCTCGGCGCATCCTCAAGAAGATGCGCTACGGAGAGGCGACCGTCACGGTCGTCGACCCCCGGTCGTACATGACCTACCAGCCCTTCCTGCCCGAAGCCGCCGCCGGCAGCATCTCGCCGCGGCACGTCGTCGTCCCGCTGCGACGCGTGCTGCCCAAGGCCGAGGTTCTCACCGGCCGGGTCACCACCATCGACCAGGACCGCAAGGTAGCCACCATCGCCCCCCTCGTGGGCGAGGCGTACGAGCTGCCCTTCGACTACCTCGTCATCGCGATGGGCGCGGTCTCCCGCACCTTCCCGATCCCCGGCCTCGCCGAGCAGGGCATCGGCATGAAGGGCATCGAGGAGGCCATCGGCCTGCGCAACCACGTCCTCGAACAGCTGGACAAGGCTGACTCCACGACGGATGAGGAGGTCCGCCGCAAGGCGCTGACCTTCGTCTTCGTCGGCGGTGGCTTCGCGGGTGCGGAGACCATCGGTGAGGTCGAGGACATGGCCCGCGACGCGGCCAAGTACTACAAGAGCGTCAAGCGCGAGGACATGCGCTTCGTGCTCGTCGACGCCGCCGACAAGATCCTCCCCGAGGTCGGCCCGAAGCTCGGCCAGTACGGCAAGGAGCACCTGGAGAGCCGCGGGGTCGAGGTCTACCTCTCGACGTCGATGGACTCCTGCGTGGACGGTCACGTCGTTCTCAAGAACGGCCTGGAGGTCGACTCCAACACGATCGTGTGGACCGCCGGCGTCAAGCCGAACCCGGCGCTCACCCGCTTCGGTCTGCCGCTCGGCCCGCGCGGCCACGTGGACACCCAGACCACGCTCCAGGTGCAGGGCACGGACTACATCTGGGCCGCCGGCGACAACGCGCAGGTGCCGGACCTCGTCGGCCGCAAGGCCGGCAACGAGAACGCCTGGTGCCCGCCGAACGCCCAGCACGCGCTGCGTCAGGCGAAGGTCCTCGGCGACAACGTGATCTCCGGCATGCGGGGCTTCCCGCAGAAGGAGTACAGCCACGCCAACAAGGGTGCGGTCGCCGGTCTCGGCCTGCACAAGGGCGTCGCGATGATCGTCATGGGCAAGATGAAGATCAAGCTCAAGGGCCGTCTCGCCTGGTACATGCACCGCGCGTACCACGGCATGGCGATGCCGACGTTCAACCGCAAGATCCGCGTCTTCGCGGACTGGACGCTCGGCATGTTCCTCAAGCGCGAGGTCGTCTCCCTCGGTGCTCTGGAAGCGCCTCGCGAGGAGTTCTACGAGGCCGCCAAGCCGGCCCCGAAGCCGCAGGTCGCGGCCGAGCCCGCGCCGGCGGCCAAGGCCGAGGAGAAGGCCAAGGCCTCCTGACCTCGCGGCCCCGGCGTCACTGAGTCGCCTCGCGTCACTGATCCACCCCGAAGGGGGCCGTCCGCCATCCGTGGTGCGGGCGGCCCCCTTCGGCGTACCCGGGCAGCGGACGGAGCCGTGTAGGTGCCCCTGGCATCTATTTTGCCGTTCCATGACACGGCAGGGGGACTGCGCACGGGTCCCTTCGGTGTTTACGTGGTGTCCGACCATCCTGGGTCGTCGTCATGGAGGTGTGCGCCATGCAGAACGCCGCACTGCGGCTGAAGAATCTCGCCGAGCAGCTGATGGGAGCCCCGCTGCCGGTACGGATCCGCGCCTGGGACGGTTCGCAGGCCGGGCCTCCGGGAGCCCCCGCGCTCGTCGTCCGCAGCCGCCGCGCCCTGCGCCACCTCCTGTGGAAGCCGGGCGAACTGGGCCTGGCCCGCGCCTGGGTGGCCGGCGACCTGGACGTCGACGGGGACCTCTACGAGGTGCTGGACCGGATGGCCGAATTCATCTGGGAGCGCGGCGAGGACGGGCCGGGCCTGCGGCAGGCGCTGCGCGACCCGCGGGTCCGCTCCGCCGCCCGCTCGCTCATCGCCCTCTCCGCGCCCTTCCTGCCGCCCGCGCCGCCACCGGAGGAGATGCACAGACACGGCCGCCTCCACCTGCACACCAAGGGCAGCGACCGGCGGGCCATCAGCCACCACTACGACGTGGGCAACGACTTCTACGAGCTGGTCCTCGGCCCCTCGATGGTCTACTCCTGCGCCTACTGGGCCTCGCCCGACTCCACGCTGGAGGACGCCCAGCGCGACAAGCTCGAACTCATCTCCCGGAAGCTGGCCTTGAAGCCCGGCATGCGCCTGCTCGACGTCGGCTGCGGCTGGGGCTCCATGGCGATCCACGCGGCCCGCGACCACGGCGTCACCGTCGTCGGCGTCACCCTCTCCCAGGAGCAGGCCACGTACGCCAGGAAGCGCATCGCCGAAGAGGGACTCACCGACCGGATCGAGATCCGCGTCCAGGACTACCGGGACGTGCGCGACGGCCCCTACGACGCGATCTCCTCCATCGGCATGGCCGAACACGTCGGCTCCGAGCGCTACTTGGAGTACGCGCACGACCTGTACGCCCTGCTGAAGCCGGGCGGGCGGTTGCTCAACCACCAGATCGCGCGCCGCCCGCAGACGGACGAATCGGCGTACGAGGTGGACGAGTTCATCGACGCGTACGTCTTCCCCGACGGGGAGCTGGCGCCCATCGGGACCACCGTGGGGCTCCTGGAGCGGGCCGGGTTCGAGGTGCGTGACGTGGAGGCCATCCGCGAGCACTACGCCCTGACCCTGCGCGGCTGGGTCGCCAACCTGGAGGCGCGGTGGCCCGAGGCCCAGCGCCTCACCTCGCCCGGCCGTGCCCGTGTCTGGCGGCTCTACATGGCCGCCTCCGCGCTGGCCTTCGAACACAACCGCATCGGCGTCAACCAGGTCCTCGCGGTGAAGACCCCCAGTAGCAGCGCCGACAGCGCCTCCGGCGCCTCGGGGCTGCCGCTGCGGGCCCGGGAGTGGCGCGCGTCGTAGCTGTGTGTACGTACGTGAAAGGGGGCCCCGGCGGTGATCCGCCGGGGCCCCCTTTTCGCGTACCGCCGCTACTCGGCCTTGATGGCCATCAGCGGGTTCAGCTTCGCCGCGCTGCGGGCCGGCCACATCGCCGCGAGGACACCGACCAGGGCCGCGATCCCGAGGAAGAGCACGATCCGGCCGAGCGGGATCTCCATGGAGTACGTGGTGACGCTGTTCGAGATGGTGCCGCCCGCGACCCAGCCCATGAAGAGGCCCAGTCCGATGCCGAGCACCGCGCCGAACAGGGAGATGATGACCGCCTCAAGGCGCACCATCTGCTTGACCTTCGCGCGGTCCAGGCCGATGGCCCGCAACATGCCGATCTCGTGCTTGCGCTCGAACACCGACATCGCGAGGGTGTTGATGACGCCGAGCACCGCGATCAGGACGGCCATGGCCAGCAGACCGTAGAGCATGTTCAGCATCATGTTGATGGCTCCGGCCACCGCGTTGCTGATCGCGTCCTTGTCCTGGACGGTGATCGCGGGGTTCTCGCCGAGGGCCTTGACGATGGCGTCCTCGGCCTTGTCGGAGGCGCCGCCCTTCATCTTCACCAGGACCTGCTTGTCGACGATCTTCGTCAGGTGCGCGTCGACGACGGAGGTGGGGGCGAAGACGCCGCTGAGCATTTCGTTGCCCTTGTAGACACCGGCGACCTTCAGCCGGACCTTCTTGCTGTCGTCGTCGAACGTCAGCGGGAAGGTGTCACCGGCCTTGAGGCCCTGCGCCTTGGCGGTGTCGGTGTCGATGAGCGCGCCGCCGGTCTTCAGGCCGGCCGCCGAACCGCCGGTGAAGTCCAGGCCCACCAGCTTGTCGAAGGTCTTCGGGTCGACGCCGGAGACGGTGGAGAAGCTGCCGCCGGTCTGGCCGTAGGCGCTGCGCAGCGGGCTGGTCGCCTCGACGTCGGGGAGCTTGTCGAGCTTCTCGCGGACCTCGGGGGTCAGCGGCTGGAAGTTCGCCATGGAGACGCTGTAGTCGGCCTTCATGGCACCGGCGGCCATCTTGTTGATGGCGCTGCTCATGGAGGTCGCGACCACGGTCATCGCCGTGATGAGGGTCAGGCCGATCATCAGGGCCGCGGCGGTGGAGGCCGTACGGCGCGGGTTGCGCACCGAGTTGAGGCGCGAGAGCTTGCCGGTGACGCCGAACGGCTTCAGGAGCGGGGCCGAGGCGGCGATGAACGGGCGGGACAGGAGCGGCGTCAGGACGATGACGCCGACGAGCATGACGCCCGCGCCGCCCGACTTCACGTAGTTGTCGTCCATGAACAGCATCAGCGCGCCGAGCACCACGATGATCGAGCCGATGGTGTTGCGGACCACCAGGCCGCGCACGGTCGGCGTCGCGTGGACGCTGTTCATCGCGGCGACCGGCGGGATCTTCGCGGCCCGGCGGCCCGGCAGCCAGGCGGCCAGCATGGTCACGACCACGCCGATGAGCAGCGCCACGACGACCGTGGTCGGGCCGATGACGAGCGGACCGTCGGGCAGCGAGGCGCCCGCGGAGTTCATCAGGGACTCCAGGCCCACGGCCACGCCGATGCCGAGCGCGAAACCGGTCACGGCGGCGACCACGCCGACGAGGAAGGCCTCGATCAGCACGGAGCGCGTCACCTGGCGGCGCGAGGCGCCGACGGCCCGCATGAGCGCGAGCTCCTTGGTGCGCTGGGCGACCAGCATGGTGAAGGTGTTGGCGATGATGAAGATGCCGACGAAGAGCGCGATCCCGGCGAAGATCAGCAGGACCTGGCTCATGGAGCTGGTCTGCTCCTCGATCATGCTGTCCTGCTGGGCCTTGAGTTCACCGCCCGTCATCGTCGAGGAGTCCTTGGGGAGGATCTTCTCGACGGAGCGCTCCAGGGCCGCCTCGGAGGCGCCCGCGGCCGCCTTCACGTCGATCTCGTCGTACTGGTTCTTGCTGAGCGCCTTGAACGCGGTCTTGTTGTCGAACAGGACCAGGCTGCCGCCCGCGACGACGCTGCCGTCGTCGGTGTCGAAGACGCCGCTGACCTTCGCGGTGCGCACCGGGCCGTCGGTGGAGAGGCGGACGGTGTCGCCCACCGTGTAGCCGGTGCGGTCGGCGGTGCGGGAGTCGAGGGCGATCTGACCGGCGGACTTCGGGGCGGCGCCCTCGGTGAAGTCGTAGCGCGGGTCCTTGCCGCCCTTGCCGGGGAAGTAGTTGGCGCCGGTGGTGCCCCACTCGCCGCCGACCAGCTTGCCGTCCTTGTCGGCGAGGGCGGTGAAGCCGTAGACGGAGCCGATGGCGGAGTCGGCGCCGGGCAGCTCCCCGGCCTTCCTCAGGAGGGCTTCGGTCAGCTCGGGCTTCTGCTTGGGGCCCTGGCCGCTCTCGTCGGAGGAGGAACTGCTGTTGGACGTGATGGCGACGGAGACGTGGTCGAAGCTCTTCGCCGACTTGTTCTTGTAGGCGTTGCCGAAGGTGTCGGTGAAGACGAGGGTGCCGGAGACGAAGGCGACGCCGAGCATGACGGCGAGCACGGTCATGAGCAGCCTGGCCTTGTGCGCGAGCACGTTGCGCAGGGCGGTACGGAACATGGGTGTGAGTCCTGGTGAGGGGGACGGGCGGGGGCGCCCCTTCAGGGGCGCGGGGGGCTGTGACATATGCGGCTCCGCCGCGTGGGCGCGACCAGCCACATGCGGCCCGCAGACGAAGAACGAGGCGTCGGATGCCTAGCTGGTGCGACCCTTGGCGTCGAAGTGCTTCATCCGGTCCAGCACCCCGTCCGCGGTCGGCCGCAGCATCTCGTCCACGATCCGCCCGTCCGCGAGGAAGATCACGCGGTCCGCGTACGACGCGGCCACCGGGTCGTGGGTGACCATCACGACGGTCTGCCCGAGGTCCCGCACGGAGTTGCGCAGGAAGCCGAGGACCTCCGCGCCCGAGCGCGAGTCGAGGTTTCCGGTCGGCTCGTCACCGAAGATGATCTCGGGCTGCGAGGCGAGCGCGCGGGCCACGGCCACGCGCTGCTGCTGGCCGCCGGAGAGCTCGGTCGGCCGGTGGCTGAGCCGCCCGGAGAGGCCGACCATCTCGATGACCTGCTCCAGCCACCGCTTGTCGGGCTTGCGGCCCGCGATGTCCATGGGGAGCGTGATGTTCTCCAGGGCGGTCAGCGTCGGCAGCAGGTTGAACGCCTGGAAGATGAAGCCGATCTTGTCGCGGCGGAGCTTGGTGAGCTGCTTGTCCTTGAGCGTGGACAGCTCCGTCTCGCCGAGGCGGACCGACCCGGAGCTGAAGCTGTCCAGGCCCGCGACGCAGTGCATGAGCGTCGACTTGCCGGAGCCGGAGGGACCCATGATCGCGGTGAACTCGCCCTGTCCGAAGTCGACGGAGACGTGGTCCAGGGCGACCACCTGGGTCTCACCCTGTCCGTACACCTTGGAGAGGTCCGTGGCGCGGGCGGCCACGGCGGTGGCGCGGGTGGCGAAGGGGGTGGTGGTCACGGGACGGTGCTCCTGTCGGGACGACGAGTGGGGACGTACTCCATCGTCGCGGCCGGTCGGCGTCCTGGAGTCAGCCGCTGTTCCGGTTCCTGGGGCCCTCTCCAGTCGGACCCCGGGGCCCCGTGTCATACCTGGGGATGAGGGACGTCCCTGAGACCGGGGGCCGGGGCGGGAACGGGCGGGAGGCTAAATTCCGTCATTCCGTGCAGAGGCCCATGAGACCGGCCGGAGTCATGGAAAGGCCTCCGGCAAGTACCAATGGCCCGTACCGGCGGCTGATGCTCCCTCAGACGTCAATAAAATAAGACAACATCGGGTCGTCCCTCCGCTGTTCGAGGGATGCCTCCCGATAGGGTCGAATCCTTGTTGTGGGGCCCACGGCCTGCCCGGATGGTGGAATGCAGACACGGCGAGCTTAAACCTCGCTGCCCCTCGGGGGCGTGCCGGTTCGAGTCCGGCTCCGGGCACCTCCGCCATCTCGCGACGGCGGGGCGCCCGGCGGGCGTGTGGCACGTGCCTGATGCAACGTCAATTCCCTTACGTGATCACGACATGCGCACCGCGTTGAAGCGGGCGGCGATGTGCAGGTCCGTCTCGATCGCCGCCGCCGTCGCGCGCAGGGCGGGCAGCAGGGCGTCGCGGGTCCGGGAGAGCGGGGCCGTGCCCGCGTGCTGCGCGACGTTCACGGCGGCGACCACGCGCCCGGCCGCGTCCCTGACCGGCACGGCCACCGAGCGCAGCCCGTCCTCCAGCTCCTCGTCGGCGGTGGCGTGGTCCTCGGCGGCGGCGCGGTCGAGGACGCGGGCCAGCTCCCCGGGGCCCGTCACCGTGCGCGGGGTCAGGGCGCGGGGTGGCGCGGCCCTCAGCAGGCGCTCGCGCTCGTCCTCGGGGAGCCCGGCGAGCAGCACCCGGCCCATGGCGGTGGCGTACGCGGGAAAGCGGGTGCCGACCGTGATGCGGACGCTCATGACGCGGACGGTGGCCGCCCGCGCGACGTAGCGGATGTCCGTGCCGTCCAGGACCGTCGCCGACGCCGACTGGTGCACCCGGTCGGCGAGGTCGCGCAGGTGCGGCTCGGCCAGCTCGGCGAAGGTGAGCCGGGACAGGGCCGCGTGGCCGAGCTCCAGGATGCGGGGGAGGGGGCGGAACAGGCGGCCGTCGTGGGCGGCGTACCCCGCCGCCTCCAGCGTGCTCAGGGATCGTCGCGCGGTGGCCCTCGGCAGGCCCGTGGCCTCGGCGAGCGCGGTGAGGGGCAGCCCCTCGCCGCGGGCCCCGCCGAGGGCGCGCAACACGGCGAGGCCACGGGCCAGGGACTGGAGGAAGCCGGGGCCGAGCTCGTCCTTGGCGGCGGCGGGGTCGGCGGCGTCGGCCGGGGGCGCTGTCTCAGCGGGGGTGGCCCTCGGCGGCGCCTCCGTGCCGGACAGGCCCGCCAGGTGCTCCGCCTCCGCGCGCAGCCGCGGCAGCATCGCCGCCGCCAGGCCCCGCGCCGAGTACCGGCTGGTGTGGCTCACCGCCGACAGCGCGTACCGCACCCGCCCCGCGGTGTCGCGCACCGGGACCGCCACGGCGATCAGGCCCGGCTCGATCAGCTGGTCGTCCAGGGCCCAGCCGCTGCGCCGCGCGTGCGCCACGCGCTCCGCGAGGTCCGGTGTCCCGGCGGGCGCGGGGCCGGGCGGCAGCGCGGGATAGGCCTCCTGGGCGGGCCCGGCGGCCACGCGCGCCCGCCAGGCGGCCCACCGCTCCTCGTCCCAGGCGGCCGCGAAGAGCGCGCCGGGTGCGCAGCGCTCGGGCGGGAGCAGGTCCCCGATGCGGAAGGCCACCGACATGGCGCGGCGCCGCGCGGCCTGCGTCACGAAGCGCACCCCGTCGCCGTCGGGCACCGCGAGCGACACCGACTCGTCGAGCTCGTCCGCGAGCCGGGCCGTGCGCGCGGCGACCTCGCCGGTCAGGCCACTGGCCGCGAGGTAGGCGTTGCCGAGCTCCATGAGGCGCGGGGTGAGGTGGAGCTCCTGGCCGCGCAGGCGCACGTAACCGAGCCGGGCCAGGGTCGTCAGCACCCGGTCGACCGTGGAACGGGCCAGGCCCGTGGCGCGCACCAGGTCGCCGGCCCGCAGCTGTCCCGGCTCGGCCGCCGCGAGGGCGCGCAGGACGGCCAGGCCGCGCTCCAGGGGGCGTACGGACTCTTCCGGCATGGCGCCGCTCCTCAGGTCGCGCGGATCTCCGGCGGGCGTCTGGCGGAACGTCCCGCGGAATCAGGTGGCGCACGACCGTTGACACCCGGCGGACGCGGCCAGAGACTCCCGGCAGCACATTATGAACGAAAGTTCATCAGGCGAACAAGCGAACGCGCAAGCAAGCGAACGCGCAAGCACGCGAACACGCTGTCGAGCTGAGGGGCGAGAACGAGGATGCGCACCACCGTCGGAATCATCGGGGCCGGACCGGCCGGGCTGCTGCTCGCCCGCCTCCTGCGCAACGCGGGCGTCGACTCCGTCGTCCTGGAGAGCCGCGACCGCGCGTACGTGGAGCGGCGCCAGCGCGCCGGGATCCTGGAGCAGGGCACCGTCGACGTACTGCGCGAGTCGGGCGCAGGGGCCCGCATGGACCGCGAGGGCCTCCCGCACGACGGCATCGAGCTGCGCTTCGACCGCCGCAGGCACCGCGTCGACTTCCCCGCGCTGACCGGCGGCAAGTCCGTCACCGTCTACGCCCAGACCGAGGTCTGCAAGGACCTCATCGCGCTCCAGCTCGCCGAGGGCGGCCCCCTGCTCTTCGAGGCCGAGGCGCTGACCGTGGAGGGCGCCGAGACCGAAAGACCCCGCGTCCGCTTCCGTCACGAGGGCCGCGTCGACGTCCTGGAGTGCGACTACGTAGTGGGCTGCGACGGCTTCTGGGGCGTGGCCCGCAAGGCGATGCCCGAGGCGCTCTCCCGCGTCTTCGAACGCACGTACCCCTTCGGCTGGCTCGGCATCCTCGCCGACGTACCCCCCTCCCACGACGAACTGGTCTACGCCCGCCACGACCGCGGCTTCGCCCTGCTCTCCATGCGGTCGCCGAGCGTCACGCGCGCGTACCTCCAGGTCCCCGACGGCACGGACGCCGCCGACTGGGCCGACGAGGAGATCTGGGACGAGCTGGACCGCCGCCTGGAGACCGCCGACCCGGCCTGGACCCTCAAGCGCGGCCCCGTCACCGCCAAGTCCGTCACCCCCATGCGCAGCTTCGTCCACGAGCCCATGCGCCACGGCCGGCTCTTCCTCGCCGGGGACGCCGCGCACATCGTCCCGCCCACCGGGGCGAAGGGCCTCAACCTCGCGGTCGGGGACGTCGTCACCTTCGCCCGCGCCCTGGTCCTGCTCCGCGAGAAGGGCGACCCGAGCCGCCTGGAGGCGTACTCCGAGACCTGCCTGCGCCGCGTCTGGCAGGCCGAACGCTTCTCGTACGCGATGACGACCCTGCTCCACCGCGCCCCCGACGCCACCCCCTTCGACGACCGCGTCCAGCTCGCCGGGCTCGACCGGATCACCACCGCACGCTCCGCGGAGACCGACCTGGCCGAGGCCTACACCGGATTCCCCTTGGCCCAGCCGGACCAGAAGGAGGAGCGGTGAACCCTCCGCAGCGCACCTTCCGCTCCGTCGCGCCCGTCCTCGCCCTGTGCTGGCTCGTCGTCTTCTTCGACGGCATGGACGTCAACATCTACGGCGCCGTCATGCCGCACCTCCTCGACGACGAGGGCTTCGGCTTCAGCACCTCCACCGCCGGGACCATCGGCTCCTGGACCACCTTCGGGATGCTGATCGGCGCCCTCGGCTGCGGCACCCTCACGGACTGGGCCGGACGCAAGCCCATGGTGACCGGCAGCGTCGTCCTGTTCTCGCTGGGCTCCGCGCTCTGCGCGCTCGCGCCGAGCGCCGCCTTCTTCGGCGCCGGACGCTTCGTCTCCGGGCTCGGCCTCGGCGGGCTGATGCCGATCGGGCTCGCGATCGTCGCCGAGTTCGCGCCGCCGCGCAGGGCCGCGCTCGCCACCGGCCTGATGATGACCTCGTACCACGCGGGCGGCATGGCGGCGACGGGCCTCGGGCTCGCGCTCGGGCCGGACCACGGCTGGCGCGTCGTCTTCTGGTTCGGCGTGATCCCCGCGCTCGTCGCCGTCCCGCTCGTCCTCAAGTGGCTGCCGGAGTCGCCCGGCGTGCTGCTCACCAAGGGGCGCGCGGGCGAGGCCGAGGCGGTCGCCGCCCGCTACCGCCTGCCGTCCCCGACGCCCGCCGAAGCCCCCGCGGCCGGGGCGAGGGGCCGCTTCACCGCCGTCGCCGCGCTCTTCGCGCCCGGCCGGCGCCTGGCCACCCCGCTGCTGTGGACCGCCTCCTTCGCCGGGCTCCTGCTCGTCTACGGAGTCTCCACCTGGCTCCCCGAACTGATGCGCGCCTCCGGCTACTCCCTCTCCTCCTCCGTCACCTTCCTGATGGTGATCAACGCGGGCGGCATCGTCGGCATGCTCGTCGCGGGCCGCACCGCCGACCGCTTCGGTGCCGTCAAGGTCTCCGCGGTCTGGTTCCTGCTCACCGCCTGCGGCGCCTTCCTGCTCAAGGCCGAACTGCCGCTCGGTGTCGCCTACGCCATCGTCTTCGTCACCGGCATCTGGCTCTTCTCCGCGCAGGTCATGGTGTACGCGGCCACCCCCTCGGTCTACGGGCCCGCGGAGCGCGCCACCGGGCTCGGCTGGGTCACCGGCGTCGGGCGCACCGGAGCGGTCGTCGGGCCTTGGCTCGGCGGCGCGGTGGTCGCGGGCGGTGACGCCTCGCTGGGCTTCACGACCTTCGCGGTCGCCGCCGTCCTCGGGGCCGCGGCCATCTCGCTGGTGCCACTCGCCCGGGGGAACGATTCCGATCCGGGAACAGTCGGGGCCGTCCCGGGCGTTCTCGGTCACAGAGGGGAAAGATCCTCCCCAAGCACTAGGACCATCCTTTTGCCTACGCATTACTCTTGAGGCAAAGCCACGCACGGTGGCCATGGAGGAGTGAAATGAGGAGCAGCAACCCGGTCTTCTCGCGACGGGGGTTCAGCCGCGACAACGGCCACGCCGGCTTCGGCGCGCAGCCGCAGGCCGGGGGACCCGCAGCCGCGACCCAGACCCAGGGCAACCCGTACGCGCAGGGCAATCCGTACGCCGGCGGTCAGCAGGCCCCCGCGGGCAACCCCTACGCCACCAATCCGTACGCCCAGCAGGACGTGCAGCACGGCGCGCCCCAGGCGCCCGTAAGCACCGCGGGCCGCATGACGATGGACGACGTCGTCATGCGCACCGCCACCACGCTCGGCACGCTCCTGGTCACGGCGGCGCTCGCCTGGGCGCTGCTGCCGGTCGACGACGCCAACATCGGCAAGTCGTACGGCATCGCGATCGGCGCCGGTCTCGTCGCGATGGTGCTCGGACTCGTCCAGGCGTTCAAGCGCAAGGCCTCGCCCGCGCTGATCCTGACGTACGCCGCGCTGGAGGGTGTCTTCCTCGGCGTCGTCTCCAGCGTCGTCGACAACCGCATCGCGGACGGCGCGGCCATGCAGGCCGTGCTCGGCACGATGGCGGTCTTCGCCGGCGTCCTCGTGGCGTACAAGGCGGGCTGGATCCGCGTCAACCGTCGCTTCTACGGCTTCGTGATGGCCGCGGCGATGGGCTTCCTGCTGCTGACCGCCGTGAACCTGCTGTTCATGGTCTTCGGCGGCGGTGACGGCCTCGGCTTCCGCAGCGGCGGCCTCGGCATCGTCTTCGGCATCGTCGGCATCCTGCTCGGCGCCTGCTTCCTCGCCCTGGACTTCAAGCAGGTCGAGGACGGCATCGCGTACGGCGCGCCGAAGGACGAGGCCTGGCTCGCGGCCTTCGGCCTGACGATGACGCTCGTGTGGATCTACCTGGAGTTCCTGCGCCTGATCGCGATCCTTCAGGGGAACGACTGACGCGGGCAGACGGAGTGACAGCCGAAGGGCCCGCGGACCGGAACCGGTCCGCGGGCCCTTCGGCATGTCGGCTGGTGGTCGTGGTCGGGGGGTGGTCGGGGGGTGGGGCGAGCGGTCAGCGGAGCTTGCGGGCGGCCCGCCTCAGGTCGTACTCGTGGATGATCGCTTTCGCGTGGCCGTACGCGAGGTTGTGCTCGGCACGCAGCCAGCTGACCTTCTCCTCGAAGCGGAAGAGGGAGGGCCCCTCGTCCACGGCGCGCAGCCAGTCGGAGATCTCACGACCGGTGCACTGGGGGATTCGGGCGATCAGGTTGCGGTGGGTCTCCTCGGAGAAGACTTGTGACATCGGCGCCTCCGGACGCGTCGCGATGTGTTCCGTCCTTCACGCCACCGTGCCTGAGGCTTCGGGCGTTGGCAACAGTCCCGCAAAGGCGCATAAGGTCGCCGGGTGCTCGATACGACGCCTTTGACGGCCGCAGTGGACCATTTCGCCGACCGCCTGCGGGCCGCGCCGCAGAGCCGGCTGCAACGCGGCGCGGCGACCGAAGCGCTGGCTCTGGCCAGGGAATTGGCGGCGCGCGCGCAGGCCATCGAGGAGCCCGGCGCCGCGCCGCGCGAGATGCCGGACGCGGGGATGTTCGCCGCCGCCGACCAGATCACGGTCGCGGGGCGCGATCTGGCCCTCGTACTGACCGATCCGGGGGAGCTGGCGCGGGCGCTGGAGCTCGTGGAGGAGGCGCAGAAACGGGCCGGGGTCTGAAGGGACTCCCGGCCCGGCTCGGAGTGCGTCAGGCGGAGGCGATGACCCGGTCGGCGAGGATGTAGACGTTCTCGGTGCCGCACTCGAAGGTCAGGGCGTAGGCGCCGGAGATGCCGGAGCCGCCGAGCAGGACCGGGGCATGGCCCTCGCGCAGGGCGCCCGCGAGCTGCTCCGCTGTCTCGCGGTGGCCCGGGGTCATACAGAGCGTGGTGCCGTCCGCGAAGACGTACACGTCCAGGGTGCCCAGCGGGCCGGGGCGGACGTCGGCGAGGGCGGTGCGGGCCCCGGCCAGCTCTTCGAGGCAGGCCACCGTGCGCTCGTGGTCGCCGTACGTCCCGGAGGCGGGCGTCTGCACCGGCACGAAATCCGGGTGCGAGGGGTGGCGGCGGCGGGCCGCGGCCAACTCCGGGGAGTCCCCGGCGAATTCGTCGGCCGCCGGGTCGGGGAAGGGTTCGATCACCGGCTCCAGGCTGTCCGCCTCAAGGCCCGTGAAATCGGCCTGACGCGGCAGGAACAGCTCGTCGGCGATGCCGTCCGGGATGCCGTCCGCGATGCCCGGCAGGCCGTGCAGCAGGGACGGCGCGTCCGAGCCCTCACGGGCCTCCTGTGCGGCCCAGAAGGCGCGTGCCTCGGCCAGTTCCCGCTCCCGCTCCTCGGCGAGCGCCTCGGCGACCGCCGCGCGTATCTCGTCGGTGTCCACGGCGGTACGGGCGCCCGGCACCGTGGGGTGCGGGCGGCCGTCGGCGGCACGGCTGTCGGCCAGCTCGGTGCGCAGGGCTGTGATCTCGGCGAGCTGCTTGCGCAGGCCGCGCACTGCGTGCAGGGCGGCGGCGCCCACGGCCGTGGCAGCGGCCGTGGAGAGCAGCAAGGCAAGAGGCATGGCGCTCACTGACGTACTCCCGGTTTCAAGTCGACCCCCGACTTCCTACATCAGCTTGAAGCCTGCACGATCCGTCTGTCAGTGCATAACGTCACTAAACGGACGGGCCTTTGTGCCCGGTGGGGCGGGTGACTCCGCCGTGACCAGGGCATATGCCTCTCCCCCAGGAGATAGGTCACATCCTGGGGGAGATTGGGTCACGGAACGGTGCAGATACTGAGCGTCAGAGCCCCGGACTCTGCGTCAGCGATTCCGGGGCGATCACGCGTCAGCTGAGGCGCTCGATGACCATCGCCATGCCCTGGCCGCCGCCGACGCACATCGTCTCCAGGCCGAACTGCTTGTCGTGGAACTGGAGGGAGTTGATGAGCGTGCCGGTGATGCGGGCGCCCGTCATGCCGAAGGGGTGGCCGACGGCGATGGCGCCGCCGTTGACGTTCAGCTTGTCGAGCGGGATGTTCAGGTCGCGATAGCTCGGGATCACCTGGGCGGCGAAGGCCTCATTGATCTCGACGAGGTCGATGTCGTCGATGGTGAGCCCGGCGCGGTGCAGGGCCTGCTTCGACGCCTCGACCGGGCCGAGGCCCATGATCTCCGGGGAGAGGCCGGTGACGCCGGTGGAGACGATGCGGGCGAGCGGGGTCAGGCCCAGCTCGCGGGCCTTGGTGTCACTCATGATCACGAGGGCGGCGGCGCCGTCGTTCAGGGGGCAGCAGTTGCCGGCGGTGACCATGCCGTCGGGGCGGAAGACGGGCTTGAGGCCCTGGACGCCCTCGTACGTGACGCCGGCGCGCGGGCCGTCGTCCTTGCTGACGACCGTGCCGTCGGGAGTGGTGACCGGGGTGATCTCCCGCTCCCAGAAGCCGTTCTTGAGGGCCTCTTCGGCGAGGTTCTGCGAGCGGACGCCGAACTCGTCCATGTCCTGGCGGGTGACGCCCTTGGCGCGGGCGAGGTTCTCCGCGGTCTGGCCCATCGCGATGTAGGCGTCCGGGATCAGGCCGTCCTCGCGCGGGTCGTGCCAGTCGGTGCCGGTCTGCTCGGCGCGGGCCGCGGTGCGGGCCTCGGCGTCGGCGAAGAGGGGGTTGTGGGTGTCGGGCAGGCCGTCGCTCGTCCCCTTGACGCTGCGGGACACCATCTCGACGCCCGCCGAGATGAAGACGTCGCCCTCGCCCGCCTTGATGGCGTGCAGGGCCATGCGGCTCGTCTGGAGGGAGGACGAGCAGTAGCGGGTGACGGTGCAGCCGGGCAGGTGGTCCATGCCCAGCTGTACGGCCACGATGCGGCCGAGGTTGTGGCCCTGCTCGCCGCCGGGCAGACCGCAGCCGAGCATCAGGTCGTCGATGTCCTTCGGGTCCAGCTCCGGGACCTTGGCGAGGGCGGCCTCGATGATCGTGGCGGTCAGGTCGTCCGGGCGCAGGTCCTTCAGCGAGCCCTTGAAGGCGCGGCCGATCGGGGTACGGGCGGTGGAGACGATCACGGCTTCGGGCATCACGGACTCCTGGCGGGGCGCGTTGGCGGCGGGCGGGCGGATGGGACTCCCTGGGAAGTTACCTGCACGTAGAGGTGATCGTCAGGGGGTGGGGGCTGTGATGCGGGCCGCATTTCTAAGCGGGCGCTCAGCCCTGCGGGGTTTGGGCGGTGGGGGTGCGGTTTCTTCCAGGGCGCGGGTGGGCTTGCGGCTGCTCGCGCAGTTCCCCGCGCCCCTGGGTGGGAGGTGGTGGGCGCGTGTTTTGGCTGCGGGTGGGTTTGTGGTTGTTCGCGCAGTTCCCCGCGCTCCTTGCGGGGCGCTGCTGAGCGGCGGTGAAGGGGCGCCCCTTTGGGGGCGCGGGGAACTGCGCGACCAGCCCCTACGGTCCGCAGGTAGAGGTGGGTGCCGCTCAATGAGGCAGGGGAGACGGCTCCGGGGCGTGGATGCGGCGTCGGCGGCGGCGCTTGAGGAGGGCCCAGGGGCCCCGCGGGCCCGCAGGCATCGCGGCCGTGACCTCCGTGCCGCCCTCCGCCGCCGCCTGGGCCGCCGCCCGGGCCACCGGCAGGAAGCCCTCGCGCCGCGAGATGTCGGGACGCTCCTCCTCGGGCCACAGGCCGAGCGCCGCGCAGAGCGTCGGCAGCACCGCCATGGCCGCCGTCGCGTACCCCTCCGCCGAGGGGTGGTAATTGTCGGGACCGAACAGCTCCCGGGGGTTCGCCGCGAACTCCGGGCCGAGCAGATCGCCCAGCGAGACCGTCCGCCCGCCCTGCTCGACCACGCCGATCGTCTGCGCCGCCGCCAGCTGCCGCGAGACCCGCCGGGCCAGCCACCGCAAGGGCTGGTAGACGTTCTCCACCGTGCCGAGGTCGGGGCACGTACCGACCACCACCTCCGCCCCGGCGGTCCGCAGCCGCCGTACCGCCGAGGAAAGATGCCGCACCGACCTCGTCGGCGGCATCCGGTGCGTCACGTCGTTCGCGCCGATCATGATGACGCAGACGTCCGGCGCCCAGGACGGGTCCGAGAGGATCAGCGTCACCTGCCGGTCCAGGTCGTCCGACTGGGCGCCCGGCAGCGCCACGTTCCGCAGGTCGACGGGCCGCTCCGCGACGGCCGCGAGCCCGGCGGCGAGCAGCGCCCCCGGCGTCTGCCCGGCCCGGTGCACGCCCTGCCCCGCCGCCGTGGAGTCGCCGAGCATCGCGAACCGTACCGGTTCGGAGCAGTCGGAGCGGCTGGGGCGGCCGCGGTTCCCGGCGGCGCCTTCGCCGTACGCCCTGCCGTACCGGCCGTCGGCCCGTGGCGGAGCCGTGTGGCCCCCGCCGCCCACATTCCGCTTCGCCAGCTGCACCTCGGCCAGGACCACACCGACCGTCGCGGCCCCGATCAGCCCGATGCCTCCGCCGCCGTACGCCGCGCCCGCGGCGATCCGCCGTGCCACCCTCGCCCTCGACATGCCCCGCAGCCACCTCCTCCTAGCCGAATCGCCGTACAGCCGTACACCCACTCATTGCCCCGTGAGCACGGTCGGCCAATCGCGAGCGGAGGTGAACGGATGAGGCGGAGCCTTACGCTGATCACACCCATTCGTTATTCGTCGCACTACATCGCAGCCCGGAGACAACGGTGCAATTCCACGACTCGATGATCAGTCTCGTCGGCAACACCCCGCTGGTGAGGCTCAACAATGTGACCGCGGGGATCCAGGCGACCGTCCTGGCCAAGGTCGAGTACTTCAACCCCGGCGGATCCGTGAAGGACCGCATCGCCCTGCGCATGATCGAGGCGGCCGAGCAGAGCGGGGAGCTGAAGCCCGGCGGCACCATCGTCGAGCCGACGTCCGGCAACACCGGCGTCGGGCTCGCCATCGTGGCCCAGCAGAAGGGCTACAAGTGCATCTTCGTCTGCCCGGACAAGGTGTCCCTTGACAAGATCAACGTGCTGCGCGCGTACGGCGCCGATGTGGTGGTCTGCCCGACCGCCGTCGACCCCGAGCACCCGGATTCGTACTACAACGTCTCCGACCGCCTCGTACGCGAGACGCCCGGCGCCTGGAAGCCCGACCAGTACAGCAACCCGAACAACCCGCTCTCCCACTACCACTCCACCGGCCCGGAGCTGTGGGAGCAGACGGAGGGGAAGATCACCCACTTCGTGACGGGCATCGGGACCGGGGGCACCATCTCCGGGACGGGCAATTACCTGAAGGAGGCCTCCGGCGGCCGGGTGAAGGTCGTCGGCGCCGACCCCGAGGGGTCCGTGTACTCCGGCGGCTCCGGGCGGCCCTACCTCGTCGAGGGCGTCGGTGAGGACTTCTGGCCGACGGCGTACGACCGGAACGTGACCGACGAGATCATCGCGGTGTCCGACAAGGACTCCTTCCAGATGACGCGGCGCCTGGCCAAGGAGGAGGGGCTGCTCGTCGGCGGGTCCTGCGGCATGGCCGTCGTGGCGGCGCTGCGCGTCGCGGAGCGGCTCGGCCCGGACGATGTCGTGGTCGTCCTCCTGCCCGACTCCGGGCGCGGCTACATGAGCAAGATCTTCAGCGACGAGTGGATGAACGACTACGGCTTCCTGGAGCAGGCCGGCGACCAGCCGCGCGTCGGTGACGTGCTGCGCCGCAAGGAGGGCGGCGCGCTGCCCTCGCTGGTGCACATGCACCCCGAGGAGACCGTGGGCGAGGCCATCGAGGTGCTGCGCGAGTACGGCGTCTCGCAGATGCCGATCGTGAAGCCGGGTGCCGGTCACCCCGACGTGATGGCCGCGGAGGTCATCGGCTCGGTCGTCGAACGCGAGTTGCTGGACGCGCTGTTCACGCAGCGCGCCTCGCTCGGCGACCCGCTGGAGAAGCACATGTCGGACCCGCTGCCGCAGGTCGGCTCCGGTGAGCCGGTGGCCGACCTGATGTCGGTGCTCGGCGGCGCGGACGCGGCGATCGTCCTGGTCGAGGGCAAGCCGACGGGCGTCGTCAGCCGCCAGGACCTCCTGGCGTTCCTCGCGGAGCAGCAGGGGCAGTAAGCGGCCCGGAGCCACCGGGGCGGGAACTTCGCGGAAGTGGTACGCGTGCGACACGTCGCAGCAGCACGCGCTTAACACTACTGCGGCACCTTGGTGGTTGTCGGCGTCAGGAACTCCGGAGCGGCTCCCGGACCTCCACGGACGCCTGGACGCGGCCTGGCCCTGACCCGGCCCGCGTCCCTCGCGGGGACCGCCGTCGTCCCGCCCCCTGGTTCGCCGGGGGTGCGGCGGCCCCCGCGGTGACGTTCCGCCGGGCGGTTCCTCGGCCGCGGGTGCGTTGTGGTTGCTCGCGCAGTTCCCCGCGTACGGGACGCGCCCCTTACGGGGTGCCCCCTTACGGGGTGCCCCCTTACGGGATGCCCCCTTACGGGGTGCTCCGCTGGGCCGGGGTCGCGGTCCAACTGCCCAGCAGCGCCAGCCTTTCCGCGCTCTTTGTGCCTGGCTCCGCCATGTAGACGACCAGGATCTGTTCCGGATCGCCGGGCAGCGTCATCGTCTCGTAGGGAAGGACGAGTTCACCCACGACGGGGTGGAGGATCCGCTTCACGCCGTGGGTCTTCTCCTTGACCTGGTGGTCCGCCCACAGGCGGCGGAACGCCTCGCTCTTTAGCTGCGCGGGCACATCGACAACGACGAGCTGAGCGAACAGCTGGACGGCATGTTCGGCGCGGTCGGGTCGCTGGCCTCACACGACGGCGCGGACCTCATCGCCTACGCGGCCGGCCGCCCTCGCCACGTCAACCTCCGTCAGCTGATCGTCCTGCCCACACGCCAGGCGTAGTCCACGGACGCGGGGCTCAGTCGTCCCACTCCGAGCCGCGGTCCCTGCGGCGGCCGAAGGAAGCGCCCCGGAGCGCGTGCACCCCGTTCACGCCGCAGATGCCCGCCCATGTCACGACGAGGCCGGTCAGGCCGGCGTTGGTCGCGCCGATCGCGGAGAGCGGCACCGCGAGGATCAGCGAGATCACCCCGAAGCCGAACCGCTCGCTCCACGAGTCCAGCGGGCTGCCGGACGGCGAGCGGGCGGCGCCGCGCGCGACGACCATCTGCTGCTCGGCCAGGTGGCGGCGCATGCGCCGGTCGACCGTGCCGTCCAGGCGCTGCTCGATCTTTCCGAGGAAGGAGTCGACCAGGGCGGAGTCGTACTCCTCGCCGAGCTCTCTGCGGGCGTGCAGAGTGGCGTCGAGTTCCTTCTTGAGGTCGGCCTTGAGTTCGGCGTCACGGGCTTCCATAGCCGCCTACGTTACGGGGCCGGAGCCTCGTCGGCGGTGGGGCTAACCCCCCTTTCCTGCCGGGGGCCGGCCCCTGGTGTCCCGGCACCGCGCCGCGCCAGCGTCCAGTACAGCGCCGCGGGCACCACAAGCCCTACGATCCACGAGATGTCGGCGCCGCCCAGCGGCTCGACGAGCGGGCCCGTGTAGAAGTGCGTGACGAGGAAGGGGAGCTGGGCGAGGAGCCCGACGCCGTAGACGACGAGGGCGTCCCAGCGCCAGGCGCCGTAGCGGCCGTGCGGGTCGAAGAGCGCCGGGATGTCGTAGCGCTCGCGGGAGATCAGGTAGTAGTCGACGAGGTTGATCGCCGACCACGGCGTGAAGAAGGTCAGCAGGAACAGCAGGAAATCCTTGAAGGACGTCAGGAAGCTGTCCTTGCCCAGCAGGGCCACGGTCGTGCCCGCCACCATGATCACGGCGATGTACGCGGCGCGCCCGCGCGGCCCGAGCACCTTCAGGCCGCGGAAGCCGCTGACGCTCGTCACCATCGACATGAAGCCGCCGTAGGTGTTGAGCACGTTGATGGTCAGCTTGCCGAGCGCGATCACGAAGTACAGGAAGGAGGCGATCAGGCCGGTGCCGCCGAGGCCGACGACATAGCCGACCTGGTGGGCGAGGAAGGCGTCCCCCGCGTTCGCCGCGACGAGCACCCCGAAGGTCATGGACCACTGCGAGCCGATCGCCGACCCCGACAGGGTCCACCAGAAGGTGGCCTTCCCGGATGTCGTACGCGGCAGATAGCGCGAGTAATCCGCCACGTACGGCCCGAAGGCGAGCTGCCAGGACGCCGAGAGGGAGACGGCGAGCAGGAACATCGGCAGGTCGAAGTGGGCGTCGCTCAGCAGGGCGGAGACGTCCACGCGGTCGACGAGCCGGAAGCCGAGGTAGACGAACGCGAGCGCGCAGATCACGCTCGCGACTCGGCCGAGCGCGTGGATGACGCGGTAGCCGACCGCAGCCATGACCGCCGTGACGACGGCGAAGAGCACGATGCCGGTGGTGTCGTCCGTGTGCGTCAGCTCGGCCGTGGCCTGCCCGGCGAGGACGCTGCCGCTCGCGAAGAACCCGACGTACATGAGGATGACGAGGAGCAGCGGGACGACCGCGCCCTTCACGCCGAACTGGGCCCGCGACTGGATCATCTGCGGCAGGCCCAGCTTCGGGCCCTGCGCCGAGTGCAGGGCCATCACCGCGCCGCCCAGCAGATTGCCGAGGACGAGGCCGACGAGCGACCACACCACGTCGCCGCCGAAGACGACGGCGAGGGCGCCCGTGACGACCGCGGTGATCTGGAGGTTGGCGCCGAGCCAGAGCGTGAACTGGCTGAACGCCGTGCCGTGCCGTTCGTCGTCCGGGACGACGTCGATGGAGCGCCGCTCCACCAGGTCTTCAGCTGCCATGACGCGCGACTCCCTACGGGTGTGCCGGGTGCCCTCCTGTATAACGTCATGCACAGTCCACGCAGACTGAATAGATTGTCAATAGGTGGACCATGGGTGGCCATGGGTGGCCATGGGTGGTCCACGGGTGGCCCATGGCCGGCTCACCGACCGAACAAGAGGGGACGGCATGACCGACAGTCCTGCGGCACGGCTGCAGGTGCTCTTCGAAGGGCACCGGCTCACGCCCACGCAGCGGCGCATCGCGCACTGCATGGTGCGGCGGGCGGCGGACGTCCCCTTCCTCTCCAGCGTCGAACTGGCGGAACTGGCCGGGGTCAGCCAGCCCTCGGTCACCCGCTTCGCGGTCGCGCTGGGCTTCGACGGCTACCCGGCGCTGCGCAAGCACCTGCGGGACGTGGCACCCGCCGAGGCGGCCGCGGCGGACTCCCTCAACGAATACCAGCAGGCGGTCGAGGCGGAGATCCAGAACCTCCGGCACCTGGCGGAGGCCCTCGCCGACCCCGGGCCGGTGGAGCGGGCGGGCCGCCTCCTCGCCGCCTCCCGCCCCCTCCTCGTCCTCGGCCTGCGGGCCGCGGCCTCCCAGGCGTACGGCTTCGCGTACTTCGCCGCCAAGGTCCACCCCGACGTACGCCTCCTCCACGAGGGCGGCACGATGCTGACCGACCGCATCGACGCGGCGGTCCGCGCGGGCGCCACGGCCCTCCTCTGCTTCGCGCTGCCGCGCCACCCCCGGGAGGTCGTCGACGCGCTGGCCCACGCGAGGGAGGCGGGCCTGACGGTGGTCACGGTGGCGGACTCCCCGTTCGCCCCGGTGGCGACGTACTCCCACCTCCTGCTCCCGGCCGCCGTCGGCACAGGCCTGGCCTTCGACACGGCCTGCGCCCCGATGCTCCTGGGCCGCGTCCTCCTGGAGTCCATGTGCGACGGCCTCCCGGACGCGCAGGCCCGCCTGGAGGAGTTCGACGCGGGGGCGGCGGCGCGGGGGCTGTTCGTGGAGTGAGCCGCGCTTATGGGTGAACGGTTCGTGGCCCTGGGGCGGCCCCGCTGCGGCGGTCAGTAGTCCAGCAGCAGCGAGCCGTCAGGCACTTCGAGAAGGTGAGCCGAGCGTGCCGACACCCGCCAGGGAAGAGGGCGCGACCGTCCGCGCCCGGTCGTAGAGGCCCCGAGCGGTGGCGTTCTTCCGGTGGGGCCGCAGGAGGCCGAACATGGTTCTGATCCGGTCGTCGGCGCGGCCCGACTGCACCATGGGGTAGTCGTCGAGGGCCTGGTGCCAGGTGGCGCAGGCGGCTTCCAGGTGGCCGATCTCCAGTTGGCGCTCAGCCAGCGTGGCGCGGTGCCGTACGCGGGCGCGGCGGTAGACGCTGTAGCGCACCTTGTCCGACTCCTGCATGGCCTCGATGGCGCCGGAGACATCACCGAGTTCATAACGCACCTGGCTGATGTGGTAGTTGAGAGCCGCGGGATCGTACGAACCGAACGCCTTGCCGCGCGACTCCGCGCGTTCCATGGCCGCCTGCGCCTCCCGGATATACCGCAGCGCGCCCGAACGATCCCTGATCTGCGCGGCGGCATGCGCCTGCCGGCCCACGAGGAACGCCCGCAGTCGGGGCCCGGCCTTCGGTGAGGCGGCGGCTGCGGCGTCGGCCAGCTCCATGGCTTTCGCCGCAGTGCGCGGGCGCGCACACCCAGCCGCGACTCTTCCTGCCGGTGGCGGGTGAGGCGCTGTGCCCCGAGTGGCGTCGGGCGCGGGCGGGGGCAGAGCCACAGCCCAGGGACCCCGTCGCCGTAGGTGGCGCGGCGCGGCCGTGCGGGCCGCGCTGAGGGGAGTCGGCTGAGCGGCGGCTCCCCGTCGGAGCCCCGCTACGCCTCCGGCACGGCGAAGCGGAAGAGCTTGCCGGACCAGGTGGCGTAGAGATCGTCGCCCATGACCTGCGCCGTCCAGGAACCGGAGCCGCCGGTGGCCTTGTGGTGCCAGACTTGCTTGCCGGTGTCGGCGTGGAAGGCGTACAGGCCCTTCTTGCCCGCCGCGAGGAAGAGGCCGCGCAGAGCGCCGAGGAAGGCGAGGTCGTCCACGCCCGCCCCCGCCGTCCAGCGTTTCGCGCCGGTCTTGGCGTCGAGGCCGTACAGGACCTTCTTGTCCAGGTAGCAGACGGTCGCACCGGCGCGTGCGAACCCGCGGTTGCCGCGGGCGGCGGTCTCCACCGACCACAGGGCCTTGCCGGACGTGGGGTCGAACGCGGCGAGCAGGCCGCGGGTCGAGCCCTGGAAGGCCGTGCTGGGGTAGCAGAACAGGACGTCGCCGAGCAGGCTCATGGACCCCGACCAGCCGAGGATCTCGCTGTTCGTCGGCGGGAGTTCGGTGGGCTCGCTCCACAGGGTCCTGCCGTCGTCGGGGTCTAGGGCGAGCAGCTTCATGTCGGCGGCGATGCCGTAGAGCACCTTGCTCTTGCCTGTGCCTGTGCCTGTGCCCTTGCCCTCGCCTTTGTCCTTGCCTGCGCCCATGTCCTTGTCCGTCGGGTCCAGGGTGACGAGGTCCCTCGTCCACACGCGCTTGCCCGTCTCCCGGTCCAGGGCGGAGTAGCCCCTGAGCATCGCGCCCGGTATCTCCTTCGACGTGCCGCCCCAGGCGAGCAGCGCGCCCGCCGGGGTGGCGCCGATGATCATGCTGACGTCTTCCTTGTCGCGCGAGGTCCACCGCACGTCACCGCTCGACGCCTCCAGGGCCCGGAACCGTCCGCCGCTCCTGGTCACGACCAGCCTGCCGTCCGTGAATTCCAGCTCGGGAGCGCTGTCGCCGACCGGGGGCACGTCCCACAGCTTCTTGCCCGAACGGCCGTCGAAGGCGTGCACCTTGCCGTCGGTGCGTACCGTGTAGACGCGCTTGTCGTCCGCGCGGGCGTCGGTGTTCTGGCCGCCGAGGTCCTTCCACAGCAGCTTGCCGGTGCGCCGGTCGAAGCAGGCGCCGGAGGTCCTCGCCGCGCACAGCAGCGTGGACCGGGTCACCGTGTGCAGGAACATGCCGGGCTGCGGAAGTTCCTCGGTCCAGTCGAGTTCGGGCGGGGTGGCGGCCGTGCCCCCGCCGTCCTGGCCGCCCGAGCGCAGCCACCAGGCGGTGCCCCCGGCCGCCGCGGTCACGGCGAGTGCCGCGCCGCCGAACAGCAGCCGGCGGCGGCTGAACAGCGGGGCGCGCAGCGCGCCCTGGAGCGTGCGCTGGTCCTCCGTCACCTGGAGCTCGACCGCGCCGAGCCAGCCCGCGGTGGTCTCCGGACGCAGCCAGGACTGGAGCTGCCCAACGGTGGGGCGGCGGGCGGGGTCCTTGTCGAGGCACGCGGCGACGATGCCGAGCAGGGCGTGCGGGACGCCGGCCAGCTGCGGCTCTTCGTACGCGGCACGGTAGAGCAGCGCGTGGACCGCGCCGGTGCCGAAGGGCGGTACGCCGGTGGCGGCGAAGGCCAGCACCGCGCCGAAGGCGAACACGTCGCTCGCGGGCGTCAGTTCGCCCCCGCGTGACTGCTCGGGCGACATGAAGCCGGGCGATCCCGCGACCTGGCCCTCGGCGGTGAGCACCGTTCCGTCGACGGCCCGGCTGATGCCGAAGTCGATGACCCGGGGGCCGTCGAGGGTCAGCAGGATGTTGGACGGCTTGAGGTCGCGGTGGATGAGCCCGGCGCGGTGGATCGCGGCCAGCGCCTCCGCGAGGCCGCCGCCGAGAACGCGCAAGGTGGCCTCGGGCATGGGCCCGTGGGCGCCCAGGGCGTCGGCGAGGGAGGGGCCGGGGATGTACGCGGTGGCCAGCCACGGCTGCGGGCCCTCCGGGTCGGCGTCCACGACCGGCGCCGTGAAGGCCCCTGAGACCGCGCGGGCGGCGTCGACCTCGGCCTTGAAACGGCGGCGGAAGTCGGGGTCGGCGGCCAGTTCGGGACGTACGACCTTCACGGCCACGGCACGGCCGCTGCGCGACGCGGCGAGGTGGACGCGGCCCATGCCGCCCGCGCCGAGTTCCCGGATCACCCGGTAGGGGCCGATGGAGGTGGCGGTGGAGGCGGCCGGCGGCGGTGTGGACGGAGCCGGTGTGGACGGGTCCGGTGTGGTCGGCGGCATCGGTGGCGGTGCGGGTGGCATGGTCACGGTGTGTCGCTCCGGAAGGCGTGGAGGGTGGTCTCGGACGCGGCGAAGAGGGTGCTGCCGGAGGCCTGGAGCAGCCAGGGGTTCTTGCCCCCGGCCTTGGCGTCGGCCTTGCCGCCGGAGGGCCGGTGGGCCCAGAGCGGCTTGCCGTCGGAGGCGCGCAGGACGATGAACCCCGGGACGTCGCCGCCGGCGTACGTGGCGATGGCCACCACGGACGCGGAGACGGCGGGGCCCTGGTCCCGCGCGCCGCCGGTGGTCGTCAGGCCCACCGGGCTCGCGGTGTGCCACACCTGCTCACCACCGCGCATGTCCAGGGCGAATACGGTGCCCGGACCGTCGTACAGATAGGCCCGTCCGCCCCGCACTCTGGCCGCGCTGATCGTGGTCGTCTCGTTGACGGCGGTCCACAGCTTCTTGCCGTCCGTGACGCGGAACGCCTGCGCCTTCGTACTGGTCACGAGCAGGGTTTCGCCGTCGGTGGACAGGTGCGGATAGGCGCCGGGCTTGACGACGTCCCGCACCTTCCACCGCTCGGCGCCCGAACGCAGGCCGAGGCCACGGAGCGTGCCGTTGTCCTGGAGGAAACAGAGGCCCCCGTCGGCGTACGCCTGGAAGTCGCTGCCATTGACCGCGCGCGACCACAGCACCTTGCCCGAGCCCAGGTCGACGGCGAGCACCCCATACCCCTTGTCGCCACTGGTGCCGACGACCGCGACCGAACCGGCGACCGACTGGATGCTGTCGACGAAGTCGGCGAAGCCGGTGGACCGGGCGTCGGTGCCCTGCTCGGTGACCGTGTGCGCGAACTTCTGCTTGCCCGCGGCGTCGACGCCGAGGAGATAGCCGCGCTCGCCGCTCCAGGCCGCGGCGAAGAGCAGTGATCCGCGTACGCCCAGCCACTTCGGGTCGGTCGAGACGTCGGAGGGCAGGCGCGGCGAACCCGTCCAGCTCTGCTTCCCGGTGGCGGTGTCGTAGGCGATCGCGCGTCTCTGCTCCCAGTGCACCAACGTGTCGCCGAGAAGGTGGAGTTCCGCGCTCTCCAGCTTCTTCAGCGGGGCCGTCCAGTGCGGCTCGGGGCCGGCCGGGACCTTGCGTTCGGGGCGGCCGGTGGAGCCCTCGCCGCCGCCCGGGGCCTTGTTCTCGCCGGGCTTCGACCGCCAGCCGGTGAGCGCCGCCACGCCTCCGCCCGCCGCGACGGTCGTACCGGCCGCGGCGATCCACAGGAACCTGCGGCGACTCGGCCCGCCGGGGGCGGTGACGTCGGGCGGCGCGAGGGGCGTCATGGGCACGGGCGGCGCGGCCACCAGGGCGGCGGCGTGTGCCTGCCGTCGCGCCAGGTCCTCCCGCAGACCCTCCGTGAGCAGCGCGGCGGGGTCGGCGGCGCCCAGCGCGGCCAGCACCGACGCGGCGGGCGGCCTGCGGGCGGGGTCCTTGTCCAGGCAGGCGCCGATCAGGGGGCGCAACGCCGTTGGCACGCCGTCCAGTTGTGGCGGATGGTGGACGGCCCGGTAGAGGATCTCCGCCGTCCCACCGGAGCCGAAGGGGCCCTGCCCGGTGGCCGCGAAGACCAGGACGCAGCCCAGGGAGAAGAGGTCGGCCGCCGGTCCGGCGTCGCGGCTCGACACGATCTGCTCGGGTGCCATGAACCCGGGCGTGCCCATCACGGCGCCCGTCCGTGTCACCTGGGTGGCGTCCACCGCGCTGCTGATGCCGAAGTCGATGACGCGGGGCCCGTCCTCGGTGACGAGTACGTTGCCGGGCTTGAGGTCGCGGTGGACGATCCCGGCGCCGTGAATGGCCGGCAGCGCCTCCGCGAGGCCGGTGCCAAGGGCCCGCAGGGCCGCCTCGGGCAGCACGCCGAAGCGGCGTACGACGTCGTGCAGGGACGGCGCGGGGACGTAGGCCGTGGCCAGCCAGGGCTGGGGGGCGTCGGCGTCCGCGTCGAGCACCGGCGGGGTGAAGAAGCCGCTCACGCGGCGCGCGGCCTCGGCCTCGCGCCGGAAACGCCCGCGGAAGTTCGGTGCCTCCGCGTACTCGGGCCGGATGACTTTCAGGGCGACCAGCCGCGACCCCGGGGACCTGGCCAGGAAGACCCTGCCCATGCCGCCTTCGCCGAGGAGCTGGAAGACCTCGTAGGGGCCGATGCGGGCGGGACTCCGGGGCCGGGGACCCTGGCCCGGCGGCTGTGGCGGCTGTGGCGGCTGCGGCACAGTGGTCGGCGTCGACGTCGGCGTCGTCGGTCGCACGGCCGTGGGGTCGCCGCCCGCGCAGGGATGTGTGTGCACGTCGTCGTCGCGGCGGTCAGCTCATCGAGGCGAGCACGTCACGGGCGGCGGTGATGATGGTGTCCTCCGCCTGCTCGCGGGTGAGGTCGGAGGTGTCCTGGCTGTAGACGAGGTCCACTGCGAGTGCGGCGTTGCCCTCGCGGACGACCACCTTGGCGTACGTCAGCGACCCGCCCTTGGAGTCGACGTGGTGAGCGGCGAAGGCCTCCTGGCCGATCCCGTTGACGGAATGGGGGTCCTCCACCGTCCCCGCGACCGCCCTGAGAACACCCCGCTTCTTGAGGTCGTACTGGCCCTTGACGTTCGCGCCGACCGTGAGGCTCACGTCCAGGCTCTGATAGTCGCCGCCGTAGCCGGGGTGCTCCCACCGCGGCATCCTGCTGATCATCATGGACGTGTCCGCGTCGTCCGTGAAGCTGGGCTTGCATTCGGCGCCGGGCGCGATCTTCGCGATGGTGGCCGGCTTGATCAGCTCACACCCCTTGGGCACCTTGGTGAACGCCTTGCCCGCGGAGGGGGCCTTGGGCTTGGCGGCGCCTTCCGGTCCGCCGTCCGGCACACCTGGCTCGGCCGCTGCGCTGCCGCCCTTGCTGTCGTCGTCTCCCGACGTGACGACGACCACCCCGACGATCACGGCCACGGCGAGCGCCGCCGCGCCGCCGATCAGCCAGCCGCGCGAACGGCCACCGCGCGGGCCCGGGCCGCCGGGGCCGTCGAAGCCGCCGGGACCACCCGGCGGAACCGGCTGTGACCAGGCCGAAGGCGCGTCCGGCGCCTGCGGCGGGACGGGCGGCGGCGCCTGGCCGGGCACCGGGGGCGGCGCCTGGCCGAAGCCTTGCCGTGGGTCCACCTGTGGGTTCTCACTCACGGAACAGCTCGCTTTCCTACGGGGTACGCCCTCGGGAGCGGACACGACGCGCCGTACCCTCTCGCGAGACACTGCAATGGCGATGAAATTCTGGTGAAGCAGCGGACGCGACCACCGCTGAGGACGCCTGAGCGCGCCTGAGGACGCCGAAGTGCGCCTGGGTACGCCTGGGTACGCCTGGGCATGGCCAACTACGAGGACACCGGGGGAACTTCGGAGTGAGTGCGAACACGGGGGACAAGAGAGCGGGCGCGACCGGTACGGAGGGCGCCGCGGACCGGCTGCGCCTCTCCTTGCTCGGCCCGGTCAGCGGGCACCGCGGCGAGGTGCCGCTCGAACTCGGGCCCGTACGACGCCAGGCCGTGCTGGCCGCCCTGGTGCTGCGGGCGGAGACGCTCGTCACCCATCAGCAACTCCTGGACGACGTATGGGGACTCGAACCCCCGGGCACGGGCCGCCGGGTCCTGCCCAGCTACGTCTACCCCCTGCGCAAGGCACTGGACGCGCCCGGCACCGGCCCCGCCGCGTCCGTGATCCGCGGTGAGCGCGGCGGCTACCGCTTCGTCTGCCTGCCGGGCCAAGCCTGCACCGACGTCAGGGAGGTGGCCGCCGATGCCGCCTCCATACGCGGCGCGCGGACCGCCGGCGACCTCGCCGCCGCCCTCGGGGGCTGTACGCGGGCGCTGAGCCGGTTCCGCGGGGAGCCGCTGGCCGGCCTGCCCGGCCCGCTCGCCGACGCCGAGCGGCAGCGTCTCACCCGGCAGCGGCGCACCCTCCACCAGGAGCGGGCGGAGTGCCTGGTCCTCTTGGGCCGGTACGCGGAGGCGCTGGACGCGCTGGACGCGCTGCCGGCCATCCCTTCGGCGCATCCGCACGACGAACCACTCGCCGCCCTGCGGATGCGCGCCCTGTACGGCAGCGGCCGGCAGGCCGAGGCGCTCGCCGTCTACCGGGAGACCCGTGACCGGCTCCGCGGCGAGCTGGGCGTGGAGCCCGGTGACGAACTGCGCCGAGTACACCAAGGCGTACTGCGCCGGGACGACACGACGCTGCTCGGTCGGCCACCGTCACCCGACGGCTCAGGCACGGCCACCGCCGAGGCACCACCTTCGCCTGCCGGGCCGGCGCCGCTTTTTCGGCTGCCGCCGCCCAGGTGCCGCCGTCGGCTGCCGCCCCGGCGTCGCTCCCGGCTGCCGCCCCGGCCTCGCCTTCGGTTGCCGCCGAGGTGTCGCCGTCGGCTGCCGCCCCGGCGTCGCTCCCGGCTGCCGCCCCGGCCTCGCCTTCGGTTGCCGTCGAGGTGTCGCCGTCGGCTGCTGCCCCGGCGTCGCCGTCGGCTGCCGCCCCGGCCTCGCCTTCGGCCGCCGTCGAGGTGTCGCCCTCGGTTGCCGTCCCGGTACCGCCTTCGGTTGCCGTCCCGGCGTCGCTCCCGGTTGCCGCCCACGCGTCGCTCCCGGCCGCTGCCCAGGTGCCGCCTTCGGTGGCCGCCCCGGCGCCACCCCGGGGAGCCGTCCAGGCGCCGCCCTTGGCTGCCGCCCCGGTACCGTCCCCGGTAGCGGCCCAGTCGCCGCCCTCGGCTGCCCCGCTCTCGGCTGCCGCCCCGCCCCTGGCCGCCGCGACGGCATCACCCCCGGCCGCCGCGACGACATCACCCCCGGCGGCCGCCCCCCAGGCCCCGCCCCCGGCAACCACCCCGCCCCCACCCCCGGCGCCCGAGCCTCCGCCCCCCTCACGGCCCCGCCGCAACGAACTCCCCGGTGACATCCCCTGGCTCATCGGCCGGGAGGGGGAACTCGGCCTGCTCACCGCCCCCGTGGACCCCGGTTCCGTCTCCGTGGCCGCCGTGGACGGCACGGCGGGCGTCGGTAAGACCGCCCTGCTGGTCCGCGCCGCCTGGACGTTGCACGAGCAGTACCCGGACGGCTGCCTGTTCGTGGACCTGCACACGCACGGCGCCCCCCACGAGAGCCTGCGCCCGCAGCGCGCACTGCACCGGCTGCTCCGTTCCGTCAACGGCGTCGGCGACGAACTGCCCGGCGAACTCCCCGAGTTGGTCACCGCCTGGCGGGCGGCCACCAGCTCCCTGCGGCTGCTGCTCGTCGTGGACGACGCCCGCAGCGCGGAACAGGTACGCCCTCTGCTGCCCGCGGGCCCGGGCAGCCGGGTCCTCGTCGCCGGCCGCCAGCGCCTGCCCGGCCTCGACGCCGACCGGCGCCTCACCGTGGAGCCGCTGGACACGGGCGAGGCGGTCACCCTGCTCACCCGCCTCCTCGGCGAGACCCGCGCCGAACAGGAACCGCGGGCCGCGCGGGAACTCGCCCGCCGCTGCGGCGGTCTCCCCCTGGCGCTGCGGATCGCCGGGGCCCGGCTCCAGAACCGCCCGTCCTGGACCCTGGCCCACCTGGTCGGCCGGCTGTCGGACGACGAACGCCGCCTGGGCGAGCTGCGGGCGGAGGACCGCAGCGTGGAAGCCGCCTTCCGGGTCTCCTACGACCTGCTGGCCCCCGAACTGCGGCGCGTCTTCAGGGCGTTGGGCCAGACGCCGACCGCCGACTTCGACGGGCTCGCCCCCGCCGTCATGCTGGGCAGCCCGCTGCACGACACCGAGGACCTCCTGGAGAGCCTGGTCGACGCGAGCCTGCTCCAACAACCGCGCCCCGGTCGCTACCGGCTGCACGATCTCGTACGCGACCACACGCGCCGCCTCGCCGCCACCGTGCCCGAAGAGGCCGCCGGGGACCGCGCCGCCGTGCTGCACCTGTACACGGCCGCCGGCCGCATCGCCAGCGACTGGGGGCCCGAAGGCTTCCCGACCGGCCCCGACGTCTCCCGCTCGCCCTTCCGCGACTGGCGGGAGGCCGACGCGTGGCTGGAGGGCGCGGGCGGGCAACTCCTCGACGTGGTCGCTTTCGCGGCGGCCACCGGGCAGCACGACCACGCCTGTTGGATCGCCGAGTCCCTGGTCGACCCGCTGGTCCGCCAGGGCCGCTACCACGAATGCCGTTCCGCCCTGGAGCTCGCGCTGCCCAGCGCCGACCTGGCCGACGACCGGCGGATGCCGTCCTCCCTGCGCAACTGCCTGGCCATCGCGGACATCTACCAGGCGCGTTTCCCGCAGGCGCACGCCTGGTGCACCGACGCGCTGCGCCTCGCCCGCCACCAAGGCGACCTGCGCGAACAGGCCCGCGCGACCGCCGGTATGGGCGCCGCGGAGCGGGCGATGGGCCGCTTCCCGGAGGCGGCCGCCCACCTGAGCGAGGTCATGGAGCTGGCGGCCCGGCTCGACGACGACTGGCTGGCCGGCATGTCCAGCTGCAACCTCGGCGCCCTCCACGACCAGCAGGGACGGCATGGGGAAGCGCTCACGTACTACGCCGTCTCCCTCACCTTCGCCGAGAAGATCGGCCGCCCCAGGATGATCAGCAAGACCCTGTGCTTCACCGCCGAGGCCCATCTGGCGCTCGGCCGGCACACCGAGGTGAAGGACCTGACGCGCCGTGCGGCGGAGCTGGCCCTGGAGGTCGGCGATCTGCAACTGCGGGCGACGAGCCTGTCCCTGCTCGGCGCCGCCGAACACGGCCTCGGGGACCTGCCGCTGGCCATCACCCTGCAACGCGAGGCTCTCGCCACCCTCACCGAGCACACCAGCAGACCCCTGGAGAGGGAGGTCCGCCACCGCCTCGGCCGCACCTACGCGGCGGCCGGCCACCCGGCGGAGGCCGAGCGGCAGTTCCACCTGGCCCGGTCCTTGGCACCCTGAGGGCCCCCGTTCATCCGTTCCTCTCACCCTCTCCTCAGATTCCGCCGCTATCCTCCTGCGCCGAAGCAGCGGAGGCGCAGGAGGAGGCGACATGGGCCGCGGTGGACATGGCCTGGCGAGAGTGCCGGTGGTCGTACGGGCGGGGGCCGCGCCCCTGTGGTGGCTCGGGGTGGCCGCCGCCGGTGTCGGGGCGCTCCCGGACGGGCTCACCGGGCGGCGCATCGGCGCGCTCGCCGGGGCCGCGCTGTTCCTCGTGACGGCCGCCGTCGTCGCGTACGCCCGTATGAAGCGTTACGACGCCCTGGCCCGCGGGGCGACCCGCGCCGGGAAGCACGACGTGCTCCAGAGCCGTGCCGTGACCGTGCGCAACTGGCGGCGCGGGCACCGGTGGTGGCTCGCCGCCGCCTTCCTCGCCGCGCTCGCCGGAGCCTTCCTGGTGCCCGTGGCCGGCGGCGCCGTCCTCGCGGGCGCGGGCACCGGCCTCTGGGCGAAGGCCACCCGCCTGGGCCGCCGCGAGCAGGATGGCGACGTACTCCTGTGGGTACGCGTCGACTGGCTCGGCCGCGGCGCGGGCGCCCCGGCGGGCAAGACCGTCCAGGCGTACCGCACGACGGGTCCGGCGGCGGGCGACGCGGCGCCGGGCGGGGCACGGCGCCGCGCGGGCGCTGTCGGTGCGGGGCGCTGAGCGTCACCCCTCGCCGCAGGCGCGGGCTGTAGTGCGTGAAGGCCGCCTGGCTGGGCCACGGCGCGGGCGCCCCGGCGGACAAGGCCTGCGGGCGTACCGCACGACGGGCCCGGCGTGGGGCGCTGAGCGTCACTCCTCGCCGCAGGCGCGGGCGCCCCGCACGGCAAGGCCATCCGGGCCCACCGCACCACGGGCCCGGCCGCGGGTGACGCCGCGCCCGGCGGGGCGCGGCGCCGCACCTCCATAGCGGCGCGGTAGCGGCTACTCCTCGCCCCGCGCCTTCAGCACCACCTTGTTGACCGCCCACAGCGCCACGCCGATCGCGAGCAGGACGCCCGCGCGGATGTAGACCTCCGCCGGGCGGTCGGCGAGCGGGCTCGCGAGGATCAGGGCCGTGATCGCGCCGAGGACCGGCAGGGCCGTAGGCGTGCGGAAGTGGGCGTGGTCCACGCGGTCGCGGCGCAGGACCAGCACCGCCACGTTGACCACCGCGAAGACGCACAGGAGCAGGAACGCCGTCGTGTCGCCGAGGCCCTCGATCTCGCCCGTCGTGACCAGGCCGATCGCGAGCAGCGAGACGAAGACGATGCCGACGACGGGCGTGCGGCGCCGCGCGAGGACGCGGCCCATGGCGCGCGGCAGGATGCGTTCGTTGGCCATGCCGTAGCAGAGCCGGGAGGCCATCATGATGTTGATGAGCGCCGAGTTGGTGACCGCGAACAGCGCGATCAGCGCGAAGAGTTTGTGCGGGAAGTCGACGCCGCCCGCCTTGACGACCTCCAGGAGCGGGCCGCTGGAGCTTTCGAGCGTCTTGTAGTCGACGAGGAGGGACGAGACCAGCGCCACCAGAACATAAACCGTGCCCGTCACCGCGACGCCGATGAAGATCGCGCGCGGGAACGTCCGCACCGGGTCCTTGGTCTCCTCGGCCATGTTGACCGAGTCCTCGAAGCCGACGAAGGCGAAGAAGCCGAGCGCGGTCGCGCCGAGGACGCCGGTCATCAGGGCGTATCCGGTGCCGCCCCCGGCCTCGAATTCGGTGAGGCGGGAGGGCTCACCGTCCCCGGACAGTACGGCGTACGCGCCGATCGCGAGGATGATCGCCAGGCCGGTCAGTTCTACGAGCGTCAGGACCACGTTCGTCTTCACGGACTCCGAGACGCCCCGCAGGTTCAGCGCCGCGAGCAGCACGATGAACGTGATCGCGATCAGGGTCGGCGGCAGCGCGTCCCCCGTCAGTTCGCTGAGGTAGTCGCCGCTGAAGGCGCGGGCCGCCGCGCTCGCCGACGAAAGCCCCGAGCACATCACCATGAACGCGATGATGAAGGTCAGGAACGGCGTCTTGAACGCCTTCTGGGTGTAGAGGGCGGCCCCCGCCGCCTTCGGATACTTGCCGACCAGTTCGACGTACGACGCCGCCGTCAGGATCGCCACCACGAACCCGATCGCGAACGGCAGCCACAGCGCACCGCCGACCTTCCCCGCGACCTTGCCGGTGGTGGCGTAGATGCCCGTGCCGAGGATGTCGCCGATCACGAAGAGGATCAGCAGCTTGGGGCCGATGGCACGGCGCAGCGCGCCGTCCTCGGCGGGCGGTGGCGCGGTGGCGGGTGTGCCGGATGCCGTCATGGGAGCCTCCCCCGAGACCGGGAACACGTTCTGGAGGGAGGGTCTGCCCGTGAGCCACGTCACTATGCGCGAGTTGAGGAACCTCAGAGCCTGGGGCGGCGACCGTCAGGACGACGGCGCGTCCACTGCCGACAGGCAGTGGTGGGCGCCCAGTTCCTCCAGGCGTTGATTGATGGAATCGGCCTTTCGGTTGAACGACTGCGTCAGCTCGTCGAAATCCTGCAACGTCTCCTGCGGGTTCTGCACATCCACATGGCGCAGCTTCTCCGCCGCCCGATAGAGCGTGCGGTCGGCCGCGCGCATGTCGTCGACCACCGATTTCGTCTCGTCGGCGCGTGAGTCGGGGGTGCGTATTCTGCTGAGATCCCCTGCCTGCTTGTTCTGCAAGCCGGCCAATTTATAGAACATGTTCCCGGTGGCGACGAAATCGTCTCGGGTCGCCGTTCCTTGGGTGTACGCCTCGTCCAGGCCCGCGAGAGCGTCGTTGGCGTCTCTCGCCGCTTCGTCCAGATCCCCCTGGGTCTGCGCACAGGCGGCGTTCGCCTCTTTGCTCCAGTCTTTGAGCGTGAAATCAGGGTCCGGCCAGACCTCGATCAGCCCGATGACGACGCCGGCGACCGCTGCCCCCACGCCGAGCATCTCCCAGATGCGCCTGCGAGGAATACCGTTGTTGTTCGGCGGCGCCGGTGTCGGTGGTGATGTCGGTGGTGCCGGTGTCGGCCCCCCACCGTTCGGGTCATGAACCATTTTGCCCCCTGGTGTTTCAATCCCCAGGGGCAAGTGAAGCACTCGGCAGCCGGAAAAGGGACGGGATCATGCAGTCCTTGTCCAGTTCTCACCTTTTCCCGAGGCCATCGCATGGGTGGCTTCTCATGCAAAGGCTGTACGGGTCATGGGACGTCCCGGCAGGCCTTGCCCAGCGGAAACGTTAATCCTTTCGCGGGCAAAGCAGAAACTGTTTCTCCGGTTCGCTTGGAGCGGCGTGCGGCGTGCGGCGAGCGGCGAGCGACGAGCAGCGATCGGCGAGCGGCGTCACGTGGCGCTCACAGGTACCGCAGCGCGTCCCGTTCCGAGCCGCCGCCCGCCTCCGCCACGATTTCGTCGAGGGTCTGCGGCTCGCGCGCGGCGGCGAAGCGCACATCGTCGTCGTAGATCGAGAAACCGTGAATGCCGGGCCTGACCAGACTGTTGTACGAATAGTGCTGCGCGAAATAGTAGGCGCCGGTGTCCAACGCGGCGATGTGGTCGCCCTGTTCGAGCAGCGGCAGCGGGCGGTTCTCGGCGAGCAAGTCGCCCGCGAAGCAGGCCGGGCCCGCGATGTCCTGTCCGACGGCGGGCCCGCTCTTGGGCCGCCCCAACGCGTCGTACGCGGCGATCCGCAGCGGCCACGACAGCGGCGCGTACACCGTCCGGGTCGCCACCTGCACGCCCGCGTGCGTCACCGCGATGGGCCTGCCGCCCGCCTCCTTCGCGTACTCGACGCGGGCGAGGAGCGTGCCGTGCTTGGCGAGCAGGGACCGGCCGAACTCGGTGACCAGGCCGTAGCGCCCGTCGAGCAGCCCCGGCACCCGCGCCTTGAGGCGGCGCGCGTACTGCGCGTGGGTCGGACTCTCCGCGTCGGAGGCGAAGTTGACGGGCAGGCCACCGCCGATGTCGACCGTGTCGATCTGCCGCCGACCGGCGCGTTCGTTGATCTCCTCGGCCAGTTCGTACGCCGCTCCGACCCCGCGCACCATCATCTCCAGCGGCATGCCCTGCGAACCGGAGTGCGCGTGCAGGCGGGTCAGCCACGGCCGGTCCAGGAAGGCCCGGACCGCCCACTGCCTGGCGTCCTCGTCGAGCAGCGGTACGCCGAACTTGGAGGTGGCCGTGGCCGTCGACAGGGCGCCGATCGAGCCGCCGCCGATCTGCGGGTTGACGCGCAGCCCGACGGGGGAGGCGGTCGGCGCCGACCGGACGAGCGCGTCGAGACGGGCCAGCTCCTGCGGGTTGTCGGCGTTGACGGCGATGCCGAGCGCGAGGGCCTGGCGCAGTTCGGCGAGGGTCTTGGCGGGGGAGTCCAGGACGGTGTCGCCGGGCGCGATCCCGGCGGCCCGCGCGAGGGCCAGCTCGCCGGGGCTGGCCACCTCGGCGCCGATCCCGGCCGCGCGCAGCAGCCGCAGGACCGGCACGAGCGGGGTGGCCTTCACCGCGAAGGCGTGCAGGACGGGGGTGCCGGGCGGGGTGACCGCCTCGAAGGCGGCGCGCAGGGCGGCGGCGCTCGCGCGGATGCCGGCGATGTCGAGCAGGCCGGCGACGGGAGTCTCGGGCCTGATGACGCCCTGCTCGACGGCGGCGCGGACTGCGTGGTCGCGGCGGGCGGCGCGGGCGGCTCCGGCCTGGCCGTCCGTGTGGAGGTCCTGCGTCTGCTGGTCGTCATCCTCGTCGTGGGCCATGCGATCCAGCCAATCATCCGGGGCGGGGCCCTCGCTGGCGTACTCGCGCACCCGTTCGCTATTGACTAGCTCTATTCAGCCCCTCAGGATGTGAATAACAAGGTCACAGTCGGCAGAGCGACGACAGTCACAGCAGGTTCACGCGAGGAGGCACCGCCCCATGTCAGGACCCCGCCCCGTACGAGCGCCGCGCGGCACGGAACTCAGCGCCCTGGGATGGCAGCAGGAAGCCGCCCTCCGGATGCTCCAGAACAACCTCGACCCCGAGGTCGCCGAGCATCCCGACAAGCTCGTCGTCTACGGCGGCACGGGCAAGGCCGCGCGCGACTGGCGCTCCTTCGACGCGATGGTGCGCACCCTCCGGACGCTCAAGCAGGACGAGACGATGCTCGTCCAGTCCGGCCGCCCCGTCGGCGTGATGCAGACCCACGAGTGGGCGCCGCGCGTCCTGATCGCCAACTCCAACCTGGTCGGCGACTGGGCGAACTGGGAGGAGTTCCGCCGCCTGGAGCAGCTCGGCCTGACCATGTACGGCCAGATGACGGCCGGTTCGTGGATCTACATCGGCACGCAGGGCATCCTCCAGGGCACATACGAGACGTTCGCGGCGGTGGCGGCCAAGAAGTTCGACGGCACGCTGGCGGGCACCATCACCCTCACCGCGGGCCTCGGCGGCATGGGCGGCGCCCAGCCGCTCGCCGTCACCATGAACGACGGCGTCGCGATCTGTATCGACTGCGACCCGCGCGCCATCGAACGCCGCATCGAGCACAAGTACCTGGACGTGAAGGCCGACTCCCTGGAGCACGCGCTCCAGCTCGCCGTCGAGGCCCGCGACCAGCGCAAGCCGCTCTCCATCGGCCTGCTCGGCAACGCGGCGGACCTCCTGCCGCGCATGCTCGCCGAGTCCGCGCCCATCGACATCGTCACGGACCAGACGTCCGCCCACGACCCGCTGTCGTACCTCCCCGTGGGCGTCGACTTCGACGACATGCAGACGTACGCGGTGAAGGACCCGGCGGGCTTCACCACCCGCGCCCGTGAGTCCATGGCCAGGCACGTCGAGGCCATGGTCGGCTTCATGGACGCGGGCGCCGAGGTCTTCGACTACGGCAACTCGATCCGCGGCGAGGCCCAGCTCGCGGGCTACGACCGCGCCTTCGCCTTCCCCGGCTTCGTCCCCGCCTACATCCGCCCCCTCTTCTGCGAGGGCAAGGGCCCCTTCCGCTGGGCGGCGCTGTCCGGCGAGGCCTCCGACATCCACAAGACGGACAAGGCGATCCTCGACCTCTTCCCGGAGAACGAGTCGCTCCACCGCTGGATCAAGATGGCGGGCGAGCGCGTCCACTTCCAGGGCCTCCCGGCCCGCATCTGCTGGCTCGGCTACGGCGAGCGCGACAAGGCGGGCGAGCGCTTCAACGACATGGTGGCGTCCGGCGAGCTCCAGGCCCCCCTGGCGATCGGCCGCGACCACCTGGACTGCGGCTCCGTCGCCTCCCCGTACCGCGAGACGGAGGCCATGCTCGACGGCTCCGACGCGATCGCCGACTGGCCGCTGTTGAACGCCATGGTCAACGTCGCCTCGGGCGCCAGCTGGGTCTCCCTCCACCACGGCGGCGGCGTCGGCATGGGCCGCTCCATCCACGCGGGCCAGGTCTCGGTCGCCGACGGCACGAAGCTCGCCGGCGAGAAGATCCGCCGGGTGCTGACCAATGACCCGGGGATGGGCGTCATCCGGCACGTGGACGCGGGGTACGACATCGCGGAGTCGGTGGCGGACGAGAAGGGCGTGCGGGTTCCGATGCGGGAGGGTGACGGCGCGTGAGCGATCAGGCCGCTGCCCCGTCGTTCCAGGAAATGTGGCGGGACCTGGCCCCCATCGGCCGTGACGCCGGGTCGCGCGGCTACCGCCGCTACGCCTGGACCGGGGCCGACGCGGACTGCCGCGCCTGGTTCAAGGCCCAGGCGGAGTCCCGCGGCCTCACCTACGAACTGGACCGCAACGGCAACCAGTGGGCGTGGCTGGGCGACCCGGCCGCCGGGGACGCCGTCGTCACCGGCTCGCACCTGGACTCCGTACCCGACGGCGGCGCCTTCGACGGCCCCCTCGGCGTCGTCTCCTCCTTCGCGGCACTGGACGAACTCCGGGCGCGCGACGCGGAATTGCGCAGACCGCTCGCCATCGTCAACTTCGGTGACGAGGAGGGTGCCCGCTTCGGCCTGGCCTGCGTGGGCTCCCGCCTCACCGCCGGGCAGCTCACCGCCGAGGCCGCGCGCCAGCTGCGGGACGGCGACGGCGTGACGCTGCCGCGGGCGATGGAGGCTGCGGGGTACGACCCGTCGACGATCGGCCCCGACCCCGAACGTCTCGCCCGTATCGGCGCCTTCGTCGAGTTGCACGTCGAGCAGGGCCGCGCCCTGGACCTGACGGGCGACCCCGTCGGCATCGCGTCCGCCATCTGGCCGCACGGCCGCTGGCGCTTCGACTTCCGGGGCGAGGCCAACCACGCGGGCACGACCCGCCTGGCGGACCGCAGGGACCCGATGCTCACGTACGCGGAGACGGTCCTCGCCGCCCGCCGCGAGGCCGAACTCGCGGGCGCGGTGGCCACGTTCGGCAAGATCTCCGTCGAGCCGAACGGCGTCAACGCCATCCCGTCCCTCGTGCGCGGCTGGCTGGACTCCCGCGCCGCCGATCAGCCGACCCTCGACACAGTCGTCACGGGTATCGAGAAGGCGGCCCGCGAGTACGCGGAGCGCCACGGCATCGACCTCGATGTCGTACGCGAGTCCTTCACGCCGGTGGTGGAGTTCGAGGACGCGTTGCGCGACGAGCTGGGCGCGATCCTGGGCGGGGAGGCCGAGCGGCCGATCCCTGTCCTCGGCACGGGCGCCGGACACGACGCGGGTATTTTGTCCGGCTCGATCCCCACCGCCATGCTGTTCGTACGGAACCCCACGGGCGTCTCGCACTCCCCGGCCGAGTACGCCGCCGAGGACGACTGCCTGGCCGGGGTGACCGCACTGGCCGACGTACTGGAAGGGCTGGCGTGCAGGTGACGACGTACTGGATGGAGCACGCCTGGCTCGGCACGCACGTCGAGCCGGGCGTGGCGGTGGAGGTGACGGGCGAGCGGATCACGGCCGTCCGCAAGGACGTCGCGGCACCCCCACCGGGTGCCACGGTCCTGCGCGGCCTGACCCTCCCCGGCCTGGCCAACGCCCACTCGCACGCCTTCCACCGGGCACTGCGCGGCACGGTCCAGGTCGGCTCCGGCACGTTCTGGACGTGGCGCGAGGTCATGTACGGGGTGGCGGACCGCCTGACGCCCGAGAGCTACCACGCGCTGGCCCGCGCGGTGTACGCGGAGATGGCGCTGGCCGGCATCACGACGGTGGGGGAGTTCCACTACCTCCACCACCGGCCCGGCGGCGCCCCCTACGCCGACCCGAACGCGATGGGCGAGGCGCTGATCCAGGCGGCGGCGGACGCGGGCGTGCGCATCACGCTCCTGGACACGGCGTACGTGGCCTCCGGACTGCTCTCCGCGACGCGGGGGAAGGCGCCCGACCGCCACCAGCTGCGCTTCTCCGACGGCACGGCACAGGCGTGGGCGGAGCGGGCCTCGGCGCTCAAGGACCGCCCGCACGCCCGGATCGGGGCGGCGATCCACTCCGTACGGGCGGTTCCGGCCGCACAGCTGGGCACGGTCGCCCAGTGGGCGGCGGAGCGGCAGGCGCCCCTGCACGTCCACCTCTCCGAGCAGACGGCGGAGAACGACGCCTGCCAGGCGGTGCACGGCCGCACGCCCACGCAGCTCCTCGCGGACCACGGCGTCCTCGGCCCGCGCACCACGGGCGTCCACAACACGCACCTCACGGAGGAGGACATCGGGCTGCTCGGCGGCACGACGACGGGCACGTGCATGTGCCCGACGACGGAACGCGACCTGGCGGACGGCATCGGCCCCGCGGTCGCCCTGGAGCGGGCGGGCAGCCCCCTGTCGCTCGGCAGCGACAGCCACGCGGTGATCGACCTCTTCGAGGAGGCACGCGCGATGGAGCTGAACGAACGCCTCCGCTCGCATACGCGGGGTCACTGGACGGCGGCGGCGCTGCTGCGCGCGGCGACGGCCACGGGGCACGCGGCGCTCGGCTGGCCCGAGGCGGGCGTGCTCGAACCGGGCGCCCTGGCGGACCTCACCACGGTCGCCCTGGACACGGTCCGCACGGCGGGTCCGGTGCCGCGCCTGGCCGCCGAGACGGCGGTCTTCGCGGCAACGGCGGCGGACGTCCGCCATGTGGTGGCCGGGGGCCGGGTCGTCGTACGGGACGGCGCGCACGCGCTGGTACCGGATGTGCCGGGGGCGTTGGCGGAGGCGGTGGCGGCGCTGAGAGATTGACCGGTCCCCAAGGCCGCCGCCTGCCCGCTTTCCCGGCCCTTCCGCCGTTTGAGGAGCGGGGTCCGGGGCGGAGCCCCAGTTTCGGGAAGGGGCGGGCTTGGGGAAGGAACTCGCTCGAACTCCCGCCCTCCCCCATGGAGCACCCCATGACCACCACCGTCATCACCAACATCGCCAGCCTCGTCACGAACGACCCCACGCAGGGCAACGGAAGCCCCCTGGGCCTCCTGACGGACGCGGCGGTCGTCCTGGACGGCGAGACCATCGCCTGGGTCGGCCCGGCGCACAAGGCACCGTCGGCGGACACCGTGCACGACGCGCAGGGCCGCGCCGCGATCCCCGGCTTCGTCGACTCCCACTCCCACCTCGTCTTCGCGGGCGACCGCACGCAGGAGTTCAACGCCCGGATGTCGGGCCGCACTTACTCCGCGGGCGGCATCCGTACGACGGTGGCGGCGACCCGGGCGGCCACGGACGAGGAACTGGAGGCGAATGTCGTCCACTACCTCCGCGAGGCCCTGCACCAGGGCACCACGACCTTCGAGACGAAGTCGGGCTATGGCCTGACGACGGAGGACGAGTCCCGCGCCCTGCGCATCGCGGCACGGCACACGGACGAGGTGACGTTCCTCGGCGCGCACATCGTCTCCCCGGACTACGCCGAGGACCCGGCGGCGTACGTCGAACTGGTCACCGGCGAGATGCTGGACGCCTGCGCCCCGCACGCCCGCTGGATCGACGTCTTCTGCGAGAAGGGCGCGTTCGACGGCGACCAGGCCCGCGCGATCCTCACGGCGGGCAAGGCGAAGGGCCTGCACCCCCGCATCCACGCGAACCAGCTCTCGTACGGTCCGGGAGTGCAACTGGCGGTCGAACTGGACGCGGCATCGGCGGACCACTGCACGCACCTCACGGACGCGGACGTGGACGCGCTGGCCCAGGGCAACACGGTGGCGACGCTCCTGCCCGGCGCGGAGTTCTCCACCCGGGCCGAGTGGCCGGACGCCCGCCGCCTGCTCGACGCGGGCGCGACGGTGGCCCTCTCCACGGACTGCAACCCGGGCTCGTCCTTCACGTCCTCGGTCCCGTTCTGCATCGCCCTGGCGGTACGGGACATGGGCATGACCCCCGACGAGGCGATCTGGTCGGCCACGGCGGGCGGCGCGGCGGCGCTGCGGCGCGAGGACGTGGGTGTACTCCGCGAGGGCGCCCGCGCGGACCTCGCCCTCCTGGACGCCCCGAGCCATGTGCACTTGGCGTACCGGCCGGGGGTGCCGTTGGTCAGGGGGGTGTGGCAGCGAGGGGTCCGCCAGGTCTGAAGCCTTCCCGCTCTCCCGGCAGGTTTCGGCAAGTTCGCTGCGCCGGACGGCGGGGTCGGTGCACGGTTGGGCACACCGAACGTCGGCTCGGACCGAGGAGGACATCGTGACCCTGCGCAAGATCTGCGAGGAGAAGGCCCCGGCGTTCGATGAGCTGTTTCACCGTAGCCAGGAGGCGGCAGTCCACTTGGAGATGCGCGACGGCTACATGCGATCGGACGCCGCCTTCATCGACTGGAGCGCGGGCAAGGTGATCGATCCTGCCGAGCGTTGGCGTGACTGGCTGGCCATCGTGAAGGAGGCCGCCGCCCGAGGCATCGTCGTACGACGTGCCCGCATCGTCTCCGAGCCGGTGTCGGACTACATCCGCTTCGAGCACTCGGTCACCGAGGGGCTCAACATCAAAGCGGGGGAAGACGTGGGCTGGTTGCCGCGACGGCTCGCGACCGATCTGGCACTGCCGGGCAACGACTTCTGGGTCTTCGACCAGCGGGTGGCGCTCATCAATCACTTCGACGGGAACGGTGACGCGTTGGAGCACGAGTACACCGAGGACCCCCGGCTCGTGTCCTTCCTCTACACGGCCTTCGAGTCGGTCTGGGAGAGGGTGGTACCACACGCCGAGTACCGGTTGAGGTGATGGGCACTGGGCATACCGGCCGGGGTTCTCCTGGTCAGCAGGGTATGGCGGGGAGGCCCGCGGGTGGGGCGGTATGCCGGGTGGGACAAGGCAGTTCGGGCATGGAGCGATTGGGTGAGCAGCACACCACGGCCAGGGACAGGAACGCGGGCCGTTCCAGGTAGCAGCCGTGAGAGACATCGCCGCCACGGGTGAGCCGTTCGGCGGCGGAGTCGGCGAGCAGCGTGAGGTGGGCGCGGTCCCGATCGGACGCGGAGTCGAAGCGTGGCGCGTACCCGGCCAGCCGCTCCGCGACCCAGGCCGCCGCCTCCTTCGGTTCGTCCCACGTGCCTCGAATCAGTTTCACCGGCTTGACCAGCCAGTACGCCGTTTCCAGCGGAGGCAGGTCCACGACGGGGAACTCCGCCTTCACCTCCCGGTGGCGTTGGACCAACTCGGGGCGGCTGCCGTCGGGAGGCAGGTGCGGAGGCGGAGGCCGCCGCAGGGCCTCGTCGTCGAACCGTTGCTTGGGGCCGGTCCAGAGGTAACCGTGGTGGTGCACTTCGCGCCCTTCGGGGAAGTCACGGAGCAGGGTGACCGGCCGGGCCCGCCCCGCGAGGAACGGGGTGGGCCCGGCCGGTGGCCAACGGGACCGGTCAGGCGGACAGCCCGAACCGCGCCGGGTCGATGCCGGCCGCGTCCAGCTCGGCGGTGGTGAAACGCAAGGGCGGGGCGTCGGGCCGCTTGCTGTCACCCACGGCCCAGGTGTCCGCGCCGATCCGGCAGAGGGTGACGCACGATTCGCCGTCCGGATGGGTATTACCACCGCACGCCTTGCTGAATACGGCGCTTTCTGAAATGGGGAGACTGTACAGGTCGGTTCCGTTCCGCATCGCTCCGCCTTCCTGCTCAACTGTCAAGGCCAGGATCAGCCGTGTCCCGAGGACCACTCTGCTTCCTCGTGAATCCATCATTGTGCCTTGACGGGCCGGTGTGGAGGGTTAGTTGCGTTGACGCATAAAGCTTTCAGAGGTCTCTGACAGAAAAGCTGTGGCGTCATCACCGGTGAGCGCATGAGACCAGAACAGGTCGAACAGGCTCAGGTGCTGTGAGACATCCCTCGGATCACGCAGTATGACTTCCCCGGAGAACAGTTCGACGGTCACGAGGCGGTCGTCGTACACGACGAAGATGTTCATCGGAGTGCCGGGCACCCGCACTCTTTGCGGAATTATCCCGATCTCGACATTGGGTTTCCCGTTGACCTCCGCCATGTGCGCACATTGTGCCGCCATGGTTTCGTCGCTGGCTCGCTGCCACCGCACCGCCTGCTCAGTCATCAGAAACCAGAACGAGCGTGACGTGTCGTCCAAGATGGCTTGGCGGTCCATACGGGCCTGCACGGCCCTGTGGACATTTCTGGTCGGGTCGTCGGCCACAGTGGGTGACAGCGTCTCGACGGCGTACTCACGGACGTGCAAGAGACCGGTGGGGATGGCGGGAAGAAAGTGTCGCATCACGTGTGAGGAGGTCTCAAGTGCCTTCAGCTCTGCTTGCTTGTGGTAGAGGCCGACACGCGCGTATGTGCGCCAAGACGCATAATCGACATTGGCCCTGCGCGCCAGCTTCAACAGCTCGTCGGATACCTCGGTCGGCACATTCAATGCTTTGAGGATCCGCTCGACGTCAATCACCGTGGGCAGTGCGCGGCCCGTCTCGATGCGGCTGATCTTTGTCTGACTCATGTTGCAGCGGAGTGCCAGACGTTCGCCGCTCAGTCCCGAAGCGCGGCGGAGACCCCGAAGGGCCTCCGCCAGATCCTTCCGTTCTCGTGCTTGCGTCTCAGGTTCGATAGACACTGAACGGTACGGCGCTTTCCAGGGCTAGATCCCGCCACGTGAGATACTTGTTGACGTCTGGGTTCTGGATCAGTTCCCGGTTGATTTGCGTTCCATCGGAGCGGTAGTTGAGATGAACGACCGTCGATTCGTCGAACAGCCAGAAATCCTGTTCGGGGAGCCCGAGGTTCGGGCGCTCGGTCACATCAACTATCTGGTAGTCCTCCCCGGCCGCGACATTTCCGGGGATGCACCACTCGAAAAGGTACCGGCCGTACGGCGTGAGCGGGCGACGCACGATCTTGGCTCGTGTCATCGTCCGCCCGGCCCTCGCGTGCTCTCTGATCGTCCGGTGCCATGACGCGTTGAACCCCTCGGGCTTCTCGGCGCCGGCAAGGAAGTCGCGGACCGTCTCGGCCTCGGCGGGCATGGTGTATGTCTGGTGTACTTCGAGCCGGAAGGCGGAACGCTTGAAGTCGCGGAAGTACGCCTGCCACGCGTCGCCGTCCAGCAGTACGGGGTCAGAGCCACCCACGGGCACGGGCCACCTCCTTCAAGATGTCTTCCGGGATCAACACCACCGATTCGCCGTCGGGCGTCGGATGAGCCATGTCGTAACCCTGGATCGCCAGTACGCCGGGTTCCGGCGTCGTGTACACGGTCGGGCAGTCGCCGTTCCCGCACTTGTCGTCGTCGCTCCGGCACGGTCCGCCGGCAATGACCCGCAGTTCGTCCACTGAGACCCCTTCAGGTGGTGTGGTCAGCAAGCTACGGACGGTCATGCGGAGACCACAAGGGCGGCCCGCGGTCCAGTCACGTACTCGCATAGAAAGGGGTTCAGCGCCCTCGGTTGCTCAGCACGTACTCCTCGAAGGGCACGGCGTGCTCCAGGGCGATGCGCTTCCACTCCCTGTAGGGCGATGAGTCACCCTCGTAAGCCTCGCGATTGATCTGGGTGCCGTCCGGACGGAAGTTCAGGTGGGCGATGCGGGACTCGTCGAACATCCACCAGTCCCGCCCGGAGAGGGGCAGTCCGTGGTCCTCCCGCGTCACGTCCAGGACGCGGATGTCCTCACCGGCCACGATGTTGCCCGGGATGCCCCACGCGAATTGGTACCGCTGGTAGTCGGTGAGAGGCCGACGCACGATGCGGACGCGGCCGATGTGCTTGCCGGACTCCACGTAACCACGTACCCGCTCATGCCGGCGGGCGTTATGGCCAGGGGGTTTGGCCTCGCCCCGCAGGAAGCGGGCAATGTTCTCCTGCTCCTTGGGCATGGTGTACGTCGGCTGCGCCTCGAACCGCCATGCCTCCCGCTCGAAGGCGTCGAAGAATCGACGCCACCCTTCGTCGTCCAGGCGCACGGGCATCCCTCTCTCAGGCGGTCAGCTCACCTGCGGTGACGGCGGCGACGAACGGCGCCCACGCGGCTGCCGGGAGCACCAGGACGGGCCCGTCCGTGACCTTGGAGTCACGGACGGGGACGACACCGGGGAGGCCGTCGGCGACCTCGACGCAGTTGCCCCCGTCGCCGTTGCTGTAGCTGCTCTTGCGCCAGCGGGCGGCGCCGGGGAAGTGTTCGGCGACCTCGACGCATTCGCCGCCGGTGCCGTTGCTGTAACTGCTCTTGCGCCAGCGGGCGGCGCTCAAGTCAAAGTCTCTGCTTGCCATTTCGATAATCCTCAGCCGCATCCTTGATCATGGCCAGGGACGCCTCAGGCGGCATTGCGACGGCCCTGAGCAGATCGTACGACCGCCGGTACTCCTTCACGAGCGGCGGATAGTCGATGAGTTGGCCGCTGTGCAGACTCTCGGTGTACACCACGGGAGGCGAGTCCGGGAAGGTCATGGTCCTGGTCATGCCCATCATGAGCGGATGGGTGGCGGTGGTTTCCGGAACGATCTGCACAATGGACCGGGTGGCCTCGACCACTGTTGCGATGTGCTCCAGCAACTCGGCCATCTGCTGCCCTGCGAGGACCCGCCGACGGATCACCGACTCATCCAGGATCGCCCAGAACTCCGGTGGCCTCGCCTGCCCGAAGAGGCCGGCCCGTCTCATCCTGGCTTTCACCTTCTCCTCGACCACGGTGGTCGAGGCGCGGGGCATCGCGGCCCGCACGATCGCGCGCGTGTACGCAGCTGTCTGCAACAAGCCAGGGACGATCATCGGCGCCCAGTCCTCGATGGTCTCCGCGAACCGCTCCATCTCCGCTGCATCCGCGAAGTACTCCGCATGACCATCCTGCCGAGCCTTGCGCGCATCTTCACAGCGACGTTGGAAAAAGCCGTCCGTCCCGAGCCGTTCGTCGACGTGCTGGGCCAGGTCCAGCGGCATCCGACGCTCGCCGCGCTCGATCTGGCTGAGGAAGGAGATACCCCGGTAGCTTCCCTCGGCCAGTCCTTCGAGCGTGAGGCCCGCAGCCTCCCTCTTGAAGCGCAACTCCGCGCCGTAGAAAGCCGGAACGCTCACCGAGGCGTCGGGATCCTTACGAGGAGGCACAACTCACCACCGCCATTCGCCAGTTGCCCTGCGCAATCCAAACCCCTGTCACGCTACGCCGCCCCACGCCACTGTGTGACCGCAACGTCACACTCCGCACCGGAAGGCGTACCCCCATGCACGACCCAGAGCCCTCCACCACCCCCACCCCCCACTTCGAAGCCGCCCTGCTCGCCGTCCCCAAGGCGGTACCCGAACTGCGCCGGACGCTGACTGCGTACGGCCCGCACCCCGACCTCTCCCTCTGCGTCAGCGAACTCCTCAGCAACGTCATCCGGCACCTCGGCGAAGGCACCCCCGTGACGGTGAGAGTCACCGGAGGCGGCGCGGGACGCATCCGCGTGGCGGTCACCGACCCCGACCCCCGCGCGCTGCCCGTGCTACGCCACGCCACCGGGGACGAGGAGGCGGGACGGGGCCTGGCCCTGCTGGACGCCGTCTCGCTGCGCTGGGGCGTCGAGCAGGGGGCCGACAGCAAGACGGTCTGGTGCGAGCTGAGGGGCGGGCCAGGGGCCGCCTGAAGCGGCGTGTGCCCGAAAGCCGGGCGGTCTCCACCCGGGTGTGATCCTTGGGCCATGAAAACCATCGGCCTCATCGGCGGCATGAGCTGGGAGTCCAGCGCCGAGTACTACCGACTGCTCAACGAACTCGTACGCGAACGCCTCGGCGGCCTGCACTCCGCCCGCTGCGTCCTGCACTCCGTGGACTTCGCGGAGATCGAGCGGTTGCAGGTCGCGGGGGAGTGGGAGCGGGCCGGGGACGTGCTCGCCGCCGCCGGGAAGGGACTTGAGGCGGCAGGCGCCGAACTCGTACTCATCTGCACCAACACCATGCACAAGGTCGCCGGGCAGGTGCAGGACGCGCTGTCCGTGCCGCTGCTGCATCTCGGTGACGCCACCGCCGAGGCCGTACGCGCGGCGGGCGTGCGGCGGGTCGGGCTGCTCGGCACCGCGTTCACCATGGAGCAGGACTTCTACCGGGAGCGGCTGGCGGGGCACGGCCTGGAGGTGCTTGTGCCCGACGAGGCGGGGCGGGCCGTCGTCCATCGCGTGATCTATGAGGAGCTGTGCCTCGGGGTCGTGCGTGACGAGTCGCGCGTGGCTTATCAGGAGGTCATCGGGGGACTCGTACGCCGTGGTGCCGAAGGCGTGATACTCGGCTGTACGGAGATCGAGTCGCTGATCCGGCAGGAGCACAGCCCCGTGCCGGTCTTCCCGACGACCCGGCTGCACGCGCGGGCGGCGGTCGAGGCGGCGCTGACCCCAGAGAAGTGACCCCAGAGAAGTGATACGACGATTGTGGGGCCCGCCTCTTAAAGAGGCGGGCCCCACAAGGCCGTTGAGACGCCCGGCGGCGCCGCTCCGGCTCACTCCTCGACCGTCAGTCCCTTGCGGAGCTTGACGAGGGTGCGCGACAGCAGCCGCGACACGTGCATCTGGGAGATGCCGAGCTCCTCGCCGATCTCGGACTGCGTCATGTTGGCGACGAAGCGGAGGGAGAGGATCTTCCGGTCGCGCGGCGGCAGTTCGGCGATCAGCGGCTTCAGCGACTCGACGTACTCGATGCCTTCGAGGCCGTGGTCCTCGTAGCCGATCCGGTCCGCGAGCGCGCCCTCGGAGTCGTCCTCCTCCGGCTGCGCGTCCAGGGAGCTCGCCGTGTAGGCGTTGGACGCGGCCATGCCCTCGACGACTTCCTCGTTGGAGATGCCGAGGCGCTCGGCGAGCTCGCTCACCGTGGGGGCGCGGTCGAACTTCTGGGCGAGTTCGTCGCCCGCCTTGGCGAGGTCCAGCCTCAGTTCCTGGAGCCGACGCGGGACGCGCACCGACCAGCTGGTGTCGCGGAAGAAGCGCTTGATCTCGCCGACGATCGTCGGCATCGCGAACGTGGGGAATTCCACACCGCGACTGAGTTCGAAGCGGTCGATGGCCTTGATGAGGCCGATCGTGCCGACCTGGATGATGTCCTCCATCGGCTCGCTGCGGGAGCGGAACCGGGAGGCCGCGAACTTCACCAGGGCGAGATTGAGTTCGACCAGGGTGTTGCGGACGTATGCGTGTTCGTGCGTGCCTTCCTCAAGCGCTTCGAGGCGCTCGAAGAGGGTCTTGGACAGGGCCCTCGCGTCCAGTGCCCCCACCGAGTCGTACGGCGGGATCTCGGGGAGGTCGTGGAGCCCTTCCAGGGTTTCCGAAGCCGCGTCCGGGACAGACTGCGGCTCGTGGGCGGGGCCCGGGATCGTGGTGGCGGAGTGGGACGGCGGGAGTGTCGACGACGCCTGGTCAGTATGCGATTCGTCGAGCCGGGGTGACATGTGTCCTCCATCGTTCTCGGCATATGGCTGCCGATGCCTATACGTGCACTGCGGTGTGCGGCGCCTCCAAAGCCGTCCGTGTCGATTGCTGTCTCTTCTACCCCTACCCGCTTCCGCGCTCCGGTCGCAAGTGGCTTTGATGGTGAAATGTCCGTTTTCGGGGGGATGTTCGGGTACCCCGAACCGCAAGGAGGGCGTAATGTTCAGGGGCGTCATCAACAGCTACGACGGTCGGAAGAGAGTGACGGCATGGACCGCGGCACGGTCGGCAGTGCGCACAGGGGCCGGCTTCTGGTCGAAGTGCGAAAGGCGGACACGAGCGCCGTCGTAACCCCGGCGGGCGAGTTGGATCACCACACCGCCGATCTCCTGCGCGAACCGCTGGAAAGCTGTCTCGCGGACGGCTATTCGCGGCTCGTTGTCGATTGCTCGCGTCTTGAGTTCTGTGATTCCACGGGCCTCAACGTGCTGCTCGGGGCCCGGCTCAAGGCCGAGGCCGCGGGGGGTGGAGTCCATCTGGCCGGGATGCTGCCGGTGGTGGCCCGGGTCTTCGAGATCACCGGTGCGGAGGCCGTCTTCACGGTGCACGAGACGCTCGACGCCGCCCTGGGTGACTGAGCCCGTGACGGCCACACGCGAAAGTTACGCGTCAGTTGTCTCTGTGTGATCAAGACGTTATCAGCGTCACACGGACCGTCCCGAACAAGTGGGTGTTCTCACGGTTCGGCCGGGCAGGAGAGACCTGGACCCGTCCTCTGTCAGAACGGCAAGCGCCGATGTCCCTTACTCGTCCCCCGACCCCTACTTGTCTCCTTGTCCCGAGTCCTCTGCGTGTCCAGAGTGCTCAGCCATCTTGTCGGTGAGGTGAAGCGCTGATGAGCACCACCCGGCCTTATTCGCCGGGCGACCGCGGTCCGGACTCCGAGGCCGCCGTCGCGGACGCTCCCGCGGACCGGGCTTCCGGGGCGCCCACGGCTCGCCAGGTCCGCCGGCTGAGCCTGAACGGCGCGAGCGGCATCGTTCCGCTCGCCCGGGACTACACGCGCGAGGCGCTGCACGCCTGGGGCTGGCTGCCCGCGGAGAGCGCCGACCGCAGAGCCGCCGCCGAGGACGTCCTGCTCGTCGTCTCCGAGCTCGTCACCAACGCCTGCCTGCACGCCGAGGGCCCCGACGAGCTCTGGCTCTCCTGTGACGGCAAGGTGCTGCGCATCGAGGTCTCCGACCGCGGCGCGGGCCAGCCGGCGCCGCGGACCCCGCACCGCGCGGGGCGGCCCGGCGGGCACGGCATGTTCATCGTCCAGCGGCTCTGCCTCGACTGGGGTGTCGTACGCACCCCAGGGGACGTCGGCAAGACGGTCTGGGCGGAGCTGGGCGCGCCCGCCTAGCTCCCGTCCGCCCGCGGCCCGCCCGTCCGGCTCCCGCCCGCGGCCCGGTCGGGACCACGGCTGTTACCCGCGGTTCGTGCACGCGCCGGATCACCACGATCCGGCGCGTCCTTTGTCTTCCCTCGGCAAGGCCCCGGGCGTACCTTGAGCGCCCAATCTGATGTGCCGTCAGTAACGCGGCGTCACAGCGTTGCTTCGCACCGCGGCACGCCACGACGACCGGCATGAGGGGATCACGAGGTGTCGTACAAGAAACCGGCCGCACTCGCGCTTGCCGCCGCCTTGGCCGGCGGCTCGGCGGTGCTGATGGCCGCCCCTGCCGCGCAGGCCACCGTCCAGGACGTCAACTACCAGTGCAAGACGCCGATCGGGAACAAGGGCGCGGTCTCGCCGATCGACATCAAGAGCGTCAAGAGCGGCAGCGGCCACAAGCTCACGATGTCCTTCCAGAAGGGCGTCTCGTCCAGCCCGGTGGAGCTCGGCAAGGGCGCGATGAAGCCGAGTGCCGTGATCAAGGTCGGCGGCGCGGACAGCGGGACCGTGCCGGTCTCCGGCGCGCCGAACGCCGAGGCGATCCCCGCCAACACCCCCATCAAGATCAGCGACTTGTCGGGCACGTATACGCCGAAGAAGAGCGGCAAGGTCACCTTCACCGCCGGGGTCCTCACGATCAAGGCGCTCGGTACGACGACCACGTGTACGCCGTCCAACAACCCGAAGCCGTCCCTGGAACTGGACGTCAAGGCCGCGGGCGGGTCCGGTTCCGGCTCCGGATCTGATTCCGGTTCCGGTTCTGGTTCCGGTTCCGACACGGGCCTCGACTCCGGCTCTGGGGGCGCGACCGGCGGCTCCGGCGGCTCCGCCTCCGGGGACGAACTCCCGCAGACCGGTCCGGCGGACTCCGCGATCGCGCTCGGCACCCTCGGCGGCACCGTGCTGCTCGCGGGCGCCGCCGGCGCGCTCTGGCTGACCCGCAGGAACCAGGCGGCGCGCTCGCGGTAGCCCGCGCCCGACAGCCCGGACCGCCGAACCGAGGTCAGGAGCCGCCGATGCCTCCGACGCTGCCGAAGCCGCCGAAGCGGCCCAAGCCGTCCTCCGCACGCGCCGCCGCCGCGCTGTGCGCCGCCGTCCTCGTGCCGGCCGCCGCGACCTCCGCGTACGCGGACGGCGCGGGCTCCCCGGCCTGGTCCGTCGCGCCGTCCACCGGGGACGGCACACGCCCCGCGAAAGGCGGCCGGCCCGCCTTCTACGCCGAGGGCGCGCCCGGCACGGTGCTCAGGGACACCCTGGCCGTCACCAACCCGGGTTCGAAGCCCCGCACGGTGTCGCTGCGGGGCACGGGGGCGTGGGTGCGCTTCGCGCAGCGGCGGGTGACGGTGCCGCCGCGCACCCGCGCGGAGGTGCCGTTCACCGTGACGGTTCCCGAGGACGCGGTGCCCGGCGATCACCCCGGCGCGGTCGTCGCGAGCGGCGGCGGGCGCACGGTGGGCGTACGGCTGCACCTGCGGGTCGGCGGGCCCACGCTCCCGGCGCTCACCGTGGAGCGCGTCAAGGTCGACCAGGACGCCGGGCGCATCACGTACGACCTGGTCAACCGCGGCAACACCGTGCTGCGCCCGAAGCTCGCCGTCCACGCCGACGGTGTCCTCGGCACGCTCCTCGACCGCCCGGCGCGGCCGCTGCCGGTCGAACTGCTGCCCGGCCGCCGCGTCTCCCTCAGCGAGCCGTGGCCGGACGCCCCCGGCCTCGACGTGGCGGACGTACGGCTGACGGCGACGGCGACGGCCTCAGACGGTGCCCGTGCCCGTGACAGCGCCACGGCGTCGGCGCGCTTCGTGCCGTGGGGTGCGGTGGCGGGCGGGGCCGCCGTGCTGCTCGCCGTCGCGGGCGGCGCGGTCCATCTCGTACGTAGACGCAGACGTGACCCCGAGGTGCCGGAGCGGGGGCGGGCCCAACGGCCTTGCAACGAGCGGCAGTTGGCGAAATCGGGTATGACGGCGGAGGAACTGTGAACGGCAGGCGGAACGGGCGGAACGGGAAGTTCTGCCTGTGGGCCGTCGCCCTCCTGGCGCTGCTCGGTTCCGCCCTGCTGCCGTGGTCGACGGCGTCGGGCGCCCCCGAGGCGGACAAGCCCACCGTGACGCTCTCCGCCTCCCAGGCGGGCAAGGGCGGCTCCGTCACCGTCAAGGGCGAGGGATGGCGGCCCGACGCCCTGCTGATGATGCTGATCTGCGGGCAGTCCACGCCCGGCAAGGGCGTCGTCGGCGGCACCAACTCGTGCGCCAACGCCGAGGGCCGCGCCGTCACCACCGGCGAGGACGGCACCTTCCGCAAGAAGCTGCCTGTCGCCGAGCCGCCCGAGCCCTGCCCCTGCGTCGTCCACGTCGCCACGGTGACCGGGGAGAAGGCACGGGCCGACATCGCGTTCAAGGTCGCGGGCCACCCCGTGAAGCCGCTGCCCGCGCAGGCCGGGGGCGGACGGCTCTCCGTGCTGTCGGACACCCGTTTGGAGGGCTCCAGCGGGCTGCTGACCTGGTTCGGCGCGCCGCCGCGGCGCACGCTCGTCTTCACCGTGGGCAACGTCGGCTCGACGCCCCTCAAGGACCCCCTCTTCCAGGTCGGCACCTCCCACGGCGTGTTCGCGCCGCAGTGGGAGGAGCGCCAGTGGCGTGGCGCCGTCGCGCCGGGCAAGAAGGCGCGGATCGAGCTGCCGGTGGAGCTCTCGGCGGGCGCCCACGGCGACTACCTGGTCTCGCTGAAGTTCGGCGGGAAGGTCCTCGCCGAGCAGCCGTGGGGCGTGGGCCGCCCCTGGGGCGTGACCGTCTTCTGGCTCCTGCTCTGCCTCGTCGTGCCCGCCGCCGTCTTCCGCCTCGGCATGGCGGTCGTCGACCGGCTTCGCCCGCGCCGACGCCGTGCCAGTGGTCGGCACCGCACCGGGCGGCTCGCCGAACTCGGCGGCCGCGTACCGAAGTTGAGGCTGTTGAGGCTTTCGCGGGGCGCGGTCACGGCCGACGAGAAGGCCCGTGCGGCGCGCGACACGCGTACGCGGCCTCCGGGGGGAGCCGACGCGCACGGCCCCGGACCGGCGGAGCGGACGACCGCTCTGCCGTGGTTCACCCCCGACACAGACCCCGGCGCGCCTGCGGGCCGGCTCTCCGCACCGTCCGACAACAGTCCGACGAAGGGAAACACGTGATCACGCATCGACGGAGAGCGGGCGCGGCCTCGGTCGCGCTCCTGCTCGGCGGGGCGGGCATCCTGCTGACCGCGGGCGCCGCACAGGCCGCCGAAGTCGCCTACCAGACGGAGTGCATCCCTCCGCCGATCTCCGGGCTGCCGCCCGTGCAGGGCACGACCAAGGTGGAGATCACGGCGCCCGCCACGGCGAAGGTGGGCGACGAGGTCGAGGTCGTATGGAAGACGACGCAGGCGGCGTCCAAGAACCCGGACGTCCTGGACCTGGACCAGGACACGGTGAAGCCGAGCGGCACCATCAAGGTGGGCGGCGGGCAGAGGGGTGACCTGAAGGTCGAGGGGGAGCGGAAGAACCCGCCGATCAAAAAGAACAGCCCCATGATCCTGTCCGACATGAAGGGCAAGCTGAAGCTGACGGCGGCGGGCGAGGTGACGCTGACCCCGGACGCGTACGACATCAACGTCAGCAAGCCGATCTCGACGGACACGAAGTGCGCGCCGAAGGAGCGGGTGGGGACGGGTACGACGATCAAGGTGACGGACGGCGGCGGTACCGGTGGTACCGGCGGTACTGGTGGTACTGGCGGTACGGGTGGGGCCGCGAGCGGTGGTGGCAACACGAGCGGTGGTGGCAACGCCGGCGGTGCCTCCGGTGGTGGGGACGGCCAGACCGACTTCCCCGGCAAGGAGGTCCAGACCCCCTACAAGTGCAAGACGCCGATCGGTGACAAGGAAGCGACCTCGCCGGTCCAGATCAACGCCAAGAAGGACGGGGGCGGGGCGTATGGCCTGACCGTGCAGTTCAAGAAGTCCGTGATGGACAGCCCGGCGGACATCCCCGCCGACTCGGTGAAGCCGTCCATGGAGGTCACGCTGGGCGGCGCCGACAAGGGCACCGTGCATGTCGAGGGCCCGACCAACAAGGACCCCATCAAGTCCGGCGCGCCCATCGCCATCCCGGACCTCACCGGCACGTACAAGCCGGGGGCGGACGGCAAGGCGACGCTCTCGCCGGGCGTCCTGACCGTCAAGGCGCTGGGTACGACGACGACCTGCACGCCCGCCAAGAGCGAGGTCTCCCTGGAACTGGACACGAAGGCCCAGCCGGGCGGGGCGTCGGGCGGGTCGTCGGGAGGTTCGTCGAGTGGCTCCACCGGCGGCTCCGCCACGGGGGGCGGTCTCGCGGAGACCGGGGCGGAGAACAACGGCGCCCTGCGGGCCCTTGGCCTGGTCGCCGGCACGGTGATTCTGCTGGGCGGCGCGGTCTTCACGTTCTTGCCGAAGCGGAGGCGGGGTGTGAGGTGACGCCGCGGGGTTCTGTTCGCTGGCCACCGCGGGCCGTCCGTGGCTGGTCGCGCAGTTCCCCGCGCCCCTTGGGGGCGGCGTTGGCCGGGCGTCAGGTGTGGCGCCCCGTCGGGGGCGCGGGGAACTGCGCGAGCAACCCTGAGACGGCCCGCAGTCGCCGATGGAGCCGTCGGGGGCAGACGCGTCTGCGGGGTTCTGCCGTTCAGCCGTCGCAGACGGTGCGTGGCTGGTCGCGCAGTTGCCCGCGCCCCTTGGGGGCGCGGTTGGCCGGGCGTCAGGTGTGGCGCCCCGTCGGGGGCGCGGGGAACTGCGCGAGTAACCCTGAGACGGCCCGCAGTCGCCGATGGAGCCGTCGGGGGCAGACGCGTCTGCGGGGTTCTGCCGTTCAGCCGTCGCAGACGGTGCGTGGCTGGTCGCGCAGTTGCCCGCGCCCCTTGGGGGCGGCGTTGGCCGGGCGTCAGGTGTGGCGCCCCGGCGGGGGCGCGGGGAACTGCGCGAGTAACCCAGGCCGACCCGCACCCACCCGCGAACCGCCGGAGGCGCTACGCATGGCCCCGCAGCCAGCGAAGTGCCGCTCCGGCCATGCCCGGAGCCTTGAGCAGGGGCCCGCCGTGGGCGGCACCCCTTACCGTCCGTACCGTCACGTCCTTCAGCCCCGCCCGCCGCTGCGCGTCCGCGAGCTCCGTGGAGTGGGAGCGCGGCACGAAGTCCCCCGCCGAGTGCATCAGGAGCAGCGGGGCGTCAGCCGTACCGGACGCGTGGGTTCTGGCGGCCAGGTCGTCCCACCGCTCCCAGCACCGCAGCCCGCCGAGATCCGGCGCGCACCCCGCGAGCCGCTCGGCGGCCCTCCGCAGCGCCCGCCGCTCGGCCGGCGCCCCGGCAACGCCCCCGTCCGCCCACGCGCGGTAGGGCGAGGCCACCGGGGAGAGCGCCACGACCCCCCGCACCCGCGAACGGCCCTCCCCGTACGCCCCGGCCTGCAAGGCCAGATGCCCGCCCGCCGACGAGCCGAGCACCAGCGGCCGCTCCCCCGCTCCCGGTGTCCGACCCACCGCAGCGCCGCCAGCACGTCGTCACGCTGCGCGGGCCACGCCGCGTCCGACGTCAGCCGGTAGTCGGTGTCGTACACCGTGAAGCCCTGACCCGCGAACCACCGGGCCCGGCCGCTCCAGTCCGTGTCCCGCGCCCACGAGCCCCCGTGCACGATCACCAGGGCGGGACGGCGCGGGGACGGGTTTCCGTACACGGTGATGTTCTGGCGCGCGTGGGGACCGTACGAGAAGAGCTTCCCGGACGGCGGCCGGGGAGCCGCCTCGGCGGCGGCGTGGGGCGACAGCAGCGCCCCGCAGAGGGCGAGGGGCAGCAAGGTACGGCGCATGGGCCAGATGCTCCTCCGGCGGGTCCCCAAGAACGCGCAGAAACGCGAAGGGCCACCGCACCGGGTGGTGTGGCGGCCCTTCGTTCGGTTCAGGCGCGGCCTGGACGGGCGTACGTCAGTTGACGGAACCCCTCAGTGACGGAACCCATCAGTTGACGGAACCCATCAGCTGCTTGACCTTCTTGCGCGACGTCCAGATGCCGAAGCCCGCGATGACCGCGATGATCGCCTCGACGGCCACCGCCCCTGAATTGTTCAGGTCGACGCCGAGCTGCGGCGAGGTCAGCAGACCCGTCACGGAGTCGCCCGCGGTGACCGCGAGGAACCAGACACCCATCATCTGGGCGCTGTACTTCTCCGGCGCCATCTTCGTGGTGAGCGACAGGCCGACCGGGGAGAGGCACAGCTCACCGACGGTCTGGATGAAGTAGATCGCGACCAGCCACATCGGGCTGACCCGGCCGCCGTTGTTGGCGGTGTCGATCAGCGGGATGAGGAAGACGGCGAAGGAGATGCCTATCAGCGTGAGGCTGGAGGCGAACTTGACCGCCGTGCTCGGCTCCTTGCCCCGCTTGTTCAGCCACAGCCACGCCGAGGCGACCACGGGGGCCAGCGCCATGATGAAGATCGGGTTCAGCGACTGGTACCAGGAGGTCGGGAAGTCGAACCCGAGGAGGTTGTTCGTCGTCGCGGTCTTGCCGAAGATCGACAGGGTCGAGCCGTTCTGGTCGTAGATCATCCAGAAGACGGCGGCGACCACGAAGAACCAGATGTAACCGGAGAGCTTGGACTGCTCCAGCTGCGACAGCTCCTTGTCGCGCTTCATGCGGGCCAGGACGACGATCGGGATGAGCAGACCCGCGATGATCAGCGGCATCAGCGCCCAGTCGGCGAAGTTCCCGGTGACGCCCATCAGCGTGTAGAGCGCGGCGGCGACGATCAGCCAGATCAGGCCGGTGCGCAGGGCGGAGGAACGCTGCTCCGGCGTGGCGGGCTGCGAGATCACGCTGCTCTGCGCGCTCAGGTGGCGCGAGCCGAGCATGAACTGGGCGAGACCGAGGGCCATGCCGGCCGCGGCGAGCGCGAAGCCGAGGTGCCAGTTGACGCTCTCGCCGACCGTGCCGATGGACAGCGGGGCGAGGAAGGCGCCGAGGTTGATGCCGATGTAGAAGAGCGTGAAGCCACCGTCGCGACGCGGGTCCTTCGGACCGTCGTAGAGGTGGCCGACCATCACGGAGATGTTCGCCTTCAGCAGGCCGGAGCCGAGCGCGACGAGCGCGAGGCCGGCGAAGAAGGACGCCGAGTTCGGCAGCGCGAGGGTGATGTGGCCGAGGATGACGACGGAGGCACCGATGATGACCGTCTTGCGCGGACCCCAGAAGCGGTCGGCCATCCAGCCGCCGGGCAGGGCGAGCAGGTAGACCATCGACATGTAGACGGAGTAGATCGCCGTCGCCGTGGTGGCACTCATGTTCATGCCGCCGGGGGCGATCAAGTACAGCGGGAGAAGTGCCTTCATGCCGTAGAAGCTGTAGCGCTCCCACATCTCGGTCATGAACAGTGTGGCCAGTCCGCGGGGGTGGCCGAAGAAGGTCTTCTCGGAGCCAGGGGTACTGGCGGAGTCCTTCGTCAGGCTGGACGCCATGGGTCGATCCTCGTGGGTTCGGGACGCGCGGCAGGAGCGTGTGCGCGCCCGGTGGGGGGCGGTCGGCACCGGTGCCGCCTCGTCCCACCCCACGCCCGGGGAGAGTCACACCCTGATGGAGGGAGCGAGGAACGGCGACTCCGGGATCCACACCCTGGGCGCAACCTCGCGCGCAGGGCCCGACCACAGGTCATTCCTTTCAAGGCTGGCCGAAGCCGGCCCGCACATAAAAGAGACCTAAGGCGCGCACAGCGGGCCAAAGGTCCTTGAGTAGTGCATCAGGCGTTGGGTCACCATACGACACCACAGGGCGGCATATGGAAGGACTTGAGACATGGATCACAGGTTTTGCCGCAACCAGCAACGCACATTCAAAGGTGTTTCTTAATTTCGCGTCCCACAGCCGCAGGCCTTCGCCTCTACTGTGCGATCAACGCACAGCCCTTGTCCACCGCGGACTACCATCACCCCATGACCCGTGTACTGCTCGCCGAGGACGACGCGTCCATCTCGGAGCCGCTGGCCCGCGCCCTGCGCAGGGAGGGTTACGAGGTCGAAGTGCGCGAGGACGGGCCGACCGCCCTCGACGCCGGACTGCAGGGCGGTGTCGATCTCGTCGTGCTCGATCTGGGACTGCCCGGCATGGACGGCCTGGAGGTCGCCCGCCGGCTGCGCGCCGACGGGCTGACGGTGCCGATCCTCATCCTCACCGCGCGCGCCGACGAGGTGGACACCGTCGTCGGCCTGGACGCGGGCGCCGACGACTACGTGACCAAGCCGTTCCGCCTCGCCGAGCTGCTCGCCCGGGTCCGGGCGCTGCTGCGGCGCGGTGCCACGGAGCACAAGGAGGCGCCGTCCACGCACGGCGTGCGGATCGACGTCGAGTCGCACCGGGCCTGGATGGGCGAGGAGGAACTCCAGCTCACGGCAAAGGAGTTCGACCTCCTCCGGGTCCTCGTGCGCGACGCGGGGCGGGTCGTCACGCGCGACCAGCTGATGCGGGAGGTCTGGGACACGACGTGGTGGTCGTCCACCAAGACCCTGGACATGCACATCTCCTGGCTCCGCAAAAAACTGGGCGACGACGCGGCGAACCCGCGGTACATCGCGACGGTACGGGGCGTAGGTTTCCGCTTCGAGAAGAGCTGACCCTCACGTTGTCAGGGGCGCCAGGTGCAGCGCCCCGAAAGGGGCGCGGGGAACGGCGCGAGCGAGCCAAGACGGCCCGCACCCGCCCGTGATACCGCCGGAGGCAGACGGGTCGGCGGCTTTGACGGGCAGGGGCCCACGCCGTCCCGCCCCTGCAAGGGGCGCGGGGAACTGCGCGAGCAACCCCGAGTCGCCCCGCACCCGCCCGCGATACCGCCGGAGGCAGACGGGTCGGCGGCTTTGACGGGCAGGGGCCACGCCGTCCCGCCCCTGCAAGGGGCGCGGGGAACTGCGCGAGCAACCCCGAGCCGCCCCGCACCCGCCCGCGATACCGCCGGAGGCAGACGCGTCTGCGAGGTCCTGGGCCGTCGGCCCCCGCAGGGTCGCGGGCTGATCGCGCCGTTCCCCGCGCCCCTTACGGGGCTTGGATCCGCGACACTGAGTAAATGCGCCGCCGACTGATCAACTCCACCCTCGCCGTCGTCCTCGTCGTGATCGCCGTCTTCGGCGTCAGTCTCGTCATCGTCGAGACGAGGACGATCAGCAGCAGCGCCCAGGAGCGCGTGGACTCCGAGGCCATGCGGCTGGCCAGCATCGTGGACAGCCGGCTCATCAGCCAGGAACGGATCAGCGCCGCCATCCTGCGCGACCAGGTCGCCACCGCCCGCTACGCCCGCATCGACCTGCCCGGCCGCGCGCCCATCGAGATCGGCAAGCGGCCCACCGGCGACGTGATCAGCGCCACCCGCCCCGGCGAGCAGGGCGAACAGGTCACCGTGCAGGAACCGAAGGACGCCGTGACCCGCGAGGTCGGCCGCACGTTGCTGATCATCGCCGCCGTCGCGCTCCTCGCGATCATCGCCGCGGTGCTTCTCGCCGTCCGCCAGGCCAACCGCCTGGCCTCCCCGCTCACCGACCTCGCCGAGACCGCGGAGCGCCTCGGCTCCGGGGATCTCGCCCCCGCCACAAGCGGTACGGCGTACCGGAACTGGACCGCGTCGCCGACGTCCTGGACGCCTCCGCCGACCGCATCGGCCGCATGCTGACCGCCGAGCGGCGCCTGGCCGCCGACGCCTCCCACCAGCTGCGCACCCCGCTGACCGCCCTGTCGATGCGCCTGGAGGAGATCACCGTCACCGACGAGCTGGACACGGTGAAGGAGGAGGCGACCATCGCGCTGGCCCAGGTGGAGCGGCTCACCGACGTCGTGGAGCGGCTGCTCACCAACTCCCGCGACCCCCGCACCGGCTCCGCCGTCGCCTTCGACCTGGACGAGGTCATCAAGCAGCAGCTGGAGGAGTGGCGCCCCGCCTACCGCAGCGCGGGCCGCGCCATCGTCAGCTCGGGCAAGCGGCACCTGGAGGCGGTGGGCACGCCGGGCGCGGTGGCGCAGGTCCTGGCGGCGTTGATCGAGAACTCCCTGATGCACGGTGGCGGCACGGTCGCCCTGCGTACCCGCGTCACCGGCAACCAGGCCGTCATCGAGGTGACCGACGAGGGGCCCGGCGTGCCGCCCGACCTCGGGGCGCGGATCTTCGAGCGGACCATCAGCGGCCGCAACTCGACGGGCATCGGCCTCGCGGTGGCCCGGGACCTGGCCGAGGCGGACGGCGGCCGCCTGGAGATGCTCCAGACGAAGCCGCCGGTCTTCGGCCTGTTCCTGTCGCGTACGCCGCTGTCGAAGACGGAGGCGGCGGCGGAGACGGTCAGGTGAGCGTCAGCCGGTGCGCCGCGCCACGGGCCGCTCGCCCGGCTCGCCCCGCAGCGACTCCGGCTTCCCCCGCAGCGACTCCGGCTCGCCCCGCAGCGACTCCTTCTCCAGGAACGATTCCGCATGCGCGACGGCCTCGCGCGCGGGCAGCGCCTTGAACACCCACGTGCGGTACGACCAGAAGCGGAAGAGCGTGGCGATGCCCATGCCGAGGAACTTGAAGAAGTTGGCCTGGAGCCTGCCGTCCCAGCCGAACCAGTACGTCGCGGCGTAGAGCACGCCGTTCTCGATCACCAGGCCGACCGCGCTGAACAGCAGGAACAGCGAGAGCTCCTTGGTGCGGCCGCTCTTGTCTCGGTCCTTGTACGTGAAGTAACGGAACCCTACGTAGTTGAAGGCGATGGCGACGACCGTCGCGACGACGCTCGCGCGCACCACGTGCAGATCCGTGACGTGGCGTACGAGGTTGAAGACACCGAAGTTGACCAGTGTTCCGACCGCCCCCACGGCCCCGAACTTGGCCACTTCGCGCCAGACCTTGTCCAGACGTCCCCGAAGTGCGCCCCGTTCCGTCATGGTGGTCGCCCCAGCCCCCGTCGGTTCGTCCCGGGGCGATATGCCCCGGCTCGTGTACGTGCCGACGGATTGGTGATTCGGTCGTGTCGACCCAGCCATGCTAACCAGCGGGCCTGCCCGGCGCGCGCGGGCGTCCGGACACCGCCGCTCAGCTGTGACAGGAGGGGCCGGGGGCCCTGGGCCCCGGCGGTTCCGGGGTGGCCGGGAACGGCCGATACCCTGGGGGTGTGACGTTCCCGGTAGTCGGCATGGTCGGCGGCGGTCAGCTCGCCCGCATGACCCACGAGGCGGGTATCCCCCTCGGCCTGAAATTCAAGCTCCTCAGTGACACCCCGCTGGATTCCGCGGCGCAGGTCGTCGGCGATGTCGTCATCGGCGACTATCGCGACCTGGACACGCTGCGTGACTTCGCGCGGGGCTGCGACGTGATCACCTTCGATCACGAACACGTACCCACCGAGCACCTCAGGGCCCTGGAGGCGGACGGCATCCCCGTCCGTCCGGGGCCCGACGCGTTGGTGCACGCCCAGGACAAGGGCGTGATGCGCGCGAAGCTCACGGAGATCGGCGTGCCCTGCCCGCGCCACCGGATCGTGGAGGACCCGGCCGACGTGGCCGCCTTCGCGGCCGAGGGCGCCTCGGACGGCGGCGACGGCTTCCCGGTCATCCTCAAGACGGTGCGTGGCGGATACGACGGGAAGGGGGTGTGGTTCGTGCGTTCCGTCGAGGACGCCGCGGAGCCCTTCCGGGCCGGCGTCCCGGTGCTCGCCGAGGAGAAGGTCGACTTCGTACGCGAACTGGCGGCCAACGTCGTCCGCTCGCCGCACGGCCAGGCCGTCGCCTACCCCGTCGTCGAGTCCCAGCAGGTCGACGGCGTGTGCGACACGGTGATCGCCCCCGCACCCGGCCTTTCGAAGGAACTCGCGGGCCAGGCCCAGGAGTTGGCCCTCGGTGTCGCGAAGGAGCTGGGCGTGGTCGGTCACCTCGCCGTCGAACTCTTCGAGACGGCCGACGGACGCATCCTGGTCAACGAACTGGCGATGCGCCCGCACAACTCCGGTCACTGGACGCAGGACGGCGCGATCACCTCGCAGTTCGCCAACCACGTGCGCGCCGTGCTCGACCTGCCGCTCGGCGACCCGCGCCCGCGCGCCAAGTGGACCGTCATGGCCAACGTCCTGGGCGGCGACTACCCCGACATGTACGCCGCGTACCTGCACTGCATGGCCCGCGACCCGCAGCTGAAGATCCACATGTACGGCAAGGACGTGAAGCCCGGCCGCAAGGTCGGCCACGTCAATACCTACGGCGACGACCTGGACGAGGTCCTCGACCGCGCCCGCCACGCAGCCGGCTACCTCCGAGGGACGATCACCGAATGACCTCTCCCGCTATTGGCATCGTCATGGGCTCCGACTCCGACTGGCCCGTCATGGAGGCCGCCGCCAAGGCCCTCGACGAGTTCGAGATCCCCTACGAGGTCGACGTCGTCTCCGCGCACCGCATGCCGCGCGAGATGATCGCGTACGGCGAGCAGGCCGCCGACCGCGGCCTGAAGGCGATCATCGCGGGCGCGGGCGGCGCCGCCCACCTGCCCGGCATGCTGGCGTCGGTGACGCCGCTGCCGGTGATCGGCGTGCCGGTTCCGTTGAAGTACCTGGACGGCATGGACAGCCTCCTGTCCATCGTGCAGATGCCCGCCGGCGTCCCGGTGGCGACGGTCTCGGTCGGCGGCGCGCGCAACGCCGGTCTGCTCGCGGCCCGGATCCTCGCGGCGCACGACGCCGAACTCCTGTCCCGTATGCGGGAGTTCCAGCAGGACCTGAACGACCAGGCGACGGAGAAGGGCAAGCGACTGCGCACCAAGGTCGAGGGAGCGGGTTCCGGATTCGGCTTCGGTTCGGGAAAGTGAGCGCATGACATCCCTGGACGAAGCGCGCGCCCTCCTTGCCGACTTCCCCGTCGTCGACGGCCACAACGACCTGCCGTGGGCCCTCCGTGAGAAGGCGGGCTACGACCTCGACCGCCTCGACATCGCCACCGACCAGACCGGCCACCTGCACACCGACATCGCCCGGCTCCGGTCGGGCGGTGTCGGCGCGCAGTTCTGGTCGGTGTACGTCCGCACGGACCTGGCCGGTGACGCGGCGGTCAGCGCCACGCTCGAACAGATCGACTGCGTCGAGCGGTTGCTCGCCCGCCACCCGGCGGACCTCAGCCGCGCCCTGACGGCGGCGGACATGGAGAAGGCCCGCTCCGAGGGCCGTATCGCCTCCCTGATGGGTGCCGAGGGCGGCCACTCCATCAACAACTCCCTCGCCACGCTGCGGGCGCTGCACACGCTCGGCGTCCGCTATATGACGCTCACGCACAACGACAACATCGCGTGGGCGGACTCGGCGACGGACGAGCCGGGCGTCGGCGGCCTGTCGCCCTTCGGCCACGAAGTCGTACGCGAGATGAACCGCGTCGGCATGCTGGTCGACCTCTCCCATGTGGCGGCGACGACGATGCGGGCGGCCCTGGACACGTCCGTGGCGCCGGTGATCTTCTCGCACTCGTCGGCGCGGGCGGTGTGCGACCACCCGCGCAACATCCCGGACGATGTCCTGGAGCGGCTGCCCGCCAACGGCGGCGTCGCGATGGTGACGTTCGTACCGAAGTTCGTCCTTCAGGCGGCGGTCGACTGGACGGCGGCCGCCGACGAGAACATGCGCGCCCACGGCTTCCACCACCTCGACACGACGCCGGAGGCGATGAAGGTCCACGAGGCCTTCGAGGCGTCGACCCCGCGTCCGATCGCCACCGCCGCCACCGTCGCCGACCACCTCGACCACATGCGCGAGGTCGCGGGCATCGACCACATCGGCATCGGCGGCGACTTCGACGGCACGGCGTTCACGCCCGACGGCCTGGACGACGTCGCGGGCTACCCGAACCTGATCGCCGAGCTGCTCGGCCGCGGCTGGTCGCAGGCCGACCTCGCCAAGCTGACCTGGCAGAACGCGGTACGGGTGCTGGGGGCAGCCGAGGACGTGGCGAGGGACGAGAGCGCGCGCCGCGGCCCGTCCGTCGCCACACTGGAGCAGCTGGACGGCTGACAGCGCCCCCCCCGAGCGGCCTCGCGTCACCTCCGCCAGAACAGGTGGTGCGTCACGCCGCTCGGGCTGGGCACGACGTCCAGGTGGTACCGGTCGAGCAGCTCGTCCGGCGACTTCCACAGCCGTACGCCGGAGCCGAGCCGCACCGGCGAGACCGCCACGTGCAGGGTGTCGACGAGGCCGGCGTCGAGGAACTCCCGGATGGTGGTCGCCCCACCGCCGAGCCGGACGTCCTTGCCGCCCGCCGCCTCCCGCGCCCGCGCGAGGACCGTGGTCGGGTCGCCGTCGACGAAGTGGAACGTCGTGTCGGAGAGCGTGAACGACGGCCGCTCGTGGTGGGTCATGACGAACACCGGCGTGTGGAACGGCGGTTCGTCGCCCCACCAGCCGCGCCACTCGTGGTCGGTCCAGGGCCCGCGCTGGGGCCCGAACTTGTTGCGCCCCATGATCTCCGCGCCGATGTTCCGCGCGAAGTCACGCGTGAAGTAGTCGTCGAGACCGCGGCTGCCGCCCGGGTCGGTGCGGTTGGGCCAGTTCGCCGTGGCCCCCGCCCAGGCGAACATCTCCCCGGGATCGGCGTGCCCGAAGGGCCGCTCCAGGCTCTGACCCTCACCGGCACCGAACCCGTCGCTCGAAACCGTGAAATTCTGCACCCGCACCAGCTGTTCCGCCTGCGCCTGCGCCTGCTTCATGTGTCCCTCCTGTTTCATCGACAACAGGAAAGACCGCGGGGGCCACGGAAACTCATCGCTGCCGGCGGACGAGTTTCCGGGGCCCCCCGCGACTTACGGCAGGTTCCGCGCCATCACGATCCGCTGCACCTGATTCGTACCCTCATAAATCTGCGTGCTTTACAGCGAACACGGCTCTGACCTGGGAAGACACCCCTTCCGTGGGGTGCCCCCCCAGCATTTCCCCATGATCACCAAGCTGACCCCCTTGGGACCTCCCTCGGCCCCTCTGTTGGTCATGCGTTGCTCACGTGAGCCTGCCACGCCATACCCAAGGCCGCCTCCGGCGGTGGGCGAGCACCACAGTTTTATGCGACAACGCAAATATTGGCGTGATCGCATGGACGGCGACGGCACGCCCTCCGTACGGTCGTGGAGCCGCCCCACAAGGGGGCGGGGACAGGGGGTTTCACCATGGCTCGTGAGGAACTGACCCGACTCACCGGCAACGGCAACGGGGGGCCGTGCGGCAAGGACGACTGCCCGAACATCTACCGCACCGCGTCCGGCTCCATCGTCGTCCAGGGCGACGTGTCCAAGGCATTCCAGCCCCCGGAGGGGGAAGGGCTTGTCGAGATCCCCGAAGACGTTCTGAGGGAGGCTGTCCGTGCTCTTGGCTGGTGAAGAGTGGGCCGCGCGCTTTGAGGGTTTCCGGCGGGAAGCATGGCGTCTTGAGACCCTGCCGCAGTACCTCATGCCGCAGGAAGCCGAGGAGCTTCAGGCGTTCCGCGACGGCGCGCGTATCGACCCCGCAACGGTCCGCAACGAGTACACAGACCGGCTCCGCAGGCAGGTCACGGAGGGGCGCGTTCAAGGACGCGTCCACATCGTCACTCGACCTCTGTCTGAGTACCTGCGGTTCGAGTTCTCCCAGTACTACCGGCCGCACCTCTTGGCTGGGGAGCAGATCCGCATTCTCGACGTGACCGACAGAACCAACCCTCTTGAGGGGGTTCAAGACTTCTGGATGTTCGACCAGTCGGAAGTCGTGCTCATGAACTATGAGCCTGACGGGAAGCAGATCAACCGCGAGGTATTCGAGGGCGACGTGGCCCAGTTCATCGAATACCAGCGAATCGCGGTAGCTGAGTCCGTGCCCTTCGAGGAGTTCGTGAAGGGTCTTGAGCTTTGAGCCTGAACGGCTAGGTCAGTCCAGGTCGGACCTAGCGGAAGCATTGCGAAGCCTGCGTAAGCGAGCCGGGAAGACTCAGACCTGGCTCGCTCGCCGCTGCAACATGTCACAAACCAAGGTCAGCAACATGGAGAGCGGGAAACTCACTCCCGCCATTGTCGACGTAGAGCTGATCCTCGAAGCGCTTGGGACCGATGATCCGGCAGCCTCGCAGATCCTCGAACTGGTTCGCACCGCGAATACCGAGTGGCAGGACCATTGGTCTTCGCGGCGCCGGGGTCTTGATAAGAAGCAGAACGAGCTAGCCAGGATCGAAACGGTTACAACGGAGTTCCGATTCTTCCTGCTCTCGGCGATCACAGGGCTACTTGCTACGCCGGAGTATGTGCGTGCCAGCATCGCGGACACTCCCGGAGACCAGTCCAAGACCATTGCCAAGAAACTGGAACGCCAGAGCGTCCTCTACGACTCGTCAAAGTCGTTCACGTTCCTGCTGACGGAACAGGCCGTTCGCTGGCCCTTACTGCCACCTCTCGCCATGGCAATGCAGCTCGACCGACTGGCTTCGGTATCTCGAATTCCTAGTGTTCGGCTTGGGGTCATCCCCTTGGCAGGTCACATTTCAGAGATGCCGCTGAATACTTTCACGGTATACGACCGGCGACTAGCCACCGTGGAAACCGGCACCGGTGCATTGATCCTGCGGGACCATCGCGACGTGAACGCATACCGCGAGGACTTCGAGAGGTACGAGTCGTACGCAGTGTTCGGAGACGAGTGCCGAGAACTCCTGAACGAGTGGTCCGGGATCTTTACCCGACAACGCAAATAGCACTAGAGGTCCCTCGCCTGCGGCCCGAGGATGTACTCATGCCGACCGAACCGAAGAAGGACCGTCAGAAGGCCCCGCTGGGTTGGCGGATGGACCCGATCCCAAGCCGTCCGGCACACCGGGATGAGGATGGGAACATTCGTGTCCCTATGTGGCTGACGAAGTACGGTCGGCATATGGCAGACACGGAAATGATTCTGCTTCCGTCCGAGGCGGCCTTACTGGCCGACAACCTGACCAACGCGATGCGCGAAAACTCCAGGTCGATACTGCACGAGATCTTTCGGGAGAGCGCAACGGCTCTTGGCCCGGGTGTCGTGTTTGTGTCGAAGTCGGATCAGTACCAGCTCTGAGTCTGTCTCGTCTTTGACCTCACAGGAAGGCACACCCATGCCCGGAACCGACCTGTACAGCCTGCCTATCGACGGCGCCACGTTCCACAAGGCGTGCGGAGGCAACACACACCCCGACGGCGAGTCCTGCGCCACGCTGGCGAAGATCGGCCCCCACGCGTGGGCGTTGGGCGACAGCAAGCGGCCCGGTGCGGAGCCGTTGCGCTTCACCACCGAGGAACTGAACGCGGCCGGTATCGACCCGGCCCGCTTCGGCCTGTCCGCCTGACGGCCATCCCTGGCGCCCCCGGTCCTGGCTCACCCCCGAGAGACAGGGCCGGTCGGGCGCCCCTCTTCTTCCTGCTCTGGACGGGACGACAGTTGCACCACCACGGCTACCTGTGGACCGGCTCCAAGCAACGGTTCGATGACGAGGCGCTGAGACGGCCCCCGCATCCTGACCCTCCTCCGGCCGATAAGCCGGAGCTGTTCGCGAGGTACAAGGAAGTGAAGGCGGAGTTCCCAACCGTGGACCTGCCACCGCTGGAAACGGCCCACTGGCTGATCAAGCCCGCGAAGCTCGTGCGCGGCACCTGGGAGGAGCCGAAGGAAGCAGCGGAATGGCTCGGGCAACAACTGACCGAGTACGCGCCCCGGTTCGCCTCCGAGTCCGATCGCGACAGCACACGGCTGGCACTACTGGTCTGCTCCGCCGCTGATCGGCTGAGCTGGGGTGGGGATGTGTCTCACGGCTTCTACCTGGAGAGGCCCGCATTTCTGTCCGTAGCTCTGGTGACGTGCTCCCCGAACCGTGCCGCACCGGACCTTGCCTGCCCGACTGCTGTCCACACCTGATGAGGGGAGCGCACCACGATGCCCCGTTCGATCCTGCGGTATGCGAAGCACCGGATCACTCAGCAACCGGACACAAGGGCGACGTTCGAGGCGAAGTGCCTGACGTGCGCCTGGGAGGCTAAGCCTGCGTCGGACGGCGCGACCGTCGATGTGGAGTGCATGAGCCATACCGGCCGAACGGGGCACGCCCGGTTCCGACGCCCGTGCACATCGGTCGCCCTGGTCGAACGAGCGGAGTAGGACCGAAGCAACGAAACAGCCCCGGCCCGAAATGGGCCGGGGCTCACTTTGTTGGTTGGTTAGAGGAGTGCTCGGAAGGGGTTGGCGTCGAGCGGTCCCGGGCGCTTCGGTTCGGGCGCGGGCTCCGGGGCCTGCCTGGGCGTCGGGCGGTAAGCATCCATCTGCACAACCGTGGCGCGGTTCTCATCACGCTTCGAGTCAGCCGGCCACGCCTCAGAGCGACGGGAATCGTCCTGGTTCTGCTCACGCTCCGCGCAGGCCGGCTGCGGCACAGCGTCACCGGAACTGTTACTGCGGATCGTGAAAACGGTGGCCGGTCGGCCTGTCTTACCCGAGCGGTCCACCGTCACGATGATTCCGGGCAGTTCCTTGACCTCAGCGGCTGACGCCCCCACGTACGGGAGCACCTGAGACGACGTGGCCCGACCGCCGTGCAGTTCGATCCGGGCGCGGACCTTGTCTGCGAGCGATGCCCTCGCCAATGAGGGGCGGCGTTGCCGGTCATTGGACTGGCCCGCGGCGATGCGTACGGCGTCCTGGACGGAGCGGCGTACCAGAGTGAAGGCGGCCGTCAGGATCTCGTCCGTGATGGTCTCGGAGCACTCGGAGGCCGCGAGGCAGGCGGCCACCCTGAGCGTCTGCTCTGCGGTCCGCTCGATGAAAACGGCCTGAGCCTCCGGAAGCGTCTCACCCAGGATGCGGGCGTACCGGCGAACGATGCGCCACAAGGGTCGTGCGTCCTCGGAGAGGGTGATCACGCGGGGGCGGGCGGTGGCCCATCCGTAAGCGTCGGACAGTTCGGAGCCGTCCACCTTCGGCAGGCTTACGCGGTCGTCGTCCAGCATCGGGACTGACCCGAGGAGGAAGGGCAGGATGCGGTTGTACGAGCCTCCAGCCGCTTCCGACTCGCCCACGTGCTTGGACCAGTCGGAGGGCGTGACGTGGCAGTGCAGCACCATGGCGGGGTCGCGTACTTCCTGTGCCTCTTCCTATTTAAGAAGGGGCGTAGGACTCGCCCTTGGTGTCAAGCGGCCGAGGCCACGGTTTCGTTAACGCCCCGCTCCGCCCGCATCCGCACGCCATGCGCCCAGGCCCCGGAGGGAAACGGGCTCCCGCCCTTGGCGATGTTGTCGCACTCCGCCTCCCAACGCTCAGCCTCGCCGGGCGCGCTGAACATCCAATCGCCGTGCTCGCCGTCCCACGGAATGTTGTGCCCGTGCGTAGCGCACTCCTCCCGCCGCTTCTTCGACGGCGCGTCCATCGCCGCCACAGTGGATGGAATCAGCAGGCATCGCGCTGACGCCGTAGGCGCCAGCATCCCCGCCTTGATCAGGTTGCAACGAGCCTGCCGGTAGCGGCCGGGACTGTACGACTCCCCCTTCTCATTGGCCAGGATCAGTTGCAGCTCACCGGAGCCCAAGGGGGCGTGCCCGCCGCGCTGCATACGGTCCAGGGCGAGCAGCCACATACGCATTTCCAGGTGCAGCACGGCGTTTCCGATGGCCGGGTGCGAATGCTCGGGCCGGTAGACCTTGGCGAATCGGTAGCTCACTCGGCCCCCTGCGCGTCCAGCCAGCGATCCAGGTCCGAAGGGCGACACCGAAGCGACTGCCCCACCTTCCGGAATGGAATCCCTCGCCGCTTCCAATTCGAGTAGACCCAGTGATCGGGAACGTTTAGGTACTCGGCAACGTCGTCAACGGTCATCAGCTTGGTCACATAAGCTCCATGGAAAAGAAAACCCCCGAGGGGCCTCGGGGGCTATGGTCATGCTTATTAATGGCAGTGTGGTTACGCGTCTGGCTTGGCCGTGAATCCGGAGTCGAACACAGCCTTGGCCTTGTCGGTCAGTTCCCCACCGGCTTTTCCTGCCACTGCGGTGAGGAAGCCATCGCGGCGTGCCTTCTTCAGGTGGTCGCGGACCGTCTCTGGCCGACGCTCAATCAGCCGTGCAAGCCAATCAACCGGGCGACGTGCCCCAATGGCGGCCATCTGCACGTAGACGGCTGACAGCGTCACGAGGTATGGGGCGGAGACCCCTCCCAGATCGAGTAGCCGTTTGGCCGTTACCCCTGCCTCCTCGATCGTCTGTGTGATCTCTCGCGCTCCCTCTTCGAGGCTTGGGGCTGCCTCTTCGGCTGCCTTGACCGCTGCCGCGAGGTCAAGCCTGCGGAGCACGGTGGTGGAAATACCGCGCGCCACATCGCGTGGCAGCGCTTCCTCCGCCTTCTCGATGGTGATGCGTTGCGGCCCGCCTGTCACCGGGCCGCTTGGCCACCACATGTGGATGTTCCACGCGCCCTGGTGCTGGGTGATCTCGAACCCGCTCTCATCTGTCATCACAGCTCAACTGTACCACACACGGTGGTCCACCCTGTGTAGACAACCCATGGTGGTCCGTGTGCATTCTGAGGATGGAGGGGCTAGCCACAGCGGGGGGCGGGCTCCAGAACGAGAAAGGCCAGCTCAGACGTGGCAAGGGCATGGGTAGCGCGCTCGAAAGACGACGCGAAGAAGTGGACGACCTTCTGGTATGACCCTGACGGCAAGCAGCGTCAGAAGTCGTTCGAGACCAAGAAGCGCGCCGACGACCACCGGAAGCGCAAGGAGCAGGAGCTAGACGCCGGGACCTACCTGGACGACCGGTTGGGGAAGCAGCCTGTGACGGCTGTCTGGGAGCAGTGGACCAATCAAAGGAAGCTGGAGAACAGCACCAAGAAGCAGTACCGCTCGATCCTGAACACGACCATTGAGCCGTTCTTCAAGGCGCGCTCGATCGTGTCCCTGAAGGTGGCGGACATTGAGCAGTGGCTCTTGTGGATGGAGACGGACCGCAAGCTGTCCGCACGGACGCGGCGTCAGCGGTTCTCGTTCTTCTCCGGGATGATGGACTGGGCCGTTGTCAACGAGATCATCGGCCGCAACCCGTGCAAGAAGATCAAGCATGCGGGCAGTCGTGCCAAGGAGATCCGCGAGCACAAGAGCAAGGCACGACGGCTCACAACGCGGGAAGTTCTGGCTGCGCTCGACGGCGCACCACCCCGGTACCGCGCAATGCTGTGGCTGATGGCCGGTTGCGGGCTTCGTATCGGTGAGGCCATGGCCGTCTCTCGGGATCAGATCGACTTCAAAGCCGAGGTTCTGCGCGTTGACTTCCAGATCGAGGAGGACGGCGAAACGGAGCCCGGCAAGAACAGCGCGCTACAGCGGCGGCACATCAAGGCCCGCGACGAGGAAGAGCCCGGCCGCGTGGTGCCACTCCCGCCCAACGTGGCCTTCGAGCTTCGGCGACACATCAAGAACCACGGTGTGTGGGGGCCGGAGCGCCTGTTGTTCCCCAACGTGTCGCGCACCGGGTACCTGTACGCGTCGTACTTCTACCGGCAGATCTGGATGGTGGCTCTGTCCAAGGGTGAGGTGACGTACTGCAAGCCACACTCCATGCGGCACTACTACGGATCGCGGCTCCTGTACGCGGGCGTCCCTGAGAACGTATGTGGCCGACTGGATGGGTCACAGCAGTACGGACGTGTTGCGCGAGCACTACCACTACATCTTTGAGGGAGCCGAGCAGCGCGGGCGGGCGGCCATCGCCACGATGCTGACGCCCGGGGCGGACGACCCCACAGAGGCACAGGCCGAAGTCGCCTGACAGAGCCCATACGAACGGCCCCCGGCAGAGTGCCGGGGGCCGTTGCGTTTATGCAGGTGAGAGGCGGTTTCCCGTCCAGCGTCAGCCCAGGATTTCCCCAGCATGACGCCCATGATCGGCCCGAAACGGACCCGAACGGACCGGAAGCCGATCACAGCCCGCGAGCCATCGAAAATGGCCGCTGACCTGCGAAAACCCAGTTACGGCAGGTTCCTTGCCATGACGATGCGCTGGACCTGATTCGTACCCTCATAAATCTGCGTGATCTTCGCGTCGCGCATCATCCGCTCGACGGGGTAGTCCCGGGTGTAGCCGTAGCCGCCGAGGAGCTGGACGGCGTCCGTGGTGACCTCCATCGCGACGTCCGAGGCGAAGCACTTGGCGGCCGCGCCCTGGAAGGTCAGACCCCTCTCTCCACCTCCGGCGGCAACGCGCTCCGACACGGCCGCCGCCGCGTACGTCAGCTGGCGCGCGGCCTCGATCTTCATCGCCATGTCGGCGAGCATGAACTGGATGCCCTGGAAGTCGGCGATCGGCTTGCCGAACTGCTTGCGCTCCTGGACGTAGCCCTTGGCGTAGTCGAGGGCGCCCTGCGCGATGCCGAGGGCCTGCGCCGCGATGGTGACGCGGGTGTGGTCCAGGGTCTTCATCGCGGTCGCGAAGCCCGTGCCCTCCTCGCCGATCATGCGGTCGGCGGGGATGCGTACGTTGTCGAGGTAGACCTCGCGGGTGGGGGAGCCCTTGATGCCGAGCTTCCTCTCCGGGGCGCCGAAGGAGACGCCCTCGTCCGACTTCTCGACGACGAAGGCGCTGATGCCCTTCGAGCGCTTGGTCGGGTCGGTGACGGCCATGACCGTGTAGTACTCGGAGACGCCCGCGTTGGTGATCCAGCGCTTCACGCCGTTGAGGACGTAGCTGTCGCCGTCGCGGACGGCCTTCGTCTTCATGCCGGCGGCGTCCGAACCCGCGTCCGGCTCGCTCAGGCAGTACGAGAACATGCCCTCGCCCTTGGCGAGCGGGGTCATGTACCTCTTCTTCAGGTCCTCGGAGCCGGAGAGGATGACGGGCAGCGAGCCGAGCTTGTTCACGGCCGGGATGAGGGAGGAGCTGGCGCAGACGCGGGCCACTTCCTCGATCACGATGACGGTCGCCAGGGCGTCGGCGCCCGCGCCGCCGTAGCTCTCGGGTACGTGCACGGCGTGCAGGTCGTTCGCGACGAGGGCGTCGAGGGCCTCCTGCGGGAAGCGGGCCTCCTCGTCCACGGCGGCGGCGAACGGCGCGATCTTCGCCTCGGCCATCGAGCGGATCGCGTCCCGGAGCATGTCGTGCTCCTCGGACGGGCGGTACAGGTCGAAATCAGCCGATCCGGCCAAGGTCTCTCACGCTCCAAGGATGCTAATTACCGTTAAGTAACCGAAATTTTAGTGGTGTCACCCGCACGACCGATACGTGAGCTTGGCGACAGCGGGAAACGTGCCCGGTGAGGGGCCTGGATACGCCCGACTATGCTCGGTCAACGCACGGCAGCAGCAAGCCCCCGCAGACCGTCTGGAGCACCGCATGGCCCTCAAGATCACCGTGATCGGCACCGGCTATCTCGGCGCCACGCACGCCGCGGCCATGGCCGAACTCGGCTTCGAGGTCCTCGGTCTCGACGTGGTGACCGAGAAGGTCGCCATGCTCCAGCGGGGCGAGGTCCCCATGTACGAGCCCGGCCTCGAAGAGCTGCTGCGCAAGCACGTCGCCGGCATCGAGGGCTCCAGCGGGCGGCTGCGCTTCACGACGGACCCGGCGGAGGCGGCGGACTTCGGCGACGTCCACTTCATCTGCGTGAACACCCCGCAGAAGCACGGCGAGTACGCCTGCGACATGTCGTACGTCGACACCGCGCTGGAGTCCCTCGCCAAGCACCTCACCAAGGCGTCGCTCGTCGTCGGCAAGTCCACCGTGCCGGTCGGCAGCGCGGACCGGCTCGCCGCCCGCCTCGCCGAGCTGGCCCCGGCGGGCGACGAGGTCGAGCTGGCGTGGAACCCCGAGTTCCTGCGGGAGGGCTTCGCCGTACAGGACACGCTGCACCCCGACCGCATCGTGGTCGGCGTACGCAGCGAGCGCGCCGAGAAGCTGCTGCGCGAGGTCTACGCGACGCCGATCGCCGACGGCTCGCCCTTCGTCGTCACCGACTTCCCGACGGCGGAGCTGGTCAAGACCTCGGCGAACTCCTTCCTCGCCACGAAGATCTCCTTCATCAACGCCATGGCGGAGGTGTGCGAGGCCGCGGGCGGCGACGTCGTGAAGCTCGCGGAGGCGCTCGGACACGACGACCGGATCGGCAAGAAGTTCCTGCGGGCCGGGATCGGCTTCGGCGGCGGCTGCCTGCCCAAGGACATCCGCGCGTTCATGGCGCGCGCCGGTGAGCTGGGCGCGGACCAGGCGCTGACGTTCCTCCGCGAGATCGACTCCATCAACATGCGCCGGCGCGGCCAGATGGTCGAGATGGCCCGCGAGGCGCTGGGCGGCGGCTCCTTCCTCGGCAAGCGGGTCGCGGTGCTCGGCGCCACGTTCAAGCCGGACTCCGACGACGTCCGCGACTCCCCGGCGCTCAACGTCGCCGGGCAGATCCACCTCCAGGGCGGCCAGGTCACGGTGTACGACCCGAAGGGCATGGCGAACGCCCGCCGCCTCTTTCCCACGCTCGGCTACGCGGACACGGCGACGGACGCGGTACGCGGCGCCGACGTCGTCCTGCACCTCACGGAGTGGCGCGAGTTCCGCGAGCTGGACCCGGCGGCGCTCGCCTCCGTGGCGACGACCCCGGTCGTCCTCGACGGCCGCAACGCCCTCGATCCGCAGACCTGGCGGGCGGCGGGCTGGACCTACCGCGCCATGGGCAGGCCCGCGGCCTGACGCCGACGCCGAGACCGAGCCACCACTAGGTGGATGCGCCGGGTGCCGCCTTGCGTGCCCGGTACGCCCGCATCTTCGCGCGCGCCCCGCACACCCCCATGTCACACCACCGGCTCCGGCCCGCCGGGCTGCGGTCGTAGTACGCCCAGTGGCAGGTGACCGCCTCGCACGCCTTGAGGCGCAGCCACGTCCCGGCGGTGAGCGCCTCGGCGATCGCCGAGGCCACCCGCGCGGTGAGCGCCGAGGCGTCCGCGGGGACGAGCGACGCGGCGCCCGTCGCGCCGTCCACCTCCACCAGCAGCGGCCCGTGGGCCAGCAGTTCGCTCAGCTCCCGTACCGGCCCGTGCGCCGGGTGTCCGGCGTGCGCGAGGCACGCCGCCCGCAGGGACTCCCGCAGTTCGCGCGCCGCGTCCACGTCCCGCGCGGCGAGTCCGAAAGCGGTACGCCCGGCCTCGGTGTCCAGGGCGTCCGCGCCGCTCGCCAGGTCCAGCGTGTTCACCAGCTCCTGGACCAGCGCGAGCCCTCCCGGTGCCGGCGCTCTGTCATTCATGGTTGCGACGTTACCCCTTCTGCGGGAGCATGAAGTAACCGTTACCGGTTACACCAACCTACCGGTAATCCATGAACGTCCGGAGGAATCATGGCTCTCGCCAAGCTCGGCGTCGTCGTCCTGGACTGCGCCGACCCGCTCGCCCTCGCCGAGTTCTACGCCGCGGTCATCGGCGGCACCCCGGCCCCCGCCGACGACACCTGGGTCGACCTCAAGGGGTACGACGGCACCCCCCTGGCCTTCCAGAAGGCCCCGGGGCACGTACCGCCGAAGTGGCCCGCGCCCGACGGGTCGCAGCAGTTCCACCTGGATCTCACAGTGGAAGACATGGACGCCGCCGAGAAGCAGGTCCTCGCCCTCGGCGCCACGGTCCTCGACGCGGCCGACCGGGACCGCAACTGGCGGGTTTACGCCGACCCGGCAGGGCACCCGTTCTGCCTCTGCGCCTGCTGAGACGCCCGTGCCCTGCCGGGCATCCTGTCGAGAAGGAGGGGTCATGACCGACCAGCACGACACCACCGCCCCCGTCGCCCGCCTGCGCAACATCGTCCTCGACTGCCCGCGGCCGCGTGAGCTGGCGGAGTTCTACGCCCAGATCATCGGCGGCACCATCGAGGAGGAGGACGGCGACTGGGTCGACCTCGTGGCCCCGGGCCGCGTCAAGGTGTCGTTCCAGCGGGTGAGCGACCTGCGCCCGCCCGAGTGGCCCCGCTCCGACGTCAATGCCCAGCAGCTCCACCTGGACCTCGACGCCGGCCGCACCACCGAGGAGCTCGACGCCGCCGAGGAGAAAGTGCTCGCCCTCGGCGCGCGCCCCCTCGACCTGGACGACGACGGCGGCAAGCGCGACTTCCGCGTCTACGCCGACCCGGTCGGGCACCCGTTCTGCCTCTGCAAGATCCCCTGACGTGACCGTGACGGACGACGGGGCCGGCCCCGGCCCCGTTCCGGATCAGCCGTCCAGACGCTCTATCCGCGCGGTCGAGGCCGTCCTGCGCTCCCGCGTGGCCCGGGCCGTGAAGTCCGCGCCGCGCAGGGCCCGTTGGAAGTTGCCCCAGGTGAGCAGCGCCACGTCGGACTCGGACCAGCCGCGTTCCAGGAGCTCCGCGATCAGCTCCGGATAGCCCGACGGGTCGGGGAGGCCCTCCGGGTGCGCCTCAGGGGTGTCGTACATCCCCGAGATGCCGACGCACTCCGGCCCCGCGACCCGCCGCACGTGATCGAGGTGGTCCGCCGCCTCGCGCAGCGAAGGACCCGTGCGGTCGGCGGCCAGCGGCACCATGCACAGCCCCTTGAGCTCGCCCACCTCCGCGAGCAGCTCGTCCGAGAGGTTGTCCGGGTGGTCGTGCAGGGCACGGGCCCCGGAGCGGGTGAAGATCACCGGCGCCTTGGAGATGGCGAGGACCCGCCGCACGGTCGCCTCGGACGCGCCGGAGAGGTCCGCGAGGATGCCGAGCCGGTTCATCTCGCGTACGACCTCCTCACCGAACGCGGTCAGTCCGTCGGCGCCCGCCCACGACGTACCGCAGAGGGTCACCGCGCACAGCCCCAGGTTGTGCAGCCCGCGCAGGGTGCCCAGCGAGTCGCCGAGCGCGGTGCCGCGGGCGGGGCCGATCAGCGTGGCGATGCGGCCGCAGTTGCGGGCGTCGGTGGCCTCCGAGGCGTCGCGGGCGAGCCGCAGCCACTCGGGGTGCGTACCGACGACGTGTTTCACCAGGTCGATCTGTTCGAGGGTGGACCGTACGACCTGGTCGGTGCCGAGCCGCTCGGGCACGTGCACGGACCACAACTGCGCCCCGACCCGGCCCGAGCGCAGCCGCGGCAGATCGCTCTCCAGGCCGCTGTCGCCCGTCTCGAAGTCGTACCAGGGCAGGTCGCGCAAGGTCCCCGGCAGACCGCTGTACCCGTCGGCTACGGGGTGTGCGGCGAGCACGGCCTGCGCCCGCTCCAGCGGGTCGGCGGCCTCGGCCGCCTCGGGGTCGTGGCCGGGCTCCCGCTCGGGAAGCGGCTCGGCGAGGGGGTCGGGCCGGGCGGGGGACTGGTCGAGCTCCCCCGCCTCGGCGGTGGCGTTGGTCTCGTCCTGCAGGTCTGCCATGGCAGGGCTCCGGACGTCGGCGGTGGCAGTTCGGGACCACCGTGGCATGCCGGGGGCGGGCTTTCCCGCCGGGCGGGCCGTTCGGGGGACGGGGCCGCGCCCGGCCTACGTCCCTTCCGCAGGGCCGGCCGGGTCAGCCGGGTCAGCCGGGTCAGCCGGAGACCGTGACCTTGTCGTCGTTGTTCAGCTGGTTGACGAGCTGCTTGACCTTCGCCTTGTCCCAGAGCAGGTTCCCGCCCGCGGTGCCCGCGATCGGCATGTTCATCGACTTGCCGTCGCCGCCGGTGACGCCCTTCATCGCCCAGAACATGGACGCCACGTCCATCAGGCCCATGTCCTTGTCGACGATCAAGGTGTCCAGGCCCGCGCCCATGGTGGGGTAGAGCTTGAAGGGGTTCATGACGGTCCCCGGCGTCGCCGCCTGGTCGGCGAGGGCCGCGAGGAACTTCTGCTGGTTCTTCGTGCGGTCCAGGTCGCTGCCCGGCAGCGCGTAGCGGGTGCGGACGAAGGCGAGGGCCTGCTCGCCGTTGAGCGTCTGCTTGCCCGCCTCGAAGTCGGCGCCGGACTTCTTGTCCTTGAAGCCCTTGGGAATGTCCATCTCGACGCCGCCGACCGCGTCCACGATCTTCGCGAAGCCGCCGAAGCCGATCTCGGCGTAGTGGTCGATGCGCAGGCCGGTGTTGTACTCGACGGTCCGCACGAGCAGCTCGGGGCCGTCCTCCGCGTACGCGGCGTTCAGCTTCACCTGGCGGCCCTGGTTGGGGTAGAGCTTCCCGGACTCCGCGCCCTTGAAGGAGGGGATCGTGACGTTCGAGTCGCGGGGCAGCGAGATCATCGTGTTCCCGCCGTCGTCCGCGACGTGCAGGATCATCATCGAGTCCGTGCGCTTGCCCTCGGCCGAGCCGGTGTGGAGCCGCTTCTTGTCCTCGTCGGACATGCCCTCGCGGCTGTCGGAGCCCACGATCAGGTAGTTCGTGCCCGCGCCGCCCTCGGGCCGCTCGATGACCTTGGAGAGGTCGACCTCGCGCTTGAGCTTGCCGTCCGCCCAGAAGTACGTCGCGACAGACGTCACCAGCAGCACGGATACGAGGGTGATCGAACCGATCTTGATGCGGCGCCGCCAGTTCGGCGCGGGGCGCGGGCCGCGCGGCGGGCGTCCGGCGCCGCCGCCCTGGCCCGCGCCCGCGGGCTGGCCGTAGACCTGCCCCGTGTTGTAGCCGCTGTCGTAGCTCTGGCCGTGGGCGCCCTGGCGCGGGGTGCGCGGCTCGAAGACCTCGTCGCGGGCGTCGCCGTACGGCTGTCCGTCCCCGCGCCGGTCGCCGTACCCGTCGTCGTACGCGGGCTGCTGCGGCACACCGCCCGGCGGCGGTCCTGCGGGGCGGCCGGGACCGCCGCGCTGGACGTGCCGCATCACGCGGGCGCCGTCGGGCTGGGGGTTCCCGCTGCCGCGGCCGTAGCCACGGCCGCCCGCCTGATCGTCTGGCCAATCGCTCATGTGGCCCAGTGTGCAGTGCGCGGGCGCGCGGCTTACAGGGCGGTCGGGATTTCGAGCCAGGGCTGTTGCAGAGCTGATGCAAAGCGGCCGGGGGCGGCTCGCTCATACGTCCGGCATAGGGTGGAGGGCATGACAGATCAGGCCCCCCGTTCGGAAGCCGACATAGCGGGCAAGCCGACCTCGGCGTCCCGCACCACGCTCAGCCACATCATGACCCACAACGACACCAACCTCCTCGGCACGGTGCACGGCGGCGTGATCATGAAACTCGTGGACGACGCGGCGGGGGCCGTCGCCGGACGCCACTCGGGCGGGCCCGCCGTCACCGCGTCCATGGACGAGATGGTCTTCCTGGAGCCGGTCAGAGTAGGAGACCTCGTTCATGTGAAGGCCCAGGTCAACTGGACCGGACGCAGTTCGATGGAGGTCGGCGTCCGGGTCCTGGCCGAGCGGTGGAACGAGTCGACGCCCGCCCAGCAGGTCGGCTCCGCCTACCTCGTGTTCGCCGCGGTCGACGCCGACGGCAAGCCCCGCACGGTCCCGCCGGTCCTCCCGGAGACCGACCGCGACCGCCGCCGTCACCAGGAGGCCCAGATCCGCCGCACGCACCGCCTCGCCCGGCGCCGCGCGATCAAGGAACTGCGGGAGGCGCGCGCGGCGGAGGGCTTCGACGACTGACGCCCCTCCGCGGCACGGTGCCGCTCAGGGGCAGACGACCTGGTCCCCGGTGACCGCCCCGAACTCACCCTCCAGTTCGTCCTCCGCCCGCACCGGCCGCACCGTCTTGAAGTCCGCCCCCGCGATCACCTTCAGCACCGCCCCCTGGCCGTCGACCGTGCGCATCTCGCAGCCCGGCAGGGCCGTCGCGAGGGACTTCGCGGAGCGGTCCCAGCGGGGGTCGTAGGCGACGACGGTCCGGGCGGCCGGCGCCGTCCGCGCGGTCGGCAGGTTGCCCGGCAGGCCCGTCGTGCGGAAGCCGGTGCCCCGCAGCGCGGTGTCGACGCGCTTGCCCAGCCCCGGAATCGCCGTGCCGTTGTCCACCTGCACCTGGATCTGCTGGGGCGAGACGTCCACCAGGGCGACCCTGGACCTGTTGCGGTGCGGGGCCAGCGGCCGGTCCTCGCGCAGCGCGTCGAACAGCTTCCGCGACTTCGTCGGGTGCCACTTCAGCGTCGCGCCGATGCCCGGCAGGGTCTGTCCCTGAGGGCTGAGCGGCACGGTCGTGAACTCCGAGGACGACGGCGAGAAGCCCCGCATCGCCCGGCCGAGGTCCAGCATGTCGCTCGTGCCGAAGCCCTTGTCCGCCCGGACCGAGCCGAGCAGCGTCTGCGTCACGTCGCGGAACTTGACCGGATTCAGTAGGACACCGCTGCTGGTCGCCTTCGCGATGAGCGCCGCGAGGAACCGCTGCTGTCGCTTCATCCGGCCGAGGTCGGAGGCCCCGTCGACGTACCGCGACCGCACGTACTGGAGCGCCTCGCCGCCGTTCATGGCGTGCGTGCCGACCGCGAGGTTCAGGCCCGTGTTCGCGTCCTGGAGCGGGCGCGACGTGCAGATCTCCACGCCGCCGAGGACGTCCACGGTCTTGATGAAGCTGGTGAAGTCGACCTCCAGATAGTGGTCGATCTTGACCTTCGTCATGTGCTCGACGGTCCGCACCGTGAGGTTCGGCCCGCCCTCCGCGTACGCCGCGTTGATCTTGCCCGGGTGCGCGCGGTGCTGCTTGCCGCTGATCTGGTCGGTGTGCGCGGGCAGCTCGGCGTAGGAGTCGCGCGGCAGGCTCACGACGCTGGCCCGGTCCCGGTCCTCCGAGATGTGCACGATCATGATCGTGTCCGTGCAGTGGCAGGGCGCGCCGCCGAGGCGGTATTTCGCCTTCTCCTCAGGGGTGATCTTGTCGCGGCCGTCGGTGCCGACGAGCAGCACGTTCATGCCGTTGCCCGAAGCGGGCCGGTTCTTCATGTCCCTGAAGGCGTCGACCCGCTTGATCCCGGTGTCGAGACCGGTGACCACGGAGTGCCCGATACCGGCCGCGACGAGCACCGCCACGGAGCACGCGGTCGCCATCCGCATGGCCCAGCGCGGCCGCCGCCCGGCCCGCCCGCCCGGCCTGCCTGCGGACGGTCTGCGGCCCTGCGGATCGGGGCGGCGCGGCGCGGAAGCGGGGGAGCGGGGCGGTGCGGGCACGTGGGGGAACACCTCCGCGGAGACGGACCTGGCTCGGAGCGGGCGACAGGCTACGGGCAACGGGCAACGAGCAACGGGCAACGGGCAACGAGCAACGGGCGACGGGCGACGGATCCGGGGGACCCGAGAAACGTAAGCCCATACGAAATGCGGCCCGGGGTAGCGACCCGGACGGCGCGCGTCCGTGTCCCCCATTCGCGGTAACGTGGCGCGTGATGAACGCGAAGTCTGAGGCACTGCCTCCCGCCGTGTCCGTGATCATGCCCGTCCTCAACGAGGAGCGGCATCTGCGCGAGGCCGTCCACGCGATCCTGCGTCAGGAGTACGCGGGCGAGATGGAGGTCGTGGTCGCGCTCGGCCCCTCCACCGACCGCACGGACGAGATCGCCGCGGAGCTGGTCCGCGAGGACGCGCGGGTGCACACGGTGCCCAACCCCACGGGTCGCACGCCCGCGGCGCTGAACGCCGCGATCAAGGCCTCACGTCACCCGATAGTGGTGCGCGTGGACGGTCACGCCGCGCTCTCGCCGGGCTACATCACGACCGCCGTCCGCCTCCTGGAGGAGACCGGCGCGATGAACGTCGGCGGCATCATGCACGCCGAGGGCCAGAGCGACTGGGAGCACGCGGTCGCCGCCGCCATGACGTCGAGGATCGGCGTGGGCAACGCCGCCTTCCACACCGGCGGCGCGCCGCAGCAGGCCGAGACGGTCTACCTCGGCGTCTTCCGCCGCGAGGCCCTGGAGCAACAGGGCGGGTACAACGAGGAGTTCATCCGCGCCCAGGACTGGGAGCTGAACTTCCGCATCCGCGAGGCGGGCGGCCTGATCTGGTTCTCGCCCGAGCTGAAGGTGTCGTACCGCCCGCGGCCGAGCCTGAAGGCCCTCGCCAAGCAGTACAAGGACTACGGCCGCTGGCGCCACGTCGTCGCCCGCTACCACGAGGGCTCCATCAACCTCCGCTACCTCGCCCCGCCGACCGCGGTCTGCGCGATCGCGGCGGGCATCGTGGCCGGCGCGGTGCTCACGCCGTGGGGCTTCGTGATCCCCGGCGGCTACCTCGCGGCGATCGTCGCGGGCTCCGTCCCCGCGGGCAAGGGCCTGCCGCTGAAGGCCCGCCTCCAGATACCGTTGGCGCTCGCGACCATGCACATGTCGTGGGGCTGGGGCTTCCTCACCAGTCCCCGCTCGCTGGCCAAGAGGGTCATCGCCTCGCGCCGTCCGGCCGTCCTGGGGGAGACCCAGGAGGCCTGAGCAGAGCCGTACGCGCGAAGGGGCCCGGCAGTGCGCCGGGCCTCTTCGCGCGTACGGGGCGGCTACCAGGTGAACTCGGGGTTCACCTTCATGCACGCCTTCTTGTCGGAGCCGCTGAGCGCGTCCGCGGAGTCCGGCGTCTTGTCGTCCTTCTTCTTGTGCTTGGGCGGTGCGTCGCCCTCGCGCCAGTCGGCGCCGACGACCAGCGTCACCCCGGAGACGTCCGTCGACTTCTTCGCCGAACTGAGCGGCAGCCCCAGCGACTTGGCGACCCGCTGGGCATCGCCCTCCAGGTCGACGCTCGGATAGCGGACGACCGTCTTGCCCTCGGTGAGCGCCGTCGTCATGTCCGGCGTCGCCTTCTTGAAGCCCTTCGCGGCCAGGATCTGCGCCACCGCGCTCGCCCGGCCGGTGGCCGCCGGCTCGGTGACGGTGCGCGTGCCGTTCTGCACCTGGACCGCGATCTCGTCGTCCGCGGCGGCCGGGTCGTCGGACGCCTTCTCCTTGGCCGGCTTCTTCCCGCCCTTGCCGTCCAGCGGGATGTCGTCGCGGACCAGGCGGAAGAGCTGCTCCGCGTCGCCGGGCTTGGGGACGACGCGCGCGCCCACGTAGTCGAACGGCATGGTCGTCATCGTCGTACGCGAGGGCGAGACCTTCTTGAGCTCGTTGCCGAGGTCGTACAGCTTCTTCAGGGTGCCCAGGCCCGTGTCGACGTTCAGCGCCCTCGTCGCCTTGTCGGCGAGCTTGCGCAACTGGTTCGGGCTGGTCAGGCCGGTGTTCTCGCGGAGCTTGCGGACCAGCGCGTTCATATACATGTGCTGGGCCTTGGCACGGCCTATGTCCGTGCCGTCCTCGAAGCCGTAGCGGGTGCGCAGCCACTGCAGGGCCTGCTCGCCCTGGATCTCCGTGGTGCCCTTCTTCAACTTCAGGCCCGAGCCCTTGCCCCGGCTGTCGCGCGAGTGGATGTTCTTGTCGACGCAGACCGGTACGCCGCCGACGGCGTCCGCCATGGAGACCACACCCGCGAAGTCGACCATGATGTAGTGGTCGATGTGGATGTTGGTGAGCTTCTCCCAGGTGGCGACGGTGCAGCCGGGGCCGCCACGGCCCAGGGACTCGTTCGTCATGGTGCGCGGGCCGGACTCGGGGTAGACCTTGCCGTCATCGGGGTTCGTGCACTTGGGGATCTGGAGCAGTGTGTCCCGCGGCATGCTGATCACCGACATGTTGCTGCGGTCGGCCGAGAGGTGGAGCAGCATCTGCACGTCGGCGAGCGGCGGTGCGCCGAAGGTGTCCTTGGCGCCGCCGAGCTTCTGGTTCTCCTTGGAGTCCCGCGCGTCGGAGCCGATCAGCAGGATGTTCAGCGGCGTCTGTCCGGCGGCGTTGGGCGTGGGCTCGGGGGCCCGGTGCTCGCCGAGGTTCAGGTCGTCCGTCTCCAGGTTGGCGTTGAGGTGCTGGTAGTAGAGGTAGCCGGCGCCGGCCGTGCCCAGTATCAGGACCGACAGGACCGTCGCCGACCAGCGCAGGACGCGGCGCTTGCGGCGCGGCGGGGCGCCCCTGCCGCCCGAGCCGCGCCGGCGCCGGTGGCCGGGGGGCCGTCCGCTGTCCCTGGCGGGCACGGCGGCGTCCGGCGACGGCTCCTTCGAGCTGTCGTCCCCGCCGTGATCACTCGCGTGCGGGGCGCGTGACCGCGCCCCCTCCTTACGCACGCTGTTCTGCCTCATCCCCAGCCCCTCCCCGCCCCGTTCCCGAACTGCGGCCGCACCGCGGCGCCTTGGCGCGTTGTTAGACGCGAAACGACCGCTTCAGGTCACTTGGCACACACAGTCTTGTCGGCTTCGACCTTCTGGATCCCTTCCGGAGCCTTCTTCGGCGGGGCGATGGGCACCCCCGCGCCCGCGAAGTCGCCGCCGAGCGTCAGCTTCATGGCAGGGAGTCCCTGTGCGTTCTTCTCGCTCTTGCCCGGCTTCAGGGCTGCGGCGGGCAGCCCCATGATGTCGGCGAGCCGACGGGCCTGGTCCGCCTGGTCCGGACCGTACTCCAGGGTCGTCTTCTTGATGACCGAGGGCGCGTTCCCCTGCTGGCTGGACTTGAGTACGCCCTCGGTGTTCTGCAACCACGTGAGAGTGGTCTGAGCGGCGCCGGTCTTGCCGCTGCCGTTGAAGATGTCGACCCGTACGTCGGAGGCGTCGGCCTTGCGGCCCTTGAGGCGGGCGGCCACCGCGGCCTTCTCCCTCTTCTCCCTCTTCTTCACCTCGGTCAGCGACTGGTCGGCCCGCATCATCGCGAAGAGCGGGTCGGCCTTGGCCGGGTTGAGCACGACCGTGGTGTGGACCTTCTCGTTCGGGTTGTCGACGACCGGCACCGTGGCGAAGGTCAGGTTCTTCATGTCGAGCTTGCCGAGCTCCATGCCGAGGTCACGCAGCTTCATGATGTTCGCGATCCTGGAGTCGACGGTGAGGGCCTTGGTGCCGGCCTCGGCCAGGTCGAACATCTTCGTCGGGCTGGTGAGGGTGTCGCTCGACTTCAGCTTGCGCATCAGCGAGCTGAGGAACTGCTGCTGCAACTCGATCCGGCTCAGGTCGCCGCCGTTGCCCACCGCGTGCCGGGTGCGCACGAACGCGAGCGCCTTCTCGCCTTCGATCGTGTGCTCGCCCTTGGGCAGCTTCAGATGCGACTTGGGGTCGTCGATGTCCTTGGCGAGACAGACGTCCACACCGCCCACGGCGCTGGAGAGCGTCTTGACCGCGTTGAAGTCGGCCACCATGAAGTGGTCGAGCTTTATCCCCGTGATCTTCGTGACCGTGCGCATCGTGCAGCTCGGTGTGCGGTCGCTCTGGCCGAGGCTCTCGTTGAAGCGGGCGTTCTTCGTGCCCTGGATCGTCTTCTTGCTGCCGTCCTCCATCGTGGTGGGGCAGTCCGGGATGTCCGTGATCATGTCGCGCGGGATGCTCAGCGCGGTCGCGTTCGTACGGTCCTTGGAGACGTGCAGCAGGATCGTGGTGTCCGCGTGGCCTGCGCTGCCCTCGTCGCCGTAGCCCTTGTTGCCGTCACCGCTGCGCTTGTCGGTGCCGACGACCAGGATGTTGATGGCCCGGTCCTTGCTGAAGCCGCCGGTGCCCGCGCCGTCGTCGTTGATCGACGTGATGTTGTCGTTGAGGTGCTGGTAGTACAGGTAACCGCCGACGCAGCCCGTGACGAGCAGGAACGCCAGCGTGCCGCCGGTCCACACCAGGGCCTTCTTGCCCGCGGACTTCTTCGGCTTCTGCTTGCGCCTGCCGCCGGTCGGCTCCGGCTCCTTGACCCGGCGCCTGCGCTGGCCCGGCACCTCGCGGCGCTCCTCGCGCTCGCCCGGCCGCGGGCGCTGGCGGTCGCGCCCCGGCGCGGAGCGGCCTCGGCCTGCCTGGCGGGACGCAGCCCTGCGTGGTCCGGGGACCGTCGAGGGTCCTTGCCCTGTGGAAGGGCTCAGTCGCAGCTCGTAATCACCGGTGTCCGGGTTGAGCACCCACTGGTCTGCGGGGTCGATGTTCTCCGCCCGCCCACGGCCTTGCGCGTCCACGGTTGTTTGCGTCCTCCGTCGGGGCCACGCGGCGCCTCATCCCCCTCAAGAAGGCGCTCGGTCAGTCGTTCCAGCGGTGCGTGGCCTTCAGGGCCCGGCGCACCGGATCGCTCACACTATCCGCCCAGTTCAGCGCCGGACGACGCCGGTGACAAATTCCACTCCCCTACAACTGGGCAATCCACCCAATTTCTCAGCGGAAGGCCGGCTTCCTTTGCGCATCGTTTTACTCGCAGGCCGCTCCCGCCGCCGTGTTGCCCCGGAATGTCGGCGCGGGAGAGGGCGTATGAGAAGGATCGTCGGGCTTCCCGTCGCCGTCCCCGGAACCGGAATACGCCTGCTCCTGACTCGGCCCCGTCTCCCGGGGCTTCTCGGGCCGCTCGGGGACCACCGCGACCGGGCTGTCGGTGCGCAGGCGCGTGAAGAGCTGCTCCGCCGCCGGTTCGACGAGCTCGTCGCGGTTCGCGTCGTAGGTGTACGACCGCCGTGGGACGGTGAGGAACTGAACCCGTTCCGTGGGGATGTTGCGCATGCCGCGCACCAGTTCGTACAGACCGCGCAGGCTGGCGAGCGCCGGGTCGGTGGTCAGCGACGAGGTCGCCGCGTCGAGGACGGGATAGAGCTTCGCCGGGTTCAGCAGGACGTCGTTGCTCTGCACCTTGTTGACGAGCGCGCCGAGGAATTCCTGCTGGCGGTCCATCCGCTCGGTGTCGCTGCCGTTGCCGAGGCTCTTGCGGGCGCGCACGTAACCCAGCGCCTGTTCGCCGTCGAGGGTCTGCGGGCCGGGGACGAGCCGCACATGCGCGTCGGCGTCGTCGATCGGGGCCTTGATGCACACCTCCACCCCGTCGACCGCGTCGACCATGTCCTTGAACCCCGCGAAGTCCACGACCATGTGGTGGTCGACGCGGATCCTCGTGAGCTTCTCGACGGTACGGATCGTGCAGGCCGTCCCGCCCACCTCGAAAGCCGAGTTGAACTGGGCGAACTGGGCCCGGGTCCGCGAGCCGTCCGGGCGGCGGCAGCCGGGGACGTCCACCATCAGGTCACGGGGGATCGACACGGCGGTCGCGCTCTGCCGGTCGGCGGCCAGGTGCAGCAGGATCGTGGTGTCCGAACGCTGCGTGCCGCGGTCCCTGCCGTACTTGCGGTTGTCTCCGGCCCGCGTGTCGGAGCCGATCAGCAGGATGTTCTGCGCGTCGTGCACCAGCGGCGCCGGCCGCTCCCTGTCGTAGCGGGCGAGCTCGGCGGCGGCGTCGGTGTCCTTCGTGATGTTGCCGTTGAGCTTCTGATACGCCGCCCACCCCGCGCCGCCCGCCCCGAGCACCAGCACGGCGGTCCCGAGCGCCGCACCGCGCAGCCACCGGTGCCGTCGGCGCACCGCGCCCTCCCCGGTGGGGCTCGCCCCCGTCCCGGGTCCGTACGTGGCCTTGGGCTCCAAAGGCGCGCCCGCGGTGTCGGTCACGTGTACGTCCACCCCTCACGGCTGCGTCGGTGCGTGCTACGTCCCTTACGACCATGGCCCGCCACGCCGCCGGGGGCCTCTGGGTCCGTACCCCACGTAGGCCGAACGAGTGATCACCCACGCCCCGGGACCGCTACCCCACCGGGCACGGGCAGCCGCCGGTCAGGGGCGCGGGGAACTGCGCGCTCAGCCCTCACGGACGGGCGGCCGGAAACGGGGTCGGACCGCCCGGCGGCGCACCACCCCACCGGGCACGGGCAGCCGCCGGTCAGGGGCGCGGGGAACTGCGCGCTCAGCCCCCACGGACGGGCGGCCGGGGGAACGGGGTCGGACCGCCCGGCGGCGCACCACCCCACCGGGCACGGGCAGCCGCCGGTCAGGGGCGCGGGGAACTGCGCGCTCAGCCCCCACGGACGGGCGGCCGGGGGAACGGGGTCGGACCGCCCGGCGGCGCACCACCCCACCGGGCACGGGCAGCCGCCGGTCAGGGGCGCGGGGAACTGCGCGCTCAGCCCCCACAGACCGGCACGCACGCGCAAACCCCCCGCGGGAAACTGCGCGCTCAGCCCCCACAGACCGGCACGCACGCGCAAACCCCCCGCGGGGAACTGCGCGCTTAGCCCCCACAGACCGGCACGCACGCGCAAACCCCCGCAGGCCCCCGTCCCACAACCCCACCCCACAGCCCCACCTCACCGCACAGTCACAGTCACCCGCTCATCCGAGACCCGCTTCTCCAGACCACCCTCCGCAAGCTGATCAAGGTGCCGGCACAACACCACCGACCCGCCCGCCACAAGCGCCGCGTACAACCCGGCGCTGAGCCCCTCCCACGTCCCGTACGACAACCCGGACAGCACCCGGGAGCCACCCGTGACGCCGAGCCGCTCGGCGTCACCCCGCGCCCGCTCCACCACCCCCGCCCCGCTCAGCTCCGCCCCGCCGACGGCAAGAGCGGGCTCGTCCGGGTCGACGGGAGCGAAGGGCGCGAACCGGTCGCCCTGGCTCGGCACCTCCACCGCATAGTCGGCGAAACCCACCGGCGGCTGCGGGAAGCGCCCCCCGAGCGGCCGCAACGCCAGCGCGACCCGCTCCCCGGAGCAGGCGCGCGCGGCGTCCAGCGTGTCCGGGCCGCTGACGACGAGATCCGCCGCGGCGGGGTCACCGCCCACGTCCGCGATCACACCCACCGACGAACAGGCGAGCAGCCACACGGCCGTCTGCCAGTGCGCGGGCAGCAACAGCACGGCCCGGTCACCGGGTTCGGCGGCGAGATCGCCCTGGAGCAGATTGGCGGTCTTGGCCACCCAATTGGCGAAGGTGGCGACGGACAATTCCACGCGCTCGCCCGTGGCGTCGTCGTAGAAGGTGACCAGAGGACGGCCGGGATCCGAGGCGAGCGCGGATCGCAGCAGGTCGGCAGGGGTGCGGTCGTTGGCGTTCACGGGCGCAAGGGTACGCGGGCACCCGCACGGCCCCCGGCGTGGCGGGGGAGAGGACACCACCGGTTCGGCGGCTCAGGGCCGACAGTCCGTCAATTCCCCGATGGACAGATATGTTCCGCTATGCCAACGATCAGACGTATGCGTGGATTTCTTGCTTCCTCGATCGGTGTCACGTGCGCGGCCGCCCTGGCCCTGCCCCTCGCCCTGCCGGCATCCGGCGCCCGGGCCGCGACCCCCGCCGCCTCGCCCGCCGCGCCACCCGCCGCCCCGCCCACAGCCGAGGGCATCCCCGGCAGCACCCAGTCGCTGCCGCTCGCCCCGCTCGCCTCCGACCGCTCGTCCGGCCCGAACGAGCGCGAACAGGGCCTGACCCGGCGCGACGTCCGCCCGTTCGCCCTGGTGGGCGTCGTCTGGGACGACCCGTCCGACGAACTGCACGGCACGGTCCAGGTCCGTACCCGTGCCAGTGGCACCGCCACGTGGTCCGACTGGCAGAGCGTGGAGACACACAACCACGAACACGCGGCCGACCCGGAGACCCTGGAGCGCGGCACCGGCAAGGTCCGCGGCGCCACCGCCCCCCTGTGGGTCGGCAACTCCGACGGCGTGGAGGTGCGCGTACGGGCGGAGTACGAGCGGCGTGGCGACCAGGCCCGAGCCGGTGGCCTGCTCCCCGAGGGCCTGCGCCTCGAACTGGTCGACCCCGGCGACGAGCCGCCGCCCCGCGGCGGCCAGACCGAAGTGCCGCGCCTGACCCCCGGCATGACCGTCGAGTCGGAGGCCGCCGCGGCCGTCAACGCGGACCTCGCCCCGATGGACGCATTCGCGATCCCGGAACTGACCAAGCAGCAGACGGAGGACGAACTGCTCGCGGCCCGCGGCGGCCCCGAAGTGGCCGGTCAGGCGCGGCCCTACATCGGCCCGCGCCCGAGCATCATCACGCGCAAGGGCTGGGGCGCGGACGAGCGGATCCGCGAGAAGAACTTCGCGTACACGCAGACGGTGAAGGCCGCCTTCGTGCACCACAGCGCGTCCGGCAACAATTACCGCTGCTCACAGGCCGGTTCCGTACTCCGCAGCATCTACCGCTACCACGTCAAGAGCAGCGGCTGGCGCGACTTCGGCTACAACTTCGCGATCGACAAGTGCGGAAACATCTACGAAGGACGTGCCGGAGGTGTGGCCAAGCCGGTCCTTGGGGCCCACACTCTCGGTTTCAACGCGAACAGCACGGGCATCGCCGTCCTCGGCACGTACAGCAGCGCCAAACCGCCGAAGGCGGCCGTGACCGCGATCGCCAAGCTGGCCGCGTGGAAGCTCGGCCTGCACGGCGCCGACCCCAGCGGCACCACCCACTTGAAGTCCGGCGGCGGCAACCTGTACAAGAAAGGCACGAACGTCAGACTTCAGGTCATCTCAGGGCACCGCGACGGATACGCCACAGAATGTCCCGGTAGGCAACTGTACGCAAAGCTCGGCACGGCCCGGTCCTCCGCGGCCCGCTACCAGGGGCGCTGAAGCCCGCTCGCACTGTACGAACTGCACGATCTGCACATCCGTCTGCATACACTGGCCGGCCGAAACCCACGTTCGGCCGGCCCCAGCAGGAAGCAGAGACGACAGGTGACAGAAGCGATCCTCCTGGTCGGCGGCAAGGGAACCCGGCTGCGGCCGCTCACGGTCCACACCCCCAAGCCGATGGTCCCGGCGGCGGGCGTCCCGTTCCTCACCCACCAGCTGGCACGGGCCCGCGCGGCGGGCGTGGAACACATCGTCCTCGCCACCTCCTACCTCGCCGAGGTCTTCGAGCCGTACTTCGGCGACGGCTCCGCGCTCGGCCTCCACATCGAGTACGTCACCGAGACCGAGCCCCTGGGCACGGGTGGCGCGATCCGTAACGTGGCGTCCCGTCTGCGCTCGGCTCCCGACGACCCGGTCCTGATCTTCAACGGCGACATCCTCACCGGCCTCGACATCCGGGCCCTGGTCGACACGCACGAGACCTCCGGCGCCGACGTCTCCCTGCATCTGACCCGGGTCACGGACCCGAGGGCGTACGGCCTGGTCCCGACCGACCCGACCGGCCGGGTCACGGCCTTCCTGGAGAAGCCGCAGACCCCGGAGGAGATCGTCACCGACCAGATCAACGCGGGCGCGTACGTCTTCCGCCGCTCGGTCATCGACACGATCCCGGCGGGCCGCCCCGTCTCGGTCGAACGGGAGACCTTCCCCGACCTCCTCTCCTCGGGCGCCCACCTCCAGGGCATGGTCGACTCGACGTACTGGCTGGACCTCGGCACGCCCCAGGCCTTCGTACGCGGCTCGGCGGACCTCGTCCTCGGCCGCGCGCCCTCCCCGGCGGTGCCCGGGCGCCGCGGCGAGAGCCTCGTCCTGCCGACCGCCCGCGTCGCCCCGGACGCCAAGCTCACCGGCGGCACGGTCGTCGGCGAGAACGCCAGGGTCGGCGAGGGCGCGCGCATCTCCGGCAGCACGATCCTGTCCGGCGCGGTCGTCGAACCCGGCGCGGTGATCACCGACTCCCTCGTCGGCGCGGACGCCCGCGTCGGCGCGCGCACGGCGCTCCGCGGTGCGGTGGTCGGCGACGGAGCGAGCGTGGGCGCCGACAACGAACTGCGCGACGGCGTACGCGTCTGGTGCGGCGCCACGCTCCCGGCCGGCGCGGTCCGCTTCTCCTCCGACCAGTAAGCGCCCCGGCGGGGGCGGGAGTCGCCTACCCTCATACAGGTGTCGTCCCGTTTCGCACCGCGCCCCACCCGCACCACCGTGCGCGGCGGCGAGACGGCCGTGCCGTCAGGCGTCCCCCGCCAGGGCGCGGCGCCGCTGACCCGCTCCTGGAAGCCGCCGTTCCCCCTGGACCTGGGCGTGACCCTCGGGCCCCTGCGACGAGGCCCCGGCGACCCCACGTTCCGTATGACCCCCGACGGCTCGATCTGGCGCGCCAGCCGCACGCCCGAGGGCCCCGGCACCCTGCGCGTGGCGCTCCGCACGGGCACGGTCGAGGCGGAGGCCTGGGGCCCGGGCGCCACGTGGTTCCTGGACCGCCTCCCCACCCTCCTGGGCGAGTGTGACGACCCCTCCGCCTTCGAACCGCGCCACCGCCTGGTCGCCGCGACGGCCCGCCGCCGCCCCGGCCTGCGGCTGGTGCGCACGGGACTGATCCTCGAATCCCTGATCCCCTCCATCCTGGAACAGAAGATCACCGCGGACGAGGCCTACCGCGCCTGGCGCCTCCTGGTCCGCGGCCACGGCGAGCCGGCCCCGGCCCCACCCCTCGCATGTACGTGATGCCGGACCCCCGCACCTGGTCCCTGATCCCCTCGTGGGAGTGGCACAGGGCGGGCGTCGACAACAAGCGGGCGTCGACGATCCTGCGCGCGGTGAAGGTGGCCCGCCGTATGGAGGAGGCGGCCACGATGGAGCCGCTCCATGCCCAGGCCCGCCTGGAGCTGATCCCCGGCATCGGCCCCTGGACCTCCGCCGAAACCGTCCAGCGCACCAACGGCGCCCCCGACGCGGTCACGGTCGGCGACCTCCACCTCCCGGGCATCGTCGGCCACGCCCTGGCGAACGACCGCGACGCGGACGACGAAACGATGCTGCGCCTCCTGACCCCCTACGAGGGCCAACGCCACCGAGCAACCCGCCTCATCCTCCTAAGCGGCCACACCCCACCCCGCAGGGCCCCACGCATGCGCAAAACAGACATCGCCCTACTCTGACCACACCAATGAACGCCCCGTTCAGGGGCGTGGGGAATGGCGCGATCAGCGCCCACGAACCCGCACGGTCCCGTGGGGGCGTGGGGCCCGTTCAGGGGCGTGGGGAATGGCGCGATCAGCGCCCACGAACCCGCACGGTCCCGTGGGGGCGTGGGGCCCGTTCAGGGGCGTGGGGAATGGCGCGATCAGCGCCCACGAACCCGCACGGTCCCGTGGGGGCGTGGGCCCCGTTCAGGGGCGTGGGGAATGGCGCGATCAGCGCCCACGAACCCGCACGGTCCCGTGGGGGCGTGGGCCCCGTTCAGGGGCGTGGGGAACGGCGTGATCAACTCCCACCCACCCGCACGATCCCCCGAGACACAAGGCCCCCTCAGGGGCGCGGGGAACTGCGCGACAAGCCACAACGCACCCGCAGCGAAAAACCACCCCAAGGCCCCCGGCCGGCCTTCTCACCGAACAGCGACAAAGCCCCCCGCATCCCGCGCACCCCGAGCGGGAGGCGACCCCGCCGGGCGCCCGACAGCCACCGCCCCCATCGGCTCCCACGCCCCCGGCAAATCAAGAACCTCCCGCACGACATCCCGGCAGAACATCGTCGAGGAAACCCAGGCCGACCCCAGCCGCTCCCCGGCCAGCGCCACAAGGAAGTTCTGCACACCGGCCCCCGCCGCGACCACGAACATGTCCCGCTCGGCCCCATCCCGCCGCGCGTCCCCATACGTATGGGCGCCGTCCATCACCATGCACGGCACGACCAGAAGCGGCGCCTTGCGCAACACATCCCCGCGCCGCACCCGCTTGGCGATGGACTCCTCCGACTTCCCGTCCCGCCGCAGATCCGCGATCCACGCGTCCCGCATCGCGTCCAGCAACGCGACCCGCGCCGCCGCGGACTCCAGCAGCACGAACCGCCACGGCGTCGTGTGATGCGGAGCCGGCGCGGTGACCGCCGCGGCGACGGCACGCCGCACGGCCCCGGGGTCGACCTCATCGTCCGTGAACTCCCGCACGGTCCGCCGCAGCGTCACCGCTTCCCGCACCGCTTCGGACGTCCCCAGCCGGAACATGTCGTCCTGAGCCCCACGTACCAGCACCCGAGCCCCGAAGTCGGAGTCGGAGTCGGAGCCGGAGCCCGAGCCCGAGTCGCACCCAGAGCCGGCGTCACCGACCACCACCACACGCCCCAGCCCCCGCACGACGGCCACCGGCAACCCCGCGGCCTTCCCCTTGACGAGATCCCCCGCGGCGGCCAGCTCATCGCCCGTGGCCACAACGGTCGCGCTCAGCGGATTGCCGTACGCGTCGACCCCACCCCGCAGATCATCGAGCACCCGCACCCCCGCCGCCCCGATGGCGACATCGGTGAGCCCGGCCCGCCAGGGCCGCCCGAACGTATCCGTGACGATGACGCCGACCTCGACCCCCAGCGCGTCCCGCACCCCGTCCCGCACGGCGCGAGCCGACGCGTCGGGATCCTCGGGCAGCAACAACACCGTCCCCGAAGGTGTGTTCGACGCGTCGACCCCGGCCGCGGCCATCACGAGCCCCTGCCGGTTCTCCACGATCCGCAGGGTCCCGCGCCGCGCCACGACCCGTACGGTCTCCGCGTCGATGGCCGCCTCGCGGTCGCTCGCCTCGACGATCCGCCCCTCGGCCTTGCTGACGATCTTGGACGTGACGATCAGGACGTCACCGTCGGCGAGCCCCGGCTCGGCGGCGGCGATCATCTTGGCGAGGTCATCACCTTCCCGTACCTCGGGCAACCCGGGGACGGCCCACACCCGAAAGGACGGCGAAGGCTGCGACGACGGCGAAGTCACGCCCGCACCTCCGAGGCGAGCGCGAGAGCCTGCCGCGCCATCTCCGCCGCCGCGTCGACGTCGGTCATCATCAGCGGAATGGCCCGGCACCGGATGCCGGCGCTCTCCACCCGCTCCACCACACCCGCGTCGACGCTGTCGACCAGCCACCCGTCGAGCAGCCCGCTGCCGTAGTGCTCGGCGACGGCGGCGGCATTGGTCTCCACGCCGACGGCGGCCAGCACCTTGTCGGCCATGCCCCGCACGGGCGAGTCACCGACGATGGGGGAGAGCCCGACGACCGGCACGCCCGCGTCGGCGATGGCCTCGCGGATACCGGGCACGGCGAGGATGGTCCCGACACTCACCACGGGGTTGGACGGCGGGAAGAGCACGACATCGGCGTCCGCGATGGCCTCCAGCACACCCGGCGCGGGCTTCGCCTGCTCGGCGCCGACCGGCACGATCGCGTGCGCGTCCACGGAGGCACGCAGCCGCACCCAGTACTCCTGGAAGTGCACGGCTTTCTGCTCGCCGTCGAGCGTGACGGCGACATGGGTCTCGACGCGGTCGTCGGACATGGGGATGAGCCGCACCCCGGGCCGCCACCGCTCGCAGAGCGCCTGCGTGACGGCGCTGAGCGGATATCCGGCGCCCAGCATCTGCGTCCGCACGATGTGCGTCGCGAAGTCCCGGTCGCCGAGCCCGAACCACTCGGGCCCGACGCCGTAGGCCGCGAGCTCTTCCTTGACCTTGAACGTCTCGTCCGAACGTCCCCAGCCCTGCTCTTCGTTGATGCCGCCGCCGAGCGTGTACATCACGGTGTCCAGGTCGGGGCAGACCTTCAGCCCGAACAGGTGGATGTCGTCACCGGTGTTGCCGATGACCGTGATGTCCGCGTCGGGCGCGGCCTTCTTGAGCCCGCGGAGAAAACGGGCGCCGCCGATGCCGCCGGCCAGAACCACAATGCGCATGGACCCAGCATGTCAGGCGGGTACGACAGTGCGTCAGGCGGTCACGGCATCTTCCGCGACACCGTCGGTGACGCCGGCGGCGCACTGGGCCGAGTGCATCGGCATCTCGGTCAGGCCGGGGTAGTAGATGTGCAGGCTGACGGCGGGTTCGAGGGAGTCGTTGACGACTTCGTGGACGTAACCCGGCGCGAAGACACGCTGCGCGCCCGTTGCGAGCGCCCGCGTGCCCCCCTCGGTGCGCTCCGTCAACTCACCTTCGAGGAGCGTGAGTACGCCGGAGGAGGGGCCGTGGTCGTGCAGGCCGCTGCCCTGTCCGGGCACCCAGGAGAGCAGCCAGACCTCGTAGCCGGGCCCCACGCGCAGGCGGTGGTACCAGCGGCTGGTGGCGTCGTATTCGACGAGGTGCTCCCACTGGGAGCGGTCGGCGGCGATGGCGCGGGCGAGGCCGACGAACTCGGCCACCGTGACGGGGTGCTCGCGGGCGGGCTGTAGGAGGTGCGGGACTTCGAGGATGTCGCCGGCGATCTGGAGGTCGCTGTCGCTGTTCATCGTGCGGTGGTTCCTCAACGTAAGAGAGCTGGGGTGTCGCGTGGGATGGGTGGAGGGCCCTGGAGGACCGGGAAAAGCGGCTCGACAGCTGGATGAACTCAACAGCTGGAGCAGGAACAGCAACAGCGCGCGTGGGCAGCACCGACGGACCCGCTGGTGCGGGTCATCGAAAGAGCCAGGTTCGCGAGCATGCCCACTAGGACACCCGCTTACACCTGCGCTGTCAACTCTATGTCCGGAATGTGGGATATGTTTCACCTCATCCGGTTGTTCGGTTAGGCGAAAGGTTTGTGCACCGGGAGCACGGGACACATGGCGCAGCAACCGGCACTCAAACCTCGCCGTCCTCATCAGTGAGATCGGGGCTGCCGACGGGGTAGTGGTTTATCCCGATTTGAACACTTTCCGCATAGCCTTGGTTCCGCAGAGTGAATAAGGGGCCCAATAGCAGATCTCGGCTTGACTGGCCCGGATCGGCACACTTGTAATTTCACTCGTGTCGTTCAGCCGAAATCGGTAACGGCAGCACCACGGGGACGCACAGACAGACGAGGGGCGCAGATGACCGAGCTGGTTCAGGAACTGCTGGTCGAGGACGCGGACGAGGAACTCGGCTGGCAGGAGCGCGCGCTGTGCGCCCAGACCGACCCCGAGTCCTTCTTCCCTGAGAAGGGCGGCTCCACCCGCGAGGCCAAGAAGGTCTGTCTCGCCTGTGAAGTCCGATCAGAATGCCTTGAATACGCACTCGCCAACGACGAACGCTTCGGTATTTGGGGCGGCCTGTCGGAGCGTGAGCGCCGACGACTGAAGAAGGCAGCGGTGTGACCGAAGAAGTCCGCGGTATGACCGGACGCGCTCGCGCGCCGGAGTCGTCCCGCCAATTCGGCACATCTCCCTCAACCAATGCGCAACGAACGGCCCGTCGCCCGTGGGTTATCCACAGGCGGCGGGCCGTCCTGGTGCCAGCCGTTAGTGTGGGGCCCCGTCCGATACGCCCCGGCGCCCCCGCAGGGCGCAGGCGTCCACCGCAGTCCATCGAACCGGGGCCCGTACCTCGATGTCCGTGCACAGCCATCCGGCAGCCCATCACGACGCTGCCGCCGGGTTCGACCCGACCCGCCCTCCTGAGTTCCCGCGGCACGTCGTGACTGCCGTCCTCGTCTCCCACGACGGTGCCCGCTGGCTGCCCGACGCCCTGGCCGGGCTGCTCGGCCAGGAGCGCCCCGTGCAGCAGGCGGTGGCCGCGGACACCGGCAGCGCGGACGACTCCGCCCGGTTGCTCACCGAGGCCCTCGGCCCCGACCGCGTGCTGCACCTCGCCCGGCGCTCCGGCTTCGGCACCGCCGTCGACGAGGCGGTCCGCGGCGCCAAGGTGCTGACCCCCGAGGAACTGCCGTACCTGAAACGCCCCAGCGGCTGGGACCCGGTGAGCCGGACCTGGCGCGACGAGGCGTACGACATGCCGGACCTGCCGCACGGCGAGCCCGTGCAGTGGCTCTGGCTGCTCCACGACGACTGCGCCCCCGAGCCCGAAGCCCTCGCCGAACTGCTGCGCGCCGTCGAGAACGAACACGAGCTCGGCAAGGACGTCGCCGTCGTCGGCCCCAAGCTCCGCGGCTGGTACGACCGCAGGCAGCTCCTCGAAGTCGGCGTCTCCATCGCCAACAGCGGCCGCCGCTGGACCGGCCTCGACCGCCGCGAACAGGACCAGGGGCAGCACGACCACGTGCGCCCCGTCCTCTCCGTCTCCACCGCCGGCATGCTGATCCGCCGCGACGTCTACGAACAGCTCGGCGGCTTCGACCGGTTCCTGCCGCTGATGCGCGACGATGTCGACCTGTGCTGGCGCGCCCACGCCGCGGGGCACCGCGTCCTCGTCGCCCCCGACGCCGTCGTCCGGCACGCCGAGGCGTCCTCCCGCGAGCGCCGCACCGTCGACTGCGTGGGCCGCACGGCGACGTCGCCGCACCGCGTGGACAAGGCGGGCGCCGCCTACACCCTCCTGGCCAACGCCCGCTCGGCCGTGCTCCCGTGGGTGCTCTTCCGGCTCGTCCTCGGCACGCTCCTGCGCACCGTCACGTATCTGCTCGGCAAGGCGCCCGGACAGGCGCTCGACGAGATCGCCGGCCTCCTGGTGACACTGCTGCGGCCCGGACGCATCCTCGCCGCCCGCAAGCGGCGCGGCAAACCGGTGCTCGACGCGGGGGAGATGCGGGCCCTGTTCCCGCCGCCCGGCGCCACCGTGCGGGCCACCGTCGAACAGGTCGCCGGCAGCCTCGTCGGCAGCTCCGACGCGGAAGCGCCCGCGGGCGCGGGACGCCACGGCGTCGTCGAGTCCGGACCCGGCGGCGACGACGCGGACTTCCTGGAGATCGAGCAGTTCGCCCGCCTCAAGCGCATCGCCCGCAAGCCGGGCCCGGTGCTCTTCGTCGTCCTTCTCTTCGTGTCGCTCATCGCCTGCCGCGCCCTGCTCGGCAGCGGTGCGCTCGCGGGCGGCGCGCTGCTGCCCGCGCCCGCCGACTCCTCCGGCCTGTGGGCGCGCTACCTGGACGGCTGGCACCCCGTCGGCACGGGCGGCACCCAGACCGCGCCGCCCTACCTCGCGCTCGTCGCCGGGCTGTCCACACTGCTGTTCGGCTCTACTGGGCTCGCGGTCACCGTGCTGCTCGTCGGCTCCGTGCCGCTGGCCGGCTTCGCCGCGTACTTCGCCTCGCGCCCGCTCGTCACCTCGCGCCTGCTGCGCGCCTGGGCCTCCGTCGCGTACGCCTTCCTGCCCGCCGCCACCGGCGCGCTCGCGGGCGGCCGCGTCGGCACCGCCGTCCTCGCCGTCCTGCTGCCGCTCATCGCGCGCGCGGGCGTCGCCGCCGCGGGGCTGACGGCCTCCGGAGGCGCACGCGGGACCTGGCGCGCCACGTGGGCGTACGCGCTGCTGCTGACCCTCGCCACGGCCTTCACGCCGATCGTCTGGCCGATCGCCCTGGTGCTCGGCCTCGCCCTCCTCGCGCTGCGCCTGCGCGACATCACCGCGTACGGACCGCGGTTCCTCGCCGCGCTCGGCACGCCGCTGCTCGTCCTCGCCCCGTGGTCGCTGACGCTGCTGCCCTTCGGCTTCTTCGAGGAAGCGGGCCTGGAGTTCGGTGACGGCTCCGCGACCGCGCTCGACCTGCTCGGCGCCAGCCCCGGCGGCCCCGGCACCGTGGACGGACTGCTGCTGATCGGCATCGTCCTCGCCGCGCTCGGCGCCCTGCTGCGCACCGAGCGGCAGCTCGCCATCCGTACCGCCTGGGCGGCCGCCCTGGTCTCGCTGGTCTTCGCCGTCCTGGCGAACGGCTCGGCGTGGGCCGGCCCCGCCACCCTCGGCTACGGCATCGCGCTCCTGGCCGCCGCCGCGCTCGGCGCCGACGGGGCACGCGCGCGTGTCGCCGAGCAGAGCTTCGGCTGGCGCCAGCCGGTGGCCGCGCTCATCGCGTTCGCCGCGGCCGCGGGACCGCTGCTCGTCGCCGCCGGATGGATGATCCGCGGCGCCGACGGCCCCCTGGAGCGGCGCGACCCGGTGCAGGTCCCCGCGTTCGTCGCGGAGGAGAGCGGTACGCAGGACCAGGCCCGCACCCTCGTCCTCGCCAGCGACTCGGTGGCTCAGGTCTCCTACACGCTCGTACGAGGATCAGGCGCCCGCCTCGGTGACGCCGAACTGACCGCGGCGGCCGCCACCGACGGCAGGCTCGACAAGATCGTCGCCCGGCTCGTCGCGGGCTCCGGCGCCGACCAGGCCGACCAGCTCGGCGGCTACGCCGTGCGCTACGTCCTCGTACGCGAGGGCGCGCCCCGCCAGCTGAGCCGCACCCTGGACGCCACCCCTGGCCTGACCCGGCTCAGCCAGGAGGACGGCAGCGCCCTGTGGCGCGTGGACCGTCAGGTCTCCCGCGCCGCCGTCGTCCCGAAGACGGGCGACCCGGAGCCCGTCGCCGCGGGCCCCGTCGAGCTGCACACGAAGATCCCCTCGGGCGCGGAGGGCCGCGTCCTGCGGCTCGCCGACTCCGCGGACCCGGGCTGGACGGCGACCCTCGACGGCCGCCCGCTGCCCCGCACCACGCTCGACGGCTGGGCGCAGGGCTTCGAACTGCCCACCACCGGCGGCCGCTTGGACGTCACCTTCGAAGCTCCCGTGAGCCACACCGCCTGGCTGTGGACGCAGGGCGCGCTCGCCGTCGTCCTCGTGGTGCTCGCCCTGCCCGGCCGGCGCCGCGTCGTCGACGACGACCTCCCCGAAGAGCCCCTCGTCCCCGCCCAGGCGGTCGAGGGCGAGGGCCGCAGGGCGCGCAGGCTGCGGGCCCAGAGCGAGCAGGCGGCGCAGGAGACGGGCCAGGACGCGCCGCCTCCCCCCGCCGAGCAGCCCCTCGCCGCGGTCCCGCCGCAGCAGTCACCGGCACCGTCACCGTCCCACGAGGACTGGGAGGCACCCGCCCGCGCGGGCGCCGAGTACGGCACGTACGGCGGCGACCAGCAGTACCAGAGCGGCCCGTACCAAACGGGCCCCTACGAACAGCCGCAGTACCAGTCGGAGGCCTACCAGGGAGGCCAGTACGACCCGTACGCCTCCTACGGAGGAGCAGCCGGGACAGCCGGGGCCTACGGAAGCGACCAGCAGCAGTACGGCCAGTCCTACGGAGAGGCGCCGTACGAGCAGCACCCCCCGATGCCGCCGGCGCCCCCACAGCCGCCCCACGGCACCGACAGTGAGCGCCCCGACGGGAGCCAGCAGTGAACCGCACCACCCAGTCCCTGATCGCTGTGGTCGTCGCGCTCGGCGCCGTGACCGGGTACGCCGCGTCCAGCGCCCCCGGCGGCACGGACGGCGACGGCGCCAAGGCCGCCACGCGGCTCCCCGTGGAGCGCACCAGCCTCCTCTGCCCGGCACCCAGCGCCTCCGACCTCGCCGAGACCTCGTACACCGCCTTCACCCCGAAGTCGAGCGGCTCCGAAGGCGGCGGCAAGGCGGAACTACTGCCCGTGACCAAGCAGCTGACGGACGTACCCCAGCACGGCGGCGCCAAGGGCAAGAAGGCCAAGCCCTTCCTGACCCAGCGCACGCCGGGCGAGGCGGTCGGCGGCGAGGAGTCGGGCGCCGAGGCCCCCGTACTCATCGGCACCGCCGACGGCGCGCTCGCCCCCGGCTGGACCGTGCAGCAGACCACGACGTACTCCGCGGGCAGCGGCCGCGGCGCGCAGGGCACCAACTGCACGGCGCCCGACACGGACTTCTGGTTCCCGGGCACCAGCACCGCCAAGGGCCGCAGCGACTACATCCACCTGACCAACCCCGACGACTCCGCGGCCGTCGTCGACGTGGAGCTCTTCGGCCCGGACGGCGAGGTCACCTCCCCGGTGGGCGAGGCGATCCAGGTCCAGCCGCACTCCAGCGTCCCGGTGCTGCTGTCCACGCTCGCCGACAAGCAGTACACGAACCTCACGATGCACGTGACGGCGCGCAGCGGCCGGGTCGCGGCCGCCGTGCAGTCCTCCGACGAGAAGACCGGCGGCGACTGGCTGGCGGCCGCCGCCGACCCGGCGCCCGCGGCGATCCTGCCCGGCATCCCCAAGGACGCCACCTCGGTGCGCCTGGTGGCCTTCGCGCCCGGCTCCGACGATGCCGACCTCAAGGTCCAGCTGGCCTCGCCGACCGGCACCCTCACCCCGGCCGGGCACGAGAACCTGCACGTCAAGGCGGGCATGACGGCCGCCGTTGATCTCGGTGACGTCACCAAGGGCGAGGCCGGTTCGCTGCTGCTCTCGCCGACCGACAAGGCGGTGCCCGTGGTCGCGGCGCTGCGCGTCACCCGCGGCAAGGGCAGCGACAAGGAGACGGCGTTCCTCCCGGCGACGGACGCGGTCGGCACGCGCGCGACGGTCGCCGACAACCGCGCCAAGGGCTCCACGCTCTCCCTGGTGGCCCCGGACAAGACGGCGAAGGTGAAGGTCACGGCCTCGCCGGGCACCGAGGGCGGCTCGCCGGCCACCAAGACGTACACGGTCAAGGGCGGCACGACCCTGGAGGTCGCTCGGCCGCCGGTGCCTGCCGGTCTCAAGGGGGCGTACGCCCTGACCGTGGAGCCGGTGTCCGGCGGCGCGGTCTACGGCTCGCGGATGCTGGCGCTGCCCGAGGACGGCGTCCCCATGTTCACGATCCAGACGCTGCCGGACGACCGCGGGTCGGTCGCGGTCCCGGAGGCGGAACGCGATCTGACGGCCCTGCAGAAGTAACCGGTGCGACGGAAGCGGAGGGGGCGGACGTCAGTCCTCGTCGCCGCCGTAGCGCGGATCGACCGACTCGGGGGAGAGGCCGAGCAGATCGGCGACCTGCTCGACGACCACCTCGTGCACCAGGGCGGCGCGCTCGTCGCGCCCCTTGGTGCGGATCTCGACCGGCCGCCGGTAGATGATCACGCGGGCCGGCTTCCCCTCGGCCGCGGAGAGGGAGCTGCCCAGCGGCACCGCCTCGTCGTGCCACTCCCCGTCGGGCCCGCCGGGGCCACCCAGCGGCGGCACCTCCAGGACCAGGAACTCCACCTCCGCGAGCTGGGGCCAGCGCCGCTCAAGCCGCTCCACGGAGTCCTGTACGAGGTCCGTGAAGGCCTCGGCGCGGCTCGCGGAGAGCGGTACCTGCGGCGGCGCCACGGGACCGCGCATGCCCCTGCCGTGGCGGTCGCGGCGGCGGGGCCTCGGTTCTGCGGAACGGGGCTGTACGGGGTCGTCCATCACTGATGAAGCGTAGTCCCCGGAATCGGCCTTTCCGGGTGGTGCGCGGCATGTCGCTTCCTGACCGTTCCGGACGAGCTTGGACTCAATTCCGTATCTCTCCTGGATCGGTGAGTACCTGCCACATGACGTGATTCGCGCCATGTGGTGACCGGATTCAACACCACCTGCCCCAGTGGTCACCGGCGTCTGCGCAGGTCAACACGGTGCCCTCGGGCCACGTCGACGCGGCGCCCACGGCACGACACGGTGGAGTGACCTCATGGAGAGTCGTCGCGGCCCGCTCAAGAGTGCGGTACCGTCCAACGTCGTGAGCCCTGTACGTCGCTGTTCGCGCACCGCTTGCGGCCGTCCCGCCGTCGCGACGCTGACGTACGTCTACGCCGACTCGACCGCGGTCCTCGGCCCCCTCGCCACCTACGCCGAACCCCACTGCTACGACCTGTGCGCCGAGCACTCCGAGCGCCTCACCGCGCCGCGTGGCTGGGAGGTCGTCCGGCTCGCCGACGCCTCCGGCCCGGCCCGGCCCTCGGGCGACGACCTCGAAGCGCTCGCCAACGCCGTGCGCGAGGCGGCCCGCCCCCAGGAGCGCGCGGCCGAGGCCGGCGGCGCCCGCAGGGCGGACCCCATGGAGGTCGCGCGACGCGGCCACCTCCGAGTGCTGCGTTCCCCTGAATCCTGAACGCGTGCTGCCCTTCCCCGCGCCCTGAACGCTTCCGAAGCGGAGCCTGACGCCCCTTCACCGGATCTTCTCCGTCCCGCACGTTGACGCCCATTCATCAAGGCCATGACGATTTCGCCACCCCATAGCCCGGGAGGCGTTCCGTGTACGTGCAGCAACTGGAGCCCGTGGCCGACTCACTCGGCCTGTCCGCACTCGTCGCGACCCTGCCCCTCCTGACCGTCCTCGTCCTCCTCGGCGCCGTCCGCATGAAGGCCCACCGGGCCGGCCTCATCGGCCTCGCGGTCGCCGTCCTCGTCGCCTGGCTCGCGTACGGCATGCCGCTCGGCCAGACCGCCTCCAGCGCCGCACAAGGAGCCCTCTTCGGGCTTTTCCCCATCCTGTGGATCGTCGTCAACGCCCTGTGGGTGTACCGCATGACCGTCCGCACCCGGCACTTCGACATCCTGCGCCGCTCCTTCGGGCGGCTCTCCGACGACCCGCGCATCCAGGCGCTCGTCGTGGCGTTCTGCTTCGGGGCGCTCCTGGAGGCCCTCGCCGGCTTCGGGGCGCCCGTCGCGATCAGCGCGGTCATGCTCGTCGCCCTCGGCTTCGACCCGGTGCGCGCCGCGGTCGTCGCCCTCGTCGCCAACACCGCGCCCGTGGCCTTCGGCGCCATGGGCACGCCCGTGGTGACGCTCGCCCAGGTGACGGGCCTGCCGCTGGACACCGTCGCCACGGTCGTCGGCCGCCAGACCCCGCTGCTCGCCCTGGTCGTGCCGCTGCTCCTGGTGTGGCTCGTGGACGGGCGGCGCGGGCTGCGCGAGACCTGGGTGCCGGCCCTGGCGTGCGGAGCCGCGTTCGCCGTAGCCCAGTTCGCGGCCTCCAACTACGTCTCCGCGCAACTCGCCGACATCGGGGCGGCCCTGGCGGGCGCGGGCGCGCTGATGGCCGTGCCGCACGCGCGCAAGCCCGCCGCCGAGCCCGTGCGCGCCGCGGTCCTCACCGGCGTACGCAGCGACGACCTCGACCAAGACGACCCGCGCCCCGAGGTGCTGCGGGCCTACGCCCCCTACGCCCTCATCGTCGCCGTCTTCTCGCTCGCCCAGATACCGGCCGTCAAGGACCTCCTCGTGAAGGCGACCCGGACCTTCGACTGGCCCTTCCTGAGCGTGGCCGACCCTTCGGGAGACCCGGTCGGCGGCAACGTCTTCTCGCTGCCGCTCGTGGCGACCGGCGGGACACTCGTCCTGCTCGCCGGGGTGGGCACGGCGGCGGTCATCGGGGTGCACGCGCGCGTGGCGGTACGGGAATGGGCGGCCACCGTCCACGAGTTGCGCTTCGCGATCCTCACCGTGACGTCCGTCCTTGCCCTCGCGTACGTCATGAACCTCTCCGGGCAGGCCGCCACGATCGGGCACTACGTAGCGGCGGCGGGCGCGGGCCTCGCCTTCCTGTCGCCGGTGCTCGGCTGGTTCGGCGTCGCGGTGACCGGCTCCGACACCTCCGCCAACGCCCTCTTCGGCGCCCTCCAGGTGACGGCGGCCCAGCAGTCCGGGCTCTCGCCGGAGCTGCTCGCGGCCGCCAACAGCTCGGGCGGCGTCCTCGGCAAGATGATCTCCCCGCAGAACCTGACGATCGCGTGCGCCGCCGTCGGCCTCGCCGGGAAGGAGGGCGATCTGCTGCGCAAGGTGCTGCCGTGGAGCCTCGGCCTGCTCCTCGTGATGTGCCTGATCGTGGTCGGGCAGAGCACGGCCGTGCTCGGCTGGATGCTTCCGTGACGGGGGCCGGGCCGCGGCTCACTCCCCGCTCACCGTTCGTTGTCGGTCGTTGCGGGTAGTTTGGGACGACCGACGTGGGGTGACCGACGTACCGACGTAACTCGCAGAGCTTGTAGAGAGGGTTGGCCGTGACTGCTGATCTGTCCCAGATCGTGAAGGCGTACGACGTTCGCGGGGTGGTCCCGGATCAGTGGGACGAGTCGCTGGCCGAGCTGTTCGGGGCGGCTTTCGCGCAGGTCACGGCGGCGGACGCGATCGTGGTGGGCCATGACATGCGCCCCTCGTCGCCGGGGCTCTCACGGGCCTTCGCGCGCGGGGCGGCGGCGCGTGGTGTGGACGTCACGGAGATCGGCCTCTGCTCGACGGACCAGCTGTACTACGCCTCGGGCGCGCTGAACCTGCCGGGCGCGATGTTCACCGCCTCGCACAACCCCGCCCAGTACAACGGCATCAAGATGTGCCGGGCGGGCGCTGCCCCGGTCGGCCAGGACACCGGCCTCGCGGAGATCCGCGCCCTGGTGGAGGGCTGGTCCGAGACCGGCGCCCCCGAGCCCGCGGCGACCCCCGGCACCCTCACGCAGCGCGACACCCTCACCGACTACGCCACGCACCTGCGCGGCCTTGTCGACCTGAGGGCCAACCGCAGCCTGAAGGTCGTCGTCGACGCGGGCAACGGCATGGGCGGGCACACCGTCCCCACCGTCTTCGAGGGCCTGCCCCTGGAGCTCGTGCCGATGTACTTCGAGCTGGACGGCACCTTCCCCCACCACGAGGCCAACCCCCTCGACCCGGCCAACATCGTGGACCTCCAGGAGCGCGTGCGCGCCGAGGGCGCCGACCTGGGCATCGCCTTCGACGGCGACGCGGACCGCTGCTTCGTCGTCGACGAGAACGGCGCCCCGGTCTCCCCGTCGGCCATCACCGCCCTGGTGGCCTCCCGCGAGCTGGCCAAGCACGGCGGCTCCGGCACGGTCATCCACAACCTGATCACCTCCTGGTCGGTCCCGGAGGTCGTCAAGGAGAACGGCGGCACGCCGGTGCGCACGCGCGTGGGCCACTCCTTCATCAAGGCGGAGATGGCCAGGACCGGCGCGATCTTCGGCGGCGAGCACTCCGCGCACTACTACTTCAAGGACTTCTGGAACGCGGACACGGGCATGCTCGCCGCCCTCCACGTCCTCGCGGCCCTCGCCGAGCAGGACGGCCCGCTCTCCGGCCTCGTCGCGCAGTACGACCGCTACGCCGGCTCCGGCGAGATCAACTCCACGGTCGACGACCAGACCGCCCGCCTGGCAGCCATCAAGACGGCGTACGAGGGACAGGACGGGGTCGCCCTGGACGAGCTGGACGGCCTGACGGTCACCGCCGCCGACTGGTGGTTCAACGTCCGCGCCTCCAACACCGAGCCGCTCCTGCGGCTGAACGTGGAGGCCAGGGACGAGGCCACCATGGCCAAGGTCCGCGACGAGGCGCTGGCCATCATCCGCGGCTGACGGGATCATCCGCGGCTGACGGCCACCCGGGCCGCCTGCCACGGAGGTAGGCTGACCGGGCCGCATCCTGTGAGGCGACACCGCTGAATCCCGCACCGCGGGACCGCGGTCCGCCGCCTCGCGGGACCCGGCGGAACCGCGGCGCGGCCGCGGAAGAACCTCACTACATCAGCTCTAAAAACCTCACCACATCAGCTCGAAGGGACCCACCCCATGGCGCTCGAAGCCGGCCTCCTGGAGATCCTCGCCTGCCCGGCCTGTCACGCCCCGCTCAAGGAGACGGACAGCGAGCTGATCTGCACGGCGGACGCCAAGGAGTGCGGCCTCGCCTACCCCGTCCGCGACGGCATCCCCGTACTGCTGGTCGACGAGGCCCGCCGCCCCGCGTAACGGCACCCGCCCCGGCACGACCCAGCAGCGCGCAGGAAGCCGCGCACGGCGATCGGAGGCCCCTCCCCATGCTCGACGAGTCCTTGCTCGACGACCCCGAGGCGCTGGCCCGCGCCGACCGCCGCGGACTGCTGCGCGGCGCGGCCGAGGCGGGCGCCCGGGTCCGCACAGCGGTCCGGCACGCCGCCGAGGCCGGGTTGACGGAACTGAAGCCCGACGGCCGCCCCCGCGCCATCCTGATCGCGGGCCCGGGCACCGCGGCCGTCTGCGTCGCCGATCTGCTCGACGGCCTCGCGGGCGCCACCTGCCCCGTCATCCGCCTGGCCCCGACCGGCGTCGCCCCCGCCGCGGGTGCCCTGCGCTGGGCCCTGCCCGGCTGGGTCGGACCGGTGGACCTGCTGCTCATCGCCACCCCGGACGGCTCCGAACCGGGTCTCTCCCTCCTCGCCGAGCAGGCGTACCGCCGCGGCTGCACGGTCGTCGCCGTCGCCCCCGCGCGCACCCCCCTCGCGGAGAGCGTGGCGGGCAGCCACGGCCTCACCGTGCCCCTGGCCACCTCGCCCTACGGCGCCTACGAGGGCGCGCACGACGAAGCCACCCGGGAGACCGCCTCGTACGAGGCACGCCGCGTCGAGGACGAAGCCGCGCCCGGCGCCCCCTGCACCCTGTGGGCCCTGATCGTCCCGCTCCTCGTCCTCCTGGACCGCACCGGCCTGATCGCCGCCCCGGTCGACACCCTGCAGAAGGTCGCCGACCGCCTCGACCGCGTCGCGGAACGCTGCGGCCCGGCCATCGCGACGTACAGCAACCCCGCCAAGACGCTCGCCGCCGAGCTCGCCGACGCGCTCCCGCTCATCTGGACCGAGGGCCAGTCCGCGGGCGCCGCGGGCCGCCGCTTCGCCGCCACCCTCGCCGAGCTGGCCGGGCACGCGGCCCTCGCCGCCGAGCTGCCCGAGGCCCTGCCCGCCCACGGCTGCCTGCTCGCGGGCAACCCCGCGGGCGGCGACGACACCGACGACTTCTTCCGCGACCGCGTCGACGACCCTGCGGCCCTGCGCGCCCGCGTGGTGCTGCTCCGCGACCGCCCGGTGGACCTCGGCGGCCTCACCGCGGCACCCGCCGCCCGCGAGCTGGCGCACGGCCACGACGTCGCGCTCAGCGAGCTGGAGCCGGAGGCCACCGACGAACTGGAGGCGCTCGCGGAGCTGATCGCCATCACGGATTTCGCCGCCGTTTACCTGGCGCTCGCCTCCGGGGGCCGATCATGACCGCTCCAGCCACATCCCCGCCGGCCGCCGCACTGTCGCCCACATCCCCGCCGGCCGCCGGACCGCCGGCAGTTCAGCATTCGCGTACGCAGTAAGGGAGAGCCCCTCCGTGGACCGCCTCAGCAACACCATCCGCCCCTACGCCTGGGGTTCCCCCACCGCCATCGCGGAGCTCCTCGGCGTCGAGCCGAGCGGTGAGCCGCAGGCCGAGATGTGGATGGGCGCCCACCCGGGGGCCCCCTCGGGCACCGGGCGCGGCGCGCTCAACGAGGTCATCGAGGCGGACCCGGAGCGTGAACTGGGCCCGCGGGCGGCCGCCAAGTTCGGCCCGCGCCTGCCCTTCCTCCTCAAGATCCTCGCCGCGGGCGCCCCGCTCTCGCTCCAGGTGCACCCCGATCTCGCCCAGGCCAAGGAGGGTTACGAGGACGAGGAGAGCCGCGGTGTCCCCCTGGACGCCCCGCACCGCAACTACAAGGACGCCAACCACAAGCCCGAACTGATCTGCGCCCTCACGCCGTTCGACGGCCTGTGCGGCTTCCGCGCCCCCGCCGAGACCGCCGACCTCCTGGAGGCCCTCGGCGTCGACTCCCTCAAGCCGTACGTCGACCTCCTGCGCGCCCACCCCGAAGACGCCGCCCTACGCGAGGTCCTGACGGCCGTACTGACCGCCGACCCCGAACAGATGGCCGAGACCGTCACCGAGGTCACAGCCGCGGCCCAGCGCCTCGGCGGCCCCTACGCTCCGTACGCCGGCATCGCCCACCACTACCCGGGCGACCCCGGCGTCATCGCCGCGATGCTCCTCAACCACGTACGACTCCAGCCCGGCGAGGCCCTGTTCCTCGGCGCCGGCGTCCCGCACGCCTACCTCGAAGGCCTCGGCGTCGAGATCATGGCCAACTCCGACAACGTCCTGCGCTGCGGCCTGACCCCCAAGCACGTCGACGTACCCGAGCTGTTGCGCATCGTCCGCTTCGAGCCGACCGACCCCGGCGTCCTGCGCCCCGAGGCGACCCCCGCCGGCGAAGAGATCTACGAAACCCCGACCGACGAATTCCGCCTCTCCCGCTTCGTGCTGCCGGAGGGCGCCGCCCCGCACGACCTCACCGCCGCCACCCCGCAGATCCTGCTCTGCACCGCGGGCGCCGTCCGCGCGGGCGAACTGCCCCTGACGCCCGGCCAGTCCGTGTTCGTCCCCGGGGGAGAAAAGGCCGAAGTGTCCGGAGTGGGCACGGTTTTCCGGGCCACTGTGGTGGCCTGACGCATCAACACTCTCCTGTGCTGCAACAATGACCCACCGCAAAGGACGGGCAAAGCAGCCGGGCAGAGCACCGGAGCCGCGCCCGTCGGCGATGGCAGAGCACACACGAAGGCGAAGGGATTCCCGGCACTTATGAGCGCGTCAGGCGGAACAAAGGCGATCGTCGCGGCACTCGCCGCGAACCTCGCGATCGCGGTGGCGAAATTCGTCGCGTTCATCTTCAGCGGCTCCTCGTCGATGCTCGCCGAGAGCGTCCACTCGCTCGCCGACTCCGGCAACCAGGGGCTGCTGCTCGTCGGCGGCAAGAAGGCCCAGCGCGAGGCGACCCCGCAACACCCGTTCGGCTACGGCCGCGAGCGCTACATCTACGCCTTCCTCGTCTCGATCGTCCTCTTCTCGGTCGGCGGCATGTTCGCGATCTACGAGGGCTACGAGAAGATCAAGGACCCGCACGAGATCGAGCACTGGTACTGGCCGGTCGGCGTCCTGGTCTTCGCGATCATCGCCGAGACGTTCTCCTTCCGGACCGCCATCAAGGAGTCCAACCAGCTGCGCGGCAACCTGTCGTGGACGCAGTTCGTCCGCCGCGCGAAGGCCCCCGAGCTGCCGGTCGTCCTCCTGGAGGACCTCGGCGCGCTGGTCGGCCTGGTCCTCGCCCTCTGCGGCGTCGGCCTGGCCCTCGCCACCGGCGACGGCGTCTGGGACGGCATCGGCACCCTCTGCATCGGCGTCCTGCTCATCGCCATCGCGATCATCCTCGCGGCGGAGACCAAGTCGCTGCTGCTCGGCGAGGCCGCGGGCACGGAGGAGGTCACCAAGATCGAGAAGGCCCTGGTCGACGGCGACACGGTCACCAAGGTCATCCACATGCGCACGCTCCACCTCGGCCCCGAGGAACTCCTCGTCGCCGCCAAGATCGCCGTCCAGCACGACGACACCGCCACCGAGGTGGCCGCCGCGATCAACGCCGCCGAGGACCGCATCCGCGCGGCGGTCCCGATCGCCCGCGTGATCTACCTGGAACCGGACATCTACAGCGAGCCGCCGGCAACCGCCGCCACCAACTCGGCGAAGCCGCCGAGCGCGCCTGACGGCGACTGAGTCTGCCTCAGTTCGTCCGTTCGTTCTGTTTGTACGTCCGCTCGTGCATACGACTGCATAGGACTGCATGCGACTCTACGTAAGCCGAGGGGCCCCGCACCGGGCATGGTGTGGGGCCCCGTTGGCGTATGAGGGCTGGGAGCGTGGGCAGGGCGGGCGGTTGTGGAGCGTGGGCGGGCGGGGGCGCCGGTGCGGGGCGGTCCGACCTGAACAGGGCTGTGGGCCCATGCACCTCACTGGACGCGTCGACGGGCCCATTTACGCCTGTAGACGTGTGGGCCTGAGGGCATATGCAGGCGCGGGTCCGCCCCGACACGAAGGCCGGCCGCCACAGCGCGGGCCCATCGACGCACCCCCGGCCCCGCATACGTCAGCCCATCGGACCTCGGCGGCGACACGGCGTCGCCCGCCGAACGAAGACCCTCGCTACCGCACCTCACGCAGCACGTCGAGAATCGCGGCGTCGTCCGGTGCCGCCTCCAACCGCTCACGGAAGCCCGTGTCCATCAGCTTCCGCGACAACAGCGCCAGAATCCGCAGGTGCTCGTCCCCGGCGGCCGCCTCCGGTACGGAGATCATGAAGATCAGCTTGGCCTTCGTACCGTCCAAGGAGCCCCACTCGATGCCCTCCGCCGAGCGCGCGAACCCGACGACCGGAGCGCTCACCGCGTCGGTCTTCGCGTGCGGGATGGCGATCTCCTCGCCGAGCCCCGTGGTGCCCTGCGCCTCGCGCCGCAGGGCGGTGCGCACCAGCTCCTCCACGTCGTCGACCGTGCCCGTGGCGGCGAGCAGCGAGGCCATCTCGCGGATCGCGGCCTCCTTGTCCCGGGCCTCCAACTGGACCTTCACGGTCCGCTCGGTGAGGTAACCGGAGAGAACCTCGTCGCCCGGTGCCTCCACCGCCGCCTCCGCCTCCGCAACCGCAGCGGCATCCGGTGCCTCCTCCTGGGCCGCCCCCGCCGAGGAAGCCACAACCGGCACGTCCGCACCTCCGGCAGTCGCCCTGGCCCCCGCGAGCACCGGCTCGGGCCCACTCGTCCCAACCGACCCACGGGCCACGGCCTCCCCACGCCCCTTCCGCTCACTGAGGTCGATGAGCGCCACCGTGGCCAGCGCGGTGACGACCGTCCCGATGGCCACCGCCACAAAGAACATCGGTACACCACCGATCGCACCCAGCACCGCCACGATCGGCCCGCCGTGCGGCACCGCGTCCTTCACGCCCGCCATCCCCGCGACGGCTCCGGCGACCGCGCCGCCGAGCATGTTGGCGGGGATCACCTGCGCGGGCCGCGCCGCGGCGAACGGAATCGCACCTTCCGAGATCCCGAACATCCCCATGAACAGCGAGGCCATCCCGGTCTCGCGCTCCTGCTCCGAGTAGAGCCGCCGCCGGATCAGCGTGGCGAGGCCCTGCCCGAGCGGCATCACGGGGATGGCGGCGGCGCACATACCCATCACGGTCTGGTTGCCGGTCGCGATGAGCCCCGTACCGAAGAGGAACGCGGTCTTGTTGACCGGCCCGCCCATGTCGAACGCGATCATGAGCCCGAGAATCGCGCCCAACAGGATCGCACTGGTCCCGGTCATGCCGCTGAGCCAGTCGGTCAGGTGCTCGAAGACCCACGAGATCGGCTTGCCGATGACGTAGATGAAGAACAGCCCGAGCGCCGTCGTCGCGACGATCGGGATCACGATGATCGGCATGATCGGCCGGACGAACTTCGGGACCTTGACCTTCTTGATCCACACCACCAGATAACCGGCCAGGAAACCGGTCACGATGGCCCCGATGAAACCGGCCCCCGCCTTGGAGTCGTACAGCTCACCGGTGTTGGCGATCCACCCGCCGATCATGCCCGGCACCAGCGCGGGCCGGTCCCCGATGGCGTACGCGATGTAACCGGACAGGATCGGCACCATCAGTGTGAACCCGATGACCCCGATGGCGTTCACGTGTGCCCAGAAGGTCCCCTCCGGGATCACATAGCCCTTGGACGTGGCATCGCCGCCCAGCGCCAACGAGATCGCGATCAGCAATCCGCCGACCACCACGAACGGAATCATGTACGAGACGCCGTTCATCAGCGCCTTGTACGCGGCGCTCCGCTCCCGACCGCTCCCGCCCCCGGCAGCGGAACCAGCAGGACCAGCAGTTCCAGAGGCTCCGGCGGCTCCGGCGGAGCCACCCTCGTACACAGGCGCGCTCCGCACCCGCTCGATCAGCCGCTCCGGGTGGCTGATGCCCTCGGACACCCCGACGGAGAGCACCCGCTTGCCCGCGAAACGACTACGGTCCACGTCCTTGTCCGCCGCGATGATGACGCCGTCCGCACCTCTGACATCGTTGTCAGACAGGACGTTCTCGGCACCGATGGAACCCTGAGTCTCCACCTTCATGTCGATCCCGAGGCTCTCCGCGGCCTGCGAGAGCTTCTCCGCCGCCATGTACGTGTGGGCGATGCCGGTCGGGCAAGCGGTCACCGCGAGCAGCTTCAGCCGCCGCTGCCCGCTGGTGCCCTCGCCCGAGGGAGGGTCGGCCGGACTGGTCACGTAGATCTCCTAACGCCTTTGCCGGACAAGACCGCGCGCACCCGTCCCCGCTCCCAAGCCATCCTGCGACCCCTTCGCCGAGGCGGCGTGCGACACGATCCCAAGGCATCCTGCAACACGTCGGCACAGGATCAAAAAGCGCAATCGTCCGCGCATACGTCCGCGCATACGTCCCCTTTCGTCCGGGTCTGACGGCTTTCCCTCGGTGAGCCGTGCCCAGAGAAGTGTCAAAGGGGTGTCCAGAGGCGGGCTGGGGCTCGCCGACCCACCCGTGTAGCTTTGTGGGTGAGCCAGACGTCGCTGCTGATGGCGGTCGGGCGGTCCCCGCACGGACCGGCCGAGGGAGAGAGGGCCTCCGACGGACTGCGCCGCGCGCGCCGGTACACCCTTGTACCCGACGCCGCAGGTCAGCCATGCCCACCCTCGACCAACCCCACGAGGAGCAGCTCACTCATGACGACTGCCACCAACGGCCAGGACTTCAAGGTCGCCGACCTCTCCCTCGCCGAGTTCGGCCGCAAGGAGATCACCCTCGCCGAGCACGAGATGCCCGGCCTGATGGCGATCCGCAAGGAGTACGCCGCCACCCAGCCGCTCGCCGGCGCCCGCGTCACCGGCTCCCTGCACATGACCGTGCAGACCGCCGTGCTCATCGAGACCCTCGTCGCCCTCGGCGCCGAGGTCCGCTGGGCCTCCTGCAACATCTTCTCCACCCAGGACCACGCCGCCGCGGCCATCGCCGTCGGACCGAACGGCACCCCGGACAACCCCCAGGGCGTCCCGGTCTTCGCCTGGAAGGGCGAGACCCTGGAGGAGTACTGGTGGTGCACGGAGCAGGCCCTGACCTGGCCGAACACCCCCACCGGCGGCCCGAACATGATCCTGGACGACGGCGGCGACGCCACGCTCCTGGTCCACAAGGGCGTCGAGTACGAGAAGGACGGCAAGGTCCCGTCCGTCGACACCGCCGAGAACGACGAGCACCGCGTCATCCTGGAGCTCCTCAACCGCACCATCACCGACGGCTCGCAGAAGTGGACCCAGCTCGCCTCGGAGATCCGCGGCGTGACCGAGGAGACCACGACCGGCGTCCACCGCCTGTACGAGATGCACCGTGACGGCACGCTGCTCTTCCCGGCGATCAACGTGAACGACGCCGTGACGAAGTCGAAGTTCGACAACAAGTACGGCTGCCGCCACTCGCTGATCGACGGCATCAACCGCGCCACGGACGTCCTGATCGGCGGCAAGACCGCCGTCGTCTGCGGCTACGGCGACGTGGGCAAGGGCTGCGCGGAGTCCCTGCGCGGCCAGGGCGCCCGCGTGATCGTCACCGAGATCGACCCGATCTGCGCGCTCCAGGCGGCGATGGACGGCTACCAGGTCACGACGCTCGACGAGGTCGTCGACAAGGCCGACATCTTCATCACCACGACCGGCAACAAGGACATCATCATGGCCTCCGACATGGCCAAGATGAAGCACCAGGCGATCGTGGGCAACATCGGCCACTTCGACAACGAGATCGACATGGCCGGCCTGGCCGCCATCCCCGGCATCGTCAAGGACGAGGTCAAGCCGCAGGTCCACACCTGGACGTTCCCCGACGGCAAGGTCCTCATCCTGCTGTCCGAGGGCCGCCTGCTCAACCTGGGCAACGCGACCGGCCACCCGTCCTTCGTGATGTCCAACTCGTTCGCGGACCAGACCCTGGCCCAGATCGAGCTGTTCACCAAGCAGGAGGAGTACCCGACCGACGTCTACGTGCTCCCCAAGCACCTGGACGAGAAGGTCGCCCGCCTCCACCTGGACTCGCTCGGCGTGAAGCTCACGACGCTCCGCCCCGAGCAGGCCGCGTACATCGGCGTCGAGGTAGAGGGCCCGTTCAAGCCCGACCACTACCGCTACTGACAGCCGACCGGCCGCCGGTCAGCACCACCTCAGCAGGCCCTCGCCCCCGCGGCGGGGGCCTGCCCCCTTTCCCGGAGGACCCCAGCCATGCCCCGCGGCCGTTATTCGCTCCACGATCCGCACGATCACACCCCTCTCGGCGAAGAACACTTCCACTGCGCACCCGGCCCCTCCGGCTGGCGCTACGTCTCCCAGCGAACCGCCCCCTCCGGCACCCCCGCGGGCTCCGTCGACCTCGCACTCGACGACCGGGGCCGCCCCATCCGTCTCGAACTGCACGCGGGCGACTGGCAGGTCCGCGCCGCCGCCCTCAACGGCGTCACCTGGGTCCGCACCGACCCCACCGGCGCCCACGCCACCGAGGACAACGCACCCGCCCACGCCTTCACCGGCACATCCCCCGCCTTCCTCGTCGCGACGGCCCGGCTGCTGCGGCTGACCTCCGCTTCCCCCGCGACCCGCGTCCGCCTGGTCGCCTTCACGGACCCGGTCCTCGCCCCCCGCACCCTCGACCAGTCCTGGGCCCTGCTGAAAAGCGAAGCACACGCCACTGACAACGGCCCGCTGATCGTGGACGAATACCAGGTCACGGCCCTGGACACCGGCGAACAGCACGCGGTCCACATCACCGGGGACGTCGTCCTCTCGGCCCCCGGCATCGAGCTGGAACACCTCGAAACCCCACCCTCGACCTTCGCCTGACGCCCTCCGCTGCCCCTCCGCACGCCCTGACCGGCTAAGCGGGCGGCACGAACCCCGTGGCCGGAGGCGCGGCCTCATCGCCCCCGCGCGGCTCCGGCGCCGACACGGCACCGGGAGCGGCGGAGCGCGGCGGAAGCGGGGCGGCGCCGCCACCGCCGTACGCGGAACTGTGGCCAGGCGCAGGGCTGTACCCGGCCCCGGCCCCAGGCCCGGAACCGAACAGGGGCGGGAAGCCGGCGCCGGCCCCGCTTCCGGCCCGGCAGCACCGCCGCCAGTGAGTGCCGCCCCGCCGAAGGCCCGCCGCGCGTCCCGCGCCTGCCGCTCATGCACCACGGCCGCCAGGTACGCGGCAGGCGGCACACCCTGCGGCGCCGGAGCCCCCGTACGCTCCGCGAGATCCCCGGCCAGCCGCTCCGCCATCGCCCAGCCCACCTGCGGGTCCAACTGCCCCATCCGCGTCAGGTACTGCCGGATCGCGAGCCACAGTCCCTCGGGGACCCCGGACAGATCGAGCCTGGAGAACCGCCCCACCAGCCAAGGCGGCGGCGGAGCCACAAAAGCGGTCCGCCCCGCGGGAACGCGCTCGCGCACCACCAAGGTTCCCGCGAACACGTCCCCGAGCCGCCGCCCCCGCGCCGACACGAGCGACGCGATACACGCCACGACCCCGAAGGTCAGCAGAATCTCAACGACCCCGATGGCCCCCCGCACCAACGCGTGCCGGAACCGGATGGGCCCCCCGTCGTCCCGCACCACCCGAAGCCCGCACGCCAGCTTCCCCAGCGACCGTCCATGACTGAGCGTCTCCACCGCGATGGGACCACCGACCAGAGTGAGTACGAAACTGGCGACAGCCACCGCGGCAGCAGCGGCGTCATCCAACGAGGACGTCGAAGCGATGACTCCGACGGTCACCGCGAGATAGACGGCCCACGCCACCGCCATGTCGATCAACACGGCCAGCGCCCGGCTCGGCAGCTTCGCGGGACGCAGCTCCAGCGCCACCGCCTCACCCGTCACAAGCTCGTTCACGCCCGCCGCCCTTCCCTGCCCTGCCCTAGGACTGGCCAGTCTGCCAAGCTGAGCAACCACGCGCCGCAGTACGAGGAGCAGCCGTCCGATGGACCTCGACGTCTTCGTGTCCGCCCACCGAGCCGAGTGGGACCGCCTGGAGGCCCTGCTACGCCGCCAACGCCGCCTCTCCGGAGCCGAAGCGGACGAACTCGTCACCCTCTACCAGCGTGCCGCCACCCACCTCTCCCTGATCCAGTCCAGCGCACCGGACCCACAGCTCACCGGACGACTGACCCACCTCGTCGCACGCGCGCGTAGCGCCGTGACCGGCACACGCCGTGCCTCCTGGCACGACGTGACCCGCTTCCTGACCCACGGCTTCCCCGCGGCGGTCTACCGCTCCCGCCACTGGTGGGTCCCGACCGCCCTGCTCTCAACGGCCCTCGCGGCAGTCATCGGCTGGTGGATCGCCACGCACCCGGAGGTCCAGTCCTCCATCGCTGCCCCCAGTGAACTGCGCGAGCTCACCCGCCCCGGCGGCCAGTACGAGACGTACTACTCCAGCCACCCGGCGGCGTCCTTCGCGGCCCAGGTCTGGACGAACAACGCCCAGGCCGCCGCTATGTGTCTCGTCCTGGGCGCCTTCCTGTGCTTCCCCGTCATCTGGATCCTCTTCCAGAACATGCTCAACCTGGGGGTGGGCATCGGCCTGATGTCATCGGCCGGCCGGCTCGACACCTTCCTCGGCCTGGTCCTGCCCCACGGCCTCCTGGAGCTGACCGCCGTCTTCGTAGCCGCGGGCACAGGCCTGCGCCTCGGCTGGACCGTCATCGACCCGGGCCCGCGCACCCGCCGCACCGCCCTGGCCGAGGAAGGCCGCGCAGCCCTCGGCATGGCGATCGGCCTGGCACTGGTCCTGTTCGTATCGGGCGCCATCGAAGGCTTCGTCACGCCCTCGGGCCTGCCGACCTGGGCCCGCATCGCCATCGGCGTCGCCGCCGAACTGGCCTTCCTCGCCTACGTCTACGTCCTGGGCGGCAGGGCGGCCCGTGCGGGTGACACGGGAGACCTGGACCGCACCGACCGCAGCGCCTCGGCCCCCACGGCAGCGTGATGTGCGTACGACCCTGCTGAGCTGCTAGTCTCCTCTTCGCCCCGGGAAAACCGTTGACACGGAAGGACTGGGGAGGTAGATTCGAACAGTTGCCTAGAACTGGACAAGCGCCAGAGGCAACAGTTAAAGTCGGCCTGCTTCTCGAATTACATCAATTGAGGAGCCGCCCCCGATTCAATCGGAACTTCGACCCGGTAAGACCGGCCGAAAACTTCTGATAAAGTCGGAACCGCCGGAAAGGGAAACGCGAAAGCCGAAAGGCCGGAGCGGGAACCGGAAAGGCACCGAGGAAATCGGACACGAAAGAGTCTGATAGAGTCGGAAACGCAAGAACAAAAGAAACACCGAAGGGAAGCGCCCGGAGGAAAGCCCGAGAGGGTGAGTACGAAGGAAGCGTCCGTTCCTTGAGAACTCAACAGCGTGCCAAAAGTCAACGCCAGATATGTTGATACCCCGGCTCACTTCGGTGAGTTGAGGTTCCTTTGAAAAAGTCCTTCCACGGAAGGCACACAGCGAGGACGCTGTGAACGGACGGGATTATTCCTCCCGACCGTTCCGCTCTCGTGGTGTTCATCCCGATTACGGGAAAACATTCACGGAGAGTTTGATCCTGGCTCAGGACGAACGCTGGCGGCGTGCTTAACACATGCAAGTCGAACGATGAACCACTTCGGTGGGGATTAGTGGCGAACGGGTGAGTAACACGTGGGCAATCTGCCCTTCACTCTGGGACAAGCCCTGGAAACGGGGTCTAATACCGGATAACACCTCCACTCTCCTGAGTGGAGGTTAAAAGCTCCGGCGGTGAAGGATGAGCCCGCGGCCTATCAGCTTGTTGGTGAGGTAATGGCTCACCAAGGCGACGACGGGTAGCCGGCCTGAGAGGGCGACCGGCCACACTGGGACTGAGACACGGCCCAGACTCCTACGGGAGGCAGCAGTGGGGAATATTGCACAATGGGCGAAAGCCTGATGCAGCGACGCCGCGTGAGGGATGACGGCCTTCGGGTTGTAAACCTCTTTCAGCAGGGAAGAAGCGAAAGTGACGGTACCTGCAGAAGAAGCGCCGGCTAACTACGTGCCAGCAGCCGCGGTAATACGTAGGGCGCAAGCGTTGTCCGGAATTATTGGGCGTAAAGAGCTCGTAGGCGGCTTGTCACGTCGGGTGTGAAAGCCCGGGGCTTAACCCCGGGTCTGCATTCGATACGGGCTAGCTAGAGTGTGGTAGGGGAGATCGGAATTCCTGGTGTAGCGGTGAAATGCGCAGATATCAGGAGGAACACCGGTGGCGAAGGCGGATCTCTGGGCCATTACTGACGCTGAGGAGCGAAAGCGTGGGGAGCGAACAGGATTAGATACCCTGGTAGTCCACGCCGTAAACGGTGGGAACTAGGTGTTGGCGACATTCCACGTCGTCGGTGCCGCAGCTAACGCATTAAGTTCCCCGCCTGGGGAGTACGGCCGCAAGGCTAAAACTCAAAGGAATTGACGGGGGCCCGCACAAGCAGCGGAGCATGTGGCTTAATTCGACGCAACGCGAAGAACCTTACCAAGGCTTGACATACACCGGAAAGCATCAGAGATGGTGCCCCCCTTGTGGTCGGTGTACAGGTGGTGCATGGCTGTCGTCAGCTCGTGTCGTGAGATGTTGGGTTAAGTCCCGCAACGAGCGCAACCCTTGTTCTGTGTTGCCAGCATGCCCTTCGGGGTGATGGGGACTCACAGAAGACCGCCGGGGTCAACTCGGAGGAAGGTGGGGACGACGTCAAGTCATCATGCCCCTTATGTCTTGGGCTGCACACGTGCTACAATGGCAGGTACAATGAGCTGCGATACCGTGAGGTGGAGCGAATCTCAAAAAGCCTGTCTCAGTTCGGATTGGGGTCTGCAACTCGACCCCATGAAGTCGGAGTTGCTAGTAATCGCAGATCAGCATTGCTGCGGTGAATACGTTCCCGGGCCTTGTACACACCGCCCGTCACGTCACGAAAGTCGGTAACACCCGAAGCCGGTGGCCCAACCCCTTGTGGGAGGGAGCTGTCGAAGGTGGGACTGGCGATTGGGACGAAGTCGTAACAAGGTAGCCGTACCGGAAGGTGCGGCTGGATCACCTCCTTTCTAAGGAGCACTTCTTACCGATCCCTTCGGGGTGAGGTCAGAGGCCAGTACATCGGCGAATGTCTGATGCTGGTTGCTCATGGGTGGAACGTTGACTACTCGGCCTGTTTCTCGGGTCGGAGGCTGCAAGTACTGCTCGTAAGGGCGTGGAAAGCATGATCTTCGGACGGGGACTGGTCGGGCACGCTGTTGGGTATCTGAGGGTACGGGCTTGTTCCCGACCTCAATGCCGACCCCAGTGTAGGTTCGCTTTTGCGGGCTGTGATGGGTGGTTGGTCGTTGTTTGAGAACTGCACAGTGGACGCGAGCATCTGTGGCCAAGTTTTTAAGGGCGCACGGTGGATGCCTTGGCACCAGGAACCGATGAAGGACGTGGGAGGCCACGATAGTCCCCGGGGAGTCGTCAACCAGGCTTTGATCCGGGGGTTTCCGAATGGGGAAACCCGGCAGTCGTCATGGGCTGTCACCCGCTGCTGAACACATAGGCAGTGTGGAGGGAACGCGGGGAAGTGAAACATCTCAGTACCCGCAGGAAGAGAAAACAACCGTGATTCCGGGAGTAGTGGCGAGCGAAACCGGATGAGGCCAAACCTACGACGTGTGAGACCCGGCAGGGGTTGCGTCGTGGGGGTTGTGGGATCTCTCTTTCACAGTCTGCCGGCTGTGAGACGAGTCAGAAACCGTTGATGTAGGCGAAGGACATGCGAAAGGTCCGGCGTAGAGGGTAAGACCCCCGTAGTCGAAACATCAGCGGCTCGTTTGAGAGACACCCAAGTAGCACGGGGCCCGAGAAATCCCGTGTGAATCTGGCGGGACCACCCGTTAAGCCTAAATATTCCCTGGTGACCGATAGCGGATAGTACCGTGAGGGAATGGTGAAAAGTACCGCGGGAGCGGAGTGAAATAGTACCTGAAACCGTGTGCCTACAAGCCGTGGGAGCGTCGGGATGGAGCTTGCTCCATCCTCGTGACTGCGTGCCTTTTGAAGAATGAGCCTGCGAGTTTGCGGTGTGTTGCGAGGTTAACCCGTGTGGGGAAGCCGTAGCGAAAGCGAGTCCGAATAGGGCGATTCAGTAGCGCGCTCAAGACCCGAAGCGGAGTGATCTAGCCATGGGCAGGTTGAAGCGGCTGTAAGAGGTCGTGGAGGACCGAACCCACCAGGGTTGAAAACCTGGGGGATGACCTGTGGTTAGGGGTGAAAGGCCAATCAAACTCCGTGATAGCTGGTTCTCCCCGAAATGCATTTAGGTGCAGCGTCGTGTGTTTCTTGCCGGAGGTAGAGCACTGGATAGGCGATGGGCCCTACCGGGTTACTGACCTTAGCCAAACTCCGAATGCCGGTAAGTGAGAGCGCGGCAGTGAGACTGTGGGGGATAAGCTCCATGGTCGAGAGGGAAACAGCCCAGAGCATCGACTAAGGCCCCTAAGCGTACGCTAAGTGGGAAAGGATGTGGAGTCGCACAGACAACCAGGAGGTTGGCTTAGAAGCAGCCACCCTTGAAAGAGTGCGTAATAGCTCACTGGTCTAGTGATTCCGCGCCGACAATGTAGCGGGGCTCAAGCGTACCGCCGAAGTCGTGTCATTTCAGCATGAGGGCCAACGCCCGCTGGGATGGGTAGGGGAGCGTCGTGTGCCGGGTGAAGCTGCGCCGGAAGGCAGTGGTGGACGGTTCACGAGTGAGAATGCAGGCATGAGTAGCGATACATACGTGAGAAACGTGTGCGCCGATTGACTAAGGGTTCCTGGGTCAAGCTGATCTGCCCAGGGTAAGTCGGGACCTAAGGCGAGGCCGACAGGCGTAGTCGATGGATAACCGGTTGATATTCCGGTACCCGCTGTGAAGCGTCAAACATTGAATCAGGCGATGCTAAGTCCGTGAAGCCGTTCCGGACCCTTCGGGGAATGGAAAGTGGTGGAGCCGACGGACCAGACTTGTAGTAGGTGAGTGATGGGGTGACGCAGGAAGGTAGTCCAGCCCGGGCGGTGGTTGTCCCGGGGTAAGGGTGTAGGCCGTGCGGTAGGTAAATCCGTCGCACATAAGGCTGAGACCTGATGCCGAGCCGATTGTGGTGAAGTGGATGATCCTATGCTGTCGAGAAAAGCCTCTAGCGAGTTTCATGGCGGCCCGTACCCTAAACCGACTCAGGTGGTCAGGTAGAGAATACCGAGGCGTTCGGGTGAACTATGGTTAAGGAACTCGGCAAAATGCCCCCGTAACTTCGGGAGAAGGGGGGCCATCACCGGTGATGAGTCTTGCACTCTGAGCTGGGGGTGGCCGCAGAGACCAGCGAGAAGCGACTGTTTACTAAAAACACAGGTCCGTGCGAAGCCGTAAGGCGATGTATACGGACTGACGCCTGCCCGGTGCTGGAACGTTAAGGGGACCGGTTAGTGCACTTTCGGGTGTGCGAAGCTGAGAACTTAAGCGCCAGTAAACGGCGGTGGTAACTATAACCATCCTAAGGTAGCGAAATTCCTTGTCGGGTAAGTTCCGACCTGCACGAATGGCGTAACGACTTCTCGACTGTCTCAACCATAGGCCCGGTGAAATTGCACTACGAGTAAAGATGCTCGTTTCGCGCAGAAGGACGGAAAGACCCCGGGACCTTTACTACAGTTTGATATTGGTGTTCGGTTCGGCTTGTGTAGGATAGGTGGGAGACTGTGAAGCATGCACGCCAGTGTGTGTGGAGTCGCCGTTGAAATACCACTCTGGTCGTGCTGGATGTCTAACCTCGGTCCGTGATCCGGATCAGGGACAGTGTCTGATGGGTAGTTTAACTGGGGCGGTTGCCTCCCAAAGAGTAACGGAGGCGCCCAAAGGTTCCCTCAGCCTGGTTGGTAATCAGGTGTTGAGTGTAAGTGCACAAGGGAGCTTGACTGTGAGACCGACGGGTCGAGCAGGGACGAAAGTCGGGACTAGTGATCCGGCGGTGGCTTGTGGAAGCGCCGTCGCTCAACGGATAAAAGGTACCCCGGGGATAACAGGCTGATCTTCCCCAAGAGTCCATATCGACGGGATGGTTTGGCACCTCGATGTCGGCTCGTCGCATCCTGGGGCTGGAGTCGGTCCCAAGGGTTGGGCTGTTCGCCCATTAAAGCGGTACGCGAGCTGGGTTTAGAACGTCGTGAGACAGTTCGGTCCCTATCCTCTGTGCGCGTAGGAATATTGAGAAGGGCTGTCCCTAGTACGAGAGGACCGGGACGGACGAACCTCTGGTGTGCCAGTTGTCCTGCCAAGGGCATGGCTGGTTGGCTACGTTCGGAAAGGATAACCGCTGAAAGCATCTAAGCGGGAAGCCTGCTTCGAGATGAGTATTCCCACCCCCTTTGAGGGGTTAAGGCTCCCAGTAGACGACTGGGTTGATAGGCCAGATCTGGAAGCCCGGTAACGGGTGGAGGTGACTGGTACTAATAGGCCGAGGGCTTGTCCTCAGTTGCTCGCGTCCACTGTGTTGGTTCTGAAACCACGAACAACCCCATGTGTGGTCACGCATGGTGCGGTTGTCAGTTTCATAGTGTTTCGGTGGTCATAGCGTGAGGGAAACGCCCGGTTACATTCCGAACCCGGAAGCTAAGCCTCACAGCGCCGATGGTACTGCAGGGGGGACCCTGTGGGAGAGTAGGACGCCGCCGAACTAAATTTGATAAAGCCTCAGGCCCTGGACAATGTCCGGGGCCTGAGGCTTTTTTGCGTTTACCCCTGCCCGCCGAGCGTGGGGCTTTTTCTCAGAGGCGGCCGGTTGCTTTGAGGGAGAGATAGGTGTCGGCCAATGCGGGGGCCAGGTCGTTGGGGGGTGCGTCCACGACTGTGACGCCACGGCGGGTGAGCTGCTCGGCCGTGTGGTGGCGTTCCGACTGGGATTGCGCAGCGGCTGCCGCGTCGTATACCGCTTCCACTGTTCCGCGGCCCGTCGCCATTTCTTCGATGTGCGGGTCGGCCACCGATGCGACGAGGACCTTATGACGCTTGGTGAGCCGAGAAAGTACGGGAAGCAGGCCCTCTTCGACCGGGGCCTTGTCGAGGCTGGTGAGCAGCACGATCAGGGAACTGCGCGGCGCTGTGCGCAGGACCGTCGATGTGAGGCCCCGGGCGTCCGTCTCGATGAGTTCGGGCTCCAGCGTTGCCAGGGCGTTGACCAGGGAGGGCAGGACGTCGCCTGCTGAGCGGCCTTGGACCAGGGCTCGTACTCGACGGTCGTACGCGAGGAGGTCCACTCGGTCGCCGGCGCGGGAGGCCAGGGCGGCGAGGAGCAGGGCGGCGTCCATGGAGGCGTCGAGGCGCGGGGCGTCGCCGACGCGGCCGGCTGAGGTACGGCCGGTGTCGAGGACCAAGAGGATGCGCCGGTCGCGTTCCGGGCGCCAGGTGCGGATCGCGACCGTGGAGCGGCGGGCCGTGGCTCGCCAGTCGATGGAGCGGGTGTCGTCGCCGGGGACGTAGTCGCGGAGGCTGTCGAACTCGGTTCCCTGGCCGCGCGTCAGGACGCTGGTGCGGCCGTCGAGTTCGCGCAGGCGGGCCAGTTTGGAGGGGAGGTGCTTTCGGCTGGCGAAGGGCGGTAGGACTCGTAGGGTCCAGGGGACCTTGTGGGTGCCCTGGCGGGCGAAGAGGCGCAGCGGGCCGTACGAGCGGATGGTCACGCGGTCCGCGTGGTGGTCGCCGCGTCGAGTGGGGCGCAGGTGGGTCGTGAGGCGGCGGCGTTCGCCGGCCGGGATCATCAGGCGGTGGCGGGAGGCGGCCGTCTCGGTACCTGGCTGCCAGCTGCTGGGTGGCCAGGCGTCGCGGAGGTCGACGCGCAGGGGGCGGCCGGAGGGGTTGGTGACGGTGATCTCGACATCGGCGGCTTCTCCGAGGCGTACCGACGTGTCGCCGGAGCGGATCAGGCCGAGGCGGCGTACGGGCGCGGCCAGGGCGAAGTCGCAGGCGCAGGCCAGAGCCAGCGGGGTGTTGACGGCGAGGACGCCGGTCCAGCTGGGGTCCCAGAGGCCCACGGGGAGTGTGCCCAGGGCGGCCAGGAGGGCGGCGCGTCCGGTCAGAGCCATCAGCGGGGGACCGGGACGTGGGCGAGGATCGCGTTGATCACGGAGTCCGTGGTCACGCCTTCCATCTCGGCCTCAGGGCGGAGCTGGACGCGGTGGCGGAGTGTGGGGAGGGCCAGGGCCTTGACGTCGTCCGGAATGACGTAGTCGCGGCCGGTGAGCCAGGCCCAGGCGCGTGCGGTGGAGAGCAGGGCGGTGGCGCCCCGGGGGACACGCCCAGGTTGAGGGAGGGCGATTCGCGGGTCGCGCGGCATACGTCGACGACGTAGGCGGTGATCTCGGGGGAGATGGAGGTCTTGGCGACCGCGGCGCGGGCGGCTTCGAGGTCGGCGGGGCCCGCGATGGGGCGTACGCCAGCGGCGCGCAGGTCGCGGGGGTCGAAGCCCTCGGCGTGGCGGGTGAGGACGTCGATCTCGTCCTGGCGGGAGGGGAGAGGGACCGTCAGTTTGAGGAGGAAGCGGTCCAGTTGGGCTTCGGGGAGGGGGTAGGTGCCCTCGTACTCGACGGGGTTCTGGGTGGCGGCCACGAGGAAGGGCTCGGGGAGCGGTCGCGGGGTGCCGTCGACGGTGACCTGGCGTTCCTCCATCGCTTCGAGGAGGGAGGACTGGGTCTTGGGCGGGGTGCGGTTGATCTCGTCGGCGAGGAGGAGGTTCGTGAAGACCGGGCCGGGCTGGAAGGAGAACTCGGTGGTGCGGGCGTCGTAGACGAGAGAGCCCGTGATGTCGCTCGGCATGAGGTCGGGGGTGAACTGGACGCGCTTGGTGTCGAGTTCGAGGCTCGCGGCGAGGGCTCGGACGAGCAGTGTTTTGGCCACGCCGGGGACGCCTTCCAGCAGGACGTGGCTGCGGCAGAGGAGTGCGACGACGAGGCCGGTCACGGCGGGGTCCTGGCCGACCACGGCCTTGGAGATCTCGGCGCGCAGGGCTTCGAGGGAAGCGCGTGCGTCGCGGGAGTCCCGGTCGGGCCCCTTGTCTCCATTGGGCCCGGTGTCGCCGCTGGGCCCGTTGTCAGTGGTCGGGTCCATCATGGGTGGCGTACCTCACTTTCGAGGGCGTCGAGTTGGTCGGCCAGGGCGATGAGTGCTGCGTCGTTGCCCGGGGGTGGGCCGAAGAGAAGGGGGTGGAGATCTTGGCCGGGGGTGCGAAGGCGCATGGACAGGGCGGGGATCAGGGTCTCGGGTGCGTGGGCCTGGGCTGGGCCTACGCCGACGAGGGGGGCGAGGCGGGTACGGGCGGCGGTGCGCAGGGCGGATGCGGCGCGGTCGCGGGCGTTCGCCCCGCGATACAGGCGGGCACGGCCTTCGACCGTCTCTGAGGCGCGGATGACCACGGGGAGACGTTCGGCGACGAGGGGGCCGAGACGGCGGGCGCGCCACAGGGCGGCGAGCACGGCGGCGAGGGCGAGTTGGAGCGTGCCCCATCGCCAGCCGGAGGGGATCAGGTCGAAGAAGCCGCGTTGCTCGGAGCCGGTCGCCGCCTGGTCGTCGGAGAGTGAGGGGAGGTACCAGACCAGGTGGGGGCGGGAGCCGAGGAGTTGGAGGGCGAGCGAGGCGTTGCCCTGCTGGTCGAGGCGGTCGTTGTAAACGATGTCGGGGGCGCCGAGGACGACGGTGTCGCCCTTTCCACGGGGGGTGGGGAGATGCAGAAGGCTGGGCAGGCCGTCGCTGAGGTAACAGGCCTCCGCGTCCGGAGCGAGGGTGTCGTAGCGGATGCCGCCCACGTCGGCGGTGCCGGCTCGGCGGGCGGCGGGGAGGGAGCAGGACGGGGCGAGCGCCGAGTCCGCGCTGGGGGTGGCATCGGCGGTCACCCCTGGGGCGAGGTCGCCGACCGACGGGGTGCCGGGGGCGACGAGGACGGTGCGCCCCCCGGCGTTCTTGGTGGCCGTGCGGAGGCGGGAGCGCTGGCCGTCGGTGAGCAGGTCGGGGTTGGTCACCAGGAGCGTGGTGTCGGCGCCGGCCGCGGAGCCGGCCTGGGCGGTGGTGGTGACCACGCGGGTGGACACCCCTCGCTCGGCGAGGAGTTCGGCTACGGCTCGGCTGCCCTGAGGGTCGGCGGAGCGGGGGTCCAGGCGGCCGTGTTGGGCGCCGGTGCGGAGTGCGGCGATGGCGACGGCCGCCGCGAGCAGGACGACCACGGCGAGGACAATGCCTCGGGAGCGGGTCCACAGGTGGCGGGGCGTCGGCGAGACCGAGGTCGACGGGGGCGACGGCGTATCGGGGTGGTCCGCGGTGGCGCGCGGGGTGGGCTGGGGGACCTTGTCGGAGCGGGTGGAGCCGGTCACTCGGCGGCTCCCTGGTGGCTGCTGCTGGGTGTGGTGTGGGCGGTGCTGGTCAGAGGCGCCAGTACGGGCTTGGCGCGTTCCAGGTCGCGGTCGAGTTCGGCCAGGCGGAGGTACGCGGCTTCGTCTGCGGTACGGCCGCCGTATGTGACGTCATCGAACGCGTGGGCGGCGGCGCGGAGTCGGCCGGTGTGGGCGGGGAGGGGCCGGGCCGCGTCCGCTGCGGCCTCGTCGGCGGTGCGGCCGGGGCGCGGGTCAAGGAGCGCGCGTTCCTCCAGGGCGCGGACGATGGCACGCATGCGTTCCTGGACGGCTTGGTTCCAGTGGCTCTGGGCGGCGTGGGCCGCTGCGGCAGCGCGATGTTCGGCGGCGCTGCGGGGACGGGCGTCGAAGAGGGCCGGGGCGGATGCGGGGACGCGCTGCGGGGCGCCCAGGCGCCACCACAGGGCGACGCCGAGGAGCACCACGGCCAGGATGATGGCGAGGAGCCCGAACCGGCCGCCGGGGGTGGCTCCCGCGGCGGCGGAGAACAGGTCGTCGACCCAGTCCCAGAAGGTGTTCAGGGCGCGCTGGAGGAGGCTGGGGTCGTGCTCGTGGTACATCGGCCTGGACAGCTCGCGCTCGGCCGCCTCACGTGCGGGGTCGCGCGAGATCGTCACCGGTGGGTCGTCGCCGGTGCGCGGCAGGAGCGGTGCCGCTCCGAACCCCATGAGCACTGCCCCCGCCGCGGTCACCGCATCAGCTCCCCGGGGTGCCGGACGGGTTGGGTCCCTGAGCGGGGATGCCAGCGGCGCGGGTGAGTTCGAGGTCGAGGGCCTCGCGTCGGATCCGCTGGTCGATGTAGAGGAGCACGGTGACCCCGGCCGTGATCGGGAACGTCAGCATGGAGCCGATCACGGACCCGACACCGCTGACGATCAGGAACGTCCAGCCCAGTTCGCCGGTGCCGTTGAGGAAGCCGCTCACCCCCTCGCCGCTGAGCGCGCCGGCGAGGAAGGTGAACGGGATGACGATGATCGACGCCACGACGTTCGCGATGATCGCGGCGAGCAGCTGGATGCCGAAGACTCGCCACCAGGAGCCGCGGACCAGCTTCGCGGAGCGGGCCAGAGACTTCTTGACGCCCTGCTTCTCCAGCATGAGCGCGGGAGAGGCGAGCGAGAAGCGGACCACGATCCAGATGGCGGCGACACCGGCGGCGAGGCCGCCGAGCACGGCGAGGCTCGCGCCGACGTCGGAGGCGCCCGCCACCGCGATCAGGACGCCGGGCAGGATGCCCACGGCGATGACCGCGGTGCCGATGAGCGGGATGAGCAGGGTCAGGCCGAACAGTTTCGCCAGCCGGGGCCGGGAGTCCCGCCAGGCCTCGGCGATCGTCACCGGCTTGCCGAGCACCGCACGGCTGGTGACCATCGTGAGCAGGGCCGTGGCGACAATCGTGCCGAGCAGGGTGATCACGAGGACCACTCCGGAGTTCAGCAGGGTGTCGCCCATGGCGCGGGTCAGCTCACCGACGGTGGCGCTGGGGTCGTTGAGGGCATCGGTGTCCACGGACTCGTGCAGGACGAGTCCTTGCAGGAGGACGACGACGATTTCGGTGAGCACGGCCACGGTCAGGGAGATGCCGAGCACCGTGCGCCAGTGGGCGCGCATCGTCGACACCGCGCCGTCGAGGATCTCGCCGACGCCGAGCGGGCGCAGCGGGATGACGCCGGGCTTGGCGGCGGGCGGCGGGCCCTGCCAGGCGCCCCAGCCGCGGTAGCCGCCGGGGCCGGCGGGGCCGGGGACTCCGGGGCCGCCAGGGCCGGGAGGTGGGCCGCCCCAGCCCCAGCCGCCGCCCTGGCCGGGCGGAGGCGGTGGGGGAGGCGGGGTCTGGCCCGGGCCGGGGGTGCCGGGCGGGGACCACTGGGCGGGCGGCGGCTGCTCCTTGGACCACTTGGACGGGCCGCCCTGGTGGCCGGCGTCCGCGGGCTCGGGGGCGTCCGGCTTGCCGGAGTCCTGTCCGTCGGAGGGGGCAGATCCGGGCGAAGCCCAGCCCGGAGTGTCGTTCATCGTCGCTCCTTCACGGTGCCCGTCCGCGGGTGCGGCGGCAGGTTGCCAGCCATCGTGCCACGGGGCACCGGCCGGGTGACCGGGTGCCGTAGAGGCAGAACACCTTCAATTGTCCGCCCGGTACGGGGCAGACTGGGCGGATGGCTGATCAGTACGCGCAATCCAGCGAGGACATACGGCCGACCGGGATCCCGGCGATCCCCGCCATCCGATGGGACGAGCCGCCTGAAGGCCCCGTACTGGTCCTCCTCGACCAGACCAGGCTGCCGGGCGAGGAGATCGAGCTCGTGTGCACCGACGCACAGGCTCTGGTGGAGGCGATCCGCACGCTCGCGGTGCGCGGGGCGCCCCTTCTGGGCATCGCGGGGGCGTACGGGGTCGCGCTCGCCGCGGCCCGTGGGTTCGACGTGGACGAGGCGGCGGACGCACTGGCGGGGGCGCGGCCCACCGCGGTCAACCTCGCGTACGGCGCGCGTCGGGCCCAGGCGGCGTACCGCACCGCAGTGGTGGGGGGTGCGGGCGACGAGCGGGCGGCCGGCGCCGCGCTTGAGGCGGCGCGGGCGCTGCACGCGGAGGACGCCAGGGCCAGCGCCCAAATGGCGGCGCACGGTCTGGCCCTGCTCGACGAGCTGCTGCCGGGCGGCGGGCATCGGATCCTGACGCACTGCAACACGGGGGCGTTGGTCTCGGGAGGGGAGGGCACGGCGTTCGCGGTGGCGCTCAAGGCGCACCGGGCGGGCAGTCTGCGCAGGCTCTGGGTGGACGAGACACGTCCGCTGTTGCAGGGCGCGAGGCTCACAGCGTACGAGGCGGCGCGGAACGGCATGGCGTACACGCTGCTCACGGACAACGCGGCGGGTTCGCTGTTCGCGGCCGGGGAGGTGGACGCCGTGCTGATCGGCGCCGACCGCATCGCGGCCGACGGTTCGGTGGCGAACAAGGTGGGGAGCTATCCGCTCGCGGTGCTCGCGCGGTACCACCATGTGCCGTTCATCGTGGTGGCGCCGGTGACGACCGTGGACCCGGACACTGCGGACGGGGCGTCCATCGAGGTGGAGCAGCGGGCCGGTCATGAGGTGACGGAGCTCACCGCGCCGCAGGGGACGGTGTTCGGGATGGAGCCGGGAGGCGGTGTTCCGGTGGCGCCCCTGGGGACGCAGGCGTACAACCCCGCGTTCGATGTGACGCCGCCGGAGCTGGTGACGGCGATCGTCACGGAGGAGGGGGTTCTGTCGCCGGTGACGGCTGAGGGGGTTGCCGGGTTGTGCGCCCGGGCCGCGGGCGGTCGAGCGCCCATGGACTGAGGCGCCCATGGACTGAGGCTGCTGGTGCGGGTGGGCCGTCGGGTTCGGGTGTCGCCGGGTGGGCTGATGTGTCACGGGTGGTACCACCCGGCGGTCGTTACCACGGACGGCCGGTGGCGGCAGCCGGGGATCGCCGCAGACAGTGAGGGCCCGATACGACTATCGTCACAGGTCAGTGACCTGCCTCACCAGCGGCCCAGTCACTGTTACGAGAATGGGATGATGTCAGGCATGAAGGGACGAGTCCTTGTCGTCGACGACGACACCGCACTGGCCGAGATGCTCGGGATTGTGCTGCGTGGTGAAGGTTTTGAGCCGTCGTTCGTAGCTGATGGCGACAAGGCGCTGGCTGCTTTCCGGGAGGCCAAGCCGGATCTTGTGCTGCTCGACTTGATGCTGCCGGGTCGCGACGGCATCGAGGTGTGCCGCCTGATCAGGGCGGAGTCCGGGGTGCCGATCGTCATGCTCACCGCCAAGAGCGACACCGTGGATGTGGTGGTCGGTCTGGAGTCGGGAGCCGACGACTACATCGTCAAGCCGTTCAAGCCGAAGGAGCTCGTGGCCCGGATCAGGGCGCGGCTTCGGAGGTCGGAGGAGCCCGCGCCGGAGCAGCTGGCCATAGGTGACCTGGTCATCGATGTGGCGGGGCACTCCGTGAAGCGGGACGGGCAGTCGATCGCGCTGACGCCGCTGGAATTCGATCTGCTGGTGGCGCTGGCGCGCAAGCCGTGGCAGGTGTTCACGCGTGAGGTACTCCTTGAGCAGGTCTGGGGCTACCGGCACGCGGCGGACACCCGTCTGGTGAACGTGCACGTCCAGCGGCTTCGGTCCAAGGTCGAGCGGGACCCGGAGCGGCCGGAGATCGTGGTGACCGTCCGAGGTGTCGGTTACAAGGCCGGACCGAGCTGACGTGTCCCGGGACAGTTCCTCCACGGCGTCCGGGGATCCGGGGGCTCGCTCGGGGCGGACTGGACCGGCGCGGCGCGCGTCCCGGTTCGGGCGGCTGGTCGACGGTGGGCTGCTGTTGCAGGGCGGGGTGCAGGGCAGTCCTGTGCTGCGTCTCTTCGTGCGCTGGGTGCGCCGGCCGTTGCTGCCCGCCGTGCGGCTGTGGCGGCGCAATATTCAGCTCAAGGTCGTCGTCACAACCTTGTTGATGTCGCTCGGCGTGGTCCTCATGCTGGGTTTCGCCGTCATGAGTTCCGTGAACAACGGCCTGCTCAAGGCCAAGGTCAAGGCGTCGCAGAGCCAGGCCGACGGAGGTTTCCGGGCGGCTCAGGACAGTGTCAACGCCGCGCGGCAGAGCACGGAGCAGGGCCAGGGGCAGGGACCCGACGGCAGTACAGTCGACGGGCGGAACGCCGCCGTGTGGATGTCGGACCTCGTCGAGCAGCTTTCCAGCGGCGGTCAGAACGCGTTCGCCGTGGTGACGCTGACGTCCACGAGCGACGCGGGGAGTGTGCGCGGTTCGCGGGCCTCGGGTGGCGTGGAGCCCATCTTGAGCGTGCCGGAGGAGCTGCGCGGCCGGGTCGACAAGGGCACGGAGGTCCTCCAGGCCAATACGCGCATCGTCTACGACGACGGACGTGAACCGCAGCCGGGCCTGGTCATCGGTAAGCGGCTCAACGACCTCAACGGCGATCCGTACCAGCTCTACTACCTCTTCCCGCTGACGCAGGAGGAGGAGTCGCTCAACCTCGTCAGAACCACCCTCGCGACCGCCGGGCTCTTCGTCGTGGTGCTCCTCGGCGCCATCGCCTGGCTGGTGGTGCGCCAGGTCGTCACGCCCGTGCGCATGGCGGCCGGCATCGCCGAGCGGCTGTCCGCCGGGCGCCTTCAGGAACGTATGAAGGTGACCGGGGAGGACGACATCGCGCGGCTCGGTGAAGCCTTCAACAAGATGGCGCAGAACCTCCAGCTGAAGATCCAGCAGCTGGAGGAGCTGTCGCGGATGCAGCGGCGGTTCGTCTCCGACGTATCGCATGAGCTGCGGACGCCGCTCACGACGGTGCGGATGGCCGCCGATGTCATCCATGAGGCGCGGGTGGACTTCGATCCCGTGACCGCGCGGTCGGCTGAGCTGCTCGCCGATCAGCTGGACCGGTTCGAGTCGCTGCTCGCGGACCTGCTGGAGATCAGCCGGTTCGACGCGGGGGCGGCCGCGCTGGAGGCGGAGGCGATAGACCTCCGCGAGGTCGTCCGCAGGGTCGTCGGCGGCGCGGAGATGCTCGCCGAGCGCAAGGGAACGCACATACGAGTCGTCGGGGACCAGCAGCCCGTGGTCGCCGAGGCCGACGCCCGGCGCGTGGAGCGGGTGCTGCGCAACCTCGTGGTCAACGCCGTGGAGCACGGCGAGGGCAAGGACGTCGTGGTGCGGCTCGCCGCCGCCGGTGGCGCGGTGGCCGTGGCGGTGCGGGACTACGGGGTGGGGCTCAAGCCCGGCGAGGCGACCCGGGTGTTCAGCCGCTTCTGGCGGGCGGACCCGGCACGCGCGCGTACCACCGGGGGTACGGGGCTCGGACTGTCCATCGCCCTGGAGGACGCGCGCCTGCACGGCGGCTGGCTCCAGGCGTGGGGTGAGCCGGGGGGTGGATCGCAGTTCAGGCTTACGTTGCCGAGGACGGCGGACGAGCCGCTTCGGGGGTCGCCGATACCGCTGGAGCCCGAGGACTCCCGGCGCCACCGCGGGCTGAACGACGCGGGGCTGCCGGTCGGCGGTGGGAACAAGCTTGCGACGGTGCCCGCGCAGATGCCCGCCGGGTCCGAGAGGGTGCCGCCGCCCGTGCCGGCGAAGGGGCCGATAGCGCCGCGGCCGGCGCAGGCCGGGGCGGTGGATCCGACGGCGTTGCCGGGCAGCGGGGCGCGGGTCGTGTCGCGCCGGGCGGCGGACGACGAGCCGGAGAGTGACGTGGCGGGTGGCGACGGCGTGCGTGGCGATGGTTCACAGCCGCGGTCACAGCAACAGCCACAGCCGCGGTCCCAGCCGTGGTCCCAGCCACCGGAGGACGGCCTCGTACAGGCGCAGGCGGAGTCAGGAGCTGAGTCGGAGGTCGGTTCGGCGAGGGAAGGGGGGAGCACTCGTGGGCGCTGACCGGGAGGGGCGGCGCGGCCGTCGTGCGCGCCGGGGGCGTCCGCTGCGTACCGGACTGCTGCTGGGCGGGTGCGGGGCGCTCCTGGCCGGCTGCGCCTCGATGCCCGACAGCGGGAACCTGAAGTCCGTCGACGCCTCGCAGCGGCCGGACTCGCAGTCGCAGGTCCGCGTCTACGCGATGCCGCCGCGCGAGGGCGCGCGGCCCGTGGAGATCGTGCAGGGCTTCCTGGAGGCGCTGACCAGTGATGACCCGCAGTTCGCGATGGCCCGCAAGTATCTGACGAAGAGCGCGTCGAAGGCGTGGGACCCGGAGGCGTCCACGACGGTCCTGGCGGACGGCCCGAACACGGACGCGGGCAACGTCGGCAACGAGACCGACGGCAGCAGCCGCTTCTCCCTGACGGGCCGACAGGTCGCCGAGGTGGACAAGCAGCACGCGTACCGGCCCGAAGAGGCGACCTACAGCCAGTCCGTGCATCTGAGCCAGGTGGGCGGCCCGGGCCGCAAGGAGTGGCGCATCGACAGGCCGCCGCCCGGAGTGGTGCTCGGCGAATCGGACTTCCAGCGCATCTATCGTTCCGTCAACAAGTACTACTACGCCGGTCCTTCGGGGGCGGGCGCGAATGGCTCGACGGGACTCGTCGCCGACCCCATCTACATACGTCAGCGGATCGATCCGCTGACAGAGACGGTGAAGGCGCTGCTTGAGGGGCCGACCAACTGGCTCGATCAGGTGGTCGATTCGAGGTTCGACAGCGGTACGCGGCTCAAGGACCCCGAAAAGTCGCTGACGCCGGACGACCAGAACCGGCTGACCGTGCAGCTCAACAGCCAGGCCGACGGCGCCAGCCAGACGCGGTGCCGGGAGATGGCGGCGCAGCTGCTCTTCACGTTGCAGGATCTGACCCCTTCGGGGGTCGAGCAGGTGACGTTGCAGCGCTCCAACGGTTCGATGCTCTGTGTCCTGAGCCAGAACCACGTCGAGAGCGTCGCGGTGCATCGCGACGCGGAGCGGCCCGGCTACCAGTACTTCATCGACGAGAAGCACCGGCTGGTGCGGATGCCGGCCAACGCCGGGAGCACCGCCGCCCCGGAGCCGGTGAACGGCATCCTCGGCACCGGGGACCAGCCGCTGCGCTCGGCGGCGGTCTCCCGTGACGAGAAGCGTGCGGCCGGGGTGTCGCTCGACGGGAAGTCGCTGTACACGGGGTCGCTGTTCGGGGAGGACACGCTCGGCAAGGCGCAGGTGCGCAGCAAGGCGAAGGCGGAGGACGACCGTCTCTCCACGCCCAGTTGGGACGGCCGGGGCGACCTCTGGGTGGCCGACCGTGATCCCAGGCACGCGCGGCTGCTCTGGCTCGACCGGGGCGAGGGCGAACCGGTCGAGGTCGAGGTGCCCGGCCTCGACGGGCGCATCGAGGCGGTGCGGGTGTCGGCCGACGGTGTCCGTATCGCGCTGCTGGTGAAGAAGGACGACAAGACGTCTCTGTGGATCGGCCGGGTCGAACGGGGTGAGCAGGGCGAGCGGGGCGAGCAGGACAAGCAGGGTGAGAAGGCGCAGCCTCGTATCTCGGTGCTCGACCCGACCCCGGCGGCTCCCCGGATGGAGGAGGTCACCGCCATGTCGTGGGCGGGCGGCAGCCGCCTCGTGGTGGTCGGCCGGGAGTCCGGCGGAGTCCAGCAGATGCGGTACGTCCAGTGCGACGGCTCGGTGCTCTCGGGCACCACGTTGCCGGGGCTGACGGGTGTCAAGGAGATCGCGGCGTCCGAGACCGACCAGCAGCCGCTGGTGGCCCACTCGGACGACGGGATCGTGCGGCTGCCGACGGGGTCGCAGTGGCAGACGGTGGTGAAGCAGGGGTCCTCCCCGGTCTACCCGGGGTGAGGTGAGACGGGGGCTGGGGGCCGTCATCCACAGGGGGTTTTCCACAGGGGTGGTCGCGCTGCCGGTGCCTTGGCACAGTGGGGGCATGCGGGGGTGGTGGCAGGACCTCACCGACCTGGTGCTGCCGGCCGAGTGTGGGGGCTGCGGGCGGCCCCGGGCTCTGCTCTGCGCCGCGTGCAGGGCCGCCCTGTGCGGGAGCGCGCCGTGCCGGGTGCGGCCGGTGCCCGAGCCGCCGGGACTGCCAGTGGTGCACGCGGCCGCGCCGTACGCGGACGCGGTGCGGGCCGTGCTGCTCGCGCACAAGGAGCGGGGCGCTCTGGGGCTCGCCAGGCCTCTGGGGGCGGCGCTGGCCGAAACCGTGCGTGCCGGTCTGCGGGGCGGAACGCCCACATCACCGGAAAGCCCGCATCGAGGTGATACGGCCGCTCGATCGTGGGTAGACGGCATTCACGGCGGATCACAGGGGCGCATGGTGCCGACGCCGACGCCGACGGCGGTGCCGTTGTCACTCGTGCCCGTGCCGTCGTCGCGTGCCTCGGTGCGGGCGCGTGGTCAGGACCCGGCGCGGCGGATCGCGCTCGCCGCCGCGGGTGAGCTGCGGCGAGCGGGGACCCCGGCGCGGGTGCTCGCGGTGCTGCGTCAACGGCGCGCGGTGACCGATCAGTCGGGGCTCGACTCCCGGCAGCGGCAGGCCAACCTGGCAGGCGCCCTGGAGGTGACCGCCGGGGGCGGCCGGCTGCTCATGGGAGCCGGCGTCGGGCGGATCGTGGTCGTGGACGACCTCATGACCACCGGTGCCTCGTTGACGGAGGCCGTGCGCGCGCTCCGTGCCGTGCTCGCGATACGTGCCGTGCCCATGAAAGAGAACACGCGAGCGGAAGCCGTACGGGGCCGGGGAACCGTTGCTGTAGGAAGGCATGCGATGGGCTGCGAGAACGAGATCATCGCGGCCGTTGTCGCCGCTACACCGGGTTCTTTTCAAATAAACCGGAACTGATGGGGAACTTGCTTCGTTGCAGGTGATGAGAGGGTGGATACACCTGAATGGAGGTACGTCGCAGTAGAGGGTGACGACTTCCGCCCGGGCGAGATATGTTCGGTTGTGAGGAATGGCGAACGCCGCGCCTCGCATATCGGAATGCCGGACCGTGGTTTGCAATCACCCGGGCCGGTGGGGTGGAGATCTTGCCCACGGGGGAGGAGGTGGAAGTCACCGAGTCCGAGGCTCCGGGAGTCACCGGGGCCTGGTGCAAAAGGGAGATGCTCCGCCACCGAAGCGGAGCGATCCGGGAACGGAGTTCTGCGTGGACATCGTCGTCAAGGGCCGCAAGACCGAGGTGCCCGAGCGGTTCCGCAAGCACGTGGCCGAGAAGCTGAAGCTGGACAAGATCCAGAGGCTCGACGGCAAGGTGATCAGCCTCGACGTCGAGGTGTCCAAGGAAACCAATCCGCGTCAGGCCGACCGTTCCGACCGCGTGGAGATCACCCTCCGCGGCCGCGGGCCCGTCATTCGCGCCGAGGCCGCGGCAGCCGATCCGTACGCGGCGCTCGACCTGGCCGCGGCCAAGCTCGACGCCCGGCTGCGCAAGCAGCACGAGAAGCGCCACAACCGGCGCGGCACCGGCAGGCTCTCCGCCGCCGAAGTCGCCGAGCGGGTCCCCGACGCGGCGTACCTCAACGGAGACGGCACCCTCGCGCGTGACGAAGAGCCCGACGGCGTACCGGTCAAGAAGATCGGCTCGCTGGAGATCCAGGGCGAAGGCCCCCTCGTGGTCCGCGAGAAGACGCACGTCGCGGCGCCCATGTCGCTCGACCAGGCCCTCTACGAGATGGAACTGGTCGGACACGACTTCTACTTGTTCGTCGACTCCGAATCCAAGGAACCGAGCGTCGTCTACCGGCGGCACGCCTACGACTACGGCGTCATCCGCCTCAACACCGACCCCATGGTCGCCAACGTCGAGACGGGTGGCGGAGGCGGGGCCCTCGGCGGCTGACCGCAGCCGGTCCCTGACCGCCGTGCCGGTGCCCCTGGAGCGCGTATGCGCCCCCAGGGGCACCATCGTGCGACCAGTGCGCGCACCGGAGCGGCGCCGGACATGAAATCATGGGCGGGCCGGCCAACCGGCGTGCTGCCGCCTCCGGTTGGCGCAGCAGAGGCACAACAGGCCACGGCCTTCATGGGGGAGGAACGATGGCGGACAGCTTCGGACCGATGCGTCACCAGGGTGCCGACGACGGCATCGGCATCGGCACGGACGCGGGCGCCCCACGCAAGGAGCCCATCCGGGTGCTTGTGGTGGATGACCACGCCCTTTTCCGCCGCGGCCTGGAGATCGTCCTCGCCGCCGAAGAGGACATCCAGGTGGTGGGCGAGGCGGGCGACGGCGCCGAGGCGGTGGACAAGGCCGCCGACCTGCTGCCCGACATCGTGCTCATGGACGTACGCATGCCCAAGCGCGGCGGCATCGAGGCGTGCACCTCCATCAAGGAGGTGGCGCCCAGCGCGAAGATCATCATGCTGACGATCAGCGACGAGGAGGCCGACCTCTACGACGCGATCAAGGCGGGCGCCACCGGTTATCTCCTCAAGGAGATCTCCACGGACGAGGTGGCCACCGCGATTCGCGCGGTGGCCGACGGCCAGTCGCAGATCAGCCCGTCGATGGCTTCCAAGCTGCTCACGGAGTTCAAGTCGATGATCCAGCGCACCGACGAGCGCAGACTCGTGCCCGCGCCCCGGCTGACGGATCGCGAGCTGGAAGTGCTGAAGCTGGTCGCCACCGGGATGAACAACCGCGATATCGCCAAGGAGTTGTTCATCTCCGAGAACACTGTGAAGAACCACGTGCGCAACATCCTGGAGAAGCTGCAACTGCATTCCAGGATGGAGGCCGTGGTGTACGCCATGCGGGAGAAGATCCTGGAGATCAGGTAAGGGCGCGCACCAGATCGGCCGTCAGCTCCGGACGGTTCACCCGCTCCACCCGTACGGAATCACAGCCGACCCAGGATGCCGCCTCCCTCAGCGCCTGGGCCATCGGCCCTACCGCCCTCGGGGTGTCGAGCGTGACCTGCTTGGCCACCAGCGTGGTCCCCTCGCGCGCGGGGTCGACCCGGCCTAGGAGCTTGCCGCCGGCGAGCAGCGGCATCGCGAAATAGCCGTGTATCCGCTTGGGCTTGGGCACGTACGCCTCAAGGCGGTGGGTGAAGCCGAAGATCCGCTCCGTGCGCGCCCGCTCCCAGATCAGGGAGTCGAACGGCGACAACAGCGTCGTACGGTGTCGGCCGCGCGGTGTCGTCTCCAGGGCCTTCGGGTCCGCCCAAGCCGGCTTGGACCAGCCCTGGACCGTCACCGGCACCAGGCCCGAGTCGGCGACCACCGCGTCGAACTGCTCGCCCTTGAGACGGTGATAGTCGGCGATGTCCGCGCGCGTGCCGACACCCAGCGCCTCACCGGCCAGACGCACCAGGCGGCGCAGGCACTCGGCGTCGCTCAGCTCGTCGTGGAGCAGCGCGTCCGGGATCGCGCGCTCCGCCAGGTCGTACACCCGCTTCCAGGAGCGGCGCTCGGTGCACACCACCTCGCCGTACATCAGCGCGCGCTCGACGGCGATCTTCGACTCGGACCAGTCCCACCACTCGCCTTTGTTCTTCGCGCCGCCCAACTCCGTGGCGGTGAGCGGGCCTTCGGCGCGCAGCTGCTTGATGACCTGGTCATACGCGGCGTCGGGCAGGTCGTGGTGCCAGTGCGGACGGGAGCGGTAGGCGCGGCGGCGGAAGGCGAAGTGCGGCCACTCCTCGACGGGCAGGATGCACGCGGCGTGCGACCAGTACTCAAAGGCGTGGGTCTCGGTCCAGTACGCCGCCTCGACGGTGTCGCGGCCCACCGCGCCCAGGCGGGCGTACGGAATGAGTTCGTGCGAGCGGGCCAGCACGGAGATGGTGTCGAGCTGGACCGCGCCGAGATGCCGCAGGACACCCCGCACGCCCGACCTGCGGTCCGGGGCGCCGAGAAAACCCTGGGCACGCAGCGCGATGCGGCGGGCTTCGCCGGCGGTGAGTTCGATGGCGGGGCGCGGTTCGATGGCAGGGCGCGGCAGGCTCGTCATGGTCGAAACGATAGGCGGCGGCACTGACAGACGGGGGCGGAATCCCGCCCCGCCTCAAGGCCGCGCGGGCAGGTACGGGAGCGGGGACTCCCTGCCTAGGTCAGAGGGCAACAGGGCGCCCACCCAGCAGTCACGGAGCGTGCCCTTGTTCAGCAGGCCCGCGCGCTGTACGCCCTCCACCGTGACGCCGGCCTTCTCCGCGACCGCCCGGGAGCCCGTGTTGCCGACTTCCGCGCGCCACTCCAGGCGGGTGCAGCGCAGGTCCGTGAACGCCCAGCGGGCGAGGCCGAGCACGGTCTCCGTCGTGTAACCGCGCCCCCGTTGCTCCTTGGCCGTCCAGTAGCCGACCTCCCAGGTGCCCGAGCGCGGGTGGTGCAGGCTGGCCGCGGCGATCAGGGGGCCGCCGCCGCGGAGGCGTACGGCGAAGGTGTACTCGGAGTCGGTCTGCCACTGGCTCGGCACGACGCGCAGGATGAAGTTCTCGGCGTCCACGCGCGCGTACGGCGAGGGAATCGAGGTCCAGCGCTGGATGTCGGGGTCCTGGCAGGCCTCGTGGACCTCGTCGATGTCCTCGGGGGCGAAGACGCGCAGGCAGAGGCGTTCGGTGGTGAGTGTGACGGGCTCCATCAAGTGATGATGCGGGGGCCCTGTGCAGGGGGCCAGTGTTTTTACCGGCCTGTCGTCACCACCTCGTTACCGGCCTGTCGTCACCACCTCATGGGGACGACCCGGCACCTTCGGCGCCCCTCGCCCGTTGACCTCATGGCAGACCTCCCGGGGCGGCCGGGTCCTCGCATACGATGGCCGTTGCCCGACGAGTAAAACCGACCATGCCAGGCCCGACCGGCAAGGAGACCAACCCCCGTGTCCGTCCTCTCGAAGATCATGCGTGCAGGCGAAGGCAAGATCCTGCGCAAGCTGCACCGCATCGCGGACCAGGTCAACTCCATCGAAGAGGACTTCGTCAGCCTCTCCGACGCCGAGCTGCGCGCACTGACCCAGGAATACAAGGAGCGTTTCGCCGACGGCGAGACGCTCGACGACCTCCTCCCCGAGGCCTTCGCGACGGTCCGTGAGGCCGCCAAGCGCGTCCTGGGCCAGCGCCACTACGACGTCCAGATGATGGGCGGCGCCGCGCTGCACATGGGCTATGTCGCCGAGATGAAGACCGGTGAGGGCAAGACCCTCGTCGGCACCCTGCCCGCGTATCTGAACGCCCTCTCCGGCAAGGGCGTCCACCTGATCACGGTCAACGACTACCTGGCCGAGCGCGACTCGGAGATGATGGGCCGCGTCCACAAGTTCCTGGGCCTGAGCGTCGGCTGCATCCTGGCCAACATGACGCCGGCCCAGCGCCGCGAGCAGTACAACTGCGACATCACGTACGGCACGAACAACGAGTTCGGCTTCGACTACCTCCGCGACAACATGGCGTGGTCGCAGGACGAGCTGGTGCAGCGCGGCCACAACTTCGCGATCGTGGACGAGGTCGACTCGATCCTCGTCGACGAGGCCCGTACGCCGCTGATCATCTCCGGCCCCGCCGACCAGGCCACCAAGTGGTACGGCGACTTCGCCAAGCTGGTCACCCGCCTCACCAAGGGCGAGCCCGGCAACCCCCTCAAGGGCATCGAGGAGACCGGCGACTACGAGGTCGACGAGAAGAAGCGCACCGTCGCCATCCACGAGTCCGGCGTGAGCAAGGTCGAGGACTGGCTGGGCATCGACAACCTCTACGAGTCGGTGAACACGCCCCTGGTGGGCTACCTCAACAACGCCATCAAGGCCAAGGAACTCTTCAAGAAGGACAAGGACTACGTCGTCATCGACGGCGAAGTCATGATCGTCGACGAGCACACCGGCCGTATCCTCGCCGGCCGCCGCTACAACGAGGGCATGCACCAGGCGATCGAGGCGAAGGAAGGGGTGGACATCAAGGACGAGAACCAGACCCTCGCCACGATCACCCTCCAGAACTTCTTCCGCCTCTACAAGCGCGACGGTTACGACAGCGGCCTCTCCGGCATGACCGGTACGGCGATGACCGAGGCCGCCGAGTTCCACCAGATCTACAAGCTGGGCGTCGTGCCGATCCCGACGAACCGGCCGATGGTCCGCGTCGACCAGTCCGACCTGATCTACCGCACCGAGGTCGCGAAGTTCGCCGCCGTCGTCGACGACATCGCGGAGAAGCACGAGAAGGGCCAGCCGATCCTGGTCGGCACGACGTCCGTGGAGAAGTCGGAGTACCTCTCGCAGCAGCTCTCCAAGCGCGGCATCCAGCACGAGGTGCTGAACGCCAAGCAGCACGACCGTGAGGCGACCATCGTCGCCCAGGCCGGCCGCAAGGGCGCCGTGACGGTGGCCACGAACATGGCCGGTCGTGGTACGGACATCAAGCTCGGCGGCAACCCCGACGACCTCGCCGAGGCGGAGCTGCGTCAGCGCGGCCTCGACCCCGTCGAGCACGTCGAGGAGTGGGCCGCCGCGTTGCCGGCCGCTCTGGAGAAGGCCGAGCGTGCCGTCAAGGAGGAGTTCGAGGAGGTCAAGGCCCTGGGTGGTCTTTATGTCCTCGGCACCGAGCGGCACGAGTCGCGCCGTATCGACAACCAGCTGCGTGGTCGCAGCGGCCGTCAGGGCGACCCGGGCGAGTCCCGCTTCTACCTGTCGCTCGGCGACGACCTGATGCGGCTCTTCAAGGCGCAGATGGTCGAGCGCGTCATGTCGATGGCCAACGTCCCCGACGACGTGCCGATCGAGAACAAGATGGTGACGCGCGCCATCGCCTCCGCCCAGTCGCAGGTCGAGCAGCAGAACTTCGAGACCCGTAAGAACGTCCTGAAGTACGACGAGGTCCTCAACCGCCAGCGCGAGGTCATCTACGGAGAGCGTCGCCGCGTTCTGGAGGGCGAGGACCTGCACGAGCAGATCGCGCACTTCATGGACGACACCATCGACGCGTACATCGCCGCCGAGACCGCCGAGGGCTTCGCCGAGGAGTGGGACCTGGACCGGCTGTGGGGCGCCTTCAAGCAGCTCTACCCCGTCAAGGTCACCGTCGAGGAGCTGGAGGACGCGGCGGGCGACCGCGCGGGGCTGACCGCCGAGTTCATCTCCGAGTCCATCAAGGACGACATCCACGAGCAGTACGCCGCGCGTGAGGAGCAGCTCGGCTCCGAGATCATGCGGGAGCTGGAGCGGCGGGTCGTCCTGTCGGTGCTCGACCGCAAGTGGCGTGAGCACCTCTACGAGATGGACTACCTCCAGGAGGGCATCGGCCTCCGTGCCATGGCGCAGAAGGACCCGCTGGTCGAGTACCAGCGTGAGGGCTTCGACATGTTCAACGCCATGATGGACGGCATCAAGGAGGAGTCCGTCGGCTACCTGTTCAACCTGGAGGTCCAGGTCGAGCAGCAGGTCGAGGAGGTCCCGGTCGAGGACGCGGCGGCGGCCACCTCGCTCACCAAGGGCGGCGTGCAGGACGCGGTTCCGGCGGGTGCGGGTGCGGGTGCCGGGTCGCGGCCCGAGATCCGCGCCAAGGGTCTTGAGGCCCCGCAGCGGCCCGACCGGCTGCACTTCCAGGCGCCGAACGCCGAGGGCGGCGTCGACGAGGGCGACTTCACCACGGATGGTTCGGGTGTGCGGTCCGAGGCGGACGGGATGACTCGGGCGGAGCGGCGCAAGGCTCAGAAGGGCGGGCGGCGTCGCAAGAAGTAGCGGGGCGTCGGCGTTTCGTATGACGTGACGTGGTCGGAGGGGCCGGGGTTTTGTTTCCGGCCCCTTTTCGCTGTCTGCACCGCCGTTGCTTCTTACTGCCTCCGCTTCTCGCTGTCCGCACCGCCGTTGCTTCTTACTGCCTCCGCTTCTCGCTGTCCGCACCGCCGTTGCTTCTCGCTGCCTCCGCTTCTCACTGCCTTCCCGTTTCCAGTTCCACCGCCGTGCAGCGCCACCTCCTGTCCGGTCCCAGGGCCAGGCGGAACGCCAGTGCGCGCAGCCTCGGGCCCGTCGCCACACGGGCGAAGACCTCGTACGCGTCGGGGTGCGGCTGATAGTGGCCGACGCGCTGGAGCGTGGGGCGGTGGCCGTCCGTGCGGAGCGGGTTGAGCTCTGCCAGGCGGGCCAGCTCGTCGTACGCCGTGTTGGCGATGTGGCGGGCCGCCCAGTGCAGGGGGCGTTGGCCGCTGAGGACGAGGAGGAGGCGTTCGGCGAAGACCTCCGTGGGGTGCGGGGGCGGTTGGGCCGGGACCGTCCTCGGTCGGCGGTCGGAGGGGCGGTGGTCCGAGGGGCGGCGTGCGTCACCGCGGGTCGGTGGGCGGCCCGTGGGCGGGCGGGACGCGGAGGGGCGGGGGCGGGGCCTGGTCATCACCTTGCGCATGGGATGCCTCCTTCGTACCGGTGGGTAACTTTCTGTTGGGGATCTTGTACGGGGGGCAGGTGGTGGTGTGCAAGGTGTGCGGGGCCGGGTGGGGAGGCGGTCGGGGTTCCCCTATCAGGGGGCGGGGGAGGCGGGGAGGCGGTGTTCTCGGGGTGGTGCCGGGTGAAACCGTGGACGGGGGTGGACGGCTTCGCGGGCGGTGAGGGGGCCTCGATCGGGGACCCCCGCACGTATCCTGGAGCTCTTCTACGGCCACGAAGGTCCGTCTCGGCGGACGCGAGCGAAAGCGGTCCCGTACATGCGCGTCTACGTTCCTCTGACCCTGCCCCGGCTCGCTGAGGCGTACAAGGCGGGGGAGGTGGGGCCCGGGCCGCTGGTCGCTTACGCCGTGACCCCCGCTCTGCGGGAGTGGTACGTCTCGGACGACATCGAGGAGCTGGAGTACGCGGCGTTGAACCGGGCGGCCGCGGCGTCGCTGCGGTTGGTGGCGGGGGATCCCGCGGCGGCGCGGCGGCGGGTCGTGCTCGCGGTGGATGTGCCGGACGGGGCGGCCGTGGCGGATCCCGACCGGGGGCTCGATCAGGGAGCGCTCGGGGAGGTGCGGGTCGCGGGGGCGCTGTCCTTGGGGAAGGTGGCGGCGGTGCATGTGGACGCGGGGGACGCGGAGGGGGATGTGGCCGCGGCCGCGGCGGCGCTGGGGGCGGCGGACATGGGGGACGAGGACGCGCGGTTCGTGGTGGACGGGGCGGAGGATCATGAGCTGCTGTGGTTCGCGACGCAGGAGATTCCTGGGTTGATCGGCTGAGGCGGGTGCGCGGGTGCGCGCCCGCGCGGGTGTGCGGGTGCGCGGCTGGGGTGGTGTCCGCGCCCTCGGTTCGCTTTCGGGGCGGGGCCGCGGGGGTATGTACGTGCTCGCCATCTCGGTCTTGGGCCCCGGGTGCTCATCGGCCCGGGGAGCACCACCACTGTGCTCCGCGCGCACATACCCCCGCGTCCCCTTCGGTGCGTACGCGGGTGCGGGGCGTCCCTGTTCGGGTTCTCTCCCCGTGGCCTCGCGGTGCGGGTTCCCGCCGGCGCCTTCCGGCGTACGCGGGTGCGGCTCTCTCTGGTGCCGTGTGTGGTGCTTCCGGTGTCGGTGGGCGAGGGTACGTTTTGGGGATGGGAACAACGGGGCGCGGGGCGCACATCGTGTGGGACTGGAATGGGACGCTCCTGCATGACATGCATGCGGTGATCGAGGCCACGAACGCCTCCTTCGCCGAGATCGGGATCGAACCGATCACGCTGGAGCGGTACCGCGAGCTGTACTGCGTGCCGATTCCGCGGTTCTACGAGCGGCTCATGGGGCGGCTGCCGAGTGACGCCGAGTGGCGGCTCATGGACGCCGTCTTCCACAAGCACTACTGGGCGCGGGCGGAGACCTGCGGGCTCGCCGAAGGGGCCGCGCGGCTGCTCGCCGAGCGGCGGGCCGACGGGCGTACGCAGTCGTTGTTGTCGCTGGCTCCGCACGAGCACCTCGTGCCGATCGTGCGGCGGCACGGGATCCAGGAGCAATTCGTGCGGATCGACGGGCGGACCGACGACTCGCACGCCGGCAAGGCCGAGCGGATGGTGCGGCACCTCGCCGCCCTGGAGGGCGTCGTCGCCGCCGCCGAGCGGGTCGTCGTGATCGGGGACGCCGTCGACGACGCGGTCGCCGCCGCGCATGTGGGCGCGCGGGCCGTGCTCTACACCGGCGGTTCGCACAGCCGGGCGAGTCTGGAGACGGTGGGGGTGCCTGTGGTCGACAGTCTGGAGGAGGCCGTGGTCGTGGCGGAGCGGTTCGTCGCCTGAGCAGGGGGCTCGAGGTCTTCGTGCGCTCCGTACACCTGGCGGAGGCTTAGCTTCCGCTTGCGCACTGTGCAGAGTGTCCATGTTCCGACCCTGCTTTTGTACACATACGGCTCATGACTCCGACCGGGTGCGGAGCGATAGCCTTGACCCGTGATCAGCGCGATATCCCGCGGAGGCATAGGTGCCTCCGCCCTGCGCCCGGGGTACACGGAGGACGTCCGTGCCCGGGGCCTCGCTGACGCTTCTTCGCGGTGCGGCCCGGGCCGGGCAGGCCGATTGTCAGTCCAAGTGCTGAAAATGGCGGAAAGCCGACCGCTCTTCCCGCACCGCGGCATAACGTCGATTCCGGCCGGAGACCCCGTGCCGCGGCGTTACGTCACATCACTTCCTTCTACGTCACGCAACGGCGCGCGACAGGAGTCAGAGGACAATGCAGACCAAGCTGGACGAAGCCAAGACCGAGCTGCTCGCGCGGGCCGCCCGGGTAGCTGAGAACAGCCCGGTCGGGGGGCGCCTACCGAGTGGTGCACCGACCGGGACGACGAGCGGGGCCACGCCAGACCAGGACATGGCCCTCGCGTTCCTCCAGCGCTACTACCTGCACACCGCCCCCGAGGACCTGGCCGACCGCGACCCGGTCGACGTCTTCGGAGCCGCCTTCTCCCACTACCGGCTCGCCGAGAACCGCCCCCAGGGGACGGCGAACGTGCGCGTCCACACCCCGACGGTCGAGGAGAACGGCTGGACGTGCAGCCACTCCGTCGTCGAGGTGGTCACCGACGACATGCCCTTCCTCGTCGACTCCGTCACCAACGAGCTCTCCCGCCAGGGCCGCGGCATCCACGTGGTGATCCACCCCCAGATGGTCGTACGCCGTGACGTGACCGGCAAGCTCCTGGAGGTCCTGCCCGCCGAGGCGGGCGCCGAGCGGCCGCACGACGCGCTCGTCGAGTCGTGGATCCACGTCGAGATGGACCGCGAGACCGACCGCGCCGACCTGAAGCAGATCACCGCCGATCTGCTCCGGATCCTCTCCGACGTACGCGAGACGGTCGAGGACTGGGAGAAGATGCGCGACGCCGCGCTGCGCATCGCCGACGAGCTGCCCTCCGAGCCCACCGCGGACGACCTGCGCGACCAGGAGGTGGAGGAGGCCCGCGAGCTGCTGCGGTGGCTCGCCGACAACCACTTCACCTTCCTGGGCTTCCGCGAGTACCGCCTCACGGAGGACGACTCCCTCGCCGCCGTCCCCGGCACCGGCCTCGGCATCCTGCGCGCCGACCCGCACCACGGCGACGACCACCACCCGGTCAGTCCCTCCTTCAACCGGCTGCCCGCCGACGCGCGCGCCAAGGCCCGTGAGCACAAGCTGCTCGTCCTGACCAAGGCCAACAGCCGGGCGACCGTGCACCGCCCCAGCTACCTCGACTACGTCGGTGTGAAGAAGTTCGACGCCGAGGGCAATGTGGTCGGGGAGCGGCGTTTCCTCGGGCTCTTCTCGTCCGCCGCGTACACCGAGTCCGTGCGGCGTGTGCCCGTCATCCGCCGCAAGGTCGCCGAGGTGCTGAAGGGCGCCGGTTTCTCGGCCAACAGTCACGACGGGCGCGACCTGCTCCAGATCCTGGAGACCTACCCGCGCGACGAGCTCTTCCAGACGCCCGCCGATGAGCTGCGGTCCATCGTCACGAGTGTGCTCTACCTCCAGGAGCGCCGTCGGCTGCGGCTCTACCTGCGCAAGGACGAGTACGGGCGCTACTACTCCGCGCTCGTCTACCTGCCGCGCGACCGCTACACCACCGGCGTCCGGCTGCGGATCATCGACATCCTCAAGGAAGAGCTGAACGGCGCCAGCGTCGACTTCACCGCCTGGAACACCGAGTCGATTCTCTCCCGTATCCACTTCGTGGTCAGGGTGCCCAAGGGCGCCGAGGTCCCCGACCTCTCCGACGCCGACATCGAGCGCATCGAGGGACGGCTCGTCGACGCCGCCCGCTCCTGGGCCGACGGCTTCGCCGAGGCGCTGACCGCCGAGTGCGGCGAGGAGCGCGCCGCCGAGCTGCTGCGCCGGTACGGCACCGCCTTCCCCGAGGGGTACAAGGCCGACCACACGCCGCGCGCCGCCGTCGCCGACCTCCAGCACCTGGAGCAGCTCGGCCACGGCGACAAGGACTTCGCGCTCTCCCTGTACGAGCCGGTGGGCGCCGGCCCCGGTGAGCGCCGCTTCAAGATCTACCGCTCCGGCGAGCAGGTCTCCCTCTCCGCGGTGCTGCCCGTCCTCCAGCGGCTCGGCGTCGAGGTCACCGACGAGCGCCCGTACGAGCTGCGCTGCGCCGACCGTGCGCACGCGTGGATCTACGACTTCGGGCTGCGCATGCCCAAGTCCCCGAACGGCAGCGGCGACTACCTCGCCGACGACGGCCGCGAGCGCTTCCAGGAGGCCTTCGCCGCCGCCTGGACCGGCGCGGCCGAGGTCGACGGCTTCAACTCGCTGGTGCTGCGCGCGGGCCTCAACTGGCGCCAGGCGATGGTCCTGCGGGCCTACGCCAAGTACCTGCGCCAGGCCGGCGCCATGTTCAGCCAGGACTACATGGAGGACACCCTCCGCAACAACGTCCACACCACCCGGCTGCTCGTCTCGCTCTTCGAGGCGCGCATGTCGCCCGACCGCCAGCGCGCCGGGACCGAGCTGACCGACGGCCTCCTGGAGGAGCTGGACGGCGCGCTCGACCAGGTCGCCTCGCTGGACGAGGACCGCATCCTGCGGTCCTTCCTCACCGTCATCAAGGCGACCCTGCGCACGAACTTCTTCCAGAAGACGGAGAGCGGCGAGCCGCACACCTACGTCTCCATGAAGTTCGACCCGCAGGCCATCCCCGACCTGCCCGCGCCCCGTCCCGCGTACGAGATCTGGGTGTACTCGCCCCGCGTCGAGGGCGTGCACCTGCGCTTCGGCAAGGTCGCGCGCGGCGGTCTGCGCTGGTCCGACCGGCGCGAGGACTTCCGTACCGAGATCCTCGGCCTGGTCAAGGCACAGATGGTGAAGAACACCGTCATCGTGCCCGTCGGCGCCAAGGGCGGCTTCGTCGCCAAGCAGCTGCCCGACCCGTCGGTGGACCGGGACGCGTGGCTGGCGGAGGGGATCGCCTGCTACAAGACGTTCATCTCCGCCCTCCTCGACATCACCGACAACCTCGTCGCCGGTGAGGTCGTGCCGCCCTCGGACGTGGTGCGCCACGACGAGGACGACACCTACCTCGTCGTCGCCGCCGACAAGGGCACGGCGACGTTCTCGGACATCGCGAACCAGGTCGCTCAGTCGTACGACTTCTGGCTCGGTGACGCGTTCGCCTCCGGCGGCTCCGCCGGTTACGACCACAAGGGCATGGGCATCACCGCCCGCGGCGCCTGGGAGTCCGTCAAGCGGCACTTCCGGGAGCTGGGCTGCGACACGCAGTCCGAGGACTTCACGGTCGTCGGCGTGGGTGACATGAGTGGTGACGTGTTCGGCAACGGCATGCTGCTCAGTGAGCACATCCGGCTGGTCGCCGCCTTTGATCACCGGCACATCTTCATCGACCCGAAGCCGGAAGCCGCGACGTCCTACGCCGAGAGGCGCCGCCTCTTCGAGCTGCCGCGCTCCTCGTGGGCCGACTACGACAAGAAGCTGCTCTCCAACGGCGGCGGGATCTTCCCCCGCTCCGCCAAGGCGATCCAGCTCAACGCCCACATCCGCGAGGCCCTCGGCATCGAGACCGGCGTCGCCAAGATGACCCCGGCCGACCTGATGCGTGCCATCCTCCAGGCCCCCGTCGACCTGCTGTGGAACGGCGGCATCGGTACGTACGTGAAGTCGTCCGTCGAGTCGAACGCCGACGTCGGCGACAAGGCGAACGACGCGATCCGCGTCAACGGCTCCGACCTGCGCGTGAAGGTCGTCGGCGAGGGCGGCAACCTCGGCCTGACACAGCTGGGCCGCATCGAGTTCGCGCGCGCCGGTGGCCGCATCAACACCGACGCCATCGACAACAGCGCGGGCGTGGACACCTCCGACCACGAGGTGAACATCAAGATCCTGCTCAACGCGGTCGTCACCGACGGCGACATGACCGTCAAGCAGCGCAACAAGCTGCTCGCCGCGATGACCGACGAGGTCGGGCAGCTCGTGCTGCGCAACAACTACGCGCAGAACACCGCCCTGGCCAACGCCGTCGCCCAGTCGCCGTCCCTGCTCCACGCCCACCAGCGGTTCATGCGGCGCCTCGGCAAGCAGGGCCACCTCGACCGGAGCCTGGAGTTCCTGCCCAACGACCGGCAGATCCGCGAGCTGCTCAACTCCGGGCGTGGCCTGACCCAGCCCGAGCTGGCCGTCCTCCTCGCCTACACGAAGATCACGGCCGCCGACGAGCTGATCCAGACGACGCTGCCCGACGACCCGTACCTGCGGCGTCTGCTGCACGCGTACTTCCCGAAGGCGCTGCGCGAGAAGTTCCCCGAGCAGGTCGACGGGCACGCGCTGCGCCGCGAGATCATCACGACCGTCCTGGTCAACGACACGGTCAACACCGGTGGTTCGACCTTCCTGCACCGGCTGCGCGAGGAGACGGGCGCCTCGCTGGAGGAGATCGTGCGGGCCCAGCTGGCCGCCCGCGAGATCTTCGGCCTCAGCGAGGTCTGGGACGCCGTCGAAGCGCTCGACAACGTCGTCGCCGCCGACGTCCAGACCCGCGTACGGCTGCACTCGCGCCGTCTCGTCGAGCGCGGCGCGCGCTGGCTGCTCAACAACCGGCCGCAGCCGCTCCAGCTCGCCGAGACCATCGCCTTCTTCAGCGAGGGCGTCGCCCAGGTCTGGGACGAGCTGCCGAACCTGCTGCGCGGCTCGGACCTGGAGTGGTACCAGGGCATCCGCGACGAACTGACGGCCGCGGGCGTCCCCGACGAACTCGCCCAGCGCGTCGCCGGGTTCTCGTCCGCCTTCCCGACGCTCGACATCGTCGCGGTCGCCGACCGGGTGGGCAAGGAGCCGATGGCCGTCTCCGAGGTCTACTACGACCTCGCCGACCGGCTGCGCATCACCCAGCTCATGGACCGCATCATCGAGCTGCCGCGGGCCGACCGCTGGCAGTCCATGGCGCGCGCCTCCATCCGCGAGGACCTGTACGCGGCGCACGCGGCGCTGACGGCGGACGTCCTCGACGCCGGAAACGGCGCGTCCACGCCGGAGGAGCGCTTCAAGGCGTGGGAGGAGAAGAACGCGCCGATCCTGAGCCGGGCGCGGGCGACGCTGGAGGAGATCCAGAGCTCGGACGCGTTCGACCTGGCGAACCTTTCGGTGGCGATGCGGACGATGCGGACGCTGCTGCGCACGCATTCGTAGCCGTCATCGGCGGTAGGCGTTACGTGAAAGGGGGCGCCCCGGCCTTGCGGCTCGGGGCGCCCCCTCGTCGTACGGCGGTTCAGCTGCCCGGCTTCCAGAGGGTGACGCTGCCCTTGAGGTCGGGGAGGTAGTCCGGGTCGCCCGGGGCCTCCACGCCTGTGATCGTCCACATGGCGAGGTTGCCCTCACCGGTGACCATGCAGAGACGGTCGCCCTTGACGATCTGCCCGTTCCTGTTGATCGCGTCGCCCGACAGCGTCTCCCGGAACGGGTTCTGCTCCGCGCCCTCCCGGCACTGCTTGGGGGTGGCGCCCGACGCCTTGCCCATCGGGTGCTCGAACGTCAGCTCCTGGTAGGCCGCGCGGAAGTCGGTCTCCTCGCTGTCCATGGAGGCCGTCGGGTCGACCTTCGGGGCATCGAGGTCGATGTACGTGTAGGCCAGGGAGCTGGACGGTGTGCGCAGCGTCATCGGCTTGTTCTCAAAGACGAGCGTGTACGTCGTGTCGGCGGGCGGGGCGGTCGGGTCCGCCGTGGGGTCGGCCACCGGGTCGCCGCCGTCGGGCTTCTTGTCCGTGTTGGACGGCGCCGACGTCTGTCGCTCGGGCTTCTTCGCGGCGTCGTCGCCCTTGTCGTTCTTGTTCACCACCCACACCGCGGCGGCCGCGCCCGCGCCGACCGCGATGACCAGGGCGACGGCGATCAGGGCGAAGCGGCCGCGGCCGCGGGGCTTCGGGGCGGGGGCCGCGGGCTGCGGGGCCAGGTCGAAGGTGTGGGGGCCGGGCTGCGGGGGCCGGGTGCCGGGGGCCTGCGGGTAGCCGTAGCCGGTGGCCGGCGGGGGCGGGGCCGTGGGGGGTGCGGCCGGGGCCTGCGAGGGTGTCGGCGGCGGGTTCTGGGCCGACTGCTCGCGGCGGGCGATCTCGGCGGTGAGGGGCTGCGGGAGCCAGCCGTCGAACTGGGCCAGGGGCCGCCCGGCCGCCCGCTCGCACCACTCGGCCAGCTCGCCCGCCCCGATCCGGTCCGCCGGGTCAGCGGCGAGGCAGCGCTCCAGGAGGGGCCGCAACTCGTCGTCGTACGAGGAGAGTTGCGGTGGCCGGTGGGCCGTGTTCGCGATCTGCGCGGCGATGGTGATGGCACCACCGTCGCCGTAGGGGTGGCGTCCGGTGGCGGCGACGGCCGCGATCAGGCCGAGCGAGAAGACGTCGGTGGCGGGGCCGACCTGCTCGCCGAGGGCGTGCTCGGGCGACATGTACTGCGGGGTGCCGATCAGGCCGCCGGACTGGGTGAGCTGGGTGGCGTCGGCGGCGCGGGCGATGCCGAAGTCGATGACGTACGGGCCCGTGGAGCCCAGCAGGATGTTGCTGGGCTTGAGGTCGCGGTGGATGACGCCCGCGGCGTGGATCGCCGTCAGGGCGCGGGCCGCGCAGCCGACCAGCTGGAAGACGGCGGGCAGGGGCAGCGGGCCGTGCGCGGCGAGCGCGTCGTGCAGGGAGATGGCGGGGATGAACGCGGAGGCGAGCCACGGCAGTTCGCCGTTCGTGTCGTGGTCAACGACCGGGACCAGGTGGTAGCCCTGCACGCGGCGGGCCGCCTGGACCTCCTGCTCGAAGCGGCGCCGGAAGTCGGGGTCCTGGCCGTACTCGCGGCGGATCACCTTGAGCGCGACGGGCTGGCCGCCGCGGGTGTGGGAGAGGTAGACGGTGCCCATGCCGCCCTCGCCGATCCTGGCGAGGAGGCTGTAGCCCGCGGCCTCTCTCGGGTCCTGGGGCCCCAGGGGGCTGAGGATTTCTGTGCTGCTCATGGTGGTTGGGAGCCTCCCCCGGTGGATGCGCGACGCCTGCGGCGCGTGAAGCGTTCAGAGCTTACGACACGCTTATGCCGGGGGAAGTTCCCGTGGGGTGAGGGGAATTCGGTTCCGGCCGCCGGGGCTCGCGACCACTTCCGGGTGGTAGTTGCCGCTTTCATGTGTTGCGACGTCAACTACTGGACAGTGAAGGCGTGTTGGGCGCAGCGCGTTCCGGACACGTCCGTCAGCGTCATTTCCCCCCGCAGGAGGAAACTCCCATGCGTCGTCGACTCCACGCCCTCCCCGCCCTCCCCGGCCTCCCCGCCCTCGCCGTGGGCGCAGCTTCCCTCACTCTCGGGCTGGGGGTCGCCGCCGCCCCGGCGGCCGCCGTGCCGGCCGACAAGGCGCAGGTGCTCAGCCGCTGGACCCGGACCGACGCGGGCAGTTACAACGCCTGGGTCTCGGCGAACGCGAACCGGGACGCCTGGAGCGCGTACAAGTTCAACTGGACCACCGACTACTGCTCCACCTCGCCCGACAACCCCCTCGGCTTTCCCTTCAAGACGTCCTGCGCCCGGCACGACTTCGGCTACCGCAACTACAAGGAAGCGGGCACCTTCGACGCGAACAAGGCCCGCGTCGACAGTGCCTTCTACGCGGATCTGAAGAGGGTGTGCGCTCGGTACAGCGGCGCCACGAAGGCCACGTGTGACGGGACGGCGTGGACGTACTACCAGGCCGTCGACAAGCTCGGCTGAGCCGCCGGTGCGCGGGCGGGCGCCTCACGTCTCACGGCGTACGCGGCGTGACCACTCCTCGTCGCGCACCGTCAGTGGCGCCGTGGGCGGCAGGGCGCGGACCGTCTCCGCCTCCGCCAACGGCACGCCCGCGCCCGGCGGCCGGGACGCCGCCGCCTCGATGCGCCGCACGTCCTCGGCCACGGGCGCCGGCAGCCACCCGGCGAAGTCGCGCAGGGGGCGCGGGGTCGCCGCCTCGGCCTCGCAGAGGCGGGCCGTCTCGGCGGCCGTCGGGCGGTCCTCGGGGCGCGGGGCCAGGCAGTGGGCGGCGAGGGTGCGCAGCGGTTCGGGTACGCCGTCCAGGGCCGGGGGCTCGCGGTCCGTGCCGGCGATGCGCGCGGCGATGGCCAGGCCGTTGCCCTGCCCGTAGGGGTGGTGGCCGCAGGCGGCCTCGGCGATGACCAGGCCGAGGGTGAAGACGTCGGAGGCGGGTGTGACCTCGCGGCCCAGCGCGTGCTCGGGCGACATGTGGCGGGGGGTGCCGACGAGGCGGCCGACGGTGGTGAGCGTGGCGGCGCCCGCGGCCCGGGCGATGCCGAAGTCGAGCAGCCAGGGCCCGTCGGCGGCCAGCAGGATGTTGCCCGGCTTCACGTCGCGGTGGATGACGCCCGCGGTGTGCACGGCGGCCAGGGCGTGCGCCGCGCAGGCGGCGAGCCGCAGGGCGGTGGGGACGGGCAGCGGGCCGTGGTCCCTGAGGGCGTCGTCGAGCGGGAGGCCGGGGACGTAGCGGGTGGCGAGCCAGGGGAGCTCCGCCTCGGCGTCGTGGTCGACGACGGGGATGAGGTGGTAGCCGAAGACGCGGCGGGCCGTGGCCACCTCGCGGGCGAAACGCTCGCGGAAGGCGGGCCCCTGCGGGCCGCGGGTGTACTCGGCGCGGATCAGCTTCAGCGCGACGGGCTGGCCGCCGCGGGTGCGGGAGAGGTAGACGGTGCCCATGCCGCCCTGGCCGATCCGCGCGAGCAGCGGATAGCCGGACACCTCCCGCGGGTCGTCGCTCCGCAGCGGCTGCGGAACCGCCGACGGCCTCGGAACCGCGCCCCGCATGTGTCGCCCTCCCTGTCGCCCGGCCGGTGTGATGGGCGAGCGTATCGCGCGGGGGCGAGGGGGCGCCGCCGGGCAACGTGGGCGGGCTTTCCGGCGTCTTCGATGGCGGTGCTCGTGTCGCAGATCGGTTCCGGTGGAGGTATGGGCCACCCCGGGCCGAGTTCTTCCTGGCCTGATTGGTTGCCTCCGTGGCGCGGAATGGGTGATGAGATTCGCCATACCCGTCCAATTCGGGCATTTGGTCTAAGGTGGGTGAGATTGTCTGACGGAGGTACGAGATCCCCAGCGAAGTCCACAGCGCAGGTAACCGGACCACCCATCGACCGCGGACCACCGAAGGGCTCCAGCCATGACCGTGAACACCCCCGAGAACCTCTCCCAGGACCTCGCCGCACGGCTGCCCGAAGCCTGGGCCGCCACTCCGTTGACCGTCGTCATGCCGACGTACAACGAGGCGGGGAACCTGCCCGGCATGGCCGAGGCCCTGATGGCGCTCCCGCTGGCCGGCCTGCGCCTCCTCGTCGTCGACGACTCCAGCCCGGACGGCACCGGTGAGATCGCCGAGCGCTTCGCCGAGCGGTACGGCAGCGCCCGTATGACCGTCCTGCACCGCACCGAGAAGGACGGCCTCGGCCGGGCCTACGCGGCCGGCATGGCGCGGGCGGTCGCCGAGGGCGCGCACTACGTCCTCCAGATGGACGCGGACGGCAGCCACCCCGTGGCCAAGGTCGCCGAGCTGCTCGGCGTCGCCCTCGCCACCGACGCGGGCGTCGTCATGGGCAGCCGATACGTCCAGGGCGGCACGCTCTCCGACGCCTGGGGCGCCCACCGCAAGCTGCTCTCCCGCTGGGCCAACGCCTACGCGGGCACCATCCTCGGCACCCGCGTCCGCGACATCACCGGCGGCTTCAACCTCTGGCGCGCGGACGCCCTGCGCGCCATCGACCTGGCCTCCGTGGACAGCGCGGGCTACAGCTTCCAGGTCGAGATGAAGTACCGCGCGCTGCGCCGCGGCTTCGGTGTCATGGAGGTGCCGATCCACTTCGAGGACCGCACGGTCGGCGAGTCCAAGATGAACCTGATGGTGCAGCTGGAGTCGATCGTCATGCCGTGGAAGCTGCGGCTCGACGCGAGAGCGTCCGCGCGCGGCTCCGGGGCGCGCGGATGACGGCGCCCACGCTGCACGAGGCGCCGCCCGCCGCCCCGCCCGTCCCGCAGGCGCCGCCCGCCGCGCCCGCCTCGCCCCTCACGCGGCTGCGCAGGCTGGCCCTGGAGCTCGTGAAGTTCGGCCTGGTCGGCGGCAGCGGGGTCGCCGTCAACCTCCTCGTCTTCAACCTCCTTCTGCACGGCTTCGGTTCGCCCCCGATGACCGCGACGGTTCTGGCCAGCTGCGTGGCCATGGGCACCAACTACCTGGGCTTCCGCTTCTTCGCGTACCGCGACCGCGCCTCGCGCACCAAGCGGCAGATCGCCCTCTTCTTCGTCTTCAGCGGGATCGGCGTCGCGATGGAGAGCGTCCTGTTCTACGCGGCGTACCACGGCGCGGACATGAGCGGACCGATCGGCTCGAACATCGCCAAGGCGCTGTCGATCGTTCTGGCCTCGGCGTTCCGCTTCCTGGTCTACCGGACGTGGGTCTTCCAGCACGATGCGCGTCGCCACTAAGGGGGGCATACGGGCCCCGCGCGCTCTGGTACCGCACGCCGCCGTTCCGCTCCTGCTCGTCCTGCTCGTCCTGCTCCTCCTCGTGATCGTCCGCCTGCCGTGGGCGGGTGACCTCGGCATCCACGCGGCGACGATCGAACGCCTGCGCAACGACCCACTGCACCCCGGCAACCCCCTGGTCGACGCCGACACCCCGAGCCCCTACTACTCGCCCTGGACCCTGCTGCTCGGCTGCCTGGCGAAGGCGACCGGGCTCGGCACGTTCCTGGTGCTGCGGGTGGCCGCGCTGGCGGGGCTGGCGCTGCTGGTGACGGGCGTCGGCTACTTCGTACGTTCGTTCAGTGCGCGCCGCGGGGTGACGCCGCTGGCGCTGCTGTGCCTGCTGCTGCTCTGGGGCCCGGCGCTGTTCAACTGGAGCGGTTTCCTGGGGCTGAACTCCCTGGCGCTGACGGTTTCGTACCCGAGTACGTTCGCGCTCGGGGTCTCCTTCCACTTCTGGGCGCTGCTGCGGAAGGCGTTGCGGTCGGCCGCGGGGTGGCGGGTGTTCGCGGGGCTGGGTGTGTTGTGGGCGGTGACGCTGCTGAGTCACCAGTTCACTGGGGTGGTCGCGTCGGTCGGGGCGCTGGCGATGGTGCTCGGGGCGCGGCCGTGGCCGGGGCGGGCGGTGCTGCTGCGGGTGGCCGGTGGCCTGGCCCTCGGGCTCGCGGTGTTGGTGGCCTGGCCGTACTACTCCTTCTTCGACCTGCTCGGGGTGGGCGGCCTGGAGGAGATCCACCGCTCCCTGTACCGGAACCTGCTGCCGCACTTCGGCCTTGCGCTGCTGGGGGTGGCGGCGCTGGCGGTGCGGTGGCGCAGGGACCGCCGCGACCCCCTGGTGATCTTCTTCGCGCTCGGCGCGGCCATGTTCGCGGCGGGCGGCCTGACCGGCCACTACTCGTGGGGCAGGGTGCTGCCCGCCGCCCTGATCCCGGCGCAGGTGGCGGCGGCCCTGGAGGTCTTCGAGACGGGCGCCGTACGCAGGGCCTTCGCCGCTCTGCTGGCCGCGGCGCTGCTGCTGGGCGCGTGGACGCAGGCGGGAACGCTGGGGTATGTGGTGCCGCGCGGGGTTCTGCCGGGGCCGGTGGCCGCGAAGTACCGGCCACCGTGGGCGGGTTACGACTGGCTGGCGTCGTCGCGGGTGCGGTACGGAGACGTGGTCATGGCGAAGACGTTCCCGTCCCGCCAGATCCCGGCGTACGGGCCGTACACGGTCGCCCCCGGCTATCCGGACTTCTTCTTGCCGGATGAGGGGGAGCGGGGGGAGGCGGTGCGGGAGTACTTCGCGCCCGGCACGGCGCGGGCGGAGCGGGTGGCTGTCCTGCGTCGGTATGGGGTGCGGTGGGTCGTGGCGTATCCGGGGGACGGGGGGTTGCGCGGCGGTGATCCCGCGTTGCGGGAGGTGGGGGTGGGGCCGAAGGGGCAGGTGCTGTACGAGGTGCGGAGTCAGAACGGCGGTTCGCCGGCCTCGGCCGGATCGGTGGGAGCGATGTCAGGAGGGTAGCGGCCAGCGCGGGCCGTTCGGGTTCCCGAGCCAGACGACCTGTTCGGATCGGGTGACCGACAGGCCGAATGCGGCGGTGTTCGGTGAGCCGTACTCCTCCCAGGTGGCCACCGCCGACTCGACGGCTTCCCAGAGCCGACGCGGGCCGCCTTGACGGACCTGCCAGCCGCTGGCCGTCGCCGCAAGGACGGCGAAGGAATCAGTGACGCTGTCCAGCACGAAGGTGCTGACCGGACCGCCGTCGACGGGCAGGGTGAAGAAGCGGGCGTCCGGCACCGCGAGTTGTGCCATGAACGCCGCCCCGGTGCTGGTGAGAACATCCGGCCCGTAGAGGGCTTCCCGCTTCGTTCCGTCGTCGGGCCCCGGGACCATGCCAAGGCTCTCGGGAGCTTCCTGCTGACGGGCAATCATGAAGCTCGGGTCGTCCTCGCTGAACCAGCCGTTCGCGCCGTCCTCGGTGACGATGAGCTTGACCAGGCCGAGGGAGCGCATCCAGCCGCGCAGGGTGGTGAGGATGATGCCACCAGGCACGACCTGTTCCAGCCAGGCGGGAGGGATGTTGCGGAAGCCGCATGTGGCGATCAGCCGGTCGTACGGGGCTCCGTCGAGGTGGCCGGCCCGGCCGTCCCCCACCAGGAGCCGGGGCGTGAAGCCAGACATGGTGAGGGCTTCGCGAGCCCGGCGCGCCACGTTCTCATCCGTCTCGATCGAGGTCACGGCCTCGTTGCCGAGCCGGTGACACAGCAGTGCCGTCGAGTAGCCGGTGCCCGTCCCGATCTCCAGCACGTGCATGTCCTCACGCACGTCGAGGTCTTCGAGCATCCGCACCACGAGGCCGGGCGACGTCGACGACGATGTAGGGGCCGCGTTGCTGATCGGTTTCGGATCAGCCCAGTCGATGTCCCGGCCGTCGAACTGGGTCATCCACGTCTCGTCGCCGTAGACGAGCCGCAGCCACTCCTCTTGACCGACGGTCTCCGGCGTGACCGGCTCCCACGTGGTGACGCCCGGAGCGTCACTCTCCCGGTAGAAGCGCGGGATGAACAGGTGGCGAGGTACGGCGGCCACGGCGGCCCGCCACTTCGGCGATCGCAGTCGGCCGTCCTTCTCCAAGCGGTGGGCGAGCCGCCGCCGCAGGTCCGCTGCCGCTTCCCCGATGTCGGGCTCACTGGTCACGAAGTCCTCCTTCCAAGAGATCGGCGAGTGCGGCGGTCATGGGCAGACCTGTCGGCGGCTCCATCCAGGCCCACTGGCCCGAAGGATTGCACTCGATGAAGACCCACTCGCCAGAGTCGGTGAGGGCGAAGTCGAACGCCCCGAAGACGAGCCCGAAGTGCCTCAGGTAGGCGCGCATCGACCTCTCCACTCCTGGCGGTGCGACGAGGGGCGTGTAGGTGTGAGTGCCGTAGTCCGTACGCCAGTCGAGGAGACCGGAGTCGATCCGTACCGGAAAGGTCTGCTCGGCGATCACTGTGACCCGAACGTCGGCGACCTTGTCCACGCGCTTCTGGAAGAGATGCACGGTGCCGGTCACGGAGTCGTCGATCTCATCGGCGGTCACTTCGGTCACGGGGACGGTCTGCGCCTTGCCGCCGACCAGATAGAGCGGAACCGAAATCGGTTTGAAGATGACCGGTCCGTACTTCTTGATGAACGCTTGCGCATCGCCGGGAACGTTGGTGATCAGCGTAGGCGGCAATACGAAGCCGGCCGCCGCCGCTGCGGCGAGTCCGGCCGGCTTGTACTCGGCGTCGCCGATGCGATGGGGGTGGTTGACGTACAGACAGTCGGGCAGGGAGGTCAGGATGCCGCCCAGCCCGTAGCGGGCCTGGGCCACGGCAAAGCGCTCGTCCTGCTTGTCGAGGTGGGGGAAGGCAAAGCCGGAGGGGCGTCGGTAGTACATGGACCGCACGGAGCCCAGCTCGGCCCGTCGGCTCGGAGTCCGCACGCTTCCCCGCCAGCCGTCGGTGTCGCCGATAAAGGCCGAACACGACAGGGTGGCGGGGAAGTCACCTGCGTCGAACCGCACGACCGGGACACCCCGGTCGTGCAGCTCGACGATCACGAGGTCCGCAGTCGGGTCGTCAAGGTTGGTGACGACCAGGACCGGACGATCGTCGATCGTCGTCATTGGTCGGTGTCATTCCCCGTGTCGCTGTCCGGGGAGTCGCTGTTGCGGTCGCCCTGCCCCGTGGTGCCGGTCGCGGGGTTCGTGCCGGAGGACGTGCCGTGCCCCGGCGCCATGGCCGGCGCTCCGGACGCGTCGAAGTACCCGGCGGTCTGCGTTACCGGGTTCAACTCCACCCGCGCGTAGTCGGGGGCCTCGGCGGACGGGTACGGAGCCATGCGACGCAGGCCCCAGGGGGCAGCGGTCAGGTGCCCCTGCGGCAGCGGACTGCCGGTGGGGAACCGATCCATGTGACTGAACATGGTCTTCCTTTCACAGTGGGTCGTCTGTCCTGCGATTGCCTTGTTTGCTCACACACCAGGGCGTCCGAGGCTTTGGGGCTCAGTGCTTGGCTGGCGCTTCCAGCTCTGCCCACACGACCTTGCCCCAGCGCTTCCGGTCGTAGCCCCATCTGCGGCTCAGGGCCTCGACGAGGAACAGACCACGCCCCTCCTCGGAGTCGTCGTCGGGGTCTCCCGTCTCGGGAGCGTCCTTGCACTTGTCGGCCACGCCGATACGCACCACGCCATCCGCGGGCCGGGTGACCTGGACGCGGACCACTCGACATCGAGTGTGGTCGATGGCGTTGTTGATGAGCTCGGCGACCACCAGCACTCCAACCTCGGTCAGTTCGCCTATCCCCCAGGCGTGCAGGGCGGTGGAGACGAACAGACGCGCCCGGCGAGCGGACGCCGGCTTGCACGGCATCGTCTCGGTGTAGCCGGGGTTGCCGGTCGCAGTAGGACTGGCCGCGCTCATGGCCACAGGAACATCCCCTCCGGGGTGAACGCCCGCTCCGCGCCACGGTGGCGTCGTGACGGGCTCTCCTTCATGCCGCCGAGGGAAGGGCGATGGAACCTCGACGAGCTGATACCAAGTCAACGACCGGCGGCCATCGGGGAACAGGAAAGGGTCGGCTCTCATCGACCGCCTCGGACCGGAAGACTTTGCGCACCCGTTACATGTGGCCTGGTTCGGTCATGTCCGCACGTCTACCGTCGGTGACATGGGAGTGAACGTCATCCTCGAGAGCCGGATGGAGGAACTCGGGCTCACACAGGAAGAATTGGCCGGCCGGATGAACGCTGCGCTGGCAGAGATCACCGGGAGGCCCGGTGACGTCTCCGCCCGCACGATCCGCAACCTGCTGAACGGGACTTCCCGCCGTCCCATCGGACGTACATGCGCGGCCCTGGAGCGGGTGTTCGAATGCCCTGTCGCGCACTTAGGGTTCAGCGCACCACGCACCATGCACCACCCGCAGGAGGACCCTGTGCGGCGCCGCACCTTCATCACCTCGGCCACCGGGACCGCAGCCGCCGCAGTTCCGATGGTGGCCCAGCGCCGGGCGGTCGGCATGTCGGACGTAGCCCGGGTCGCCGCCGGGCTGCACGCACTCGTCACGACCGACCAGCGGCAGGGCGGACACACGGATCTGGAGAACACCGCCCTCAGGGGCCGCGACAGCGTGCTGGAACTGCAGCAGCGAAACGCCGGAGAACGCGTCCGCCGGGCCCTGTACGCGCTGGCCGCCGACTACACGGATGCGGCCGCATGGTCCTGCATCGACGCCCGCAACCTCGCCCAGGCGAAGAGACATTTGAACGAAGCCGCTACGTACGCCGGGCTTTCCCAGGACGGCCCCACAGAAGTGAGTGTGTGGATCAGCATGGCGAGTCTCGCCGCGCAACGTCGTCACTGGCACGAAGCCCTCGCGGCGGCCCAGGCCGCACAAGCTTCCCAAGCGGCCCGCCGGGACCCGTTCTTCGATTCACTGGGACGCATCCGCGCCGCTCTGGCGTACGCGGCGCTCGGCGACAGCCGCGGCGCCCTTCGCTCACTGGGGTCGGCCCAGGACGCTCTCGCGAAGGCCCCCGAGCGCGACCGCCCACAGTGGACGGCCTTCTACAGCCAAGCCGAACTCGACCATCTCGGCGCCATCGTCAACAACCGCAGCGGACGCCACGCCCACGCCGAAGCCATGGCGCACCGCGCGCTGGCCAGGATCCCACCCGCCTTCCGCCGAAACCGCTCCCTCGCGACTGCTCAACTCGCCCTCGCGCAACTGCGCCAGGGAGACACCGAACAGGCCACGGCCACGGCCGGCGACGTCTTCACGATCATGGACGGCGATCCACTTCCAGGCCGCGTGCGCGTCCTCATCGGCGACTTTCACCGGGACCTTTTCACCCTGGCCCCGTCCACCGCCTACGCACGCGACTGGGCGGACCGTATGCGAACCGAATGGAGCTGAGTGTGATCAACCTGAGGCACTTCGAGCACGGAAGCCTCCCCGACGGCTTCCGGGAACTGCTCATCGACGTACACGCCGACGCCTATGCCGACGCCATGGACGACCCGTTCAACCAGCGCTTCCCTTGGTTCGTCGACCATTGGTCGGGCAAGGAGGGTTTCACCTGCGTCGTGGCGTACGACGAGGACGAACCGACCGGTTTCGCCTACGGCGCCCCGCTCGCCCCCGGCCGCGAATGGTGGCGCTCCACCGGATACCAGCCGAAGGACGGCTGCTCTTCCACCTACGCCGTGTCCGAGGTGATGGTGCGCCCGCGCTGGCGCAAGCGCGGCATCTCCGAGCGCCTGCACGAAGCACTGTTGAAGGAGCGCACGGAAGACCTCGCCGTGCTCCTGGTCGACGTGACCCACCCCAAGGTACAGGCCCTCTACGAGTCGTGGGGGTACACCGGGGTCGGCGAGCAGCAACCGTTCGCCGACTCACCGGTGTTCGCGGTCATGGTCAAGGGCCTTCAAGCTTGAGGCCGGCACCGATGCCGCTGAGCTCGATCTCGTAGCGGAGCCGCTGGCGGTGGGCGGGCATGACCATCAGGTCGGCCTGGATCGGCCGGTCGGCGCCGTCGAGGGTGAGCCTGTTCAGTCGCAGGACCGGTTCGTCCCCGCCCAGGCGGAGGGCTTCGCGCTCCTGCGCCGTGGGCATGCGGGCGGTGACGTCCTCACGGACGCGTACGCCGACGTGGCCGAGTTCGGCGAGGAGCGTGACGGCTCCACCGCGGATCTTGCCCGTCCCGGCGAGGCGGGTGCCGCGAGCAATCTCCACGGGGTAGTAGGTGTCCGTCAACTCGATGGGGACGGCGTCGAGTTCGATGACCCTGCGGCGTACGACGAGTGGTTCTCCGGCGGTTACGTCGAGCAGGGCGGCGACTTCTTCCGGCGCGGGTACCTCACCGGCATGCGTGATGCGCTGACTACCCTTGCCGCCCCGCGCGGCGGCCTCTTCGTCCCAGGCTTCGGGCTGTCCCTTCTCCCGGGGCGTCACGTACGGCATCGAGGTACTGACCCACGTGCTGTCCCTCACGGCGTCCTCCTGCTGGCCGATGGCGGCGACCTTGCTCGTCTACACGGTAAGCAAATCCCGCCGGGTGCTCGCCTTGGCCCGCTCGCAGGTCTGTGTGCGCCGCCGGCCTTGCCGTAGAGGTACTGACGGAGTGGGGAGTTGCCGATCGGCTGGACGACATCCGGCTCTGCGTCTCCGAACTCGCCACGAATGCCGTACTGCACGGCGCTCCTGCTGGGCGGGAGCTCTGTCTGCGTCTCGTTCTCGACGTTGCGTTCGTCCGCGTCGAGGTGTTGGACAGCGGCGACGGGCAGCCGCAGGTGCCCGCGGGGACGGAGTAGGGCAGCGCGACGCGTGGCGGCCCGCGTCACTCGGCGCCGACTGGGTGGGGCGGTGGGTGGGGGAAGGGCGTCAGTCTGTGGCGTGGCGGCGGCCGCGCGGACTGCCGGGGGCCTCCCCCCAGGGCCTCACCGCGCCACGCTGGCCACCAGCCGCGCCGCCCTCCTCATCCGTGCCCCCGCCTTCGCCCCCGCCCTGCGCGCCAGCGGGCGGATGACCTTCGCCGTCACGCCCACCGGGGTCCAGCGGAGCTGGAGGCGGCCCGAGGCGCGGCCCTCCGGTTCCACCGTCACCTCGTGCGGGGTCGCGCCGCCCCGGTAGTCGATGCGGGCCCGCAGGGTCGGGAACGTCAGCGGGGCCAGGAGGAGTGACGTGTTGCGCAGGGGGCCCGAGGTCAGTTGCAGGACCGGGTGGCGGGTGCCCTCGAAGCCATTGAGGGGGAGGGGGGCCTGCGTCAGGTCCAGGTGGGCCTTGCCTTCGAAGACGCCAGGGCGGACCGGGGTCAGGCGGAACGGGGTCTTCATGCGGCGCCGGCCCGGGGCCAGGAGCAGCGTGGCCACCTGCGGGCCCACCGGCAGGCGCAGGCCCGGATCGTACGTACGGATCACCAAGTCCACCGTCGCGCCGGCGCCCCGCTCCACCCTCGTGATCTCGTGGCGGAACTGCGCGCTCGGGAAGGGGCGCGAGTCCAGGCCCTGGTCGGTCAGGTCCAGTTCGGTGCGGGACTCCTCCGACTCGGGGACGTACGCGCCCCAGTACACCCGGCCCTCCGCGTCCATCGACGTCTCCCGCGGCGCCACCCCGTGGCCCAGACCCCGCGCCGCCAGTCGCGCGTCCGTCAGGCGGTTGTCGCGGATCAGTTGGAGGACGACCCGCTCGGCGCGGGGCAGGCGGGCGTACGCGCCGGGGGACAGGTCCGCCAGGTACGGGTTCACGAGGTCCGCGAAGCCCGTCAGCCACTCCTCGTCACGGAACGGCAGGTCACCCGCGTACATCCGGAAGTCGTGCTTCAGGAATTTGTAGTCCTTTGATTCCTTGAGCGCTTCGTGGCCGCTCGCCTTCAGGAAGTCGTCTATCAGGCGCTGGACGTGGATCCGGTCCCGTACGTTCGTCAGCTTGTGGCGCTGGTTCGAGATCGACGCCGACTCCGCCGCCTCGTACGGCGCTATGTACCAGCGGTAGACCGGGTCCGGGATCACCGTGAAGGACCTCGCCAGGCAGTACGCCTGCGCCGAGAAGAGCTGGTCCTCGTAGTGGATGCCCTCCGGGAAGCGCAGGTCGTTGCGGTCCAGGAACTCCCGGCGGTACATCTTGCTCGTGGACAAGTGCTCGAAAAGCAGAGCCGGTTCCGCCTCGATTCCCTCCACCGTGCGGCGTTCCGCCACCAGGTGCGGCATCCACGTCGACGTGCGGCCCGTGTCCACCCGGACCCGCTCCACCGCTCCCATCGCGAAATCCACCTCGCGTTCGCGGTGGGCCGCCAGCAGCAACTCCACCGCCCGCTCCGGGAGTTCGTCGTCACTGTCCAGGAACATCAGGTACGGGGCGCGCGCGATCTCCAGCGCGCGGTTGCGCGGCGCGCTGCACCCGCCGCTGTTCTCCGGCAGGCGCAGGTACGTGATGCGGTCGTCCTGCGCCGCCAACCGCCGGGCGACGTCAGGGGTGTCGTCCGTCGAGTGGTCGTCGCTGATGACGATCTCGATGTTCGTGTGCGTCTGGCGTCGCAGGGACGCCACCGCGCGCGGCAGCCGTTCCGCGTCGTTGTAGACGATCACCGTCACGGTGACATCGGGTGTCTGCGTCATCGTCATCGGGTCGTCGCCTCCTCGGGCGTCGGGCCGGCGTGCGCTCGTCCACCGGGGTCACGGGCGGCAGGGACTCCTGGCTCTCGCCGAGGAAGACGCGGCGCACGACCCGCTCGGCGGCGCGCCCGTCGTCGTACTCGCAGAAGCGCTCGCGGAACACCTCGCGCGCCTTGGCCGCCTCCTCGTCGCGCCACGCGTCGGAAGTGAGGATCTCCGTCAGCTCCTCCTGCGTGCGCGCGACGCGGCCCGGCGCCTGGGTCATCAGGTCGAAGTAGACGCCGCGCGTCTTCGCGTACGTCTCCCAGTCGTCGGCGTAGATCACGATCGGGCGGTCCAGGTTGGCGTAGTCGAACATGATCGACGAGTAGTCCGTGATCAGGGCGTCCGCCGCGAGGGAGAGGTCCTCCACCGGGTCGTACGAGGAGACGTCGATGATCCTGCCGCTCTTGCGCAGGCCCGCCAGCGGCGAGGTCGCGCCGCCGTAGAAGTAGTGGCCGCGCACGAGCAGGACCGTGTCCTCGCCGAGGCGTTCGGCGAGCGTCGCCAGGTCCAGGCGCGGGGTCCAGGCCGCCTCGTAGTCGCGGTGGGTGGGCGCGTAGAGGATGGCCCGCTTGCCCGGGGCGATGCCGAGCCGGTCGCGGATCGCGCGGATGTCGGCGGCCGTCGCGCTGTAGAAGACGTCGTTGCGCGGATAGCCGTAGTCGAGGGACTCGTAACGCGATGGGTACGCGCGTTCCCACATCTGTGTGGAGTGGCTGTTCGCCGAGACGCTGTACGTCCACTTGTCGACGCGGGCCAGCAGGCTGTGGAAGTTCAGGCCCTTGGACGCCGCCGGGTAGTCGAGCTGGTCCAGGCCCATGCGCTTGAGCGGCGTGCCGTGGTGCGTCTGGACGTGGATCGCGTCCGGGCGCTTGACGATGGCGTTGGGGAAGTTGACGTTGTTGACCAGGTACTTCGCGCGGGCCATCACCTCCCAGTAGCGGCGCGTGCCGGGCACGATGTGGTCGGTGCCGGGCGGCAGCAGCGGGACGTTCGCCGCCGTGACGACCCACACCGGGTGGATGTGCGGGGCGAGTTCGGCGAGCTTCGCGGCGATGGCGGCCGGGTTGCAGGCCACACCCCGGTCCCAATAGGCCGTGAAGACGGCGAGGTTCGGGTCGACGGGGCGTTCCAGGTCCCTGCGGTAGCGCAGGTCGCGCACCTTCACGCCCACCTTGTGCTTGCGCGAGGCCACCGCCGACTTCAGCTTGCGCCGCTGCTGGTTGGCGGTCTGGAACGTGCGGTACTTCGTGTACGCGTCCTCTTCGAGGATGCGGCGCCGCACGCCCTCCAGGCCGCCCGGCCGCTGGTACCCCTCGGGGCGCCACGCGACGGCGGCCTTCGAGGCGCGGTGGAAGAACTCCTTGCGGACGGGGTCGGGCAGCTGCTCGCGGGCCACGACGCGCAGGCAGTCGCCGACCATCACGTCGTACAGCGCGGCCCGGGGCGCGGAAGGGAGGGCGAGGTCCGCCGCCAGGGAGAGCAGGGACTCGTAGCGGTCGATGACGCCGAAGCGCCCCCGGGGCGGGCCGGCAGGCAGGCTCTCCGCACGCAACTCTCTTACGTTCAGGGCGACTTGGTCGAGCGTCGCGACGCGGTGCGCGAGGAGCAGCGCGGCATACGCGGCGTACGTCTCGTCGTCCCCCGCCAGGTGCTCCGCGTGCTCCCGCCAGAAGTCCGCCCGCAGCACGCGGTTGCCGAGCAGCGGCGTCACCCTCAGCAGGTCCGGGCAGTCCGCGAGCGGCAGGTCACGGCGGCCCTGCCGGGCCAGGTGCTTGCTGTCGGGGCTCGGCATGCCCTGGTGCCGCCACGTCGAGCGGACGTGGTCGGCCACGAGTACGTCCACGCCATCCCCGAGGTCCGCCACGCGGTCCGCGACCGTACGCGGCGCGCCCGTCGGCACGGTGTCCTTGCTGTGCACGAAGTGCAGCCACCGGCCGGCCGCCCGCTCGGCGCCCGCCGCCCGCGCCGCCGCGTCGCCGGTGCCCTCGGGCAGCGGGACGACGGTGACGCCGGGCCGGTCCGAGGCGGCGGCCTGTGCGGAGGCGCCCACCGCGGCGACGACCACCTCGACGCCGGGTGAGGCCTGCGCGGCCAGGGCGTCCAGGCCGGCGGCCAGGTGGCCCTGGACGTTGCGGCCGTACACGACCACGCTCAGCACGGGCGGCCCGGCGGCGGTGTCCGGCTGTTCCTCGGGCATGGCGGCGCCCCCCTCTTCCGTACTCATGCGGCGGTCGTCCCTCGGTGGGCCAGCATCCGGTCCACGACGCGGCGCGCGGCCTGCCCGTCGTCCAGGTCGCAGAACTCGGCGCGGAAGTCGTCGTACGCCTGTCCGTACGGCTCGCTCACCGCGTCCACGTCACGCAGCGCCGCGATCAGCTCGTCGGACGTCGGGACCAGCGGGCCCGGCGCGCGCTTGACGAAGTCGAAGTAGAAGCCGCGCAGGCGGTCGCGGTAATGCTCCAGGTCGTACGTGAAGAACAGCATCGGACGGCCCGTCACGGCGAAGTCGAACATCACCGAGGAGTAGTCGGTGACCAGGACATCGGCGATCAGGAGCAGGTCCATGATGTCCGGGTAGCTCGCGACGTCCCACACGAAGCCGTCGCCGGCGCCCGGCACCGGCTCCACGATGTGCGCGTGCGGGCGGACCAGGAGGACGTGGTCATCGCCCAGTTCGTGGCGCGCCTTCTCCAGGTCGACGCGCAGGTCGAGGAGGAAGCCGCCGCGGTGGCGCTGCTTGTCCTCGCGCCAGGTCGGGGCGTAGAGGATCACCTTCTTGCCGTCCGGCAGGCCGAGGGCGCGGCGTACGCGGGCGGCGCGCTCGGCGCGGTCGGGGGCGAGCAGGACGTCGTTGCGGGGGTAGCCCGTCTCCAGGAGTTCACCCTCCACGTCGCCGCCGAACCGGAAGGCGCTGCGCAGGATCGGTGTGCTGAACCGGTTGGGGGAGAGCAGCATCGTCCACTGGTGGCGCTCGCGGTCCAGGTCCATCAGGTACTGGGTGCTCGCGAAGTGGTCGTTGTCGAAGTCGAAGCCGATCCGCTTGAGCGGGGTGCCGTGCCAGGTCTGGACGATCTGCTGGCCCTCGCGCCGCTCCAGCCAGCGCGGGAAGTGCGTGTTGCCGACGATGTAGCGGGAGCGGGCCATCGCCTCGTAGTACTCGGGGCTGTGCACGCGGACCGCCTTCGCGGTGGGCGGGACCTCGCACTGGCCGTCCTTGACGACCCACAGGTGTTCGACCGGCAGGCCGCGGCGGACCATCTCCTCGTGGAGGGCGCGCGGCGAGTCGCCGTACATGCGGCCGCCGAAGACGTCGTACAGGACGGCCTCGCGCAGCGGCTCGTGGCGGGCGGCGGGATAGGCCTCGGTGCGCAGCCTCGTCTGGCGGTAGCGGCTGCGCTCGTCGGGGCGCAGCTCGGAGTGGGCCATCAGCGCCAGCTGGTCGTACTGCCGGACCTGGAGCTCGACGCGCTTGCCGTGCGCCACGACCTCCAGGGGCAGGTGCGCGTGGACGGGCGGGGCGAGCTGCACGGCGGTGCGGGAGCCGTCCGGCTTCTGCACGGACGGCCACCAGAAGCCGGCCCGCAGGGGTGTGGCGCCCGCGTGGGCGTGGGTGGGGGCGGGGACGAAGCGCGCCTTGAAGCGGCCGCCCTTGGCGTGGGCGGGGAACGTGTACTCGTGGCCCGACCAGGTCTGGCGCAGCACCAGTTCCAGGTCGCAGGTGCCCTGCGCCGGATAGCTGCCGGTGAGGGTGACGGTGCCGTCGGGGTCCACGGAGACACGGTCGACCAGTGGCTGCGCGGGCTGGTCGCAGAGCTGGAGGTAGCCGCCGGGGCTGCGGCGGGCGTACATCGCGCGGTCGCCGTGCGGGAACTGGGCGCCGGAGAAGCCTTCGCGGTCGTCCAGGATGAGGGCGAGGCGGGTTGACTTGGGCTCGGCCTTGGTGCCGGTGTCCGTACCCGAGACGGCGTCGGTGACGATCTCCACCGACATGTCCCACCGCCCGATCGACCGCTCCGCCTGCGTCGGCCGCAGGCGTTCGTGGTCCTCGCGGACCTCCGTCAGGGCCGCCGTGTCCACCTGGGCGGTGAACGGGACCCGGCCCTCGCGCGGGACCCCGAGGTCCAGCGGGACCGTGCGGATCGTGCCGGACTCGCGGTGGCGCATGCGCAGCCGGGCCGTGCCCTCGGGGGCGGTGCGCAGGATGCCGCGTACGAGGAGGCCGGTGCCCTCGGCGCGGACCTCCAGGGCGCGCGCGTGCGCCGTCTCCACGCGGATGGCCAGCTCGCCGTCCTGGATCTGCGGGGCCACACGGACGTCCTCGGTGACCCAGTGCGCGGGCGGCGTCTGGCCGGAGCCCGTGCCCGCCCCGTACAGCGGCCCGCGCCGCGGCGTCGAGCCCGTACCCGCCACGGCGACCCGCACATACCAGAGGCCGTCCACCCACGTGCCGCGGTGCCGCAGCCGTGAGGGGTTGAGCAGCGCCCCGAAGCCCGCCCAGTCGGCGTGCCGGAACTCCGCCCCCGAGGCCACGGTGGCCTCCGGGTCCACATGGCTGCGCGCGGGCACCAGGACCGTGCGGCGGCTGCCCTTCTCCTTCAGGATCAGGGACTTCAGGGCCTTGCTCCGCGACTCCGCGCCGAGCTGGCGCGGGAACGCCCAGCCGGACAGCCACAGTTTGCCGTCGTGCCAGGCGGCCTCGTCGAGGCGGCTGCGCAGCCGCAGTTCGGGGTCGAGGCGCAGCACGGCGTCCGGCACCGGGGCGGTCGGGTCGAGGAAGGGGTAGTCGGCCTTCGGGTGCAGCGTCCCGGTGACCGGGATCGAGCCGCCGTGCTCCTTCTCGAACTCCAGCTGCGCGATCAGCTCGTCCAGGCGCCGGTGCACGGTCAGATACAGCTTCAACTTGTGCGGCACGTGCAGCGCGCGCACCGCGTCCTGCCCGATCTCCCGGACCAGGCGGCCCACGTGCTCAAGGAACGCCTCCTGGTACGCGGCGTCGGAGCCGGGCAGGACCCGCCAGAAGAGCGGGATCTCCTCGGCGAGTGCGTTGTTGTCGTAGACCCGCAGGTGCTCGGCGTACATCGGGTCCTCGCCGACGCGTGCGAGCAGGAACTCGCGCACCATGCGGATCGACCTCACGCGGTCGATCAGGCCCTGCGGGTTGGTGCGGTTCTGCGTGATGGAGCGCTCGCCGATCTCGCGCTCGCGCCAGTTGTAGATCGGCTCGCTCAGCACGTCCACGGCGTCCGCGAGGTAGTGCGCGGGGACGCTGACGGGGGCGTCCTCGTAGAGCATGGCCTCCGGGTACGCGAGCTGGTGCTTCTCCCAGAAGGAGCGGCGGTAGACCTTGTTCCACGCGGTGCGGTCGGTCAGCAGCGGGCGGAACTTCGACACATGCGTACGCAGCCGGGTCGCCGCGAAGGGCACGCGGTGCACGGGCGACTGGACGTACCCGGCGGAGCGGAAGCGGGTGACGTTGCCCGCCGCGAAGTCCGAGCCGGTCTCGTCGAGCGTCTCGATGAGCAGGGCGTACGCCGTGGCGGGCAACGTGTCGTCACTGTCGACGAACGCGAGGTACTCGCTGTCCGGAGACATCTCCCGGACGCCCGTGTTGCGCGCCGCGCCCAGGCCCTTGTTCTCCTGGGATATGAGGCGGAAGCGGGGGTCGGCCGCCGCGAAGCGCTCGGCGATCGCCGCGCTGCCGTCCGTCGACCCGTCGTCGACCATGACCACTTCGAAGTCCGTGAAGGTCTGGGCCGCCAGGGACTCCAGGCACTCGTCGAGGTAGAGCTCGACGTTGTAGACGGGGACGACAACACTCAGCCGTGGCTGCACGCGCACTCCTTCTGTTGCTAAACGCTCCCATAGTGTAAGGATGCGGGTATTGGTGCGACAAAAGGGCTACCTGTCCGGTTTTGGAACGAGTGGTCATGTGAACCGCTCGTACTCCTTCATCACCTCCTCGGTGGGACCGTCCATCCGCAGCTCGCCGCGCTCCAGCCACAGCACCCGGTCGCAGGTGTCGCGGATCGACTTGTTGTTGTGGCTGACCAGGAAGACCGTGCCCGCGCGCTCGCGCAGTTCGCGGATGCGGGCCTCGGAGCGCTTCTGGAAGGAGCGGTCGCCGGTGGCCAGGGCCTCGTCGATGAGCAGGACGTCGTGGTCCTTGGCGGCGGCGATGGAGAAGCGCAGGCGGGCCGCCATGCCGGAGGAATACGTGCGCATCGGCAGCGTGATGAAGTCGCCCTTCTCGTTGATGCCGGAGAAGTCGACGATGTCGTCGTAGCGCTCCGCCACCTGTTCGCGGCTCATGCCCATGGCGAGACCGCCGAGGCGTACGTTGCGCTCGCCCGTCAGGTCGTTCATCATCGCGGCGTTCACGCCGAGCAGGGAGGGCTGGCCGTCGGTGAAGATGCGCCCGCGCTCCACGGGCAGCAGTCCGGCGACGGCCTTGAGCAGCGTCGACTTCCCCGAGCCGTTGGTGCCGATCAGGCCGATCGCCTCGCCCTTGCGGGCGGTGAAGGACACGTTCTTGACGGCGTGCACCGTGCGGACGCCTGCCCGCGCCTCGGTCTTCCCGCGGCCGCCGATGATCCGGTTGAGGGCGGCGGTGGCGGTGCCGCGGCCCGCGCCGGTGCCGTGCACGCGGTAGACGATGTCGACGTGGTCGACGATGACGGTGGGGGCGGGAGGCTCGGTCCTGTCGGTCCTGTCGGTCTTGTCAGCCACGGCCGTACGTCTCCTCTGCCTTCCAGAAGTAGATGAACCCGCCGACCCCGGCGAGCAGCGCCCAGCCCAGCGCCCAGGCCCACACGTGGTGCGGGAGCTGGCCCGCGCGGAAGGTGTCGATGAGGGCGAAGCGCATCAGGTCGATGTAGACGGCCGCCGGGTTGCACTCCAGGAGGACCTGGACGGCGTGCGGCAGGCCCCGGTCCTTCAGGACCGCGTCGATGCTCCACATCACCCCGGACGCGTACATCCACGTCCGCAGCACGAACGGCATCAGCTGTGCGATGTCCGGTGTCTTGCTGCCGAGGCGCGCCATGACGAGCGCGAGGCCCGTGTTGAACGTGAACTGGAGTACGAGGACGGGGACCACCAGGAGCCAGGACGCCGTGGGCGGGACGCCGAAGCAGAGCAGGATCACGACCAGCGCGCCCATGGAGAAGAGCAGCTGCTGGAGCTGTTGCAGGCAGTACGAGATGGGCAGCGAGGCGCGCGGGAAGTGCAGGGCGCGGACCAGGCCCAGGCTGCCCGATATGGCGCGGGTGCCGGCCATGACGGACGCTTGCGTGAACGTGAAGACGAAGACGCCGGTGACCAGGAACGGGACGTAGTCCTCGACGTCCCGCTTGGTGTTCATCAGGACGCCGAAGATGAAGTAGTAGACCGCCGCGTTCAACAGCGGGGTCATCACCTGCCAGAGCTGGCCGAGCTTGGCCTGGCTGTACTGGGCCGTCAGCTTGGCCGTCGCGAACGCGGTGATGAAGTGGCGCCGCCGCCACAGCTGCCGGACGTACGCGGGCAGGGAGGGGCGGGCGCCGCTGACGGTCAGGCCGTGCCGGGCGGCGAGCTCGGCGGGGGAGAGGGGGTCCGCCGGGGTGGGGGGTGCGGGTGGTGGTGCGTCGAGGACCTGGCTCACGTCCGTCGCTTTCGCTCGGGGAGGCTTCGGAGGCTGCGGCGTACGTCGGGACGGGACCGTATCGTCGCAACGCCGAGCGTAGGACCTCGTGACGTCGGAACGCAACCGTATCGTCGTGACGCTCGCCGCTGCTTATGCTGTCCGTATGACGACGAGCGGGCCACAGGGTGAACAGGCGAGCGGGCCGGAGGGCGAGCGGCAGGGTGCTCCCACGGGGGCACGGACGCGCCGCAGGGCGCCCGCCGGAGCCGCAGTGCTCCGCGAGGACGTGACCGAGGCGATCCGCGACGCCGTCTTCGAAGAGCTGGCCTCTGTGGGGTACGCGCGCATGTCCATCGAGGGCATCGCCCGCCGCGCGGGCGTCGGCAAGACCGCCGTCTACCGCCGCTGGCGCTCCAAGCTGCACCTCGTGCTCGACCTGGTGTCGGCCATAGCGGTCCAGGGGCTCCCCGCGCCGGACACCGGCTCCCTGGAGGGCGACCTGCGACTGCTGTACGAGGTGACCTCGCGCGCCCTGCGGCACCCCGTCGCCTCGCAGATCATCCCCGACCTCCAGGCCGAGGCGGCCCGCAACCCCGAGATCGCCGAGGCGCTCCAGAAGGCGCTGCGCGAAGGGCAGCACGGGGTGGCGAGCGGCATCGTGCGGGCCGCCGTCGAGCGGGGCGAGCTGCGGGAGGGCGCCGACGAGGAGCTGGCCCTCGACCTGGTGTCGGGGCCGCTCTACTGGCGCTCGGTGGTGGTGCGGGCGAAGCTGCCCAAGGGATATCTGGGCCGTCTCGCGGCGGCGACGGCCGCCGGGCTGCGGGCGCTCTGAGAGGCGCCGGCGTCCGAAGGCGGCTGCTCAGGCGTCGCGGCGCCGCGTCACGTACAGCCCCACCGCCGTGCCGAGCGCCACGACGCCCGTGCCCACGCTGATCAGAGTCTGCTGGACGCCGTCGAGGACGAGGCCGGTCGAGATGTTGACGGCGACAGCGGCGGCGAGGACGAGCCAGAGCAGGGCCTTCATGGGGTGGTTCCTTCCCGGAGCGGGTCGGCCGGCGCGCCGTGCGGCGCCCCGGACCCACGCTGTCACCGGTCGGCCCGCGGAACGAGGGGGCGCTCCCCCGGACCGATGGTGGGGCCTGCTACACCCCCGGGCGGGGGTCCGCCTCCGGGTGCAGCCGCACCCACCCCGCCCACGCCGAGGTGACCATCTCGCGCACGTCGCGCTTGGCCGTCCAGCCCAGTTCCGTGGCGACGCGGTCCGCCGCGGCCACCACGCGGGCCGGGTCGCCGGGGCGGCGGGCCGTGACCTCGGCGAGGGTGTCGTATCCCGTCACGTCGTTGATGAGGTCCGTCATCTCGCGCACCGACACGCCCTCGCCCCGGCCGACGTTGAGGGTCAGGTCCGTGCCGGGCGCCGCCGCCGCGAGCCTGCGGGCCGTCGCCACATGGGCCTCGGCCACGTCGACGACGTGGATGTAGTCGCGTACGCAGGTGCCGTCCGGGGTGGCGTAGTCCGCGCCGAAGACGCGGGGGGCCTCGCCGCCGGTGAGCTTCTCGAAGACCATCGGGACGAGGTTGTAGACGCCGGTGTCCGCCAGCTCGGGTGAGGCCGCGCCCGCCACGTTGAAGTAGCGCAAGGACGCCGTCGCCAGGCCGTGCGCGCGCCCGGTGGCCCGCACCAGCCACTCGCCCGCCAGCTTCGTCTCGCCGTAGGGGCTCATCGGCAGGCACGGCGTCTCCTCGGTGACGAGCCCGTTCTCGGTGGAGGGCATGCCGTACACCGCGGCGGAGGAGGAGAAGACGAAGGACGGGACGCCCGCCTCCACCACCGCTTCGAGCAGGACCCGCAGGCCCTCCATGTTCTGGTGGTAGTAGCGCAGGGGCTGTTCCACCGACTCGCCGACCTGCTTCTTCGCCGCGAGGTGGACGACTCCGGTGACCGCGTGGTCCTTCAGGGTGCGGGCCACCAGCTCCGCGTCCAGCGTCGAGCCGGTCACGAGCGGGACCTCCGCCGGGAGGCGTTCGGCGATGCCGGTGGACAGGTCGTCGTAGACCACGGCCCGCTCGCCCGCCTCCGTCATGGCGCGGACGACGTGCGCCCCGATGTATCCGGCGCCGCCGGTGATCAGCCAGGTCATGGTCGTCTTGTCCTGTCTTGTCGTGCGGGTCTTCCTTGGTTTTCCCTGGACGTGCAGTGTCGCAGAGCCGGTGTACGGGTCGCGTCAGCGCCCAAAAGCGCTCCCGAGGGAGCCCCTGAGCGCACGGGCCAGGCGGGTCAGGCGGCGCTTCGCCACCCCCGCGACACCCCGCACGCCGGGCGCGAGCCGCACCGAGAGGTTCCCCGCCTGGGTGGCGTACGGCTGGACCAAGAGGACGCCGAGGCCGCTGCGCCAGCCGTTCGGCACCACCGTGCGGCGCAGCAGTCCGGGGCCCGCGACGGCATGGGCGGTGGACTCGCGTGCCGTCCCGTCGTCGAAGTGGAGCCGCAGCCGCAGGTCCCATACGCCGCCGGCCAGTGACCCGAGGTCGAGCAGGACCTCGGCGGTCCAGGTCTCGCCGGGCCGCTCGGCCCTGAACGCCGCCGTCCGGCGCAGTCCCGGCAGGCCGCTGTGCCGGTCGACGAGTTCGACGTCGACGGTGGCGGGGCCCGCGGCCGCGACCCGCCCGTACAGCTCGCGCAACCGCAGCGTGAGGCGGCTGCCGCCCGCGCGGGGCCGCAGCTCGCCCTCGACCGCGAGGGGCAGCAGCCGCATGGGGCGTACGAGCAGGTGCTCCAGGGTGACCTGGGGCAGGTCATCGGCCCACACGGGCGTGGCGTCGGCCGCCCTCGGGTACGGCGGCGCGAGGCGTGCCGGGCGCGCCGCCACCTGCTTCAGCCGCGTCAGGTCGCGCGGCTGTTCGGAGGCGAGGACGACGCGCGCGATGACGCGGCCCGGGGCGGGCGCGGCGTCGAGGTCGGCGGCGTCGAACGTCTCCAGGTACGCGCGCGTGAGCGCCCACCACTCGCGCCGGTACTCCTCGCCGCGCGCGGGCAGTTCACGGGCGTACATGCGCAGCCCGTGGTCGATGAACTTGGCGCGGGCGGCCCGCGCCAGCCGCTTGCCGCCGGACCCGGGCGCGTCCCGCAGGATCTCCACGGACTGGCGGTGGGCCTCTATGCGGGCCTGCCAGTTGGCGATCCCGGAGCGGTCCAGGGAGATGGAGAGCTTGGCGGCGGCGCGCCGCACATGCCACACGTACACCGTGTCCGGGACGAGCGCGATGCGCGGCCCCGCGGCGAGCACGCGCGCGGTGAAGACGAAGTCCTCGTAGACGAAGCGGCCTTCGGGGAAGCGGATGCCGTGCTCGCGCAGGAAGTCCGTGCGGTAGAGCTTGTTGACGCAGAGCGTGTCGTGGACGAGGCGGGTGCGCAGCTCGGGCCGGGCGACGAGCCGGGCCTTGGCGTAGAGCTCCGGCTGCCAGGGCACCTCGCGCCCCGAGGGCAGTTCGCGGCGCACGCACAGCCCCGAGGCGACCTCGGCGCCGTGCCGTTCGGCGGCGCCGAGCAGCGCGGCCGCCGCGCCGGGCGGCAGCACGTCGTCGCTGTCCAGGAACATCACGTACGGCGCCGACGCGGCGTCGATGCCGTCGTTGCGGGGGGTGCCGCAGCCGCCGCTGTTGCTCGCGCGGCGGATCACCTTCACGCGCCGGTCCCGCTCCGCGAGCCCGGCGAGGATCGCGTCGCTGCCGTCCGTCGAACAGTCGTCGACGGCGATCACCTCGCGGACGACGGGGCCCTGGGCCAGCGCGGAGCGCACCGCGTCCGCGACATGCGCCGCGTCGTCGTAGCCGATCACGACGACGGAGACGGGAGCGGTCTCGGAGACGGGAGCGGCGTCGGCGGACGGGTTAGGGGCGGGTGTGTTCTGGGCAGTCGGGTGAGGCGGGATGCGGTCCACGGGGGAAATGTTAGTGGTTTCTCGTAATTATCCGATTAGAGGGGCATTCGCTGGTGCGGCGCCGTCCCGATGTGGGCGTTTCGCACCACCGACCCGCGCCAGCACCTCGCCCGTGTGCCGGCTCCAGTCGACGACCACCGCCTCGCGCGGCACCTTCTGGCCGGGGGAGAGCAGCAGCCACCGCACGTCGTAGCGGCGCGCGATCGCCGCGCGCTCCTCGCGGGTGGAGTCGGGCGAGAGGTAGGCGCGCACGGCGGCCAGGCGGCGGTTGCGGACGTCCTCGTCGAGCGAGGCGTCGGGCCAGGCCGGGGCGACGAGGTTGGCGCCGTACGCGGGCACGGACCGCGTGGGGCGGTAGCCGTCGGTCAGCACGACGTCGCCGCGCCGCATGTGGCCGACCGCCCAGCCGTAGTCCGGCCAGCGCGGCGGCTGGTCGAACCCGATGGGATCCAGCGCCCGCGGCACCACCGCGCCCGCCTGGATCTGGAAGAACCCCACGCAGGCCCCGAGCGCCGCCGCCCCGGCGAGCGCGCCCCGCCGCGCCCCCCAGGGCCGCGGCGCCGCCAGCTCGATGGCGAGGGCGAACTGCAAGGGCACCAGCGTCAGTCCGAGGATGCGGCCGTAGGTGTAGTGGCCGCTGACCCAGCCGTACGCGACGACCGCGCACTCCAGGGCGAACATCAGCACCAGCGGGTCCGTGCGGTCCCTGCGGAAGCGCAGCCACAGGGCGGGCAGGCCGAGCAGCGCCAGCCAGAAGCGCTGGGGCATGTCGGTGTAGAGCTGGCGGTGGATCCAGTCGACGCTTGAGTCGCCGACCAGGGAGAAGACGCTGTAGTACGGCCAGAGCGACGCGATCAGGACGGCGGTCGCGGCGGTCGCCGCCCACGCCCACACCTTCCGGCCGGACGCCGCGAACGCGACCACGCCGATCACCGCCGCCACGGATGAGATCGGGTGGATGAGCAGGATGAGTCCGCACAGGGCGCCCAGACCGACGTACGCCCCAACGCCCCATCTGCGCGGGCCGCGTGCCAGCGCACCGGCCCACGCCCAGGCCCAGAACGCCAGGCCGATCGCGAACGTGGAGGGGTAGCCGAGGTTCCCCGTCATCGACATCAGGCCCAGATAGCCGCTCCACCACGCCATGCGCGTGCCCCACAGCAGCACCATCGCCAACAGCGCGAGGACCGGGGCCCACGGACGGGGCGTCAGGACCCGCACGAACCGGCCGATGCCGGTGAGCAGGACGAGGAGGTTCAGCGGGCCCGAGACCTTGACGACCTGCCGGCCCGCCAAGTCCGTCACCTGGGCGAACAGGCCCTGGAGGACCGCGTACGGCGAGTAGTACGCGCTGCCGTCGCCCGGCAGGTCCGCCATCGGGTGCGCGGGACGCAGGAGGTCGTCCTTGAGGCGCTCCACGACCGCCGCGTGCTGCCCGAAGTCGCAGCACATCGGCACCCGCCAGAACGCCAGGGACATCACCACCCAGAACAGGCCGCCGAAGACCGCGTAGGGGGAGGGCCGCCACCGGGGGCCGCCCCCCAGGGCCGTCGCGCCGTGGACGGTCCTGCGCACGAGGAGCGTGCCGGTCACCGCATCAGCCTCTCCGCGACGCGGGCCGCGGCCCGGCCGTCGTCCAGGTCGCAGTACGCCTCACGGAAGGCCGTGTACGCGTCCGTGTGCCGGGCCGCGATCGCGTCCAGGTCGCGCAGCGCCTCGACGACCTCGCCGGTGGAGGCGAGCAGCGGCCCCGGCGCGCTCGTCTCGAAGTCGAGGTAGAAGCCGCGCACGGTGTCGCGGTAGTGCTCCAGGTCGTAGGCGTGGAAGAGCATCGGGCGCCCGGTGTGCGCGAAGTCGAACATGAGCGAGGAGTAGTCGGTCACCAGCACGTCGGCGATCAGGAGCAGTTCGGCGGCGCGCGGGTGTGCCGTCACATCGCGTACGAAGGGCGCGCGGGCGCCCGGCAGCCGGCCGCCGTCAGCGGGTGCTTGCGCACCAGCAGGACGTGGTCGTCGCCGAGGACCGACTCGGCGGCGCGGAAGTCGAGCGCCGGTTCATAGCGGAACCGGCCCGGGGCGTACGCGAGATGGTCCCGGTACGTCGGCGCGTACAGCACGACCCGCTTGTCCGGCGTGACGCCCAGCTCGTTCCGCACCCGCTCGGCGACCTTCTGGCGGTCGTCGCCGAACAGCACGTCGTTGCGGGGCGAGCCCGCCTCCAGGACCTCGCCGTCGTAGGCGAGGGCGCGGCCCAGGTGCGGGGTGGAGAAGCGATTCGGCGAGACCAGGACGTCCCACTGGCGGGACAGGCGCGGCAAGGCGTCGAGGTGGCCGTGGTCGGCGTAGAGGGAGTCGGTGAGGTCGGTGCCGATGCGCTTGAGCGGCGCGCCGTGCCAGGTCTGTACGACGGTCTGGCCCTCGCGGCGCTCGAAGAACTCCGGCAGATGGCCCGAGGTGACGATGCGGCGGCAGCGGGCCAGCGCCTCGTACCAGGCCGCGCTGTGCTCCTCCACGCCCTTCGCCCCGGCGGGCACGCGGGTCTGCTGGTCGTGCGTGACCCACAGGTGCTCGACGTCGGCGCCGCGCCGCACCAGCTCCTCGTGGACGGCGCGCGGCGAGTCCCCGTCGAGGTACAGCACGGCGTCGGTCAGCGGCCGCGCGCGGTGGTGCGGGTAGTGGGCGGTGCGCAGCCGGTGCTGCCGGTAGGCGCCGCGTTCGGTGCGCGCGAGCACGGAGCCCGCCTCGACGAGGAGCCGGTCCCCGAACCGCCGGTCGAGGGTGAACTCCCGCCCCTGGACGCTCCGGTGGACCGGTAGCCCGGCCGCCACGGAGGCGAGAAGGCGCACGGGCATGCCGTCGTCGGCGCGCCCGGCCTCCCCTGGAGAGGCGTTCGTGTCCCGCAGGAACGCGTACCACCGCCCTTCGCGCAGCGCCCCGCCGCCCGGTGCGACCACCGCGCGCAGCCGCTCCCCGTCGCGTTCGGCCGGGACCGTCAGCTCCTCGTCGCGGCCGCTGTGCCGCAGGACCAGTTCAGCGGCGGGCCAGGCGGCCTCGGAGGCGAGCATCTCGACGGTGAGTGTGCCGTCCGCGCCCCACGCGACGCGGTCGGCGATCGGCTGCCGCGTCACCTCGACGACCAGCTCACCGCGGTCGTTGGCCGTGGCGCACAGCTCCCGGCCGTCGTCCGACGCGTACCGCCCCGGGGCCAGGGCGAGCCCGGCGGCCAGTGACTTCAGCGTGCCGTCGGGCAGCACGAGGTTGGCCTGCCAGCGCTCGCCGTGCGGCGGCTCGACCTCCTTCGGCGCGAGGTGCGGTGTGGGCGCCACCCCCGTCAGGTCGGCGAGCCGTAGGCGGACCTCGAAGCGGTCGTCGGCGAGCGCCACCGGGTAGTCGACGTCGGTCCCCGAGTGCTTGTGGGTGAGGCGCAGGGAGCGGGGGCGCACCCGGCCGGGCAGGCTGCCGCTGAGCACCACGTCGCCGCCGTCGCGCCGGTGGGCCTCGACGCGCGCCGCGTACTCCTTGATCCGCAGCACCAGGCGGCCCTTGCTGTAGCCGACGACCAGGCGCAGCCCGTCGCCCAGCTCGCGCACCAGGGACTGGGCGGACGGTCCGTCGGCGGCGCGCACGGCCGCGCGCCGCACCGTGCCGTGGCCCGCGACGACCACGCCCAGCAGCCAGTTCCCCGGCTGCCACGCCCCGCCCGTCTTCAACTGCTCGGGGTCGACGGTCATCTCGAAGCCGGCCAGGTCGTAGCAGTGCAGGCGCTGCCGTGACTGCTCGGTGGCCTGCGGGGCGGCGACCGTCCTCGTCGGCACGCGGCGGAAGCGGCCCCTGCTCCGCGTCGACCGCAGCAGCCCCGCCTTCACGGAGTGCGCGGGGCGGGTCGCCTCCAGATTGCGGACGTACGCGTATCCGCTGATCCGCAGCATGCCGTCGGCGTCCCACCGGGTCTCGCCGACGCGCGCCACGACGGGCAGTTCGCCCCGCCCGACGCGCGCCAGTTTCTCCGGGACGCGGCCGACGCCCGGGTGGACGGCCCGGCGGCGCAGCGCGCCGCGCACGTGGAAGGCGGTGCCGTTGGCCCGCTCGAAGGTGAGGAGGTCGACGAGTTCGGCGGTGCGGGCCTCGCGGACCAGGTGCCACTTGACGCGCAGGTCGACGGGGAGCCCGGCGATGACGGACGGGTCGGCGCGGCGCAGGAAGGCGGCGGTGTCCGTCATGAAGGCCGCGCGGTACTCGGGGCCGCCCACCGGCAGCCCCTCCAGGAAGTACACGAAGTCGTCGCGCAGACAGGACGCGTCGTACGTCTTCTTCATCTCCGGCGCGTGCTGCGCGAGGAAGCCGCTGACATGCGCGCACGCCGCGATGCGGTCGCGGACGCCCTTGACGTCGGTGCGCCGCCGGGTGATGGAGCCCTCGCGGATCCGCCAGTAGTAGACGTGGTCGCTGAGCACGTCCACGGAACCGGCGAGGAAGTGCGCCGGGATCATCACGGGCGTGTCCTCGTAGAGCTTGCCCTCGGGGAAGGTGAAGCGGTGCCGGTCCCAGAAGGAGCGGCGGAAGACCTTGTTCCAGGCCACGCGGTCGGAGAGCAGGTCAAGGTCGCGGGAGATGTGCGTACGGGTGCGCGGCTCGGTCAGCCACTTGTACTGCCAGGCCTGCGAGCGGCCCCGCTCGGTCAGCCGCCAGACGTTGCCGGTCGCGAAGTCGGAGCCGGTCTCGTCCAGGCTCGCGATCATCCGTTCGTACGCGTCGTGCGGCACGACGTCGTCGCTGTCGACGAAGGTCAGGAACTCGGCGGTGGGCGACGCCTTGCGCACGCCCGTGTTGCGGGCGGCGCTCAGCCCGGCGTTGCGTTGGCGGACGTAGACGAAGCGGGGGTCGCGGGCGGCGAACTCACGGGCGATGAGCGGGCTGCCGTCGGTCGAGCCGTCGTCGACCATGACGCACTCCAGACCGCCCGGACCGCCCGGACCGCACGGACCGTCGGGACCGCCGTGCCGTCCCGGTCCGGCCATGCCGTTGACGGTCTGCCGGGCGATCGATTCCAGGCACTCCTCCAGAAACTCCTCGACGTTGTAGATGGGCACGACGACGCTGAGACGGGGCTGCACGGCGACCGGCCTTTCATGGGAGTACGGGCATATTTAGCCCCCTTTGCCCGTTCACGGCCCACGCCGGTCAGTTTCTCTGGCGTGTGTCACCCCAATGAGTGAGGTGAGGTCTTCGACAGCGGGTGTCCGGCTGGCTACGGTCGGTTGATATGTCGCGCTTCTCGGTCGTCGTCCCCGCCCACCGCGTCCAGGGCTACCTGCGCGCCTGCCTGGAGTCGGTGCTCACCCAGTCCTTCGGCGACCTCGAACTGACCGTCGTCGACGACGCCTCGCCCGACGCGTGCGCCGCGATCGCCGCCGAGTACGCGGAGCGCGATCCGCGCGTGCGCCTGGTCCGCCTCCCCGTCCGGGCGGGCACAGGCCCCGCCCGCAACATCGGCGCCGACCGCGCCACCGGCGGCCACCTCCTCTTCCTCGACGGCGACGACCTGCTCCTGCCGGGCGCCCTCGAAGCCCTCGACGCGGCCCTCACCGAGCACGGCGAACCGGACGTCCTGCTCTTCGGGCACGACCGCGTCGACTGGTGGGAGACCGTCCGCCCCGGCACCGCCCCCCGCGCGGACGACCCGCTGGCCGCCGCCCCGGCCGCCTGGAACCGCCTCTTCCGCCGCGACTTCTGGCGCGCCCGGCGGCTCGCCTTCTCCGACGGCGCGTACGAGGACGTGGTGCCCGTCCACACCGCGACCCTGTGCGCGGGCGAGCGCCTCGCCGTCCTCGACCGGACCTGCGTGCGCTGGCGCGAGCGGCGCGGCGGCAGCTTCTCCACGACGCCGGGCCGCCACCACTTCGCCGTCATCGGGCGGTACGGCGAACTCCTCGCCGCCGCCGAACCCGCCGACCGCGCCCGGCTCCTGCCGCACGCCGCCGCGCACCTGCTCGCCGTCCTGGACGACCCGGGGCGGATCCGCGCGGGCGACCGGCGCGACTTCTTCCGCGAGGCGGCCCGCGTCCACGGCACGTACGCGCCCGCGGGCGCCGAGCCCCGCGACCCCGGCGAGAAGGCCCTGGCCACCGCCTCCTACGCGGCCTACGAAGGGCTGCGCAAGGCCGAGTCACGGCGCGCGCGCCTCACCCGGCACCTCACGCGGCAGAAGAAGAAGCTGCGCGCCCGCGCCATGCGCGCCGCCTACCGCGCCGACCTGCACCGCTCCCTCGACCCGCACCTCGCGGTCTACGGCGCCTACTGGAACCGCGCGGTCTCCTGCAACCCGGCCGCGATCCACGCCACGGCCCGCGAACTGGCCCCGCACATCCGGGGCGTGTGGGTGGTCTCCGGACGCCACAAGGACAAGGTGCCCGCCGGGATCGAGTACGTCGTCGAAGGCTCCCGGCGCTACTGGGAGGCGATGGCCAGAGCGACGTACCTGATCAACAACTCCAGCTTCCCCGGCGGCTTCACCAAGCGGCCCGGTCAGCTCTACCTCCAGACCCACCACGGCACCCCGCTGAAGAAGATGGGCCTGGACCAGCGCCGCTACCCGGCGGGCACACACGGCATCAGCTTCCAGAAGGTCCTCGACCACACCGACCAGTGGGACTTCAGCCTCTCCGCCAACCCGCACTCCACGGAGATCTGGGAGCGCGTCTACCCCTCCGCCGCGTACGAGGCGCTGGAGGCCGGCTACCCCCGCAACGACGTGTACTTCACGACGGACGACGAGGAGATCGCCCGCATCCGCGCGCGGCTCGGCGTCGAGGACGGGCAGACCGTGCTGCTGTACGCGCCGACCCACCGCGACTACCAGAAGGGCTTCCTGCCCCGCCTGGACCTGCGCCGCTTCGCCGAACGGCTCGGCCCGCAGTACGTCGTGCTGGTGCGCGCCCACTACTTCTACGGCGCCGACGCCGGGCTCGACGCCCACCCCCGGATCGTCGACGTCACCGGGCACGCGCGCGTGGAGGACCTGTGCCTCGCCGCCGACGCCCTCGTCACGGACTACTCGTCCCTGATGTTCGACTACGCCTGCCTGGACCGCCCGATCGTGACGTACGCGCCCGACTGGCAGGCCTACCACCTCGCCCGCGGCACCTACTTCGACCTGCTCTCCGGCCGGCCGGGCGAGACACCGGGGGCGGTGGCCACCACCGAGGACGAACTGGCCGAGCTGTTTTGCGACGGCGCCTGGGACTCCCCGGAGGCGGCGAAACTGCGGTCGGCGTTCCGGGCCCGCTTCTGCCCCTACGACGACGGGAGAGCCGCCGAACGCGTCGTCCGGCGGCTGTTCCTGCCCGAGTCTCAGCGTTCGTAGGGCGAGCGCACCGGGAAGTACGCCGTCAGGAACGACCTGATGGCCAGCGCCATCTCCTCATCGGCCATGCCGCTGTCGGGCGACTCGCCGATGCAGAACGCCGCCCGGTCGCGGTTCTGGAGCAGCCGCCCGAGCCGCGCGTGGTCGGCGCGGTCACCGATGTCGACGAAGTCGTACGAGATGGTGCCCGGCACCGCGCGGCCGGTGAGGTACGCGTAGTGCTGGTGCAGCGACGACACCAGGGAGTGGTCGCCCACGGAGCGGAAGCGGCTGCGGGCGGTGGCCGCCAGCTCTTCCGGGAAGCGTTCGGTGATCTCCGTGAGGATGCTGCGGCGCAGCGCGTACGGCACGTGGAAGAAGCTGTGCGTCGTGGTCCTGCCGAAGGCGGCGCGCAGCAGCTCGCGGTTGTTCTTCGCCGCCGCCAGATAGCCCTCGTCGTCCGGGGAGAGGGGCAGGGCGGGCACGGACTGCGAGGACCAGAAGAAGCGGGGCAGGCCGTTGCTGAGGAAGAACAGCTCCGGGTCGGCGGGGCGGCCGAGGAACATGTCGTCGTTGAAGTACAGGAAGTGCTCCGACAGGCCCTCGATGCGATGCAGTTGGGACTCGATGGAGTGTGAGTTGAAGGTGGGCAGGCACGCCTCGGGGTCGGCGAACAGGTCGCGGTGGTCGACGACGGTCAGGCCGGGATGCTCCCGGTCGAGCCAGTCCGGCACCTGCCCCGCCGTGACGAGGTACACGTGCCGCACCCACGGCGCGTACATCGCCAGCGAGCGCAGGCTGAAACGCAGCTCGTCGCGGTTGCGGAAGCGCACGGCCCCGTCGTCCGCCGACTCCCGCCGGCCGTCGCCGCGCGTCGCGTCACGACGGGCGCGCCACTCGGGGTCGGAGTCGTCGACCCAGGTGTAGACGGCGTCGATGGGGAAGTCGACGTCCCTGACGAGGAGTTCGGTGAACACCTTGAGGGTCGGGTAGTCGCGGTCCGCCACCCGCAGGGTCGCCGTCGGGGTGAGCGAGGGCAGCACCGCGCCGGCCAGCGTCGTCCCGAAGGGCGCGCGGAAGCCGCCGTCGGCCCCGGCGCCGGGCGTGGCGCCGGGAACCGGGTGCCAGAACGCGACGGTGCAGGCGAGTCCGGCGCCGTGCCGCAGCGACAGGGTGGTCGTGGTCACCGGCTTGAAGACCTTGACGCCGGACAGGTCGCCGATGGAGTCGAGGCGTTCGGCGAGGACCACGCCGGGCGCCGCATCGCGTGGGTTGACCAGCTCGGCGTAGACGGGTTGCCCGCGCAGCGCCGCGGCCAGGGCCTTCAGCGCGCGGCCTTGGTCGTCGGCGGCCACCGCCAGGGTGTGAGCGGTGCCGTCGGGGGTGCGGACGAGGACGTGGGGCACGTCCTGCGCCTCCAGGGCGGACGCGGTGAGCCGCAGGTTCCATTCCGCCATGCGCGGCGCGAGGACGTCGTCGCGCCGCTCGGCGAGACGGCCCACCGAGCGGATGACGCGGCCCGTCGGGTCGGCGGCGATGATCTCGTCCTCGCGGGCCCGCTCGTCGGCGGCGGCCGCGGCGTCGAAGGTGTGCGGCGCGGTCGGCCGGAAGCCGCAGCCGCCGGAGGCGACCCCGAGCGCCACGCGGTCCGCGCGCCCCCGCAGCCGCCCGGGCAGCTCCCGACCCGCCACGAGCCGCGTGTACAGCTCCTCCCAGCGCGCGGTGACGTCCGCCGAGGAGAAGCGGGCGTAGACGCCTTCGCGGGCGGCGCGGGCGTACGCGCCCCGGGTCGCGTCATCGCCCATCAACTCATCCATGGCAAAGGCGAGTTCATCGACCTCGCCCGGCGGCACCAGCAGCCCGTCGACGCGGTGCCGCACGATCTCGGCGGGCCCGGTCAGCACGTCGTACGCGATGACGGGCACCCCGGCGGCGAGCGCCTCCAGGAGCACCAGCGGGAACGCCTCGTTGTGCCCGGCGGTCATCAGGCTCAGCCCCGCCTTGGCCCACTCGGCGGCCATGTCCTGGCAGGGGCCGAGGAGTTCGACGCGGTCGTGCACGCCGAACCCGTCGACCAGGCGGCGCAGATGCTGCTCGCGGTGGCCGCTGCCGAAGATCCGCAGCCGCCACTCCGGGTGCGCCTCGGCGACCTGCGCGAAGGCCCGCACGGCGTGGTCGACGCGCTTCTCGCCGGTCAGCCGCGCCGCCATGACGATGACCTTGCTCTCGCCGTCCGCGCGCGGCCGGAAGCCGTCCGGTACGGCGTTCGGGATGACGGCCAGTTCGGGCGCGGTGGGCCCGAGGGACTCCGCGATCCAGTCCCGGGTGCGTTCGGTGAGGGTGACCAGGGCGTCCAGGCGCGGCGCGTGCAGGAGCAGCGGTTCGCCGGAGGGGCCGCGCCGCTGGGTGGGGCGGTGCTCCTGGTGGACGGTGACGACGCGCGCGGGCACGAGCGTCACGGCGGCGGCGAGCAGCGCGGGCGTGGTGGTGACCAGCACGTCGGTGTCGGTCGCGGAGAGCGCGGCGGTCATCTCGATGTCGGAGAGCCGGTCGAAGGTGTCCTCCCAGGCGGGCCGGATCAGCTCGCTGGGCAACGCGGCGAGCGTGCGACACGCGGCGCCGTCCAACTCCGTGGTCCTGACAGGCCGTTCGGGCGTCGCCGTACGATCCACGAGATACCGCACGGGCAGAGCGCGGGCCTCCGCGAAGAACGGCTCGGCGCGGGTCCGGAAGACGGAGACGACCTCGACCTCGATGCCGGGGCGTTCGGCGAGGTGCGCGGCCTGGGTGTAGGTGGCCAGCTCGGTCCCACCCATCTCATCGCCCCACCCGAGCAAGTATGTGATCTTCATGAGGTCTCCTTGGCGGGCTCGGCCGTGGGGCCGACCGGCGCGTGCTGGGAGGCGGTCGGTGTGCGTGCGGGGCGGGCGGAGGCCGCGGGCTCCCGCGTGAGGGCGGTGATGTCCCAGCACGTCACGGCGAAGGCGCCCGTGCCGGTGAAGTGGGCGTGCGCCCGGACCAGCGACCCGTCCGGCAGCGCGAAGACGCGGAAGGGCGTGGGGTAGGCGGCCGAGGGATCCCGCACGTCCGTCAGCCACCGGCCGAGCGGCAGCCCCGCCACCCGGAAGTCCCACACCCACTGCCCGGCCCCGGCCCCGGTCATCGCCCCGAGCGGCACCGACAGAGTGAACGCACCGTCGCGCACACCCGCGTCGACCGGTACGACGACTTTGTCCCTGCGCCGCACGGCCTCCGCGCACACCTGGGTGAGGGCCGCCCCGACCAGCCGTCCATGCACGGTGATCCCGTCCCCGCGCGGCTCGAAGCGCACCAGCTCCGCACGCGGCCGGGACCGCGTGGCCTGGAGCACGGCCCGCCCGGTGCGGGACCGCACGATCCGCACGAGGGTCCCGGTCAGCGGGTCGGGGGCGTACGGCACGGTGGGCGTCGCGGGCGGCGCGCCGTCCTCGACGGGCGCGATCCCCCGACGGCGTACGCGGCCGTCGGCACCGCGCGTCTCGACGGTGAGCCGCCACACGCCGTCCCGCATGTCCCGCAGGGTCGCCGTGGCCGTCAACAGCGGGGCGGCGGCCGTGTGCCGCTCGAAGGCGAGGGGCACGGCGAGCCTGCGGCGTCCGCGCGTGATCAGCAGCCGGGCGCGGTCCGAAGGCTCGGTGTGCCCGGCGGCGAGGGCGAGGTTCAGGGTGCGGCTGTCGCGCAGCGAGAGGTGCACGGGCGTCAGCGGCGGCTCGGCGCGCGACACGCGCCCGGCGGCGACCCGCTCCACGCGGAACCGCGTACTGCGCGCGGTGGCGCGCAGCCGCCGGACGAACTCCGGCCGGGACCCGGAAAGACGGGATGGCGTGAAACCAATGCGGACCATTGACCCACTTTGCCCCCTTTATGCCCGCGACGCGCGCCCCATGCCCCGTTTCTCCGCACACCCCCACCACAATCGCCCCGCACGGAGCAGCGGGGCACGTGAGCCGACGACACCCCGCACCCGTGAGCGCACCCGAGGGGACGCGGGGGTATGTGCGCGCGGAGCACAGTGGTGGTCACCAGGGCCCCGAAGCAGCAAAGGCCCGGCGCCAAGATGGCGAGCACGGACATACCCCCGCGGCCCCGCCCCACGACGCACCGGAGGTGCCCCCGCCCAGGTGGTCATGAGGGCGCTGAAGCAGCAAAAGGCCCGCGCCAAGATGGCGAGCACGGACGTACCCCCGCGGCCCCGCCCCACGACGCACCGGAGGTGCCCCCGCCCAGGTGGTCATGAGGGCGCTGAAGCAGCAAAAGGCCCGCGCCAAGATGGCGAGCACGGACGTACCCCCGCGGCCCCGCCCCACGACGCACCGGAGGTGCCCCCGCCCAGGTGGTCATGAGGGCGCTGAAGCAGCAAAAGGCCCGCGCCAAGATGGCGAGCACGGACGTACCCCCGCGGCCCCGCCCCACGACGCACCGGAGGTGCCCCCGCCCAGGTGGTCATGAGGGCGCTGAAGCAGCAAAAGGCCCGCGCCAAGATGGCGAGCACGGACGTACCCCCGCGGCCCCGCCCCACGACGCACCGGAGGTGCCCCCGCCCAGGTGGTCATGAGGGCGCTGAAGCAGCAAAAGGCCCGCGCCAAGATGGCGAGCACGGACATACCCCCGCGGCCCCGCCCCACGACGCACCCCAGGGCGCTCGGCAGCAAGCGGGGCGACCCAAACAAGGCAAGGGCCGCCCCGCTCACCGTACGTATACGAAAATACGTACGCTCCCCGCCGCACGGCTACTTCACCGCGCCCGCCATCACCCCCGTCACGAACTGCCGCTGGAACGCGAAGAACACGGCCAGCGGGATCACCATCGAGATGAAGGCGCCCGGCGCCAGGATCTGCACGTTGTCACCGAAGAACCGCACCTGCTGCTGGAGCGCCACCGTGATCGGCGGGTTCTGCGAGTCGGCGAAGATCAGCGCGATCAGCATGTCGTTCCAGACCCACAGGAACTGGAAGATGCCCAGCGAGGCGATCGCCGGCGCCCCCAGCGGCATCACGACCCGCACGAAGAGCCGCAGCTCACCCGCACCGTCGAGGCGCGCCGCCTCCAGCAGTTCGCGGGGGATCTCCGCGAAGAAGTTCCGCAGCAGGAAGATCGCGAACGGCAGGCCGAACGCCACGTGGAAGAGGACCACGCCCACCGTCGTCTCGAAGATGCCGATCTTGCCGAAGAGATCGGCGATCGGCACCAGCGCCACCTGCACCGGCACGACGAGCAGCCCGACCACGGCGATGAACCACCAGTCGCGGCCCGGGAAGTCCAGCCACGCGAACGCGTACCCGGCGAGCGAGCCGAGGAGCACGACGAGCAGCGTCGCCGGGACGGTGATCGTGACACTGGCCAGGAGCGAGTCGGTGATCGTCTCGTCCTTGAGGAGGTTCGCGTAGTTGTCCAGCGTCAGCTGCGAGGGCGCGCCGAACACCTTCCACCAGCCGCTCTCGCTCATGTCGGCGGAGGACCGCAGCGAGCCGATCAGCAGCCCGACCGTCGGCATCAGCCAGAACAGGCCCACCAGCACCAGGAACACGCGCAGCGCGGTCCCGCCCAGGGCGGAGGCGACGCGCCCGCCCAGGGACTGCTTGGCCTTGACGATCTCCACACGGTTCGCCGTCATCGCCGTGCCTCCCGCCGCATGCGCCGGATGTTGAACAGCATCACCGGGATCACCAGCAGGAAGAGGAACGTCGCGATGGCGCTCGCCACCCCCAGGTCACGCTCCCCGAACGCGGAGTTGTAGAGCTGGAGCGCGAGGACGTTCGCGTCGTCCTTCGACGAGCCCGGCGGGATCACGAAGACCAGGTCGAAGATCTTCAGTACGTTGATCATGAGCGTGACCAGCACCACCGCGAGGACCGGCGCCAGCAGCGGCACCGTCACCCGCCGGAAGACCTGCCACTCATTGGCGCCGTCCACCCGCGCTGCCTCCAACAGCTCACGCGGCACGCTCGCGAGCCCCGCCGCGATCAGGACCATCGCGAACCCCGCCCACATCCACAGGTACGAGCCGATGACCGCGGGCGTGATCAGGGAGGGGCCGAGCCAGTCGACTCCGTTGTACGGCTCGCGGAAGTTCGAGGCGGGGAAGCGCAGTTGGGCCCCGTCCGCCTCCTTCGGCAGCGCGAAGGTGCCGTCCGCCGCGGCCTCGGTGGACGCGACCGCCTCGCCGCCCTTGACGGCCTCGATCCTGATGCCCGCGTAGCCGGACTCGGAGGCGTCGGGGGCGTTGGGCTTCCCGCGGCCCTTGCCGCGCGTGAAGTCCTGCCAGGACATGCCGGTGACCTTGTCCGGATCGGCCTGCGCGGCCTTGGCGGGCTCCGCGTCGTCCGGCATCTCGTTCGGCGGCACACCCGTCAGCGGCAGCGCCACCGGCTCGCCCGCCCGCACCGGCTCCTTGGTGATGAAGGCGCCGCCGCCGGCCGCCTTCAGAGGCGAGTTCATGGCCGGATGCGCCCGCGGGAACGCCGACGACTCGGCGAACGTGTCGTGCACGCTCACCGCGACGGCGTTGGCGACCCCGCGGTCGGGATCCGACTCGTACACGAGCCGGAAGATGATGCCCGCGGCCAGCATCGAGATCGCCATCGGCATGAAGATGACGAGCTTGAACGCCGTGCCCCAGCGCACCCGTTCGGTCAGCACGGCGAAGATCAGGCCGAGCGCGGTCGCCACCGTGGGCGCCACGGCCAGCCAGATCGCGTTGTTCTTGATAGCGGTCAGAATGCTGTCGTCCGTGAACAGCGTCTTGTAGTTGCCGAACGCCGTGAAGTCGCCCGACGAGTCGAAGAAGCTGCGGAACAGCGAGTACCCGATGGGGTAGAGGACGAGCGCGCCGAGCAGCACCAGGGCGGGCAGCAGGAAGAGCACCGCCACGGCCTTGCGGGTGCCGGTCACGCTCTTGCGTGGAGTCGTGTCCGGGGGCACCGCCTTCGGGGTGCCCCCGGCGTTCGCGGACGCCACCGCGTCAGTCCTTGTAGGCCTTGGCGGCGGCCGTCTCCAGCGTCTCCTGTGTCCCCTCGACGTCCTTCGGGTTCTTCAGGAAGTCCTGCAGCGCCTTCCACTCGCCCTTGCCCGGCGTGCCGCCGAAGGACTGCGGGGCCTGGTCGGACATGTCGAAGCGGATGTCGTCGCCCGCCGCGATGAGCGCCTTGGCGATGTTGCGCTGTACGTCGTTGGGGTACGCCGCCAGGTCCAGGTTCTTGTTCGGCGAGATGAAGCCGCCCGCCTCCGCCCAGATCCGCGCGGCGTCCGGCGAGGCCAGATAGGTCAGCAGCGCCTGCGCGCCCTTGCTGTCCTTCAGCGCGACGGCCGCGTCACCGGCGACCACCGCAGGGGACTCCTCGCCGACCGCCGGGAACGGGAACACCTTGGCGTCCTTGCCGACCTCGGCCTTGGTCTCGGAGATCGGCAGGGAGACCATGTCGCCCTCGAAGACCATGCCCGCCTCGGGCTGGTCGCCGCCCTTGAAGGTCTGCTTCACGGACGCCGGGAACTCCGTCTGGAGCGCGCCGTCCGCGCCGCCCGCGACGAAGCCCTTCTTCCCGAACAGCTCACCGAGCGTGGTCAGCGCCTCCTTGACCGACGGGTCCGTCCACTTGATCTTGTGCTGGGCGAGCTGGTCGTACTTCTGCGGCCCCGCCTGGGACAGATAGATGTTCTCGAACCAGTCGGTGAGGGTCCACGCCTCGGCGCCCGCCACCGATACCGGCGGCACCCCGGAGTCGTAGACCGTCTGGGCCGTCTCCATGAAGTCGTCCCAGGTCTTGGGCTCACTCACGCCCGCGTTCTCGAAGACCCGCGTGTTGTACCAGATCAGGGACTTGTTGGCGGCCTTGAAATACACGCCGTACCGCTTGCCGTCGACCGCGCCGAGGTCCTGCCACCCCTTGGCGTAGTTCTTCTCCAGCTGCTTCTGCGCCTCGGGGCCGACCGGCTTGGCCCACTTGTTCGCCACGGCCTGCTCGATCGCCCCGACCTGCGGCAGCATCGCGACGTCCGGCGGCTGCCCGCCCGCCACCTTCGACTCCAGGAAGCTGATGATGGGGTCCTGCGCGGGGACGAAGGAGACCTTGGCGCCCGTCCTCTCCTCGAACTCGTCGAGAACCTTCAGGAAGACCTTGCGCTCCGAGCCACCCCACACGGCGGACACGGAGACGGTCTCGCCGTCCAGCTTGGGCAGTTGGACCGTGGAGCCGGTGCCCTTGCCCCCGCCCTCGTCCTTCTTGTCCCCGTCGTCGCTGTCGCCGCCGCACGCGGTGACGGTGAGCGCGAGCGCGCCCGCGACGACGGCTGTGGCGATTCTGGCGGTGGTACGCCGGTGCCGCGGTGTCCTGCGTGTACTGCGAAGAGTGCTGCGCATCACTGCCCCGTTCTCTTCCTGGCATGTCCCGTGCGCTCTGGTCTACGCCCGTGCGGGGAGGGGCGGCAAGATGGCCTGCGGTGTCAACCCGTGGATCGTGATGGCGTTGTGACGTGCCGTCATCACCCCTTGCCACGCCATGTCACACCACTGGCGGGAATAGGCGCCACCCGCTGGCGAGTTGTGCCCGGCATGACTGAAGCGACCGACGGCTCCTTCGACCCGCACGCCCTGCTCGCCGAGAGCCGCCTCGGCGTCCTCGCCACGATCAAGTCCGACGGCCGGCCCCAGCTCTCCCCGGTCCTGCCGACGTACGACCGCGCCACCGGCCGCCTCCAGGTGTCGACCACCGCGGGCACCGCCAAGATCACCAATCTGCGCCGCGACGCCCGCGCCGCACTGGAGGTCACCCACCCCGACGGCATGGCCTGGGCCACCGCCGAGGGCACGGTCACCCTCACCGGCCCCGGCACGGACCCACAGGGCCCCGAGGTCGAGGCCCTCGTGCGGTACTACCGCGACGCCGCGGGCGAACACCCCGACTGGGACGAGTACCGCGCGGTGATGGTCGCGGAGCGGCGCGTGCTGATCACCCTGGAGGTGGAGCGGGTGTACGGGGCGAACATCCGCTGACACCCGCCCCTCAGGGGCGCGGCGCAGGGCGGTGCGCCGGGTGCACCGCTTCGGAGGCGGGCGCCTCCTCCAGGGGCGCGGGGAACTGCGCGCCCGGCCACGACGGGCCTGCAGTCGACCGACGAACGATGGCAGACCCCGCGGCGCCGCCATAAGCCGTCCCCCGGCCCTCCGGCCCCCCCGACCACCCAGGGCCGCCGCACACACCTCGCCTACAAAAGCGACGGCACCCGGTCCGCCGAGACCGACCGCGCCGCCCGCTCCAGGGCGCTGGCCAGCAGGGCCAGGTCGGTGGGGCCGTTCCCCAGCTCGCGGACGGGCCGCCGGGCCGGCGGGTCCCCCATCCGCTCCCACTCCAGCGGCACGACCGTGGGCCGCAGCGTCGCCGTCCGGGGGATCCGGCCGGTGACCCGCCCCGCCTGGAAGGGGGTGGCCCTGCCGTCCGGTGAACGCAGCTCGCCCCGGCCCGGCGCGGGCTCCTCCGGCCCCGCCGTCACCGCGTCCAGGACCACGCGCAGCGAGGCCCGCTGGCCCAGCTCGGTCTCCGGCATCCGCTCACTGCGCCCCGCCGTCGCCACGAGGTGTACGCCGAGCCGCTCGCCGTCCCGCGCGACCGCCTCCAGGGCGCGTACGACCGAACCGGCCGCCGGCCGCCCCGGAGAGCCGAGGGCGGGGGAGAGCAGAGCGTCGAAGTCGTCGACGATCACCACGAGCCGGGGCAGCGGAGGCCCGGGCTCGGCCCGCTGCCGCGCCGCCATGGGGCGCAGCCGCATCGTGGAACTCGTCGGCGGATCCAGATCACCGTCGGACGGCTGGGCGGCCGCACCGCCCGCACCGCCCGCGCCGCCCGCGCCGCCCGAACCGACGGCCGCCCCCGCGCCGCCACCGGGCGCCCCGGAGGACGACGGCGAGCGCTGCGCCACCATCCGTCCCGAGACCTCCCGCCGCGTGTGCCACTCGGCGAACCCGAGTCTGCCGAGCAGCTCGGCCCGCCGCTTCAGCTCGGCGGTCAGGGACTGGGCGAACTCCCGCATCCGCACCGGGTCGTTGGCCACCAGGTGGGTCGTGACATGCGGCAGGTCCGTGCAGACGCCGAGCCCCGCGCCCTGCCGCCCGGCGCTCCCGCCACCGCTGTCCCGGCCGTCGACGAGCACGATGCCGAGCCGGTCGGGCCGCTCGGCGGCGGCCAGCGACGCGGCGAGGGAACGCAGCAGCTCGGTGCGCCCGCTGCCCGCGGGGCCCTCGGCGAGCAGATGCGGCCCGTCGGCCGCGAGGTCCGTGACGACGGGGCCGCGCGGCCCCGCGCCGAGCACGGCGACGGCGCGCCCGCCCAGCGCCTCGGGGTCGTCGGCGGCCGCCGCCCACCGCGCCATCAGCGAGGCGGGCGTGGCCCGGGCGAGGCCCAACTCGTCCAGCAGCCTTGCTGCTTGGGGCAACGGCGCGGACACGCGCGCGTGCCCCTCACCGGCCGTGCCGTCCGTCCGCAGCGGCGCCAGCGCCCGCGCGAACCGCTCGGCCCAGGCCCGCGAGACCGCGTCCAGGGCGGCGACGGTGCCGTGCCCCGCGGGGCGCCCGCCCGCCGTCCGCATCAGCCGCAGCGCGGTCGCCACGTCACCGCTGAGCAGCGCGACGGCACCGCACGCCCGGAAGGGGGGCGACACCGAACAGGCGGCTTCGTACGTGTCCAGGATGGGCGACGCGGGCGAGGCGGCCTCGGTCTCGGCGAGGCACACGACGTGAATACCGGCCCGCGCGCCCTCACCGGCGAGCCGGACGGCGGCCTCGCGCAGCCCGGCCGCACCGGGGTCGCCGTCGACGATGACGACGGTGTGGGACGCGGGCTCCGCGGCGGCCGTGTCTGCGCTGGCTGCGCTCGCTGCGATGTCTGCGATGTGGTCGTCCAGGCGGCGGATCAGCTCATCCGTGCGCGCCGCCGCCTGGTCGCGGTCGTAGGCGAGCAGGAGGCGGCAGTCCTGGCCGTGCGTGGGCCGCAGATGGGGGAGCCAGCCGAGCCACGCCCACTCCGCGGTGCGCTCCGCCGTGGTCCGCGCGCGGTCCGTGCTGATCAGCACGATCTCCAGGCAGTCGGGGGAGTGCAGCGCGGCGAGCTGGGCGACGACCGCCCTGGCCAGGCCGGTCAGCCGCTCCCGGGGCCCGGCGAGGCCGAGCGCGCCCGCCTCGCGCAGGCTCACGGTGACGGGCACGGCGGGCAGCGGCCCCCGGTCGTCGGGGCTCACCCGGTCGACCGTGCCGAGCCGCACCGCGAGGGACTCCGGGTGGTACGGACCGCGTTCCCACAGGCGTGGCCCCGGGCCGAGCGCGGTGAGCAGCAGGGCGGCGGGATCCGGCCACGACTCGGGCGTCCGCGCGGCGGCGGCCACGGCCAGCTCCTCCGGGGTGGGCTCAGGGGTGCCGAACCCGCCGAAACCGTCGCCGTACGCGTCGCCGTCGTATACCCCGTGTCCCCCGTGCGCGGCGTGCTCGGCGTGCGCGCCCTGGTCGTCGCCGCTGTCCCGGCCGCCGGTCAGCCGCCGCGCCCAGGCCGAGAGGCCGCCGCGCCTGCGCAGGCCGCGCGGGACCGTCGTCCCCCGCAGAGGGGTCCCGACGCGGGTGGCCTCGTCGGGGGCGCCGCCCTGGGAGGGCAGGGTGCCCGGGTCGCCGCCGTACGCCCCTGGGGTTCTGCCGTGGGCGTCCGGAGTGCCATACGCCGTGGCGTGCGTCCCCGGAGCGTTGTGGGCGCCCGCCGTTCCCCACTGCGCCGAGCCGTAGGCGTGCGGGGCGGGGCCCTGCGCGGGGTGGGACGGCGCCAGGAAGGCCGGCTGAGGCGTCTCGGCGGTCCGCACGCGCACGTGGCCCTCGCCGTCCGGGGCCGTCGCGAGGGCGTTCGGAAGAGCGCCGCCCGCGCCGGATGCCGCGCCGGACGCCGCGCCGGACGCCGCGCCGGACGCCGTGCCGAGGCCGCCCTCCGTCAGGCGGAGCGCCGATTCGCCGATGCGCAGCAGCGAGCCCGGGGAGAGCCGCACGGGACGGTCGGTGACCTCCCTGCCGTCCACCAACGTGCCGTTCGTCGAGCCGAGGTCCGTGACCGTGACGCGGCCGTCCGCCGCGAGGGTGACCGCGCAGTGCATCCGGGAGACGTCGGGGTCGTCCAGCGGAACGTCCGCGTCCGCGGAGCGGCCGACCCGGATCTGGCCGCCGTGCAGCAGATGGACGCCGCCCGCGTCGGGGCCCGCCACCACGTGCAACTGGGCCGCCGCTCCGGCCGGTTCGGGGCCCTGCTCGGCGGGCGCGCCCACCGAGAGCACCGCGCCGTCGATCAAGGGGGGCTCACCGAGCGTGCACCGCTGGGCGTCCAGGCGCTCCGGGCCCGCGTACAGCACGAGGGGGCTGTCGCTGCCCGCGACGGCCGTGGCGAGGCCGGAGGCGACGGCGGCGAGCGCGGTCCCCGCGGGCGCGGTGACCAGGACGTCACACGAGCCATGGGCGCCCGCCATCCCGGTGGGGTGGCCTTGCTGCTCGGTCTGGCCGCTGCGCGGCCCGAGGACGGTCAGCCGGATCTGCATCGCCGTCAGCGGTCCCTTCTGCGCTGGGCGCCCGGCACGGGGACTCGCGCTGTGTTTCCCCCCACCGCACACGGGCACGTCGGCCAGTACGGGAGGCATCTTCGCACCTGCCGCCGACAACACGCCCGGCGGCCACCCGCACGTGATCTTGATTGGTCGGCTCTGCTCGGAAAAGTGCCTGCTTGGACCGTTGCGGACGACGCTCCGGCAACCAATGGCCACAGGAGAGCGTCTTCCCCCCGGACAAGAGAACCGGACAAGAGAACCGGACAAGAGACCGGACAAGAGAACGGTCGGATTCCGATCGGCCGGTGGCCCCCGCGGCAGCACTACAGTGGGTCGGAACACCTTCGGACAGCCCCCGGGACAGGACCAGACAGGATCAGCGCCCGGCGGGGACCAGCCAGACCAGCAGGGAGCGCATGACGTGCGGCCGGTAGGCAGCAAGTACCTGCTCGAGGAGCCGCTCGGACGCGGCGCCACGGGCACCGTCTGGCGAGCCCGCCAGCGGGAGACCGCGGGGGCCGAGGCGGCCGTTCCCGGCCAGCCCGGCGAGACGGTCGCGATCAAGGTCCTCAAGGAAGAGCTCGCCAACGACGCGGACGTCGTGATGCGCTTCCTCAGGGAGCGGTCCGTCCTGCTCAGGCTGACGCACGAGAACATCGTCAGGACGCGCGACCTCGTCGTCGAGGGCGACCTCCTCGCCCTGGTCATGGACCTGGTCGACGGCCCCGACCTGCACCGCTACCTCCGTGAGAACGGCCCGTTCACGCCGGTCGCGGCGGCCCTGCTGACCGCCCAGATCGCCGACGCCCTCGCCGCGAGCCACGCCGACGGCGTCGTGCACCGCGACCTGAAGCCGGCGAACGTCCTGCTCAAGCAGGACGGCCAGGGCATGCACCCGATGCTCACCGACTTCGGCATCGCCCGCCTCGCCGACTCCCCGGGCCTGACCCGCACCCACGAGTTCGTCGGCACGCCCGCGTACGTTGCGCCGGAGTCCGCCGAGGGCCGCCCGCAGACCAGCGCCGTCGACATCTACGGCGCCGGCATCCTGCTGTACGAGCTGGTCACCGGCCGGCCGCCGTTCGGCGGGGGCTCGGCCCTGGAGGTCCTGCACCAGCACCTCAGCGCCGAACCGCGCCGCCCCTCGACCGTCCCCGACCCGCTGTGGACGGTCATAGAGCGCTGCCTGGACAAGAACCCGGACCGCCGCCCCAGCGCCGAGAACCTCGCCCGCGGGCTGCGCGTCGTCGCCGAGGGCATCGGCGTGCACTCCACCCCGGCGCAGATCACCGCCGCGGAGGGCGTGGGCGCCCTACTCATGCCCGACCCGGCCCCGGCCCCCGTCCCGGACGCCCCCGGCGCCGCCGACCCCACGCAGGTACTGCCGAACACCGCGGGCTCGTACGACCCGAACGCGGCGACCAGCGTCATGCGGAACACCGGCGGCCCCGGCCAGGGCCCCGGGGACGCCGACCCGACGTCCGTCCTGCCGAGCACCGGCGCCGCCGACCCGACCGCGGTCATGCCGCCGGTCCCGCCGAACACGCCCGGCGCGGACCCGAACGAGCCCCACCCCTGGCAGAACCAGATGCGCGCGGCCCGCGACCGCAACGACCAGACCCAGGTCCAGTACCTCGACCCCAGCCAGGACCCGCTGCGCCGGCGCCCCCAGCGCCAGGTGGCCCGCCCCGAACCGCAGCAGCCGCAGCCGCGCCCCCAGCAGTACGCGCCGCAGCAGCCGCGCGGCCGGCGCAGGCCGCAGGCCCCCGCGCCGCAGCCGTACCAGCAGCCTCAGCACCAGCCCCAGCACCAGCCGCAGCAGTACGCCGCGCCCCCGCAGGCGCCGCCGCCCCAGCAGCCCGCCCCGCGCCCGGCGCGCGAGCCGAGGCAGCCGCGGCAGCGCAGCGCCAACCCGATGAGGATCCCGGGCCTCGGCTGCCTCAAGGGCTGCCTGTTCACGCTCGTCATCCTCTTCGTGGCGAGCTGGCTGGTGTGGGAGTTCAGCCCGCTCCAGGACTGGATCGGCACGACCAAGGGCTACTGGGAGCAGCTGACGGACTGGTACGACACGGTCAGCGGCTGGATCGGAAAGCTCGGCGCCAACTAGCCGACCACTGGCGCGACCGGCCGGCGCGCGGACGGTTCTATGGATTTGTCGACATCGGCAGGGTGATTTCCGCTCCCGGAGTGAAGGTTGGCGGCAATGCCGCGTAGCTTTGTCGCCAACACGCATCCGTAGGAGCAGTCTTGACGCGCAAGATCGGCAGCCGGTACACCGCCCACCAGATCCTGGGCCGTGGCAGCGCCGGCACGGTGTGGCTCGGCGAGGGGCCCGAAGGCCCCGTCGCCATCAAGCTGTTGCGCGAGGACCTGGCGTCCGACCAGGAACTCGTCGGCCGCTTCGTCCAGGAGCGCACAGCGCTGCTCAGCCTCGACCACCCGCGCGTCGTGGGTGTCCACGATCTGGTGGTCGACGGCAACGACCTGGCCCTGGTCATGGACCTCGTACGCGGCACGGACCTGCGCACCCGCCTCGACCGCGAGCGCCGCATGGCGCCCGAGGCCGCCGTCGCCATCGTCGCGGACGTCGCCGACGGTCTCGCCGCCGCGCACGCCGCGGGCATCGTGCACCGCGACGTCAAGCCCGAGAACGTCCTGCTGGACATGCAGGGCCCCCTCGGCCCCGGCGGGGCGCACCCCGCCCTGCTCACCGACTTCGGCGTCGCCAAGCTGATCGACTCCCCGCGGCGCACCCGCGCCACGAAGATCATCGGCACCCCTGACTACCTGGCCCCCGAGATCATTGAGGGCCTGCCGCCGCGCGCGGCCGTCGACATCTACGCCCTCGCCACGGTCCTGTACGAGCTGCTCGCGGGCTTCACGCCGTTCGGCGGCGGGCACCCGGGCGCGGTCCTGCGGCGCCACGTCACCGAGACGGTGGTGCCGCTCCCCGGCATCCCCGAGGAGCTGTGGCAGCTGCTCGTGCAATGCCTGGCCAAGGCCCCGGCGTCCCGGCTGCGCGCCTCCGAGCTGGCCGCGCGCCTGCGGGAGCTGCTGCCGCTGGTCGCGGGCATGCCGCCGCTGGACGTCGACGAACCGGACACGGAGCCCTCCGCGGCCGAGGAGGCGTACGACGACACGGCCCCGGCCCCCGAGCCGCGCGCCGCCGCCCCCCGGCGGGGAGCGGTGCCCCTGGTGCCGGGCCCGGCGTCCGCGGACTCCAACCGCGACACCCACACCTCCATGCGGGTCCCGGGCCCCGACGAGCTGGCAGGCGGCGCCCGCGGCACGGCCCGCGCGCCCCGCGCCGCCGGTGCGGCCAGGCCGGGCTCCGCCAAGCACCGCGCCTCCGCCCGGCGCCGGCGGATCACGCTGGGCGTGGCGGGCGTGGTCCTGATCGCGGCGGCGGGCGTGGGCACGTGGGCGGCGACATCGGGCGAGGACACGCCTCCGGACAGCGGGAACTCCGCCCCTCCGACCCCCTGACCTCCGGGCTCGGGGCCCTGGAGGCCCGGCGGCGGGCGGGGACGGTTGCCGCAGCCGTTACGCTGGAGTCGTGGCAGTCGTCGATGTATCCGAAGAGCTCAAGTCCCTCTCCTCGACCATGGAGTCGATCGAGGCCGTCCTGGACCTCGACAAGCTGAGGGCCGATATCGCCGTGCTTGAGGAGCAGGCGGCCGCCCCGTCCCTGTGGGACGACCCGGAGGCGGCACAGAAGATCACCAGCAAGCTGAGCCACCTCCAGGCGGAGGTCAGGAAGGCCGAGGCGCTGCGCGGGCGTATCGACGACCTCAGCGTGCTGTTCCAGATGGCCGAGGAGGAGGACGACTCGGACACCCGTGCCGAGGCCGAGTCCGAGCTGACCGCCGTCAGGAAGGCGCTGGACGAGCTGGAAGTCCGTACGCTCCTCTCCGGGGAGTACGACGCCCGTGAGGCCCTCGTCACCATCCGCGCGGAGGCCGGCGGCGTCGACGCCTCCGACTTCGCCGAGAAGCTCCAGCGCATGTACCTGCGCTGGGCGGAGCGCCACGGCTACAAGACGGAGCTGTACGAGACCTCGTACGCGGAAGAGGCCGGCATCAAGTCGACCACCTTCGCCGTCAACGTCCCGTACGCCTACGGCACGCTCTCCGTGGAGCAGGGCACCCACCGCCTGGTCCGCATCTCGCCGTTCGACAACCAGGGCCGCCGCCAGACCTCCTTCGCCGGCGTCGAGATCCTCCCCGTGGTCGAGCAGACCGACCACATCGAGATCGACGAGAGCGAGCTGCGCGTCGACGTGTACCGCTCATCGGGCCCCGGCGGCCAGGGCGTCAACACCACCGACTCCGCGGTCCGGCTGACCCACCTGCCGACCGGCATCGTCGTCTCCTGTCAGAACGAGCGCTCGCAGATCCAGAACAAGGCGACCGCGATGAACGTCCTCCAGGCCAAGCTCCTTGAGCGCCGCCGCCAGGAGGAGCAGGCGAAGATGAACGCCCTGAAGGGCGACGGCGGCAACTCCTGGGGCAACCAGATGCGTTCGTACGTCCTGCACCCGTACCAGATGGTCAAGGACCTCCGTACGGAGTTCGAGGTCGGCAATCCGGAGTCCGTCTTCAACGGCGAGATCGACGGTTTCCTGGAAGCCGGAATTCGCTGGCGCAAGCAGCAGGAGAAGTAAAAACCCGCTCCAAGCGGCTTTATCGACAAGGCAACTGCCGCCCAAGAGGCGGCAGTTGCCTTTTACGTCACAGTCACATCTCCCTACGACGGTCAACTGCCCCGATTTCGGACATCGCGCCCGCAACGACCTTGACGCTGCCATGAAAAGTGGAAAGGCTAGCGCGCGGTACGCGTATTACCGGGGTGCGTGGGACCTGTGGGGGCCGATCGATCGCCCCCGGCGAATGCCGCCCCGGACGCTGCCTCACCGACATTTCAGCTACTGGGGGTAGCAGCCTGATGACCAAGAAGACGCGCATCCGTATCGCGCGGATAGCCGCGGGCGCCGTGATCGCCGCCGGTGCCTCGCTGACCGCCGCGGGTGCCGCCTCGGCCCTCGATGTCGGCGTCGACCTCGGCGGGGTGGGCGCGGGCGCCCACGCGGACGAGACCGGCGTCGGCGTGGACGTCGACGTGGACCTCCCGAACGACGACCCGACGACGATCCCCGAGCCCACGCAGACGCCGCCCACCATCCCGCAGCCGACGGACCCGCCGGAGCCCACCACGGAGCCGACGGACCCGCCGGAGCCCACGGACCCGCCCGTGCCGACCTCGGACCCGACCGACCCGGGTGGGAACGGCGGCAACAACGGGAACGGCGGTAACAACGGGAACGGCGGCAACAACGGCAACGGCGGCAACAACGGGAACGGCGGTAACAACGGGAACGGTGGCAACAACGGCAACGGCGGCGGGAACGGCGGTGGCGGCAACGACACCGGCCCCGACGGCGGCTCCGTCCCCGTGGAGCAGGGCAAGGCCAAGGACAGCCTGACCGACACCGGCTCCACGCCGGTCGAGCAGGCCGGTGACAAGGGCGGCGACAAGGCCGACAAGGGCGAGCTGGCCGAGACCGGCGCCGCCGAGACCACCTTCCTCGTGATCGGCGCCGCCACGATGATCGCCGGCGGCATCGGCTTCCGCATCCTGCCGCGCCTCGTCGGCAACCGCGGCGCCGCCGCCTGATCCCAGGCGCCGACGCACGTGACGGCGTAGGCGGAGGTACGGCACGTACGGTCTGTACGTGCCGTACCTCACGCAGACGCCGTACGGCAGGTACGGATGTACGGCCTGTGCGGCCTGTGCGGCCTGTACGAAGTAGGGCCCGGAGCTTCTCGAAGCTCCGGGCCCTACTGCGTAGTCGCCTACGCGGACTGGTGCGCCAGCAACGCGACCGCCGCGATCAACACCACGAGCAGCGCTATCAGTGCCGCGGGATTGAGGCCCGCGAAGGGCCCTTCCTGCTGCATGCGCGCGCGATTGGCCCGGCACACGGGGCAGCGGCCTTCACTCACGGGCGCTGCGCAGTTCGCGCATACCAACCGATCCAGGGTCATGCGCTTCTCCTCCCGCACAGTCTCAGCCTGCCCAACGCTACGGGGAACCCAATCGTTCCCCTTACCACTGTGCCAGCTTCCGCGGATTTCGGCGCGGCCCGCCCTCTCGCGACCGTTCCGGCACGTTCCGTGCCCCGACACGTCCGTGACCTCCGACACGTCCGCGGACAAAACGCGCAACTCCGGACGCCGACTGCGCTCGCGTACCGCCTTCGCGTAGGGTCACGCTCACCTACCCCCGGCAACCCGTGGTGCATCCGTGATCCGTTTCGACAACGTCTCCAAGGCCTACCCCAAGCAGACCCGCCCCGCTCTGAGGGACGTCTCCCTTGAGATCGAGAAGGGCGAGTTCGTCTTCCTTGTGGGGTCCTCCGGCTCCGGAAAGTCCACTTTCCTGCGGCTCGTCCTGCGCGAGGAGCGCACCAGCCACGGACAGGTGCACGTCCTCGGCAAGGACCTCGCGCGCCTGTCCAACTTCAAGGTGCCGCACATGCGCCGCCAGTTGGGCACGGTCTTCCAGGACTTCCGCCTCCTGCCCAACAAGACCGTCGGCGAGAACGTGGCCTTCGCGCAGGAGGTCATCGGCAAGTCCCGCGGCGAGATCCGCAAGTCCGTCCCGCAGGTCCTCGACCTGGTGGGCCTCGGCGGCAAGGAGGACCGGATGCCCGGCGAGCTCTCCGGTGGTGAGCAGCAACGCGTCGCGATCGCGCGCGCGTTCGTCAACCGTCCGAAGCTCCTCATCGCCGACGAGCCCACCGGCAACCTCGACCCGCAGACCTCCGTCGGCATCATGAAGCTGCTCGACCGGATCAACCGGACCGGAACCACCGTCGTGATGGCCACGCACGACCAGCAGATCGTGGACCAGATGCGCAAGCGGGTCATCGAGCTGGAGAAGGGCCGTCTCGTGCGCGACCAGTCGCGCGGCGTGTACGGCTACCAGCACTGACGCCCCGTACCCCCACTGCCTTCCGAGCCATCTGATCCACTGAAAGCTGATCCACTGAAAGGCCGCCATGCGCGCCCAGTTCGTCCTGTCGGAGATCGGCGTCGGCCTCCGTCGCAATCTCACGATGACCTTCGCGGTCGTCGTCTCCGTAGCGCTCTCGCTCGCCCTGTTCGGCGGCTCGCTGCTCATGCGTGACCAGGTGAGCACGATGAAGGGCTACTGGTACGACAAGGTCAACGTCTCGATCTTCCTGTGCAACAAGGCCGACGCCGAGCAGGACCCCAAGTGCGCCAAGGGCGCCGTCACGAACGAGCAGAAGGACCAGATCCTCGGCGATCTGAAGAAGATGCCGGTCGTGGACACCGTCCAGCACGAGTCGGCGGACGAGGCGTACAAGCACTACAAGGAGCAGTTCGGCGACTCCCCGCTCTCCAGCTCCCTCACGCCGGACCAGATGCAGGAGTCGTTCCGCGTCAAGCTGAAGGACCCGGAGAAGTACCAGGTGGTCGCGACCGCCTTTTCGGGCCGTGACGGAGTGCAGTCCGTCGAGGACCAGAAGGACTACCTGGAGAACCTCTTCGAACTCCTCAACGGCATGAACTGGGCGGCGATCGCCGTAATGGCGCTGATGCTCGTCGTCGCGCTGATGCTGATCGTCAACACCGTGCGCGTCTCGGCGTTCAGCCGCAGACGGGAGACCGGCATCATGCGGCTGGTCGGCGCGTCCAGCTTCTACATCCAGATGCCGTTCATCATGGAGGCCGCCGTCGCCGGCCTGATCGGCGGCGCCCTCGCCTGCGGAATGCTGCTCGTGGGCCGCTACTTCATGATCGACCACGGGCTCGCGCTCTCCGAGAAGATCAACCTCATCAACTTCATCGGCTGGGACGCCGTCCTCGCCAAGCTGCCGCTGGTGCTCGCGATCGGCCTTCTGATGCCCGCCCTTGCCGCGTTCTTCGCGTTGCGCAAGTACCTGAAGGTGTGACAAGCACCCTCCGCGTTCCAGGGCGCCGTACGGTTCAACGGACCGTACGGCGCCTTTCGTTGTCCTAGACTCACCGGCATGTCAGGTCTCGACCGGTTCGCCGATCGGCTCGCCGTGCCCCGCCGTGTACGCCGCGGGGCGACCCTGACGTTGGTCTTCGCGAGCGTGCTCGTCACCGGGGCCGCCACGGGTTCCTGGAGCGAGGCGGCGGACGGCGGCCGGAAAACGCCTCCCCCTTCGGTGCGTTCGGACGCCGTGGCCCCGTCGGGCGGCGGCGACCGCACCGCCGAGCAGGCCTCCGAGGCCGCCGCCGAGGCCATGGCCGACGGCAAGTCCGCCGAGAAGGCGGCCGAGGAGGCCGTCAGCCGCAGCGGGGACCGCTGGGGATCGGTGTACTCCCACGGCGAGTACAAGGAGTTCGAGCAGGCCCTCGACGGCGCCTACACCGGCGTCGGGCTGTGGGCACGGCGCGGCGCCGACGGCCGTATAGAAATCTCCCGGGTCCAGAAGGACGGGCCCGCCGACCGCGCCGGGATCCGCGAGGGCGACCGGCTGCGCTCCATCGACGGCAAGCGTGTCACCGGCCGCCCCGTCACGGAGGTCATCTCCCTGCTCCGCGGTGACCGCGCGGGCACCCCGGTGCGGCTGGGGCTGGAGCGCTCCACGCGCGCGTGGAGCGAGACGCTGCGCAGGGCGCGCCTGTCCACGGACTCCGTCACCGTCACCAAGCTGTCCGGCGGCGCCGTCATGATCAAGGTCGCAGCGTTCACCAAGGGCTCCGGAGAGGCCGTGCGCTCCGCGGTGCGCGAGGCGCCCGAGGGCGCGGGCATCGTGCTCGACCTGCGCGGGAACTCCGGAGGCCTGGTCTCGGAGGCGGTCACGGCCTCCTCCGCGCTGGTCGACGGCGGCCTCGTGGCGACGTACGACGTACGGGGCGAGCAGAAGGCCCTGCACGCCGAGCGCGGCGGGGACACGGAGCGGCCGGTGGTCGCGCTGGTCGACGGCGGCACGATGAGCGCGGCCGAACTCCTCACCGGCGCCCTCCAGGACCGCGGCCGCGCGGTCGTCGTGGGCTCCCGGACCTTCGGCAAGGGATCCGTCCAGATGCCGAGCCGCCTTCCCGACGGCTCCGTCGCCGAGCTGACCGTCGGCCACTACCGCACCCCGTCGGGCCGGGCCGTGGACGGGCGGGGCATCACCCCGGACCTGGAGGCCGAGGACGGGGCCGAGGCCAGGGCCGAGACAGTATTGACTGGCCTCGGACCCCCCTCGTAGTGCGAAAATGGCCGGACTATGGCAAAGGAAAAGGTAAAGCGCAAGGCGGCGAAGGCCGATGAGAAGGCCCCAGCCCGCAAGATCGTCGCGCAGAACAAGAAGGCGCGGCACGACTACACCATCCTGGACACCTACGAGTGCGGCCTGGTGCTGATGGGCACCGAGGTGAAGTCGCTGCGCCTGGGCCGGGCCTCCCTGGTGGACGGCTTCGTGCAGATCGACCGAGGCGAGGCGTGGCTGCACAACATCCACGTCCCGGAGTACGTGCAGGGCACCTGGACCAACCACTCCGCCACGCGCAAGCGCAAGCTTCTGCTGCACCGGGCGGAGATCGACAAGCTGGAGTCGAAGTCCCAGGAGACGGGTCACACGATCGTGCCCCTGTCGCTGTACTTCAAGGACAGCCGCGTCAAGGTCGAGATCGCGCTGGCCAAGGGCAAGAAGGAGTACGACAAGCGGCAGGCGCTGCGCGAGAAGCAGGACACACGCGAGACGAACCGCGCGGTCTCGGCGGCCCGGCGCCGGCAGGGCATCGCCTAGCGGCGAGGTTCCGGGGAATAGGCTGGCACCTATCGGCGTTGGTCACGTACGATGGGCCGTGCCCCGCAGGTGACGGGGCGCGGATTGAAAAATCAACATGGGGATGATCGGTTTCGACAGCGGATGTCGAAGCAGGGGAAGCGTGTCGAGGAAGCGGCAATGATCTCGTAAACCATATGTCGCAACCAATAATCGCCAACACCAAGCGCGATTCCTTCGCCCTCGCTGCCTAAGTAGCGAGTCGGTGAAGTGTCAGCCCGGGGCTGTTCCCGACCCGGATCCTGGCATCAGCTAGGGGACTAAACTTCTGGACCCGGTCACGGGGTCCAGGAGGAAATCAAACAGTGGCTGGGCCCGTCGGCGACTTGTTCGCGTGATCGCCGGGGCCGAGAAAATCGCAGCGAACTGCACACGGAGAAGCCCTGATTCCGCACCGTTGGACGCGGGTTCGATTCCCGCCATCTCCACAATTCCCATGTGAGGTTGAAGCCCTCTGGCCCCAGGCCAGGGGGCTTCTTCCGTGCCGCGGGATTTTTTCGTGCCGGGTCCGGAGCGGGGGCTGTCGCCCGGCCGCCCACTCCGGGATGCTCCAGGCCATGAGCAGAAGACCCGTGAGACGCGTCAACCACCGCATGCGCCACTGGATCTGGCCCGCCGTGCTCGGCCTGGCGGCCGCCACCCTCTCCGTCAGCTCCCCGGCCGGGGCGGACGCCGACCGGTCCGGGCTACCGGAAGCCATCGACACCGTCCTCGGCGACCCCCGCATGGAGGGCAGCGTGGCCGGCGTGGTGGTCGCCGACGCCGCGTCCGGCGACGTCCTCTACCGGCACCGCCCCAGCGGGCGCCTCATGCCCGCCTCCAACACCAAGCTGCTCACCTCGGCCGCCGCCATGGAGCTCCTCGGACCCGGCCACCGCTTCACCACCGACGTCCTGACCGACGGCGAGCGGCGGGGCCGCGTCCTGCGCGGCGACCTGTACCTGCGCGGCACGGGCGATCCGACGACGCTCGCCGAGGACTACGACCGCCTCGCCGCGGAGATCGCCGGCTCGGGCGTCCGCCGCGTCTCCGGGCGGCTGATCGCCGACGACACCCGCTTCGACGACCAGCGCGTCGGCGACACCTGGAGCGCCGACGACGAGTCCGCGTACTACGCGGCGCAGATCAGCGCTTTGAGCGTCGCCCCCGACACCGACTACGACACCGGCACGGTCATCGTCGAGGTGACGCCGGGAGCGAAGGCCGGCGACGAGCCGCGCGTCAGCATGACGCCGAAGACCGACTACGTGGACATCGACCTGCGCGCGAGCACCGTCGCCGCGGGCGGCGCGGACACCGTCGCCGTGGCGCGCCGGCACGGCGAGAACACCATCACCGTCAGCGGCACGGTCCCGGTCGGCGGGTCCGCGGCCAAGGAGTGGGTCACCGTCTGGGAGCCGACGGGGTACGCCGCCGCCGTCTTCCGTGCCGCGCTCGCCGCGCACGGGGTGCGGGTCAGCGGCCCGACCAGGGCCGGGATCGCCACGCCCAAGGACGCGCGGCGCCTTGCCTCGCACGACTCCATGGCGCTGAAGGACCTCCTGGTGCCGTTCATGAAGCTCTCCAACAACATGCACGCCGAGAGCCTCACCAAGGCCATGGGGCACGAGGCGACCGGGCGGCCCGGCAGTTGGGGCGACGGCATCACGGCCATCGGCGGCTATCTGAAGACCGTCGGTGTCGACCCCGGCAAGCTGCGCCAGGTCGACGGCTCCGGGCTCTCCCGCAAGGACAACGCCCCGGCCGACCAGTACATCCAGCTGCTGCGCGCGGCCAAGAGCGAGCCGTGGTTCGCCGACTGGTACGCGTCGCTGCCGGTGGCCTGCGGGCCCGGCAAGTCCGTCGGCGGCACGCTGCGGTCACGGATGTGCGGGACCCCGGCGGCCCTCAACGCCCGTGCCAAGACCGGGACGTTGACGGGCGCCTCGGCCCTGTCCGGCTACGTGACCGACAAGGACGGCCGCGAGCTGGTGTTCAGCATCATCCTCAACAACCACCTGGCCCGCTCGGTGAAGGCCCTGGAGGACGCGATCGTGGCGACCCTCGCCTCGTCGACCAGGGACGAGGCCGTTCCGGTCACGCCTCGCCCGACACGTTCCGTGACCGAGGGGGACGGTGACGTGGAGTGCTCGTGGCGCAAGCCCGCGCGCTGCTGAGCGGCTGGGCGAGGCCGCTGAGCAGCAGGGCCGCGCAGGCGGCGATGACCGGCACCCAGTAGCCCGCGGCGGGGCCGAGCCGCTCCACCGCCCAGCCGCCGCCCGCCGCGCCGCACGCGATGCCCCCGAGGAGGCCGGTCACGGCGAGGGTCATGCCCTCGTTGAGGCGCCCCTCGGGGGTGCGGTGCTGCACCAGGGTCATCCCGGTGACCATCGTGGGCGCCGTCGCCATGCCCGCGACCAGCAGGGCAGCGGCCAGGACGACCAGGGAGCCCGTGACGGTCACCGCGAGCAGCGGCAGCGTCATCAAGGCCGCCATCGAGGCGCCGCACAGCAGGTGGCGGCGGACGAGCGGGCCGTGCGGTTTCGCGGCTCCGTAGACGAGGCCCGCCGCGCACGAACCGGCGGCTTGGAGGGCGAGGATCGCGCCCGCGGCCGCCTTGTGGCCCTGGGCGTCGGCGAAGGCGATGGTGACGACCTCCAGGGAGCCGAAGACGGCGCCGGTGGCGAGGAAGACGACCAGCAGCGCCGGCATCCCCGGCGCGCGGAGGGGCGAGGGCGCCGCGGCGGAGGACTCCGTACGCCCCTGGGGCGGCGGTTCCGTGGCGCGCTGGGCGGCGAAGAGCAGCACGCCGGTCAGCAGCAGCACCACGCCGGTCAGGGTGCCCGCCTGCGGGAAGAGCGCCGCGCACAGGAAGGCGGCGAGGACCGGGCCGAGCATGAAGCACAGCTCGTCGGCGGCCTGCTCGAAGGAGTTGGCGGTGTGCACGGCCGCGGCGTCGCCCTTGAGGAGGTGGGCCCAGCGCGCCCGGGACATGCCGCCCGTGTTGGGCGTCGTGGCCGTGGCGGCGTACGACGCGAAGAGGGTCCAGTCGGGCGCTCCGTAGCGCACGCACAGCAGCAGCGAGAGGGAGCCGAGCGCGGCGATCGCGGTGGCGGGCACGGCGACGCGCGCCTGGCCGTGGCGGTCGACGAGCCGGGCCGTCCAGGGCGCCACGACGGCGGTCGCCGCGAGGCCGGTCGCGGTCACGGCGCCCGCCAGCGCGTACGACCCACGGGCGCCGGAGATCATGATGACGGCGCTCACGCTGAACATGCCCATGGGGAGCCGGGCGATGAGGTTGCCGAGGGTGAAGGCGGTGGCGCCGGGTATCGCGAACAGGCGGGCGTAGGGATTGCGGGGCAGCGGCATGGGGCCCAGCCTCGCGGCGGGTGATCCGAGGGGTCCAACACCTTCTGGAGGACCATTCACGCGTCCGCGTTGTAAATTCCTGCGGTGACGCGACTTCCCGCCCCGCACCGTGACGTGGACCCCCGCCTGCTCCGTGCCTTCCTCGCCGTCGCCGAGGAACTGCACTTCACCCGGGCCGCCGCCCGGCTGTACGTGGCCCAGCAGGCGCTGAGCCGCGATGTGCGGCGCCTGGAACGGGGGTTGAGCGCCGAGCTCTTCGCGCGCACGACGCGGCAGGTCACCCTCACCGCCGACGGCGAGCGGCTCCTGCCGTACGCGCGGCGGGTCCTGGAGGCGCAGGACGAGCTGGTCGCCGCCTTCACGGGGGCCGCGCGGCCGCTGCTCGTCGACCTGAACAGCCCCGGGCTCGTCTTCGGGCGCATTCTGGAGCGGGCCCGTGAACTCGCCCCGGAGTGCGAGCTGATGGCTCGCTTCGAGAGCGGCCTGACCGGAGCCGCCGTGGAGATGAACGCCGGGCGGCTGGACATGTCCTTCGGGCGGTACGCCGGACTGGACCCCGCCCTGCGGGCCTCCCTCGCCCAACAGCCCGTGCGGTACGAGCCGATGGCGGTGCTGCTGCCCCACGGCCACCCGCTGACCGGGCTGGACGCCGTGCCGCTGGACGCGCTCGCGGGGGAGACCGTGTACGCGGGGGCGGGCAACCCACGGACCCCGGAGTGGACCGACCTCGCGCACCGGCTCTTCGAGGGGCGCGGCATCGACGTCGCGCCGCCCGCGCCGCTCGCCGTGGGCCGGGAGGAGTTCGGGCGGCTCATGGCGAAGAAGCGCAATCCGGTCCTCGTCGTCGTGGACTTTCCGGCCATGCCGGGCGCCGAGCTGCGGCCCCTGGTCGACCCCGTCCCGCTCTCCCCCGTATCGCTGGTGTGGCGAAAAGGCCTGGTCCATCCGGGTGTCGCCGCCGTCCGGGCCGCCGCCGCGGAGCTGGCGGCCGACGAAGGCTGGCTGGAGAGGCCCGCGGATGGGTGGGTTCCGGCCACAGATGCACTCATCATGATGACTCGGAACTGACCGAAACCAACTCCTGCCGTCACCGCGCTACGTTCCTGCTCCGGGCCCGGTGTGACGGGGGGAGCGCTCGGACCGGGTGGGGGCCCGGTCCGCACGACAGGGGCCCGGGGTCGTACGCGCACCCCGAACTCTGACGTGGGGGTTGAGCGTACGCATGGAAACGTGGCGAGAAGAAGCCCTGCCCGGACACATCGAAGACGTCCCGTCCGGGCACATCGAAGACGTCCCGTACGGACACATCGCCGACACCGGACACACTCACGATCCGGACGAGGGCACCGTCCGGATCGACGGTCCCGTCTTCGTCGACGAGACGGGCCGCCGCAGCCGGAGGTACCGCCGGATAGGCATGGCCGTCGGGGCCGCCTGCGGGGTCTACGCCCTGCTCATCGTCGGCACGCTGCTCTCGGGCAACTCCAGCGCGCCCTGGCTGCCGGTGCCGGGCCCCGAGGACGACGGACCGGCGAGCAAGGCGGAGACCTCCGACCTCCCGACGGGCGCCGCCACCCCGTCCGCTCCGTCGTCCCGTACGACGCGGGTCTCGGACGGCTCCGACGCGGAGGGCGAGCACGGCGACGGGCCCCGCCCCTCGGGAGAGCGGGACGGCCGCGGGCGGCCGGACGCGCCGTCCGACGGCGACCGTGACCGCGCCGACCGGGCACCGGAGGGCGGCGGTGCACCACCGGCCACCGGCCCGGACACCCCGGACACACCGGGCGTCCCGGATGACGGTCCCGCACCGGGCCCGACCAGTGGCACGCCGGACCCCGGTCCCGGCCCGGTGGTTCCGGCCGACCCGCCTTCCTCCGAGCAGCCCGCGCAGTCACCGGAACCAGGCGGCAGCGAAACCCCGGGCGGCGGAGGCGGCGGTGGTGAGGTTCCCGCCGGGTACACCCCGCCCGCCGAGCAGCCTCCCTCGGACAGTCCGCCGTCCCAGGAGGCCGCCGAGTGATGAACTCCCGTACCCACGGGGGCCTGTCCGGCCCCCGGAACAGCCGTGCCCGGCGCGGAGGGCGCAGGCTCCTGACCCTGCGCCATCTGCTGCCCGCGCTGCTGCTCGGCGCGCTGCTCGCCATGCTGATGCTGCGCGGCTACGTACACAGCGAGATCCTCGCCGACCACCGCGTCAGACCGCCCGCGCCCGCCGACCACGTACCCCGGCAGATCCTGGACGGCGGCCCCGTCATCGACACCCGCGGCGGGCGCGAGACCACCCTGAGTGTGCCCGACCGCCGGCTGGTGCTGACCTTCGACGACGGCCCGGACCCCAAGTGGACCCCCAAGGTCCTCGACGTTCTAAAGAAGCACCGGGCGCACGCCGTCTTCTTCGTCACCGGCACCATGGCCTCCCGCCACCCCGGCCTCGTCCGGCGCATGGTCGCCGAGGGCCACGAGGTGGGCCTGCATACCTTCAACCACCCCGACCTCTCCTACCAGTCGGCCGAGCGCATCGACTGGGAGCTGTCGCAGAACCAGCTTGCGCTCGCCGGGGCGGCGGGCATCCGCACCTCCCTCTTCCGGCCGCCGTACTCCTCGTACTCCGCCGCCATGGACGACCGGTCGTACCCGGTGGCCCGGCACATCGGTGCGCGCGGTTACCTCACCGTCGTCAACGACACCGACAGCGAGGACTGGAAGCGCCCCGGTGTCGACGAGATCATCCGCCGCGCCACGCCCGAGGACGGCGAGGGCGCCGTCGTCCTCATGCACGACTCCGGCGGCGACCGTTCGCAGACCGTCGCCGCGCTCGACCGCTTCCTGCCGCAACTGCGGGAAAAGGGCTATACGTTCGGCAACCTCACCGAAGCTCTCGACGCGCCGAGCGCGCACACCCCGGTCGGCGGCGTCGAGCTGTGGAAAGGCCGGTCCTGGGTCTTCCTCGTCGGCGCGTCCGAGCGGATCACCGACTGTCTCGTGGTGGCCCTCGCGGTCGTCGGCGTCCTCGTCCTCACCCGCTTCGGCCTGATGCTGCTGCTCTCCCACGCGCACGCCCGCCGGGTGCGGCGGCACGACTTCCGCTGGGGGGAACCCGTCACCGAGCCCGTCTCGGTCCTGGTGCCCGCGTACAACGAAGCCAAGTGCATCGAGGCCACCATCCGTTCCCTGATGGCGAGCGACCACCCCATCGAGGTCATCGTCGTCGACGACGGCTCGTCGGACGGCACCGCCCGGATCGCGGAGGACCTGTGCCTGGCGAACGTACGCGTCCTGCGCCAGCCCAACGCGGGCAAACCCGCCGCCCTCAACAGGGGCCTGGCAGCCGCCCGCTACGGCATCGTCGTGATGATGGACGGCGACACGGTCTTCGAGGAGTCCACCGTCCGTGAGCTGGTCCAGCCCTTCGGCGACCCGCGCGTCGGCGCCGTCGCGGGCAACGCCAAGGTCGGCAACAGGGACTCGCTCATCGGCGCCTGGCAGCACATCGAGTACGTGATGGGCTTCAACCTCGACCGCCGGATGTACGACGTGCTGCGCTGCATGCCGACCATCCCGGGCGCGGTCGGCGCGTTCCGGCGCTCCGCCCTGGAGCGGGCCGGCGGCATGAGCGACGACACGCTCGCCGAGGACACCGACATCACCATGGCCCTGCACCGCGACGGCCGGCGGGTGGTGTACGCGGAGCGGGCGCGCGCCTGGACCGAGGCCCCCGAGTCCGTCCAGCAACTCTGGTCCCAGCGCTACCGCTGGTCGTACGGCACGATGCAGGCCATCTGGAAACACCGCCGCGCCGTCGTCGAGTCCGGCCCCTCCGGACGCTTCGGCCGCGTGGGGCTGCCGCTGGTGTCGCTGTTCACGGTCGTGGCACCGCTCCTCGCCCCGCTGATCGACGTGTTCCTGCTGTACGGCCTGGTCTTCGGGCCCACGGGAAAGACCATCGCCGCCTGGCTCGGCGTACTCGCGGTGCAGGGGTTCTGCGCCGCGTACGCCTTCCGCCTCGACCGCGAAGGGATGACCCCGCTGATCTCGCTGCCCCTCCAGCAACTCTTGTACCGGCAGGTGATGTACGTCGTGCTGTTGCAGTCCTGGATCACCGCGCTCACCGGGGGCCGCCTGCGCTGGCAGAAGCTGCGGCGCACGGGAGTGGTGGAGGCGCCCCGCTCCCTCCCGCGGCAGCGCACGGACGGGCATGAGCGGAGGCCCGTCGCATGAGCCGGAGCCTGCTGCTGCCCGAGGCACCCGCCGCTACACGGGCGCCGGGCAGGGACCGCTACCTCGACCTGCTGCGCTCCCTCGCGCTCGTCCGCGTCGTCGTCTACCACCTTTTCGGCTGGGCGTGGCTGACGATCGTCTTCCCTTCCATGGGCGTGATGTTCGCGCTGGCGGGTTCGCTCATGGCGCGCTCGCTGAACCGGCCGGGGCGGAGCTGCCCGGCATGGGACGTGATCAAGGGTCGCGTCCGCCGCCTGCTGCCTCCCCTGTGGGTGTTCGGCGCGGTGGCGCTGGGCCTGCTCCTCGCGGGCGGCTGGAACGTCTCCGACGACCCCGACCACGGCGGCCCCTGGTCACTGCTGGGCCTGGTCACCTACGTGGTGCCTGTCGGCGCGCCGCCCTTCCCCTGGCACCTGGGCGACAAGGCGGGGCTGCTGGAGGACACCTGGCCGGTGCAGGCGGTGGGTCCGCTCTGGTACCTCCGGGCCTACCTGTGGTTCGTCATCGCCTCGCCGCTGCTGATGTGGGCGTTCCGCAGGGCGCCGTGGGTGACGTTGTTCGCGCCGCTCGGGCTGACCGCGGTGGTCGGCACGGGCCTGGTCACGATCCCCGGCGAGACGGGTGACGCGGTCACGGACTTCGCGGTGTACGGCGGCTGCTGGGTCCTCGGCTTCGCCCACCAGGGCGGCCTACTGGCCCGCGTTCCGCGCTACTTGGCGGTGTCCGTGGCGTTCCTGATCATGAGCCTCGGCCTGTGGTGGGCGTCGGGCCACCTGGGCCCGGACGGCTGGGACCTGAACGACATCCCGCCGGCGCAGGCGGCCTGGTCCTTCGGGTTCGTCGTCATCCTGCTCCAGTACGCGCCCTCGTGGCAGGCCCTGCCGGGCAGGCTCGCGAAGTGGGACAAGCTGGTCACACTCTCCAACAACAGGGCCGTGACGATCTACCTCTGGCACAACCTCCTGATCATGGCGACGGTGCCGGTCATCGACGTGGCGTACGACCTGCCGTTCATGGCGGACGCACGGTGGAGTTCGGCGCTGGACAGCACGTACATGGTGTGGATGACGGCGCTGGTCTGGCCGCTGCTGGGGTTGGTGATCGTGGCGGTGGGCTGGGTGGAGGACCTGGCTGCGGGGCGGCGGCCGAGGCTGTGGCCGGACGGAGTGGAGGCGTCGCGGAGGAGGGATGGAGGTTCTTCGCGGCCTTAGCGGAGGTTCAGCCGTGAAGTGGCGTGCGGGCAAGGAGGTTCGTGATCGAACCATTGCGTTGCGCGACTGTTACGCGCGAGTACGTGACCGTAATGAGCTGAAATACCTCTGGAAATGGGGGTGTTGAAGAGGCGGACCACACGTCACACGTGGGCGGGACGGCTGAGGTGATTCGCGATGGCGAAGAGGGGTAGGGATCAAAGTCCCTGCACGTAGCCGTGTTGACGGCGTGACCACGGAAAGCGTTGCAACCGCTAATGCGAAGGGTGGAGGTGACGGTAATGATCTCGACGCACCGCGTGACCGGCTCCTAAGCTGGCGGCTCTTCCTGCTGCTCGCACGGGGGAACTCTGCTGAGCGGCGGGTCCGTCACTGCCAGGAGATCACTTTGCTCTGCAAGAAGACCGCGCTGCGCCTCGCCGCGCCCGTCGCCGTACTCGCCCTCGCCCTGACCGCCTGCGGCGGCGGGGACGACAAGAAGTCGGAGGAGAAGCCGAAGGCGGACGCCCCCAAGTCCCGGACCGAGTCCGAGAAGCCGTCGGCGCTGGCGGCCGGTGAGAGCACCACGGGGAAGGTCAAGGAGGGCGACGCGACTGTCACGTATGACGTCGCCGCGCAGAAGGTCGACGTGGGCACGGAGGCCGAGACCAAGAAGCTGGTCTCGGACCCGAAGGACGCCAAGGGGCTGGTGGCGGCGGTCGCCCACGTGAAGTACACCTTCAAGGAGGGCGCCCCGCTCAAGGACGTCCCGGACGTGGGCGACGGCGCGGAGGTCTACGCCGACGGCACCCGTGGCGGCCTGCTGATCGGCGCCTCCGAGAACGCGCCGGGCTGCGAGGACGAACTGGAGCTGGAGGGCTGGAAGAAGGGCGAGAGCCACGTGATCTGCCAGACGTACCTGGTGCCGGTCGGCGCCAAGGAGCTGGAGGTCCACTGGGCGCCCGAGGACAGCGAGGGTGAGCCGGCGGTGTGGAAGTTCCCGGCGAAGTGACGCAGCGGGCGGGGCCGGGCGGCCCCGCCTTCCGTCTTTGCGCCCCCAACCGCGAACGCGGGTGGGGGCGGCGCCGTTCGGCGACGGCGCGGTGGCGTGGAGCGACGGCGGCGTGCCGACGCGGTTGGCGTCGCCCCTCGCCGCATGGATAGCTTGGTTCACTCCAGCGACCCCAGCGAATCCGAAGAACCCACGCCCCACCAGGAGCTGACCGTGAACCGCCGCCCCACTTTGCTCGCAGCGGCCGCCTTGACCGCTGTCGCGGCCCTTTCGCTCTCCGCCTGCGGAAGCGGTGACGGGGGAGCCGAGGGCAATGAGAAGATCGCGGGCGCGGACGAGGGTGACAAGAAGAGAGAATCACAGTCGCCGAAGGCTTCGGATGACGGGATCGAGCGGCCCGAGGTGACCTTGCCGAAGGGTGACAGGATCATCTTTTCGCCCGAGGAGACAGGCGAGGCCAAGACGGACGCGGTGCTGCGCGACAACGCGGAGTATCTCCGCGCCATTGACGAGGCGATCGAGAAGCAGGACCCCAAGTCCGAGGCCATCGTCTTCTACAGCAAGGACTCGGCTCTGCTCGGGACCGTGGACTGGGTCAGCGGCTTCGTCACGGACGGCACGACGGTGACGGGCACCGTGCGCTACTTCAACCGCAAGGTCGTCTTCAGCAAGGACGGTTCGGCCGGCCTCACGTACTGCGCCGACGAGTCCAAGGGCTACACGAAGGACCGCAAGACGCAGAAGGTCAACGTCACCAAGCCCACGGAGAACTCGTACGTGTTCTACGACGACCGGCTCCGCAAGAACGCCAAGGGCGTGTGGCAGGTGACCAAGAGCACCTCCGAGCGCGGGAGCGAGGTCTGCCGGCCGTGACGCGCCGAGGGCGAGACGCCGGACGAGCCGCTCGCCGTGACCCCGCGGATCCTCGCCGAGTACGCGTACGACGAACTGCCCGTCCCGGACACCGAGGTCAGGATGGCCCCTGAGGGCGAGTCCAAGGTCAATCTGCCGACGTGGGCCTGGTGGGACAAGGCGAAGTTCAAGCCGGTGTCGGTGACCGCGAGCATTCCGGAGTCGGGGCTCTCCGCGACCACGACCGCGAAGCCCTTCGCGCTCACGATCGACCCCGGGACGGCGGACGCCGAGACGTATCCGGCCTCGGGCGAGTGCCCCATCGACGGCGGCAGGATCGGCAGCCCACGCGCCAAGGGCTCACCGGCGGACACGGAACCGCCGTGCGGTGTGCGGTACCTGCGGTCTTCGGCCAAGGGCGGGGCGTACCAGCTGAAGGCCACCCTCACCTGGAAGATCAGCTGGACCAGCACCGATGATGACGGCGGCGGCCTCCCGGACGGAGTCTACGGCGCGTCGCAGGACGTCGTGGTACGCGAAGTGCAGGCCGTCAACCGGTGAGCGGCGGCCGGGCGGTACCACCCGGTCTCAATACCCGGCCGTGAACCGGCCACGGTGATGACGAGGGTTCTCCGCCTCGTCCATGAGAGCCACCGCCGCGTCCTCCATGGAGAGGGAGGACGTGCCGTCGGGGGCCACCAGTAGTTCGTCCTTGCCGAGGCGGAAGGTGCCTGTGCGGGTGCCCGGTTCGAAGAGGGCGGGAGGGCTCAGGTAGGTCCAGTCCACGGGGGTGTCCGCCGTGCGGAGTGCCTCGTACTGGGCGGTGGAGGCCTCGGCTATGGGGCGCCAGGCCTCGGGGATATACCGGGGGTCGTCGATCGCCAGGGTTCCGTCCGTGCCGGGCACCGTCAGGCTGCTCGCGCCGCCGATCACCAGGAGGCGTACGCCGGGGGTGCGGGCGAGGCCCGTCAGGAGGGACCTGATGACGGCCGCGTGGTCGGCCTCGCGGCCGGGAGCCGGTCTTGTCGCGTCGACCACGACGTCCTGCCCGGCGGCCAGTTCCGCCACGTGGTCGGGGTCGCCCGCGTCGCCCGAGCGGTGCGTGGCCCCGCGGTGCGGTTCCGCGTGGCGGGCCGGGTCGCGGACCACGGCGGTGACCTCGTGGCCGCGGGCCAGGGCCTCGGCGACGACGCGGCTTCCCGCGTTGCCGGCCGCTCCGAAGACGGTGATGCGCATCGTGGTGCTCCTCGCGTTGAGTTCGGGTGGGGTTGGGGGGGCTGGTGTGGCGTCATGTCCTGCGTGCGCGGCGGAGGTTCTGGCCCAGCAGGACGCTCGCCATCACCAGGACCAGGCCGCCCAGCTGCCAGAGGGTCAGCGTCTGGCCCAGGAGCAGCAGGCCCGCCAGCGTGGCGACGACCGGGTTGGTCAGGCCGAGGAAGGAGACCGAGGAGGCGGGCAGGCGTTCGATGCCGCGGAACCACAGGGCGTACGCGAGGGCCGTGCCGATGATGCCGAGGTAGGCGTACCCCGCGACGTTGGCCCCGGTGAAGTGGTCGGGCAGGCCCTCGGCGGTCAGCGCGATGGGCGCCAGGACCAGGCCGCCCGCGGTCAGCTGCCACCCCGTGAGCGCGAGCAGTGAGACCCCTTCCGGGCGGCCCCAGCGCTTGCTGAGGACCACGGCCAGGGCCATCAGTGTCGTGGCCGTCAGCATCGCGGCGATCCCGGTGGCGTCGACCGCCGCGCTGCCGCGCAGGACCAGCAGGGCGACGCCGACGACGCCGACGAGGCCCGCGAGCAGCGTACGGCGGGTGGGCCGCACCTTCAGGACGCCGATCCCGAAGCCCGCCACGAGCAGCGGCATGACCGCGCTGATCGTCGAGGCGACACCGCCGGGCAGGTGGTAGGCGCCGAAGAAGAGGAGCGGGAAGAACGCGCCGAAGTTGAGCAGCCCGAGCACGGCCGCCTTCCACCACCAGTCGCCGCGCGGCAGCCGCCGGGTGAGCGCGAGCAGGATCAGCCCGGCGGGCAGGGCGCGCAGCGCGGCGGCGAGCAACGGCCGGTCCGGGGGCAGGAGTTCGGTGGTCGTGACGTAGGTGGTGCCCCAGGTGGCGGGGCCGATGGCGGCGAGTGCGGCGATGCCTGCGGCGGATGTGGCGGCGGGCTCGACAAGGCTACGGGGCGCGGCGCTCCCCTCGCGCTGTGCGCTGCGGCTGCTGACGGACACGGACATGACGCTTCCCCTCGTCGTTCCCCTCAACGCTGCTATTCTCAACGTTGAGCTAAATATGGGCCCAGGGTCCGCGAACGTCAAGTATCTGAACGTTGAGAGATTCGGAGCGGTGGCTGCCATGACGAAGAAGACCGAGAAGGAACCGCCGGCCGAGCCGCGCCCCGACGCTCCCGACGCCATCGACGAACTGCGCGGCCAGTGGCGCCGCGAGCGCCCCGACCTCGACGACACCGGGCTTGACGCGATGGCCCTGGTGGGCCGCATCAAGCGCGCCGACCACCTGCTGAGCAAGGGCATGAAGAAGGTCTTCGTCGAATACGGCCTGGAATTCGCGGAGTTCGACGTCCTCGCCACGCTGCGCCGCGTCGGTGCCCCGCACGAACTGACCGCGGGCGGCCTCCTCAAGACCGCGATGGTGACCTCCGGCGCCATCACCAACCGCCTCGACAAGCTCGAAGGCAAGGGCCTGATCGAACGCCTGCCCGACCCCAGCGACCGCCGCGCCATCCGCGTACGCCTCACCGAGGCCGGCCGTGACCTGGTCGACCGCGCGGTCGTCGACCACGTGGCCAACGAGGAACGCATGCTGGCCGCCCTCGCCCCGGCCGACCGCGCCGCCCTCGACGGCGCCCTGCGCCGCCTCCTGGTCTCCCTGGGGGACACCCACCTCGGCTGAACGACACCGCCCCCTCACCGCCCCGCCCCGCCCCCGGTGAGAGCAACGTTCCCCGCCGGTCACTGGGCGCCACAGCGCCGAAACGCGTGATCCCTACCTTCGGGAGCGTCGGCACCTTCGGGAGCGTCGGCCGGTGTCCGTGGATCAGCGGTGATCAGTGGTGGAGGCGTGTGATGTGGATCGAGCGGTGGGACCCGGAGGACGAGAAGTTCTGGAAGGAGGAGGGAGGGGAGCGGGTCGCCCGGCGGAACCTCGCGTTCTCCGTGCTCTCCGAGCACATCGGGTTCTCCGTCTGGAGCCTGTGGTCCGTGATGGTCCTGTTCATGGGGCCGGAGTACGGGATCGACCCGGCCGGCAAGTTCTTCCTGGTGTCGATGGCGACCCTGGTGGGGGCCGTCGTCCGCGTCCCCTACACCTTCGCCGTCGCCCGCTTCGGCGGGCGCAACTGGACCGTCATCGCCGCCTCCCTCCTGCTCCTGCCGACCGTCGCCGCGTTCCTCGTCATGGAGCCGGGGACCTCGTACACCACCTTCATGGTGTGCGCGCTGCTCACCGGCGTCGGCGGAGGCAACTTCGCCTCCAGCATGACCAACATCAACTCCTTCTTCCCGCTGCGCGAGAAGGGCTGGGCGCTCGGCCTCAACGCCGGGGGCGGCAACATCGGCGTACCCGTCGTACAGCTCGTCGGGCTCGCCGTCATCGGGGCGAGCGGCGGGCCCCGGGTGGTGCTCGGGATCTACATCCCGCTGGTCCTTCTCTCCGTCTTCTGCGCCGCCCGCTACATGGACAGCATCTCGTCCGTACGCAACGACACGGGCGCCGTCAGGGCCGCCGTCCGGGACGCGCACACGTGGATCATGGCGTTCCTGTACGTGGGGACGTTCGGCTCCTTCATCGGGTACAGCTTCGCCTTCGGGCTCGTCCTCCAGACGCAGTTCGGGCGTACGCCGCTGGAGGCCGCCCAGCTGACCTTCATCGGGCCGCTGCTCGGCTCGCTCATCCGGCCCGTGGGCGGGCGGCTCGCCGACCGGCACGGCGGGGCGCGCATCACCCTCGCCAACTTCGCCGCGATGGGCGCCGCGACCGGCGCCGTCGTGATCGCCTCGGTCAAGGAGTCGCTGCCGCTGTTCGTCGGCGCCTTCATCGCCCTGTTCGTGCTCACCGGGCTCGGCAACGGATCGACGTACAAGATGATCCCCGGGATCTTCCAGGCCAAGGCCGAGCGCAAGGGGCTGGTGGGGGAGGAGGCCGCGGCGTACGGGCGGCGGCTGTCCGGGGCGGCGATGGGGCTGATCGGGGCGGTCGGCGCGCTCGGCGGGCTCGGCATCAACCTCGCCCTGCGGCAGTCCTTCCAGACCGTGGGGTCGGGCACGGGGGCGTTCGTGGCGTTCCTCGGCTTCTACGGGGTGTGCTCGGTGGTCACCTGGGCCGTATACCTTCGCGGCAAGGCGGTCCGCCGTACGGCCGCCGGGGCCGATACGGACGTGAAGTCGCAGCTCAGCTACGCCGAGGTGTGACGTAACACGGCGGACATCGCGGCGAACCGGGCCTGTCACGCACGATTGACAGGCTCGGTCGTCCGCCGCCCACTTGCGACGAACAATGAGCGGGACGAAACGAAACGGACCACGAGCGGGACGAGACGAGACAGGCCTATGCGCGCGACCCCAGCGAACCCCGATTCCCCGACGGCCTCCGATTCCGCGAAGGCGCACGGGCCTCTCGCCGGGTTCACCGTCGGCGTGACCGCCGCCCGGCGCGCCGACGAGCTGGGCGCGCTGCTCCAGCGGCGCGGCGCCACGGTCCTGCACGCCCCGGCGCTGCGCATCGTGCCGCTCGCCGACGACAGCGAACTCCTCGCGGCGACCAAGGAGCTGATCGACCACGCCCCGGACGTCGTGATCGCCACCACCGCCATCGGGTTCCGCGGCTGGATCGAGGCCGCCGACGGCTGGGGGTACGGCGAGGCGCTGCTCGGCTGCCTGCGCGGCGTCGAGCTGCTCGCCCGGGGGCCGAAGGTGAAGGGCGCGGTGCGGGCCGCCGGGCTCACCGAGGAGTGGTCGCCGTCGTCCGAGTCGATGGCGGAGGTGCTCGACCGGCTGCTCGGCGAGGGCGTCGCCGGGCGCCGCGTCGCGCTGCAACTGCACGGCGAACCGCTGCCCGGCTTCGTCGAGGCGCTGCGGGCGGGCGGGGCGGAGGTCGTCGGCGTGCCCGTCTACCGGTGGCTGCCGCCGGAGGACCTCGCGCCCGTGGACCGGCTGCTCGACGTGACGGTGGGGCGGGGCGTCGACGCCCTCACGTTCACCAGCGCGCCCGCCGCCGCCTCGCTGCTGGCCCGCGCCGAGGAGCGCGGCATGGCGGACGAGTTCCTGGCCGCCCTCGGCCATGACGTGCTGCCCGCCTGCGTGGGGCCCGTGACCGCGCTGGCGCTCCAGTCGCGCGGCGTCGACACCGTGCAGCCCGAACGCTTCCGGCTCGGCCCTCTCGTCCAGCTGCTCTGCCAGGAGCTCCCGGCCCGCGCCAGGGTGCTGCCCATCGCCGGGCGCCGGGTGGAGATCCGCGGCCACGCCGTCCTGGTCGACGACGAGCTGCGGGCCGTGCCGCCCGCCGGCATGGCCCTGCTGCGCGCCCTCGCCCGGCGCCCCGGCTGGGTGGTGGCCCGCGCGGAACTGCTGCGCGCGCTGCCCGGCACCGGGCGTGACGAGCACGCCGTGGAGACGGCCATGGCGCGGCTGCGTACGTCCCTGGGGGCGCCGAAGCTGATCCAGACGGTGGTCAAGCGGGGCTACCGGCTCGCGATCGACCCGGCGGCGGAATCCAAGTACGCGGAGTGACAGGTGATCTGACGAAGCGTCCGACGCGGGCCGGTGGGAGGGGTTCCGGACCCGCCGGGTGGCGTGCACTGTAGGGGGTAGGCGACGGCACTCCCTCACCGGTTACCCCCAAGGCGGTGACAGACGCATGGCGTTGGGCACGGCCCCGGCCCCGTACGCGCTGCGATTTGACTCCGGGCGCGGCTGCCTGGACCTCGTGGCGACGCGCCACCCCGTGGAACGGCTCGACTCCGTACGCGGACTGCGCGCCTGGCTCACGGGCGCCGGTCTCGTCCCGCCGGGTGCCCCGCTGTCCGGCGCGGACCCGGGCTGGCTCACCGCGTTCCGCGAACTACGGGGTTACGTGGAGGAGCTGGTGCTCGGCGAGATCGAGCACCGCCCCGCCGACGGCGCCCTGGAGCACGTCAACGCACTGGCCGCCGCCGCGCCCCCGGCCCCCCGCGCGGTACGCACCGCCGACGGCACCCTGACCCGCGTCCTGCGCGACGACCCGGCCTGCGCGGCACTGCTCGCCTGCGTCGCCAGGGACGCCGTCGACCTGCTCACCGACCCCGCGGCCCGCGCCCTGCTGCGCCAGTGCGAGGGCGACACCTGCCCCCTCCTCTACCTCGACACCTCCCGCGGCCATCGCCGCCGCTGGTGCTCCAGCGAGGTCTGCGGCAACCGCGAGCGGGTGGCCCGGCATCGGCGCCGGGCGGCGCTCACCCGGGCGTGAACCGGTCGCGAGCCGTGCGGCGTTGGGCGCCGGGCCTTCGCGTACGTGCTTTGAGCGTGGGGCCGGCTCGGTGTGTCCGAGGCGTGGGCTCCGGAGGCGCGTGTGGGAGGGGTTCGGGCCGCGGCCATCGCCGCCGCTGGTGCTCCAGCGAGGTCTGCGGCAACCGCGAGCGGGTGGCCCGGCATCGGCGCCGGGCGGCGCTCACCCGGGCGTGAACCGGTCGCGAGCCGTGCGGCGTTGGGCGCCGGGCCTTCGCGTACGTGCTTTCAGCGTGGGGCCGGCTCGGTGTGTCCGAGGCGTGGGCTCCGGAGGCGCGTGTGGGAGGGGTTCGGGCCGCGGCCATCGCCGCCGCTGGTGCTCCAGCGAGGTCTGCGGCAACCGCGAGCGGGTGGCCCGGCATCGGCGCCGGGCGGCGCTCACCCGGGCGTGAACCGGTCGCGAGCCGCGCGGCGTTGAACACCCGGCACTCCGCTTACGTACCTCCGGCATGAGACCCACCCGACCCGCCCGAAGCGCGGACACCGGAGGCAGACGTGCGCAAGGATTCCGCTGTGGCCGATGAACGACCGCGGCCGCCCCGGCACCGTCTCGGCCGGCCGCCGGGGCCGGACGAGGAACTGATGCGCGCGCTCTACCGCGAGCACGCGGGACCGCTGCTCGCGTACGTGCTGCGGCTGGTCGCGGGGGACCGGCAGCGCGCCGAGGACGTGGTGCAGGAAACGCTCATCCGTGCCTGGAAGAACGCCGGTCAGCTCAACCGGGCGACCGGCTCGGTACGCCCCTGGCTGGTGACGGTCGCCCGGCGCATCGTCATCGACGGCCACCGCAGCCGGCAGGCCCGGCCGCAGGAGGTCGATCCGTCGCCGCTGGAGGTCATCCCCGCGGAGGACGAGATCGACAAGGCACTGTGGCTGATGACGCTCTCCGACGCCCTGGAGGACCTGACTCCCGCACACCGCGAGGTACTTGTCGAGACGTACTTCAAGGGGCGTACGGTCAACGAGGCGGCCGCGACGCTGGGTATCCCCAGCGGCACGGTCCGCTCACGGGTCTTCTACGCGCTTCGCTCGATGAAGCTCGCACTGGAGGAGCGGGGGGTGCAGGCATGACCGGGTCCTACGACCACCACGGCGCGTGGCGGGACGGCACCGTCCACGAGGCCGTCGGCGCCTACGCCCTCGGCGTCCTGGACGAGGCGGAGCGCGCGTGGTTCGAGGCGCACCTCGCGGGCTGCGAGCCCTGCGCCCGGCAGCTGGAGGAGTTCTCCGCCGTGGAGCCGATGCTGGCGGCGCTCGCCGACCTCCCCGGCGGGCGCGGCGCACCGGAGATCGGCGAACCGCTCGCCGCGCGCCCCGGCCCGCGCCTCGCCGACCGCCTCCTCGGTGAGGTGTCGCGCACGCGCGAGCGGCGGCGCAGGCGCGGCCTGTTCCTGGTCGCGGCGGCCGTCGCGCTGATCGTCGGCGGCCCGCTCACCGTCCTCGCGGTGACCGGCGACGGCGACGGCGGCGGCCGCGGCCCCAAGGACCTCGCCGCCGACCCGCACCCCACCAGCCCCGCCGAGGACGCCTTCTTCCACCACATGGAGGAGAAGAGGGCGGCCACCGACCCGGCGACCAAGGTCAGCGCCACGGTCGGCACGGAGAAGAAGGCCTGGGGCACCCACGCCGTCCTGGAGCTGAAGAACGTCAAGGGCCCCCTCAAATGCTCCCTCGTCGCGGTCGGCAAGGACGGCACGAAGGAGACGGTCACCAGCTGGTCGGTGCCCAAGTGGGGCTACGGCATCAAGGACAGCCCGGACAAGTGGGCGCGCGGGCCGCTGTACGTCCACGGGGGCGCTGCCATGGACCGTAACGACATCGACCGTTTCGAGGTGACGACGTTCGACGGCGACCGCCTGGTCGAGGTCGACGTATAGACGTACAGCCACGTACAGCCACGTACAGCCACGTGCGGGCACGGCCAGGTGCACAAGCGCGGTCCCTTTCGCGTACGGTGGACGGCTGCTCAACAGGGGCAGCAGCACGCTCGAAAGGGGCCTCGGTGGCCGACGTCAACGCAGTGATGCCGTCAGGCACACGCGACCGCGAGATCAGCGTCGAACAGGACCATCTCGACCAGGTCTACCGACGTCTTGAGGAGAAGATCCACGAGGCCGAGTTCCTGATGAACGACGCCGCGAAGCGCTCCCAGGTCGGTACGCCGGGCGCGCTCGCCGAACGCGACGCGCAGGTCTTCCGCGCGGGCGTCCATCTCAACCGGCTCAACAACGAGTTCGAGGACTTCCTCTTCGGCCGCATCGACCTGCTCCAGGGCAAGGACGGCAAGAAGGGCCCCGACGGCGCGTACACGGCCGTGGAGCCCGCCGAGGGCGCCGTGCGCGAGAACAACACGGCCGAGATCGCGGAGACGCTGCACATCGGCCGCATCGGCGTCCTCGACGCGGACTACTCCCCGCTCGTCATCGACTGGCGCGCGCCCGCCGCCGCCCCCTTCTACCGCTCGACCCCGGTCGACCCGGGCCGGGTCGTACGCCGCCGCGTCATCCGCTCCAAGGGCCGCAAGGTCCTCGGCGTGGAGGACGACCTGATGCGTCCGGAGATCACCGCCTACCTCGACGGCGAGAAGCTGCCGGTGATCGGCGACGGCGCGCTGATGGCCGCGCTCGGGCAGGCCCGCAGCCACACCATGCGCGACATCGTGGCGTCCATCCAGGCCGAGCAGGACATGGTGATCCGCGCGCCCGCCGCGTCCGTGACGTACGTGGAGGGCGGCCCCGGCACCGGCAAGACGGCCGTGGCGCTGCACCGCGCGGCCTACCTCCTCTACCAGGACCGCCGCCGGTACGCGGGCGGCATCCTCATCGTCTCCCCGACCCCGCTCCTGGTCGCCTACACCGAGGGCGTCCTGCCCTCCCTCGGTGAGGAGGGCCAGGTGGCGATCCGCGCGGTCGGCTCCCTGGTCGACGGCGTCGAGGCCACGGTCTACGACTCCCCGGCGGTGGCCCGCGTCAAGGGTTCCTCGCGCATGCTGGGCGTGCTGCGCAAGGCGGCCCGGGGTGCGCTGGAGGGCGTACAGGACAGGCGGCCCAAGGCACCCCGCGACGAACAGCTGACCTTCGGCGACGACCCGACGGAACCGCGGAGCGGCCCGGAGCCCCAGGGCGCCCCCACCCGCCTCCGCGTCGTCGCCTTCGGCCGCCGCCTCGAACTGGACGCCGAGCAGTTGAACCGCATCCGCCGCAACGCCCTCGGCGGCACCGCCCCCGTCAATCTGCTGCGCCCGCGCGCCCGCAAGCTCCTCCTGGACGCCCTGTGGTCGCAGTCCGGGGCCGCGGGCCGCCACTCCGACCCCGAACTCGCCGCCGAGCTGCGCTCCTCCTTCGACGACGACATCACGTCCGAGGACGACTTCATCCGCTTCCTCGACGCCTGGTGGCCGGAGCTGACCCCGCGCGCGGTCCTGGCCGCGATGGGCGACGAGCGGCGCCTGGGCCGCTGGGCCCGCCGCGCCCTGAACCCCGGCGAGATCCGCAAGGTCGCCCGGTCCCTCAAGCGGGACGCCCTGTCCGTGCACGACGTGGCGCTGCTCGACGAGCTCCAGGCGATCCTCGGCACCCCGTACCGGCCCAAGAAGAAGCGCGAACTGGACCCCCTCGACCAGCTCACCGGCCTCGAAGAGCTGATGCCGCGGCGCGAGGAGTCCCAGCGCGAGCGCGCCGAACGCCTGGCGGCCGAGCGCACCGAGTACGCCCACGTCATCGTCGACGAGGCGCAGGACCTCACGCCCATGCAGTGGCGCATGGTCGGGCGCCGCGGCCGGCACGCCACCTGGACGGTCGTCGGCGACCCGGCGCAGTCCTCGTGGTCCGACCCGGACGAGGCGGCCGAGGCCCGTGACGAGGCGCTGGGCAGCCGCCCGCGCCGCCGCTTCACGCTCACCGTCAACTACCGCAACCCCGCCGAGATCGCCGAGGTGGCCGCCAGGGTCCTGGCGCTCGCGATGCCGGGCGCCGACTCGCCCTCGGCGGTCCGCTCGACCGGCGTCGAGCCCCGCTTCCGCGTCGTGCGCGACGGGGACCTCGGCGCCTCGGTGCGCGAGGAGGCGGCCCTGCTCCTGGAGCGGGTGAGCGGCACGGTCGGTGTGGTCGTCGCGATGAACCGCCGCGACCAGGCGGCCCGCTGGCTCGCCGGGCTCGGCGAGCGCGTGGTGGCGCTCGGCAGCCTGGAGGCCAAGGGCCTGGAGTACGACGCGACGGTCGTCGTCTCGCCCGCGGAGATCGCCGACGAGTCCCCGGCGGGCCTGCGGGTCCTGTACGTGGCGCTGACGCGCGCGACGCAGCAGCTGACGGTCCTGTCGGGCGAGCGGGACGAACCGGACGCGCAGGGCGTGCCCGACCTCCTCCGCGACTGAGGCAAGGGGAGTTCCCCGGGAGTTCACGGGACGCAAATTGCCTTACGGGGATCGTTTGTTACCTTGGATGTGGCACCGGCTCGATCCAAGCCCCCGGGCCCAACCTTCGTCGCTACGAGCGACCACTTGCCGCGAGGCGAGCATGGCGGGTCGGTGTCATGAACGGATGAGAGAGGCCCACGTCACCAAGTGACGTGGGCCTCTTTCTGTTTCCCACAACTTCTCGTATGGTGGAAACAAGTTTCCGAAAAAGTGCCCCAGGTGATCCGATGACGGCGATTCGATGACGCCGTGCACCCGCCGGTGAACAAAACGTTCTCAATCCGGGGCGGCTACCACGTACCCGGCGGTAGGTGCGACCATCGGACGGCAAGAGCTACAAGGTGAAAGCAGAGGAAGTCGGCCATGGCAACGGCGCCCAGCGTCTCCTACTCGATGACGGTCCGGCTGGAGGTGCCCGCGAGCGGAACCGCGGTCTCCCAGCTCACCACGGCCGTCGAGTCATCCGGGGGCTCGGTCACCGGCCTCGACGTCACGGCCTCCGGCCACGAGATGCTGCGGATCGACGTGACGATCGCGGCGTCCTCCACCACGCACGCCGACGAGATCGTCGAGCAGCTGCGCACCATCGAGGGCGTCACCCTCGGCAAGGTCTCCGACCGTACGTTCCTGATGCACCTCGGCGGCAAGATCGAGATGGCGTCCAAGCACCCCATCAGGAACCGTGACGACCTCTCCATGATCTACACCCCGGGTGTCGCCCGGGTCTGCATGGCGATCGCCGAGAACCCCGAGGACGCGCGCCGCCTGACGATCAAGCGCAACTCCGTTGCGGTCGTAACGGACGGTTCGGCCGTCCTCGGCCTCGGCAACATCGGCCCGAAGGCCGCGCTGCCGGTCATGGAGGGCAAGGCGGCCCTCTTCAAGCGCTTCGCCGGCATCGACGCCTGGCCGCTGTGCCTGGACACCCAGGACACCGACGCCATCGTCGAGATCGTCAAGGCCATCGCCCCCGGCTTCGCGGGCATCAACCTGGAGGACATCTCCGCGCCCCGCTGCTTCGAGATCGAGGCCCGGCTGCGCGAGGCCCTGGACATCCCCGTCTTCCACGACGACCAGCACGGCACCGCGATCGTCGTCCTCGCCGCCCTCACCAACGCGCTGCGTGTCGTGGGCAAGGGCATCGGCGACGTGCGCGTGGTCATGTCGGGCGCGGGCGCGGCCGGTACGGCCATCCTGAAGCTGCTGCTCGCCGCGGGCGTCAAGAACGCCGTGGTGGCCGACATCCACGGCGTCGTGCACGCCGACCGCGAGGACCTGGTCTCCGCCGACGTGGACTCGCCGCTGCGCTGGATCGCCGACAACACCAACCCCGAGGGCCTGACCGGCACGCTCAAGGAGGCCGTGGTCGGCGCCGACGTCTTCATCGGCGTCTCGGCCCCGAACGTGCTGAACGGCGACGATGTCGCGGCCATGGCCGACGGCGCCATCGTGTTCGCGCTCGCGAACCCCGACCCCGAGGTCGACCCGGCGATCGCCCGGCAGACGGCGGAGGTCGTGGCCACCGGCCGCTCGGACTTCCCGAACCAGATCAACAACGTCCTGGTCTTCCCGGGCGTCTTCCGCGGCCTGCTCGACGCCCAGTCGCGTACGGTCAACACGGAGATGATGCTGGCCGCCGCGGGCGCCCTCGCCGACGTCGTCGCCGAGGACGAGCTGAACCGCAACTACATCATCCCCAGCGTCTTCAACGACAAGGTCGCGGGCGCCGTGGCCGGTGCCGTGCGCACCGCCGCCAAGGCCGCGGGCGCCGCTGTGACGGGTCCCACGTCCGCCTGACCTCGGCGCGTCGCGAGGCGCCCGGTCATAAACGCCCCTTTAGGGTGGCGGACCATGGCCCTGCGGCCCTTCGGAGGGTGCCGGATTGGCTTTCCCGCCGCAGGTGGGGGCAGGATGCGTAATCGGGCGCGAGGGTCTGACGCAAGACCCGGGTCCGGGGACTGTCCGAGGACCCTGGCAGCATCGGCTTCGATCACGCCTCAACGGCAAAAGAACACGGGAGTACAAACATGAACCGCAGTGAGCTGGTGGCCGCGCTGGCCGACCGCGCCGAGGTGACCCGCAAGGACGCCGACGCCGTGCTGGCCGCGTTCGCCGAGACCGTCGGCGAGATCGTTGCCAAGGGCGACGAGAAGGTCACCATCCCCGGCTTCCTGACCTTCGAGCGCACCCACCGTGCCGCTCGCACCGCCCGTAACCCGCAGACCGGCGAGCCGATCAACATCCCGGCCGGTTACAGCGTCAAGGTTTCGGCTGGTTCCAAGCTGAAGGAAGCGGCCAAGGGGAAGTAACCCTGAGCAGCTGAAAGGGGCGGTCACCCACCGGGTGACCGCCCCTTTCCCATGTGCTGACGCGCTGAGGGCCTGTTACAGCGCCGCCTTGCCGTTCGGCAGCTCGACCTTCGCGCCGAGCTCCTGGAGCTTGTCCATGAAGTTCTCGTAGCCGCGGTTGATCAGGTCGATGCCGTGGACGCGGGAGGTGCCCTGGGCCGCGAGAGCGGCGATCAGGTACGAGAAGCCGCCGCGCAGGTCGGGGATGACCAGATCGGCGCCCTGGAGCTTCGTGGGGCCGCTGACAACCGCCGAGTGCAGGAAGTTGCGCTGGCCGAAGCGGCAGTCGGAGCCGCCGAGGCACTCGCGGTAGAGCTGGATGTGCGCGCCCATCTGGTTGAGCGCGGAGGTGAAGCCGAGCCGCGACTCGTACACCGTCTCGTGGACGATGGACAGGCCCGCGGCCTGCGTCAGGGCCACGACGAGCGGCTGCTGCCAGTCGGTCTGGAAGCCGGGGTGCACGTCCGTCTCCAGGGCGATCGCGTTGAGCGAGCCGCCCGGGTGCCAGAAGCGGATGCCCTCGTCGTCGATCTCGAAGGCACCGCCCACCTTCCGGTAGGTGTTCAGGAACGTCATCATCGAGCGCTGCTGGGCGCCGCGGACGTAGATGTTGCCTTCGGTCGCCAGGGCCGCGGAAGCCCAGGAGGCGGCCTCCAGGCGGTCCGAGAGGGCGTGGTGGTTGTAGCCGCCCAGGCTGTCGACACCGGTGATCCTTATGGTCCGGTCGGTGTCCATGGCGATGATCGCGCCCATTTTCTGCAGGACGCAGATCAGGTCCTCGATCTCCGGCTCGACCGCGGCGTTGGAGAGCTCGGTCACACCCTCCGCGAGGACGGCGGTGAGCAGGACCTGCTCGGTGGCGCCCACGGACGGGTACGGCAGACGGATCTTGGTGCCGCGCAGGCGCTGCGGGGCCTCCAGGTACTGGCCGTCGGCGCGCTTCTCGATGGTGGCGCCGAACTGGCGGAGCACCTCGAAGTGGAAGTCGATCGGCCGGCCGCCGATGTCGCAGCCACCGAGGCCGGGGATGAAGGCGTGCCCGAGGCGGTGCAGGAGCGGGCCGCAGAAGAGGATCGGAATCCGCGACGAGCCGGCGTGGGCGTCGATGTCGGCGACGTTGGCGCTCTCGACGTGCGAGGGGTCCAGGATGAGCTCGCCCGGCTCCTCACCGGGGCGGACCGTCACGCCGTGCAGCTGGAGCAGGCCGCGTACGACACGCACGTCGCGAATGTCCGGGACGTTGCGCAGCCGGCTCGGAGCGCTGCCGAGCAGCGCGGCAACCATGGCCTTGGGCACGAGGTTCTTCGCGCCGCGGACACGGATCTCGCCCTCCAGCGGGGTTCCGCCGTGGACAAGCAGTACATCGTCAATGCCGGTGACGGTCATGAATCTCGCGTTCCGATTGGATGGACGGGGGGACCAAAGGGCAAGCGTAATGGCCGCGTACCCCCCTTCCGTAAGGCCAAGGGCGTGCAAAACAGGTCATGAGTTCGCCACAACACGAACCGTGCGGAACCGGACACTCCGGGTCACCGGCCCCTGCTGTGCGCTCCGGTCGCTCTCATGCGCCCTGAACTGCACCGGCTCACGTCCGGCCATTACCTCCCCGCTCGCGGCGAAGATGCGGGATCATGTGGTCCATGACCGAGGTGTCCTCGCTCACAGGGCGGCTGCTCGTGGCCACGCCGGCCCTGGCGGACCCCAATTTCGACCGTGCGGTGGTGCTGCTCCTCGACCACGACGAGGAGGGCTCGCTCGGCGTCGTCCTGAACCGCCCGACACCCGTGGGCGTCGCCGACATCCTGGAGGGCTGGGGCGACCTGGCCGGGGCGCCGGGCGTCGTCTTCCAGGGTGGCCCCGTCTCGCTGGACTCGGCGCTCGGCGTCGCGGTGATCCCCGGCGAGGAGGGCACGCCGCTCGGCATCCGCTACCGCACGGGCCGCGTCGATCCCGTCGGCTTCCGCCGGGTGCACGGCGCGATCGGCCTCGTCGACCTGGAGGCCCCGCCCGAGCTGCTCTCCCCGGCCCTCGGCAGCCTGCGGATCTTCGCGGGCTACTCCGGGTGGGGGCCCGGCCAGCTGGAGACGGAGCTGGCCGACGGCGCCTGGTATGTGGTCGAGTCCGAGCCGGGGGACGTCTCCTCGCCGGACCCGGAGCGGCTGTGGCGCGCGGTGCTCAGACGCCAGCGCAGCGAGCTGGCGATGATCGCCACCTATCCGGACGACCCGTCGCTGAACTGACCGGCACCCTCCAGATACCGCTCGGCGAGCGGTAGCGCGTCCCTCGCCGGGACCGCCAGGCGCACGGCGACGGGCGGCGCGTTCTTCAGGCGTACGTAGCGCAGCGACGGGTGGGAGTGCCTGCGGGCCACCGGTTCCGGGGCGATGCCCACGCCGTGGCCGGCGGCGACCGCCTCCAGCCACTCGTCGAAGTTGTGGGCGGTGCAGGCGAGCCGGGGGCGGCGTCCCTCGGGCCACAGCTCGGGCCCCGTCGTGCCGGTGACCGTGTTGACGACCAGCGGCAGGTCCGCGAGTTCCGTCCAGTCGACGACACGGCGGCCCGCGAGTTCGGCCGCGTCGCGGGAGAGGACGGCGACGCGCGGCTCGTGCAGCAGCAGGCGCGAGCGCACCGTGTCGCCGGGTGGCAGCTCACCTCGTACGACCGCGATGTCGCAGGCGCCCGTCAGCAGGCCCGCGAGCGGGGCGTCGCCGCGCACCAGGCGCACGCCCGCTCCGGTGGCCGCCTTGAAGGTGGTGACGAGGGCCGCGCAGGCCTCGGGGAGCAGGGAGGTGAAGCCGAGGCGCAGGACGGGCGGCTCGGCCCCGGCGGCGGTGCGCAGGGTGCCCTCCAGCCGGCGCAGCAGCGGCGCGAGGTCGTCCCGCAGCCGCTGCCCGGCCCCGGTGAGCGCGACCCGCCGTGTGGTCCGGTCGAGGAGCCGCGCCCCGAGGCTCTCCTCCAGGGCCCGCACGGCCCGGGTGAGCGCGGGCTGCCCGACGCGGAGCCGGTCGGCGGCGTGCGTGAAGCTCAGCTCGTCGGCGACGGCGAGGAAGGCACGCAGGTGCCGCAGCTCGATGCCGTCCAGGGGCCCCTGGAGCCGTACGTCATTCATGCCGCCGTCATTCATGCCGCCCCAGCATAAATGCGCGTCGCCCGGCATTTCCCCCGGGATGCGGAGGCTGCCTACGTTTCCCCCGTCCGGCAGGACCGACGAGGGACACGAGGGAGTGGAGCGGCGTGCGCAAGGTGTGGCTGTTGATGGTGGGGGCCTTCACGTTGGGGCTCGACGCCTATGTGATGGCGGGGCTGCTGCCGGTCGTCGCCGGGGATCTGGGGACGACCGTGTCGCTCGCGGGGCAGATGGTCACCGTCTTCACCCTCGCGTACGCGGTCAGCGCGCCGCTCGTCGCCGGGCTGCTGTCCGGCGTACGGCCCCGCGTGCTGCTCCTCGCCGCGCTGGCCGTCTTCACGCTCGGCAACGGCCTCACCGCGCTCGCGCCCGGCCTCGGCGCACTGCTCGCGGCGCGCGCCGTGGCGGGGGTCGGCGCCGGGGTGTACTCGGCGCTGTCCACGGCGGCCGCCGCCTCGCTGGCGGGACCGGAGCGGCGCGGGCGGGCGCTCGCGCTGGTCATGGGCGGGATGAGTTCGGGCACGGTCCTCGGCGTCCCGCTGGGCGTGCTGCTCGCCGGCCACACGTCGTGGCGGGCCACGATGTGGCTGGTGACGGGGCTCGGCGCGGTCGCGCTCGTGGGGCTCGCGGTGGGGCTGCCCGAGGTGCCCGCCGAGGCGCCGGTCCCGCTGCGGACCCGGCTCGGGGCGCTCACCGACCGCAAGGTGCTGCCCATCGTGAGCGTCTCCTTCCTGGGGGCGGTGGCGAGCCTCGGCCTCTACACCTACCTCGCACCGGTACTCGACTCCTCGGGCGGCGTCGGCGAGAGCCAGGTGGCGCCGTACCTGTGGGCGTGGGGCATCGGCGGCGTGCTCGGCAGTGTGGCCGCCGGGCCGCTGGTGGACCGCACGGGCCGGGTGACGGCCCTGGTGACGGGGATCGTCTCCGCCCTGGTCGTCGCGATGGGTGCCCTGCCGCTGCTCGGCGCCGCCGCCTTCCCCGCGCTCGTCGTCTGGGGGGCCGCGGGCTGGGCGTTCCAGGTCCCGCAGCAGCACCGCCTGCTCGCCCTGCGCGCCGAGCGCGGCACGGTGGCCCTCGCGCTCAACAACTCCGCCCTCTACCTGGGCAGCGCGGTCGGCTCCGCCCTGGCGGGCCTCGCTCTTTCGATGGGTCTCGCTCCCGGTGCCCTGCCGTGGGCGGCGGCCGGGGTGGCCTTGGCGGGGCTCGTTCTGCACGTGTCCGCTGCGCGGGGCCGGCGGGGCGGAGGCGACTCCTGGGACGTGCGGGCCGGTGGGGGTTTGTCGCGCAGTTCCTCGCGCCCCTGAGGGGTGCCGTGGTGCGGTCTCGTTCTTTGTCTGCGGGTGGTGGGGGCTTGGGGCGCAGTTCCTCGCGCCCCTTCCGGGGCGCTGTGGTGCCCCCGGGCCCCTGAGGCGAGGTGGCACCTCGGCCCCTTCAGGGGCGCGGGGAACTGCGCGAGCAACCCCCACCGGGCCGCGCGATGCGAACGGGTCCCCCGCCCGGTGGCGGGGCGCTCGCGGTACGGCCGCTGCCTAGACGTCGCGCGCGTGAGTACCCTTGGCCCTTATGAGCACTCTTGAGCCCGAGCCCGAGCGCGGGGCAGGTACGGGGACCCTCGTAGAGCCGACGCCGCAGGTGTCGCACGGCGACGGCGACCACGAGCGCTACGCGCACTACGTCCAGAAGGACAAGATCATGGCGAGCGCGCTCGACGGCACGCCCGTCGTCGCGCTCTGCGGCAAGGTGTGGGTCCCCGGCCGCGACCCGAAGAAGTACCCCGTCTGTCCCATGTGCAAGGAGATCTACGAGTCCATGGGCGCCGGCGGCGACAAGGACAAGGGCGGCAAGGACGGCAAGGGCGGCAAGAAGTAGCCCTGCCTCTCCGGACGGCAAGAAGCAGCCCCCTCTTCAGTCCCTTTCCGTGTGCCGTGTGACCCTTCGCTTCAGGGGCGTTGCGTGTACCGCAACGCCCCTTTTGCGTAGCACGATCGCGTGACAGCCTTACGCGGCATGACCCTTGAGCGCCCACCCGTCGCCCACCACCGCCCTCATGGAAGGCGCTTCGCGCCGCTCGCTGAACTCATCCCGGTGCCCGCACGCGCCGAGGCCGTGCCTGGTTCCTCCTTCGCCGCCGGTCCCGCCACCACCCTGTGGGCGGGCCCCGGCACCGAGTCCACCGAACGCTGGCTGCGCGCCACCCTCGGCGCCGCGCTCGGGCTCCCGCTCACCCCCGGCGCCGAGGGCGCGGGCGACTCCGCTTCCCGGCTGTCCCTGCTCATCGACGCCTCCCTGGAGCCGGAGGCGTACCGGCTCACCATCGACGAGACCCGAGCCGAGATCCGTGGCGGCGCGGCCGCGGGCGTCTTCTGGGGCGCCCAGACCCTCCGCCAGCTCTTCGGCCCCGACGCCTTCCGGCGCGCGCGACTGCGGCCCGGCGCACGGCACTCCCTGCCCGCGTGCGTCGTCGAGGACGCGCCCCGCTTCGGGTGGCGCGGCATGATGCTCGACGTCGCACGGCACTTCATGCCGAAGGACGGCGTGCTGCGCTACCTCGACCTGCTCGCCGCCCACAAGCTCAACGTCTTCCACTTCCACCTCACCGACGACCAGGGCTGGCGCGTGGAGATCAAGCGCCATCCGAAGCTGACGGAGGCCGGGTCCTGGCGGGCCCGCTCCAAGTGGGGCCACCGCAACTCCCCGCTCTGGGAGGAGCGCCCGCACGGCGGCTTCTACACGCAGGACGACATCCGCGAGATCGTCGCGTACGCCGACTCCCTGCACATCACCGTCGTCCCCGAGATCGACGTGCCGGGCCACTCGCAGGCCGCCGTCAGCGCCTACCCGCACCTCGGCAACACGGACGTCGTCGACACCGAGGCGCTCGCCGTCTGGGACACCTGGGGCGTCAGCAAGAACGTCCTCGCCCCCACCGAGGACGTACTCCGTTTCTACGAAGGTGTCTTCGAGGAGATCCTCGACCTCTTCCCGTCCACCTTCGTCCACGTCGGCGGCGACGAGTGCCCCAAGGACCAGTGGAAGGCATCGGCCGCCGCCCAGGCCCGGATCAAGGAGCTGGGGGTGGACGGCGAGGACGGGCTCCAGAGCTGGTTCATCCGGCACTTCGACACCTGGCTCACCGAGCGCGGGCGGCGGCTCATCGGCTGGGACGAGATCCTGGAGGGCGGCCTCGCCGAGGGCGCCACCGTCTCCTCCTGGCGCGGCTACCGGGGCGGCATCACCGCGGCCAAGTCGGGCCACGACGTCGTCATGTGCCCCGAGCAGCACGTGTACTTGGACCACCGGCAGGACGGCGGCCCCGACGAGCCGATGCCCATCGGATTCGTCCGCACGCTCGAAGACGTCTACCGCTTCGAACCCGTCCCCACGGAGCTCACGGAGGACGAGGCCGCCCACGTCCTCGGTACGCAGGCCAACGTCTGGACCGAGGTGATGGAGAACCAGGAACGCGTCGACTACCAGGCGTTCCCGCGTCTCGCCGCCTTCAGCGAGGTGGCCTGGCGCAGGCTCCCCGCCCCGGCCGAGCGCGACTTCGCCGACTTCGAGCGGCGCATGACGGCCCATTACGCGCGCCTCGACGCCCTCGGCGTCGACTACCGCCCGCCCGGCGGCCCGCTGCCCCGGCAGCGGCGACCGGCCCCCGAAGGGCTGACCGACGCCGACCTCGGCCGCCCGATCGAGGGTCCGCCCCCGAACGTGTGAGGGCCCGTCCGGGTGCGTGAAACCGGCGGTCCACACCCTGGGCGCGGACCGCCGGAAGCAGTGCGAAAACGGCATATCCCCCTGGTCCGGGGACGAATGCCTCCTAGCGGACCCCCGCGTCGGGCCCCTGCGAAGATGTGCCAGAGTTGCCACGTCCTGGTTGTGAGCACGTACCGTACGGCGGAACAGGCGTAACGGCGACACGTCGCGCAACGGCGAGCACTTCACGTACGCGTCGTAGGTGAAGTACGCGGCCGGGCATCGGGAAGGGGCAGCCGGTTTTGACCACGCACGCACCGCGGGCGGCACAGCCACCGCAGTCGGTGAAGCTGCCCGCCACGCTCGACGAGGCCGTGGCGGCACTCGCCGCGATGCCCGCCGCCGTGCCCGTCGCCGGCGGCACGGACCTGATGACCTCGGTCAACTCGGGCCAGCTGCGCCCCGCCGCCCTCGTCGGCCTCGGCCGCATCAGCGAGATCCGCGGCTGGCAGTACCAGGACGGCCACGCCCTGCTCGGCGCCGGCCTCACCCACGCCCGCATGGGCCGCCCCGACTTCGCCGCGCTGATCCCCGCCCTGGCCGCCGCCGCGCGCGCCGCCGGACCGCCCCAGATCCGCAACGCGGGCACCCTCGGCGGCAACATCGCCTCGGCCGCGCCCACCGGCGACGCGCTGCCCGTCCTCGCCGCCCTCGAAGCCGCCCTGATCATCGCGGGACCCGGCGGCGCCCGCCGCGAGGTCCCCGTCTCGCACCTCCTCGCGGGCGTGGAGATGCTCCGCCCCGGTGAGCTCATCGGCTTCGTGCGCGTGCCGCTGCTGCACGCCCCGCAGGTCTTCCTCAAGGCGACCGGGCGCACCGGGCCCGGCCGCGCCACCGCGTCCGTCGCGCTGGTCCTCGACCCCGCCCGGCGCGGCGTGCGCTGCGCGGTCGGCGCCATCGCGCCCATGCCGCTGCGGCCCCTGGAGGCCGAGCAGTGGGTGGCCTCCCTCATCGACTGGGACGGCGAGCGCGGCAGCCTCGTACCGGAGGCGGTCACCGCCTTCGGCGAGTACGTCGCCGCCGCCTGCATCCCCGACCAGCCCCCGGCGGCCGACGGCACCGAACAGCCGCTGACGCCCGCCGTACTGCACCTGCGGCGCACCGTCGCCGCGCTGGCCCGACGAGCACTGGGGAGGGCGCTGTCGTGAGCGACGACCAGAACACCCACAACGGCGGCGGCTGGCAGCCGCATCCGCAGGGCGAGTACGACTCGGACGCCACGGCGTTCGTGCAGCTCCCCGAGGGCATGCTCGACACCCCGCTCGCCGCGCCGGGCCACGGCTATGTGCCGCCGCAGATAACGGTCACCCCGACCACGTCGGACGCCACCGACCCGGCGGCGACCGGCACATGGGTCATGCCGCCCGAGGTGACGGGCGCGGCGGGCGCCGGGCCGGCGGTGAGCTGGCCCGAGGCGGGCACGGCACAGCGGCCCCACGCCGAGCGGCAGCCCGCGGAGCACCACGGCTACGACCCCCGGGCGACCGGACAGTGGAGCTTCGCCGACGGCGACACGGCGGAGCGACAGGCGTACGGGCAGCGGTACGAGCAACCGGGTCAGGGTTACGAGCAGCCGGATCAGGATGACGACCCGGGCCCCGGGTACGACCAGGGCTACGGTCAGGAGTACGGGCAGGAGGTCGCCGCACCCTCCTCCGACATCACCGGGCAGTGGTCGATCCCCGTCGCCGGCGGCGATCTCCCGGACGAGTCGGGCGAGTACACGGCGTCCTCGCTCTCCAGCGACCTGGCCTACCCCGCGCGTACGCAGTCCAACGCCTGGGCCGGGAGCGTCATGCCGCCCGCGACCCTGCCCGGCGGCGCGCCCGCGCCGTGGGCGACGGGCGCGAGGGCCGGGGCCGGGGCGCCCTGGACCACGCAGCCGCAGCCGCAGGCCCAGGAGGCTGCGCGGCAGGAGCAGCAGCCGGAGCCGCAGGAGAACGGCTTCGAGAGGACGACGCTGTTGCGGGCGGTCAGCGTGCCGCCCGCGGGGCAGTCGGGGGCCGAGGCGGCACGGGCCGCGGAGGCCGCGCACGCGGCACAGGCGGCGGAGGCCGTCGAGGCCGCCCAGGACGCCGCCGAGGCCGCCCAGGAGGCCGCCGAAGCCGCGGAGATCGCGGACGTACTGGAGTCCTCGGAGCCGACGGAGGAGTTCGAGGCCGCGGAGGAGCACGGCACGGCCGGCACGGCCGACACGGCGTCCGAAGCCGTCGTGGAGCCCGCCCCCGAGCCCGAGCCGGACCAGGCGGACGACGTCCGGCCCGAAGCGGCGGACGAGCCGGACGAGACGGGCACCGAGGCCACCGAAGCCGTCGGGACCACCGGAACCCACGAGCCCGGCGACACGGACGACGCGGCGGTGGAGACGAGCGAAGCGACCGAGACACCCGAAGCGACGGAGGCACCCGAGGCCACCGAGGCAGGAGAGGCCGCGGAGAGGGCCGACCCGGCGGAGGCGACCGATGGGGACGACGCCCCCGCCATCGCGCCCAACCCCCTCCACGACGATCACCCCCTCGGCTCCTACGTCCTGCGCGTGAACGGCACCGACCGCCCCGTCACCGACGCCTGGATCGGCGAGTCCCTGCTCTACGTCCTGCGGGAGCGGCTCGGCCTCGCGGGCGCCAAGGACGGCTGCTCACAAGGCGAGTGCGGGGCCTGCAACGTCCAGGTGGACGGCCGCCTCGTCGCCTCCTGCCTGGTGCCCGCCGCCACCACCGCGGGCAGCGAGATCCGCACCGTCGAGGGCCTGGCCGCCGACGGGCAGCCCTCCGACGTGCAGCGCGCGCTCGCCGCGTGCGGCGCCGTGCAGTGCGGGTTCTGCGTGCCGGGCATGGCCATGACCGTGCACGACCTCCTGGAGGGCAACCCCGCCCCCAGCGAGCTGGAGACCCGCCGCGCGCTGTGCGGCAACCTCTGCCGCTGCTCCGGCTACCGCGGCGTGCTCGACGCCGTGCGCGAGGTCGTCGCCGAGCGGGAGGCGACCGCGGCCGCGGAGGCCTCGGCGCAGGCGGCACCGGACCACGACGCACAGGCCGCGCGGGACGCGTACGGCTCGCAGGACGCGCAGGCCGACGAGGCGCGCATCCCGCACCAGGCGGGTCCGGGCGCCGGCGGCGTCCACCAGGGCCCGTACGACGGACCCGAGGGACCGCAGGGCCCCTATGGACCGCAGGGTCCCTATCCCCAGTACCCCCAGGACGGAGGCCGGGCGTGAGCGAGGACACCATCACCGCGACCGCGCCGGGCGCCGAGGCGCCGGCGCACGGCATCGGCGCGTCCCTGCCGTCGGCGGAGTGCCGCGCCAAGACGGAGGGCACCTTCCCCTACGCCTCCGACCTGTGGGCCGAGGGCCTGCTGTGGGCGGCGGTGCTGCGTTCCCCGTACGCGCACGCCCGCATCGTCTCCATCGACACCAGCCACGCCCTTCAGATGCCGGGCGTGCACGCTGTCGTCACCCACGAGGACGTGCCCGGTGACGCGCTGCACGGCCGCCGGACGCCGGACCGGCCGGTCTTCGCCTCCGAGGTCGTACGCCATCACGGTGAGCCCATCGCCGCCGTGGCCGCCGACCACCCCGACACGGCGCGCATGGCGGCCGCCGCCGTCATCGTCGAGTACGAGGTGCTGGAGCCGGTCACCGACCCGGAGAAGGCCTTCGAGGCCGAACCGCTGCACCCCGACGGCAACTTGATCCGCCACATCCCGCTGCGGCACGGCGACCCGGAGGCGGTGGGCGAGCTCGTCGTCGAGGGGCTGTACCGCATCGGCCGCCAGGACCCGGCGCCGATCGGCGCGGAGGCGGGCCTCGCGGTGCCGCGCCCCGACGGGGGAGTGGAGCTGTACGTCGCCTCCACCGACCCGCACGCCGACCGCGACCGGGCCGCCGCCTGCTACGGCCTGGCCGCCGACCAGGTCAAGGTCGTCGTCACGGGCGTCCCGGGCGCCACCGCTGACCGCGAGGACGCGAGCTTCCAACTCCCGCTCGGGCTGCTCGCGTTGCGCACCGGCTGCCCCGTCAAGCTCACCGCGACCCGCGAGGAGTCCTTCCTCGGCCACGCCCACCGCCACCCCACCCTCCTGCGCTACCGCCACCACGCGGACGCCGAGGGCCGCCTGGTGAAGGTGGAGGCGCAGATCCTGCTCGACGCGGGCGCGTACGCGGACACGTCGTCGGAGGCCCTGGCCGCGGCCGTCTCCTTCGCCTGCGGTCCCTACATCGTGCCGAACGCCTTCATCGAGGGCTGGGCGGTCCGTACGAACAACCCGCCGTCCGGGCACGTGCGGGGCGAGGGCGCCATGCAGGTCTGCGCCGCGTACGAAGCCCAAATGGACAAGATCGCGAAGAAACTCGGCATCGACCCGGCCGAGCTGCGGCTGCGCAACGCCATGGCGACCGGCGACATCATGCCCACGGGCCAGACGGTGACGTGCCCGGCCCCGGTGGCCGAACTGCTGGCCGCCGTAAGGGACTTCCCCCTGCCCGAGCTGCCCAAGGACACCCCCGAGGACGAGTGGCTGCTGCCCGGCGGCCCCGAGGGCGCGGGCGAACCGGCCGCCGTGCGGCGCGGTGTCGGCTACGGCCTCGGCATGGTCCAGCTCCTCGGCGCGGAAGGCGCGGACGAGGTCTCCACCGCCACGGTGAAGGTCCACGACGGCGTCGCGACGGTGATCTGCGCGGCCGTCGAGACCGGCCAGGGCTTCACGACGCTGGCCCGCCAGATCGTCCAGGAGACGCTGGGCATCGAGGACGTGCGCGTGGCGCCCGTCGACACCGACCAGCCCCCGGCGGGCCCGAGCTGCCGGGGCCGCCACACGTGGGTGTCGGGCGGTGCGGTGGAGCGCGCGGCGAAGATGGTCAGGACCCAGCTGCTCCAGCCGCTGGCCCACACGTTCGGCATGTCCACCGAGCTGCTCCAGATCGCGGACGGCAAGATCACCTCGTACGACGGTGTGCTCTCCACGACGGTCACCGAGGCGCTGGACGGCAAGGAACTGTGGGCCACGGCCCAGTGCCGCCCGCACCCCACCGAGCCGCTGGACGAGGCGGGGCAGGGCGACGCGTTCGTGGGCATGGCGTTCTGCGCGATCCGCGCGGTGGTCGACGTGGACATCGAGATCGGTTCCGTACGGGTGGTCGAGCTGGCCGTCGCGCAGGACGTGGGCCGCGTCCTCAACCCGGCCCAGCTGCGGACCCGTATCGAGGCGGGCGTCACGCAGGGCGTGGGCGCGGCGCTCACGGAGAACCTCCGCACCCCGCGCGGCATCGTCCGCCACCCCGACCTCACCGGGTACGCGCTCCCCACCGCCCTGGACGCGCCCGACATCCGCATCGTGAAGCTGGTGGAGGAGCGGGACGTCGTCGCCCCCTTCGGCGCGAAGGCCGCCGGCGCGGTCCCGGTCGTCACCTCCCCGGCGGCGATCGCCTCGGCGGTGCGCGCGGCGACGGGCCGCCCGGTCAACCGCCTGCCGATCCGCCCGCAGGCGGCGGTGGCGCAGTGACGGCCCCCTCCGCCCCGCAAGGCGTCATCGTCCTCACCGGCATCATGGCGTCCGGAAAGTCCACGGTGGCGCAGGCGTTGGCCGAGCGGCTGCCGAAGGCCGCGCATGTACGCGGTGACGTCTACCGCCGGATGATCGTCTCGGGCGGTGTGGAGTACGAGCCCGGGGCCGGGGGAGAGGCGGAGGCCCAACTCGCCCTGCGGTACGGGCTGTCGGCGTCCACAGCGGACGCGTACGCGCGCGCCGGTTTCACGGCGGTCGTCCAGGACGTGATCCTGGGCGCCCAGTTGAAGACGTATGCCGACCTCATCCGCACCCGCCCGCTCTACGTGATCGTCCTCGCCCCGCGCCCCGACGTGGTCACCGCCCGCGAGGCCGGCCGCGGCAAGACGGGCTACGGCGCGTGGACGGTCCAGGACCTGGACACGGGCCTGCGCGAGACGACCCCGCGGCTGGGCCTCTGGCTGGACAGTTCGGAGCTGTCGGTGGAGGAGACGGTGGACGCGGTTCTGGGGCGGCTGGACGAGGCGCGGGTGGCCTGAGCGTCACTTCCCCTTCGGGAAGGCGGTACGCAGCGGGGTGCTCCGGGTGAGGTACGCGACGCGGATCACCGGCAGCATGCAGAGGGTCTGCGTCACGGCGTACCAGGGCGGGCAGACGCCCGGGACCAGGTCGACGCCGATGATCGCGACCGGCATGATCACGGCGAGGGTGCGGAGGCGCTCGAAGGCGCGCCGGGACCCCTGGGAGGCGGAGACGGCCAGCCGGTGGAGCAGCACGGAGACCACGGGCAGCAGCGCCGCCCGGACCCACATGAACGTGTTCACCGGGAGGCCGTTGACCGCCACCACGACGACCGCCACGAGGGCGGCGACGCTGAGGACGCCGTAGACCGTGACGCTGCTCTTGGTGGTGCCGAAGTCTTCGTGGGCGGGGTGCGTGGTGTCCATGCCCTTGACGCTACGAAGCGTGGGGCGGGGGCGGTACGGGCCTGGGCCCACGGGTGGGGTGGGTCCAGGCCCACTCCTCGCACGGGAGAGGCCGTGGCGGGAATCGAACCCGCGTTACTGGATTTGCAGTCCAGCCCCTCAGCCACTCGGGCACACGGCCAAGTCGGTGACCTGACTCCTTGAACGTAGTTGGGGCCCCGCGGGGGCTCAAGGGAATGGCTGGGCGTGCAATGCGACTGCCGTGTGCCGTTCATGACTTACGGCTCACGGCTCACGGCTCAGGCGTACCGGGGCAGGTTGTCCGTGGGGATGTCCAGTCCGCGATGGGGGCCCTCCGGTGTGGCGTGGATGTCGGTCATGACCGCGCCCGAGCCGGTGCGGGGGTCGAACGCCCCCTGGATCTCCATGACGTCGGGGTGCCGCATGATCCCCTCCGGCAGGTCTTCGACGTCGGGGGTGCCCGTATGCGCCACCAGCTCTTCCGGCATGACCTTCTCCAGGCGTTTCCGGATGCGCAGTGCGGTCGGTGCGGGGCTGGGGCCTGTTGTACGAGAGGGTGCGGGTGACGATCCGGCCGGACGGCGTGTGTTCCTTGATCCGGGCCAGGTAGCCCAAATGGCGTTGATCAGGACATTGGACGACTTGTTTCGGCCGTGCGCCATTTGAAAGATTGCCATGTACAGCAGTCCTGGACGATCGTCTTTGTGGAAGCGCAGAACGTCTCCCGGAAATGGTCGTCAAATGGCCACGTACGGGCCCGAATAAGGGAGTACTTGTGCTGTCGAAAACCAAGCGGGTCGCCCGCTCCGCAACCGTGGCGATCGCTGCGGCCGCCGCGTTCACCGTGGTGATGCCCACGGGTAACGCCTTCGCCATCGACCACGTCGAATGCCGAGGTGGCGAGAACTTCTTAAAGATCTGGTCGCACAGTGGTGACGGCCGCTCAAGCGTGGACTGCTACGCCAACAAGGGCCGCACCGGCTTCGGCAACTGGTGGGTCGACCGCATCTCCACGGGCAACAACGACCTGATCTACTACGACGCCAATGGTGACTCCGTGCGCATCAACCGGTGGACCGACATCACCTTCCCGCACCGTCCGCCGAAGGTGAAGGACATCGAAATCCTCTGACGAATCGAATGCTCCGGTAAAGAGGACTCAAAACTGGAGCCATCGACTCGCCAAACCGATGTTCAGCTGATGGTCATCTCCGCACCATGGCCATTCAGATTGTGCCGGCCACGCCTTTTCAGGCGTGGCCGGTTTCGTCCGCCATGACGTCCGTCTCGGCCAAGACTCACGTGGGAGGGCGTCTCCTGCGGAGCAGCTCCGTCACGAACCGCTCCACCAGATCAGTCATGCACGGCTCAGCGAGCGATCACACCGTCAGAAACGACGTCTGATGCCCCCGGGGGTCGTCAGTCGTCCGTGTGAACCGGGCATACGGAGTGCATGTCGCTGGCCTGTGCCGACCACGGCACGATCGTGGTTTCCCGCAACTTACCGATCAGCAGCTCACAGCACATTGTCTTCCCTTCCTGTCGATGCCCTTCTCGCTCGCAGTCGCTCGCGCTGCTGAACACCTCACCGGGGAATGTCGTCCTGGACGCCGCCTGCGGACGCGGCCACACCACAGCATGTCTGGCCGAAAAAGCCTGCCACGCACTGGGCGCCGACATCCAGCCCCAGCAGATCGAGCGGGCCCGCGAACGCTTCGGCCACCGGCCCCATGTCTCCTTCGCGGTCGCCGACCTGACCCGCCTTCCCGAGAAGGCCGCAGGAGTGGACCTCACCCCGGGATGCATCGACCCCGTCCACTGCCTGGAAGCCGCCTTCCACTTCGGACCGGCCGGCCGGCGTGCTTTCCTCGCCGGAAACCACCGAGTACTGCGCCCCGGTGGCCGTCTCGTACTGGTGGACTTCGCCTGGCCCGACACGGCACTGTGGACGCTCGCCGAATTGGATTCTCACAGGCTGGTGCGCGTGAGACGTGGAAGTTCGAGGACTTCGCGACCCCGAAGACCTACGTTGCTGATGCCACTACTGCCGGGTTCAACGTCCGTGCCCTCCGGCGCCGGACGACGCACACTGTCGCTACGGTGGCCCGGCCTCGCAGAACTCGCTCATGAAGACTGGCAGGACCTCATTACCGTTATCCGCGCCCATCAGACGTTGGGGCGCGTCGCCGGCTACCACGCCCTGGTCTGCGACAAACCGGCCCAATGAACTGGGCCGGGGTGCAAACCGCCGCCACTCTCAAGTAGGCCTGGCCTTGGCCTAGTTGGCTCGTAGCGTTCTTCCTGACAGCGGAGCAGTACGTACGGGCAGGCGGAGACCATGAACGATTTGCTGGACGCGTTGGCCGGGCACCGGGAGATGCTCCGGTACACCACCCGCGACCTCACCGACGAGCAGGCCGGACAGCGGCCCACGGTGAGCGAGCTGTGCCTGGGCGGGCTGATCAAGCACGTCACCTCGGTCGAGAGGAGGTGGGGCGCCTTCATCCTGGAGGGTCAGTCCGCGCTGGTCGGCGTGAGCGACATGACTGAGGCCGACTGGGCGCGGCGGGCCGAGGAGTTCCGCATGCTGCCCGGCGAGACCCTGGCGGGCGTGCTGGACGCCTACGCCGAAGCCGCCCGCCGCACTGACGAGGTGGTCGCCGGCCTGCCCTCCCTCGACGTGACCCACCCGCTGCCGGAGGCCCCCTGGACCAAGCCCGGCACGCGCTGGTCGGCCCGCCGCACGCTGCTGCACATCATCGGCGAGACCGCGCAGCACGCGGGCCACGCCGACATCATCCGGGAGGCGCTGGACGGGGCGCGCAGCATGGGCTGACCGGACGGCCTACGCGGTGCCGTCGAAGGGCGGGTAGTTCTCGCCGCCCGTGCGCTCGGCGGCGTCGATATAGCGGGCGAGGGCGTCGCGGGACCCGGCGAGCGTGGCCATCTGGTCGTCCAGCCGCCGCAGCCGTGACCGCATCGACGCCAGCAGTTCGGGGCAGCCCGGCAGCTCCGGTGCCTCCCCGAGCGCGCACGGCAGTACGTAGGCGATGTCCTCGGAGGAGAGACCGGCGCCGAGCAGGTGCCGGATCTGCTTCACCCGCAGCACGGCGCTCTCGTCGTACTCGCGGTAGCCGTTCGCGCCGCGCCCCGCCTCCAGCAGGCCCTGGGCCTCGTAGTAGCGCAGTTGGTGGGCGTTGACGCCCGCCCTGCGGCTGAGTTCCCCGATCAACATCGCGCCCTCGCTTGACCTTCACACCGGTATGAACGTTGAAGATCCTGTCATGAGCAACCGAAGCGAAACACCCGTGACCGTCATCGGACTCGGACTGATGGGCCAGGCGCTCGCCGCCGCGTTCCTGAAGGCCGGGCACCCCACCACCGTATGGAACCGCACGGCCGCCAAGGCGGGCCAACTGGTCGCGGACGGAGCCTCCTTGGCCCCGTCGGTCGCCGCCGCCCTCAAGGCGAGCCCCTTGACCGTCCTCTGCGTCACCGATTACGAGGCCGTACGCGGACTCCTCGGCGCGAGCGACGTCGAGCTGCACGGTACGACGCTGGTCAACCTCACCTCGGGCGACTCGGCCCAGGCCCGCGAGACCGCCCGCTGGGCCGGACAGCGAGGCGCCCGTTACCTCGACGGCGCCCTCATGGCGATCCCGTCGGTGATCGGGACCGTCGACGCCGTCATTCTGCACAGCGGGCCCCGAGCGGACTTCGAGGCCCACGAGCCGACGCTCGAAGCGCTCGGCGCCCTCACCTACCTCGGCGACGACCCCGGCCTCGCGTCGCTGTACGACGTGGCCGGCCTGGCCATGATGTGGAGCGTCCTGAACGCCTGGCTCCAGGGCACCGCCCTGCTCAGGACCGCCGGTGTCGACGCCGTGACGTACGCGCCGTTCGCACGCCTCATGGCCGCCGGTGTCGCCGACTGGCTGCCCGGTTACGCCGAGCAGATCGACAAGGGCTCCTTCCCGGCCGAGGTCGCCGCCCTGGAGACCGACGCGCGGTCCATGGCTCACCTGATCGCAGAGTGCGAGGCGGCGGGCGTCAACGCCGAGCTTCCCCGGCTGTTCAAGGCCATGGCGGACCGCGCCATCGCTGCGGGCCACGGGGGTGAGCAGTACCCCGTCCTGATCGAGGAGTTCACCAAGCCGCGCGTCGGCTGACCGGCTGCGGGCAGGCCAGCTCCGCCCAGACGGTTTTGCAAGGGGCGGGGCCGTACGTCGTGCCCCAGCGGTCCGACAGGGCCTCCACCAGGAGGAGGCCCCGGCCCGACTCGGCTTCCAGCAGCGGTCGTTGGGCGGCGCTCGGCGGGTGGCGGTCCGTCCTCGCGTCCGTCACCTCGATACGGAGCGTGTCCGTGCCGGTGAGCGTCAGGGCGAGGCGGAAGCTCCTGCCGGGCACGTGGCCGTGCAGCACGGCGTTGTTCGCCAGCTCGGCGACGATGTGCTCCGCGGCTTCGTAGGGGCGCTCCCAGCTGCGGAGTTGTTCCCGCAGCAGCAGCCGGGCCAGGCGGGCGCCCCTTCGCGTGGCGGAGAGCAGGACCGTGAACTGGTGCGTGGGGGACGGGGCAGGGGCCCCGGTGGTTTGTTGGTTCACGTCACTCAGCGTGGCGGTGCGTGTGCGCCGTGAACAGTGGCTCGGGCTGTGCGTATCGCGTTTGTCCCGCGCTTGTCCCGCGTTGTCTCGGCTGTCTCGGGTGACGTACGGGTACGGGTGCGCGTTGGACCTGGACGGACGTCGGAGGTGGGCGCGGTGGAAGAGCGTAACGACGGTGTGGACGAACCCGGTTGGGATGTCGACCCCGAGGACGAGATCAGCGCGGCGGTCGAGATGGTCGGCCACCATCTGAAGCTGCGGAGGGAGGCGGCGGGACTCCGGGTCGCGGAGTTCGCCGACGCGGTCGGCTACGGGGAGGACATGGTCCGGAAGATCGAGCGCGGGGTGCGGATTCCTCGGCCGGAGTATCTGGACATGGCGGATGGGGTGTTGCGGGCGGAGGGGCTGGTCTCCGCGATGAAGCCGAAGATGCGGGAGGCCAGGTATCCGAAGAAGGTTCGGCAACTGGCGAAGCTGGAGGAGCGGGCGGTCGAGGTGTGCCTCTACAGCAACCACAACATCCATGGGTTGTTGCAGACGGCCGAGTTCGCGGGGGCGCTGCTGGGGACAAGGCGGCCCGCGTACTCGGACGAGGAGCTGGAGCGGTTGGTGGCGGCACGAATGGCGCGCCAGTCGATCTTCGGCCGGTCGCCTGCGCCAGAGCTCAGCTTTGTCCAGGAGGAGGTGACGCTGCGGCGACCGATTGGGGGGAGAATGGTCCTGCGTCGACAGCTCGAACGCCTCTTGGAAGTAGGTGAGTTGCGGAACGTCGAGATCCAGGTAATGCCCACGGCTTGTGGTGACCATCCCGGGACTGGCGGGTTGATCGAACTGCTCAAGTTTCGGGACGGTACGGCTATGGCTCGTTCCGATGGAGAGTTCGGTGGCCGCCCGGTTTCCGATCCGAAGCGAGTCCGTATCCTCGAACTGCGGTATGGCATCATCCGGGCCCAAGCGCTCACGCCGCAGGCGTCGCGGGCTTTCATTGAGGGAGTGCTGAGAGAAACATGATCCGCAAGGCATCTGCCGGGGGCGTGTCCGGACTTGAGTGGTTCAAGAGCAGTTACAGCAGCAGCAGTAACGGCGAGGACTGCGTCGAAGTCGCCCTGGACTGGCGCAAGAGCAGCTACAGCGACAGCAGTAACGGCGAGGACTGCGTAGAGATAGCGCAGGGCTGGCACAAGAGCAGCCACAGCAGCAGCAGTAACGGCAACGACTGCGTCGAAGTCGCCGCCCCCACCCCCCACACCATCCACATCCGCGACTCCAAGACCCCCACCGCCCCCCACCTCACCGTCACCCCCGCCACCTGGTCCCGCTTCCTCGCGGACGTACGTCCAACGGCCCACTGAACCCCCGCCTCCGGACAGGGGCAAAACCACGCCACGCCTCTTACCCTGAGGCGCATGACCGACACTGGCGTAGCCGCCGAGACCACCGCCCCGCCCCGCCCGGAGGGCCCCGGCGTCCTCGGTAAGCCGTACCGCGCCCTCAGCATCGGCATCGTCTCCGTCGTGCTGCTGATCGCCTTCGAGGCGACCGCCGTCGGGACGGCGATGCCGGTCGCCGCGCGGGAGCTGGACGGGGTCTCGCTCTACGCCTTCGCGTTCTCGGGGTACTTCACGACCAGCCTCTTCGGCATGGTGTTCAGCGGGCAGTGGGCCGACCGGCGCGGGCCGCTCGGGCCGCTGGCGGGCGGCATCTCGCTCTTCGGGGCGGGGCTGTTGCTGAGCGGGACCGCGAGCGTGATGTGGCTGTTCATCGCGGGGCGGGCCGTGCAGGGGCTCGGCGGCGGGCTCGTGATCGTCGCGCTGTACGTCGTCGTCAGCCGGGCGTATCCCGAACACCTGCGGCCCGCCATCATGGCCGCCTTCGCGGCGAGCTGGGTCGTGCCGTCCGTGGTCGGGCCGCTCGTGTCCGGCACCGTCACCGAGCACCTGGGGTGGCGGTGGGTCTTCATCGGCATCCCCGTCCTCGTCGTCGTGCCGCTCGCCCTCGCGCTGCCCGCGATCCGGCGGACCGCCGCCGGGCCCGTCGACGCGTCGGCGCCCGTCGCGCCCTTCGACCGGCGGCGCATCCGCCTCGCGCTCGGGATCTCGCTGGGCGCCGCGCTCCTTCAGTACGCGGGTCAGGACCTGCGGTGGTTCTCGCTGCTCCCGGCGGTGCTCGGCGCCGTCGTCCTCGTGCCCGCCGTCCTCGGGCTGCTGCCGCGCGGCACCTACCGCGCCGCCCGTGGCCTGCCCTCCGTGGTGCTGCTGCGCGGCGTGGCCGCCGGGTCGTTCATCGGCGCCGAGTCCTTCGTGCCGCTGATGCTCGTCACGCAGCGGGGGCTCAGCCCGACCATGGCCGGGCTGTCGATCGCCGTGGGCGGGGCGACCTGGGCGTTCGGGTCGTACGTACAGTCGCGACCCCGTATGGAGCCCTACCGGACGCGGTGCGTGGCGGCGGGGATGGTGCTCGTCGCGGCGTCCATAGCCGCCGCGCCCACCGTCCTCATCGCGGCCGTGCCCGTGTGGATCATCGCGGTCGCGTGGGGCTTCGGCTGCTTCGGCATGGGCACGGTCATCGCCTCCACGAGCGTGCTGCTGCTCCGGCTCTCGCCGCCCGAGGACGCGGGGTCGAATTCGGCCGCGCTCCAGATCTCCGACGGACTCTCGAACGTCCTGCTGCTCGCTGTCGGCGGCGCCGCCTTCGCCGCGCTCGGCGGCGGCACGGTGGGCGCGGGCCACGGCCCGGACGGCGTCTCGGCCTCGCATCCGGCCGCCTTCGTCGCCGTCTTCCTGCCCATGGCGGTGGTCGCCCTGGTGGGGGCCTGGGTGGGCACCCGGCTGACGGAACGCAAGGCCTGACCCCGTCATGTGACACCCGTCGCACCCGCCCCGGCAGCCGCCCCGAACTCGGCGGTACGTCAACATCTCACCGGTAGGGTGGCCCGGTTGTCTTACGTACCCGAGCCGTAAAAACCCGGAGACCGTGACTACCACCAGCGCCGCCGCCAACTCCTCCCACCACCTCTCCCCGGCCTTCCCCGGCCGCGCCCCCTGGGGCACCGCCAACAAGCTGCGCGCCTGGCAGCAAGGGGCGATGGAGCGGTACCTCCAGGAGCAGCCGCGAGACTTCCTGGCCGTCGCCACCCCCGGCGCCGGCAAGACGACGTTCGCGCTCACGCTCGCGTCGTGGCTGTTGCACCACCACGTCGTGCAGCAGGTCACCGTGGTCGCGCCCACCGAGCACCTGAAGAAGCAGTGGGCCGAGGCGGCGGCCCGGATCGGCATCAAGCTGGACCCCGAGTACAGCGCGGGACCGCTCAGCAAGGAGTACCAGGGCGTCGCCGTGACGTACGCGGGTGTCGGCGTACGCCCGATGCTGCACCGCAACCGCTCCGAGCAGCGCAAGACCCTCGTCATCCTGGACGAGATCCACCACGCCGGTGACTCGAAGTCCTGGGGCGAGGCGTGCCTGGAGGCCTTCGAGCCCGCGACCCGGCGCCTCGCGCTCACCGGTACGCCCTTCCGGTCCGACACCAACCCCATCCCCTTCGTCACGTACGAGGAAGGCAACGACGGCATCCGGCGCTCCTCCGCCGACTACACCTACGGCTACGGCAGCGCGCTCGGCGACGGCGTCGTGCGGCCCGTGATCTTCCTGTCGTACTCGGGCAACATGCGGTGGCGTACGAAGGCGGGCGACGAGATCGCCGCGCGCCTCGGCGAGCCGATGACCAAGGACGCCGTATCGCAGGCCTGGCGGACCGCGCTCGACCCGCGCGGCGAGTGGATGCCGAACGTCCTCAAGGCCGCCGACACGCGGCTCACCGAGGTCCGCAAAGCCATCCCCGACGCGGGCGGCCTCGTCATCGCCTCCGACCAGGACTCCGCGCGCGCCTACGCCAAGCTGATCCGCGAGATCACCGGGACCAAGGCCACGGTCGTCCTCTCCGACGACACCGGCGCCTCGAAGCGCATCGACGACTTCAGCGCGAGCACCGACCGGTGGATGGTCGCCGTCCGCATGGTGTCCGAAGGCGTCGACGTGCCGCGCCTGGCGGTCGGCGTGTACGCGACGACGATCTCCACGCCGCTGTTCTTCGCGCAGGCCGTCGGCCGTTTCGTGCGGTCCCGGCGGCGCGGCGAGACGGCGTCCGTCTTCCTGCCGACCGTGCCCGACCTGCTGACCTTCGCCAACGAGATGGAGGTCGAGCGCGACCACGCCCTCGACAAGCCGAAGAAGGAGGGGGAGGAGGACCCCTACGCCGAGTCCGAGAAGGAGATGGACGAGGCGAACAAGGAGCAGGACGAGGACACCGGCGAGCAGGAGCAGTTCTCCTTCGAGGCGCTGGAGTCCGAGGCCGTCTTCGACCGGGTGCTGTTCGACGGCGCCGAGTTCGGCATGCAGGCGCACCCCGGCAGCGAGGAGGAGCAGGACTACCTCGGCATCCCCGGTCTCCTCGAACCCGACCAGGTGCAGATGCTGCTCCAGAAGCGGCAGGCCCGGCAGATCGCCCACAGCCGCAAGAAGCCGGACGAGGAGGCGGACCTGCTCGAACTGCCCGCCGAGCGGCGGCCGGTGGTCTCCCACAAGGAGCTTCTGGGGCTGCGGAAGCAGCTGAACACGATGGTCGGCGCGTACGTCCATCAGAGCGGGAAGCCGCACGGCGTGATCCACACCGAGCTGCGGCGCACCTGCGGCGGGCCGCCGAGCGCGGAGGCCACGGCGGGGCAGCTGCGGCAGCGCATCGCCAAGGTCCAGGAGTGGGCCACCCGCATGAAGTGACCCGGAGGCCGCAGAGGCAGGGAGCGAGGCGTTCCGAGTGCGGAGGGCTTGTGCGAATGTCGTACGCCCGTCCGTACCGGGCCGCTACGCGTAACGGGGCAGATGGGGGCGGTGCGGGCGCCCCCATGCCCGGATTCTGGACTGAGTCTTCCGCTGAGCGGGACGGGCTCGCTACTGTCCCCGCACACGCACACGCCCCGTGGCAGCGCCGCCGCGGAGCGCAGCCGGTGTTCCGACCGGCGGCCTCTGACGCGCGTCGCCCACGGGACCGGCGGCGCAACCGCCGCGTAAGGAGGTCGCCGACCCTCACCAAAGGAGTGGGCGTCGTGACCGCGGAGACATCCCAGACGCTGGACCGAGGACTGCGCGTCCTCAAGCTGCTGGCCGACACCGACCATGGCCTCACGGTCACCGAGCTGTCCAACAAGCTAGGCGTGAACCGCACCGTGGTGTACCGCCTGCTCGCCACGCTCGAACAGCACGCCCTCGTCCGGCGCGACCTGGGCGGGCGCGCTCGCGTCGGCCTCGGCGTGCTGCGCCTGGGCCGCCAGGTGCACCCGCTGGTGCGGGAGGCCGCGCTGCCCGCGCTGCGCTCGCTCGCCGAGGACATAGGAGCCACGGCCCACCTGACGCTCGTCGACGGCTCGGAGGCCCTCGCGGTCGCCGTCGTCGAGCCCACGTGGACGGACTACCACGTCGCGTACCGGACGGGCTTCCGGCACCCCCTGGACCGGGGCGCCGCGGGCCGCGCCATCCTGGCCGCCCGCCAGGGCCTGGTGACCGACCCCGGGTACGCGCTGACCCACGGCGAGCTGGAGGCCGGGGCGAGCGGGGCCGCGGCGCCGCTGGTCGGCGTGACCGGCATAGAGGGCAGCGTGGGCGTGGTGATGCTCGCGGACTCCGTGCCGGAGCGGGTGGGGCCGCGGGTGGTGGACGCGGCACGGGAGGTGGCCGACGCGCTGCGCTGAGGCGTTGCGCTGGGGCCGCGGGGCGAGCGGAGTCTGTGGGCGCCCGGGAGATCGCCGGCTGCGCCGAGCTCGTCCTCAATCGCCGGACGGGCTTGATGTGGCTTGTGCCGTGGTCGATGGGCGACGGGCTTGATGTGGCTCGGCCGTGGTCGATGGTCGACGGGCTGATGTGGCTTGTGCCGTGGTCGATGGGCGACGGGCTTGATGTGGCTCGCGCCGTGGTCGATGGGCGACGGGCTGATGTGGCTCGCGCCGTGGTCGATGGGCGACGGGCTGATGTGGCTCGCGCCGTGGTCGATGGTCGACGGGCTGATGTGGCTCGCGCCGTGGTCGATGGTCGACGGGCTTGATGTGGCTCGCGCCGTGGTCGATGGGCGACGGGCTGATGTGGCTTGTGCCGTGGTCGATGGTCGGCGGGCTTGATGTGGCTTGTGCCGTGGTCGATGGGCGGCGGGCTTGATGTGGCTTGTGCCGTGGTCGATGGTCGGACGGGCTGGTGTGGCTCGTGCCGTCCTCGATCGCCGGACGGGCTCGGTGTGGTTCGCGTTCGCGCTTCATGGGCCGCCCGCTCGGGCGTGCCCGCCCCGTCACGTTAGATTGATCCCGTGGTCTTCTCCCTCCCTCGTTTCACGCGCCCCCAGGCCCTCGCTGTCTGCGCCCTGCCCGTGGTGACTCTGCTCGCCGTCGCGGCGCTGGCGCCGTTGCCGTACGCCGTGGCGCAGCCCGGCGGCACGGCGAACGTCCTGGGGGAGCACGAGGGCAAGCCGGTGCTCACGATCACCGGCGCGCCCACCCGCGAGACGAAGGGCGAGCTGCGCATGACGACCATCGTGGCGACCGGCCCGCAGATGGACGTACGGCTCGGCGACGTGATCGACGGCTGGTTCCGCACGGACCGCGCGGTGATGCCGAAGGACTCGGTATACCCGACCGGTGACAACGTCAAAGAAGTCCAGAGGCACAACCTCGGCGACATGAAGAGGTCACAGGACGACGCCACGAAGGCGGCGTTGTCCTACCTGAAGGCGAACGGCTTCGACGGCACGGAGAAAGTGAACGTCAAGGCCGACCTCGGCAAGATCGGCGGTCCGAGTGCCGGGCTGTTCCTCTCGCTCGGCATCATCGACAAACTGGACGGCGACGGCAGCGGCCGTGACCTCACGGGCGGCGGCAAGATCGCCGGCACCGGCACCATCACGGCCGGCGGCGAGGTCGGCCCGGTCGGCGGCGTCGCCCTGAAGACGCAGGCCGCGCGGCGTGACGGCGCGACGGTCTTCCTGGTCCCGAAGGCCGAGTGCGGGGACGCCCAGGCGGAGCTGCCCAAGGGCCTGCGGCTGATCCCGGTCACGACACTGAAGGGAACGGTCGACTCGCTGCGGGCCCTGGCGAAGGGCGAGAAGGTCCCGAGCTGCTGACGATGCGCAGACCCACCTCGACCAGCGTCCAGCCGAGCTGAGAGCGGAGCCGAGGGCAGGCGCGTCGTTTTCGCGGTGCCGCGCGGTGTAACTCCTCCGCGCGTGCGTGGTGCAGCATCAGGTGTACGTCGGGGTGCATGCCGTGCCCCTCTCAGGTGCCGTCGGCCCTCGGCCGGGTCGGGAAGATGTGGGAGTGGACGCGCACCTTGGCCACGTCCGGTGTGTCCTCTTCGGGCGCCAACGTGCGGTAGCTCTCGACGAGTTCATGGACCTTGCGGCCCAGCTCGGCGGCGAGCGCCGGGGTCAGCTCCAGGGTGAAGTCGCTGGTGTCCGACGCCTCGCCCCAGGCCTGTGACCACTCGTGCCGGGTGGCGATCCAGGTGGAGACCTCCTGGGCGCGCTGGGTCGCGTACTCGTGCAGGAGCGTGCTCATCGCGCCGCGCACCTCCGGGTTCGGGTCGCGGGCGAGGTCTTCGTCGGCCAGCGTCCCCTGATGGGCCGAGCGCCACCACCGCTCCCGGCCCTTGCCCCGCTCGGGATCGTCCTCCACGAAGCCGTACTCCGCGAGCTGGCGCAGGTGGTAACTGGTCGCCCCGCTCGACTCGCCCAGCCTCTCGGCGAGTTGGGACGCGGTCGCCGGACCGTCCAGCCGCAGCGAGGAGAGCAGGCGCATGCGCAGCGGGTGCGCGAGGCCGCGCAGCGAGCGGGCGTCGAGATGGTGAATCCTGCGGGGCACCGACGGTTCCGTCATGCCCCTCAGCGTAGACATGCAAAGACTTTGTTGCAACGCTTTCTTTGCAACCGGTCCTTTGTAACTCCGTGGCGCGCCTACTCCTTGACGAAGCCCTCCGCGATCAGCCAGTCCTTCGCCACCTCGTGCGGGTCCTGGCCCTCCACGTCCACCTTCGAGTTCAGCTCCCGCGCCACCGTGTTGTTCAGCTTCTTCGTGATCGGCGCCAGGACGTCCGCCATCTCCGGGTGCTTCTCCAGGGACTCGCTGTTGATCTCCGGGGCCGCGTTGTAGTTGGGGAAGAAGCGCTTGTCGTCCTCCATGGTCGTCAAGTTCATCGCCTTGATGCGGCCGTCCGTCGTGAAGACCTCGCCGTAGGCGCACGTCCCCTTGGACGCCTGCGTGTAGATGATGCCGGTGTCCATCTTGGTGATGTTGGCGGCCGGGACGCTCATCCCGTACTCCTTCTGCATGCCCGGCAGCCCGTCCTCGCGCGAGGCGAACTCGCTCTCCACGCAGAGCGTGACGGCCCGCGGGTCGGACTTCGACAGGGCCGCCACGTCCGAGAGCGTCTTCGTCCTGTACTTCGCCGCGTTCTTCGCGTTCGTCGCCAGCGCGTACGTGTTGTTCAGCGCGGCCGGCGCCAGCCACGTGATGCCGTTCTTCCGGTCCGCGTCGCGCACCGCCTCCCACTGCTCGTGCGGGTCGTCGATCGGCTCGGTGTTGCCCTGGTACGTGATCCAGGCGGTGCCCGTGTACTCGTACATGGCGTCCGCGTCGCCGCTCTTGACCGCCTCGCGCGCGCCGATGGAGCCCTGGATGCCGGTGCGGTCGAGCACGTCCGCGCCCGCCGCCTCGAAGGCGATGCCCATGATCGCGCCGAGGATCAGCTGCTCGGTGAACTCCTTGGACGTCACGGTGAGATCGGCGCCCTTGAGGGGCAGGCCCCGGCCGATGGAGCCGGGCCTCACGTCGTCCACCATGGGGCTGCCGCTGGTCAGGCCGCAGCTCACCAGCAGGGCGCCGGCCAGCACCGCCAGGGCGGTCGTCCGTGTCGTCACCCTCATGAGCCCGCCTCCAGACCCCGCGGGCGCAGGAACAGTTCGGCCAGCGACGCCAGCCAGTCCACCAGCAGCGCCAGCACGATCGTCAGGATCGAGCCGAGCATCAGGACCGGCATGCGCTGATTGGTCATGCCCGTCGTGATCAGGTCGCCCAGGCCGCCGCCCCCGCCGAACGTGGCGAGGGTCGCCGTGCCGACGTTCAGCACGAGCGCCGTCCGCACGCCCGCGAGGATCAGCGGGACGGCCAGGGGGAGTTCGACCTTGCCGAGGACGCCGAGCGGTGACATGCCGATGCCGCGCGCGGCCTCCAGGAGCGTCGGGTCGTTCGCCTTCAGGCCCGCGATCGTGTTGGACAGGACCGGCAGGACGGCGTAGACGATGATGCCGATCAGGGCCGCCTTCTCGCCGATGCCCAGCCAGATCACCAGCAGCGCGAGCAGGCCGATGGCCGGAGTCGCCTGGCCGATGTTGGCCAGCGCCATCGCGGCGGGTGCCGCCCTGCGCAGCTTCCCGCGGGTCAGCAGGATGCCGAGCGGGATGGCGATGATGAGGACGAAGAAGGTGGAGACGACCGTGAGCTGGATGTGCTGGCGGAGCCTGAGCCACACGTTCCCGTCCGCCAGCGCGTTCCTGGAGATCGAGTCCAGGTCCGTTTGCTGGAACCACCCCCAGGTGAGCAGCAGGACCGCCGCGAGGACGGCGGGCAGGAACGTGACCTTCTGCCAGGTGACCCGGCGCGCCTGCCGCCCCGCCACCGGGGGCGGCGGCACCTCCTGCTCGCTCTCGCCCGCGTCACGGAAGGCGACACCCTTGACCTCATGCTCCCCCTCCGGGCGGTGCTCGTGCGGCCTCATGCCCTCGCCGCCCCTCCGAGCTCCCCGGGTCCCGGCCCCTCCTGCTCCTGGTGGGTCAACTGGGCGCGCTGCTCCTCCAGTTCGTGCTGGTGCTCGATGGCGTCGAGGCGGTCGGCCTCCAGCATCTCGTGGACGGAGTTCAGCAGCGTCTCCATGTCCACCACGCCCGTGTACTCACCGCGCCGCCCGGTCACCGCGACCCGGCCCGCGTTGTCCGTGAGCACCGCTTCGAGCGCGTCGCGCAGCGTGGCGTCGCGGGTCACCGTGTCGTGGACGAGGGTGCCCGCGCGGGCCAGGGAGCCCCGGGCCCGCATCAGGTCGCCGCGGCGCAGCCACTTGTAGGGGCGGCCGCGCTTGTCGAGCAGGAGCAGTTCGTTGGTGGTGCCCCCGCGCAGCTTGTCGAAGATGTCCTGGAGCGGGTCGTCGACGGTCACCGTCGGTACGTCGGCGATCTCCACATCGCGTACGCGCGTCAGGTTGAGCCGCTTGAGCGCCGCGCCCGCGCCCACGAAACCGGAGACGAAGTCGTCCGCCGGGTTGGTCAGGATCGCCTCGGGCGTGTCGAACTGCGCGATGTGCGAGCGCTCGCGCAGCACGGCGATGCGGTCACCGAGCTTGATGGCCTCGTCGAAGTCGTGCGTGACGAAGACGATGGTCTTGTGCAGCTCGCTCTGGAGCCGGATCAGCTCGTCCTGGAGGTGGTCGCGGGTGATCGGGTCGACGGCGCCGAACGGCTCGTCCATCAGGAGCACCGGCGGATCGGCCGCCAACGCCCGCGCCACGCCGACGCGTTGCTGCTGGCCGCCGGAGAGCTGGCGCGGATAGCGGTCGTGGAACTCGCCGGGGTCCAGGCCGACCAGGTCGAGCATCTCCTCCACCCGCGAGCGGATGCGCGCCTTGCCCCAGCCGATCATCTTCGGCACCAGGGCGATGTTCTGGGCGACCGTCATGTGCGGGAAGAGGCCGGAGGACTGGATGGCGTAGCCGACCTTGCGGCGCAGCTTCACCGGGTCGATGTCGGTGACGTCCTCGCCGTTGATGCGGATGCGGCCGCCGGTCGGCTCGATCAGACGGTTGATCATCTTCAGGGTCGTCGACTTGCCGCAGCCGGACGGGCCGACGAAGATCACCGTCTCGCCCGCCTTGATCTCCATGCTGACGCTGTCCACGGCCGGCTCGGGCTGCCCGGATAGCGCTTGGTGAGGTTCTCCAGCTCGATCGTCGCGCCGGAGGTGGTGGCGCCGGAGGTGGTGGCGCCGGGGGTGGCGGCGCCGGACTCGGTGGGATCAGACACGGATACCCCTCGGGATCGTCAGCCGGCCGATCAGGACGTACGCGGCGTCGAAGAGCAGCGCCAGGACGATGATGCCCAGGGTGCCCGCGAGCACTTGGTTGAGCGCGTTCTCGCTGCCGAGCGAGCCGATGCCGCGGAAGATCACGTTGCCGAGGCCGGGCCCGGAGGCGTACGCGGCGATGGCGGCGATGCCCATCAGCATCTGGGTGGAGACCCGGATGCCGGTGAGGATCGGCGGCCAGGCGATGGGCAGCTCCACCCGGAAGAGCCGGGCGGCCCTGGACATCCCGATGCCCTTCGCCGCGTCGACGAGCGAGGGGTCCACGCCCCGCAGGCCGACGATGGCGTTGCGCACGATGGGGAGCAGGCCGTACAGGGTCAGCGCCACGACGGTCGGCGCGACACCGAGACCCACCACCGGGATCAGCAGGCCGATCATGGCGAGCGAGGGCACGGTGAGAATGGTGGAGGTGACCGTCGTGGCGACGTTGCCCGCCCAGCCGCTGCGGTAGGTGAGGACACCGATCAGCACGCCGATCACGGTGGCCACGACCATGCACTGGAAGACGGCGCTGGCGTGTTGGTAGGCGTCCGCCAGCAGCTGTTCGTGACGGGTGCCGAGGTAGTCCCAGAAATTCACTGAAGTGCTCACCTCGCCTTCTGGGAGTGCTCCTTTGGGGCTCAGGGATCCTGCTCGGACATGCAGACCGGCTCAGACATCTTCGGACGCCTGCTCCACGAGCGGGATGATCCGCAGCGGAACAGGGTTCTCCATCACGATCGCGGTGGAGGCCCGGACGATGCCATCAAAACCCACGACCCGGTCGATCACACGTTGAAGATCGGCGTTCGACCGGGCCACGAGGCGGCAGAGCATATCGCCGTGGCCCGTGATCGTGTGCAGTTCCAATACCTCGGCGACGGTCGCCAAGTGCGCCCGTACGTCCGCGCCCTGCCCCTGTTTGATCTCCAGCGTCGCGAACGCCGTGACGGGGTAGCCGAGCGCCGCCGGGTCCACCTCCGGGCCGAACCCCCGGATGACTCCATTGGACTGAAGCCGGTCCATCCGCGCCTGCACCGTGCCGCGGGCGACCCCGAGCCTGCGGGACGCCTCAAGAACCCCGATACGCGGCTCCCGTGCCAGGAGCACGATGAGCCTGCCGTCCAGATGATCGATCGCCATGCGGCCTCCCCGGATGGTCACCATGTACAGATAGCCCGCCCATCCTGGCCACCCACTGGGCAGATTGACCACTGAAAACGCGAACTATTGCGCACCTTGCTGTTCGGCGGGAGCCTCAGAGACATGACTGAGACCACTACCCACCCCACCCCGAACACCGCGCGCGAGGCCGACCCCTTCCCGGTCAAGGGAATGGACGCGGTCGTCTTCGCCGTGGGCAACGCCAAGCAGGCGGCGCACTACTACTCCACGGCGTTCGGCATGAAGCTCGTGGCCTACTCCGGACCGGAGAACGGCAACCGCGAGACCGCCAGTTACGTGCTCACGAACGGCGGCGCCCGCTTCGTGTTCACCTCCGTCATCAAGGCCTCCACCGACTGGGGCCACTTCCTCGCCTCCCACGTGGCCGAGCACGGCGACGGCGTCATCGACCTCGCCATCGAGGTGCCGGACGCCCGCGCCGCGTACGCGTACGCCGTCGAGCACGGCGCGCGCGGCATCGTCGAGCCGTACGAGGAGAAGGACGAGAACGGCACGGTCGTGCTCGCCGCCATCGCCACCTACGGCAAGACCCGCCACACGCTGGTGGAGCGCTCCGGGTACGACGGGCCCTACCTGCCGGGTTTCGTCTCCGCGCGGCCGATGGTCGAGCCGCCGGCCAAGCGGACCTTCCAGGCGATCGACCACTGTGTCGGCAACGTCGAGCTCGGCAAGATGAACGAGTGGGTCGGCTTCTACAACAAGGTCATGGGCTTCACGAACATGAAGGAGTTCGTGGGCGACGACATCGCGACCGAGTACAGCGCGCTGATGTCGAAGGTGGTCGCGGACGGCACCCTCAAGGTGAAGTTCCCGATCAACGAGCCCGCCATCGCCAAGAAGAAGTCGCAGATCGACGAGTACCTGGAGTTCTACGGCGGCGCGGGCGTCCAGCACATCGCGCTCGCCACGAACGACATCGTCCAGTCCGTGCGCACGATGCGCGCGGCCGGCGTCCAGTTCCTCGACACCCCCGACTCGTACTACGACACGCTCGGCGAGTGGGCCGGTGAGACCCGCGTGCCCGTGGAGACCCTGCGCGAGCTGAAGATCCTCGTCGACCGCGACGAGGACGGCTACCTGCTCCAGATCTTCACCAAGCCGGTCCAGGACCGCCCGACCGTCTTCTTCGAGATGATCGAGCGGCACGGCTCGATGGGCTTCGGCAAGGGCAACTTCAAGGCTCTGTTCGAGGCGATCGAGCGGGAGCAGGAGAAGCGGGGCAACCTCTAGCCGCCGGGGAATCCTCGGGCGCCGTTGATCGCGGGCTGCGCCCAGCTCGTCCCCAATCGCCGGACAGGCTCGGTTTCTCTCGGTCCTGTCCGGCGGTCGGCGTTCAGGCCTTCGACGTGCGCGCGCGTACGAAGTCCAGTGAGCGCGTGAAGATCTCCTCGACCTCGGCTTCGGGGAGGCCGTGCCAGCCGTGGTCCGCGCCGGGGACCGTCCACAGTTCCGCCGACGCCCCCGCCCCTTCCAGCGCGGCCGCCAGCGACGCGCTGTGGGAGTGGTCCACCATCGTGTCCGCGTCCCCGTGCACCAGCAGGAACGGCGGCGCCCCGGAGCCGGCCCGGGCCAGCGGACCGGCCGCCCGCGCCGCCTCCGGTACGGCCGCCGGGGCCGCGCCCAGCAGGAGCGCCTCCGGGGTGGCGGGGTCCTCGGGGCGGAACGGGCCCCGGGCGGCGGTCAGGTCGCTCGGCCCGTACCAGATGACGGCACCGGCGAGGCCCGGCTCGTCCAGCGCGAGGAGCGAGGCGAGGTGGCCGCCCGCCGACTCGCCCCAGACCACGGCCCGCCCGGCGTCGACGCCGAGTTCCGGGCCGCGCAGGGTGAGCCAGCGCAGGGCGGTTCGTACGTCGTCCAGCGGGGCGGGGAAGGCCGCCTCGCCGCTCAGCCGGTAGTCGACGCAGGCCACCGCGAACCCGGCGGCCGCGATGCGGGCGAACGGTCCCGGAACCCACTGCCGGGTGCGCAGGCCCATGTCGTCGCGGCGCCCCTGGAGCCAGGCACCGCCGTGCACGAACAGCACCAGCGGCGCGGGGTCGGCCGCCGGGGCGGTACCCGGCAGCCACAGGTCGAGTTCCAGGGGGCGGCTGCCCATCGCCTGGTGGTAGGGCACACCGCGCAGTTCGCGCACGCCCGGCTCGCGCACCGCCGCGGGCGGCAGCGGGGCCCGGTCGGGGTGGGGCGCGGAGATCAGCTGCCGCAGCGCGGGCCCGGTCACCGGGTGCGCCACTGGTGGCCGGGCAGGAAGTTCACGTCGTACTCCTGGGGCACGGTCCCGAACTTGCGGGGCTCGGGTATGAGCGGCTGGTGCGGCAGGCCGTGCTGCTCCGTGGGTGCGCCGAGGTTCTCGAAGAACCGCTCGAAGGTGCCGCCGGGGCCCGCGGCGACGCCGACGACCTGGCTGTGGTGGCGCTCCATGCGGTAGGCATGCGTGCAGTTCTTCGGTACGAAGCCGAAGTCGCCGGGGGTGAGCAGCTTCTCCTGCTGGACGCCCTCGGTGTCCTCGACGAACAGCCGGACGGCGCCCTGGGTGACGTAGAAGACCTCGTGGGTGTCGGCGTGCATGTGGGCAGGGATGAGGTCGCCCTTGGGCCCCTCCACGGTGAAGAAGTTGAAGGTGTTCTCGGTCTGCTCGCCGCCCGCGTAGACGGTGACGAGGTCGCCGAAGAGGTGGGCGCGGTCGCCCTCGCCCTTCTCGATGAAGTAGGGCTTGCCCGGGTCCGCGGGGATGCGGGAGGCGGGCCGGTAGCGCGTGGCGTACTCGATGGTCATGGAATGCTCCGGAACGTCGGATCGAGAGGGATGTCAGGTAGCCTGACATTCGAGGGTGCCGGTGAGCAAGCCGGTGAGCACATCTGTGAGGAAAAATGTCGTCCACCCAGCGCGACCTGCCCCAGCTCCTCGGCGAGGCCCGCCGCTGGTGCGAGGAAGGGCTCTTCGCCGCCATGGAGGCCGCGGGCGAGACCCCGGTCTCCCCGACACAGGTGCAGCTCTGCTCCGTCCTGGACGACGAGGGCACCACGGTCTCCGAACTGGCGCGGCGCATGGGCGTCACCCGGCAGACCGCCCACCAGGCCGTGCACGGACTCGTCGCCGCCGGAATCCTCGAACAGGCCCCGGACCCCGCCTCCGCCAGGCAGCGCCTGATCAGGCGCACCGCCGAGGGCGAGCGCGTCCACCGCCTGGCCAAGGCCGCCCTCGCCCGCATCGAGGAGCAGCTCGCCGGACGCATCGGCGCGGACCTGGTCGTCGCCCTGCGGACCGCCCTGGAGACGCCGTGGGGCCCGCCGCCCGCCCCAAACTCAGCTACCGGGTGACGCCGTGCGCACGCGGCCGGGGGCCGCGGGGGACGACCGGCGAGGACTGCTCGGCGCGGCCCGGCGCGAGGTCCAGGGGCGGGGCGCGGCCTGGCGGGGCGCGGCCTGGCGTGGCGTGGTCCGACGCCGCGAGGACTGGCGCTGCGCGGAGCCGGGCTTCGATCCGCGCGGCTCCGTCCGCCGCGGGCGCTCGGGGCCCTGTGCCGCCGGGGCCGGCTCGTACACCTGCTCGGGCCCGCCCTCCGGCGGCTCGCCCAGCGCCGCCAGGGCCCGCTTCGCCCTGGGCACGGCCAGCGGCGAGAAGTACGGGTTGACGCGCAGGGCCTCCCCGATGTGCCGCCGCGCCGCGCCGTACCGGCCCAGCTGCCGTTCGATCTCCCCCCGGTGGTAGGCGAACAGCGCGCTGCGCGGCCCCTTCTCGATCGCCTTGGTGACGAGCTTCAGGCCCTTCTCGCCCTCCCCGGAGCGGTGCAGCGCCCACCCCAGCGCGTCCGCCGTCTCCGGACTGCCGTGCCGCTTGTACTCCGCCTCCAGCCGCTCCACCGCGGCCTCCGGGTCACCGTGGTCCGCCTCGAAGAGACCGAGCACCCGTTCGTTGTTGACGCCGGCCGCGCTCTCCTCCCGCACCCGCGCCCGCAGCACGTCGTACTGGGCGCGCGCGGCGGGCCGCAGCTTCAGCGCCTCGTACAGCTCGCCCAGCTCCAGGGCGTACTCGGGCAGCGGCTGCCGGGTGAGCGCCGAGCGGTAGGCGTGCAGCGCCTCCGACGTGCGGCCGAGCGCCGCGAGCGCGCGGCCCCGGCCCGCCAGCGAGGCATGGTGCTCGGGATCGGAGGCGAGCGCGGCGTCGTAGTGGCGCAGCGCCACCGCCGGCTCGCCCCGCTCCCACGCCAGCTCCCCGACACGGTGCAGGCACGCCGCCTTCTCCGCCGGGGTCTCGGCGAGCGCCGCCGCGTCGGTCAGGGCGGCGTTGGCGTCCTCGCGCCAGCCGCGGTCGCGGTAGACCTGCCCGGCGCGCGCCTTCACGGCCGAACGCGAGCCCAGCTTCTTGAGGGACTCCAGGGCCTTGCCGACCTTCTTGGCGTCGCCGAGCCCGGTGTAGGCGTCGATCAGCGCGGAGTGGGCCACCCACCGCTTCGGCGCCTGCCGCACCGCCTGCTCGCCCCACATGCGGGCCGCCCGGAAGTCGTGCCGGACGTTGGCGAGGGCCGCGAGCCCCGTCAGGGCCTCCGGGTTGCCCTCGGGCCGCGCCGTCAGCGACGTACGCAGCGCCTGCTCGGCCTTCGGGTAGTACGCGACGTCGGCGGTGCGCGCGCCCCGCGCCACATACGCCGAGCCGAGGACCGCCCAGGAGTGCTCGTCCCCCGGGTGCGCCCGCAGATGCGCCTCCCGGTCCCCGATGAGCGCCGCCAGATCCGCCGGCGCGGCCGGCCTGCCCGCCGCCACGGCCACCCGGGCGCGCCCCACGGGCCCGAGCGCGGGCGGCGAGGCGTCCCCGCGGCCCAGCGGCACCAGCACATAGGCGGCTCCGAGCACCACCGAACCCGCCACGGAGACGATCAGCGCACGCCGCACCGAAGACCTCATCGGGGGCCGGTAAGGCTTCCGGGAGGACCCGTAAGGCTTCCGCGGGGACCTGTAGGGCTTCAGAGGGGACCCGTAACGCTTCATGACGCTCACTGTGCGTCAATACGAAGAGCACATCCCGGCACGGGGAAGGGCGTCGCACACGGGTTCACACCGATGGCCCCGGGTGCGACGCTGTGATCATGAGCCGCACCCTCATCGAACTCCTCCAGGAGGGCCTGCCCGCCGAGGCGGTCCTCACGGACCCGGACGTCACGTCCGCGTACTCCCACGACATGGCGAGCTTCTGTGACGCCGGTGTCCCCGCCGTCGTCGTCCTGCCCCGCACCGTCGAGCAGGTCCAGCACGTCATGCGCACGGCCACCGAGCTGCGCGTCCCGGTGGTGCCGCAGGGCGCCCGCACCGGCCTGTCCGGCGCCGCCAACGCCAGCGACGGCTGCGTCGTGCTGTCCCTCGTCAAGATGGACCGCATCCTGGAGATCAGCCCCGTCGACCGGATCGCCGTCGTCGAGCCGGGCGTCGTCAACGCCGCGCTCTCCCGCGCGGTGGGCGAACACGGCCTGTACTACCCGCCGGACCCCTCCAGTTGGGAGATGTGCACCATCGGCGGGAACATCGGCACGGCCTCCGGCGGCCTGTGCTGCGTGAAGTACGGCGTCACCGCGGAGTACGTCCTCGGGCTCGACGTCGTCCTCGCCGACGGGCGGCTCATGAGCACCGGCCGCCGCACCGCCAAGGGCGTCGCCGGGTACGACCTCACGCGGTTGTTCGTCGGCTCCGAGGGCAGCCTCGGCATCGTGGTCCGCGCCGTCCTCGCGCTGAGGCCGAAGCCGCCGCAACAGCTGGTGCTCGCCGCGGAGTTCGCCTCGACCGAGGCCGCCTGCGACGCCGTATGCGAGATCATGGAGGGCGGTCACGTCCCGTCGCTGCTCGAACTGATGGACCGTACGACCGTCAAGGCCGTCAACGCGCTGGCGAACATGGGGCTGCCCGAGGCCACCGAGGCCCTCCTGCTCGCCGCCTTCGACACCCCGCACCCCGCGGCCGATCTCGCCGCCGTCGGCGCGCTCTGCGAGGCCGCGGGCGCCACCCAGGTCGTCCCGGCCGAGGACGCCGCCGAGTCGGAACTCCTGCTCCAGGCGCGGCGGTTGTCCCTCACCGCGCTCGAAGCCGTCAAGGGCACCACGATGATCGACGACGTGTGCGTGCCGCGCTCCAAACTGGCGGAGATGCTCGACGGCGTCGAGCGCGTCGGCGAGAAGTACGGCCTGACCATCGGCGTCTGCGCCCACGCGGGCGACGGCAACACGCACCCCACCGTCTGCTTCGACGCGGCGGACGCCGACGAGGCCCGGCGCGCCCGCGAGTCCTTCGACGAGATCATGGCCCTCGGTCTGCAACTCGGCGGCACCATCACCGGCGAGCACGGCGTCGGCGTCCTCAAGAAGGAGTGGCTGGCCCGCGAGATCGGCCCGGTGGGCGTGGAGATGCAGCGGGCCGTCAAGGCCGCCTTCGACCCGCACCACCTCCTCAACCCGGGCAAGCTGTTCTGAGGACCGGGCACGCTGTTCCGAGGACCGGACAGGCAGGCTCTCGGACCGCGCGAGCCGGTCACTCGCCGTCGTTCGACTCGTCCGAGGGCCACGGGTCGCGCAGCCACAGCTCGTCCGCGCGGCCACGGCCGAAGGTGGGTGCGAGCAGCTCGGCGAGGCCGTCGTCGATGCCGAGCTGCTCGGTCTCAGAGCCCGGAGGGACCACCCGCAGGGTCCGTTCCAGCCAGGCGGAGACGGCCGACGCCGGCGCCTCCAGGAGCGCGTCGCCGTCCGGTGAGCTCAGCGCCATCAGGACGACGCCACGGCCGTCCACCTTCGTCGGCCAGACCCGCACGTCACCGTGGCCGCACGGCCTGAACACCCCTTCCACCAGCAGCTCACGGGCGAACGTCCAGTGCACGGGGTGCTCGGAGCCGATGTGGAAGGCGATGTGGACGGCGTAGGGATCGTCGGTGCGGTAGGTGAGCCGGGCCGGGACGGCGACGGCCCGTTCCGGTGAGAGGACCAGCTTGATTTCGAGTTCGCGTTCCACCACGGAATGCATGTCGGTGCGTTTCCCTTCTCGAAGGGGCCCTGGAGCGGACCCGTACGAGTGGAGAGCGCGTGCTCGCCGGAGCATTACGCGGGTTCGGGAAATTTTCTCCGGGCGGCTTCGAAGAGGGGCACCGGCGGGGGCGTGGAGCTCGCGGGGGAAGTGTGGGGAGCGTGCCCGGATCGTGGTCCGTGGCGACGGACCCGCCCGGTGGGACACGGAGGTCTGATAGATGTGGAGCCCTCAAAAGACCCCCGAGCAGATACGGGACGACGGACATGAGCGCCCCAACTCCGGCCCCAGGCGACGACAGGCCCCGCGAAGGCTACTACCCCGACCCGTCCATTCCCGGATATGTCCGGTACTGGAACGGCGCCGCCTGGGTGCCCGGTACGAGCCGTCCCGCGCCGTCCGACGGCGAACCCCTCCCGCCACCGCCCGGCACGGGCGCGAACGCCGCCGTGGCGCTTCCGGTGGAGGAGACCGGCCCGCACTTCTTCGACGAGGAACCGGCGGCGGTCGGCCAGGACCAGCACGGCGCCCGCCCCGAGCCCGCCTCCGCCTGGGCCGCCGACGCCGCCCGGCAGTCCGGCCTCGGCGGCGAGCAGGAGCGCCGTATCTCGTGGGGCGCCCCGGGCCAGGCCGACCCGCGCGTGCCGAGCGAGGCCGCGCCGCGCGCCGAGACCCCGGGGGCCGCGCCCGAGCCGCCCGAGGACGAGAGCAACCCCGGCACGGTCATGATCCGCGCCGTCAAGCCGGGCGCGGCCAAGCCGACCGCCGGTGAGGGAACAGTGACGTTCCGCCGCCCGACGGGCCCGGTGCGGCCCGCCGACGGGGCGGCCGCGGGCGCCGGGAGCGACGGCACCATGGCCATCCGCGCCGTGCGTCCCACGTCGGGGCAGGCGGGCGCCCAGGCCGCCATGCCGCAGGCGCCCGGCCCCACCGCCCCCACCACTCCCGCCCAGGCCTCCGTACCGCAGCAAGCGCCCTCCCCGGCCCCCGCCCCCGCCCCCGCCGTCCCGGCTCATGCCCAGCCCCCGGCGGCCCAGCCCCAGCCCCAACTCAACCCGCAGCCGCAACCGGCCGCCCCGCAGCCCACCGTGCCGCAGCAAGGCGGTGCGTCGGCGCCCGTCACCGCGGGACCCGGCGGCGGTTCGGCCTCCTGGGCCCAGCAGGTGCACCAGCTGGCGGGCGCCGCCCCGGTCCCGCGGCAGGGGGACGGGCAACCGGTCGTGCCGTGGAAGCCGGTGGCCGAGGACCCGTTCCTCGCCGCCGCGCGCGCCCAGGCCTCGGCCCGGCCCGCCGGACTCGGCAGGCGCCTCGTGGCGCGGCTCGTCGACAGCGTCGTCCTCGCGGCGGTCACCGGGGCCGCGGCCCTGCCGCTCGGCGCCGAGGCCGCCGACCACGTCGACAGCAAGATCGACGCGGCGAAGCTGTCGGGGGAGAAGACCACGGTCTGGCTGCTCGACGGCACCACCGCGGGCTACCTCGGCATCATCCTCGCCGTCCTGCTGCTCTTCGGCGTCGTGTACGAGGCGCTGCCCACCGCCAAGTGGGGCCGCACGCTGGGCAAGAAGGTGTGCGGCATCCAGGTGCGCGACATCGAGGAGCATGAGCCGCCCACGTTCGGAGCGGCCCTGCGGCGCTGGCTGGTCTACAGCGTGCCGGGCCTGCTGGTGATCGGCCTCGTCGGCGTGGTGTGGTGCCTCTTCGACAAGCCGTGGCGGCAGTGCTGGCACGACAAGGCGGCGAACACCTTCGTCGCCGGGTGAGCCGCCGGGCAAGCCGCCGGGCAAGCCGCCGGGCAAGTCGCGGGATGAGCGGACGTCCGTACGCCGTCGGGTAACCCGGTCAGCCGCTCGCCGGATGCGGAGCGGGGGCCGTCGCGGTCGACTCGGGCCATGAGCACCGAACCGCCGCAGAATCCGCCGCCGGACGACGACCCGTTCAAGAAGCAGCCGCCCGGCGGGCCGCCCCCGGGTCCGGTGGCGGCTCGCCGTACGACACCCCGCCGCCGGGCGGTGGCGCCCCGTACGGGAACACACCCCCGGGTTCCGGCGGCGGCACGCCCTACGGAGTCCCGCCCCCGCCTTCGGAGGGCGACCCCTACGGCGCCAGCGGCAACCCTTACGGCGGAGGCGGTGGCGGCCCTTACGGCGGGGGCGGCGGCGACCCCTACGGCGGTGGCGGCCCGGGCGGCTACGGCGGGCAGGATCCGCCGGCCGGCATGCCCCCGCTGGCCGACAGCGGCAAGCGCGTCCTCGCCCGCATCATCGACATGATCCTCGTGGGCGTCGTCGTATGGCTGCTGTCCTGGCTGTTCAACACATCCGAGTACGACGTCGACCCGGACAAGGTGAACACCGGCAGGTCGTTCGGCCAGTCCCTGCTGGCCGCCGTGCTCTACATGGCGTACGACACCGTCATGATCTCCAGGACGGGGCAGACGCTCGGCAAGAAGCTGCTGGGGATGCGCGTCGCGAACCTCGACGACGGCGCCACGCCGAGCATGCAGACCGCGCTCGCCCGCGCGGCCGTCCTCTGGCTGCCGTTCGCCTTCTGCTGCGCCTGCATCTGGACGGCGATCTGCGGCGGCTGGAGTTTCTTCGACAAGCCCTACCGACAGGGGCTGCACGACAAGGCCGCCAAGACGGTGGTGGTCAGCGTCTAGAGCGAAAGGCTTGGTGCGGCGGCACCACGACCGGCGGGCCCGTGCTTCACGGGCCCGCCGGTTCGCGTACGGACGCGCGTGCGGATTCGCGTACGGAGTCGGCGAGCACGGCGCGCTGGGCAGGGATCCGCTCCGGGGCGGGGGTCACGGTGGGCGCCTCCTCCGGTTCCGGCGCCGGTACCGTCATCGCGACGAGTAAGCCGAGGCCGAGCGCGGCCACGGCGATCACCGCGACACCGATCCCCGAGGCGGTCCGGGAGAGCAGCAGCATGGCGAGGGTGGAGAAGACGACGGTCACCGAACCGTAGGAGATCTGTGCGGTGGTCGGACGTGGCATGGGACGAGGCATGACGTGATCCGTCCTCGGCAGTGAGATGGCTGTATACGAATCAAAGGACGCTCGGCCGCGGCGACTTGCGATGTGCCGCCTCGCGCGGTGACGCACCGTCGATTCACTCTATGACGCTGCATGCCCGACGGGAACGGTCGGTAAGCGTGACCTAACCCACGGTGCCGCAGCACAGGGGGCGCACGGGTTCATGGCGTCCATCAAGTGGACGGAGTGGCGCGCCCGTTGGCCGGCTCCGTGGAGGAGTGCCCCGTGTCCGGATAACGGATCCGGTGGTCGCATAGTGCACTTGGCCTGTGCAAGTCAAGGACTGTCTTTTCTCCCGTACTTCCGGTCGAATGTCGTCACTTGTGACGCGTACATCGCGCGCGGACCTCCTCCGACCGGGATCTCGGTCCGCCATTCGCGCGGGCGCGTGGGGAGGACATTCATCAAGTGACAGCCAGAACACGCACGTTCAGAGCCACGGCCGTGGCCGTCGCGGTGGCCGCGGCCGCCGCGACGTACTCGGCGACGACGGCCACGGCCGCCCCCGGGGACGGAGCCCCGGCCGCGGCGCCCGCCGTCGACCGGCAGGACCCGTCGCGCCCCAAGGCGCACGTCGACCACGACCTCGACGGACCGTTCAGCAAGCAGCAGGCGCAGCAGCGCAAGGCGGCCCTCCAGCAGGTCGTCGCGGGCGACGCCAAGGTGCACAAGCGCGGTGCCTCCAAGGTCGTCAAACTCGACGACAAGAAGTACGTCGAGCTGGGCCGCGAGAAGACCGACAAGGTCTTCACGATCCTGGTGGAGTTCGGGAACAAGGTCGACGACACGACCATGTACGACCCGGACGGCCCCGAGGGCCCGCAGCAGCCGGTCAAGAAGTACGGCGGCAAGCCCGGCCCGCTGCACAACAAGATAGCCAAGCCCGACCGGGCGAAGGACAACAGCACGGCCTGGCAGGCGGATTACAACCGCAAGCACTTCGAGGACTTGTACTTCGGAGAGGGCAAGGACAGCAAGGGCAAGACCAAGCACTCGCTGAAGACCTACTACGAGAAGACCTCCTCCGGCCGCTACTCGGTCGACGGCGCGGTCTCCGACTGGGTCAAGGTCGACTACAACGAGGCGCGTTACGGCTCGAACTACTGCGGCGACACCAACTGCGCCAACGTCTGGGACGCGGTCAAGGACGGCGTGACGGCCTGGGTCAAGGACCAGAAGGCCCAGGGCCGCACCGACGCGCAGATCAAGGCGGACCTGGCCGAGTACGACCTCTGGGACCGCTACGACTTCGACAACGACGGCGACTTCAACGAGCCCGACGGCTACATCGACCACTTCCAGATCGTCCACGCGGGCGAGGACGAGTCGGCCGGTGGCGGCGCCGAGGGCGAGAACGCCCTGTGGGCGCACCGCTGGTACGCGTACGGCAACGACGCGGGCCGGACCGGCCCCGGCCACAACAAGGCCGGCGGCACGCAGATCGGCGACTCGGGCATCTGGGTCGGCGACTACACGATGCAGCCGGAGAACGGCGGCCTCGGCGTCTTCGCCCACGAGTACGGCCACGACCTCGGCCTGCCGGACCTGTACGACACCACGGGCAAGGGCGAGAACTCGGTCGGCTTCTGGTCGCTGATGTCGGCCGGTTCCTGGCTCGGCACCGGCAAGGACGCGATCGGCGACCTGCCGGGCGACATGACCGCCTGGGACAAGTTCCAGCTGGGCTGGCTCGACTACGCCAAGGCGAAGGCGGCCACCACCTCCGAGCACAAGCTGGGCGTCGCGGAGTACAACACCCGCCACCGCCAGGCGCTCCTCGTCGACCTGCCGAAGAAGGCCGTCACCACCAAGATCGTGAAGCCCGCCGAGGGCACGAAGCAGTGGTGGAGCAACCAGGGCGACGACCTCAAGAACACCCTGACGCGCTCCGTCGACCTGACCGGCAAGACCAAGGCCGAGCTGTCGCTCCAGGGCTGGTGGGACATCGAGGCCAACTACGACTACCTCTACACCGAGGTCTCCACGGACGGCGGCGCCAGCTACACGCCGGTCGACGGCACCGCCGACGGCAAGCCGATCACCCGCGACGCCGGTGACAAGCCCGCGCTGACCGGTGTCTCCGGCGCGTACAAGAAGCTGGTCTTCCCGCTCGACGCCTACGCCGGCAAGAAGATCGACCTCCGCTTCCGCTACGCGACGGACGGCGGCGCGGGCGGCAAGGGCTTCACGGCCGACGCCCTCACGATCACCGCGGACGGCGCCAAGCTCTTGGAGGACGGCGCCGAGGGCGACGACAACGGCTGGTCGTCGAAGGGCTTCTCGCGCATCGAGGAGTCGTTCACGAAGAAGTACGACCAGTACTACCTGGCCGAGAACCGCCAGTACGTCTCGTACGACAAGACCCTGAAGGTCGGCCCGTACAACTTCGGCTTCTCACAGTCCCGCCCCAGCTGGGTCGAGCACTACCCCTACCAGACCGGTCTGATGGTCTGGCAGTGGGACACCTCCCAGAAGGACAACAACACCAGCCAGCACCCCGGCCAGGGCCTGATCCTGCCGGTGGACGCGCACGCCAAGCCGCTGAAGTGGAAGGACGGCTCGCTCCTGCGCAACAAGATCCAGCCGTTCGACGCGCCCTTCAGCAAGTACGCGACGGACAAGTTCACGCTCCACAACGCGGACGTCGCATTGAAGATCAAGTCCCAGAAGGGCGTCCCGGTCTTCGACGACCGCAAGGGCACCTACTGGTACGCCTCGAACCCCACGGGCAGCGTCAAGGTCACTGACACCAACACCAAGATCAAGATCATCAAGCAGCCCAAGGACGGCTCGACGATCACGGTCCAGGTGGGTCCCTCGACGAAGTAACCAGTGTTTTCGCAGGTCAAGCCATGATCGGCCGTCGCCCTCTAGCGGGCGGCGGCCGATCGTGTTTAGGTGCGTGCTGTGTACTTCTTATTGACGGGGGAGTGACCGAGCATGTCCGCAGGAGGTTTCTGCAAGCTGCCGAACGGCAGCGTGGTGGTGGCGCTGACCCTGCCCAGTCCGGTGGAGTCGGGCGGCGCGGTCAGGATGATCGTGCATGCCGCGAACCGCGCGAGGGCGCTGACCCGGCTGCGGAACCTCGGCCTGCGGGCGGTGTACCTGCGGGGCAACGCGGAACCGCCCACCCCCGACGAGGTCACGGCGGTGCTGCACCATCCGGACGGGCTGATATGGCGGACGGCACCCAATGCCCTGGAGGAGCTCTGGCATCCGATCAGGGCGTTGCGGCGCTGAGCGGTTGAGCGGCGCCAGAAATCAGCCCCTCCGGCGATTGAGGAGCGGGGTCCGGGGCGGAGGCCCGTGCCGCTCAGACGACAGGCTTACCCGTCAGCTCAACCCCCGCCGAGCGCAACTCGGCCAACGCCCGCTCCGTGGTCGCCTCGGAGACACCCGCCGTCAGGTCCAGCAGGACAGTGGTGCGGAACCCCTCCCGAGCCGCGTCCACAGCGGTGGCGCGCACGCAGTGGTCCGTGGCGATCCCGACCACGTCCACCTCCGTGATCTCCCGCTCCCGCAGCCACTGCGCCAGGGAGACGCCGTTCTCGTCCACGCCCTCGAACCCGCTGTAGGCGGCCGAGTGGGCGCCCTTGTCGAAGACCGCGTCGATGCCGCCGGACGCGACGGCCGGGGCGAAGTTCGGGTGGAAGCCGACACCCTCGGTGCCCGCCACGCAGTGCGGCGGCCAGGAGTCGGCGTAGTCCGGGTGGTCCGAGAAGTGCGCGCCCGGGTCGACGTGGTGATCCCTGGTGGCCACCACGTGGCGGTAGCAGGCCGGGGCCTGGCCGATCAGCTCGGTGATGGCGGCGGCCACGTCCGCGCCACCGGCCACCGCGAGGCTGCCGCCCTCGCAGAAGTCGTTCTGCACGTCTACGACGATCAGTGCGCGGCGCATGGGCGGTGTCCTTTGGTGGGGTGACTACGAGCGTAGAGACTTCACGTGCGTTACGGGAGGGGGTGCCTCCCCGGACCCGGCAGGGATGTCCGGGCCCGTCAGGGATATCCGGGTCCCCTCAGAGGTATTCCGTGGGGATGACCGCCTCGCCCCGCGACAGCTGCGTCGCGGAGAGCGGCAGCCGGGCGCGGGCGGCGGCGTGCCGGTCGCGGACCGCGTCCAGCGGCTCCCGGGCGATGACCTGCCCGCCCTTGACCAGCTCGACCAGGAGCTGGGCGTCGGCCAGCTCGGCGGGCACGGGCCCGGTGCCGATGACCTCGGCCTCGGCGACACCGTCCGCGTCGGTCCGCCGCGCGGCCCACTTGCGGCCGCCGACCGAGCTCTTGGCACCCAGCGACTTCTTCGCCACCGGCTCCAGGGGCGCCTTGGGGTCCGCCGAGTGGGCGCGGGCCACCAGCTTGTAGACCATGGAGGCGGTGGGGTGCCCGGAGCCCGTGACGAGCTGCGTGCCCACGCCGTACGCGTCCACGGGTGCCGCCCGCAGCGAGGCGATGGCGTACTCGTCGAGGTCGGAGGTCACGACGATCTTCGTGTTCGTCGCGCCGAGATCGTCCAGCTGCTGGCGCACCCGGTGGGCGACGAGCAGAAGGTCACCGGAGTCGATGCGCACCGCGCCGAGCTCCGGTCCGGCGACCTCGACGGCCATGCGGACCGCCTCGGCCACGTCGTAGGTGTCCACGAGCAGGGTGGTGCCGCGGCCGAGTGAGTCGACCTGGGCGCGGAAGGCGTCGCGCTCGCTGTCGTGCAGCAGGGTGAAGGCGTGGGCGCTGGTGCCGACGGTCGGGATGCCGTAGCGGAAGCCGGCGGCCAGGTCGGAGGTGGTCGCGAAGCCGCCGACGTACGCGGCGCGGGAGGCGGCGACGGCGGCCAGCTCGTGGGTGCGGCGGGCGCCCATCTCGATCAGCGGGCGGTCGCCCGCTGCCGAGGACATGCGGGAGGCGGCGGCCGCGATGGCGGAGTCGTGGTTGAGGATGGAGAGGATCACCGTCTCCAGGAGCACGCACTGGGCGAAGGACCCCTCGACCCGCAGGATCGGCGAGCCCGGGAAGTAGACCTCGCCCTCGGGGTAGCCCCAGATGTCGCCGCTGAAGCGGTAGCGGGACAGCCAGTCCAGGGTGGGCTCGTCGACGATGCCGCGCTCGCGCAGGAAGCCGAGGACGCCGGCGTCGAAGCGGAAGTTCTCGACGGCGTCCAGGACCCGGCCGGTGCCCGCCACGACGCCGTAGCGCCGCCCCTCGGGCAGTCTGCGGGTGAAGACCTCGAAGACCGAACGGCGCTCGCCGGTACCGGCTTTCAGCGCCGCCTGGAGCATCGTCAGCTCGTACTGGTCCGTGAAGAGCGCCGTCGAGGGAACATCCACCGGCAGGCCAAGGTCCGCTGTGTTCATGGGAGGGATGCTACCCGCATCTCGTCACTCTGACGATTTCCGGGTCCGTTTGTGCGCGGGGCCCCTCGGGGTGGCAGCATGGCCTTGTGAGTACGTCCCGCCCGTCTCCCGCCGCCACCCTTCTGAGGAAGGGCTTCGCCCTCTGTGCTGTCCCGGTCGAGATCACCCGCCCGGAATCGGCCGAAGAGACGTTCGCTGTCCCCGAGCCGGACGTCCCCTGGATCACGCTCGTGCACAACGACCCGGTCAACCTCATGAGCTACGTGACGTACGTCTTCCAGTCGTACTTCGGGTACTCCAAGGAGAAGGCCACCAAGCTGATGATGGACGTGCACCAGAAGGGCCGCGCGGTCGTCTCCACCGGCAGCCGCGAGGAGATGGAGCGGGACGTCCAGGCCATGCACGGATACGGGCTGTGGGCCACCCTTCAGCAGGACCGCAAGTAGCGGCGGACCGGAAGCAGCGACGCATCTGATGCCAGGACAATTCGAAGCGATCCCCGGGGGCGGCGCCGCCGTCGCGCTCGACGAGGTCGAGATCTCGATCATCCGTTCCCTCGCCGTGCAGCTCCTGGAGCTGATCGGTCCGGGCCCGGGCGGTGAGCCCTCCGACGACCCCCTCGCGGAGCTGTTCGCCGAGGGCCCCAGCGAGCCGCCCGCCGACCCGGTGATGCAGCGCCTGCTGCCGGACGCGTACGGCGGCCCCGGAAGTGAGACCGGGGACATCGCGCAGGAGGAGGAACTGCGGACGTATTCGGCCGAGTTCCGCCGCTTCACGGAGAACGACCTGCGGGCCAAGAAGCGGGACGACGCGCTGGTCGTGATCCGTTCGCTCGACTCGATGGCGTCCTCGGGCGAGGGCGGAGCCGTCCTGAAACTGTCGGTGGAGGAGTCGCGGCACTGGCTGGGCGCCCTCAACGACCTCCGGCTCGCGATCGGCACCCGCCTGGAGGTCACCGACGAGGAGGACGCCGATCTGCTCTACCGGCTCCCCGACTCCGACCCCCGCAAGCCGATGGTGATGGCCTATCTCTGGCTGGGCGGATTGCAGGAGACGCTGGTCGGGACGTTGCTGGACTGAGCCGGACCGAAATCCGGTGCAGAGGACAGCGAAATTTGCTGTACTGGACACCTTCCGTTCACGTGACGGGTCGTTCGCTCAGCGGACGCTCAAATCCGGATAACGATCCCGTCACTTCATTGCCCGTGTTTGCGGCGTGAAGAGGCCTTTGTCCGCTTCTTCCTGTGGTGTGCGTCACAGGTGGCTGATTCCCTCACTGTTGCCGCCGTGATAAATCTTCACGACCACTCGGTGACGCCACCCATGTCACCGAGGGCGCTCGGACCGGCAGACCGCCGGTAGCACTCCATACATATCCGGGGGGATCAGGACCTGATCCGCAGCCATCAACGCGAGACGCGGGCGCGGATCAGCATGGAGAAAGGCGTCACCATGACCTCAGTGCAGGTCGAAGAGCAGCACGACGGGCACGACGGCAATGGTGCCGTGGAGGCCGCAGGCGGCCCGTCCGGCGAGGGCGAGGGCTACCAGCGCGGTCTGGGAGCCCGGCAGATCCAGATGATCGCGATCGGCGGTGCCATCGGCACCGGCCTGTTCCTCGGCGCGGGCAAGGCCATCCACAAGGCCGGACCCAGCCTCATCCTGGCGTACGCCATCGCGGGCCTCGTCATCTTCTTCATCATGCGGGCGCTCGGCGAGCTCCTCATGTACCGCCCCGTGTCGGGCTCCTTCTCGGAGTACGCGCGCGAGTTCATGGGCCCGTTCTTCGGCTTCGTGACCGGCTGGACGTACTGGCTCTTCTGGGTCGTCACCGGCATCACCGAAGTCACCGCAGCCGCCCAGTACATGCAGTACTGGACACACGGATCCGTTCCACAATGGGCGTACGCGCTCATCTTCACGGTCATCCTGTACGGCGCGAACCTCATCTCCGTGAAGCTCTTCGGTGAGCTGGAGTTCTGGTTCTCGATGGTCAAGGTCACCGCCATCATCGGCATGATCCTGATCTGCATCGGCATCCTCACCATCGGCTTCTCCGACGCCGGTGACACCGCGACCGTGGCCCACCTGTGGAACCAGGGCGGCTTCTTCCCCAACGGCATCGGCTCCACGCTGATGACGCTCCAGATCGTGATGTTCGCCTTCCTCGCCGTCGAGCTCGTCGGCGTCACCGCGGGCGAGTCCAAGGACCCGAAGACCGTCCTGCCCAAGGCCATCAACACCGTGCCGTGGCGCATCGCCGTCTTCTACGTCGGCGCGCTGATCATGATCCTGTCGGTCGTCCCGTGGACGCACTTCCAGCCCGGCGTCTCGCCGTTCGTCGCGGCCTTCGAGAAGATGGGCCTCGGCGTCGGCGCCGCGATCGTGAACTTCGTGGTCCTCACCGCCGCGCTCTCCTCCTGCAACTCCGGCATGTACTCCACCGGCCGCATGCTGCGCGACCTCGCGCTCAACGGCCAGGGCCCGAAGTTCTTCACCAAGCTCACGAAGAACGGCCTGCCGCTGGTCGGCACCACGTTCTCCGCCGCGTTCATGCTGGTCGGCGTCTGGATCAACTACCAGTGGCCGGGCGAGGCGTTCAACTACGTCGTCTCCTTCGCCACCATCTCCGGCATGTGGGCCTGGATCATGATCCTGGCCTGCCAGATCCGCTACCGCCGCAAGGCCGACCGCGGCGAGCTGCCGCAGTCCACCTTCCGGGCGCCGGGAGCCCCGTACACCAGCTGGTTCGCGCTTTTGTTCATCGGCATGGTCATCGTGATGATGGGCGTCGACAAGGACGCGCGGATCTCGCTGTACGCCGCTCCGGTCTGGGCCGCGATCCTCGGCGTCTCCTACCTGATCCTCAAGAGCCGCAACCCGCAGGCCGCCGCGTTCAACAAGCGCAAGATCGGCGCGGACAGCGCCCCCGTCACCAAGGACTGACCTCCCCGGAGAGGCCACTGTCCAGCATATGGGCCCGCACGTACCACACTTCGGTACGGCGCGGGCCCTCTGCTTATCCTGACTGCCATGCTGACCATCACCCAGGCCCTCCACGACCAGATCGTCGCGCACGCGCGCCAGGACCACCCCGACGAGGCGTGCGGCGTGGTCGCGGGCCCGGCGGGCACCGGCCGCCCCGAGCGCTTCATCCCGATGCTGAACGCCGCGCGCTCGCCCACGTTCTACGAGTTCGACTCGGGTGACCTGCTCAAGCTCTACCGCGAGATGGACGACCGCGACGAGGAGCCGGTGGTCATCTACCACTCGCACACCGCGACCGAGGCCTACCCCTCGCGCACCGACATCAGCTACGCCAACGAGCCCGGCGCCCACTACGTCCTGGTCTCCACCGCGGACACCGACGACGCGGGCCCTTTCCAGTTCCGCTCGTACCGGATCGTGGACGGCGAGGTCACCGAGGAAGAGGTCGCGGTCGTACAGGCATACTGAGCTCCACCCATGAGGCGGCAGGACCCAGGAAGCCGGTGCGAGCCCGGCACGGTCCCGCCACTGTGACCCCACCCCTTCGCGGGGGCGGGGAGTCAGGAACTGACCTGCCGTCTCGGCTCCACACAACGCAGGGGACGCGGAAATCCCCTGGAGGAGGCAGTTCAGCCATGTCCCGCGCCCTTCGCGTGCTCACCGCCGCGGCCCTGCTCGTCCCGCTCGCAGCCTGCGGCTCGTCCGACTCCGGTGACTCCAAGCCCGCCGCCAAGGCCGCGGGCTTCCCGTACACCGTCACCAACTGCGGTGTGAAGACCACGTACGACGCACCGCCGAAGCGCGCCGTCACCATGAACCAGCACGTTACCGAGGTGATGCTGGAACTGGGCCTCAAGGACCGCCTGGCCGGCACCGCCTACCTCGACGACAAGGTCCTGCCGAAGTACGAGAAGGCGTACAAGTCCGCCCCCGTGCTCGCCAAGGAGTACCCCTCCTACGAGAAGCTGCTCGCCGCCGACCCCGACTTCGTCTACGGCGGTTACGCCAGCGCCTTCCTCGCCGGCGACGGCCGCAGCCGCTCCGCGCTCGCCAAGTCCGGGATCAAGAGCCGCCTCAACATCGAGGGCTGCGCCGAGCGCGCGGTCACCATGGACGACGTGTACCGCGAGGTGCGGGAGGTCGGCGCCACGTTCGGGGTGCGCGAGCGCGCCGAGAAGTGGGTGAGCGGGGCCAAGCGCGAACTGGCCGCCACCGCGAAGAAGTCGAAGCGCGCGAAGCCGGTCTCCGTCTTCGTCTACGACAGCGGCGACAAGACCGCGTTCACGGCGGGCGGCCGCGGCATCGGCAACGACATCATCGAGCGCGCGGGCGGCCGCAACGTCTTCGCCGACATCGACAAGTCCTTCAGCGACGCGTCCTGGGAGAAGGTCGTCGAGCGCAGGCCGGACGTCATCATGATCCTCGACTACGGCCCCACGACCGTCGCCCAGAAGAAGAAGCGCCTCCTCGACGACCCGGTCCTCGCGGACGTCCCCGCCATCAAGCACAAGCGTTTCGCGGTACTGCGGCTGTCGGACGTGGTCACGGGCGTACGGGCACCGAAGGCGGTGGAGAAGCTGGCGGCACAGCTGTGAGCGCCGCGAAGATCCAGCCCGTCCGGGGACCGGGTCGGCCCGGGGGCGGTACATCCCAGCCCGTCCGGCGTTTGAGGACGAGCCCGAAGGGCGATCGACGGGGGTCGAAGGGGCGGCGCCTCTTGACCCTGACGGCGCTCACCGCGGCCCTCGCGGCAGCGACCGTCGCCGGCCTCGCCCTCGGCTCCGTCCGCATCCCGCCGGGCCAGGTCCTGGAGATACTGACCGGCCATGCGGAACCCTCCCCGTTCCGCACCATCGTGCTGGACGTCCGCCTGCCCCGGGTCCTGCTCGGCGCGGTCGTCGGCGCCGGACTGGCCGTCATCGGCACCGTCCTCCAGGCCCTCGTCCGCAACCCTCTCGCCGACCCGTTCCTCCTCGGCGTCTCCTCGGGCGCCTCCGTGGGCGCCGTCAGCGCGATCGTGCTCGGCGGGATCTTCGGCCTGGGCACCACCCTCAGCACCGCCGTCACGATCCCCGCGGCCTCCTTCGCGGGCGCGCTGATCTCCCTGGTCCTGGTCTACGCCCTGGCCAGAAGCGGCGGCGGGGGCTTCGCCACCGGCCGCCTGATCCTCGCCGGGGTGGCCGTCTCGTACATCCTCACCGCCCTCACCAGCCTCATCCTCGTCACCGCCGACAGCGCCGACCACCTCAAGGAAGTCCTGTACTGGACACTCGGCGGCCTCGGCAGCGCCCGCTGGGACATGCTCGCCCTGCCCTGCGCCGTCCTGGCCGTCGGTACCGCCCTCCTGGTGGCGCTCGCCCGCCCGCTGGACCTGCTGCTCGTCGGCGAGGAGGGCGCCACCGTCCTCGGCCTGGACACCGCCCGCTTCCGCTCCGCCGTCTTCGTCCTCGCCTCGCTCCTGACCGGCGTCCTCGTCGCCTACAGCGGCGCCATCGGCTTCGTCGGCCTGATGGTGCCGCACGCCGCCCGCATGCTGGTCGGCGCCGCCCACCGCACCCTGCTCCCGGTGGTGGCGCTGATGGGCGCGGTCTTCCTGGTCGCCGCCGACCTCGCCGCCCGCACGGTCGCGGCGCCGCAGGACATCCCGGTCGGCGTGCTCACCGCGTTGACGGGCGGCCCGTTCTTCCTGTGGCTGCTGCGCGGGAGCCGTACGCACGAGGGGGCACCCGCGTGAAGCTGCGCACCGAGAACCTCGGATACACCACCCCCGGCGGCGCCCGCCTGCTCGACGGCGTCTCACTGACCGTCGCCGACGGCGAGACGGCCGGCATCGTCGGCCCCAACGGCAGCGGCAAGACGACCCTGCTGCGCTGCGTGTACGGCGCGCTCACCCCGACCGGGGGCCGCGTCCTGCTGGACGGGGACGACCTGACGGGGCTCGGCGCCAAGGCCCGCTCGCGGCGCGTCGCCACCGTGCCGCAGGACGGCCAGGCCGGCTTCGACCTCACCGTGCGGCAGGTCGTCGCGATGGGCCGCTCCCCGCACAAACGCTTCTGGGAGGGCGACACCGCGCGCGACGAGAAGCTGGTGGAGGCCGCTCTGGTGCGCGTCGGCGCCGAGGCCCTCGCCGACCGCTCCTTCGCCGCGCTCTCCGGCGGCGAACGCCAACGCGCCCTGGTGGCAAGGGCGTTGGTGCAGCAACCCACGGTCCTCGTCCTCGACGAGCCGACCAACCACCTCGACATCCGCTACCAGCTGGAGATCCTCTCCCTGGTCGGCGGCCTCGGCACCACCAATCTCCTCGCCCTGCACGACCTGAACCTCGCGGCGTACTACTGCGACCGCCTGCACGTCCTGCGGGACGGCGCGCTGATCGCCTCCGGCACCCCCAAGGAGGTCCTGACCAGCGAACTGCTCGCCGAGGTGTACGGCGTGACGGCGGAGGTCGCGGTGCACCCGGCGACCGGGGCGCCGACGGTCACCTATCTCCCCGCATCCAGGTGATGGACGTAAACCATCCACCATGTGAGATCACATTCCAGGACCCGGACCGGGAATCGATACGATGAGCGCATGGTTTCCCACGACGTGAGCGACAAGATGCCGGGCATGCTGCTCGTGGCGCGTCTGCACGTCGACCTGTGCAGGCTCAACAGCGCCATCTGTTCGCGCTGACCCCTGCCGCCGTACGGCCAGCAACGGGCCGCGGCGCCTGAACCGCGTACGACCGCGCACACCGGTGCACGACCACGACCGGACCGCCGCGCGCCCCTTCACCTGAACACTCCCGACAGGAGCCCTCAGCCATGGCCATCGAGGTCCGCATCCCCACCATCCTCCGCAGCTACACCGACGGCGAGAAGGCCGTCCAGGGCAGCGGCGGCACCCTCGCCGAGCTCTTCACCGACCTCGACTCGCGGCACGCGGGCATCGCCGAGCGCATTGTCGACGGCGGCAAGCTGCGCCGCTTCGTGAACGTGTACCTCAACGACGAGGACGTCCGCTTCCTCGACGGCATCTCCACGAAGCTCGCCGACGGCGACAGCGTCACGATCCTGCCGGCCGTCGCCGGCGGCATGGTCTAGGCCCGATCCCGGATGCCTCGCTACGACTCCCCGCTCGCCGCCGTCGGCAACACGCCGCTCGTCCGCCTGCCGCGCCTGTCCCCCTCCGACGAGGTCCGCATCTGGGCCAAGCTGGAGGACCGCAACCCGACCGGCTCCATCAAGGACCGGCCGGCGCTGCACATGGTCGAACAGGCCGAGAAGGACGGCCGGCTGACGCCCGGCTGCACGATCCTGGAGCCGACCTCCGGCAACACCGGCATCTCCCTGGCCATGGCGGCCAAGCTCAAGGGCTACCGCATCGTGTGCGTCATGCCGGAGAACACCTCCCAGGAGCGGCGCGACCTGCTCGCCATGTGGGGCGCCGAGATCATCTCCTCCCCGGCGGCCGGCGGCTCCAACACCGCCGTCCGCGTCGCCAAGGAACTGGCCGCCGAGCACCCGGACTGGGTGATGCTCTACCAGTACGGCAACCCCGACAACGCGGGCGCCCACTACGCCACGACGGGCCCGGAGATCCTCGCGGACCTGCCCTCCGTCACCCACTTCGTGGCGGGCCTCGGCACCACCGGCACCCTCATGGGCGTCGGCCGCTACCTGCGCGAACAGAAGCCCGACATCAAGATCATCGCCGCCGAGCCGCGCTACGACGACCTCGTCTACGGCCTGCGCAACCTCGACGAGGGCTTCGTCCCCGAGCTGTACGACGCCTCCGTCCTGACCAGCCGGTTCTCCGTCGGCTCGGCCGACGCGGTGACCCGCACCCGGGAACTCCTCCAGCAGGAGGGCATCTTCGCGGGCGTCTCCACCGGCGCCGCGCTGCACGCCGCGATCGGCGCCGGCAAGAAGGCCGTCAAGGCGGGGGAGTCCGCGGACATCGTCTTCGTCGTCGCCGACGGCGGTTGGAAGTACCTGTCGACGGGCGTCTACACCGCGGAGACGACCGAGGCGGCCATCGAGACGCTGCAAGGGCAGCTCTGGGCCTAGCCGCCCCGCGGAACGATCTGCCCGGGCTGGTTCACCGGCCCGGGCAGCGGCCTGCCGAGCCCGGCCGGCCTGCCGGGACTCAACGGGCCAGGTACTTCACCTGATCCCACAGCACCGGATCCACCACCCCGGCCCTGCGCCGGAACTCCCACAGCGGTACGTCCCGCAGCTCATCGGTCTCCAGAAAGCTGGGGCGGCCATGCGCGTCGCCCACCGCGCCCGGCGGCAGCGGAATCACACCCGCCCGCTCCTCGTGGTACTTGCTGGTGATCTTCGCGACGCGCGCCCGCTCCCCGCGCACCGACAGCACCAGACACGGCCGGTCCTTCCCGCCGGGCCCGGCGGCACCGTCTGCGTAAGGCACCCGCGCCCACCAGATCTCCGCGGGCCGCGGCGCGGGAAGCCGCCGCCGAGGCCCCCGCGGCGGCCGCGGGCGGCCCGGCGGACGGGCGCCCGTCCGCCGGGGCCCGCGCCCCCAGCCGTCCACCAGCGCGACGACCAGCGCGAGCACCACCACGGCGGCCAGCGCGAGCCACCAGGACGTGTCCATAGGCACGACGGTACCGGTGCGCCACCCGTACCGCCCGCCCCGCCCGCCACTGATCCCCCGGCCCGCACGCCCGCCCCGCACGCCCCCCGAACCGGTGACAGCGCAGGTGAGTTCGCCCACAACGGCCCGCGACGGAGGAGCGACCAGGCCTTTTGCGCCTTACGCTCGACGGACCGCACACCCACCCCCCAGCTCTTTCGCCAGCGCGGAGGTTCCAGCTTCATGAAGCTCACCGTCGTCGGCTGCTCGGGGTCGTTTCCGTCAGCGGAGTCGGCCTGTTCGAGCTACCTCGTCGAGGCCGACGGCTTCCGGTTGCTGCTCGACATGGGCAACGGCGCCCTCGGCGAGCTGCAACGCCACATCGGTCTGTACGACCTCGACGCGATCTTCCTCAGCCACCTGCACGCCGATCACTGCATCGACATGTGCGCGTACTTCGTGGCGCGCTACTACCGGCACGAGGGCGGCCGCTGCGCCCCCATCCCGGTCTTCGGCCCCGAGGGCACCGAGCAGCGCCTCACCACCGCGTACGCCGACACGCCCTCCGCCTCCTCGATGAGCGAGGTCTTCGACTTCCACACGGTCAAGCCGGCGTCGTTCGAGATCGGCCCGTTCTCGGTGCGCACGGAGAAGGTGCGCCACCCCGTCGAGGCGTACGCCATCCGCGTCGAGCACGGCGGCAGGTCCCTCACGTACTCCGGCGACACCGGCAGCTGCGACAGCCTGGACGAACTCGCCGCGGGCACGGACCTCTTCCTGTGCGAGGCGGCGTTCACGCACGGCAAGGAGGACATCCCCGACCTGCACCTCAACGGCCGCGAGGCGGGCGAGTGCGCGCAGCGCGCCGGAGCGGGAAGGCTGCTGCTCACGCACATCCCGCCGTGGACGGACCCACGGGTGAACCTCGCGGACGCGCGGGCGGTGTACGGGGGCCCTGCGGAGCTGGCGGCGCCGGGTGTGACGTACGAGATCTGACTCCGGGCACGGCGAAGGCCCCGGAACCGAACCGGTTCCGGGGCCTTCGCCGTTCAGCTGAGCCGCAGGCTACTTCGCCTCGGCCTTCTGGAGCTCCGCGAGCTCCTCGTCGGACTCACGGCCCGGCGTCGGCAGGTTGAACTTGGTGATCGCGAAGCGGAAGACCACGTAGTAGACCGCCGCGAAGCACAGGCCGACCAGGGCCAGGCCCCACGGGTTCGTCGCGATGCCGAGGTTCAGGAAGAAGTCGACCGCGCCCGCGGAGAAGCCGAAGCCGTCCTTCATGCCGAGCGCCCAGGTCAGCGCCATGGAGACACCGGTCAGCACCGCGTGGATCGCGTACAGGACCGGGGCGATGAACATGAACGTGAACTCGATCGGCTCGGTCACACCGGTTACGAAGGCGGTGAGCGCGAGCGAGAACATCATGCCGCCGACGACCTTGCGGCGCTCGGGACGGGCGCAGTGGACGATCGCGAGGCAGGCCGCCGGGAGGGCGAACATCATGATCGGGAAGAAGCCGGTCATGAACTGTCCGGCGGTCGGGTCACCGGCCAGGAAGCGGTTGATGTCACCGCTCTTGCCCTCGTACGAGCCCGCCTGGAACCAGGGGAACGAGTTCAGCAGGTGGTGCATGCCGACCGGGATCAGCGCACGGTTGGCGACACCGAAGATGCCCGCGCCCACGGCGCCCGAACCGACCAGCCACTCACCGAAGTTGTGCAGACCCGTGCCGAGGACCGGCCAGATGTAGCCGAAGGCGATGCCGAGGACCAGGCCCGCGAAGGCGGAGAGGATCGGCACCAGGCGGCGGCCGCCGAAGAAGCCCGCCCAGTCGGGCAGCTTGGTCCGGTAGAACTTCTGGTAGAGCAGGGCCACGACGATGCCCATCACGACACCGCCGAGGACCTTGGCGTCCACCGGCGCTTCCACCATGACGATCTTGCCGTCGACGACCTTCGCGATCTTTTCGAGGTTCGGGTCGGTGAACGTGGCGAGCACGTTCTTGAAGACGAGGTAGCCGGTGACGGCCGCGAGCGCCGTCGAGCCGTCCGACTTCTTGGCGAAGCCGATCGCGATGCCGACGGCGAACAGCAGCGCCATGTTGTCGAGGATCGCGTTGCCGCCCGCGGCCATGAAGGAGGCGATCTTGGTGATGAAGGCCGGGAAGGAGTCCCGGCCCAGCATGTCGGGGTTGCCGAGGCGGACGAGCAGGGCGCCTGCGGGCAGCACGGCGACCGGCAGCATGAGGCTGCGGCCGATGCGCTGCATGACAGCCATCGCGCCGGAGCCCTTCTTCTTGGCCGCGGGGGCGGCACTGGCCGTGGACACAACTTCCTCCAGTGGGCAAGGCGCCGCCTGGGGACACGGAAGTGGGGGACGGCGGCGTCTCCGGGGGACGCGGCGAGAAGGCCGCGTGGTCTACACCATTAGTGGTGTAGACCTGTTGTAGCACGGTGAAGGTGACATAAGGAACCTGTGATTCCTGTGTGCTGGGCCATATCCGGAAAAGGCATGTCAAAGGCCCCCGGACCCGAGGTCCGAGGGCCTTGCCGAGAGCCGGGAGAGCCGGGAAACCCGTCCGCGCCGCCGCGTCAGGCCTTCGTCTGCTCCCGGTCCAACGCCTCGGCCTCCTCCTCCGGTTCCCGCCCCGGCGTCGCCAGATCGAACTTCACGATCACGAAGCGGAACACGAAGTAGTACACGACCCCGAAGCCCAGACCGATCAGCAGGATCAGCCACGGCTTCGTCGCCAGACTCCAGTTGATGACGTAGTCGATCAGCCCCGCCGAGAAACTGAACCCGTCCTTCACGCCCAGCGCCCACGTCACCGCCATCGAGACCCCGGTGAGCACCGCGTGCAGCGCGTACAGCAGCGGGGCGATGAAGAGGAACGAGTACTCGATCGGCTCGGTGATGCCCGTGACGAACGACGTCAGCCCGACCGAGAGCATCATGCCGCCGACCACCTTGCGCCGCTCCGGGCGCGCGCAGTGCGTGATCGCGAGGGCCGCCGCGGGCAGCGCGAACATCATGATCGGGAAGAACCCCGAGGTGAACTGGCCCGCCGACGGGTCACCCGCCAGGAACCGGTTGATGTCGCCGTGCACCATCGTGCCGTCCGGCTTCGTGTAGTCACCGAACTGGAACCACACGAACGTGTTCAGGAACTGGTGCAGGCCGACCGTGAGCAGCGCGCGGTTGGCGACACCGAAGATCCCGGAGCCCAGCCAGCCCAGATCCACCAGCCACTTCGAGAAGCTCGTCAGCGCGTCACCGATCGGCGGCCAGATCCACACGCACAGCCCCGCGAAGACCAGCCCCACGAACGCCATGATGATCGGCACCAGCCGGCGGCCGTTGAAGAAGCCGAGCCAGTCGACCAGCTTCACCCGGTGGTAGCGCTGCCAGAACCACGCCGTCAGCAGCCCCATCACGATGCCGCCGAACACCCCCGGATTCTGGTACGCCGCCTGCGCGACCGTCCCGTCCTCCGCGACGCAGACCCCGCCCCACATCCCGGCGGCGGAGAAGGTGGTGTCCGTCGGACAGTCGTCGGGGAAGGCGCGGAGCACCGCGTAGTAGACGAGGAACCCCGCGACCGCGGCGAGCGCCGTCGAGCCGTCCGCCTTCTTGGCCATGCCGATCGCGACGCCGATGCAGAACAGCAGCGGCAGGCCGAGCGAGGAGTCGAGCAGGGAGCCGCCCGCCGCCGCGAAGACCTTGGCGACGTTCGTCCAGCCGAGCCCGTCGTCGCCGAAGACGTCCGGCTGGCCGAGGCGGTTGAGGATGCCGGCGGCTGGCAGGACCGCGATGGGCAGCTGGAGGCTGCGGCCCATCTTCTGCAGACCCTGGAACAGGCCGTTCCACCACTTCTTCCGTGGCTTGGCCCGCGGGGCCGCGGCGGCGTCGGAACTCATCGGCGTCCTCCCGGGACAGGCCTGGTTTGGCGGTCGCCCTAAACTGGTGTAGACCAGTTGGGAACGGGTGAGGGCGCCGCCTCGACGCGATCCGCATGAGGCGACGACACCTTGATCGTCATCATCGAGTACGTGCGCCGTGACCGCCCGCGAAGATGGTCCAACCGTGCGTTAACGTGACACAGCGGACCTGTGGCGTGCTGAGGGCCGCGTCCTTTGGAACCAGGGAGAAACACATGGCCACCAAGGCTGAGAAGATCGTCGCCGGGCTCGGCGGCATCGAGAACATCGAAGAGGTCGAGGGCTGCATCACCCGCCTGCGCACCGAGGTCAACGACCCGAGCCTCGTCGACGACGCCGCGCTGAAGGCCGCCGGCGCCCACGGCGTCGTCAAGATGGGCACCGCGATCCAGGTCGTCATCGGCACCGACGCGGACCCGATCGCCGGGGAGATCGAAGACATGCTGTGAGTTCCTGAACCACGCGTTCCTGAACCTCACGGGTTCACGAGCCGTCGGGTTCACGAGCCGTCGGGCTCACGGACGAGGGCCCTTCCCGCGACCGGGAGGGCCCTCACCCATGTCCCGATAGGCTCAGCCCATGTCCTCTACGCCCTCGCCCCGCATCGACGGCCGCACCCCCGAACAGCTCCGCCCCGTCACCATCGAACGCGGCTGGAGCAAGCACGCCGAGGGCTCCGTCCTCATCTCCTTCGGCGACACCAAAGTCTTCTGCACCGCATCCGTCACCGAAGGCGTCCCGCGCTGGCGCAAGGGCAGCGGCGAGGGCTGGGTCACCGCCGAGTACTCGATGCTGCCCCGCTCCACCAACACCCGCGGCGACCGCGAAGCCGTCCGCGGCAAGATCGGCGGCCGCACCCACGAGATCTCCCGCCTCATCGGCCGCAGCCTGCGCGCCGTCATCGACTACAAGTCTCTCGGCGAGAACACCATCGTCCTCGACTGCGACGTCCTCCAGGCCGACGGCGGCACCCGCACCGCCGCCATCACCGGCGCCTACGTCGCCCTCGCCGACGCCGTCGCCTGGGCCCAGGGCAAGAAGCTCGTCAAGGCCGGCCGCAAGCCCCTCACCGACACCGTCTCGGCCGTCTCCGTCGGCATCGTCGACGGCGTCCCCCTCCTCGACCTCTGCTACGAGGAGGACGTGCGGGCCGAGACCGACATGAACGTCGTCTGCACCGGAGACGGCCGTTTCGTCGAGGTCCAGGGCACCGCCGAGGCCGAGCCCTTCGACCGCAAGGAACTCAACGCCCTCCTCGACCTCGCCGTCGGCGGCTGCGAGGACCTCGCCGCCCTCCAGCGCGAGGCGCTCGAAGCGACGCGCTGACCACCACTCGGCAGCGAGCTTCGTCACGCACGCAACCAACGACCCCCTGAGGGGCGTTGTTACAAGTAGTCACGAGTACGGGCGCACGGGAGGAACCGTGCGCCCGTACGCACACGGGGAGGGACCCAACCATGGCCGCGCGCCACCGTCGTATCGCCACCGCTGTCGCGACAGCACTGATCGCCGTACCGGCCGCCGCCGGCCTCGTCGGCTGCGACGCCGTCAGCAAGGCCCTGGACTGCGTCCAGACCGCGGACACCATCGCCGACAGCGTCACCGACCTCCAGCAAGCCGTCGAGAACGCCGCCGACAACCCCGCCGAGGCCGACCGGGCCCTCGACGACATCGGTAAGAACCTCGACAAGATCAGCGACAAGACCGACGACACCGACGTGAACAAGGCGGTCGACGACCTCGACAAGGCCGTCGACAACGTCCGCGAGGCCATCAAGAACGGCGACAGCACCCCCGACGTCGGCCCCGTCACCGACGCGGCGGGCGAACTGACGAAGGTCTGCACGCCGTAACGGGACCCGTCGTGCCCCCTGCATCCTTACTTGGATACTGGGGGCATGACCCGCCTCATCCTCGCCACCCGCAACCACGGCAAGATCACGGAACTGAGGGCGATCCTCGCCGGCGCAGGCCTCACCCATGAGCTCGTCGGCGCGGACGCCTACCCCGAGATCCCCGACGTCAAGGAAACCGGCGTCACCTTCGCCGAGAACGCGTTGCTCAAGGCGCACGCCCTCGCCCGGGCCACGGGGCTGCCCGCCGTCGCCGACGACTCGGGGCTCTGCGTCGACGTCCTCGGCGGAGCGCCCGGCATCTTCTCCGCCCGCTGGGCCGGCCGCCACGGCGACGACGCCGCCAACCTGTCCCTGCTCCTGGCCCAACTGTCCGACATCGCCCCGGAACACCGCGCCGCCCACTTCGCCTGCGCGGCGGCCCTGGCCCTGCCCGACGGCACGGAACGGGTGGTCGAGGGCCGCCTGCGAGGCGTCCTGCGCACCGCCCCCGCGGGCTCCGGCGGCTTCGGCTACGACCCGATCCTCCAGCCGGAGGGCGAGACGCGCACGTGCGCGGAGCTGACGGCGGAGGAGAAGAACGCGATCAGCCATCGCGGCAAGGCGTTCCGGGAGCTGGTGCCGGTGGTGCGGGAGTTGTTGGGCTGAGGCGCACAGAAAATGGCCTGCGAGTCATCCTTCGATTCGCAGGCCATCTGCTGTGCGGCGGAAGGGATTCGAACCCTCAAGCCCGTTCAAGGGCCACAGATCCTAAGTCTGCTGCGTCGCCGTTGCGCCACCGCCGCCAGTAGTCAGTCATGCTAACGGGCCAAGGGGTCGAGTGGCACACGGGCTCTGGATCAGGCATCGGTGTGTGATGTCTTTCGCCGCCTGTTCCGGCACCAGGTCTCTGTCAGCGCGTGGCAATTCGGGCACAAGTACCGCAGGTTGGCCCGGTGGTTGTCGAGCCGGTCGCCGCTGATGTGGTCGATGTGCAATGTGATCCGCTGCCCGAGCCATTCACCGGGGTTTCCGCATGAGGCGCAGCGGTACGGCAGGCCGACTTCCTGGAGCGCGCGGTGCAGCCGGTCACGGTTGGCGCGGCTGGAACCTGGCGGCAGGACGACGGGGGTCCTCGCCGCCACCGGCTTGCGCTCGGTGACCTGTACGGCGCCCCATGCCTTCCGCTTGAAGTGGCCCGTGTCGAGCCCGATCCGGGCCGCCGCCCCCCGCTCTCGGTGAGCCCCAGAAATCTCATCAGCGCCGACCAGTTGCGTACCTCGGGCACTGCGGCAGTCAACGTCTCCAGGCTGTACGGATCAGTCATGGTCACCCCTCTTTCCTCGGCCGTCCGTTCGTGACCCCTACGGAGTAACGAACCGAAAAGCGGACCATCACGCGCGGAATGCGGAACGGCCTGCCCCACTTGTCGGTGGGGCAGGCCGGAGGAGGGAGGGGCGGTCCCTGGGGGCGGGGAGGGTCAGAAGCGGGGGGCCGTTGTCTGGGCCGCTACCAGTTCCGCCGCCTCCTCCTTTGTCTCCACCGACGGCGGCGAGCCCGACAGCGGCTTCTGGGCCGTTTCCTTCATGCAGGCCACCGCGATGACGCCGACGACCGCCGCCGCCATCGAGTAGTACGCCGGGACCATGTCCGTCCCCGTCACGCTGATCAGGGAGGTGATCACCAGGGGTGCCGTGCCGCCGAAGAGGGAGGTGGAGACGTTGTAGCCCACGGACAGGGAACCGTAGCGGACCGACGTGGGGAAGAGGGCCGGGAGCGTCGCCGACATCGTGCCGAGGAGGCAGACCAGGGAGAGGCCGAGCAGGAGCATGCCGGCGGAGACCGCGAGCAGGCTGCCCTGCTTGATGAGGAGGAAGGCCGGGAGGGAGAGGAACAGGAAGCCCAGCATGCCCGTCATCAGCAGCGGCTTGCGGCCGAAGCGGTCGGAGAGCTTGCCGACCCGGTTGATGATCAGCATCAGGATGATCATCGTGCCGATGAGGATCAGCAGGCCGTGGGAGTCGTCGTAGCCGAGTTCGTCGGAGAGGTACGTCGGCATGTACGACAGCAGCATGTAGTCGGTGACGTTGTACGCGCCGACCAGCGCGATGCACAGGATCAGCATGGGCCAGTGCTGACGGAAGATCTTCGCCAGGTCGCCCTTGGCGGTGGTCTCCACCGCGGAGGCGCCCTCGGACGCCGAGTGGTAGGTGGCGTCCTCCATCTTCTGGAAGGCGGGGGTCTCGTCGAGCTTGAGGCGGAGATAGAGGCCCACGAGCCCCAGCGGACCCGCGACCAGGAACGGCACGCGCCAGCCCCAGGACTCCATGGCGTCCGCGCCGAGCGCGGTGTTCAGGATGAGGACCAGACCCGCCGCGCCCGTGTAGCCGGCCAGCGTGCCGACCTCCAGGAAGCTGCCGAAGTAGCCGCGGCGCTTGTCGGGGGCGTACTCGGCTATGAAGGTGGACGCGCCGCCGTACTCGCCGCCCGTGGAGAAGCCCTGGACGAGGCGGAAGAAGATCAGCAGGACCGGGGCCCAGAAGCCGATCGCGGCGTAGGACGGGATCAGGCCGATGGCGAGCGTGCCGATCGCCATCATGATCATCGTCAGCGCGAGGACCTTCTTGCGGCCGATCTTGTCGCCCATCGGGCCGAACACCATGCCACCGATGGGCCGGACCAGGAAGGAGACCGCGAAGGTCGCGAAGGAGGAGATCAGCTGGACCGTGTCGTTCCCGGACGGGAAAAAGACGTGGCCGATGGTGACGGCCAGGTAGCTGTAGATGCCGAAGTCGAACCACTCCATGGCGTTGCCCAGCGAGGCCGCCTTGACCGCCCGCTTGACCGCCGCCTCGTCCGTGACCGTGATGTCGGTGCGGCGCAACGGCGGGTTCCTGCGACGGCTGACCGCCCGGAACAGGGTGCGGTGGCGTCTGATGGCCTCGGTGTCGGCCGCGGTATCGGCCGCGGTGTCGTCGTGGGCCGCCATGGAGTGGTTCCTTTCGTTCTTCGGACGTGCTCCCCCGGGAGTCCCGGGGTCGGGGGCCCGGGAGTTCCCTCCCGCTCGCTTGCTCGGACATCGCCGTTGCAAACAAAAGGCCCCTGCGAGGGGGCCTTTGTCACAGTGCGGTGCGGTGCGGTGCGGCGGGGTCGGGGGCCGGGGGGAGCCGTCGGTCAGACGTCCAGGTCCCTGATGATCTTGGCCACGTGGCCGGTCGCCTTGACGTTGTAGAAGGCGTGCTCGACCTTGCCCTCCTCGTCGACCACGACGGTCGAGCGGATGACGCCAGTCACCGTCTTGCCGTAGAGCTTCTTCTCGCCGAAGGCGCCGTAGGCCTCCAGGGTCTCCTTGGAGGGGTCGCCGACCAGCGTGACCTTGAGGTTCTCCTGCTCGCGGAACTTCGCGAGCTTCTCCGGCTTGTCCGGCGACACGCCGATGACGTCGTAGCCGGCCGCCGCGAGGACGTCGAGGTTGTCGGTGAAGTCGCAGGCCTGCTTGGTGCAGCCGGGAGTGAGGGCGGCCGGGTAGAAGTAGACGATGACCTTGCGGCCCTTGTGGTCGGCCAGCGAGACGTCCTTGCCGTCGGCGTCGGGCAGGGTGAAGGCGGGGGCGGTGTCGCCGGGCTGAAGTCGCTCGCTCATCTTCGGTCTCCTCGCGGGGTGCTTCGCATCGGGTGCTGCGCGAAAGGTGTGGTGACGGAGTCGAGCGTAATAGGGGTCGTAATAGGGGTGCCGTGGGGTGCGGCGCGCGTGAAGCTGACAGACTGTGGTCACAGATCACGTCCACACAATCGATACGACCTGGAGGCAGCGCGGTGTCGGATGCCAGGACCCCTGCGCAGATCGAGGCGGACATCAAGCGCCGGCGCGACCAGCTGGCCGAGACCCTCGACGAGATCGGGGTGCGCGTCCACCCGAAGACGATCGTCGGGGACGCGAAGGCGAAGGTCGTCGCCGGTGTGGACAACTCACTGGGCCGGGCCTATGTCGGGGCGAACCGATTCGTCTCGGACGTGCGGGGCCGGTTCGTCGCGGAGGACGGTTCGCCCCGTATCGAGCGGATCGTCCCGGTGGCGCTGGTCGCCGTGGGTGTCGTCGGGCTGCTCGTGGTGGGCTCGCGGCGCCGCAACCGCTGAGCCGGAGCCGCGCAACAACCGACCCGGAGGGCCGCATACCGCGCCGGGGCAGGTAGGTTCGGTGGCGTGAGCGAGAAGACCCACCACGACGACAAGCTGCCCATCCGGATGCTGCACGACCGCGTGCTCGTGCGGCAGGACACCAGTGAGGGCGAGCGGCGCTCCGGCGGCGGCATCCTGATCCCCGCGACCGCGGCCGTGGGCCGCAGGCTCGCCTGGGCCGAGGTGGTCGCCGTCGGGCAGAACGTCCGTACGGTAGAGCCGGGCGACCGGGTGCTGTACGACCCCGAGGACCGTGCCGAGGTCGAGGTGCGGGGCGTGGCGTACGTCCTGATGCGCGAGCGCGACCTGCACGCCGTGGCCGCGGACCGGTTCGAGGGCTCCGAGGACTCGACGGGCCTGTATCTGTAGCCTCACGGGGCGTCGAAGGGGCTGGTGACCACGGTCACCAGCCCCTTTCGCATGGGTTTGCTACCGTGGAACGACCCGACGAGACGCGCCGTACCGGGTTTCCGCAAAGACGACGCACCCCCTCAGGTGGCACGCGCTCAGTGCGTGTCTCCACTCGTCTCGTCGGAGGTGCCGTCATGGCCTGGGTTCTGTTGATCGTCGCCGGTCTGCTCGAAGTGGGCTGGTCGATCGGGATGAAGTACACCGACGGTTTCACCCGGCTGTGGCCCAGCGTGTTCACGGGCGCGGGCATCGTCGCGAGCATGCTGCTCCTGTCGTACGCCGCCAGATCGCTGCCCATCGGTACCGCGTACGGCGTGTGGGTGGGCATCGGTGCGGCGGGCGCGGCGGTGCTCGGCATGGTGATCCTGGGTGAGCCGGTCACCGCCGCCCGCATCTTCTTCGTCTGCCTGCTGCTGGTGGCCGTGGTCGGTCTGAAGGCGACCTCGGGGCACTGACCCCGGCCGGAGGCGGCGGGCGCTAGCCGTCCGTCAGGCCGATCGCGCCGTCCGAGGCGCCGCCGTCGTCGGTGGCGCCTCCCGCGTCGGTGCCGCCGTCCGTGGGGCCGCCCGGGGTGCCGCCGTCGGTTGTTCCGCCGTCGGTGGTGCCGCCGTCCGTGGTGGCGCCGCCGTCGGTCTGGTCACCCGTCTGGCCGCCGGTGGTCGGCCCGCCGATGTCGGTGCCGCCGTCGGTGGTGGGGCCGCCGGTGTCCGTGCCGCCGTCCGTGGTGGTGCCGCCGTCGGTGGTGCCGCCGTCCGTCGTGCCGCCGTCGGTTGGGCCGCCGCCGTCGGTGGGCTTGCCGGTCCCCGGTTCGCGGGTGCCGCCGGTGGCGGTCGGGTCGGGCGGCACGGGGACGTCCGAGCCCTGCTCCAGCTCCAGGTCGAAGTCCTTGACGGGCTTGCCCTCCAGGGCGGCCTCGGTGAACTGCGCCCAGATGCGCGCCGGGTAGCCGCCGCCGTTGATGCGGGCCTCGCCGAGCGCGCCGTACAGCGGGGTGTGCGCGCCGGTCTGAGGGTCCTGGCCCATGACGGCGACCACGGTGGCGAGGTCGGGGGTGTAGCCGGCGAACCAGGCCGCCGTGTCGTTCTCGGCGGTGCCGGTCTTGCCCGCGGCGGGCCGTCCCGCGCCCTGGGCGGCGGTGCCGGTGCCGCCCTGGACGACGCTCTGCAGGATGGACGTGGTCGTGTCGGCGGCCTCGCGGGTGACGGCCTGCTTGGTGTCCCGCGCCGGCAGCTCGACCTCCTCGCCGCCCTTGGTGATCTTCTCGACGATCGTGTACGTGCCGTGCTTGCCGTGGTTGGCCAGGGTCGCGTACGCCTCGGTCATGTCCAGGACGCTCGCGGTGGACGGGCCGAGCGCGATGGAGGGGGAGGCGGTGAGGTCGGGGGTGGTCTTCGGGACGCCGAGGGCGATCGCGGTGTCCTTGACCTTGTCGGAGCCGACGTCGACGGCAAGCTGCGCGTACACCGAGTTCACGGACTTGTCGGTGGCCTCGCGGACGGTGATGTCGCCGTAGTTGACCTGGTCCTCGTTCTCGGGGGCGTACGTCCCGCCGCTCCAGCCCTGCACCGGGCGCTTGTTCGTGCCGTCGTACACGGTGTTCGGGGTGATGGGGCGGCCGTCCTGGGTGACCGAGCCGTTCTCCACCGCGGAGGTGAACACGAACGGCTTGAAGGTGGAGCCGACCTGGTAGTCGCGGCGGGTGGCGTTGTTGACGTACTGCTTGGTGTAGTCGATGCCGCCGTACATCGCGACGACCTTGCCGGTGGCCGGGTCGATGGAGGCGCCGCCCGCGCGGACGTTGCGGTCGACCTTGCGGGCCTTCTTGTCGATCTTGGACATCACCTGTTCGTCGACGGCCTTCTTGAAGGCGTCCTGGCGGTCCTTCTGGAGTGTCGTGGTGATGCGGTAGCCGCCCTTGGCGAGCGTCTCCTCGTCGATGATCTTGTTGGCGGTGAGGTAGTCCTCGACGGCCTTGACGACATAGCCGCGCTGCCCGGACAGGCCCGCCGCGCCCTTGGCCTCGTCGGGCATCGGGAACTTCGCCTTCGCCCGGTCCGCCTTGCCGAGCCAGCCCTCCTTGACCATGCCGTCCAGGACGTAGTTCCAGCGGCCCGCCGCGCGCGGCTTGTTCTCGGGGTGCGTGGCGACGTCGTAGGCGTTGGGGGAGTTGAGGAGAGTGGCGAGGTAGGCGCCCTCGGCGGTGGAGAGGTCCCTGACGTTCTTGCCGTAGTACGCCTGGGCGGCGGCCTGCACGCCGTACGCGTTGCGGCCGAAGTAGCTGGTGTTGAGGTAGCCGGAGAGGATGTCGTCCTTGCTGACCTCGCGATCCAGCTTGATGGAGATGAAGAACTCCTTCACCTTGCGGGTGACCGTCTGCTCCTGGCCCAGGTAGTAGTTCTTCACGTACTGCTGGGTGATCGTCGAGCCGGACTGCTTGCCCTTGCCGGTGACGGTGTTCCAGGCCGCGCGGATCATCGCCTTCGGGTCGACCGCGGACTCGCCGTAGAAGTCGCGGTCCTCGGCGGCGAGGACGGCGCGCTGGACGTGCAGCGGGACTTCCGTCAGCGGGACGTTCTCGCGGTTGACCTTTCCGTCGCGCGCGATCTCGGTCCCGTCGTCGTACAGATAGACGTTGCTCTGCTTGGTCGCCGCGGCGTTGGCCGGGGGGATCTCCACCAGCAGGTAGCCCGTCAGGAAGGCGCCCACGCAGAGCAGAGCCAGGAGCAGGAAGCCGCCGAGGACCATGCGCCAGGTCGGGAAGATCCGCCGCCAGCCCTTGCGCTTGGGGCGCTTCGGCTTCTTCGCCTTGCCGGTCTCGGTGGCCTCGCCGCCGTCCCCGGCGGGGCCCTGCTGCTGCGGCTCGTCGCTCATGTGTTGCGGAACTCCCGGTTAGCGTCGTACGTCCAGTGCGCCTCGTCACCCCCATTGCACACTGTCGCCACAGGAGTCGACACCAGGCACGCGCCCCCGAGGCGAAAATGCGTGGCGCGTGCGATCCCGGTCACAGTACGATCCTGCGCTTTGGCCCGATTCGGGACGAGGCTCACTGTGAAAGGGATGCACGTGCGCGCAGGACGGTTCCGTCTGTACGCCGCCGTCGCCGGGGGAGGGTTCCGCAGATACGCCACCTACCGGGTCGCGACCGCGGCGGGTGTGTTCACCAACACGGTCTTCGGGCTCATCCTCGCCTACACCTACATCGCGCTCTGGGACGAGCGGCCCGGCCTCGGCGGGTACGACCAGGAGCAGGCCGTCACGTTCGTCTGGCTCGGCCAGGCCCTGCTCACCGTCATGGCGCTGATGGGCGGCGGCTTCGAGGGCGAGCTGATCGAGCGGATCCGCACCGGTGACGTCGCCGTCGACCTCTACAGGCCCGCGGACCTCCAGGCCTGGTGGCTGGCGAGCGACCTGGGCCGCGCCCTCTTCCAACTCCTCGGGCGCGGCGTCCTGCCGATGGCGGCGGGCGCGCTCGTCTTCGACCTGGCGCTGCCCGCCGACCCGCTGCGCTGGCTCGCGTTTCTCACGGCCGTCGTGCTCGGGGCCCTTGTCAGCTTCGCGCTGCGCTTCCTGGTGGCGCTCTCCGCGTTCTGGACCATGGACGGCGCGGGCGTCAGCCAGGTGGGGATGCTCGCGGGCACCTTCTTCTCCGGGATGCTCCTGCCGCTGAACGTCTTCCCCGGGGTGCTCGGCGACCTCGCCCGCGCGCTGCCCTGGTCGGCGCTGCTCCAGGTGCCCGCCGACGTGTTCCTCGGCAAGCACACCGGCCCGGACCTCATACGGATGTACGCCTTCCAGCTCGGCTGGGCCGCCGCGCTGCTGAGCGCGGGGCGGCTGCTCCAGGCCGTGGCGACCCGCAGGGTGGTGGTCCAGGGTGGCTGACCTGTTCCGGCCGACGGACCCGTCACGCCCGGCTGACCTGTCACGGATGCGTTCCCGGCAGGCGCGGGTGCGTTCTGGGAAGGCACGGCTGCGTTCCCGGCAGGCGCAGGTACGCGACGGCCTGCGCGCCTACCGGCTGATCTCCGCCATGTGGGTCCGCTCCCTCATGGCCTACCGCCTGTCCTTCGCGATGACCGCGCTCGGCAACTTCGCGGTGACCGCTTTCGACTTCGCGGCGATCCTGCTGATGTTCTCCCAGGTGGACCGGCTCGGCGGTTACTCGCTGGCGGAGATCGCCTTCCTGTACGGCGCCTCGTGCACCGCCTTCGGCCTCGCCGACCTCGCCCTCGGCTCCATGGACCGGCTCGGCAAGCGGGTGCGCGACGGCACCTTCGACACGCTCCTCGTGCGGCCCGCCCCGGTCATCGCCCAGGTCGCCGCCGACCGCTTCGGGCTGCACCGGATCGGCAGGCTGACGCAGGGCGCGCTCGTCCTCACGTACGCGCTGGTGGTCCTGGACATCGACTGGACGGTGGTGAAGGTCCTGACGGTGCCGGTGATGCTGCTCAGCGGGGCGGGCATCTTCGGGGCGCTGTTCGTGGCGGGGGCGGCCTTCCAGTTCGTGGCGCGGGACGCGGCCGAGGTGCAGAACGCCTTCACGTACGGCGGCACGACGCTGCTCCAGTACCCGCCGACCGTCTTCGCCAAGGACCTGGTGCGCGGCGTCACCTTCGTCCTGCCGCTCGCCTTCGTGAACTGGCTGCCCGCCCTGTACGTCCTCGGGCGGCCCTATCCGCTCGGCCTGCCCGTGTGGACGGCGTTCACGCCGCCGCTGGTGGCCGCGGGCTGCCTCGCCCTCGCCGGGCTCGCCTGGCGCACGGGCCTTCGTTCGTACCGCAGTACAGGGAGCTGACGTCTCATGGAAACCGACCTCATCGAGCTGGACGGCGTCGAGAAGGTCTTCGACGTCCGCAAGAAGACGGGCTTCCTGCGGCGCGAGCGGCACGAGGTGCGGGCCGTCGACGGCATCTCCTTCACCGTGCCGCGCGGCGAGATGGTCGGCTACATCGGGCCGAACGGCGCGGGCAAGTCGACGACGATCAAGATGCTGACGGGCATCCTGACCCCGAGCGGCGGGCGGCTGCGGGTCGCCGGGATCGACCCCTCGCGCGAGCGCACCCGCCTCGCCCGGCGCATCGGCGTGGTCTTCGGCCAGCGCACCACCCTCTGGTGGGACCTGCCGCTCATCGACTCGTACCGCCTGATGCACCGCATGTACCGCATCCCGGACGCCCGCTACCGCGAGAACCTCGACCGGTGCGTCGAACTCCTCGAACTGGGAGCACTGTTGGACGTGCCCGTGCGCCAGCTCTCGCTCGGCCAGCGGATGCGCGGCGACATCGCGGCGGCGCTCCTGCACGACCCCGAAGTGCTCTACCTGGACGAGCCGACGATCGGCCTGGACGTCATCAGCAAGGCGAAGGTGCGGGAGTTCCTGCGCGACCTGAACGCGGAGTCCGGCACCACCGTCCTGCTCACCACCCACGACCTCACCGACATCGAACAACTGTGCAAACGCGTGATGGTCATCGACCACGGGCGTCTGATGTACGACGGTCCGCTGGCCGGCCTCCACGAGGTGGGCGAGAGCGAGCGCACCCTCGTCGTGGACCTGGAGCGTGAACTGCCGCCCATCGAGGTCGAGTCGGCGCGGGTGGTGAAGGTCGAGGGCCCGCGCCAGTGGCTCGCCTTCCCGGCGGCGGAGTCGGCGGCTCCCCTCGTCGCGCGGATCGCGGACCGGTACCCGCTGGTCGACCTGTCGGTCAGGGAGCCGGACATCGAGGCGGTCATCGCCAAGATGTACGCGGAGAAGGCGACCTCGTAGGCTGCCCCTCATGAGTGACGCTGCATCCTCCGGTGGAACCTCTCACGGACCCGACGGGCTCCGGCTGCCCGACCTGCGCGCCTCCGACGCCGACCGCGAGCGGGTCGCCGAACTGCTCAGGGAGGCGATGGCCGAGGGTCGCCTCGACATGGCGGAGTTCGAGGAGCGCCTCGACGCCACGTACAAGGCCCGCACCTACGGCGAGCTGGAGCCGATCACCCGCGACCTGCCCGCGCACGGCGCCGCCAAGGTCTCTATGGTGAAGCGGCCCGTGAGCGAGGACCCGGCGGCGATCGACTGGGCGGCGCGGATGGTGGACGGCGAACCGTCGTCGACCGGCGGCTTCGCGTTCTGGAGCGGGTTCAGCCGCAAGGGCGGCTGGGTCGTCGGGCGGCAGTTCACCGCGTTCGCGATGTGGGGCGGCGGCGAGATCGACCTGCGCGAGGCGTACTTCACCGAGCGCGACGTGGAGATCCGTTGCTTCACCATCATGGGCGGCCTCCAGGTGGTCGTGCCGCCCGAGATGAACGTCGTCGTCCGCGGCTTCGGGATCATGGGCGGCTTCGACGACAAGGCGACCGGGGTGGGGACCCCCGGCTCGCCCCGCGTGGTCGTCAACGGCTTCGCCCTGATGGGCGGCGTCGGCGTCGACCGCAAGCTGCGCAAGGCCGAGAAGCTGCGGCTGAAGGAGGAGCGGCGGCGCGAGAAGCTGGAGCGCCGGGAGGCGCGTCGTGCGGCGCAGCTGGAGGGCTCCGAGCGGCACCGCCTCAAGCACGGCGAGCGGCATGAGCTGCACATGCGCAAGCGCGAGAAGCGGCGTGAGGGGCAGGGCCCGACCGGGTCGCAGGACGTGCCGCAGGACAGCCCCGGGGACTCGCAGTAGGGGGAGCTCGGGTGGTCGGCGGCGCGTCTCGTCTGCGGATTGTCCGCGGCTGGCCGCGCAGTTCCCCGCGCCCCTGACGGGGCCCCTGACGGGGCTTCGGGCGGCCCGCGGACGAAGGACCGTCAGGCCCCGTCACCGGCAGGACCCGTCCGGCTCCGTCAGGACCGTCAGAGCTGCGCCGCCGCCGAGCTCTTGAGGTGCGAGAGGTTGAACGTCTGCGCCATCTCGCGGTAGCCCGCGTCCGACGGGTGCAGGTGGTCGCCCGAGTCGTACTGCTCGCGCAGCGTGCGCGGGTCGTACGGGTCGCGCAGGGCGCGGTCGAAGTCGACGAACTCGTCGAAGACCCGGCCCGAGCGGATCTGCTCGTTCACCGACTGGCGGACCGCTTCGAGCACGGGCCCGTAACCGCGGTGGCCGCCGAACGGCATCAGCGTCGCGCCGACGACCCGCAGGCCGCGCGTGTGCGCCTGCCGGGTCAGCTCGCGCAGGCCCTCGACGATGCGGTCCGGGTCGTTCTGGTGCGGGTTGCGCAGGATGTCGTTGACGCCGAGGGCGATGACGACGGCCTTGACGCCCGTACGGCCGAGCACGTCACGGTCGAAGCGGGAGAGCCCGGAGGGGTTGGCGGCGGGCCGCCCACGGCCGTCGGACAGGATGCGGTTGCCGCTGATGCCCTGGTTGACGACGCCGTAGCGCGGCGCGCCCGACTCGGTGCGCAGGCGGTCGGCGAGGACGTCGGTCCAGCGGCGGTTGGCGCCCGTCGTGGAGGTGATGCCGTCGGTGATGGAGTCCCCGAAGACGACGACGGTGCCGTCGGTCTCGGTGCTCCGCACGTCCACCGCGGAGAGGTAGCGCCAGTAGGGGCTCTGCTCGGTGTAGGCGTCGCCCGCCGCGTCCTCGGTGCGGTCGCCCTCGGCGACGAAGCTGATCTGGCGCGCGTGCGGGTGGTACGTCACCGGGCCCGAGGGCGTCGGCGAGTACGTCGTGACCAGCAGGTCGCTGTCGTGCGGGACCCGCAGCCTCGCACCGTCGCTCATCACCTGGGCGCCCGGCGGGATCACCACCGAGGTGTTGCCGTTGAACGTGAGGCGGCGCAGGGTGCCGGGGGCCGCCGCCGGGTCGTTCGACGCGGAGGCCAGCGCGATGGAGGCGTGGGTGATGCTCAGCGGCGTCGTGCCGTAGAGGTTCGACAGGGTGATGCGGGCGCTGTCGCCGCCGACGCTGGTGTGCACGACGTTGCGGATCGAGCGGCCGGCGAATCCCTCGCGTTCCGTGCCCGGTTCGTACCCGGCGGGCGAGGCGGACCAGGAGCCGACCCAGGTGCCGGAGGAGGCGGGGGCGGCGGAGTTGCGGGGGCCCTGCGGACCCGCGCTGATGGTGTCCCGCGAACCGTCGTCGGTGCCGGCGACGCCGACGAATATGGCGGCGGAAATCACCACTATGACCGCGACGACCGCGGCGAGAAGGGCATAACCGTGTCGCTTGGTCATGCGGGCTCTGTCTCCTCGGGCAGGGGGAGCCCCGAGGCTCCGGTGTGATCACCCCATGATGCGGCATGGGCCGTGAGGCGGCCGACAGTGCCCCCCTCCGTCCATTGAGACGCCGGGAACTTGTCGTTCGTTCCAGGAGTAGGGAGGAAGGGACGGAGAACACATGACGCGGGACCATGCGGTGAGGGACGAGACCGCGGACGACCCCGCGGACGAGGACGAGGCGAACGGGCCAGGTGGAGTGAGTGCAGAGCGCTGATGCGGAGAAGAGGCCTGAACCCGACAAGGGTCGCAAGGCGGGTGAGGGTACGCCGTTCGGAGCACCCCCGGTGGCTCCGGTGACGCCGGCGGCCCCGGTACCCCCGGTGGCTCCCGGCGGCTTCACGTACAGCCCCGCCGACGAGGAGAAGCGGCGCGGAGTGCGCCGGATGAAGATCACGGCGACGGGACTGCTCGTCTTCGTCGCGCTGGTCTACGTACTGGCGAAGTGGGCGCAGCACTCCGGAGCCGGCGCCTGGACGGGGTACGTCGCGGCGGCCGCCGAGGCCGGCATGGTCGGCGCGCTCGCCGACTGGTTCGCGGTGACGGCGCTCTTCCGGCACCCGCTCGGCCTGCCCATCCCGCACACGGCGATCATCCCGAACAAGAAGGACCAGCTGGGCGCCTCCCTCGGCGACTTCGTGGGGGAGAATTTCCTCTCCGCCGACGTCGTACGAGGCCGCCTGCACGCCGTGGGCATCGGCGGCCGCCTCGGCACCTGGCTGGCCCAGCCCGCGCACGCCGACCGGGTGACGGCCGAACTGGCCACGGCGCTCCGGGGGGCGCTGACCGTCCTGCGCGACTCCGACGTGCAGGCCGTCGTCGGGGAGGCCATCACGCGCCGGGCCGACGCCCAGGAGATCGCCCCCGGCATAGGGAAGATGCTGGAGAAGATCGTCGCCGACGGCGGCCACCGCAGGGTCGTCGACCTGGTCTGCGTACGCGCCCACGACTGGCTGGTGGAGCACGCCGACTCGGTGATGGACGCGGTGCAGGGCGGGGCGCCCGGCTGGACCCCGCGGTTCGTCGACAAGAAGGTCGGCGACCGCGTCTACAAGGAACTGCTGCGCTTCGTCACCGAGATGCGGGACATGCCCGAGCACCCCGCGCGCGGGGCCGTCGACCGCTTCCTCGCCGACTTCGCCGCCGACCTCCAGTCCGACTCCGACACGCGGGAGCGTGTGGAGCGCCTGAAGCGGGAGGTCCTCGGGCGCGGCGAGGTGCAGGACCTCATCGCCTCCGCCTGGTCGGCCGTACGGTCCATGATCGTGGCCGCCGCCGAGGACGAGCGCAGCGAGCTGCGGATGCGTGTGCGGGCCTCGCTGCTCTCGCTCGGCGCCCGGATGGCGCAGGACGGCCGGCTCCAGCAGAAGGTGGACGGCTGGGTCGAGGGCGCGGCGGTGTACGTCGTCACCACCTACCGGGACGAGATCACCTCGCTGATCACGGACACCGTGGCGGGCTGGGACGCGGAGCACACCTCGAAGAAGATCGAGGCGCATATCGGCCGTGACCTGCAGTTCATCCGGATCAACGGCACGGTGGTCGGCGCGCTGGCGGGGCTCGCGATCTACGCGGTGTCGCGGTTGTTCGTGGGGTGAGGGGGGCGGGCCGGTGATCAACTGGTGGGCCCAGCGCGCGTGAGGAAGCGTTTGCTGGGCACTCTGGAGGGGCTCGCTCAGTGCCGAGGGAGCCGTCGCCCGCGCAGCGCGACCAGCAGCGGGACCGCAGCGGGGCCAGCGTGCCCGGCAGGCGCGCGGCAGTACGGCGACGTGGGAACAGCGGAAGGAGCCGCCCGCCATGACCGCGTCGTCCACGCCCGCCGCGCCGCCGCCTCCCGACCCCGGCTCGGACCCTGGCTCGGTCCCTGGCTCCGGCCCGGGCTCCGAGGCCACCGTCACCACGGCCGTGCCGGCCCGCCTCGACCGCCTGCCCTGGTCCCACTGGCACTGGATGATCGTCATCGGTCTCGGCACGGTCTGGATCCTGGACGGCCTGGAGGTCACCACCGTCGGCAACATCGCCGGCCGCCTCTCCGAGGAGGGCAGCGGCCTTGCGATCAGCTCCGCCCAGGTCACCGGCATCGCGGCGGCCCTGTATGTGGCGGGCGCCTGCGCCGGGGCGCTCTTCTTCGGCCGGCTCACCGACAAGTACGGCCGCAAGAAGCTGTTCATGGTGACCCTCGCGGTGTACCTCGGCGCCACCGCCCTCACCGCGCTCTCCTTCGACGCCTGGTGGTTCTTCCTCTTCCGGTTCCTGACCGGCTTCGGCATCGGCGGCGAGTACGCGGCCATCAACTCCGCGATCGACGAACTGATCCCGTCCAAGTACCGCGGCCGCGTCGACCTCATCATCAACGGCAGCTACTGGCTGGGCGCGATCGGCGGCTCGCTGCTCTCCGTCGTCATGCTCAACACCGACATCTTCCCCAAGGACCTCGGCTGGCGGCTGACCTTCGCCATGGGCGTCGTTCTCGGCCTGGTGATCCTCCTCGTACGCCGCCACGTCCCGGAGAGCCCGCGCTGGCAGTTCATCCACGGCCGGAGCGAGGAGGCCGAGGCCCTGGTCTCGGCCGTGGAACGCGAGATCGAGCGGGAGAAGGGCGAGCCGCTGCCGCCGCCCGACCGCGAGATCACCATCCACCAGCGCAAGAGCATCGGCTTCGGCCTCATCGCCAGGACGGTCTTCCGCGACTACCCCAAACGCGCGACCCTCGGCCTCTCCCTCTTCGTCGGCCAGGCGTTCCTGTACAACGCGATCACGTTCGGCTTCGGCGCGATCCTGACCAAGTTCTACGACGTGCCGTCGGGCAGCACCGGCTACTACTTCGCCGTCATCGCCGCGGGCAACTTCCTGGGCCCGCTCTTCCTCGGCAAACTGTTCGACACGGTGGGCCGCAGGATCATGATCTCGTCGACGTACATCGTCTCCGGCGTCCTGCTCTTCCTCACGGCCTGGCTGTTCGACCGAGGCTCGCTGAGCGCGGCGACGCTCACGGCGTGCTGGTGCGTGGTCCTGTTCTTCGCGTCGGCGGGCGCGAGCAGCGCGTACCTGACGGTCTCCGAGATCTTCCCGATGGAGACCCGCGCCATGGCCATCGCCTTCTTCTACGCGATCGGCACGGCGGCCGGCGGCATCAGCGGCCCCCTGATCTTCGCCAAGCTGACGGAGTCGGGCGTCGTCGGCGACACGGTCCTGGCCTTCCAGATCGGCGCGGGCCTGATGTGCGCGGCGGGGCTGGTGGCGGCGGTGTTCGCGGTCAAGGCGGAGAGGCGGTCGCTGGAGGACATCGCGGAGCCGCTGTCGTCGGTGAAAGCGTGAGGGCAGCCGTGCGGTGAGGGGAGCCGTAGTGACGAGGGAGGCCGGGGTGACGAGGGTGACGGTCGCCGTCCTGGTCAGAGACGGCGTACTCCCCATGGAACTGGGCCTGGTCCACCAACTGCTGGGCACAGCGCGCTCACCCTCCGGCGGCCTCCTGTACGACGTCCGCACCTGTGCCCCGCGGCCCGGCAGGATCCGTACGGACGCGGACTTCCCGATCTACGCGGAGCACGGCCTGGACGCGGTGGCGGCGGCGGACACGGTGCTCGTCCCGGCGTCGCACGAATACGACGAGGACCTGGAACCGGGCGCCTTGGAACCGGAGTTGGTGTCGGCGCTGGCCCCCCGGGAGGGCCGCCGGGTGGCGTCCATCTGCACGGGCGCGTTCGTCCTGGCGGCGGCGGGCCTCCTGGACGGCCGCAGGGCGACGACGCACTGGCTGTCGGTGGACCGCTTCGCCCGGACGTTCCCCGCGGTGAAGGTGGACGCGGACGTCCTCTACGTCGACGAGGGCGAGGTGCTCACCTCGGCGGGCGAGGCGGCGGGCATCGACCTGTGCCTGCACCTGATCCGCTCCGAGCACGGCGCGGCGGTCGCGGCGGAGGTGGCCCGCCGCACCGTCGTACCGCCCCACAGGGAGGGCGGCCAGGCCCAGTACATCCGCCGCCCGCTGGCGGCAACGGAACCGCGGGTGGCGTCGACGGCGGGCGCCCGCGCCTGGGCCCTGGCACGCCTGGCCGAACCCCTGACGCTGGCAGAGCTGGCGGGGGTCGAGTCGATGAGCGTACGCACGTTCAGCCGCCGCTTCCGCGAGGAGACGGGCCTGACGCCGATGCGGTGGCTGACGCAGCGCAGGCTGGACCGGGCACGCGAACTCCTGGAGACCACGGACCACACGGTCGACCGCGTCGCGACGGAGACGGGCTTCGGCACGGCCGCGTCCCTGAGACAGCACTTCGGGGCGGGGGTGGGGGTGTCGCCGGGGGCGTACCGGGCGACGTTCAGGGGCGCTGTTCGGTGATCGTGCCCGGCTGGCTCAGCCCCGCCGGTCGGCGAAGAGGTACGAGGCGACTCCCACGGCGCCGGCGACCCCGAGAACGGACGGCCAGGCGCCGACCTTCTTGGCGAGCGGATGCGACCCGGCGAACCCGGCGACGTACGCGGCGCTGAGCGCGGCGGCGGTCTTCGCCCCGGCGGCCTCGCGCCACTGCCGCGCGGCGAGGCTCCCGGCGGCGGCGAGGACCACCCCACCGAGGGGTCGCTTCTTGGTGAACCGAGCGACGGCGTACCCGCCGACCAGCCCGCCAGCCGCCACGACCGCTCCCGGAATCCTCGCCATGATTGCCCGCCTTTCGGTGGTACGTCGTTGCTACGTCCCTGATGTCTTGCTTTCCTGGCCCGAGGCTAACGCGGGGCGACCGGCAGCCGGTGGGCGGGATGGTCAGAGCTTGGGCTCCACGGGGCCGGGCTGCGCGGCGGCCCACGCGGCGAGCACATCCACGGCGGCCGAGCGAGGCGTACCGCCGACGGCCACCTCGTCCACCAGCTGCCGCTCGGCGCTGGGCAACGCGACGTCGCGATAGAACCGCAGGTCCTCGTGCCCGTTGGCGGCGGCGTCACGTGTGGTGGCACCGTAGACGACCCGTGGAATCCCGGCCCAGTAACAGGCGACGAGACACATGGGGCAGGGCTCACTGCTCGCGTACAGCACGCCATCGGCAAAGGAGTACCGCCCGAGCCGCCGACCCGCGTCCCGCAGGGCCATGACCTCGGCGTGCGCGGTCGGATCATTCAACTCGACGACGGAGTTGGTCCCGTCCCCCACGACGTCCCCACCCACGACGAGAACGGCCCCGAAGGGTTTCTTGCCGCCGTCTTCCAGCGCGCGCCGGGAGTTGGCGATGGCGTGGTCGAGGAACGTGCGGTCTTGGGGGGTTTGGGGGGTGTAGGGCAAGGGTCTTCCCCTCCTTGCGGCTCGTAGTCGGCCGGCGGTGTCGTCAATGCCGGACATCGACCTTATGCCCGCCGAGAGCGACAACAAGGGAGGGACGGGGCGCTAACCGAGCGTCGCCCGGTGGATGCCTGCGAGAAAGCCGTCCCACGCCTTCGGCCGCACGGCGACGAGCGCGCCGCGGGGTCGCTTCGAGTCACGTATGAGCACGTCGTCATCGGTGAGGGCTACCTCGACGCACTCGGTTTCATTGCCACCGCTGTACGACGACTTGAACCAGACAGGGCTGTGGGCGGCAGTGCGGCACGTACTCATGCCATCTCCTCGCGAACTCGCTCGATCAAGGCCGATGAGGCGGCCATATCCAGTGCCTGTGCGCGGAGATAGTCGAACGCGAGCCGGTATCTGTCCAGTTCCTCTTCCTTCTCCATGAACACTGAGCCGACGTGCAGGTCGACGTATACGACGTCCAGAGACGGTTCACGGCCGCAGAAGATGACAAAGCTGCCGAGGGCGGCGGCATGAGCACCCCGGGAGAAGGGGAGTACCTGCAGTGTGATGTGCGGGGATTCGTTGGCCCGCAGCAGGTGGTCTAGTTGCTCCCGCATCACGGCGGGTGAGCCGACGACGCGTCGGACGACGGATTCGTCGAGGATGGCCCAGAGCCGCAACGGGTCCGGCCTTCTGAGGATCTCTTGACGTTTCATGCGGATGTCGACGAGCCGCTCGATGTCCTCGGGAGTCCGCTCCATCTCGTTCGCTTGCTGCACTGCGGCGGTGTAGCTGCGCGTCTGAAGCAGCCCTGGCACATAGACGCAGGAGAAATGTTCTTCGCGTGAGGCCTCGTCCTCCAGGGTCAGCAAGAGGTTCATGCTCTCCGGGATGGAGTCCGAAAAAGATCTCCACCACCCTTGCTGCTTGGCGTCCTTGGCCAGTGAGACGAGCGCCTTTCGCTCGGCTTCGGCGGCGTCGTAGGCGCGGCAAAGCGCCTCCACGATCAGCCACTTGACGGGCCCTTCGCGCGTCTCGTACCGGCTGACCGTTGCCTTCGAGACGCCGACGCGGAGACCGGCTTCTTCCAGCGTCAGGCCTTTGCGGGCCCGGAGCTTGCGCAAGGTTGCGCCGAGCTGGCGTCGGCGGGTGGTGGGCCTTGCGGACACGTCGGATGCCTCCCTGGTGCCGCGGGCTCTTTGCCCGCTGGCCGCAACGAGGCTACGCAGCAGGCGCGCCGAAGCCTCGGGATTCACCCGATCGAGTCGCATGAGAAGTTACACAGCGAGAATTCTCAGTGCCATACTCGTGCTCCTGAGTCGCTACGCAGTGTCACTCTCTATTTGCAGTGAGTGCGTGGCTGGGTGTCTGGGAGGGAGAGATGTCATGGCCGTCTACGACGAAGCTGTGCTGGGTGAGCGCTGCGTGCTTCCGTTCTGCGCTGAACCGGAAGAGATCAGGTACCTGAGAAGGGCCGTCCGAGGTGCACTCGGCCGATGGGGCGCTGGTGTTGCCGCCGAAGAGGCCGAGTTGGCAGTGACCGAACTGGCGACGAACACCATCCAGCATGTAGGGCACGGGACGGCCGCGGTCCTTGTCATGGAGGTGAGAGCGGACCGGCTTCGACTGGAACTGCATGACAAGAGCAGCCTCGCGCCCGTCGTCGGTTCCGGCGGGTGTGATGCAGAGTGCGGACGCGGGCTGCATCTCCTCGCCGCTATGAGCCTGGACTGGGGCACTCTGCTGACGGCTGCCGGCAAAGCCGTGTGGTGTGAACTTCCGCTGGCGCCCGTGCGACGGTGTCCGCGATCCCACCGTGCGGCGACGGTGCTGGAGACGTATCAGCGCCTGGCCAGGGCGAGCACGCAAGGTCCGTCGGCTCGCGCAGCGCTAGCGGCGTCGGCCACAGGCGTGATCGCTGACCTGCTGTACTGGCTTGCGCTGCAGGGACTCGATCCGGTCGAGACGCTCGACCAGGCGCAGGCGCGCTACGAAGCCGGGGCTGATGCGGCATGAGCGCCATCCGGAGCAGAGGCACGTATCAGCGCCCGCAGCGCGGCCGGTGTGCGCCAGGATTCACCGGGGCGGGTCTTGTGGCACATGCGGTGGCAGTTGGCGCACAGGCAGGCAAGGTCGTCGAGCTTGGTAGGCCGCACCCCCGAAGCGTGAAGGGGAGTGACGTGGTGCACCTCGATGTAACCCTCGCCAAGCGGCCCGTACGTGCGAGCGAAATCGAAGGCGCAGACCTCGCAGCGCAGAGGCCGACCGCTTTGTCGAGCTTGCTTGATCTTCAGTCGGCGAAGCTTCGGATCCCGCTCGCGTGCGAGCGCCCGACGGGCCAGCAGCCGGCCTTCGACGGCGGTGAAGCCGACCTCGTCGACTTCGTCCGGCTGGAGTGGAATGAGCTGCAGTTGCCCCGAGCCGATACCATCCTCGATCGCGTCGGCGGCTGCGAGCATCTCCTGCTCGCGATCCATGAAGGCTCTGATCATCAGCCGCGTGGGCTCACCGCACCGGGTCCCCTTGCCGCTATAGCTGGGGTGGTTAGAGGCGAAGTCAGTGGTCTTTCTGCTGACACTGTCCGGAGACCTGAAGCCAGGGAGGACCTGGGCCTCTGCGGGATGCAGGGGCAGCGAACGGAGCAGCTCCGACAGTTCCTGAACCTCAGAGTCTCCCGTCCGCAGCTCGTGCCAGCCGTTCCTCACCACGAGCGCGCCGGCAAGTACGAGCTCATCTTCAGTCCACGCAGGAGTCCGCATGCGCAATATCGTATAAGTGTTCGCAGTGACGGAGGGTGCGTTCAACGAACTGTGTCGCGTGCTGCACACTTAGGTAGGTCTCGTTGTCAGTGGGTTCTGTCACCCTCTGTGATGGTGGTGCGCGCAGAGTGCCCGCCGCTGCGCATCGGTAAGGAGGGGCATGACCCGCATGAATGAGCTTGAGTACACCTCTGTGGAGATCTGTGCTGGGGCAGGTGGACAGGCCATTGGTCTGCATCAGGCCGGGTTCAGGCATCTCGCGCTGGTTGAAATCGATCCACACGCAGCTGCGACGCTCGGCCAGAACATCAGTGAGCGCGATGCATGGGCCTGGGAAAGAGAGTACTGCGACGTTCTGGCGACGGACGTCAAGGATTTTGAACCTGCCCGGGACCTGAAGAAGAGTGGCACGCTGCTCCAGTCCAACGGTTTGGATCTACTCGCGGGTGGAGTTCCGTGCCCGCCATTTTCGCATGCCGGAAAGCAGCTCGGCCGAGATGACGAGCGTGACCTATTCCCGCGCATGCTGGAACTCGTCGACCAACTTGAGCCCCGCGCAGTGATGATCGAGAACGTACGCGGGATCATGGACCCGAAGTTCTCCGACTACCGCGACTGGATCGTCGCCAAGCTTCAGGGCGGATGGTATACGGGCGTCGACGGCCAGCAGGCCTACGATTCCGGGCTCGGCTACGAGGTATGCAACTGGGGCGTCCTGGAGGCCAGCGACTTCGGCGTCCCGCAGCTTCGTCCGCGAGCCGTTCTCGTAGCTATCCGCAAAGAGGTCCTCAAGGACGTCAAGTACGAGTGGCCGACGCCTACTCATGAGGACCCGGTCAGCGTGGCGAAGAGTCTGGAGAAGTCGATGCTCAAGCGGTACGAGCCGTACTTCGAGGGACCCTACGCGGAGCAGGCCCGGGCTGCATATGACCGCTGGCTTACGACAGCCAGGAAGCGTGATGCCGAGCTGAAGGGGAAAGGCGGAGGTATCGCGCCCACGCTGGTCGGCGGGTCGAAGAAGCATGGCGGGGCAGACCTCGGTCCCAGTCGCGCCAAGGCCGCATGGCGGCTGTTGGGCGTTTCCGGCCTCGGTGTCGCCAATGATGCCGAAACTTGCAGGGAGAAGAAGACTGAGGGCCGCGATCTCTTCGGAGACGGTGGACCCATGCTCACCGTGGAGCAGGCGGCATCGATTCAGGGATTTCCCCCGGAGTGGAGATTCTCCGGCGGCAAAACCGCACAGTATCGCCAAGTGGGCAATGCCTTCCCGCCGCCTGTGGCCAGGGCCGTCGGGGAGTCGATCATGGACGTTTTGAGGGCTGCACGCGAGCGTGATCGCAAGGAGAGCTGATCAGCTGTCCCCGCAGGTCTCCGGTGCTGGCGCTCGACGCTCCAGTACAGCGGCAGCGATCTCGGACGCACACTTCTCCGCGGGCTCGTGCTCCCAGAATCGGAGCACGAGCCATCCTGCTTCAGTGAGGCGCTGATCGGTGTCCCGGTCACGGGTCACGTTCCGCAGCACTTTGTCCGACCAGTAGCCAGAGTTGGTCTTCGGCGGCACGTAGTGTTCGGGGCATCCGTGCCAGTAGCACCCGTCGATGAACACCGCGACCTGAGTCGAACGGAACACCATATCCGCGGTCCGGCGCAGGCCCGGCAGCGGTTTGGCCGCAACGCGGTAGCGCAGACCTTGCGCGTGAACCAGCCTCCGGATCATCCACTCCGGCTTCGTGTCCCTGCTTCGGATGGCCTGCATGTTCCGGCGTCGGGCCGCGGACGAGGCCCAGGAACCGGCAGGCGGTTCCCATTCGCTACTGGGCATCTGTGAGGTCTCCGATGTGCTGCTACAAGATGTCGCCGCTGTTCTTCAGGTCCTCCACCAGGACTTCAAGACCATTCAAGGCTAGTGCCTCCGCGCGGGAGTCCCCCTCTCGCATCAGCGACGCCAAGTCCGGCCAGCGGTCGCGGGCCGAAGCTTCCGGCGGGAGTTCATTCACTGCCATCCAAGCGCCGGCCCAACCAGGACACAGATGGTAGGTGCGGTCTTCGATGCTCTCGCGCGCGACGCTGGCCGCTCGTGGGAACTCGGCGGTCGCCATGGCGTAGGGAACATCTGGCCTGTACCTCGTGAGCGGCACCATCTGTGCGGCTTCCGTGCCCCGGTCAGAGCGCCACGTCCACTTAGACGAAAGTGCCGCCACCAGGCGGTGGCCGCTATCGATGATGAGAATGTCGCTCTTTCTGTCCCCTACGTCTCGACGCATGTGAAGACCTCGGATGTGAGTGAGAGGGACCTCATGCCGGACCTGCCAGCCATCCGGAAGGCTGCGCTGCAGAAAATAGATCAGCAGGTCACGGAAGAGGGCGCCACGCGTTCCTCCGGACTGCTCGAGCGGCCGCGGCACTTGCATGCTGCGTTCAGTCACTGTGCGCGCCCATATGGCCAGCACAGCCAGCTCACCCGACACGCGTCGGCGATGGCGGATACCCGAAGCAGTGTCAGGAACCTTGTCATCCAAGCGGCACGTCCGGACCGCAGGTTCCCACACGACTTTGCCCGCAGTGTGGGCGGTCTCTTCGAGAGCCGTGCCGGCAGAATCGTAGGCGCTGAAACCAGCTGCGGACAGCCAGGCAGGATTCCAGCCGAGGTCGAGGCGGTCGCATGCTTCAGTCAGCGTCTCGCCCTGCAGCATCTCAATATCCGCCGCTGAGGAGAGGGCTGACTCATTCCAGCACAACCCCAACAGGACGGCTCTGATGGCCTCGGGGTCCTGCAAGTGTGTGTCGACAAGGGCTTTTTGGGCAGCGGTTAGTGGCATTTCATCTCTGCATGGCTCAGTCAGCATTTCTGCTGAACAAGTCGGGGATCGTTGAAGATGCGGTTGTCGGTAGTTTCGGGGCCATGAGCGGAGGATCGTCAGATGCGGCTACCACCCAGTTGCTGCCGTCAATGAAAGCAAGCGGCTGATGGCGGTGGTGCGGCCGAGCCGTAGTTACGCGAACGCTTACGAACTCGCCTTCGCGAGGGACCGGGATCTGTAATTGCCCGGCGATCTTCCGGTGGCTCTCATAGTCACCCATGATGAGGATTCCCTCTGCTCTGAGGGCGGAGCGAGACCCTCCGTTGCCCCGAACCCGCTTCATGTAGTCCTTTTGCTGAGCTACTGTGCGTACCACATTCCGGCCTATACGGCGTTGCTGCACCCGCCGGAAGAGTTCGTTCAGGCGCTGCTGCCCGGACTTGAAGGAAAAAACAGCCTCGCGATCGATCGGGTTCATGTGAAGCAGAACATTCTCCGGGAGATCGGCATTGTGCCAGAGCCACGCGATGCGGCTCCGGTACTGCGCCTTCACGGTAAGCTTCAAGTCCCGGTTTCCGCCGCGGTTGAGCCACTCGTCCTGGACGCGGAAGAGGCCGGCGCTCCACTGGTTCTTGTAGTCGTCGGCCCAGACGAGCAGGCAGACGTGTCCTACGGCCTCCGGCGGTATCATCCAACCGCCGAACTGCTGTGAATATTTGCAGTCGACCTCAATGCCGGCGATGCGGTAGTCCATTGCATTGCCGTCTCGGAACTTGAATTCTCGCTGAAGATTGATCTCGACGAGCGTGCCTGCATGCGTTTTCTCGGTCTTGAACAGTTCTTTCCAGTCGTACCGGCCAGTGGCTTCTCCGTTGAGCAATTGATCAATGGTCTCGCGAAGTACTCTGGCGAACCGTTCACCTGTCGGGTCGGCTCCGCGCAGGTACTCGTGGACGGCCGCGAGTTCAGGGTCGTTTCGTAACGTTTCATCGGTTGCGATGCTGGTCGCGGCCGAGTAGTCAAGAGGCAGCAAGTGCTCTCCCCGTACAGTTGTCTGGTGTCTGTGTGGGCTTATCCAGCTTGCGGAATTATTGCATCGAAGCGGTGGCCTGAGTCTTTTGTGCGGAAGCGGACGAGTTGGCGTGCCTGGTCGTTGGCGCTCTTCGGCGCGAAGAGCGTGCAGGCCATGATGATGCAGGAGGGGTCAGCCACGCCGTCGGGAGCAGCAGCTCTGACGTCTAGCTGGCTGGTCCCCTCTACTACCGGGTAGAGCAAGACAACTCCGCGTGCAGGGGTCATGAGTTGTCCGGGGCCGCCTATGGTCGGCTGTGTGTCAACGTCGTCGATAAGCGTCTGTGCAACATTTCGGTGCTCAACACCCGCAATGCGACCGAAGGAGACCTTGCCCGGTTGCCTGCTACGTCTCACTAGTGACAGAGGCATGGATCCGAGGATGGAAGCTTCGACGCTTCCGGAGGACAACTGAGGAGCAATCACCAGCCAGTCTTCGACCTTGGCGAGGCTGCCATCCAGCTGACTTAGGTAAGTGAGGTGCGGGGTGAAGTGGCCTGGACGCTCCCACTCCAACTGCGCCAACAAGCCAACCAGCTCACCGTGGCCGACCCTGCCGGTGAGGGCTTTGAAGGTCCGTGCCTTTGTGGTGCTGCTAGGCCTGCTGGTGAAGGCGATAGGTTCCGTGCTGAGGAGGTCAAGCAGAGGGCGCCAGCGCTCGGTGTTGCGCTTGATGGCAGCCGCCTTGGTCGGGTACGCAGCGGGCTCAATCGGTTTCCCGGGAGAGCGGATTTCAAGAAGCTCAGCGTTGTACATCTTGTTTGCACTCGCAGGCGGCAACCATGACAGGTGCTGCGAAACCAACGGTGGCACTTGGGCTGGCGTTACCTGTGGCTTGCCGTCAACCGGTTCCGCGTACTGCCGGAGCTGCTCACGGAACGTCTCCTCGTCAAGGCAGATCGCCTCGAAGGCCTCGTACAGGTCGATGTCCTTATTGCCCATTGCCTCCTCACGTCCCAGGTAGAGGCGGACCAAATCCTGGTAGCCCTTCCGGAATCCGAACCAGCGGCCCATCTGCATCAGGGTGGAGGCGTTGTTGGTGCGTCGGCGGTAGTAGGTGACCGTGAGGCCCTCGACCGTGAACCCGCGGGCGAGTTTCTGACCGCCAATCAGAATCTTCCAGATCGACCGCTTGTCGAAGTCGGCCTCGCCGGTCTCGATGTCCTTGTCACCGTTCACGACGATGATCGGCCGGTCGTCGCCACCGATGCGAATGGCAGCCGCGCCGATATAGGGAGCCAGCTCGTCGTACGAGGTGGGTGTCGCGTGGCCGTCGGCGCGGACGTGCGAGACGGGGGCGAGGTCGGTCTCGAAGAGCTTGCGCAGGCGTTCACGCCCGGAGGGACCCGTATAGCCGGAGTTCCACCACAACTGAGCGACCCGACCCAGAAGTTCACGGTGCGCCGCTGTGCGCACGGATTCGTGGATGAGCATGGTGTGGTGCTGGAAGTAGCGGTCGCCGAGTCCGTTGGCCTCGCGGTAGAGCTTCATCGCGGCCGTCAGGACGAACATGTCCATGGCCTGCTGCAGCGCTGTGTCATCCTCGTCGGAGGCGAGGTGGATGTCGCGCACGTGCGCCCGCTCGTTGGAGTTGGCGAAGGTGCGCTCCTCGGGAGGCAGGGGCGAATCGAGATCGTGGAAGTCCTGTACGCCCATGTACCCGGTGGGCCGGGGGAGCGAGACGATGAAGTCCTTGGGAAAAATGTCCTCGGTGTCGCTGGGGTCGACGAAGACGTTGGCGAAGGGGGTCGCCGTGTAGCCGACGTACTGCGCGCGCGGGAGCATGCCCAGGAGCTCGGAGATCTTCTGGTTGATGGCGGTGCGCTCGGCGTCCGGCTTGTTCGGGTTGGCCGTGTTGACCGATGCCTCGTCGGACTCGTCGTCGATGATCAGGACGGGGATCTCCGACAGCGGCGTCTTGATCTTGTTGAGGTCCTTCACCAGCTTGGTGAGGACGGATTTGTTCTTCTTGACGACCATCAGCCGGGCCGAGGAGCGGTGCAGATTCCGAGGGTCGTGGAGGGGAAGCGCGGGCTCCTGCTTCTCGAACTCCAGGGCCACGATCCCCTGGAGGAGGCTCTTGTAGTCGTTGTCCCGCGTCGTCATCCGTACGATGTCGAACCCGCCGAGAGCTGAGGGCAGCCCGCCATGGGTGAGGAACTTGCCCTTGGACCAGGCCGGGTCGTCCGCGTAGTCCGATTCGTACTCGGCGGCTCCACGCAGGATGTTCTCCCGTCCCACAAGTTCCATGTCCAGACGCCGCTGGGTCTGTGCCCGTAGCAGGTTGAGGGTGCCGCCGAGGACGATGACCAGCCGGTAGCCGGCGTCAATGGCCTTGGCGATGACGCCGGTGAAGTTGGCGGTCTTGCCCGACTGCACATAACCGACGACGAGGCCCTTGGACTGATACGCCTCCGCGGAGGTCGGGTCGGCGAGGTGCGCGACCACGCTGTCGGAGGCCGCGTCCAAGCTCGCGATCCCCGTCTCAGGCCAGCCCTTCTCCGTGAGCAGCCGGCGATAGGCGGGCCAGTACCAGGTGCGGCCCTGCTGGGACTGCGGCGTGTACCAGGGGGTGCGCTCCGTGGCGATGACGACCTGTCCGGCCGCCCGCGGCACCGGCACCAGCGCAACGAGCAGCTTCTTGGTCTCCTCGCTGAGCCCCAGCAGGTCGAGCACCGCGCCTCGGCGTTCATCGGTACGGGGAGCGGTCTCGGTCCAGCCGGGGTTTTCCGCGTAGTCCCACTGGGTGAGCTGCTTGCGCCACAGCTCGACCAGTTGGTCCGTCGAGTGCGAGGTGTAGAGGACATCCTGGAAGTCCTCTTCGGTCGCGTGTGCGACCGCCTCGGGGCCCTCCTCCTCCGCCTGGTAAGCGAGGGCCCGGGCCAGGCTCTTCGGCCGGGCCTGCATACCTGCGAGAGCCGACTTGTGCAGGGTGAGCCGGATGGCTGCGGGGTTGGTCATCGAAGGTCCTCGGGCTTACGGAAGCCGGAAGTCGGCCAGGGCGGGCAGGGGCTGGGGCGAGGGCTGCAGGTTCGTGACGTCGATCGTGTACTGGACGGACGAGATCCGCTCGCGTGTCTCGGTGGGCAGGACGGAAAGGTCGATCCGGGGCAGCGTGGTGGCGTCTAGTACGAGGAGCGGGGCGCGGGGTGTCCAACGCTCGTCGTCGGCGCACCCCTCGGACCAGCCGGCAGCGGTCAGACGCCGGTTCAGCGTGGTCAGCGCTGCCGGGGCATGCTCGGCCACTTCATGGCGTATGGCTTCGGCACAGTCGCCGAGGGTCTGTCCGCCAGCACCACCGCGCGTGAGCTGGAGCGAGGCGAACCACAGCGGGCGGCCGGGTGCGGGATCGAGCTGGGTGAGTCCGTGAATGGTGTGGCGGCGCTGCTCCGAGGAAGTGGTCTTCACCTCCAGATCGCATTCGGGCAGGCCGAAGTCGTGCTCTTCGCCGTCTGGTCCGGTCCAGGCCTCGACTGCAGTGGTCCAGCCGTATTCCCCGGCGAGCGAGCGGAGCGCGGCAAGCTCACCGATAAGACCGAGACGTTTTTCGAGGTTCAGGGCGCGCGGTTTGTTGAGCAGGGCGCTCCAGGCCCTGACCGTTTCCGCATAGGCCTGCGCCAGGGTGCGGCCATGAGTGACGATCCGGTCGGCGACCGCGCAAAGGAAATCGTGGAAGTCGCGGATCAGCGACGGTTGGGTGGTGCGTATTCGCGCGAATCGGCTGCCCCGATCCGCGAGTTGGTCGATGCGGATGGTCGGCAGGGCGGCCTGCGGTGGACGCTCTCTGCTGCCCAGGCCGACGTGGAGGGCGATGTCTCTTCCCCCGTGCTCGACGACGTACGACACCTGCGGGTGGTCACCCGAGCGGGAGAGCGGGAAGGCCGTTGCCTGTCCGGAACCCAAGTACTCCTCGACCTGCCCCCAGGGAACGTTCGTGTTCAAGTCAGTCATCGTCGCCCACGCGTTCAAGCTCTGCCCGGGCCGCGGACACCAGGATCGACTGCCACAGCTGAAGGTTGTCCTTCTCGCGGCTGCCGCTGTACTCCTTTTCGAAGACCTGGTGCAGTAGGACGTACATCAGGGATTTGAGGACGGGGGCGTCGTTGAGCCCGCCGCGGCGGCCGCCCAGGATCGCGGCCCGGTAGTGCTGATTGAGGACGACCGTGCGGTTCTCCCGGTCGATGTCGAAGAACAGGCTGTTGTCGAGCTTCAGCCAGCGGAACGAGACGGGGTCCTCAAGCGGAATGGCCGGGAGCTCGTCCATGATGGTCTCCCGCACGGACGGATCGATGCCTTTGCCCGGTGGGATCACCGGCCTGCGCGTGGTGCCGGAGCGCTTGCGGGCCTCGCGATAGACGGTGTCGGCGTCGGCCAGGTACTGGAGGAAGGCACGCCCCTCGCTGTCCGTTGCCTTCTCCAGGGCTGAGGTGAACTCAGGGGAGGCTTCGACGCCGGCCTTCTTCACGGTCAGGCGGAAGACATCAGCGGGGGCTTCAGGCAGGTCGACGGCCACGCGCGCCAGGGAGAGGTGCTGCTCGGGCTGACGGAAATTGTTCCAGCCGCCCGCCTGCACCAGGCGGTCGTGGCGGTAGAAGTAGAAGCCTTGTCGGTCGAGGACCGAGCCGACCGCCTTGTACTCATCGACATTGGACTTCGGGGTCCAGATGTGGGCATCGAGTACGACGTCGCCGACCGAGGGAAGAGTGGCGGTGAACCTGCGTGGGTAGTCGGCGTGGCCGCTGACCGGGTAGCCGAAGGGGTCCAGCGGCTCGACGCCGAAGTTCAGGTACTCCGTGCCGCTCCGTACGTCCTCCACCGCGATGGTGATGTTGAAGTCGTTGCGGGCCAGGAAGCGGTGCAAGTACAGGCCGAGGTGCAGGCCCAGCTTGTTGATCGTCCGGTGGAGATAGCGGTCCGTCTGGCCGCCCCCGCCGTGCTTGGGGAAGTCCTTGACCCCGTCCCATCGCACGACTGTGCCCTGCCAGAGGATCGGCCGGTCTGCATACCGGTCGACGAGGTTCTGGGCGTAGTCCGGGTCGACGATGTCGCACTGGAAGCCGGTGACGGCGCGTTCCATCAGCCATCGGCGTCCGGCCGTCCGGGTCCGCTTGGTCGTGCTGACCACGGTGACGGAGGAGGCATGGCTGAGCGATGCGGACTTCAGTCCCGTACCGAACATGCCGAGAGCTCGCTTGCTGTAGTCGCGGCGGCCGCCCACGGTCATGGCGACGTCCAGTTCCTCGTCGCTCATTCCCTTGCCGTCGTCCACGACCAGGAGGCTCACCAACTGGTCCCCGTCCCGGAGGAAGTGGATGACCACATCCTTGGCTCCGGCGTCGATGGAGTTGTCGACGAGGTCGGCGATGGCCACCTCGAATCCGTAGCCCTGGCTGCTGAGCGCCTCCATGTACCGCGCGTCCGGCGGGAGGTGCTTGCTCCCTGCGGTGGGCACGTCGAACTGCCAGTCGGTGGTCATTTCCTCGCCTCGGGGTCACGGCCGATAAATATGATCGATAGTGACCGTAGTGCAGAGGTCGGACAAGGGGTGGAAGTCCTGCGGAACTGGCGCAGTTGCCGATTCCGCTGTCACGGCGGGCGTGAGGCCGGGATGTACGGACCGACCCGCTACCGCTGCCTTTCCCCGCGGCGATCGCCCGGAGGCCGTGCGCCGGTCATCCGGTCGGCCATGTGCTTGCGGCGGGAGCGGAGGCTGTGCTTCCGAGCAGACGCGGCACGCTACCCATGGCACTCCTCGTACATCCGCCCCGACCCGCACCAACACCCCTCCGCCCCCTCCGGCGGCCAAGCCACTGCCCGCCCCCGTGCCGCCAGTGTCGTCGCGTACTGGGGGAGCAGGTCCGGGTCGGTCGGGGGTGTGGATTCTGAGGCTGCGAAGGCCTCGTAGGACGGGACCGTGCCGGTGACGATGCCGAGGTTCGGGGTGCCGGAGGCGGACAGTTCGCGCAAGGAGGACTCTATGGTCGCCAAGTGCTCCTCGTGGGAGGGGTATTCGGCGGTGAGGGACGGGTACGCCGTCAGGAGTTCTGTCAGTTCCCGTTCCGGCCAGTGCAGGATCGCCACCGGGAAGGGGCGTGACAACGCCTGGCGGTACGAGCCCAGTTCCGCCTGGAGGCGGGTGATCTCCGCGCGGAGTTCCGCGGGGTTCTCCGAGCCGAGGGACCAGACCCGCTTCGGGTCGTGCAGTTCGTCCAGGGGGACGGGGGACGTGGACACCTGGTCCGCCAAGGCGTCCCACGTGTCGTGGTCGGCGCCCAGCATGCGGCGTACGCGGTGGCGGCCGAAGAGGATCGGGTGCGTCGCGTGCGGGGGGTTCTGCGTCCCCGCAGGGAGGAGCAGGGTCGCCGCCTCCGTGAATGTGGCGTGGGCCTGTTCCAGTTCGTCGTGGGATTCGAGGGACTCCGCGACGATCACCCACGGCGCCGGGTCCCGGGGTGCCGCCGTGCGCACGCCCTCGATGATCGCCCTCGCCTCCGCCTCATGGCCGTACTCCCAGAGGTTCGAGGCCTTCAGGGCGCGGATCAGGAGGGGGGCGGACGGCGGCCGCTCGGCGTCCGCGGAGAGCAGGCGGTCGTAGAGCGTCGTCGCGCGGTCGCGGGCGCCGGCCAGTTCGAGGTGGGCGGCGGCCTGGAGGAGCAGGTGTTCGGCGTCCTCCGGGTACAGGCCGGCCGTGCGTTCCAGGCGCGCGGCTTCGGCGATGTGGTCGGCGTCGACGTGATCGGCAGCGGCGGCAGGCTTCTCGGGGCGCATACGGGACACCGTACTGCCGAGCGGGTCCTCTGCAGCAGGGCCCGTCCGGCGTCTGGGATCGGTTGGCCGGGGACGGCCATGGATTGTTGGGGAGGCAGCGCCTATCCTCCGGGCGGCCGTCCGCCGCGGGGGGTGTGAGGGAGGCGTCGTGCGGGAGCGGGTTCCTGTTCCGGTGGTGCAGCAGGGGCGCGGCGCTCGGCGGGCCCTCGGGGTGCGCGTGCTGTGGGGCGGTGCCGAGGTCGCCGTCACGCTGGGGCTCGTACTCCTGCTACTCGTCGCCCATCAGCTGTGGTGGACCAACCGGCAGGCCCGCGCCGCCGCCGAGCGCACGGTTGAGGCCCTTGAGGAGGAGTGGGGTGAGGAGTGGGGGAAGTGGGGGAACTCGGATCTTGAGGTGCCCTCCTCGCCTTCCTTGCCGTCTTCGCCATATCCGCGTTCCTCGCCTTCCACGCCTCCCTCCTCTCCTTCCTCGTCCTCTTCTTCCTCGGGGGGCGTCACCGGGGCACCGGACGGTCCCGCCCCCCGCTGGAATCAGGCCTACGCCATCCTCCGCATCCCGAGGATCGGCGTCCGTGTCCCCGTCGCCGAAGGGATCAGCAAGGGCGGCGTCCTCAATCAGGGGTACGCCGGGCACTACCCCCGCACCGCCCAGCCCGGCGAGGCCGGGAACTTCGCCCTCGCCGGGCACCGCAACACGCACGGCGAGCCCTTCCGGTACATCAACCGGCTGCGGAGAGGGGACGAGCTGCGGGTCGAGACCCGGAGCGCCGTATATACGTACGTCGTCGACAAGCGGCTGGCGCGGACCTCCGCCCGCGACGGGGGTGTCATCCGGAGCGTGCCGCGCAGCGAGGTGCGGGAGGGGTACGGGTACCGCGCGCAGGGGTACTACATCACGCTCACCACCTGCACCCCCGAGTACACCTCCAAGTACCGGCTCGTCGTGTGGGGGACCCTGCGGTCCATGCGGCCCCGGTAGGAACCGGGAACCGGGGGCCGCCGTACGCGGGCCTAGCCCCGCCGCTCCCGCAGCAGCAGGATCCCCGCCGCCGCCAGGACGGCTAGCCCCGCCGAGACCACCATCGCGACGTCCGCCCCGTGCGCGAGGTCCCCCGAGGCCGTGGAGATCGCGATCATCAGGGCGACGCCCGCCGCCGAACCGATGTACCGCGCCGTGTTGTTGGCCCCCGATCCCATCGCCGCGCGGTCGGCGGGCACGGATTCGACGGCCAGCAGCGGGAGCGCCGCGTTCAGGAGGCCGCTGCCGGCGCCGGAGATCACGAGGCCGGGCAGGAGGCGGAGCCACGAGCCGGACGAGGCCGCGCCCAGCATCGTCAGGACGGCGACGGCGTGCAGCGCGAAGCCGAGGGCGAGCTGGTGGCGTGCGGAGATCCGGCCCGCGAGCCGCCTCGTCTGGAGCGCCACGGCGAAGGAGGCGCCGGACCACAGGAAGATCAGCCAGGCGGCGCCCATCGCGGACATGCCGATCGTGTGCTGGAGCAGCGCGGGCAGGTAGCTGAACAGCGCGATCACGGAGAGGCCGGTGAACAGCGCGCCGGTGGAGGAGGCGAGGAAGAGCGGGCGGCGCAGCAGAGCCAGGTCCAGGACCGGCGCCGCCACGCGGCGCTCCACGGCGACGAACACGGCGGTGAGCAGCACGGCCGCCAGGAGCAGCACCCCCACCGGCGCGCGCAGCCAGCCGTCGCGGCCCAGGGTGAGCGCGGCCACCAGCGCGGTCGCCGCGAGGCCGAGCGTGAGCGCCCCGGCGAGGTCGGTCCGGCCGCCCCGCGGGGTACGGGACTCCGTCAGCGCGCGGGGGGCGAACGCGGCGACGATCAGTGAGGCGACGCCCAGCACGGCGTACGCCCAACGCCAGTCGGCAGCGGCGATGGCGCCCGCGGCGAGCGGGCCCACCGCGATGCCACCGCTGACGCACGCCCCCCAGATACCGGTGGCCCTGACGCGGCCGTGCCCCGCGGGGAACGCGTGCACGAGCAGGCCGAGGCTGGTCGCGAGGATGGCCGCGCTCGCCGCGCCCTGGGCGACGCGGGCCAGGGTGAACAGCAGCGTGGACTGCGCGAGCGCGCCCAGCGCCGTGGTGACGCCGAGCCCGGCCGTGCCCCACAGGAACACCCGCCGCCGGCCGTGGTCGTCGGCGATGCTGCCGGCGGCCAGGAGGAACGCGGCGAGGCCCAGCGGGGTGCCGTTGAGTAGCCAGGCCTGGGCGGTGAGGGAGGTGCCGAGGGACGCCGCCGTGTCGGGGAGGATCACCGCCGGCGCGGTGTAGGTCATCAGGGCCACGGACGTGGCGGCGCTCGTGACGGCGAGGGTCGCGGCGGGGCGGGGGGTTTTCTCGGCCGCGTGATGGGCCGTGGGATGTGCCGTGCCCTTGGCCGGGGCGGGCGGGGGCGGTGCGGTGGCCGGGGCGGTGGGATCGCCCGGTGCGGAGCGGGGCATGGCTCGACGCCTCCATGGTTCAGCGTTAATGGTTCAGCGTTAACGGTTCGGTGAATGAACTCCTGAGGTGCGGATCACCGTAGCAGCAGGAGGTTCAGTCACTGAACCTTTTTGTCTCAAGTCGACTAAGGTGGACGCATGGCTCTCGGCAAGGACTACGTCTCCCAGCAGTGCTCGATGGCCCGCGCGTTGGAGGTCATCGGCGAGCGCTGGACCTTGCTCGTCGTCCGCGACGCGCTCTACGGAGTGCGGCGCTACAACGACTTCCTCGTGCACCTCGGCATCCCGCGCGCCGTACTGGCGGGGCGGCTACAGACGCTCGTCACGGCGGGGGTCCTGGAGAAGCGGCCCTGCGCGGACGTTCCCTCGCGCCATGAGTACGTCGTGACGGAGCGCGGCCGGGAGCTGTGGCGGACCCTGTGCGCGCTCGGTGCCTGGGGCCGCGACAACTTCACCGAGGGCAAACCCCTGCGGATCTTCCGCCATGGCGCGTGCGGCACGGATCTGGGCGTCGTCGGCGACTGCCCGGCCTGCGGCATCCTCGTACCCGTCGAGGACGTGGAGATGCTGCCGGGCCCCGGACTCGATCTGGAACCTGCGGATCCGGTCAGCCGGGCCCTGGCCAGACCCCGACGACTCCTTCAGCCGATCGAGGCCGATCCTGTATAACGGGCGGTACGACACACCCTGGGTCGCAGGAAAGCGCAGAGCGGAGGGACGACCGTGCGGGAACTCATCCGTGGGTGGCAGGCCGCCGCCCGTCCGGCCCTGCTCCTCATGTTCCTGCTCGTCGAGTTCGTCCTCGTCGACACCGGCGGCCTGACCGCCGCCGTCGCGCTCGCCGCGACCGCCGCCGCGGGCTCCGCCCTCGCCGTCTGCTCCGTGATCGCCGCGCGCTGCGCGCCCGTCGTGCCCCGCACCAGAGTGCGCACGGCCATCCGCGACCGTGAACGGCGCACCGCCTTCCTGCCCCAGCGCGACCCCGACGCCCGGGGCCGCAGGCGCCCCCGAGCGCCCGGCCGTCCCCTCCTGACGGCCGCGTAGGGGACTCCGGCAGCACCACAGCACCCCGGATCAGCGCACAGCCCACCCCTCGCGGGTCGTCACGCCGACGCGACGTCTTCCGTCGCTTCTTCTTCCGGCACGACGAGACCCTCGGAGGGCTTCTCCATGTCCGCTTTCATGTCCCTGTTCGCCAGGCTGGTCGAGAACCTCGCCGACCTGCTCGACCCCCTCTTCCACGCCTCGGCCACCGCCGCCGCGATCGTGCTCTTCACGGCCTGCGTACGACTGCTCGTCCACCCCTTGTCGCGCGCCTCGGCCCGTGGCCAGAAGGCGCGCGCCAAGCTCTCGCCGCAGATCGCGGAGTTGCGCAAGAAGCACGCCAAGAACCCCGAGAAGCTCCAGAAGGCGGTCCTCGAACTCCACCGCACGGAGCAGGTCTCGCCGCTCTCCGGGTGCCTGCCGAGCCTCTTCCAACTGCCCGCGTTCTTCCTGCTGTACCACCTCTTCTCCAGCTCCAGCATCGGCGGCGAGGCGAACGGGCTGCTCGGCCACACGCTCTTCACCGCGCCCCTGGGCGGCCGGTGGACCGACGCGCTGGCCGACGGCGGGCTGTTCGGGGCGCAGGGCCTGGTGTACCTGGCGCTGTTCGCCGTCGTCGCGGCGGTCGCCACGTTCAACTACGTGCGCACCAAGCGGCAGATGGCGTCCGCACCGCAGCCCGCGGCCGGGGAGCGGCAGGTGCCGGGCATGGCCGCGATGACGAAGGTGATGCCGCTGATGTCGTTCATGACTCTGTTCACGGTGGCCGTGGTGCCGCTGGCCGCCGCGCTGTACGTGGTGACCAGCACGACCTGGAGCGCGGTCGAGCGGGCGGCGCTGTACCGGGACATGCCGGGCGGTGCCCCGCTGGCGGCCGCGGCCGGGTGACCGGGAACGCCTCCTTACTACCGCCCGGTAAGGGTCCAGTACGTGAACGGGGTCTTGCGGGGCGGACGGCGACCTTGGACGATCGACCAACCTCTGACCTCCGATGGCCGCATCCATCGGCCGGGCTACCGAAGGAATGGAGTTCGACCATGAAGCTGCTGCGTGTCGGTACGGCCGGGGCGGAGCGCCCCGCGCTGCTCGACGCCGACGGGACCCTGCGGGACCTGTCGGGGCTGGTCACGGACATCGACGGAGCGCTGCTCTCCGACGCGGGCACCCTCGACCGGATACGGGCCGCCGCGGGCGCCGGGGTACTGCCGGCGCTGGCGGCCGAGGGGCTGCGGGTCGGGCCGCCGGTCGGCCGCATCGGCAAGGTCGTCTGCATCGGCCTCAACTATCACGACCACGCCCGCGAGGCGGGGGCCGAGCCGCCGGCCGAGCCCGTCGTCTTCTTCAAGGCGGCGGACACGGTGATCGGCCCGGACGACACCGTGCTGGTGCCGCGCGGCTCGGTGAAGACCGACTGGGAGGTCGAGCTCGCCGTGGTCATCGGACGTACGGCGCGCTATCTGGAGTCCCATGAGGAGGCGCTGGCGCACGTCGCGGGATACGCGGTGGCGCACGACGTGTCGGAGCGGGAGTTCCAGATCGAGCGGGGCGGCACCTGGGACAAGGGCAAGAACTGCGAGACGTTCAACCCGCTCGGCCCCTGGCTGGTCACCGCCGACGAAGTCCCCGACCCGCAGGCGCTGTCCCTGAAGCTCTGGGTCAACGGCGAACTGAAGCAGGACGGCACGACCGCCGAGCAGATCTTCCCGGTGGCGGAAGTCGTGCGCTACGTAAGCCAGTTCATGACGCTCTACCCCGGTGACGTCATCAACACCGGTACGCCGGCGGGCGTCGCCATGGGGCAGCCCGAGCCGAAGCCGTATCTGCGGGCCGGGGACGTGGTGGAGCTGGAGATCGAGGGGCTGGGGCGGCAGCGGCAGGAGCTGAAGGGAGCGTAGGGGAGGGCGCGTAGAGGGCGTACGGGGCTTCCTGGAACAGGGGCGGTCAGGCCGCGGTGAACCGCTCCAGCGCCTCCACCACCAGCGCGTGGTCCTCCACCTGCGGCAGCCCCGACACCACCACCGCGCCGATGACCCCCGCCCCCTCGACCGCGATCGGGAACGCGCCGCCGTGTGCCGCGTACGTGTCGAGGTCCAGGCGGGAGGAGTCCTCGAAGGTCGTGCCCTTGGCGCGGAAGCGGGAGCCGACCAGGTAGGACGAGCAGCCGTAGCGCTCGACGACGCGGCGCTTGCGGTGGACCCAGGCGTCGTTGTCCGGGGTCGAGCCGGGCAGCGCGGCGTGGAACAGCTGCTGGCCGCCGCGGGTGATGTCGATCGCCACTGGGGCGCGGCGCTCGCGGGCCAGCTCCACCAGGAGCGAGCCGAGCGCCCACGCGTCGTCGTACGTGAAGCGGGGCAGGATCAGACGGCGCTCCTGCGCCTCCAGCTCCTCGATGGCCGGCGCGGTGGTGGTCTTCTGCGCGGTGGTGGTCTTCTGTGCGGTGGCGGTCTTCTGTGCGGTGGCGGTCTTCTGTGCGGTGGTGCTCTGTGCGGTGGTGGTCGGGGCGGCGGTGGCAGGCGCGGTGGTGGTCGGGGCGGCGGTCTTGCGTGCGGCGGTCACAGCGTCACCGTCACACCGTCGCGGGCCGAGCGGCGGGCCGCCTCCAGGACGTCCAGGGCCGCGGCGGCCTGGAGCGCGGTGACGGGATTCCCGCCGGTGCCGCGCAGGGCGGCGGTGATCGCCGCGTAGTACGCGGGATAGTCGCCGGGCAGCGTCCGCACGGGGCGGCCGCCGCCGGTCAGCGGGGACTCCCCGGAGCCGATCCGGCCCCACATCGTCTCGGGCTCCACGCCCCAGGGGTCCTGCGTGGCGGGGCGCCTGCCCTCGCGCAGGGCCGCCTCCTGCGGGTCGAGGCCGTACTTCACGTACCCGGCCTTCGAGCCGAGGACGCGGAAGCGCGGGCCGAGCTGGGCGGTGGTGGCGCTCACGTACAGGTGCGAGCGGACGCCGTTCGTGTGGGTGATCGCGATGAACGTGTCGTCGTCGGCCTGCGCGCCCGGGCGGCGCACGTCCGACTCGGCGTAGACGCGCGAGGCGGGGCCGAAGAGGGCCAGGGCCTGGTCGACGACGTGGCTGCCGAGGTCGTAGAGGAGACCTCCGACCTCCTGCGGGTCCCCGGACTCGCGCCAGCCGCCCTTGGGCTGCGGCCGCCACCGCTCGAAACGGGACTCGAAGCGCCATACGTCGCCCAGCTCGCCGTCCGCGAGGAGCTGCCGCAGCGTACGGAAGTCGTTGTCCCAGCGGCGGTTCTGGAAGACGGACAGGAGCAGCCCGCGCTCGTCGGCGAGGGCGGCCAGGTCGCGTGCCTCGGCCGCCGTGCCCGCGATCGGTTTGTCGACGACGACCGGCAGGCCCGCCTTGAGGGCGGCGGTGGCGAGCGGCACGTGCGTCTTGTTCGGCGACGCGACGACGATCAGGTCCAGCTCGTCCGCACGGTCCCACAGCTCGTCGGCCGAGGCCGCGCAGCGCAAGCCGTCGCCGAACTCGGCGCGGGCCTGTGCCTGCCGCTCGGGGTTGGACGTGACGACCGTGTCGAGGGCGAGGCCCTCGGTGGCGGCGATCAGCGGGGCGTGGAAGACGGAGCCCGCGAGGCCGTAGCCGATGAGGCCGACGCGGAGGGGAGTGCCGGTAGTGCCGGTGCCAGTGCCGGTGCCAGTCGCAGTCATGCGATCCACTTAAGCAACGGTGTTGCCAAAGTGCAAGCGGGCGGGACAATGGCCTGGTGAAGTCCTACGTGAACAGGGTGAACTCCGGAGTGAACCTGTCGGCGCTGCGTGGCCACAACGCCGCGCTGGTGCTCGATCTGCTGCGCGCCGCGGGCCGGGCGGGCATCAGCCGCCTGGAACTCGCGGAGCGCACCGGGCTCACCCCGCAGGCCGTCAGCAAGATCACCGCCCGGCTGCGGGCCGAGGGGCTGGCGGCGGAGGCCGGGCGCCGCGCCTCGACGGGCGGCAAGCCCCGCACGGTCCTGCGCCTGGTGCCCGAGGCGGGCCACGCGGTCGGCCTCCACCTGGACCGCGACGAGCTGCGGGCGGTCCTCGTCGACCTGACGGGCACGGTGGTCGCCGAGCGCCGCGCCCCGCTCGACTTCGGCGCGGGCGCGGAGGCGGTCGTGGAGGCGGCGGCGGGGGAGGTGCGGGGGCTGCTGGCGGACGGGGAGGCGGGTGCGGTGTCGGGGCCCGGTGGTGTGGGCGTCGCGTTGCCGGGGCCGCTGGACCACGTGGTGGGCGTGTTGCGGCGCGTGACCGGGTTTCCCGAGTGGGACGGGTTTCCGCTGCGGGACGCGTTGGCGGCGCGGCTCGGGCTGCCCGTCGTCGTGGACAAGGACACCAACGCCGCCGCCCTCGGCCTGGCCCTGGCGGGCGATGACGCCTCCGGTTCCTTCGCGTATCTGCATCTGGGCACCGGGCTCGGCGCGGGGCTCGTGCTCGGCGGTGCCCTGCACCGCGGTGCCCGCACCGGAGCGGGCGAGTTCGGCCACCAGGTGCTGCGGCTGGACGGGCCGCTCTGCGAGTGCGGGGACCGCGGCTGCGTCGAGGTGCTGTGCCTCGCGGCCGTGGCCCGCGGCGAACTCGACGAGGCCGCGCGGGTCCTCGGCACCGCCGCGGGCAACCTCGTGGGTCTGCTCGACATCGACCGCGTCCTGCTCGGCGGGCGGACGGTGTTCGCCGCGCCGGAGCTGTTCGTACGCGGCGTGGGCGCGGTCGTCGCCGAGCGCGTCCGGCGTGGCGGCGGGGGAGCGGAGGTGCCGGTCGCCCTTGCCCCCGGCGGAGCGCGCGGAGTCGCGGAGGGCGCCGCCCAGCTGATCCTGGCCCCTCTGTTCGGCCGCGCGAACGCGACGCCTCCGGTCTAGCGGGACCGGGCTTGCGGCCTAGCGGGCCCGGGCTTGCGGCCATGCGCTCTGGGCGTGCGGCCGGTGACGGTGGGTCTGCGGTCGTGCGCGCTGGGCGTGCGGCCCGGTGACGGTGGGTTTGCGGTCGTGCGCGGTGGGCGTGCGGCCGGTGGCGGAAGGGTTTGCGGTGATGCGCTCTGGGCGTGCGGCCGGTGACGGTGGGTTTGCGGTCGTGCGCGGTGGGCGTGCGGCCGGTGGCGGAAGGGTTTGCGGTGATGCGCTCTGGGCGTGCGGCCGGTGGCGGTGGGTTTGCGGTCGTGCGCGGTGGGCGTGCGGCCGGTGGCGGAAGGGTTTGCGGTCGTGCGCTCTGGGCGTGCGGCCGGTGGCGGTGGGTTTGCGGTGATGCGCGGTGGGCGTGCGGCCGGTGGCGGTGGGTTTGCGGTGATGCGCGGTGGGCGTGCGGCCGGTGGCGGTGGGTCTGCGGTTATGCGCGGTGGGCGTGCGGCCGGTGACGGCGGGTCTGCGGTTATGCGCGCTGGGCCTGCGGCCGGTGACGCCGAGCCTCCGTCCATGCACGCCGGCCCTGCGGCCGACCGCGCCGGTCGCTGCGGCCAATCACGCCGGGCCTCCGGCTTGCCACGCCGGTCCGTGCGGCCGTTCACGCGGGACCTCCGGCCCTTCACGCCGCCCCGCCCCATCCCGCCGTGCCTTCGTCCCCGCCCAATCCCCCCGGGCCGGATCTCGACTGATCGTGGGGTTCTGGGACGGCCGATCGGGCCTACCGGGGGGTGGCGCCGCGGGGCGGTCGTGGCCGCGTGGCAGGGTCGCGGGCATGGCCGGTGAGCCCGGTCACCATCCACTGCCGCCCCCGCACCCCGTCCGCCCCCCCGCAGCCACCCTCAGGGGCACCCAAGCCGCCCCGTCACCGGCCCGCCCCTTCCCCGGCGTACGAACCACACCCCGGCAAAGGTCCGTCATGCGATTCCGCAGTTCTGCCCCCTTCGGCGTCGCCACCACAGTCGCCACGACCCTCGCCACCGCCTTCGCCACCGCCCTCGCGTCCTCCGTGGCCGCCACGCCCACCGCTGCGGAGGAGCCCACCGCCGCCCCACAGGCCGCCGCCCCGCACGCCACCGCCCCTCAGCCCGCCACCGCCCTCGCGCCCGCCGTGGCCGCCACGCCCGCTGTCGCGGAGGAGCCGGGGGCCGTCCCGCAGGCTGCCACCGCCCTCGCGTCCGCTGTCGCGGAGGGGTCCGGCGCCGCCCCTCAGGTGCGGCAGCAACGTCGCGCCGCCGTGCCTCCGCCCAGCTGCGCCCCGGCGGACCGCGTCGACTTCCCCCTCGACACCCGGATCCACGAGGGGCCCGCCGCCTACCGGCCCGGCGGGCCCCGGCAGGAGTGGGCGATCGACCTCACCAACGCCACGGACGAGATCTGCGCCGGCGTTCACCCGATCCTGGTCCTCGTCGGCCAGCGGCAGCCGCTGCTGCCGGAGCAGATCCGGCTGGAGTTCCACGACGGGACGCGCTGGCGGGCCGTGCCGTTCGAGAAGACCGACCAGGACGAGAACATCGGCGTGCTCGACGACGGCTTCCCCGGTTTCACCGTCGGCCCCGCCCGGACCGTCACCGTCAGGGTCCGCCTCGCCTTCACCTCCGACGCCCGGCCGAACCGCGTCGTGGCGTCGGCCGCGCTGGTGCAGCGCAGGGCGGACGACGGCGACTGGGTCGGCGACTCCAACGACTACGGGTTCGCCGTCACGGCCGACGCCCCGGACAGCTCCCGGATCCCCGATGGCTCCCGGGAGTCCCCCACCGCGCGGCCCGAACCGATCGAGCAGCTCGCGCAGACCGGTCCCGCCACCCTGCTCGGCCTCGGGGCCGCCGCCGGCGCCTTCCTCCTCGGCGGCGCCGCCCTGATCGCCCGTTACCGCCGCCTCCGCGCGACCGGCCGCTGAGCCGCGCCCGCCAGGCCCGTACACCCGCACGCCCGCACACCATTCACGTACGTCTGCGAACATCCCCGGGTGGACAACCCGAACCCCGCCCAGCCGCCCGCCCACCTGCTCGACCAGGCACCCGGCGCCCCCATCCGCTCGGGCATCCCCGAGCACGGGCGCATCCCGAAGTACTACGCCGTGAAGGCCCGCATCGCCGCGCTCACCGACGAGTTGGTGGACGGGCAGGCCCTGCCCACCGAGCGGGATCTGGCCGAGCGGTACGAGGTGGCGCGCGAGACCGTGCGCCAGGCGCTGCGCGAACTCCTCCTGGAGGGGCGGCTGCGCAGGCAGGGACGCGGCACCGTCGTCGCGGGCCCCAAGCTGGAGCAACCGCTGTCCCTGGCGAGTTACACCGAAGGCGTACGCAGGCAGGGGCGCACGCCCGGCCGTCACCTCATCTCCCTCGACCGCTTCCCGTGCCCGGCCGCGCTCGCCGCCGAGACCGACGCCGAGGCGGGCGAGCCCGTCTGGCACATGGAGCGCGTCCTGCTCGCCGACGACGAACGGATCGGCCTGGAGAGCACCTACGTGTCCGTGGCCCGCGTGCCGCGCCTCGACCGGGACTTCGAGCCGGACTCCTCCTTCTACGCCTACCTGCGCGACCGGCTCGGCATCGCCTTCGGGGACGCCGACGAGCGCATCGAGACGGTCCTCGCCACCCCGCGCGAGGCCCTGCTCATCGGGACGCCGCCCGCCCTGCCCATGCTGCTGATCCACCGCCTGTCACGGGACACCGACGGCCGGCCGCTGGAGCGGGTGCGCACGCTCTACCGGGGCGACCGGTTCTCGTTCACCACGCACCTGGCGCGGGGCTGAAGAACTCCTTCGCCGCACCTCCAGCCGGAAAGGTCACGTCGAGGTAACGGGTCTGGTCCAAGCTTGGGAGGCCGTTCACCGTCCCGTCGCCGTTCGGCCCCGCGCGGGCCACCCGCCCGCAGGAGCGTTGCCGCCGTGAGAGTCATCGTCGTAGGAGCCGGCGTGGTGGGCACCATGCATGCCTGGCACGCAGTGGAACGCGGCCACGAGGTCGTACAGATCGAGCGCGAGAGCGAGGCCCGCGGGGCCTCCCTGCGCAACTTCGGACAGATATGGGTGAGCGGCCGCGCGGGCGGCGAGGAGCTCGACACCGCCCTGCGCGCCCGGGAGTCGTGGGAGGAGATCGGTGCCCGCGTGCCGGGGCTCGGCTTCCGCGCCAACGGCTCCCTCACCCTCGTACGCAACGAACGCGAGCGCGCCGTCGCCGAGGCCGCGCTCACCCGCCCCGACGCCGCCGCCCGCGGCTACGAGCTCCTCGGGGAAGAGGAGGCCCGCGCCCTCAACCCGGCCCTGCGCGGTGACTTCCGCGCCGCCCTGTGGTGCGAGCGGGACGCCGCCGTGGAGCCACGCACCGCCCAACTGCGGCTCCGCGAGGTCCTGTTGGCCTCCCCGCGCTACACCTTCCTGCCCGGCCGCGAGGTCCGCGACGTCGTCGGCGAGCGCGCGGTGCGCGACGACCACGGCGACGTGCACTCCGGTGACGTCGTCGTCCTCGCCACCGGCGCCTGGCTCGGCGGCCTCGTGCGCGAACTGGCCGGGCCCGAGCTGCCCGTCCGCCGTGTCCGCCTCCAGATGATGCAGACCGCGCCGCTCGGCGAACCACTCACCACGTCCGTCGCCGACGCCGACAGCTTCCGCTACTACCCGGCGTACCGCTCCGACGCCCTCGACGCGCTCAACGCCGGGCAGGCGCAGACCCCGACCGCCACCGCGCACAAGATGCAGCTGCTCATGGTGCAGCGCGCGGACGGCGGCCTGACCATCGGCGACACCCACGAGTACGAACACCCCTTCGCCTTCGACACCGTCGAGGACCCCTACGACCACCTCACCGAGGTCGTCGAGGGCTTCCTCGGCCGCCCGCTGCCGAAGATCAGGCGGCGCTGGGCGGGGGTGTACGCGCAGTGCGTCGACACCGGCCGGGTCGTGCACCGCCAGCAGGTGCGCGACGGCGTGTGGCTGGTCACCGGACCCGGCGGGCGCGGCATGACCTGCTCGCCGGCGATCGCCGAGACGACCGCGAACGAACTGGGATGGTGAGGAAAATGGAGTTCCCGGAGCACCGCATCGGTCTCGTCGTCCTCGACATGGCCGGGACCACCGTCGCCGACGGCGGCCTCGTCGAACAGGCCTTCTCCGCCGCCGCGGCGGGACTCGGCGTCGAGCCCGGCTCGGCCGACCACGCCGAGAAGCTGGCGTACGTACGCGCCACGATGGGCGAGTCCAAGATCTCCGTCTTCCGGCACCTCTTCGGCGAGGAGACACTCGCCCAGCGGGCCAACGTCGCCTTCGAGGAGGCGTACGGGGAACTGGTCGACGGCGGCCGGATCGCGCCGGTCCCGGGCGCCCGCGAGGCCATCGAGGAGCTGAAGTCGGACGGCAGAACGGTGGTGTTGACCACCGGCTTCGCCCGCGTCACCCAGGACGCCATCCTGGACGTCCTCGGCTGGCGCGGCCTGGTCGAGCTGACGCTGTGCCCCGCCGACGCGGGCGGCCGCGGGCGGCCCTACCCGGACATGGTGCTCAGCGCCTTCCTGCGCACCGGGGCCGTGGCGGGCGTCCAGGAGGTCGCCGTCGTCGGCGACACCGCGTACGACATGAGGAGCGGGGTGCGGGCCGGGGCCGGTGTCGTCGCGGGCGTGCTGACCGGCGCCCACGGCGAGGCGGAGCTGACGGAACACGGCGCCACGCACGTCCTCGCCTCGGTCGCCGACCTGCCGGGGCTGCTCGCGCTGCTCGCCGGGGCGCGGACATGAGCAGCGGCATCCGTTTCGACCGGGTCAGCGTCGCCTACGGCAGGACCACCGTCCTTGACGCGCTCGATTTGACCGTCGAGCCCGGCGAGGTCATGGCGCTGCTCGGACCCTCCGGTTCCGGCAAGACCACCGCGCTGCGGGCCGTCGCGGGCTTCGTGCGGCCCGCGTCGGGGCGGGTCTTCATCGGTGACCGCGACGTCACCGTGCTGCCGCCGCACCGGCGCGGGATCGGCATGGTCGTCCAGCAGTACGCCCTGTTCCCGCACATGCGGGTCGAGGACAACGTCGCCTTCGGCCTGAAGGCACGCAAGGCCGCGAAGTCCGGGATCGCCTGCCGGGTCGCCGAGGCCCTGGAGATGACCGGGATGGCCGCGTACGCCAAGCGGTTCCCGCGCGAGCTGTCCGGCGGCCAGCAGCAGCGCGTCGCCATCGCGCGGGCGCTGGCCGTCCGGCCGGGCGTCCTGCTCCTCGACGAGCCGCTCTCCGCGCTCGACGCGCAGCTGCGGTCCGGCATGCTGGCCGAGCTGGCGCGTCTGCACCGGGAGTTGCCCGACGTGTCGATTCTGTACGTCACCCATGACCAAGTGGAGGCGCTGACCCTCGCGGACCGGATCGCCGTCATGGACCGGGCACGGCTCCAGGACTGCGGGACGCCGCAGCAGCTCTACCGGGCGCCGCGCACGGAGTTCACGGCGTCCTTCGTCGGCAACGCGAATCTCCTCGCGGTGACGGTGGGCGGTGCGGGGGTGGTGTCCTTCGGGAGCTCCGCGCTGAAAGTCGACACCGGTCACGCCGCTTCCGGGGCCGGCGCCACGCTGTGCGTACGGCCGCATCTCGTCGGACTCGGGGACGGGCCCAACGCCCTCACCGGCCGGGTGGCCGAGGTCCAGTGGCGGGGCGCCACGCACCGGCTGTACGTCGAGGTGGACGGTGGCGGTGGCGGTGGCGGTGGCGGGATGCGGGTGAAGGCGGATGTCCGGGAGCTGCGGACGCCACCCGGCATCGGGGACCAGGTCACCGTGCACTTCGCGCCGGAGGACGCGGTGCTGCTGTCCGCGGAGGTGAGCGATGGCTAGTACGACGCTCAGCGTGCCGCCGCGCGGGACGAAGCCGTCCGGCCGCATCCCAGGGTGGGTGTGGGCCCTGCCCCCCGTCACCCTCCTCGCGCTCGCCTTCCTCTACCCCCTCGCCCTCGTCGGCCGGCAGTCCGTGCGGCCGGACAGCGGCGGGACCTCACTCCAGCCGTACGCGGACGTCTTCGCCTCCGAGGCCTTCCGCGAGGCGCTCGGCACCACCGTGTGGCTGGCGCTCGGAGCGACCGCGGGGTGTCTCGTGCTCGGGTTCGCGCTCGCGCTGGTCATCGCCTTCGTGCCGTTCCCGGGAGGCAGAGCCGTGGCGAAGTTCATCGACGTCTTCCTCTCCTTCCCGTCCTTCCTGATCACCCTCGCCCTGCTGTTCGTCTACGGCACCAAGGGCATGGCCAACGGGCTGTGGACGGACGCGACCGGCGCCGCCGAGGGGCCCTTCCAGTTCCTGACGACCCCCTGGGGCGTACTCCTCGCGGAGATCACGTACTTCACGCCCTTCGTGATGCGCCCGCTGCTCGCCGCGTTCTCGCAGATCGACACGGCGCGGATCGAGGTGGCGTCGAGTCTCGGCGCCCGGCCCGCACGCGTCATCCGGCGCGTGATTCTGCCCGAGGCGCTGCCCGCGCTCGCCGCCGGCGGCAGCCTCGTCCTCGTCATGTGCCTGAACGAGTTCGGCATCGTCCTCTTCACGGGCGCCAAGGACGTCACGACCCTGCCGACGCTCGTCTACGGCAAGGCCATGCTCGAAGCCGACTACCCGGCGGCCTGCGTCGTCGCCGTCGTCAACATCGCGATCTCCGTGGGCCTCTACGGCCTCTACCGGGTGGTGAGCCGTCGTGCTGGTGCATAGCCGCACAGGCAGGTGGGCGCTCCGGGCCCTGTTCCTCGTCCTCTTCCTGCCCCTCTTCGCGCTGCCGCTGCTCGTGATCCTCGCGGCGTCCTTCTCCGCGCACTGGTCGGGTGCCTTCCCCTCCGGCTTCACCGCCGGACACTACGCGGCGGCCACCCGCGGCGACTCGCTCCAGGCCCTCACCACCAGCCTGGTCACCGCCGTCACCGCCAGTCTGCTCGCGCTCGCCACCGGGACCTGGGCCGCGCTCGCCGCCGCCTCGCTGAAGCAGGGCGGCGGGAAGAACCCCAGGCTGTCCCGGCTCTTCGGGAAGGCACTCGACGCGCTCTTCATGCTGCCCGTCGCCGTGCCGTCCGTCGTGGTCGGCCTCGCGGTCCTCGTCGCGTTCAGCGAACCACCGATGCTCCTCAACGGCACGCGCTGGATCGTGATCCTCGCGCACGCCGTCCTCGTCACGGCCTTCGCCCACCAGTCCGTCTCCGCCGCCGTCGCCCGGCTCGACCCCGCGTACGAACAGGCCGCCGCCTCGCTCGGCGCCCGCCCCTCGTACGTCCTGTGGAGGGTGAAGCTGCCCCTGCTGCTGCCCTCCCTGACCGCGGCCGCCGGGCTCTGCTTCGCGCTCTCCATGGGCGAGTTGAGCGCCACCGTGATGCTCTACCCGCCCGACTGGACGCCGCTGCCCGTGCGGATCCACGCGGCGACCGACCGCGGCGCGGCCTTCACCGGCGCCGCCCTCGCGGTGGTCCTGATGGCCGCGACGCTGCTCGTCCTCCTCGCCGTCTCCCGCATCCGCACCCGCGCCTCCTACCGCTGAGAACCCCTTCAAGGAGTACGAAACGTCATGTCCCGCCCCACCCGAGCCCGCCGCTTCCGCACGGCCGCCGCCGTCACCGGCGGCCTCCTCCTCGCCGGTTCCCTCACCGCGTGCGGCGGCTCCGCCGCGTCCGACGAAAACGTCGTCACCGTCTACAGTGCCGACGGCCTGAAGGGCGAGAAGGGCGACGGCTGGTACGACAAGGTCTTCAAGGACTTCGAGAAGAAGACCGGCATCAAGGTCGACTACGTCGAGGGCGGCTCCGGCGAGATGGTGCAGCGCGCCGTCCGCGAGAAGTCCAACACGCAGGCCGACGTCCTCATCACCCTCCCGCCCTTCATCCAACAGGCCGACAAAAAAGGGCTGTTGAAGGCGTACGAACCCAAGGGCTCCGAAGAGGTCGACGGCGCCGACAAGGCCGCCGACGGCAAGTGGACGTCCATCGTCAACAACTACTTCGGCTTCATCCACAACAAGAAGGAACTGCCCGGCGGCAAGGCCCCCAAGACGTGGGAGGACCTCACCGGCAGCGCGTACAAGGGCAAGGTGCAGTACTCCACGCCCGGCGTCGCCGGCGACGGCACCGCCGTGCTCATCAAGGCCATGCACGACTTCGGCGGCCGCAAGCCCGCGATGGCGTACCTGAAGAGGCTCCAGACCAACAACGTCGGCCCCTCCGCCTCCACCGGCAAGCTGGCGCCCAAGGTCGACAAGGGCGAACTGCTCGCCGCCAACGGCGACGTCCAGATGAACTACGCCCAGTCCAAGGACATGCCGAACCTCCGCATCTGGTTCCCCGCCAGGGAAGGCGGCAAGCGGACCACCTTCGCCCTGCCCTACGCGGCCGGCCTCGTCGACAAGGCCCCGCACAGCGCCAACGCGAAGAAGCTCCTGGACCACCTGCTCAGCCAGGAGGCGCAGCGGCAGGTCAGCGAGGTCGGCGGCGGCTTCGCGGCCCGCAAGGACGTCAAGGCCACCGACGCGAACGCGGTCGCGCTCGACAAGATCATGAACGGCGTCGAGATCTTCGAGCCGGACTGGACGGACATTTCGGAGAACCTCCGGAGCTACGTGGAGGACTGGAAGTCGGCGACCGGCAGCTGATCGTAGGGTGGGGGCGTCGGCACAGCGCTGTCCCGGCGCCCCAGCCAACCCGTACACCGCAGGAGTGCACCTCATGGCAGAGCGCAAGCCCATCGAATCGTGGCTCACCGACATGGACGGCGTGCTCATTCACGAGGGCGTCCCGATCCCGGGCGCCGACACGTTCATCAAGAAGCTGCGCGATTCCGGCAAGCCCTTCCTGGTGCTGACCAACAACTCCATCTACACCGCGCGCGACCTCCAGGCCCGGCTCACCCGCATGGGCCTCGAAGTGCCCGTCGAGAACATCTGGACCTCCGCGCTGGCCACCGCCAAGTTCCTGGACGACCAGCGCCCCGGCGGCACGGCCTACGTCATCGGCGAGGCGGGCCTGACCACGGCCCTGCACGACATCGGGTACGTCCTGACCGACCACGACCCGGATTACGTGGTGCTCGGCGAGACCCGCACGTACTCCTTCGAGGCCATGACGAAGGCCGTCCGCCTCATCAACGGCGGAGCCCGCTTCATCTGCACCAACCCCGACGAGACGGGCCCCTCCACCGAGGGCCCGCTGCCCGCCACGGGCGCCGTGGCCGCGCTGATCACCAAGGCGACCGGCAAGAACCCGTACTTCGCGGGCAAGCCGAACCCCCTGATGATGCGGACCGGGCTGAACGCCATCGGGGCCCACTCGGAGACCAGCGCGATGATCGGCGACCGCATGGACACCGACGTCCTCGCCGGGCTTGAGGCGGGCATGGAGACGTTCCTGGTGCTGACCGGGCTGACGTCGCGGCGCGACATCGACACGTACCCCTTCCGGCCGTCCACCGTCGTGGACTCCATCGCCGACCTGGTCGAGCGGGTCTAGACCGCCGCACGGCCCCCGTTTGACCGCTGCCGGGATGCGGGGGGCGGGGCACGGCGTGAACCTCGTAGGACAGGAGGTTCACGATGCGTATATGTTCCCTCGCTCCTCGTGCGGCCGGCGTGGCCGGCGTGGCCGTCCTTGTCATGGTCGCCCTGCCCGGCGGTGGGGCCGCGGCCCACGAGAACGGTTCCGTGGACGCCACCGTCACCCCCGCCGACGCCGCGGCCGGCGCCTCCGTGGAGGTGAGAGTGACCGGCTGCGAGGGCGCCACCGGATCGGCGGGATCGGGGGCCTTCGAGGGGGAGGCGCGCCTCGCCGGGCGGGGCGGCGACGATCTCCACGGCACCGCCAGGATCCGCAAGGGCGTCACCGGGTCCTACGAACTCACCGTCATCTGCGACGGCCACCCCCACCAGGGCGTCGGCACCGTCCGGGTGGCCCAGCGGAACACCGAGCCGACCGCGCCGGTGCGCGCCGGTGGCGGCGGCACCGCCCACCTGACCTCGGCGGTGTCCGCGGAGCCCGACGGGGCCGACGAGGCGGGCCCCGGTACCCGGCACGCCGTGATCGGCCTGATCCTCGCCGGGGTCGCGGCGGTCGCCGTGGCGTTCCGCAGCGTCCGCCGGCGCCGCTCCGAGTGACGGGCGGGGCGTGAGCGTGTCCGGCGGCGAACGCCCGCCCGGGTCCGGACGCCTGCTGACCGGCGTCGCCTGGGCGGTCCTCCTGGTGGGGCTCGCGCTGTGGGGCAGCGGGGTCGCGAACCTGCCCGGCGGCCTGTCCGGGCCCGCGACCGGCGACGTGGCGGCGGTCGGCCGCCCCCACGCCGTCGAACTGCCGCCCGCCCACACACCGTTGGCGCCCGCCCGGCCGCAGCGCGTCGAGGTGCCCTCCCTGAAGGTCGGCGCCCCGGTGACCGCCCGCGGCCTCGATGCCCGGGGCGCGATCGACCCGCCGCCGTTCGCCCAAGGGGACACCGTCGGCTGGTACGGCGGCGGGACCCGCCCCGGCGCCCCCGGCGCGGCGCTCTTCGTCGGCCACGTCGACACCGAGACCGACCCCGCCGTCTTCTACGACCTCAGCGCGGCGCGCCCCGGCGAGAGGATCGACGTGACCCGCGACGACGGCACCGTCGCCGAGTTCACGATCGACGACGTCCAGGTCGTCACCAGCGACCGCTTCGACGCACGAAAGGCCTACGGCCCCCACGAGGAGGGCCGCGCCGAACTGCGCCTCATCACCTGCGGCGGCACCTTCGACAGGGCCGCCCGCGCCTATACGGCGAACGTGATCGTTTCGGCGTACCTGACCGGGGTGCGGCGTTAGACCGGTGGTCAGGGGAGTCCGAGGGCTGTGGCGGCTCGGTGGTCCGACGGCCGTGCCGCGGGCATGTCGCGGGCGGCGCCGGGTGGCGAGCGGTGGCGCCGCCCGCCGCCGGGGCGCGCCTGATCACGTGCGGCGCGCACCTTCGGCAGGGGCGCGCTCCCGGGTCACCCGCACCTGCCGAGGAGCCCGCTAGGCGGCCTGCCGGCCGGTCAGCGGCGGGGCCGGAGCGGGAGCCGCGGCGGCGCCTTTCGCCGCGCGCACGCCGAGGCCGCCGAAGACCGCCGCGAACACCGCCCACAGCAAGGCGTGCGAGGCGAGCGACAGCATGCGGAAGTCCCACAGCAACGACGCGTCGACCGGCACCGGGTCGGGGTTGCCCGGCAGCAGGAACAGCACCGCGAGGACGGCGACCGCGGTGAGGGCCGTCGCGATGTGCCGCACCGGTTCGGGGTGCGCGGCGAGGCGCACGTACACCTGGCGCACCAGGAACATGCCGAGCACGCCGATGGCGACCGAGGCGAGCCACAGCGCCTGGCGGTCGCCGACGGTGCCCGCGTCGCCGACGCCCGGCGGGTTCGCCGGATAGCGCAGCCCGGGCAGGAGGGAGACCGCGAGGAAGGCGGCGGCGGAGAAGGCCAGCGCGCGTGGCCACGGCAGCGCGCGCGGATCACGCCGGTGCACCGCGGCGTACGCGACGGCGAACAGCACGCCGAGGGCCAGGCCCGCGACGAGGGCGGTGACGACCAGGCCGCCGTGCTGGGTGGAGCGGCTGAACAGCTCTTCGTGGTGCTGGACGGCCTGCGCGGCGCCGTGCCCGTGTTCCTGGGCGGCCGCGCGTTTCTCCTCGGCGCGGATCGCGCGGTCCATCAACGGCTCGGCGAGCAGCAGCGAGAAGAGGCCGGCGGTGAGACCCGCCGCTCCGCCCGCGGCCAGGCCGCGGACGAGCAGGGGGAGTACGGGGGACGAGGGTGCTGAGGGCATGGTGCTGGTGTCCGTCCGCCCGGTCAGTGGCACGGGGCACCGAAGAGGTGCCGGCCGTCGTGCGCGAACTCGTGGAGGTAGTCGCCGGTCGCCGAGATCAGCGAGCCGTTGTCCATGAACACGGCGTAGAGCGCGATGAGCGCGATGACCGCGGCGGCCGAGGCGATCAGCCAGTCGCGGGTCTGCGTCACGGCGGCCTGGCTCGCCGTGGTGTCGGTGTGCGGAGCTGCGGAGTGCAGGGACATACCGGTGGGCCTCCTTCTGGGGTTTCCACGCCCCATGGCAGGAGGACGACGGTTCAGTTCCTGACTTCCGCGTACGAGCGTGCGTACGTGGTCACAGTGGCGGGACCGCCCCGGATTCGCACCGGGTTCCTGTCAAACCGTCGCCTCGATGTATGGACTTGTCGTCACGGAGAGTCCCAGCGCGTCGCGTCTCTGTCAACACCCCCCAGGTCCTGGGCGGTCCTGCTGACCGCCGGGCTCACCTGCCCGATCGGCGGCCCGCTCCCCCGGGAGCCGCCGACCGGGCCGGTCCTCGACCGCGCGCGCACGAGCCGCGGGAGGAACCCGGCGCCGGCGCGGGAGGTTCACGGGCAGGCCGTCCCGGTTCCGTAAATGGCCCACAGGGCCAGGCGGTTGGGCCGTGCCACAGACTCTAGGGCGAATGCGCGCGGCGGCCTAGAGGCAGCCGTGAGCACCTCGTGGGCCGGGGGACCCTGTGTCAGGATTGAGATACGGACAGTGCGCCCAAGGGGGAGTGGATGTACCGAAATGACACCGGCCGCGGACGTCGTTTCGCGGCCAGGGGGGTGCGGACCGGGGTGGCGCTCGCGGGGGCCGCGCTCCTCCTTTCCGCGTGCTTCTCCTCCGGTGGCGACCCGGAGGAGAACACGTCGGGACCGCCCCCGAAACAGCAGCCCAAGAGCCAGGACCCGTACTGGGTCAACCCGGAGGGGACCGCCGCCAAGCAGGTCGCCGCGTACGAGAAGGACGGCGCGAAGGACGACGCCGAACTGACCCGGAAGATCGCCCGGCAGCCGGTCGCCGAGTGGCTCGTCCCGGAGAACGCGCAGGACCAGGCGCGCGGCTTCACGGAGGCCGCGGAGAAGGCCGACCGGGACGCCCTGTTGGTCCTCTACAACATCCCGCACCGCGACTGCGGCCAGTACTCGGGCGGCGGCGCGGCCGACGGCGACGCCTACCGCGCGTTCGTCGACCAGGTCGCCCGGGGCATCGGCGACCGGCGTGCCACGGTGATCCTGGAGCCGGACGCGGTGCTGCACATGGTCGACAACTGCACGCCCGAGCAGTTCCACGAGGAGCGCTACGACCTCCTCAGGGGCGCCATCGAGAAGCTCAAGTCCTTGAAGAACACGAAGGTGTACCTGGACGCGGGCAACGCGGGCTGGCAGAACCCCGACTCGCTCTGGGAGCCCCTGAAGCGGTCCGGCGTCGAGCAGGCCGACGGCTTCTCGGTCAACGTCTCCAACTTCCAGACCACCGAGGCCAGTACGGAGTTCGGCAAGAGGCTCTCGGCGAAGATCGGCGGCAAGCCGTTCGTCATCGACACGGGGCGCAATGGCAAAGGGCCTTACGACAAGGGCAAGGACCCGTGGTGCAACCCGCCGGGGCGGGCGCTCGGCGAGACGCCCACGACGAAGACGGACGACCCGCTCGTCGACGCGTACCTGTGGATCAAGCGGCCGGGGGAGTCCGACGGGACGTGCCGGGGCGGACCCAAGGCGGGGGAGTGGTGGCCGGAGTACGCGCTGGGCCTGGTGAGGAACGCCTCGTAGGGGTCGCCCCTTACGGGGGCGATACTCACGGCACGCGAACCCATCGCGCCTCGCTGGGAACCCCCTGCTCATCCGACACGAACAGCATGTACCAGCCCGATTCCACCAAACTCCGATTCTTCGGGACCGTCACCCTCACCTCGCCCTTCGACTTCTTCAGGTCCAGCGCGATCGACGTCTGGTCGATATCCGTGACGTGCGTCGACGCGCTGGGCCGGATGAGCCGCGCCGTCTTGATCGACGACGCGTGCCGCGTCGGAAACGTCCCCGACTCCCCGCGCCCGATCGTCTTCGGCCCCTTGCCGAGGCTCGGCCGCGAGCCCTGGTAGAGGTACGGCGGCGTGTAGATCTCGATGCGCTGCTCGAAGACGCCCGGCTTGGTGTTGGCCTTGTCGGCGAAGAGCGAGTCCGAGCCGAAGAACATCACGCGCCCGTCCGGCAGCAGAATCGACCCGGAGTGGTAGTTGCGGCCGACCAGTGGGTCGGCGACCCTCCGCATGTCGCCGGTCCGCGCGTCGTAGATCCGCGCCTGGCGGATGTTGGAGTCACCGCGCCCGCGGTAGTCCTCGGAGCCGCCGGAGATCAGCACGGTGTCGTCCGGCAGCGTCGAGATCTGCGGGTAGCGCGTGCCCTTCTCCAGGGAGGGCCCGTCGACGAAGCGCGGATCGACCGCCTTCAGGTCGACGACGCGGGTCTTCTCGCTGGACCTCTTGGACTCGCCGACACCGCCGCCGCCGACCACCATGTACTTCTGGTCCTGGGCCGGCGGCAGTTCGACCGTGCCGGAGGTCTCCAGGAGCTTCTGGTCGCTCAGGCCCGGGATGCCCTGCCACTTGTTGGTCTTCAGGTCCCAGATGCCGGGCTTGCGGCCGACGTCGTCGGGGCCGTACCCCGCGTTGGAGCCGGAGTAGAAGAGCCTGCCGTCGGTCATCTGGAAGATCGCCGGGTAGGTCGGGAACTGCCGGACGCCCTTGGTGTACGTCCACTTCTTGGTCTTCGGGTCGTACACCTCGTTCTTGCCCGGCACCAGCTGGCCGATCTCGTCCAGGCCCGACGTGGACAGGATTCTGCCGTCGGTGAGCGTGGTCAGCGTGGGGTACCAGCGCGCCTCGTTCATCGGGTCGACCTTGACGTACCGCTCGGCGACCGGGTCGAACTCGAAGGCGTCCTTGATCCCCTGGAAGTCCTTCTTGTCCAGGGCGAGCTTCTGCGCCATGCCGTAGACGTTGCGCTTGTCGGAGCCCTTCATGCCCTGGACGCGGTAGTTGTCCTGGGTGCCCGTCTCGTACTCGGCGCCGCTCTTGGCCGCCTCGACGTAGACCCGGCTCAGACCCGCCTCCGTGCGCAGGAACCTCCCGGTCCGCTTGTCGAAGACCTTCTTCGCCTTCTCCACGAGGACGTTGTCCTGGGAGACGAACGTCTTGCCGTTCTTCTTGCCGGTGAACTTCGTGCCGGCGGGAATCGTCTTCGGCTCGTCCGGGTCCTCGTTGTGGACGATCATCAGGCCGCCGGCCTTGGTGACGTCGCCCTTCAGCTTCTCGTAGCGCTGCGTGCCGCCAGCGATCAGCAGATTGCCGTTGCCCAGCTGGGTGTGGCCCGTGCAGAACAGGTCGGTGGGCGTCGGGATCTTCTTGATGGTCCGCTTGACCGGGTCCCACAGCCGGGTGTCGAACTTCTTCTTGTCGAAGTTGCCCTGGTCGTTGCCGGAACCGGCGACCAGCAGGACCTTGCCCGTGTGCAGGAGGGCCGCGTGGATGGTGTTCTGCCGGTACTCCTCGGGGAACTCCACGATGTCCCAGTGGCCGTTGTCGGCCTTGTACTCCGGCTGGTTGATCTTGTAGTCGTGGTACTTCTCGGAGCCCACGCGCCACAGCCACGGGCCGTTCATCCCCGCCAGCGCGAGGACGACCGCCGCGCCTATCGCGATGCGGCGGGCGCGGCGGTGACGGGAAGGGTCCTTCATTTCTTACGTCCCCCAAGTCCCCCGAGCTCCTTACGGGAAATCTGCATCGTCTGCTCGGAGGAGGCCCAGCTGGGCTTCGGCCGGGGCGCGTGCGGGGCGGGCCGCCGGCCCTGCGGGGCCGCGTGGGCCGCAGAGATCGGGGCCATGACCTCGCGCGGCTGCGGCAGGAGGGGACCCGCGCCGGACGGCGGCCCCGAAGTACCCCCACCCTGAGGCGCCGTCGCCGCGGACCTCTTCCTCTCCTCGCGCATGCCCCAGCGCCACGCGAAGACCGGCGCCGCCGTGATCAGCAGGGCGAACGAGGCCCAGATGAGCATCGCCGGGTGGGAGTGGCCGTACACGAAGGAGGCGGCCATCGAGGCGCCGAAGACCACGATGAAGAACAGGTGGATCCGGAAGGTCCCGAACAGCGTGTCCGGGCTCGCCGAGTCGCCCTTGGGCGTCACCACGAACTTGCTCTTGCGGCGCAGGACCGCGTCGAGGAGGGAGCGCGCGTAGATGGGGGCGGAGAGCGCCGACATCACCATGCCCGCCACACCGCCGGAGCCCTCGGGCTCGTGCGGGGAGACGTTGTGCCTGCGGTTCCAGATGTAGAGGCCGATCTGGAGCGCCGAGGCGTTGCCGTACAGCATCAGCCAGATGGTCGGGTCGATGTTCACGCCGGACGCGCCGAGCCCCAGGAACAGCGCGCAGCTCAGCGCCGCGAGAATCCAGTTCATGGCGGACATCGGGTAGAAGATGACCATCATCGTGTAGTTGAAGAGACGGCCGGGCGGCAGCGAGAACGGCGCCTTCCAGAACTGCTTGAGGATCGTCTCGTACGTCCCCCGCGACCAGCGCAGTTGCTGGGTGAAGAAGTCGGTCCAGGCGTTGGGGCCCTCGCCGACCGCGAGCACGTCGGGCGTGTAGACCGACTTCCACTTCCTGCCGGTCCGCGGATTCGTCGCCCGGTGGATCTCGAAGCCCGTCGCCATGTCCTCGGTGATCGAGTCGTACAGGCCGCCGATCTGCTTCAGCGCCTTGATGCGTACGGCATTGCTGGTACCGACGAACATCGGCGCCCCGTAGGCGTTTCCCGCCCGCTGGATCAGCGCGTGGAAGAGGAACTGCTGCGACTCGGCGGCCTTGGTGACGAAGTTGTCGTAGTTGCCGTAGACCTGCGGGCCGATCACGAAGCCGACGTTCTCGTCGCGGAAGAAGCCGAGCATCCGCTCCAGGTAGTTCGGCATCGGGACGTGGTCGGTGTCCACGGAGGCGAAGTAGTCGTAGTCGTCGCCGTGCGCGTCCAGCCAGGCGTTGTAGTTGCCGTGCTTGGTCCTGGCGCGGTGCGGGCCCTTGGCCGTGTTCCACCGCGGCACGCCTTTGCGGGAGAAGTGGCGCACGCCGAGCCGCAGGCAGACGTCCTTGACCTCCGGGTCGTCACCCTCGTCGAGGAGCCAGACGTGCAGCAGGCCGCGGTGACGGATCCTGACCGCGGCCTCCAGCGTCTTCGTCACCATCTCGATCGGCTCCTTGCCGGGCACGAACGAGGTGAGGAAGGCGACTCTGGTGCCGGTCTCGGGCACCACCGGGACCGGGTCGCGGGCGACGAGCGTCGCGTGCGCGTTGGAGAGGACGTTCATGCAGCGGAAGAACTCGATCAAGCCGATCGACACGAGCATGACGACGTCGAGGGCGGGCAGCCAGTCGTTCGCGACGTACTCCCGCTTCGTCCAGTGCTCCGGCTGGAGCAGCCAGCCGAGCAGGACGAGCGAGAGCAGCGGGGCCGCGCCCAGCATCAGCGCGGCCCGTACTTTGTGCGGCTCCTGCGAGAGCAGCGAGCGGTACCTCACGCGGTAGGGCCTGTCCGGGTCGGGCTGGGTCAGTGGCCCGGCGAGCCGGCTGTAGTGCTCGTAGTCGTACCGCGGCAGTGTCTTCTTGATGCGGCGGAAGCCACCCGTCCTGTGCGGTGGCACTCGCAGCTGGGTCGTTTCTGACGGGTCGTTCTGCCGCGCCCCCGTCGGCGTCGACGTCATGGTCATCCCCCCGCACGCGGTCGCCCGCGTGTTCTCGGTTCCATCCGCCCGCCGGGTCCCCCACGACCCTCACGGACGTGTCAGTGGCAGGCCACCGTCCCTCAGGCAGGGACCGGCACGCCTCCGGTCGCATTGATGCCCCCCTCGGCATCGCTTCATGAACGGGGCCCCCATCCCTGCCCCGCCGCGGACGCGCGAGCCCCCAACTGCCCCGTGCCATCCGCCTCATGAGAGCCATCGGCTCCCGAACAGGTTTCTACGCCCTTCAGCATGATCGCAAGAGCGAAACAAGGCGTTTACCGGTCAAACGAGCTATTTGAGGTGTCTCTTGGTGCAGGTGAGCCCAAACGTGTTCGAATGTGGCCGAAGTGTTCCCGTATGGCGCGCTCGGCCCGGAGGGCGTCCCCGAGCGCACCGCCTCCAGGATCTCGCGGTGCTGACGGCAGGTGATCTTGGGATCCTGCGGTACGTCCACCAGATCTGTGCGGACCTTGTGAAAGGCGTCCCAGAACGCCTCCAGGACCTCGCCGAGGAGCAGGTTGCCAAGACCGCGGTAGAGCGCGGCGTGAAAGGCGCGGTCGGTCTCGGCGCGCACGGCGCCCTGAGGGGAGGCGGCCTCGGCGTCCATGCGGTTCACCAAGGCGTCGAGTTCGGCGAGGTCGGCCTCCGGGACCCGGCCCGCGAGGCGCGCGATCAGCCCGGTCTCCACGGCCTCGCGCAGCTCCAGGAGCTGGAGCAGGCTGTCCTCGCCGCGGTAGTGGCCCGCGACCGTGCGGAACGTGAGGCCCTCGATCATCGGCGCGACCGACATCGGACCGACATACGTCCCGAAACCGTGCCGGATCTCCACGATCCCCATGGCCTGGAGTGCCTTGAGGGCCTCCCGTACGGAGTTCCTGCTGACTCCCAGGCGCGCCATCAGCTCGGGCTCGGTGGGGAGCGGGGCCCCGGAGGGCAGCCGGGAATCGATGATGAGCTTCTTGATCCGCTCCTGGATGTCGCGCGCCATGGCGCAACCGTAGCGGTAGGGGTGCGGCGGGAGGCCCCCGCGCGAGCACGTCGAGGTGTACGCCGCGGGCACGACGAAGGCCCCCCGTGTGAACGGAGGGCCTTCGCTGTCTGTGCGCCGCCAGGGACTCGAACCCCGGACCCGCTGATTAAGAGTCAGCTGCTCTAACCAACTGAGCTAGCGGCGCCTGCTGACCTGGAGAACTCTACCGGATGCGCCGGGGTGCTCCCGACAGCCCCCGCGTCGCCGGGTGCGCGGCGAGGGCACCCCCGGGGGCGGCGGACGGGGTCAATACATCATTCGGACCGTCAACATGCGGCATCGCGGGACAGTTGAGAAACTGACGGACGTGCAGATTCGCGGACATTCTTTTCAGGAGTGTGAGGGAAATCGCATGGAGGACGCTCCGGTATTCGTGGAATTCTCTCCCGAGAGCGACTGCGACTGCCCCGGCTGTATCCATTGGCGGCGCTCGACGCCGCACGCGCTGCCGCCGCGCCTCGGGGGGCACCCGGCGGCGCACGGCGCGCGCCGCGCCCTGGTCCTCGTGGCGGCGGCCGGTACGGTGCTCGGCGGCCAGATGCTGCCCGCCGTGGCCTTCGCGGACACCGGCACCCGCCCGACCAGCCCCGATGCCCGGCCGGCCAAGGACGGACCGGACACGCCGCAGGGCAGCGCCAGCCCGTTGCACGGCGGCTCGGGCACCCCGGCGGACTCGACCTACCGGGCGATCACCCGTACGGAGATCCTGGCGCGGGCCCGGACGTGGGTCACCGCGCGGGTGCCGTACAGCATGAGCGAGTACTGGTCCGACGGCTACCGCCAGGACTGCTCGGGCTTTGTCTCGATGGCCTGGAACCTGAGCGGCAACGAATGGACGGGCAGCCTCGACAAGTACGGGGTCCGTATTTCCAAAGAGCAGCTGCGGCCCGGCGACATCCTCCTCTTCCACAATCCGGCGAACCCCACCCACGGTTCTCACGTGACGGTTTTCGGCGGGTGGACGGACAGTACCCAGACGTTTTACGTGGCGTACGAACAGGCCCGTCCGCACGCCCGCAAACGGGCCACGCCTTATGCCTACTGGTCGAATCCGGACCGCTATCTGGCCTATCGCTTCAAGGGTGTGGGGAACGCGGAGGACCCGGGGGCCGTGGAAGCCGTGCAGGCCGTGGAGGACCCGGCGGGCGGCGAGGCGAGCGGCTCGGGCTCCACGGCGACGCGGTACCCCGGCGCGTTGGCGTTCGGCCCGGGGGCGAACAACAAGTACGTGACGCGGCTCGGCAAGGCCCTGGTCGCCCGCGGCGGCCAACGGTTCTACCGGTCGGGCCCCGGGCCCCGCTGGACCGAGGCGGACCGCAGGGCGACACGGGCGTTCCAGCTGGCGCAGGGCTGGCGGGGCGCGGACGCGGACGGGCTGCCGGGGCCGACGACGTGGGCGTACCTGATGAAAGGGGAGGGACGGGACATCCCGGCGGCGGACGCGGCCGCCGGCGCGCAGGGTGCGCCCGCCTATCCCGGCAAGGGCGTCTTCCGCCCCGGCCGGTCGCACGCGGCGATCGAACGGCTCGGCAGGCAACTGGTACGGAAGGGCTTCGGCAGGCACTACGCGCGGGGCCCGGGCCCGGTCTGGAGCGAGCACGACCGACGCAATGTGGAGGCGTTCCAGCGCGCCCAGGGCTGGCGTGGCGCGGCGGCCGACGGCTACCCGGGGCCGGAGACGTGGCGAAGGTTGTTCCGGTGAGGGCCGGGGCCGGAGCCGTGCGGGGGAGGTGGGACAGACGGGGCAGGCGGCGGACGGGATCGGCGCGCGGATGGACGAGGCCGACACGTGTACGGATGGGTTCGATGCGCGTAGGGGTGGGCTCGGCGCGTGGGCAGGCGGGTTCGGCGGACGGGCAGAGTGGCTCGATGCGCGGGCAGGCGGGGTCGGCGTACGGACAGACGGGTTCGACGTGCGGGCAGACGGAGTCCATGCGCGGGCAGAGTGGCTCGACGCCCGGGGAGTCGGCCCTGGCGCGTGAGCAGGCGGGTTCGGCGGACGGCCAGACGGAGTCGGCGGCCGGGCAGATCGGTTCGGCGCCCGGGGAGTCGGGCTCGGCGTACGCGCAGGCGGGCTCAACGTGCGGGCAGGCGGGGTCGGCGCGCGGGCAGATCGGTTCGGCGCCCGGGGAGTCGGGCTCGGCGTACGCGCAGGCGGGCTCAACGTGCGGGCAGGCGGAGTCGGCGCGCGGGCAGATCGGTTCGGCGCCCGGGGAGTCGGGCTCGGTGTGCGGGCAGGCGGGGCTGGGGTGTGAGCAGGTGGGTTCGGCGTGCGGGCAGGCGGGGCTGGGGTGTGAGCAGGTGGGTTCGGCGTGCGGGCAGGCGGGGCTGGGGTGTGAGCAGGTGGGTTCGGCGTGCGGGCAGGCGGGGGTGGCGCACGGGCAGACGGAGACGGGCTCGACGTACGGGCGGGTGGGAGCGCCGCACTCACGGACGCGACCGGCGCTGTACGCGCGAGCGGGATTGGTGCAAGAGCGGGACCGAGGCACGAATGAGGCGGAGGCACGGATGAGTGCGGCGGCAGCGCAGTCGGGTTCACAGGCCCAGTCCCTCGGGGTGTCCAGCCGGCCGGCGTGCGGCCGGCCCGGGTGATCCAGAGCGAGGCCACCACCGAGATCCCCGTTCACCTCCTCTTCCGCGACGACCCGGACGACGTGACCGGCGTGCCGCTGGCGCCCGCCGTGGTGCGGCGCAGGCAGGGCACGGGGGAGCAGCCGAAGGCGGTACGGCACCCGGCGGTCCCGGTCGCCGCCGCGCCGCGCCGCGTGCCCGACGTCGACCCCGCACTCGTGGAACGCCGGGCGCGGGTGCTGCCCGGACTCGCCGGTGTGCTCGGCGGGTGCGCGGGCGCCGCCGGGTGCGCACTGTCGCTGTGGTGGGCGGGGGCGCTGCCGGAGCCCGCGCTGCGGCTGGCGGGGCCGCCCGGGTACGCGGGCGCCGGGCTCGGGGCCGCGCAGTGGGCCTCGCTCGCCGGATCGGGGGCGCTCGGCCTCTTCGGGTTCGGCGGCCTGGCGCGGGGCCGCGTCGGCCGGGCGTGGGTCCTGAGCCTCTTCGGCCGCTACCGGGGCACCGTCCGCCGGACCGGCCTGCTGTGGGTGAACCCGCTGCTGCTGCGCCGCCGTGTCGACGTACGCCTGCGGCACTGGCGGAGCGAGCCGATGCCCGCCGTGGACCGGGGCGGGGTCGCGCTGCGCGTCGTCGTCCTCCTCGTGTGGCGGGTCAAGGACACCGCGCGGGCGACGCTCGCGGTCGAGGACCACCAGGAGTACCTGCGGGAGTGTGTGGAGGCGACGACCGCGCGGGTGCTGTCGCGGCTGCCGGCCGACGCGTTCCACGACGACGCGCCCACCCTGCGCGACGCGGACGCCGTCGGCGCGGCGTTGACCCGGGCGCTCGCGGCCGAGGCGGAGGCGGTGGGCGTCGAGGTGTTCTCGGCGCAGCCGACCCGTATCGAGTACGCGCCCGAGGTCGCCGCCGCGATGCAGCGCCGCAGAGTCGCGGCGCTCGACGCCCGCCACCGCGACACGGTCCTGACGTCGGTGGTCGACTCCGTCGAGGACACCGTGACGCGGCTGACGACGCGGGGCCTGGTGGAGCTGGACGACTACGAGCGCAAGGCGTTGGTGAAGGACTTGACGGTGGCGTTCTACACGGGACGCGCCGAGCAACGCTGACAGCGTCCAGCGTCCAGCGCCCAACGACAAGCAGCCGCCCGACAGTTGAGTCGTCAATTGGTATGGACATGTTCAACTCACGGCCATAGCCTGAACTTGGTCTAGACCGCAGTGCGCGCACGTCCCACGGAACTCCCCACGTTCGGTCAGGAGCGGCACATGCGCAAGAAGAAGATGTACGCGGCCATGGTCGGCCTCACCACGGTCGGCGCGTTCGCGCTCTCCGCCGGTGGCGCCAGCAGCCACGGCTACACGGATCTGCCGGCCAGCCGGCAGATCAACTGCGCCAAGGGCGTGGTGACCAACTGCGGCTCGATCCAGTACGAACCGCAGAGCGTCGAGGGCCCCAAGGGCTTCCCCGCCGGGGGGCCGGCGGACGGCAAGATCTGCTCGGCGGGCATAGCGGGCTTCGACCAGCTCAACTCGCCGAAGACGCCAAACGGCGGGGCCTGGCCCACGACCCGGGTGAGCGGCGGGCAGAACTACACGTTCCGCTGGCAGTTCACCGCCCGGCACCGCACCACGGACTTCAAGTACTACATCACCAAGCAGGGCTGGGACGACAGCAAGCCGGTGACCAGGGCCGCCCTGAACACCACGCCGTTCCTCAGCGTCCCGTACAACAGCCAGCAGCCGCCCGCGACGCTCTCGCACAGCGGAACGATCCCCGGCGGGCGCAGTGGGCACCACGTGATCGTCGCGGTCTGGACGGTCGCGGACACGGCGAACGCGTTCTACGCCTGCTCGGACGTCACGTTCTGACAGCCGGCAGGATCCGCGTACGCCGTGCACGACCGGACGGCGTACGCGGAACGCGGGCCTGCGCGAAGGGTGCCCGCGGCCCGACTCTCCACATCTGACGGCACGTCAATTATGGTGCCCGGCCATGGAGAGCACCGGGAGCACCGTCGCGGGACTCGTACAGGCACGGTGGGGTGATCACCGCACCGGTCTGCGCTTCGCGGGCGGCGAGCTGAGCCACCACGAAGTGACGGCGGGCGCGGCGGCCAGGGCCGCGCTCCTCGCCGACCTGCTGTCACACCGGGGCGAGCCCCATATCGGCGTCCTGCTCGACAACACCCCCGAATACCCCCTGTGGCTGAGCGCGGCGGCACTCGCCGGGGCGGCGGTGGCGGGCATCAACCCCACCCGGCGCGGCGCCGAACTGGCCCGCGACATCCTGCACACCGGCTGCCAGATCCTCGTCACCGAACGGACCCACCTGCCGCTGCTCGCCGACCTCGAACTCCCCGGCGTACGCGTGCTGGTGACCGGCACCGAGGAGTACGAGGCCCTGCTCGCCCCCTACGCGGACGCCGCACCGGAGATCGCGCGGACCGTCGGCCCGGCGAGCCGCATGCTGCTCTACTTCACCTCCGGGTCCACGGGCGCCCCCAAGGCCGCGATCTGCACCCAGGGCCGTCTCGCGGCGGCGGGCCACTCGCTGGTCGCGCACTTCGGGGTCCGGCCGCAGGACACCCACTACATCTGCATGCCCATGTTCCACGGCAACGCGGTGATCGCGGACTGGGCGCCCGCGCTGGCGGCGGGCGCGGGGGTGGCGCTGAGCCGCCGCTTCTCCGCCTCGCGGTTCCTGTCCGACGTACGGGAGTTCGAGGCGACGTACTTCACCTACGTGGGGCGGGCCGTGCAGTACCTCCTGGCGACGCCCGAGCGGCCCGACGACCGGGAGAATCCGCTGCGGGTCGGGTTCGGCACCGAGGCTGGGGCGGTCGACGCGGCGCGCTTCGAGGAACGCTTCGGGGTACGGCTCGTGGAGGGCTACGGCTCCTCGGAGGGCGGGGCGGCGATCCAGCGCACGCCGGGCACGCCGCCCGGGGCGATCGGGCGGGCGGCGCCGGGGGACGACCTCGCGGTGGTGGACACGGTGACGCTGCGGGAGTGCGAGGCCGCGCGGTTCGCGGGGGACGGGCGGTTGCTCAATGGCCGCGCCGCGATAGGGGAGCTGGTCAACCGGGGGCCGAACCCCTTCGAGGGGTACTGGCGCAACGACGCGGCGCAGGCCGAACGAGTGCGGGGCGGCTGGTACTGGACGGGGGACCTCTTCTACCGGGACGAGCGCGGGTACCTGTACTTCGCGGGGCGTACGGACGACCGGCTGCGGGTCGACAGCGAGAACCTCGCGGCGGCGATGATCGAGAACATCCTCGCGCGGTACGCCGGGGCGGTGGCCGTCGCGGTGTACGCGGTGCCGGATCCGGTGGCGGGGGATCAGGTCATGGCGGCGGTGGCACCGGCGGCGGGGGCGGGGTTCGATCCGGCGGCCTTCGCGGAGTTCCTGCTCGCGCAGCCGGACCTGGGGACGAAGATGATGCCGCGCTTCGTGCGGGTGGTGGGGCGGATGCCGGTGACGGCGACGAACAAGGTGGCGCGGGCGGAGCTGCGGGGGGAGGGGTTCTGCTGCGGGGATCCTGTGTGGTGGCGGCCCTCGGGGTCCACGTACCGCAGGCTGACACCGGCCGACGTCGCGGCCCTGCGGGCCCGGTACCGGGGGCATGGCCGTGAGGCGTTACTGCCTCTGTGACTGGGCGGGGTGGCCCTGCCGGTGCCTGGTCGCGAACGTGCCCGGCGGTATCCCCTGCCCCGCCGCTCCGCGCCGGATGTCTCCCACCCGCCCGCCCGATACTCGGCGTCGAGATGTCGAGGTAGGGGCGGGCGGGTTGCCCGTAACCGGCGTCGGGACAGCGACGTAGGGGCGGGTGGGGGTGCCCGTGCCCCGGCATCGAGATGTCGAGGTAGGGGCGCGGGCGGGTTGCCCGTAACCGGCGTCGGGACAGCGACGTGGGGGCGGGTGGGGGTGCCCGTGCCCCGGCGTCGAGATGTCGAGGTAGGGGCGGGGCGGTGGGCGCGCCCCCTCAGCCGCGAACGCGAACCCGGCGGTATCCCCTGCCCCGCCGCTCCGCGCCGGATGTCTCCCACTCACCCGCCCGATACCCGGCGTCGAGATGTCGAGGTAGGGGCGGGCGGGGTGCCCGTAACCGGCGTCGGGGCAGCGACGTGGGGGCGGGTGGGGGTGGCTGTGGGCCGGTGTCGGGGTGTCCAGGCAGGCGGGAGGGGGGTGGACGTACCCGGCATCTGGACGTTGAGGTAGGGGACGGGCACGGGCAAGCATGAGCCGACGACGGGCCGCAGTCGCGAGCGCTCCCGAGGGGACGTGGGGGTATGTGCGCGCGGAGCACAGTGGTGGTCATGAGGGTGGCGAAGCAGCAAAACGCCCGCGCCAAGATAGCGAGCACGGACGTACCCCCACGGCCCCGCCCCACCCACGCACCCAAGGCGACCCGAGCCCCCGAGCCCCCCAGCCCCCAGCCCCCTAGCCCCCCAGCCCCCAGCCCCCTAGCCCCCCAGCCCTCAACGCCTAACGTAAGGCCCATGGTTCAGGACAGCGCATGGCGCAGCCTTCGGCGGCATGGTTACCTCCTCGGCAGCGCGCCCTGGCGCAGCGCCCTCTACCTGCTCGGCGGCGCCCTCCTCGGCGCCGCCGTACTCGTCGTCGGCACCGCCCTGACCGCCGTAGCGGCAGCCCTGGTGCTCGTCCTGGTCGGCATCCCCCTCCTCGCCGCCCTCACCTTCTCCGGAGTCCCCGTCGCCGCCCTGGAACGGCGCCGCATGCTCCTCATCGACCCCGAACCGGCCCCCACCCCCCACCGCACCCCGGACACCCCCGGCATCCACGCCTGGTTCCGCCTCCGCCTGAAGGAGCAGGCCACCTGGCGCGAGCTCGCCCACGCCGCCCTGTTCGCCCTCGTCCTGTGGCCCCTGGACCTCCTGGTCCTGGCGGCCACCGTCGCGCTCCCCGCCCTCCTCCTCGCCGCCCCCGCGCACCTCGCCGCCACCGGCGGCCCCGGCCACGACATCCGCCCCGCCAAGCTGTGGGTCGTCGACGCCTACCCGGCGGCCTGCGGCACCGCGCTGCTCGGCCTGCTCCTGCTCGCCGCCCTCGCGTACCCGCTGGGCGCGTACGCCGCCGCCCGCGCCGCGTTCGCCCGCCTCCTGCTCGCCCCGCGCGAAGCCGAACTCGCCGCGAGCCTCGCCGAGGTCACCCGCTCCAGGGCCCGCCTCGTCGACGCCTTCGAAGCCGAACGGCGGCGGATCGAACGGGACCTGCACGACGGGGCGCAGCAGCGGCTGGTCGCGCTCACGATGCGCCTGGGCCTGGCCCGGCTCGACACCGCGCCCGGCAGTGCCCTCGCCGAGCAGCTCGCCGCCGCGCACGACGAGGCGGGCCATGTCCTGACCGAACTGCGGGAGTTGATCCGCGGCATCCATCCGCAGGTCCTCGCCGACTACGGCCTCGCCGCGGCGATGGAGGACGCGGCGGACCGCTCCGCCGTGCCCGTGACAGTGTCCGTGGAGAGGGACGGCGTACAACTGCCGCGGCTTCCCGAACCCGTCGAGTCCGCCGGGTACTTCGCGGTCCGCGAGGCCCTCGCGAACATCGGCAGGCACAGCGGCGCGACCAGGGCCCGCATCACCGCCGCGCACACCGACGGAGTCCTGCGCGTAGAGGTGCGCGACGACGGCCGCGGCGGCGCGGACCCGGCCCGCGGCACGGGCCTGACCGGGCTCGCCGACCGGCTCGCGGTCCTCGATGGCACACTGACGGTCACCAGCCCGCTGGGCGGCCCGACAGTCCTGTCAGTGGAGATCCCGTGCCAAGCCCAAGCCCAAGTCCCGGCCCAACCACAACCGCAACCGCAACCCCAACCGCAACCCCAACCCCAACCCCAACCGCAACCCCAACCCCAACCCCAGCCCCAACCCCCCACCCCGGCCTGAGAGTCGTCCTCGCCGAAGACAGCGTGCTGCTGCGCGAAGGCCTGATCGGCGTGCTCGGCCGCTTCGGTCACGAGACAGTCGCCGCCGTCGGCGACGCGGACGCGCTGCGGGACGCCGTGTCGGCGTACGAACCGGACATCGTCGTCACCGACGTGCGGATGCCGCCCGGCTTCCAGGACGAGGGGCTGCGGGCGGCGGTGGACCTGCGGAAGCGGCGGCCGAAGCTGCCGGTGCTCGTGCTGAGCCAGTACGTGCAACGGTCGTACGCCGCCGAGCTCCTGGACACCGGGGACGGCACCGGCGTCGGCTACCTGCTCAAGGACCGCGTGGGCCAGGTCGAGCAGTTCGTCGAGGCACTGACGCGGGTCGCCAGGGGCGGTACGGTCGTCGACCCGGAAGTCGTACGGCAGTTGCTGCGGCGGCGCCGCGACCCGCTGGAACAGCTGACGCCGCGCGAGCGCGAGGTGCTGGCGCTGGTCGCCGAGGGCAAGTCGAACGGCGCGATCGCGGGTGAACTGGTCGTCTCCGAGGCGGCGGTCGGCAAGCACATCGGCAACATCCTGGGCAAGCTGGACCTGCCGCCGACGGACGGAATCCACCGCAGGGTGCTCGCGGTCCTGGCGTATCTCAGGGGATGACACCGACCCGCTCGCCTGAGCGATTACGATCCACTCTCATGAGCGCGCCCGACCAGACCGACCCCCACGGCCCCACCCCCGCCGCCCGCGCCCGCCGCGCCCGCATCGCCGCGGCCGGGCTGCTGATGGCCGCGGCGGCGGTGGTCCTCGCGCTGCGGCTGGCGAGCCGTTCGTCGGTGCTGGTCGTCGGGGTCTACGGGCTGCTGCTCATCCTCTGCGGTGTGGTGATCGAGCTGAGCCGCCGCGGCCGGACGAGGCTCGGCACCTGGCTCCTGGCGGCGGGGCTCGCGGCGGCCCTGGTCATGGACGGCGTAGTCCTGTCGTGACCAGGGCGGTGCGGTGAACGCGCCGCCCGGCTCAAGACTCATCAGGACTGCTAGGACTGCTAGGACTGCTAGGACTGCCAGGACCGACCAGGACCGACCAGGACTGACAGGATCGACCAGACCGACCAGACCGACCAGACCGACCAGACCGACCAGACCGACCAGACCGACCAGACCGACCAGACCGACCAGGACCGCTCAGGATTCCAAATAGCGCAGCACCGCGAGCACCCGGCGACTGTAACCAGTCGTCCGGGACAGACCCAGCTTGTCGAAGATGGCGTTCAGGTTCTTTTCGACCGCGCTCAGCGAGATGTGCAGCTTCTCCCCGATGGCCGCGTTGGTGTGCCCCTCGGCCAGCGCCTCCAGGACGGTGCGCTCGCGTGGGGTGAGGCGGGTCAGCGGGTCGGCGTGCGTGGTGCGGATGAGCAGCTGCCGGACGACTTCGGGGTCGATGGCGGCGCCCCCATCGTGCACCCGTTCCAGCGCGTCGAGGAACTCCTCGACCTGGGCGACACGGTCCTTGAGGAGGTAGCCGACCCGTTCGGCGCTCGACGTGAGGAGCTTCGCCGCGTAGTTGCGCTCCACGTACTGGGAGAGGACCACCACCCCGATCTCCGGCCGCAGTTCGCGGATCCGCACCGCGGCCCGCAGGCCCTCGTCGGTGTGGTCCGGCGGCATCCGGATGTCGGTGACGACGACGTCCGGCGTCTTCGCCTCGACCTCCGCGAGGAGCGCTTCGGCGTCGCCCACGGCGGCCAGCACCTCATGGCCCTCCTCGGCGAGGAGCCGGACCAGGCCCTCCCGCAGCAGGGTCGAGTCCTCGGCGAGGATTACGCGCACGGCAGCTCCGCGGTGATCGTGGTGGGTCCCCCGAGGGGGCTGTCGACACGCAGGGTGCCGTCGAGCGCGGCGACCCGGCTGCCCAGTCCGGTCAGGCCGCTGCCGGAGGGGTCGGCGCCGCCGACGCCGGTGTCCGAGACGAGGACGACGACGGAGGTCTCGTTCCCGTGTACGCGGACGAAGACCTCGTCGGCGGAGGCGTGCTTGGCGGCGTTGTTCACGGCCTCCGACACGACGAAGTAGGCGGCCGTCTCGACGGCGGAGGGCAGCGGCTCGGGCACGTCGTACTCCATGCGCACCGGCACCGCGCACCGCTCCGAGACCCCGCCGAGCGCCTCGCGAAGCCCCAGGCTGTCGAGGGCGGTGGGGTAGACGCGCCAGGCCACCTCGCGGAGTTCGGTGAGGACTTCCTGGGCCTCTTTGTGGGCCTGTTCGAGCAGGGCGTCGGCGCGCTCGGGGGTGCGGCCCCTGCGCGCTCTGCCCAGCAGCATGGCAAGGGCGACGAGCCGTTGCTGGACGCCGTCGTGCAGGTCGCGTTCGACCCGGCGCCGCTCGACGTCGACGGCCCGGACCACTGCGGCCCGGCTGGTGGCCAGCTCGTCGATGCGGCGCTGGAGGAGTTCACGCTCGGAGGGGCCGAAGCACTCGCGGGCCAGCCGCGCGTCCTGCTCGGTGAGGGCGCGCAGGCCCTGCACGGCGAGGAAGAGCAGGGTGCCCCCGAGGACGACCTGGCCGAGCAGGTCCACCCAGGTCATGGAGGTGTGGGTGAGCGACACGGCGAAGATCCCGGCGAGCACCGCGCCGAAGTCGACCAGGCCGACCACGACCGCGCAGAGCAGTCCGGAGTACGTACGGGCCGCGAGGTAGCGCAGGATCTGCTGGTCGGAGGCGCTGTGCTCGGGGAAGGTGTCGCGGAAGAAGACGGAGCGGCGGCGTCGCTCGACCCCGGTCAGTCGACGCGCTCCCGAGGCGAGCAGGGCGTGGGCGCGGGGGCGGGTGCGCGGCCAGAGCAGGAAGGCGCCGAGGAGGGCGCCCGCGGCGACGAAGTACAGCAGGTTCAGCACGGCGGTGAGGCAGCCGACGAGCACACCGGCGACCCGGAGCAGGAACGGGGCGGTCACGGGCTGCTTCACGTCGTCCGACATTAGCGGACCCCTAGTCGCGGCGGGAGCCGCGGCGGTGGCGGGCGGCGGCACCCGCCGGGGCCCGGCCACGGGACCGTACGCGCACGGTCACGTACACGGCGACGGCCGCGAGGGCCAGGACCAGGACGACCTTGGAGAGGACACCCACGTACGTCTCGACGGCGTGCCACTGATCGCCCAGCCAGTAGCCGGCGAGGACGAGCACGGAGTTCCAGACCAGGCTGCCCAGCGTCGTCAGGGCCAGGAAGATCGGCAGCGGCATGCGCTCCACACCGGCCGGTACGGAGATCAGGCTGCGGAAGATCGGCACCATCCGGCCGAGGAGGACGGCCTTGGTGCCGTGCTTGGCGAACCAGACCTCGGTGCGCTCCAGGTCGGAGGCCTTGACCAGCGGGAGCTTCGCCCACAGGGCGTGCATGCGCTCGCGCCCGAACAGGACGCCGATGCCGTAGAGGGCGGCCGCGCCGACCACCGAGCCGAGCGTCGTCCAGAAGAGCGCGGAGAACAGGCTGATGACTCCCTGCCCCGCGGCGAAGCCGGTGAGCGGCAGGATCACCTCGCTGGGCAACGGCGGGAAGAGGTTCTCCAGGGCGATGGCGAGCCCGGCACCGGGGCCGCCCAGGGTGTCGACAAGATCGGCGGCCCACCCGGCGATGCCGCCGGCGGGTTCCTGGGGGAGCGCGAGAGTCATGAGGTCCATAGGGGAAACGCTAGAAAGCGCAGGTCGGCGGGGGTATGGGGGTTGCCGTCGAGTCGGGGTGCGGTTTTCCGCACCCTCCCCGCACCCTCAATGACCGGAGCGGCCGGGGTGGCTGGGGCGGCCGGGGAGTACGCGAAAAGGCGTTCCCGGAGACCGGGAACGCCTTTTCGGCATTCGCAAGTGCGCCGCCAGGGACTCGAACCCCGGACCCGCTGATTAAGAGTCAGCTGCTCTAACCAACTGAGCTAGCGGCGCCTGCTGACAGGTAAATACTACCTGGCCCGAAGGGGTGCTCCTGACCACGGCGAGATCAGATGGCCAGCGACAGCAGCACCGGCGCCGCCCCGCGGTTCAACGTGTCCGCCGCCTCGCGCAGCCGGTGCGCGTGTTCGACCGGCAGGGACAGCGCGAGGCAGCCGACCGAGGAGCCCGCGGTGATCGGAACGGCCGCGCAGACCGTGCCGACCGCGTACTCCTGGAGGTCGAGGACCGGGACCGTGGCGGGCTGGGCGGCGAGGCGGTTGAGCAGGACCCGCTCGTTGGTGATCGTCCGCGAGGTGAGGCGGGCCATCTTGTGGCGGGAGAGGTGGTCGCGGCGGCCGTTCACGTCGAGCTGGGTGAGCAGGCTCTTGCCGACGGCGCTGGCGTGGGCGGAGGAGCGGAAGTCCACCCATTCGTTGACCGCCGGGGTCCGGGGCCCGGCGGCGATGTCGGTGACGCGGACCTCGCCGTCGACGTAGCGGCTGATGTAGACGGCGGCGCCGATGGAGTCGCGCAGGCCGTCCAGGATGCGCCGCAGTTTTTCGCGCAGCGCCTCGTCGTGGTGGGCGGCGGAGGTGAGCCGGCTGAGGCACTGGCCGGAGACGTAGGTCCCATCGGCCGTCTGCTCGACGTATCCCTCGCGGCGCAGCATGCGCAGCAGGGGTGCGAGACGGCCTGCGGGGAGGCGGGTCTCGCGGGCGAGCTCGACGGTGGTGACGCCGGAGCCGTGCCGGGCGGCGACGACTTCGAGCACCCGTAGCGCGCTCTGGACGGAGTCGTGCGGCGCGGTCGCCTTGTGCTTCAACGCCACGGCTTCCCCCTGCGTGGAGCGGTTCCGGACAGTCGGGCACGTCCCACGATAGCCGCCAAGTGGCGCGTAAGGGGCGGCTGTTGGGGAGACGGGCGGCGCGCTCCGGCCCCGTCAGCAGGAACGCGCCACTCTGGCATATGCCAGAGCCATGCCCCGGACATCGTGCCCCGGGCATCGTGTCCCGGGCGTCATGTCCCGGGCGTCATGTCCCGGGCATCGTGTCCCGGGCGTCATGTCCCGGACACCGTGGCCCGGGCGTCATGCCCCGGACACCGTGCCCCGGGCGCGGGGGCTCGGCCGATGTCCCGCGCCCCGGGGCCGGGCGCTCAGAGCACCGCGCCGAGGAACTCGCGGGTCCGTTCGTGCTCGGGCTCGGTGAAGATCTTCTCCGGGGTCCCGGACTCGATGACCCGGCCCGCGTCGAACATCAGCACCTGGTCCGAGATGTCCCGGGCGAAGCTCATCTCGTGGGTCACGCAGAGCATCGTGATATCCGTGGTGTGCGCGATGTCGCGCAGGACGTCCAGGACGCCCGCCACCAGCTCGGGGTCGAGCGCGGACGTCACCTCGTCCAGCAGCAGCACCTGCGGGCGCATCGCCAGGGCCCGCGCGATGGCGACGCGCTGCTGCTGGCCGCCGGAGAGCTGCGAGGGGTACGCGTCGCAGCGGTCGCCGAGCCCCACCATGTCGAGCAGCTCGCGGGCTCGCGCCTCGGCCTCATCCTTGGAGAGGCCGAGGACGCTGACGGGCGCCTCGGTGACGTTCCTGAGCACCTTCATGTTCGGGAAGAGGTTGAACTGCTGGAAGACCATTCCGATGTTCTTGCGGACCTCGCGGACGTGCTTCTCGCCCGCGGGGACGAGCTTGCCGTTCCGCTCCTCGTGGGTGAGGTAGGTGCCGCCCACCTTGATCGTGCCCTCGTCCGGCTTCACCAGCGTCATCAGGAGCCGCAGGATCGTGGTCTTCCCGGAGCCGGAAGGTCCGATGAGTGTCACGTGCTTGCCGGAGGCGACGGAGAAGTCCAGCTCGTCCAGGACGGTGTTCGAGCCGTAGCGCTTGACGACCTTGTCGAAGCGGATCAGCTCGCTGCCGTCGACGGCGGGGTTGGCAATTTCCTGGGAAGTGCTGTTGGCATGGGATGTGCTGTTGGCATGGGATGTGCTGTTGCCATGGGAAGTGCTGTTGTCAGCGGACAAGGCGACGCTCCAAGACTCGCAGAAGGACAGAGGCCGGATAGGCGATGACGATGAAGGCGACACCGACCACGCTGATCGCCTCGTAAGTGAAGGTCGCCTGGCTGTAACCCTGGGCCTGGCCCAGCATGTCGAGCGCGCCGATGGCGGCCATCTGCGGCGACTCCTTCAGCATGATGATCACGTAGTTGCCGAGCGCCGGGATCACCCGGCGCACCGCCTGCGGCAGGATGACGGACGTCCAGGTGCGGCGTCCGGACAGGTTGAGCGCTTTCGCCGCCTCCCACTGCCCGGCCGGTACGCCCTCGATCCCGGCGCGGTAGACCTCCGAGGTGTACGTCGAGTAATGCAGTCCTAGGCCGACGATGCCCGTGGTGAGGGGCGACATCGAGGGGCCCCACTCGGGCACCACGTAGAACAGGAAGAACAGCTGCACCAGCAGCGGGGTGCTGCGGATGAACTCGGTGACCGCCGTGACCGGCCACCGGATCCACTTCTTCTCCGAGCGCTGCGCGATCGCCCAGACCAGCCCGAGCGAGAACGCGATCAGGGTGCCGAAGAACAGCGCTTTGAGGGTGAGCTCCACACCGTCCCAGAAGAGCGGCATGAAGTCGTCGACATGCGACCAGTTCCAGTTCACTTGGCACCCCCCGTACCGGTGACGGCGTCGATCGACGACTTGGCGCGCATCCCGCCGAACAGCCCCGTCTTCTCGGGCGCCTGGCCGACCCGTCTCTTGGCGTGCCGCTCCAGGAGCCGCATACCGCGGGTGAGGGCGAACGCGAGGACGAAGTACAGGGCGAGCAGCAGCGTGTAGATGGGCGCGCTCTCGTTCTTGACGAGACGCAGCAGATCACCGGCGAACGTCATGTCGGCCACCGCGATGAGGGAGACCAGGGAGGTGCCCTTGAGCAGCTCGATGAGCAGGTTGTTGAACGGCGGGATCATCTCCGGCCAGGCCTGCGGCAGTTCGACGCGGCGCAGCCGCTGGAAGGGCGTGAAGTTCAGGGCGATGCCCGCCTCGCGCTGGGCGGGCGGCACCGCGGCGAGCGCGCCGCGCACGATCTCCGAGGCGTAGGCCCCGTAGGTGATGCCGAGCGCCAGCACGCCCGCGAACATCGGCTGGAAACTGATGTTGAACACCGGCGGCACGGTGAACGCGATCCAGAACATGAAGACCAGCGACGACGTGCTGCGGAAGATCTCGAAGTAGGCCCCGGCGAGGAACCGCACGATCCACAGCCGGTTCGTGCGCAGCACACCGATCGGGAAGGCGATCACGAAGGCGAGGGCCGCGCTGAGGAAGGTGACCTGGAGGGTGATCCAGATGCCGGGCAGGAACCAGTTCCCGAAGAACTCCGACGACATCATGAGGAGGCCCCCTTCGCCGGGGGACACAGCTTCCGCAGGGTCAGCTCCGTCATCTCGGCCTCGGTGAAGCCGAACGGCTTGACGATCCGCAGGAGTTCGCCGCTTCTCTTGAGCTTGTGCAGCTCCTGGTTGAAGGCGTCCCGCAGGTTCTTCTCGGACAGCCGGAAGGCGAAGGCGCCCGCGCCGTAGGCCGGCTTGCCGTCGACCTCCGGCTGGAAGGGCTTCGTCGCCTCGACCCGCGGGTGCTGCTTGATCACCATGCGTACGGTGACGTTGGTCGCGGCGAAGGCGTCGACGCGACCCTGGGCCACGGCGTCCAGCCCCGCCACCTGGTCGGGCAGGACGAGCACGTCCTTCACCCCCGCGGCCTTGGCGTAGTCGATCTGCGCGTAGGCGGTGGCGCTCGCCAGCTTCAGGCCCTTCTCGGCGACGTCCGCGTACGTCCGGATGCCGTGCGGGTTGCCCTTGCGCACGACGAAGGAGTCGAGCATGCGGTAGTCCGGGTCGGAGAAGAGGACCTGCTCGCACCGCGTGGGGTTGATGTACATGCCCGCCGAGACCACGTCGAACTGCCGTGCCTGCGTCAGACCGGGGATCAGGGCGCCGAACTTGGTGGGCACCGCCTTGACCTCGGGCACGCCCAGGCGGGGGAAGATGACCTTGGCGATGGCCGGTGCCTCACCGGTGACCTCGCCGTCCTCGTCGATGTAGCCGAACGGGACCTCGCCCGCGACACCGATCCTGACCGTGCCGCTGTCCCGCAGCCGCTCCAGCAGATCGCCCCCCTCGACCTTCCCCTCCTCGGGCACCCGGCTGCATGCCGAGAGCCCGAACGCGCCAAAAGCCGCCCCGCCCGCTCCGGTGAGCAGGGCGCGGCGGCGAACCGCTCTGCCAGTGATTCCCTCGTTGTTCCCAAGTGGTGGAGCCATGGGCGCGCGGCTACCCGACTCGACGCGAGATATTCCGATGAATTCCGGCCCCTGATGCGATCGTTGTGCTCTTGACCCCGGGAGGAGCATGGGATTCATGGCAGACCGATTCATCGAAGTCTCCCTCGCCAGGCGGGGAGTCCAGTGCACGGCCAAGCTGCTCGACGACCGGGCGCCGGTGACCTGCGCGGCGGTGTGGGAGGCACTTCCGCTCGGGTCCGACGTCTACCACGCGAAATACGCGCGCAATGAGATCTACGCCCTTTTCCCGGCCTTCGCGGACCGCGAACCGCCCCTGGAAAACCCGACAGTCACCCCTATCCCGGGAGATCTCTGCTATTTCTCCTTTTCCGGTACGGAATTGGGGACCCCGGCGTACGGCTATGAACCGGAAGCAGAGGTGAAGGCGGGCACCACCGTCGTCGACCTCGCCCTCTTCTACGAACGGAACAACCTGCTCCTGAACGGCGACGTCGGCTGGGTGCCCGGCATCGTCTGGGGCCAAGTCGTCGACGGCCTCGACCGCATGGCCGAGGCCTGCAACGACCTGTGGCGCGCGGGCGCACAGGGCGAGACGCTCACCTTCAGACGCGCCTAGTCCAGCGCGGGCGGCGCCACGCCGCCCGCCCCCGCCTGGTACAGCGCGTGCGCCGCCCGCAGCACCACCGTGTCGCTGTGCCGCGCGCCGACGAGCTGCACCCCGACCGGCAGCCCCTCCTCGTCCACCCCGCAGGGCACGGTCGCCGCGGGCTGCTGCGTGAGGTTGAAGGGGTACGTGAACGGCGTCCACCCCGTCCAGCGCCGGTGACCGGAGCCCTGGGGCACCTCGACGCCGGCCTCGAACGCCGTGATCGGCAGCGTCGGCGTGACCAGCAGGTCGTACGTCGAGTGGAAGCGGCCCATGCGGCGCCCGAGATCCGTGCGGACGTCGACCGCCGCCAGGTAGTCCAGCGCGCTGTAGCGCGCGCCCTGCCCGCAGATCTCCCGCAGCCCGGGGTCGAGCAACTCCCGCTGGACGGGCGCCAGACGCTGCACGACGCGCGCCGCCCCGCTGAACCACAGGGTGTGGAAGGCCTCCACCGGCTCCGAGAAGTCGGGGTCGGCCTCCTCCACGTACGCCCCCTGCGCGGCGAGGGACTCCACCGCCCGCCGCACGGCCGCCGCGACGGCGGGCCGCACCGCGACCTGGCCACCCAACGAGGGCGAGTAGGCCACGCGCAGCCCGCCCACACCGCCGTCCAGGCCCGCGCGGAAGCTCCCCGCCACCGCCCCGAGCTGGGACCAGTCCCGCGGGTCGGGGCCGGTGATCACCTCCATCATCAGCGCCGCGTCCGCCGCGTCCCGCGTCATCGGCCCCACGTGGGAGAGCGTCCCGAAGGGGCTCGCGGGATACAGCGGCACCCGGCCGTACGTCGGCTTCAGCGCGAAGATCCCGCAGAACGCCGCCGGGATCCGCACCGAGCCGCCGCCGTCCGTCCCCAGCGACAGGGGGCCCGCGCCGACCGCCACGGCCACCGCGCTGCCGCCGCTGGAGCCGCCCGAGGTGCGCGAGGTGTCGTACGGATTGCGGGTGACGCCGCAGCGCGGGCTGTCCGTCACGCCCTTCCAGCCGAACTCCGGGGTCGTCGTGCGGCCGATGAACACCGCGCCGTGCTCCCGCAGCCGCGCCACCGAAGGGGCGTCCTCGTCCCACTTCCCCTCCGCGCGGATGGTCCGGGAGCCGCGCAGGGTGGGGCCGCCGCGCAGCAGCAGGAGGTCCTTCACCGACACCGGTACGCCGTCCACCAGGCCCTGCGGCTCCCCGCGCCGCCACCGCGCGGCACTGGCCTCGGCCTGCTCCAGCGCGGCCTGCGCCTCGATCCGCACGAAGGCGTTCACCAGGGGCTGGGTCTCCTCGGCCCGCCGCAGCGCGGCGCGCACCACGTCCACCGGGCTGAATTCGCCCTTGCGGTACCCGTCGACGAGTCGTACGGCGGTGAGATCCGTGAGCTCGGACATCCGGCCTCCTGGTCGTGATCAGTGCCCCGGGACATATCCGCGTTCCTTGTCGACCACGTTCCGCAGTGGCCGGCCCGCTTCCCAGGCGTCGTACAACTCCACGAACTGGGCGCCCAGTTCGTCACGCCAGCCGACCGTGTCGCCGCTCATGTGCGGGGAGACGAGCAGGCCCGGCGCCGTCCACAGCGGGCTGTCCTCGGGCAGCGGCTCCCGTGCGAAGACGTCGAGGGCCGCGCCCGCGATCCACCGCTTCGACAGGGCGGCCACCAGGTCGTCCTCGACGACGAGGGGGCCGCGCCCGATGTTGACGAAGTACGCCGAGGGCTGCATGACGCCGAAGCGCCGGGCGTCGAACATGCCGCGCGTGTCGTCGGTGAGCGGCGCCGCGCACACCACCCAGTCGGCGCGCGCGAGGAGCCGGTCGAGCTCCTCGGCGCCGTGCACTCCCGGGCGCTTCGCGCGCCCCACCAGGGCCGTGGTGATGCCGAGCGCCGCCAGGGTCCGCGCGACGGCCCTGCCGATCGGACCCGAGCCCACCACGCACGCGCGCGTGCCCGCGATCCGCCGCGACTCGCGGTGGCGCCAGGAGCGCTCGCGCTGGAGCTCCAGGGTGCGCGGCAGGTCCTTGGCCAGGGCGAGGACGAGCGCGGCGACGTACTCCGCGATGGGCTGGTCGAAGACGCCGCGCGCGTTCGTCACGACGGTGTCGGACGCGACGAGTTCGGGGCACATCAGGTGGTCCACGCCCGCGCTCGCGGTGTGCACCCAGCGCGGCCGGTGGCCCTCGCCGGGCCAGGCGCGGCGCACCGAGTCCGAGGTGAAGTCCCACACCAGCAGCACGTCCGCGAGCGGCAGCCGGGCGGCGAGGCCGGCCTCGCCGGTGTGCAGGATCCGGGCGCGGCCGGTCAGGACGCCGAGGCGTGGCGGGGCGCCGGCGGCGCTGCGTCCAGGACGAGCACGGTGGTTCCGGACAATGGCGTTCCGCTTCCCTGAAGAGATACGGCTTCCCTGAAGAGGTACGGCTTCTCTGAAGAGATACAGCGCGGCCGTCTGAAAGGTGCGGATTGACCACGCTCGCACCCGAACCTACCTTCGTCAACAAGGCACTGCGGCAGCTCGTCCCGGCCCCCGGCCGGTCCCTGACCACCACGCACGGACTTGGGGCCTGCTCATGGACGTCTCTTTTCTCGGTGGACCACACCCCCAGCGCGGTATCGGTGTCGTCGCCCCTTTCGACTTCGCCCTCGACCGCGAACTGTGGCGCTGGGTCCCGGACGAGGTGTCCCTCCATCTCACCCGCACGCCGTACGTGCCCGTCGAGGTCAGCCTGGACCTGGCGCGCCTGGTCAGCGAGCACGAGACGCTCGCCGGCGCGGTCCGCGCGCTGACCGTCGCCGAGCCCGAAGTCCTCGCGTACGCCTGTACGTCGGGCAGCTTCGTCGGCGGCATCGCGGGAGAGCGGGCGATGTGCGAGGCCATGACCCGCGAGGGCGCGGTCGCCGCCGTGACCACCTCCGGCGCCCTCCTGGAGGCTCTGGCGGAACTGGGCGCCCGGCGCATCGCCCTCGTCACGCCCTACACCTGGTCGGTGACGCGGGCCCTGGAGGAGTACCTCGTTGAAGCGGGCGTGGTGGTCGCGGCCCGCGCGTACCTCGGGCTGACCCGGCACATCTGGAAGGTCCCCTACCGGGACGTGGCCGACATGGCGCGCCGCGCGGTCCAGGGCAGGGTGGAGGCACTCTTCATCAGCTGCACGAACCTCCCCACGTACGACGTGCTCCCGCAACTGGAGGCGGAACTGCGCGTGCCGGTGATCTCGGCGAACCAGGTGACGATGTGGTCGGCCCTGCGTCGGCTGGGTACGCGTGCGGTAGGGCCTTATCAGGCACTGATCGACCCGGGGGCGCGGCCGGGCGCGAGTCCGCTGAATCCGCCGCCCCCACAGGGCCTGCCCGAAGTCCCACCCGCGGGACCATCCGCGGGACCGCCCGCAGGACCATCCGCGGGACCACCCGCAGAAGGAGGAGGCTGGACGTGACGGCACTCGGATTTCTCTACCCGGGGCACTCGGCCGAGGACGACTACCCCCGCATGGAGCAGATGCTCGGCAGCGATGTCCGGCTGCAGGTCGTCCACACGGACATCGGCGAGGACGCGCACCGGGTCGACGCGCTCCTGGAGATGGGTTCGGCCGCGCGGCTCGCCGCCGGCGTCGAGGAGCTGCGGCTCTCCGGCGCGGAGGCGGTCGTCTGGGCGTGCACCAGCGGCAGCTTCGTCTTCGGCTGGGAGGGCGCGCACGACCAGGTGCGGAGCCTCGCCCGCACGGCGGGTCTACCCGCGTCGTCGACGTCGTTCGCCTTCGCCTACGCGGTACGCGAGGTGGGCGCGGCCCGCGTCGCGATCGCGGCGACGTACCCGGACGACGTGGCCGCGCACTTCACGGCGTTCCTGAAGTCGGCGGGCGCGGAGGTGGTCTCGACGCGGGGGAGCGGCGTCATCACGGCGGCGGAGGTCGGCGCCTGGGGCCGCGACGAGGTCCTCGCGCTGGCCCGCGACGGCGACCACCCGGACGCCGACGCGCTCCTCCTGCCGGACACCGCGCTGCACACGGCGGCGTACGTCCGGGACCTGGAGGCGGCCGTCGGCAAGCCGGTCCTGACGGCCAACCAGGTCACGGTCTGGGAGGCGCTGCGGCTCGCCGAGCGCCGGGTGAACGCCCCGGAGCTGGGCGCGCTGTTCACGAGGGAACCGGTGGTCCAGGCCGACGGCACCCCTTAGGGGCTGACGCTCGGTCCTAGGGGCTGAGGATCAGTCTGACCACCGTTAACGTCTGGACCGACCCGGAGACGTAGTACAGGACGATGGCACCCTCGACGGTCGCCTCCCTGCGGTCCTGCTCACCCCGTACGGGTGTCGAGCCGTGGCCGTACGGGTCGCGGCCGATCGTGCGCGCGAGCGCGGCGCGGAACGCCTCGGCGTCGCCCATCTTGGCGAGGGTGTCGTCCGCGGGCGGCGCGTAGGTGATCCGGTGGCCCCGGCGGTGGCGGGGACTCACGACGCTCCCCGCCGCTCGGCCTCGTCGGAGGCGAGCCGCGCGAGCCGCGCCTCTGCGTCCGGATCGGGCACGGCCTCCAGCATCCAGTGCCGCATCACGGCGTGGATCTCGTCGACCCCGGCGGCGTTGATGGCCCGGTCGAACTCCGCGCGCCGGTCCGCGGGCAGGGCGGCGCGGATGTCGGGGATGGTGTTCGGCACCTCGACCTCGACTCCGTCGACCAGCGTCTTCAGGGGATCAGCCATGGCGGGCACGGTACCCGCACGGGGCTCCGGCCAGGGTGCGGGGAATAAAACGGAGCCAGCCTCCTGTTTTCGCTCCCGTACCCATGTGACGTACGTACGCAGTGCAGGAGGCACCCCAGTGACAGTGGACCCGACCGGCGACGGCAACCGCGACGACGGCAACCGCGACGACGGCATCCGCGGTGACGGCATCCGGGGCGACGGCATCCGGGGTGAGCGGCACGGCACCGCGCCCGTCCCCCTGTCCGTCCTCGACCTCGTCACCGTGGGCGCCGGACGCACCGCCACCGACGCGCTGCGCACCAGCGTCGAGATCGCCAAGCTCGCCGAGGCCCGCGGCTACCACCGCTACTGGGTCGCCGAGCACCACTCCATGCCGGGCGTCGCGTCCTCCTCCCCGGCGGTGATCCTCGCCCACCTCGCCGCCCACACCGACCGCGTCCGGCTCGGCTCCGGCGGCGTCATGCTGCCCAACCACGCCCCGCTCGTCATCGCCGAGCAGTTCGGCACCCTGGAGGCGATGGCCCCCGGCCGCGTCGACCTGGGGCTCGGCCGCGCCCCCGGCACGGACGGCGCGACCGCCGCCGCGCTGCGCCGCTCGGACCGGCTGAGCGAAGGCGCCGACGAGTTCCCGCAGCAACTGGCCGAGCTGACGCGCTTTTTGGACGACGACTTCCCGGACGGCCACCCCTACCGGCGCATCCACGCCGTGCCAGGACCGATCCAGGCGACCTCGCCCGGCGGCGTCCAGTCCCGGCACCGCCCGCCGCTGTGGCTGCTCGGCTCCTCCGGGTTCAGCGCCCGCCTCGCCGGTGTCCTCGGCCTGCCCTTCGCCTTCGCGCACCACTTCTCCGCGCAGAACACCATCCCGGCGCTGGACCTCTACCGCGAGTCGTTCAAGCCCTCCGCGGTGCTCGACGCGCCGTACGCCCTCATCGGCGTCTCCGCGCTCGCCACGGACGACGAGAACGAGGCCCGCCGCCAGGTCATGGCCGCCGCCCTGAACATGGTCCGCCTGCGCACCGGCCGCCCCGGCCTGGTCCCCACCCCGGAGGAGGCGGCGGCGTACGAGTTCAACGAGATGGAGCGGGAGTTCATCGCCGGCTGGAACGCCAACGTCATCCACGGGACCGCCGACCAGGTCCGCACCGGCCTCGACGATCTCGCCAAGCGGACGGGTGCGGACGAACTGATGATCACGGGCAACGCGCATGGCGGCGACATCCGCCTGCGTTCGTACGAACTGATCGCGGACGCGTACGGGCTCCCCCGGCCTTGACGCCCCCGCAAGGGGCGCGGGGAACTGCGCGAGCACCCCGTGTCCGCCCGTACGTGCGGGCATGCCGTCGTGGGCAGGCGGGTCTGCGGGGTTTCCTTTGGGGGGATGTGAGGCCCTGTAGGGGGCGCGGGGAACTGCGCGAGCACCCCGTGTCCGCCCGCACGTGCGGGCATGCCGTCGTGGGCAGGCGGGTCAGGGGGGTTTCCTTTGGGGGGGGGGGATGTGAGGCCCTGTAGGGGGCGCGGGGAACTGCGCGAGCACCCCGTGTCCGCCCGCACGTGCGGGCATGCCGTCGTGGGCAGACGGGTCTGCGGGGTTTCCTTTGGGGGCGGATGTGAGGCCCCGTAAGGGGCGCGGGGAACTGCGCGAGCAACCCCTGTCCGCCCGCACCCGCGGGCAAGCCGTCGTAGGCAGACGCGTCTGCGCGGTCCCGTGCGCCGGCCCATGCGGACCGTAGTGGGCTGAGCGCGCAGTTCCCCGCCGCCCCCTTAAGGGGCGGCGGTGGTACGCAGTAGTAGGGAGATGCGGTCCGCCCGGACCGGGCGGGAGTAGAGCCAGCCCTGCCCCGTGTCACAGCCGATCCGCCGAAGCCGCGTGGCCTGCGCGGCCGTCTCCACGCACTCCGCGGTGACCGTGAGCCCCAGACGGTGGGCCAGCTGCACCAGCGCCTCGACGATGACCTCGTCGGCGGGGTTGGTGTGCGTCTCCCCCTCCTCGTACTGAAAGCCCCGTACGAAGGACCCGTCCAGCTTCAGGACCGACACCGGCAGCCGGCTCAGGTACGCCAGGTTCGAGTACCCCGTCCCGAAGTCGTCGATGGCGATGCGCACTCCCATGTCGCTGAGGGCCTGGAGGGCCTGGAGGGGGCGCCCCGCCGACCCCATGACGGCGGACTCGGTCAGCTCCAGTTGCAGCAGCCGGGCCGGCAGCCCCGTCTCGGCGAGGATCTCCGCCACGTCCGCCACCAGGTCGGAGTCCCACACCTGCCGCACCGCCACGTTCACGCTCACGAACACGGGCTCCCGGTCGGGGTGCGCGACCTGCCACCGCCGGGCCTGCCGGCAGGCGGTCCGCAGCACCCAGCGGCCGAGCTGCACGATCGAGCCGTCCTCCTCCGCCAGTCCGATGAACCGATTCGGCGTCAACAGCCCGAACTGCGGATGCCGCCACCGCACCAGCGCCTCGACGCCCCGCACTCCCTCGTCGTCGAGCCCCACCAGCGGCTGGTAGTCCAGGACGAACTCGTCGCGCTCCACGGCGGGCCGCAGCGAGCTGGAGAGGGTCTGACGGGTCATGCGGTGGGCGTTGCGCTCGGGATCGAAGAGCGTCCAGCGGGCCTTGCCGTCCGTCTTCGCCCAGTACAGCGTGGTGTCGGCGGCCTGCATGAGGCCCGTCGTGGTGGTGCCCGCGGTGCGCCGCTCCACCACGCCGATGGAGGCGGAGACGGAGAGCCGCTGCCCCGCGAGGTCGAACGGCTCCTGGAGGGCCTTCAGTGCCGCCTCGGCGAGGTCCGTCAGCTGTTCCGTCCCGGTGGAGTCCTCCACGAGCAGCGCGAACTCGTCGCCCCCGAGACGCGCCACCAGCGGCGCCGCCACCGCGCTGTACCCGGCCCGGTCGGCGCAGCGCGTGAGCCGCTCGGCGACGGCGGCGAGCAGCCGGTCGCCGACCCGGTGGCCGAGGGTGTCGTTGACCGCCTTGAACCCGTCCAGGTCCAGGTAGCACAGGCCGATCCGGCCGGCGCTCGTGTCGTCGTACGCGCCCGCTTCCAGGGCGGCGGCCAAGCGTTCGAAGAAGAGGTTGCGGTTGGGTAGCCGCGTCACCGGGTCGTGCATCTGCACATGGCGCAGCCGGGCCTGCAACTCCCGGCGCGCGCTGATGTCGGCGGCCGAGAGCAGGACGGTCCTGCCCTCGCACCGCTCGGCTGACTCCGGCATCGGCGTGACCGTGATCTGCACCCACAGCGAGTGCCCGTCGGGATGTTTCAGGCGCCGCGCGCAGCGCAGCTTGGCCTGCCGGCCGCGGAGCACCTCGCGGTACGCGTGCCACGTACGGGTATCGGAGGCGAGGTCGACCAGGTCGGCGGCGACGCGGCCGTCGAGCCCTCCGGGGCCGGCACCGAGGAGGGCGGCGAGGGCGTCGTTGGCGCAGACGACCAGCCCCTCGCTGTCGACGACGGCCGAGGGGAGGGGAGAGTGCGCGAAGGCGCCACGGTAGTCGGCACGCTCCGGACCGCGACGTCCCGTGACGACACATTCCGTGGCGACGCGTTCTGTGACGACACATTCCGTGGCGATGCGTTCCGTGGGGACGCGTTCCGTGGAGACACGTTCCGTGACGACAGGACGGGCTCGGCCGGGTGCTGTGGCCGCCGTGGGGGTGGGCCCTTGGGACGTTCCGTTCACCGCTTGCTCCCGCAGTGCAGTTGTTCTCGAACAGGTCTCGTCGGGCGGCGGGCAGGGGCGGGCGGCGGTGTGGGGCCGGGCCCGCGCTGGAAAGTGTGCCGATCATAGAGGCCCGCCTGAGGGGCTATCCAGCCATGCCACCGGACCGAGTGGGGTCCATAGGCGATGACAGATCGTTTCTGCTCGGCAGTGAACTGGTTCCAGCAAGGCTCGATCGCTTGTGACGTTCCGTGAGCGCTCGGGGTGTCGCGGCCCTGCCCCCCGCTCACCCGGAAGGGCCAGACAAACTGGGCGGAGGTCAACAAAACATCACAAGGTGGGTGAGGTGTCCCGCATTCCGCACCCGGAGGTCGACGTGCCGCGTCAGCTCCCCCCTTGGGGACTCACCCGTGGAGGGAGGAATCCCAGGCCAGGGGGGAACCACCGGTTGCGCAGCACCGGGGCGATGCTCACCTCGCTCACCGCCCTCGCCGCCACCTCGCTCGTCGCGGGCCCCGCCACCGCCGAGTCCGTCGCGCAGCCGTGCGCCCTGCGCCGCACCGCCGCGCACCACTCGGAGGGCCTGGACAGCTGGAACGCCGCCTATCCGCGCCCGGCCAGGACCCTGGACGCGCTGATGGTCTTCCTGTCCTTCCCGGACTCCCCGCCGCTGACCACGCCCGAGGAGCTGGCCGCCGACCACTTCCCCGCCACCAGCCGCTTCTTCGAACAGGCCTCCTACGGAAAGTTCCGGCTCCTGCCGCATCCGCAGCGCGCGTGGGTCCAGATGCCGCGCAGCTCCCTGGCGTACGCCATAAAGCGCGACTGGAACGCCCAGCGCCGCGCCGCCTACCTGCGGGACGCGCTGGCCGCCGCCGATCCGCACGTGGACTTCTCCGGGTACGACATCGTCTACTTCGTCGCGGACCCGGACGCGCCCGGCGTCGACTCGGACGCCACGAAAGTCGTGAACTTCGACCGGCCGATGCGGGCCGACGGCACGGACATCCGGCGCATCGTCACGGTCTTCGAGCGCCACCCGCCCGACCGCAACGTCCTGGCCCACGAGACCGGCCACGTGTTCGACCTGCCGGACCTCTACCACCGCCCGACCGACGGCGAGGGCGACTGGGACACCCACGTGGGCGACTGGGACGTCATGGGAAGCCAGTTCGGCCTCGCCCCCGACCTCTTCGGCTGGCACAAGTGGAAGGTGGGCTGGCTGGAGCCGTGGCAGGTCCACTGTGTGGCGGCGGGCACCGAACGGCTGACCTTGGAGCCGCTGGCGGCGCCGCTCCCGCGGGGGGCGCTCGGCGGCACCAGGCTGGCCGTGGTCCGTACGGGCCGGGACTCCGCGATCGCCCTGGAGGCGCGGGCCGCCGCGGGCAACGACCACGCGACGTGCACGGAGGGCGTGCTCGTCTACGAGGTACGGGGCGAGACGGCATCCGGCGACGGCCCCGTGGAGGTCGTCGACGCCCATCCGGAGTCGGAGTCCTGCTGGGGCGACTCGGTGTATCCGCAGCTGGCGGACGCCCCGGTGCGGACGGGGGAGACCTTCACGGTGCCGGGGGAGGCGATCCGCGTCGAGGTGGAGGGGCGGACGGCGTCGGGTTCCTGGACGGTGAAGGTCAGGGTGGGCTGACGCCCCCTCCGGCGTCCCCGGCAACGCAAGAAGCCCCTCGCTCTCGCGAGGGGCTTCTTGCTGTCTGTGCGCCGCCAGGGACTCGAACCCCGGACCCGCTGATTAAGAGTCAGCTGCTCTAACCAACTGAGCTAGCGGCGCCTGCTGACGTCGTAGACCTTAGCATCCTGATCGGCGCCAGGAAAAATCGATATGCGGACCGCGGAGGCCTCCGAGCGGGCCGCCCGGACGCACGCCCAGAGCATCACCTCGGGGCCCGGCAGCCAGGGGTGGCGGGTGTCCGGGGCCACCAGCCAGCGCGAGTCGAGACGGGTGTCGCCGGGGCCGGTGTCCTCGGCGGCGGTCGTGAGCGTCGTGAGCGGGGGCACGGTGATGGCGTCGCCCGTGCCGTGGCAGAGCACGGAGGGAACGGCGCGGCCCCATTCCTCCCACTCCAGGAGCGCGGGCAGGCGGGACGCGGTGCCGGGGGCGGCGAACAGGAGCATGCGGCCGCGGTGGGCGGCGACCGGGCCCGAGCCGGGGCCCTCCTCCCATAAGCGGTCGAGCATCCGCCTGCCGAAGACCGCGGGCACGCTGACCACGTCGAAGGCGGAGCCGCAGGGCAGCACGGCGGGCGCGGTGGGCCGGGTGCGCCAGTGGGCGAGCGCACCGCGCGGATACGACTCGGCCGAGGCGAGCCAGGCGGCGCCCTCGGCGGTGAGGTCACAGGCCCGGGCGTCGCGGACGTCGCGGACGGTTCCGGTGGGGGACGGGGCTGCGGGGGTGCGGAGACGGGTGCGGGCGCTCATACCAGGTACATCTACCGGGAGTGAGCGTTCCCGTTCGGAGAGTTGTCGAAAGCCGGGACAGTGACGAGCGCGGTGGAGTACCTTGCCCTCCCGGCATATGCCGGAAGTTTTTTCTCTCTACGTCTGCCGGTCGGTGCCGCCGCGCAGCAGATCACGGCCGAACTCGACCATCTTCTTCGCGTAGTCCTCGGTCCACTCGGCGCGCTCCGCGATCACCGCGGTCGTCAGCCGGTCGAAGCGGCGGGGGTCGGCGAGCTGGGCGGCCGCCATCGCCTGGAACTCGATGGACCGGTCCGTCGCGGCGCGGAACGCGTGCGTCAGCTCCGTCGCGCGGTCCAGCAGCTCGCGGGGGTCCTCGATCGACTCCAGGTCGAAGAAGTGCTCGGGGTCGGCCGCCGCCTCCGCCGGCTCGAAGAGCAGGGGCGCGGGGCGCATGCGCTGCTCGGTCCGGGGCCGCTCGGGCTCCGCCATGGTGGTTCCTCCTCGTACGGTGCGTGCCGCCCGCGCGGCGTTGGGCCATCTTCCATTCTCCCCTGCCGCACAAGTGGGCAGCCCCGAAAGGGCCGCGGGCGCGTGCGCGGTTCTCCTGCGGCTGGACGGCGGGTCCGCCGCCGTGAGGGGCGCGGGGAACTGCGCGCTCAGCCCACGGAGAGTCGCAGACGGGTGTGCGGAGAACCTGGCAGACGCGTCTGCGGTTCTTCTGTAGCTGACCGGCGGGCGCGGCCTCACGGAGCCGGCCACGCCACCTTGTGCTCCGACAGCCGCGCGAGAACCGCGTGGTTCGCCTCCCAGCCGTCCGGGCTGTATCCATTGGCCGCCTCCGGCGGCGGGCCGGACTCCGTCCGGCGGATGGGTGGCGCCGTGCTCCGGCGCCTGTCGGACAGGCGCCGGAGCAATGGTTCAAGGACGCCAGACGACCCGGTGTTCCGACCAGCGATCCCACGTGGACATCATTGCCTCCCAGCCGTCCGGGAACTTCACCGTGACGCCCAACTGCACCGGCTCCGTGGAAGGGTGGTCGTCGAGCAGGGCGTCGACGCCCGCACGGCAGACCACGATGCAGGCGTGCCGGTGCCGCGAGGCCAGTACGCACAGGCGGCCCGTCTCCAGGTGGAAGGCGGTGGCGTCGGGGCGCCCCGACAGCGGGTGCAGGACGACCGTCACGTCGTACTCGCGGCCCTGAAGACGGTTCGCCGTGTCCACCGTGACATCCGTGACGCCGTGCTGCGCGAGAGCCGCGCGGACCGCCGCCGCCTGGTCGCGGTGGGCGGTGCCGACCGCGATCCGGTCGGCCGTGAGCGGCGCGGGGGCCGGACCGCGCTCCGAGGTGGCCGCGCCGCCCCGGTCCAGGAGGCGGCGCACGACCTGCGCCAGCGCCCGCACCGCCTCCGGGTCCGTACGCGGCGTGTTCCGCGCGGGCAGCTCCAGCAGGCCCCAGCCCGCCCGCGCCGCCTCGTCGATCACCCGGTCCGCCGCCGAACCGTCCGACGCCACCGCGAAGTTCAGCGCCCGGTCGCCGTGGCCCGTGCCGCTGCGAAAGGGCGTGTACGGATAGAACGCGCCGGACACGAGCGGCGCCGCCGACGCCGGCAGCCGCCACGACACCGGCAGGCGGTGCTGCGGCAGCTCGGGGTTGTGGGCCAGCAGCGTCGCCACGGCGGAGGCCGAGGGGTCGTACGAAAGGCCCGCCCACTGCTCCGCGCCGACGATCGAGAAGGGGTCCAGCTGGCCCGGGTCGCCCACGAACAGCGCCCGTTCGAAGAGGCCCGCCACCGCCAGCAGCGCGTCCGACCGCATCTGGTACGCCTCGTCGACGATCGCGTGCCCCCACGGCGCGTCGAGCTGGTCCACCTTGACGTGCGCCCACTTCGCGGCCGTCGAGATGACCACGTCCAGACCGGACAGGTCACCCGCCTTGGTCGACTTGCGGACGTTCGGCAGGTCGTCGAGCGCCTTGTCGTACGGGTCCGGGTCGCTGCTGTGCAGGCGGCCCACCGGAAGCTCCGGGTCCTTCTCGGCGAGCCGCAGCACCAGATCGTCCACCTGCGCGTTCGTCTGCGCGATCACCATCAACGGGCGGCCCGCCGCGGCCAGTTCCCGTGCCGCGCGGACCACCAGCGTCGACTTCCCGGCGCCGGGCGGCGAGTCGACGACGACACCGCGGTGTGTGCCGTGCAGCGTGTCGTGGAGGATCGCGTCCGTGGCGCGCGCGGCCTCGGCGCCGGGGTCGAAGGCGTGGCCCGCGGGCGGGGCGAGCTGCATCACAGGGTGTCCTCCGCGGTCACGGGGTCAGGGCTCTCCGGGGTGTCCGACGGCGGGCCGCCGTGGGTCCACGGGGTCGCTTCGGGGTCCGGCAGCTTGGGGCCGCCGCGCTGCTCGTGCTCGAACAGCGTCCAGCAGACCCGCTCGCCCTTCTCGGGGACCGACCCCGCGTCGGGCTCCTTGCCGCGGCCCATCTTGTCGAGGAGGCGCAGCACGATCGCGCCACCGGTGCCCTCACCCTCGTACGCCACGGAAGCCTCGTACGCCACGAACTCGGCGGCCTGGGGCTTGCCCTGGAGGGAGCGGTACACCTTCGTGCGCTCACCGAGGTGCGGGCGGTCGTCCGTGCGGACGGTGACCAGCGGGCGCGGCCTCGGGCTCTTGGCCTCGCTGTACGCCATGACGACCTCGGTCACCTCGCCCGCGAAGGCCTCGCCCGCCAGGCGGCGGCCCGCCATCACCAGAGGGTCGTCGAGGGCCTCCTGGGCGTCGAGACGGGCCTGCTCGCGCTCGCGCGTGGCCAGTTTGTTCGCCGCGGTGATCGCGTCGTCGACGCGGGGCTGCGGGGCTCGCCCGCCGTCACGCGGTCGCGGTGCCCGGTGAACGACCAGCGGTCACGGGTCCACCGGTCCGCGTCGTGCGCGGCCGCGGGCAGCGTGCACAGAGCGTCCAGGCCGCGCCACACGGCGTCCCAGGTGGGGCGGGTCCTGCTCTCGATCAGGGCGTGGATCTCCCGCTCGGCGGCCGTCAGCCCGGCCAGCCGCGCGTCCGCCTCGACGCCGTCCTCCGCGGCGGCCAGGGCGGTACGCGCGCGGTCGTAGCGCTCGATGGCGGGGGCGAGCAGGTCGTTGTCGAACGCCGGGTCGGTGGCCGGGCCCGCGGGCGGGCACAGCAGCTGGCCGTCCTTGTCGCGCGCCAGCTCGGCGCGGAGCGCGGCCTCGGCGCCCGAGGTGCCCTCCGGCGCCTCGATCCAGGCGAGCAGGGCACCCAGGTGCTGGTCCTCCAGGGTGGACTGGCCGGTGGCCCAGTGCCGGGAGAGCAGGTCGGTCATGGCGACGAGCAGAGACGAGCCGGGAACGCGGGCCCGCTCCCCGAAGTGCGTCAGCCAGCGGCCGAGAAGGGGCACGCGGGGCGGGGCGGGATACGGCGCCTCGGGATCCTGCTCGGCGGTGCGGCGGAACCGCATGGAGCGGCCGAGGAGCCGCACGAACTCGATGCCGGCGCGGCTCGGGACGATCAGCTGCGGGGCGTCCGCGCACAGCTCGACCTCGACCTTGACGCGCTTGCCGGTCTCGGGGTCGGTCTCGCTGCGCTCGGCCGCCTCGACGTCGTCGGCGTACGCGTCGATGTACGGCAGGACGGTCTCGGCGAGCCGGGCCAGGAACGCGAAGCGCAGGTCGCGGTCGCGGGGTTGCGGTACGACGAGGAGGCGGGGCGCGGTGCGCTCCGTGCCCACGAGCGCGCCGAGCGGTGCGCCCGCCTCGCCCGCGGTCGTCAGCGGGACGAGGACGAGGGGCCGCTGGGAGACGTGCCGGTGGCGCACCGTCGCGCGCGGCTGTGCGCGTCCGGTGTGCACGGCCTCCAGCCGGGCCAGGCTGTCGATCAGCGACACGTGTGGCCCTCCTTCGTCTGCGGGTCGTGGGGGCTCTTCCCGCCCGTCCACCGCTTCACCCGGCGTCGAACGCTCATCCCCACCTCCCTGAGGCGTCGGCTCCCACGCCCGCCAAGGCCTCGTGCCGCAGCTCCGCCGCCCTCCGCAGCGTCGCCACCGCCGGGTCGTCCGGGTCGCCCGAGGTGCCCGCCGCCGCCGCGAGGATCTCGCCGATCGACGTCAGGCCGCCCAGCTCGCCCCGGATCGAGCGGCCCAGGGACGTCACCTCGCCCTTCTCGCGGGCGCGGGTGCGGCAGTGGAAGGCCAGTTCGCAGGCGGACAGGCACTCGGGGGCGTACGTCGCGGGGACCGTCTCGACGGCCGCCGTCAGCTCGGCGGCGGGGCGGCGCACATCGAAGGTCGTGCCCTCGGGCAGCTCCGCCGCGATGTCCTCGACCCGGGTGAGGCGGGCCAGCTGGCGCCCGGTCACCGCCAGTTGCCTGCGGACGTCGATCGCCGAGGCCGTGGGGAGGTTCGAGAAGTCCTTGGGGCAGACCAGCAGGACGTGGTGCCGGACGCGGGGCGCGGGGTCCAGGCGCGCGGCCACCCGCTCCAGCGCCAGCGCGTACACCGCGGACTGGCGGGCCGCCGCGCCCACCTTCGCCGCGTCCGCCGAACCGTCGATCATCGGGAAGGACTTGATCTCCACGACCGTCCAACCGCCGTCCGGATGGACGACCACCGCGTCCGGCTCCAGGAAGGCGAGCGTCCCCGCGACGTCCAGCGCCAGCATGGGGTGGTCGAGGAGTGTCCAGCCGCCGGACTCCGTGGCCTCGCGCAGTGCCAGCGCCGTGCGCGCCGCCCGGCCCTCGGGGCCCGCCGCCGCGAGGTCGGGGACGGCAGCCTCACCCGGCACCGGCTCGGGACCGCCGCCGAGGCGGCCGTGCGTCAGCCGGAGCAGCTCCGCGCCGCCGTCGGCCTTGACCCGCGCCTCGAAGGCGTTGCCCCGCATGAACGCGAACTGGGACTGCCCGAAGCCGGAGGGCGAGCCCAGCGAACGGGCCAGCGCCGTCTTGTCCACGCCCGCCCCGTCAAGGAGCGCGCGCCGTCTGCACCCGGGATTGGCCGCGAGCGCGGCGAGCGCGCGGGCGTCCAGCGGCTGCGCGGGGACGTCGCTGCCGCCGCGCAGCTCAGCGAGCCGGTGCCGCAGCGCCTTCCCCCGCGTCGGCGGGGTGGGCGCTGGGCTCGGCGGCGCCTGGGAGGGCACTCTGCTTGCGCTGTCGGGGAAATCGCTCACCCGTCGAAGTCTGGCACTCGCCACTGACAATTGAGGACTCTGTGGCGGAAGAGACGGTGACGGACGAGGCCGTGACCGGCGGTGTGACGGCCGGTGTGATGGTCGGCGTGACGGCCGGGACGGTGACGGACGAGGCCGCGGCGGGCCGCATGAACCGCTCCCGCAGCCGCTCCATCACCGGCTCCGTGAGCCGTCGCACGGGCCGTACGAGCAGCAGCCCGACACCCATCACGACAGCGCCCGCGACCGCGTCGAGGAAGTAGTGGTTGGCGGTGCCCATCACGACGAGCGTGGTGATCAGGGGGTAGGCGACGGCGGCGGCCCGCGTCAGCGGCGAGCGCCCGTACCGCCACAGCATCACGCCGCACCACAGCGCCCACCCGACATGGAGGCTCGGCATGGCCGCGTATTGGTTGGTCATGCCGCCGAGCCCGCGCGGCGCGCTCGCCTCGGCGCCCCACCAGCCGTAGTCGCTGTACTGCGCCATGGTGTCGACGAAGCCGTGGCCCGCGCTCAGCAGCCGCGGCGGGCAGGTCGGCAGGAGCGTGAAGCCGACCAGGCCTATCAGGGTGGAGATCATCAGCCACGCGCGTGCCGCACGGTAGTGCACCGCGCGGCTGCGGAAGAGCCAGACCAGCACGGCCGGCGTGACGAGGTAGTGCAGCGAGGCGTACCAGAAGTCCGCCGGGACGCCGATCCAGGCGTGGGCGGTGAAGACACGGTTCAGCGGGCTCTCCGCGTCGAGCCGCAGGAACCGCTCGGCCTTGAGGATGCCGACCCCGTGGTCGACGGCGCTGGAGACATCGCCCCGCGCGAGCAGCCGCCCCGCCGAGTACGCGGCGTACACCAGCACGATCAGCGGCAGTTCGGTCCACCAGCGCAGCCGGTGTCCCCTCGTGCGGCCGGTGCCTGGCACGTCCTTCTTCGGCATCCGGTCGGTCCCCCATCATCTCTGTATCACTCAGTGCTGGCCGCCGCGTCACTTTACGGCGTACGCGAGGCCCGAGGGGGCGCCCCCCGGTGGTGGGAGACGCAGAGATCGGCTGAGGGGTTGCCGGGCCCGCACGAGCCGTCGATCACAGGTGGGCGATGATGGAGGGACGGACACGCCCTGTCCGCAGAAAGCACGAAAAGCTTCGAGAGGTCCCCCCATGGCACCCCGCATCCTGCTGGCCCGGCACGGACAGACGAAATGGTCACTGTCCGGGAAACACACCGGCAGGACGGACATCCCGCTCCTTGACGAGGGCCGCAGGGGCGCGAAACTCCTGGGCGAGCGCCTGCACCGCGCGCCCTACGACGGCCTGCCGGACGTCGAGGTGCGCACGAGCCCGCTCTCCCGCGCGCGGGAGACCTGCGAGATCGCCGGCTTCGGGGACCGCGCCCGCCCGTGGGACACGCTCATGGAGTTCGACTACGGCCACTACGACGGCATGACCCCGGCCGACATCCAGGCGGTCCGCCCCGGCTGGCTCATCTGGCGCGACGGCGTCCCCGGCGGCGAGACGCTCGCACAGGTGTCCGCTCGCGCGGACGAGGTGGTGGAGTGGGCCAGGAGCGCGGACCGCGATGTGCTGGTCTTCGCGCACGGCCACATCTTGCGGGTCATCGGCGCGCGCTGGCTCGGTCTCGACATCGGCTTCGCGGCCCGTATCCGCCTCAACCCGACGTCCCTCTCGGTCCTCGGCTGGGCCTACGGAGAGCCCGCCATCGAGTCGTGGAACGAGACGGGCCACCTGACCTGACCGTCCGGTGCCGCACGTGCGTACGTACGCCTACACGGCCCGCGGCAGCGCGGCGTGCCGCTCCAGGAAGCCGCCCACCCCGGAGGCCCTGCGGTGCGGAAGGAGTACCCGCGCGGTCGTGGCGAGCATCGCCTGGATGCGGGACGACTGCACCTCGTCGAGGAGCGAGAGCACCCGCAGGCCCGCCGTCGCCGCCTCGTCGGGGCGTCCCGCGCGGGCCAGGTCGTCGGCCAGCTCGGCGGTGTAGAGCGCGAGGTTCCGGGTGAACTGCGGGGTCTGCGAGGAGGCCGTGGCCGCCGCGTGCCGCGCGTGCCGGGCCGCCCGGTCCCAGTCGCCGAGCGCCGACCAGCACTGCGCCTCCAGCCCCTCCAGTTCGGCCGGGCCGTAGAAGCTCATCCACTCCGGGTCGGCGTCCGAGGGGCCGCGGTCGAAGAGGGCGTGCGCGCGGGTCAGCGACTGCTCGCAGCCCGCGCGGTCGCCGAGCCCCGCCCAGCCCCCGGCCTCGCGCAGCGCGAGGAGCGAGAGCAGCCGGTGCGAGCCGCCGTGCCGCGCGGCGCTGGTGGCCGCCTGCGCGGCGCGTACGGCCTCCCGGGGGCGCCCGGCGTCACGCGCGAGGAAGGCGGTGTTGCAGAAGGCGTGCGCCTCCAAGGCGGAGTCCCCGGAGACCCGGGCCGTGGCGAGGGCCTCGGCGTAGTGCGAGCGGGCGTCGTCCAGGCGGCCCGAGTCATGCGCCAACCAACCCACCGAGATGGCCAGTTCGCCGGCGCCCGCGTGCAGCCGGTCCGAGGTGGACCGCCGGGTGGTGCCCGCGTCGAGCAGGGTGTAGGCGGTGCGCAGCGGGGCGGCGGCGCGCCGGTAGAGGCCGTCGGCGCCGTGCCGGTCGTCGAGCAGCCTGATCTTGCGCACGGCCTCCTCGACCGCGCCGACCTCGGCCTCGCCGATCCTGCGGCCGCGCCGGGCGGCGGCCTCGGCGGGTCCGCTCAGGGCGAGCCCGATGGGCCCCAGGGAGGCGGTGGCCACGGTGACGGTGGAGCCGGTCATGAACGCGCGACGTTGCACGTCGCTCTCCTCGTGAGTCTGGATCGCGTACGGATCGCAGGCGCGGGGGTCGGACCCGGACGGATGGGACTCGTACAACTGGATCGTGGTGTGCGGGGTCTTCGTGGTGTGCGAGGTTTTCGTGGTGCTTACGGGGCTTGTTGCGCTCGTGGTCCTTGCGGTGCTTGCGGTGCTTGTGGTGCCGGCGGTGCTTGCCTCGGTGTCGGCCCGCGCCCCCCTGCCGCGGACCAGCGCGCGGGGCGCGAACCCCAGGTCGGCCAGTGTCCGGCCGGGGAACATGTGCAGGAACACCCGCTCGTAGGCGTAGTTGGGGCAACGGATCTCACCCGCCTCCACGCGTCCGACGTAGCGCGCGTCGCAGCTGACACGCTCGCCGATCTCGCGCGCGGCCCGCCGGACCGCCGCGGCGAACTCGCCGGGCGAGCGCTGTCCGCGCAGCTGCCGGAAGGCAAGGTTCGGTCGCGGGGACTGAGTTGACGATGCCATCGGTGACGACGCCATGGCCGGACCCTCTCGTGCGGAGCGTGCCGGACCGCACACACGCCGGCGCACTGGGCGCCGCACCCGCGCACGGGACTCGCGGGGCGGCCCCCTGTTCCGGCGGAGCACGAACGTACCGGCTGTGACGAGCACGACACGCGGTGTTTGGCTACAAACCGGATATCTCACCCACGATCTGCCATGAACTGCCATCCTTTGCGGCGGCGTGCCGCAGTGCCTGTTGACGCCCAGTCGCGTTGAACCATGTGGAGTGGGAGATCCGAACAGCTCCCGCACTCGCGAGGAGGGGTCCCCTTGTTGGAGATCGGCATGCAGAACAGCGACTCCCGTACGGACAGCGGCGCGCCCCCGGCCTCTCGGACCACGGCACGGCACCGGCCCACCCAGGACGGCAGCGCGCCACCCCGCGACGCGGGCCCCTGCGACGACGAATGCTGCGACCTGGTCACCGTCCCGACCCGGCAGGGGCTCGAAGCGGTCGACATCCTGCGCCGCGGCGCGGGCGAGACCATCGGCCCCGTCCTGCACGACGGGACCTGCGACACCCTCGGCTTCCTGGTGCCGCCCGGCACCGCCGACGGCTGGGACCTGCCGGGCAGCGCCTGTACGCAGACCTCCGGGCGCGGCATGCGCCTGCCCGCGGCCGCCGATCCGGGGTGCCCGTCCGCGGAACCGGATCCCGGGCCCGCCGTCCCCGATCCGCCGGTCGCGGGCACCGGCTGGCTCCTGCCGCCCGGCGGCGCGACCGACCCCGTCACGGATCCCGCCGTCCTGCGGGCCGCGCTCGGCCAGGCGGCCCGCACCATCGAGGCCGCCGACAACTGCCGCTGACCGGGGCCCCGCGCCCCGCCCGGCTCCGTCCCCCGCTCCGTCCCGCGCCCCGTCACGGCACCGCCGCCGGGCCGCTTCCTCCGCGTACGCCGATAATGGCCTGATGGCAAGGAACAGGCGGGCCCGGGAAGCGGCGACCGAGGCCGTCGTCGAGAAGGTGGACGGCGGGCTCGCCGAACTCATACCGGACCGGGACCGGCCGCGGGCCTGGACGCTGCTCCTGGACGGTGCCCCGCAGTCCCACGTGGACCTCGACGACCCCGCGTACCTCGACTTCGAGTACCAACGCAGGATCGGCCACATCGCCGACCTCGTCGCGCCCGTGGGCAAGCCGATACGCGCGGTGCACCTCGGCGGCGGTGCCTTCACCCTCGCCCGGTACATAGCGGCCACCCGGCCCCGCTCCACCCAGCAGATCGTCGAGCGCGACACCGCGCTCATCCAGCTCGTCCGGCGCGAGCTGCCGCTCGACCCGCAGGCCCGTGTGCGGGTGCGCGGCACCGACGCCCGCGAAGGCCTCACGAAGATCGCCGACGGCTGGGCGGACCTCGTCATAGCCGACGTCTTCAGCGGGGCCCGCACCCCCGCGCACCTCACCAGCACGGAATTCCTCACCGACGTACGCCGGGTCCTGGCCCCCGGCGGGTACTACGCCGCCAACCTCGCCGACGGGCCGCCGCTCGCACATCTGCGCGGCCAGCTCGCCACCGCCGCCGCGCTCTTCCCCGAACTCGCGCTCGTCGCCGACCCCGCCGTGCTGCGCGGCAAGCGATTCGGCAACGCCGTGCTCCTCGGCTGCGACCGGGCGCTGCCCGTCGCCGAGCTGACCAGGCGCAGCGCGAGCGACCCACACCCCGCCAGGGTCGAACACGGGCGCGGGCTGCGGGACTTCAGCGGCGGGGCTCCCGTCGTGACGGACGCCGGCGCGGTCGCCTCGCCGGCGCCGCCGCCGTCCGTCTTCCGGTGACGCCGCGCGTCAGTACGTATTGATCTCGACCCGGGGCGCGGTGTCGTGCCAGGTGCAGAAGACCGTCAGTCGGTCCGTGTCCGAGGTGAACTCCACGCGGATCCACGTGTCCTGCTTCCACGTCTGCACCGACCAGCCCGCCGCCGGGGTCGCCGAGACCAGGCTCGCGGAGCGCTCGCCGAGGTCGAGGACGACCCGGCCGCCCTTGGTGCTGTAGCTCTTCACCGTTCCCGTTCTCGAACTGGTGGGCGGGGGTGCGTCACCCTGCGTCGCTTTGGTGCGGGTCTTGGACGGATCGGGGGATTTCGGGGTTCGTGAGGTGTCCGTGGGCTCACGGGGCGGCGGTGACTTCTTGGCCGGTGACGGGTCGGGTGACGGGTCGGGGCGGTGCGTCGAGGACGACAGCGCCTCCGCGCGGTCCGAGCCGCCGCCGTCGGCCGTGAGCGGCAGGGCGCGCGGCGGGTCGTAGGCAGTGCCCGTCAGCACCGTGTGGACGCCCCACCACGACAGCGTGACCGCCGCGCCCGTGGCCAGCGACCATGCGATTGCGTGTACGAGTCCTCTGCGCATCGCGGGCCATACTGCACCACGCGGCGCGGCGTTGTCCCGCGAGGACCGCGTTCCTCCGTATGGCGTACGGTGCCGCCCATGGCAAGTGTGCTCGTCGTCGAGGACGACCAGTTCGTGCGCTCCGCCCTCATCCGGCACCTGACCGACGCCTCGCACACCGTGCGCAGCGTCGGCACGGCCCTGGAGGCGCTGCGGGAGGTCGCCCATCTCCGGTTCGACGTGGTGATCCTGGATCTCGGCCTGCCCGACCTCGACGGGGCGGAGGCGCTGAAGATGCTGCGCGGCATCACGGACGTCCCCGTGATCATCGCCACCGCGCGGGACGACGAGGCGGAGATCGTCCGGCTCCTCAACGACGGCGCCGACGACTACCTCACCAAACCGTTCTCGGTCGAACACCTGTCGGCGAGGATGGCCGCCGTGCTGCGCCGCGCGCGCGGCACGGCCGGTGAGGCACCGCCGAGCGACGTCCTCCAGGTCGGCGGGCTCCGCATCGACCCGCTGCGCCGCCAGGCCGAGCTGGACGGGGCGCGGCTCGACCTGACCCGCCGTGAGTTCGACCTGCTCGCCTTCCTGGCCGGGCGGCCCGGCGTCGTCGTCCCGCGCAGGGACCTCCTCGCCGAGGTGTGGCAGCAGAGCTACGGCGACGACCAGACCATCGACGTCCACCTGTCCTGGCTGCGGCGGAAGCTGGGCGAGACCGCGGCGAGGCCCCGCTACCTGCACACCCTGCGCGGCGTCGGCGTGAAGCTGGAGCCGCCGGCGGCGGATGCGCCGCTGTGAGGTGGGCCCTCGTCAAGGTCTGCCTGGCCGTCACGACGATGGTCGTGGTGGCCTTCGCGGTGCCCCTCGGCCTCGTCGTCAAGGAGATGGCCAGGGACCGCGCCCTCTCGAACGCGGAGCGCCACGCCGCGGGTATGGGCCCCACGCTCTCCATCACCACCGACCGTGAGGAGCTGACCCGGGCCGTCGCCACGTCCGAGGCGGGCGGCGACGGGCGGATGGCCGTCCACGTACCGGCCATCGGCGACGCCCCCGCCTTCGAGGTCGGCGACCCGAGGGCCGACGCGCGGGCCGTGGCGGCCACCCGCGAGGAGGGCCGGGCCAGGACCACCGGGGTGCCCGGCGGCTTCGTGGTCCTCCAGCCGACCGCGCTCAGCTCCGGGACGGCGGTCGTGGAGATCTACGTTCCCGAGGCCGAGGTCAGCAACGGCGTGACCACGGCGTGGCTGGTCCTCACGGGCGTCGGCGTCGCGCTCGTCATCGGCTCGGTGGCGGTCGCGGACCGGCTCGGCGTACGCATGGTGCAGTCGGCGAAACGGCTGGCGGCCGCCGCGCACGACCTCGGGGAGGGGAAGCTCGGGGCGCGCGTGCCGGAGGAGGGGCCGACCGAACTGCGGCTGGCGGCGGTCGCGTTCAACTCCATGGCCGACCAGGTCGTCCAACTCCTCGCAGGCGAACGGGAGCTGGCGGCCGACCTCTCCCACCGCCTGCGCACGCCGCTGACCGTGCTGCGGCTGAACGCGGCCTCGCTCGGCGACGGCCCGGCGGCCGAGCAGACCCGTACGGCCGTCGAGACGCTGGAGCGCGAGGTCGACACGATCATCCGCACGGCGCGGGAGGCCAAGCCGCGGACCGGGGCGGCGGCCGGCTCCGGCGCGGGCTGCGACGCCGCCGAGGTGATCCGGGAGCGGATGGCCTTCTGGTCGGCGCTCGCGGAGGACGAGGGGCGCAAGGCGCGGGTGGCCGGGGTGGAGCGGCCCGTGCGCATCCCGGTGGCCCGGGGCGAACTGGTCGCCGCGGTCGACGCGCTGCTCGGCAATGTCTTCCGGCACACGCGTGAGGGCACGGCGTTCTCGGTGGACGTGCACAGTGGCGAGGACGCGGTGATCGTCCTCGTCTCCGACGCCGGGCCGGGGATCGCCGACCCCGAGGCGGCGCTCGCGCGGGGCGCGGGTTCGGGGGAGGACGGCTCCACGGGGCTCGGCCTGGACATCGTCCGCCGCCTGGCGGAATCGACGGGCGGCGATGTGCGGGTCGGCAGCTCGGTGCTGGGCGGGGCGGAGGTCCGGGTGTGGCTTCAGCGGGGTGGCGATGAGCGTGGCCGTGGGGGCGTGGTGGGGCGGCGGCGGGGGCGGGGGCGTGGGCGCGGCTGAGGGGGCGTGGTCCTTTCGCTGCGGGTGCGTCGTGGCTGGTCGCGCAGTTCCCCGCGCCCCTTAGGGGGTGGGGCCGGGCGCGGCGGGGTCGGGTGCGGGTGCGTTGTGGTTGCTTGCGCAGTTCCCCGCGCCCCTGACGGGGCGCTCAGCTCCCGCCCCTGAAAGGGGCGCGGGGAACTGCGCGACCAGCCGCCACCGGCCCGCAGCGGAAACCACCCAGCCACCCGCCCCTCACCTCAGTCCAGCACCAGCTCCCGCGGCAGCACACCCCCGTCGGCGACCGTCGCGTACCAATGGGCGCTGGACTTCGGGACGCGGGCCTGCGTCTCGTAGTCGACGTAAACCGCACCGAAACGCTTGCTGTAGCCGTACGCCCATTCGAAGTTGTCCAGCAGTGACCAGAGGTAGTAGCCGCGGACGTCGGCGCCGTCGGTGATCGCGCGGCGGACGGCGGCCAGGTGGCCGTGGAGGTAGGCGATGCGCTCCGGATCGTGCACGCGGCCGTCCGGATCGGGCTTGTCGTCGCACGCCGCGCCGTTCTCCGTGATGTACAGCGGCAGCCCCGGCGCCTCCCGCGTGTACCGCATGATCAGCTCGTGCAGCCCCGTCGGGTCGACGGTCCAGCCCATCGCGGTGCGCTCACCCGGCGTCTGGTGGAAGGCGACGTCCTCGGAGCCGGGCCAGGGCGAGTGCTCGCTGGCGCCGTGCCCGTCGGCGCGGGAGCTCCCCGAGCCGTCCGGGGCGGCCGACACCAGCGCGGGCGTGTAGTAGTTGAGCCCCAGCGCGTCCAGCGGCTGGTGGATGGCGGCCAGGTCACCGTCCCGGACGCAGGACCAGTCGGTGACCCGCGCGGTGTCCGCCGGCAGGTCCGCCGGGTAGGCGCCGTACAGCATCGGGCCGTGGAAGACGCCGTTGGCGAGGTTGTCGATGCGCCGCCGGGCGTCCCCGTCCCGCGCGGAGTCGGAGACCGCCCTGACCACCGCGGAGTTGAGGCTCACCGCGACACGGGCGCGGGCCGGCAGGGCGGCACGCAGCGCCTGGGTGCCGAGCCCGTGCGCGAGGTTCAGGTGATGCGCGGCGTGGAGGGCGGCCGCGGGGTCGGTGCGGCCGGGGGCGTGCACTCCGGAGCCGTAACCGAGGAAGGCGCTGCACCACGGTTCGTTGAGCGTGATCCAGGACTCGACGCGGTCGCCCAGCGCCTCGGCGACGAAGCCCGCGTACTCGGCGAAGCGGTACGCCGTCTCGCGCGCCGGCCAGCCGCCCGCGTCCTCCAGCTCCTGAGGCAGGTCCCAGTGGTAGAGCGTCACGGCGGGCGCGATGCCCTTGGCCAGCAGCTCGTCGACCAGGCGCCGGTAGAAGTCCAGGCCGCGCTGGACGGCGGGGCCGCGCCCGGTGGGCTGCACCCGCGACCAGGAGACGGAGAACCGGTAGGCGTTCAGGCCCAGCTCGGCCATGAGCGCCACGTCGTCGCGGTAGCGGTGGTAGTGCTCGACGGCGACGTCACCCGTGTCACCGCCGACCGTGCGCCCCGGCGTATGGCTGAAGGTGTCCCAGATGGAGGGGGTGCGGCCGTCCTCACGCACGGCGCCCTCGATCTGGTACGCGGAGGTGGCGGCGCCCCAGAGGAAACCGGCGGGAAAGGTGAGGGATTCAGACATGGAAGCGCTCCCACGGGAGAGAGGAAAGGGGTACGGGGGAAGGCGGAGTGGAGGTGAGGGCGGGGGAAGCCCGGGAGCCCGGAGGCTCCCGGGGAGTTCAGCCCTTGACCGCGCCCTGCATGATGCCGCTCACGATCTGCTTGCCGAACAGGATGAACGCGAGCAGCAGCGGCAGCGTGCCGAGCAGCGCGCCCGCCATGATTACCGCCCGGTCCGGGATGTAGCCGGTGCCGAGGGAGTTGAGCGCCACCTGCACCGTGGGGTTCGACTGGTTCAGCGCGATGATCGGCCACAGGAAGTCGTTCCAGGCCATGACGAACGTCAGCAGGCCGAGCACGGCCATCGCGGGCCGCGCCGCCGGGAACACCACGTGCCAGATGACGCGCAGGCTGCTCGCCCCGTCCATCCGCGCCGCCTCGATGAGTTCGCTCGGCAGCGCCTGAAGCAAGTACTGCCGCATGAAGAAGACACCGAAGGCGCTGACGAACGTCGGCAGGATCACGGCTTGGAGCTGGTTGGTCCACTGGAGGTCGGCGACCCACAGATACAGGGGTACGACGCTCAGCTGCGGCGGCACCATCATCGTGCCGATGGTGAGCAGGAGCAGCGCCCCGCTGAACCGGAACTTCAGCTTGGCGAAGGCGAACCCGGCGATCGTGGAGAACAGCACGGTGCCGATGGTGACGCTGCCCGCCACGATGGTGGTGTTGAGCATCGCGTCACCGAGGCTCGCCTCGGTCCAGGCCCGTTCGAGGTTCTTGAAGAGGTTCCCGCCGAACCACAGCGGCGGCGGCGTCTGGGCGAGCCGCCCGCTGGTGCGGGAGGCCGCGACCGCCGTCCAGATCAGCGGGGCCAGCGAGACGGCGGTGAACAGCGCGAGGACGAGGTAGGTCAGCGGCCCCGCGTGCATCGTGCGGCCGGCCCCCCGGCCCATGGGGCGGGACGTGCGGCCCAGGGTGCGGGACTTCATCGGTCCTTCCTCAGGCGTCGGGCGATCAGCAGGTTGACCGCGGCGATGATCAGCAGGAGTACGAGCATCAGCCAGGCGACCGCGGACGCCCGGCCCAGGTGGCCGTTGATCCAGCCCTGGTCGTACAGATACAGCCCCAGCGTCTGGAACTGGTGGTCCGCGCCGCCCTTGGACCCGGCCGTGCCGCCGAACAGCAGCGGCTCACCGAAGAGCTGGGTCGCGCCGATGGTCGAGACGACGACCGTGAACAGGATGGTCGGCCGCAGCATCGGGATCGTCACGTGCCGGAACTGCTGCCAGCGCGAGGCGCCGTCCAGCGCGGCCGACTCGTACAGGTCGTGCGGCACGGCCTGCATCGCCGCCAGGTAGATCAGCGCGTTGTACCCGGTCCACCGCCAGATGACGATGGATGACACCGCGAACTGCGAACCCCAGGACGACTCACGCCAGTTGACGGGCTCGACGCCCACCGACCCGATCAGCCAGTTGACCATGCCGCCGTCCCACGCGAAGAGCAGCGTGAAGACCAGCGAGGCGCTCGCCACCGAGGTGGCGTACGGGGCGAGCATCGCGACCCGCCACAGGGTGGAGCCGCGCAGCTTGTAGTTGAGCAGGTGCGCGATGCCGAGCGCCATGGCCAGCTGGGGGACGGTGGAGATGACGCCGATGGTGAAGGTGTTGCCGAGCGCGTTCCAGAAGTAGTCGCTCTGGAGGAGGTTGGTGTAGTTCTCCAGGCCGAGCCAGGTGCTGTCGTCGAGGTTGGTCAGCTCCAGGCGGTGCAGCGAGGCCCACCCGGTGTACAGGAGCGGGAAGAGGCCGAAGGCGCCGAAGAAGAGGAAGAAGGGCGCGACGAAGACGTACGGCGACGCCTTGATGTCCCAGCGGTACAGGCGGCTGCGCCACGAGGACGTGGGGGAGGCCTTGTGGCTCCCGGACGCGGCCGGGGCCGCGTCCCCCTTGCCGGGGGACGCGGTCTCGGCGTACTCAGCGGTCTCGGACATGGGCGTCACTGTCCCAGAACATCCTTGATCTCCTTCTGGGCGGCGCTCCAGCCCTCCTGAGGGGACTTGCCCTGCTGCTCCACCTGGAGCACACCGATGTCCGCGATGGACTGGCCGATCTGGGCGTCCTTGATGCCGTACACGGCCGCGGGGGTGTTCTTCGCGATGCCGGCGAAGATCTCCGTGATGGGGGCGTCACTGAAGTACGCCTTGGTCGCCGGCGACGGCTTCAGCGTGTCGTAGACCGACGGGGTGGAGGGGAAGCTCGCCTGCTTGGCGAAGACCTTCGCGAGCTGCTCGGGCTGCGTCAGCCAGACGGCGAGCTCGGTCGCCTCCTTCTTGTGCTTGCCCGCGCTCGGCACGCCGAGGAACGTGCCGCCCCAGTTGCCGTCCGTCGGCGCCTTGGCCATGTCCCACTTGCCCTTGCCGCCCGGTCCCGTCTTCTCCTGGATGTAACCGGCCATCCAGGCCGGGCAGGCCACGGTGGCGAACCTGCCGTTGGCGAAGCCCTGGTCCCACGTCGGGTCGAACTGCTTGAGCTTGGCGGACATGTCGCCCCGCGCGACCTTCATCGCCGCGTCCCAGGCGTCCTTGCGGCCCTGGCTCTCCTCGTAGATCTGCTCGCCGCTCTTGTCGTAGTAGCGCTCGGTGGCGCCCGCGAAGACGGCGTTGTAGACGCTGGAGGCGGAGTCGACGAACTTGGTGCCCTTCGGCGCCTTGTCCATGTACTTCTCGCCCATCGCGACGTACTTGTCCCAGTCGCCCGCCCACTCCTTCGCGAGCTTCTCGCGGTCGGTGGGCAGCCCGGCCTTCGCGAAGAGGTCCTTGCGGTAGCAGAGCGCGGTCGGGCCGATGTCGACGCCGAGGCCGATGGTCTTGCCGTCCTCGGTGGTGGCCTGCTTCCACTTCCAGTCGAGGTACGTCGACTTCCGCACGCCCTCGGCCTTGCCCAGATCCTCGAACTTGGCGCCCTGGGTCTTGACGACCTCGGTGATGTTGCTGACCTCTATGGCCGCGACGTCGTTGACCCCGGCGCCGGACTGGAGCTGGGTGAGGAGCTTCGGGTAATAGGCGTCGTTCCGCTCGATGACGTTCTCTTTGATACGGATGTCCGGGTGGGCGTTCTCGTACTCCTCGTACAGACCTGCCTGCTTGAGGCCCAGCACGCCGAACGTGCCCACATTGAGCGTGATCTTGCCGTCGCCGCCCGCTGAGCCGCTGTCGTCGTCGCTCGAACAAGCGGCCAGCAGGCTCGTGGCCAGCGCGGTCACGGCCGCGTAGGTCACGAGCCTGCGGGTCCGGCGGGAACTCCTGTGCATGACGTCCTCCTGTTGCCTGACGTGCCGACCCCCCGGCCAACTGCGCTTCTGGGCCCGCTGGTTCACTCTGCGGCTCGGGCGGGGAACGTGCGGGATGTGTACGTACAGGGTAGTGTGGGAGCGCTCCCACGGGTGATGGGTTGAAGACTTGTGGCTGAGGGCGGGGGTGTCAAGGGACCCGGCAGGGAGTCACGTCTTCGGTTATCGGGCTGTTACGGGACGCCCGGCGACCCCGGCCGGGCACCCGGAAAAGATCAGGCTGTTACATTCCTGGCCGGGGGACGGGTGACGGGAGGCGGACAATGGCAGGTCACGCAGCGCGCGGCCGCGGCGGCGGACGGCCGACTCTGGAGGAGGTCGCCGCACGGGCGGGAGTGGGCCGGGGGACGGTGTCCCGCGTGATCAACGGCTCGCCGAGGGTCAGCGCGGCCACCCGGACGGCCGTGGAGGCCGCCGTGGCCGAACTGGGCTACGTCCCCAACACCGCGGCCCGCGCCCTCGCCGCCAACCGCACGGACGCGATCGCCCTGGTCGTGCCCGAACCGGAGACCCGGTTCTTCGCCGAGCCGTACTTCTCCGACGTGCTGCGCGGGGTGGGCGCCCAGCTCAGCGAGACCGAGATGCAGCTGCTGCTGATCTTCGCGGGCAACGACCAGCGGCGCCAGCGCCTGGCCCAGTACCTCGCCGCCCACCGCGTCGACGGCGTACTGCTGGTCTCCGTGCACGCCGACGACCCGCTGCCGGACCTGCTGAGCCAGCTGGAGATCCCGTCGGTGATCAGCGGCCGCCGCTCGGCCGAGGAGGCGCTGCCCTCCGTGGACTCCGACAACTTCGCCGGGGCGTGCTCGGCGGTGGAGCACCTGCTGTCCCGGGGCCGCACCTCCATAGCCACCATCACCGGCCGCCTGGAGGTGTACGGAGCCCGGCGCCGCCTGGACGGCTACCGCGCCGCGCTGCGGGACGCGGGCCGCCCCGTCGACGAGCGGCTGATCGTGCCGGGCGACTTCACGGAGGAGGGCGGCCGCCGCGCGATGCGGGAGCTGCTTGAGACGTGCCCCGAGGTGGACGCGGTCTTCGCGGGCTCCGACGTGATGGCGGCGGGCGCCCGGCAGGTGCTGCGGGAGGCGGGCCGCCGCATACCCGACGACGTGGCGCTGGTCGGCTTCGACGACTCGGCCATCGCCCGCCACATGGACCCGCCGCTCACCAGCGTCCGCCAGCCGATCGAGGAGATGGGCCGAGCCATGATCGACCTGCTCCTCGCGGAGATCGCGGACAACCGCCCGGCGGCCGCGCGCCGCCTGGAGCGGAGGCAGCTGGTGCTGCCTACGGAGCTGGTGGAGCGGGACTCGTCCTGACGGCCCGTCGGCGCCCGGGAATGCGGGAAGGGCCCCGGTTCTCTCGAACCGGGGCCCTTCCTTCAGGGTGAGTGACGGGACTTGAACCCGCGGCCACCTGGACCACAACCAGGTGCTCTACCAACTGAGCTACACCCACCATGTCCGGTCGTTTGTCTTTCTTCCGACCGGCCGAGAAAAAGTGTACAGGGTCCGAAGGGGTGCTCGCGCACACCTTTCTCCGGACCCCGTACGAGGGGAGTCCGCGGAGGTTACTCCGCGGCCAGTACGTGCTTGGCCGCGATCGACTTCGCGGTGTCGGAGTCCGGTCCGGGCTGCGGGACGAAGATCGCCTCGCGGTAGTAGCGCAGCTCGGCGATGGACTCGCGGATGTCGGCGAGCGCGCGGTGGTTGCCGTTCTTGTCCGGGCTGTTGAAGTAGGCCCGGGGGTACCAGCGCCGGGCGAGCTCCTTGATGGAGGAGACATCGACGATCCGGTAGTGGAGGTACTCCTCCAGCGTCGCCATGTCCCGCAGCAGGAAGCCGCGGTCGGTGCCGACCGAGTTTCCGCACAAGGGAGCCTTCCGCGGCTCCTTGACGTGCTCGCGTACGTACGCCAGGACCTGCTCCTCGGCGTCGGCCAGCGTGGTGCCGCCGGCCAGCTCGTCCAGGAGCCCCGAGGCGGTGTGCATCGCGCGCACCACCTCGGGCATGGTCTCCAGCGCCGCGTCCGGCGGGCGGATCACGATGTCCACACCTTCGCCGAGCACGTTCAGTTCCGAGTCGGTGACCAGTGCGGCCACCTCGATAAGTGCGTCGTCCGTCAACGAGAGCCCGGTCATCTCGCAGTCGATCCACACCATGCGGTCGTTCATGCGTCCAACCCTACGGCGCGCTCCTCTGACCGGGCAGGGGAGTACGGCCCGGCGCGTACACGTCCGAGTTCGGCTTGCCGGGCTCGGCGGGCAGGGAGGCCGAGGGGCTGAGCGCGCCCGCGGCCGCCGTACGGCGCGTCTGCGTCGGCACCGGGCCCGCCTCCACCAGCGCGGGCATGGCCTGCGACGACGCCGGGGCGGACTCCAGCGCGCGCTCGCCCTGCGGCCTGCGGGCGCGGTAGGCGGCCCGGTAGGCGGCGGGGGAGGAGCCGAGCTGGCGCCGGAAGTGGCCCCGCAGTGCGACCGGCGAGCGGAAGCCGCAGCGGCCCGCGACCTCGTCGACGGAGTAGTCGGAGGTTTCGAGCAGCCGCTGCGCCTGGAGCACCCGCTGGGTGATCAGCCACTGGAGGGGAGCGCTTCCGGTGAGCGAGCGGAACCTGCGGTCGAAGGTCCGCCTGCTCATGTAGGCGCGCGCGGCCAGCGTCTCCACGTCGAACTGCTCGTGGAGGTGCTCAAGGGCCCAGGCGACGACCTCGGCGAGCGGGTCGGCGCCGATCTCCTCGGGTAAAGACCTGTCGAGGTAGCGCTCCTGACCGCCGGCGCGGCGCGGCGGCACCACGAGCCTGCGGGCGAGCGCGCCCGCCGCCTCATTGCCGTGGTCCGTGCGCACGATGTGCAGACAGAGATCGATTCCGGCCGCGGTGCCGGCGCTCGTCAGGACGTCCCCGTCGTCGACGAACAGCTCGCGCGGGTCCACGTGGACGGACGGGTAGCGCTTGGCGAGCGTCGGCGCGTACATCCAGTGGGTGGTCGCGGGCCGGCCGTCGAGCAGGCCCGCGGCGGCGAGCACGAACGCGCCGGTGCAGAGCCCGACGATGCGGGCGCCTTCCTCGTGCGCGCGGCGCAGTGCGTCCAGCGCCTCCGGCGGTGGCGGCGACGTGATCGACCGCCAGGCCGGTACGACAACCGTGCCCGCCCTGCCGATCGCCTCCAGGCCGTGCGGCGCGGTGAGTTCGAGCCCGCCGGTGGTCCGCAGCGGTCCGTCCTCGCCGGCGCACACCAGCAGCCGGTAGCGGGGGACACCGGCGTCCTGCCGGTCGATGCCGAAGACGGAGAGCGGTATGGAACTCTCGAAAATGGGACCACCGCTGAAGAGCAGCACCGATACGATCTCCCGGCGGCGGCGCCCGGAGAGCTTGCGAGCCGTGTTCTCCGGCGCGGCAGTGGAGTCGTGACTCATGGTGCTAAACCCCCCTCGGTCGTAGCGGCTCCCTGTTCCTGCCGTGCTTGCCGTGCTTGACGTTTTCTACGTGCTTGACGTGCTTGCTGGGCCTGTCGCTCCTGCACGTTTCCCCTCGGTCCTCCACCAGTCCCCCGCCGTAATACAGTCAAGATCGAATCTACTGTGTCCCGTGCTGCCGGAGTGACCAGTTCAGCACCCGGCAGATTGTCGACATGGCAACTTGGCGTGAAGCATTCGATCACGAAGCGTTGCACTCGTGTGCCCGACAGGGAAGTGCGCCTCTGCTCCATGGCCGGTCCCCGTAGGGTGCGCAGGGTCCCGGGGCACCTTTCAGTCCTGGTTGGACCGGGGTTGAGGGCCCGTTCGGCCAAGGAATGCCCGGCCCTCGGAAGTTGGCTGAAAAGCTACGGGCGCGTGCGCGCGAATCGGTCAGTCGACCGGCGCGTTCTCGGAGCCGTACCGCACGCCCCGGTGCGCCCCTGTGCCCGTCCTGCCGTGCCGTCCGCGGTGCCCGCCGTTCTGTTCCGCGAGCTGCCGCGCGGCGCCCCGCTCGGACTGCCGCAGCAGCACCCGGCAGACCCCGGTGACGGCCGCCAGGCCCAGCGCGGCGCCGCCCGCCCCCGCCAGGGAGGTCCCGTACCCCACAAGGACGACCGGAACCAGGACGCAGCTGAACGCCGCCCAGCGGACCACGTCGCCCACCGAGTCCTGCGGGGGCGTCCGCCGGGGGCCCCGGGCGGGCCCCCGGGCGCGGGCCGAGGAGGCCGCGCGGCGCTTGCGGGTGGGCGGCGACGATGGGGACAGGGCCGGGGGACCAGGCACGGAGGGCTCCCTGTGAGGGTGGCGTACCGGAGTTCAACGCGCGGCCGGGCGGCCAGTCACTGGCGGGCCGCCGGGTGGCGCCGGACGGGTGGGCAAACCGCCTGTACGTGGCAGCAACCATTGCCATCCGGGCGAGGCTCATGCATGCTCCGGTGAACGCCGGGAGGCCCTGTGACTGCCCGGCGCCGGCCCGCACGGGCCCCCCGCAGGATCTGGGCAGGAGAGGAGTGTCGCCGTACCCTTGGGGGTATGGGGTTGGGAAGATGATTCCCGGACGAGATTCCCGGGCGAGAATCCCGGACCAGGTTTCCCGACCAGGTTTCCCGGACCAGGTTTCCGGACTTCACGCTCCTGAACTGCCGCACCACCCGAACAGCAGACCCTCCCACAGAGGACTCCTCGCCGAGACACCCATGGCCGGTCACGAATTCTTCGAACCCGCGGACCGCAAGCGGCAGGTCGCCGATCCGACAGCGACCCCCCGAGCGGCGGAAGAACCACGTCATTCCTGCGATCCGGCGTTCCGGCACGGCGTCGTCGTCGGCTTCGACGGCTCGACCTCCAGCGAGCGGGCCCTCGCCTACGCGATCGGCATGGCCCACCGCTCGGGATCGGGCCTGATCATCGTCCATGTCGCCAACCGGCTGCCCACCACGGTGTGGGCGGGCTGCGAGCCGCCGGTCTTCGTCGACGTGCCGGATCACCGCACCGAGGTGCTGGGCCTGGAACTGGCCTGCGCGGACTATCTCACCGAGGTGCCCTGGATCCTCGTCGAGCGCGGCGGCGACATCTGCCATGAGCTGGAGGAGGTCGGCCGGGAGTACAGCGCGGACGCGATCGTCGTCGGCTCCACGCACGGCATCGTCGGGCGCATCTTCGGCTCCGTGGCGGGGCGGCTGGCGCGGCGGGCGCAGCGTCCCGTCATCGTGATTCCCTGACGGACCTCAAGTCCCTTCGGGTACTCAAGTCCCCTGCGTGCCAGGCGAGTTGCGCGGATGAATCTACTCGCGCGTAGAGGTGGTTCGCGTCCCGTGGGCGGGTACATAGACGTCGCCGGCATACCGCCCTGTCGGCCCGGCGGGTGACGGCCGCCGGACGCCGAGGGCGCGGGTCGGGGTAATGGGCGACCCCGGCCCTGGAAGAACGGCCCCCTGAGCGCCGGTGGCACGCGCAGGGGGCCGTTCACATGTGGCCCGCGGTAGAGGGCGGCTCTACTCGACGGTGACCGACTTCGCGAGGTTGCGCGGCTTGTCGATGTCCCGGCCCAGCGCCAGCGCCGTGTGGTAGGCGAGGAGTTGCAGCGGGATGCCCATCAGGATCGGGTCGAGCTCGTTCTCGTTCTTCGGGACGATGATCGTCTGGTCGGCCTTCTCCTGCTCCTGGTGTGCCACCGCGAGGATCTTGCCGCTGCGGGCCTTGATCTCTTCCAGGGCGGCGCGGTTCTTCTCCAGGAGGTCGTCGTCCGGCACGATCGCGACGGTCGGCAGGGCGGGCTCGATGAGCGCGAGCGGGCCGTGCTTCAGCTCGGAGGCGGGGTAGGCCTCGGCGTGGATGTACGAGACCTCCTTGAGCTTGAGCGAGGCCTCCCGGGCGACCGGGTAGCCGCGCACACGGCCGATGAAGAGCATCGAGCGGGCGTCGGCGTAGCTCCTGGCGATCTTCTTGATCTCGTCCTCCTGCTTGAGGATCTCCGAGATCTGGCCGGGCAGCCTCCGCAGGCCCTCGATGATCCGCTTGCCGTCGGAGACCGACAGGTCACGGATGCGGCCGAGGTGCAGGGCGAGCAGGCCGAAGGCGACGGTGGTGTTCGTGAAGCACTTGGTGGAGACCACGCAGACCTCCGGGCCCGCGTGGACGTACACGCCCGCGTCCGCCTCCCGGGCGATCGCCGAGCCGACGACGTTGACCACACCGAGGACACGGGCGCCCTTGCGCTTCAGCTCCTGGACGGCGGCCAGCACGTCGTACGTCTCACCGGACTGGGAGACCGCGATGTAGAGGGTGTCGGGGTCCACGACCGCGTTGCGGTAGCGGAACTCGGACGCCGGCTCCGCGTCGGCGGGGATGCGGGCCAGCTCCTCGATCATCTGGGCGCCGATCATGCCCGCGTGGTACGAGGTGCCGCAGCCGAGGATCTTGACGCGGCGCACCTTGCGGGCGTCGTGCGCGTCGAGGTTGAGGCCGCCGAGGTGCACGGTGGAGAAGCGGTCGTCGATGCGGCCGCGCAGGACGCGGTCCACCGCGTCGGGCTGCTCGAAGATCTCCTTGTGCATGTACGTGTCGTGGCCGCCCATGTCGTACGACTCCGCCTCCCACTCCACGGTGGTCGGCGAGGCGGTCGTGCGGGAGCCCTCGGTGGTGTACGTGCGGTAGTCGTCGGCCTTGATGGTGGCCATCTCGCCGTCGTCGAGGGTGACGACCTGGCGGGTGTGGGAGACGAGCGCGGCGACATCCGAGGCGACGAACATCTCCTTCTCGCCGATGCCGAGGACGACCGGGGAGCCGTTGCGGGCGACGATGATGCGGTCGTTGAAGTCGGCGTGCAGGACGGCGATGCCGTACGTGCCCTCGATGTGGCGCAGCGCCTCGCGCACCTTCTCTTCCAGGGTCTCCGCCTGGGAGCGGGCGATCAGGTGGGTGAGGACCTCGGTGTCGGTCTCGGAGAGGAACTCGACGCCGTCGGCGGTCAGCTTGGCGCGCAGCTCGGAGGCGTTGTCGATGATGCCGTTGTGGACGACGGCGACCTTGCCGTCCTGGGACAGGTGCGGGTGGGCGTTCTCGTCGGAGGGGGCGCCGTGGGTGGCCCAGCGGGTGTGGGCGATGCCGGTGGTGCCCTTGAAACGGGCGGGCACCTTGGCCTCCAGGTCACGGACGCGACCCTTGGCCTTGACGGTCTTCAGGCCCGTGGCCTTGGGACCGGTGACGGCGATGCCCGCCGAGTCGTAGCCGCGGTACTCCAGGCGCTGGAGGCCTTCGAGGAGCAGCGGGGCGACGTCACGCTTGCCGATATAACCGACGATTCCGCACATAGAGGGAGTCCTAGCCGTAGATGATGCGGCGCAGCTGCCTGAGGGTGAGCTCGGGCGGCGCGACCGCGCGGTATTCGAGATCCGCCGAGATCTGTTCGAAGATCGCCGCGTTCAGCAGGCCCTGACCCTGCAACTCGCGGTGGCGGCGACGGACGAAGTCTTCGGTCGTCTCGTCGAAGTAGGCCAGCACGTCCTGGACGACCCGCAGGGCTTCGCCCCGCTGGAGCGGGGTGCTGCGGGTGAGGTGGTCCACCAGGTCGTCGTGCATTCGATGATCCTGGAGGATCTTCTCCTCTTTCGCAAGAATCCTGCCCGGAATCGGGCAGGGGCGTGGCGGATGGTGGGTGCTGGTGGCCCTGCGTGGCCTACATGCGGCGCAGGACCGCCTGCTTGGCCGTGGTGAACTCCTCCTCCGTGAGGATGCCCGCCTGGTGGAGGTCGCCCAGCTCGCGCAGGCGGCGCAGCAGGGCGTCGTGGTCCTCGGCCGGGCCGCGCGGGGCCGGGTCCGTCGCATGCGGGACGGCGGGCGGCGCGTCCACCGGGGTGGCGGGCGCCGCGGGGTGGGGGAGGCGGGCCTGGACCGCGGCGGCGACCAAAGCCATCAGCGGGTCCTTCTTGAAGCCCCAGAGCTCCACCGCGTTCGGGTCGTACTTCGGCGGGGTCGTGGCCGTGGTCTTGGCGGGGGCGTTCCTCACGGTGAAGCGCAGGTGGCCGTTCTCCAGGCCGACCGCCGGCTGCCACTCCACCGCCGCGATGTCGGCGAGCGCCAGGGACCTCGTGCCGGACGCCGCCTTCGCCTCCTCCGTCTTCCAGTTCCACTCCAGGCGTATCTGCTCCCCGTCGAAGCTCGCGGTGCCGTCCCCGGCGGAGACGGACAGCGGCACGGACGGGCCGGGCAGGAGGTAGGCCGTGCAGGGTGCGGTCGGCACCTGTTCGATCAGCAGGGCGCCCCGCACCTCGTCGACCAGATACTCCGCCACGCCGTACCGGTCGGGCTCCACGCCCAGCTGATACGGGTCGCCGGAGTCCGTCAGCTGGCCGCCCGTCGCCTGGAGCAGCGGGTCGGCGCCGTCGCGCAGCCGCAGCCGCAACCGGCCCGACTTCTTCCCGCGCTCGAAGGAGATGCCCGCCAACGCGCCCAGTGGCACGGCCAGTTCGCCCAGCGTCTTGCGGAGCAAGGAGACGCTCTTGTCGTGGCCCGGCACCAGCCGCAGCGTGTTTCCGTCGAAGGTCCAGGTCCCGTCGCGCTGGATGATTTCCGCCATGCGGGGATTCTCGCACCGCCCCGGGGAGAGCTGGTCTACACCCCTTGACCCCTCGTGGGGGCCGGGTTACCAATGGGAACCGTTCGAACGGTATGCACCACAGCTGCGCCCCCGTCGAAGGGACCCGCTTGTGAGAACGCACCACAGAACATGGCGAACGCCCCGCAGGACATGGGGGACGCACCACGAAACGCCAGGAACGCCCCGCAGAACATGGGCAACGCCCCGCAGAACGACGCGTTTGCTCGGCCCGCTGCTGCTCGTGGCGGCCGCCGGCATCTCCTCCTTCGCCGCCGCCCCCGCCCCCGCGGGGAAGCCGAAGCCCCCGGTCACCCCGGTCACCCCGCTCGGCCGGATCGTGCCCGCGCCCTTGGCGGCCGAGCCGGGCGGCGCCGGGTACGAGATCACCGCCAGGACCCGGATCCGCGTCAGCCGACCCGAGGAGCGGCGCGTCGGCGAGTACCTCGCCCAGGTGCTGCGCCCCTCCACCGGCTACAAGCTGCCCGTCGTCACCGGTGAGGGCGGCGACGGCATCCGGCTGCGCCTCAGCGCCGAACCGGCGAACAAGGTCCTCGGCAACGAGGGCTACCGGATCATCTCCACGCACGGCTCCCTCACCGTCACGTCCTGGTCGGACGCCGGGCTCTTCCACGGCGTGCAGACCGTGCGGCAGCAACTGCCCGCCGCCGTCGAGAAGAAGACCAAGCAGCGCGGCCCGTGGCGGATCGCGGGCGGCACCATCAGGGACATGCCGCGCTACACCTACCGCTCCACAATGCTCGACGTCTCGCGGCACTTCTTCACCGTCGAGCAGGTCAAGCGCTACATCGACCAGGCCGCGCTGTACAAGATGAACAAGCTGCACCTGCACCTCAGCGACGACCAGGGCTGGCGCATCGCCATCGACTCCTGGCCGCGCCTGGCCACGTACGGCGGTTCCACGCAGGTCGGCGGTGGCAAGGGCGGCTACTACACGAAGGCGCAGTACAAGGAGATCGTCGCGTACGCCGCCTCGCGGCACCTGGAGGTCGTCCCCGAGATCGACATGCCGGGGCACACCAACGCGGCCCTCGCCTCGTACGCCGAGCTGAACTGCGACGGTGTCGCCCCGCCCCTCTACACCGGCACCGCCGTCGGCTTCAGCTCGCTGTGCGTGAAGAAGGACGTCACGTACGACTTCGTGGACGACGTGATCCGCGAGCTGGCCGCCATGACGCCCGGCAAGTACCTCCACATCGGCGGGGACGAGGCGCACTCCACCAGCCATGAGGACTTCGTCGCCTTCATGGACAAGGTGCAGCCGGTCGTCGCCAAGTACGGCAAGACCGTCATGGGCTGGCACCAGCTCACCGGCGCCAAGCCCGCCGAGGGCGCCGTCGCCCAGTACTGGGGTTACGACAGGACGGGCGCCGCCGAGCGCGAGCAGGTCGTGAGCGCCGCGAAGAACGGCACCAAGCTGGTCCTCTCCCCGGCTGACCGCTCCTACCTCGACATGAAGTACACCAAGGACACCCCGCTCGGCCTGTCCTGGGCGGGCCTCGTCGAGGTGCAGCGCTCCTACGACTGGGACCCGGCGACCTACCTGAAGGGCGCGCCCGCCGACGCGGTCATGGGCGTCGAGGCGCCGCTGTGGACGGAGACCCTCTCGACCTCCGCGCACCTCGACTACATGGCCTTCCCGCGACTGCCGGGGATCGCCGAGCTCGGCTGGTCGCCCGCGGCCGCGCACGACTGGGAGCGGTACAAGGGACGGCTCGCCGCGCAGGCCCCCCGCTGGGACGCGCTCGGCATCGGCTACTACAAGTCGCCGCAGGTGCCCTGGCCCGCAGGGTAGGCGTACGGGCGGGGCTCCCGGGGACCGTCCCGGGAACCCCGCCCGGCCTGCTTTTGCGGCTCCGGGGTCAGGCGCTCTTCTTGAGCTTCTTCGCCTTCTCGATCGCGTCCGCGAGGTCCTCAAGGATCGGCGCGCACTTGTCGTACGAGAAGATCGGCTCCGTGACGCGCGGGATGACCTGCCCGGCCTTGACGGCGGGAAGCTTGCGCCAGGTCGGCTTGGACTCGTCGAGGACGGCCGGCTGGAGGGCGGAGGTGCGGTTGTCCATCATGATGAGGTCCGCGTCGTACTGGTCGACGTTCTCCCAGCTGAGGTTCTCGAACCAGCCGCCGGACGCCTTCTTGGCCTTCTTCGGCGGCTCGATGATGTTCACGCCGAGCGCCTTGAAGTACTCCAGGTCGACGGAGAGGTCCGAGCCGGAGACGTAGAACAGCTCCTGGCTCGCCGAGCCCACGAGGACCTTGATGTCCTTGTGCGCCTTGGCGACCTCGCGCAGCCGCTCGGAGGCGGCCTCGAAGCGCTTCTTCGCCTTGACGACCTTGTCCGACTCCACGTCCGCGCCGAGCGACTCGGCGAGCGCGAGGATGCGCTGGAGCGGCTGGGTCAGCTGGCGGTCGTAGACGCTGATGCCGACGCTCGGGGCGAGCTTCAGGATCTTGTCGCTGCTCTCCTCGGGCACGTACCAGAGGGTGCCCTTGGCGTCGAACATGGTGGAGATCAGCAGGTCGGGCGCGAGACCCGCGTACTTCTCGATGCTGAACCGGCCCCATTCGTTGCCGATGACCGTCAGCTTGCTGACGTCCATGTCGCCGGCCTGCACGTCGGCCTTGCCGTCCTTGGTCTTCGTGGGGCCGAAGACGCCCTTGCACTCGATGCCGTAGTCGAACAGGGCGGCGGCGACGCCGGTGAAGGCGACGATGTTCTCCGGCGTCGCGTCGCGCTTCGCCGTCTCGCCGCGGTCGTCCTTGAACCTCCACGGACCGGACTTGGCCGCACCGCCCTTGGTCTTCTCCCCATCCTTTTTCTCGCTGCCGCAGGCCGCCAGGACGGCGGTCAGGCCGAGGGCACCGCCGGCGGTGAGCATGCCGCGGCGGGAGAGCTGGGAGGAGCGGGGCTGGGGCATGTGGGTCTCTGCTTTCATGACGGTACGGCGGCCGGGGCCACTGGCCGGAAGTAGAGCTTAGGCTAGCCTAAGCTCGCTGCGGCATCAGGGACCCCTTACGTGCCGTTCGCCGGGCCCGGTGGCGGGGCTCCGCCCGGCTCAGCCCGCGAAGCCCAGCTCCCGGGCGATGAGCATCCGCTGCACCTCGCTCGTGCCCTCGCCGATCTCCAGGATCTTGGAGTCCCGCCACATCCGGGCCACGGGGTATTCGTTCATGAAGCCGTACCCGCCGTGGATCTGCGTGGCCTCGCGGGCGTTGTCCACGGCGACTGTCGAGGAGTAGAGCTTGGCGATCGCCGCCTCCTTCTTGAACGGCTCACCGGCGACCAGCCGCGAGGCCGCGTCCCGCCAGCCGACCCGGGCCATGTGCGCCCGCGTCTCCATGTCCGCGATCTTGAACTGGATGGCCTGGTTCGCCCCGATCGGCTTGCCGAAGGCATGCCGCTCCTTGGCGTACTTCACCGACTCGTCCACGCAGCCCTGCGCCAGGCCGGTGGCGAGCGCGGAGATCGCGACGCGGCCCTCGTCCAGGATGCGCAGGAACTGGGCGTAGCCCCGGCCCTCCTCGCCCAGGAGGTTCGCCGCGGGGACGCGGACGTCGGAGAAGGACAGCTCGCGGGTGTCCGAGGCGTTCCACCCCACCTTCGAGTACGGCGCCGCGACCGTGAAGCCCGGCGTCCCGGACGGCACGATGATCGAGGAGATCAGCGGGCGGCCGTCCGGCTTGCGGCCGGTGACGGCGGTGACCGTGACCAGGCCGGTGATGTCCGTACCGGAGTTGGTGATGAAGCACTTCGAGCCGTTGATCACCCACTCGTCACCGTCGCGCACGGCCGTGGTGCGGGTTCCGCCCGCGTCCGAGCCGCCGTCCGGCTCGGTCAGGCCGAAGGCGCCGAGCATCTCGCCGGAGCACAGCTTCGGCAGCCACTGGCGCTTCTGCTCCTCGGTGCCGAACAGGTGCAGCGGCATCGCGCCGAGGGAAACGCCCGCCTCCAGGGTGATCGCCACGGACGAGTCGACGCGGGCGAGCTCTTCGAGGGCGATGCCGAGCGCGAAGTAGTCGCCGCCCATCCCGCCGTACTCCTCGGGGAAGGGCAGGCCGAACAGGCCCATGCGGCCCATCTCGCGGACGATCTCGTACGGGAACTCGTGGCGTTCGTAGAAGTCGCCGATCTTCGGGGCGACGACGTCGTGCGCGAACGCCTCGACCGTGCGCTGCAGTTCCTCGTGCTCGGGGCTCAGACGGTGGTCCATCTTCTCTTCACTGCTCCTGGTGGGTCAGGGCGCGGACGGTGCGGGACGGGCTGGGTCGGCCCAGGTGGCCGGCCATCCAGGCGCTGGTGGCGCAGAGACGGCCGAGGTCGACCCCGGTGTCGATGCCGAGGCCGTGCAGCATCCAGACGAGGTCTTCGGTGGCGAGATTGCCGGTGGCGCTCTTCGCGTACGGGCAGCCGCCGAGACCGCCCGCGGAGGCGTCCACCGTCGTCACGCCGTGCCGCAGGGCGGCCAGGGTGTTGGCGAGCGCCTGGCCGTACGTGTCGTGGAAGTGCACGCCGATCCGGTCGGTCGGGACCTCCGCTTCGTTCAACGCGGTGAGCAGCGCCCGCACATGGCCGGGCGTGGCCACGCCGATGGTGTCGCCGAGGCTCAGCTCGTCGCACCCCATGTCGAGCAGCGCGCGGCAGACGTGGACGACCTGCTCGACGGGGACCGGGCCCTCCCACGGGTCGCCGAAGCACATCGAGAGATAGCCGCGGACGTGCATCCGGTGCTCCCGCGCGCGGGTGACCACCGGGTCGAACATGGCGAGGGCCTCGTCCACCGTGCGGTTGAGGTTGGCCTTGGCGAAGGACTCGGTGGCGCTCGCGAAGACGGCGACGCGGTGGGCGCCGAGCGCGAGGGCCCGCTCCAGGCCGCGTTCGTTCGGCACGAGGACCGGCAGGCACACGCCCTGGAGGTCACCGAGGAGCGGGAAGAGCCGCTCGGCGTCGGCCAGTTGGGGCACCCACTTGGGGTGCACGAAGCTGGTCGCCTCGACGGTGGTCAGGCCCGCGTCGGCCAGGCGGTGGATGAACTCCGCCTTGATCTCCGTGGGGACGACCGACTGCTCGTTCTGCAGGCCGTCCCGGGCGCCGACCTCGTGGATGCGGACGCGGGCCGGCAGCTGAGGGTCCGGGACGGTCATGGGGAGACCGGTGGGGGCGGCGGCGGGGGTGCCCGCGGTGTCGTCTGCGGTGTCGTCCGCGGCGGTCATTTCCCCGCCTCCTCGTTCGCCTCGTCCGCCTCGTCCGCCTCGTTCGCCTCGTCGTCCGGGAGGACCACCGCGAGGACCTGGTCCATGGCGACCGTGGTGCCCGCGGTGACGTCGAGCTCGGTGACCGTGCCGGCGTGCGGGGCGGAGATGACGTGCTCCATCTTCATCGCCTCGACCACCAGCAGGCTCTGACCGGCGCTCACCCGGTCGCCGGGGGAGACCTTCACGACCGTGACGGTGCCCGGCATGGGGGCGGTGAGCGCGTCGGCCCCGGCGTGCGCGGCGCCGGTCAGGCTCGCCTCCACGGGGTCGTGGTCCCGCACCTGCCAGGCGTCGCCGTCCCGGCCCAGCCAGTCGCCCGCGCGGTGGAAGGTGTGCCGGGTGCCGTCGACGGTGACGTGGACGCGGTCGGGGGTGACGGTGTGGCCGCTTCCCCGCAGCCGGTGAGTGACGGGTTCATGTCCCGTCGCGTGCAGCCAGTGGGTCAGGGGCGCCGGGGTGCCCCCGAGCCGCCAGCCGCTCGGCACGGAGAAGGGGTCCGTCCAGCCGTCCCCGGAGGGGGCGAGCGCGGCCTCGCGCACGGCGGCCGCCGCCTCGTACACCTCCTCCGGTACGCCGTCCGGGACCAGGCCGTCCATCTCGCGCTCCACCAGGCCGGTGTCCAACTCGCCCGCCACCACCGCCGGGTGGGCCAGCAGCCTGCGCAGGAACCCCGCGTTCGTCGGCACGCCCAGCGTGACCGTCTCGGCCAGGGCGGCCCGCAGCTTGCGCAGGGCCGTGGCGCGGTCGGGGCCATAGGCGATGACCTTGGAGAGCATCGGGTCGTAGAGGCTGCCGACCTCCGTGCCCTCGCTCAGGCCGGAGTCGGTGCGCACGACCCCGACCGCCTGACGGCCTTGCGGCTCGCGCAGGGCGAGGACCGTGCCTCCCGAGGGCAGGAAGCCGCGGGAGCCCGCTTTGACGGACACGGTCTCGGCGCAGATCCGGGCCTCCACGGCGTGCCCGGTGAGGGTGATGTCCTCCTGGGTGAACGGCAGGCGCTCCCCGGCGGCCACCCGCAGCTGCCACTCCACCAGGTCGACGCCCGTGATTAGCTCCGTGACGGGGTGTTCCACCTGGAGGCGGGTGTTCATCTCCATGAAGTAGTACGAGGAGGGGTCCTTGCCCGGCACGATGAACTCCACCGTGCCCGCGCCCGCGTACCCGCAGGAGCGGGCTGCCTGAACCGCCGCCTCGCCCATCGCCGCGCGCGTGGCCTCGTCCAGGAGGACGCTCGGCGCCTCCTCGATGATCTTCTGGTGGCGGCGCTGGAGGGAGCACTCGCGCTCGCCGAGGTGGATCACGTTCCCCTGGCCGTCCGCGAGGACCTGGATCTCGATGTGCCGGGGGCGGTCGATCCACCGCTCCACGAGCAGCGTGTCATCGCCGAAGGAGGCACGGGCCTCACGGCGGGCCGCCGCGATCTCCTCGGCGAGCGCGGCCTCGTCACGCACCAGGCGCATGCCCTTGCCGCCACCGCCCGCGCTCGGCTTGAGCAGCACGGGGGTGCCGATCTCCCGGGCCGCGGCGGCCAGTTCGGTGTCGGTCAGGCCGCTGCCGGAGGAGCCGGGGACGACCGGGACGCCGGCCTCCTTCACCGTCTCCTTGGCGCGGATCTTGTCACCCATCAGGTCGATCGCCGAGGCGGGCGGCCCGATGAAGACCAGCCCGGCGTCGGCGCACGCCTGCGCGAACGCGGCGTTCTCCGCGAGGAAGCCATAACCGGGGTGGACCGCCTGGGCGCCGGAGGAGGCCGCCGCCTGAAGGATGCGCTCCGCGGACAGATAGCTCTCGGCGGCCGGCGCCGGGCCGATCCGTACCGCCGTGTCCGCCTCGCGCACGTGGCGGGCGTCCGCGTCCGCGTCGCTGAAGACGGCCACCGAGCGGACGCCGAGCGCCCGCAGCGTGCGGATGACGCGGACCGCGATCTCGCCGCGGTTGGCGACGAGCACCGTGTCGAACATGGTCCCTCTCCCCGAGGTGGTCCCTTGCCTGGCGCCTTGCCTGGTGCTGCCTTGCTGGAAGTCGCTCATCGTCCCGCCCCTCACATCCGGAAGACGCCGAAGCCGGGCTCGCCCAAGGGAGCACCCGCACACGCCGTCAGGGCCAGGCCGAGGACCTGCCGGGTCTCCAGCGGGTCGATCACGCCGTCGTCCCAGAGGCGGGCCGTGGCGTAATAGGCGTTGCCCTGGTCCTCGTACTGCGCGCGGATCGGGTCCTTGAAGGCCTCCTCGTCCTCGGCCGCCCACTGCTCGCCGCGCGCCTCCAGCTGGTCGCGCTTGACCGTGGCGAGGACGGAGGCGGCCTGCTCGCCGCCCATGACGGAGATCTTGGCGTTCGGCCACATCCACAGGAAGCGGGGGCTGTAGGCCCGGCCGCACATGGAGTAGTTGCCCGCGCCGTACGAACCGCCGACGACGACCGTCAGCTTCGGGACGCGGGCGCAGGCCACGGCCGTGACCATCTTCGCGCCGTGCTTGGCGATGCCACCCGCCTCGTAGTCCTTGCCGACCATGAAGCCGGAGATGTTCTGGAGGAAGACCAGAGGGATGCCGCGCTGGTCGCACAGCTCGATGAAGTGGGCGCCCTTCTGGGCGGACTCGGAGAAGAGGATGCCGTTGTTCGCGACGATGCCCACCGGGTGGCCGTGGATGTGCGCGAAGCCGGTGACCAGCGTCGTGCCGTACTCCGCCTTGAACTCCTGGAAGCGGGAGCCGTCCACCACGCGCGCGATGACCTCGCGGACGTCGTAGGGGGTGCGGGAGTCCGTCGGCACCGCGCCGTACAGCCCCAAGGGGTCGACCTCGGGCTCCTCCACGGGCTCGACCGCCCACGGCAGCTCCCCGCGCGCGGGGAGGGTGGCCACGATGTTCCGCACGATGCGCAGCGCGTGCGCGTCGTCCTCGGCGAGGTGGTCGGTCACTCCGGAGGTGCGCGAGTGGACCGCGCCGCCGCCCAGCTCCTCGGCCGTCACGACCTCGCCGGTCGCGGCCTTCACCAGGGGCGGGCCGCCGAGGAAGATCGTGCCCTGCTCGCGCACGATCACCGCCTCGTCGCTCATCGCCGGGACATACGCGCCGCCGGCCGTGCACGAGCCGAGCACGGCGGCGATCTGCGGGATGCCCGCGCCCGACATCCGCGCCTGGTTGTAGAAGATCCGCCCGAAGTGCTCGCGGTCGGGGAAGACCTCGTCCTGCATCGGCAGGAAGGCGCCGCCCGAATCGACGAGGTAGAGACACGGGAGACGGTTTTCCAGGGCCACCTCCTGGGCGCGCAGGTGCTTCTTGACCGTCATGGGGTAATACGTGCCCCCCTTGACCGTGGCGTCGTTGGCGACGATCACGCACTCGCGGCCCGAGACCCGGCCGATCCCGGCGATGACTCCGGCCGCCGGGGCGTCCCCGCCGTACATTCCCTCGGCCGCGAGGGGCGCCAGCTCCAGGAAGGGCGAACCCGGGTCGAGGAGCGTGTCCACGCGGTCCCGGGGCAGCAGCTTGCCGCGCGCCACATGGCGGGCGCGGGCCCGCTCACCGCCGCCGAGCGCGACCGCCGCGAGCTTGGCCCGCAGCTCTTCGACGAGGGCGGTGTGCGCCGTCTCGTTCGCCCGCCACGCCTCCGACGCGGGATCAGCCGCGCTCGTCAGCACTGGTGCCTGCCGCATCCGTTCGAGCCCCCTTGCTCGGTCCACCCGGACGATCCGGACACGCCCGGATCGGTTAATGAGCGTTAACGCGTTTCCATCAGGTTAACGAGCGCTAACCGGCCTGTCTAGAATTATTTCCATGGCCACCAGAACCGACGCCCCCACCCGACGCGAGCAGATCCTCAAGGAGGCCGCCCGGCTCTTCGCCGAGCGCGGCTTCCACGGGGTCGGGGTGGACGAGATAGGGGCCGCCGTGGGGATCAGCGGACCCGGTCTCTACCGGCACTTCGCGGGCAAGGACGCGATGCTCGCCGAGTTGCTGGTCGGCATCAGCGGGCAGCTCCTGACGGGCGGTAAGCGGTGCGTGGCCGACACGGGCGGGACGCCCGAGCGGGTCCTGGACTCGCTCATCGAGGGCCACATCGACTTCGCCCTCGACGACCGCTCCCTGATCACCCTGCACGACCGCGAGCTGGACCGCCTGCGGGACAGCGACCGCAAGCTGGTCCGCCAGCTCCAGCGGCAGTACGTGGAGATCTGGGTGGAGGCGGTGCGCGAGGTCTACCCCGACCTCGCCGAGAAGGCGGCCCGGGTCTCCGTGCACGCCGTCTTCGGGCTGCTGAACTCCACGCCGCACCTCAGCCGCCGCGACGTACTGCCCAGCCGGGCGGACATGGCGGAGCTGCTGCACCGCCTCGCGCGCGGGGCGTTCGCGGCGGCGGCCGCGGAGTGATGTGCGTCTCTGGACGCCTTTGGTGACCGCCGGGTAACCTTCCTCTGAGCAAGCGCTTAGTCCGCTGAGTCGACGTTGGCAGTAGGCAGAGGGAGTTCTCCGTGCGCCGTACCGTTTTCAATGAGGACCACGAGGCGTTCCGGGAGACCCTGCGCGCCTTCATCGAGGCCGAGGTCGTGCCGGTCCACGACGAGTGGTTCGCCGCCGGTCAGGTGCCCCGCGAGTTCTACTACAAGCTCGCCGAGCTGGGCCTCTTCGGGATCAATGTCCCGGAGGAGTTCGGCGGCGCCGGCCTGGACACCCACAAGTTCGAGGCCATCCAGTACGAGGAGACGGCCCGCGCGGGCGTCAGCTTCGGCGGCTCCGGCGTCCATGTGCTGCTCGCCCTGCCCTACATCAAGATGCTCGCCACCGACGAGCAGAAGAAGCGCTACCTGGAGAAGTTCGTCTCCGCCGAGGAGATGTGGGCCCTCGCGATGACCGAGCCGGGTACCGGCTCCGACGTCGCGGGCATGAAGACCACCGCCAAGCTCTCCGAGGACGGCACCCACTACGTCCTCAACGGCGCCAAGACCTTCATCACCGGCGGCGTCCACGCCGACCGCGTGATCGTCTGCGCCCGCACCTCCGCGCCCACCGCCGAGGACCGCCGCTTCGGCATCTCCCTCTTCGCCGTCGACACCAAGTCCGAGGGCTACTCCGTCGGCCGCAAGCTCGACAAGCTGGGCCTGAAGACCTCCGACACCGCCGAGCTGGCGTTCGTCGACGTCAAGGTGCCCGTAGAGGACCTCCTCGGCGAGGAGAACAAGGGTTTCTACTACCTCGGCAGCAACCTCCCCTCCGAGCGCTGGGGCATCGCCTTCGGCGCCTACGCGCAGGCCAAGGCCGCCGTCCGGTTCGCCAAGCAGTACGTCCAGGAGCGCACCGTCTTCGGCAAGCCGGTCGCCTCCTTCCAGAACACCAAGTTCGAGCTGGCCGCCTGCCAGGCCGAGGTGGACGCCGCCGAGGCCGTCGTCGACCGCGCCCTGGAGGCCCTGGACGCGGGCGAGCTGACCCCCGCCGAGGCCGCCTCCGCGAAGCTGTTCGCCACCGAGGTCGCGCACCGCGTCATCGACAAGTGCCTCCAGCTGCACGGCGGCTACGGCTTCATGAACGAGTACCCCATCGCCCGCCTGTACGCCGACAACCGTGTCAACCGCATCTACGGCGGCACCAGCGAGGTCATGAAGATGATCATCGCGAAGGACATGGGCCTGTAGGGGCTCGGGGCTCCCTCCGTAGAGGCCCGGTAGAACTACCTTCATGAACCAGGCACTTGACGCCCTCCTCGATCTGCTCGACCTGGAGCAGATCGAGGAGGACATCTTCCGGGGCGTGAGCCGTTCGGCGCTCGTGCCCCGCGTCTTCGGCGGCCAGGTCGCCGCACAGGCCCTCGTCGCCGCAGGCCGCACCGTCCCCGACAGCCGGCCCGGCCACTCCCTGCACGCGTACTTCCTGCGCCCCGGCGACCCCGGCGCGCCGATCGTCTACACCGTCGACCGCATCCGCGACGGCCGCTCCTTCACTACACGGCGCGTCGTCGCCGTCCAGCACGGGCAGCCGATCTTCCACCTCTCCGCGTCCTTCCAGACGTACGAGGAGGGCCTGGAGCACCAGGCCGCGATGCCGGACGCGCCCGACCCCGAGACGCTGCCGACCGCCGCCGAGACGCTGCCCCGCCATCTGCCGGGGCCGGTCGCCGAGCGGCTCATCGAGGCGCGCGCCGCCGTCGACCTGCGCTACGCCGACGTGCCGCCCTGGGGCACCGTCGGGCAGCCGCGGGAACCGCGCTCCCAGGTGTGGTTCAAGACCAGCGGCAAACTGGCGGACGACCCGCTGCTGCACGTCTGTCTCGCCACGTACGTCTCCGACATGACGCTCCTCGACTCGGTGCTGCTCGCCCACGGCCGGGGCGGCTGGGCGGTCGGTGACGTCGTCGGCGCCTCGCTCGACCACGCCATGTGGTTCCACCGGCCCTTCCGCGCGGACGAGTGGCTGCTCTACGACCAGGAGTCGCCGTCCGCCTCGGGCGGCCGGGGTCTCGGCCAGGCGCGGATCTGGACGCAGGACGGGCGCCTCGCGGTGACCGTCATCCAGGAGGGCGTGGTGCGCGTTCCGCGGTGACTCCGGGGAGGCGTGGTGCGCGTTCCGCGGTGACGGGCGTCGCGCGTTGCGGAAGGCGAGGTTCGCTTTCCGTTGTGATCGGACATACCGTCCGATACATGAGTGAGCAACCGTCAGAGAAGCCCGAGGGCGGCGGCGAGAGCACCTTCACGGTCATCGTCGCCGCCGTCGCCAACCTCGGCATCGCACTGGCCAAGGCTGTCGCCGGTGTCATCAGCGGATCGAGCGCGATGCTCTCCGAAGCGGCGCACTCCGTGGCCGACACCGTCACCGAGCTGATGCTGCTCGTCTCCCTCAAGGCCGGCGAACGGCCCGCCGACGAGGAGCACCCGCTCGGCTACGGAGGGGCCCGCTACATCTGGGCGCTGCTCGCCTCCGTCGCCACCTTCGTCGGCGGCGGCGTCTTCGCCGTCTACGACGGCATCCACACCCTCACCCACGGCCATGAGCCGGGCGACCCCCTCATCTCGTACATCGTCCTCGGAGTGGCCTTCGTTCTGGAGGGCTACTCCCTGCGGACCGGCCTCAAGCAGGCGCGGGGCGAGGCCGACCGCTACGGAGTGCGTCTCAAGCGCTATCTGCGCCACACCCCCGACACGGCGGTCAAGGCCGTCGTGATGGAGGACTCGGCGGCGCTCGCGGGCCTCGTGCTCGCCGCGGCCGGACTGCTCGGCGGGCAGCTCACCGGGTCCGGGGTGTGGGACGGCGTCGCCTCGCTCTGCATCGGCGTGCTGCTGGTGTACGTCGCCTGGGTCCTCGGCCACGCCAACTCCGAGCTGCTGATCGGCCGTCCGCTGCCGAGGGAGATGCGGGACGCGGTGCGGGCCGAACTGCTCGCCGACCCGCACGTGGTGGACGTACTGGAGCTGACCACGCTCCTCCAAGGGCCCAAGGAGGCGTTGGTGGCCGCGAAGGTGGACTTCCGGGACGTGTCGACGGCCGGGGAGGTCGAGCGGGCCTGCGACCGCATGGCGCGGCGCCTCCAAGAGCGCTTCCCCGCGATCAGGCGGGTGTACCTGGATCCGACGCCGGGCCCGGGGCAGGGGCCGCGTCCTGGGCGGGGCCCGGGTCAGGAGGTGCCGGTCAACCCCGCCGCGTTCAACAAGTAGGCCGTCATCGGGTCGTAGTGGCGGGGGCTCGTCACGTGGTCGTCCAGGGGGACCGTCACCTGCACGGTGCCCTCGGCCTCGCCGATGAACAGCGCCGGGTCGTTGCAGTCTGCGTAGCCCATCGAGTCCAGGCCGCGCTGGCCGGCGCGGCCCGCCCAGCCGTGGTCGGCGACCACCAGGTCCGGCTGCGGGCGGCCCTCGCGTTCCAGGCCGTCCAGGATCGCGTTCATCGGCTCGGGGGAGTGCGTGTGCCACAGCGTCGCGCCGCGCTCCAGGACCGCCACGTCGGCGAACTGGAAGACCATGCCCTCGTCGGCCATCAGGCCCTCCGGGATCACGACGATCTCGCAGCCCGCCGCGCGCAGGGCGGCGGCCGTGGCGCGGTGCACGTCCAGCAGGCCGCCGGGGTGGCCCGTGGCGAACAGGACGCTCTCCTTGCCGGCGGCCGCCTTGCGCAGGCGGGCCGCCATGCGCTCCAGGGCGTCGACCGTCAGCTCCGGGTCGATGGTGTCCTGGCCCTGCCGGTGCCCGGGGTCGTCGATGACGCCGCACCGCTCGGCCATCACCGCGAGGACGTCCTGCTCGTCGCTCCAGCGGTCACCGAGCTCCAGGCCGAGCCAGTAGTGGCGGTCGCCGTTCGCGAGCTTCCTGTAGTGGCTGAGGTTGTTCTCGCGGGGGGTGGCGACGTCGCCCGCGATGCGGGTGCGGACGAGGTGCTCTACGAGCGCGGGGCGGGTGGGTATCGGCATGGCTCCTATTGTGCGGGACGAGTGCTCTGCGCTGGGCGGGGTTGGGTGATCGTCCGGTGCGGGGTGGTGGGGGCCGGGGGGGGGCTGGGTGCGCAGTTCCTCGCGCCCCTGGGGGGTGGGGAGTGGGATGGGGTTGTTAGGTGCGGGCCGGGTGGGGCTGGTCGCGCAGTTCCCCGCGCCCCTGGGTGGGTGGGGTGCAGGGATGCATTTTGGGTGCGGGCCGTATGTGGTTGCTCGCGCAGTTCCTCGCGCCCCTGGAGGGGGTTGCGGTGGCGTTCTGGGCGCAGGTCGGGTGTGGTTGCTCGCGCCGCCCCTGAAGGGTGGGGGCCGCGTGTGGCTGGCCGCGCCCGCGCGGGGCGCCGGAGAGTGCCTCCCTTACAAGGAGGATGTCGGCGGCTTGCATGCGTCCGCGCGGGCGGAGCCCGTGTATGGCGCAGCCCCGTTCGGGGCGCGGGGTGGCGCCTGATCCCGGGGCCGGTTCAGGGCGAACCACAGTTCCATGCGTACGTCCGGGTCGTCCACGTCCGATGCCAGCAGTGTTGCGCAGCGTGTGATGCGTTGGCGGACCGTGTTGCGGTGGACGGAGAGGGCTACCGCCGTGCGGTCCCAGCTGCCGTGGAGGGAGAGCCAGGCGCGCAGGGTCTCCAGCAAGGCGGGGTTGCCGCCCAGGGGGGCGAGCAGTACGCGCGCGTGGGTGTCGGCCTCCTCGGGGGCGACCAGCGCCGCGAGGCCGTTCGCGTGGTGGCGGACGAGGGGGCGGCGTGTGGCCTCCGCGCGGCGCAGGGCGCGGGACGCCTGGGCGTCGGCCGCCGCGAGGTCGCCGGGGGCCCCGGGGGCGGAGACGCCCAGGAGCCAGCCGTCCGCCGGGGTGACCTCGCGGTCGGCGGGGACGAGTAGGCGTACGACGTCCTCGCTGGGGTCGACCAAGGCGGTGCCGAGCGCCGCGGCGAGCGCGGACGCGGCCAGCGGAGTGCGTTCCCCGCGCGCGTGGACGACGGTCCATGCGTCGCTGCCCAGGAGGGGGACGGTTTTCTCGGGGGAGGCTCCCAGGAGCAGCCGTACGAGCGCCGCCGAGCGGGCCGCTTCCGAGGCGCCCTGGTGTTCACCGGTGAGCAAGGAGAGCAGCACCACCGCCGCTCCCGCGATCGTGTGGTCGCCCGGCTCGCGGCGCTCCGTGGCGACGCCGAGCGCGAAGCCGCGGCCGCCACCGAGCGCGTAGGCGGCGAGGTGCGTGGTCCCGGCCGTGTCGGCGGCGGACGCAGGAGCGGCGGGCGTGGCGCGCCGCACGACCCCGGTCAGCTCCCGCAGGCCCTCCCGCGCCGCCTGCCGCGCCCGCCCCTCGGCTTGGAGCTCCGTGCCGTCCGGCCCGTACAGCGCCGCGAACCCGCCGAGCCGCGCCGCCAGCTGGCGCAGGACGGCAGGGACGGGGTCGGGCCGTGCCGCGGCCGTCGCGAGGCCCTGCTGCGCCTCGGCCACCCGGCGCAGCTCCACATGCCTGGCCTCGCTCATCAGCCGCCACACGGCGCGGGCGACGCCGCTGAACGTGGTCTGCGGCGGCACCTCCAGGAGGGGTAGGCCGTGCCGGTCGCAGGCCGCCACCAGGGCGTGGGGCACGGTGTCGTGGACCGGCGCGACACCGAAGCCGAGGGCCGCGCCGCCCGCCGCGACGATGCGGGTCACGTAGGCGTCGAGGTAGGCCTGTGAGCCCTCCGGATCGATGATGTGCACGCCCGCCGTGAGCAGCAGCTCGCCCCCGAGGAGGTACGGGTACGGGTCGGCCATCTCCGAGGTGTGCACCCACTGCACGGCCGTCCCCGCCGCGTCCGGGCCCGCGATCTGCCGCAGGCCCAGCTCCTCGCGGGCCAGCAGCGCGGCGAGCGGGACCGGTGGGGTGGGGGGTGCCGCGGGCCCCTGGGAGCCGGTCGGGTCGGCCATGGTGGACGTTCCATCCATCTCGGTCGTGGTAAGTGGAAGAAACGTACACTTCAGGGTTGCTTTCCGGCCACCTAAGGTCGTGCCGACCGCAGGCCGCGGGTACGGGCGGATGTCCCCGCGGCGGTCCTCACCCCCATCTGCACGACACGCCACCGAGGTGCGCGAAGGAGGCCCCCCTTATGGCCGTCGACTACACAGTGATCGTCGTCTATCTCGCCGGGATGCTGGCCATGGGCTGGTGGGGCATGCGCCGCGCCAAGTCGAAGTCCGAGTTCCTGGTCGCCGGGCGCCGCCTCGGGCCGTGGATGTACTCCGGCACCATGGCCGCCATCGTCCTCGGCGGTGCCTCCACCATCGGCGGCGTCGGCCTCGGCTACCAGTACGGGCTCTCGGGCGCCTGGATGGTGTTCACCATCGGCCTCGGGCTCCTCGCGCTCAGCGTGTTCTTCTCGGCCCGCATCGCGCGCCTGAAGGTCTACACCGTCTCCGAGATGCTCGACCTGCGCTACGGAGGGCGCGCGGGCGTCATCTCCGGAGTGGTCATGTGGGCGTACACGCTGATGCTCGCGGTCACCTCGACCATCGCGTACGCCACCATCTTCGACGTCCTGTTCGACATGAACCGCACGCTCGCGATCGTTCTGGGCGGCTCGATCGTCGTCGCCTACTCGACACTCGGCGGCATGTGGTCCATCACCCTCACCGACATGGTGCAGTTCGTGGTGAAGACCATCGGCGTGCTGTTGCTGCTCCTGCCCATCGCCGTCGTCAAGGCCGGCGGGTTCGGCGAGATGAAGGCGAAACTGCCCACCGAGTACTTCGACCCGCTGGGCATCGGCGGCGAGACGATCTTCACGTACGTGCTGATCTATACGTTCGGCATGCTCATCGGGCAGGACATCTGGCAGCGCGTCTTCACCGCGCGCAGCGACAAGGTGGCCCGCTACGGAGGCACCGTCGCCGGTACTTACTGCTTGGTCTACGCGATCGCGGGCGCCGTCATCGGCACCGCCGCCAAGGTCATGTACCCGAAGCTGCCGAGCGCCGACGCCGCCTTCGCGACCATCGTCAAGGACGAACTGCCGATCGGCGTACGAGGTCTCGTCCTCGCCGCCGCCCTCGCCGCCGTCATGTCGACGTCCTCCGGGGCGCTCATCGCCTGCGCGACCGTCGCCAACAACGACATCTGGTCGCGCCTGCGGGGAGCGGCCGCCCCGGAGAGCGAACCGCACGACGAGGTCAAGGGCAACCGCGCCTTCATCCTCATCATGGGCGTCGCCGTCATCGCCATCGCCATCGCGCTCAACGACGTCGTCCAGGCGCTGACCGTGGCCTACAACCTGCTCGTCGGCGGCCTGCTCGTGCCGATCCTCGGCGGCCTGCTGTGGCGCCGCGGCACCGCGCCCGGCGCGCTCGCCGCCGTCGCCGCCGGCGGCCTGTCCGTCATCGGGCTCATGTGGGGGTACGGCATCCTCGCCACCGAGCCCGTCTACTACGGGCTGCTGGCCTCGCTCGCCGTGTACGTCGCCGTCTCCCTCGCCACGAAGCCCACCGACGCGGCGGTCCTCGCCGCCTGGCGTGAACGCCTCGCCGGGCGGGACGACGCCACGGAACCGCAGGCCCCGGCGGTCGTCTAGATCTTCGCGCGGCCCGTTGTCAGTGGGGCGCGCGACACTTGAAACGCAGTACTCGCACCAGCAGGAGGAACACCGACCATGAGCAGCGCCGAGAACCCGACGACCCCCCGCGGCCCCGTCGACTCCTCCCGCATCCCCCGGTACGCGGGCCCGGCGACGTACGCGCGACTGCCGCGGCTCGACGAGGTCGGCGGCAAGACGGATGTGGCCGTGGTCGGTGTGCCCTTCGACTCCGGTGTCTCCTACCGCCCCGGCGCCCGCTTCGGCGGCAACGCGATCCGCGAGGCCTCCCGCCTCCTGCGCCCCTACAACCCCGCGCAGGACGCCTCTCCCTTCGCGCTCGCGCAGGTCGCGGACGCCGGTGACATCTCCGCCAACCCCTTCAACATCAACGAGGCGGTAGAGACCATCGAGGCCGCCGCCGACGACCTCCTCGGCTCCGGCGCCCGCATGATGACCCTCGGCGGCGACCACACCATCGCGCTGCCGCTGCTGCGTTCGGTGGCCAAGAAGCACGGTCCGGTCGCGCTGCTGCACTTCGACGCCCACCTGGACACCTGGGACACGTACTTCGGCGCCGAGTACACCCACGGCACGCCGTTCCGCCGCGCCGTGGAGGAGGGCATCCTCGACACCGAGGCGCTCTCCCACGTCGGCACGCGCGGCCCGCTGTACGGCAAGAAGGACCTCACCGACGACGAGAAGATGGGCTTCGGCATCGTCACCTCGGCGGACATCTACCGCCGCGGCGCCGACGAGGTCGCCGACCAGCTGCGCCAGCGCATCGGCGACCGCCCGCTGTACATCTCCATCGACATCGACTGCCTCGACCCGGCCCACGCGCCCGGCACCGGCACCCCCGAGGCGGGCGGCATGACCTCCCGCGAGCTCCTGGAGATCCTGCGCGGCCTGGCCTCCTGCAACCTCGTCTCGGCGGACGTCGTCGAGGTCGCCCCGGCCTACGACCACGCGGAGATCACCGCGGTCGCCGCCTCCCACACGGCGTACGAGCTGACGACGATCATGTCCCGCCAGATCGCCGACGCGCGCGAGGCCCGTGCGGCCGGCCAGGCGGCGAGCGAGCGGTGACCCACGATCACGATGTCGTGCTGCGGCCCACCGCCGCGCAGACCGAGGCCGCGCTGAACCCGCCCCCGGGGCGCAACGGCGGCGACCTCGTCGTCGAGACCCTGTCCGGCCTCGGCGCGACCACCGTCTTCGGCCTGCCGGGCCAGCACGCGCTCGGCATGTTCGACGCGCTGCGCCGCTCGTCGTTGTCGTATGTCGGCCTGCGCGTCGAGAACAACACGGGGTTCGCGGCGGACGCGTACGGCCGGATCACCGGCGAGGTCGCCCCGCTGCTGCTGTCCACCGGGCCCGGCGCGCTGACCTCGCTCGCCGCGCTCCAGGAGGCGGCGGCGGGTTCCTCGCCGGTCCTCGCCATCGCCAGCCAGGTGCCGGTGGTGGGACTCGGCGGCGGCCGTCACGGCTACCTGCACGAGCTGCGCGACCAGCAGGCGTCCTTCCGCGACATCGTGAAGTCGGTCCACACGGTCCGCACGGCCTCCCAGATCCCGTCGGCGATCGCCGCGGCCTGGGAGTCCGCGCTCACCGCGCCGCACGGCCCGGTCTGGGTGGAGATCCCGCAGGATGTGCTCCTCGCGGAGACGACGCTGCCGGTCGTCACGGCCATGGACGCCACGCCCGACGAGGTCGTGCCGCGCCCCGAGCTGACGGCCGTCGCCGCCGAGCTGCTCACGCGCGCGGAGCGGCCGTTGATCATCGCGGGCGGCGGTGTCGTACGTTCGGACGCCTCCGGGAAGCTCCTCGCGCTGGCGGAGCGGCTGAACGCGCCGGTCGTCACCACCTTCGGCGGCAAGGGCGCCTTCCCGTGGGAGCACCCGCTGTCGCTCCAGTCGTGGCTGGAAGACCGTCACATGACGGACTTCCTGGAGGACGCGGACGTCCTCCTCGTGGTCGGCTCGGGGCTCGGTGAACTGTCGTCGAACTACCACACGTTCAAGCCGCGCGGCCGGGTCGTCCAGATCGAGGCGGACGCGGGGAAGCTGGAGTCCAACCACCCCGGGCTCGGCGTCCACGCGGACGCGCGGCTGGCGTTGTCGGCCCTCCTGGAGACGATCGACGCGCCCCGCGAGGACCCGTCGGCGCCCGAGCGGGTGCGGGCGGTGCTGGATCGCGTCCGCGAGCGGATCGCCGCGCAGGACCTCACGCTGGAGCAGCAGGTCCTCGCCTCCGTGCGCGAGGCGCTGCCGGACGCGGCGCCGTCCTTCTGGGACATGACGATCCTCGCCTACTGGGCGTGGTCGGCGTTCGACGCGCGGCGCCCCAACACGATGCACTCGGCGCAGGGCGCGGGCGGGCTGGGCTACGGCTTCCCCGCCGCGCTCGGCGCGGCGGTCGCCGACCCCTCCCAGCCGGTCCTTGCCGTCTCGGGTGATGGCGGCGCGATGTACTCGATAGCGGAGCTGGCGACGGCGCGGCAGTACGGGCTCAACGTGACGTGGCTGATCGTCGACGACGGGGGCTACGGCATCCTGCGGGAGTACATGTCCGACGCCTTCGGTGAGGCCACCGGCACGGAGCTGGCGCGGCCGGACTTCGTGGCGCTCGCGGAGTCCTTCGGGGTGCCGGGAGTTCGTACGACCCCGGAGTCGCTGCGGAACGACTTGGCGAAGGCGCTGGCCCAGCCGGGGCCTTCGGTGGTGGTGCTTCCGGCGCTGCTGCGGATGTTCGCGCCTACGCATCTTGCCGGGAACTGATCACTCGTTCGGCTGCCCGTGACCCGTGGCGAGGGGTATCTTTCCCGAGGTCGCGGGCGTCCCCGGCCGGGCTGATGTCGGAGCCGCCGACTACGCTGAGCTCGGAGAACTCGGAGAGGAGGACGATGTGCTGCTGAGGTTCCGTGCCGCGAACGTACGCTCTCTGCGTGACGAACAGGAACTGTCCTTCATCGCACCCGAGGAGGAACAGGACGGGGCGGCGAACCCGCTGGAGCTCGCGGGAGGCGACTCCGTAGAGGTGTACCCCCTGCTCGGTATCTTCGGCGCGAACGCGTCAGGCAAGTCGAACGTGCTGGCTGCCATGGGCGACATGCGCGACGCGGTCCTTAACTCCTACGCGCACTGGGCGGCGTACGAAGGCATCAAACGCAAGGTCTTCGCCCTGAGCCCTAAGAGCGACGACGAGCCGTCCTTCTTTGAAGTCGACATCGTCATCGACTCGGTTCGATGGACGTACGGCTTCGAGCTGGGGCCGGCACGTGTCGAGTCGGAGTGGCTGCACAGTTACCCGCGTGGCCGCCGTCAGGAGTGGCTCGACCGTGATGCCTCGCGCGCGGATACCTTCAAGTGGCCGGGCGGGCGTATCCGTGACAGGGCCCAACTCACCCGCCGCACGCGCCCGAACGCGCTTCTGCTTTCCACGGCAGGAACGGACAATCACCCGCAGCTGTCCCCCTTGTTCCACTGGTTCCGGCGCAACCTGTGGATGATCAATCCGGAGGACGACCGTCCCCAGCGCGAGAAGTTCACGACCCGAGAGCTCTCGGGCGAGAGGGCACTGCGCATCCGGGAGCTGCTTCGCGTGGCCGACCTCGGCATCACCGGTGCGGAGGTTGTCCAGGAAAGGCCTGGGCAGCAGGGGGTGATGCTGACCCACCGTTCGGCGGCCGGAGACGTCCCCTTCGACTGGCAGGCCGAGTCCTTCGGCACGCGCTCCTGGTTCGCCCTTCTGGGCCCGATGCTCTTGGCTTTGGACGAGGGCGCGGTCCTTCTCGTCGACGAGCTCGACGCGAGCCTGCACTCACGCTTCGCCGCGGAAGTCATCCGGCTCTTCCACGACCCGCAGGCGAATCCGCACGGTGCCCAGCTGATCTTCACATCGCACGACGCGACGGTCCTCACCACGCCGATCGGTGAGCGACTCCTCGACCCCGGCCAGGTGTGGCTGACTGAGAAGGACCGGGACGGGGCGACCACTCTGTATCCGTTGACGGACGCCGACCCGAGTGAGGACGAGGATCTGACCCGGTCCTATCTGGCCGGTGTCTTCGGTGGAGTGCCCTCGCTGCTGGAGGGGCAGATCGCTCGGCGGGCTTACGCCGCGCGCGAGTTCGGTGCGTACGAGGAGATGGCCGACCAGGTGGGGCAGGACTGATGGCACGGGGGGACCGGGGCAAGGACTCGCTGAAGCGGTCCAAAGGGGCCGGGCGGCGCAGGCGCGAGGTTTACGTCTTCACCGAGGGCAAGGAGACCGAGCCCTCCTATTTCGACATCATCACGGCCGAGGAGAACTGCGTCCGCCAGGATCCGGGGCTCCAGGTCGTCCTGCACATCCAAGAGCGAAACCGCAAGAGCCACCGCAAGCCGCTCGATCTGGTGGAGAAGGCTGTCCGGCTCAAGCGAGAGGTGACCCGCGAGGCCAAGCGGGCGAAGCTGAAGTCGGCGATGATGCCGCAGGTGTGGTGTGTCTTCGACCACGACAAGTACCCGTATCTCGCAGAAGCCATGAAGCAGGCCAAGGAGGCCGGTGTTGAGGTCGCGTTCTCTCACCCGTGCTTCGAGGTGTGGCGCCTTGCCCACTATCGTCCGGTGAGTGGCATGTTCTCCGGGGTGTGCGGCGAGGCCGCCAAACGGCTGCCGTTCGCGCCGGGCTCCCGCGACGCGGAGAACCCGAAGGTGGTCCTCCCGCACCAGGTCCTGAAACGCTTCCAAAGGGCGAAGGACAACGCCGAGCAGATGAACGCTCAGCACGGCCCGCACGTGGCCAAGATCGACAGGGACCCGTACACGGACATGCACGTCTTCGTGGAAGAGGCTCTCGGGATCTCCTCGTACTGATGGATTTCAGTGCGGACCGGGGCGGGTCATAGTGTTGGCCGGTCATCTCAGGTCGTAGGGAGTCGGTAAGTGGCCAAGCTCACGCTCGCCCAGCTGGAGCGGCATCTCTTCGCCGCCGCGGACATTCTCCGAGGCACGATGGACGCCTCTGAGTACAAGGACTACATCTTCGGGCTGCTCTTCCTGAAGCGGGCCAATGACGAGTTCGAGGCGGCGCGGGAGGAGATCAAACAGTACGCGGCAAAGGAGCTCGACCTCGAGGGTGAGGATCTGGACAGCTACCTGGAGCGGCCGTCCGAGTACCGCCAGCGCGATGTGCTGTTCGCGCCGGCCGAAGCCCGCTGGCAGGTGATCTCCGCCGCTGCCTCCAACATCAACGAGAGCGCCCTGCGACCTGCCCTCCAGGCCCTCGAAGGGCAGAACGACAAGCTCAAGGGCCTCTTCGACCACCTCGACTTCAACCGCATCGGCGGATCCGGTGCCGCCTCAGGCGCGGCCAAGCTCGCCGACCAGCGGCTCAGGCTGCTCATCGCCCACTTCGGACGCATCCGGCTGCGTACGGACGACTTCGAGTTCCCCGACCTGATCGGTGCCGCGTACGAGTACCTGATCAAGGAGTTCGCGGACTCGGCGGGCCGCAAGGGCGGTGAATTCTACACCCCGCGTGCCGTGGTCCGCATGATGGTCGAGCTACTCGCTCCGAAGCAGGGCATGCGGATCTACGACCCGTGTGTCGGCTCGGGCGGCATGCTGATCCACGCCAAGGAGTACGTGGAGGAGCACGGCGGCGACACCTCGGACATGTTCTTCGCCGGCCAGGATGCGAACAGCGGCTCCTGGATCATGTCGACGATGAATATGGTCTTGCACGGCGTACGCCGCTTCGACCTGACCACCGGCGACACCCTCGCGCACCCCACTCATGTGCCGAAGTCGGACGCGGACCGTTTCGACGGAGTGCTCAGCAATCCGCCGTTCTCCATGGACTACGTCCTCGAAGGGCTGGCACACCGGACCGAGCGCACCAAGTATGGGGCGACGAGCGAGCGCGGCAAGGCCGATCTGATGTTCCTCCAGCACATGCTGTGGGAGACGAAGCGGGAGGGGCGCGGTGGCATGGTCATCACGGTCATGCCGCACGGGGTGCTGTTCCGAGGCGGCGGTGAGCAGGCCATTCGTACGCAGCTGTTGGAGGACGATGCGGTTGAGGCCGTCATCGGCCTGGCTCCGAACCTCTTCTACGGAACGGGCATCCCGGCCTGCATCCTGGTGCTGCGCCCGCCGGGGAAGCGGACGAACAAGGGTGTTCTGTTCATCAACGCGGACCGGGAATTCCATGCGGAGCGCGCGCAGAACGTACTGCTGCCCGAGCACGTCGAGAAGATTGTGTCCACATTCCGCTCGTGGGCGGAGGTGCCGGGCTTCTCGCGGGTCGTGAGCCGCGAGGAACTGGCCGCCAACGACGACAACCTCAACATCCGCCGTTACGTGGACAACACGCCGCCGCCCGAGCCGCAGGATGTGCGGGCCCACCTGGTGGGTGGGGTGCCGCGCGCGGAGATCGAGGCGAAGAAGTCGCTGCTCGACGCGTACGGGATCGGGGTCGGGGACCTGTTCATGGAGCGGAGCCGGCGGACCCGGCGCACGTGGACTTCCGGGGGGAGGGCGAGCGGCCTGACATGGGCGAGCTGGCCCGGCCCCGGGAGGAGGCGCTGCGGGAGGCGTTCACCGCGTGGTGGGCTGCGGAGGCTCAGGAGCTGGAGGCGGTGGCGGCGACCAAGGAGTCTCTGGCCACGTCGACGGCATCGGAGCGGAAGGCCGCGCTGATGCGGGTGCGGGCGTCTCTGATGGAGTCGTTCGTGGAGCGGCTGAGCGAGGTCGGACTTCTTGACCGGTACGCGCTGGCGGGAGCGGTCGCCGGGTGGTGGTACGAGGCCAAGTACGACCTGATGGCGTTGTCCGAGAACGGTTTCAAGGGCGTGATCGACGGTTGGGTCGAGAACGTGGAGACCATGCTCGCGGCGGAACAGGACCCCCGGACTAAGAAGCTGCGTAAGCGGACGGCGGCCGAGCGGCGCCAGGCGTACGACCACAAGGTGGTCGCGGCGATCGCGCCCGACTTCTTGGAGGAGCTGGCGAAGGCGGACGCGAAGAAGGCGAAGCTGGACGTTCGGCTGAAGGAACTGGAGGGGCGGGTACCGGGTTCCTCGTCCGGGGAGGAGGGTGACGAGGGCGGGGGCGAGGCCGCCCCGGACGTCGATGACGCGGTGGACGCCCAGGAAGTGACGCTCTCCGTCGAGGAGTTGGAGAAACTGCTGGCCGAGATCGCCGTCGTGAAGAAGGACCGGACGAAGGCCAACGCGACGATCAAGCGGCTGGAGGCGGAATTCTGGTACCAGCCGTACCCGAGCGACCCGCCGAAGCTGGGCGAGGAGCCGCCCCGCTTGTTCCAGGCGCGGGACGAACTCGGGGAGGAAGGGCGACGCCGGGTGGTGCTGGACCTGTTGCGGGATGACCTGGCGGCGAAGCTGGAGGGTCATGTGGTGCGGTGGCAGCGGGAGTTGGTGGCGTCTTATGAAGTGTGGGAGCGGAAGTATGGGGTCTCTTTGCGGGAGATCCGGGAGGGGCGGGAGCGGGCTGCCGGAGATTTGGATGGGTTCCTGAGGGGGTTGGGCTATGCGTGAGGTCGTTCAGGTGAAGCTGCGAGATGTTGCTTCACGAGTGGCCGTCCGCAATTCAGTCGGCAACACCAATGTCCTGACGATCTCTGCCGCCCATGGGCTTGTGAATCAGGAAATCTTCTTCAATCGTCGGGTAGCAGGAGCTGATCTGTCGCAGTACTACCTGTTGCGGGAAGGAGATTTCGCTTACAACAAGAGCTATTCGACGGGCTGGCCGGTTGGAGTGGTGCGCCGCCTGGAGCGCTATAGGGAAGGGGTTGTTTCGCCGCTCTATATCTGCTTCCGTCCGAACCCTAAGCGTGTTAACCCATCATACCTACAGTATTATTTCGACTCCGGTTTGCTAAATAAAGATATCCAGTGGATCGCAAAAGAGGGGGCGCGTAATCATGGGCTTCTGAATGTGGGAGTTGAGGATTTCCTCGATCTCCGCTTGGAGCTGCCAACACTCGCGGTGCAGCGGCGGATTGTTGAGGTGCTCGATAGTGTTGCGGCGCTGGAGCGTGGCATTGAGGAGTCGATCGCCAAGCTTCGCAGTGTGCGGCAGGGAGCGTTGCTGGCATCGTTGGAATCCGTTGGCCGCAAAGAGCCTTCATCGGGTTGGGCTCGTGTGCCGCTCAAGGACGTCGTTCCTGTGGCCGAGTACGGGATCTCCGAAGCGCTCGATAGGAACGCCGGCGGTGTTCCGGTGTTGCGCATGAACAACATCCAGGGCGGCCGCGTCGACGTGGGGGAGCTTCGGTATTGTCCGGTGGCGGTCCCTGAAAGGCTTTATCTCCGCCAGGGTGACGTCCTGTTCAACCGGACCAACAGTATCGATCACATCGGCAAGGCGGCGCTGTGGCGTGACGAGCTACCGCGAGCGACCTTTGCGTCGTATCTGGTGCGCCTGAATCCGGATGTGCGACGGGTGCTCCCCGAATACCTTGTCGAATGGTTGATGCATCCTGTGATCAGGCAGCGGGTTCGGGCTATCTCTACCGTTGCTGTGCAGCAGGTGAATGTAAATCCCTCCCGGCTGCGGAACATGGATATCGACCTGCCGAAATCGCTGGATGAGCAGAGGGAAATTATCGCTACGCTCGAAGCCTGTGATGCGCAGATTTCCCGTGAGTCGGAGGAGTTGGACAAGCTCCGCAAGCTGAAGCAGGGGCTCGTGGATGACTTGCTCTCCGGACGAGTCAAGGTGGGGATGGTCGCCTGAGGTCGGAGGCGCGTCCCAGGTAGGGCAGGTTTGGAGAGTGTGACGCGGAGGCTGTCCACACTCATCGAGTGGGGGCATCAGTCGGTGAGGTGTCCGGACTTGATTGCCGTGATGAATGAGGATCAGTCCGTCGTCGGAAAGACCAGTGCGGGGCCGTGCGGGGCCTTGGAGTCGCGGATTGGGACGCCCATCGGGTGGCCGTCCAGAACCTCGAGGCAGCTGCCGCCTTCATTGCCGCTTTTCGCCGTATCACCCGCCTCGTAGAACCACTGTTGCGGTTCCTGCTGCCTGCCTCCGGGCGCCACCGCCTCGCGGGGGCGGAGCCGGCCGGCATGCGGGACGTGTCCGCATGCAGCCGCTCGCCGCGCCGCCCCCTCCCCTACGACACCATCCTGGGCGGTGAATACAGCTCTCTCGTCCACCCTTACCTCCTCTCTCCCGAACAGCGCGTGGAAGCCAAGCGTCAACGCTCCCGCCGCCGCGCCTTGTGGCTCGCCGTGCACGGCGTCGATGTAGGCCCCCGCCACATCCACGGCTTGAGGTGGCCGCCGCATGATCGCATCCGAGGCCCCCTCCGCCGGCGCAACCGCTCCTCGCCTCCATCCCTGGTCCACACCAGAGGGCAACCCCTGCTACCTCATCGGCGACGGAACCCCCGGCCATGTCTCCCGTATCGCCGACAGCATCGAATCCATCCAGCTCGGCATGGCCGACGAACTACTCGGTCATGTCGACGACTTGGCTGGTGACCCGAAGGCCACCGCACCCCAGCTCCGCTACCTGGCCGCCCGCATGGCCGAGTCCCTGCGAGACGTGACCCGAATCGCCCGCAGCCGCAAAGCCCGCCTCCCCGTACCCGCGTATGACGACGATCCCGAAGAGGAGGTCGACGAAGAGGAAGAGGGAGACGAGGAGAGAGGAACGGACAGGGGCCGCACCAGCTGGGCCCCGGATTCCCCTCCCGGACTCCGCACCCAAAGCGCACAATGGACCACCAGGGCATTTGTGCGAAGAGAGGCGCGGGTTCACGGTGGCACAGGTGGAGCGGGACGAGGTGGAGCGGCCGTTCGTCGCGCAGTTGAAGGCCATGGGGTGGCGGCACCGGTCCGGCGCGGATATCGGCGCGCTCGACGCCGGCATGCCGCTGCTCAAGGGAAAGCTGTCCGAGGCGCTGCGGCGCATCAACCTCCGCGCCTCTGACGGCGCGCCGTGGATGGACCGCGACGACATTGAGCGCTCCATCCGAGAGCTCGCCTCCGTCCCGCTCGGTCAAGGCGTCTTCACCGCCAATCTCGCCGCGACCGACCTTCTGCTCAACGGGCATGTGCTCAGCGCACCCTCCGCCGAGCACGGTGGGCCCTCCGCCACCGTGCAGTACATCGAGTGGGACCCGGATCGCGGCGGCCTCAACGACTTCACGGTCGTCGACCAGCTCCGGTTCGTGAACAGCTCCGGCGAGCTCTCCGTTCTCGATATCGTCCTCTTCGTCAACGGCATCCCGCTCGTAGCCGTGGAGTGCAAGAGACCCGATCTTGCTGAGCCGATCCGTGAGGCCGTTCTGGATCTGCGGCACTACGCGGGCGATCCGCTCGACGAAGACGACGACGACGTCCGGGCAAGCACCGAGGCGACGGCGCCCGCCGGAGTGCCCGAACTTTTCCGGACCGTGCAGCTCCTCGTCGCTGCCAGCGGCGACACCGCGCACATGGGAACGATCAGTTCCACCCCCGCACACTTCCACCCCTGGCGCAGCATCCAGCCCGAGGAAGAGAGCAGGCTGCGGGGGGAGTTGCGTGACGCGGGTTTGCTCGCACCCGACAACGACCGGAACCCCGCCCGCCCTCGGCCCCTCACCGAACAGCAGAAGCTCGTCGGTGTCGTGCTGCGTCGGGCGGCGTTGCTCAACGTCGTACGTCACTACATCATCCCGCTGCCCGTCGAGTCCGATGACGGGGCTGTGCGGCTTGTCAAGGCTGTGGCCCGGCACCAGCAGTACCGTGCAGCCGAGAAGGCCGTACGCAGGCTGCTGACCGGCAAGACCCGGCCTGAGACCGGTGACGAGGACGAGCGCGGCGGCGTCATCTGGCACACCCAGGGCTCCGGCAAGAGTCTGACCATGACGTTCCTTGTGCGTCGGGTTCATTTGCATCCCAAGCTCAGCCAGTTCATGGTCGTGGTCGTCACTGACCGGACCCAGTTGCAGCGTCAGTTGACGCGGACGCTGAAGCTCAGCGAGTCTGATGTCGAGACGGCCACCACCCGTACGCAGTTGGAGGGGCTGCTGAGGGACGGCGGGCCGCGCGTCGTCTTTGGGATGATCCAGAAGTACGGTGCCGGGCTGACCTTCTCCGGGGAGGCCGATTCGGAGGCCGACGACCGTAACCTCGTAGCGGAGTTCGAGCAGACCAAGAAGTCGAAGAAGGTCAGGGGGAAGGGCAAGGCCAAGAAACGGGAACCCGACTTCCCCGAGTGCAGCACCTCGTCCGACATCATCGTCCTCGTCGACGAGGCCCACCGCTCACACACCAGCTTCCTGCACGCCGCCCTGCGCAAGGCGATCCCCAACGCCGCGAAGATCGGCTTCACCGGAACGCCCATCGTCACCGGCCGGGAAGAGGACACTCGGCGGATCTTCGGACGCGGCGACTCCGAGCGCGGCTTCCTCGATGAGTACCGGATGGAGGACGCTGAGCACGACGGCGTCGTCGTACGTATCCGCTACGAAGGGCGCACCGGGGAGGGCGATGTCCGGGACGGGGCGAGCCTGGACCGGAACTTCGACGACCTGGTGCGGGATCGTAGCCCTGAGGAGCGGGCAGCCCTCCTCAGACGGTGGCCCACGGAGCGGGATGTCGCCGAGTCCGTGCCGATGATCGCGGCAAAGGCCGACGACATGTTGGAGCACTGGGTGACAACAGTGTTGTCCGGCGGTGGCTTCAAGGCCCAGGTCGCGGCCGTCAGTCGGAAGGCGGCCGTTCAGTACCACCACGCGTTGCGGGCGGCGCGCGATCGGCTGCTTGCCGATCTCGACGGCTACGACCCGGCGTCCGTGGCGGGTATTCCGCCGGAGAAGCTCGGGGGCGGCTTCGGTACCTCCACGAGGCGTACCGCTTCCGGTCGCTACTTCGCCGTATCGACTTCGTGCCGGTCATTTCGTCGAGTGCCGACGACAAGCGCGGCCGGTGGGCCGAGTGGACCGACGGCAAGCGGCAGGAGGCGTACATCGAGCGCTTCCAGAAGGGGTTCCCGCAGCCGACGCCAGAGCCCGAGTGGGTGGCAACGACGCCCTTGTACCCGCCACCCGCGTCGAGTGACGGGCACCATGGCGCAGGCTCGGGGACCGGCAATGCTCCCTGGTCCGAAGCCCCGGCAGTCGAACAGGAAACCCAGCGGCGGACCGTTCCCGACCCTGTGCACCCGGAAAGCCCCATCGCCTTCCTGATCGTGAAGTCCATGCTGCTGACGGGATTCGACGCCCCGCGCGAGCAGGTGCTTTACCTGGACCGGCCGATTAGGGACGCCGAACTGCTGCAGGCTGTCGCTCGCGTCAATAGGCCGTACCCGGGCAAGGAGATCGGGTACGTCGTGGACTACTACGGCATCTTCGGACACCTCACCGAGGCGCTGGCGGGATACCGAGACGCCGATGTCGACGACACCATGCGCAGCATGTCCGAAGAGGTCGACGCCCTGAAACCGGCCGCCGACAAAGTGCGTGCCTTCCTGCTCCGGAACGGCGTCACGGACGCGGACCTGCCCGACCCCGTCCGGCTGCGGGACGCCCTGGCGCGGTTCGACGCGGAAGACGACCGGTTCGGCTACGACGAGGTTCTGCACGCCTTCCTCGCCACCATGGAACGCGTACTGCCCCATGAAGAGGCTCTCAACTACGTCGCGGACGCCCGGCGGTGGGCCCTGCTTCAGAAGCGCATCCGTCGCCTGCATCGGGACGGCGATGGCGGGACCTTCACGATGCGTCGATACGGCCGCAAGGTCCGGGCCATGATCGCCGACCATCTGGAGGGACCCGAGATCGAGCAGGCGATCCCGCCGGTCTCGATCGCCGCGTACGGCTTCGACGACGCGGTACGCGCACTGCCGGCGAAGGACGCCGCGGCTGAGATGGGTCACGCGCTCCGCTTCCACCTGGAGGAGCGCGTCAAGAGGGAGGACCCCGAGAAGTACGCCCGGCTCTCCCAGCGGCTCGAAGAGATTCTGCGGGAGATCCCCGGCCGCTTCGAGGAACAGGTGGAGAAGTTCAGGGAGCTGATCGACGAGGCCAGGCAGGAGGACGAGGAGGACCCCGCGCTCGCCGGTCTCTCCCCGCTGGAACAGAAGGTCTACCGCCTGGTGGAGCAGCTCGTGGCGGAGAGTCCCGGGATCCGCCGTACCGTCGACGATGTCCGCCCGCTCGTGAGCGCGGTCTGCGACACGGCGGCCTACACCATGGCCAAGGCCTCTTACCAAGGGCAGCATCAGGACATCACGACTCTCGCCAGTGCTCTCCAGACCGACTTGATCAGGGGAGGGCTGAGACCGGCCGGAGGCGACTGGACAGCCTTGGAAGCGGCGGCTCAGCGACTCGCCGCGTACGCGCAGGACAACCGGGCGAGGTTCCTGGGCAGGGCCCGGGGAGAATAGAGGGTGTGACCGTCCTCGCCGAGAATCAGACCGCTCCTGTCGACGGTGAGCTGCTCACCGTCGACGGCTTGGCCCTGCGGATTCGGGTCAGCCCACGCAGAAAGAGGTTTGCACTCACCGTCACCCCCGATGCCAGTCTCGTCCTGCACGTGCCCGGAGAGCGGACGGCCCGGGAGGCGGAGGGCTTTGTACGTGAGCACCGGTCGTGGCTGGTCACCAAGCTCGCCGAGCGGGAGCGTGTCCGGCCGGTCAACACGGCGAAGCGGCTGATCGACGGGGAACTATTCCGCTATCTCGGCAGGACGTACCGGCTAGCCCTCTCGGACGGCGAGGAGGCGGACGTCCGGGTCAGGCTCGTGGCGGGGCGGCTGGTCATGGGACGGGCTATGGCCGAGGACCCGGAGGTGGGGCGGGCGGCGTTGGTCGACTGGTACTGCCGGACCGGCCGGGCCTGGACGCGGGGCCGGCTCCAGCCATGGGCAGCCCGGATGGGGGTGGCCGAGCCAAGGCTTGAGGTGCGAGATCTCGGACAGCGGTGGGGTTCCTACCGCGCGCCGGGTGGTTCAGGGCAACCGGGCCTGGTGAGCCTCGGATGGCCGCTTTTCCAGCTCCCCATGCACTTGATCGACTACGTCATCGCGCATGAGCTGGCGCACGTGGCCGTCCCAGGACACCGTGCGGATTTCTGGCGGCTCGTGCGGATTGCCCTGCCCGAGTACGAGCAGCGCAGAGCGGATCTGGATGAGCTGGGGCGGCGCATGTGGATGGGAGAGATCGCTTAGCGCCGTTGTCCGCTCTGGTCCATCTTCTGTGCCTGCCCGCCCCGACCATCTGCATCGACCAGCGGCTTTCCGTACAACCTTCTCCACCCCCGGCGAGTCATGTGGGGCGAGCGCGCCGGGGGCGCGCTTGTACGGGCCCACGGGGGATCGGGGGATCCCGTACGGATTCAAGGGGATGGGAAAGACTTCATGACGCACCACCCGGTATCCGGGATATCCCGGCGCGCCCGCCTGCTCTCCGGCGGGCTCGCCGCAGGCGTCCTCGTGCCGCTCGGCGCCGTCGCGGGCTCCGCGCCCGCCGTCGCCGCGCCCGCGCCGACGGTCAGCTGCACCTCCGCGCAGGCCGGCCTCGCCGCCAAGCTCACCAAGGACATCACGGCCGCGCTGAAGAACCGTAAGGGCACCATCGCGGTCGGGCTGCACGACCGCGCCACGAAGACGACCTGCACCCTGCGCTCGACCACCTCGTTCGACTCGGCCAGCGTCGTCAAGGCGACCGTCCTCGCCACGCTCCTGTGGGACGCGAAGAAGACCGACCGGAAGCTGACCGAGCGCGAGTCGGACCTCGCGCACGCCATGATCACCACGTCGGACAACGGGGCGACCAGCACGCTCTGGCGCCAGCTCGGCACCGGCAAGATCAACGCCTTCCTCAAGGCCGCCAAGATGACGAAGACCGTGCCGGGCTCCGGCGGCTACTGGGGCCTGACCCGGATCAACGCGGCCGACGAGCAGAAGCTCCTCGCGCTGTTCACCGCCAAGAACTCCGTTCTGAGCGACAACGCGCGCGCCTACATCCTGAAGCTGATGGGGAAGGTCGTCTCCTCGCAGCGCTGGGGGACGCCGGCGGGCGCGCCCGCCGGCGTCGACATACACGTCAAGAACGGCTGGCTCCAGCGGTCGACGCACGGCTGGCGCGTGCACAGCATCGGCGCCTTCAAGGGCGGCGGCCACGACTACACGATCTCCGTGCTGACGCACGGCAACAGCACCATGAACTACGGCGTCGCCACGATCCAGGGCGTCGCCAAGGCCATCCACAAGGACCTGACGCCCCAGGCCCCGGCAGCCGCGCGCTACGTCCCGACGGACACGCCGCGCGAGGCGTTCGTGGCGGTGCCCGGCAGCTGACGTAGCGCCGTCTTTGTTGCGGCGGGATGAAATCCGCCTCCCGCCGTGTTGGGCCTCTCGGCAGGTCAGGTCTACGGGAGGCAGCACGTGACAGAGCAACGGGGATGGGCGCGACGGCTCACCGGATACGCCTGGCGGTATCCGAAGGACGTCGTGCTCGCGCTCGGCTCCTCGCTCGCCGGCATGGCCGTCATGGCCGTCGTCCCCCTGATCACCAAGGTGATCATCGATGACGTCATCGGGGAGGACGGCCAGGGCGGCGGCCACTCCATGGGGCCCTGGGCGGGGGCGCTCATCGGCGCCGCCGTCCTCGTGTACGTCTTCACCTACATCCGCCGCTATTACGGCGGACGCCTCGCCCTCGACGTCCAGCACGACCTGCGCACCGAGATGTACGGGACGGTCACCCGGCTCGACGGGCGGCGCCAGGACGAGCTGTCCACCGGGCAGGTCGTCGGCCGCGCCACCAGCGACCTCCAGCTCATCCAGGGCCTGCTCTTCATGCTGCCGATGACCATCGGCAACATCCTGCTCTTCGTGATCTCGCTGGGGATCATGGCCTGGCTCTCGCTGCCGCTCACCCTCGTCGCACTCGCCGTCGCCCCCGCCCTGTGGTTCATCGCCCGCCGCTCCCGCACCCGCCTGCACCCCGCCACCTGGTACGCGCAGGCCCAGGCCGCCGCCGTCGCCGGAGTGGTCGACGGTGCCGTCAGCGGCGTACGCGTGGTGAAGGGCTTCGGGCAGGAGGACCAGGAGACCGGGAAGCTGCGGGAGGTCGGGCGCAAGCTCTTCGCGGGCCGGATGCGGACCATCCGCCTCAATTCCCGCTACACCCCCGCCCTCCAGGCCGTCCCCATGCTCGGCCAGGTCGCCATGCTGGCCCTCGGCGGCTGGCTGGCCGTGCGCGGAGAGATCACGCTCGGCACGTTCGTCGCGTTCTCCACCTACCTCGCGCAGCTCGTCGGCCCTGTGCGCATGCTCGCCATGGTGCTGACCGTGGGGCAGCAGGCCCGCGCGGGTGTCGAGCGCGTGCTTGAGCTGATCGACACCGAGCCGAGCATGAGCGACGGCACCAAGGAGCTGCCCGCCGACGCCCCGGCCACCGTCGAGTTCGACGACGTCGGCTTCGCGTACGAGGGCACCACGAAGACACAGCCCGTCCTCGACGGGCTGACCTTCCAGATAGCCCCCGGCGAGACCCTCGCCGTCGTCGGCTCCTCCGGCAGCGGCAAGTCCACCGTCTCGCTGCTGCTGCCCCGCTTCTACGACGTGACGCACGGTGCCGTCCTCATCGGCGGCCACGACGTGCGCGAACTGACGCTCGACTCCCTGCGCTCCGCCATCGGGCTCGTGCCCGAGGACTCCTTCCTCTTCTCCGACACGGTCCGCGCCAACATCGCGTACGGCCGCCCCGACGCCACCCAGGAGCAGATCGAGGCCGCCGCGCGCGCCGCCCAGGCCGACCGGTTCATCTCCGAGCTGCCCGACGGGTACGACACCACGGTCGGCGAGCAGGGGCTGACCCTCTCCGGCGGCCAGCGCCAGCGCATCGCGCTCGCCCGCGCCATCCTCACCGACCCCCGCCTGCTCGTCCTGGACGACGCGACCTCGGCGGTGGACGCGCGTGTGGAGCACGAGATCCACGAGGCGCTGCGCGGCGTCATGGCGGGCCGGACCACCCTCCTGATCGCGCACCGCCGCTCCACCCTGAACCTCGCCGACCGCATCGCCGTCCTCGACGGCGGACGCCTCGCCGACATCGGCACCCACGAGGAGCTGGAGGAGCGCTCCGCCCTCTACCGGCGCCTGCTCACCGACCCCGACGAGCTGGGCGGCGTCTCGCCCGGCCACGCGCTGCGGGCCGACGTGCCCGAGGACACCTCCGTACGGGAGGAGCTGGACGCCGAGTTCGACGCGGAGCGGGGCATCACCCCCGCCCTGTGGACCGGCGACCGCGAACCCCGGGACACCGCGCTGTCCGGGATGCCGTCCACGCCCGAGCTGCTCGCCCAGGTGGACGCGCTGCCCCCGGCCGACGACAAGCCCGGCATCGACGAGGCGCGGGCCGTGCGCCCCGAGGAGTCGTACGGCCTGCGCAGGCTGCTCGGCGGCTTCGGGCCGCCGCTGCTGCTGAGCCTGCTGCTCGTCGCCGTCGACGCGGGCATGGGCCTGCTGCTGCCCGTCCTGATCCGGCACGGCATCGACGAGGGCGTCAACCAGCTCGCGCTGGGCGCCGTCTGGGCCGCCTCGGGGCTCGCGCTCGCCGCCGTCGCCGTGCAGTGGACGGCGCAAACCGGCGAGATGCGGATGACGGGACGCACCGGCGAACGGGTCCTGTACGCGCTGCGGCTGAAGATCTTCGCGCAGCTCCAGCGGCTCGGGCTCGACTACTACGAGCGGGAGCTGACCGGGCGCATCATGACCCGGATGACCACGGACGTGGACGCGCTGTCCACGTTCCTCCAGACGGGCCTGGTCACCGCCTTCGTCTCCGTCGTCACGTTCTTCGGCATCATGGTCGCGCTGCTCGTCATCGACGTGGAGCTGGCCCTCGTCGTCTTCGCGACGCTGCCGGTGCTCATCGTCGGCACGTACTTCTTCCGCAAGTCGAGCGTGACGGCGTACGAACTGGCGCGCGAGCGTGTGTCGGCCGTCAACGCCGACCTCCAGGAGTCCGTCGCCGGGCTGCGCATCGTGCAGGCCTTCCGGCGCGAGCGCTCCGGTGCCGAGCGGTTCGCCCGCAACAGCGACAGCTACCGCCAGGCCCGCATCCGCGGCCAGTGGCTGATCTCGGTCTACTTCCCGTTCGTGCAGTTCCTGTCGTCCGTCGCCGTCGTCGCCGTACTGATCGTGGGCGCGGGCCGGGTCCAGGCGGGCACGCTGACCACCGGCGCGCTCGTCGCCTACCTCCTCTACATCGACCTGTTCTTCGCGCCCGTCCAGCAGCTCTCCCAGGTCTTCGACGGCTACCAGCAGGCCACCGTCTCGCTCGGCCGCATTCAGGAGCTTCTCCAGGAGCCGACGTCGACCAAGGCCGCCGAGAAGCCGTTGGGCGTGCCGTCGCTGCGCGGTGAGATCGCCTTCGAGGACGTGCGGTTCGCGTACAACGGCGAGGAGGAGGCCCTCGCCGACGTGCGGCTGCGGATACCCGCCGGGCAGACCGTCGCCTTCGTCGGCGAGACCGGCGCGGGCAAGTCGACGCTGGTCAAGCTCGTCGCCCGCTTCTACGACCCCACGGGCGGGCGCGTGACGGTGGACGGCACCGATCTGCGCGACCTGGACCTGACTGCGTACCGCCACCGGCTCGGTGTCGTGCCGCAGGAGGCCTACCTCTTCGCGGGCACCGTCCGCGACGCCATCGCCTACGGGCGGCCCGGCGCCACCGACGCCGAGGTCGAGGCCGCCGCCCGCGCGGTCGGCGCGCACGACATGATCGCCACCCTGGACGGTGGCTACCTCCACGAGGTCACCGAGCGCGGCCGCAACCTCTCCGCCGGTCAGCGCCAGCTCATCGCGCTGGCCCGCGCCGAGCTGGTCGACCCCGACATCCTGCTCCTCGACGAGGCCACCGCCGCGCTCGACCTCGCCACCGAGGCGCAGGTCAATCAGGCCACCGACCGCATAGCGGGCAGGCGCACCACGCTGGTCGTCGCCCACCGCCTCACCACCGCCGCCCGCGCCGACCGCGTCGTCGTCATGGACCAGGGGCGCGTCGCGGAGGACGGTACGCACGAGGAACTGCTCGCGCGCGGCGGGCGGTACGCCGAGCTGTGGCGGACGTTCGTGGGCGAGCCGGTGGAGATCGCCTGAGCCGAGCCGAGCCGGCAGCGGGGCAGAAGGGGCGGGGCAGAAGGGGCGGGGCAGAAAAACCGGGGGTTCCCGCAACCACAGGGGCGGTGGGCTGCGTCCGTACATCAGTACGTTGATGCCGCAGGGGCGGGAGGGGAAACCGTGAGCAGTGGTCGCGGCCGAGGTCGCATACGACGGCGGCTGACGCTCGGCGCCGCCGGGCTCGCCGCCTCCCTCCTGCTCGCCCTCGCGGGCCCCGGCGTCGGCGCCGCCCACGCCCTCGCGGGCCCGTGCGTCGGCCACAAGGTGCGCACGCTGCCCTTCAGCACCGGCAAGGTCGAGGTCTTCAAGACCCGTGGCTACGTCTGCGCCGTGACCACCGCCAAGCGTGCCGGTGCCCGCAAGGCCATGTCCGTCAGCGTTCAGGCGCGCGGCAGCCGCCCCGTGCGCGACAAGGGGCGCTACACCCGCCGCGCTGGCCCGGTGACGGTGCACGCGGGCCACCGGTGCGTGCGCGTGACGGGGTCGGTCTCCGGGCGCGGGGTCAGTACGGGCTGGATTCTCTGCTGACGTCCGCTGTCGCCGGATAACTCCCCCTGGTGTGGGCCCAGTTGCTCCGTTAGGTTCCGGGGCGTTGCTGTGTCGACAGGGGAGGGTGCATGCGCAAGATGCTCAGATGGCTGTTGTCGCTCGTGGTGCTGATAGGCACGGCGGGCGCGGCCGGAGCGACGACGACCGGAGCGGCCACGGCCGCGGAACCGGCCACGACCGCGGAACCGGCCTCGACCGCCGAGCCCGCCACGACCGGGACGACGGCCGGCACGGACATCAAGGACAGGCTGCTCGCGATACCCGGCATGAGCCTCATCGAGGAGAAGCCCTACCCCGGCTACCGCTTCTTCGTCCTGAACTACACCCAGCCGGTCGACCACCGCCGCCCCTCCAAGGGCACGTTCAAGCAGCGCCTGACGGTCCTGCACAAGGACACCAGCCGCCCCACGGTCTACTACACCAGCGGCTACAGCGTCTCCACGAACCCCAGCCGCCGCGAGCCCACGCAGCTCGTCGACGGCAACCAGGTCTCCATGGAGTACCGTTTCTTCACGCCCTCGCGCCCCGAGCCCGCCGACTGGTCCAAGCTCGACATCTGGCAGGCGGCCACCGACCAGCACCGCATCTACCAGGCGCTCAAGCCCATCTACGGCAAGAAGTGGCTGGCCACCGGCATCTCGAAGGGCGGCATGACCGCCACGTACTACGAGCGCTTCTACCCGCGCGACATGGCCGGCATCGTCTCCTACGTCGCGCCCAACGACGTCGTCGACAAGGAGGACTCGGCCTACGACGAGTTCCTCGCGAACGTCGGCACCAAGGAGTGCCGCGAGCGCATCCAGGCCGTGCAGCGCGAGGCGATGGTCCGCAGGGAGCCGCTGTCGCGCAAGCTCGCCGAATACGCCGAGGCGGAGGGCCACACCTTCAAGACCGTCGGCACGCTGGACAAGGCGTTCGAGGCCGTCGTCATGGACCTGGTCTGGGGCTTCTGGCAGTACCAGCCCGCGGCCACCGCCTGCGGCACCATCCCCGACGCGGCCACCATGACCGACCAGGACCTCTTCGACTACGTCGACTCGGTGGGCGGCTGGTCCTCCTACACCGACAAGGGCCTCACGCCCTACACGCCGTACTACTACCAGGCGGGCACCGAACTCGGCGCGCCCACCATCCGCCAGCCCTGGCTCGGCGACCTGAGCCGCTACGGCTATCAGCCGCCCCGCACCTTCGTGCCGCGCGACATCCCCATGCGGTTCACGCCGCGGGCGATGCGGGACATCGACACCTGGGTGCGGCACAACGCCCAACGGATGATGTACGTCTACGGCGAGTACGACCCGTACGGTGCCGAGAAGTTCCGTCCCGCGCGGGGCGCCGAGCACGACAGCCACGTCTTCACGGCGCCCGGCGCGAACCATGGGGCGACCGTCTCGCAGCTCGTCCCGGACGAGAAGGCGAAGGCCACGCAACGCATCCAGGCGTGGGCCGGGGTCGCGACGCCCTCGGGCAAGCCGCTGGCCCCGTACGACGCGAAGCTCGACCGGCGGGACGTGACGAAGGAGCAGACGTTGCGGCCATAGATCCAGCCCCTCCGGCGTTTGAGGAGCGGGGTCCGGGGCGGAGCCCCGTGCCGTCACACCCGCACGGCGCACCCGACGGGACGGGCCCCGCCCAGCGCCACGTACAGGGCGGTCGAAGCCCCGCAGGCCGCCCGGCTCCGCACCGCCGACGCCACGCGGTACTCCGGTTCCCGCTTCCCGGAGCCGTCGCAGGCCGTCTCCCGCACCTCGCCGCGCCCCGCGCCGTACACGCAGTCCCCGACGACGGTCCGCGGGCCGCCCCCGCCTCCGGGGTCGCCGGGGTGCGGGGGCTCCAGGTTCCGCATGCAGGCGTGGCCGCGCGGGACCGTGCCGTCGCCGTCCTCGTCGACGGCGGGCCTGCTCTCGCTGATGTGCAGCACGAAGTCCGTGCGCGCCGGGCAGGCGGGGCGCTGCCCGGCCCCGCCGTCGTGCCGGGCGACGACCCGCGCCGCCGCCCGCTCGCTGGTGCACGGCACCTCCGTGAACGTCTCGCGCCCCCGCGAACTGCACTCGCCGACGGCGAGGAACACCGCGCCGAAGCCGGTCGTCGGCCGCGAGGCCACCGGCGCCCGGTCGCCGCCGCGGCCCGCCCCCGGACCGCCTGAACCGCCGGAACCGCCTGAACCGCCGGACTTCTGACACCCGGTCACCCCGGTCAGCGCCACCGCGGCGGCGAGCAGCAGCGCGGCGAGCGTCGCCCCGGCCGTACGCGGCCGCCGTGCCGTGTTGGTGCAGGCAAGCATGGCCGTTCCCCCCGACATGTGTCCCCCGACATGCGCCCCCGCCATGTGCCCCCAGCGTGTGGCCCGGCGCGGCGGGCCACGCCAGCGGCACCGGGCGCTTTGGGGCATCGGGTGGTGGCGCGGCGGGGTCCCGGCGTACGCCTCAGTACGCCAGCCCGTGGCCGATCGGGTACAGCACCTGCGCCGGGTCGTCCGCCCGCCGCACCGGCACCGGCAGCCGGCCGCGCGGGGCGGCGCGGCCCGCGATCACCCGGGCGGCGGCGCGCAGCTCGACGTCCGTCCAGCAGTACGCGGCGAGCGCGGCGTCGACGGTGGGCAGCCGGGCCACGTCGTACGGGTTGCGGACGGCGAGGGTGATCACGGGGACGCCGGTGGCCTTGAGGGCGGCCACCAGGGCGATCTGGCCGTCCTCGGTTGCCGCCGGAGCCTTCTGGGCGGCGGGGCCTGTGTCCAGGGCGGTGTTGGCGGCCTGGGTGTTGTCGCGTGCCGTGGCGGTGTGCGTCGCGACGTTGTACGTGGTGACGAGCACCGCGTGCTTGCCCCGCGCCGCCGCCACGGCCTTCTCCACCGCCGTGGCGTCCGGGGCCGTGCCCGTGGACAGGGCCGTGGCCGTGAAGCCGAGGCAGGTGAGGGTGTCCGCGAGGACCGTGGTCGGAGGGCCCGTCGTACCGGACGGCGAACGCGGGTCTGCGCCCACCACCAGCACGTCGCGGTGCGTATCGGGCGAGAGCGGCAGCAGGCCCCCGGCGTTCTCCAGCAGCGTCGTCGTCGCCTCCGCGATGCGGTCGGCGGCGGCGAGATGGGCAGGAGACCCCACCACGGCGTCCACTGCGGAGCCCACCTCGGCGTCCACCGCGGAGCCCACCTCGGCGTTCTCCGGGGAGCCCACCTCGGCGTCCACTGCGGAGCCCACCGCGGCGTCCACCGCGGAGCCCACCTCGGCGTCCACCGCGTCCGCCGTGATCTCCTGGTGCGCGGCGCCGTCCTCGGGCAGCAGCCCGACCCGCGCCTTCATGCGCAGGACGCGCAGGACCGATTCCTCGACGCGCTCCTCCGTCAGCTCGCCGTCCCTGACGGCCCGGAGCACGGCGTCCCAGGCGACCCGCGGCTGCGGCGGGTTGAGCAGCTGGTCCACGCCCGCCTTGAGCGCGAGCACGGCCACGCGGTCGTCGCCGTACTTGGTGCGGACCCCGCGCATCGCCAGTGAGTCGGTGGTGATCACGCCGTCGTAGCCCAGCTCCTCGCGCAAGATGCCCGTCACGATCGGGTACGAGAGCGTCGCCGGATCGCCCGACGGGTCCAGGGCCGGCACCACGATGTGCGCGGTCATCACGGAGTCCACGCCCGCGGCGATCGCGGCCCGGAAGGGCGGCGCGTCGTAGCGGTCCCACTCCTCGCGGGTGTGGTGGATGTGCGGCAGGTCGGTGTGGCTGTCGTCGGTGGTGTCGCCGTGCCCCGGAAAGTGCTTGGCCGCGGTCGCGACGCCCGCGCTCCGGTAGCCCTCGATCTGGGCGGCCACGAAACCCGCGACGGCTTCGGGGTCGGCGCCGAAGGAGCGTACGCCGATGACGGGGTTGGCCGGGTCGATGTTCACGTCGGCGTCCGGGGCGTGGTCCTGGCGGATGCCGAGGGCGTGCAGCTCGGCGCCCGCGATACGGGCCGCCTCGCGCGCGTACTCGTGCGAACCGGAGGCGCCGAGGGCCATCGCGCCCGGCAGCAGCGTCGCCGGGGCGCCGACGCGGGCCACGGCGCCGTGTTCCTGGTCCACGGAGATCAGTACGGGGACGCCGGAGGGCAGGGCCTTCGCCGCGGCCTCCTGGATGCCGCGGGAGAGGGCGGCGATCTGGTGCGGGGAGCGGGTGTTGTGGGCCCAGCCGAAGTAGATGACGCCGCCGAGGTGGTAGCGGGCGATGAGTTCGGCGGCGTCGCGGACGCCGAGTTCCCTGAGGTTGGTGTCGACGTCGCCGTGGTCGGGATCGGTGGCCGTGTGCCCGTACACGTGCATCACGAAGAGCTGGCCGACTTTCTCCTCCAGGGACATCTTGGCGATGAGGCCGAGGAGCCGGTCGTCGTCGGGTCGGGACACGGGCGCTCCTGGTGGGGCCGGAGGAAACTTTCAGGGTTCACGGATATCCCGAAGATTTCTGCCGGTCAAGGACGGCGGGGTCTGTTCGGGACGGTCCGGCTGCCGGGTGACGGGCGGGTGGCTGGGGAGAGGTCCGTGCGGTGCGCGGGGCCGCGGGGTGCGGCCTCGGCGGGCGGGTGGCCGGTGGGCGGCGGCTCTTCGGGGCGGTTCGGCTGGCGGGTGGCGGGTGGCGGGTGGCGGGTGGCGGGTGGCGGGTGTCGGGTGGGAAAGGTCCTTGCGGTACCCGAAGCCACAGCGCACCGTCACGCCGCCCAGCGCGCCCGCAGCACCCGTACCGTCTCCGTGATGGCAGGCCGCCGCGCCGCCCCCGCGCGCCACAGCACGTACAGCCGCCGCACCGGCACCGGTTCGAGCCGGACGGTGACCGCGCCGTCCGGGATCGGGCCGCGCCCCAGCCGCGGTACGAGCGCGATGCCGAGCCCCGCCGCGACGAGCGCGACCAGCGTCGGGTTCTCCTCCGCCTGGTGGGCGATGTGGGGCTCGCAACCCGCCTCACGCAGAGTCCGCACCAGCCACTCGTGGCAGACGAGCCCCGGCGGCTGGGTGATCCAGCGTTCGCCCTTCAACTCCTCGCGCCGCACCGACGTACGCCCCGCGAGCCGGTGCCCGTCCGGGACGACGAGGTCGCAGAAGTCGTCGCCGATGACCGCCTGTTCGACGCCGGGCGGAGTCGGCAGGGGCGCGATGTCCCAGTCGTGGACGACCGCCACGTCGACCGCGCCCTTGGCGACCAGGTCGATGGAGAGGTGCGGGTCGATCTCCGACATACGGGCGTCGAGCGCCGGATGGCGCCGGGCGAGTTCCGCGAGCGCCCCCGGCAGTAGCCCGCGCGCCGCCGAGGCGAACGCCGCGATGGTCAGCCGCCCCGCCGGCACCCCGCGCCGCTCCTCCAGCTCGGTCTCGGCGCGCTCCATGATGGCCATCAACTGCCGGGCGGTGTCCGCGAGATGGAGCGCCTCCTCAGTGAGCGCGACACCTCTGCCGCGGCGCTCAAGGAGGGTGGTGCGCGTCTCCCGCTCCAGCTTCGCTATCTGCTGGGAAACGGCGGACGGGGTGTAGCCGAGCGCGGTGGCGGCGGCGCCCACGGTGCCGTGCACGGAGACGGCGTGCAGGGCACGGAGCCGGGCGAGATCGAGCACGGGGGGCCTCCCGGTTCAGCGACACAACCAATTAGCGTTGCTTCATCCAATCATGCAGAGATCCGTGCTGGTCCTACACGTTGGGGCCGGGTGATCCTCAACGCATGCGACCCGCACATGTCTGCCTGGCCGTCCTCGTCGCCGCCGTATGGGGCGTCAACTTCGTCGTCATCGAAGTGGGGCTCGACCACTTCCCGCCACTCCTCTTCTCCGCCCTGCGCTTCCTGGTGGCCGCGTTGCCCGCCGTCTTCTTCGTGGGGCGGCCGAAGGTGGCCTGGAAGTGGCTGGTCGGGGTCGGGCTGGTCCTCGGCGTGGTCAAGTTCGGGCTGCTCTTCATCGGCATGGACGCGGGGATGCCGGCGGGCCTGTCGTCCCTGGTGCTCCAGATCCAGGCCGTCTTCACCGCCCTCTTCGCCTTCGTGGCGCTCGGCGAACGGCCCGGCCGGGTCCGCGTGACGGGCATGGTGATCGCCCTCGCGGGCATCGCGGTCGCCGCCGTCGACCAGGGGGAGACGGGGCCCTCACCGCCTTCGCGCTGCTGATCGGCGCCGCGGCCTGCTGGGGCGTCTCCAACGTCCTGACCCGCAAGGCGTCCCCGCCCGACGCCCTGAACTTCATGGTGTGGGTGAGCACCGTTCCCGTACTGCCGCTGCTCGGGCTCTCGCTGCTCCTGGAAGGGCCGACCAGGGACCTTCAGGCGCTGCGCTCCCTCGACTGGTCGGGCGCGGGCATCATCGTCTACGTCGCCTGGATCACCACCGTCTTCGGCTTCGGCGCCTGGGGCTACCTGCTGCGCCGCCACCCGGCGTCCACCGTCGCCCCGTACTCCCTGCTCGTCCCGGTCTTCGGGATGTCCGGCGCGGCCCTGGTGCTCGGCGAGTCGATGAGCGCTCTGAGGTGGTGCGCGGCCGCCCTGCTGGTGGGCGGCGTCGCGCTGACCTCGTTCTCGAAGGGTCCGTCCGTGAAGGGTCCGTCCGCGAAGGGTCCGTCCGCGAAGGGTCCGTCCGCGAAGGGTCCGTCCGCGAAGGGCCCATCCGTGCAGCGCGGTGGCGTCAGCCGGAGCGGGACACGAGCCGTGACAGGAAGTCCCGGCCGGGACCGAGCAGTTGAGGCAGCGGTGCCGCCTGCTCGTACCACCGCTTCTCGTACTCCCAGCACAGCCAGCCGTCCCAGCCCTCCGCGCTGAGTACGCCCACGCACTCGGCGAGCGGCAGGGTTCCGGCGCCGAGCGCGAGTGGCGTCGTGTCGTCCGCCGAGGCGATGTCCTTCACCTGGACGTAGCCGAGGTAGGGGGAGAGCGCGGCGAAGGTGTCGGCGGGGGACTCGCCGCCGCGCCAGGTGTGCATCACGTCCCACACGGCGCCGACCTGGCGGTGCCCGACCGTGCCGAGGACGCGGGTGACGTCGGCGCCGGTGCGGTGCGAGTCGTGGGTCTCGACGAGGACGCGTACGCCGGCGTCGGCGGCGTACCGTGCGGCGGTGCCGAGCCGTCGCGCGGCCGTCGCGTCGGCCTCCGCCTCGTCCTGGTCGGTGCCGCCGCCGGGGAAGACGCGGACGAAGGGGGCGCCGAGGTCACGGGCGAGCCCGACGAGGGAGTTCAGCTCGTCGAGGACGGGTTCGTCGTCACCGGGCGCCGCCACGCGCGCGTACCCCGCGACGGTGAGGATCTCGACGCCGGCGGCCTTGAACTCGGCGGCCACGTCGGCCCGCTCGACGAGCCCGAGCCCGGGATGCACCGGCTCCTCGGGGTGCGCGCGCAGTTCGACGCCCTGATAGCCGTGATCGGTGGCGAGCCGCAGCACGTCGGGAATGGGCAGACCGGGCACGCCGAGGGTGGAGAAAGCGAATTTCATAAGCCCGACAGTAGGCGCGGCCATGTGGCCGCGGTCAACCCCGCCCCCCCTCAGCCGAGCTCACCGGCCTTCGGGAAACCCCCCGTCTTGACGGTGATCTCCCGCCCGGCGAGCGGCAGGACGAGGTCCGCGCCGAACGGGACCTCCGTCTCGTCCTCGTACGCCCCTGTCCGGGTGGGGCGGCGGTGGACGGTACAGACCCCGGCCTCGGGGTCGATCACCACGTACACCGGGATGCCGCATTCCGCGTACAGGCGGACCTTTTTGGCGAAGTCGTTGTCCCGGCTGCTCTTCGAGACGACTTCGAGCACCGCTTCGAGGCTGTGCCACTCGAAGCGGCCACGGCTGTTGCGCTCCGCTCCCGGCGCGATGATCGCCAGGTCGGGCGCGTAGCCATACTGACTGGACGGGAAGTCGATCATGACGTCGGAGAGGATGTCGCCACGGGCGGCGAGCTGCTGCCTGATCTGAGGGGCGGCCTCAAGGATGACTTTCCACTGGTATTCGCCTTGCGGCGTCATGATGATCTTCCCCTCGGTGATCTCGACGCGGTAACCGCGGGGAAGGTTGACGCCGTCCAGTACGTCCCAGGCGCTAGGTGCATCCATGACCATGACTGCCATATGAGCCTCCTTTTCCCGGTGATGTCAACGACATCCAGACCTCGGGGACACGGCGGTACGCAGCGGGCGCAGCCCCAGTCCCTCAGAGGAACGCCAGCCGCGCCCCCAGCGCCGCGAACGCCACCGCGAACGTGCGCCGCATCCAGCTCACCACCCGGGGGCGGGAGATCACGTGGTTGCGCATCGCCGCCGCGAAGCGGCCGTACGCCACGAAGACCGCGAACGTGATCAGCATGAAGTACGCGCTCAGCTCCGTCATGCGCAGGAACGCGTACGGCTCGTCGGTGCTCACGAACTGCGGCAGGAACGCGAAGAAGAACAACGTCAGCTTCGGGTTGAGGATGTTGATCAGTACGCCCGTCAGGATCGTGCGGCCCGCCGAGCGCGGCTCGCTCTCCCGTTCGGCGGTCAGCTCGCTCTTGTCCCGCAGCGTGCTCCACGCCATGTACAAGAGGTAGGCCACGCCCAGGTACTTGAGGGTCTGGAAGGCGACCGCGCTGGCGTTCAGCAGGGCCGCGAGGCCGGTGATCGCGGCCACCATGTGCGGGACGACGCCCAGCGTGCAGCCGACGGCCGCGATCACCGCGGCCCGCGTGCCGCGCGAGAGCCCCGCCGCGATCGTGAACAGGACACCCGTGCCGGGCGTCACACAGACGACGAGGGAGGTGAGGAGAAATTCCATGCCTCGACCCTGTCGTCACAATGGCTCCATGAACAGGTCCAATGGATCTTCTTCCGACCAGTCCATAACAACCGGCGGCGCGGACACCGGGCACGCCCGCACCGCCTCCTCCGACTTCCTCCAGCTCGACCCCCGCGAGGCCCCGAGGGGCGGCCTCGGCGACTGGCTGGCGCGGCGGATCAGGGAGGCCATCGCGGACGGCCGTCTCACCACCGGCAGCCGGCTCCGCCACCCGCACCCTCGCCGCCGAACTCGGCGTCTCGCGCGGCGTCGTCACCGAGGCCTACCGGCGGCTCACCGAGGACGGACACGTGGCCGGGCGCGGCCGGGGCGGCACCGTCGTCGTCGCCGTGCCGCCACCCCGGCCGGCCCGTCGGCCAAGCGGTGCCGCAGAGATCCCCCCGGGTCGCCGCCCCGGCCTCTCCACCGCCCCGCCCGACCTCGGCCTCTTCACCGCCCCGCCCGACCTCGGCCTCTTCACCGCCCCGCCCGACAACCTCTTCACCGCCCCGCCCGACCTCGGCGTCTTCGACGCCCTGCGCGCCGCGCCCGCCCGCGTCGACCTGACCCCGGGGCTGCCGGACCTCGCCGCCTTCCCGCGCGCGGCCTGGCTGCGCGCGGAGCGTGCCGTGCTGGCCGGGCTGACACCCTCCGACTTCGGGTACGGAGATCCGCGCGGCACCCCGGCCCTGCGTACCGCCGTCGCGCGCTGGCTCTCCCGGAACCGCGGGATCGTCGCCGACCCGGACGACGTGATGATCGTCAACGGCACGGCCCAGGCCCTGCGGCTGCTCGTCGACGTCCTGCGCGCCGAGGGGATCACGGACGTCGCGGTCGAGGAGCCGGGATCACTCGGCGTACGCCAGCATCTGCGGCCCCTGCGCACCCCGCCCGTCCCGGTCGACGCCCACGGCGTCCGCGTCGACGCGCTACGGGCCACCGGCGCCCCCGCCGTACTGCTCACCCCCGCCCACCAGTTCCCCACCGGTGTGGTGCTCGGCGGCGAGCGGCGCCGCGAGCTGATGGACTGGGCCCGCGACGGCGGCCTCGTCATCGAGGACGACTACGACGCCGAGCACCGCTACGACCACCCCGCCGTCCCCGCCCTGCGCGCCCAGCTCCCCGAGCACGTCTGCTACGCGGGCAGCGTCTCCAAGCTCCTCGCGCCCGCCCTGCGCCTGGGCTGGCTGCTCGCACCGCCCGCGTACCGGGCGGCGCTGGTGGACGCCAAGCGCCTGATCGACCTCGGCAACGCGGCCCTGCCGCAGCTCGTCCTCGCCCACCTCATGGAATCCGGCGACCTGGAGCGCCATCTGCGGCTCATCCGCAGGCACCACCGCAGGCGCAGGGACGCGATGATCGGCGCGATCCGCACGCATCTGCCGGGGGCGGTCGTGCACGGCGCGGCGGCCGGGCTGCACCTGATGATCACCCTCGACGGCCAGATGTACGGCCAGATGTACGGCCAGATGTACGGCCAGACGTACGGCCAGACGTACGGCCAGACGTACGAGCAGACGTACGAGCAGACGTACGAGCAGACGTACGAGCAGACGTACGCGGGCTCCGACGCCGACCTCGCCACCGCAGCCCTGGCCCACGGCGTCAAGGTCCACCCCCTGTCGTGGCACACCCAACTCCCGCACCCACCAGGCCTGGTCCTCGGCTACGCGGCCGGCAGCCCGACGCAGATCGCGGAGGGGGTGAGAGTGATCGGGGGATTGCTGTGAGCCGAGGGCCCGGCCGAAGCCCCGGCCGTAGACACCGGCCGAAGCCCCGGCCGAAACCCCGGCGGAGGGCCCGGCTGAAGACCCCGGCCGTAGACACCGGCCGAAGCCCCGGCCGAAAACCCCGGCTGAAGACCCCGGCCGAGGACCCGGCTGAAATCCCTGGCCGAGGACCCGGCCGTAGACCCCGGCTGAAGACCCCGGCCGAAGACCCGGCCGAAATTCCCGGCCGAGGACCCGCCTGAAGACCCCGGCCGAAGACCCGGCCGTAGCCCCCGGCCGACCCGGCCGTAGCCCCCGAGCCTCCCCCGAGCTGAGAACCCGCCTGAAGACCCCGGCCGTAGACACCGGCCGCAGACACCGGCCGAAGCCCCGGCCGAAAACCCCGGCTGAAGACCCCGGCTGAAGACCCCGGCCGAGGACCCGGCTGAAATCCCTGGCCGAGGGCCCGGCCGAAATTCCCGGCCGAGGACCCGGCCGAAATCCCCGGCCGTAGACCCCGGCCGAAGACCCGGCCGTAGCCCCCGAGCCCCCCCGAGCTGAGAACCCCTACCGCGGCCCCGCCGTGGACCCCCGCACCATCAACTCCCCGTGCACCGTCGCCACACCCCCCGGCGGCGGCTCCTCCTTGCCCATGGCGATGCGGCCCGCCCGCGCGCCCGCCTCGTGCAGCGGCAGCCGTACCGTCGTGAGCGCGGGCACGGCGTCGATGCTGAACGGCAGGTCGTCGAAGCCCGCCACCGAGACGTCGTCGGGGATCCGCAGCCCCTTGTCCCGCAGCGCGGCGCACGCGCCGAGCGCGACCGTGTCGTTGGCGGCGACGACGGCCGTCAAGTCCGGGGCGCGGCGCAGCAGTTCGTCCGTGGCGTCGTATCCCGAACGCCGGTCGTAGGGGCCGTGCACGGTGAGCGCGGGGTCGTCCTCGACGCCGTGCGCGGCCAGCGCCGCGCGGTGGCCCTCCAGGCGGTGCCGGGTGGTGGTCCGTTCGCGGGGGCCCGCGATGTAGCCGACACGCCGGTGGCCGAGGCCCAGCAGGTGCTCGGTGAGCCGCCGGCCGCCCCCGCGGTTGTCGAAGGTGAGCGCCACCGCGTCCGTGTCCGGCGAGGGCGGCCGCCCGCACAGCACCACCCGGGTGCCCGCCTCCGCGAGGCGCCGCAGCTTCCCCGAGATCACGGCGGCGTGCTCGGCGTCCTCGATGGCGCCACCGGTCAGGATCACCGCGGCGGCGCGTTGGCGCTGGAGGAGCGTGAGATAGGTCAGCTCGCGCTCCGGGGAGCCTCCGGTGTTGCAGACCACCGCCATCCGCTCCCCGCCCGCGCGGCCGCCCGGCCCGCCGATCTCGGACTGCACGGCACCCGCCATGATCCCGAAGAAGGGGTCGGCGATGTCGTTGACGAGGATGCCGACCAGGTCGGAGGTGGCCGCGGCGAGCGCGCTCGCGGGGCCGTTCAGGACGTAGTCGAGATCGTCCACGGCCCGCAGGACCCGCTCGCGGGTGGCGGCGGCCACGGGGTAGTTGCCGTTCAGTACGCGGGAGACGGTGGCGGGGGAGACCTGCGCGCGCGCCGCCACGTCCGCCAAGGTCACGGTCATCGAGTCGCCCTCCGGTCACTGCGCCGGCCCGGCACCCTTGTCCGGACCCTGTGCGGCAGGCTAGCTTCTCCGTAGATAGAAAGCGCTTGCTATGCGCGCTGAGCATGCTACGCACGCCGGAAAAGCGCTCACCATCCGCTTACGGAGGGACTTTCGTGACACGCAAGACGGTGCGCATCGCCATGAACGGCGTCACCGGACGCATGGGCCACCGCCAGCACCTCGTCCGCTCGATCCTCGCCCTCCGCGCACAGGGCGGCCTCGACCTCGGCGACGGCACAGTGCTGTGGCCCGAGCCGGTCCTGGTGGGCCGCAGGGAGCACGCGCTGCGCGCCCTCGCCGAACAGCACGGCCTGGAGCACTTCTCGACCGATCTCGACGCGGTCCTCGCCGACCCGGGCGTCGACATCTACTTCGACGCGCAGGTCACCTCCGCCCGCGAGGACGCCCTCAAGAAGGCCATCGCCGCGGGCAAGCACCTCTACACCGAGAAGCCGACCGCCACCGGCCTGGACGCCGCCCTCGGCCTCGCCCGCCTGGCCAGGGACGCCGGCGTCAAGCACGGCGTCGTCCAGGACAAGCTCTTCCTGCCGGGCCTGCTCAAGCTGAAGCGGCTCATCGACGGCGGCTTCTTCGGCCGCGTCCTGTCCGTGCGCGGCGAGTTCGGCTACTGGGTCTTCGAGGGCGACTGGCAGCCCGCCCAGCGCCCCTCCTGGAACTACCGCGCCGAGGACGGCGGCGGCATCGTCGTCGACATGTTCCCGCACTGGGAGTACGTCCTGCACGAGCTGTTCGGCCGCGTCCGCACCGTCCAGGCGCTGACCGCCACGCACATCCCGCAGCGCTGGGACGAGCGCGGCAAGCCCTACGACGCCACCGCCGACGACGCCGCGTACGGAGTCTTCGAGCTGGACGGCGGCGTGATCGCGCAGATCAACTCCTCCTGGGCGGTGCGCGTCCACCGCGACGAGCTGGTGGAGTTCCAGGTCGACGGCACCGAGGGCTCCGCCGTCGCGGGGCTGCGCGACTGCCGCGTACAGCACCGCAGCGCGACACCGAAGCCGGTCTGGAACCCCGACCTGCCCACCACCCACTCCTTCCGCGACCAGTGGCAGGAGGTCCCGGACAACACCGAGTTCGACACCGGGTTCGACAACGGCTTCAAGGCGCAGTGGGAGCTCTTCCTCAAGCACGTCTACGCCGACGCGCCCTACCGCTGGGACCTCCTCGCGGGCGCGCGCGGCGTGCAACTCGCCGAGCTGGGCCTGAGGTCCTCCGCCGAGGGCCGCCGCCTCGACGTGCCGGAGATCGAGCTGTGACCCGGCCCCTCCAGGTGCTGCTGCCCGCCGAGGGAGGCGGCACGCGCGCGTACACCCCACGGGGCGAGCCTCTCCGTATCGCCGCCGACGGCCCGCCGTTCACCTCCCGCACCGTCTACTCCGCCGCCCACGTCGTCGCCGACCCGTTCGCGGACGTCTCCCCCGACGGCCCCGCCGCCGTCGACTGGGACGCCACGCTCGCCTTCCGCCACCACCTGTGGTCGCACGGACTGGGCGTCGCCGAGGCCATGGACACCGCCCAGCGCGGCATGGGCCTGGACTGGCCGGGCGCCGCCGAGCTCATCCGCCGCTCGGCCGCCGAGGCGAAGGCGGTCGGCGGCCGCATCGCGTGCGGCGTCGGCACCGACCAACTGTCAACCGCCCAGCTGTCAACCGACCAACTGCCAACCGCCCAGCTGTCAACCGACCAACAGCCAACCGCCCAGCTGGCAACCGGCCAGTTGACAACCGGCCGGCCGACCCTGCCCGCGAAGCTGCCGCAGATCGTCCAGGCGTACGAGGAGCAGCTCGCCCTCGTCGAGGCGGCCGGCGCCCAGGCGATCCTGATGGCGTCGCGCGCCCTCGCCGCCACGGCCACCTCCCCGGACGACTACGCCGAGACGTACGGCCACCTCCTGCGCCAGGCGAGCGAGCCGGTGATCCTGCACTGGCTCGGCCCCATGTTCGACCCAGCCCTTGAGGGCTACTGGGGCTCGGCCGACCTGGACGCGGCGACCGACACCTTCTTGGACGTCATCGCCGCCCACCCCGACAAGGTCGACGGCATCAAGATCTCGCTCCTGGACGCGGACCGCGAGGTCGCCCTGCGCCGCCGCCTCCCGCAGGGCGTGCGCTGCTACACCGGCGACGACTTCCACTACCCCGAGCTGATCGCGGGCGACGGCCACGGCTTCAGCCACGCGCTGCTCGGCGTCTTCGACCCGCTCGGGCCACTCGCCGCCGAGGCGGTGCGCGTCCTGGACACCGGCGACGCGCAGGGCTTCCGCGCTCTCCTCGACCCCACCGTCGAGCTCTCCCGCCACCTCTTCCGGAACCCCACGCGCTACTACAAGACCGGCGTGGTGTTCCTGGCCTGGCTGGCCGGGCACCAGACACACTTCACGATGGTGGGCGGCCTCCAGTCGGCCCGCTCGCTCCCGCACCTCGCCCGCGCCTACGAACTGGCCGACGGCCTCGGCCTGTTCCCCGACCCCACCCTGGCGGCGTCCCGGATGCGCTCGCTGCTGACCGTCCATGGAGTACCGCAATGAGCACCGCGCCGCCTTCCGCGTTGCCGCTGTCGCGCCTCAGCCTCAACCAGGAGACCGTCAGGCAGCTCTCCCTCCCCGACCTCGCCGAGGGCTGCGCCAAGGAGGGCATCACGGCCGTCGGCCTGTGGCGCACGCCGGTCCAGGAGTACGGGGTCGAGCGCACCGCCCGCCTCATGCGCGACTCCGGCCTCACGGTCACCAGCCTGTGCCGGGGCGGCTTCTTCACGGACACCGAAGAGGCGGCACGCGCGCGTGCCCTGGACGACAACCGCGCGGCGATCGACGAGGCGGCGGCCCTCGGCACGGACACACTGGTCCTCGTCTCGGGCGGCCTGCCGCCCGGCAGCCGCGACCTGGCCGGGGCACGGGAGCGCGTCGCGGAGGCCCTCGCACTCCTCGGGCCCTACGCCGAGCAGCGGGGCGTACGCCTGGCCATCGAGCCGTTGCACCCGATGTTCGCCGCCGACCGCTGCGTGGTCTCCACGCTCGGGCAGGCCCTCGACCTGGCGGAGCGCTTCCCCGCGCACCAGGTGGGTGTGGTCGTGGACACGTACCACGTCTGGTGGGACGACCGGGCGCCCGCGCAGATCGCACGGGCGGGGCGCGGCGGGCGGCTGCACGCCTTCCAACTGGCGGACTGGATCACGCCGTTGCCTGCGGGCGTGCTGCTCGGCCGGGGGCAACTGGGCGACGGCAGCGTCGACTTCAAGGCCTTCCGGGCTTTGGTGGAGGCCGCCGGGTACGACGGCCCGATCGAGGTCGAGATCTTCAACGAGGCGCTGTGGGCGCGGGACGGGGGTGAGGTGCTGCGGGAGACGGCGGAGCGCTTCCGCGCATGCGCGTGAGGGATGCCCTCCGGCCGGTTATCCCTTGCCGCCCTTCCGGCGCGCCGCCTTCTTGGAGACCACCGCGATCACGACCGGGGCGAGCATCTCGATGCCGCGCGTGACGGTCTGCACGGGGATGCCGGTCTTCTTGGAGATCGCCTTGGCCACCGGCCTGCTCAACTTCGTGACGACACCGAACATCATCTCTCCAGGCTCTAGAGGCTCCAGGGGGCGTCCGACCGGACGTCAGCACTCCTGGATCAAACGCTACGTCCGCCCCCGCGCGTCGGCACCCGGAAGCCCTCCACGGAAATTTTCTCGGCAACGCCGTGCAACCCTTTGGGCACGACACGTGTCGTACTTGGTGTCAGGACTTTCCGAGGGGGAAATCCGGGGGGATTCCGGGGGGCTTCTGGCACATGGGGGAGGGATCGAAGGGGCCCGGTCGAAGGACCGGGCCCCTTCGTGCGTCGCCCGCTCACGCCCTCTCCCTTCGAAAGTTATCCACAGGCTGTCCGCGTTGTCGGTGCCGGGCGGTAGCGTCGGATCATGTCGAGTCCAGCTGTAGCGACGGCGGTGGTCGAGGGCGTCCTCGAACGCATTACGTACGCCAATGAGGAGACCGGGTACACGGTCGCGCGCGTCGACACCGGCCGCGGCGCCGGCGACCTGCTCACCGTCGTCGGTTCGCTGCTCGGCGCCCAGGCCGGCGAGTCCCTGCGGATGCAGGGCCGCTGGGGCTCCCACCCGCAGTACGGCAAGCAGTTCACCGTCGAGAACTACACGACGGTGCTGCCCGCCACCATCCAGGGCATCCGCCGCTATCTCGGCTCCGGCCTCATCAAGGGCATCGGCCCCGTGATGGCCGACCGGATCACCACCCACTTCGGCGTGGACACCCTCGACATCATCGAGACCGAGCCGAAGCGGCTCGTGGAAGTGCCCGGCCTCGGCCCCAAGCGGACGAAGATGATCGCCGCCGCCTGGGAGGAGCAGAAGGCCATCAAGGAGGTCATGGTCTTCCTCCAGGGAGTCGGCGTCTCCACCTCCATCGCCGTGCGCATCTACAAGAAGTACGGCGACGCGTCGATCTCCGTGGTGAAGAACGAGCCGTACCGCCTAGCCGCCGACGTCTGGGGCATCGGCTTCCTCACCGCCGACCGCATCGCCCAGTCCGTCGGTATCCCGCACGACAGCCCGGAGCGCGTCAAGGCCGGTCTCCAGTACGCCCTTTCGCAATCCACCGACCAGGGCAACTGCTACCTCCCCGAGGAGCGCCTCATCACCGACGCGGTGAAGCTGCTCCAGGTCGACACCGGCCTCGTCATCGACTGCCTCGCCGAGCTCGCCGGGGAGGAGGAAGGCGTCGTCCGCGAAGCCGTCCCCGGCCCGGACGACGGCGACATCACCGCCGTCTACCTGGTCCCCTTCCACCGGGCCGAACTGTCCCTCGCCGGGCAGCTGCTGCGTCTCCTGAAGACCCCCGAGGACCGCATGCCCGCCTTCCGGGACGTCGCGTGGGACAAGGCGCTCGGTTGGCTCGCGGACCGCACCGGGGCCGAGCTCGCGCCCGAGCAGGAAGCGGCGGTGCGGCTCGCGCTGACCCGGAAGGTCGCCGTCCTGACCGGCGGGCCCGGCTGCGGCAAGTCCTTCACGGTCCGCTCCATCGTCGAACTGGCCCGCGCCAAGAACGTCAAGGTCGTCCTCGCCGCCCCCACCGGCCGCGCCGCCAAGCGCCTCGCCGAGCTCACCGGCGCCGAGGCCTCGACGGTCCACCGCCTGCTCGAACTGAAACCCGGAGGCGACGCGGCGTACGACAAGGACCGGCCCCTCGACGCCGATCTGGTCGTGGTCGACGAGGCCTCGATGCTCGACCTGCTCCTGGCCAACAAACTGGTCAAGGCCGTCCCGCCCGGCGCCCATCTGCTCTTCGTCGGCGATGTGGACCAGCTGCCGAGCGTCGGCGCGGGGGAGGTCCTGCGGGACATGCTCAGCGAGGGCAGCCCGGTCCCCGCCGTCCGCCTCACCCGCATCTTCCGGCAGGCCCAGGAGTCGGGCGTGGTCACCAACGCCCACCGCATCAACTCCGGCGTCCCGCCCCTCACCCAGGGCATGAGGGACTTCTTCCTCTTCGTCGAGGAGGAGACCGAGGAGGCCGGCCGCCTCACGGTGGACGTCGCGGCCCACCGCATCCCCCGCAAGTTCGGCCTCGACCCGCGCCGTGACGTCCAGGTCCTGGCGCCCATGCACCGCGGCCCGGCGGGCGCCGGAAACCTCAACGGCCTCCTCCAGCAGGCCATCACCCCCGCCCGGCCCGGCCTGCCGGAGAAGCGGTTCGGCGGCCGGGTCTTCCGCGTCGGCGACAAGGTCACCCAGATCCGCAACAACTACGAGAAGGGGCGAAACGGCGTCTTCAACGGCACGGTCGGCGTCGTCACCGCCCTCGACCCCGACGAACAGCGGCTCACCGTCCTGACCGACGAGGACGAGGAAGTCCCCTACGACTTCGACGAACTGGACGAACTGGCCCACGCGTACGCCGTGACGATCCACCGCTCCCAGGGCAGCGAGTACCCGGCCGTGGTGATCCCGGTCACCACGGGCGCCTGGATGATGTTGCAGCGCAACCTGCTCTACACCGCAGTGACACGCGCCAAGAAGCTGGTGGTCCTCGTCGGTTCGCGCAAAGCTCTGGGTCAGGCTGTACGCACGGTCTCCGCGGGCAGGCGTTGTACGGCACTGGATTTCAGGCTCTCGGGGCGCCGCGGAGAGGCCCCGTGACGGTTGCGACCCGTTTGATCGATCAAACGAGTCGGAAACGTCACACAGCACTTCCGGAACCGGGGCGAAGGGGGCAGGATGAGCAGGTTGGCGGCACTGAGTGCCGCCAATAGGCCCAATGGTCGACCCCGAGTGCACTCTCCAGGGCCAAATGGGGGATGGTAGAGACAGTCAGGGCACCTCGAAGAAGAGGCACAACGTCGGTGAGGGATGACGTGAGCGAGAACGGTAACAACGCTGTAGTACTGCGGTACGGCGATGGCGAGTACACCTACCCGGTGATCGATTCGACCGTCGGTGACAAGGGCTTCGACATCGGGAAGCTCCGCGCCCAGACCGGTCTGGTGACCCTGGACAGCGGCTATGGCAACACCGCCGCCTATAAATCCGCCATCACCTATCTCGACGGTGAGCAGGGCATCCTCCGGTACCGCGGCTACCCGATCGAGCAGCTGGCCGAGCGCTCCACCTTCACCGAGGTGGCGTATCTGCTGATCAACGGCGAACTGCCGAAGGTCGACGAGCTGGCCTCGTTCAAGAACGAGATCACGCAGCACACCCTGCTGCACGAGGACGTCAAGCGGTTCTACGACGGCTTCCCGCGCGACGCCCACCCGATGGCCATGCTGTCGTCCGTGGTCAGCGCGCTGTCGACGTTCTACCAGGACAGCCACAATCCGTTCGACGAGAAGCAGCGTCACCTCTCGACGATCCGCCTCCTCGCCAAGCTTCCGACGATCGCCGCGTACGCCTACAAGAAGTCCGTGGGCCACCCGGTCGTCTACCCGCGCAACGACCTCGGCTACGTCGAGAACTTCCTGCGCATGACGTTCTCGGTGCCCGCCGCCGAGTACGAGCTGGACCCGGTCGTCGTCGCCGCGCTCGACAAGCTGCTGATCCTGCACGCGGACCACGAGCAGAACTGTTCGACCTCCACCGTGCGTCTGGTCGGCTCCTCGCAGGCGAACATGTTCGCCTCGATCTCGGCCGGCATCTCGGCCCTGTGGGGCCCGCTGCACGGCGGCGCCAACCAGTCGGTCCTGGAGATGCTGGAAGGCATCCAGGCCTCCGGCGGCGACGTCGACACCTTCATCCGCAAGGTGAAGAACAAGGAAGACGGCGTGAAGCTCATGGGCTTCGGGCACCGCGTCTACAAGAACTTCGACCCCCGGGCGAAGATCATCAAGGCGGCGGCGCACGACGTCCTCTCGGCGCTCGGCAAGTCCGACGAGCTGCTCGACATCGCGCTGAAGCTGGAAGAGCACGCGCTGGCCGACGACTACTTCGTCGAGCGCAAGCTCTACCCGAACGTGGACTTCTACACGGGTCTCATCTACCGGGCCATGGGCTTCCCGACCGAGATGTTCACCGTGCTGTTCGCGCTGGGCCGCCTGCCGGGCTGGATCGCGCAGTGGCACGAGATGATCAAGGAGCCGGGTTCGCGGATCGGGCGTCCGCGCCAGATTTACACGGGTGAGGTTCTGCGGGACTTCGTCCCGGTCGAGGGTCGCTGATCTTTTCGCGGGAGCTGCGGGCCGGATGTGGCTGGTCGCGCAGTTCCCCGCGCCCCTTCGGGGCGCTCTCTCTCCCGGCGTAAAGCGGAAAGCGCCCCGCCGTCGATCCCCCCACGGGTCGACGGTCGGGGCGCTTCCCTTTTTCCCGGTGCGGATTCCCCCCACGGGATCCGGCCGGGCGTCTGTGGTTGCCCTGCGGTCTGCCGGGACGCGTACTGACGGGAGGGCCGCTCAAAGCTCCCCGACGCACGTGCCCCGGCCAACGCATGCCAAGGACATCCCCCAAGATGTCCTCCGATGTCAGAAGACGTCCCCCAAGACATCTTCTGGCATCGTCCCATTAGACTCGCGACCCCCCAAGATGGTTACGTTCGGATCACTGTGATCTGCGTCTCTTGCATATGTCCCGAACATGCGCAAGGGCCCTGATATGGGGATCTACGCGCCCGCGTGAGGATGCTGAAACGGTCCTGTGAAGAGCTTATGAGAACGCCCGCAGACGCAGGCTGTTCGTGACCACGAAGACCGACGAGAACGCCATCGCGGCGCCCGCGATCATCGGGTTCAGGAGCCCGGCCGCGGCGAGCGGCAGCGCGGCCACGTTGTAGCCGAAGGCCCAGAAGAGGTTGCCCTTGATGGTCGCGAGCGTCGCGCGGGAGAGCCTGATGGCATCGGCCGCGACCCGCAAGTCCCCGCGCACCAGCGTCACGTCGCTCGCCTCGATCGCCACGTCGGTGCCGGTACCCATCGCCAGGCCCAGATCGGCGGTGGCGAGGGCCGCCGCGTCGTTCACCCCGTCCCCGACCATCGCCACGACCCGGCCCTCGGCCCGCAGCCTCGCCACGACATCGGCCTTGTCCTGCGGCAGGACCTCCGCGTACACGGCGTCCGGGGCGATCCCCACCGCCTGCGCCACGGCGTCGGCGACGGCCTTGTTGTCGCCGGTGAGCAGTACCGGCGTCAGGCCGAGCGCCCGCAGCTCGCGTACCGCCTGAGGGCTCGTCTCCTTCACCGCGTCGGCGACCGTGAGCACGCCGCGCGCCGCACCGTCCCAGGCGACGAGCACGGCCGTGCGTCCGGCGGCCTCCGCCTTCTCCCGCAGGGCGGTCAGCGCGTCCAGGCCCGTGACCCCCGCCTCCGCGAGGAGCCGCTCACGCCCCACCAGCACCTCGTGCCCGTCCACCGTGCCGCGCACGCCGAACCCGGCGACGTTCTCGAACCCCTGGGGCGTCGGCAACCGGCCGACGCTGGTGCCGAGCCGCTCGGCGGCGCCCGCCGCCACGGCCCGGGCGACGGGGTGCTCGGAGGCGTGCTCCAGGGCGCCCGCGAGGCGCAGCAACTGCTTCTCGTCCGTGCCCCCGGCGGTCCCGGTCCCGGCGGCGTACGCGTCCTCCATCTCCATGTGTCCCGTGGTCACCGTCCCCGTCTTGTCCAGGACGACGGTGTCGACGCGGCGCGTGGACTCCAGTACCTCGGGGCCCTTGATGAGGATGCCGAGCTGCGCGCCGCGTCCGGTGCCGACCATCAGGGCCGTCGGGGTCGCGAGGCCCAGCGCACAGGGGCAGGCGATGATCAGCACGGCGACGGCGGCCGTGAACGCGGCCGTCACCTCGCCCGTGACGCCCAGCCAGCCGCCGAGCGTGCCGAGCGCGATGAGCAGGACGACCGGCACGAACACCCCGGCGATGCGGTCGGCGAGGCGCTGCGCCTGGGCCTTGCCGGTCTGCGTGTCCTCCACGAGCCGCGCCATGCGCGCCAGTTGGGTATCGGAGCCGACGCGCGTGGCCCGCACCACCAGGCGCCCCGAGGTGTTCACGGTCGCCCCGGTGACGGCGTCGCCGACGTTGACGTCGACCGGCACGGACTCACCGGTCAACATCGAGGCGTCGACCGCCGACGCGCCCTCGACGACGGTGCCGTCGGTCGCGACGGTCTCCCCGGGGCGTACGACGAAACGGTCGCCGACGGCCAGCCGTCCGACCGGAATCCGCTCCTCCGCGCCGTCGTGACGCAGTACGGTGACGTCCTTGGCGCCCAGTTCGAGCAGGGCCCGCAGGGCGGAGCCGGCCCGCCGCTTGGCGCGGGCCTCCAGCCAGCGGCCGAGCAGGATGAACGTGATGACGCCGGAGGCCACTTCGAGGTAGATGGTCGAGGCGCCGTCCCCCGGCGAGGCCGTGAAGCCGAAGCCGTGCCGCATCCCCGGCATCCCGGCGTCCCCGAGGAACAGCGCCCACAGCGACCAGCCGAAGGCCGCGAGAGTGCCGACCGAGACGAGGGTGTCCATGGTCGCCGCGCCGTGCCGGAGGTTGGTGGCCGCGGCCCGGTGGAAGGGCAGGCCGCCCCAGACGACGACGGGCGCGGCGAGGGTCAGCGAGAGCCACTGCCAGTTGTCGAACTGGAGGGCGGGGACCATCGCGAGCACCACCACGGGCAGCGAGAGGACCGCGGAGACGGTCAGGCGCTGCCGCAGCGTGTCGGGCTCGGCGATGTCGGCGGGGGTCGGGGCGGGCGCGCCGTCGGCCGCCGCGGCCCCTGGGGGTCGCTCGGGTTCGGGCGGGGGCGGGACGATCTCCTCGGCCGTGTAGCCCAGCTTCTCGACCAGGGCGATCAGCTGGGCGACGTCTACTCCGTCGGCGTACGAGACCTTGGCCTTCTCCGTGGCGAGGTTGACCGAGGCGGTCACGCCCTCCACGCGGTTCAGCTTCTTCTCGATGCGGGACGAGCAGGAGGCGCAGGTCATCCCGCCGACGGCGAGTTCGACCTCGGAGACTTCGGTCATGTCTCCTTGGTACTACTTCCGGCCGAGCCGGGCGGCGGCGGGCCCTGGATGCCGGGGTCCGAGGACTCGGGACCACAGGGCCGCCGCCCCGCCCGTGGCCTCAGGCCTTGACGCCGACGAGCTCGTAGCCCGCCTCGTCGACCGCGGCGCGCACCGCGGCCTCGTCCAGCGGGGCCGCGGAGACCACGGTCACCAGGCCGGTGGCGGCCACGGCCTCGACGGAGGCGACGCCCGCGATCTCGGAGATCTCGCCGGAGACGGCGCCCTCGCAGTGGCCGCAGGTCATGCCCGTCACCTCGTACACCGTGGTGACGGCGCCCTGCGGCGCCTCGGCCGCGCCGCCGGAGTGGCAGGAACCGCTGGGGGAGCAGCAGGAGCCGGTCGTCTCGGACGCGGCCTGCGGGAGCTCGGTCTGGGCGCTCATGTCGTTCTCCTCGGGAGGCGTGTGTACGTATGCGACGTAACGTGCAGGAGGTGGCCCCGGAGTTCCCGGGACCCCCTGACGTACATCAGGCTATACCCCTAGGGGGTATTTCTCAACGAGGTCCCGGCCGCGGCGTCAGTCTCTGCGTCCCCGGTTGCGCGGGCGGGACGCCACCCACGCGCGGACGGTGTCGGCGTACCAGTAGGGCTTGCCGCCCTCCACGTGGTCGGGGTCCGGCAGCAGTCCGTGCTTGCGGTAGGAGCGCACGGTGTCGGGCTGCACCCGGATGTGCGCGGCGATCTCTTTGTACGACCAGAGTCTGCGGTCCGTCATGGGTGGCACCTCCCTGCGCACGCCCAGGGCGGCCGGAGGGGCCGACGGGGGAACTGGGCGCGAGCGCGGCGATCACTCAGCCTGTGCCCCGTGAACGACGCAGAGTGACCAGCGGGAAGCGGCTGTCGACTGCCTGTGACGCAAGACCCGCGTACATGAGACATGTGTGACAAGAAAAGTGTGTTTGTGACGGAAGCGGCGCATGAGCGCGGAGGTGACCCGGCCTGGGCGGGGGCGGCGGACGCACACCGAGGTGGGCCGGGCCCGCTGCGCCGGACCCGGCCCACCCGCTTCCCCGCGTCCCTCCGGCTTCCGGCTCGGAGGGCGGCGCGGGTTCCCCCGCGGCGGTTGGCCCAAGGGTCACAGCGTGCCGTCAGCGACGCCGTCCCGTCTTGGAGAAGAGCGCACTCGGCGAGAGAACCGCACGCGGCACCGCCGGCCCGGCCGGGAGCACCAGGCTCGTGGGCTGCCCGTCGAGCCGGTCCGCCGCCGGCGCGGACGCCGCGTCCCGCGCCCGCGTGAACTGACGCGGCGTACACCCCGTCAGCGCCTTGAACTCGCCGCTCAGATGGGCCTGGTCGTAGTAGCCGCAGGCCGCCGCCGTCTCGGCCTGGCCGTGGCCGGCCGCGAGCATCCCGCGGGCCCGCTGGAGCCGCAGGACCCGCCCCGCGGCCTTGGGCCCGATCCCGATCTGCTCCCGGAAGCGGTTCTCCAACTGGCGTACGCTCCAGCCGACCTCCTCGGCGAGGCGGCCGACCGGGGCGGTGCCCCCGGAGCGTACGAGTCCGGCCCAGGCCCGCACGGTGCGCGGGGAGGGCGGCGGGCCCGCCGCGGCCCAGCGGGCGAACACCTCGTCCAGCAGGTGGAAGCGCGCGGGCCAGGAGGGCAGCGCGCCCAGCGCGTCGGCGAGTTCGGCCACGCTCTCCCAGCGGCCCGGGTCCGGGCGGACGCCGAGCGCGTCGGGGTCGAGGGTGCGGTCGGCCAGTTCGTACAGCGCGGTGCCGAAGAGCGTGAACGCGGCCCACGGCATCAGCAGCACCTCGATGCCCGCGAGCCGCCCGTCCTGCTCCCCGAGCACCGGAGTCGTGCCGAGCCCGGAGAGGACCGAGACGAGCGAGACCGGCGGCCGGCCGGGTCCCGCGCGCCCCGGCCGTTCGAGGCCCGGCTGTTCGAGGCCCGAGATCCGCACCGGTCGGCCGAAGCCGAGCAGCAGGGTCACCGCGCCGATCGGCACCTCAAGGCGCCGCCGCGGCCCGGTCAGCGCGAGCCGGGTGCCGCGGTAGCCGATCACGCCCGGCCGCAGCCGGGGATGCGGGCGCGCGAGGGCGATCTCCCACCGCCCGTCGGGTGCCCGCAGGACGCCGGGGCTCCCCAGGGCGGGGGTCCTCGGGGCGTCGGGGGTCCTCAGGCCCCGCACGACCGCAGGAAGGCGCGGGTGCGGCGGGCGATCGGCAGCGGCTTGTCCGGCGGACACGGGTACATGTCCTGCTCGACGATCGCGAAGAGGTCGACGCCGAGCCGCTGCGCCGCGGCGAGGACGGGCCCGAGGTCCGGCACCCCGGCGGGCGGCTCGCACATCACGCCGCGGGCCACGGCGGGCCCGAACGGCACCTCGTCCGCGCGCACGGCGGCGAGGATCTCCGGGTCGACCTGCTTGAGGTGCAGATAGCCGATGCGTTCGCCGTACGTCTCGATGAGCTTGACGCTGTCGCCGCCGCAGTACGCGTAATGCCCGGTGTCCAGGCAGAGCGAGACGAGGCCGGAGTCGGTGGCGTCGAGGAAGCGGGTGACGTTCTCCTCGGTGTCGATGTGCGTGTCCGCGTGCGGATGGACGACGACCTTCAGGCCGTACCGCTCGCGGACCTCGTGGGCCAGGCGCTCGGTCTGGGTGGTCAGTTCACGCCATTGCGCGGGCGTCAGGACGCGGTCCTCCAGGACCACGCCCGTCTTGTCGTCACGCCAGAAGGAGGGGATGACAACGAGGTGGTGGGCGCCCATGGCCCGGGTGAGGGCGGCGATGTCGGCGACGTGCGCCCAGGTCTTCTCCCAGACGGCGGGGCCGTGGTGCAGGCCCGTGAAGACCGTGCCCGCGGAGACCTTCAGGCCGCGGCGGGCCGTCTCATCGGACAGTTCGGCGGGGTCGGTGGGCAGATAGCCGTAGGGGCCGAGCTCGATCCACTCGTAACCGGAGGCGGCGACCTCGTCGAGAAAGCGGCGCCAGGGGACCTGCTGGGGGTCCTCGGGGAACCACACGCCCCAGGAGTCGGGCGCCGAACCGATCCTGATGCGAGACAGCGTCGTCATGTCGGCAAGCCTCCAGTCCGCCTCTGAGGAGTGTCAAGGAGTGGTCCTAATGTAAGGACAAAATGTTGACAGGGCTCCGGGGGCGGGATTAGACCTGGGGCAGGCGCCGCCGAGAGGGAGTGCAGGGTGACGGACCCGACGGACCTGACAGACCCGACAGACGCGTATGACGTCATCACCATGGGGCGGATCGGGGTCGATCTGTATCCGCTGCAGAGCGGGGTGCCCCTCGCCGAGGTCACCGCGTTCGGGAAGTTCCTCGGCGGCTCGGCCACCAACGTCGCGGTCGCCGCGGCCCGCCTGGGCCGGCGCGTCGCCGTCGTCACGCGCACCGGCGAGGACCCCTTCGGGGCCTATCTGCACCAGGCGTTGCGGGAGTTCGGGGTCGACGACCGGTGGGTGAGCGCGGTGGCGGGGCTGCCGACGCCGGTCACGTTCTGCGAGATCTTCCCGCCGGACGACTTCCCGCTGTACTTCTACCGGCTGCCGAAGGCTCCCGACCTGGAGATGTACGAGAGTGAACTCGACCTCGGGGCGATCGCGGCGGCGCGGATCTTCTGGATGACGGGGACGGGGCTGTGCGCGGAGCCGAGCCGGTCGGCGACGCTGGCGGCGCTGGCCGCGCGGTCGGCGGGCGTGACGGTCTTCGATCTGGACTGGCGGCCCATGTTCTGGGGCGACCCGGCGGAGGCCCGGCCCCACTACACCGCCGCCCTCGCCCACGCCACGGTCGCCGTCGGCAACGTCGACGAGGTGGAGATCGCCACGGGGGAGCGGGAACCCCGGGCCGCGGCAGCGGCGTTGCTGGATGCCGGGGTCGAACTCGCCGTGGTCAAGCAGGGACCCAAGGGCGTCCTCGCGATGAACCGCGCCGGGGAGTCGGCCGAGGTCCCTCCGCTGCCGGTGACCGTCCTCAACGGGCTCGGCGCGGGAGACGCGTTCGGCGGGGCGCTGTGCCATGGGCTGCTCGCGGGGTGGGAGTTGCAGCGGATCATGCGGTACGCCAACGCGGCGGGGGCGATTGTGGCGTCCCGCCTGGAGTGCGGTTCCGCGATGCCGTTTCCTGACGAGGTCGCTTCCGCTGTGGAGGCGGGGGCTGTGCTGTGAACGCCGGTGATGGGCAGCGTCCGCGGGGCTCCGCCCCGGGCCCCGCTCCTCGAACGCCGGAGGGGCTGAATTTTGGTGGCCGGACGGTGGAGCTGGGGGTTGTGCTGTGAACGCCGGTGATGGGCAGCGTCCGCGGGGCTCCGCCCCGGGCCCCGCTCCTCGAACGCCGGAGGGGCTGGATTTTGGTGGCCGGACGGTGGAGCTGGGGGTTGTGCTGTGAACGCCGGTGATGGGCAGCGTCCGCGGGGCTCCGCCCCGGGCCCCGCTCCTCGAACGCCGGAGGGGCTGAATTTTGGAGGCCGGAGGCGAGGTGTTGATGTTGCCGGCCTTAGCCGTACCCGTGCCCACCAGCCCGAAGCCGTCGCCGAAGCTGCCGCGCGGCGGGTGCGGCGGCCCCTCCTCGGGGGTGGCGGGCGGTTGTTGATCATCGCCGCCGACCACCCCGCCCGCGGCTCACTCGGCGTCGGCGATGATCCGTTCGCCATGGCCAGCCGCGGCGACCTCCTCGAACGGCTCCGCCTCGCGCTGTCGCGCCCCGGGGTCGACGGCGTGCTCGCCACCGCCGACATCCTCGACGACCTGCTGCTCCTCGGCGCCCTCGACAGCAAGGTCGTCATCGGGTCGATGAACCGCGGCGGGCTCGCCGGGGCCGCCTTCGAGCTGGACGACCGGTTCACCGGACACCGCCCCGAGGACCTCACACGGCTCCGCTTCGACGCGGGCAAGCTGCTGCTCCGCGTCGACTACGACGACCCCGGTTCGCTGACCACCCTGCACTCCGCAGCGCGCGCCGTCGACGCCATGGCCGAGCGCCGACTGCCCGTCTTCGTCGAGCCCTTCCTGACCCGCCGCGGGGGACCGGACGGCACCGGGCCGCCCCGCAACGACCTGAGCGCCGAGGCCGTCACGACGTCCATCGCCATCGCCTCGGGGCTCGGCGGGAGTTCCGCGTACACCTGGCTGAAGGTGCCCGTCACCGAGAACCCCGACGACATGGCCCGCGTCATGGAGACGTCGACCCTGCCGGCGGTGCTGCTCGGCGGCGACATCGGGGACGATCAGGACGCCGCGTACGAGAAGTGGCGCGGCGCCCTGCGCCTGCCCACCGTGCGGGGCCTCGTCGTCGGCAGGGCGCTGCTGTATCCGCCCGACGGGGACGTGGCGGGGGCGGTCGACACCGCCGTGGGGCTGCTCTAGCGGAGCACAGGGGCTCAAGGAGGCTCACATGACGTACGTACCGAAAGGCAGTGCGGCCGATGGCCCGTACGCCGTCGACATCGATCCGAAGCGGGCGGGCTGGACGTACTCCGCGCTGCGCGTCGTCGAGATCGGGCCCGGTGGCATCCACTCCTTCCCCACCGGGGAGAGTGAATGGATCGTGCTCCCGCTGACCGGCGGCTGTACGGTGCACACGGAAGGCGGGATCATCGAACTCCTGGGCCGGGAGAGCGTGTTCAGCGGAGTCACCGATTTCGCTTACGTGCCCCGAGACGCCCACATCCAGATCGCCTCCGGCGCGGGAGGCCGCTTCGCCCTGGCAGGAGCGAAGTGCGAGCGTCGACTCCCCGCCCGCTACGGCTCCGCGCCGGAGGTTCCCGTCGAAAGCCGCGGCAGCGGCACCTGCGCCCGCGAGGTCCGGGGTTTCGCCGCAGCGGACGCCTTCGACTGCGACCGCCTCATCGCCGTCGAGGTGATCACGCCCGGCGGCAACTGGTCCTCGTACCCGCCGCACAAGCACGACGAGCACCGCCCGGGGATCGAGGCCGAGCTGGAGGAGATCTACTACTTCGAGATCGAGGCGCCGGACGGGCGGGAAGGCTTCGGCTATCAGCGGGTTTTCCCCTCCCGCGAGGGCGGTACGGACGTCCTGGCCGAGGTCCGCACCGGTGACGCCGTGCTGGTGCCCGACGGCTGGCACGGGCCGTCCGTCGCCCAGCCCGGCCACGCCATGTACTACCTGAACGTGATGGCGGGGCCCGGCGAGAAGAGGGAGTGGCGGATCTGCTTCCACCCCGACCACACGGAGGGATACCGATGACCGTCACCGGGACCGCCACCGGGACGGCCGTGGTGCGGCTCACCACCGCGCAGGCGCTCGTACGCTTCCTGTCCCGCCAGTACACCGAGCGCGACGGCGTGCGGCAGCGGCTGATCGGCGCGACCTGGGGCATCTTCGGCCACGGCAATGTCGCGGGCATCGGACAGGCGCTCGTCGAGTACGCCGATGAGATGCCGTTCCATCAGGGCCGCAACGAACAGGCCATGGTGCACGCCGCCGTCGGGTACGCCCGGCAGTCCGGCCGCCTGGCCACCCACGCCGTCACCACGTCCATCGGGCCCGGCGCCACCAACCTCGTCACCGGCGCCGCGCTCGCCACCGTCAACCGGCTGCCGGTCCTCCTCCTGCCCGGCGACATCTTCGCCACCCGGCCCGCCGACCCCGTGCTCCAGCAGCTCGAAGTGCCGTACGCGGGCGACGTGTCGGTCAACGACTGCCTGCGGCCCGTCTCGAAGTACTTCGACCGCGTGACGCGCCCCGAGGCGCTGATCCCCGCCGCGCTCGCCGCGATGCGGGTCCTCACCGACCCCGCCGACACCGGCGCCGTCACCCTCGCCCTGCCGCAGGACGTGCAGGCGGAAGCCTACGACTGGCCCGCGGAGTTCTTCGCGGAGCGGGTGTGGGGCGTGCGCAGGCCCGCCCCCGATGCGAGCGAACTGGCCGCCGCCGTGAGCGCGGTCCGCGCGGCGCGGCGGCCGCTGGTCATCGCGGGCGGCGGCGTCCACCACAGCGCCGCCGAGGACGCCCTCAAGGAGTTCGCCGACGCCACCGGCATCCCCGTCGCCTCCACCCAGGCGGGCAAGGGCGCCCTGCGCTTCGACCACCCGGCGGACGTCGGCGGCATCGGCCACACCGGCACGGCGACCGCGAACGAACTGGCCCGCGCCGCCGACCTGGTGATCGGCGTCGGCACCCGCTACAGCGACTTCACCACGGCCTCCGGAACGCTCTTCGAACAGCCCGGGGTGCGTTTCCTCAACCTCAACATCGCCCCCTTCGACGGCCACAAGATGGCGGGCACCACCCTCATCGCCGACGCCCGCGCCGGCCTGGAGGCGCTCGCGCGGGAGCTGCGCGGCCACCGCGTCGAGCCCGCCTACTGTCTGGCGTACCGGGGCGACAAGGCGCGCTGGGAGCAGCGCGTCGACGCCGCGTACCAGGCGCAGGAGCCGGACGTGCGGCCCACGCAGGCCCAGGTCCTCGGCGCCCTCGACGAGGTGGTGACGGAGGAGGACATCCTCATCAACGCCGCCGGGTCGCTCCCCGGCGACCTGCACAAGCTGTGGCGGACGCGGTCGGCTCGGCAGTACCACGTCGAGTACGGCTACTCCTGCATGGGCTACGAGATCCCGGCGTCGATCGGTGTCGCGCTCGCCGCGCCGGGGCGTCCGGTGTGGGCGCTGGTCGGCGACGGCACGTATCTGATGAATCCGACCGAGATCGTCACGGCCGTCCAGGAGAACATCCCGGTCAAGGTCGTCATCCTCCAGAACCACGGGTACGCGTCCATCGGCGGTCTCTCGGAGTCCGTGGGCGGCGAGCGGTTCGGTACGGACTACCGCTTCCGGGCGCCCGACGGGTCCTACAGCCAGGGCCCGCTGCCCGTCGACCTCGCCGCCAACGCGGCCTCGCTCGGGATGCGGGTGCTGCGTGCCAAGACCATGCGTGACCTGCGGGAGGCCCTGCGCGAGGCGCGGGGCGCAGACCGTCCCACATGTGTCTATGTGGAGACGGAAACGGCAGACACAGTGTCGGGCCCGCCCCCGGCGCAGGCGTGGTGGGATGTGCCCGTGGCCGAGACGGCGACCCGGGTGTCCGCGGTCGAGGCCAGGGAAGAGTACGACCGGCACGTCGCTGCCCGACGCCGCCACCTGTGAGAGTAGGGATGCTTGTCATGACGAAGACCGTCAACCACTGGATCGGTGGCAAGACTGTCGAGGGCGCGTCCGGAACGTACGGCCCGGTCACCGACCCGGCGACCGGCGCCGTCACCACGCAGGTCGCGTTCGCGGACGTCGACGAGGTGGACGCCGCCGTCGCCGCGGCCCGCGAGGCGTTCGCGACCTGGGGCACCTCCTCCCTCGCCAAGCGGACCGCGATCCTCTTCAAGTTCCGCGCGCTGCTCGACGCCAACCGCGACGCGATCGCCGAGCACATCGTCGCCGAGCACGGCAAGGTGCACTCCGACGCGCTCGGCGAGGTCGCCCGCGGCCTGGAGATCGTCGACCTGGCCTGCGGCATCACCGTGCAGCTGAAGGGCGAGCTGTCGACCGAGGTCGCCTCGCGCGTGGACGTGTCGTCCATCCGCCAGCCGCTCGGCGTCGTCGCGGGCATCACGCCGTTCAACTTCCCGGCCATGGTGCCGATGTGGATGTTCCCGCTGGCCATCGCCTGCGGCAACACCTTCGTGCTGAAGCCGTCGGAGAAGGACCCGTCGGCGTCGATGAAGATCGCGGAGCTGCTGAGCGAGGCCGGGCTGCCCGACGGCGTCTTCAATGTGGTGCACGGCGACAAGGTCGCCGTGGACCGGCTCCTTGAGCACCCGGACGTCGCGGCCGTGTCGTTCGTGGGTTCGACCCCGATCGCCCGCCACATCCACGCCACCGCCTCCGCCAATGGCAAGCGCGTCCAGGCGCTCGGCGGCGCCAAGAACCACATGCTGGTCCTGCCGGACGCCGACCTGGACGCGGCAGCCGACGCCGCCGTCTCCGCCGCCTACGGCTCCGCGGGCGAGCGCTGCATGGCCATCTCCGCCGTCGTCGCGGTCGGCTCCGTCGCCGACGAGCTGGTGGCGAAGATCAAGGAGCGCGCCGAGAAGATCAAGATCGGTCCGGGCAACGACCCGGCGTCCGAGATGGGCCCGCTCATCACCGCCGCCCACCGCGACAAGGTCGCCTCCTACGTCACGGGCGCCGCGGCCGAGGGCTGCGAGGTCGTCCTCGACGGCACCGGCCACACGGTCGAGGGCCACGAGAACGGCCACTGGATCGGCCTCTCGCTGCTCGACCGCGTGCCGACCACCGCCAAGGCCTACCAGGACGAGATCTTCGGCCCGGTGCTGTGCGTGCTGCGCGTCGACACGTACGAGGAGGGCGTGGCCCTCATGAACGCCTCGCCGTTCGGCAACGGCACCGCGATCTTCACCCGGGACGGCGGCGCGGCCCGCCGCTTCCAGCTGGAGATCGAGGCGGGCATGGTCGGCGTGAACGTGCCGATCCCGGTGCCGGTGGGCTACCACTCCTTCGGCGGCTGGAAGGACTCGCTCTTCGGCGACCACCACATCTACGGCAACGACGGCACGCACTTCTACACGCGCGGCAAGGTCGTCACCACGCGCTGGCCCGACCCGTCGGACGCGCCGGCCGGGGTCGACCTGGGCTTCCCGCGCAACCACTGAGTCACGGGATGTAACAGCACGTAGAGCAGGGCCGTCCGGATTCCGGACGGCCCTGATTCTTTTTTGACGCCTCTCTTGCGGTTCCCGTGCACAGGGTGCAATACGGGCAGCGAAAGCGGTCGCGTTCATACGCCTGCAATATGAAGGTCATCATCAGTGTCGGCATGTTCATTGGGACCCAAGAGGGCAAAGCCTTGCGAAAGCGAGGTGGCTTGGGGTGTGGGCGCGCTGCGGATTCCGTAGGTAAATGACCGTTGACGTTCCGGTTATCGCCGGGGTTCGATGACCCGCCGGGAGCCACAGAAACACCCAGTTCAGAAGCCTTCGGAGGCGATAGGGCTCCCGCCGCATCTCCTGCCGCACGAGTCGATCGGAATCGCGCTTCATGACCGACACGCTCCGCCCGCTCCCGTCGCCCACCGCCGCGCCCCCGGCGGCCCTGGCCGTCCCGGGAAGTCCCCAGAAGCTCAAGCGTTCCATCGGCGTCGTCGGCGGCACCCTGCTCACGCTGTCGTGCGTGACGCCCGCCTCCACGCTCTTCGTGGTCGTCCCCGACCTCTTCTCCTCGCTCGGCACCGCCACCGCGCTCACCATCGCGATCGGCTCGCTGCTCTGCGTGGGCGTCGCGTTCTGCTACTCCGAGCTGGGCACCCTCATCCCCAGCGCGGGCGGTGAGTACGCGATGGTCTCCACGATGGCGGGGCGCCTGGCCGGCTGGCTGGTCTTCGTCCTGTCGCTGCTGGTCGTGATGATCGTGCCGCCCGTCATCGCCATGGGCACGGCGGACTACCTGGCGCCGCTCGTCCACCTCGACCCGTCCTACGCGGGCGCCGGCGTCATGATCTGCGCGACCCTCGCGGGCCTGCTCGACCTGCGCGCCAACGCCTGGATCACCGGCATCTTCCTGGTCCTCGAAGTCGTCGCGGCGGGCGTCGTGGCCGTCCTCGGCTTCGCCCACGCCGAGCGCGGCGCGGGCAGCCTGGTGGACCTGTCGGTGGCCGGTTCCGGCCCTGGCGGCGTCGACGCCGTCACGGCCATGCTGATCGTCTCCGGCCTCGCCATCGCCCTCTTCGTCACGCAGGGCTTCTCCACGGCCGTCTACCTCTCCGAGGAGCTGGAGAACCCGCGCCGCAACGTCGCCCGCACCGTCCTCGCCACCCTCGGCATCTCCGCCGTCATCATCCTGGTGCCGGTCATCGCGATCACCATGGGCGCGGAGAGCCTGACCGCGCTGACCGAGGGCGACATCAGCGCCATGGTGGCGGCCTGGTCCAACTCGGCCGTGGGGACGTTCGTCAGCCTCTGCGTGGCCCTCGCGATCATCAACGCGGGCATCGTCATGGTCATCCAGAACTCCCGCGTCCTGTTCGCCTCGGCGCGCGACAAGGCGTGGCCCACCCCGGTCAACAAGGCCCTCTCCAAGCTCGGCGCGTCCGGCGCCCCCTGGATCGCGACGCTCCTGGTCGGCGTGCCCGGCGCCCTCCTGTGCTTCGTCAACCTCGACACCCTGTACGGCGTGACCGGCGTCTCCGTGACCGGCATGTACCTGCTGGTGGCGGTCGCCGCGCTGCTGGCCCGCCGGGGCTCGCACGGCCACGCGGCGGCCTGGCGGATGCCGCTGTGGCCCGCCGTGCCGGTGGTGCTGATCGCCGTCCTCGCGTACGTGCTGAGCCGGCAGGAGACGGAGTACCTGGTGTGGACCGGCGGCATCGTGCTCGTGGCCACGCTCTACTGGGCGCTGTACCTGCGGCCGCGGCGGGACACGCGGTGGCTGGTGAGCGTGCCGGAGGACGGGCAGGGCTGAGGGGCTCCGCCCCAGCCCCCGGCCGTCAATCGTCGGGCGGGCTCACATATGGAGCCCGCCCGGCGATCGAGGACGAGCCCGAAGGGCGATCGACCGAGCCCCGGGCGGCGGAGCCGCAAACTTCGGGAGGGGGCGGGCTCGGGGAAAGAACCGCCGGAGGCGGACCTCAGCCCCTCCCCACCCGCCGCTCCACCTCCGCCCAGTCCTCCGGATCCACCACCGCCGAGCCGCCCGCGTCCAGCAGGTCACGGTCCTTGAACCCGCTCGACGTGGACACGCACACCACGGGCCCGTCGGCCACCGCCTCCCCGAGCTGCCGGTACCCGGCGAGCCCCGCCGCGGCCGACAGCTCCGCCCACAGGCCCGCCCGCGCCAGCTCCGCCCTCGCCGCCGCCATCCGCGCGTCGGAGACGAGCAGCGCCCGGCCGCCGCTCTCCCGCAGGGCGACCACCCCGCGGTAGCCGCCGACCGCGCAGTCGATCGCGTACGCCGCCGTCCCGCCGACCGGGACCCGCGTCGCGGGCACACCCTCCCGCACGGCTGCCGCCAGCGGGCCCCCGGCGTCGGGCTCACAGCTGTAGAGGCGGGGCACCCGCTCCGCGAGACCGAGGGCGACCAGCTCCGCGAAGCCCTTCCAGACGCCGAACAGCAGCTCTCCGTAGCCGGTGGGCAGGAACACCGCGGCAGGGACGCCGAGGTCGGCGTAGATCTCGTAGGCGAGCGTCTTGTAGCCCTCGGGCCCGAACGCGTGCCCGGTATGCGTGGGCGTCACATTGCTCACCGGGTGGTAGCCGAACCGCTCCACGATCCGCCGCAGCAGCGGCCACCGGGCGTCCGCGGGCACCTGGAGCACCACCGCGCCGTACGCCCGCAGGAACGCGTCGACCGCGGGCGGCGTCCCCGCCGAGCAGATCACCACGCACCGCAGCCCCGCCCGCGCCGCGTACGCCGCCGCCGAGGCGCCGTGGTTGCCCGACGAGGCGACGACGACGCCCCCCGCGCCCGCGCCGACCGCCGCGCTGACCGTGACGCGGTTGATGCGGTCCTTGTGGCTCCAGGTGGGATTGCGGGACTCGTCCTTGATCCACAGCCCGTCCCCGAGCGGGACGAGCGGCGTGCCGCCCTCGCCGAGACCGGGCGCGTGCAGTGGCGGCAGGAGCGGGGCCCAGCGCTCGTGGCCGCGCGGCCGGCCGGGCGCGGGGGTGAAGAGGTCGGCGGGCACCTTGTCGTACGCGTAGTCGACCTCGACCGGGTACGACACGCTGTCCGTACTGGTCACTGGGCACCCGCCGGTGAGCGGCGGCCACAGGGGGAAGCGGACGGACGGGTCGCCGAGCGAGCGCTGGCCGATGGCGAGGGAAGCCGGGGATGTCATGGGCGCGGTCATGGCGGTCATAGGCGCAGAGTAGTTTCACCCCTGACGCGGTGCGTCCCGCTCAGCCGAAGTCCCTCCGTCCGAGGCGAAGTCCCACCCGACCGAGGCGAACCGCCCCTCGCCCTTGCCGCCCGCGGCGCGGTACGTCGCCAGCGCCGCCTCGTTGTCCGTGTCCACGCCGGCCCACATGCCGTGACAGCCCCGCTCCCGTGCGAGGGCGGCCAGCGCGTGGACCAGGGCGCGGCCCACGCCCCGGCGGCGGGCGTGTTCGGCGACCCCGAGTTCGTACAGGAACATCTCCGCGCCCTTGTCGGGGTGGACCGTCTCGACGCCGCTGACGAAGCCGACCGGGGCTCCGGCGCTCTCGTCCTCGGACGCGGGGTACGCGAGCAGGAGGTGGTGGCCGGGGCTGTCCAGGAAGCGGCGGGTCGCCTCGGGGCGGGCGGGGCCGTCGAAGAGGTGCCCGGCGGCTGTCACCTCGGCGACCGTCGTCGCGCGTCTGATCTCCACGGTGTACCACGATCGCGGTACGCGGGCGCGGAGTCTACTCCCCGGGGAGGCGGGGGACAGTTCAGACCGGTGGCTGCCCCGGTTGTCAGTGGCCGCCCGTACGGTGGACGGCATGGATCTACGACTGTCCAGGCTCAGGCTTGCCGGACCACGCGGGCCACGCCGGCTCCTCGCCGCCGTGGCCGCCGTCGTGGTGCTCGCGGGCGCCGGCACCTGGACGGCGGTGGCGTCGGACGACGGCCCGGCGGTGCACCGGTCGGACCGCGTGCTCCGCACCGGCGGCGCGAAGATCGACACCTCGTACGTCACGGCCGGGGACGCGGACACCAAGCGCCCCGCCGTCCTCATCGGCCACGGCTTCGGCGGCAGCAAGGCCGACGTCCGCGAGCAGGCGGAGGACCTGGCCAGGGAGGGTTACGCCGTAATGACGTGGTCCGCGCGCGGCTTCGGACGGTCCACCGGCAAGATCGGGCTGAACGACCCCAAGGGCGAGGTCGCCGACGTCTCGAAGCTGATCGACTGGCTGGCGAAGCGCCCGGAGGTGCGGCTCGACAAGGCGGGCGACCCGCGCGTGGGCGTCACCGGCGCCTCGTACGGGGGAGCGGTGTCGCTGCTCGCCGCCGGGTACGACCGGCGGGTGGACGCGATCGCCCCGCAGATCACCTACTGGAACCTCGCGGACGCACTCTTCCCCGACGGCGTCTTCAAGAAGATGTGGACCGGTTCGTTCATCAACACCGGGGGCGGCTGCGAGAAGTTCGAGAAGCAGCTGTGCGCCATGTACAACCGGGTCGCGGTCGCCGGGCAGCCCGACGCGAAGGCGCGCGAGCTGCTCGCCGCGCGCAGCCCCGCCGCCGTCGGCGACCGCATCAAGGTGCCGACGTATCTCGTACAGGGCCAGACCGACTCGCTCTTCCCGCTCGGCCAGGGCGACGCCATCGCGCGGGCGGTCCGTGCCAACGGCGCGCCCGTGACGGTCGACTGGATCGCCGGGGGCCACGACGGCGGCGAGCGTGAGGCCGAGCGCGGGCGCGTCGAGAAGCGCGTCGGCGCGTGGTTCGACCGCTATCTGAAGGGCGACAAGGGTGCCGACACCGGCCCGGCGTTCCGCGTCACCCGCACCGGAGGCGTCGACTCCACCGACGGGGCGGCCCAGCTGCGGGGCGCGAGCGGCGACACGTACCCCGGCCTTCAGAGCGGCCCGCGCGCGGTGCCGCTCAGCGGGCGCGAGCAGACCTTCGACAACCCGGCGGGCGCGAGCCCGCCCGCGGTCTCCACCCTCCCCGGCCTCGGCGGCACAGGCCTCTCCCGGCTCTCCACCCTCGGCGTCGGCGTGTCCCTGGACCTCCCCGGGCAGCACGCCAAGTTCGAGTCGAAACCGCTGGGCGAGGACCTGCGCATCACCGGCACGCCCACCGTGCGGGCCCACGTGAAGTCCACACGCGGGGACGCGGTGCTCTTCGCGAAGGTGTACGACGTCGGGCCCGGCGGCAAGCAGCAGGTCCTGCCCTCCCAACTCGTCGCCCCGGTACGCGTCGAGAACGCCCGGCAGGGCAAGGACGTCGAACTGCGGCTGCCCGCCATCGACCACGAGGTGCAGAAGGGCCACCGGCTGCGGCTCGTCCTCGCCTCCACCGACCTCGGGTACGCCTCACCGGCCGAGCCCGCCAAGTACACCGTCTCCCTGAAGGGCGACCTGACGGTGCCGACGGCTCCCGGCGTGAAGACCGCCGCCGCGCCACTGCCGTCCTGGGTGTGGTGGCTGCCGGCAGCCGGAGCGGTGATCGCCCTCGGCCTGCTCATCACCGGACGGCGGCGCACGACGGCGCCCGCGCCCGACCCCGCGCTCGTCGAAGTACCGCTCCGGATCACGGACTTGAGCAAGCGTTACACGAAGTCCGCCGACCGGTACGCCGTCCGTGACGTCTCCTTCCGCGTCGAAAAGGGCCAGGTCCTCGGCCTCCTGGGGCCGAACGGCGCGGGCAAGACCACGACCCTGCGCATGCTGATGGGCCTGATCCGGCCCGACGCGGGCGAGATCCGCGTCTTCGGGCAGGCGATCCGGCCCGGGGCGCCCGTCCTCTCCCGGGTCGGCGCGTTCGTCGAGGGCGCCGGGTTCCTGCCGCACCTCAGCGGCCGGGAGAACCTGGAGCTGTACTGGAAGGCCACCGGACGCCCCGCCGAGGACGCCCACCTCACCGAGGCGCTGGAGATCGCGGGGCTCGGTGACGCCCTGGCCCGCGCCGTGCGGACGTACTCCCAGGGCATGCGGCAGCGCCTCGCCATCGCCCAGGCCATGCTCGGCCTGCCGGACCTCTTGATCCTCGACGAGCCGACGAACGGCCTGGACCCGCCGCAGATCCGCGAGATGCGCGAGGTCATGATCCGCTACGCGCGCGGCGGCCGCACGGTCATCGTCTCCAGCCACCTCCTCGCCGAGGTCGAGCAGTCCTGCACGCACCTGGTCGTCATGGACCGCGGCCGCCTCGTCCAGGCGGGCCCGGTCGCCGAGATCATCGGCTCCGGGGACACGCTCCTCGTGGGGCTCGCGCGGGACATCTCCGATCCGCTGGTCGAGAAGATCGCCGCGCTGCCCGGCGTCGCCTCGGCGGTGCGCGCCGACGACGGCCTCCTGGTGCGGCTCGACGGCACCCCGGAGGCGGGCGCGGCGCGCCTGCTGCCCGAACTGGTCCGCCTCGACGTGCCCGTGGAGTCCATGGGCCCGCACCGCCGCCTCGAAGACGCCTTCCTGACCCTGATCGGAGGCACCGCATGAGCGCCCCCGCCCTGGAGCGCCCCACGGCGCCCGGCTACCACGCCGGACGCACCCTGCCCCTGCGGGTCGAGGCGGTCCGCCAACTGAAGCGGCGCCGCACGCTCGTGATGGGCGGCGTCATGGCGCTGCTGCCCGTCGTGCTCGTCATCGCGTTCGCCGTCGCCGGTTCGCCGGGGGAGCGCAACAGCGCGGTGACGCTGATGGACACGGCCACCGCGTCGGGCGTGAACTTCGCCGCGACCTGCCTGTTCGTCTCCGCCGGCTTCCTCCTCGTCATCCCCGTCGCCCTGTTCTGCGGGGACACCGTCGCCTCCGAGGCGAGCTGGTCCTCCCTGCGCTACCTCCTGGCGGCACCCGTGCCGCGCGCCCGCCTCCTGTGGTCCAAGCTCACCGTCGCGCTCGCCCTCAGCGCCGCCGCCATGGTGCTGCTCCCGCTGGTCGCACTGGCGGTCGGGACGATGGCGTACGGCTGGGGCCCGCTGGAGATCCCCACCGGCGGCGCACTGCCGGCGGCCACGGCGGCCCAGCGCCTGCTGATCGCCGTCGGTTACGTCTTCGTCTCCCAACTGGTCACCGCCGGCCTCGCGTTCTGGCTGTCGACGAAGACCGACGCCCCGCTCGGCGCGGTCGGCGGCGCGGTCGGCCTGACGATCGTCGGCAACGTCCTGGACGCGGTGACCGCGCTGGAGGACTGGCGCGACTTCCTCCCCGCCCACTGGCAGTTCGCCTGGGCCGACGCCCTCCAGGCCCGCCCCGAGTGGGGCGGCATGATCCAGGGTTCGGCGATCTCGGTGACGTACGCGCTGGTGCTGTTCGCGCTGGCGTTCCGGGGGTTCGCGCGCAAGGACGTGGTGTCCTGACCGGCGCGAGGGAGGTCCCGCAGCCGCGTGTACGGCGGTGGACTCAGCGCCAGTCGTCGATCACATAGGCGTCCGGGTGGCTGTAGCCGGGTTCGTTGGGCTTGTGCATGGTCACGCCCTGCAGCCAGGTACGGAAACCGCGGTCGACCATGCGCCGGTAGGCATCCTGGCGGGCCAGGTTCATTCCGGCGTCCAGTTGTCCCAGCCCCTTCTCGGTGGCCAGCTGCTCGCACGCGTCCAGCAGCCGTTCGAACCGTTCCGCGGCATCCGGGCCAGGGCGTACGGCGCCGAACTTGACGTAGCACACGTCCTCGCCGGCCTCCGACCCCGCGCCGCAGTGGCAGACGGCCAGACCGTCGAGACCGGAGTCGGCGCCCTGGAGGAGGACGGTGTCGCCGAGCCCCTGCGCCTGCGCGGCCACGATCTCGCGCTCCAGGCTCAGGCCCTCGTACACGGTCCCCGTCAGCGCGCGACTGAGGCTCAGTGCGTCGCGCCGCTCAACGGCGCTCAGCTCGCCGTACAGCACTCGGCCGGGGACCGCGGCACGGACGGCGACCTGTTTCTTCATGATGGCGGTAAGGAACCGGGGCCAGAAACCGTACCGGCGGTAGAGCTCAAGGTGCTTGGGACTGTGCGAGAAGGTGAACAGGCCGACGTGGCGGTTCTGCCACGCGTCGAAGCAGGCCATGACCGGTTCCATGAGGCGCCTGCCGATGCCCTGGTCCCACAGATCCGGTCGGATGGTCAGTGGGCCGAAGAACCCGACGCTGCCCCAGTCGGCGGCGAAGTTCGATCCGACGACCTCGCCGTCGACGGTCGCCGCGAAGGCCGCGTGCGGATCTGCCGCCCAGCGGGTGCGGACATAGTCGGCGGCCCCGAAGAACGTCTCCGGCTCAGGGGCCCCGAAGAAGGTCCCGAAGGCGACCCTGAAGATCTCGTCGGCCCGATCCAGGTCCGGCTCCACCAGCGGGCGGACGGACACCGCGGCCGCGACACTCGTTCGCTGCGCTGCGGACATGATCGCTCTCCTTTTTCCGCCCCCAGTTTTCCGCGCCAGCTTTTCCGCCCCCAGTTCCATCGCACCACGGACGTGCGCCACGGGCCAGCGGCATGTCCGGCGGTACCTCAAGGCGGCGGGTTCGCTGATCCTCCCAAGAGGTTCGTCCAGGGCCCCATGAGCTGTTTTTAAATCTTCGTACACGGCCTTGTGGGCATGACGTGCAGAGGCCAGACTCATACATCTCCGACAGGGTATTCCACGAAATCGAGGAGAGTTATGCGGCGTCTACTTCTGGCATTATTCGGTGCCGTAATTCTGGCCATAGGGGCGGGAACGGTTCCGGCCGCCGCGTCCTCCCCTCAGGCTGCGGGAAGCCTGTCCCCCGTACAGGCGACAGCCAATGAGCAGCAGTGCACCACGACCATCAACTCCAACTCCCGGCTATGCCTGGCCTTGGTCAGCTCGACGTTCGTCGGGCAAGCGACCCTGCACAGCCCGCCCAGCAACTGTGCCGGATACCGTGTCGCCCTGGTCGATTGGGTCACTGGCAAGCCAGTGGTATCCACCAGTCTCAGGCCCTGCGGTGAGACTCCCTCGAAACAGGTGACCGCTGACGCCTCACGCTTCACACGGCAGACGGCATACGCAACATTCACCATGTACAACAGTGCCGGAACGAATATCTATTTCAATTACACCGCCCCGATCACCTACCCCTGAACGCGTGAGGTCCCCATGGTGAGGGCGTGTCGCCGTGGTTCGCCGGCCGGTCGGTCAGTCGGCGGCCCGCAGTCGGTATCCGTAGGCGTACGTACGCCCGGCGCGCAGCAGGTACGGATCCTCCGGCGGCGCGCCCCACGAGTCGTTGCCGCCGCGGGTGCGGGCCGGTTCCCTGTTGACCTGGAAGACTCGGACGGAACGACCGGTGGCTCGGACGGTAGGCGCTCATGCGGCAACTCCGAGCGTAAGGCAACAAGAATCACCAGCATCCGACGCGTTCACTCACCGCACAAGGGCAATGCAAGCCACGGGGACCGCCCTGTGCCCCCCCCTGGTGGGGGCTACCCGCACAACTCCCGCTCCGCCCGCACCGGATCATTGGGAAACCGGAACGCCGTGAGCTCCGCCGCACCCGTCAGATTCCGCCAGAACCGCCCGGCCGTCATCGGCGCCCGCGTGGCCGCCCGCAGCTCGGCGAACGGCTCGCAGCGCAGGGCGCGCCGGGCCGCCGCGACGCGCTTCGGGTCGAGCCCTTCGGGCAGCGCGCCCCGGACTCCGCGGTCGGCGAGGATCCACTCGTCCGGCAGCCGCTTGTCGTGCCCCACCCGGCCGTTGATCGGCTGGGAGTGGGCCGCCAGCGGATAGGCGAGGCCGATCGGGTCGAGCGCGGCGCCGGACAGCGGGATCACGGAACCGCTGAACCCGAGCGTGTTGTAGACCCCGGTGATCCCCGGCCGGGCCGCCGCGACCGGGCTGCGGGCGAGCAGTAGCGTGGGCGCGCCGTCCCGTGCCCGTTCCCGCACGAGACCGGCGTACGCCATGTTGCCCGGCTGCCCCGCGAAGGTGTGGTGCACGGGGTGGAGGGCGTCGTTCTGCTGGACGTACACCCCGCGCTCGTCCGCGATCCCGCCGGGCCCGATCCGCCCCTCGTACGGCACCCGCAGCACGGCCGCGCACGTCACGGCCCACACCGCGACCCCGGCGGCGACGATCGTCCACGCGCGCGTGACGGGCACGAGGAAGACCGGCAGCAACATCAGCAGCAGCCCCGGCAGGAACATCCGCCCGTGCATGAAGTCGCCGCCCACCTTGATGACGTAGAGCCAGCAGAGCGCCCCGGCGACCACGGGCGCCGTCACGACGACGCGCTCGCGCATCCGCCCGGACGCCAGGAGACCCGCCACGATCATCAGCAGCGGCAGCCACAGCAGATACGTACCGGCGAAGTCGTCGAGATAGTCCGCGCCCCGCCACCACAGGCTCCGCGAGGCCTCCTTGGTGACGCCCGGCAGCGGCATCAGGTGGCCGTAGTAACCCATGCGGAAGATCTCGTACGCGATGGGCAGCGCCCCCGCGGCGCCCGCGCCCGCGAGCACCTTGCGCCAGGGTGGGCGTGCCACGGCCCACTGGGCGGCGAGGAAGACCAGCGACACCAGCGCCAGATCCGGCCGCACGAGGGGCCCGAGCCCCAGCACCGCGCAGGTCGCCAGCTCCCGGGGCCGGGTGACGAGCATCAGCCAGGCGCCCGCGATCCAGCAGGTCGCGAGCCCCGTCTCCAGGCCTGACGTCGCGAAGTCCCAGACGGGCGGGAGGGCGAGGAGTACGAGGGCGCCGCAGGGCAGCAGGAGGCCGTCCCCGCCGCGCAGGCGCAGCGCGGCGGCCGCGGCGAGAGCGAAGCCGACGGCGGTCAGGAACAGCCCGCCGTACATCGCCGCCGTGGGGATGTCGAAGCCGGGCGCCCCGGCGGCGACCAGCAGCCACTGCCACAGGGTTCCGGTGGACGACTCCGCCCGCTCCCCGGCGTTGAAGACGGGGCCGTTGCCCGCCAGCACCTGGCGCACCGTCCGCACATAGATGTGACCGTCGTCGGACATCCACCGCCGCTGGAACCCGGCGAAGGCGACGACGAGGGCGGGCAGAAAGGCGAGCCCGAGCCGCGCGGCCGCCCGCCATCGCTCGCCCCGGGCGTCGACGGGCAGCGGCTCCGCGGTACGGACACCAGAGGAGCCGAACGAGTACGTAGACGTCATGGGCCCTACATCGGCGCAGCTCACCCCAGCCTTGAGCCTCCGGCGGCCTACGCGGCCCCGGCCCCCCGAAGCCGTGCGCCTCGCCCCCCGGCAGCGGCTTCGTCCCGCCCAGCAGCCGGCCTCGCGCCGCCCGGCAGCGGCAGTGGTTACGCCCCGCCCGGCGTCACACCCCCGGCTTCGGGATGTCGAAGTACCGCGTGAGTCCCGCCGCCAGCGCGACATCGCCCACGACCCTGACCTTGCGCAGCACGAACAGCGTGACGGGACTGGCGTTGCCCGATACGAGTTTGAGGAACGCGGCGTCGCCCAGGACGAACGTGACGCGCGGTGCCGCCTTTGAACATCCCTCCCGCACGGTGCAGACCCCGTCCGCGATCCGCGTCTCGTACACGACCTCGGGACGGCCGCCGCTGCCCGTGATCCGCCAGCGGAGCAGCGCCGTCAGCGAGCCGGCCGCCTCCGGCCTGAACTGCCGCTCCACGCGCCGGAAGACCTCGCCCAGGACGCGTTCGCGCAGCGCTCCGTCGCGGGCGATGAGGGCTATCTCCTTGTCGGAGAGTCCCTTCACGATGCGGGCGAACTCCTGCGGGGTGACGCTCGCGAAGTCCAGTCCGGCGATCCTGCTGATGGCGTCCGCCACGGTCGTCTCCTTGCCCGGTCCGCCTTGCGGCACTTGCTCCGTGGCAGCGTACGGCGGGGGCGGGCGGCACGGGAAAACGCGTACGACTGTTTTCGCTGTCCCGCTGTCCGGCCCATTGAATTTTTCTTACGGACGAGTAAGTTGACGGCCGCGTAAGCAAGCGGGCACCACGCCGAGCGAGACCGCCGCACCTCCGCCGCACCCATCCGCCGCACCTCCGCCGCACCCATCCGCCGAACCCCTCCGTGAACCGGACCACCCCGGGAGCCGTCATGGGCGTACGCAAGGATCTGAGCAGGGCACAGCGCCGCACCGACCTCGCGGGCCGCGCCCGGGTCGAGCTCGTCAGGGACGCGCACGGCACCGTGCGCGAGGCCCGCACCGCCCCGCTGGCCCCGCTGGCCACCACGGGCAGCACCGGCGGCATCGCTGACATCCCCTTCACCAACGCCGAGGAAGCCCCGGACGCCGTGGTGCTGCGCCGCAAGCAGGGTGGCCGGTGGCACCCCGTGACGGCGGCCGCCTTCGCGCGCGAGGTGACGGAGACGGCCAAGGGGCTGGTGGCGGCCGGCCTCGAACCCGGCGGACGCGTCGCCCTGATGTCGCGCACGCGTTACGAATGGGCGGTCCTGGACTTCGCGATCTGGGCGGCGGGCGGCCAGAGCGTCCCCATCTACGCCACCGCGTCGGCGGAGCAGATCGAATGGATCGTCCGGGACTCGGGCGCCCGCCTGGTGATCGCGGAGACCGCCGAGAACGCGGCGACCACCGAGGCGGCCCTCAGTACTTCCGGTGGGGCACCGCCCCACATCCGGCACCTCGACGGCGGCGCGATGGCGGAACTGACGCTGCTGGGCAGGGACGTGCCCGACGAGGAGGTGACGAAGCGCCGCGCCGCGCTGACCCCCGACACCATCGCCACCCTCTGCTACACCTCTGGCACCACCGGGCGCCCCAAGGGCTGCGTCCTCACGCACGGCAACCTCCGCGCCGAGGCCGCCAACACCGTCGAGCTGCTGCACCCCGTCTTCAAGGAGATCACCGGACAGATCGCCTCCACGCTCCTCTTCCTGCCGCTCGCCCACATACTGGGCCGCAGCATCCAGATAGCCTGCATGCTCGCCCGCATAGAGGTCGGCCACTGCCCGAGCATCAAGCCGGACGAACTGCGGCCGGAACTCCGTGCCTTCAGGCCCACGTTCCTCGTCGGCGTCCCGTACCTCTTCGAGAAGATCCACGACACCGGCCGGGCGACCGCCGAGAAGATCGGCCGCGCCGCATCCTTCGACCGGGCCGAGCGCATCGGGGTCCGCTTCGCAGAGGCGTACCTGAACAGGTTCCTCGACCCGCGCGAACCCGGCCCCTCGCTGGGCCTGCGCCTAGGCTGGGCGCTGTACGAACTCCTCGTCTACCGCCGCATCCGCAAGGAGGTCGGCGGCCGCCTGCGGTACGCGATCAGCGGCGGCTCCCCCCTGGACCGCGACCTCAGCCTCTTCTTCTACGCCGCCGGGATCATCATCTACGAGGGCTACGGCCTGACGGAGACCACGGCCGCCGCCACCATCACACCGCCGCTGCGGCCACGCCCCGGCACGGTCGGCCTGCCCGTGCCCGGCACGTCCGTACGCATCGTCGACGACGGGGAGGTGCTGCTCAAGGGCGGCATCGTCTTCGGCGGGTACTGGAACGACCCGGCGGCGACGGACGCCGTGCTCACCGACGAGTGGTTCGCCACCGGTGACCTCGGAGCGCTCGACTGCGACGGCTACCTCACCATCACCGGCCGCAAGAAGGACATCATCGTCACCTCCGGCGGCAAGAACGTCTCGCCCGCCGTCCTGGAGGACCGCCTGCGCAGCCGCGCGCCCGTGGGGCAGTGCATCGTCGTAGGGGACAACCGTTCGTATGTGGCCGCGCTCATCACCCTCGACCCCGAGGCCGTCGAACACTGGCTCGCCGTACGCAAGCGCCCCAAAGGCACCCCGCTCGCGGAGCTGGCCCGCGACCCGCAGCTGATCGCGGAGGTCCAGAAGGCGGTGGACCACGGAAACGCGGCGGTCTCCAGGGCCGAGTCGATCCGCAGGTTCACCATCGTCGAGGGAGAGTTCACGGAGGACAACGGCCTGCTCACCCCGTCCCTGAAGATCAAACGGGGCGCGGTGGCGGCGGCGTACGCGGGAGAGATCGAGGCGCTGTACGAGGGGGGCGGGGCGTAGGCGGGCGCGCCGCGTGACGCCCGAGACCCGAGGCCGAGCCCGAGGCCGAGCCCGAGGCCGAGACCCAAGGCCGAGACCCAAGGCCGAGACCCAAGGCCGAGACCCAAGGCCGAGACCCAAGGCCGAGATCCTGAGCTCGCCACCGTCCCGCGTCAGGTACGGGACTGCCGCACGAGTGGCACGAGCCGCACGAGCCGTTCGACCTGCTTGTGGACCACCACGTCGAGCGGGAAGCGGGGCGGTGCCCCCGCCAAGCCCCGGTCACTGGCGTCGACGGTGAGCGAACCGACACGCACCATGACATGGCGGTCGGTCGGCACGCCGCCGTCGGGACCGTCCATGCTCAGCTCGAAGGCGACGGCCTCATCGCCGAGCTTCGGCCCGGGGACCTTCCCCACGGAGATCCGGGAGTCGACCCTGCCCTCCGGGGTCCGGCCCACCAAGGTCTCGCAGGTCTCACGGCCTTCCTCGAACGCCCGGAAGCGCTCCGCCGCCGCATCCCCTTCGTACGAGGCCAGCCAGGTCCGGCCGACCCAGCGCTCCTTCTTCCACCAGAAGTTTTGGAGCACGGAGACGGACGAGCCCTGCGCGACCAGCATGTCGAATGTCGAACACCTCCTGACACCCCGGGCCCTTCACCAGGACGGGCGGGTCGTACTTCGGCACGGGCCCCTGCTGGGTCTCGCTCACCGCTCCGGGCACGTCCCGCGCCCGGAGCCGCAGCGCTTTGAGATCACCACCACACGCCACCTCGACCGCATGCCCGCCGCCCCCTGCTCCACTCCGGTACTCCACCGCCTGCGACGGCCAGAGACTACGGCCGACCCGGCCGTGACGCCCGCGCGGACCGGATACACAGACGGATATTGGGGCACGAACCGGTCAGTCAGGCGTAGTTGACGCAGGCTCAAATGTTCCCAAGGCCTGTTGGCGCGGGGATAAAGTCCCGAAGAGACCGGATCGGTGACAGGTCGGAACGGGACAGGGGAGGGGCCGACGTGCTGGAAACCGTGGCGCTGAGCGCGCTGACCGCCTTTCTCACGGCCGCGTGGGGCGGCGCCGCGGGAGAGATGGGCAAGCAGGCGCTCCTGTCGACCGGGGCGCTGGCGAGAAGGACCATGAGGCGGGAGACGCCGCGGCCGACCGCCCCGCAGGAGTGGCAGGCGCTGGCGGGCCAGGTGCACGCACGCCTCGGGGACGACCCGCAGCGGGCGGGCGAGTGGGCACTCCTCATGCACAGCCTCTCCGCGCAGCAGACCATGGCGCTGCTCCCGGGACAGGGACTTCCGCCGGCGTCGAGGGACTTCACCAACCGTCAGAAGGTTTTGCGGCAGCTGAGGCGGGAGGCGACCCGCCCCGCCGACGGGCGTCCGCGCGTCGCCCTGCTCCACGGGCCACCGGGGATCGGGACCACCGCCGTGGCGCTGCACCTGGGCGCGGTGCTCTACGCCGACTTCCCCGACGGGCAGTTCTACGTCGACCTGCGCGACCCCTCGGGCGGGCACGGCCCGGGGCCCGCCACGGTCCTGCTCCGCCTGCTGCGGCAGATGGGCGTCCCGCCGGAGCGGATGCCACCCAGCGCCTCGGGCCGCGAACAGCTCTACCGTCGGCTCACCGCGGGCCGCAGGGCCCTGCTGGTCGTCGACCATGCTTCCTCCGTCGCCCAGGTCCGCGCTCTCGTCCCCGCCACGCCCGACGTCTTCCTGCTGGTCGTCGTGTCCGGCCGGCCCTTCGCGCTGGAGGCGGAACGCGTCCCTGTCCCTCCCCTGAGCGACCGGTACGCGGTGCAGATGGTGAGGAGGGTGGCAGGGCCGGACAAGGCCGCGCGGGCCAAGGCCCGGTTGCCCCGGCTGCTGGAGCGGTGTGAGGGCAACGCTTTCGCCCTCAAGGCCGAGGCGGTACGTCTGCAGACCGAGGAGGAGGACGCCGTGGAGCCGACCGCCGACGGGCCGGGCCACGACCCGGTGCGCGACACCGCCCGGAACGCGTGCGGCCGCCTGAGCCCGGAAGCGGCGCGGCTCGTCCGGCTGACGGCGCTGGGCGGCTGGCCCTTCGTGGACGCCCGCCTCGCCGCCGCGGCCGCGGGCACCACGCCCCGAGAGGCGGCCCGGATGCTTTCCGAGGCGTGCGACGTCCAGCTGCTGGACCCGGCGGCGGACGACCGCTACCGCTTCCGCCCCGAGGTGCGGCGCTACCTGGCCGACACCGCCGGCCCGGAGCACGGTGCGGCCGAGTGCTCCGCCGCGGTGGAGCGCGCGCTCGACGCCGTGCTGAACCGCGCTCTGCACGCGGCCCACGCCGCACTGCCGCAGAGCTGGCGCACCGAGCCCGCGCCGGAGGACGGGGACGGGGACGCGTACCGCGACGAAGCGCAGGGCGTGGCAGCGCTGGCGGCCGAGGTCGGCAACGTGGTCCGGGCGGTGTCCGTGGCCGTGGAGCACGCGCATTCCGTGACGGCGCTGCGGCTGGCCCGGGCGCTGTGGCCACTCCAACTGAAGGCCGGTTATTGGGACGAGGTGCTGCCGGCGCTGCGCGTGGCGGCCCGGTGCGCCGACGAGCGCCGGCCGCTGTCCCGTAGGGCGGCGGGGCTCCACTTCCAGCTCGCCCACTGCCTGGGAGAACTCGAACAGTGGGACGAGGCGGAGCGCGAGGCGCGTGCCGCCGTCGACAGCGAACGCGCTGCGGAGCACGTACGAGGCGAGGCGTCCTCCGTCGAACTGCTCGGCCTCCTGTCGCTCTACCGATGGCGGTACGAGGCCGCCTACGAGCGCTTCGTCGAGGCCGAGCGCATCTATCGGCGAATCGCTCCCGGGCAGGAGGGGGCGCAGGACGTGGGCCGGGCCCTCGCGCTGGCCGAACGCCACCAGGGGCGGGCCCTGCGCGGCATGGGGAGGCTGGCGGAGTCCCAGAGGCTGCTGGAGTCCGCGGCGAACTACTTCAAGGAGCAGGGAGAGAGCTACAACCGTGCCCGCGCGCTCACGGACCTCGCCGAGACCCTCCTTGACGCGGGCGAGCACGGCGAAGCACTGACGAAGATCACCGAGGCGGAGCCCCTACTCCCTCCGGAGGCCGCTCCACACCTGCGGTACCTCGCGGGGCTGCGGTTGCGCTGCGAGGGGCGTTAGGGGGGCTGACAGGGGACGGGGGAGGGCTGGCCTCCGGCCGCGTGCATTCCGGACGCTGCCTGCGTACCTGTGGTGTCCGTTGGTCTGCGGTTGCGCTGTGAGGGGGTGTTGGCGGGCCTGTCAGGGCGACCGGGGGCAGGCGTCCGGCGACGGCATACCCGAGGCTGGTGCGCATCCTGCGGTATCTCGTCGGGCCGCGGTTGCGCCGTGAGGGGGCGTCAGCCGGCTGTCACGGCCACCGGGTGCACGCCTCCGGCCACGTGCACCCGGAGCGTGACGAAGACCCCGGACGGCGCGTTCGCGTGCGGCACGCTGCCGCCGCTCACCAGCCACGCGTACAGCGCTGAGGCGTACGCCGCGGGGTCGGCGTCCGCCTCCGGGTGCGCGGACAGCCGGAGCAGCCCGTGCTTCCGGCTGCGCACCGTGCAGCTGCCGGGGCTGCTCACGTACGCGGCGAGCGCACTGTGCGCGTACCGCCCCAGGGTCTCGGCAGTCCACAGCTCCGGCCCGCCCAGACGCGGGTCGTCCTTCGGCGCGTCCCGCACGATCACGTCGGCAAGCTCCAGATCGCCCGGGTCCCGGGTCTCCTCGTCCACCGCCAGGTGAACGTCCCCATCCGCGCCGTACGGGTGCTCGGTGGCTCGCTCGACGACGACGTCGGTGCCGGTGACGCGGGTGAGGACGCGCAGCGGGGCGGTACGCCGTGGCGGGGTGTGCGGGGGCAGGGGCAAGGGTTCCAGTAGAGCGGGGGCCTCGGGCTCGGGGAGGTCCATCAGCGCGTAGAAATGCCGCCGCAGGAGCGCGGCCGAGGCGCCTGGGGCGGATGTGACGAACTCCGCGGGGTCGGCCGCCGGGCGGTGACCGGCCAGCAGCCGCTCCACCTGAGGCCGCAAGGGGCCGTACGGGTCGAGGCGCGGCGCGCCCCGGACGAACGCGGCGAGCGGCGTGTCCGGGTCCAGCCGGTCCCGCCCGTCGGCCGCCAGCAGTACGGGGGTTCCCAGGGCGGACGCGTAGTAGGTGACGGCACCGAAGTCGCCGACGACGGCGTCGGCCGCGAGCAGGGCCTGCCGCCAGGCGTGAGCGGGGTCGATCAAGGTCAGCCCGCTGCGGAGGGCGCGGTCCAGCCAGGCGCGGATCTGGCCGGGGCCGTGTCCGTGCCAGATATTGGGGTGCAGCACGACAGCCACTCGGTAGTCGTCGGCGGGCAACTCCGCGGTGAGCCGGGGAAGAAGCCCCGGAAAGACGTCCTGGCCGCCACCGCTACCGCCGCCGCTACCGAAAAAGCCTTCCGGGTTCCAGGTGGAGTTCAGTACGACGAGCCGCTGGCCCCGTCGTACGCCCAGGGCCCGCCGGAAGCGGTCGCGGTACGGGCGCGCGGCGAGCATCCGGTCGAAGCAGGGGTCGCCGGCGAGCACGGAGACATCCACGGCTTCCGGGCACACACGACGCAGCCGGTCCGTCTGCTCGGGGTGCGACAGGACGAGCCCGTCCATGAACGGCTTGCCGTCGGCAAGAAGCCACTCCGGAGAGAGCCCGAACGTCGGCTCCCGGCTCCCGGCTCCCGGCTCCCGGCTCCCGGCTCCCGGCTCCCGGCTCCCGGCTCCCGGCTAGCTTCTTAGTGTATCCAACGCCATGCGAGAGAATGGTCAACTTGCCCTGAATCGCATCGATTTGCCCACCGAAGCTGGCGGACACGGCCAGATCGACGGGCGTGGAAAGCGCCTGACCCCAGGGCAGCACGGGAAGGCCGAGATCGGCGGCGAGTTCATCGACTCCGCCCTGAAAGGCCGAGGATCCCGTGGACGTCAGAAGCAACTGCACGCGGAAGTCGTCATGGAACAGCGGCAGCACATCGAGGAGCCGACCGGCGGAGGTGGTGTTGTGTACCACCAGGAGGACTCGACGCTGCGCCGTACGGCTGGCCCAACGTCCCGCGTCATGCCCGACCGGCACGCGTATCGGCAGGGGTTCCGCCCGCACGTGTGCCCCTCCAGAGCGTGTGTGGTGCTGTCGCGAGTGCTACGGAGTGATCACTGTAACCGCGTCGCGATGCCGCCCCCCTGCCGCGGTCGGCAAGAGAGGCCCTCCAGGGGAGGGCCGAAGCCCGCATGGGCGATAAGTGCCCCCGGCAGGACTCGAACCTGCGGCCAAGCGCTTAGAAGGCGCCTGCTCTATCCACTGAGCTACGGGGGCCGGGTGTGGCCGGGTGGCATGGAATCCGGATGTGGGGGAGATCCGTGACCTTGCCGGGGACAAGGATAGGGCTCCCGGGTCCCCGTCCCTGGTGCTTCGCCTCCGCGCCGCGATGTGGAGGTTCGGTGAAGCGGTCCTGATAATCGCAGGCAGGTGCGAATCTCGCATCGCTTTTGGCGCCTCACGCCCCGGGTGTTGTGCACTCGTTATGCCTGCGCCCCGGCCATCCCTTCCCTCTGTGGTGTCCGATCGGCGCGCAGAGGCTCTCATATGCTTCAGAAAACCATCAAAATTGGGCATTCTTCGCATGTGGTGACCTTGGACGTACGGCCTCAATTGCTTGACGCACTCTCCGCCCTGCGCGAGCGTGTCGCCGCCGCACGCTTTCCGCTCCCCCTGCCGGGGGCGCCACGCGCGCGTGCCAACAGGGACGAGTTGCTCGCACAGCTCGACGACTACCTGGTGCCCCGGCTCAAGGCGCCCGAAGCGCCGCTGCTCGCCGTCATCGGCGGATCCACCGGGGCGGGCAAGTCCACCCTGGTGAACTCGCTCGTCGGCCGGCAGGTCAGCGAGGCGGGGGTGCTGCGGCCCACGACGCGTACGCCGGTGCTCGTCTGCCATCCGGACGATCACCACTGGTTCGCCGGGATGCGCGTCCTGCCCGACCTGACCCGCGTCTGGATGCCCCCGAAGAAGGCCGCGCAGGACGGCGAGGGGGGCAACGACGACGACCACGACAACGACGACGTTCCGGCGTACGGCGACGGCGGTGGGGGCGGCGTCGGGGGCGCCGAGGAACACGGACGCGCCCTGCGGATCGAGACCGCCCACACCCTGCCGCGCGGGCTCGCCCTTCTCGACGCGCCCGACGTCGACTCACTCGTCCCCGAAAGCCGCTGCCTCGCCGCCGAACTGATCTCCGCGGCCGACGTATGGGTGATGGTGACCACCGCCTCCCGGTACGCCGACGCGGTGCCCTGGCATCTGCTGCGTACCGCCAAGGAGCACGACGCCACCCTCGTCACCGTCCTCGACCGCGTGCCCCACCAGGTCGTGACGGAGGTGTCACGGCAGTACGGCGCCCTCCTCGCGAAGGCGGGGCTCGGCGACGTGCCGCGGTTCACCGTGCCGGAACTGCCCGAGTCCGCGGGCGGTGGCGGGTTGCTCCCCGCCACCGCCGTCGCGCCGCTGCGGACCTGGCTCACCCACCGGGTCCAGGAACCCGCCGCCCGCGCCACCGCCATCGCCCGCACGGCCCACGGCGTCCTGCACTCCCTCGACTCCCGGCTGCCCGAACTGGCGGGCGCCGTCGCCGCCCAGTACGCCGCCGCCCTACGGCTCACCGCCGCCGTCGACGAGGCGTACGACTACGAGTACGCGCGCGTGAAGGACCGATTGCAGGCCGGCGGCGTACTGGCGGGCGACGCCCTGAAGCGGTGGCGCAGCTATCCGCTCGACTGCGGGCCGGGCGAACTGCTCGACGCCATCGCCGAGAGCCTGGAGGCGCTGCTGCTGTGCGCCGTCACCGCCGCCGACGAGCGCGTCGACGAGGCCTGGCGGCGCGAACCCGCCGCGAACGCCCCGGGGCTCAACGACCGCGACCCGGAGGTGGAGAGCGCCGAGCACCGCATCGGGATGGCCGTCCGCAGATGGCGGCGTGTCCTTGAGGAGTACGCCGATGACGAGGTGCGCGGCTTGGAGGAGATCGACAGAAACGGTTTGCCCGACCCCGAGGTCGTGGCCGCGCTGCTCGCCACGGCCCTCCTCGGCGGGCACCGCGCCCGCGCGGCCGGGGAGATCCTCGCCGAGCGGATCGGCGCCCAGGGCGCAGTCCGGCTGCGCGACCGGGGCGGACGCCTGCTGACCGACTACCTGGAGAAGGTCCTCGCCGCCGAACGCGAACGGCGGCTCGCACCCCTGTACGCCCTCGACGTGCACCCCGAACCCCAGGCCGAGCTGATCGCCGCCCTGTCCGTACTGCAGAAGGAGAGGTGACCGAGGTGACGGCCCTCACTGATCACACCGAACGCGACGAGCGGGAGGAGCGGGAGGAGCGAAGGGAGCGAGGTGAACGGGAGGAGCGAGGCGAGCGCCAGGAGCGGGAGGGGGCGGCTGCCGGGCGCGTGGGACTTGCGGGGCGCGCAGGGCGCGCGGGAGGCCAGGCGGGCACGGCCTCCACGGCTGGTACGGCCTCCATGGTCGATGCCGCTGACCAAGCAGGCCCGGCAGGCCCGGCGGCGCCGGGGCGCCCCGTGGAGGCCGGCCGGCTCGGTCGGTCCTCCACAGGACACCCCGAGCAGAAGTCCAGCCGGTCCCCCGAAGAACCCAGTCCCGGCCCCGGCCCCGGCCCCCGCCTCGGCCCCGGGCAGCCCACCGCCGACTCCGAAGAGGCCTGGGGCGACGGCCTCATCGCACGCCGTGTCACGGACGCCTCAAAACCCGTCACCACCACCCGCGCCTACGCCCCCGCCGCGCCCCCCACGTCGTACGACGGGCCCCTGCGCGCGCGGCTCGACGCACTGCGCGAACTCGTAGGCCTGTCCCGCACCCGCCTCGACGGCGAAACGCTCGCCGAGGCCGGACGGGTCCTCGATGAGGCCGACGCCCGGCGCAGGCTCTCCGAACGGCACACCGTCGTCGCCATCGCGGGCGCCACCGGCAGCGGCAAGTCGACCCTCTTCAACGCTCTCGCCGGCGTGATGATCTCGGACACCGGCGTACGCAGGCCGACCACCGCCGCGCCCATCGGGTGCAGCTGGACGGACGGCGCCGCGGGGCTGCTCGACCGGCTCGGCATCCCGGGGCGGCTGCGCCGCCGCCCTCTCCAGGGTCCCGGTGCCGACGAGCTCCAGGGGCTCGTACTGATCGACCTGCCCGACCACGACTCGGCGGTCGGCGAGCACCGTGAGCACGTCGACCGGATCCTCGGGCTCGTCGACGCCGTCATCTGGGTCGTCGACCCGGAGAAGTACGCGGACGCGATGCTCCACGAGCGGTATCTGCGGCCCATGGCCGGGCACGCCGAGGTCACCTTCGTGGTGCTCAACCAGATCGACCGGCTGCCCGGGGACGCCGCCGACCAGGTCCTCGACGACCTGCGCCGGCTCCTCGACGAGGACGGCATCGCACTGGGCGAACACGGCGAGCCGGGCGCCACGGTGCTCGCCATTTCCGCGCTGACCGGCGAGGGGATCGGCGATTTGCGGGAGGCTCTCGGCCAGTTCACCCAGGAGCGGGGCGCTGCCGTCCGCCGCCTCTCCGCCGACCTGGACGCCGCCGCGCGACGCCTGCGTCCGGTGTACGTCGACGGGGCGCCCCGCAGCCGGAGCCGCGGGCGCGTGGGGCTCAGCGAGGAGGCCCGTGAGGAGTTCGCCGACCGCCTCGCGGACGCGGTGGGCGCAGCGGCGGCCGGGGACGCGGCGGAACGGGCCTGGCGCAGACACGCGGGCAAGGCGTGCGGCGACCCCTGGCTCAGGCTCTGGCGGTGGTACGAGTCGCAGCGTTCGCCGCACGGTGCCGCCGTGACGCCCGTGGCCCTGCCTCCGGTCGACGAGGAGGTGACGGCGCGCCAGCGCGTGGAGCACGCCGTGCGCACGGTGGCCGACGAGGCGGCCGCGGGACTGCCCGTGCCGTGGGGGCAGGCTGTCCGGGAGGCCGCGGTGCGCGGTGCCGAAGGGCTGCCCGAGGCGCTCGACAGGCTGGCGGTGACGGCGGGTGTGCCGGTCGGTCGTCCGCCGCGGCCCAACTGGTGGCCGGCGGCGGTCCTCGCGCAGGCGGCGATGTCGATGCTCCAGGTCGTGGGCGGGCTCTGGCTGCTGGGGCAGATCATCGGCATCGCCGACCCGAACCTCGGTGTGCCGGTGCTGCTGATGCTGTCGGGCATCGTGGGCGGCCCGTGCGTGGAGTGGGCGAGCCGGCTGGCCGCGCGGGGACCCGCGCGGCGGTACGGGCAGGAGGCGGAGCGGCGGCTTCGGGAGGCGGCGGCCGGGTGCGGGCGCGCCCGGGTCCTCGATCCGGTGGCCGCCGAGCTGCTGCGGTATCTGGAGGTCAGGGAGCAGTACGTGCGGGTGACGGGGTTGCGTGGGGCCTTTGGGTGAGGGAGGTGGAGCTCGGGAGAAAGGAGAAGGCGTGTGAAGGCGCGCGATGGCGGGTGAGGGCGCGTGAGGGCAGGTGAGGGCGGGTGAAGGACACCTTCGGGTGACCGAGTTGTCCACAACCGGTGGGTAGCGCACAGGGCTCAGCGGGTTCGGCCGGACGGGTGCAGTCTGAGAGCGCAGCCGCGGAAAGGCGCGGCGGCACGGACGGACGACGGACGGCCGGACGGCCGGCCGGACGCACGGGAGGGGCAGGGCATGAACGAGACGATGGTGACCGTGGTGGGGAACGTCGCGACGACGCCGGTGTACCGGGAGTTGCCGTCGGGACCGGTGGCGCGGTTCCGGCTCGCGGTGACGGCGCGGTACTTCGACGCGGTGAAGAACACCTGGAACGACGGGCACACCAACTTCTTCACGGTCTGGGCCAGGCGCACACTCGGCAGCAACGTGCAGGGATCGCTCGCGGTCGGCGAACCGGTCATCGTGCAGGGGCGGTTGAAGGTGCGCGACGAGGAGCGCGGCGGGCAGCACTGGACGTCGGCGGACATCGACGCGCAGGCCATCGGCCACGACCTGTCGCGCGGAACCGCGGCGTTCCGGCGGGTGGGCAAGGCGGACGCGTCGCTGACGGACCCCCTGCCCCTGCGGGAGCCGGCACCGGAGCCGGAACCGGTGGGCTGATGGTGACGGTCAGTCAACTGCGTTGCCCAGCCGCTCTGAATGCCCGTTGATTTGTCGATAAGCCCAGCTCGGGAGGGGCGTTGGCGATAACGATTCCGAGTCGGATCGGTTATACGACGGTATGACTGAGGGTCGTGGTGCGCCGCTTCCCTAGGATGCCGGACGTAGCTCACGGGGCAGTTGGCAGGTGATGCCACGCAGGTGGCAGGGGATCCTGCCCCTTTCGATCTGCTGGCGGGACCACCCCCCACGGTATGAACGGGTCCCGCCCGGAGGGGAATTCAGTGTTTTCGGCGTTTTCTGCGTTTTCTGCGTGTACTGCGTTTACTGCGTCTTGTGCGGCGCCTGCTTCGTCCGCGGTGCCGAGACGCAGCCGAGGCGCCGCCCGCCTTGCCGCCGTGACCGCGGCGTCGGGGCTCCTCGCCGCGGGGGCGTTGGTGGGCGCGGGCCCAGCGGTGGCCGAAGAGGTGCCGCAGCACGGGGGCGGTGCGACCGCGACGCTGGGCGGGCTCCAGACATACGAGCAAGCGGTCGTCCGTGAGGGCGGCAGCTCGCAGCAGGTGCCCGCCGGGCTCTTCGAGATGTCCGTGGAAGGCGGCGGCACCCTCCAGACGTACTGCGTCGACATCCACAACCCCACCCAGAAGGACGCCAAGTACCAGGAGACCCCCTGGAGCGGCACGTCGCTGAACGACAACCGCGACGCGGGCAGGATCCGCTGGATCCTCCAGCACTCCTACCCGCAGGTGAACGACCTCGCGGCGCTCGCCAAGAAGGCGGGCGCGACGTCCCTCACCGAGCAGACCGCCGCGGCCGGCACCCAGGTGGCGATCTGGCGGTACTCGGACGGGGCGCACGTCGACGCCCTCGACCCGCAGGCCGAGAAACTGGCCGACTATCTGCACAAGAGCGCACGCGCGGGCGTGGAGCCCAAGGCGTCGCTGACGCTGGATCCGCCCGCCGTCTCCGGACGCGCGGGGGAGCGGCTCGGCCCGGTCACCGTGCGGACCGACGCGGAGGCGGTGACGGTCACCCCGCCCGCCGACTCGGCGGCGAGCGGAGTGAAGGTGGTCGGCAAGGACGGCAAGCGTGTGAAGTCCGCGCGGGACGGCAGCCGGCTCTACTTCGACGTGCCGAAGGACGCGCCGGACGGCTCGGCCGCGCTCTCCGTGCAGGCGTCGACCACCGTGCCGGTCGGCAGGGCCTTCACCTCCGAGACCAGGAGCCAGACACAGATCCTCGCAGGCTCCAGCGAATCCACGGTGTCGGCGAGGGTGACGGCCGACTGGGCGGAAAAGGGTGCCATACCAGCGCTCTCGGCGGAGAAGAACTGCGCCAAGGGTGGCGTGGACATCACCGCGAGCAACAAGGGAGACGCCCCCTTCACCTTCCACCTGATGGGCTTCAAGCACACGATCAAGGCGGGAGCGTCGCAGACGGTGACGATCCCGTTGCAGGAGGACCAGCCCTACGACTTCACGATCACCGGACCGAACGGCGTGCAGAAGCGGTTCAAGGGCGTGCTCGACTGCCGGACGGAAGGCACCGCGCTCGGTACCAAGGCACAGCCCGTCTCCGAACCGAGCCCCGCGTCGGCCGGCGGCACCTCGGGCGGCGCCGACCTCGCCGAGACCGGCAGCTCCGGCAATACGCCGCTGATAACAGGCATCGCCGTGGGGTTCGTCCTGCTCGGCGGCGCGGCGGTCTTCTTCCTCCGCCAGAAGAAGGCCCCGACGAGCACGCCGGAGACACCCACCGAGAAGTGAACACGGGGTCACTCGACTGACCAAGCGTGACGACCGCCGCCCGGCAGGCAACCAGCCGGTTTCCGCCTGGGGGCGGCCGTCAGGCAAGATGGGGTGTATCTGCCCACTCACTGATTGCCGGACGGTTTCTCTTGGCTGAGTACATCTACACCATGCGCAAGACGCGCAAGGCGCACGGCGACAAGGTGATCCTCGACGACGTCACCTTGAGCTTCCTTCCTGGCGCGAAGATCGGTGTCGTGGGCCCCAACGGCGCCGGTAAGTCCACGGTGCTCAAGATCATGGCGGGCATCGAGCAGCCCTCCAACGGCGACGCCTTCCTCTCGCCCGGTTACAGCGTCGGCATGCTCCTCCAGGAGCCGCCCCTCGACGAGTCCAAGACCGTCCTGGAGAACGTGCAGGACGGGGCGAAGGAGGTCATGGGCAAGCTCAAGCGCTTCAACGAGGTCGCCGAGCTGATGGCCACCGACTACTCCGACGCGCTGATGGAGGAGATGGGCAAGCTTCAGGAGGACCTGGACCACGCCAACGCGTGGGACCTGGACGCTCAGCTGGAGCAGGCCATGGACGCCCTGGGCTGCCCGCCCGGCGACTGGTCCGTCACCAATCTCTCCGGTGGCGAGAAGCGCCGCGTCGCGCTCTGCAAGCTGCTCCTCGAAGCCCCCGACCTGCTGCTCCTCGACGAGCCCACCAACCACTTGGACGCCGAGTCCGTGCAGTGGCTGGAGCAGCACCTCGCGAAGTACCCCGGCACCGTCGTCGCCGTCACCCACGACCGGTACTTCCTCGACAACGTCGCGGGCTGGATCCTGGAGCTCGACCGCGGCCGCGCCATCGGCTACGAGGGCAACTACTCCACGTACCTGGAGACCAAGCAGACCCGTCTCAAGGTCGAGGGGCAGAAGGACGCCAAGCGCGCCAAGCGCCTCAAGGAAGAGCTTGAGTGGGTGCGGTCGAACGCCAAGGGGCGTCAGGCCAAGTCCAAGGCGCGTCTCGCGCGCTACGAGGAGATGGCCGCCGAGGCGGACAAGATGCGGAAGCTGGACTTCGAGGAGATCCAGATCCCGCCGGGCCCGCGCCTGGGCAACATCGTCGTCGAGGTCAACAACCTCTCCAAGGCCTTCGGCGAGAAGGTCCTCATCGACGACCTGAGCTTCACCCTGCCGCGCAACGGCATCGTCGGTGTCATCGGTCCGAACGGCGCGGGCAAGACCACGCTGTTCAAGATGATCCAGGGCCTGGAGGAGCCGGACGCCGGTTCCATCAAGGTCGGCGACACGGTCAAGATCTCGTACGTCGACCAGAGCCGCGCCAACATCGACCCGAAGAAGACGCTCTGGGCGGTCGTCTCGGACGAGCTGGACTACATCAACGTCGGCCAGGTCGAGATGCCGAGCCGTGCCTACGTCTCCGCCTTCGGGTTCAAGGGCCCGGACCAGCAGAAGCCCGCCGGCGTGCTCTCCGGCGGTGAGCGCAACCGCCTGAACCTCGCGCTCACCCTCAAGCAGGGCGGCAACCTGCTCCTCCTCGACGAGCCGACCAACGACCTCGACGTCGAGACCCTGTCCTCCCTGGAGAACGCGCTCCTGGAGTTCCCGGGCGCGGCCGTGGTCGTCTCCCACGACCGCTGGTTCCTCGACCGCGTCGCCACCCACATCCTGGCGTACGAGGGCGACTCCAAGTGGTTCTGGTTCGAGGGCAACTTCGAGGCCTACGAGAAGAACAAGATCGAGCGCCTCGGCCCGGACGCGGCCCGTCCGCACCGCGCCACCTACAAGAAGCTGACGCGAGGCTGAGGCGGCAGTGGCTCGACACATATACCAGTGCCCGCTGCGCTGGTCGGACATGGACGCCTTCGGGCACGTCAACAACGTCGTCTTCCTGCGGTATCTGGAAGAGGCGCGCATCGACTTCATGTTCCGGCTGGCGCCGGGTGACGGATCCCCGTCGTTCTCCGGCGGTTCGGTCGTGGCCCGCCACGAGATCGACTACGTACAGCCGTTGGTGCACCGGCACGAGCCCGTCACCATCGAGTCGTGGGTGACGAAGATCGGTGCGGCGTCGCTCACCATCGCGTACGAGATCAAGGACGCGGACCAGGTGTATGTGCGGGCCTCCACCGTGGTCGTCCCCTTCGACCTGGAGGCGCAGCGGCCCCGGCGGATCTCCGCCGAGGAGCGGCAGTTCCTCCAGGAGTACGTCGACGACTCCGCCGACGGCGGTTCGGGGGCACTCGCCGCATGACCGCGACCGCGCGGCTGCACTTCGCCGACGCCGGGGAGGCGGCGGACCTCGCCGCCTTCCTGGCCCGGCTGATCCACTACGACAAGGCCGCCGCGGTGCGGTTGCAGGCCGCCGGGGACACGCTCGCCGTGTTCGGGCGGCCGCCGTCGTTCGAGGTGCTCGCCATCCGTACGGCGCGGCTCGCCGAGCCGTACGGACACGGACTCGACGCCCCGCTCGGCACGACGCCCGGCACGCCGCTCGACGTCACCGTCTCCGCGGGTGAGTTCCTGGAGTCCGTGGGGGAGTCGGCGCAGTCCGAGACGGCGGCTGGGATCGCCGCCGTGCCCGGGGCCGTCACCGGGCCGCCGTGGGCGGGCGTGCTGCCGCCGCGGGGCGGATGGCGGCAGGAGCCGGGGCTTCCGGCTCCGGATACGGTGCGGGAACTGGTGCGGGTCGCCGTGGGCGAGTTCCGGTCCCGCGTCGAGCAGCTGCCCGCCGAACGGCGGGTGCGAGCCGAACTGGACCGCGTGGGGCGGGAGATCTGGTCCCGGACCATCGGCGAGACACCGCTGCCGGTGCGCGCCGCCCATGCCGCGCAGGCGCTCGGGTTCCTGCGGGGCGACGCGCTGACCTTGCTGTCCTCGGGGGCGTGGCTCCGGCTCCGTACCGCCTACGGGTCGGTCGCCGTGCGGCGCGCCGGGGCGGTCGGGCTCCCCGTCACTCCCGCCTAGGCGCCGGCCCGGGCGGGCCCAGGCGGCCCAGGCAGGCAGGGCAAGTGGGGCAAGTAGGCGCCGCCCGTCAGCCCTCGGAGTTCACCATCGACGCCGCCGCGTACGTCAGGTAGTTCCACAGGGTCCGCTCGTGCTCCTCGGAGAGGTCGAGCTCGTCGACCGCCGCGCGCATGTGCTTCAACCAGGCGTCGTGCGCCGCCCTGTCCACGGTGAACGGCGCGTGCCGCATCCGCAGCCGCGGGTGGCCGCGGTTGTCGCTGTAGGTGCGCGGGCCGCCCCAGTACTGCATCAGGAACAGCACGAGGCGCTCCTCGGCCGGACCCAGGTCCTGCTCCGGGTACATCGGCCGCAGCAGCGGGTCCTCCGCCACCCCCCGGTAGAACAAGTGGACCAGGCGCCGGAAGGTCTCCTCGCCGCCGACCTGTTCGTAGAAAGTCTGCTCCTGAAGCGTGCCGCGTGGGATCTCTTTCACACCGTCCATGGTCTCAGACGGCGCGACCGAGGACGGAAGGCTTAGGACCACCGCCCCCGGGCAGCGGCTCCGAGCCTCCTCGCCACTCGCATCGGCGGCGTCCGCGCAGCACAGTGGACCCATGGAACCCGATCCTGCACTCGTCGCCGAGGCCCGGTCCGCCCTCGTGCGCCAGATCGAGGCGAGCGGGGCCTGGCGGGACGACCCGGCCTGGCGGGGGGCCTTCGAGGCCGTGCCGCGCCACCTGTTCGTCCCCTATTACTACTCCACCAGCACGGGCGGGGCCCACGAGCGGCTGTGGGGCGAGGACCCCGACCCGGAGCGCCGCGCCCGCTGGGTGCGCGGTGCCTACGCCGACGCGCCCCTCGCCACCCGGGTACGCGACGGCGAGCTGGTCTCCTCCAGCAGCCAGCCGTCCCTGATGGCGATGATGCTGACCGCGCTGCGCGTACGTGAAGGAGATCGCGTCCTGGAGATCGGCGCCGGGACCGGCTACAACGCCGCCCTGCTCGCCCACCGCCTCGGTGACGACCAGGTCACCACCGTCGACCTGGATCCGGAGATCACGGAGTCCGCGCGGCGGCACCTGGCGGCGGCCGGGCACCACCCGGCCGTGATCACCGGGGACGGGGCGATCGGCTGCCCCGAGCGCGCCCCGTACGACCGGATCATCGTCACCTGCACCCTGACCTCGGTGCCCCGGCTGTGGCTCGCCCAGTGCACCCCGGGTGCCCGAATCCTCGCGCCGCTGGCCACCGGGCTGATCGCGCTGACCGTGCGGGACGCCGAGCACGCCGAGGGGCGCTTCCTGCACACGCCCGCCTACTTCGTGCCGTTGCGGGGCGGCGGCACGGGCGTTCCGCACGAGCAGCACACCGGGGGGCTGCCCCGCAGGGCCCTACAGCACGAACTCTTCCGGTTCCTTCTGGAGCTGACCGCGGGCAGCCTCGACCCGCACGAGGCGCTCGCGCTGTGGGAGCGCGAAGGCCGCCCGGCGCGCGAACGCTTCGGGGTGTCCGTGCGCGGGCGGTACGAGTGGGCCTGGCTTGACGACCCCGAAGGGCCGTATGCCTGGCCGCTGTGACGTGACCGCCCGCCGCGGGGCCCGCTAGTCGCGGCGGACCGTGATCGTCGTCCAGGCGCCCACGTGCACCTGGTCGCCGTCCTGGAGCGGCACCGGGACGAACGGCTGGATGGGCTCCTCGCCGCCGTTGACCGTGGTGCCGTTGGTGGAGTTCTGGTCGACGACTGCCCAGCTGCCGTCCTGCTGCTGGACCAGGATCGCGTGCTGGTGCGAGACGCCCGGGTCCTCCGGGGGCACCGACAGGTCGATGTCCGGGGTGTCGCCCGTGGAGTGACGGCGGCGGCCGATGGTGATCTGGTTGCCGGCCAGCGGGCGCTGCTGCTCCGGCGAGTACGCGGGCAGGTTCAGGCCCGACGCCTCGGGGCCGCTGCGCTGCATCATCGCCATGAAGTACTCGCGGTCGGGACCGATCGTCGCCGTCCACGAGCCGGGGCCCTGCTGCTGAGGGGGTGCCTGCTGCTGCGGGGGCCCCTGCTGGAAGGGGTCCTGCGACTGCGGCGGCAGCGGTCCCTGCGGGGCCTGCGGCTGCGGCGGACCTTGCGGGGCCTGCGGCTGCGGCGGGACCTGCTGGAACACGTCCTGGCGCTGGAACGGCTCCTGCGGCGGGGCCGGGGACGACGGCGGCGAGATCACCCAGTCGTCATCACCGCCACCGCCGCTGCCACCGCCGAAGGACGGAGCGCCGGAGCCCGGCGGCGGGGGAGGCGGGCCCTGCGGGGCGCCCGTCCCCTGCGGGAACGCGGGCGGCGCGGGCGGACCCGGCTGCGCGGGCGGACCCGGCTGCTGGAAAGCCTGCGGGGCGCCGGGCGGGGCCTGGCCGTGACCGCCCTGGCCGGGATCCCCCTGACCGGGACCGCCGCCGTTTCCGGTGCCGTTGCCGAACGGCGGGATCGGCTCGGCCGGCCGGTTCATCTGCGAGGGACGCGAGCCCTGGTACTCGTACGAGTCCTGCCCGGGGTGGCCCGGCTGCCCGGGGTGTCCGCCGGGCGGCTGCTGCTGGAACGGCTGCCCGGGGCGCGGCGCGGGCGCGCCGGGTCCGCCCTGGGTGTTCGGCAGCGGCCGGATCGGCGCGGCCGGGGTGTAGGACGTCGCGGTGTTCGTCAGGAAGTTCCAGCGGCACTCCTCGCAGAACGGCGCGTTCGCCTCGCGGGGTGTGCGGCACTGCGGGCAGAGCTCCGCCTCGGACGCGGGATCCGGCACGGCGGCCAGATGCGGGCGCCCGGGGCCGGGCTGCGAGAAGTTCGGGTCCTGGCCGGGGGGCGGCGGCGGATAGCCGTAGCCGGCGGCGGGCGGCGGCGGGGGAGGCGGCGGCGGTACGGCACCGGCCATGCGGTGACCGCAGACCTCGCACCAGTCGTCGGAACCCGACTGGTGTCCGTTCGGGCAGGTCGGCATGTCGGCGCTTCCCCCTCTCCTTCTCCGGCCCGAGGGCCGTACGTACTGCGTCTCACTGGTCCACGGCGCCGGGGCGCCGCGCTACTGCTTCACACGTTCTTCACGACTGCTTCTTCACGCGAACGGTCTTCGTCGACCGGGTTTCGAGGGTCATCTCGTCGGCCTCGGCGACCTTCGCCTTCAATCGAACAGTACCTTCCGCGGCATCCACCACGTCCACCACCTTCGAAAGCAGTTTCGCCGTATCGGCGTTGCCGGAGGTGGCGGCGAGCTGGACGGCGCGGCCGAGTTTCGCCGTCGCACCGTCGAGATCTCCCGATTTGCGGGCGTCGAGTCCCTGCTGGATGACGTGTGCCAGTTCCGCCTGGCCCGTGTAGTGCGCGACCTGCGGGTTGATGGAGGTGGAGGCCGCCATGTCGTCCGTCCACACCGCCCGCACCAGGCCCTGCGACAGCGTCTGCGTACTGCCGTCGGGCTGCGGCACGACCAGGGAGACCCGGGCCGCGAGCATCTCCTGGCCGAGGTCGGCGCCCGGCACCCGCACACAGATGTGGTAGTCGCGTGACTCGTCGCCCCAGGACCCCGTCGGGTAGTCCCCGGCGCGCGGCCCCGCCTCCGTGCGACGGCCCGTCAAGTCCTCGACGGTGGGCGCCACTTGTTTCACGAACTGGATCTCCACGCCCACTGGAGTCCACAGCCGCAGGCTGACGTCGGCGACCTCCTTGCCCATCGCCTCCTCCATCATCCGCGTGAAGTCGGCACAGAGCCCGGCCGGGTCGGCGACGATGTCGGCGGTGCCGAGCAGCGCGGAGGCGATCCCTGTGACCTCCTTCACCTCCCAGTCCGTGCCGACGCCGCGGGCGTCGCAGGTGAAGCGGCCCGCACAGGCGTCCAGCGTGGCCTTGAGGTCCTCGGGTGACTCGTGTTCGTTGCGGCCGTCGGTGAGCAGGATGCCGTGGCGCACCGCGGTCGGGGCGACGTCGGCGGAGGCGAGGAGCCGGTCGGCGAGCCGCAGCCAGGTGCCGATGGCCGTGCCGCCGCCCGCGCTGAGCCTGCGCAGCGCCTGCTTGGCCTGCCCGCGGGTACCGGCGTCGGCCACCGCGAGACGCCCGCCGCCGGGGTAGACCTCCTTGGCGACATGGGTGCCGCCGATCACCGCGAAGTGCACGCCGTCGCGCAGAGCGTCGATCGCGGCGGCCGTGGCGTCCCGCGCGCCCCGCATCTTCGTCGGCGGATAGTCCATGGAGCCGGAGCAGTCGACCATGATCGCCACGGCGGCGTCCGGGCCCTGCCCCGCGGAGTACAGGTGCGGCGCGCTCACCGCGGAACCGATGGTTCCGCCTCCGGTGGAGGTCACCGTCGCGATGGCGTTGACCTCGCGGCCGCCCTCGGGCAGGAACTCGTTCTGGTAGACGTCGACCGAGAACTGCGGCACGTTCGACTTCGAGAAAATGGCCATGGATGCTGCTCCCCCTCAGATCCCCGGATACTCACGGCCCCGGCGGCCCCGGTACGGCCCCCGTACGGCGCTAGGCCGATCCTGCCCCTTGGGGCGCGTACGGGAACGGGACGACCGCCACTGTTACGTTGTCGTGGCCCCCGCCGTCCAACGCGTGGCCGACGAGGACCTGGGCGCTGTGCAGCGGCCGGACCGCGGCGTCGGCGGGCACGGCCCGCGCCATCTCCTCGACGGCTTCGGCGTAGTTCCACAGTCCGTCCGTGCACACCACCACTACACCCGCACGGTCCGGCTTGAAGGAAGCGGTGTGCGGCTCCAGTTCGTACGCGTCCGCGCCGAGCCAGCCCGTGATGGCGTGCGCGCGCTCGTCGGCGTACGCCTCGGCCTCGTTCATCAGGCCCGCGGCGACCATCTGCGCCGCCCACGAGTCGTCCTCGGTGAGGCGGACGGTGGGCCCGGTGCGGTCGTCGGGGACCCAGTAGGCGCGGCTGTCGCCGACCCAGCCGATCACGAGCAGGCCGCCGGCGACGACCGCGCCGACCAAGGTGCAGGCGGGCGCGTTCTGGTGGGGGCTGTGCTCGCGGGCGGAAGCGGGCTCGTCCGCCAGGGCGTTGACGGCGTCGGCCGCCGAGAGGATGGCGTCGTGCATGGCCTGCTGCGGGTGTGTCCCGCGCTCCAGCGCGTCCTGGAGGGATTCGGTGGCCGCGCGGGAGGCGGCGAGCGAGGCCTCGTCGGGCCGGGTCGCGGAGGAGACGCCGTCACAGACGATCGCGACGACGGCGGGGGAGCCGTCGGGCAGCGCGGCCGCGGAGATCGCGAACGCGTCTTCGTTGCGGTGGTGGCGCAGGCCCCGGTCGCTGACGGCGGCGACCGCGTCGAGCTCCTGCTCCATGTGGTCGCGCTCGCGCGGCTGGGCGTGCCCGCAGTTCTCGCAGTATCCGTCCGGGTCGACGCGGCCCGAACGGCAGGCCACGCAGAGCGTGGTGCCCGGGGGCGGGGCGGGGTCGGGCAGGGCGGTGCGCGGGTCGGCCGCGGTTTCCGGGGCGGGCGTGGCTTCGGGGACGGATGGGCTTTGCGGGGCCGGTGGGCCTGGCGGGACGGGCGGTCCTTGTGGTGTGGGCGGCGCGGGTGGTCCCTGCGGTGCGGGCGGTCCCTGTGGTGCGGGCGGTCCTTGCGGGGTGGGTGGTCCCTGTGGTGCGGGCGGTCCTTGCGGGGTGGGTGGTCCCTGTGGTGCGGGCGGTCCTTGCGGGGTACGCGGTCCTTGCAGGGCGGGTGTGGTGGCCGGGACGGGTGGGCCTTGCGGGGCGGGTGTAGTGGCTGGGGCAGGCGGTCCTTGCGGTGCCGGTGGGCCTTGCAGGGCCGGCGTGATTGCCGGGACGGGTGGTCCCTGCGGTGCCGGTGGGCCTGGCGGGACGGGCATGGTTTCCGGGGCCGGTGGGCCTTCGGGGGCGGGCGTGGCCTCGGGGGCGGGCAGTGGGTACTCCTCCGGCTCCGGCAGCTCCGTGCCCGCCGAGTCGGTGCCCGGCAGGTCGGTGGGCAGATGGGTGGGCGCCGGGGCGTCGGAGCTGTCCGCCTCCGGGGCGACGGGCCACTCCGAGGGCTGACCGGCCGTGCTCGCCACGCCGTTGGGCGAGGCGGCGGGGCGGGCCGGCACCGCCGACAGGTCGTACCCGCACGCACCACAGAACAGGTCACCCGACTCCAGCGGCTCCTCGCAGCTGGGGCAGGCAGACAGTTGGGGCATCTGCGACATCACTCACACCCACGTCCGGGGGCGGAAACGGTTGGCCCGCTCCACCAGTTCGATCCTCTCCTCGCCACCCTGTGCGAGCCGGGCCAGTGTCCGGTACGAACGCTCCAGGCCGAACCGGAGACCGCGCTCGTCCAGATCACTGCCGAGCAGCACGGTCCGCGTTCCGGTGGTGGCCGGTGGCGCGGATACGTGGCCAGAGTGCTTACCGGAGAGTACCCAGTCGAGCGCCGTCCCCAGAACCTCGGTCGCCAGGCGCTCCCTGCGCACCGCGTCCAGACCGAAGCCCGCGAGCATCTCGATCTGCCCCGCCGCCGCCGTCAGGTCGTCCAGGAACGACGGGCCCGGCGACGCCACCTGACCCTCCATACGACGGCGAAGACGCGCCCGCACCGCCGCGACCCGGGCCGCGGTGTAGTGGATGGACGACTCCGGCACCGACTCCAGGGTGCGCACCGCGCCGGCCCTGTCGTCGGCGGCGAGCCGCACCCGGGCCAGACCGAACGCCGCGCTCACATAGCTCGGGTCGGTGGCCCACACCAGGCGGTAGTACTCGGCGGCGTTGTCCAGCTGGCCCAGGACCTCCGCGCACACGCCGAGCGCCAGCTTCGGCGCGGCCTCGCCGGGGAACGCGTCGTAGACCGCGTCGAAGGAGAGCGCGGCGCTCTCGAAGTCGCCGGTGGCCAGGGCCGCGACGCCCCGGTACCAGACGACCCGCCAGTCGTCCGGGTGGCGCCGCTCCAGGCCGGCAAGCGCCTCGGCGGCGGAAGCGACCTCCCCCATGGCGAGCCGCGCGCGCAGGCCGCGCAGCTGGAGCTCGACGGAGTCGGCGGGCGCCGCCCCCAGCGCGGTGATCAGCTCGGCGGGTGCGGAGGCCATGAGTCCGGCGAGGAAGCCCGCGTTCGGGTCGTTCGGGTCGACGCGCGGCACCGGCAGCGCGAGCGCGGTCGCCGTGGCGTCCAGGGGCCGCACGATCGCCGTCACCGGGGGCGCGGGCGGCAGTTCACGGCGGGCGCCCGAACCCGCGGGGACGAGCGGACGCACCCCGAGCCGCGACACCTCGCCCGGCAGCTCCGCGAACAGCTCCGTGTCCGTGACCTTCACCTCGGGGCCGAAGAGCGTGGAGAGCGCGGGGCGCGGCTTGCCCGTCTGGAGCGCCACGACCTCCCGCAGCACGCCCGTGAGCTGCTCGGCCATCTCCTGCGCGGAGGCGAACCGGCGGGCCGGGTCGGGGTCGGTGGCGCGCACCAGGAGCCGGTAGAACGACTCGTACGTACGGAAGACCTCGATGTTGTCCGGGTCGGGCAGGGAGTCCACGAAGACGTTCGTATAGCCCTGGAAGTCGAAGGTCAGGACGGCGAGGGTGCGTGCGACCGTGTAGAGGTCGGAGGCCACCGAGGGCCCCACCTCGGCGACTTCGGGGGCCTGGTAGCCGACCGTGCCGTAGATCGCGGACTCGTCGTCGTCCATCCTGCGGACGGCGCCCATGTCGATGACCTTGAGCTGGCCCTCGGTCTGGATGGCGTTGTCGACCTTGAAGTCGCAGTACAGCAGATTGCGGCTGTGCAGGTGCCCGAGCGCTTCGAGGGCCTCGATGCCGTACGCGCACGCCTGCTCGACCGGCAGCGGATCGCGCCTGCCGCCGGGCGTGCGGCGGCCGTTGGCGATCTCCTTCAGGGACTTGCCGCCCACGTACTCCATGACGATGTAGCCGTCCATGGAGCCCGTGCGCTGGTCGAGGTGCTCGACGAAGTTGTAGATCCGCACGATGTTGGCGTGCTCGATCTCGGCGAGGAAGCGCCGCTCGGAGATCGCGGCGGCCATCGCGTCCTGGTCGCCCGTGTCGAGCAGGCCCTTCAGGACCACCCAGCGGTTGGACACCGCCCGGTCGATGGCGAGGTAGACCCAGCCGAGACCGCCGTGCGCCAGGCAGCCCACGACCTCGTACTGGCCGTGCACGATGTCGCCGGGGTTCAGCTTCGGTACGAACGAGTACGGGTGGCCGCACTTGGTGCAGAACCCCTCGGTGCGGCCGGGCCGCTCCCCGCGCGCGCGGCCCACCGGCGCCCCGCAGTCGGAGCGCGAGCAGAACCGCTTGCGCTCGGGCACCTCCGGGTTCTGCTGCACCGCGCCGCGCGGATCGGGCCGCGGCACGTCCGGCACGGTGACCAGCCCCACGCCGAGCCGCCCGCGCCCCGACGAAGCGGACGTCGAGCCCGAGCTGCGCACCGACACCGAACGCGACGTCGACGAGCCCGACAGGGAGCGGGAGAGCCGCCCCGAGACCGACCGGCGCGAGGACTGCGAGTGGGACGAGCGGGACGAGCGGGAGGAGTGGGAGGAGTGGGACGAGCGGGAGGACGAGCGGGTGCTCGAACTGCCCGAGCCACGCGACCCCTTGCCGCCGCCCGTGATGCCCGTCGGCGGCGAACTCACCCCGCCGTCCGGTGCGACGACCGGGGCGAGACCGCATGTGTCGCAGTACAGCTCGCCGCCGCCGACGTCCTCGTACGACCCCGTGCATCCGGGCCGCTGACACTGCCGCTGGCTCACGCTTCCCCCCTCCGGTCGGCGGCCCCGCCCTGCTGCGGGACCTTCGGCACGAGCACCTCGGCGGCCGCCTGCTGATAGCGCAGCACCGCCTGCTCGGCCACGCGCAGATCACAGGGCGCGCTCCACAGCATCCGGCGCGCCGCGTCGTACCGCTCGACCAGGAGCGGGTCCTCGGCGTGGCCGTGCCGGGCGACCTTCGCCTTGTACGCGTCCAGGCGGCCGCGCAGCTCCGCGCGGACCGCGAGCGGGGCCGTGACGGCGGTCAGCGACTCGCGGGCGCGCAGTAGTTCGTCCTCGGCCTTCTCCTCCAGGGACTCCAGGAGCGGGGAGAGGCGGTGCCACTGGGCGTTCCTGCGGTAGTCGGAGGCCATCGCCAGCTGCTCCTGGAGCGCGGTCGGCGGGCCGCTGACGGCGGGCACCTCCGAGGCGGCGATCTTGGCGAGGACCTCGCCACGGGCGCTGCGGGCCTCCGCGAGGGTGCGGTCCGCGCGGGAGAGCACGTCCCGCAGCCTGCCGAGGCGGGCCTCGGCGTCCTGGCGGACGGTGAGCACCGCCTCGATCTCGCGGCGCACCTCCTCCAGGGCGCGCGCCTCACGGTCGTAGCGGTCGGTGTGCGCACGGCCGCCGCCGGGCGCCGAACTGCCCTCCGCCCGCTGCCAGAACGCGAGCGGGTCGCTGATCACCTGCTCGCGCAGGGCGGTCAGGGCGCGTGTGATGCGCTCCAGGTCGTCGCCCGCGGGATGCTCTCCGGGGCGTACGCCGACGGAGTGCGCGAGGTGGCGGGTGCGGGCCAGCTCGGCGGCGAGCAGGTCGATGCGGGCGGGCAGCGCCGACCACACGGCGTCGGCGGCGACGACCATGTCGAGGGAGTGCGCGTACAGGTCGTTCATCCGGGCCACCAGCTCTTCGAGCGTGAACCGCTCGGTGAGCTTGGCGGGGCCGGTGATCGACGGGGAGGGGCCGGACTCGGAGCCGCCCGCGACGGTCACCGACTCGCCGCGCAGCAGCTCCGTCAGCTCGGCCAGGTCGTCACGGCTGGGCCAGCGCCTGCGGGCCCGCACGTCGTGCGCGGCGCGCAGGGCGCCGGCGTAGGCGTCGAAGTAGGTCCAGAGCAGGGTGATCCGGCGCTCCGTGGCCGTCCAGCGCTCCTGGGTGACGCCGGTGAGCGCGGCTCCTTCGAGCAGCCGGCGTCCCGCGTGGTCCTGGAGGGCGAGGAGCGAGGTCTCGATCGCCTCGTGCTCGGCGTCGAGCCGCGCCAGCGCACGGTCCACCTCGTCCCGGTCCATCACCGGACCAGGGGGTCCCGTGACGCTCATCGATCACCTCTCCGCTCTGCGTTGGCACGATACTTCGGTTCTGCCGCGACTTCGGTTCAGTCGCGGTACTCGGGGGCGGGTGGGCCGGACACCTCGCCGAGGCCGTCCTTGAGCCACTTGTCGTAGGACTTCCGCCAGCCGTTCTTGTCGTCCTCGCGGTAGTCCCGCAGCACCTTGTTGACCCGGCGGACCAGGTCGTCCGATCCCTTCTTCATCGCCACGCCGTAGTACTCGGTGGTGAAGGGCTCCTTGTCCTTGAGCTCGACCGTCGGGTCCTGCGCGGCCTGGCCCGCGGCGAGCGCGCTGTCGGTCACCACGGCGTCCACCTCGCCGAGCTGGAGCCGCACCAGGCAGTCGAGCTGGTTGGGCACCGTGGTGGAGATATCGGCACCGAAGCTCTTCTTCTCAAGTTCCTCCAGGGCGATGGAGCCCTTGGCCGAACAGACCTTCTTGCCCTTGAGCGTGTCGTTGTAGCCCGTGATGCCGGACTTCCTGGGGGCGAGGACCTGCTGGCCCGTCTCGAAATAGCCTGTGGAGAAGTCGACTTCCTTCAGGCGCGCGCAGTTGACCGTCATGGTGCGCACCACCATGTCGACCTGCCCGCTCTGGATGGCCGGGATGCGCTGATTGGTCGGGATGGCGCGGAAGACCACGGCGTCGCGGTCGCCGAAGATCTCCTCGGCGATCTCGCGCGCCAGGTCGATGTCGAAGCCTTCGAGCGCGCCGCCCTTCTTGTTCGGGTCGCGGTAGCCCCAGCGGTAGCTGTTCTGGTCGACGCCGACGATCAGCTTCTTGACCGCGCGGTTCTTGATGGCGTCGATCGTCGGGCCGTCCTTGCCCGACGGGGGCAGGCTCCGGTCGTTGCAGTCGTCGGCGTCCGCCCGCGCGGCCACCGTGACACCAAAGCCGCCGTCGGCCGGCTGCGTGTACGCGCCGCCGGCCTTGTGCGGGAGGGCCAGGACGAGCGACCCCATGAGGGCGCAGGCGGCCCCCATCGCGCCGACTCCGCCCCAGCCGCGCAGCCTGACCGTGCCGCGTCGTGTACGCATCGTCTGCGCGCCCCCTTCCACCTCTGACCCCATCACCGGTACTCCGAAAGCCTGCGGCCGATGCCGAGCACGGCGCCCGCCGCGCCGAGGACCGCGAGTACGGCGGCGCCTGCCGGCAGCCCCGTCATCGCTCCCCTGCCGTCCTCGGCCGCCTGCTTGAACTCACGCTGTTCGTACGCGAGGGCGCGGTCCAGGGCCGCGTCCACGTTGTCGAAGCACTCGCCGGTCGCCTTGGCACCCTGGCCGCCCTTGGCGCCTATGACCTTGTCGAGTGCTCCTCGGTAGTCACCGGAGTCGTCGCGGGAGCGGGCCTCCTTGTGACGGTCCTTCCAGACGCCCACGTTCTTCACGGCCGTGCGGACGGGACTCGCACCGGGCGTGTCCTTGGCGAGTTCGGCGGCTTCGCCGAGCAGTCCGCTGTCGCCGTCGCCGAGCCGCTTCATCTGCGCGCGGTAGGAGACGTCGAACTTGTCCTTGGTCTCGCCCGCCACCTCGGTGGTCTCCGCGCCCCGGCTCACCAGTGTGAGGTTCTCGTCGCCCCGCGCCTTCAGAGAGCTGATGCGGGCGTCGTTGAGGACGTTCAGGGACCGCACGCCGTGGTCGTACGAGTCGTTGAGCCCCGAGCGGGCGAAGGTGTGGCCGACGACGAGCCAGAGCAGGACCACCGTGGCGGCGGCGGTCGCGGCGAGCAGCCCGTGGTTGAAGACCCGGTTCGTGCGGCGGTAGTTGCGGCGCTGCGCCCAGGCGAGGGCGGCGAGCGCGAGGACACCGAGGGTGATGGCGAACCATGGGTAGGGCTTGGCGCTGCCGTAGTCGGAGGTCAGGCGGGCGTTCTCCGCCTTGTAGAGCTTCTCGGCGGCCGGGAGCATCTGCGTCTGCATCCTGTCGTTGGCGTAACGCAGATAGGCGCCGCCGAGCGGCAGGCCCTGGCGGTTGTTCGCGCGGGCTCGCTCGATCAGGCCCGTGTACTGGGGCAGGAGCTTGTTCAGCTTGCGGACGGCCGCGGCCGAGGAGGAGTCCGAGCCCGCGGCGGCCGCGGCGGTCGCCAGCTTCTGCGAGGCCCGCTCGATGTCGCGCTCGTACCGCTCGCGGACGGCCGCGGGCTCCTGGCCCCCCGCCAGGAAGCCGCTGGACGCGGCGGTGTTGGCGTCCGCCAGCGAGCGGTAGATGGCCGCGGCGTCGGCGCTCAGCGGCTGGCTGCGGTGCAGCACGTCGTCCGCGGCGGCGGAACGCTCCGTCATCTGCCAGGTGGTGACCGCGCCGAACGCCACGACGAGCAGGGCGAGGAAGGCACCGATGACGCGCAGCCTGCCCGGCTCCGTGGTCGCGGCGGCGCGCAGCCGGTCGGTGCCCTCGGCCCAGGCGGTGCGGCGCGGCGCGGAGGCGGCCGGCCGCGGCGGCCCCTGCGGGGGCGGGGCGCTCGGCGCCTGGGGCGGGACGGCCGGCATGGCCGGCGCCGACAGGGCCGGCGCCGACAGCCCGGGAACCTGCCCGGCAGTCTGCCCGGCGGCCCGGCCTGGAGACCCCGGCGGACCGGGCGGCCCGGACGGCGCCGCGCTGCCGTTCGGCGGATATGTCACCTTGACCTCGACCTCCCCCTTGGTCACCGGACGGTTCCTTCCGCCCGACGCGAGCGGCGCGGGAAGAAGTGCACGGCCGCAAGTATTGCCGCAGGGACTGACATCCGCACAGGCCTTGCCGCGATCTTGCGCGGATCCCTGCCTTTGAACACGTATGGGGGAGAGCTTCGGTTCCCGCCCGCGCGCACGGCGCGGACGGGCGACACGGTGGGCGCCGGTGTGCGCCGGGGTGGGGTCCGCCTGGCCGGCCCAGGAGCGTCGCTTTCCGAGGCGCACGCGCCCGTGCCGACCGCCGCGTTCGCCAACGGCACCCGTGCGCCGCCCCCAACTGGACCACAGCCGCGCGGAGTCGGGAAGGGTGCCCCTACGTGGTCCGGTCCGGGCGGCGGGAGGAGCCGTCAGCCCAGGTGTGCGTGCGTGCCCCCTTCGTAATGGCTCCGCACGCGCGCGTGCGTGTCAGTGGGTGCTCCTGCCTGGTCGAGGCCGAGCAACGCCGCGCCCAGGACCGGGCGGGCGGTGACCACCCGTGGTTCCGCCTTGGGGGCGTGTTCGGAGAGCAAGGACCGTACGCGGTCGTCCAGTTGGGGGTGGCGGGCCGCGAGGACGCTGCCGCCGAGCAGGACCGGGGCTTCCTCGTCGAGCAGGTCGAGGCGGGTCAGCGCCACCGTCGCCATCGCGACGACCTCGTCGGCCATCCGGTCCACCAGGGAGCGTGCCACGGCGTCGCCCGCCGCCGCGGTGGCGAAGAGCACCGGCGTCAGCTCGTGCCGCCTGACCTGGGGGATGCGCCCCAGGTGCAGCGCCTCGATCAGCGCGTACATGGACGGCAGGCCGAAGTGCCCGGGCAGCGCCACCCGCAGTGCCGTCGGTCCGCCGCGGCCGTCCTCGGCGCGTGCCGCGTGCCACAGCGCCTCCTCGGCGAGGCCGCCGCCCCCGCCCCAGTCACCGGAGATGCGGCCGATCGCGGGGAAGCGGGCGGTGCGCCCGTCGGGCAGCATGCCGACGCAGTTGATGCCCGCGCCGCACACCACGGCGACACCCCGCGGCTCCGCGTCCTCCAGGAGCCCGGCGCGCAGCACGGCGAAGGTGTCGTTGTAGACCTCCACCGACGTGCCCCAGCCGCGTCGGCGCAACGCCTGTGCCAACTCCCGCTCCTCCACCGGGAGGTCGGCGTTGGCCAGGCACGCCGAGACGTGGCCCACGGAGTCGACGCCCGCCTGCGCGAGCGCCCGTGTCACCGCCTTTGCGAGCACGTCCACCGCGGGCTCGACGCCGACCCGCGGGGGCTGGAACCCGCCGCCGCGGGCCGCGCCGACGACCTGGCCGTCGGCCGCGACCACGGCGACGTCGGTCTTGCTGTTGCCCGCGTCGATCGCGAGCACGCTCGTGCCTACGCCCACGCCAGGTGCTCCCGGTTGTGCGCGATGAGGCGGTCGGTGAGAGCCTCCGCGTGCGCGTACTGGCCGACCAGCGGGTGGGCGAGCAGCGCCTTGAAGACGCGGTCGCGACCGCCGTGCAGGGCCGCCTGGAGCGCCAGGTCCTCGTACCCCGTGACCTGCGCGATGAGCCCGGCGTACAGCGGGTCCGGCTTCTCCACCGCGAGGGGCCTCGCGCCGGTGCCGTCCACCGTCGCCTGCACCTCGATGACCGCGTCATCGGGGAGGAACGGCAGCGTGCCGTTGTTGACGGTGTTCACGACCTGGTAGGGGCTGCCGCCGTTGCCGAGCAGCGACGCCGCCAGGTCCACGGCCGCCTCCGAGTAGAAGGCGCCGCCGCGCCTGGCGAGCAGCTCCGGCTTCTCGTCGAGCGCCGGATCGCCGTACATCTCCAGCAACTCCCGTTCCATCACCGCCACTTCCGCGGCCCGCGACGGCTTGGTCCGCAGCTCCTCGACCACCGCGTCGTGCTGGTAGTAGTAGCGCAGGTAGTACGACGGCACGACGCCGAGCCGGTCGACGATCTCGCGCGGCATGTGCAGGTCCTCGGCGACCGCGTCCCCGTGCTCGGCGAGCAGCCTCGGCAGCACGTCGTCGCCGCCCGGGCCCCCGATGCGTACACCCGTCTCCCATGTGAGGTGGTTGAGCCCCACGTGATCCAGGTGCACCTCACCCGGCGCGACGCCGAGCAGCTTCGCGAACTTCCGCTGGAAGCCGATCGCGACGTTGCACAGCCCGACCGCCTTGTGCCCGGCCTGGAGCAGCGCCCGCGTGACGATGCCCACCGGGTTGGTGAAGTCGATGATCCAGGCGTTTGGGTTCGTACGCCGTACGCGCTCGGCGATGTCCAGGACGACCGGCACCGTGCGCAGCGCCTTCGCGAGGCCCCCCGCGCCGGTGGTCTCCTGGCCGACGCAGCCGCACTCCAGCGGCCACGTTTCGTCCTGCTGCCGGGCCGCCTGCCCGCCGACGCGCAGCTGGAGCAGGACCGCGTCGGCGTCGGCGACGCCCGCGTCCAGGTCGGACGTGGTGACGACGCGCCCCGGGTGGCCCTGCTTGGCGAAGATGCGCCGCGCGAGGCCGCCCACCAGCTCAAGACGGTCGGCGGCCGGATCGACCAGGACCAGTTCCTCGATCGGCAGGGTGTCCCTCAAACGGGCGAAGCCGTCGATGAGTTCGGGTGTGTAGGTCGACCCTCCGCCGACCACTGCGAGCTTCATTACGTGTCTCAGCCCTTTACTCCGGTGAGGGTGACGCCTTCGACGAAGGCCTTCTGTGCGAAGAAGAAGACGACGATGACCGGGGCCATGACGAGCAGCGTCGCCGCCATCGTCAGGTTCCAGTTGACGCTGTGGGCGCTCTTGAAAGACTCCAGGCCGTAGCTCAGGGTCCACGCGCCGGGGTTCTGGGCCGCGTAGATCTGCGGCCCGAAGTAGTCGTTCCAGCAGTAGAAGAACTGGAAGAGCGCGATGGCGGCGATGCCCGGCTTGGCCATCGGTACGACGATCTTGACGAGCGTACGGAACTCGCCGCAGCCGTCGACCTTCGCCGACTCGATGTACTCCTTGGGGATGGTGAGCAGGAACTGCCGCAGGAGGAAGATCGAGTACGCGTCGCCGAACGCCATCGGGATGATCAGCGGCCACAGCGTGCCCGACAGGTGCAGTTGCTGCGCCCAGACCAGGTACATGGGGATCACGATGACCTGCGGCGGCAGCATCATCGTGGAGATGACGAGCATCATCGCGGCGCGCCGCCCGCGGAAACGGAACTTGGCGAGCGCGTACGCCACGGGTATCGCCGAGCAGACCGTGAAGAGGGTGCCGAGTCCCGCGTACAGGAGCGAATTGCGCCACCAGTCGAGGAAGCCGGGCGTGTCGAACACCGTCTTGTAGTTGGACCAGTGCCAGGAGTCCGGCCACAGCTCGCCGCTCATCGCCTGGGAGTCGCTCATCACCGACGTCAGGAAGACGAAGACGAACGGCAGGACGAACAGCAGCGCGACCGCGATCGCCACACTGTGTACGGCGATCCAGTGCAGGATCCGCTTGCGGCGGGCGCGGGCGGCGGCGGGGCCCCGGAGCGGGGCGGCGGTGCGTTCGGGTGCGGCCGGCGCGCTGAGAGCGGTAGTCGTCATGAGTCCTCAGTCCTCCGCCGCGAGCAGCCCGGAGCGCTTGCGCATCAGGAGCGTCGTCACGGCCATGGCGATGGCGAAGAGCACGAGCGAGAGCACGCACGCGGCGCCGGTGTTGAAGTTCTGGAAGCCCATCGAGTAGACGAGCTGGGGGACCGTGAGGGTCGAGTGCTCCGGATAGCCGGGCTGGATCACCGAACCGGGGCCGATGTTGACCCCGGAGGCGACCTTCCCCGCGACCAGGGCCTGCGTGTAGTACTGCATGGTCTGCACGACACCCGTGACCACCGCGAACATGACGATCGGCGTGATCGAGGGCCAGGTGACGTAGCGGAACCTGGCCCACGCCCCGGCGCCGTCCAGCTCCGCCGCCTCGTACTGCTCCTTCGGTACGTCGAGCAGCGCGGCCATGAAGATCACCATCAGGTCGCCGATGCCCCACAGGGAGAGCAGCACCAGCGAGGGCTTGGCGGTGTCCGGGTCGTTGAACCAGTTGGGCCCGGAGATCCCGATCGCGCCGAGGAGTTCGTTGACCGGGCCCGTGCCCGGGTTCAGCAGGAAGACGAAGGCGACGGTGGCGGCCACCGGCGGGGCCAGGTACGGGATGTAGAAGGCGGTGCGGAAGAACCCGACGCCCGTCTTGATCTTCGTGACGAGCAGCCCGAGCGAGAGCCCGAAGACCACCCGCAGCGCCACCATGATCACGACCAGCCAGAGAGTGTTCCACAGGGCGGGCCCGAAGAGCGGCATCTGGTCGAACACGTACTCCCAGTTCCGCAGGCCCACGAAGGTGGGCTCCTTGATCTGGTTGTAGTGCATGAAGGAGAAGTAGACGGTCGCGATCAGCGGGTACGCGAAGAAGACGCTGAAGCCGACCAGCCAGGGGGAGAGGAAGCCGAGCGTGCGCAGTCTGCGGCGCGCCGCGGGACTGGAGAGGGTCAGGGAACGTGCCATGGCTCGGGGTCCTCAGCTCTTCGACTGGAGCGTGTCGGCGTCGATCTCTTCGTCGAGTCTCCGCAGGCCCGCGCGGAGGTCGGTGGTGTGCCCGGCCTCTACGGAGTACGCGAAGTCCATCAGCGAGACGACGTAGGCGCCGCCGTTCGTGGAGGGCGGCAGGGCCTTGCTGTGCTTGCTCTCCAGAATCTTGAAGAAGGCGCGGAACGTCGGATCGGCGTCCAGGCGCGGCGACTTGAGTGCCGCGTACGTGGACGGGACGTTGTGGATGGCGTTGGCGAAGTCCACCACCTGGTTGGTGTCGGTGGTCAGGAACCTCACCAGCTCCCACGCCGCGTTCTGGTGCTTGCTGCTGTGCGCGATGCCGGCGACCGTGCCGGTGATGAAGCCGCGCCCGTAGGTCTCGGCCTGGTCGTCGGGGACGGGCAGCGGCGCCACCCCCCAGTCGAACTTGGGTTTGGCGTCGGTCAGCATGAGGCCGCGCCACTCGCCGTCCAGGTGCATGGCGAGCTTGCCGGTCAGGAAGGCGTTCTGGCCGGACATCTCGTCACCGAAGGTGAGCCGGAACTTCTCCAGGTCGTCGAAGCCGCCCTGCGCGTCGGCGAGCTCGCGGGCCGTCTTCAGGAAGTCGTACGTCGCCGGTTCCTCCGCGAGGCGCGAGTTGCCCTCGGCGTCGAAGTACCGGGGCCCCCACTGCGCGAAGAGGCGGTCCGGACTGTTCTGGTACAGCCGGAAGTTGGGCATGTACCCGACCCGCTCGTACGAGTCCTTGCCGCTGCGCACGGTGAGCTTCTCGGCGACCCGCTCGAACTCGGACATCGTGTGCGGCGGGCGCTTGATGCCGGCCTCTTCGAAGGCGTCCTTGTTGTAGTACATGCCGAACGCGTCGGCGAGGAGGGGAAGGGCGCACTGGTTGCCCTGGTAGCTGGTGTAGTCGAGCAGCGTCTTCGGGAAGATCTTCCGCTTGTCCACGCCCGTCTTCTTCATGAACGGGTCGAGGTCGACCCACATCCCCGAGTCGCAGTACTGCCCGACGTTGTTGGTGGTGAAGGAGGACACCACGTCCGGGGCCTTGTCGCCGCCCGCGCGCAGCGCCTGGTTGACGGTGGTGTCGGTGACGTTCCCGGTGGTCTCCACCTCGATGTGGGGATGCGCCTCCTCGAACCGCTCGATGCTGTCGTCGATGGCCTTGACCTCGCTGGGCGTGGCCCAGCCGTGCCAGAACTTCAGGGTGACCGGCTCGGTCGGGTCGTCGTTCGCGCTGCCGACGCTCGGGTTGGCGCAGCCGGAGAGCAACAGGCCGGCTGCGGCGAGCGCCGCGGACGCGCAGGTGGGCATGCGCCATCGCGGCATGGCGGGCTTCCTTTACGGGGGAGGGGGTCTACTACGGGCCGGGGCGCGGCTCAGGCGGTGTCGAAGACCTGGTCCCGGGCCTGCGTGAGGGCCGAGCGGAGCGCGCCGGTGAGGATCGGGTCGCCGTCGAGTTCGCTGATGCGGACCTGCGGGCAGGGCAGGGCGAGGCCCGTCAGCTCCTCCTCGACGCGTACGCGCAGCTTGTCGCCGCCGGCCTGGCCGACCGAGCCGGACAGGACGACCAGCTCGGGGTCGACCACGGCGATGACCGCGGCGATGCCGGTGGCGAGGCGGCGGGCGACCTCGGCGAGGATCACGTCGTCGGCGAAGGCGTCGGCCAAGGACGCGCCGGGCCCGGCGAGTTCGCGGACGACGGGCGCGGAGACGAGGCTCTGGAAGCCGCCCCCGCCGCCACGCGGACCGAGCGTGGCCTCCGGACCGCCGCGCACCAGCGGAGCGCCCGGCAGCGGCATGTAGCCGATCTCGCCCGCGCCGCCGGTCGCGCCGCGCAGCAGGGTGCCGCCGAGCACGATGGCGGCGCCGACGCCTTCGTCGAGCCAGGTCAGGACGTAGTTGTCGTGGTCCTGGGCGGCGCCTTCGTACTGCTCGGCGACCGCGGCCAGATTCACGTCGTTCTCGATGGCCACCGGGGTCCCGAGCACCGCGGCGAGGTCGTCGCGCAGGGTGCGGGAGTGCCAGCCGGGCAGGTGCGGGGCGTAGCGCAGCTGGCCGGTGTGCGGGTCGATGGCGCCGGGGGTGCCGATCACCGCGGCCCGCAGGTCGTCGTGGCCGAGGCCCGCCTGACGCAGTGCCCCGTCGACGGCCTCCGCGACGAGCTGGGCGGTGCGGTGGCGTACGTCCTCGGCGATGGCGTCGGCCTCCACGCGCTCGGTGCCGAGGACGGTGCCGGTGATGTCGGCGACGAGCGCGGTGATGCCGGTCGGGTCGGCGGACAGCGCCGCGACGTGCCCGGCGCCCGGGTCGATCTCGTAGAGCAGGGCGTTGGGCCCCGGCCGCCCGCTGAGGCTGCCGGTGGTGTGCACGAGCCCGGCGGCTTCGAGCCGCCCGAGGAGCTGCGAGGTGGTGGGCTTGGAGAGGCCGGTCAGCTCACCGATACGGGTCCGGGTGAGGGGGCCGTGGACGACCAGTAGATCCAGTACGGCGCGGTCGTTCATGGCGCGCAGGACGCGCGGCGTGCCGGGGGCCCCCGGAGTGCTGCCTGCTGCTGCCATCACGACACCGGCCTTTCGGCTGCCCGTTAACTGTTAGGAAACTTTCCAATTCGTGAGGACCGTAAGGCTGGCGTGAACAGGCCGTCAATAGCGAACGCCCCCGCGGCAACCAAGTCGTTACCTGCGGGGGCGGGGCGTTGCACGGGGTGCTACTCCTCCAGGAGAAACGCCGTGTCGAGCTTCGGGTAGGGCTCGGGAAGCGGCAGGGGGCGCCCCAGCTCGACCTCGACCTTGGTGGCGTAGTGGGCCTTGGCGGGGTCCTCCTCCTGGACCGGGTCGGAGTAGGCGTACGCCTTGCCCTCTTGGCGGTGGAGCAGGACGTAGACGGGGACGCCCGCGGCGGCGTAGGTGCGGTACTTCGGGCCGGTGTCCGTCTCGTGGTTGCTGGAGGTGACCTCGCCGACGAGGGCGAGGAGTTCGATGGAGTACCAGCCCTTGTGGGCCTTGCGGTACGACTCGTCGAGCTCCGACGGCCTGCGGCGGCGCACGTAGAAGTCGGGAATGACGAGGGCCGTGGTACGGCCCCCCTGGGCCGGCGCGGTAGCCGTTGCCGAAGCCGGCCAGACGAATGCCGGCCGAGCGGAGCTGGAAGTACAGCTCGGCGGCCTCGTGGTTGTGTTCGTCGTCGGGCTGTGGTGGCACGATGCCCATCCCCTCGACGTACTCGGGACGAATCGGCACCTCGGATGCCTCTTCGAACGCGATCAGTAGATCGATGGGGTCCTGCTGCGGCAGCATGCTCGGCTCCGTGATGGGATCGGCGCTCATCGCTGGTCCTCCCTGTCGCTGATGCCAGGCTACGCCCGTTCCGGGTGCCCCAGCGGGAGCATGGAGGCGCCGGGCGGGCGCCCGGGGAAGATCACGCGCGGTCCACCCGGACGGGGGAGCGCAGGGCCTATTTCGACAGGTTCGGCGGCGGGGTTATCGGGGCCGTCGCCAGGGACTGCGGGGACGTCGTCGAGGCGTAGGCGGAGGGGGGTGCCATGGCGGCCGTGGGGTCGCCGGACGAGGGCTCCTCCGGCTGGAGCGGCAGGCCGCCCACGATGCGGATGCCCGCCTCGTCGAAGGCCCGCTTGACGCGCCAGCGCAGCTCCCGCTCGACGCCCAGGGACTGGCCCGGCATCGTCTTCGCCGAGACGCGGATCACCATGGAGTCCAGGAGGACGCTGTCCAGGCCGAGGACCTCCACCGGGCCCCACAGGCGCTCGTTCCACGGCTCGTCCTTGGCCATGGCCTCGCCGACCTCCGCCAGCGTCGCCTTGACCTTGTCGAGGTCCTCGTCCGGGCGGACCATCACGTCGACGCCGGCCGTGGACCAGCCCTGCGAGAGGTTGCCGATGCGCTTGACCTCGCCGTTGCGGACGTACCAGATCTCGCCGTTGTCGCCGCGCAGCTTGGTGACGCGCAGGCCGACCTCGATCACCTCTCCTGAGGCGACGCCCGCGTCGATCGTGTCACCCACCCCGTACTGGTCCTCAAGGATCATGAAGACACCGGAGAGGAAGTCCGTGACGAGGTTGCGGGCGCCGAAGCCGATCGCGACGCCCGCCACACCGGCGGAGGCGAGCAGCGGGGCCAGATTGATCTCGAAGGCGGCGAGGACCATCAGCGCGGCCGTGCCGAGGATCACGAACGACGCCACCGAGCGGAGCACGGACCCGATGGCCTGCGAGCGCTGGCGGCGGCGCTCCGCGTTCACCAGGAGCCCGCCGAGCGCCGTGCCGTCCACGGCGTTCGCCGTGCGGTTCATGCGGTCTATGAGCTTGGTGATGGCGCGCCGGACCAGGATGCGCAGGACGACCGCGATCGTGACGATCAGCACGATGCGCAGGCCGATGCCGAGCCACGTGGACCAGTTCTGCTCGACCCAGCTCGCGGCGTTCCCGGCGCTCTCCTGGGCGTCCTCGAACGTGGGCGGCTTCGGCGTCGGCGTGTCGTCCGGGTCCGTTCCGGCTGCCGACAGGACGGACAAGAACACGGCAGGTACCTCCAGGTATCGCGGCCTGCCCGGCGGACGAGAAGTCACGGGGGAAACGGGCAGACACACCACACTAACGGGGCATTGTGTGTGGATCGTTGTCATGTTCGAGGGAGAGACAGGGCTCACCTGGGCAAGAAGCAGGTGACGTGCCGGTGGCATGTCACCTGTGGTCGAAAACACTTCGAGCCCGTTACCGGTACATGCTGGCGCTTCGACCAGGCATGAGGGGAGACTGTCAACAGATCGTCCCGGCGCGAGCCACGCGCCGCCGGCGTTATAGGAGGCATCCGTGCCGCACGTCCTGGTCCTCAACGCGTCGTACGAGCCCCTCGGCGTCGTACCGCTCCGCCGCGCGCTCGTCCTCGTCCTGGAGAACAAGGCTCTCTGCCTAGAGGAATCCGGCGCCTTCATGCACAGCGCGACGCGCACCGTCCCCGCACCCAGCGTGGTCCGCCTCAAGCGGTTCGTCCGGGTCCCCTATCGGGGGCCCGTTCCTCTGACCCGGCGCGCGCTGTTCGCCCGCGACGGCGGTCGGTGCATGTACTGCGGTGGCGTCGCAACCAGCGTCGACCACGTCGTCCCGCGCAGCCGGGGCGGGCAGCACGCGTGGGAGAACGTGGTGGCCGCGTGCCGCCGCTGCAACCACGTCAAGGCCGACCGGCACCTCATGGAGCTCGGCTGGCGGCTGCGGCACAAGCCCGCGCCGCCCTCGGGCCTCGCGTGGCGCATCATCGGGACCGGACACCGGGATCCGCGCTGGCTGCCGTACCTCCAGCCGTTCGGCGCGGACGACGCGATGGCCCGGATCGATGGCATTTCCGCCTAGGAAACGATCCGGGCCTTTGTCGTACGTGGCGCCCTGACAGGGGCCGCGCGGCGGCTCAGCCGCGCGGCCGCCGCCCGTCGGCGACCGCGTACGCCTCGACCGACCAGAGCGAGTAGCCGAAGCGGGTGGCGCGCTTGTCGCCCTGGATACGGAGGTAGCGCGTCCCGCGCGCGTCCACGCGGATCGCCTCGCGCCCGCCCTTGCCGTCCCGCACGGTCGCGGCCGTGCGCCACGTCCTGCCGTCCGCCGACGTCTGCACCCGGTACCGCGCCGCGTACGCGTCCTGCCAGCGCAGCACGACCTGGCCGAGCCGCACCGGCTCCGCCAGCTCCACCTGCCACCACGCGCCGTCCTCGGCCGGCGAGGACCAGCGGGTGGAGGGATCGCCGTCGTTCGCGGCCGACGCCGGGAAGTCCTTCGTCTCGTCGCCCGACGACGAGGCCTTCGCGCCGCGCGCCAGGTCCGGGCCCGCCGTACGCGGAGAGGCGCGGACCGACAGCGTGCGGGTCTCGCCGCCGAAGGACACCGGGATCTCGTACGTCCCCGCGGGCGTGCCCGCGGCGACGCCGATCCCGACCGGCACCTCGACGTCCGTGCCACGCGGCAGCGTGGTCCGCGCCGGCACCCGCACCTCGATGCCCTTCGGCGCCTTGGCCACGACCTGCCCGCGCAGGGCGCCGGGGCGCAGGGAGCGCAGCTTCGCCGTGACCTCGCGCGGCTGCCCGCCGATCTCCGCGTCGGCCTCGGTGCGGGCCAGCGAGAGCCGGGCCGCGGGGGTGTCGGCGTACCAGGGGACGACATGGCGCACCTCGCCCGTGCCGTCGGTGGGGGTGGCGCGTACGGCGTCGGCGCGTACGGCATCGGCGCGCCCGGAGTCGGTGTGCACGCCCCCGCCGTGCTTCTTCGCGCCGCCGGTGCCGCCACCATCATCCGTCCGGGTGAGGTCGAGTTCGGTGAAGCCGCTCTCCGCGAGGGTCCCGACGCGCTGCCAGCCCTTGCCGGGCACGTGCACCTCGACGCTGCCCTTGGTGCCCGGGTCGGTCAGCGCCGTCACCGCCGCGAGCGGACGCTCACGGCCGAACCGTGCCGTCGCGCCGTCCGAGGCCTGCTTGCCGTCGAGCCCCGCCCAGGCCGCGTACGCCTTCTGGGCCCGCGTCAGGAACGGGTCGAGGACGCCCGCGCCGACGGTGACCCCGCGCGCCCGCAGCTCCTCGCGGAGCTTCGTCAGCTCGCGCGAGGCGCGCCAGGCGGCCGCGCCGTCACCGTGCGACTGCGCGCGCAGCATGTCGACGGCCGCCTCGCCGGCCTCGCCGTACAGCCCCAGCTTCTCGATCCACGGACGCACCTCGCCGTCGAGCGCGCTGCCCGAGAGCCGCCGCGGCGCCTCGCGCATCACACCGAACGCCGCGCGCAGCCGCCCGGCGGAAGCGTCGATCCGGGCGCGGTCCGTCGTGGTGCGCGCACGCCAGAGGTCGGTCACGAGGGGCCGCAGGTACGCCGACTCGTCGGCGCCCAGCACGGACGAGGCGTCGTTGCCCGCGAGGGCCCGCAGCGCGCCCCGCGCCTTCGTGTCGCCGCCCGCGAGGTCGTCGATCGCGGCGAGCCACGACTCGTGCGGGCGGTACGCGCGCGGGTTCCAGGCGTAGTCCGCGGCCGTGAACAGCGGGATGCGGGAGGCGGCGGGCTGCTCCATGGCGTTGCCGAGGAGAGCGGCCGAGCCGGTCGCGACGGCGGGCTCACGGCCGGTGTAGGGGCCGAGGTAGATGCGGTCCTGCGCGAAGTCGTTGACCGGGTAGTTGTCCATCGTGACCAGCGGGTGCGGGCCGAACGCCTCGCGGGCGCCCGCCAGTTCGCGCCCCGTGATGGTCTTGGGGACGACGCCGACGCCGGTCCAGGCCACCTGCACACGGCGGTCCAGGCCGGCCGAGAGGGCGGCGCGGTACGCGGTCGTGCCGTCCTGGAAGTACTCGGTCGGCATCAGGGAGAGCGGCTCGGCGTCCGGGTGGCGCCCGGCCAGGTGCGCGGCGACGGCGTTGGCCACCCCGGCCTGTGCCTTCGCGGCGGCCTCCGGGCCCCTGCCGAACGTCTCGGCGTCCCGCTCGCAGTGCCACTCGCTGTAGCTGACGTCCTGGAACTGGAGCTGGAAGGCACGTACCCCGAGCGCCCACATCGCGTCGATCTTGCGGGTGAGGTCCCTGATGTCCCTGTCGGACGACATGCACATGGCCTGCCCGGGGGAGACGGCCCAGGCCAGCGTGACGTGGTTGGCCTTCGCGCGTGCGGCGAGGGCGCGGAAGTCCGCGCGCTGGTCCGCCGGATAGGGCTCGCGCCAGCGCGCCTGGCGGTAGAGGTCGTCGCCGGGGGCGTAGAGGTAGCGGTTCTGCTTGGTACGCCCCATGAAGTCGAGCTGGGCCAGGCGCTGCTCGCGGGTCCAGGGGGTGCCGTAGAACCCCTCGGTCAGCCCGCGCACGGCGGTGCCGGGCCAGTCGCGGATGCGTACGCCGGGCAGGGTCCGGGCCTTACCGGCCAGCTGCCGCAGGGTCTGCACCCCGTGAAAGAGCCCGTCCTCGCCGGCTCCCGCGAGGGCGACGGTGGCACGGCCGTCGACGCGGCCGACGGCCAGGCGGTAGCCGCCCGACGGCAGGTCCCCGTGCTCGCGGGCACCGAGCGCGCGCAGCGCCCGGTCGGCGCCGGGGCCGCCGACGCGGACGACGAGGGTGGCGCCCTCGGGCAGCGGATCGCCTTCGCGCACCTCGATGACCCGACGGGCACCGGCGTCGCGCAGCACTTCGCGCAGCGCTTCGAGGGCGTACGGGTCGCAGCCGTCCCCGGCAGCGCGGCTGCCCTGGCGGTTCCGGCTGTCCCAGCCACCCCGGGCGCCTTGCGGGTCCTGGCCGTCCCGGGTTTCTCGACGGCCCTGGGCGTCTCGATCGTCCTGGCTGCGCCGGCCGTCGCGGCGGTTCCGGCTCCCTTGGTCGTCCTGGGCGTCCTGGCTGCGCTGGGCGGCCTGGGAGTCTTGGCTGTCTCGGGTGTCGCGGCGGTCGTGGCCGCTTCCGCCGTCCCGGCTGCCCTGGCTGTCCCGGCCGTTCCCGCTGCTCCCGCTGTTCCGGCTGTCCCGGCCGTTCCCGCCGTTCCGGCTGCCCTGGCTGCCCTTGGTGCCGCCGCTGTCCTGGCTGTCTGGGGCGTCCCGGCCGTCTTGGCTGCGCCGGCCGTCTCGGCTGTCCTGAGCGACCCGGCCGTTCCGGCTGCCTTGGTCCTCCTGGGCGTCCCGGGCGTCCTGGCTGCGCTGGGCGGCCTGGGTGTCGCGGGTGTCGCGGGTGTCCCGGCGGTCGTGGCCGCTTCCGCCGTCCCGACTGCTCTGGCTGTCCCGGCTGTCTCGGCCGTTCCCGCTGCTCCCGCCGTCCCGGCTGCTGACCCGGCCGTCGCCGTGCTTGGCCCCGTCGCTCCGGTCGTCGGTGGGCGGGGTCACGAGGACGACGTCGCCGCTCACGGTGACGGCGCTCCCGGCGGGCTCCATCGCGTGGGGGCGCGGCCAGACGGGCGGTAGTGCGGCGCCGCTCTTCCCGTCGTCGGCGCCGGGGCCGTCTGGGGAAGTGGCCGGAGCGCCGGGGCCCGGGGCCGCGAGGGCGCCGGGCGCACCGCCGAGCGCGCCCGCGATGACGGCGACCGCGACGGCGACCGCGCCCTTCCTGCGCCGCAACTGCACGCCCTCTCCCTGTCCTCCGGGGCCCCTGGGGCACCTGACATCACGTGTGGCAGTGAGCCCACCACTGAGGTGGCGGGGGTGTCAACGGGAGTGAAGGAGCAGTGGGGATTCTTCGCGGAACCTGCGCGGAGCAAGGGCCTGCGGGCCTTCCGCGCGGCCCGCCCCGGCGCTCGCCCGCCGTGGACATCTTCCGCGGATCCGCAGGTCCGGAGCCCGATCTTCCGTGGCATGAAGGGCGCCGGAAGAACAACTCCCGCGCGGGGCAAGCGATGGTGACCAGAGTCACGTTGGTGCACGCTATACGTCTGTGGCCCCGCACAGTGGGTAGGGCTGCCGTGACCTGCCCCCTGACTAGGAGCCCCCACGTGGCCGCTTCCGCGAATCTTCTGCTCTCCGCCCTCTCCAAACAGGTCCCCGCCCCCGACACGCACCTGATCTCCGGTTCCGGCGCCCATCTGACCCCCGGTCCGGGTACGCGGCTGATCCCCGGGCCCGACCGGCGTCCGGCCTCCGGCCTCGGCGCGCGGCAGGTCTCCGGGCCCGATTCGGGCCTCGACGGTTCCTCCTCCTGCACCTGCCTGGAGCCGCCCCTCACCAGCGAGCCCCCGCTCGCCGACGCCGCGCCGCTCACCAGCGAGCCGCCCCTCGCCGACGCCGCCCCCCTCACCAGCGAGCCCACCGCCACCGGTACGGCCTCGGGCCTGGACCCCATGGGGGTCTGATGGCCCTTTCCCGGCTGGCCGCCTTGTACGGGGTGGCCACCTCCTACTCCCCGTCCCCGGGACGCACCGTCCCCGTCGGCGACACCGCGGTCGTCGCGGCCCTCGCCGCGCTCGGCGTGGACGCGAGCGGCCCCGCTGCGGTTCGCGCCGCCCTCGCCGCGCGCGAGGCGCACCTGGCCGAGCGTCTGCTCCCGCCGACGGTGGTCGCCTGGACGGACGGCGCGCTGTCCGGCGCCTCGCCCCTCGCGGGGCTGCCATCGGGGACACGGGTGCGGGTGGAGACCGAGGGGGGCGCGGTGATCGAGTGGACGGTGCCCTGGACCTCCACCTCAACTGCCGCCGCCGAGCCCGCGCCCGACGGCTGGGCAGGGCTGCCGCCCGGCGTGCACCGGCTTCTCGTACGCAACCCCGACGGGCGCCGCGCCGAGGCCCACCTCATCGCCGCCCCGCGCCGGATCAAGACGCCGCCGCGCCGCACGCACGGGCTGCTGGTCCAGCTCTACTCCCTGCTGTCCCGCGACTCCTGGGGCATGGGCGACCTCGGTGACCTGACCGAGCTCGCCGCCTGGTCCGGCCACGCCCTGAACGCCGGGTTCATCCAGGTGAACCCGTTGCACGCAGCCGTGCCGGGGGTCCCCGGCGGCCCGGGCAGCGACCCGTCCCCGTACCGCCCCTCCTCCCGCCGCTTCCCCGACCCGGTGCACCTGCGCGTCGAGGCCGTGCCGGAGTTCGCCCGGCTGACGGGGGACGCCCGCGACCGCGCCGAAGCCCTGCGCCGCCGCGCCGAGGCACTGCGCGAAGGGGTCCTGCGCGGGGGCGAGTTGATCGACCGGGACGCGGTCTGGGCCCTGAAGCGCGAAGCCCTGGAACTGCTCCACGAAGTGCCCCTCGGCCCCGGCCGCCGCGCCGACTACCACGCCTTCCTCGCCGAACAGGGCCCCGCCCTGGAGGACCACGCCACCTGGAACGCCCTCGCCGAGGCCTACGGCCCCCACTGGCACTCCTGGCCCGCCGCCCTGCGTGACCCCGCCTCGCCCGCGACCGCCCGGGCCCGGCGTGAGCTGATGGACCGCGTCGACTTCCACAGCCGCCTCGCCTGGCTCACCGACGCCCAACTGGCCGCCGCGCAGCGCACCGCCCGCGAGGCGGGCATGGACATCGGCCTGGTCCACGACCTCGCGGTCGGCGTGCACCCGGGCGGCGCCGACGCCTGGGCCCAGCAGGACCACTTCGCGCCGCGCATGACCGTCGGCGCCCCGCCGGACGCGTTCAACGCGCGCGGCCAGGACTGGGGCCTGCCGCCCTGGCGCCCGGACCGCCTCGCCGCGTCCGGCTACGCCCCCTACCGCGCCCTCGTACGCGGACTGCTGCGGCACGCGGGGGCCCTGCGCATCGACCACGTCATGGGGCTGTTCCGCCTCTGGTGGGTCCCCGAGGGCGGCGACCCCACCGAGGGGACGTACGTCCACTACGACGCCGAGGCGATGCTCGCCGTCCTCACCCTGGAGGCGCACCGCGCGGACGCCCTCGTCATCGGCGAGGACCTCGGCACCGTAGAGCCGGGTGTACGCGAGACGCTGCGCGAGCACGGCGTGCTCGGCACCTCCGTCCTCTGGTTCGAACGGGACTGGGCGGGCACCGGCCGCCCGCTGCCCGCGGACGCCTGGCGCGCGGACTGCGTGGCCACCGCCACCACGCACGACCTGCCGCCGACCGCCGCCCGCCTCACCGGGGAGCACGTCCAACTCCGCCACGACCTCGGCCTGTTGACCCGCCCCCTGGCCGAGGAGCGGGCCGAGGCGGCCCTTGACGTACGCGAGTGGCTCGGCCTGCTCTCCCGGCTCGGCATGCTGCCCGGCGGCATGGGCTGCGAGGAGGACGAGATCCGCGCCGTGCACCGTTTCCTGCTCGCCACGCCCGCCCGCATGATCGGCGTCTGGCTCCCGGACGCGGTCGGCGACCGCCGCCCGCAGAACCTCCCCGGCACCTGGGACCAGTACCCCAACTGGCGGCTGCCCGTCGCCGACGCCACCGGACGCCCCCTCACCCTGGAGGACCTCGCCGCCTCGCCGCGCCTGCACGCGTTCATGGCCGTCTTCCGCGAGGGCGGCGAGGGCTGCGGGGCCGCCCGTACGGCACCCCCGGGCGCGCACCCCGTTTAGGAGTTCGCTACGTTTGCACCGTGGACAAGAAGAACGCTCTGCGCGCCGGCGCCCTGGCCTCCGGCACGACGCTGATGATGCTGCTCATGTCGTCCCCCGCGCTCGCGAACATGCGTGACGACGGCGACGACCCGGGCCCCGGCCTGAGTGTCATCGACACGCTCGGCCTCTATGTCGCCGCGCCCATCGTGCTGTTCCTGGTGATCGCGGGCCTCGTGATGGTCGGCGACAAGTCCCGCAAGCAGCAGAAGCAGGGCTGAGCCACCGACCGTAGCCTCGTCCGAGGGCTCGGTCCACCGACGTACGCGCAAGTCGCTCACGGCGGTGGGTCGAGCCCTCGGCGTGCGTTCAGGAGCCCTCAGGGCCGGTCGGCCGTCAGGTAGCGCTGGAGCGTCGGTGCCAGCCAGTCCGTGATCTCCTCCCGCGTCAGCGCGGCCGACGGCGGGAACCGCAGGACGTAGCGCGTCAATGCGAGGCCCAGCACCTGCGCGGCGCAGAGCGCGGCCCGCGACGGCGCCTGCGCCGGATCCGGGCAGATCGCGCGCGCCACCGGCAGCAGCTGCTCGGCGAAGATCTCCCGCATGCGCTCGGCGCCCGCCTGGTTCGTGATGCCCACGCGGAGCAGCGCGGTGAGCTCGTCCGCGTCCTCCCACACGTCCAGGAAGTGGGTCACGAGGAGCCGCCCCACGTCCTCGCGCGGCACGCGCGTGAAGTCCGGCATCCGCAGATCGACCGAGGTGGCGGCTGCGAAAAGGCCCTCCTTGCTGCCGTAGTAGCGCATCACCATCGACGGGTCGATCCGCGCGTCCCGGGCGATGGCGCGGATCGTGGCGCGCTCGTACCCGTCGGCGGCGAACCGTTCGCGGGCCGCCGCGAGGATGCCGGCGCGGGTGGCGTCGGAGCGGCGGGGCGGCGCGCCGGACGCCGGTGAGGCAGGGGGGACATGGGCTCTTTCCGTCATGCCAACAAACGTAGGCCAACACCTGTTGACAGTCCAGAGGGGCGGTCCTACCGTGACCAACAAGCGTTGACCAACAAGCGTTGACCAATGCGCGCTGGCATCAGGAGGCGGCCATGAACGGTTCTTCGAACGATGGCGACACCGGCGGCGTCGTGGTCGTGGGGGCGGGGCCCACCGGGCTGCTGCTCGCCGGGGACCTCGCGGCGGCGGGCGTCCCCGTCACTCTCGTCGAGAAGCGGGCGCCCGGCATCAGCAACCTCTCCCGCGCGATGGTCGTGCACGCCCGCACCCTGGAGCAGCTCGACGCCCGGGGCCTCGCCGACGAACTGGAGGCGAAGGGGGAGCCGCTCGCCGGGCTGCGCCTCTTCGAGCGCCTGACGCTCGACCTCGCGCCGCTGCCCTCCCGCTTCCCGCACCTCCTGGTCCTGCCGCAGTACGAGGTCGAACGGGTCCTGGAGCGGCGCGCGGCCAACGCCGGGGTGCGGTTCGCGTACGAGACGGAGGTCGTCGGCCTGACCCAGGACGCCGACGGGGTGACGCTCGAAGCCCGGGGCGCGGGAGGAGAGCCGGACACGCTGCGCGCGGCCTACGCGGTCGGCGCCGACGGCCTGCGCAGCGCGGTGCGCGAGGCGGTCGGGCTGCCCTTCCCCGGCAGGTCCGTCATCCGCTCGCTCGTCCTCGCCGACGTCAAGCTCGCCGAGCGGCCGCCGACGCTGGTCACCGTGAACGCCGTCGGCGACGCCTTCGCCTTCATCGCGCCCTTCGCCGACGGCTACCACCGCGTCATCGGCTGGAACCGCGCCCGCGACGTCGCCGACAGCGAGCCGCTCGGCCTCGACGAGGTCAAGGAGATCGTCCGGGCGGCGCTCGGCCGGGACTTCGGGATGCACGACGCCCGCTGGATGTCCCGCTTCCACAGCGACGAGCGGCAGGTGCCCGCGTACCGCGTGGGCCGCATCTTCCTCGCCGGGGACGCCGCGCACGTCCACTCCCCGGCCGGCGGGCAGGGCATGAACACGGGCCTCCAGGACGCCGCCAACCTGAGCTGGAAACTGGCCGCCGCCGTCAACGGCCGTGCGCCGAACGGCCTGTTGGACGGCCTGTTGGACACGTATCACGCCGAGCGGCACCCGGTCGGCAAGGCGGTCCTGCGCACCAGCGGCGCACTCGTCCGGCTCGCGATGGCGAAGCGGCGGGGGACACGCGCCGCCCGGGCCGTACTCGCCGCCGTCGCCACCCATGTGCGCCCGGTGCGGACGAAGGTGCTTGGCCGGATCACGGGCATCGGCTTCACCTGTCCGGCCCCGAGGGGCGCCCACCGCCTCGTCGGGCGGCGGGTCCCTGACGTCGCGCTCGAAGAGGGGCGGCTCTACGAAGTCCTGCGCGCGGGCGAGTTCGTCCTCATCGCACCGCGGGGCGCGGAGTGCGGGCGCGAGGCGGGGCGTGCGGTGGTGGCGCACTGGGCGAGCGCGCGACGTACGTGGATCCTGGTGCGGCCGGACGGGTACGTGGCGTGGGCGGCGGAGGGGGCGGACGCGGGGGCTGTGGCGGGGGCGTTGAAGGCGTGGGGCGTCAACTGCGTCAACTGAGCTGTCGGCATCGCGCGCCGCGACGTATCGTTCACTTTGGCTACAAATAAACAGCGGAAACTTTCGATGGACCTGATGGGTCGCGGGGTGTCACGGTGGTCGCACACCACACCGAGACACCCCGCCCGCCGTGGCGGGGAGAGAGACAAGGGATACCCCGTGGCAGTCCTCGACCGGACCCCCGCTTCCGCCGCCACCGCCGCGCGCCCCACGGCGGGCGCCGCTCGCCCCATCGGCGTCGGCCTCGCCCTCGCGGCCCTCGCCACGGTCGTCTGGTCGGGCAGCTTCGTCACCTCCCGCGCCCTGCACGACAGCGTCCCGCCCGTCCAGCACGCGTTCTGGCGCTGGATCATCGCCATCGTGGCGGTGGCGCCGTTCGCGGCGCGGGAGACCTGGCGGCAGCGGAAGCTGCTGCGCGCGCACCTGCGCTTCCTGCTGCTCGCCGCCCTGCTGGGCGTCACCGTCTACAACACCCTCGTGAACCAGGCCGGCCTGACGACCACCGCCGGCAACATGGGCATGATCATGGCCGCGTCGCCCGTCCTGATGGCCGTCCACGAACGCCTCGGCGGCGCCCGGCTCGGCGCCCGCCGCGTCACGGGCATGCTCGTCGCCTGCGCGGGCGTCCTGCTGCTGGTCGGCAAGGGCTCCCTCGCCATGGACTTCGCGGTCGGCGACCTGTGGGTCATCGCCGCCGCGCTCTCCTTCGGTACGTACAGCGCGCTCCTCAAGCGCAAGCCCGCGGAGATCGGCGGACTGCCGTTCCTGTTCTCGACGTTCGTGCTCGGCGCGCTGATGCTGCTGCCGGTCTTCGTGGCCAGCTACGTCATGCAGGGCGGCTTCGAACCGACGGTCGGCACCGTCTCCCCGCTCCTGTACGTGGGCGTGGTGTCCTCGGCGGTCGCCTTCTTCGCCTGGAACAAGGCCATCTCGATCATCGGCGCCGCGCGCGCCGGAACCGTCTACTACCTCCAGCCGGTCTGCGTGGCCCTGCTCTCCTTCGCGCTCCTCGGCGAGGCGATGGGGCGGCTCCAGGTGCTGTGCATGGGGCTGATCCTCGGCGGGGTCGTGCTCGGCGCGGCCCGCGCGAAGTAGAAGCAGGGGAGCGGGCGGGGATGCGGCCGGTGGGGCCGGGTCTGTTGGCCACTCGGTACGTTGACCCCATGAGCGAGTGGGACATCAAGAAGCTCCAGATCCTGCGTACGTTGAGTGAACGGGGCACCGTCACGGCGACGGCGCAGGTGCTGCGCATGACGCCGTCGGCGGTGTCGCAGCAGCTGTCCAACCTCGCCAAACAGCTCGGCGTGCCGCTCCTGGAGGCCCATGGCCGCCGGGTGCGGCTGACCGACGCGGCCCACCTCGTGCTGCGGCACGCGGAAGCGGTCTTCGCCCAACTGGAACGGGCGGACGCGGAGTTGGCCGCGTATGCGCTGGGCGAGGCGGGGGAGGTGCGGGTCGGGGCGTTCTCGACCGCCGTGCCCGCGCTCGTCGTGCCGGCGGTGCGGGCGCTACGGGAGGCTGCGCCGGGCATCTCCGTACGGGTACGGGAGACCGAGGCGGCGGAGGCGTACGAGTTGCTCGCGGCCGGGGAGGTGGACGTCGCGCTGTCCCTCGCGGTGCAGGCGCCGGCCTCGCCCGACGCGGACACGCGTTTCACCCGGGAGTCGCTCGTCGCCGACCCCCTGGACGTGGCGCTCCCCGGTGACCATCCGCTGGCGGCGGCCGAAGGGCTGCGGCTGGCCGATCTGGCGGGGGAGCCGTGGATCTTCGGGGGGAGCGGGCCCTGGTCGGAGATCACGCGGGCGGCGTGTGAAGGGGCCGGGTTCACGCCGGAGCAGGCGCATTCCGCTTCCGGGTGGACGGCGATCCTCGCGATGGTGGAGGCGGGGATGGGGGTGGCGTTGGTGCCGCGGATGGCGGCGGTGCGGCGGGACGGGGTGGTGATGCGGGGCCTCGCGGAGGACCGGCCGCGGCGGCATGTGATCGCGGCGGTGCGGAGGGGCGCGGCGGACGGGGCGGCGGTCTCCCGGGTGCTGGTGGCGTTGCGGGGGGTTGTGGCGGGGCGGGGGTAGGGGGGTGGGCGCGGTGTTTCTTCGGGTGCGGGCCGTGTCCGGTCTGGCCCGCGCTTCGCGCGGATGCCTCCCGCCCGCCCGTTACCGGTGGTGTAGGGGGCGCCGTGTTTTCGGGTGCGGGTCGTGGTCGGTCTGTGCCGCGCCCGCACGGGTCGTGCCCCGCGGCCGGAAGCCGCGAGGCACGGGCATGGTCCGGAACCGATGCGGGGTGAGCGGGTGGGTGGACAAGCCCGCCGCGGAGCAGCGGAACACCCCACGGCGGCCCCCGCCCGCCCCCGCCCGGCCAGAGGGCTACGCGTCGGCGATCCGCGCCCGCAGCGCCCGCTCCACCCCCGACCGCGACTCCATGATCAGGCGCCGCAGGGCCGCGGACGGGTTCGTCGAGGCGAGCCACGCGTCCGTGGCGTCCAGCGTGGCCTGGGAGACCTGGAGCGCCGGGTAGAGACCGATCGCGATCTGCTGGGCCATCTCGTGGGACCGGGCGTCCCACGCGTCCTTGACCACCGAGAAGAACTTCTCCGTGTAGGGCGCGAGCAGCTCCCGCTGGTCCGTCTGGACGAAGCCGCCGATCACCGCTTCCTGCACGGCGTTGGGCAGCGTGTCGGACTCGACGACCGAGGCCCAGGCCGCCGCCTTCGCCTCCGCGGTGGGCCGCGCGGCCCGCGCGGACGCCGCGTGGCGTTCGCCCGCCGCCGTCTTGTCCCGCTCCAGCTCCGCCGCGATCCCCGCCTCGTCGAGCCGGCCCGTCGCCGCGAGCCGGCCCACGAACGCCCAGCGCAGCTCCGTGTCGACGGCCAGGCCCTCGATCGTCTCCGAGCCGTCGAGCAGCCGCTCAAGGAGGGACAGTTCCGCGTCGGTGCGGGCCGTCGCCGCGAAGGCGCGGGCCCACGCCAGCTGGTGGTCGCTGCCCGGCTCCGCCGCCCGCAGGTGGGACAGCGTCGCCTCCGTCCAGCGTGTCAGCGCCTCCTCGCGGCGGGCGGGCGCCGCGTACAGGTCGAGGGCCAGCTTCACCTGGCGGTGCAACGACTGCACGACGCCGATGTCGGACTCCTTGCCGATGCCGGAGAGGACCAGGGAGAGGTAGTCCCGCGTCGGGAGCTCCGCGTCGCGTGTCATGTCCCACGCCGAGGCCCAGCACAGCGCCCGCGGCAGCGACGCCTCGAAGTCGCCGATGTGGTCCGTGACGAACGCCAGGGACTCGGTGTCCAGGCGGACCTTCGCGTAGGAGAGGTCGTCGTCGTTGAGCAGGATCACCGCCGGGCGGGCCTTGCCGACCAGCGCGTCGACCGCCGTCAGCTCGCCGTCGACGTCCAGCTCCACGCGGTCCGTGCGGATCAGCTTGCCGGACGCCCCGTCCAGGTCGTAGAGGCCGATCGCGATGCGGTGCGGGCGGAGCGTGGGCTCACCCTTCGCGCCCGCGGGCAGCGCCGGGGCCTCCTGCTTGACCGCGAAGGACGTGATGACGCCGCGCGTGTCGACGTCCACGACCGGGCGCAGGACGTTGATGCCCGCCGTCTGAAGCCACTTCGTCGACCACGTCTTCAGGTCGCGCCCGCTGGTCTCCTCCAGCGCGCCCAGCAGGTCGGACAGGCGTGTGTTGCCGAACGCGTGCTGCTTGAAGTACGCCTGCACGCCACGGAAGAACTCGTCCATGCCGACGTAGGCGACGAGCTGCTTGAGGACGCTCGCGCCCTTGGCGTACGTGATGCCGTCGAAGTTGACGAGGACGTCGTCCAGGTCGCGGATGTCCGCCATGATCGGGTGCGTGGACGGCAGCTGGTCCTGGCGGTACGCCCACGTCTTCATGGAGTTGGCGAACGTCGTCCAGGAGTGCGGCCAGCGCGAGCCCTCCGCGTACGCCTGGCAGGCGATGGAGGTGTACGTCGCGAACGACTCGTTCAGCCAGAGGTCGTTCCACCACTCCATCGTCACGAGGTCGCCGAACCACATGTGGGCCAGCTCGTGGAGGATGGTCTCCGCGCGCGTCTCGTACGCCGCGTCCGTCACCTTCGAACGGAACACGTACTGGTCGCGGATGGTCACCGCGCCCGCGTTCTCCATCGCGCCCGCGTTGAACTCCGGCACGAAGAGCTGGTCGTACTTGGCGAACGGGTAGGCGTAGTCGAACTTCTCCTGGAACCAGTCGAAGCCCTGCCGCGTCACCTCGAAGATCGCGTCCGCGTCGAGGTACTCGGCGAGCGAGGGCCGGCAGTAGATGCCGAGCGGCACCGACTGCCCGTCCGGCCCCTCGTACGAGGAGTGCACCGCGTGGTACGGGCCGACGATCAGGGCCGTGATGTACGTCGAGATGCGCGGCGTCGGCTCGAAGACCCAGACGTCGCCGTCGGAACCCTTGGGCTCGGGCGTCGGCGAGTTGGAGATCACCGTCCAGCCGCTCGGCGCCTTCACGGTGAACTGGAAGGTCGCCTTCAGGTCCGGCTGCTCGAAGCTCGCGAAGACCCGGCGCGCGTCCGGCACCTCGAACTGCGTGTACAGATAGGCCTGTTGGTCGACCGGGTCGACGAAGCGGTGCAGGCCCTCACCGGTGTTGGTGTAGTCGCAGTCGGCGACGACCCGCAGTTCGTTGGGGCCCGCCGCCAGGTGCCGCAGCTTGATGCGCGAGTCACGGAACACCGCGGCCACGTCCAGCGCGTGCCCGTTCAGGACGACCTCGTGGACCGCGGGGGCCACCAGGTCGATGAAGGTCTCCGCGCCAGCCTCGGCGGAGTCGAAGCGCACCGTGGTCACGGACCGGTAGGTGCCGCCCTCCTGCGCTCCGGAGAGATCGAGGTCGATCTCGTACGAGTCAACGGTCAGTAGCTTCGCTCGCTGCTGCGCCTCTTCGCGGGTCAGATTGGTGCCGGGCACGCGGTCATCTCCTCGGGTACGACGAGTGTCTGTCGGACGAGTGGTGCTGTCATTCGGGGGGTGCGACTTGTGGTGTTTCCGGCCATCCTTCCATGCGGGTTCGCACGTCCGCCCGGGCCATTGTTCTCCCGCTGCCGTGCCGCTACGCTCCGCGCGACCGACCCGGCCCGGGCAGGCCGCCGACCACGGCCTGACGACCACCCGCCGGGACCACGGTGACCACGGGGACCACGGGGATCACAGGGGGATACGGGGATGCTGGGGATCGAGGGGCCGGGCGGCGCCGGCCCGGCCGCACGGCAGTCATGATCGACGTACTCGTGGCGGGCGCCGGCGTCGGCGGGCTCACCGCCGCGCTCAGCCTGCACGCGGCGGGCATCGGCGTACACGTGGTGGAGGCCAGCGACGAGCTGCGCCCGATCGGCGTGGGGATCAACCTCCTGCCGCACGCCGTACGGGAGTTGACCGAACTCGGGCTCGGCGGCGAGCTGGCCGCGACCGCGGTGGCGCCGGACGCCATGGTCCACTTCGACCGGCACGGCAACCGCATCTGGGGCGAACCCCGCGGCCTCGCCGCCGGCTACCACTGGCCGCAGTACTCCCTGCACCGCGGCGCCCTCCACCTCCTGCTGCTCGCCGCGGTGCGCGAGCGGCTCGGCGACCGTGTGGTGCACACCGGCACCGCCTTCGTCCGCCTCGCCGAGCGCGAGGGGTCCGCCCTGCGGGTGATCCTGCGGGACATGGCGCGTGGCCGTGAGCACGCGGTGCGGGCGCGCGCCCTCGTCGGCGCGGACGGCCTGCACTCGGCGGTACGGGCCATGCTCCACCCCGGCGAGGGGCCGCCGCTGTGGAACGGCATCCGGATGTGGCGCGGCGTCGCCGAGTGGCATCCGGTGCTCGGCGGGCGCACGGTCGCCGTGGCGGGCGGCAACGCCACCGCCAAGCTCGTCGTCTACCCGATCTCCCGGGCCGCCGAGGAGCGGGGCAGGGCACTGCTCAACTGGGTGGCGGAGGTGCGCTTCCCGCGCGCGCACCGGCACGCCATGGCGGGCCCCGCCGACTGGAACCGCTCCGGGCGGCTCTCGGACGTCCTGCCGTACTACGCGGGGTGGCGCATCGGCGACCTCGACGTCCCCGCGCTGCTCGCCTCGACCCGGCACATCCTGGAGTACCCCATGGTCGACCGGGACCCGCTGCCCCGCTGGGGCCGGGGACCCGTCACGCTGCTCGGCGACGCCGCGCACCCCATGTACCCGGTGGGGTCCAACGGCGGTTCGCAGGCCGTCCTGGACGCCCGCGTCCTCGCCCGCTGCCTCGCCTACACCTCCCCGGACCGCGAGGCGGGCCTGCGGGCCTACGAGGAGGTGCGCAGGGAGGCGGCCAACGCCCTCGTCGTCGCCCACCGCGACATGCCGGCCGACCGTGTCCTCCAGACGGTCGCGGAGCGGGCCCCGGACGGCTTCGCGCACGTGGAGGACGTCCTGGCGCCGGAGGAACTGGCCGCCCTGGGCGAGGCGTACCGCAGGACCAGCGGCGTGGACGCGGCGGAGCTGAACAGCCGGGGGTCGTGGGGCGTCGGCTGAGGGACCGCCGTCGCGCGCCGGGGAGCGTCGGCTGAGGGGCCGCCACCCGCGCCGGGGAGCGTCGGCTGAGGGGCCGCCACCCGCGCCGGGGGAGCGCCACGTCCGAAAACCGCCAGCTTCGCCCTCCCCCGCGCGTGAGGCTCGACCCATGAACGACATCGCGCACCCCACCACCGCTTACGCCCCCCGCCCCATCGCCCCCGACGCCCTCGCCCGGCTCCGCGACATCGACGACGCGGGGCGGCCCTGTGTCCCGTACGTCGACCACCAGGGAGGCGACCCGCTGCGCTGCTGTCTGCGGCCGATCGCCCCCGGTGAGCGCGTCGCCCTGGTCTCGTACGCGCCCCTGCGCCGCTGGGCCGCCGATACCGGTGCGGCGCCCGGTGCCTACGACGAGCAGGGCCCCGTCTTCATCCACGCCGACGCGTGCGAGGGACCGGCGGCCGACCGTGCGGGTTACCCCTTCTCCCGGGCGGGCGCGCTGCGGACCATACGCCGCTACAACGCCGAGGGACGCATCGTCGGCGGGCGGCTGCTGGAGATCCCCGCGGACGAGACGCGCGCCTTCGACGACGCCTTCGACGAGGCCTTCGCCGACCCGGAGGTCGCCCTCGTGCACGTGCGCGCCGTGGAGTACGGCTGCTTCCACTTCGAGGTGCGCAGGCCCGCCTGACGCCTCCCCCACGCGCCGCCCCTGCCCGGGCACGAGGTCTCCGGCGTTGTTCCGCGCGTGGCCGGGCCCGAGGGTGGACGGCATGTCACAGAGCGCGCAACTCCCCACATCCCCGGCCCCTTCGGGTCGAGTACACCCAGGTCCCGCCGTCACCGTCGTCGCCGTCGCCACCGCCACCTTCTCCGTCGTCACCACGGAGATGCTCCCCGTCGGCCTCCTCACCTCCATCGGCTCGGGTCTGCGCGTCTCGGACGGCACCGCGGGCCTCGCCGTCACCCTGCCGGGTCTCGTCGCGGCGCTCGCCGCCCTGCTGCTGCCCGTCACCGTGCGCCGCGCGGACCGGCGTACGGTCCTGTGCGCGCTGATGGCGCTGCTCGCCGCCGCCAACCTGGCCTCCGCGCTCGCCCCCGCCTTCGGCGTCCTGCTCGTCGCCCGCGTCCTGGTGGGCGTCTGCATCGGCGGGGTGTGGGCCATCGCCGCCGGTCTCGGGGTGCGGCTGGTCCGCGAGGAAGCGGCCGCGGGGCGGGCCACCGCCGTCATCTTCAGCGGGATCGCGGTGGCGTCCGTCCTCGGCGTCCCCGCGGGCACGCTCCTCGGCGAACTGGCGGGCCGGCGCTGGGTGTTCGCGGCCCTCGCCACGCTCTCCCTGGCGGTCGCCGCGCTGCTCGCCACGGTCCTGCCGGCGCTGCCCGCCGGTGAGGCCGTGCGGATCGGCGCCTTCGCGCGGCTGCTGCGCATCGGACGGCTGCGGGCCGGGCTGCTCGCCGTCACGCTCCTGGTCACCGGCCACTTCGCCGCGTACACCTACGTACGACCCGTCCTGGAGCGGGTGCCCGGCATCGGCGCGGGGCTGGTCAGCGGGCTGCTGCTCGCCTACGGAACCGCCGGCGTCGCGGGCAACTTCGCGGGCGGCGCCGTCGCGGCCCGCGACCCGCGCCGGGCGCTGCTCGCCCTCTGCGCGGGGCTCGGCGCGGTGGTGCTCCTGCTGGTGCCCGCCGGTGGCTCGCTCGTCGCGTCGGCGGCGCTGCTGGTGGCGTGGGGCCTGGCGTACGGCGGGGTGTCGGTCTCCGCGCAGAACTGGGTGATGGCCGCCGCGCCGCACGACCGCGAGGCCGCGTCGGCGCTCTTCGCCGCGGTCTTCAACGTGGCGATCGCGCTCGGCGCCTTCGCGGGCGGCCGGGTCGCGGACAGCCGCGGCGCCGACGACGTGCTGTGGCTGGGCGGCGGCCTCGCCGTGCTCGCGCTGATCGCCGTGGTGTGCGCGAAGCCGGTGGCCTTGGCGTATGCGAAAGGGGCGGCCACCGGTGAAAGGCGACCGCCCCCGTTGGGACGTACAAGGGGCGGCCACCGGTGAAAGGTGACCGCCCCCGTCGGGACGTACGCGGCTGAGGTCAGCCCTTGAGCTCGGCCGCGACCAGCTCCGCGATCTGCACGGCGTTCAGCGCCGCGCCCTTGCGGAGGTTGTCGTCGGAGATGAAGAACGCCAGGCCGTTCTCGACCGTCTCGTCCTTGCGGATGCGGCCTACGAAGGAGTCGTCCTTGCCCGCGGCGGCCAGCGGCGTGGGCACGTCCGTGACGACGACGCCCTCGGCCTTCGAGAGCAGCTCGGTGGCGCGCTCGGGGCTCAGCGGACGCGCGAAGCGGGCGTTGACCTGGAGAGAGTGGCCGGTGAAGACGGGCACGCGCACGCAGGTGCCGGAGACCTTCAGCTCCGGGACCTCCAGGATCTTGCGCGATTCGTTGCGCAGCTTCTGCTCCTCGTCGGTCTCGTTCAGACCGTCGTCGACGATGGAGCCCGCCATCGGCAGGACGTTGTACGCGATGGGCGCGACGTACTTGTCCGGCTCGGGGAAGTCGACCGCCGAGCCGTCGTGGGTGAGCTTCGGGGCGTCCTCGCCGACCTTCTTGACCTGCTCGAACAGCTCGTCCACCCCGGCGAGACCGGAACCGGACACCGCCTGGTAGGTGGCGACGACCAGCGCTTCGAGGCCCGCCTCGGCGTGCAGCGGCTTGAGGATGGGCATCGCGGCCATCGTCGTGCAGTTCGGGTTGGCGATGATGCCCTTGGGGCGGTTCGCGACCGCGTGCGGGTTCACCTCGGAGACGACGAGGGGGACCTCGGGGTCCATGCGCCAGGCCGAGGAGTTGTCGATCACGACGGCGCCCTGCGAGGCGACCTTCTCGGCGAGGGCCTTGGAGGTGGCGCCACCGGCCGAGAAGAGCACGATGTCCAGGCCGCTGTAGTCGGCGGTGGAGGCGTCCTCGACGGTCACGCCGTCCACGACCGTGCCGGCGCTGCGGGCCGAGGCGAACAGGCGCAGCTCGTCGACCGGGAACTTCCGCTCGACGAGGATCTTGCGCATGACCTTGCCGACCTGACCGGTGGCTCCGACGATTCCGACCTTCACAGGGACTTCCTCCGTATGTGCGTGCGGCCTCGTGACCTCGGCCGGTCTGTGGGGGGTGGCTCCATCATGCGTCTCTCCAGGCCCGGGTTGTCCAATCCATTGTCCGAGGTGCGGGACGCCACACTCGCCGTGAACGTTCCGGGCCGTCCCGGCGTCGTAGGGGAAAGGCGGGGGCGCCTTGGAGCTTGGGGGAGGCACATTGCCGCGCATCAGGACGCGCCGCGCGCCACGGCGCCAGGAGCCGGACCGGGCGGATCCGCTCGATCCGCTCGATCCGGCCCAGGAGGACCGGGTGCGGGCGGTGCTCGCGCTCGGCGGGGTACCCCACGCCGACCTGCCGGACGGGGTGCAGCAGGTCAGGCTGAAGCTCCTGGAGCGGGCCGCGGACGGGCGCGAGGCGCCGCGTGACGTCTCCGCGTGGGCGGCCGTCGTCGCCTCCAACCTCGCCATGGACTGGCATCGGGCCCGGCGCAGGCAGGAGCGGCTCGGGGAGCGGCTCGCCGTGCTGTGGCGGGAGAGCACGGACGAGGACGGCGCGGAGTCACGGGCCCTGTCGATGGCCGTCGCGCAGGGTCTCGGGGAGCTGCCGGACGCCCAGCGGCAGGTCGTCGTGCTGCGCTTCTACGCCGATCTGCCGGTGCGGGCGATCGCGGCGGAGCTGGGTATCCCGGAGGGCACGGTCAAGAGCAGGCTGCACACGGCGGTACGGCTCCTGCGGGCGCGGCTGCACGAGGGGGAGGTGGTGTGACGGTGCCCGGCAAGGACGACGTCGACGCGCTGATGGCGGCGATCACCGCCGAACCGGTGTCCGAGGAGGCGCTGCGCGACCCCGCCTTCGCCGCCGAGCACGCGGCGGCCGTGGCGGACGTCGCACTCCTGCGGGAGCGGCTCGGGGCGATCGGCGGGGCGCTGGCGGGCGCCCCCGAGGCGCCGCCGGAGCGGGTCGTCCCGCTCAGGGCCCCGCGGACGGCCCGGCGGCGGTTCACCGTCGCGCTCGGCGCGGTCGCCGCGGCCGTGGCCGCCGTCACCGTGATCGGCGGGCTCGGCCGGCTCGCGGTGGACGCCGGTACGGGGCCGGCGACGCGGACGCTGCCGACTCGAAGGCAGTGGCGCCCCAGGAGCGGGGCGCCGGCTCCGGGCACGCCGAGGCCGACCTCACCGCCGAGGGCTTCGTCGCGTGCTCGCGGCTCATCGTGGAGGGCACGGTCACGGCGGTCGACGCGGTGCCGGGCGCCGCGCGGGACCGGATCACGCTGAAGGTGACGCGGTACATCAAGCCCGCGTCCGGCGACCGGACGGTCACGTTCCCGATGAGCCGTGACAATGACGTGGCCCCGCGCCTGGAGAAGGGCGACCGCGCCCTGATCACCATCCCGAAGGGCGCGGCGGAACCGGACAACTGGTCCACCGGCAAGGACGGTGACGAGCTGCGCCGCATGATCCTCAAGGCCTTGCCGGGCTCGGCGGGCATCCGGTGCCGGGAATGAGAAACGCCGGGTGGGCTCGGACGAGCCCACCCGGCGCTTCAGGTCAGTCGGTCACCGTTACGGCGTGACCTTCTCGGTCACGGCGTGACTCATTCGGTTACGGCGTGACCTTTTCGATCTTCACGCTGCCGTTGCCGGCCACCGTGCCGCCCGCGTTCAGCAGGGACACCTCGCCGAACAGCTCACGGCCCTCGGCGGCCGGGGCCTTCGCCTCGACCGCCGCCTCGACCCGCGCCGAGGCGCCGTTGCCGAGCTTCACCGTCTTCGACTCGTCGACCGTGACCTTGCCGAGCGCGTCCGAGAAGAACACGTCCCGGTAGTCGTAGGCGGTCGAGCCGGTCGGCACCGAGTAGCCCACGACCTCGATCGTGTACGTACCGGCGGCCGGCTTCGTCAGGCTCACGGACTCCTCCGAGTCGCCCTCCGCGGACGAGCCGACGACCTTGCCGTCCTTCTTGACGGCCAGGTCCAGGTCGGCGGCGACATCGGCCGGCGAGCCGATGACGACGTCGAGCCGCTCCGCGCCCGCGGGCACGTCCACCGTGGTGGTCTGCGTGGCACCCTGGCCGATGGTGGGCCGCGCCGACTTGGACGAGCCGAGCGAGCCGCCCTTCAGCTTGCCCTCGACCGCGGCGAAGTTGTTCGTGGCCTTCCAGGCGACGGGCGCCGGGGTGCCGACCTTGGCCTCGGGGATCGTCTGCACGGCCGGGTCGAAATCGACGCCGAGGGCGGAGACCTTCAGCTCGTACGGGTTGTCGAGCAGCGGCGACGTGCGCCGCGACTCGACCTCGATCTCCCAGACGCCGGGCTGCGGCTCCGCGTACGCACGCAGGTCCGGGCGGCAGGTGTTGGCCGGGTTCTCGTAGTTCGGGTAGCAGGCGAGCGACGACGTGGAGTCGAGCGGGACACCGTAGGGGTGCACCGCGATGAACCGCGTCTGGCTCTTGCCCTTCAGACCGCCGAGGGCGACCTCCAGGGACTTGGTGCCCTTGGGGACGGTGACGAAGTACGACGTGGTGCTGTTGCGCTGCACCGAGCCCTTCGCGGTGTGCGTGTACGACGGCTTGGCGAGCGGCGCCGAGACGACGACGGTCGACATGATCTGCCGGTCGACGCCCTCGGTGCGCTCGTCGTCGACGGTGAGGATCGCGCTGTGCAGACCGGCGGACCCGGCCTTCGCCTGGACCTTGACGGTGACCGGCTTGTTCAGCGGCAGCGTCACTTCGCCGTCGCTGCCGCCGCCGAGCAGGCGGAAGGTCTTGTCGTGGTTGTTGACCAGGTCCAGCTCGTGGCGGACGCCGCGGTCCGGGCCCGAGGTGCGGGTGATCGTGACGTCGTACGTCCGCTTCTGGCCGGCCTTGAGGCCGCCCTCACGGTCGTAGATACCGGTGCCGGGCTTCTTCAGCTCCTGCTCCAGGGCGGTGTCGACCGGGGCCTGCACCGTGTACGTGTGCGCCTTCGCGCCGTCCTCGATGGCCTTCCAGGCGTCGACCACGTTGATCAGCCCGGTGCCCTGCGCGTACGCCTGCTCGCCGCGGATGCGGTCCGCGGTCGAGGTGAGCGCGGTGCGCAGCTTCGCCGGGGTCAGGTCGACCTTCTCGCGCTCGGCGGCGGAGAGCAGCAGCGCGGAGGCGCCCGCGGCCTGCGGGGAGGCCATCGAGGTGCCCTGGAGCATCGAGTAGCCGGCGGGCAGCTGGTAGCCGGCCTCGGCGACCGCGGAGCCCGGCAGCCAGGTCTGCGTGGTGTTGATGGAGGCGCCCGGCGCGGAGATGACCGGCGCGAAGCCGCCGTCCTCGCGCGGGCCGCGCGAGGAGAAGTTCATCATCGCGTACTTCTTCTCCACGGCGGAGCCGTAGTTGGCGGCCCAGGTCTCCTTGGAGATCGAGGCGCCGACGGAGATGACCTTGTCGGCGAGGCTGGGGTCGCCGATGGTGTTCGCGCCGGGGCCGGAGTTGCCCGCGGAGATCACCAGCTGCACGCCGTAGGTGTCGATGAGGCGCGTGTACAGCTCGGCGCGCGCGTTGTTGCCGTCGTTGAGGGCGGGCAGGCCGCCGATCGACATGTTGACGATGTCGACGCCGCGCTTGGTGACGAGGTCGATCATGCCCTCGGTGAGCGCGACGTTGGTGCAGCCGCCGGTCCAGGTGCAGGCGCGCGAGGAGACCAGCTTGGCGCCGGGGGCGGCGCCGTCCATCTTGCCGCCGAACAGGCCGTTGGCCGCGGTGATGCCCGCGACGTGCGTGCCGTGCTCGGACTCGATGACGCCGATGTTGACGAAGTCGGCCTTCTTGCCGACCCAGTCGCCGCCGTACGGGTCGGTGGGGACGTCCTTGCGGATCTCGACGACGAACGGCACGCGCTCGACGACGTCGGTGTCCGGGTTGTCCTTGCCGAAGTAGGCGACCTGGTGGTCGTCCTTGTACGGCTTCATCGCCTCGTCGTCGGTGAAGTCGTTGTTGTCGTTCAGGTCGACGCGCACGGTGCCGGCCGCCGCGTCGTACAGGACGCCCCAGCTGTCGGTGGTGTCGCCGTCGCGGTTGATGTCGCCCTTGGCGTCGCCGCCCGTGGTGGCCGACTCGCGGAAGCGGTTCACCTGGAACGAGCCCGCGGGCGCCTTCCAGGTCTTGCCGTCCCAGGTGAAGGTGGGCCCGCTGACCGCGTCGGTCATGCGGCGCCAGGTGCCGTCGGCGTCCACGATCGGGTCGGTCGCCGTCACCCAGTCGGTGATCTTGCGCTCGCCGGTGGTGGTCTTCCTCAGCGCCGGGTGGCCGAGGTCGACGCCGGAGTCCAGGATGCCGATGGTGACGCCCCGGCCGTCCGCCTTCGGGTGCTTCTTCACGAAGTCGACGGCGCCCGTCTCGGCGGACGGGTTGTACGGGTTCTTCGCCGGGGTGTTCTTGCCCGGCCCCGGGTACGTGCCCCGCGTGGCGGTCTTCGCACCCTTGGCACGGTCGGCGGCGGGCGTGGGGTCGTCCAGCTCGATCTCGTGACGCAGGTCGATGGCCTGCACGGACGACAGCTTCGCGGCGGACTTGATCGCGGCGTCGGCCTTGCCGGTCGGCACGGTGGCGCGGACGTAGCCGAGCTTGTCGTAGGTGCGGCCGACCGAGCCGCCCTTGACGGCATCGAGTTGGTCGGCGACGCGCTCGGTGGCGCCGGGCGCGGTGGCGACCATCATTGTGACGGTCTTCTCGCCGTCCGCCTTGGCCTCGGCGAGCAGGTCGGCGTCGGCCGGGCCGAGCTTGCCCGCGGCCGACTTGGGCTCGGGCACGGGCGTGTCGTCCGCCGCGAAGGCCATGGGGGCGGCGCCGGTCGCGCAGAGCGCGGCCGTGAGGCCGATGGCTATCGCGAGGCGGGGCGCGCGTCCTGAGACCGGGGGTCTCGCGCTGGAACTGGATCTGGGCATCGGCATCCCTGTACGTGAAGGTCGGGAGGAGGGTCCATACGGCCATACGGCCCGGTGTCCGCGAAGGTCCGGAATCCGGGGCCGGATGACCGCTCAGCCTTACGTAAGTGACAGCTGTTTGGGGAGAGTTGTCCGAGCCGTGATCGGGACGTGACGTAATTCCGCCATACGCCATGGCGGACAAGGCGGTTTATAGCGGGACTTGGGGCTACTGCTATCGGCCGTCGACAGGCCTCGACATGGGCCGCCGTCGCTACCGCGCGTCGCGCGAGCGGGCGTAATGCCGCGAGGCCTTCGCGCGGTTGCCGCAGGCCGCCATGGAGCACCAGCGGCGGGTGCCGTTGCGCGAGGTGTCGAAGAAGTGCAGGACGCACGCCTCGTGGGCGCAGCCGCGGATCCGGTCCGGCGCGGTGACCAGGAGGTTCAGATAGTCGCGGGCGGCGAGCCAGGCCGCCCCCCACGTCACGTCGGCGAACTCGGGTACCTCGCCCGGCCCCTCGGCGGACAGCGTCGCGCGGATGCGGCCGTGCCCGAGGATCCGGTCGACGCGGGCGGCGGCGGCCGGGTCACCGGGGGAGTCCACGGCGGAGGCGAGCGCGTCGCGGGCGCGCAGCACGTGCTCCAGGGTCGGGCCGTCGGCGGGGAAGCGCTCGGCGAGGCCGTTCGCCGCGAGCCAGACGGCGAGCCCTTCGGCGTCGGACAGCAGATCCTGGCGTGCGCCGTCGTGCACCCAGCGGGTGTTGAGCAGGTCCAGGGAGAGCGGCTCGCCGGTGAGCGGGCGGGGGTCGTGCGGGGCGGCGGGCATGGGGTGCTCCCTTCGACGCTAACCCCTCAAGGTTACGTGACCGGTTGACGCTCACACTCCCTAACCCCTAACGTACCTTTCAGTGGTTAGCCCGCCCTGCTCGGGGTGGCGCCGCGACACGTCAACGACCAGGGGAGAGTCATGACCGCGAACACCACCTCCACGGCTCCGCGCACCGGCCGCATCGGGCATATCGGCCTGAACGTCACGGACCTCGAACGCTCCCTCGCCTTCTACCGCGACGTCCTCGGCTACGGGGTCATCGGCGAGGGCAAGGAGGAAGGCCGCCGCTTCGCCTTCCTCGGGGAGGGCGCCCGCCCGGTCCTGACGCTCTGGCAGCAGGCCGACGCCGCGTACTCCGGCGGCCACGCGGGCCTGCACCACCTCGCGATCGAGGTCGACTCGATCGAACGCGTCAAGCAGTACGAGAGCGCGCTGCGGTCCTACGGCGTGAAGTTCGCCTACGAGGGCGTCGTCCCGCACGGCGAGGGCGCCGCGTCCGGCGGCATCTTCTTCCACGACCCGGACGGAACGCGCCTGGAGATCTATGCCCCCTCCGGAACACAAGATGAGCCGGCCCCGGTGCAGTCGGCCCCGACCTGCGGCTTCTTCTAACCGCAGCCGACCTTCGGGGGCGCCCCCGAAGGGGCGCGGGGAACTGCGCGAGCAACCACAACCCACCCGCACGCGACGTTCGAGGGGCGCCCCCGAAGGAGCGCGGGGAACTGCGCGCTCAGCCCCAACCCACCCGCACGCGACGTTCGAGGGGCGCCCCCGAAGGGGCGCGGGGAACTGCGCGCTCAGCCCCAACCCACCCGCAGCCGAGACCACACCACCCCGGATCGGAGCGCCCCATGGCCCCGCACGCCGCCGCCCCCACCCCCTACCACCCCGGCTCCCGCGCCGTCCAAGACAAGGCCGGCGTCCGCGAACTCGCCGACCACGTGGGCCGCTCCATAAGCCAAGGCATCCGCCCCGTCGCCGCCGCCTTCCTGGAGATCCAGCCCCAGCTGGTGATCGCCGCGGCCGACTCAGCCCGCGCCGCCGACTCAACCCGCGCCGCCGACTCAGCCCGCGCCGCCGACCCGACCCGCGGCGCCGTCTGGGCCTCCCTGCTGACCGGCACCCCCGGCTTCGTACGCGCCACAGGCCCCCGCCAGATCTCCATCACCGCCACCCCACACGCCACCGACCCCCTTGCCGCCGCCCTCACCCGCGAGACCACCCCCGTCGGCACCCTCGCCCTCGACCCCCGCACCCGGCGCCGCATGCGGCTGAACGGCAGGTCGCGGCCCGCACCCCGCGGCCTCGCGATCGAGGCCGACCAGGTCTTCGCCAACTGCCCGAAGTACCTGCAAAAGCGCACCCTCCACGAAGAGCGCACCCCGCAAGGCGGCCGCGGGCCACAAGGCGGCCCCGGCGCGCCCCGCCACACCACCCGCCTCACCGACGCGCAGCGCGCGTCCGTCGCCGCGAGCGACACCTTCTTCCTCGCCACCGCCCACGCGCACGGCGCCGACGCCGGACACCGCGGCGGCAACCCCGGCTTCGTCCGCGTCACTTCCGCGACCACCCTGGAGTGGGACGACTACCCCGGCAACGCCATGTTCCTGTCCCTCGGAAACCTCCACGACGACCCACGCGCCGGCCTCCTCTTCCTCGACTGGCGGACCGGCACCACCCTCCAGCTCACCGGCACCGCCCGCACCGACCACGCCGACGACGGCTCCCGCACCGTTCGCTTCACCCTCACCGAGACGGTCGAGACCCCCTCCGCGAGCCCCTGGCGCTGGTCCGACCCCGAGTACTCTCCTGCCAATCCGGCCCTGGGCGACTAGCGTCGGTCTGTGCACAAGGAACTCAGGGTGGCGGCCTACGCCGTATGCGTACGCGACGGACAGGTCCTGCTCGCCCGCTGGGTGGCGGGCGACGGCAGCAAACGCTGGACGCTGCCCGGCGGCGGCATGGACCACGGCGAGGACCCCTACGACACCGTGATCCGCGAGGCCGACGAGGAGACCGGGTACGTCGTCGAACCGGTCACCCTCCTCGGCGTCGACTCCCTGCGCCGCCGCTACCCGCGCAGACTCGGCGCCGTCGCCGACTTCCACGGACTGCGCATCCTGTACGAGGGCCGGGTCACCGGCGGCGAACTGCGCCACGAGACCGACGGCTCCACCGACCTCGCGGCCTGGCACCCCCTGGAGTCCGTCGCGGACCTCGACCGCGTCGGGCTCGTCGACATCGGCCTCGAACTGTGGCGCGCCCGTCCCTCCGACGGACACCTCCGCCACACCACCGACCCGGGCCGGTGAGCCTCCGACGAGCCTTCTCTTCCCCCAAAGGTGAACATGGAGTGACCGCTTCCTCTCCGTCCGGGAAGAGGTGCGTGACCACGCAGGGCGCCCCGTGATCCACGTACGGTGATCGGCGCCGCTCGTTGCGGTCTCGTTCACACACAGGTCACCCCCGATGCCAACGATCCAGTACGAGCGGGAAGTTCACGGGCCGCACCTCGGCCCCGGCCCCCGCGACCACTGTCGACGCGTTCGCACCCGGGGAGACCGCGCATGCCGCGCATACGCTCTGTCGCCACCGCAGCCGCCACCTCACCCGCCACGTCACCCGCCACGGTCCGCCTCGACCGCCGCTCCGTCCTCGCCGCCGCCGGCGCGATCACCCTCTCCGCCGGGGTCGGCTACGCGCTGGGCCCCGGCGCCGGCTCCGGCAACGCCGCGCCCGCGGGCCACGCCACCGTGCCCCGCTCCCGGCCGGCGCCCGCCGCGCCCCTCATGCCCTACAGGAGCGGCACCACGCTGCTCGGCGTCGCCGCCCCGCGCGGCACCTCCGGCTACCGGCGCCTCGGCGACGGGCCCGCCTGGCGGCGCGTGGTGCGCGGTGACCTCGCGGCGGCGAAGCAGGGGCGGGAGGGGCGCAGGACCGCGCTCGCCGCGTTCGTGCAATTCACCGACCTGCACCTCGTCGACGTACAACATCCGTTGCGGTACGAGTACTTGCGGGCGCAGACGGCCAGCGCCTGGCGGCCCCACGAATCCCTCTCGGTGGCCGGCGCGGTCGCCCTCGTCGAGCGCGTCAACGCCCTGCGCGGCGCACCCGCCACCGGCGCGCCCCTGCACTGCGTCGTCACGACCGGCGACAACACCGACAACAACTCCCGCACCGAACTCGACTGGTTCCTCAAGGTGATGAGCGGCGGTCGCATCACCCCCAACACCGGCGACCCGCGCCGCTACGAAGGCGTGCAGGACAGCGGTCTCACGCTGTACTGGCACCCGGACGACGCCCTGCGCGACGCCGACAAGGCGCTCGGCTTCCCGCGTCTGCACGGCTTCCTCGACGCCGCCGTCCGCGAGGTCAACAGCCCCGGTCTCGGCCTGCCCTGGTACTCCACGGTCGGCAACCACGACGCGCTGCCCGGCGGCTGCTGGGCACCGAAGGACTCGTACTTCACCGAGTTCGCCGTCGGCGGCAAGAAGCTGATGTCCCTCGACGAGACGCGCGGCGCCGCCCTGTGGAAGGCCGTGAAGAAGGGCCGCGACCCCAAAGGCGCCCACTTCAAGGAGCTGCTCAAGAGCGAGGCGCGGCGCATGCGGTCCGTGACGCCGGACGAGTCACGGGCACCTTTCACCCCCGCCGAGTACGTCAAGGCGCACCTGGCCCCCGCCCACCAAGGCCCCGGGCCCGTCGGCCACGGCTACACCGAGGAGAACCTCGCCTCCGCCACCCAGTACTACTCCTTCCGTATCAGCGACGACGTGCTCGGCATCAGCCTGGACACCACCGACCCCGGCGGCCACTACGAGGGCTCGCTCGGCACCGCCCAGCTGCGCTGGCTGGAGCGTGAGCTGAGTGCCAACGAACAGCGGGACGGCGGGGCTTCGTACGTCGTCGTCTTCAGCCACCACACCAGCCGCACCATGCGCAACCTCCGCCACGACCCGGCACGCCCCGGCGAGGCGCGGCACGGCGGCGAGGAGATCCTCGCGCTGCTCGGCCGCCACCGTTCCGTCGTCGCCTGGGTCAACGGCCACAGCCACAAGAACGCGATCACCCCCCACCGCACCCCGCACGGCTCGTTCTGGGAGGTCTCCACCGCCTCCCACATCGACTTCCCGCAGCTCGCGCGGGTCGTGGAGCTCAGCGACAACCACGACGGCACGATCTCCCTCTTCACCACGCTCATCGAGTCCGCCGCCCCGCACCGCACGGATTTCGCCGACCTCTCCCAGACGGGCCTGGCCGCGCTCTACCGCGAGCTGTCCTTCAACGCCCCGGGCGCGAAGCCCGCGCTGGGCGGCGAGGCCGGGGACCGGAACACGGAACTGGTGCTGCGCAAAGGCTGAACCGGCGCACGCGTCACCTGGGCAGCACCACCACATACGCCGCCGGGTCGCGTTCCGTCGCCGCCATCAGCGCGGTCCGCAGGACGGTCGCCTGCTGCTCCGCCGTGTCCCGGAGCTTCTTCGGGGTGATGTGGACGACGGTGACGCCGAGCCGTTCCAAGTGCTCGCGCTTGCGGACGTACTCGGACCACAGCGCGTCGTCGTCCTGGCCGAGGCCCCGGTGTGGCGCACGGGTGTCGAGCTGCACGGCGACGGCGTGATCGGGCCAATAGGCGTCGACGCCGCCGAGGTGCGGGCCGCCGGGCAGCCGCAGGTCGACGTTCCACAGCGGGTCGGGCAGACCGTGCTCGGTCACCAGCCGGTACAGCCGGTCCTCCGCGATGGCCCGCCCCTCGGCGAGCAGCGCGTCCACGGCGTCCACGACGTGCGGCAGGGTCAGCAACCGGGCATTGGTCAACTCCCGCACCACGGCGGACGGTTCGCAGTGACCGCCGCGCACCGCCTCGCTGAGCAGCCGGCGCACCGCGCCCGCCTCGGTGAGCTGCGCCACCGCGTCGGCGAGCGCGCGCGGCACCGGAGCCACCGGAACCCCCGTGATCGGCTGGGGACTCGGCAGCCCGGCCCCGCGCACGAGCCGCACGAACCCGGTGGAACGCAGACGGCGGGTGCGGGGCACCAGGACGTCGATGCGGTCCAGGGAGAGCAGCGGGGGAGCGGACGAGAAGCGGTGCAGCGTGAGCGCCGCGAGACCCGTGATCATCGCGTCGCCGTACGGGCCGTACGGGGCGTGCGGCTCGCCCGCGGCGGGCTGGGCGGGCACGGCGCGGGCCTCGCGGGACGGCGGGCGCCCCGCGTAGAGCAGGGCGCCGTGCAGCCGCTCCTCGCTGGTCGGCGGGCCGGGGTGCAGCAGGCAGACGCCCGGCAGGAGCCGCTGCCAGGGGCCGCCGGGGCGGCAGTGCGCGTCCGCGGCCGCGGAGGAGACGCCGTGCTCGCGGAGCTGGGCGGCGCTCAGCACGCGCGGCTGGATCTCCGCGAGGCGCTGGAGGGGAAACGGGGAGACCGGGGTGTCGTGGTTCATGACCCGGTCGTTCCCGCCCCCGCTCCGCCCCCTAACCGCTGTTACACACTCGTCGACAAACCCGGACAAGCTCGCCCTAAAGCACGGGAGTTCGACTGCCGATGAGCCTCCGCCCCGCTGCTGGGCCCCCCGCCGCTAGGCCCCCGCTCCGGCGTCGCACGCCTGGGCCCGCAGGGAACGGGCCAGGTCGTCGCGGGCCTCAAGGACCAGGCGCCGCAGGGCCGGAGCGGCGCCCTCATGGGCGGCCAGCCACGCGTCGGCCGCGGTGAGCGCCCCGTCGCCCTGGAGATGCGGGAACAGCCCCCGCACCACGTCCATGCCGATCTGGATGGACCGCTGCGCCCACACCCGCTCGATCGCCTCGAAGTACATGGTGACGTAGGGCGCGGTCAGCTCCCGCTGCGACGGCTGGGCGAACCCGGCGATCGTCGCCTCGGCCAGCGCGTTGGACAGCGCGTCGGACTCCACCACGGAGGCCCACGCCTGCGCCTTCACCGCCGCCGAGGGACGCGCGGCCAGGCACCGCACATGGTGCCGCTTGCCGGAGGCCGTGTCGTCGCGGGCCAGCTCGGCCGCGAGGACGTCCTCGCCGGCGGCGCCGTGCGCGGCCAGTGGACCGAGCAGCGCCCAGCGCAGCTCCTGGTCGATCTCCAGGCCGTCGATCCTGGCCGTGCCGGCCAGCAGCCCCTCAAGGAGCTGGAGATCGGCCGCCGAGGTCGCCACCGCCGCGAAGAACCGCGCCCACGTCAGCTGGTGCTGGCTGCCCGGCTCCGCCAGGCGCAGCTCCCGCAGGGCACCCTCGGCGAGCACCCGGCCGCCCTCCTCGCGCCAGTCGGGCGCGGCGTACTGCGTCAGGGCGGTGTTGGCCCACGTGTGCAGCATCTGGAGCACGCCGATGTCGCTCTCGCGCCCCGCGAAGCCCAGCACGAGGCCGATGAAGTCCCGCGCGGGCATCAGCCCGTCCCGCGTGAGGTTCCACAGCGCGGACCAGCACAGGGCGCGGGCCAGCGGGTCGGTCAGGTCACCGAGGTGCTCCCGCAGCGTCGCGAGGGAGGTCTCGTCGAAGCGGATCTTGCAATACGTCAGGTCGTCGTCGTTGACCAGGATGAGCTCGGGGGCCGCCTCGCCGGCCAGCTCGGCCACCACCGTGCGCGGGCCGTCCACGTCGGCCTCCGCGCGGGCGTACCGCTCCAGGTCACCGGCGGGCGTCCTGCCGTACAGGCCCACCGCTACGCGGTGCGGGCGCAGCTCCGGGTGCGACTCGGCGGCTTCCTGGAGCACGGACAGCTCGGTGATCCGGCCGTCCGCGTTCAGGATGACCTGCGGGGTCAGGGAGTTGACACCCGCCGTCTGGAGCCAGGACCGCGACCAGGAGGACATGTCGCGGCCGGACGTCTCCTCCAGGACGGAGAGGAGGTCACCGAGGACGGTGTTGCCGTACGCGTGTCGCTTGAAGTAGCGGCGGGCGCCCTCCAGGAAGGCGTCTCGGCCCGCGTACGCGACGAGCTGCTTGAGGACCGAGGCGCCCTTGGCGTACGTGATCCCGTCGAAGTTGAGCTTGGCGTCCTCCAGGTCACGGATGTCGGCCGTGATGGGGTGCGTGGAGGGCAGCTGGTCGGCGCGGTAGGCCCACGACTTGCGGTTGTTGGCGAAGGTGATCCAGCCGTTGGTGAAGCGGGTCGCCTCGACCATCGAGAAGGAGCCCATGAAGTCCGCGAAGGACTCCTTGAGCCACAGGTCGTCCCACCACCGCATGGTGACCAGGTCGCCGAACCACATGTGGGCCATCTCGTGGAGGATCACGTTGGCCCGGCGCTCGTACGACGCCTGGGTCACCTTGCCGCGGAAGATGAACTCCTCGCGGAACGTCACCAGGCCCGGGTTCTCCATCGCGCCGAGGTTGTACTCCGGCACGAAGGCCTGGTCGTACTTCCCGAAGGGGTAGGGGTAGTCGAAGTGGTCGTGGAAGAAGTCCAGGCCCTGCTTGGTGACGAGGAAGATGTCGTCGGCGTCGAAGTGCGGGGCGAGACCCTTGCGGCACATCGCGCCGAGGGGGATCTCCAGGCGCGTGCCGTCGGACAGGACGCGCTCGTAGGAGTCCGTCACATAGTGGTAGGGGCCGGCCGCGATGGCCGTGATGTACGTCGAGATCGGCTTCGTCTCGGCGAACTGCCAAACGCCGTCCAGCAGTTCACCCACGCCGTTCGACCACACCGTCCAGCCCTCGGGGGCCCGCACCGCGAAGCGGTAGGGGGCCTTCAGATCGGGCTGTTCGAAGTTGGCGAAGACGCGGCGGGAGTCCGCCGGCTCGTACTGCGTGTAGAGGTAGACCTCGCCGTCCTCGGGGTCGACGAAGCGGTGCATGCCCTCACCGGTGCGGCTGTAGGCGCACTGGGCGTCCACCACCAGTTCGTTCTCCTCGGCGAGGTCCTCCAGCGTGATGCGGGTGCCGTCGAAGGCCTCGGCCGGGTCCAGGTCCTTGCCGTTGAGCGACAGGGCCGTGACGCTCGGCGCGATCAGGTCGGCGAAGCTCGCGGCGCCGGGCTCGGCACGGAAGCGGATGGTGGTCACCGAGCGGAACGTGCGCGGCTCCTGACCACCCTCGCCCACCGCCGAGCGCAGGTCCAGAAAGACCTCGTAGCCGTCGACGGACAGCAGCGCGGCCCTCTCGCGGGCCTCGTCGCGGGACAGATTCTCACCGGGCACGGGCGGCACTCCCTTGTGACTCGCATGACTCGTACGAACGGTTTTGATCCTCGCATGTGCCGTCGGCCGCCGACATCCGGGAATGCCCTGGCGGACCCCCGACGTTCCCCTCCCCAGGCGCCGAACACATCCCCTAGGGAGAGACATGTCCGAGAACACGAACGCCGCGAACGCGAACGCTGCGCACACGGCCAAGACCCCGGTCGACTTCTGGTTCGACCCGCTGTGCCCCTGGGCCTGGATGACGTCGCGCTGGATGCTTGAGGTGGAGAAGGTCCGCGACGTCGAGGTCCGCTGGCATGTCATGAGCCTCGCCGTCCTGAACGAGGACAAGCTCGACGAGCTCCCCGAGGAGTACCGCGAGATGCTCGCGACCAAGGCCTGGGGGCCGGTCCGCGTCGTCATCGCCGCTCAGCACAAGCACGGCCAGGAGATCACCGGCGAGCTCTACACCGCGCTCGGCACCCGCTTCCACAACCGCGGCGAGGGCCCCACCCGTGAGGCCGTCGTCGGCGCCCTGGAGGACGTCGGCCTGCCCGCCGACCTCGCGGACCACATGGACTCCGACGTGTACGACGCGGAGCTGCGCGCCTCCCACAAGGAGGGCATCGACAAGGTCGGCCAGGACGTCGGCACGCCGGTCATCGCCGTCCCCGGTGCCGACGGCGAGCAGATCGCCTTCTTCGGTCCCGTCGTCACCCCGGCCCCCAAGGGCGAGGCCGCGGCGAAGCTCTGGGACGGCACGCTGCTCGTCGCCGCGACGCCGGGCTTCTACGAGATCAAGCGGACGCGCACGCAGGGCCCGGTCTTCGACTGACCCGCGCCTCGGACAGCCCCGCCCTAACCGAAGATCTCCTCGGGAAGACGGAACCCCTGGCTCTGCACGTGGTACGGCTGCACCCACCGGCAGCCGGGGTTGGTGCAGCGCCAGAAGCCGCGGGCTCTCGCGAGCCCCACGCTCTCCGCGATGTGGGCCTCCTCGGCGGGAGTGACCTTGCGGAAGAGGTGTAGTTGTCGACAGGTCGGGCAGTGCTTCTCGTCCACCATGCAGGACACCGTGCACCGGAATGCCGGACACCGAAAGACCCCCGTGAGTCACGTCCTCACGGGGGTCTTTCCTCTATCCGCCTGCCTCGGCGAAGGTTGAGAAGACGATCACGAGGCAGGGCGTTTCACGGGGCGGCGCGCCTTACGGGGCCAGCAGCAGGCTGTTCACGCGCTGCTTGGCGGCCTCGTAACGCTTGGCCACGTCCTGCCAGTTGACGACCTGCCACATGGCCTCGATGAAGTCCACCTTCTGGTTCTTGTACTGCAGGTAGAAGGCGTGCTCCCAGGCGTCGAAGACCAGGATCGGCGTGGAGCCCTGGCCGACGTTGCCCTGGTGGTCGTAGACCTGCTCGACGATGAGGCGGCCGCTGAGCGGCTCGTAGGCGAGGACGCCCCAGCCCGAACCCTGCGTCGTCGCCGAGGCCTTGGTCAGCTGGGCCTTGAACTTGGCGAAGGAGCCGAAGGACTCGCTGATCGCGTCCGCCAGCTCACCGACCCCGTCGGCGGCCAGCGGCTCGCCGCCGCCACCGTCCTTGGGGCTGTTCATGTTGTGCCAGTAGATGCTGTGCAGGATGTGGCCGGAGAGGTGGAAGGCGAGGTTCTTCTCCAGGCCGTTGATGGCACCCCACGTCTCCTTGTCGCGCGCCTCCTCCAGCTGCTCAAGGGTGTCGTTCGCGCCCTTCACGTACGCCGCGTGGTGCTTGTCGTGGTGCAACTCGATGATCTGCGGGTTGATGACCGGTTCGAGCGCCGCGTAGTCGTACGGAAGTTCAGGAAGCGTGTAAATGGCCATGACCGAGCCCTCCGACTGCTGCTTCTCACTGCTTGATGCTGCTTATTGCAAGTTATGCGCAAGTGCAGGCTAACAGCAGGAGGCCCGCGGAGTTGATCAGCCCTTCGTCCTAGGACCGCCGGGGTACACGAAGGGGCCCGGGGTCGATGACGACCCCGGGCCCCTTCACGTACGGCGTGTCCTACTCGGCGGCCGGGACCGCCGCCCGCTTCTCCGCCATCCTCTGCCGCACGTACCCGAGCACCGCGAGGCACAGCGTCAGCGCGCCCGTGGCCAGCAGCTGCTTGCGCGTGTCCGGCTGCTCCGTCATCAGGTAGAAGATGTACGCCATCGCGGCCAGCGCGACCCAGGTCAGGAAGGGGTACGCCCACATCCGCACGACCAGCTTCTGCGGCTCCTCGCGTTCCGTCCTGCGGCGCAGGATCAGCTGCGAGACGGCGATGAAGACCCAGACGACGAGGATCATCGCGCCGATCATGTTGAGCAGCCACGGGAAGACGTCGTCGGGGCGCCAGTAGCTGAGCAGCACGCAGACGAAGCCGAAGACCGAGGAGGCGAGCACCGCGAGGCGCGGCACGCCGCTGTGGACCCGGCCGAGGGCCTTCGGGCCCTGGCCGCGCGCGATCAGGGAGTACGACATGCGCGAGGCGCCGTAGATGTTGGCGTTCATCGCGGAGAGCAGGGCGATCAGGACGATGACGTTCATGATCTGACCGGCGCCGGGGATGCCCAGGTGGTCGAGCGTGGCGACGTAGGGGCCCTTGGTGGCGACCGCCTTGTTGTCCCACGGCAGCAGCGTGACGACGACGAGCATGGAGCCGACGTAGAAGAGCGCGATGCGCCACATCGCCGTGCGCACGGCCTTGGCGACGCTGCGGACCGGGTTCTCGGACTCGGCGGCGGCGATCGTCACCGTCTCCAGGCCGCCGTACGCGAAGACGGAGGCGAGGAGGCCGATGATCAGGCCGTCCGTGCCGTTCGGCATGAAGCCGCCCTCGCCGGTGAGGTTCTCCAGGCCGGGGGCCGGGGTGTCCGAGCCGGGCAGGATGCCGAGGATCGCGAGGACGCCGATGCCGAGGAAGAGCGTGATGGCGCCGACCTTCAGCGCGGCGAACCAGAACTCGAACTCGCCGAAGTTCTTCACGGCCGTCAGGTTCGCGCCGCAGAACACCAGCATGAAGAGGGCGACCCAGGCCCACTGCGGGGTGTCGGGGAACCAGCCCGTCATGATGGTCGCGGCGCCGATGCCCTCCAGGCCGACGGCGACGCAGAGCAGGAACCAGAAGCCCCAGCCCGCGGTGAAGCCCGCCCAGGGGCCGATGGCCCGCTCGGCGTGGACGGAGAAGGAGCCGGAGGCCGGGTTCGCGGCCGACATCTCGCCCAGCATGCGCATCACGAGCATGACGAGGGCGCCGGATATCGCGTAGGCGAGGACGATCGAGGGCCCGGCCTTGGCGATGCCCGCTCCGGAGCCGACGAAGAGGCCGGCACCGATGACGCCGCCGAGGGCGATCATGGAGAGGTGCCGCTGCTTGAGGCCGTGGACGAGCGGGGAGTCGACCTTGGGTGCCGCATCAGATGCTGCCGGATCAGGCGCTGGTGCTGCGTCCTGCTGGGTGGACGTCCGTGACATGGGCGTGCCCTGTTCAGTAGCCGAGACGGGGGGACGAGCGGGCCCACAGTCTGAAGTCCTGTACCGCTGACAGGGAACAGTAGACCGCTATACGGACACGACGCTTACACGTGGTGAAGAAATGAACACGACTTGTTCACCGGGACTTCACCCCTGGCCGGGTCCGGCCCGCGCGCCGCTCGCGCCACTCCCGCAGACCGGCGACCGCGAGCACCAGACCCGTCGCCCCCGCGGACCACAGCAGCTGCGGCCGCGCCCCCTCGTCGCTCAGCATCAGGCCGAGCACGGCGGCCATCGCGGCCAGCGCCGCCCAGGTCAGATAAGGGAAGGCCCACATCCGCAGGACCAGGCGATCCGGTGCGTCCCGCTCGATGCGCCGGCGCAGCCGCAGCTGCGACACCGCGATCAGCGCCCATACGAACAGCAGTACCGCGCCGACCGCGTTGAGCATGTAGAGGAAGACCGAGTCCGGCCACTTCAGATTGAGGACGACCGATACGAAGCCGAAAGCGACCGACGCGAGGACCGCGCGGCGCGGCACCCCGCCCCCCGACACTTTCAGCAGGGCCTTCGGCGCCTCACCGCGCTCGGCCAGGGAGAAGACCATCCGGGAGGAGCCGTAGAGGTTGGCGTTGAGCGCCGAGAGCAGGGCCACGAACACCACGATGTTCATGATCGTCCCGGCGGACGGCACACCGATCGAGTCGAGGACCGTGACGTACGGGCTGGCGCCCGCCCGCTGCGCCGTCCAGGGCAGCACCGTCACGATGACCAGCATCGAGCCGACGTAGAAGAAGAGGATGCGGTAGACGGCGCTGCGCACCGCGCGGGTCACCGAGCGGACCGGGTCGTCGGACTCGGCGGCCGCGATCGTGACGACCTCCAGGCCGCCGAAGGCGAAGACGACGGCGAGGACACCGGAGACCACGCCCTCCCACCCATGGGGCAGGAAACCGCCGTCGCCGGTGAGGTGGGTGAGGCCCACCGGGTCCGTGGCGGGGAGCACCCCGAAGATCGCGAGCAGCCCGAGCACCAGGAACGCGACGATCGCGAGGACCTTCAGGGCCGCGAACCAGAACTCGAACTCGCCGAAGTTCTTCACCGCGGCGAGGTTGGCGCCCGTGAAGACCAGCATGAAGATCAGTACCCAGGCCCACTGCGGCACCGCGGGCGCCCAGCTGTTGGCGATCTGCGCGGCACCCGTCGCCTCCACGGCGAGCACGACCACCAGCAGGAACCAGTAGAGCCAGCCGACGCTGAACCCCGCCCAGCGGCCGAGCGCGCGCTCCGCGTGCACGGAGAAGGAGCCCGACGCGGGCATCGCCGCCGACATCTCGCCGAGCATCCGCATCACGCACATCGCGAGCGCGCCCGCGATCAGGTACGAGACGACGATGCCGGGCCCCGCGACGGCGATCCCCGCCCCCGAACCGACGAACAGGCCGGCCCCGATGACCCCGCCGAGCCCGAGCATCGTCAGATGCCGCTGCTTGAGCCCGCCGCCGGGCGGTTCCTTCTCGGCGCCGAAAGGCTCGGCGGCTCCGAGCGGCCCGTCCCCGGAGGGATCGGCCGTGGCCTGGGGGTCGTGCATGGTGCTCAGCGCTGCTCTCGGGGTGCTCGGGGGCCTCTGGGGGCCTCTAGGGGTCGGAAAACTTTTGGCGGGACTCCACAGTCTCCCCGGGCCACAGTGCTCCGCGCAAAACGGGTCACCCACCCCTCCACCTCCGTGACGAGCGTCACGCCGTACGGGGTGTACGCGGGCCTCTTTGTCCGGAGCCCACCAAGGCCCCGCCCCCGGGTTGTGACCCTGGGACCGTGTCGCGCGGCCCCCGCCTGGGATAGCGTCATCGCGTCCCAACCTGCCCTCGCCCTCGCGGAGTCCCGATGAGCATCGCCGCTGCCACCACCCGCCCCGGTCAGGTCCTCGCCGACCTGCTGCCCGCGTCCCGCGCCAAGGACGCGGTCCTCGTGCTCGGCGGCGCCGCGCTCACCGGCATCGCCGCCCAGATCGCGGTGCCCGTACCGGGCTCCCCGGTGCCGGTGACCGGCCAGACCTTCGCCGCGCTGCTCGTCGGCACCGCGCTCGGCGCCCGCCGCGGCTTCCTCTCCCTCGCGCTGTACGCCCTCGTCGGCATGGCCGGCATGCCGTGGTTCGCGCAGGCGGGCTCGGGCGTCGCGGCCCCCTCCCTCGGCTACGTGTTCGGCATGCTGCTCGCCGCCACGGTCGTGGGCGCCCTCGCCCGCCGCGGCGGCGACCGCTCCGTGCCGCGCACCGCGGGCACGATGGTCCTCGGCTCCGCGATCATCTACGCCGTCGGTGTCCCGTACCTCGCCGCCGCGACCGGCATGTCGCTGACCCAGGCCGTCGCCGCCGGGCTCACGCCCTTCCTGATCGGTGACGCCCTGAAGGCCGCGCTCGCGATGGGCGCGCTGCCCACGGCGTGGAAGCTGCTCGACCGCTAAGAGCCCGACCGCTCGACCGCTAAGAGCTCGACCGCTAAGAAAATTCGTCAGTGCTCGACCGTTGAGAGCGGGAGACGCCGTAGTTGCGCCTGAAGAGGTTCGCCGGGTCGTACGTGACCTTCAGCTCGGCGAGCCTCCTTCGCGTATCCGCGTCGTACAGCCTCTCGGGGCGGTCCGCGCCGCCGAACGCGAAGTTCAGCGAGCGCCCCAGCGCCTCGTCCGCCACGTGCTCGAACGCCCGCGCGTGCAGCTCCCGCGCGGCGGCGACATCGACGCCGTGCAACGGGGTGAGGAGCCGGACGAGCCAGCCCGCCTCGCGGAAAGGCACCGCGTTCGGGGCGGGCCGCGCGAGCGCGCCGCCCAGGTGGTTGATCTGCACGACGTGCATCGTGTCGGCATCCGGCCCGGCCAGCGCGAGCAGCTTCCCGGCGGCGGTGGCGTCGAGGTCGCTCAGGGCCACGCTGTCCCCGTAGTACGCGTGCGGGAACTCCGGGTCGCTGTGGATGGTGGGGCTCTCGGTGTACGGCATCTCCCGCAGCGTGTCCGACTCGACGGGCCCGAGCGTGCGCAACGGCGCCGCGAGACGCTGACCCTCGGCCGCCGGGCCCGTGAACGCGACGCGCACCGAGATGAGGTAACGGCCGCGCAGGTGCGGCGGTAGTGGCGGGACGTCCGGGTAGGCCACCGCCGCCAGCGACGAGGTCAGCTCCTCGGGCAGGGTCCGCGTCCACTCCTCGTAGCCGCGCAGCAGGGCGGCGGGATCCGTCGTGGCCCCGTCGAACGTGACCGCCCCGCCGTACAGCCGCGCCACCGGCACCAGACCGATCTCCAGCCGCGTCACCACGCCCAGGGTGGCGCCGCCGCCCAGCAGGCCCCAGAACAGCTCGGGATCGCTGTCGGCGGTGACATGGCGCGCGGTGGCGTCGGCGGTGACGACGTCGAGGGAGCGGACGTGGTCGGCCGCGTAGCCGAAGGCGCGGGCGAGGATCCCGAGGCCGCCGCCGAGCGTGTACGACACGGCGCCCACGCTCGGCGCCGAACCGTTCAGCGGGGCCAGTCCATGGGCCGCCGCCGCCTCGACGACCTGCCCCCAGCGGGCGCCGGCGCCGACGGTGGCGGTGCGCGCGGCGGCGTCGACGGCGACGGAGTCCATCCGCCGCGTACTGATCAGGACGCCGCCCTCCGAGGCCCCCGGCAGCCCGTGACCGGTGGCCTGCACGCCCACAGGAAGCGCGTGCCCGGCGGCGTGGGCCACCGCGGCGATCACGTCGTCGGTGGTCTCGGCGCCGACGACGAGGGCGGGCCGGATCGTGAAGCCGGTCTGGAATCCGGCGATCTCCTCGTCGTATCCGGCGTCGCCGGGCCGGAAGACGAATCGCTGTGCGGGAAAGTCCACGGGGTGCCTCCGTTGTGCCGCGTACGCCTGTGCCGCGTACGCCCAAGCCGACGTACGCCTCAGTCGCGTACATCTGTCTGACAACGGAGAGGGTCCCGCGGAAAGCTGACAACCTCCGTCAGCTTTTCGCGGGACCCGGCCAGGAACGTGCGGCTCAGACCTGCTCGCGCGGGCGGAGCTTCTCGCGGACCAGCGAGAACACGACCACGAACGCGGCCGCCAGGAGCGAGAGCAGCACCTGCTTGCGCCCGGTCTCGTCGGTCAGCATGTAGACGAGGACGAACGAGATCATCGCGATGGTGACCCACGTCAGATACGGGAAGAGCCACATCTTCACGACGAGCTTCTCCGGCTCCTCGCGCAGGATGATGCCGCGCATCCGCAGCTGCGTGAAGCTGATGATCAGCCACACGAAGAGGGCCACCGCGCCCGAGGAGTTCAGCAGGAAGTCGAAGACGGTGTCCTTCCACTGGTAGTTGAACCAGACGGCGACGAAACCGAAGACGACGGAGCCGAGGATCGCGGCCACCGGCACGCCCCGCTTGTTGGTCTGCGCGAAGGCCTTGGGCGCGTCGCCGCGCTGGCCGAGCGAGAAGGCCATGCGGGAGGCGGTGTACAGGCCGGAGTTGAGGCAGGACAGCACGGCGGTGAGCACGATGACGTTCATGACCTGACCGGCGTGCGGGATGCCGATCGAGTTGAGCGCGGCGACGTAGCTGCCGTCCTTGGTGATCGACTTGTCGTTCCACGGCAGGAGCGTGATCACGACGAAGATCGAGCCCAGGTAGAAGACGCCGATGCGCCAGATGACGCTGTTGGTCGCCTTGGTGACCGCGCGCTGCGGGTCCTCGGACTCACCGGCGGCCAGCGTGACGATCTCGCTGCCCATGAAGGAGAAGACGACCATCAGCACGCCGGTGAGGATGGCCCCCGCGCCCTTGGGCATGAAGCCGCCCGCGTCGGTGAGGTGCGCGAATCCGGCGCCCGGGTTGTCCGAGCCGGGGAGCACACCGAAGACGGCGAGCAGACCGATGAGGACGAAGGCGCCGATCGCGACGACCTTGATGCCCGCGAACCAGAACTCGAACTCACCGTACGAGCCGACCGAGACGAGATTCGTCGCGGTGAGCACCACCATCACGATGAGCGCCCAGCCCCACTGCGGGACGTCGGGTATCCAGCCGTTGAGGATCACGGCGCCGGCGGTGGCCTCCACCGCGAGCACCACGACCCAGAAGAACCAGTACAGCCAGCCGATGGAGAACCCGGCCCAGCGGCCGAGTGCCTGGTCGGCGTAGGTGGAGAAGGAGCCGGAGGTCGGCCGGGCGGCGGCCATCTCGCCCAGCATCCGCATCACGAGGACGACCATGGTGCCGACGAGGGCGTACGAGATGAGGATGGCGGGCCCGGCGGCGGCGATCCCGGAAGCGGAACCGACGAAGAGACCGGCGCCGATCACACCGCCGATCGCGATCATGGAGAGATGGCGGTTCTTGAGACCCGCTTTCAGGCCGTCGCCGGTGTTGCCGGTGTCGCCGGTGTCACCACTGCCGCCAGACCGCGGATCCCCAGGGGATGGGGGGTTGCGGTCTGCCTTCGCAAGGGAGGGTTGCGAGGTCATGGACGAATCCTTAAGTTCTCGGGTCACGAGCCCCCGCATTCAAACTCAGGAGCGATCGGGACGGAAGTCCTGAATCCGGATCGTTGCATTCCGGCCCTTTGGCCCAGACCTTCGTCCCGGAGGCCCGGCAAGGCCCGGCCCCGGTCGCGGCTACCCGCCGCGCGACGTGCCACACTCGGACGCATGCGCGTGTACCTCGGCTCGGATCATGCCGGCTACGAACTCAAGAACCACCTGGTCGAATGGCTCAAGAGCCACGGCCACGAGCCCGTCGACTGCGGGCCCCACATCTATGACGCCCAGGACGACTACCCGCCGTTCTGCCTGCGCGCCGCGGAGCGGACCGCCGCGGACCCCGAGGCCCTCGGCATCGTCATCGGCGGCTCCGGCAACGGCGAGCAGATCGCCGCGAACAAGGTCAAGGGCGTACGGGCCGCCCTTGCCTGGAGCGAGCAGACCGCCGCGCTCGGCCGGGAGCACAACGACGCGAACGTCATCTCGATCGGCGGCCGGATGCACACGCAGGAGGAGGCGACGAAGTTCGTCGAGATCTTCCTGAGCACGCCGTACTCGGGCGAGGAACGCCACACGCGCCGGATCGACATGCTGTCGGCGTACGAGGAGACGGGGAAGCTTCCCCGATCCCGCCTCACCACCCGCAGGCGTAGCGAGGCCACGGGGCTCCGCCCCGGACCCCGCTCCTCACCCGCCGGAGGGGCTGGTTCTCCCGCGGCCCGGGGCTCCTCGCCCCCGGCTCGCGCTGGAGTTTTCAGTCCGTCCGGCGTGTGAGGACGAGCCGTCAAGGCGATTCTCCGACCCGCACAACCCCCGGAGGGACCCCGTGCCGGAGGGGCACACCATTCACCGCCTCGCGGCCGATCACCGGGAGCGGTTCCAGGACCGCCCCGTCCGGGCGACCAGCCCGCAGGGCAAGTTCTCCGACAGCGCCGCCCTGCTCACCGGCCGGGTGATGGAAACCGCCGAAGCCCACGGCAAACACCTCTTCCTCGGCTTCGGTGAAGGCGACTGGATCCACATCCACCTCGGCCTCTTCGGCAAGTACACCTTCGGTGAGACCCCCGCCCCGCCCCCCACGGACACCGTCCGCCTCCGCCTGCTGAACGACTCGTACTACTGCGACCTGCGCGGCCCGACCGCCTGCGCGCTCATCACGGACGACGAGAAGCAGGCGATACACGACCGCCTCGGCCCGGACCCGCTGCGGGAGGGCGACGACCCGGCCAAGGCGTACCGCAGGATCGCGCGCAGCCGCACCACCGTCGCCGCGCTGCTCATGGACCAGAAGGTCGTCTCCGGCGTCGGCAACGTCTACCGCGCCGAGGTCCTCTTCCGGCACGGCATCGACCCGTACACCCCCGGCAAGGACCTCACCGAGGAGCTGTGGGACGCGATCTGGGCGGACCTCGTGGAGCTGATGCGCGAGGGCGTACGCCTCAACCGCATCGACACCGTCCGGCCCGAGCACACCCCCGAGGCGATGGGCCGCCCGCCGCGCGTCGACGACCACGGCGGTGAGGTGTACGTCTACCGCAGGGCGAACCAGCCGTGCCACATCTGTGGCGGCGAGATCCGCACCGCCGACCTCGCCGCCCGCAACCTCTTCTGGTGCCCGAACTGTCAGCGGCCGGGCCGGGCCGGTCAGCGGCACGGTTAAGATCGGGTTCACCAGTTCGATCGCCTGACCAGCGATTGTTCGACCAGATCAACGGGGGTTCACCACATGTTCGGATTCGAACTCGGCTCAATCGGCGGCCTCGCCTTCGCACTGCTCACCGTGGTGCTCTACGTGCTGCCGTCCATCATCGCCTTCAACCGCGGAATCGAACTCCGCTGGGTGGTCCTCGTCCTCAACGTGCTCCTCGGCGCCTCGCTGATCGGCTGGCTGGTCGCCCTCTACCTCGCCACCCGCAAGCCGCAGATACCGCTGGCCCCCTCCGCCTGACCCCTCCGCCCGAAGCCCCCGGCTAGAACCCGTGCGGCAACCACGGCGCCACGTCCGACCCGAAGGCCACCGACGCCTCGGCCAGCGCCCCCTGGCGCAGCTCCCGCACCCGCCCCGCGCCCGCCAGCGACGTGAGGGACACGCCCCCGAGATACGCGGCACCCAACTCCCGCACCGACAGGGCGAGGTCCGCCGCGTCCTCCGTACGCGCGCACGCCGCGCCCTTGGCGTCGCCGGTGAGGCGCCAACGCCCCGCGTTCCAAGGGCAGAAGGCGTCCGTCACCTCGAACACCACGTCCAGCGGCGTCTGATACGTACGCGCCTCCAGCGCCGCCCCCACCTCGACGAGCCGTACGTGCAGCGAGTCCCGCACCGAGAGGTCGCACCGCCGGACGTCCGAGACGAGCTGGAGCAGTGCGTCGTCCACCGGGCGGTTGCGCGCGAGCACCGACGACGTCAGGTCGATGTCGAACAGGAACCGCCACAGCGCCGCGTACGCCGCCGGGTCCAGCGCCTCGACGTCGCGGACATGGACCACGCCCTTGGGACCCTGCCAGGCCCAGTCCGGCTTGACGGCGAACCGTGCATATCCGACCAACTCGCCCGCGCGGTTCGCCACCACGCACTGCAGCGGTGACGCCCCGGCGCGGTCGCTCTCCGGGTCGAGCAGCCCGTGCCGCTCCCAGCCCGGCCGCCGGGCGAGCATGCCCGGCCGCTCGGGGACCCGGCGGGCGTACAACTCCTCGCACGCGGCGTGGACATCGGCGGGCGCGGTGTAGCGCAGGCGTACGTCATCCGTACCGGCCGGGACGGACAGCCGCACCCGGCTCGTGTCGATGTCGAGCTTCAGCTGCGAGGTCGCCACGCCGTACCCGAAGCGGCCGTAGATGACCGGCTCGGAGGCGGTGAGCACGGCCAGCGGCTCACCGCCCGCGCGCACGTCGTCCAACTGCCGCCGCATCATCGACGTCAGGACCCCGCGCCGCCGGTGCGTGGCCGCGACGCTCACCATCGTCACGCCCGCCGCGTCCACCAGCGCGCCCCCCGGCACCGAGAGCCGGAAGGAGAACGCTGACGTCGTGCCTATGCACGCGTCCCCGTCCCACACCCCGATCGACCGGTCGCGCTCGACCAGGTCGTGCCAGAGCTCCTGCTCCTGCGGCGCCTCCGACACACCGCCGAACGCCAGGTCCAACGCCCCGTACCAGGACGCCCATTCGCTCTGCGCGAGCACTCTCAAGTCAGTCGTCATATGCCATGCCTACCAGGGCGGCACAACCGGAGCGACTTGATTTCGGCGTCCGGAACCGGCCGTCGCGAGCCCTCCGGGACGTGCCTCCGACGGGGGACAACCGGGACCTCCCGTGCGAAGTACGCGGCCCGCTGGATAGGGTCCACGAGCAATGGAGGTACGACGAGAAGGGCGCGCACGGCGCGAGCGCGGCGAGCGGCGGGCGGAAGCCGAGACGTTCACGGCCCGGATGAAGAAGAGGCTGCACCGGGCCCGCATCGTGCTGCGCAAATCCGGGGTCGACTACTTCCGCGGCGACGGCTCCGACTGGGTCGCCCTGACCGGACTGCTCCTGACCGTCCCGCTGATCACCGCGGGCACGATCCTCAACAGCGTGTGGTGCGCGCCCGCCGCCCTCGTCCTGCCCATCGTCGCGGGCGGCCTGCTGCTGCGCCCCGCCAGCCTCCTCGGCCTGTACGCGGCGTCCGCCGTCGCCCTGATCGTGGAGTCCGTCCAGCTCGGCCCGTACACCGAGGGAGCCTCGCGGGTCACGCCGGGCGTGGTCCTCGTGGTGGCCGCCTGCGGCTTCTTCGGGCTGATCATCGCCCAGTTCCGCAGCCGGGTCGGCGTGCCCTGGCGCGGCGGCAGCACGATGCTGTTCGACCTGCGCGAGCGCATCCGCGTCCAGAGCAAGCTGCCGAAGCTGCCGCGCGGCTGGCACCGCGAGATGGCGCTGCGCCCGGCCGGCGGGCAGTCCTTCTCCGGCGACTTCGTCGTCGCGGCCCGCACCAACGGCGGCCGCACCCTGGAGGTCGTCCTCACCGACGTCTCCGGCAAGGGCATGGACGCCGGGTCGCGCGCCCTTCTCCTGTCCGGCGCCTTCGGCGGCCTCCTCGGCTCGCTGCCCCCGCACTCCTTCCTCCCCGCCGCCAACGGCTACCTCCTGCGCCAGGACTGGGACGAGGGCTTCGCGACCTCCATCCACCTGGTCCTCGACCTGGAGACCGGCGACTACGAACTCTTCTCCGCCGGACATCCGCCCGGCCTCCAGCTCAGCGCGGGCAGCGGCCGCTGGGAGGAGAAGACGGGCCACGGCCCGCTCCTCGGCGTCTACGACGGGGCGCAGTTCGACCCGGTCAAGGGCATGCTGCGCCCCGGCGACGTGCTGATGCTCTTCACCGACGGCCTCGTGGAGACCTCGGAGCGGGACATCGCCGAGGGCATCGACCGCCTCACGGGCGAGGCCGACCGCTACGTGGCCGGCGGCTTCCACGGCGCCGCCTGGCACCTCATCGAGGCGGTCGCGAAGGACGTGAACGACGACCGGGCGCTGCTGCTGATCTGCCGGGAGGCGTGAGCGGATGGGTTCCATACGTACGTTGTTCAGCGGTGACGTCGACGTCACCTACGGCCGGTTGTACGTGGTGAGCGACCCCGAGAACTACGGGGACACCCCGTACGACCCGCGCGCCGGGCAGACGACGGGCCTGTGCGGCGCGGCCGTGCCCGGCTACCTCTTCCTGACGACCGGACTGCACACCGGCGCGGTCGGCTACACCGTGGAACTGCACGAGGTGGAGCCGGAACCGGACGAGAGCTGGGAGGAGATCACCGAGGTCTCCTTCCGGCCCGTCACCCCTCAGGTGTCGCTCGACCTGTGGGGCGGCGACGGCAGTTTCCCGCTGGCCCTCGACATGGTCGACCACCGCGTCCGGCACTGCGTCAGCGGCATGGACGAGGCCGTGGAGCGGGAACTGGAGTGCCTGCACGGGCTCGTCATCGAGCGGCACCTGTTGCAGTTCTGGCCCGCGCCGCCCGCCCGCGACCGCCTGGTCAAGCAGACCAGCAGCGGCGCCGCGTACTGGCACGACGTCGCGAGGAAGGAGCCGCCGCCCCCGGCCCCCGAGGAACTCGCCGAGGCCGAGCGGCGCGCCCGCGAGGAGGAGCGACGCGCCGCCGAGGACGCGCTCCGCCGGGAGTGGGGCGGCCAACTCCCCGGCGAACGCCTCCTGAACGTCCGCGGCAATGTGGCCGGCCTGCGGGAGCTGGCCCCGCACCTGCTCCACGCCCTGGACCGCCTGCCTCCGGAGGGCCAACGCGCCGTCGCCCGCTGGGCGATGCGCCGTGCCTACGAGAAGGCGGGGCTCGACGGCGTCGACTGGGTCGCACCGGCCCTGGACGCCGTGGAACACGGGCAGCCGCTGCCCCCGCCCTTCCATCACCGGGACGCCGTGGTGGATCGCCTGCTCAGCGACCCGAACGTGCCGGACACCACGGCGCCCCCGGCTCTCGCGTGGCCGACGGCCGGGATCCGGCAGCAGTTCCTCGCGCTCCCCGCCCTCTACGCGGCCGTCGACGGCGACCCCTTGCAGGCCGCCGTCGACGCCCTGTTCGCGGCAGCGGTCACCTACGGCTCCGACTACGGCACCCTGCTCGCCGAGGCCCGCTCCGCCTTCCCCGGCGCACCGGGCCCCGCCACCGCGTAGTCACGCCCGCCCGGCAGCACCCGCGCCAGCCACCGCGAGCGCCCCGCGGCCAGCGGGCCGAGGACGGTGAGCAGCAGGACGTACCCCGCGATGAAGGGCGAGAGCCGCTCGTCGAGGCCCGCGCGGACGTTCATCGTCAGGTCGGGGTCAGAGTCAGGGGCAGACCAAGGTTTCGAGGTCAAGGGTTCGTAAAGAACGCGTCAATAGTTAGCTGTCCACAAGGTTTTACGGGGGTCGGGTCACGCCAAGGGGTGGGGTTTGCCCCACCCGGCATCGGCCGGGAGCCGTCATGGTCGCCAACACCCCCCGCTCCGTAGGTTCGAGGAGTCGGATTCGTACGGGAGAAATGGACTGGGCCATGGGGCTGCGGCGGAAGAAGAACCGGGTCGTCGAGGAGGACGCGCGCGTTCTCGGCGCGGCGCACGGCGACTGGGCCGTCGAACTGCGCGGTGTCCGCCGGCAGTACGGCCGCGGCTCCGGCGCCGTGCACGCCCTCGCCGGCGTCGATCTCGCCCTGCCCCGCGGCAGCTTCACCGCCGTCATGGGGCCCTCGGGATCGGGCAAGTCCACGTTCCTGCAGTGCGCGGCCGGACTCGACCGGCCCAGCTCCGGCACCGTCCGCCTCGGCGGCACCGAGATCACCGGCATGAGCGAGAACAAGCTCACCGCGCTGCGCCGCACCCGCCTCGGCTTCGTCTTCCAGGCCTTCAACCTGCTGCCCTCACTGACCGTCGAGCAGAACGTCGTCCTGCCGATGCGCCTCGCCGGACACCGCCCGGACCGGCGCAAAGCCGCCGAGATGCTCACCCGCGTCGGCCTCGGCGACAAGGGACGCCGCCGCCCCGGCCAGCTCTCCGGCGGCCAGCAACAGCGCGTCGCCATCGCCCGCGCCCTGGTCACCGAGCCGGACGTGATCTTCGCCGACGAGCCGACCGGCGCCCTCGACACCACCACCGCCACCGTGATCCTCGGCCTGCTGCGCTCGGCCGTCGACGCAATGGGGGCCACCGTCGTCATGGTCACCCACGACCCGGCCGCAGCGGCCTGGGCCGACCGCGTCCTCTTCCTCGCCGACGGCTCCCTCGTCGACCGTCTGGAGCGCGCCTCCGCCCAGCAGATCGCCGCCCGCATGACCGCCCTGACCGCTCCCGCCCCGGCGGGGGTGGCCGCGTAATGGCGTATGTGCCCAACGGCCTCGCCCGCGCGGCCGTCCGCTTCAAGCCCGCCGCCTTCGTCGGCACCTTCGTCGCCCTGATGATGGCCTCGCTGATCGTGGCGGCCTGCGGCATCCTCCTGGAGACGGGACTGCGCGCCTCCGTGCCGCCCGTCCGCTACGCGAACGCCCCTGTGGTCGCCGCCGCCGACCAGGAGGCCCACTTCGTCACCGGCGGCGGCGAGGACCGCACCGAGGAGAGCATCCCGCTGCCCGACCGCGCCCGGCTCGACGACGCCCGGGTCGCCAAGGCCGCCGCCGTCCCCGGCGCGCGTACCGCCGTCGCGGACGTCACCTTCCCGGTGCGCTCCGGCGACCGGACCGTCACCGCCCACGGCTGGGGCTCCACCGCCTTCACCGGCGAGAAACTGACCGCGGGCCGCGCGCCGCGCTCCGGCGAGGTCGCCCTCGCCACGCCCGGCTCCCGCGTCGGCGACCGCGTCACGCTCACCACCGCCGACGGCCCGCGCGCCTTCCGCGTCTCCGGCACGGTCGAGACCGGGCGGGCCGCCCCCACCGCCTGGTTCGCCGACGCCGAGGTCCTCCGTGTCTCCGGCCACCCGGGACGCGTCGACGCCATCGCCGTTCTGCCCGAGCCCGGCGTCACCGCCGACGCCCTCAAGTCCCGCGTCGCCCACGCCCTCGGCACCAAGGCGGAGGTCCATACGGGCGACGACCGCGGCGCCGTCGAGGACTCCGGGCTCGCCTACGCCAAGGAGATGCTGACCGGCCTCGGCGGTTCCTTCGGCGGCATCGCCGCCCTCGTCGCCGTCTTCACCGCCGCCGGTACCGTCGCGCTCTCCGTGGGGCAGCGCGCCCGTGAGTACGCCCTGCTCCGCGCCATCGGCACCACCCCGCGCCAGCTCCGCCGCACCATCGCCACCGAGTCGCTGCTCGTCGCGCCCCTCGCGGGCGCCGCCGGACTGCTGCCCGGCATCGCCCTGGCCCACTGGTGGTTCGGGCAACTGAAGGACAAGGGCGCGATCCCCCAGGCCGTCGACCTCACGGTGTCCGCCATCCCGCTCGCCGCCGCCGTCGGCATCGCGCTGGTCACCGCCCTGCTCGCCGGTTACCTGGCGGCGCGCCGCCCCTCCCGCGTCAAGCCGGGCCAGGCGCTCGCCGAGGCCGCCGTGGAGCGGCTGCCGCTCGGCAAGATCCGCACCCCTCTCGGCGTCGCGGCGATGGGCGGCGGCGTGGCCTTCGCGGGGATCGCCGCCAAGACCACCGGCGAGGACGCGGCGAACGCGGCGCTCGGCGTCGTCATGCTCTTCATGCTCGCCGTGGCCCTGCTCGGCCCGCTGGTGGCCCGCGGCTGCGCGGCGCTCTTCGGCCTCCCGTTGCGCGGAGCGGGCGCCCCCGCTTCGCTGGCGGCCGCCAACTCCCGTACGAACGCCCGCCGTCTGGCCTCCGCGATCACCCCGATCGTGCTCGCCATGGCCTTCTCCTCCGTCCTCGTCTTCCTGCACACCAGCACCGACAAGGCCACCGCCGACCAGCGGCGCGCGGGCATCACCGCCGACCACATCGTCTCCGCCGAAGCAGGCCTCGCGCCCGGCACGCTGACGAAGGCCGCCCGCGCCGACGGCGTCACCGCCGCCGTCGGCCTGCTCAAGACGTCCGTCCTCGTCCCGCAGTACTCGGTCGGCGACCGCCTGCTCGCGTCGGCGTCGGCGCAGGGCATCACCGGCTCAGCCGCCGACCTGGCCGAGGTCCAGGACCTGTCGGTGGAGACCGGCGCCCTCAGGCTCGGCAAGGACGACATCGCCGTCGACTCCGCGCTCGCCCACTCCGCGCGCGTCAAGGTCGGCGACCGCCTCGACATCCTCCTGCCCGACGGTACGAAGGCCTCCCCGATGGTCGTGGCCACGTACGGCAGGGGCCTCGGCCTCTCCCAGGTCACCCTGCCCGCCGCCGCACTGAAGCACCATGTCACCTCGGCCCTCACCCACGAGATCTGGACCAAGGGCGGCTCCGCCGAGGCCCTGTCCGCCCTCGGCACCCTCCACGACCGCGACGGCTACACCACCGACCGGTCCGTGGACCGCGAGCTCAACGCCTGGGCCAATACGACGATGGCGGCCGTCCTCGGCGGCTTCGCCGCCGTCGCCGCCGTCAACACCCTGGTGATGACGGTCCTCGACCGCCGCCGCGAACTGGGCACACTGCGCCTGATCGGCTCCACGCGCCGCCAGGTGATGCGGATGATCCGCTGGGAGGCGCTGATCGTCGCCGTCGCGGGCATCGCCATCGGCTCGGCGATCGCCCTCGCCACGCTCGTCCCGATGATGAACGGCCTGACCGGTGAGGCCCCTTACATCCCGCCGCTGGTCTACGGCTCCTTCGTCGGCGCGGTCCTCGTCCTCGGCCTGGCGGCGGCGACGATCCCGGCGCGGGCGGCACTGAAGTCGGCGGAATGACGCCCGCCGCCCCGCTGACACCTCGTACGAAGGCCATCGTGCTGGCGCTCATCAAGATCCCGGGGGAGTCCCCGCAGGCGCACGCGGAACGCGTCCTCGCGACGCCGGGCGCCCGCCTCGTCAAGGAGGCGGACCCGGCCCACAACGCGGACCCGGCCCGCCTCGCGGTCCTGGACGAAACGACAAGGGCGCGCCTGACGGCGAAGTACGCCGCCATGCGCGCCCTGTTGGGACTGCGCTGACCCCTGCCGTTACGCCGACCTGGCGCGCTCCCGCGCCAGCTCCGCCGCGTCCCGCTTGAAGGCCCACTCCATCTTGGGCTCCATCGCGAAGCGGAACATCCGCTGCACCGGAGGCGTGCACAGCAGCGTCACCACCGTCGCGGCGACCACCGTCACGAAGATCTCGCCGAGCGGCTTGTGCAGCCACTCGTAGTCCTCGAACCAGCCCCAGAAACGGGAGCCCTTGGCGAGGAAGCCGTGCAGCAGATAGCCGTACAGCGTGCCCGCGCCGAGAATCGTGAACCACATCTTGCGGCGCGGCACCCACGCGAAGAAGCACGCGGTGAGCACCACGGAACAGCCGAAGAGGGCCAGCGTCATCACGATGCCGACCCACCACGGCACGCCCAGCTCCTGGGCGCTGTCACGACGGTAGAACCACACCGACGTCATGCGCGGCGCCGCCCAGTAGGCGATCAGCACCGCGGCGGCGAAGACCGGGACGGACAGGATCCGCACCTCGCGGCGGCGCACCAGCTGGAAGTGCTCGGGCTTCATGAAGAGGCCGAGCACGAAGAACGGCATGAACTGAAGGACACGCTGGAGGTCGAGGTCGTCGCCGATGTCCGGGGAGATCACGGCGAGCATGGCGATGGCCAGCGCGAGCGGCACCGGCCAGCGCACGATCTTCCACAGCGGCACGGTGAGCCGCCACACGAAGAGCGCGACCAGGAACCAGGTGAGGTACCAGGGGTCGAGCAGGCTGATCGGCTGGGCCGGGTCGTCGTCCGCCCAGCGCTTGAAGAGGGTGTACGCGACCTCGAAGATGACGTAGGGCACGGCGACACCGGTGACCAGCCGCCGCAGACGGTCGGGCCGCATGTCGAAGCTGCGCGAGAAGTAGCCGGAGATCAGGATGAACGCCGGCATGTGGAAGGTGTAGACGGTCATGTACAGCGCCTCGGCGGCGCGGCTGTGATCCGTCAGGGGTTCCCACGCGTGGGCCATCGCCACGAGGACGATCGCCAGGTACTTGGCGTTGTCGAAGAAGGCGTCGCGCTGTTTGGCGGGCTTCGCCGCACGGCCGGCGGCGCGGTGGCGGGAGGGGGTGAGGGGAGCGGTGGCGGCCTGCGGGGTCGGATGGTGGGTGCGTGGGGGCGGGGGTCCGGCCGCGGGCACCTGGACCGGGGGAGCGGCGCCCGGTGGCGTCCGTGCGGGTGCACCGAGTTGGTCACAGGCCCTCCCACCAAGAGCTCGGTGAGACGATCCGGGACCGCACTGCGCCTACGGGGGTGGTGGCAGCGTGGAACATCTGACGCACCCTAGCGTTGGCGCGCTGTCTTCGTAAAACCCTCGTCGCTTTCGTCAACACAATCCCTGTCAATCCCTGAGCCGATTACCGCTTATCGCGCCCACGTACCCGGGAATCGCCTCGGTAGACAATGAGGCGCCACTGCATTGTGCCCCTTACGTCACAATTCATCCGGCTTAAATGGTGCATAACGCCCGCAACCGACTCCCGTGGAATGTCCGTTTGGTCGGTGGTTCGGGAACACTCGATGAATCCCCGATGTGCCACCCGCAACAATTCGAATTTTCTGCGAACGCCCTGTGTGGTGTTCGCGACGGCCACGTCGAATTCCCGGTGACGGCAGGTCGTCGAATTGCCGGGCCGGAGTGCGCCGGGGGCGCCCCGCCCCCGCGCCCCAGGGGCGCCCCCCGGGTGACGGACCGGGAAAGCGTTGGCCGACGTTGTGTCACCGGCCGCATACAGCGGGCGCGTTGGTGGCACGATGGTCGGTGGCGGGGGTGTGCGGGGCCGTACCCCCCGGGCCGGGAGAGCGACCGACCTAGGGTGTGATCAGTGTGGCCATTTCGCTGTCAGTGGTGCTGCTGTTGGCGATCATCCTCGTAGTGCTGATCCGGGGCGGATCGCTCAAGGCGGGGCCCGCGATCGTCGCGGTGCTCTTCGGATTCTTCCTCGCCTCGACCGGCATGGCGCCTTCCATAAACCGGTTCCTGAACGAACTGGCGGAGACCATCAACTCGATCAGCTTCTAGACGCCGCAGGCCCGGCCGCTGGAATCAGCGGCCGGGCCTGCGGTCTGCGGAGCGGGCGACGGGAATCGAACCCGCGTAGCTAGTTTGGAAGACTAGGGCTCTACCATTGAGCTACGCCCGCATGTACGCGCCGGGCCGGAAAGGCCGCGGCACGACAGGCATCGTAGCGGGTCCGCGGCCCTCGCCGCACACCCCCCGCCACGGTCCCGGACTCCGTCCCGGTGGCGGTCCCGCTCCAGCGGGGGCCGTACGGCCCGGCGGCATGTACCCTACGTGTCGCACCGACGGGGTGTGGCGCAGCTTGGTAGCGCGTCCGCTTTGGGAGCGGAAGGCCGTGGGTTCAAATCCCGCCACCCCGACCAGCAGGTCTCCCTCGCAAGATCGCATTGTGGGTCGGCTCCCGCTTGCCGTTACTATGCAAGCTGTGTGCCCGTGTGTCTCTGATCCGGGCAGAAACCAGCAGTCAGCCCACCAAGGAGACCGAACCGTGAAGAGCGCCGTGGAGACCCTGAACCCGACTCGGGTTCGGCTCACTGTTGAGGTGCCCTTCGAGGAGCTCAAGGACAGCCTCGACGCGGCGTACAAGAAGATCAACCAGCAGGTCACGGTGAAGGGCTTCCGTAAGGGCAAGATCCCGGCCCGCGTCATCGACCAGCGGTTCGGCCGCGGGGCCGTGCTGGAGGAGGCCGTCAACGACGCGCTTCCGAAGTTCTACACCGAGGCGGTCAACGAGGCCGAGCTCAACGTCCTGGGTCAGCCCGAGGTGGACATCACCGAGCTGAAGGACAACGAGACCCTCAACTTCACCGCCGAGGTCGACGTACGCCCCACTATCGAGATCCCGGACTACTCCGGCATCGAGGTCGAGGTCGACGCGATCGAGGTCAGCGACGAGGACGTCGACAAGGCCGTCGAGGAGCTGCGCGCGCGCTTCGCCTCCACGTCCCCGGTCGAGCGTGCCGCCGAGGACGGCGACGTCGTGACGATCGACCTGGAGGCCAAGGTCGACGGCGAGGTCCTGGAGGACGGCGTCGCGTCCGACGTCTCCTACACGATCGGCTCCGGCGAGCTCCTTGAGGGCATCGACGAGGCCGTGAAGGGCCTGGAGGCCGGGGCTGAGGCCACCTTCACCTCCGAGCTCAAGGGCGGCTCGGCCGCCGGCAAGGAGTCCGAGGTCACCGTCAAGGTCACCCAGGTCGCCAAGCGCGAACTGCCCGAGCTGGACGACGACTTCGCGCAGCTCGCCTCCGAGTTCGACACCCTCGACGAGCTCAAGGCCGACAGCCGCAAGCGCCTTGAGAACATGAAGCAGTACGACCAGGCCACGCAGGCCCAGGAGCGCGTCCTGGAGAAGCTCCTTGAGCTGGTCGAGGTCCCCGTCCCCGAGAAGCTCCTCGCGGACGAGATCCAGACCCGCAAGCACAACCTGGTGAACCACCAGCTCGGCCAGATGGGCCTCGACCTCGCGAAGTACCTGGAGATCCAGGGCAAGACCGAGGAAGAGTTCGACGCCGAGACCAAGGAGCAGGCCGAGAAGGGCATCAAGACGCAGTTCGTCCTGGACGAGCTCGTCAACAAGGAGAAGCTGAACGTGAACCAGGAGGAGCTCACCGAGCACCTCATGCGTCGCGCGCAGTCCTCCGGCATGTCCCCCGACCAGTTCGCCCAGGCCGTCGTCGAGGGCGGCCAGGTCCCGATGCTGGTCGGCGAGGTCGCGCGCGGCAAGGCCCTCGCGGTCGTCGTCGAGGCCGCGACGGTCAAGGACACGAAGGGTGAGGTCGTCGACCTCAGCGACGAGGACGAGGCGGACGAGTCCGCCGACGCCTCCGCCGACGCCTCCGGCGAGGAGAAGACCGAGGCCTGAGCCGTCTCGCTCTGACGTACGCACCATGGGCCCCCGGGATCGAGATCCCGGGGGCCCATGGTGCGTACGTCAGGGGCGCGGGGAACTGCGCGAGCGCCCACGTACAAGCCGCACTCGCCGTGGAGCCTGACGAGGCAGACGCGATCGCGCCCCGGCGGGGGCTGAGCGCGCAGTTCCCCGCGCCCCTGACGGGGCCCCGGGGCGGGGGCGCGACCTGCGCTCACAGCGAACAGTCAGGTCTGCGGGATTCCCGGAGGGACCCCGCGCGTTAGGGTCCATGAATACGAGGGCAGGGGAGTCCCCGGAGCCGCCCCGGAGCGGCTGGCACGCGGGGTCCCAGCCCCAGCTGAAGACGTGAGACGGCCCGGCGCCGTCGTAAGACGAGCAGGTGGATACGTGACGAATCTGATGCCCTCCGCCGCCGGCGACCCCTCCATCGGTGGTGGCCTCGGCGACCAGGTCTACAACCGACTGCTCGGCGAGCGGATCATCTTCCTCGGCCAGGCCGTGGACGACGACATTGCCAACAAGATCACCGCGCAGCTGCTGCTTCTCGCCGCAGAGCCGGACAAGGACATCTTCCTTTACATCAACAGCCCCGGCGGCTCGATCACGGCGGGCATGGCGGTCTACGACACCATGCAGTACATCAAGAACGACGTGGTGACGATCGCGATGGGCATGGCGGCCTCCATGGGCCAGTTCCTGCTCAGCGCCGGTACGCCCGGCAAGCGCTTCGCCCTGCCGAACGCCGAGATCCTGATCCACCAGCCCTCCGCGGGCCTGGCGGGCTCCGCGTCGGACATCAAGATCCACGCCGAGCGGCTGCTGCACACCAAGAAGCGGATGGCCGAGCTCACCGCTCACCACACCGGCCAGACCGTCGAGCAGATCACCCGCGACTCGGACCGCGACCGCTGGTTCGACCCGCAGGAGGCCAAGGAGTACGGCCTCATCGACGACATCATGCCCACCGCCGCCGGCATGCCGGGCGGGGGCGGCACGGGAGCCTGAGGCACCCCTCAGCGCCCCGACAGCCGAAACCTCAGCCCACGCTCCTCAGGAGACCAAGAGAGATGAACAACCACCCCGGCAGCGGCCTCTACGCCCGCACCCAGGCCGAGCTCGGCCCGGCCGCGCAGGCCGAGTTCACCGGCGCCCGCGCCGAGTCCCGCTACGTCATCCCGCGCTTCGTCGAGCGCACCTCGCAGGGCGTGCGCGAGTACGACCCGTACGCGAAGCTCTTCGAGGAGCGCGTGATCTTCCTCGGCGTGCAGATCGACGACGCCTCCGCCAATGACGTCATGGCGCAGCTCCTGTGCCTGGAGTCGATGGACCCGGACCGCGACATCTCCATCTACATCAACAGCCCCGGCGGCTCGTTCACGGCCCTCACGGCCATCTATGACACGATGCAGTTCGTCAAGCCGGACGTACAGACCGTCTGCATGGGCCAGGCCGCCTCGGCCGCCGCGGTCCTGCTCGCGGCCGGCACGCCGGGCAAGCGCATGGCGCTCCCGAACGCCCGGATCCTGATTCACCAGCCCTACAGCGAGACGGGCCGCGGTCAGGTCTCCGACCTGGAGATCGCCGCCAACGAGATCCTCCGGATGCGCGCGCAGCTGGAGGAGATGCTGGCCAAGCACTCTTCGACGCCGATCGAGAAGATCCGCGACGACATCGAGCGCGACAAGATCCTCACGGCCGAGGACGCGCTCGCGTACGGCCTGGTCGACCAGATCATCTCCACCCGGAAGATGAACAACGCCTCGGTCGTCTGACGCGACGCTGTAGCATCTGCCGCTCTTGGCATGGTTCGCGCACGACTCGCGTCGAAGCGAACCGTGCCAAGGGGGGCCCGAACGGGGGGCCCGGCAAGGTACCGTCGGATATGAGGCACCAGGAGCCGCTGAACGTGGCGTCTCCCAGGCGAAGGGGAAGCACCTCGTGGCACGCATCGGTGACGGCGGCGATCTGCTCAAGTGCTCGTTCTGCGGAAAGAGTCAGAAGCAGGTCAAGAAGCTCATCGCAGGCCCCGGTGTGTACATCTGCGACGAGTGCATCGACCTCTGTAACGAGATCATCGAGGAAGAGCTCGCGGAGACGAGCGAGGTCCGCTGGGAGGAACTGCCCAAGCCTCGCGAGATCTACGAATTCCTTGAGGGCTACGTCGTGGGCCAGGAGCCCGCGAAGAAGGCCCTCTCGGTAGCGGTGTACAACCACTACAAGCGGGTCCAGGCAGGGGAGAACGGCGGCGCGCAGGGCCGTGACGACGCGATCGAACTCGCGAAGTCCAACATCCTGCTGCTCGGCCCGACCGGCTCCGGGAAGACACTCCTGGCGCAGACGCTCGCCCGGATGCTGAACGTCCCGTTCGCCATCGCGGACGCGACGGCGCTGACGGAGGCCGGCTATGTCGGCGAGGACGTCGAGAACATCCTGCTCAAGCTGATCCAGGCGGCCGACTACGACGTCAAGAAGGCCGAGACCGGGATCATCTACATCGACGAGATCGACAAGGTCGCCCGCAAGAGCGAGAACCCGTCGATCACGCGCGATGTCTCGGGCGAGGGAGTCCAGCAGGCCTTGCTGAAGATCCTGGAGGGCACCACGGCATCGGTCCCGCCGCAGGGCGGCCGCAAGCACCCGCACCAGGAATTCATCCAGATCGACACGACGAACGTGCTCTTCATCGTGGGCGGTGCCTTCTCCGGCCTGGAGAAGATCATCGAGTCGCGGGCGGGCGCGAAGGGCATCGGCTTCGGCGCCACCATCCGCTCCAAGCGCGAGCTGGAGGAGAAGGACCAGTTCGAGGACATCATGCCGGAGGACCTGGTGAAGTTCGGGATGATCCCCGAGTTCATCGGCCGTCTCCCCGTGATCACCTCGGTCCACAACCTCGACCGCGAGGCCCTGCTCCAGATCCTCGTCGAGCCGCGCAACGCGCTCGTGAAGCAGTACCAACGCCTGTTCGAACTGGACGGCGTGGAGCTGGACTTCGAGCGCGAGGCCCTGGAGGCCATCGCGGACCAGGCGATCCTGCGCCAGACCGGCGCGCGCGGCCTGCGCGCCATCATGGAGGAAGTCCTCCAGTCGGTGATGTACGAGGTCCCGTCCCGCAAGGACGTCGCCCGCGTCGTCATCACGGCGGACGTCGTCCGCTCGAACGTGAACCCGACGCTGGTGCCGCGCGAGGTGCGGGGGCCGGGCGCCGGGGAGCAGAAGTCCGCGTAGCTCCGGCAGACGCGCACGAAGGGGCGCCCGGCGATTCGATCGCCGGGCGCCCCTTCGTGCGTGGTGCGGCCGGACCTACTTGACCTCGACGCGGACGTCGTCGCGGAGGTTGGCGACCTGGGTGGCGACGTCGTCCAGGGCGATCTTCTCGCCGCTGCCGGTCGTGGCGACATCGGCGTACGTGGCGTACGCGGCCGTGCTGTGGTCACCCCAGACACACACCGGCGTCTGGAAGCTGCTGGGAACGCCCTCGTCGTCCGTGCCGGCCCCACCCATCCGGAACTCGGCCTTCTGGCACTTCATGATGCCGTTCTCGAAGCCGTCCGGCGTGAACTCCTCGGGGTCGCCGATGAGCTTCATACCGTCGTCGGAGCCCTTCGCCTGGTCCTTCACCATCGCGGCGAGCATGGCGTCGACGACCTTCTCCGGGTCGTCTATCTCGCCGTACACACCGGAGTAGTTGAGGGACTTCATCGTCGCGCCCTTGCCGTAGTTGTACGCGGCGTAGACGTTCTTGGGCTTGGTGACGCCCTGCTTCTCCAGCTCCTTGAGGTCGCTGGACGTCATTCCGCCGCCGCCCGCGGCGGACTCGTCCTTCTTGTAGCTGCCGAGGACGGTCGCGGGGGCCGTCAGCTTGTACGTCTTGCCGTCGTCGGCGACCGAGGAGCCGTCGCTCTTGGCGAAGAGGAAGTACCCGCCGACGGCAGCGGCGGCCACGACCACGACGGCGCCGACGATGAGCCCGGTCTTTTTGCCGCCGCCGCCGTGCTGCGGGGGCGCGGGGTACTGCGCGTAGGGGGCGGGCTGCTGGGGGTGCTGCCCGTAGGGGCCGGGCTGCTGGGGGTACTGCGCGTAGGGGGCGGGCTGCTGGGGGTGCTGCCCGTAGGGGGCGGGCTGCTGGGGGTGCTGCCCGTAGGGGGCGGGCTGCTGGGGGTGCTGCCCGTAGGGGGCGGGCTGCTGCGGGTGCTGCCCGTAGGGGCCGGGCTGCTGCGGGTGCTGCCCGTAGGGAGCGGGCTGCTGGGGCGGCGGGCCGCCGTACGGGCCGGGCTGGTTGTGGCTCACTGCGTGGGGTTCCCCTCGTTGGTGGTGCGGCGGTGCCGTGTTGTGCTCGCGTCAGAGCTTGACGCGGACTTCCTTGCGGACCTTCAGCGCGGTGGCCGAGGCGTCTTTGAGCGACACCTTGCCCGCCAGGGCGTCGGCGATCGCGACCGGCACGACGACGGCGACGGTGCTGTGGTCGCCCCAGACGCAGACCGGCATGCGGAACTCCTTGGGGGCGGAGGACGAGCCGGTGCTCGGGTTGTTGTTCTTGATCAAGGACTCCTGGCACTTGAGGACGACGTCGTCCGTGCTGAAGTCCTGGGGGCTGCCGACCAGCTTGCCCGTGTTCGAACCAGGCTTCTGGGAGTCCTTCTCGACCTTGGCGAAAATGGCGTCGACGATCCTGCCCGGGTCGTCGGCCTCGCCGTAGACACCCATGAACTGGATGGCCTTCTGGGCGAGGGGGTTGTCGCCGGCCTCCGTCTTGTAGCCGGCGTCGACGTCCTCGGGGTTCTTCATGCCGGCCTTCTCGGCGGCCTTGAGGTCGCTGGAGTTGAAGCCGCCGCTCTGCATGTCGTCCTTCTTGTACTCGCTCAGCAGCGTCTCGGGCGTGACCAGCTTGTGCGGGCCGTCGTCCGCCACGGAGGAGGAGCCGCCGCTGTCGCTGCCGCCGAGGACGAAGTACGCGCCGACGCCGAGCGCGGCGACCACCGCGACGGCGCCGATGATCAGGCCGGTCTTCTTCTTGCCGCCGCCGGGGGGCGGGGGCGGGACCTGCCCGTAGGGGGCCTGCTGCGGGAACTGCCCGTAGGGGCCGGGCTGTTGGGGCTGGCCGTAGCCGCCCGGGGCCTGCTGCGGGTAGCCGTACCCGGGCTGCGGCTGCGGCTGCGGCGGGGGAGCCTGCGGGGGGTAGCCGTAGCCGGGCTGCGGGGCCTGCGGCGGCTGGCCGTAGGGGCCGGGCTGCTGCGGCTGCTGGCCGTACGGCCCCGGCTGCTGCGGCTGGCCGCCGCCGTACGGCCCGGGCTGCTGGGGCGGCTGCCCGCCGTACGGGCCCGGCTGGTTGTAGCTCATGGGTTTCCCCTCCGAAATGCTTATGTGTTCCCGACATCCTGACGCAAGAAGGCCCGGCGGAATCACCGGGCCCTCTCCGTCGGCGCAGCGGGGCCGTACACGGCCCGCAGCGGACGTCAGCGCTTGACGCGGACCTCGCCCCGGAACTTGGCCGTGGTCGTCGCGGCCTCGTCGAGGTCGGCGCTCTGGCCGGAGAGCGCGCTCGCCACGTCGGTGGTGACGACGTAGCCGATGGTGCTGTGGTCGCCCCAGATGCAGGTCGCGGCGGACATCTCGCTCGGCCCCGAGGACCCGGCCGTCGAGCCGGACGTGCCCGCGCCGCCGCCGAGATCGACCTTCATCTCCTGGCACTTGAGGACGGCGCCGCCCAGCTCGCTCGGCGTGTACTCCTTCGGGCTGCCGACCAGGGTGACCTTCTGGCCACCGCCGGTCGTGCCGTCCTTCGCCTCCTTCTCGGCGTTCGTGAACATGTGGTCCACGACGCCCTCGGGGTCCTCGATGTCGCCGTAGATGCCGCCGAAGCTCAGGACCTTCTGCGCCATCGGGTTGTCCTTGCCGCCCGACTCGTACTGGGCGCGGACGTCCTTGGGGTTCTTCACGCCCGCCGCCTCGGCCTTGTCGAGGTCAACGCTGTTGAAGCCGCTGGAGCGGGCCGGGTCCTTCTTGTAGTCGGTCAGGACGGTCTCCGGCGTCGTCAGCTTGTGCGGGCCGTCGTCCTTGATGCCGGAGTCGCCGCCGCCGTCCGCGACGTTCGACGAACCGCCGTTCTTGCCGCCCTTGTCGTCGTCACCGCCCCCGAGGAGGAAGTAGCCGCCGACCGCTGCGGCGGCCACCACGGCCACGGCGCCGATGACCAGGCCGGTCTTCTTCTTGCCGCCGCCGGGGGGCGGGGGCGGGACCTGCCCGTAGGGGGCCTGCTGCGGGAACTGCCCGTAGGGGCCGGGCTGTTGGGGCTGGCCGTAGCCGCCCGGGGCCTGCTGCGGGTAGCCGTACCCGGGCTGCGGCTGCGGCTGCGGCGGGGGAGCCTGCGGGGGGTAGCCGTAGCCGGGCTGCGGGGCCTGCGGCTGCTGGCCGTAGGGGCCCGGCTGCTGGCCGTAGGGGCCCGGCTGCTGGCCGTACGGGCCGGGCTGCTGGGGCGGCTGCCCGCCGTACGGGCCCGGCTGGTGGTAGCTCATTACTGGGGTTCCCTCCCGATGCTTACGCGTTCCGAACATCCTGTCGGACGGGCGGGGGAGGGCGGGGTGGCGGGAGCGGATCGATGCGCAGTTGTTGAACGGCTGTTCCAGAGCGTGGACGTGGTGTCCGCCGTGTGAAGGCCCGGGGCGGGCCCTCACTTCTCGCGGGCCACGCCGTCCTCCGTTTCCGCCGGTGCCCGGAACCCGCTGGTGTCGAGGTCGCAGTCGAAGGGGGCCGGGATGCGGACCGTCTTGCCGAACGGGGCGGTGAGGTGGGACTCGTACCCCTTGGCGGTCGGTGACGAGTAGACGGTGGCGAGTTCCTCCTGCATGTCGAGGAGGAGGTAGATCGGTACGCCCGCCTTTCCGTACCGTTCGACCTTGTCCGTGAGATCGTCGTCCCGGGTGGAGGGGGAGGTCAGCTCGGCGACGAAGGAGAGCCCGTCGCCGTCCAGCTGGTTGCTCGTGGTCAGGCGGGTCCGCCGGTGGGCCGCGTGAATGTCCGGGCCGTACGCCCGCTCGACCCCGGGGAACACGTACAGCGCGGGGGCCGAGCTGATCCGGTGTTCCTCGGGGAGGTGAGCACGCAGTCGGTCGCAGACGAGATCCATGACATCGAGGTAGTACGCCTTCGACCACGGTGACACGACGATGTTCCCCCTGATGATCTCGGCGTTGAAGCCGGCGGGCACGCTCAGCTCTTCGAGGGCCCTGCGCAGCTCCTCGAAGCGGTGGGGGTCGGTGCCGTCTGTCGTCGGTCGTTCCAGCATCACAGTCATGATGCGTCTCCCTCGCGGTGTGAGCCAGTCAGTACGGAGCGTATTCCCGCAAGGCCGCATCGGTGACTGGACGAGGAGAAACGTGTACATGCACATGGTTTCGGTTACGGATCACGCCTTCACGCGCGCCGCCTTACGGAGATCGGCCGCGAAGGAGGCGACCTCGTCGGTGGCCATGCCGCCGCCGCCCTTCATCATCGCCGCCATGTCGATGCCGAAGACGATGCCGTACGTGCTGTGATCGGCCCAGATGCAGATCGGCAGCTTCATCAGCTTGCCGTCTTCCTTGATGTCGGCGGTCTGGCACTTCATGACGGCGTTGTCGAGGGCGTCGGGCTCGACGGTCTCGGGGTCGCCGACGAGTTCGTACTCCTCGGAGCCGTCCGAGTCCTCCTTCGCGCTCTCCTCGGCCTTGGCGAAGCCTTCGTCGATGGACTTCTCCGGGTCGGCGATCTCGCCGTACATCCCCCAGAAGCTCATCTGCCGTCCCTTGAATGCCTCGTCCGACCGGTACGTGGCCCCCACGTTCTCGCCGTTCTTGATGCCGATCTCCTCGGCGTCCTTCTTGTCGTTGGAGCCGAGCGGGCCGTCGTCGGGGTCGCCGGCGTCATCGCCCTTCTTGAACTCGCCCACCGAGGCCGGCGGCACCAGCTTGTGCGCCCCGTCGTCCTCGACCGACGCCGAACCGCCGCCCCCGCCGAACAGGAAGTACGCGCCGACGCCGAGCGCGGCGACCACGGCGACGGCGCCGATGATCAGGCCGGTCTTCTTCTTGCCGCCGCCCTGCGGGGGCGCGGGCGGCGGGACCTGCCCGTACGGGGCCTGGGGCTGCTGCCCGTAGGGGCCGGGATGCTGGGGCTGGCTGTAGCCGCCCTGCTGGGGCGCCTGCTGCGGGGGCTGCGGGAAGCCGTACCCCGGCTGGGGCTGGTGCGGCGGGACCCCTTGCGGCGGCTGTCCGTAGGGGCCGGGCTGCGGCTGCCCGTACGGACCGGGCGGCTGCGGCTGCGGCTGACCATACGGACCGGGCTGCTGGCCGTACGGGCCCGGCTCTTGACCGTCGTACGGGCCTGGCTGGTTGTGGCTCATCGCGGGGTCCCCCTTCGAACTCTGATGTGTCCCGGACATCCTGAACGACGTACGGCCGCCGTGGAGCCCCGGAACGCAAGCGATATCGAACATTCCGGTTTCGGGACCGCTCCGTCACCCCTCTAAACTGACCGCGTGACCGAGAACGCTCAGCAGCAGCCCCCAGCGACCACTCCCGAACTGCCGACCCAGTACGCGCCGGCCGAGGTAGAGGGGCCGCTGTACGAGCGCTGGGTAGAACGGGGCTACTTCTCCGCCGACGAGAAGAGCGAGAAGCCGCCGTACACCGTCGTCATCCCCCCGCCGAACGTCACCGGCGCCCTCCACCTGGGCCACGCCTTCGAGCACACGCTGATCGACGCCCTCACCCGCCGCAAGCGCATGCAGGGCTTCGAGACGCTGTGGCAGCCCGGCATGGACCACGCGGGCATCGCCACCCAGAACGTGGTCGAGCGCGAGCTCGGCAAGGAGGGCAAGTCCCGCCACGACCTGGGCCGCGAGGCGTTCATCGAGCGCGTCTGGAAGTGGAAGAACGAGTCCGGCGGCCAGATCTCCGGCCAGATGCGCCGCCTCGGCGACGGCGTCGACTGGGAGCGCGAGCGCTTCACCATGGACGAGGGCCTCTCCCAGGCCGTCCAGACCATCTTCAAGAAGCTCTACGACGACGAGCTGATCTACCGCGCCGAGCGCATCATCAACTGGTGCCCGCGCTGCCTGACGGCGATCTCCGACATCGAGGTCGAGTACCAGGACGACGACGGCGAGCTGGTGTCGATCAAGTACGGCGAGGGGGACGAGACGCTGGTCGTCGCCACCACCCGCGCCGAGACGATGCTCGGTGACACCGCCGTCGCGGTCCACCCCGACGACGAGCGCTACAAGCACCTCGTCGGCAAGCAGATCAAGCTGCCGCTCACCGACCGCACGATCCCGGTCGTCGCCGACGAGCACGTCGACCCCGAGTTCGGCACCGGCGCCGTCAAGGTGACCCCGGCCCACGACCCGAACGACTTCGAGATCGGCCAGCGCCACTCGCTGCCGAACATCGCGGTCATGGACGAGCACGCCGTCATCACCGCGCACGGTCCCTTCCAGGGGCTCGACCGCCTGGAGGCCCGCTCCGCCATCGTCGGCGCGCTGCGCGCCGAGGGCCGCGTCGTCGCCGAGAAGCGCCCGTACACCCACTCGGTCGGCCACTGCTCGCGCTGCAAGACCACCATCGAGCCGCGCCTGTCGATGCAGTGGTGGGTCAAGGTCGGCCCGCTCGCCAAGGCCGCCGGTGACGCGGTCCGCGACGGCAAGGTCAAGATCCACCCGCAGGAGATGGAGAAGCGGTACTTCGACTGGGTCGACAACCTCCACGACTGGTGCATCTCGCGCCAGCTGTGGTGGGGCCACCGCATCCCGGTCTGGTACGGGCCGAACGGTGAAGTCGTCTGCGTCGGACCCGACGACGAGGCTCCCACCGGCGAGGGCTGGACGCAGGACAACGACGTGCTCGACACGTGGTTCTCCTCCGGCCTGTGGCCCTTCTCCACGCTGGGCTGGCCCGAGCAGACCGAGAGCCTCGCGAAGTTCTACCCGAACTCCGTCCTGGTCACCGGCTACGACATCCTCTTCTTCTGGGTCGCCCGGATGATGATGTTCGGCCTGTACGCGATGGACGGCACGCCGCCGTTCCACACGATCGTGCTGCACGGCATGGTCCGCGACCAGTTCGGCAAGAAAATGTCGAAGTCCTTCGGCAACGCGGTCAACCCGCTGGACTGGATGGACAAGTACGGCTCGGACGCCCTGCGCTTCACGCTCGCCCGCGGCGCCAACCCGGGCACGGACGTGCCGATCGGCGCGGACTGGGTCCAGGGCTCGCGCAACTTCGCCAACAAGATCTGGAACGCCACGCGCTTCGCGATGATGAACGGCGCCACGATCGAGGGCGACCTGCCCCCGGTCGAGCAGCTGTCCGCCACCGACCGCTGGGTGCTCTCCCGCCTCAACGCGACGGTCGCCGAAGTCGACGCGCTCTACGACGACTTCCAGTTCGCCAAGCTCTCCGACGCGCTCTTCCACTTCGCGTGGGACGAGGTCTTCGACTGGTACGTCGAGCTGTCCAAGACGACGTTCATGGCGGGCGGCGAGGGCGCGAAGGTCTCGGCGCGCGTCCTCGGCGAGGTCCTCGACGTCACGCTGCGCCTGCTGCACCCGATCGTGCCGTTCGTGACGGAGACGCTCTGGACGGCGCTGACCGGTGGCGAGTCGCTCGTCGTCGCCGACTGGCCCTCCGACAGCGGCTTCCGTGACGCCGGCGCCGAGCAGGAGATCGAGACGCTCCAGCAGGTCATCACCGAGGTCCGCCGCTTCCGCGCCGACCAGGGGCTCCAGCCGGGCCAGAAGGTCCCGGCCCGCCTCACCCTGGACGGCACGGCGCTCGCCCCGCACGAGGCCGCCATCCGCCAGCTGCTGCGCCTCCAGCCGGAGGGCGACGCCTTCACGGCGACGGCGACGCTGCCGGTCTCCGGCGCCACGGTCGCGCTCGACCTGTCCGGCACGATCGACGTCGAGGCCGAGCGCAAGCGCCTCGCCAAGGACCTCGCCGCCGCCGAGAAGGAGAAGGCGCAGGCCGAGGCGAAGCTCGGCAACGAAGCGTTCCTGGCCAAGGCTCCCGACCAGGTCGTGGACAAGATCCGCGGCCGCCTCACGAAGGCGGAGGCCGACATCGCCCGCCTGACGGCGCAGCTGGAGGCGCTGCCGGCCGCGTAACGGCGCGCGTTGTACGGCGAAGGCCCCCGGGCCGGCTACGGCCGCCCCAGGGGCCTTCGCCATACAGGTACGCGAGCTGACACTCAGCCCACCGGACGGGCGTCCGGCGACGGCTCGTCGACCGGGCCCGCGGGGCCGATCAGCTCCACCTGGTGCTCGTGAGCCTGTTGCTCGAAGACCTCGACGGGGCCGCCGTCCCGCGGCGGGGCTTCGAGGCCGAGCCGCTCCAGCTCCGCGCCCGCGAGGGCGTCCAGGATCTCCGGGTCGCCGTGCCGCCAGCCCCAGGCCAGGCTGCCCGGCGTCGCGTCCGGGATCTCGGCGGCGGCGGCGGCCACCTCGTCCAGCGGCCTGAGCAGCGAGCGCAGGGCCAGCAGGTCCCGGCCGTCGTCGGTGGCGGCGAGGTCCCGCGCCGCGCCCGCCTGGCGGATCCAGCGCAGCCGGCGCGGCAGCCAGACGACGAGGACCAGGCCGACGGGTACGACGAAGAGGGCGACGGCGCCCACGGCCACCGCGGTGCGCACCGCCACCGGGTCCATGGCGTCGACGGCGCCCGCCACGCGCCGCACCGCCGTGTCGAGGCGCCCGCCTACCAGGGGGATGGGCGCCCGGTGCTCCTGGAGGGCACGGGGGAGGGCGAGCAGACAGGCCAGCCGGTACGCCATGACGGCGGCGGCGGCCCACAGCGCGGTCCACAGCAGGACCCCGGCGTCACCGGCGAGCTGATGGGTCCGCCGGGCGGAATTCTGGGCATACCACATGGTCAGATCTGACCCCCGGGACCGGCCGGGGCCCGTCAGCCGCGCCGTGGGTCCGTGCCGCACATCACCAAATCAGGGCCATAAGTCAGATGAATCGGGTCGAAAGACCTTGGATGATGGAGGGCATGCACGACCGCCCCGCCGTCCAGGCGTTCCGCCGGGCGGCGGCCACCGGCCGTCGCCTGGCCGGGCGCTGGGCCCAGGCGGCCAGGACCGTGGACCTGCTCACGGCGCTGAGCGCGCTGGCGCTGATGAGCCTGGACGTACCGGGCCTCGCGGCGGCGGACAACCCCCTCAACGGCCCCATGGCCGCCCTGGTCCTGACGGCGGGCGCCGCCTCGCTGATGCTGCGCCGCACGGCGCCCTGGCTGACGTACGCCGTCGCGCTGTTCCTGCTCGGTTGGCTCTTCGAGCTGACGCTGGTGCAGTTCGCGCTGTACTCCCTGGGCCGGTATCGCGGCCGCCGGGCCGGGACGCTCGGCGTCCTCGGCTATGTCACGTTCGCCTACGCGCTGTTCCAGCTGCCCGGCTGGCCGCCCCACCGGGGCGAGACGCTCGGCGACTTCCTGAGCCTCGTCGTGCCGGTCGGCGTGCTCGCGGCGGGGGTCGGCGTGGCCGCGAACCGGCAGGACCTGGTCCGCGCCCTGGAGGCGCAGCGCGCGCAGACGGAGACGCTGCACGCCGTCCAGCAGGAGCGCGCCCGCATCGCGCGCGACGTGCACGACTTCGTCGGCCGCGAACTGACCCTGCTCAGCGTGCGCTCCCAGGTGCTGGCGCGCCGGGCCGAGGGCGGGCCCTTCGCGGACGGCTTCGAGGAGCTGTCGGAGACGGCGCGCAGCGCGCACCGCATGCTGAACGAGATCATCGTCCAGCGCGGCACCGACGGCGCCCCCACCCCCGGCCTCGACGCCCTCCCCGAACTCGCCGAGAGCAGCGGCCACGCGGGCAGCCCCGTGGAACTCCTGATCGACCCGGTGGCCCACCGCCTCTCCCCGCTGCGGCAGGCGGCCGTCCACCGTGTGGTCCAGGAATGCCTGACCAACGCGGCGAAACACGCGCCGGGGGAGCGGGTCACCGTCCGGGTGGACGTGGCGGACGGACGCCTTGGCATCACAGTGCGCAACGCCCTGCCGCCCACACGCCCCGCGACGGCCCCGGTCTCGGCGGGCATCGGCACGACCGGCATGGCGGAGCGGATCAGGGCGGTGGGCGGAGAGTTCTCGTCGGGGCCGGTGGCCGGGGCGTACGAGGTCCACGCGTGCCTTCCGGCGGGCGAACTGGCCTGAGCCGGCCCCCGCGTCGCGGGACGAACGCGGCTACGCCGCGGACATCATCCGCTCAAGACCGTCGAAGTCCTCCACGCACTTCCCGCAGCCCAGCGCCACGCTGTCCAGTGGGTCGTCGGCCACGAACACCGGGATGCCGGTGGCCGAGGCGATGCGCAGGTCGAGGCCGGGGAGCAGGGCGCCGCCGCCCGTCAGCACGATGCCGTGCTCCATGATGTCCCCGGACAGCTCGGGCGGGCACTCCTCCAGGGTCGTCTTCACCGCCGCGATGATGTGCTCCACGGGCTCGTCGACAGCGCTCCGTACCTCCCGCACCGTCAGATCGACGGTCTTGGGCAGCCCGCCGACCTTCTCCCGGCCCCGCACGGTGAACGTCCGCCCCTCGAACTCCTCCTCGCCCGGCACCGGCCACGCGGAGCCGATGGCGACCTTGATGTCCTCGGCGGTGCGCTCGCCCACGAGCAGCGAGTGCTCCTTGCGGACGTAGTCGGTGATCGCCGTGTCGAGCCGGTCGCCGCCCACCCGCAGCGACTGCGCCGTGACGATCCCGCCCAGCGAGACGACGGCGACCTCGGTCGTACCGCCCCCGATGTCGACGACCATCGAGCCGCGCGGCTCGGCGACCGGCAGCCCCGCCCCGATCGCGGCGGCCATCGGCTCCTCCACCAGGTGCACGGCCCGCGCCCCGGCCCGCTGCGACGCGTGCACGATGGCGCGCCGCTCGACGGGCGTGACCCCGCTCGGCACGCATACGACCATGCGGATACGGGGGCGCCGTCCCGGCACGGCCTTGCGCACGAAGTGCCGGATCATCTCCTCGGCGGCTTCGTAGTCACTGATCACGCCGTCGCGCAGCGGACGGATGGCGGTGATGGACCCGGGCGTCCGCCCGATCGTCTCCTTGGCCTCCGTGCCCACGGCGAGCACCCTGCTCTTGCCGCCCCGGTCCGACCGCACGGCGACCACGGACGGTTCGTTGAGCACGATCCCCTTGCCGCGGACGTAGAGAAGGGTGTTCGCAGTGCCGAGATCGATACCTATGTCCATGATCGCAAGTCTGCCGGGCGGCCCGGCGAAGCGGAGGGACCAAAGTCCCGAATCGGACGGGCCAAAGGTCCCGACGAGGCGGACTGCTCCCCTCCGGCCGGTCCGGACGCCGAGTGTCGGCGCCGCTCCGTAGACTGACGTACGTGAGTGAGCTCCCCCCGCACGACGACGACCGCCCGACCGACCCCGCCGACCCCACCGCCGCCGCCTTCGAGGAGATCGTCGGCGCCGAGACCGACCGGGACCCCGACCTCGCGGTGATCGAGGCGGGCAGCCGCACCCTGCGCGCCCAGGCGGGCCCGCCGCAGGGCGACATCCCCGCCCGCCCCACCGACCCGGAGGTGGACAAGGCGCTGCGCGAGGTCGAGACGGAGCTCGCGGGCCGCTGGGGCGAGACGAAGCTGGAGCCCTCCGTCAGCCGCATCGCCGCGCTGATGGACGTCCTCGGCGAGCCCCAGCGCGCGTACCCCTCGATCCACATCACGGGGACGAACGGCAAGACCTCCACGGCCCGCATGGTCGAGGCCCTGTTCTCCGCCTTCGAGCTGCGCACCGGGCGGTACACCTCGCCCCACGTCCAGTCGATCACCGAGCGGATCAGCCTGGACGGCGCCCCCATCGAGGCCGAGCGCTTCGTGGAGACGTACCAGGACATCAAGCCGTACGTCGAGATGGTCGACGCCCGCCAGGAGTACCGCCTCTCCTTCTTCGAGGTCCTCACCGGCATGGCGTACGCGGCCTTCGCGGACGCCCCGGTGGACGTGGCCGTCGTCGAGGTCGGCATGGGCGGCCGCTGGGACGCCACGAACGTGATCGACGGCTCGGTCGCCGTCCTCACCCCCATCGACCTGGACCACACCGACCGCCTGGGCTCCACGCCCGGCGAGATCGCCACGGAGAAGTCCGGCATCATCAAGCCGGGCGCGACGGTGGTCATGGCCCAGCAGCCGGTGGACGCGGCGCAGGTGATCCTGAAGAAGGCCGTCGAGGTCGACGCGACGGTCGCCCGCGAGGGCCTGGAGTTCGGCGTCGTCGCCCGCCGGGTCGCGGTCGGCGGCCAGCTCCTGACCCTGCGCGGCCTCGGCGGGGAGTACGAGGAGGTCTTCCTGCCCCTGCACGGCGAGCACCAGGCGCACAACGCCTCGGTGGCGCTCGCCGCCGTGGAGGCGTTCTTCGGCATCGGCTCGCAGCACGCCCGCCCGCTGGACATCGACACGATCCGCAAGGCCTTCGCCTCGGTCACCTCGCCGGGCCGCCTGGAGGTCGTGCGGCGCTCGCCCACCGTCGTCCTGGACGCCGCGCACAACCCCGCGGGCGCCCGCGCCGCCGCCGCCGCGATCGGCGAGGCCTTCGACTTCAGCAACCTCATCGGCGTGGTCGGCGCGAGCGACGGCAAGGACATGCGGGGGCTGCTCGAAGCCTTCGAACCGATCTTCGCCGAGGTCGTCATCACGCAGAACACCAGCCACCGCGCGATGGGCGCGGACGAACTGGCCGCGATCGCCGTCGAGGTCTTCGGCGACGAGCGCGTCCAGGTCGAGCCCCGCCTGCCGGACGCGCTGGAGGCCGCGATCACCCTCGCCGAGGCAGAGGGCGAGTTCGCGGGCGGCGGCGTCCTCGTCACCGGTTCCGTCATCACGGTCGGCGAGGCCCGACTGCTCCTGGGAAGGGGCTGACTCCTGTGCGTACGCTCTGCGCTTCGACGCTGATCGGCGAGTTCTTCGTCATCGGCTTCGCCGGTCTGGTCGCCATGAAGGACCCCGACCTGTCCATGGGCACGGTCTGGACGGTCAGCGGCATCGCCATGCTGCTGTGCGTGCTGCTGTGCGGTGTGATCACCAGGCCGGGCGGGGTGCAGCTGGGCTGGGCCCTGCAGATCGCCCTGATCGCGAGCGGTCTCGTGGTGCCGATGATGTTCTTCATGGGCGCGGTCTTCGCCGCCCTGTGGTGGGCGTCGGTCCACTTCGGGCGCCAGGTCGACGAGGCGAAGGCCCGGTTCGCGGCGATGGCGGAGAGCCAGGCGGAGGCCGGAGGTAACACCGCGTAGCCGCCCCCGGTATCGTGCGGCCCAATCCCACGACGCGATCGTGACCGATCGTGAGAACACCTCTGGTGAACACCTTGGAGCCGCACATGAGCCAGCGCACCCTCGTCCTGCTGAAGCCCGACGCCGTCCGTCGTGGCCTGATCGGGGAGATCATCGGCCGCATCGAGCGCAAGGCGGGCTGGACGATCTCCGCGCTGGAGCTGCGGGCGCTGGACCAGGAGACCCTGGAGCAGCACTACGGCGAGCACAAGGGCAAGCCGTTCTACGAGCCGCTGGTCGCGTTCATGTCGTCCGGTCCGGTCGTCGCGCTCGTCGTCGAGGGCGAGCGGGTCATCGAGGGCGTGCGCGCCCTGGCCGGTCCCACCGACCCGATCGCCGCCGCGCCGGGCTCCATCCGCGGCGACTTCGGCACGATCGTCCGGGAGAACCTGATCCACGCCTCGGACTCCGAGGAGTCCGCCGAGCGCGAGCTGAAGATCTTCTTCCCGGGCGTGGCGTAACGCTCCGCGCGTCTCGCGAATGCCCCGCTGATGACGCGTCAGCGACACGCCGCCGTGACCTGGACGGCCGGAGCGATTCGGCCGTCCATTGGCGTATGCGCCCCAATTGGGGGAACCCGTGCCCCTGATGGCACGTCTCCAAGAGCGGGGCGGCACATCATCTGCTGACAATGGCGAAGACCCTCGCGTCGTCTTCGCGCGGCCGAGACTACGATGGAAGCCTCCACTGCCACTCAGCACCCACCTCGCCTACCTAAAAAGCCATCACAAGCTCCAATAGGGAAGGCCAGACGCATCCTCATGGGGAACAACATGTCGTTCATCGGCCGTGACATGGCTGTCGACCTCGGGACCGCCAACACGCTGGTGTACGTCAGGGGTCGGGGGATCGTACTCAACGAACCGTCCGTCGTCGCGATCAACACCAACACCGGTGGCATCCTCGCGGTCGGCGCCGAGGCGAAGAAGATGATCGGGCGCACGCCCGGCAACATCGTGGCGGTCCGCCCGCTGAAGGACGGTGTCATCGCCGACTTCGAGATCACCGAGCGCATGCTCCGCTACTTCATCCTCAAGATCCACAAGCGGCGCTACCTCGCGCGCCCGCGCGTGGTGGTCTGCGTGCCCTCGGGCATCACCGGAGTGGAGCGCCGCGCGGTCATCGAGGCCTCGTCGCAGGCCGGCGCGCGCCAGGTGCACATCATCGAGGAGCCCATGGCGGCCGCCATCGGCTCCGGCCTGCCGGTGCACGAGGCCACGGGCAACATGGTGGTGGACATCGGCGGCGGCACCACCGAGGTCGCCGTCATCTCCCTCGGCGGAATCGTCACGGCACAGTCGATCCGCGTCGCGGGCGACGAGCTGGACAACGCGATCATCCAGCACATCAAGAAGGAGTACTCCCTCCTCCTCGGTGAGCGCACGGCCGAACAGATCAAGATCACCATCGGTTCGGCGTACGACATGGACGCCGACGAGCACACCGAGATCCGCGGCCGGGACCTGGTCTCCGGGCTGCCCAAGACCGTCGTCATCTCCGCCGCCGAGGTCCGCAAGGCGATCGAGGAGCCGGTCAACGCCATCGTCGACGCCGTCAAGACGACCCTCGACAAGTGCCCGCCCGAGCTGTCGGGCGACGTCATGGACCGCGGCATCGTCCTGACCGGCGGCGGTGCCCTGCTGCGCGGCCTCGACGAGCGGCTGCGCCGCGAGACCGGCATGCCGATCCACATCGCCGAGGACCCGCTGGACAGCGTGGCGCTCGGCTCCGGAAAGTGCGTCGAGGAGTTCGAGGCGTTGCAGCAGGTGCTGGACGCCCAGCCCCGCAGATGATCTGAACGGAAAACATCCGCCGTACGAGTGCCTGCCACCTCGTGCGGCGGATCGTTGATATAGAGGCAAGAACAGAATTCAGGCAAGGCAGAACAATTCCCCAGAACCCCGTGGAACGCGCAGTGTCCACGGAATCCGATTGAGGAAGGCACGCCGCCGCACGTGAGGGACACACGAGAGAGCCGGCTGCTCCTGGTGCTGCTGATCGCCATCGCGTTCGCTTTGATCACGGTGGACATCCGCGGCGGTGAGGACTCGCCGGTCGACGGTGCCCGCCAGGCCGCCGCCGGCGTCTTCGGTCCGGTCGAGGAGGGGATGGCCTCCGCCGTCGACCCGATCGGCAACGCCATCGGCGCGGTCCGCGACTCCGGCGAGCGTCACGACCGCATCGCCGAACTGGAGCGGCAGAACGCCGCGTTGAAGGCGAAGCTCGGCAGCGACGACCGCAACCGCAGCCGCCTGCGCCAGCTCGACGGCATGCTGAAGAAGGCCGGCGCCGGACAGTACGGCATCAAGGGCGCCGAGGTCATCGGCATAGGAGCGGCCCAGGGCTTCTCCTGGACCGTCACCATCGACGCCGGCGCCAACGACGGGATCAAGCGGGACATGACCGTCCTGAACGCCGACGGCCTTGTCGGCCGCGTCACCACGGTCGGCCCTGGCACCGCCACCGTCCTGCTCGCCAACGACCCCGACTTCACCGTCGGCACCCGCATGGAGAAGACCGACGAACTCGGCTTCGCCACCGGCCAGGGTGACCGCCCGCTCTCCGTCCAGCTGCTCAACGGCAAGGCCAAGGTCAAGAAGGGCGACCGCCTGGTCACGTTCGGCTCGCAGAAGGACAGGCCGTTCGTGCCCGGCGTACCGGTCGGCGAGGTCGTCCGCGTCGACCCCTCCGGCGGCGACCTCACCCGCAACGTCTACGTGAAGCCGTACGTCGGGTTCACCAAGCTCGACATCGTCGGCGTCGTCGTCGAGGCTCCCCGCGAGGACCCGCGCGACACGGTCCTGCCGAAGAAGCCCGAGAAGCCCAAGCCGATCCCGACGGTGACCGTCACGGCCACCCCGTCGGGCAAGCCGGAGGACGGCGCGGCCGAGGGCACCGCCGACGGCCCGGCAGACGGCCCGGCCGACGGCACGACTGACAACGCCGACAACGCCGACGACGCCGAGCAGTAGGAGACCGGACCATGCGCTTCAACCGAATCCTGCTCTCCACCACCCTCGTCGTCGTCGCCCTGGTCATCCAGGTCAGCGTCCTGGCCCGGCTCCAGCTGCCCGGCGCCGTGCCCGACCTGGTGCTGCTCACCGTCCTCGGCCTCGCCCTGGTCTACGGCCACGTCGGCGGCGCCCTCATCGGCTTCGGCGCGGGCCTCCTGTCCGACCTGGCCCCGCCCGCCGACCACGCCGCCGGACGGTACGCGCTGGTGCTCTGCGTCGTCGGCTACCTCGCGGGCCTCGCCAAGCCCGAGAGCGGGCGGCTGCGCTCGGCCACCGGCCCGCTCTTCGTGGTCGTCGGGGCCGCCGTCGGATCGACGCTGCTGTACGCGGGCGTGGGCGCCCTCGTCGGGGACACCGCCGCCCGCCACGTGGGCCTGGTCGGGCTGCTCTTCACCGCCGTGCTCTACGACCTGCTGCTCGCGCCCTTCACCGTGCCGCTGATCATCGCGCTCGCCCGGCGCGCCGAGAACGACCCGCTGGGCGAGGGCTCGCACGCCAACACCGCCGCCGACGTCTCCTCCGGCTGGGTCGCCTCCGGCACCGGCCTGAGCATCGGCAGCCAGCGCGGCGGTCTGCGGGCGAAGGCGGCCAAGGCCCGCGTCGCACGCGCCGGACGCATCAAGGGGGTCAAGCGCCTGTGACGGCGAAACACTTCGCTGACCGCGCCGAAGGACGTATCAGGGGAGGGGAGAAGTGACGAACATTCCGGAGACCGGACGGACCCCACGCGTCCAGATCCGTCTCATCGTCATCCAGATCCTCGTCGTCTCCCTCCTGCTCACCCTCGGCGGCCGCCTCTGGTACCTCCAGATCCGCAACGGCGAGGAGTACGCCAAGGAGGCCTCCGGCAACCACGTCCAGCAGGTCGTCGAGCCCGCCGTGCGCGGTTCGATCCTGGACGCCCGCGGTGTGCCCATCGCCGACAACCACACGCGCCTGGTCGTCTCCGCGTCCCGCACGGACCTGATGAAGATGAAGGACGACGGCAAGGCGGTCCTCGCCAAACTCGCCGACGTCCTCGGCATGGACCCCAAGGACGTCTCCGACAAGGTCCGCCTCTGCGACGCCAAGACCCCGCAGCCCTGCTGGAACGGCTCGCCCTACCAGCCCATCCCGATCACCGACGAGGCCACGCCCAAGCAGGCCCTCCAGATCCGCGAGCGCTCCGAGGACTTCCCCGGCATCACCGCCGAGCCCACCGCCGTGCGCCGCTACCCCGCGCCCGGCAAGTCCAACACCGCGCAGGTCCTCGGCTACCTCTCGCCCGTCACCGACGAAGAGATCAACAAGGCCAAGGACACCGACTCCCCGTTCCTCCGCTCCGACCAGGTGGGCCGCTCCGGGCTTGAACGGACGTACGACAAGCAGTTGCGCGGCAAGGCGGGCGTCACCCGCTACGAGGTCGACAACCTCGGCCGCGTCATCGGCAAGGCCGAGTCCGACGAGGCGAGGCCGGGGGCGAACGTCGTCACCAGCATCGACGCCCGCGTCCAGGCCGTCTCCGAGTACTGGCTGAACGACGCGATGAAGAAGGCCCGCCAGGAGTTCGACAAGAACACCGGCGAGAACTACAAGGCCGACGCGGGCGCCGTCGTCGTCATGGAGAACAAGACCGGCCGCGTCGTCGCCATGGCCTCCAACCCGACGTACGACCCGAACGCCTGGGTCGGCGGCATCTCCGGCAAGGACTACGCCCAGCTCACCGGCAAGAAGTCCAACTACCCGCTGCTGAACCGCGCCATCCAGGGCCAGGCGGCCCCCGGCTCGATCTTCAAGGTCATCCCGACAGCCGCCGCCGTCAACGCCGGCTACGACTTCAACGACCGCTATCCCTGCCCCAGTTCGTACTCGATCGGCGGCCAGACCTTCAAGAACTTCGAGTCCAAGGGCCACGGCTCCATCACCCTCGGCCAGGCCCTCGAAGTCTCCTGTGACACCGTCTTCTACAAGCTCGCGCACGACCAGTGGAACAAGGACGGCGGCAACAAGCCGCGCCCCGACGCCAAGGACTGGTTCTACAAGACCGCCCACCAGTTCGGCCTCGGCAAGGAGACCGGCATCGACCTGCCCAACGAGGTCACCGGCCGCGTCCCCGACCGCCAGTGGAAGAAGGACTACTGGAAGGCCAACAAGGACGCCTGGTGCAAGCAGGGCAAGAAGAGCGGCGGCGACTACGCCGCGCGCATCGCGTATGAGAACTGCCTCGAAGGCATGAAGATGCGCGCCGGTGACTCCGTCAACTACTCCATCGGTCAGGGCGACACCCTCGTCACGCCGATCCAGATGGCCACGGTCTACTCCGCCATCGCCAACGGCGGCACCATGTACGACCCCACCGTCGGCAAGGCGATCATCAGCGCCGACGGCAAGCACATCGAGGAGATCAAGCCCGAGGCCCACGGCAAGCTGCCGATGGACGCCGCGCTGCGCAAGGACATAGACGGTGCCCTCGCGGACGTCGCGACGCGCGGTACCGCCGCGTGGCGGTTCGGCGGCTGGCCGCAGGACAAGATCCCGATGCACGCCAAGACGGGTACCGCCGAGGTCTACGGCAAGCAGACCACCTCGTGGTTCGCGACCTACACCAAGGACTACTCGATCGTCATGACGATCTCCCAGGGCGGTACGGGCTCCGGCGCCTCCGGACCCGCCGTCCGCAAGATCTACGACGCGATCTACGGCCTCGACGACAGCGGCAACCAGGACCTGAAGAAGGCGCTCCTGCCCGAGCCGCAGAAGACCCTGCCGAAGATCCAGCCCGACGGCTCCATCGACGCCCCCAAGGTCAAGCCGTACAAGCCCGAGGCGCCCGAGCCCAAGGACGAGCAGCAGGAACTGGCCGGCGCCCCGGCCGGCTGGAGGCGCGACTGATGACCAACAGCGGCTTCTCCGTCTCCGGGTACGGCCCCGAGCGCTCGAACATGTCCAGGCTCCTCGCCCGCGACTCCATCAGTGCGCCGGCTCGACTGGCCGATGCTCCTCGCCGCGCTCGCGCTCTCCGCGATCGGCTCGGCGCTCGTCTACTCCGCGACCCGCAACCGCACCGAGCTCGTCGGCGACGACCCCTACGCCTTCCTGGTCAAGCACGTCATCAACATCGGCATCGGCCTCGCGCTGATGGCGGGCACGGTCTGGCTCGGCCACCGCACGCTGCGCACCGCCGTGCCGATCCTCTACGGCATCTCGGTCTTCCTGGTGCTGCTGGTCCTGACCCCGCTCGGGGCGACCATCAACGGCGCCCACGCGTGGATCGTCATCGCGGGCCAGTCGCTCCAGCCCTCCGAGTTCTGCAAGGTCACGATCATCCTGGGCATGGCGATGCTCCTCGCCGCCCGGGTCGACGCGGGCGACAAGGAGCACCCCGACCACCGCACGGTTATCCAGGCCCTCGGCCTCGCCGCCGTACCCGTCATGATCGTCATGCTGATGCCCGACCTCGGCTCGGTCATGGTCATGGTGATGATCGTCCTCGGGGTGCTGCTCGCCTCCGGCGCCTCCAACCGCTGGGTCTTCGGCCTGCTCGGCACCGGCGCGCTGGGCGGCATCGCCATATGGCAGCTCGGCGTCCTCGACGACTACCAGATCGCCCGCTTCGCCGCCTTCGCCAACCCCGCGCTCGACCCCGCGGGCGTCGGCTACAACACCAACCAGGCCCGCATCGCCATCGGCTCCGGCGGCCTCACCGGCACCGGCCTCACCAACGGCTCGCAGACCACCGGACAGTTCGTCCCCGAACAGCAGACCGACTTCGTCTTCACGGTCGCGGGCGAGGAACTGGGCTTCGTCGGCGCGGGCGCCATCCTGCTCCTGCTCGGCGTCGTCCTGTGGCGGGCCTGCGCCATCGCGCGCGAGACCACCGAGCTGTACGGCACGATCGTCGCCGCCGGCATCATCGCCTGGTTCGCCTTCCAGTCCTTCGAGAACATCGGGATGACGCTGGGCATCATGCCGGTCGCGGGCCTCCCGCTGCCCTTCGTCAGCTATGGAGGCTCGTCGATGTTCGCCGTCTGGGTGGCGGTCGGACTGCTCCAGTCGATCAAGGTGCAGCGCCCGATGTCCGCGTAACCCACGCCGAAGTCTGTCCCGCCGCAGGTTTGGCTTTGTCTCTCGCGTCTAGATTCAATACATGGCGGAGACGAAGCGCGAGGTCGAGCGGAAGTACGACGTCGGGGCGGACGCGGAGCTGCCCGACCTGACCGCGGTGCCCGGGGTCGGGGAGGTCCTGGACAGAGGCGTCGTCGAACTGGACGCCGTCTACTGGGACACCCCCGACCAACGCCTGGCCGCCGCCTCCATCACCCTGCGGCGCCGCACCGGCGGCGCCGACGAGGGCTGGCACCTGAAGCTGCCGGTGTCGCTCGCCGAGGGCGTACGGGACGAGATCCACGCGCCCCTCTCCGACGAGGTGCCACCCGCCCTGCTCGACCTCGTGCGCTCCCGCGTCCGCGCGGGCGAACTGGCTCCCCTCGTCCGCCTGTTGTCCGCACGCGACCTGCGCCATCTCGTCGACGCCGACGGCGAACTGCTCGCCGAGGTCAGCATCGACGCGGTGCGGGCCGAGCGGCTCACCCAGGGCGGCGGCACGGCCGCGTGGTCCGAGATCGAGGTGGAGCTTGCGGACGACGGCGACCCCGCGCTCCTCGACAAGGTCGAGAAGAAGCTGAAGAAGGCGGGCGTACGACGCTCCACCTCGGCCTCCAAGCTCGCCCGGGCCCTGGCGCGGACCGCGCCGAAGGGACGCAAGACCGAGAAGGCCGAGAGGGCCGGGCTCGCGCCCGCCGAGGGAGCGGTCCGCCTCGGCAAGAAGGCCGGCAAGAGCGAGGCCGTCGCCCAGGCCGTGCGGGAGACCGTCGGCGACGGCCGCGGCACCGCCGGGGACCACCTCCTCGCCTACCTCCGCGCCCAGCGCGACGCGATCGTCTCCCTCGACCCCGCCGTCCGCCGCGACCTGCCCGACTCCGTGCACCAGATGCGGGTCGCCACCCGCCGGATGCGCAGCGCCTTCAAGTCGTACCGGAAGATCCTCGACCGCACGGCCACCGACCCGGTCGGCGACGAACTCAAGTGGCTCGCGGCGGAGCTGGGCGTCGACCGCGACCAGGAAGTCCTCGCCGCCCGGTTCGCCGACCGCGTCGAAGCCGTGCCGAAGACCCTCCTCCTCGGCCCGGTCGACGCACGGCTGCGCATCTGGTCCGCCGCGCGGGGCGCCGACGCGCGGCGCGGCACCCTGGCCGTCCTGGAGAGCGAGCGCTACCTCACGCTCCTGGACACCATCGACGCCCTGCTCGCCGCGCCCCCGCTGCGCCCGGCCGCCTCCGCGCCGCCCCGCAAGGCGCTCCCCAAGGCGCTCCTGAAGGACTACGCCCGCCTCGCCGGCCGCGTCGAGCACGCCCTCGCGCTGGCCCCCGGCCAGGAACGCGACCGGGCCATGCACGAGGCCCGCAAGGCCGCCAAGCGCGCCCGGTACGCGGGCGAGGCGGCCATCCCCGCGCTCGGGGCGCCCGCCAGGCGCTTCGCGAAGCGGATGAAGGCCGTGCAGAGCGTGCTCGGGGACCACCAGGACAGCGTGGTCGCCCGCGAAGCCGTGCGTGCCTTCGGCACCCAGGCCCATCTGGCGGGGGAGAGCGCCTTCACGTGGGGGCTGCTGTACGGCCAGGAGGAAGCGGTCGCCGCCGAGCGCGAACGCGAGTTGCCGGGGGTGTGGGCGAAGGCGTCGGCGGCGAAAATCCGGGCGGCTCTGGGCAGCTGAACGCCGGGGTACGCTTGATGGTCACCCCTGCCGGCTCATGAAGGTTCGCGATGTCTGTCGAATCGGTCTTCCCACAGCTCGAAGCTCTGCTCCCGCATGTGCAGAAGCCAATCCAGTACGTCGGCGGTGAGCTGAACTCCACCGTCAAGCCGTGGGACAGCTGCGACGTCCGCTGGGCGCTGATGTACCCCGACGCGTACGAGGTCGGGCTGCCCAACCAGGGCGTCATGATCCTCTACGAGGTGCTCAACGAACGCGAGGGCGTCCTCGCCGAGCGCACGTACAGCGTGTGGCCGGACCTGGAGGCGCTCATGCGCGAGCACCAGGTCCCGCAGTTCACGGTGGACAGCCACCGCCCGGTCAAGGCGTTCGACGTCTTCGGGCTCAGCTTCTCCACCGAGCTGGGGTACACGAACATGCTGGCCGCCCTGGACCTCGCGGGCATCCCGCTGGAGTCCAAGGACCGCACCGTCGAGGACCCGATCGTCCTCGCCGGCGGGCACGCCGCCTTCAACCCCGAGCCGATCGCCGACTTCATCGACGCGGTGATCATCGGCGACGGCGAGCAGGCCGTGCTCGACATGACCGAGATCATCCGCGCCTGGAAGGCCGAGGGCCGCCCCGGCGGCCGCGAGGAGGTCCTCCTCCGCCTCGCCAAGACCGGCTCGGTCTACATCCCGGCCTTCTACGACGTCGAGTACCTCCCGGACGGCCGCATCGCCCGCGTCGTGCCGAACCGCTCGGGCGTGCCGTGGCGCGTGTCCAAGCACACCGTCATGGACCTCGACGAGTGGCCCTACCCCAAGCAGCCCCTCGTCCCGCTCGCGGAGACCGTCCACGAGCGCATGTCCGTCGAGATCTTCCGCGGCTGCACCCGCGGCTGCCGTTTCTGCCAGGCCGGCATGATCACGCGCCCCGTGCGGGAGCGAAGCATCACCGGCATCGGCGACATGGTCGAGAAGGGCCTGAAGGCGACCGGCTTCGAAGAGGTCGGCCTGCTCTCGCTCTCCTCCGCGGACCACACCGAGATCGCCGAGGTCGCCAAGGGCCTCGCCGACCGGTACGAGGAGGACAAGATCGGCCTGTCCCTCCCCTCGACCCGCGTCGACGCCTTCAACGTCGACCTCGCCAACGAGCTGACCAGGAACGGCCGCAGGTCGGGCCTGACCTTCGCCCCCGAGGGCGGCTCCGAGCGCATGCGCAAGGTCATCAACAAGATGGTGTCCGAGGAAGACCTCATCCGCACCGTCTCGACCGCGTACGGCAACGGCTGGCGCCAGGTGAAGCTGTACTTCATGTGCGGCCTGCCCACCGAGACCGACGACGACGTCCTGCAGATCGCCGACATGGCGACGAAGGTCATCCAGAAGGGCCGCGAGGTCTCCGGTTCGAACGACATCCGCTGCACGGTGTCGATCGGCGGCTTCGTGCCCAAGCCGCACACGCCGTTCCAGTGGGCCCCGCAGCTCTCCGCCGAGGAGACCGACGCCCGTCTGGAGAAGCTCCGCGACAAGATCCGCGGCGACAAGAAGTACGGCCGCTCGATCGGCTTCCGCTACCACGACGGCAAGCCCGGCATCGTCGAGGGCCTGCTCTCGCGCGGCGACCGCCGCATCGGCGCCGTCATCCGCGCGGTCTACGAGGAGGGCGGCCGCTTCGACGGCTGGCGCGAGTACTTCAGTTACGAACGCTGGATGCGCTGCGCCGACAAGACGCTGCCCGAGATGGGCGTCGACGTCGACTGGTACACCACGCGCGAGCGTACGTACGAAGAGGTTCTGCCCTGGGACCACCTGGACTCCGGTCTCGACAAGGACTGGCTCTGGGAGGACTGGCAGGACTCGCTCGACGAGACCGAGGTCGAGGACTGCCGCTGGACGCCGTGCTTCGACTGCGGCGTGTGCCCCGCCATGCAGACGGAGATCCAGATCGGCCCCACCGGCAAGAAGCTGCTGCCGCTCACGGTCGTGAAGTAGCGGCGGCGCAGATGCCCGAACTCGCCCCGCCCACCGGCCTGGTGCACCGCTCCTACATCGCGGCGATGGAGGAGTTCCGGGCCGAGGGGCGCGGCGGGCCCGGCGACGACACGACGCTCGGCGCCACCCTGCGCGAGTACGGCGAGAAGTGGCACGACCCGGCCGTCTTCGAGCGGTACGTCGCCGAAGTGCTCGCCGCCGCCGAACGCCCCGCCGAGCCGCTCGCCGTCCCCGTCACCACTCTCTGGTACACCGACGGCAGCGACTACCTCGGCCGCATCGCCATCCGCCACACCATCGCCACCCGCTTCCTGCGCGAGTACGGCGGCCACATCGGCTACGACGTACGCCCCACCGCCCGCCGCCGCGGCCACGCCACCGGGATGCTGCGCGCCTGCCTGCCGTACGCCGCTCAACTCGGCCTGGACACCGTGCTGGTGACCTGCGACACCGACAACATCGGTTCACGCAAGGTCATCGAGGCCTCGGGTGGCGTCTTCGAGGACGAGCGGGGCGGAAAACTGCGGTACTGGATCCGAACCGAACTCCCACGCGTCTAGGACGACATGGACCTGGAAAAACGACCTGCCCGCGAGGCTGAACCGCAGCCGCTTTCGCCGGGGCAGGCCGATCGGCACCTTCCGCCCGCTCAGCCCGCTCAGCCCGCTCAGCCCGCTCAGCACCCCCCGCACCCTCCGCAGGCCGAAGGCTGCCTCGCCGTCGCGATCCGGCTGCCGGTACGGATCGTGGTGCTCGTGCTCGTCGTGCCGGTGCGCCTCGTCTGGGACGCGCTCGCGGTGTGCGGCCGCTTCCTGTACTTCAGAGGGCTGCGACCGGTCGGGCGTGGCGTCGGTGCCGTCCTGACGTGGTTGTTCAAGGCCGTGTTCGTGTGGCCGTGGGTGGGTCTGTGGCGGTACGTGGTCGTGCCGGTCGGGGTCGCGCTGGCCTGGCTGGGGCGGGTGCTGGTCGTGGCGCCCGCGGTGTGGCTGTACCGGACGGTCCTCACGCCGGTCGGGCATGGCATCGCGTGGCTCGCCCGGGGCATCGGACGAGGCATCGCGATCACCGCGCTCGGCATCGGCGCGGGCTGCGTCTGGCTGTGCCGGTACCTCGTCGCGATCCCGGCCGCCTGGCTCTACGCGCGCGTGCTCACCCCGGTCGGCCATGGCATCGCCTGGCTGGCCCGCGTCCTCGGCGCCGGGGCCGCGGCGGCCGGGCGTGGCGTCGGTGCCGTCCTGACGTGGTTGTTCAAGGCCGTGTTCGTGTGGCCGTGGGTGGGTCTGTGGCGGTACGTGGTTGTGCCGGTCGGGGTCGCGCTGGCCTGGCTGGGGCGGGTGCTGGTCGTGGTGCCCGCGGTGTGGCTGTACCGGACGGTCCTCACGCCGGTCGGGCACGGCGTCGCCTGGCTGGCGCGGGGGGTCGGCGCCGGTGCAGCGTGGCTGGGGCGCGGCAGCTGGGCCGTCGTCTCGACCCTGTGCCGCTGGATCTTCGTCGTACCCCTGGTGGCGGTCTGGCGCTGGGTGCTCGCACCCCTCGGGCGGGCCCTCGCCGTCGTCGCGCGAGAGATCGGTGACGCGCTCGGACACGCCTGGCGTGTCGCCGGGCACCTCTCCCTCGTCGTCGGCCGCTTCCTCGCCAAGCTCCTTCGGTGGATCTTCGTCGAGCCGGTGCGGTGGGCCTACCGCACGGTCCTCACCCCCGTCGGGCACGTGGTCCGCGACGCCGTGTGGCGTCCCGCGGCCCGGGCCGTCAAGGAGGTCCGCCGCGCCACCCGCCAGGCCCTGTCCGCCGCCAGGGAGAGCGTGCGACAGGCACGGGCCGACGTGCGCCGCATGCTCTTCGGAGCGCCGAAGCAGGCGGCGCCGGCGGGGGCGGTGCCGAGGGAGCCGGTCCCGGTACCTGCGGCCCGGCGGGAACCTGACGCGCCCGGGGCACGTACTCTAGGTAGCAGTACGACCGCTCTCATGAAGGACTGACGACACTGGGCAAGCGACAGCCCGAAGGCCCGCCGCCCGCACCCGCGGTGCAGCGCATCCGCCTGCGCTACACCAAGCGCGGCCGCCTCCGGTTCACCAGCCACCGTGACTTCCAGCGCGCCTTCGAGCGTGCGCTGCGCCGCGCCGAGGTCCCCATGGCGTACTCGGCGGGGTTCACGCCGCACCCCAAGGTGTCGTACGCCAATGCCGCACCCACCGGCACGGGCAGCGAGGCCGAGTACCTGGAGATCGCGCTCACCGCGCCGCGCGACCCCGACCAGCTCCGCGAGCTGCTCAACGAGTCGCTGCCGGACGGTCTGGACATCACCGACGCGGTCGAGTCCCGCACCTCGGGCCTCGCCGACCGGCTGACCGCCTCCGTCTGGGAGCTGCGCCTGGACGGCGTTGAGCCCGCACAGGCACAGCGCGCCGCCGACCTGTTCCGCGCCGCGGACAAGGTCGAGGTGCAGCGCCGCACGAAGAACGGCATGCGCACCTTCGACGCGCGCGAGGCCGTCGTGAGCCTGGAAGCGATCACTGATGGCGAAGTGATCACGCGCGACACCGATAGGCCGACCGACAAGCCCTGTGCGATACTGCGGCTGGTTGTTCGGCACGTGACACCTGCCGTACGACCTGACGACGTCCTGTCCGGTCTCCGAGCTGTGGCCGACCTGGCGCCGCCGGTCGCCGCAGCGGTGACCAGGCTGGCGCAGGGGCTTTTCGATGAAGAGACCGGCACGGTGACCGACCCGCTCGCGCCCGACCGCGAGGCAGTCACGGCCGCATCACCCACGGCCGCCGTACCTGCCGCCGCGACGGCGCCGGTGCCGGAAGGCCCCCGCTAAGGACGTACGTCACAGCGCAGCCCTCGTACTCGGGAGCCACCTGGGTCGGGCAGCGCACTGACCGAGACTTTCGCCAGGCCGTCCGCATTTGGGCGTACGGAACCGGCGAGACAAGACATAGAGAGCTCCCGTGCGGCGCCCACGCCCCCGGATGGCGGCCCCGCGCAGCTAGCGCGAGCCGCGGACATCACGGACAGGCGCGGCGCCCGGGAGCGTGACGGGAGAACCGCCCGCATGCTTGAGCCGAACGACCCCACTGAGGGATCGCAGAACAACACCCCCAGCGACACCCTGCCGCCGCGCCGTCGGCGCCGTGCCGCGTCGCGCCCCGCGGGCCCGCCCGTGGGCACCGCCGAAGCCGCGGCCCCGGCCATACCGGCCACCCCCGCCGCCGAAGACGTCCAACCCACTGACCAGGCCGCTCAGGCCGACGCGGTCGACGAGGTCGAGGAGACCGAAGAGGTGGCCGAGGCCGCCCCGGTCGCCGAGCCCGTGGCCGAGGAGCCCGCGCCGCGTACGCGCCGCCGCGCCACCCGCCGTGCCTCCGCGCCAGCCGGTGCGCCGCAGGCCGCCGAGGTGACGGAGACCGTTGCGCCGGCCGCCGAGCCTTCCGCGCCCGCCGCGGAGGAGGCCGATGAGGCCGCCCCGGCGCCGCGTCGTCGTCGTGCGACCCGCCGTGCTTCCGCTCCCGCGGGTGCTCCGCAGGCTGCCGAGGTCGCTGAGGCGGTGACGGTGGCCGCTGGGGCTGTCGCGCCCGCTGAGGCTTCCGTGGCGGTGGAGGAGGAGGCTGCTCCGGCGCCGCGTCGTCGTCGTGCGAGCCGTCGCGCTTCCGCTCCCGCGGGTGCTCCGCAGGCTGCCGAGGTCGCTGAGGCGGTGACGGTGGCCGCTGGGGCTGTCGCGCCCGCTGAGGCTTCCGTGGCGGTGGAGGAGGAGGCTGCTCCGGCGCCGCGTCGTCGTCGTGCGAGCCGTCGCGCTTCCGCTCCCGCGGGTGCTCCGCAGGCTGCCGAGGTCGCTGAGGCGGTGACGGTGGCCGCTGAGGCTGCCGCCCCTGCCGAGGCCCCCGCCGCTGTCGTGGAGGAGGCCGAGGAGGCCGCCCCGGCGCCGCGTACGCGTCGTCGTGCGAGCCGTCGCGCCTCCGCTCCCGCCGGCGCGCCGCAGGCCGCCGCAGAGGAGGCGCCCGCCGTGGTCGAGGAAGCGCCCGCCGCTCAGACCGCCCCCGAGGCCCAGCCCGAGCCGGTCGCCGAGGACGCCGCACCGCGCCGAGCGCGCCGCCGCGCCACCCGTGGCACCGCCGCGCCCGCCGCGGAGCCCCAGGCCACCGAGACGGCATCGGACAAGGCTGCCGACCAGGCGCCCGAGAAGCCCGCCGAAGCGCCCGCCGCCAACGCCGCCCCGGTCGAGGAAGCCCCCGCCGACGCCGTGGAGGACGACGCCCCCCGTGGCCGTCGCCGCCGCGCCACCCGCAAGACCGCGGCCGCCGGATTCTCCGCGCCCGCCGGGCACAAGGCCCGCAAGGCCCAGTCCGCCGACGACTCCGGTGAGGGTGGCCGCAAGCCCGCCCGCCCCGCCGTCGCCGTCTTCCAGGCGCCGGTGTTCGCCGAGCCGATGTTCCAGACCCCGGAGCGCGCCGCCGCCGCGGCGGCGGCCGCCGAGGCCGTGCAGGAGCCCGTCGAGGAGCCCGCCGCCCCCGTGATGGAGGAGGAGACGGCCTCGCGCCGTCGCCGCCGCCGTCGTGCCGCCGACGAGCAGCCCGCCGCCGTCGAGGAGCGGATGCCCGTCAAGGCCGCCGAGGAGCAGCCGGCCGACGAGCCCGAGCCCGCCGACACCGCCGCCGAGCAGGCCGACACCGACAGCGACACCGACACCGACACCTACGACACGGAGGAGTCCGGCGAGCGCCAGGGCCGCCGTCGCCGCCGTGGTGGCCGGCGCCGTCGCCGCGGTGACCTGGCCGACCAGGACGGCGAGCAGAACGACGTCTCGGCCGAGTCCGAGTCCGAGTCCGACGACGACTCTGTGGCCGCCGAGCAGGCCGAGCGAGACACCGAGGACACTGAGGACACCGCCGAGCAGGCCGCCGAGGGCTCCGAGGAGGCGGACGAGGCCGCTTCGGAGAACGGCGGGGCCGGCTCCAGCAGCCGCCGTCGCCGTCGCCGCCGCCGTCGTGCCGGTGACTCCCCCGAGGGCGAGCCGGGCGACAGCGACCCGGAGCGTACGGTCGTCAAGGTCCGCGAGCCGCGTGAGCGGCGCGCGAAGGACACCGAGCGCGAGCTGGGCACCGGCGCCGACGAGGTCCAGTCCATCAAGGGCTCGACCCGCCTGGAGGCCAAGAAGCAGCGCCGCCGTGAGGGCCGCGAGCAGGGCCGCCGCCGCGTCCCGATCATCACCGAGGCCGAGTTCCTGGCGCGCAGGGAGGCCGTCGAGCGCGTGATGGTCGTCCGCCAGAACGGCGAGCGCACGCAGATCGGCGTCCTTGAGGACAACGTCCTCGTCGAGCACTACGTCAACAAGGAACAGGCGACCTCGTACGTCGGGAACGTCTACCTCGGCAAGGTGCAGAACGTCCTGCCGTCGATGGAGGCCGCCTTCATCGACATCGGCAAGGGCCGCAACGCCGTCCTGTACGCCGGTGAGGTCAACTTCGAGGCGCTCGGCATGGCCAACGGCCCCCGGCGCATCGAGTCCGCCCTGAAGTCGGGCCAGTCGGTCCTCGTGCAGGTCACGAAGGACCCGATCGGCCACAAGGGTGCCCGCCTGACCAGCCAGGTCTCGCTGCCCGGCCGCTACCTGGTCTACGTCCCCGAAGGGTCGATGACCGGCATCAGCCGCAAGCTGCCCGACACCGAGCGCGCGCGTCTGAAGACCATCCTCAAGAAGATCGTCCCCGAGGACGCGGGCGTCATCGTGCGCACCGCCGCCGAGGGCGCGAGCGAGGACGAGCTGCGCCGCGACGTCGAGCGTCTGCAGGAGCAGTGGGAGGACATCCAGAAGAAGGCGAAGGCGGCCTCCACCAGCTCGCCGAGCCTGCTGTACGGCGAGCCGGACATGACCGTCCGCGTGGTCCGCGACATCTTCAACGAGGACTTCTCCAAGGTCATCGTCAGCGGTGACGACGCGTGGCAGACCATCCACGGATACGTCTCGCACGTCGCGCCCGACCTGGCCGACCGCCTCTCGAAGTGGACCTCCGAGGTCGACGTCTTCGCGACGTACCGCATCGACGAGCAGCTGGCGAAGGCCCTGGACCGCAAGGTCTGGCTGCCGAGCGGCGGCTCGCTGGTGATCGACAAGACCGAGGCGATGATCGTCGTCGACGTCAACACCGGCAAGTTCACCGGCCAGGGCGGCAACCTCGAAGAGACCGTGACGAGGAACAACCTCGAAGCGGCCGAGGAGATCGTGCGCCAGCTGCGCCTGCGCGACCTGGGCGGCATCGTCGTCATCGACTTCATCGACATGGTCCTGGAGTCCAACCGCGACCTGGTCCTGCGCCGTCTGCTCGAATGCCTCGGACGCGACCGTACGAAGCACCAGGTCGCCGAGGTGACCTCGCTCGGCCTGGTCCAGATGACCCGTAAGCGGGTCGGCCAGGGGCTCCTTGAGTCCTTCTCCGAGACCTGCGTGCACTGCAACGGCCGCGGTGTCATCGTGCACATGGAGCAGCCGACCTCCGTCGGCGGCGGCGGCAAGCGCAAGAAGCGCGGCCGCGGTGGCGCGGACCAGCAGGACCACGGTCACGAGCACACCCACGAGCACGAGCACGAGGCTGACACCGACGCCCTGGAGGGTGCCGAGACGGAGGCCGAGGTCGCCGCCGAGGCCGCCGCTCCGGTGGCGCTGCCCGAGCCCGAGTTCGTCCCGGACGAGGAGCTCTACAGCAGCGCGGCCGAGGCCGAGGCAGCCGCTTCGCGCGGTGGCCGCTCCCGGCGCAGGGCGACGCGGCGGGCTTCGGCCCCGGCGGGCGCCCCGCGTGCCGAGGCCGCCCCTGAGGAGACCCCGCAGGCGGAGGCCCCGAAGCGGTCGGGCAAGCGGGCCAAGGCCGCCGAGAGGGCTGCCGAGAGGGCCGCGAAGGCCGAGGCGAGGGCCGCCGAGGCCGAGGTCCCGGTCGTCGAGTCCGACGTCGCGCGCACCGCCGCGCCGGCCGCCGAGGACCCCGTCGTGGGCACCCCGGAGGCCGTCGAGGCGGCCCACGAGGCTCCCGTCGAGGCGCCCGCGCGCGATGACGCCGCCCCGAAGGGACGTACGCGCCGTCGTGCCGTCCGCAAGGCGACGTCGCCCGCCGGTTCGCCGAGGACCGCGGAGAGCGAGCCCGAGGCCGCCGAGGTCGCTGACGCCACCGTGGTCGTGGCCCCGAAGGCCGAGCCGGTGGCGGAGCCCGTCGCCGAGCCGGTCGCCGAGCCCGTGACCGAGGCGCCCGCCGCCGACGCCGCTCCGGCCCGTCCGCGCCGCCGTGCGGTGCGCAAGGCCACGGCGCCGACCGCGTCCGAGGAGGCGGCCGTGGTGGTCGTCCCGTCGGCGGACAAGTCCGAGCCGAAGCAGGCCGAGCTGAAGCAGGCAGAGGCGGACAAGCCCGAGGCGGAGCAGCCCGCGGCGGAGGTCGAGGCCCCCGTCGAGGAAGCCGCTCCGGCGAAGAAGACGGCGCGTAAGACCGCCAAGAAGGCGACGGCCAAGAAGGCCGCCACCAAGAAGACCGCGGCCAAGAAGACGGCCGCCAAGAAGACGACGGCCAAGAAGGCGTCGAAGGCGACGGCGAAGAAGGCCGCGGCGGCGGAGCAGACGCCGTCCGGTGTCTCCGCGAGCGCCTCCAGCGAGGGCTGACCCCTTCCGCGACCCGGTGCCCCCCTGTCCGCCCGTGAGGGCAGGACAGGGGGGCACCGGTCTGTCCGGACAGTGCGGGACCGGTCTGTCCCGAAAACGGCGTCACCGCAGCCCGAAAGCGTGAAGCGCGCCCCCTGGCCTTTGAGTGCGAGGCAACTCCTGTAAAACTCATGCGGTCTGACGGATGAACAGGGACACGAGCGTGCGGGTGGGGAGCCCGCGCGTCGCGTCAGGGAGGGATGTCACATGGCGCACACGCGCCTGCGGGGCACGGGACGGCACCGTGCGGTGAAGCCGGTCAAGGGCGCTCGGCAGGCGGTGGCTCTGGCCACGGTGCTGTCGGCGGCGGGGATTCAGGCAGCCGGTTCCGTGGGAACCGCCTCCGCTGACACGACGCCGACGCCGGCCTGGACGGAAGGCCCGATCTTCAACAACCCGAAGGGCGACGTCGACCAGCAGCACGCGATCCGTACCCGGCTGATCGAGCTGACGAACTCGGCGGTGCCGGGATCGACGATCAAGGTCGCCGTCTACCACGTGTGGGAGACCCCGATCGTCGACGCGCTCGTCGCCGCCAAGAGGCGTGGCGTGCACGTCCAGGTCCTGCTGGACGAGACCAGCAAGAGCGACCGGCCGGCGAACGGCGCGTACGCCCGGCTCATGGCGGCGCTCGGCACCAGCACCGCCAAGCCGTCCTTCGTGAAGCTCTGTCCGACCGGGAAGTCGTGCCTCGGCGACCCGAGGTACGGCAAATCGATCATGCACAACAAGTTCTGGCTGTTCTCGCAGGTCGCGGGCGCCAGGGACGTCGTCGTGCAGACCACGTCGAACTCGACTCCGTCCGCGCACACGAAGTTCTTCAACGACGCGCTGCTGCTGCCGAACAATCCCGCGATGTACGACGCGTACGCCGACTACTTCACGGACATGCTCGGCAAGAACTGGCAGGGCTGGGACTACCGCACGCTCAGCAGCGGCCGCTACAAGGCGTACTTCTTCCCGCGCAACGGCACGGTCAACGAGACCGACACCATGTACTCGGTCATGAACAACATCCGGTGCACCTACAAGGACGCGGCCGGAGTGACGCAGCGCACGAAGGTCCGCGCCGCCATCTTCAAGATCACGCGCGAGCAGATCGCCGCCAAGCTGGTCTCCCTGAAGAAGGCCGGCTGCGACGTGAGCCTGCTCTACGCGGAGAGCGACAGCGCCAAGAGCCAGGGCGGCACCCCCGGCACCTGGGAGCAGCTCCACGCCCGGGGCGGCCCCTCCGTGCGGTGCTACAACGACGACAGGGACCCGCTGCGCCCCGGCGGCAAGCTGACGACACCGTTCATCATTCACTCGAAGTACCTGCTCATCGACGGCATGTACGACGGCAAGCGGAACAAGGTCTCCTTCACCGGCTCGCAGAACTACACGGCGCCCGCGCTGCGCGAGAACGACGAGGCGATCGTCAAGGTCGACGACGACTCGGTGCACGACACCTACCGGTCCCACTTCGACCGCACGCGGGCCGTGGCCTGGCCGGGCGCCTCCGACGGGACGGACCTGTGCAAGGGCGTCAAGCCGCTGCCGCCGGACGGCGAGAAGCCGACCACGTGAGCGGGGCGCGGGGCCCGGTTTGACCCGTCCGGGTGGGCCCCGTAACCTTGACCGTCGGCGTGTTCCTATGCACGCCCGCCCCCTGTAAACCCTTTTCCTCCTGAACCGCGGGCACTGCTTCCGGGTCGGGAGAGGCCGCCTGCTTTCGGCGGGTGGCTGGACTGCGGGGGTTCCGTTCCGAGCGAGAGAGAGATCCGCGTGTACGCCATCGTGCGCAGCGGTGGTCGCCAGCACAAGGTTGCTGTCGACGACATCGTTGAGGTTGACAAGATTCCCACGGCCAAGGTTGGCGACACGGTCGAGCTCTCGACCCTGCTCGTGGTCGACGGCGACTCCGTGACCAGCGACCCGTGGGTGCTGGCCGGCATCAAGGTCACCGCCGAGGTCGTGGACCACCACAAGGGTGCCAAGATCGACATCCTTCGGTACAAGAACAAGACCGGCTACCGCCGTCGCCAGGGTCACCGCCAGCAGTACACGGCGATCAAGGTCACCGGTATCCCCACGGCTGCGAAGTAAGGGACTGAGACAAGATGGCACACAAGAAGGGCGCATCGTCCACTCGGAACGGTCGCGACTCCAATGCTCAGCGGCTCGGCGTGAAGCGCTTCGGCGGTCAGGTCGTCAACGCCGGTGAGATCCTGGTCCGCCAGCGCGGCACCCACTTCCACCCGGGTTCGGGCGTCGGCCGCGGCAAGGACGACACCCTGTTCGCGCTGGACGCGGGCGCGGTCGAGTTCGGCACGCACCGTGGCCGCAAGGTCGTGAACATCGTTCCGGTCGCCTGATCGGTTCTTTTCGCGAGGCGGACCTCACTTCCCCGGCGGGGAAGCGGGTCCGCCTTTCGCGTGTTACGCAAGAGACACCCCCCGCACGTTTCTCCTGGAGGCACTGAACCATGACCACCTTCGTGGACCGCGTCGAGCTGCATGTCGCCGCGGGTAGCGGAGGCCACGGCTGTGCCTCCGTTCACCGTGAGAAGTTCAAGCCGCTCGGCGGCCCGGACGGCGGCAACGGCGGCCGTGGCGGTGACGTGATCCTGGTCGTCGACCAGGACGTCACCACGCTGCTCGACTACCACCACAGCCCGCACCGCAAGGCCACCAACGGCCAGCCCGGTGCCGGTGACAACCGCTCCGGCAAGGACGGCCAGGACCTCGTCCTGCCCGTCCCCGACGGCACGGTCGTCATGGACCGCGAGGGCAACGTCCTCGCGGACATGGTCGGCCAGGGCACCACCTTCGTCGCGGGCCAGGGCGGCCGCGGCGGCCTCGGCAACGCGGCGCTGGCCTCCGCCCGGCGCAAGGCCCCCGGCTTCGCGCTGCTCGGCGTGCCCGGTGAGGAGCGGGACCTCGTCCTGGAGCTCAAGACCGTCGCCGATGTCGCCCTGGTGGGCTACCCGAGCGCCGGCAAGTCCTCGCTGATCTCCGTGCTGAGCGCCGCGAAGCCGAAGATCGCCGACTACCCGTTCACCACGCTCGTCCCGAACCTCGGCGTCGTGACGGCGGGCTCGACCGTCTACACCGTCGCCGACGTGCCCGGCCTCATCCCGGGCGCCAGCCAGGGCCGCGGCCTCGGCCTGGAGTTCCTGCGGCACGTCGAGCGGTGCAGCGTCCTCGTCCACGTACTGGACACGGCGACCCTGGAGGCCGACCGCGACCCCGTCTCCGACCTCGACGTCATCGAGGAGGAGCTGCGGCAGTACGGCGCGGGCCTGGAGAACCGTCCGCGCATCGTCGTCCTCAACAAGATCGACGTGCCCGACGGCCAGGACCTCGCCGAGATGGTGCGGCCCGACCTGGAAGCGCGCGGCTACCGCGTCTTCGAGGTGTCGGCCGTCGCCCACAAGGGCCTCAAGGAGCTCTCCTTCGGCCTGGCCGAGCTGGTCGCCGCCGCGCGTGCCGCGAAGCCCAAGGAGGAGGCGACCCGCATCGTCATCCGTCCCAAGGCCGTCGACGACTCCGGCTTCACGGTCAAGCGCGAGGAGGACGGCATCTACCGCGTGCGCGGCGAGAAGCCGGAGCGCTGGATCCGTCAGACCGACTTCAACAACGACGAGGCCGTCGGCTACCTCGCGGACCGCCTCAACCGCCTCGGCGTCGAGGACGAGCTGATGAAGGCCGGTGCCCGCGCGGGCGACGGCGTCGCCATCGGCCCGGAGGAGAACGCGGTCGTCTTCGACTGGGAGCCGACCATGATGGCGGGCGCCGAGATGCTCGGCCGCCGCGGCGAGGACCACCGCCTGGAGGCCCCCCGTCCGGCCGCCCAGCGCCGCAGGGACCGCGAGGCGGAGCGGGACGAGGCGCAGCGCGCGTACGACGACTTCGAGCCGTTCTAGAACCGGTACGCCGGTCCAGCGGTACGAGGAAGGGCCCCGGAGCTTCTGCTCCGGGGCCCTTCCTCGTGTGCGTCAGGCGATCACGCGGACACCGAGTCCTCCGCGCCGTTCGACTCCGTCGGGTCCTGCTCCATCTCCTCGGCGACCTCTTCCGCGACGCGCTGGCCGGGGATGTCCGCGTCGATGCGGGCGGCCATGCGGGCGCGGCGGGCGTCGGACTTGGCGCACAGGGCGACAGCCGCCGCGTTGAAGCGGGCCAGGGACGGCGGGTCCGAGGGGCCCAGGAGGTGCTCCTTGAGCTCCGCGCGGGCCTCCGCGTGGGAATCCAGCTCCGGGGCGCGTACGGCCTTCAGGAGGGCCGCCACGCCGTCCGCCTCGGGCGTGAGGATCGTCGCCGCGGACACCGTCGGGAAGCTTGCGCGGAACTCGGCCTCGGACATGCCGGCCGTGTTGGCGACGGCGTACGGCTTCTCGCTGCTCAGCCAGTCGGAGACGACCGACGAGACGTCACTGATCAGCAGGTCCGCCTGGTTGAAGCAGGAGAAGATCGCCGGGCGCGGGCCCGTGACGATCTGGTGCTCCCACTCGGGGAAGGACGCCCAGAACGCGGCCTCCCACGCGGCGGTCGCCTCGGCCACGGCGGCCTGCGCGTCGCCGTCCGGAGCGCCCTGGAGCATCATCCGCTCCTGTTCGTCCGCGCTCTTGCGGAACTTCCGGGCGGTCAGCTCGTCCAGGGCGGCGGTGCGGCGCTCCAGCTCGGCCGCGGCCTCGGGGCCGGGGCGGGCACCGGAGCGCTTGGCGTTGGCCGCGAGGATCATCGCCTTGATGCGTTCGTTGGCGGCGCCCGCGCGCGGGTCCTGCGAGCCGGTCATCGGGTGCGGCTTGTAGAGCAGGCGCACGCCCGGGTCGGCGAGCAGCTCGCGGACGATGTTCTCGCCCGCCAGGACCACCGAGGTGTTGCCGGGGTTGCCGTCCCAGCCCTCCCAGGTGGGGGCGTACAGAACGGTCGTGTACGGGCCCGTGGGCGCGCCCGAGAACGGCAGGATCGGGGAGAGCTGCGGGCGGCCCACCTCCACGACGTCCTTGTCGTCGACGCCGATGTCCGCGAGCTGGTAGCGGTCGCGGGCCGCGGGACCCGCCACCCACACCTCGTCGTAGGCCTTGGCATAGGGGTTGCAGGAGGAGAGCTTGTCGCTCTCGCCGTGGTTGATGAAGGCGTGCTTGAGCGTCGGGATGCGCAGGACCTGCGAGGTCTTCGCGGCGTTCGCCGGGTGCAGCATCATCTTCAGCGTCGACGTCTCCAGGGAGAACATCGTCGCGACCTTCGGGAAGCAGATGATCGGGACGTCCGTCGCGTCGATCTTCTGGACCATGAACCGCTCACGCAGCACGATCAGCGGCTTGCCGTCCAGCTTGGAGAGCGTGGAGAGCCACATGTTCGCCTGGTACGCGGACGTGGAGCCTCCCGAGAAGTACATGCCCACGGTCGGCTTGTAGTCGGCCAGCCACTGGTCGAGCCACTCCATGACCCGCTCGTCGTTCTTCGCCCGCTTCTTGGGCAGCAGCCAGGTGGCGAGGTACAGCGCACCGGCGCCGATGAGCGCGAGGGAGACGCACAGGCCGATGACGCCCCAGTACGCGTGGGTGGTGGCCGCCGTGAGGAGCAGACCCACCGTCGAGGGCACCGAGAACGTCAGCAGGCGGTGGGCCTGGCGGCGCGAGAGGATCCGCGGAGGAGCGGCCGTCAGGTGCAGCGCGGAGGCGTCGATGTTGCGCGTGACGATCGGCAGCGCGCGGCTGCGGCGCACCATCACGGCGACGGCCTGGCAGCCGAAGTGCAGGGCGTAGAACGCGAGCAGCGTGATCGTCAGCGGCGACTGCTCGGCCAGCGGCTCTATGCCGTCGATGCGCAGCAGGCCGACCAGGACCAGCATGTCGCGCAGGAGCTGGCGGACCGTGACGTCGAAACGGATCTTGCCAAGGAGCGAGAGAAGGCCCGGCTGCTTGTACTGCAGATAGATGTCGAGCGCGAGGTTCGCGGCGGCCGCGGCGACGAACACCGGGACATAGGGGAGCAGCGCGCTCACGAGCTGGGCCGTGAAGAGCGCGAGCATCGCGAACAGCGCGGAGAGCTGCACGATGCGTCGGGGAACGAGTCCGGCAGAGGGCACGGGCGTGGGCTCCTGGCGGGGATGAAGGGGGGATGAAGAGTCAACGGGGGGAAGTCGACCACTGACCGTATGACGCGCGGAGCCTCCGTAGCAATCTTCCGTGACCGCAATCACCGGAAAAAGGGGCAAAGAAGACTGAACCCCGGGGCCCGTTTTCCCCTCCGGGGCCCGGGAGGCGCGCCGGTCCGCCCCGGTCCGCCCCTCGGAATGCGGGGGCGCCACCCGGACGCACTCACGTAGATTGCAGGTCCGGCACTATCTGGATCATTTGGGGAAGCGCGTGACAGCGGCAAGGCAGTCGGTGGCAGAGGCCCAGCGGGTCGTCGTCAAGGTCGGGTCCTCGTCCCTGACCACGGCTTCGGGGGGCCTGGACGCCGACCGCGTCGACGCCCTCGTCGATGTACTGGCCAAGAGCCGCAGCGGAGGCGAGCGCGAGATCGTGCTCGTCTCCTCCGGCGCCATCGCCGCGGGCCTGGCCCCGCTGGGCCTCGTGCGGCGCCCCAAGGACCTGGCCCGCCAGCAGGCCGCCGCCAGCGTCGGGCAGGGGCTGCTCGTGGCCCGCTACACCGCCTCCTTCGCGCGGTACGGCGTACGCGTCGGGCAGGTGCTCCTCACCTCCGACGACATGGCCCGCCGCGCCCACCACCGCAACGCGTCCCGCACCCTGGACCAGCTGCTCGCGATGGGCGCGCTGCCCGTGGTCAACGAGAACGACACCGTGGCCACCGACGAGATCCGCTTCGGCGACAACGACCGCCTGGCCGCCCTCGTCGCCCACCTCGTCCACGCCGACCTGCTCGTGCTGCTCTCCGACGTGGACGGCCTGTACGACGGCGACCCGGCCAAGCCCGGCACCTCCAGGATCGACGAGGTGCGAGGCCCCGCCGACATAGCGCACGTCGAGATCGGCAGCGCGGGCAAGGCGGGCGTCGGCACCGGCGGCATGGTCACCAAGGTCGAGGCCGCGCGGATCGCCGCCGCCGCCGGGATCCCCGTCGTCCTTACCTCCGCGAGCCAGGCCGGTGACGCCCTCGCGGGCCGCGCCACGGGCACGTACTTCCACCGCACGGGACGCCGCTCCGCCGACCGGCTCCTGTGGCTCCAGCACGCCTCCGAGCCACGCGGCGCGCTCACCCTGGACGACGGGGCGGTGCGCGCGGTCGTCGAGGGGCGCAAATCGCTGCTGCCCGCGGGCATCGAGGCGGTCGAGGGGGACTTCACCGCGGGCGACCCGGTCGAGCTGCGGGACACCGCGGGGCGGGCCGTCGCGCGCGGGCTGGTGAACTTCGACGCGAAGGAGCTGCCGCAGCTCCTCGGCCGCTCCACGCGGGACCTCGCGCGGGAACTCGGACCCGCGTACGAGCGCGAGGTCGTGCACCGGGACGATCTCGTGCTGCTCCACGGATAGCTCGCCGACCGCCTCCCGGCCGAAAACCGCCCTGGGCGGTCTCGGCGGGGCGGTCCGCGGAAGGTGAAACTCCCCAAAACCGCCCCGCGGGACGGCTCGGGCTGGTCAACTTTGTTGAAGACAGGTTGAAGACAGTTCCGCACGACCGTTGCGTGTCCGCACCGACATCGCGTACGACATTGCGTAAAGGAGGCCGTCGTGAGACGAGTGCGCCCAGGGGCGGCGTCCCGCGGCTCGGCTGAGCGGGCGCTGACGAGCGTCGCCGCGGGAGAGGCGTACGAGAGCGAGGCGCACGCCGGGCACGAGAGCCAGGCGCGCGGGAGCACGGAGAGCGAGACGGCCCCGGCGCCCCGCCTGTGGCACGTCACGCTGAGCGTCTCGGGCCCGGAGGCCCCGCTGAAGGAGCTCAGGCGCGGCCTCGAACAGCTCGCCCATGATCATCCCTTTCTCCTCACCAGCCGGTACGCCCCCGACCACGCCGAGATCCGCTACTGGGAAGAGGCCCGCGATCTGCACGACGCCGCCGCGGTCGCGCTGCGGCTGTGGGGCGAGCACCGGCAGAGCGCGCGGCTGCCGCCGTGGGAGATCGTGGGGCTCGAAGTGATCGACCGCGACACATATCACCAGCGGATCGCGGAGGGGTACGGTCCGCTTCCGGCCACGCCAGTGGGCGTACACCCGTTCTGACCGCGCTGACCCCACGGTCTCGGGGAGTGGAACACCGGGTGAACGCCCCGCGCGCGGGGATTACCCTGCGGGCATGACGTCGCTCTCTCCCGTCTCGCCCTACGACAACCTCTCGCCGGTCGCCCAGGCCGCCTACCGCGCCCGCGGCGCCTCCGCCACGCTCGCGCCGCTGCCGCGCGCCGCCAAGGACGACGCGCTGCTCGCGATCGCCGACGCCCTGGAGGTGCGGACCGCCGAGATCGTCGAGGCCAACGCCAAGGACATCGCGCGCGCCCGCGAGGCCGGCACCAGCGAGGGGATCATCGACCGGCTCACGCTCACCCCGGAGCGGGTCCGCGCCATCGCCGGCGACGTACGCGACGTGGCGGCCCTGCCCGACCCGGTGGGCGAGGTCGTCCGCGGCTCCACGCTCCCCAACGGCATCGACCTGCGCCAGGTCCGCGTCCCCCTCGGCGTCGTCGGGATCATCTACGAGGCCCGCCCGAACGTCACCGTGGACGCGGCCGCCCTCTGCCTGAAGTCCGGCAACGCCGTCCTCCTGCGGGGCTCGTCATCGGCGTACGAATCGAATGTCGCGCTTGTGCGCGTGCTGCGCGACGCCGTGCACGGCGCGGGTCTGCCCGCCGACGCCGTCCAGCTCGTACCGGGCGAGAGCCGGGACTCCGTACGCGAGCTGATGCGCGCCCGCGGCCTCGTCGACGTGCTCATCCCGCGCGGCGGCGCCTCGCTGATCAAGACCGTCGTCGAGGAGTCCACCGTCCCGGTCATCGAGACCGGCACCGGCAACTGCCATGTGTACGTCGACTCCGCCGCCGACATCGACATGGCCGTGGACATCCTGATCAACTCCAAGGCGCAGCGGCCCAGCGTCTGCAACGCCGCCGAGACGCTGCTCGTCCACCGGGACATCGCCGACGCGTTCCTGCCGCGCGCCCTGGACGCCCTCGCGGAGGCCGGGGTGACCGTGCACGCCGACGAGCGCGTCCTGACCTACGGGGACGGCTCCAAGGCCACCGTCGTGCCCGCGACGACCGAGGACTGGGAGACCGAGTACCTCTCGTACGACATCGCGGCCGCCGTCGTCGACACGCTGGAGCAGGCCGTCGAGCACATCCGGCTGTGGACCTCCGGGCACACGGAGGCCATCGTCACCACCTCGCAGCAAGCCGCGCGCCGCTTCACGCAGCTCGTGGACTCCACGACGGTCGCCGTGAACGCCTCGACGCGCTTCACCGACGGCGGGCAGTTCGGCTTCGGCGCCGAGATCGGCATCTCCACGCAGAAGCTGCACGCCCGGGGCCCGATGGGCCTGCCCGAGCTGACGTCGACCAAGTACATCGTGACGGGCGACGGCCACGTGCGGTGACACCCGGCGGGTGGTACGCCCGCGGCCCGGCAGGTGCCCCGGCGGGTGCCCCGGCGGGTGACACCTCAGCGTGCCGAATTCCCTCACGGTCTGCCCAAATTGCCCCTCCCAGGTCTACGCTGGGAGGGTGCCGGAGGACGTGGGGGGCACGCCGTCGTTCCCTGACGGCTGGGAGCCCGACGACGACCGCGACCGCGGGGGTGCGGACGAAGAGTTCGCCTCCGTGGTCTTCGACGAGGACTTCGTACGGGCCGCCGAAATCCATGAACCGACCGCCGTGGAGCGGCTGTTGGCCGCCGCCCAGGCCCGCGCGGACGCCTCCGAGGCCGAGGCCCGCCGGGCCCGCACCCGCGGCCGGGGCCGCGACGCGGGCGACGACGACTTCTACGACGACGGCTTCGGCCCCGACGACAGCGGCGAGTTCGGCCACGACGACTTCGACGACGCCTTCGAACTCGACGCCCCGGACGAGGGGTACGCCCACCGGGGACGTCACCCCGGCCGCGCCCGCTGGCACCGCCCCGTGGCCTGGATGCTCGCCCTCCTGATGGGCATCGGCATGGTCGCCCTCGCCTTCACCGCCGTCTACCGCGGCGCATCCTCCGGCCGCCAGGACCGCGTGCCGGCGCCCGCCTCCACGGAAGTCGGCGCGGGCGCCGACAAGGAGCCCGCGGCCTCCCCCTCCGCCTCCGCCGAGTTCGGCAGGCCGGCCGCTCCCGCGGTGCCCCGCACACCCTGAGGAGTTGGCGCGACTTGTCGTGTAGCAGGGCGTTTACCCGACCGCCCGGAGACCTACTCTGAAGGTATGGGCGAGTCAGAAGACCCACCCGCGGGGACACCCGAGGGCGGCCCCAGCGGCGGGGAGGACGAGTACCGATCCGTTGTCTTCGACGAGTCGTTCGTGCGGGCCGCCCGCCTCCAGGAGTTCTCCGCGCAGGAGCGCATGGCCGACCACGCGCGCGCCGTGCGCCCCCGCCCCACCCCGCACCGCGGGCTGTCCCGGCAGGCCCTCGTCCTCGTCGTGCTGATCGCCCTGGCCTTCGGCACGGCGATCTACATGGGCGTACGGCATCCGTACCCGAGCCCCCAGGCCAAGCGTCCCGAGCCGCTGCGGATGACGGTGATCCCGCTGGCCCCGCGGGGCAGCGTGCCCGGCTCCACGAAGGTCGCCGACCTCTTCGCGCACAGCCCCGCCGCACAGTTCCCGGTGGGCGCCGCCGGCGTCAACCTCCCGGCCGTGCGCCGCACCGCGCATTTCTCGGACAGCCAGGTCAGGGCCGCCCTGGCCACCGCCAGGGACTACCTGGTCGAATCCTCGCTCGACCCGGACACGCTCGGCGGGGGCTCACCGGGCGCCGTGCGGCTGCTGGTCGATCCCGAGCAGCTCGGCCAGTTCGACCGCAGTTTCGCGCACCCGGCCGCCGACGAACGGCACGCGCCCACCGGCTGGCTGGTGCGGTTCGACCCGACGAAGGCCGCGCTCGCCGACAAGCGGGCCAGGGTCCACGGCACCCTGCGGATCGCCGAGGCGGACCGGAACGCGCTGGAGGTCACCTCGGACCACACGTTCGTGTACGCGCTGCGGCCCGCCCGCGAGGACGGCGGCAAGGCGTCCCTGTTCACCGTCCGCCGTGAGCTGCGGTTCCGCTTCGACCGCGACGACCTGCGGATGCACCGGGCCGAGCTGCTGGTCTCCGCGGCCCAGGCCGGTCCGCTCAGCTGCGGGGACGACGCGGCGAACCAGCTGCGGCCGCTGCTCGCGGGGCAGCGGGCGAAGGCGGGCGGCCCGGCCGGCACCGATCCGTACGAGACGGGGAGGGCGACGGCGCTCTGCGGCTCGCTGGCGGCTTCGGCCCAGCCTTCGCCGCCTTCGCTCTGAGGGGCGCGGCGTCCGGAGCTATTTGTCCCCGGGGGTGCCGTCAGCGCCGCTCTGCCCGCCCTGGCTGTCGCCTCGGCCATGCCCGCTCTGCCCGCCCTGCCCCGTGAACTTCCCGCGCAGCTTGCCGCCCAGGTCGCCCGCGCCGCCCGCGATGTCGCTGACCAGCTTCATCAGCGGGTCCTTGCTGTTGCGTACGTCGTCCGCGTACGCGGAGGCCGACTGCCGGAAGGAGTCGGAGACCGAGGTGTCCTTGTCCTCGTCACGGCGCGGATAGTGGCCGTCCATGATCCGCTGGAAGTCGCGGGTCTCCGCCCACTTCTTCAGCTCGGCGGCGCGCACGGTGGCGAAGGGGTGCGTGCGCGGCAGTACGTTCATGATCTTCAGGACCGAGTCGCGCAGGTCGCCCCCTGCCTCGTACTCCTCGGCCTGCTCCAGGAACGCGTCGACGTTCATCTCGTGCAGGTGGTTGCCGCCCGCGAGCTTCATCAGGCCGCGCATCGAGGCCTTCAGGTCCTGGCCGACCAGCAGCCCGGCCCGGTCCGCCGACAGCTCCGACTTGCGGAACCACTCGCGCAGCGCCGTCACGATCGCCATGATCGCGACGTTGCCCAGCGGGATCCAAGCGACCTTCAGGGCGAGATTCGTGAGGAAGAGCAGGATCGTGCGGTACACGGAGTGGCCGGAGAGGGCGTGCCCCACCTCGTGGCCGACGACCGCCCGCATCTCCTCCTCGTCGAGCAGTTCGACCAGGCCCGTGGTCACGACGATGATCGGCTCGTCGAGACCGATGCACATCGCGTTCGGGTTCGGGTCCTGGTTGACGTACATCGGCGGGACCTTCTCCAGGTCCAGGATGTAACAGGCGTCCCGCAGCATGGTGTTCAGGTGCGCGAACTGCGCGTCGGAGACCCGCACGGAATCGGACAGGAACAGCAACCGCAGGCTGCGCTCGGGCAGCAGGCCGCTGAGCGCCTTGAAGACCGTGTCGAAGCCGCTGAGCCTGCGCAGGGCCACCAGGGCCGAGCGGTCCGCCGGATGTTCGTAGGCCCGCGAGGAGATGCCGGGGAAGCGCCGGCGCTGCCGGCTCGGGACGCGCTCGTGCCCCATGCGGTCCCCGCCCCCGTCGTGGTGGTTGCCGTCGGTCATGCCGATTCCCCCATGTCTGGTCCTCTTGTGCCCCCGAGGTGGGGTCCAGCCTAGGCGGAGATACCGTGACAGGGCAGCACACAGAAGGAGTCTTCCGTCATGGAGCACAACCCTGGGGCCGTCTGGCTCACGGAGGCGGCCGAGGCCGCGGAGCGGCAGGGACCCGGCAATCTGCTGCGGGTCGTGCTGATCGTCATGGTCGTCGGCTGCGTGCTGGTGGCCTGGTTCCTGCTGCGCGGGTACCGCCGCGGCGGTGACGAGGACCAGCGGGGCGGCGGCGAGAACCACCGCGGCGGCGACGACGAGGGCCGCAAGGGCTGAGTCGGCGTGAGCCGGAGCCGGGCCCCCGCTTACGATGGCCCGGAAGTCCTTATGTCCATCCCACCCCCGGATAGGTCCTGCCTGAGATGAGCCTCCACAGCACCGCCGCCCAGCTGGTCACTCTCGCCTCCGAGGGCGGCGAGCACGGCGGCGACCACGAAAGCCTCAGCCCTCTCCTCACCGGCGGCGGCGCCTTCGTCGCCCTCATGCTGCTCCTGTGGATCACCACCCGCTTCAACCGGGACCGCTAGGGTCCGCTCGTTCGACGCGGTCCGGAGCGGGGCCCCTCGACCGGGCCGGTAGGGTCTGCACGCATGGGAGAGCAGGACATGCCTACCGGCCCGGTGAACTTTCCGGGGGCCGGTCCGGCGAGCAACGGCAAGCGCCGCCTCGGCGTCATGGGCGGAACGTTTGACCCGATCCACCACGGACACCTCGTGGCGGCCAGTGAGGTCGCCGCGCAATTCCACCTCGACGAGGTGGTGTTCGTGCCGACCGGACAGCCGTGGCAGAAGAGCGACAAGCGGGTGTCCCCGGCCGAGGACCGCTATCTGATGACGGTCATCGCGACCGCCGAGAACCCGCAGTTCTCGGTGAGCCGCATCGACATCGACCGCGGGGGCGCGACGTACACCACGGACACGCTGCGCGACCTGCGTGCCCTCAACCCCGACACGGACCTCTTCTTCATCACGGGCGCCGACGCGCTCGGCCAGATCCTCACCTGGCGGGACACCGAAGAGCTGTTCTCCCTCGCGCACTTCATCGGGGTCACCCGGCCCGGCCACACGCTGGCCGACCCCGGACTCCCCAAGGGCGGTGTCTCCCTGGTGGAGGTCCCGGCCCTCGCCATCTCGTCCACGGACTGCCGCGCGCGGGTCGCCAAGGGCGATCCCGTCTGGTATCTGGTGCCGGACGGTGTGGTGCGTTATATCGACAAGCGTGAGCTGTACCGCGGCGAATGAGCCGAGAGGGGCACCACCGGTGAACGACCGACAGTACGACCCTTACGCGGGCAGCGACCCGTATGCGGGCGAGTACGCGGGTGAGTACGCGGCGGGGTACGCGGCCGACCAGTACCAGGTCGTCGGGTACGACGAGTACGGGCAGCCGGTGTATCAGCTGGTGCAACAGCAACAGCAACAGCAACAGCAACAGCCTCAGGTGCCCCAGCAGTACCAGGGGTACGGGTACGACCCGTATGCCGGTGGGGGGCAGCAGCAGGCGTACGACGCGCAGGGCACCGCCCCGGCCGCGTACGACACCGCCTGGGTCCCTCAGCAGCAGCAGCCTCAGCCTTCGCCGCCCCTTCAGCCCGAACCGGAACCGGAACCGAAGCCGGGAGCGGGGGCGGAACCGCGGGGCGAGTACAAGACCGAGCAGTTCTCGTTCATCGAGGAGCCGGACGAGGACTCCGAAGACGTCATCGACTGGCTGAAGTTCACCGAGAGCCGCACCGAGCGGCGCGAGGAGGCCAAGCGGCGCGGGCGTTCCCGCGTCGTCGCGCTCGTCGTGGTCCTCGCACTGGTGATCGCGGGCGGTGTCGGCTACCTGTGGTTCGCGGGCAAGCTGCCCGGCCAGTCCGACGGCGCGGGCGGCGCGGCCGACGTGACGGGACCGCAGAAGCGCGACGTGATCGTCGTCCACCTGCACGACACCAAGGGCGGCGGCACCTCCACCGCCTTGCTGGTGAACAACGCCACCACAGGGCAGGGCGCCACCGTCCTGCTGCCGAACTCCCTCGCCGTGACGGACGACGAAGGCAGCGCCACGACGCTCGGCAAGTCCGTCGACGACGACGGCACGACCGGCACCCGCGAGTCGATCGACGCCGTCCTCGGCACCGAGGTCGAGGGCACCTGGCGCCTGGACACCCCCTTCCTGGACAACCTCGTCGAGCTCGTCGGCAACATCGACGTCGACACGAACGCCGACGTGCCCGACCCGAAGGCGAAGAAGAAGGGCGAAGCGCCCCTGGTGACGCGAGGCGAGCGGCAGACCCTCAGCGGCGAGATGGCCGTCGCGTACGCCACCTACCGTGCGCCCGGCGAGGACGAGAGCGCGCAGCTGGCCCGCTTCGGCCAGGTCATGCGAGGCGTCCTGCGCAAGTTCTCGTCGGACGCGCAGGGGGCCACGACCACCGTGGAGTCGCTCGCCCAGGTCCTCGACCCCTCGCTCCGGGAGAAGGACCTCGGCACCTTCCTCGCCAAGCTCGCCGACCGCGCGAAGAGCGGCGACTACAAGACGACCCTGCTGCCGGTGCGTCCGGACGGCACCCTGTCCGAGAAGGCCGGCGACACCGTCGTCAAGGAGGTCCTCGGCGGTGCGGTGAAGAGCCCGGAGAAGGGCGCGGCCCTGCGGGTCGGCGTCCAGAACGCCTCCGGTTCGAAGGGCGCGGCGCAGGACGCCCGGGTCTCCCTGGTCAACGGCGGCTACGCCTTCGTCGACGCCGGCGCGGGCTCCGCGGCCCGTCCCACCTCGCAGATCACGTACGCCGACGAGGCCGACAAGGCGCGGGCCGGCGAGGTCGCCAAGACCCTCGGCCTGCCGACGAGCGTGGTCCGCAAGGGCAGGACGGCACCCAACGCGGACGTCTCCGTGGTCCTCGGCCAGGACTACACGGCGGGGTGAGAACGGTCCCGCGGAGGTGGTGACGCAATCGTCTGGGGAGCGGACGGCGGTCCGTGAGACCCTTGGGGTGTCTTGACCATCTGAAGGAAAGCTCACCAGTGACCGCCACGGACCGCTCCATCGAGCTCATCAACGTCGCCGCCCAGGCGGCTGCCGACAAGCTCGCGCACGACATCATCGCGTACGACGTCAGCGACGTGCTGTCGATCACGGACGCGTTCCTGCTCGCCTCCGCACCCAACGACCGCCAGGTCAAGTCCATCGTCGACGAGATCGAGGAGCAGCTGAACAAGCAGCTCGGCGCCAAGCCGGTCCGTCGCGAGGGCGACCGCGACGCCCGTTGGATCCTGCTCGACTACGTCGACATCGTGGTCCACGTCCAGCACAGCGAGGAGCGCGTCTTCTACGCTCTGGAGCGCCTGTGGAAGGACTGCCCCGAGATCGGTCTGCCCGAGGACGCCAAGGCGACCCGCGGCAAGGGCGCCGAGCACGCCGAGCAGCGGGCCGCGGAGGAGGCTGACCTGGACGGTGAGCTTCGGTGAGCAACCGCGGCTGCCGGATCATCCTGTGGCGGCACGGCCAGACGGCCTGGAACCTGGAGCGCCGCTTCCAGGGCTCCACGGACATCGAGCTGACCGAGACAGGCGTCGGCCAGGCCAGGCGCGCCGCCCGGCTGCTCGCCTCCCTGAAGCCGGACGCGATCATCGCCTCCGACCTCAAGCGGGCGGCGGCCACCGCCGCCGAGCTGGCCGCCGTCACCGGCCTCCCCGTCACGCACGAGGAGGGCCTCCAGGAGACGTACGCCGGTGAGTGGCAGGGCCTGACGCACGAAACGATCATCGCCCGCTTCGGCGAGCAGTACACCGCGTGGAAGCGCGGTGAAGCGGTGCGCCGCGGCGGCGGTGAGCTGGAGACCGAGGTCGCCGACCGCGCCGCTCCCGTCGTGCTGCGTCACGCCGAGAAACTGCCGGACAACGGCACGCTGGTGGTGGTCAGCCACGGCGGCACCATCCGCACCACGATCGGCCGCCTCCTCGGCCTGGACGCTCACCACTGGGAGGGGCTCGGCGGTCTCTCCAACTGCTGCTGGTCGGTCCTCGGGCAGGGCGCGCGCGGCTGGCGCCTGCTGGAGCACAACGCCGGGACGCTGCCGGAACCGGTGCTCGGCGACGACGACTGAGCGGCCCCGGAGCCGCCTTCCGGGGGCGGCCGGACCCGGATTTCACATTCCGGCTGGTCGCAGGCTAAAGTTCTTCTTGTTCGCCCCGCCGAGCGGGGCGAAACGCCAGAGCGGTTCCACCGCGTGGCACAAGGGGCTATAGCTCAGTTGGTAGAGCGCCTGCATGGCATGCAGGAGGTCAGGAGTTCAATTCTCCTTAGCTCCACAGTCCCGGAAATCCCGTCCCCATCAGGGGGCGGGATTTTCTTGTGCCCGGTGCGCGAGGGGCGTGTGCGGGGGCGCACGCGGGCAGCTGTGTCCGGACTGGAACGAACGCGTCGCTGACCGGTCCGCCCGTGCCGTGGCAGAATCGGACAGCCGGAAGGGGAACGCAGCCCGACGGGAGGGAGAGCGCGATGCCTGCGAGCATCCTCGAAGAGGTCGACCGCCTCTTCGACGCGGCGTCGACACGAGAACCTCACGCGCTCCGCACACTCCTCAACTGCCCTTCCTGCGGCTCGGTCCACGTCGCCCAAGTACTCGGCGACAACGGCGGAGTCAGTTACGTCTGCACCGCCTGCGGCCACAGCTGGAGCTGATCGATGGGGGCACACAGGCGGAAATGCGACTGGTGTGACAGTGGCACGCCGATCGTCCGCGACATGGAGCCGGTCAACAACGAGTACCAGTACTGGTGCGAGGAATGTGCGCGGGCGCTGATCATAAAAGGCGACCCCATCGAGACCTACCGCGAACTCGAAGGGGAGCCGATCTACGGCCGGTTGCTCGACGAGCACTGCACCCTCAAGCGGTTCTACTCGTTCGCCACCGCCTGAGACCGGCCGGCGGGAACGAGACCGGCCAGCAGAAACGCCGAAGCGGTCACTGCGTAGAGGCCGGACAGCGTCATCTGGCCATAATTCTGGGCGAGTTCGAGTCGCCCCGCTCCGTGCGGCACCCACCACAGGGCGTACGAGCAGAAGACCAGGGACGCGGCGCCGGCCGCCGCCCACCGGACCCGGCCGCCCCGGCGAGCCGCCTCGACCCCCAGGGCCAGCACCATCGGCACACACCACACCCAGTGGTGCGACCAGGACACCGGGCTCACCAGAAGCGCCGTCGCCGCACAGCAGAGCACGGCCCGGGCCCGCTCGCCGCGCAGCGCCGCGGCCACCGCGACGGCGAGGCCGAGCGCGCAGGACGCCGCCGCCGACACCGCCCACCAGGCCCCGGGCTCCGCGGTGTGCAGGAGCCGGGCGAGGACGCCCCGCAGCGACTGGTTCGCGGTGTCCTCCGCCAGCCCGACCCGGCCCGCCTCGAAGACCATCCGGGTCCAGAACCGCCACGAGTCGTAGGGCAGGACGGCGGCCGCGAGAAGCGTCGCCCCGGCGAACGAGACGGCGGCCACGCACGCGTGCCGCACGGCGGGCCGCCACACCCCGCGCCGCAGGGCCTCGGTGGCGCCGGTCAGCAGCAGGAACACCGCGAAGAGCGCGGGCGTGAGCTTGATCGCCGCGGCGACGCCGATGCCGAGGCCCGCCCAGCGGTGGCCGGGACGCCGTGACAGGTCCCACAGGACGAGCACCGCGAGCAGCAGATTGATCTGTCCGTAGCGCAGCGTCGTCCACACCGGCTCGCACCAGACGGCGAGCGCGGAGACCCAGAGGGCCGCCTCAACGCGCGCGTGCCGCTCTTCGAGGATGAGCCGCAGGGACAGGGCCGCGAAGACGACCAGCAGGAGAAGGTTCCCCAGCGTCGCGAGGGTGCGCATGTCCGGGGTGTCCAGCAGCGTCAGCGGGGTGAACAGGAGCGCCGCGAACGGCGGGTAGGTCGTCGGGAGATGGGCTTCGGTGGTGCGCAGCGCGTAGAGGTCGCCGCCCGCGCGCACGGTCTCGCCCTCGGCGCGGTAGACCATCAGGTCGATCATCGAGACGTCGGCGGCGCGCTGCGCGAGCCAGAAGGCCGTGAAGGAGAACAGGCAGACTCCGGCGGCGAGGGGCACGCGGCGGCGGGCGGCGGCGAACGCGATCACGGAGGCTGACAGTACCGGCCTTATCGGGCGCTATCGGGCCAGACCGGAAACGATTTGGTGGAGCACGGGGGTGACCGTGTAATGTTTGCGGAGTCGCCGGGGGAACCGGGCGGACACAAGCAAGGGGCTATAGCTCAGTTGGTAGAGCGCCTGCATGGCATGCAGGAGGTCAGGAGTTCAATTCTCCTTAGCTCCACAGGATATGAGCGGGCCACCCGAATCGGGTGGCCCGCTTTTCGTTGTCCCGCATTACTGCTTACTGCCGGCCGCTGCCGAGCGCCCTGCGGCGCCGGCCCGGCGGCAGCGCTGTGGGCAGGGCGGGGCGGATCACGGATGCCGCCGACGGGTCCTCCTCGATGCGCAGGGCCAGCGCCGGGCAGCGCCGCACGGCACGGGAGGCGCGCGCTTCGGAGTAGCGCGGTACGGCAGCCTCCGCAACCGACGGGAAGCCGTCCGGGCCCAGCTGGATCAGCTCCGGGACGATGTCCGCGCACAGGCCGTGGCCCTGGCACAGGGTCCAGTCGACGGCCAGCCTGCGGCGGCTGGGCGCCTGTGTCGTGGGTGCCTCCGCCTGGAGGGGCAGGACGCCCTCGACGGGGCGACCGCAGCCGCCGTCCAGGACATGTGCCGCGAGGTCGTCCGTGAACGCCTTGATCGTCGACTCCAAGAAGGCCGCCGAGCCGTCCGGATGCTTGCAGGCGCCGCGCCGCTTCACGGCCCGCGTCACCTCGCGCAGCGCTTCGAGGGCCGTGGGACCACCGCCCTGGAGGACGTCCGCGAGGCCACGGGCCGCCGCGGGGAGGCCGAGGTAGCAGGGGCCGCACTGACCGGCGCTCTCCCCGGCCAGCCAGTGCGCGACGCGCAGCGACTCCCCGAGCGGGCAGGTGCCCTGACCGATCGGCAGGACCGCGCCCGCGCCGAGCGCGCCGCCGCAGGCCTCCAGGGCGGCACGGGAGATGACCGCCTCGTGCGCTGTGACGCCGTCGAGCCACTTGCCGTGGTACCCGCCTGTCAGCACGCCCTGAGGGAGCGCGGGGGCGCCGGCGAGCTGGAGGACGTAGCGCAGGGGAACTCCGGTGGGGACCTCGACGACCATCGGCCGGGTGACCGCTCCGGAGAGGGTCAGCAGGACCGTGCCGGGCTCGTCGCGCAGCCCGGTGCGGCAGTAGCGGTCGGCGCCGATCCGCGCGGCGACGGCGAGCTGGGCGAAGGTCTCCGCGTTGGAGAGGAGGGTGGGTGCGCCGCCCACTCCGTAGTCGGACGTACGCAACTTGCGGCCCGGCGGCAGCGGGGGGCCGCCGTCGGCGGAGCGGACCAGGGCGGACGACTCCCCGGTGACCATGCGCACGGGGTTGCGCTGCACGCGCGCGCGAAGGGCCGACCCGCGCCGGTTGCCGAGGCCCCGCTCGGCGAGGGCGGTGCGCATCGAGGCCTCGGTGGAGTCGCGGGTCACGCCGATGACGAGGGTGCGGGCGCCGAGCGCCTCGGCGGCGAGCAGGGCGCCGTCCAGGATGAGGTGCGGGGCGCGGTTGATCAGGACGGTGTCCTTGCGGCAGGCCGGTTCGTCCTCGCTGCCGTTGACGACCACCACGGGGCGCACCCCTCGGCGTATCGCCGCGTCGGCGACGGCCCGCAGTTTCCGGTGGAACGGAAAGCCGGCGCCGCCCCGGCCGCGCAGCGCGATCTGCTCGGCGAGGCGGGCGAGCGGCTCGCCCGCCATGGGTTCGAGGGGGCCGTGCACTTTCAGGTGCATGGCGAGATCCAGGCGTTCGACCAGGTCGAAGCCCGAGGTGAGCAGGGGGAGCCCGACGACGCGGACTTCGGGGACGTCGGGCAGCGACGCGTTCACGGGTGGCCTCCGGTGGCGGCGTTCCAGGGCTCGCCCGGGCTGGGGGCCTGGAAGGGCCGGGGCAGCGGTTCGGTGGCGGGGCCGCTGTCGTACGCGGGGTGGTGGACGGGGTCGTAAGTGGGAGCGGGGTCGTGAGCCGGTTCGTACGCCGGGGCGTAGGCGGTGTCGTAGGGGGGCCGGGGCGCCACGAAGGGAGCTTCGGCGGGCGGGGGCGGGCAGGGCGTGGGCCAGCGGTCCGTGGGCTCGACGCGGGGCGGGGGACCTGCCGTACGCAAGGGCTGGGACGGGGTGGGGGTCAGTGCGCGGTAGGCCGCCCAGATGCCGGCGGCCGGGTCGGGGACGGGGGTGGCGTCGGTCGACGTGCCGGGGAGCGGGGCGGAGGTGGTGTCCCGCGCGGGTGGGCGGGCGCGGCGCGAGGCCTTGCGTTCCGGTTCGAGCAGGGCCAGGACGCGGGCGGCGACCTTCCGCTTGACCGGCGGCGGCGCCGCGCGCAGGGCGACGGCCCCGGCGACCGCGAGCAGGCACAGGGAGTACAGGGCGATCACCCACGGCTTCGGCGGTCGGCCCGCGTACAGGCCGTGGACCAGCGCCGCGCACCAGGCGGGGTAGGCGAGCATGTGCAGCGCGCGCCAGCGGGAGGCGATCCGGGCGGGGGAGGCGAAGGCGCTGCGCAGGGCGCCGGTGACGCTCGTGACGACCATGAGGAGGCCCGCGAGCGAGCCGAGGCCGATGAGTCCCGCGCTGCCGCTCACGCCGAGCCCGAAGGGCACGAGGGCGCCTAGGAGCGACACGTGGTCGAGGGCGATCTTGACGGTGCCGTGCAGCAGCAGGAAGCCGACGGAGGCGACCGCCGTGGCGCGGTGCACGGCCTGGGCGAGCAGGCGCTGGCGCGAGTGCAGGAAGAGGCGGTCGGCGGCGACCAGGCCCCAGAGGACGGCGGCGGTGAGGGAGACCAGGCACAGGACGCCGGTGGTGAAGTCCAGGGCGGCCCGGAAGCCGTCGCTGCCCACGACGACGAGCAGGGGTATCAGGAGCAGGGCTCCGGCGCCGAGCAGCCGGCTCTGGGGATGAGGGTGCAGAGGGTTCATGTTCATGGGGGCGGCTCCGAAATGGTTCGGTCCCGCCGCATGCTAAGTCGCTCCATACCGATGGGTACGGGGTTTGAGTTATTGCGTTGTTATCAAAGCGCGATGCGCTCTTGGTGTTGCCCCGATAGTGGTCGGTACGCGGAGTAACCCTTGGCCAAGGGGCGCCGTTCACGGCCCTTGCGGGCTCTGCGGACAAGCTCGTCGCGGGTCGCGTGGACGCTGCGGTACCCTGACGCCATGCGTGCCGTACGCCTTCTGCTTAGCGGGCCGCGCTGATCAGTCCCGACCGCCGGTGAATCGCGGTCGGAATCGGCGCGGCGTCCCCTCCTGTGCGAGGGGCATTTTTGTTTGACCGGGACTGTGACCACAACGGTCGATTCCGCAGGCAGAGACGATCGATGGAGCTTTGAGGATCATGAGCGAGACGAATTCTGCTGCCGCCTCCGAGGTGGCCGCGCCGCACCGCTATACGGCCGCTCTGGCCGCTGACATCGAGGCACGCTGGCAGGACTTCTGGGACGCCGCGGGCACCTACGAGGCGCCGAACCCGAGCGGCGACATGGGCGCGCGGGACGAGGCCGAGGCGGCGCTGGCCGCCAAGCCCAAGAAGTTCATCATGGACATGTTCCCGTACCCCTCCGGAGCGGGCCTGCACGTCGGCCACCCCCTGGGCTACATCGCCACGGACGTCTACGCGCGCTTCCAGCGCATGACCGGTCACAACGTCCTGCACACCCTGGGCTTCGACGCCTTCGGCCTGCCCGCCGAGCAGTACGCCGTGCAGACGGGCACCCACCCGCGGGTCTCCACCGAGGCCAACATCGAGAACATGAAGGCCCAGCTGCGCGCGCTGGGTCTGGGCCACGACAAGCGGCGTTCGTTCGCGACGATCGACCCGGACTACTACAAGTGGACCCAGTGGATCTTCGTCCAGATCTTCAACTCCTGGTACGACGCCGACGCCAAGAAGGCCCGTCCGATCGCCGACCTGGTCGCGCAGTTCGCCAGCGGTGACCGTGCGGTACCGGGCTCCACGCGCGCGTGGAGCGAGCTGAACGCCGCCGAGCGCGCGGACGTGCTGAGCCAGTACCGCCTGGCCTACGCCTCCGACGCGCCCGTCAACTGGTGCCCCGGTCTGGGCACCGTCCTGGCCAACGAGGAGGTCACCGCCGACGGCCGCTCCGAGCGCGGCAACTTCCCCGTCTTCAAGGCCAAGCTGCGCCAGTGGAACATGCGCATCACCGCGTACGCCGACCGCCTGCTGGACGACCTGGACGCGCTGGACTGGCCCGAGGCCATCAAGCTGCAGCAGCGCAACTGGATCGGCCGCTCCGAAGGCGCCCGCGTGAACTTCCCCGTGGGCACCGAGGGCGACGCGATCACCGTCTTCACCACCCGCCAGGACACCCTGTTCGGCGCGACCTACATGGTGCTGGCGCCCGAGCACGAGCTGGTCGACAAGGTCGTCCCCGCGGCCTGGCCCGAGGGCACCCACGAGGTGTGGACCGGCGGCCACGCCACGCCCGCCGAAGCCGTCGCCAAGTACCGCGCCTTCGCCGCGTCGAAGTCCGACGTCGAGCGGCAGGCCGACGCCAAGGAGAAGACCGGCGTCTTCACCGGCGTCTACGCCACCAACCCGGTCAGCGGCGAGCAGGTCCCCGTCTTCATCGCCGACTACGTCCTGATGGGCTACGGCACCGGCGCGATCATGGCCGTCCCGGCGCACGACAGCCGCGACTTCGCCTTCGCGCGCGCCTTCCACCTGCCGATGCGCTGCGTGGTGGAGCCCTCGGACGACCGCGGCACCGACACCGCCACCTGGGACGACGCCTTCTCCTCGTACGAGGCGAAGCTGGTCAACTCCTCGAACGAGGAGGTCTCCCTGGACGGCCTGGACGTCACCGGCGCCAAGGCCCGCATCACCGGCTGGCTGGCCACGCGCGGCATCGGCGAGGGCACCGTCAACTTCCGCCTGCGGGACTGGCTGTTCAGCCGCCAGCGCTACTGGGGCGAGCCCTTCCCGATCGTCTACGACGAAGACGGCATCGCCCACTCGCTGCCCGAGTCGATGCTGCCCCTGGAGCTGCCGGAGGTCGACGACTACTCCCCGCGCACCTTCGACCCGGACGACGCGGACACCTCTCCGGAGACGCCGCTGTCGCGCAACGAGGACTGGGTCAACGTCACCCTGGACCTGGGCGACGGTCTCAAGAAGTACCGCCGCGAGACCAACACCATGCCCAACTGGGCCGGTTCGTGCTGGTACGAGCTGCGCTACCTGGACCCGCGCAACGACCAGCAGCTGGTCGACCCCGCCGTCGAGCAGTACTGGATGGGCCCGCGCGAGGGGCAGCCGACGGGCGGCGTCGACCTGTACGTGGGCGGCGCCGAGCACGCGGTGCTGCACCTGCTGTACGCGCGCTTCTGGTCGAAGATCCTGTTCGACCTGGGCCACATCTCGTCCGCCGAGCCGTTCCACAAGCTGTACAACCAGGGCATGATCCAGGCCTACGTCTACCGGGACAGCCGAGGCTTCCCGGTGCCGGCCGCCGAGGTCGAGGAGCGCGACGGGAAGTTCTTCTTCGAGGGCGAGCCGGTCAAGCGCGAGCTGGGCAAGATGGGCAAGTCCCTGAAGAACGCCGTCACGCCGGACGAGATCTGCGACGAGTACGGCGCCGACACCCTGCGCCTGTACGAGATGGCGATGGGCCCCCTGGACGTGTCCCGCCCCTGGGACACTCGCGCGGTCGTCGGCCAGTACCGCCTGCTACAGCGCCTGTGGCGTCTGATCGTCGACGAGTCGAACGGTGAGGCCACCGTCGTGGACGTCGCCGAGGCCGACATCGACGAGGCCACCCTGCGCTCCCTGCACAAGGCGATCGACGGCGTCCGCCAGGACCTGGACGGCCTGCGGTTCAACACCGCCATCGCCAAGATCACCGAGCTGAACAACCACCTGACGAAGGCCGCCGGACCGGTGCCGCGCTCGGTCGCCGAACGCCTGGTGCTGCTGATCGCGCCGCTGGCCCCGCACGTCGCCGAGGAGCTGTGGCGCAAGCTGGGCCACACGGACTCGGTCGTCCACCAGGACTTCCCGGTCGCCGACCCCGCGTTCGTCGTGGACGAGTCCGTGACCTGCGTCGTGCAGATCAAGGGCAAGGTCAAGGCGCGTCTGGAGGTCTCGCCTTCCATCTCCGACGAGGAGCTGGAGAAGGTAGCCCTGGCCGACGAGAAGGTCGTGGCCGCGCTGGACGGGGCGGGCATCCGCAAGGTGATTGTGCGGGCGCCGAAGCTGGTGAACATCGTTCCGGCGTAGCGCGCCGGTGGGAGAGGCGGCATAGGGGTCTTCCCCTACGGGCAGGTTGGGGGTTCTGCTGGAACCTCCGGCCTGCCTCCTCCGTTTACGGTGGAGGAAGCAGCTGGACCCTGGTTGAACGCGGAGAGGAGCGTCATGGGAGCCCTGGGCGCAACGGTGGCGCTGCTCGTCGTGCTGTTCCTGGTGCTGGGGGTGTATGCCACGGTGAAGGTCGTCCGGGCGGCCAAGCGAGGCGTGGACCGCACCATCTCGGAAGCACGCCGCACGGTGGAGGACACCGCGTTGCGTGCGAAGAGCTTCGCCCAAGTCGGGACCGCCGGTGAACTGGCGCAGCTGCGGCTCAAGTTGCGCACATCGATGCGCAGCACGCAGGACGTCCTCCAGGCGGGCGCCGTCGAGGACGCCTCCCTGAAGGAGACCCTCAATCTCTTCGACCGGCTCAGCGCCCACGGGCACGAGCTGGACGAGGAGCTGCGGCGTCTGGAGCGGGACCCGGACAAGGCGACTGTGGCCGAGCGCCTCCCCGAGCTGAGGGAGCGCACGGAACACATCACCCAGGCGGCGGACTCGCTGCGCTGGGTGGCGCGCGACCGGGCCAGCCGGTTCGCGGGCGACGACCTGGCATCGCTCCGCACACAGATCGACATGGAGGCGGGAGCCCTGCGGCACTGGACGACGGAACCGCCGCCCGCGCAGACCCCCGCCCCCTGGCCCGAGCCCGCCGCGGAGCCCGCCAAGGGAACCGAGCAGACCTGGCCGGACCGGTCGACCCCCGCGCAGTCGGCCCAGGAGCCCACGCGGCCCGCGATCACGCCGCCCACACCGGCCCCCACGTACCCGTGGGAGAAGAAGGCCAAGCCCGAGAGCACGACCTGAGCCGCGCGTGACGTGGGGGACGTCTCGGGGGCGGGGCGCGCACCGGGACGGGCAGGGGCCGGGCTGCCGTCCGGCGGCCCAGACAGGTAATCTCCAGCCCATGTCCCGCCATGTCGCGATCGTCACGGATTCAACGGCCTACCTGCCGCAGCGGACGATGGAGCGGCACGGCATCACCGCGGTGCCGCTGACCGTGGTCCTGGGGGACCAGGCGCTGGAGGAGGGCACCGGGATCTCGGCGCGCTCCCTCGCCCTGGCGCTGCAGAAGCGGAAGTCGGTGACCACGTCCCGGCCCAGCCCAGAAGTCTTCGCCGAGACGTACCGGAAGGTCGCGGAGACGGGCGCCACGGCCATCGTCTCGCTGCACCTGTCCGCCGAGTTCTCCGGTACGTACGACGCCGCCGTCCTCGCGGCGAAGGACGCGCCGGTGCCGGTGCGCGTGGTGGACACCGGCATGGTCGCGATGGCCCTCGGTTTCTGCGCCGTCGCGGCGGCGGAGGCCGCTGAGTCGGGCGATTCGGCGGAAGAGGTGGTGGCGGCCGCCGAGAAGCGTGCCGCGGGCACGTCCGCGTACTTCTACGTCGACACCCTCGACTACCTGCGCAGGGGCGGCCGCATCGGCGCGGCGCAGGCGCTGTTGGGCTCCGCGCTCGCCGTGAAGCCTCTCCTGAAGCTGGACGGCGGCCGCATCGACATGCTGGAGAAGGTGCGGACGGCGTCGAAGGCCATCGCCCGCCTGGAGGAAGTCGCCGTCGAGCGGGCCGGGGCGGGCCAGGTGGACATCGCGGTGCATCACCTCGCGGCGCCGGAGCGGGCGGCGGCCCTCGCGGACCGGCTCCGGGAGCGGCTGCCGGGCCTCGCGGAGCTGCATGTCAGCGAGGTGGGCGCGGTGATCGGGGCGCACACGGGGCCGGGGTTGTTGGGGGTTGTGGTCTCGCCGCGGTGAGGGGCGGGGCGGGGCCGGGGCGAGCGGGGTTGAGCGTGGTGGGGTGTGGCTGCCGGGGGATTCCCCCGTGCGAGTGATGGAGTTATCCACAACTGCCAGGTAATCCACGGGAATTGACCAAGATCAACATTTTGCCCCGGTGGTGCCTACCGTCGTCGGCATGACCTCACTGCGTTCACCATCTCGGACAGCTTCCCCGACGAGCGGCCCCGGTCGCGGCCCGGCTTCGGACAACCGTGTGCGGCACCGTCACACCCGTGGACGGGTCCGGCGCGGCCATGCCTCGGTGAAGGCGGGGGCTGGGGCAGGGGCGGAGGCGGTGCGGCTGCGTGCGGGGAGACTCTTCGCCGAGCCGCGGCCGCAGCCGCAGCCGCTTCCTCAGTCGCAGCCCCCGCCGGATCTTTCGCTGGCGCCTGCTGAGGTGGTGGCTGCCGAGGGGGTGCCTGCTGAGGCGGTGGCTGCCGAGGCGGTGCCTGCCGTGGAGCCTGTCGTGGAGGGGGAGGCACCGGCCGGGCCTTCGCGGCGGGAGCGGATGGGGCTCGCGGTGCGGGAGCGGCTGCCGGTGTGGTTCCAGTCGCGGTGCGGGCTTGAGCGGCGTGCCGTGGTCGCGCTGGTCGTGGTCCTCGCTGTCGCCGCCGTCTTCGCGGCCCAGCACTTCTGGGCGGGGCGGGCGCGGCCGGTGCAGGCCCCGGACATCGTGCGCGAGGCGGGTGCCGCCCGGGAGCGTGGCGTGGAGCCGGCTCCTCGGCGGGACCTCTGGCGGAGGCGGGGCGTGCCTCGGCCGCGGGACCCGGTGAGGCGAGCACGGCGGCCGGTCCGGGCGCCAGGATCGTCGTGGACGTCAGCGGGAAGGTCCGCCGCCCCGGTGTCCACAGGCTGCCCGCGGGGTCCCGGGTGGCCGACGCGTTGCGGGCCGCGGGCGGGGTCAGGCCGGGCACCGACATGGGTGGCCTCAATCGTGCGCGGTTCCTGGTGGACGGCGAGCAGGTGGTGGTCGGCGAGCCGGCGCCGCCGTCCGGGCCCGGGGGACCCGGCGGACCCGTCGGACCCGGCGGAGTCGGTGCCGTGCCGGGCACCGGTTCGGCGGGGGGCACGGGAGCCGCGGGAGCCGCAGGGGCCGCCGCCGCGGGCCCGATCGGTCTGAACACGGCGACCGCCGAGCAGCTCGACCAGCTGCCGGGTGTGGGGCCGGTGTTGGCGCAGCACATCATCGACTACCGCGCCGAGCACGGCGGCTTCCGCTCCGTCGAAGAGCTCCGCGAGGTCAACGGCATCGGGGACCGGCGATTCGCCGATCTCCAGGATCTCGTACGGCCATGACGCCGGGGTCTCGGACCGGGGCGACGACCCGTGCGGCGGTTCACGCCTCGTCGGGTCACCGCCTCGGCGCCTCGCACCCTCGACAGGAGGGGCCGGTCGACCTCCGGCTGGTGCCGCCCGCGCTGGCGGCCTGGGCGGCGGCCGCGCTGCTGCTGGACACCCCGCCGAAGTGGGCGGTCACGGCGGTGGTGGTCTGCGTGGCGTCGGCCGGTGTTCTGCTGGTGACGTGGACGGCGCAGGGAAGGCGGGTCAGGCCGCCGGGGCGGGAACGTTCGTGGGGGCCGCTTCAGGCGCCGCCTTCGAGGCCGCGCCCGTGGGGCCGGTTGGCGGTGGCCGCCTCGCTGCTCTGCGCCGCCGCCTCGGGAGGCTCCGCCGCGCTGCACGGGGCGGACCTGCACCGGGGGCCGGTGCCCGACCTGGCGCGTGAATACGCGCACGTGGAGGCGGATCTGGTGGTCACGTCGGACCCCCGGCGCACCCGGCCCCGCGTCGCGAGCGCACACGCGATGCCGCCCGGCGTCCTGCTGAACGCCGACGTCGTCCGCGTCACGAAGGCGGACGGTACGGCGACCGTGACGCGGGCCCCGGTCCTGGTCATCGTGCGAGGAGGGACACCGCCGGGGCGGGCGGCCCCGTCGGCCGGAACCGCCCGGCCCCGCCCCGAGGACCCCTGGCCGGCGCTGCTGCCCTCCACTCGGCTGCGGGTGAACGCGCGGATGGCGCCGCCACTGTCGGCCGGGGGCAAGGCCGCGGCGGTGCTCCGGGTCCCGGGGGAGCGGGCGCCGCACGTGATCGGCGCACCGACCAGGGCGCAACGGCTCGCCGGGCGGTTGCGGGGCGGGCTGCGGGAGGCCACCGACGGGCTGCCCGCAGATGCCCGGGCCCTGCTGCCGGGACTGGTGGTCGGGGACACCTCGCGGGTGCCGGTCGAGCTGGAGCAGGCGTTCCGGGAGACCGACCTGACGCATCTGCTCGCCGTCAGCGGGGCCAACCTCACTCTCGTCCTTGTCCTGCTCATCGGACCACCGGGTGCCGCGCAACGGGCCGAACGGCGTGGCCTCGCGCCCAGGTTGGGCATCCCGTTGCGCGCGACCGCGCTGCTGGGCGGGCTGCTCACCCTCGGCTTCGTCATCGTCTGCCGGCCGGATCCGAGCGTGCTGCGGGCCGCGGCCTGCGGGCTGATCGCGCTCCTCGCCATCGCCACCGGGCGGCGCAGATCACTGATCCCGGCGCTCGCCGCGGCCGTGCTGCTGCTCGTCCTGTACGACCCGTGGCTCGCCCGTAGCTACGGCTTCCTGCTCTCCGTTCTCGCCACCGCGGCCCTGCTCACCGTCGCGCCGCGCTGGAGTGCGGCGTTGCGGGGGCGGGGGATGCCGCCGCGGCTCGCCGACGCGCTGGCCGCGGCGGCCGCGGCGCAGGCTGTGTGCGCGCCCGTCGTCGCCGTCCTGGCCGCCCGGGTGAGTCTGGTCGCGGTGCCGTGCAACCTCCTCGCGGAGTTCGCCGTGGCGCCCGCCACCGTGCTGGGTTTCGCGGCGCTGGCCTTCTCTCCGGTGACGATGCCGGTGGCCAAGGGGTTGGCCTGGGGCGCGAGTTGGCCCACCGAGTGGATCGCGGAGATCGCCCGCACCGGTGCGGCACTGCCCGGCAGCGGGGTCGACTGGCCGGGCGGATGGCGCGGCGGGCTGCTGCTCGCGCTCGCCACGGTGGCGCTCGTCGTCGTGGGCCGAAGGCTCGCCCGGCATCCATGGCTCGCCACGGCCTGCGTCCTGCTGCTCCTCCTGGTCATCGTCCAACCGCCGCCCCTCACCCGGGTGATCGCGGGATGGCCGCCGCCGGGGTGGCGGATGGTCATGTGCGACGTGGGGCAGGGCGATGCCACGGTGCTGGCGGCGGGCGAGGGTGCCGGAGTGGTCGTCGACGCGGGGCCGGATCCGGTGGCGGTCGACCGTTGCCTTCGTTCGCTCGGGATCACGCGTGTGCCGCTGGTGCTCCTGACCCACTTCCACGCCGACCATGTCGCGGGGCTGCCGGGTGTGCTGCGGGGGAGGCAGGTGGGAGGCATCCAGACGACGGGGTTCCAGGAACCTCCGGAGCAGGCCGAGTTCGTACGGGAGCAGGCGGCGGCCGAGCGGATCCCGGTGACCCGGGCCGTGGCGGGGGAGCGGCGGCGCGCGGCGGGTCTGGACTGGCAGGTGCTCTGGCCCCCGGCCGGACCGGCGCCGCCGCCCGAGGGACCGAACGACGCGAGCGTCACGCTGCTCGTGCGGGCCGGCGGGCTGACCCTGCTGCTCCTCGGAGACCTCGAACCACCGGCTCAGCGTGCCCTGCTGCGCACCCCGGCCGCGGCCTCGATCGCCTCCGTGGACGTGCTCAAGGTGGCCCATCACGGCTCGGCTCACCAAGATCCGGAGCTGCTGCGCAGGGCGGCGCCGAGGCTGGCGTTGATCTCTTGCGGCGCGGAGAACACGTATGGCCACCCGGCGCCCGTCACGGTCGCCGCGTTGCGGGCGGAAGGGGCCGAGGTGCTGCGCACGGACGTGGACGGTTCGGTCGCCGTGGTGGGCGGGGAGCCGGGCTCGGCCTCACGGGTGGGTGCGGGCCGCGGGTCGGTCCCCCGCCTCGAAGCCGCCACCAGGCCTCCCTAGGCCCGGCGGTCTCTGGGCCGGCGGTCTCCCTGGGCCTGGCGGCCTCACTGCCCCCCGGCTGCCGCCCACTGTCTCCCCGGAGGCAGGGACGTGGTCCATCAATTCGGGCCAGTCGCGACACTTCCAGCGCATCGGCAGTATTGGCGCGATGTACGGCCGTGTTGCATCGAATGCCGCAACGGTGATCGAATACCCATTCGCTGTGGTTTGCAGGTGTTGTCAAGTAATGCGGGGGTGTGTCGCGCGTGTTCGGCCGTTGGCTGGGAAACCGTACGAATCGGGTGGGACGGACGGGACCCTTGTCGGCGTTCAGGGTGCCGCCGGACGCGGGAGTGCTCAGCTGTCGCGTGCTCGATCCCGTCAACGAGCCCGTGCGGAACGCGGAGTTCGCCGTCACCGACGCCATGGGGCGCAAGGTGGTCGGGGGCGGGACGGATCCCTATGGGGCGTTCATCACGACTGTTCCGGCCGGGGACTACCGCCTCGTGGTCTCGGCGGAAGGGTTCACTCCGTACCGGGGGAGCGCGACGGTCGGCCAGGACACGCACGCCTCGCTCGGTGATGTCACGCTCCAGGTCGCGCAGCCGCCGGCGCTTCCCGAGCCCGGTGACTGGGAGGTCGACCCCCTGCACTCCTCCATAGGCTTCGCGGCGCGGCACATCGGGCTGGCCCGCATCCACGGCCGCTTCAACAGCTTCGCGGGCGCCATCCGGATGGGCGAGCGCATGGAGGAGTCCGCGATGCACGTCGTCATCGACGCGGCCTCCATCGACACGGGGGTCCAGATGCGCGACGACCATCTGCGCTCCGGTGACTTCCTCGACGTGGGGCGCTTTCCGACGATGGAGTTCTACAGCGACCGTTTCGTGCACAAGGGTGGCAGTCGCTGGGCCGTCTCGGGCGGGCTGACGCTGCACGGTGTGACGCGCACGGTCACGTTGGACACCGAGTACCTCGGGATCGGTCAGGGGCTGGAGGGGGAGACCCGCGCGGCCTGCCGCGCCACGACCGAACTGCACCGCGACGACTTCACGATCACCTGGCAGACGATGCTGGCGCGGGGCATCGCGGCCGTCGGGCACAGCATCACGATCGACCTCGACATCCAGGTCGTCCCCAAGCAGGCCGTCCCCAAGAACTGACCACCGGAGCCCACCGAGCCCGGCAGGGGCGCCCCCCGGGCCCGGCAGGGGCGCCCCCCGGCCGTTACGGGGCTTCCAGCCAGCCCTCGTGAGCGGCGGCCAGTTCGTCGAGTGCGGTGCGGTCCAGGCGGGAGTCGGGGTCCTCGACCACCACCAGCCACTGGGCGTCCTCGGCGTCGTCCTCGCCGGCCAGTGCGTCCCGGACGAGCTGCGGTTCCTCGGCGACGCCGAAGCGGGCGGGGAGTTCTTCGGCGACTTCCTCCGCGGCGTCGCGGTCGGGCAGCACCAGGACATGTCGTACGTCGGTCACCGGTCCATTGTCCGACACCGGAGACGGCGCTCGACACCGGCTGTCAGTGGCGCGTGGGATGCTTGACCGCGATGGCCAGGAAGACAGATACCGCCGACTCGTCAGATCCGCTCGCTCCTCTCACGCTCGCCGTGGGGCAGGAGGATCTGCTCCTCGACCGTGCCGTGCAGCAGGTGGTCGCGGCCGCGCGCGCCGCCGACGCGGACACGGACGTGCGCGACCTCACCTCCGACCAGTTGCAGCCGGGCACGCTCGCGGAGCTGACCAGTCCCTCGCTCTTCGCCGAGCGCAAGGTCGTGATCGTGCGGAACGCGCAGGACCTGTCGGCGGACACCATCAAGGACGTGAAGGCGTATCTCGGGGCGCCCGCCGAGGAGATCACCCTCGTCCTGCTGCACGCGGGCGGCGCCAAGGGCAAGGGCCTGCTGGACGCGGCCCGCAAGGCCGGGGCGCGCGAGGTCGCCTGCCCCAAGATGACGAAGCCCGCCGACCGGCTGTCGTTCGTACGGAGCGAGTTCCGTACGCTCGGCCGTTCGGCGACGCCCGAGGCGTGCCAGGCCCTGGTCGACTCGATCGGCAGCGATCTGCGGGAGCTGGCCTCCGCGGTGTCGCAGCTGGTGGCGGACGTCGAGGGCACGATCGACGAGGCGGTCGTCGGGCGGTACTACACGGGCCGGGCGGAGGCCTCCAGCTTCACCGTCGCGGATCGGGCCGTGGAGGGGCGGGCCGCCGAGGCGCTCGAAGCGCTGCGGTGGTCTTTGTCGACCGGTGTCGCCCCGGTCATGATCACCAGTGCGCTCGCGCAGGGCGTCCGCGCCATCGGGAAGCTGTCCTCCGCGAGGGGTGGGCGGCCCGCCGATCTTGCCCGTGAGCTGGGGATGCCGCCGTGGAAGATCGACCGTGTGCGGCAGCAGATGCGGGGCTGGACTCCGGATGGGGTGGCCGCGGCGATCAGCGCTGTCGCGGCGGCCGATGCGGGGGTCAAGGGCGGGGGGACGATCCGGAGTACGCGTTGGAGAAGGCCGTGGTGGCTGTTGCGCGGGCGGCGCGGGCCGGTCGTAACCGGAGCTGAGGGCTCCGCGGGTTTGTAGCCAGCTGCGGGCCGTCTGTGGCTGGTCGCGCAGTTCCCCGCGCCCCTTGGGGGTGGTGGCGGCGTGTTGTTTTCTGCGGTCCGTTTGTGGTTGGTCGCGCCGTTCCTCGCGCCCCTGGGGGGGGGGGTGGGGGTGTGTTGTTTTCTGCGGGCCGTCTGTGGCTGGTCGCGCAGTTCCCCGCGCCCCTTGGGGGTGGTGGCGGCGTGTTGTTTTCTGCGGGTCCGTTTGTGGCTGGTCGCGCCGTTCCTCGCGCCCCTGGGGGCCGTCCGGTCCCGCCGGGTACAGCAATGCCCCCGGAGTGGGTCCGGGGGCATTGTCGCAGCGTGGCGTACTGCGTGTGGTCTGTCCGCGAATCGAGGTAGAGGGCTCGAATTACCCTCGCGGGGGGATTGATCAGCTCCCCGGCACGCTAGCCGGGAAAAGGGCTTCAGCCCTGGAGGGACGCGGCCTTCGAAGCAAGCGCCGACTTCTTGTTGGCGGCCTGGTTCTTGTGGATGACGCCCTTGGAGACGGCCTTGTCGAGCTGGCGCGTGGCCTCACGCGTGAGCTCGGCGGCCTTCTGGGTGTCACCGGCGGCAACGGCCTCGCGGGCCTTGCGGATCGCGGTCTTCAGGGAAGACTTGACCGCCTTGTTGCGCTGACGCGCCTTCTCGTTGGTCTTGATCCGCTTGATCTGGGACTTGATGTTCGCCACGAAAGAGCCTTTTCAGGTTCAGGTACTGCAGAGGTACTGCAGCTGAGTGTTATGACACGCGCCTCGACGCCTGAAAGGGCTACGAGACACAGCTGCCCACGGTACCAGCCGCTCTCGGACCGGCCCAAACCGAGCGCAGTGCGCCACCCATGGGACGATGGAAGCTACGTATAGATCCGACCCGAGGCTACAGGCGCCTCAAGAGACAGGACCCTGCGTGCCCGCGACCCCTAACAATGTGCCCGAGCCGAGCCGTACCGACCCGGCTCTGATCCGCAATTTCTGCATCATCGCGCACATCGACCACGGCAAGTCCACGCTCGCCGACCGCATGCTCCAGCTCACCGGGGTGGTGGAGCAGCGGCAGATGCGTGCTCAGTACCTCGACCGGATGGACATCGAGCGCGAGCGCGGTATCACGATCAAGTCCCAGGCGGTGCGTCTGCCCTGGGCCCCGAACGAGGGCCCGGACCAGGGCAGTACCCACATCCTCAACATGATCGACACCCCGGGCCACGTCGACTTCACGTACGAGGTCTCGCGCTCGCTCGCGGCCTGCGAGGGCACGGTCCTCCTGGTCGACGCGGCCCAGGGCATCGAGGCGCAGACTCTCGCCAACCTCTACCTGGCGATGGAGAACGACCTCAAGATCGTCCCCGTCCTCAACAAGATCGACCTGCCGGCCGCCCAGCCGGAGAAGTTCTCCGAGGAGCTCGCCAACCTCATCGGCTGCGAGCCGGAGGACGTGCTGAAGGTCTCCGCGAAGACCGGCATGGGCGTCGAGGCGCTGCTCGACAAGGTCGTCGCCGAGATCCCGCCGCCGGTCGGCGTCGCGGACGCGCCCGCCCGCGCGATGATCTTCGACTCGGTCTACGACTCCTATCGCGGTGTCGTGACGTACGTACGAGTCGTCGACGGCCAGCTCAACAAGCGTGAGCGGATCCGGATGATGTCCACCGGGGCCACGCACGAACTCCTTGAGATCGGTGTGTCGTCCCCCGAGATGACCTCGGCCGACGGCATCGGCGTCGGCGAGGTGGGCTACATCATCACCGGCGTGAAGGACGTCCGTCAGTCCAAGGTCGGCGACACGATCACCTCCCTGCACAAGGGCGCCACCGAAGCCCTCGGCGGCTACAAGGACCCGAAGCCCATGGTGTTCTCGGGTCTGTATCCGCTGGACGGCTCGGACTACCCGGACCTGCGCGAGGCCCTCGACAAGCTCCAGCTCAACGACGCCGCGCTGGTCTACGAGCCGGAGACCTCGGCCGCGCTCGGCTTCGGTTTCCGCGTCGGCTTCCTCGGGCTGCTGCACCTCGACGTGATCCGCGAGCGGCTCGAACGTGAATTCGGACTCGACCTGATCGCCACCGCCCCGAACGTGGTCTACCGCGTGATCATGGAGGACGGCAGCGAGCACACGGTCACCAACCCGAGTGAATTCCCCGAGGGCAAGATCGACCAGGTCTTCGAGCCGGTCGTACGCGCCACGATCCTCGCGCCCAGCGAGTTCATCGGCTCGATCATGGAGCTGTGCCAGAACCGGCGCGGCGTCCTGCTCGGCATGGACTACCTCTCCGAGGACCGCGTCGAGATCCGCTACACCCTGCCGCTCGCGGAGATCGTCTTCGACTTCTTCGACCAGCTGAAGTCAAAGACCCGCGGCTACGCCTCGCTGGACTACGAGCCCACCGGCGAGCAGTCCGCGCAGCTCGTCAAGGTCGACATCCTGCTCCACGGCGACAAGGTCGACGCCTTCTCCGCCGTGACGCACAAGGACCAGGCGTACGCGTACGGCGTGCGGCTCGTCGCCAAGCTGCGCGAGCTGATCCCGCGGCAGGCCTTCGAGGTGCCCGTGCAGGCCGCGATCGGCTCGCGCGTCATCGCCCGCGAGACCATCCGCGCCATCCGCAAGGACGTCCTCGCCAAGTGCTACGGCGGTGACATCTCCCGTAAGCGGAAGCTGCTGGAGAAGCAGAAGGAAGGCAAGAAGCGGATGAAGATGGTCGGCTCCGTGGAGGTCCCTCAGGAGGCCTTCATCGCGGTGCTGTCCAGCGACGACAGCGGCGGCGGCAAGGCGAAGAAGTAGCCTCCGCGGCCGTCGACCGGCCGCTGCCACGCGGGCCCGGCGCACACCAGCGCCGGGCCCGCGGCGCGTTCGGCGTGTGGGTGCGTTCCGTTTGGGTGTCTGGAGGAAGTGACAGGCAGCAGCCCCTTACGCGCCGGGCGTCGGCGCTCTACTCTGATCACCACTCGTAGGTTACTCGCAAGTTAAACAAGTAGCCGACAGGGACGTAAGAAGCGGAACAGAAGGCAGCAGCAGCCACCCAGCAAGTCAGCCACCCAGCAAGTCCAGCCGCCAGCCAGTTCAGGCGCCAGCCAGTTCGCCGCACCGTCGTGGGCCCGGAGGATGTCGTGAGCGACACACAGACCTTGATCGAGAACCGTCCGCCTTCCGTGGCGCATCTCCTCCTGGAGCGCGTGGCCGCCACGCCGGACGCCGAGGCCTACCGCTACCCCGTCCCGGCGGCCTCCGGAGAGGGCCCCGACGACTGGAAGGCGCTCAGCTGGGCGCAGGCCGCCGACCGCGTCTTCGCCATCGCCGCCGGGCTGATCGAGCTCGGGCTCCAGCCCGAGGACCGGGTCGCCCTCGCCTCCTCCACGCGGGTCGAGTGGATCCTCGCCGACCTCGGCATCATGTGTGCGGGCGCGGCCACCACGACCGTCTACCCGCAGACCAACGCCGAGGAGTCCGCGTACATCGTGGCCGACTCCGGCAGCCGGGTGCTGATCGCCGAGGACGCCGCGCAGCTCGCCAAGGCGCGCGAGAAGCGCGCCGAGCTGCCCGAGTTGCGGCACGTCGTGGTCATCGACGCCGAGGGCGCGTCCGCCGCCGAGGGCGACCCCGAGGGCTGGGTGCTCACGCTCGCCGAGCTGGAGGCCCGCGGAGCCGCGTACCTGGAGAAGAACCCCGCGCTCGTCAAGGACCGGATCGCGGCGATCACTGCCGACCAGCTCGCGACGCTCATCTACACCTCCGGCACCACCGGCAGGCCGAAGGGCGTGCGGCTCCCGCACGACAACTGGTCGTACATGGCGAAGGCCATCGCGGCGACCGGCCTGCTCGGCGCCGATGACGTGCAGTACCTGTGGCTGCCGCTCGCGCACGTCTTCGGCAAGGTGCTGACCTCCGGGCAGATCGAGCTGGGGCACGTCACCGCCGTCGACGGCCGCGTCGACAAGATCATCGAGAATCTGCCGGTGGTGCAGCCCACGTACATGGCCGCCGTGCCCCGCATCTTCGAGAAGGTCTACAACGGCGTCGCGGCCAAGGCGCGGGCCGGCGGCGGGGCCAAGTACAAGATCTTCCTGTGGGCGGCCGAGATCTCCCGCGAGTACGCGAAGGTCAGCCAGGACAACTTCCGCAGGACCGGCAACGCCTCGGTGCCCTTCGGGCTGCGCGCCAAGCACAAGGTCGCCGACTCCCTCGTCTACTCCAAGCTGCGCGAGGCCTTCGGCGGGCGGCTGCGCGCCGCCGTCTCCGGGTCGGCCGCCCTCGCCCCCGACATCGGGTACTTCTTCGCGGGCGCCGGCATCCACATCCTGGAGGGCTACGGCCTGACCGAGTCCTCCGCCGCCTCCTTCGTCAACCCCGGCGAGGCCTACCGCACCGGCACCGTCGGCAAGCCGCTGCCCGGCACCGAGGTGCGCATCGCGGAGGACGGCGAGATCCTGCTGCGCGGCCCCGGCATCATGGAGGGCTACCACGGCCTGCCGGAGAAGACGGCCGAGGTCCTTGAGTCCGACGGCTGGTTCCACACCGGGGACATCGGCGAGCTGTCCGTCGACGGCTATCTGCGGATCACCGACCGCAAGAAGGACCTGATCAAGACCTCCGGCGGCAAGTACATCGCGCCCGCCGAGGTCGAGGGCCAGTTCAAGGCCGTGTGCCCGTACGTCTCCAACATCCTGGTGCACGGCGCCGACAAGAACTTCTGCACCGCGCTGATCTCCCTCGACGAGCCCGCGATCCTCGCCTGGGCCGAGGAGAACGGCCTGGGCGGCAAGTCCTACGCCGAGGTCTGCGCCGCACCCGCCACGGTCGAGCTGATCGAGGGCTATGTGAACCAGCTCAACGAAGGCCTCCAGCGCTGGCAGACCATCAAGAAGTTCCGGCTCCTGCCGCGTGACCTGGACGTCGAACACGGCGAGCTGACCCCCAGCCTGAAGCTGAAGCGCCCGGTCGTCGAACGGGAGTACAAGCACCTGATCGACGAGATGTACGCGGGCTCGCGCGAGGCGTAGCCGCCCGCCGGGCCGGGGCGGGGCGCTCCCGGCGGCGCCGTCCGTGGCGCCTCTCGCGCGCCGGTTCCGCAACGTGCCTCAATCGGTGGCCGGCGGCGTGACGGGGCTCTCTCCTCGCGTGCCCTCGGGGTCGAGGAGGGCGCAGATGACGCCGAGGAGCTGATCGACGTCCACGGGCTTGGGCACGTAGTCGGTGGCGCCCTGGGCGATGGCCTTCTCGCGGTCCCCCGGCATGGCCTTCGCGGTGAGGGCGACGATGGGCAGGCCCTGCCACCGGGGGCTGCGGCGGATGGCGGCCATGGTTTCGTAGCCGTCCATCTCCGGCATCATGATGTCCATCAGGACGAGGTCGACGTCGGGATTGCGCTCCAGGGTCTCGATGCCCTCGCGGCCGTTCTCCGCGTACAGGACGGGCATGCCGACGCGGCTGAGTACGTGCGTGAGGGCGAAGACGTTGCGGATGTCGTCGTCGACGATCAGCACCCTGCGGCCGGGCAGCAGGCGGCCGGGGACACCTTCCTTCCACTCCTCCAGCTTGGCGGGAGTGGACCAGATGTCGTCCGTTTCGGGGGCGGTGTGCGGGCGCTGGACGGGGTGTTCCCGGGGCTCCGGCAGATCCTGGGCGTGGGACGCGGCGTACGCGACGGCGGCCGCGCCATGGCCCGGGTGCACCACGGGGACGTACAGCGAGAAGGTGGAGCCGTGGCCGGGGCGGCTCTCGGCGGTGATGCGGCCGCCGAGCAGGCCCGCGATCTCGCGGCTGATGGAGAGGCCCAGGCCGGTACCGCCGTACTTGCGGTTGGTGGTGCCGTCGGCCTGCTGGAACGCCTCGAAGATCGCCGGTAGCTGCTCGGCCGGGATGCCGATGCCGGTGTCGCTGACCGCGAAGCAGAGCAGGTCGGCGCCGTCGTGGAGCGGCCTGTCGCCCGCGGTGCCGGTGGCGCGGCTGACCCGCAGCTCGACGCCGCCCGCCGAGGTGAACTTGACGGCGTTCGACAAGAGGTTGCGCAGGATCTGCTGGAGGCGCTGCTCATCGGAGAACATCTCGCGCGGCACGTCGTCGCCGACCGACACCTCGAAGGTGAGGCCCCGGTCGAGGGTGAGCGGGCGGAACGTCGCGTGGACGTAGTCGAGGACCTTGATCAGCGGGAGTTTCTTGGGGCGTACGTCCATCCGGCCGGCCTCGATCTTCGACAGGTCCAGGATGTCGTTGATGAGCTGGAGGAGGTCCGAGCCCGAGCGGTGGATCGTCGTCGCGAACTGCACCTCCTGGTCGGAGAGGTGGCCGTCGGGGTTGTCGGAGAGCAGCCGGGCCAGGATCAGCAGGGAGTTGAGCGGTGTGCGCAGCTCGTGCGACATGTTCGCGAGGAACTCCGACTTGTACTGGGAGCTGGTGGCGAGCAGGGCCGCCTTCTCCTCCAGTGCGGCGTTCGAGCGGCGCAACTCGGCCTGCTGGCGCTGGAGTTCGTCCGAGCGTTCCTGGAGCTGGGTGGCCAGCCGCTGCGACTCGCCGAGGAGTGATTCCGTACGGGAGTTGGCGATGATGGTGTTGATGGCGACACCGATGGTGTTCACGAACTGGTCGAAGAAGGCCAAGTGGACGTCGGAGAACCGGGAGAACGTCGCCAGCTCGATCACGCCGAGCAGTTTGTCCTCGAAGAGGATCGGGATGATGACGACCGTGGCGGGCGCCGCGTCGCCGAGCCCCGAGTGGATCTTGATGTAGTCCGGCGGCACCTCCTCCACCAGGATGCGCTTCTTCTCCAGGGCCGCCTGGCGCACCAGGCCCTGCGCGGGCATCCCGCCCGTGTCGACGACCGAGCCCCGGGTCGCGCCGTACCCCGCGATGAAGGCGAGGCCCTTCGCGGTGACCTGTGTGGGCGCCGGGCTCTCGGCGGTGTCCGGGTCGGCCAGGAAGAAGGCGCCGTACTGCGCGTTGACCAGCGGGGTCAGCTCGCGCAGGATCAGATCGGCGACCTCCATCAGGTCGCGGTGGCCCTGCATCAGACCCGCCAGTCGGGCGAGGTTGGACTCCAGCCAGTCCTTGGCGCGGGTGGTCTCGCGGAGGTTGGAGACCATGAGGTTGATGTTGTCCTTCAGCTCCGAGACCTCGCCGCGCGTCTCGACGGTGATGGCGCGGGTCATGTCGCCCTGCGCCACGGCGGAGGCCACCTCGGCGATGGCGCGGACCTGAGTGGTGAGGTTCAGCGCCAGCTCGTTCACGTTCGTCGTCAGGCGCTTCCACGTGCCGTACACACCCTCGACCCGGGCCTGACCGCCCAACTGCCCCTCGGAGCCCACTTCGCGGGCCACGCGCGTGACCTCGGAGGAGAACGACGACAGCGTGTCCACCATGGTGTTGATGGTGGTCTTCAGCTCCAGGATCTCGCCGCGCGCGTCCACGTCGATCTTCTTGGACAGGTCGCCCTGGGCGACGGCGGTCGCGACCTGCGCGATGTTGCGGACCTGGCCGGTGAGGTTGTCCGCCATGTAGTTGACGTTGTCGGTGAGGTCCTTCCACACCCCCGACACCCCGAGCACCTGCGCGCGACCCCCGAGCCGCCCGTCCGTGCCGACCTCACGGGCCACCCGCGTCACCTCGTCGGCGAAGGCGCGCAACTGCTCGACCATGGTGTTGACGGTGTCCTTGAGCTCCAGGATCTCGCCACGCGCGCCGACCGTGATCTTCTTGGAGAGGTCGCCGTTGGCGACGGCGGTGGTGACCTGGGCGATGTTGCGGACCTGTGAAGTGAGGTTCGAGGCCATGAAGTTGACGTTGTCGGTGAGGTCCTTCCATACGCCGGAGACGCCCCGCACCTGGGCCTGGCCGCCGAGGTTGCCTTCCGTGCCGACCTCGCGGGCGACGCGGGTGACCTCGTCGGCGAAGGCGGAGAGCTGGTCGACCATCGTGTTGATCGTCGACTTGAGCTCCAGGATCTCGCCCTTCGCCTCCACTGTGATCTTCTTGCCGAGATCGCCCTGGGCGACGGCCGTCGAGACGAGCGCGATGTTGCGGACCTGCGACGTGAGGTTGTCCGCCATGAAGTTGACGTTGTCGGTGAGGTCCTTCCACACGCCGGACACACCCCGCACCTGAGCACGCCCGCCCAGATTGCCTTCCGTGCCGACCTCGCGGGCGACGCGCGTCACCTCGTCGGCGAACGCGGACAGCTGGTCGACCATCGTGTTCACCGTCGACTTCAGCTCCAGGATCTCGCCCCGGGCGTCCACGGTGATCTTCTGGCTCAGGTCACCGTTGGCGACGGCGGTGGTGACCTGGGCGATGTTGCGGACCTGTGAAGTGAGGTTCGAGGCCATGAAGTTGACGTTGTCGGTGAGGTCCTTCCATACGCCGGATACGCCCCGCGCCTGGGCGCGGCCGCCCAACTGCCCCTCGGTGCCGACCTCGCGTGCCACCCGCGTCACCTCGTCGGCGAAGGCCGACAGCTGCTCCACCATGGTGTTCACGGTCAGCTTCAGTTCGAGCAGCTCGCCGGTCGCCTCGACGGTGACCGTGCGGGTCAGGTCGCCCTGCGCCACCGCCGTCGTCACCAGCGCGATGTCCCGCACCTGGGCGGTGAGCCGGGCGGCCATCGTGTTGACCGCCTCGGTCACCTCACGCCAACTCCCCGACAGGCCCCGCACCTTGGCGCGGCCGCCGAGCCGCCCCTCCGTGCCGACCTCGCGGGCGACGCGTGTCACCTCGCCGGTGAAGAGGGAGAGCTGGTCGACCATCGTGTTGACGGCGCGGCCGAGGCGCCGCAGATCGCCCCGCAGCTCCCGGGTGCCGTCGTGCAGGTCGACGCGCTGGGTGAGGTCGCCGCCCGCCACGGCGTCGAGCACCCGGGTGGCGTTCGCGGCCGGGGCGACCAGCGAGTCCAGCAGGGAGTTGACCTCCTGGACCCGGTCGGCCCACCTGCCCTGCCCCGGGCTCGCCGTGAACCGCTCGTCCAGGCGGCCGTGCCGGATGATCTCCCGGCGCACGCGGACCAGCTCGGCGTCGAAGTGCCGTGAGCGGTCGAGCATCTCGTTGAAGACCGTGTACAGCTCGGCGGTGACGCCCTCGCCGACCGGTGCGATCTTCGTGAAGTCGCCGTCGCGGGCGGCGCGCATGGCGGCGAGCAGCGGGCGCAGTCGGGCGAGATCCGCGGGGGCCGGGGCCGCGGGTGTGACGGCTGACGGTGCCGAGGCCACGGAGGACGGCGCGGACGGCGCGGGCGGCGCCGGGGCGGGAATCCGGCCGGTGCCGGGCGCCGGCGTAGCACTGCTCTCACTCATAGCGGCCCACTTCGGTGACTCGGTGCTTATGGGCGCCGCCAGTCTGTCACCCTGTCGGTGTCGCCTGAGGCGTATTCGACCGAACTGCTCAGGAGCCGCACCGTGGGGTCCATTCCGATGCAACGGGAGACCGAATTCCGTGCCGGTGCCGAGGGCCCGGACCGCCCGGGGCCACCGGCGGGGGTGCGCACGTCCCTGCCCGGGAACCCGCTGGCGCCCGCCGCCGCGCGCGGTTTCGTGCGCGCCGCGCTCGCCGACTGGACGGAACTCGGCGTACCCGCGGCGGCCGGCGTCACCGACCGCCTCGTCGACGACGCGGTGCTCCTCGTCAGCGAACTGGTGACCAACGCAGTGGTGCACGCGGGCACGGCGGTCGAACTGCTGTGCCGCCTCGACGAGGCCGGGCCCGGCGAGGACACCGACGGCCTCGTCATCGAGGTCTCCGACCACCACCCCTCCCGTGCCGTCCGCGGCGAGCAGGGCAGCCCCGCGTCCACCGGCACCCCCGAGTACGGCCGGGGCCTGCAACTCGTCGCGAGCCTCTCCGAGTCCTGGGGCATCACCTACCGCACGGGCACCAAGACCGTCTGGGTCCGGCTGCCCGTCGAGGGCGTCCCGGCCGACCAGGACAGCGAGTCGTACGCGAGCGAACAGGCCCTCAAGCGCGGGCTGCGCGCCGCCGGGATCCTCGCGCCGCTGCCCAAGCGCGTCACGCACGACACGGAGTGGGTCAACCGCGGGGCCCTCAGCTTTCTCGCCGAGGCCTCCGACCTGCTGGCCGGGCAGTTCGACGAGGACCTGGTGGCAGCGCTCGCCGGACAGCTGCTCGTGCCGCGGCTCGCCGACTGGTGCGCGGTCTGGCTCGACGAGGCCTCGGAGGGTCCGGCGCGCGCGACCGCGGGCGGCCCGGGCGCGCGCCTGGCCCGCGTCTGGCACACCAGCGAGCAGCGCATAGAGGAACTGCGCCGCGTACTGGAGAAGGACCCGCCCCAGCTGCCCGACGCGGCGGGCACCGGCGCCCTCCCCGTTCGCTGGCCCGGCGAGGCGCTGGCGGGCGAGACGTCCGGGACGGCGCTCGCGTACCGCCTGACCGCGGGCGGCCGGACGCTCGGCACGCTCGTCATCGGCCGGGCGGGCCTGCTGCGCTTCCCCGACGAGGTCACCGGCCTCGTCGAGGACTTCAGCCGCCGCGTCGCCCTCGCCGTCAGCACGGCCCGCCGCTACCAGCGCCAGGCCAACATCAGCCGCGTCCTCCAGCGCGGGCTGCTGCCCAGCAAGGTCGCGCGGATCCCCGGCGTGCAGAGCGGCCTGGTGTACGAGCCGCGGGACAAGGGCGGCCCCGGCGGCGACTTCTACGACGTCTTCCAGGCCGGGGACGGGCGCTGGTGCTTCGCGCTCGGCGACGTCCAGGGCAAGGGCCCCGAGGCCGCCGTCGTCATCGGCCTCGCCCGGCCCTGGCTGCGGCTCCTCGCCCGCGAGGGCTACCAGGTCGCCGAGGTCCTCGACCGACTGAACCAACTGCTCCTGGACGACGCGACCGAGGCCGCGGACGCGGCGGCCGCCGTCGTCGCCGTCGCGGGCGGCCAGGGCGTACCGGCCGACGGCCCCACCTCACGCTTCCTCTCCCTCCTCTACGGCGAGCTGGTCCCGCACGAAGGCGGCGTGCGCTGCACCCTCGCGTGCGCCGGGCACCCGCTGCCGCTGCTCCTGTCGCCCGACGGGCAGGTGCGGTCGGCGGCGAGCCCGCAGATGCTGCTCGGGGTCGTCGACGACGAGACGTACACCAGCGAGAGCTTCGACCTGCTGACCGGCGACACCCTCCTGTGCGTCACGGACGGTGTGACCGAGCGGCGCTCGGGGCGGCTCCAGTTCGACGACGGCGACGGCCTGGCGCAGGCCCTCGCCGGCTGCGCGGGGCTCGACGCGGCGCTCGTGGCGGAGGAGATCCGGCGGCTCGTGCACGAGTTCTCGGAGCGCCCGCCGGACGACGACCTGGCGCTGCTGGTGCTTCAGGCGCAGTAGGCGCATAGGCGCATAGGCGCATAGGCGCTGTAGGTGCAGCTGACGCTCGCGCTCCGGCGGTGCGGGACAATCGACGGTATGCCTTCCGCACTGCCCGATGGTGAGCCCATGCCCGAGGACGGCGCGCTGCCCGCGTCCGCCCTGGCCGGCGCGGCCTCCCGCCCCCTCGGCTTCTACCTGCACGTCCCGTACTGCGCCACGCGCTGCGGCTACTGCGACTTCAACACCTACACCGCCACCGAGCTGCGCGGCTCCGGCGGTGTGCTCGCCTCCCGCGACAACTACGCGGACACCCTGACCGACGAGGTGCGGCTCGCGCGGAAGGTCCTCGGCGACGACCCGCGGCCGGTGCGGACCGTCTTCGTCGGGGGCGGTACGCCGACGCTGCTGGCCGCGGGTGATCTCGTACGGATGCTGGCGGCCGTACGGGACGAGTTCGGTCTCGCGGACGACGCGGAGATCACGACCGAGGCGAACCCCGAGTCGGTCGACGAGGCGTATCTGGCGGAGCTGCGGGAGGGCGGGTTCAACCGCGTCTCCTTCGGCATGCAGAGCGCGAAGCAGCACGTGCTGAAGGTCCTCGACCGTACGCATACGCCGGGGCGGCCCGAGGCCTGCGTCGCCGAGGCGCGGGCGGCCGGGTTCGACCATGTGAACCTCGACCTCATCTACGGCACCCCGGGCGAGACGGACGACGACTGGCGGGCCACGCTGGACGCGGCGCTCGGCGCCGGGCCCGACCACGTCAGTGCCTACGCGCTGATCGTCGAGGAGGGCACGCAGCTCGCGCGGCGCATCCGGCGCGGGGAGGTGCCGATGACGGACGACGACGTCCACGCCGACCGGTACCTCATCGCCGACGAGGTCCTCGGCCGGGCGGGCTTCTCCTGGTACGAGGTGTCGAACTGGGCCACGTCCGCGGCGGGGCGCTGCCTGCACAACGAGCTGTACTGGCGCGGCGCCGACTGGTGGGGCGCCGGGCCCGGCGCGCACAGCCATGCCGGGGGCGTGCGATGGTGGAACGTGAAGCATCCCGGGGCGTACGCGGCGGCCCTGGCCGGCGGCCGGTCGCCGGGGGCCGGGCGTGAGGTCCTCTCCGAGGAGGACCGGCGGGTGGAGCGGATCCTGCTGGAGCTACGGCTCGTGGAGGGCTGCCCGTTGACTCTGTTGAAGGAGGCCGGGCTCGCCGCCTCGCGCAAGGCCCGGGACGAGGGGCTGCTGGAGGCGGCGCCGTACGCGGCGGGGCGGGCGGTGCTGACGTTGCGGGGGCGGTTGCTGGCGGACGCGGTGGTCCGGGAGCTGGTGGATTAGCGGCGCCGGGTGCTGGGCCGCGGGGCACACGACCGGCGGTGAGCCGTCCTGCCCGGCCGCGCCACCCGGCAGCGGTCTCCCACCCACCCGCCCGTTTGCCCGGCAGCCGACCCGTCCCGCACCCACACACCCGGCAGCAGACCCGCCCGCTATGGATGCGTCACGAAGTCGATCAGTTCTTCCACTCTGCCCAGCAGCTCCGGCCGCAGATCCTTGTAGCTGCGCACCGAGCCGAGGATCCGCTGCCACGCCGCCCCCGTGTTCTCCGGCCAGCCCAGCGCCCGGCAGACGCCCGTCTTCCAGTCCTGCCCCCGCGGCACCCGGGGCCACGCCTCGATGCCCACCGAGGACGGCTTCACCGCCTCCCACACGTCGATGTAGGGGTGGCCGACGATCAGGGCGTGGTCGCCGGTGACCTCCGCCGCGATGCGGGACTCCTTGGAGCCGGGCACCAGGTGGTCCACGAGGACGCCGAGGCGTGCGTCGGGGCCGGGGGAGAAGTCGGCGACGACCGCCGGGAGGTCGTCGATCCCCTCCAGGTACTCGACGACGACGCCCTCGACGCGCAGGTCGTCGCCCCAGACCCGCTCGACGAGTTCGGCGTCGTGGCGCCCCTCGACGTAGATGCGTCCCGCGCGGGCGACTCTGGCCCGCGCCCCGGGGACCGCCACCGAACCGGAGGCGGTGCGCGAGGGACGTACCGGCGCACTCGCGCCGGGGGCCGCGGCCGGGCGCACCAGCGTCACCGTCCTGCCCTCCAGGAGAAACCCCCGCGGCTCCATCGGAAAGACGCGGTGCTTGCCGAAGCGGTCCTCCAGGGTCACCGTCGGGCCCTGCGCGGTCTTCTCGCAGCGGATCACCGCCCCGCAGAAACCGGTGCTCAGCTCCTCCACCACGAGGCCGGCGTCCGCCGCCACCTCCGGTACGGGCTTCGGCTTCTTCCAGGGGGGCGTGAGATCGGCGGAGTACAGACGGCGCTGCGGGCCCGGAGGGCCCTCGGAGGGGTGGTGGCGGGAGACGGGTGGGCGCATTCTGCCGACGATAGGAAGAACGGGCGGGCCATCCGTCACGACACGCCGGAAATCGCCGCCAGTGTGGCGCGCTGCGCACGGACATAAGCCGCATCCACCACCGCACCGTGCCCCGGCACGTACCGCGCGTCCTCGCCGCCCAGCTCCAGGAGCCGGTCCAGCGCCGCCGGCCACCGCGAGGACACCGCGTCCGGGCCGGCCTGCGGTTCGCCCGACTCCTCGACGAGGTCGCCGCAGAAGACGATCTCCCGCTCGCCGTCCCCGCCGTCCCCGCCGTCTCCGCCGTCCCCGCCGGGGACCAGGACCGCCAGGTCGTGGCCCGAGTGGCCGGGGCCGACGTTCGCGAGGAGGACCTGGACGCCGCCGCCGAGGTCGAGCGTCCACTCCCCGCACACCAGGTGATGGGGGTGGACAAGGAGGTCCACCGCCTCCGCCGCCGCCCGCGGGTCCAGGCCGTGCCGCACCGCGTCCGCGCACAGCTCCTCACGGCCCTTGTCGAGAACCGTGTCGATGCCCACAGCCCCGTACACCTCCACGCCCGCGAAGGCCGCGGCCCCAAGGACATGGTCGAAGTGCGGATGCGTCAACGCGAGATGCGTCACGCGGCGACCGCCGCCGAGGAGCTCTCTGGCCCGCGTCCGCAGGGCCGCGCCCTCGGCCAGGCTCGACCCGGCGTCGATCATCAGGGCCGCCCCGTCACCGACGACGAGCCCCGCCGTGCAGTCCCACACCGGCAGGCGGCACCGCCCCACGCGCGGTGCGAGTCGCTCCCAGCCCGCCGCTTCCCATGCCGGCTCCACGTCCATACGGTGACGCTAACCGCTGCGGCGGCGCCTGGCATGACCAACCAGCCTCCGGGCATGAGCAACGGGGTCCGGGTCCGGCCTTGCCGGGTCCGTACCCGACGCCCGTACACTGACCCTTTGACAGGCTGGCACTCACCCGCGTTGAGTGCCAGGCAGGGGTCCACGCCGGGGATCACCGCGACGGATGACGTGCTGGAGGTGCGCGCGATGCTCAGTGAACGCAGGCTCGAAGTGCTGCGCGCCATCGTCCACGACTATGTCGGGACGGAGGAGCCGGTCGGCTCCAAGGCGCTCACCGAGCGGCACCGACTCGGCGTCTCCCCGGCCACGGTCCGCAACGACATGGCGGCGCTGGAGGAGGAAGGGTTCATCGCCCAGCCCCACACCAGCGCGGGGCGCATCCCGACGGACAAGGGCTACCGCCTGTTCGTCGACAAGCTCGCCGGCGTCAAGCCGATGACCGCCCCCGAGCGGCGCGCCATCCAGAACTTCCTCGACGGCGCCGTCGACCTCGACGACGTCGTGGGGCGCACGGTGCGGCTGCTCGCGCAGCTGACCCGGCAGGTCGCCGTCGTGCAGTACCCCTCGCTGACGCGGTCGACCGTGCGGCACGTGGAGCTGCTCTCGCTCGCTCCCGCGCGCCTGATGCTCGTCCTGATCACCGACACCGGCCGGGTCGAGCAGCGCATGATCGACTGTCCGGCGCCCTTCGGGGAGACGTCGCTCGCGGATCTGCGGGCGCGGCTCAACAGCAGGGTCGCGGGCCGCCGCTTCGCGGACGTCCCGCAGCTGGTGCAGGACCTGCCCGAGGCCTTCGAGGCCGAGGACCGCGGCACCGTCTCGACGGTGCTCTCCACCCTCCTCGAAACGCTTGTCGAGGAGACCGAGGAGCGGCTGATGATCGGCGGCACCGCCAATCTCACCCGCTTCGGACATGACTTTCCCCTCACGATCCGCCCCGTTCTCGAAGCCCTTGAGGAGCAGGTCGTGCTCCTCAAGTTGCTTGGCGAGGCGACGGATTCGGGCATGACCGTACGGATCGGTCACGAGAACGCCCATGAGGGCCTCAGCTCCACCTCCGTGGTCTCGGTCGGCTACGGTTCGGGCAGCGAGGCAGTCGCCAAACTAGGCGTGGTCGGACCGACCCGCATGGACTATCCGGGAACGATGGGAGCAGTACGCGCAGTGGCACGTTACGTCGGACAGATCCTGGCGGAGTCGTAAGTGGCCACGGACTACTACGCCGTACTCGGCGTGCGCCGCGACGCTTCCCAGGACGAGATCAAGAAGGCCTTCCGGAGGCTGGCGCGTGAGCTTCACCCGGATGTGAATCCGGATCCGAAGACTCAGGAGCGCTTCAAGGAGATCAACGCCGCGTACGAGGTGTTGTCGGACCCGCAGAAGAAGCAGGTCTACGACCTCGGCGGCGACCCGCTGTCCCAGGCGGGCGGCGGCGGAGGCGCGGGCGGCTTCGGCGCCGGTGGCTTCGGCAACTTCTCCGACATCATGGACGCGTTCTTCGGGACGGCGTCGCAGCGGGGACCGCGGTCGCGTACGCGTCGCGGCCAGGACGCCATGATCCGGCTGGAGATCGACCTCGACGAGGCCGCCTTCGGGACGACCAAGGACATCCAGGTCGATACGGCCGTGGTCTGTACGACCTGTAGCGGTGAGGGAGCCGCGCCGGGGACCTCCGCTCAGACGTGTGACATGTGCCGCGGTCGCGGTGAGGTGTCGCAGGTCACGCGGTCCTTCCTCGGACAGGTCATGACCTCGCGGCCGTGCCCGCAGTGCCAGGGCTTCGGCACCGTCGTGCCGACGCCGTGCCCCGAGTGCGCCGGTGACGGCCGCATCCGGTCGCGGCGGACGCTGACGGTGAAGATCCCGGCCGGTGTCGACAACGGCACCAGGATCCAGCTCGCCGGTGAGGGCGAGGTCGGGCCCGGTGGCGGTCCCGCCGGTGACCTGTACGTGGAGATCCATGAGCTGCCGCACGCCGTCTTCCAGCGGCGCGGTGACGATCTGCACTGCACGGTCACCATCCCGATGACCGCGGCGGCCCTCGGCACGAAGGTGCCGTTGGAGACGCTGGACGGCCTGGAGGAGATCGACATCCGGCCGGGCACGCAGTCCGGTCAGTCGGTGCCGCTGCATGGGCGTGGCGTCACGCATCTGCGGGGCGGTGGGCGCGGTGACCTCATCGTGCACGTCGAGGTCCTTACGCCGACCAAGCTCGACGCCGAGCAGGAGCGGGTGCTGCGGGAGCTGGCGCAGCTGCGGGGTGAGGAGCGGCCTACGGGGCAGTTCCAGCCGGGGCAGCAGGGGTTGTTCTCGCGACTGAAGGACGCGTTCAACGGGCGGTAGCGCCTTGAGCGGGATTTGTTGTGCCCCCGGGGCGGGTTCTCTCCCGTGCCGGGGGCGCTTTGTTGTCTGCGCGCGGGTTGTGTGTGGTTGCTCGCGCAGTTCCCCGCGCCCCTGGGTGGGGTGCCTGTGTTGTCTGTCTTGTGCGGGGTGTCGTGGGTTGCTCGCGCAGTTCCCCGCGCCCCTGATGGGGCGTCTCCGTGGTCTGTCTGTGCGGGGCGTCTGTGGTTGCTCGCGCAGTTCCCCGCGCCCCTGGGTGGGGTGCCTGTGTTGTCTGTCTTGTGCGGGGTGTCGTGGGTTGCTCGCGCAGTTCCCCGCGCCCCTGATGGGGCGTCTCCGTGGTCTGTCTGTGCGGGTTGTGTGTGGTTGTTCGCGCTGTTCCTCGCGCCCCTTAGGGGGCGCGGCCCCAGCGGGGGCCTGGGGGGCCGGCGGCTCGATTCGGTTGGTTGTGTTGGGCGTGGCACGATGCGTGCATGTCCTCCGCACTGACCGATCTCTGCCGCCATCCGATCGTGCAGGCCCCCATGGCGGGCGGCGCGTCCTGTCCGCAGTTGGCCGCGGCCGTCTGTGAGGCCGGCGCCCTGGGTTTCCTCGCCGCCGGGTACAAGACCGCCGACGGGATGTACCAGGAGATCAAGCAGCTGCGGGGCCTGACCTCGCGGCCCTTCGGCGTCAACCTCTTCATGCCGCAGCCGGACACCGCGGACGCCGCCGCGATCGACGTCTACCGCAGCCAGCTCGCCGGTGAGGCCACCTGGTACGAGACGCAGCTCGGCGACCCGGACAGCGGGCGCGACGACGGGTACGACGCCAAGCTCGCGATCCTGCTCGACGACCCGGTGCCGGTCGTCTCCTTCACTTTCGGGTGCCCCACCCGCGACGTGCTGGACTCCTTCGCGCGCGTCGGCACCCTCACCGTCGTCACCGTCACCACGCCGGAAGAGGCCCAGGCCGCCCAGTGGGCCGGCGCCGACGCCGTGTGCGTGCAGGGCGTCGAGGCGGGTGGCCATCAGGGCACCCATCGCGACAACCCCGAGGCCGACGGCGCCGGGATCGGGCTGCTCTCCCTCATCACGCAGATCCGCGAGACCGCGCAGATCCCCCTGGTCGCCACCGGCGGCCTGATGCGCGGCGCGCAGATCGCCGCGGTCCTCGCGGCGGGCGCGGACGCCGCGCAGCTCGGCACGGCGTTCCTGGTCACGCCCGAGTCGGGCGCCCACGCCCTGCACAAGCAGGCCATGACCAATCCGTTGTTCGTGCGGACCGAGCTGACCCGGGCGTTCTCCGGGCGGCCCGCGCGCGGCCTCGTCAACCGCTTCATGCGCGAGCACGGCCCGTACGCCCCCGCCGCCTACCCCCAGGTGCACCACCTGACCAGCGGCCTGCGCAAGGCCGCCGCGAAGGCCGGTGACGCGCAGGGCATGGCCCTGTGGGCCGGGCAGGGCCACCGGCTCGCCCGGGAGCTGCCCGCCGGGCAGCTCGTGGAGGTCCTCGCGGCCGAACTCGCCGAGGCCGAGGACGCGTTGGCCGCCGAGGATCAGGGCGGCGCCGCGTGACCGCCCCCGTCTTCGTCGTCGAGCACTTCGACGCGGACCGTGGTGGACGGTACGTACTCGACGGCCCCGAGGGGCGCCACGCGGTCTCGGTGAAGCGGCTGCACGCCGGTGAGGACGTCGTCCTGACCGACGGCGCCGGACGGTGGGCGCACTGCGTGGTCCTCGACACCGAGGGCAAGGACCGGCTCGTCGTACGGATGGACCCCGTGACCGAGGAGCCCGAGGCCTCGCCCCGCGTCACCGTCGTACAGGCGCTGCCGAAGGGGGACCGCGGGGAGCTCGCCGTCGAGACCATGACGGAGACCGGTGTCGACGCGGTCGTGCCGTGGGCCGCGTCGCGCTGCATCACGCAGTGGAAGGGCGAGCGCGGCCTGAAGGCGCTGGCCAAGTGGCGGGCGACCGCGCGCGAGGCGGGCAAGCAGTCGCGCCGGGTGCGCTTCCCCGAGGTCGCGGACGCGGCGTCCACCAAGCAGGTCGCCGCCCTCCTCGCGGACGCCGACTTCGCGGCCGTCCTGCATGAGGAGGGCAGCGAGCCGCTGGCCACCGCCGGACTCCCGGCGAGCGGTCGCATCGTGCTCGTCGTCGGGCCCGAAGGTGGCGTTTCCCCGGACGAGTTGGCGGCCTTCGCCGCGGCGGGCGCGAAGCCGTACCGCCTCGGACGTAGTGTGTTGCGCACATCGACCGCGGGGACCGCGGCGACGGCGCTGCTGCTCGGACGCACGGGCCGCTGGTCCTGACCGACCCTCTGGGGGACGCGTTGGAACTCGCTCAGGTACGCCTGCTCGTCACGGACTTCCCCGCCTGCTACCGCTTCTACGCCGACGTCCTCGGCCTGAAGCCGCAGTCGGGCGCGCAGGACGGCCCGTACGAGAAGTTCAGCCCGGCCGTCGGCTCGGCGGGCATCGCGTTGCATGACCGGGCGACGATGGCCGGGATCCTCGGCGAACTGGGCGAGGCGGCGACCGGGCACCGCTCCCTGGTGGTGCTGCGCGTCGACGACCTGGACGCGTACTGCGAACAGATCGTCGCCCGCGGAGCCGTCCTCGCGCACGGACCCGCGCCGATGACGGACCGCATGCGCGTCGCCCACCTCAAGGACCCGGAGGGCAATGTGGTGGAGCTCCAGGAGTGGCTGCTGCTGCGCGGCTGACCGGATTTAGCGGGCGTATGCGCGAGCGGTCTACCGCCCCGGCGTACGGAGTGGCATTCTGCCGCCCATGGGGGCTTTGAGGCGGTTACCGCAACGGAACGCGTGGCAGCGGCGCAGGCCGGTCCTGTACGCCGTGGGGCTCGCCGGCGCGGCCGCGCTCGGCGTCACCGCGTGCGACCCCGCGAACGGCGATCTGAACACGGCGGCGGTCGCGCTCACCACCGACCGGATGGGCACCAAGGAGCTGGAGCGCCAGAAGCTCGACGTGGCGTGGCTCAGCTGCACCGCCCGCTACCAGGACCGGGTGACCCCGAAGAGCGGCGGGCCCACGGAGAAGACCGTCGTGGAGGTGGACTGCCAGGGCGAGACCGGCGGCAACGACGGCAACGACGGCAACGACGGCAACGACGGCAACAAAGACATCACCATCAAGGGCAAGGTGTCCTCCCTCGTCGACGACCGCTGCGTACGCGGCGACCTCACCGCCAAGGTCGACGGCAAGGAGTGGTTCCGGGTCGACGTGCTCGGCAACTGCGGTGCCGGCGACGGTGACGGTGGCGGCGGGACGCCGACCCCGGCCCCGCCCGGTTCCTCCCCGCCGCCGCCCTCCCACGACCCGCCCGAGCCCCGCCCCACCGTGACCGTGACGGTGACCGTCACCCCGGACCCGCCGCCCCCGACCTGCGACTGCCTGCCGGGGAAGTGACGTGGCCCGCCGGGCGGTCCACCCCGGCCGAAGTGATCCAAACCGCTTCCGGGCCGCCCGGCGCCTGCCTACGCTGGACGGTGTGACACAGACTGCGTACCTCCGGTATCCGCACATCCACGGCGAGTTGGCCACGTTCACGGCTGAGGACGACGTCTGGGTCGCCCCCCTCGACGGGGGCCGCGCCTGGCGGGTCAGCGCCGACAACACGCCCGTGAACCATCCCCGCGTCTCCCCGGACGGCACCACCGTCGCCTGGACGTCCACCCGCGACGGGGCGCCCGAGGTGCACATCGCGCCCGTCGACGGCGGCCCCTCCAAGCGGCTGACGTACTGGGGCAGTTGGAAGACGGGCGTGCGCGGCTGGACCCCCGACGGGAAGGTTCTCACGGTCTCCGCCGCGGGCCAGGCCTCCTGGAGCCGCTGCTGGGCGCGGGCCGTCCCGCTGGACGGCGGACCCGCCGCCACCCTGCCCTACGGCCTCGTCGGCAACGCCACGCACGGCCCCGACGGGCAGGTCCTGCTGACCTCCGCGCCCCTGGGCCGTGAGGCCGCCTGGTGGAAGCGGTACCGGGGCGGCACCGCGGGCAAGCTGTGGCTCCGCGAGGCGGCGGACACGGAGTTCGTACGCCTCCATGAAGAGCTCGGCGGGAACATCGAGTACCCGCTGTGGGTGGGGGACCGGGTCGCCTTCCTCTCCGACCACGAGGCCGTCGGCGCCCTCTACTCCTGCCTGCCCGACGGCTCCGACCTGCGCCGCCACACGCCTCTCGACGGCTTCTACGCCCGGCACGCCGCCACCGACGGCACCCGCGTGATCTACATGAGCGCCGGCCGGCTCTGGCTTCTGGACGACCTGGCCGACGCCGAGCCGCGCCCCCTCGACATCCGCCTCGGCGGCCAGCGCACCGACCTCCAGCCGCACCCCGTGTCCGCCGCCCGCTGGTTCGGGTCCGCCGCGCCCGACCACACCGGCCGCGGCAGCGCCGTCTCCGTACGCGGCTCCGTGCACTGGGTCACGCACCGCGAGGGCCCGGCCCGCGCGCTCGCCGCCACGCCGGGCGTGCGCGCCCGGCTGCCCCGCACCTTCCGCGTGGCGGGCGAGGAGCACGTCGTGTGGGTGACCGACGCCGAGGGCGACGAGGCGCTGGAGTTCGCCCCGGCCACCGGCCCCGCGCCCGGCGCGACCCCGCGCAGGCTCGCCGCCGGGCAGCTCGGCCGGGTCCTCGGGCTCGCCATGTCGCCGGACGGCAGCCGCGCCGCCGTCGCCTCGCACGACGGGCGCGTCCTGCTCGTCGAGCGGGAGAGCGGCGAGGTCCGCGAGGTCGACCGCAGCGAGGACGGCGAGGTCACCGGACTCGTCTTCTCACCGGACTCCGCCTGGCTCGCCTGGTCGCACCCCGGCCCGAGCCCGCTGCGGCAGCTCAAGCTCGCGGGCACCGCCGACCTGTCGGTGGCCGAGGCGACCCCGCTGCGCTTCCGCGACTACTCGCCGGCGTTCACGCTCGACGGCAAGCACCTCGCCTTCCTCTCCGCCCGCGCCTTCGACCCGGTCTACGACGAGCACGTCTTCGACCTCGCCTTCGTCGGCGGCTCCCGCCCGTACCTCCTCACGCTCGCCGCGACCACGCCGTCCCCGTTCGGGCCGCAGCGGCACGGCCGGCCCTTCGAGGGGCAGGACAGCCCCGGCGCCGAGACGCCCGACAGCGAGGGCGCGCCCGTCACCCGCGTCGACTTCGACGGGCTCGCCGACCGCATCGTCGCGTTCCCCGTCGAGGCCGCCCGCTATACGACGCTGCGCGCCGCCAAGGACGGCCTGCTCTGGCTGCGCCACCCGGTGCGGGGCGTGCTCGGCGCCTCCCGGGCCACCCCGTCCGACCCGGAGCCGCACACCGAGCTGGAGCGGTACGACCTCGCCCAGCGCCGCGTGGAGGAACTGGCCGCCGACGCCGACCACTTCGCGGTCACCGGCGACGGCAAGCGGGCCCTGCTGTGGACCGACGGCAAGCTGAAGGTGGTGCCCAGCGACCGGCGCGCCTCCGGCGACGAGGACAGCGACTCGAACATCTCCGTCGACCTGACCCGCATCCGCCACACCGTCGACCCGGCCGCCGAGTGGCGTCAGATGTACGACGAGACGGGCCGCCTCATGCGGGACAACTTCTGGCGGCCCGACATGGGCGGCGTCGACTGGGACGGCGTACTGGAGCGCTACCGCCCCGTGCTCGACCGTGTCGCCACCCACGACGACCTCGTCGACCTGCTCTGGGAGGTCCAGGGCGAGCTGGGCACCTCGCACGCGTACGTCGTCCCCGGCGGCTCGGGCGGCGGCTCGGGGCTCCGGCAGGGGCTCCTCGGCGCGGACCTCTCGCGGGGCGAGGACGGCCTGTGGCGTGTCGACCGCGTCCTGCCCTCGGAGACCTCCGACCCCGCCGCGCGCTCCCCGCTGGCGGCGCCCGGCGTCGCGGTCCGCCCCGGCGACGCGCTGATCGAGGTCAATGGACGGCCCGTCGACCCCGTGACCGGCCCGGGACCGCTGCTCGTCGGCACCGCGGGCAAGCCCGTCGAGCTGACCGTCTCGCCCTCGGGCGGCGGCGACCCCCGGCACGCCGTGGTCGTCCCCGTCGACGACGAGGTGCCGCTGCGCTACCACGCCTGGGTCGCGGACCGGCGGGCCTACGTCCACGAGCGTTCGGGCGGCCGCCTCGGCTACCTCCACGTCCCCGACATGCAGGCGCCGGGCTGGGCGCAGATCCACCGGGACCTGCGCGTCGAGGTCGCCCGCGAGGGCCTGGTGGTCGACGTCCGCGAGAACCGCGGCGGCCACACCTCCCAGCTCGTCGTGGAGAAGCTGGCGCGCCGCGTGGTCGGCTGGGACCTGCCGCGCGGCTCACGGCCCCTCAGCTACCCCCTGGACGCGCCGCGCGGGCCCGTCGTCGCCGTCGCCAACGAGTTCTCCGGGTCCGACGGCGACATCGTCAACGCGGCGATCCGGGCGCTCGGCATCGGACCCGTGGTCGGCACCCGCACGTGGGGCGGCGTCGTCGGCATCGACAGCCGCTACCACCTGGTCGACGGCACGCTGGTGACGCAGCCGAAGTACGCGTTCTGGACGGAGGGCGAGGAGTGGGGGGTGGAGAACCACGGCGTCGACCCCGACGTCGAGGTCGTGATGACCCCGGACGACTACGCGGCGGGCCGCGACCCGCAGTTGGACGAGGCGGTGCGCATCGCGCTCGCCGCGCTGGCGGAGCACCCCGCCAAGAGCGCGCCGGACCTGCCCTGGACGCCGTAGACCGTGTCCGCGCCCCGGCGGCCCGCCGCCGCGCGGCGCGGAGGGATAGCATTCCGTGCGTACTGATCACTGCTCCTGAGGAGGCCGGACCCATGGCGGGCGAAGCGCGAAGCGACTGCCTGTTCTGCAAGATCGTCGCGGGCGAGGTGCCGGCGGCCAAGGTCCGGGAGACGGAGACGACCCTCGCCTTCCGCGACATCAACCCGCAGGCCCCCACGCACGTCCTGGTGATCCCCAAGGTGCACCACCCCGACGCCGCGGCGCTGGCCGCCGCCGAGCCGCAGATCGCCGCGGACGTGCTGCGCGAGGCCCAGGAGGTCGCTACCGAGGAGGCCGCGGAGAGCTACCGCATCGTCTTCAACACCGGTGCGGGCGCCGGGCAGACCGTCTTCCACGCGCACGCGCACGTCCTGGGCGGCCGCGGCCTCCAGTGGCCTCCCGGATAGCGGGGCCGGCCCCTCTTGTCGTCACGTGAACTGGTGGTGCTCGGCACCGCCAGCCAGGTCCCGACCCGGCACCGCAACCACAACGGCTACGTGCTGCTCTGGGACGGCCAGGGCATCATGTTCGACCCCGGCGAGGGCACGCAGCGGCAGATGCTGCGCGCCGGGGTCGCCGCGCACGACCTGCACCGGATCTGCGTCACGCACTTCCACGGCGACCACAGCCTCGGCCTCGCCGGGGTGATCCAGCGCCTCAACCTCGACCGGGTCCCGCACCCCGTCACCGCCCACTACCCGGCGTCCGGGCAGCGCTTCTTCGACCGGCTGCGGTACGCGACGGCGTACCGCGAGACCGTCGCGCTCACCGAGGCCCCGGTCGCCGCCGACGGCCCGCTGGCCGCCACCCCCTCGTACACTCTCGACGCGCGGAAGCTCTCCCACCCCGTCGAGTCGTACGGCTACCGCCTCACCGAACCCGACGGACGACGCATGCTGCCGGAGCTGCTGGCCGAGCGCGGCATCAAGGGGCCCGACGTCGGGCGGCTCCAGAAGGAGGGCGCCCTCGGCGGCGTCACGCTGGACGAGGTGAGCGAGGTGCGGCGCGGGCAGCGCTTCGCCTTCGTGATGGACACCCGGCTCTGCGACGGCGTGTACGCGCTCGCCGAGGGCTGCGACATGCTGGTCATCGAGTCGACGTTCCTCGACGAGGACATACAACTGGCGGAAGACCACGGCCACTTGACGGCCGGCCAGGCCGCCCGGGTGGCCGTCGACGCGGGCGTGCGGCATCTCGTACTGACGCACTTCAGCCAGCGCTACCCCGACCCGGGCGTCTACGAACAGCAGGCCCGCGCCGCCGGTTTCGACGGCGAACTCACCGTCGCCCGCGACCTGTCGCGCGTCCCCCTCCCCAAGCGAACCTGAGACCCCCACCGCACACCCAGCACAGAACTGAGCGAGACCGCACCATGCCGATCCCCAAGGCCGAACTCCACCTCCACATCGAAGGCACCCTCGAACCCGAGCTGGCCTTCGCGCTGGCCGCGCGCAACGACGTCGAGCTGCCCTACGCCGACACCGAAGAGCTGCGCAAGGCCTACCTCTTCGAGGACCTCCAGTCCTTCCTGGACCTCTACTACAGCCTGATGGCCGTGTTGCGCACCGAGGCCGACTTCGAGGAACTCGCGGACGCCTACCTCACCCGCGCCGCCGCCCAGGGCGTGCGGCACGCGGAGATCTTCTTCGACCCGCAGGCACACATCGCGCGCGGCGTATCCATCGGCACCGTCATCGAGGGCCTGTCCCGCGCGCTGGAGCACAGCGAGGAGCGGCACGGCGTCTCCACGCGGCTCATCATGTGCTTCCTGCGCGACCAGTCCGCCGAGTCCGCGATGGAGACGCTGGAGGCCGCCAAGCCCTACCTCCACCGGATCATCGGCGTCGGCCTGGACTCCGCCGAGGTCGGCCACCCGCCGGTCAAGTTCAAGGAGGTGTACGAGGCCGCCGCCGCCCTGGGACTGCGGCTCGTCGCGCACGCCGGCGAGGAGGGCCCGCCCGCGTACATCACCGAATCCCTGGACGTGCTGCGCGTCGAGCGCGTCGACCACGGGCTGCGCTGCATGGAGGACCCGGAGCTGGTCGAGCGCCTGGTCCGCGAGCGCGTGCCGCTCACGCTCTGCCCGCTCTCGAACGTCCGGCTGCGCGCCATCGACATCCTCGAAGAACACCCCCTGGCGCGGATGCTCGACGCCGGACTGATGTGCACGGTCAACTCCGACGACCCGGCCTACTTCGGCGGATACGTCGACGACACCTTCCACGCCGTGCACGAGGCGCTCGGCATCGGCCAGGAGCAGCTGCGCACGCTCGCGCGGAACTCCTTCGAGGCGGCCTTCCTCGACCGGGACGCGGCGGACGAGGAGCTGCGGGCGCGGTACCTCGCCGAGGTCGAGGCTTATTCGTTCGACTGAGCACGGTCGGCGGGGTTACGGTCCTTGACATGGACTCCATCGCGCAGATCTACGGCTGACACGGCCTCACACGGCCCCCGCCCGCCCTTCGGGGCTGAGGCGGCGGCCCGTCGTGCCTGTCACGAATCCGTAGCTCTCTGTACGCGAAGGAACTCTCATGTCATCCCGTGGACCCTCCCGTCGGCGTGCCCATATCGCGATGATCGGCGTCCCGATGGTCAGCCATGTGCTGCCCGGCCTGGAGATCATCCGTGAGCTGGCCGCGCGCGGCCACCGCGTGACGTACGCCAACGACCCCGCGACCGCCGGGCTGATCGAGCCCACCGGCGCCGAACTCGTCCCGTACGACTCGACGCTCCCGCACCGCGACAACATCTGGCCCGACGACCCGATCGAGGCGAGCGCGCTCTTCCTCGATGACGCGATGGCGGTGCTGCCGCGGCTGCGCGCGGCATACGACGACGACCCCGCCGACCTGTATCTGTACGACATCGGCGCGTACGTCGGCCGGGCGCTCGCCGAGGCGCAGGGGCGGCCCGTGGTGCAGCTGTCCCCGACCTTCGTGGCCTGGGGCGGCTACCAGGAGGACGTCGGCGCGCACCTCGCGCGGCTGCCGGGCGCCGATGCCCTGGAGGCCCGCTTCAAGGGGTGGCTCGCCGGGTGCGGGGCCACCACGCTGGACGTCGCCCAGTTCTCGGGGGTCCCGCCGCGGGCCCTCGCCACGATCCCGCGGGCCATGCAGCCGTACGCCGACACCGTCGACCCCAGGGTCGACTTCGTCGGGCCGTGCTTCGGCGACCGTGCGCGGCAGGGGAGCTGGACGCGTCCCGAGGGTGCCGAGAAGGTGCTCCTGGTCTCGCTCGGCTCGGCGTACACCAAGCAGCCGGAGTTCTACCGGCACTGCGTGTCCGCGTTCGGGGACCTTCCGGGGTGGCACGTCGTCCTCCAGATCGGCAAGCATGTCGACCCGGCCGAGCTGGGCGGGGAGCTGCCCGCGAACATCGAAGTCCGCTCCTGGGTGCCGCAGTTGGCGATCCTGGAACAGGCCGACGCGTTCGTCACCCATGCCGGCATGGGGAGTTCCAGTGAGGGGCTGTACACCGGGGTGCCGATGATCGCCGTACCGCAGGGCGCCGAGCAGCCGATGAACGCGGACCGGCTGGTGGAGCTGGGCGTGGCGCGGCGCCTGGACACGGCGGACGCGACGGCTGGAGCGCTGCGGTCGGCCCTGCTGGCTCTGGTGTCGGACCCCGAAGTCGCCGGGCGCTGCGGGCGGTTGAGGGCGGAGGTCCGGGCGGAGGGCGGCACGTCACGGGCGGCGGAGCTGATCGAGGCGGAGCTGTAGTGACCGGCCCCGCGCACCATTGACGGGCCTTGTTCGTATACCTAGTCTCCGTTCTCATGTATGGACAGAGTTTGGTCATCACGGATGTCCGCCTCACGCCGGTCCTGGTCGCCGATCCCCCGCTCCTCAACACCCAGGGTGTCCATCAGCCCTACACGCCGCGTCTCATCGTCGAGGTGGTCACGGCGGGCGGGGTGACGGGGATCGGGGAGACGTACGGTGACGGGAAGTACCTGGAGCTCGCGCGGCCGCTGGCCGAGCGGCTGCCCGGGGGCAAGGTCTGCGACGTGAACCGGCTGTTCACACTCGCGGACGAGGTGGCCGTGGACGCCGCCCGGGTCGACGAGGCCGTCGACGTCGGCGGTCTGCGCGGCGTGCAGAGCGCCGACAAGCTGCGGCTGTCCGTGGTCTCCGGGTTCGAGGTGGCCTGCCTGGACGCGCTCGGCAAGGCGCTCGGCCTGCCCGTGCACGCCCTGCTCGGCGGCAAGGTGCGGGACGCGGTGGAGTACAGCGCCTACCTGTTCTACAAGTGGGCCGAGCATCCGGCGGGCCGCGCGAGCGAGCCGGACGACGGCTGGGGCGCCGCCCTCGACCCGGCGGGGATCGTCGCCCAGGCCCGGCTGTTCACCGAGCGCCACGGCTTCGGGTCGTTCAAGCTCAAGGGCGGTGTCTTCCCGCCGGAGGAGGAGATCGCCGCGATCCGCGCCCTCGCCGAGGCGTTCCCGGGCAGGCCGCTGCGGCTGGACCCCAACGGGGCCTGGTCCGTGGAGACTTCGCTGAAGGTCGCCGCCGAACTCGGTGACGTACTGGAGTACCTGGAGGACCCCGCGCTCGGCACCCCCGCCATGGCGGAGGTCGCGGCGGGCACCTCGGTGCCGCTGGCCACGAACATGTGCGTGACGACCTTCGAGGAGATCCCGGAGGCCTTCGCGAAGGGCGCCGTGCAGGTCGTCCTCTGCGACCACCACTACTGGGGCGGGCTGCGGCGCACGCGGGAGCTGGCCGCGGTGTGCCGGACGTTCGGGGTCGCCGTCTCCATGCACTCCAACACGCACCTGGGCATCAGCTTCGCCGCGATGACCCACGTGGCGGCGACCGTGCCCGGCCTCGGCCACGCCTGCGACTCGCACTACCCCTGGCAGTCCGAGGACGTCCTGACCTCCCGCCTGCGGTTCACGGACGGCAAGATCCCGGTTACCGACACCCCCGGCCTCGGCGTGGAGCTGGACCACGCCAAGCTCGCCGCCCTGCACGCGCGCTGGCTCGACGACGGCTTCCGCGCCCTGCGGGAGCGGGACGACGCGGCGGCGATGCGGGCGGTCGACCCCCGGTGGACGACTCCGGCGGTGCCGCGCTGGTAGCGCCCGCACCCCGCGGCACACCGGTATCCCCGGCCTCCAGGGCGCGTCGTCCGTTACGTTGCCTGCATGGTCGTACCCGTACAGCCCACCGTCGACCCGCTGAAGGCGGCCCGCAGAGCCGGTGATCCGGCCTGTGACGTCTACCTCACCGGCACGGTCTTCCTCGACATCATCTTCACCGGGCTCGACTCCGCGCCCGTGCGCGGGACCGAGTCCTGGGCGCGCGGCATGGGGTCCAGCCCCGGTGGCGTCGCCAATATGGCGACCGCGCTCGCCCGTCTCGGCCTGCATACGTCCCTGGCCGCCGCCTTCGGCGACGACCACTACGGGGAGTACTGCTGGGACGCCCTCGAAGGGGGCGAGGGCATCGACCTCGCTTCGTCGCGGACCGTGCCCGGCTGGCACACGCCCGTGACGGTCTCCATGGCGTACGAGGGTGAGCGGACCATGGTCAGCCACGGCCACGAGCCGCCCCCCGACGCCGAAGCCCCGGACGGCGGCGCCCCCTCCTGCCCGCCCCGCGCCCGCGCCGCCGTCGCCTCCCTGACGCCCGGCGCCCGCGCCCCCTGGATCGGGCAGGCCGCCCGCAGCGGCACCCGGATCTTCGCCGACGTCGGCTGGGACGACACCGGGCGGTGGGATCTCGCCGGGCTCGCCGACCTGGCGCACTGCGAGGCGTTCCTGCCGAACGCCGAGGAGGCGATGCGCTACACCCGTACGTCGTGCCCGCGGGCCGCGGCCAGGGCCCTGACCGACCACGTGCCGCTGGCGGTGGTGACGCTGGGTGCGGAAGGGGCGTACGCGGTGGACGCGCGGACCGGCGAGACCGCCGAGGTGCCGGCCATCGAGGTCGAGGCGCTGGACCCCACCGGGGCCGGTGACGTCTTCGTGGCGGGCTTCGTCACCGGGACGCTGGCCGGGTGGCCGCTGGCCGACCGGCTGGCCTTCGCCGGGCTCACCGCGGCGCTCTCCGTGCAGGAGTTCGGCGGCTCCCTGTCCGCGCCCGGCTGGGCGGAGGTCGGGGCCTGGTGGCGGCGCGTACGGGAGTTCGACGAGCAGGACCCCGTGGCGCTGCGGCGGTACAGCTTCCTGGAGGACCTCCTGCCGGCCGCCAGCCGCCCGTGGCCGCTGCGCAGGGCGGTGCCGACCATCGGCTTCCGCTCCGCGTAGCCGCCCCCGGCCGAAAAGCCCTACGGCACTGACAGTGCCGCGTCGTACCCTTGGCAGTGCAAGGCCGCCGAGCGGCCCCCGCACCCCGCACGAGGAGGATGAGCAGGCCTTCAGAGCCGACCCATGACTCAGACACCGACGACCCACACGGCGCAGGACCAGGCGCGAGCCCACTTCACGGTCCCGGCGAAGCACCCGATGGTGACCGTCCTCGGCTCCGGCGACGCTCTCCTGCGCGTGATCGAGAAGGCCTTCCCGGCGGCCGACATCCATGTCCGGGGCAATGAGATCAGCGCCGTGGGCGCGGCCCACGAAGTCGCCCTCATCCAGCGCTTGTTCGACCAGATGATGCTGGTGCTCCGCACCGGTCAGCCGATGACGGAGGACGCAGTGGAACGCTCGATCGCCATGCTGAGGGCGGACGAGAACGGCGGTGGCGCGCAGGAGACCCCCGCCGAGGTCCTCACACAGAACATCCTCTCGTCGCGCGGGCGCACCATCCGTCCCAAGACCCTGAACCAGAAGCGGTACGTCGACGCGATCGACAAGCACACCATCGTCTTCGGGATCGGGCCCGCCGGTACGGGCAAGACCTACCTCGCCATGGCCAAGGCCGTGCAGGCCCTGCAGTCCAAGCAGGTCAACCGCATCATCCTGACCCGGCCCGCGGTCGAGGCGGGCGAGCGGCTCGGCTTCCTGCCCGGCACGCTCTACGAGAAGATCGACCCGTACCTCCGCCCGCTCTACGACGCCCTGCACGACATGCTCGACCCGGACTCGATCCCGCGCCTGATGGCGGCGGGCACGATCGAGGTGGCGCCCCTCGCCTACATGCGTGGTCGCACCTTGAACGACGCGTTCATCATCCTCGACGAGGCGCAGAACACCAGCGCCGAGCAGATGAAGATGTTCCTCACCCGCCTCGGCTTCGACTCCAAGATCGTCATTACCGGTGACATCACCCAGGTCGACCTGCCGGGCGGTACCAAAAGCGGGCTCCGCGAGGTCCAGCGGATCCTGGAGGGCGTCGAGGACATCCACTTCTCCCGGCTCACGTCCGACGATGTCGTACGGCACAAGCTGGTCGGCCGTATCGTCGACGCGTACGAGCAGCACGACAGCCGCGACGGGAAGTAGACCAGCACCACCATGTCGATCGACGTCAACAACGAATCCGGAACCGAGGTCGACGAGCAGGCGATCCTCGACATCGCCCGCTACGCCCTCGCGCGGATGCGCATCCACCCGCTGTCCGAGCTCTCGGTGATCGTGGTGGACGCCGACGCCATGGAGCAGCTGCACATCCAGTGGATGGACCTGCCCGGGCCCACGGACGTCATGTCCTTCCCCATGGACGAGCTGCGCCCGCCCATGAAGGACGACGAGGAGCCCCCGCAGGGCCTCCTCGGTGACATCGTGCTCTGCCCCGAGGTCGCCACCCAGCAGGGCAAGGACGCCCCGACGCAGCACTCCATGGACGAGGAGCTCCAGCTCCTGACCGTCCACGGAGTGCTGCACCTGCTCGGGTACGACCACGAGGAGCCGGACGAGAAGGCCGAGATGTTCGGGCTCCAGGCCGCGATCGTCGACGGCTGGCGCGGCGAGAAGGGCCTCACCGGCCCCTCCCCGGCGCCCACCGTCTCCTGAACGCCATGAGCTTCCAGCTGATCGCCGGGGCCGTCGCCCTGGTCGTCGTCGCATGGCTCGCGGCGTGCGCCGAGGCGGGCATCGCCCGCGTCTCCAGCTTCCGCGCCGACGAGGCGGTCCGCTCCGGGCGGCGCGGCAGCGCGAAGCTCGCGCAGGTCGCCGCCGACCCGACCCGCTACCTCAACGTGGCGTTGCTGGTGCGCGTGGTGTGCGAGATGGCCGCCTCGGCCCTGGTGACGTACGCCTGCCTCAAGGAGTTCGACCGCACCTGGGAGGCCCTCGCCATCGCCATCGGCGTGATGGTCCTCGTCAGCTACGTCGCCGTCGGCGTCTCCCCGCGCACCATCGGCCGCCAGCACCCGCTGAACACCGCGACCGCGGCGGCGTACGTCCTGCTGCCGCTGGCCCGCGTCATGGGCCCGATCCCGCCCCTGCTGATCCTCATCGGCAACGCCCTCACGCCCGGCAAGGGCTTCCGGCGCGGCCCGTTCGCCTCCGAGGCCGAGCTGCGCGCGATGGTCGACCTCGCCGAGAAGGAGTCCCTGATCGAGGACGAGGAGCGCCGCATGGTGCACTCCGTCTTCGAGCTCGGCGACACCCTGGTACGCGAGGTCATGGTGCCCCGCACCGACCTCGTCGCCATCGAACGGTTCAAGACGATCCGCCAGGCCCTCACCCTCGCGCTGCGCTCCGGCTTCTCGCGCATACCCGTGACGGGGGAGAGCGAGGACGACATCGTCGGCATGGTGTACCTGAAGGACCTGGCCCGCAAGACGCACATCAACCGCGACAGCGAGTCCGAGCTGGTCTCCACGGCCATGCGCCCCGCCACCTTCGTGCCCGACACGAAGAACGCCGGCGACCTGCTGCGCGAGATGCAGCAGGAGCGCAACCACGTGGCCGTGGTCATCGACGAGTACGGCGGCACGGCCGGCATCGTCACGATCGAGGACATCCTGGAGGAGATCGTCGGCGAGATCACCGACGAGTACGACCGTGAGCTGCCGCCCGTTGAGGAGCTGGCGGACGGCTGCTACCGCGTGACGGCGCGGCTCGACATCGGCGACCTCGGGGAGCTCTTCGGGTTCGACGGGTTCGACGACGAGGACGTCGAGACGGTCGGCGGGCTGCTCGCCAAGCAGCTGGGCCGCGTCCCGATCGCGGGCGCCTCGGCGGTCGTGCCGCTGCCGGACGCCCGGGAGCTGAGGCTCACCGCGGAGTCCGCCGCGGGCCGCCGGAACAAGATCGTGACGGTGCTGGTGGAGCCGGTCGCGGCGGCCGGGGCGACGGCGGAGGGGGAGCCCGAGTGACCCCCGAGGAGCTGCGGACATTCTGCCTCTCCTGCAACGACGCGGCGGAGGACTTCCCCTTCACGCCGGAGATCTCGGTCTTCAAGGTGGCCGGAAAGATGTTCGCGCTCACGGCCCTCGGCGCCCGCCCGCTCACCGTCAACCTCAAGTGCGATCCGGACCTGGCGGTCCAGCTGCGCGCCGCGCACCCGGAGATCGTCCCGGGCTGGCACATGAACAAGCGCCACTGGAACACGGTGACGGTCGACGGCACCGGCGGAACCCTCCCCGCCCGGCAGCTCAGGGAACTCATCGAGGACTCGTACGACTTGGTGGTCGCCGGCCTGCCCCGCGCCCAGCGGCTGCGGCTGAATCGCCCCTGAGCCCTGAGCCCTGAGCGGCCGCTGAGACACGGGCCCACTCGGCAGAGTGTCCCAACAACCCCTCGCCATCGGCGTGCAGGGGCGGAGCAACGCGAGCGACACCAAAGACGAGTCATGCGTCGAGGCCGCCGGGAACGGTGAGTCGGTCCTGGTGCGCGATTCCACGCGTCCTCGCGGGGCCGTGCTCGTCTTCCGCCCACAAGCCTGGGCTGCCTTCCTCGTCCTGGCCGCGAGACCGGCTCCGGCCGTCGCGCCCCACCCTTCACGGGACGGCGCGACGGCCCGCCGCTGAGCGGGCCGGGCCCTCGTCAGGTGCGTCGGCGGGCCCGTCAGGCGCGGGAGCGCCACCCCCATGGCATCGGCGGCGTCGGTCGCGGACGCCTCCGGTACGTCGGACGGCGCCAAGGCGCGCAGGCTCGGGGAGCTGCGGGAGTTCCTGATGAGCCGCCGGGCGAGGGTCACTCCCAAGGCGGCGGGGCTCCCGGGAGGCGGTGGGCGGCGGCGCGCGCCCGGGCTGCGTCGCGAGGAGGTCGCCGTGCTCGTCGGCGTCGGGGCACCACCTGTACGGGCTCGCCGGGCTCAACCCGCTGCCCGAGGTCGAGCGGGGCGGCCGGGAGACGTGGGCCTCGGCGCGGGGCCGACGAGAGGGGATCCGCTCCGTCGCCGGGTGACGTCCGAGGTGCCTCTCGTGCGGGCGGGGTGACTCCCGGGGCGGGTGGGGCGCTCTTTATGCTCATGCCATGACGCAGAGCACCGACCTCGGTCCCGAGGACCGCAAGATCGTCACCCTCGCCCGTTCGGCCCGGGCCCGCAACGGCGTGCCCGAGGGCGCGGCCGTGCGGGACGAGACGGGCCGCACCTACGTGGCGGGGACCGTGGACCTTGAGTCGCTTCGGTTGTCCGCGCTGCGGACCGCCGTGGCGATGGCGGTCGCCTCGGGGGCCGAGTCGCTGGAGGCCGCCGCCGTGGTCTCCGGTGCCGAGGCCCTCACCACGGAGGATCTCGCCGCCGTGCGCGACCTCGGCGGGGCCGGTACGCCGGTCTTCCTCGCGGGGGCCGACGGGGAGGTCAGGGCCCGGATCGAGGCGGGCTGAGACGGGCTGACCGCCCGGTGCGGGAAGGGGGTCGCGGGGTCCGGATGGCGGCCGCCGCCGGGTCCGTGGGGGCTCGCGGTGCGGCGGGGCTCCCGGGATCAGGGACAATGGGCGCCATGAGCGTTCGTACCCCGTCATCAGCCGAGCCGTCCGAGGCCGTCCACCGCGCCGGTTTCGCCTGCTTCGTCGGCCGCCCCAACGCGGGCAAGTCCACCCTCACGAACGCTCTGGTCGGCAAGAAGGTCGCGATCACCGCGGACCAGCCGCAGACCACGCGGCACACGGTGCGCGGCATCGTGCACCGGCCCGACGCCCAGATGATCCTGGTCGACACCCCCGGGCTGCACAAGCCGCGCACGCTGCTCGGCGAGCGGCTGAACGACGTCGTACGGACCACGTGGGCCGAGGTCGACGTCATCGGCTTCTGCCTGCCGGCGAACGAGAAGCTCGGCCCCGGCGACCGCTTCATCGCCAAGGAGCTCGCCTCCATCAAGAAGACACCGAAGATCGCGGTCGTGACGAAGACCGACCTCGTCGACAGCAAGACGCTCGCCGAGCAGCTCATCGCCATCGACCAGCTCGGCAGGGAGCTGGGCTTCGAGTGGGCCCAGATCGTGCCCGTCTCGGCCGTCGGCGACCAGCAGGTGGGTTTGCTCGCCGACCTCATCGTGCCGCTGTTGCCCGAGGGCCCCGCGCTCTACCCCGAGGGCGACCTCACCGACGAGCCCGAGCAGGTCATGGTGGCCGAGCTGATCCGCGAGGCCGCGCTCGAAGGCGTACGGGACGAGCTGCCGCACTCCATCGCCGTGGTGGTCGAGGAGATGCTGCCGCGCGAGGACCGGCCCGCGGACAAGCCGCTGCTCGACATCCACGCGTTCGTCTACATCGAGCGGCCCAGCCAGAAGGGCATCATCATCGGCCCCAAGGGCAAGCGGCTCAAGGACGTCGGTATCAAGTCCCGCAAGCAGATCGAGGCGCTGCTCGGTACGCCGGTCTTCCTCGACCTGCACGTGAAGGTGGCGAAGGACTGGCAGCGGGACCCCCGGCAGCTGCGCAAGCTCGGCTTCTGACCGCGCTCGGCTTCTGACCGCGCCGGGCTTCTGTCCGGCCGCATGACGAGGCGCAGCGGTGGACCCCCGTCCCGCCGCTGCGCCGCGAGCAGCATAACGCTGTTATTTTCATGACGGCGTTACGCTTCGTCCGTGCCCACCGGTAAACGCGACGCGGCCGACATCCGCCGTCTCCTCCTCGACGAGGCCGCGCGCGTCCTCGCGGAACAGGGCCCCGCGGCTCTCAGCGCACGGCGCCTGGTCAAACAGGTCGGGGCCTCGACGATGGCCGTGTACACGCACTTCGGCTCCATGCCCGAGCTCGTGCGCGAGCTCATGCGGGAGGGCTTCGAGCGGTTCCGGGCGCGGGCGGAGGGCCTGGAGCGGGGCGCGGACCCCGTGGCCGAACTCGCCGGGCTCTGCCGGACCTACCAGGAGTTCGCGCGCGCCGAGTCCGATGTCTACGCGGTCATGTTCGGCGGCTCCGCGCTCGCCGGATTCGAACTCTCCGACGCCGACCGGCGGATGGGCACGTCCCTGATGCGCTTCCCGCGCGACGCGATCCGCCGCTGCGTGGCGGCGGGCCGCTTCCGGGCGGACGCCGACCCGGACCTGCTGGTGCGCCAGCTCTTCGGCTCCATGCATGGCATCGCCCAGCTCGCCCGCGCCGGTTACATCCTGGGCGACCACACACCGGACGACGTGCTCACGGGAACCCTGCGGGACTTCGCCGTCGCCGCCGGGGACGCGCCGGACGCCGCCGCTGCCTCGGTGGCCGCCGGGCTCACTCCACGCCCCTGATCCGCGTCACCAGGACCGCCCCCGCCAGGCCGATCACCGCCGCCGTCAGATACAGCACGCGGTAGCCGCCGAGATACGTGACGACGGGCGCCGCGATGGCCGGGGCGGCCACCTGCGGCAGGGAGTTGGCGATGTTGATGACGCCGAGGTCCTTGCCGCGGTCCATGGCCGTGGGCAGCACGTCCGTCATCAGGGCGAAGTCGACCGACGTGAAGACGCCGAAGCCGACGCCGAGCAGCGCCGCCGCGACGATCGCACCCGGCCAGGTCTGCCACAGGGCCAGCAGTCCCGTCGCCGCCGCCATCAGCGTGCCCGCCCAGAGCACGAAGGGCTTGCGCCGACCCACCCGGTCCGACCAGGCGCCGCCCAACACGACGGTGGCGAGCATCGTCGCGCCGTTCACGGCCGTCAGGATCAGCACGCCCCCCTCGGGGTCCCCGTGGTGCAGCCGGTCCCGGAGGAAGTACAGGAGGTAGAGCAGCACCACGGAGTTGCTGACGTTGATCAGGAAGCGGGTCAGCCAGGCCCAGGCCAGGTCCGGGTGGCGCCGCGGGCTCAGCCAGAAGCCGCGCACGAAACCCCTCCAGTGCCACGGTGGGCGGTCGGCGGCCGCCAGCCGCAGGTCGCGATGGCGTACGACATAAGGCAGCACGCCCGCCACGGTGAACACCGCACACGCCGCGTACCCCGCGACCGTGCCGCCCGCCACCGTCGCCAGGCCCGTCCCGGCCACCACGCCGAGCAGCTGCGCCGCCCCCAGCCAGCCGCCGACCGCGCCCCGCCGGCGGCGCGGCACCCGGTCCGGCACGGCGGCGGTGACGGCGGCGAACGCCGCGTTCAGGGTGAGCTGCACCAGACACCAGCCGGCCGCCATCCACCACACGGAGTCCGCCGCCGACAGCAGCAGGAGCGCGGCGGCGCCGCCCGCCGTGCCCGCCACGATCCACGGGGTGCGCCGGCCCCAGCGGGACGTCGTACGGTCCGACAGGGCGCCGAAGACGGGGTTCGCCGCGAGGGAGACAACCGCGCCGACGCCCGTCACCCAGGCCAGCACCGTCTCCTTCGACGTGCCCGCCGGGGCCAGCTCCTCGGCCTGCGCTGCGAGCAGGATTTGCAGCGGGCCGTACCAGCCCACCCAGATCGCGCCGTTGGCGAGCGCCAGGGCGCCCGTCCAGCCCCGGCCGACGCGCTCGGTCGGCTCCCGCAGGGCGTCGGCGGTCATCCGCGCCGCGCCCGCAGGGCCTCGCGCAGCCAGTGGTAGGACGCCTTCGGGGTGCGCTCCAGCGTGGCGTAGTCCACGTGGACGAGGCCGAAGCGCCGCCGGTAGCCCTCGGCCCACTCGAAGTTGTCCATGAGCGACCAGACGAAGTAGCCGCGCACGTCCACGCCCGCCTCCAGCGCCCGGTGAAGGGCCCGCAGATGCCCGTCCAGGTAGGCGATCCGCTCCTGGTCGTCGAGACCTTCGTACGAGCAGCCGTTCTCGGTGATCACGAGTGGCGGGAGGCGGTCGCCGTAGCGGTCGCGGAAGGCGGTCAGGAGTTCGGTGAGGGCCTCGGGGACGACCGGCCAGCCGAAGTCCGTGACCGGGTATCCCTCGATCTCCCGGGGAGCGAAGGGGAGTTCGGGCGGGAGGGTGAGGCCCGAGAACTCGGTGGGATACGGGTGCGGGTGCCGGAGCGGGGCGCCCACCTTCGTCGGCTGGTAGAAGTTGATCCCGTACCAGTCGAGGGGCTCGGAGATGATCTCCAGGTCCGCGTCCAGATCGTCCGACGGCATCACATCGCCGTAGCCGTCCGGGTACCGGCCGAGCAGGAGCGGGTCCGCGAAGAGGCGGTTGAGGAGTACGTCGTAGAAGTCGGCGGCGGCGGTGTCCTCCTCGGCGGCCGACGCGGGCCAGGTCGGGCCGTGGGAATTGGCGATGCCGATGTCCCGCGCGCCCGCCGCCCGCAGCGCCTGAACGGCGAGGCCGTGCGCGAGGAGCTGGTGGTGGGCGGCCGGCAGCGCGTCGAACAGGAGCCGCTGCCCGGGCGCGTGCTGGCCGAGCGCGTGGCCGAGCAGGGTGTGCTCGGCGGGTTCGTTGAGGGTGATCCACTTCTCGACGCGGTCGCCGACGCGGGCCGCGACGACGGCCGCGTAGGCGGCGAAGCGTTCGGCGGTGTCGCGGCTGCGCCAGCCGCCCGCCTCCTGCACGGCCAGCGGGGTGTCCCAGTGGAAGAGGGTCGGGACCGGCCGCACGCCCGCCGCGCACAGCTCGTCGACGAGGCGGTCGTAGAAGTCCAGGCCCGCCGGGTGCACGGCGCCCGCGCCGGTGGGCAGTACCCGCGGCCAGGAGACCGAGAAGCGGTAGGCGTCCACGCCGAGGTCACGGACGAGCGCCACGTCCTCGCGGTAGCGGTGGTAGTGGTCGCAGGCGACGGCCGCCGTCGTGCCGTCCTTCACCCTGCCGGGCACGGCCGTGAACGCGTCCCACACCGAGGCACCGCGTTCGTCGGCGGCGCCCTCGATCTGGTGGGCCGAGGTGGACACGCCCCACAGGAAGTCGCGGGGAAAGGGGGATATCGGGCTCGCCGCAGTCGCTGCCATGGGCGGGATCTTCCGTACCGCCGAGTACGGAAGTCAATGGGCGTGCGCCGAGAACATGAACAGCGCTCAGGTTTTACCCGTCCCGCTCACGAGCCCTCCTTCCCTGCTTATGAGCCCTCCTTCAGTACGCGCGTGATCAGCTTCCGCTGGGCGTCGGTCAGCCGCGGATCCGAGCAGTACACCGTGCGCCCGTCCACCGTCAGCTGGTAGTGGAAGCCGTCCGGCACCCCGATGGCGGGCGTGTCGCGACCGTCGGTCAAGGCCTGTTCCGCAAGCACGTGCCACTCGGGGGCATCGGCCAGCGCCGAGGTGTCCACCTCGGCGTGCCGGTCGATGCCCGCGAACCCGCCCGTGCGCTTCACCTGGATACGCATGGCTCCTGTCTACTCCACCGTGTGGGCGGCCGGTAGCCGCCGTCAGCCGTTGGAGACCGGCACCTTGACCGTGGACCACGCGTCGGTGACGGCCTTCAGCTCCTTGCCCTCGCCGTACTTCTCGCGCGCGGCGGCCACCGTCAGCTTCGCGAAGTCCTCGAAGGAGGCGTCCTGCGCCAGCTCGCCGCCGGTCAGCACGGCGTACCAGATTTGGCCGGCCCGCTCCCACGCGTGGCCGCCGAGCGCCTCAGCGACCAGGTAGAACGCGCGGTTGGGGATGCCGGAGTTGATGTGCACGCCGCCGTTGTCGCGGCCCGTCTTGACGTAGTGGTCCATGTCGGCGGGCTGCGGGTCCTTGCCGAGCACGTCGTCGTCGTACGCCGTGCCGGGCTCCTTCATCGAACGCAGGGCCTTGCCGGTGACGCGCGGGGCGAGCAGGCCGGCGCCGATCAGCCAGTCGGCCTCCCGGGCGGTCTGGCCGAGCGTGTACTGCTTGATCAGCGAGCCGAAAACGTCCGCCAGCGACTCGTTCAGGGCGCCGGGCTGGCCGAAGTAGGTGAGGTTCGCCGTGTACTGGACGACGCCGTGGGTCAGCTCGTGGCCGATGACGTCCACCGGGATGGTGAAGTCCAGGAAGATCTCGCCGTCGCCGTCGCCGAACACCATCTGCTCGCCGTTCCAGAAGGCGTTGCCGTAGTCCTCGCCGTAGTGCACGGTGGCGTTCATCGGCAGGCCGCCGCCGTCGATGGAGTTGCGTTCGTAGGACTTCTGGAACAGCTCGAACGTCGCGCCGAGCCCCGCGTACGCGCGGTTGACGGTGGCGTCCTTGCCGGGCTTGTCGCCCTCGCCGCGCACCTTGCGGCCCGGCAGCTCCGTGCGGTGCCCGGCGTCGTGGATCGTGCGGTGCGGTTTGTCCGCCGCGGCTCCCTCGGGCAGGGCCACGGCGGGCGCGCCGATGACGGTGGTCAGGCGGCGGCGGGTGCGCTCGACGGCGTCCCGCTCCAGGGTGCGGCGGGCGGGCGCGGCGAGCGCCGGGTCCTGGTGCCTGGCGAGGGTGTCCAGGACGTGGGGCGGCACGATGGTGCAGAAGACAGGCTCGAAGCCTGCCGGGTTGGCGGTCATGGCGGCAATGTGGCACTGAGTTATGCCGCTGTCACTAGCCGCAACCATGATTCCTGAAATAGAGGGATTGATCACCACTGAAGGTTTATCCGGCGGCGGTCCCGCATACTGATACGGGCCCGCGCGCAGAGCGCGGCTCGGCTAGGCTGCGGCACATCATGCGATTCGGGCTGCTTCTCCTTAGCTGCCGCGGCGAGGGCCTGTAGTCGAGGCCGACCCCCTCCCCGCGGAGTTCGGCGTTGCGCTTAGACCGTCGGCCGTCCTTCAGGACACTTCCGAGGAGCCCCGCACATGCCGAACTTCCAGCGCCCCACGTCCATGCCGATCCACAAGTACGGCCAGTACGAGCAGGTCGACATCCCCGACCGCACCTGGCCGGACAAGCGCATCACGGTCGCCCCCCGCTGGCTCTCCACCGACCTGCGCGACGGCAACCAAGCGCTGATCGACCCCATGTCCCCGGCCCGCAAGCGCGCCATGTTCGACCTGCTCGTACGCATGGGCTACAAGGAGATCGAGGTCGGCTTCCCCTCCTCGGGCCAGACCGACTTCGACTTCGTGCGCTCCATCATCGAGGACGAGGACGCGATCCCTCAGGATGTGACGATCTCCGTCCTGACGCAGGCCCGCGAAGAGCTGATCGAGCGCACCGTGGAGTCCCTGAAGGGCGCCCGCCGCGCGACCGTCCACCTGTACAACGCGACCGCGCCCGTCTGGCGCGACGTCGTCTTCCGCGGCTCGCGCGACGCGGTCAAGCAGATCGCCGTGGACGGCACCCGGCTGGTCATGGAGTACGCCGACAAGCTGCTGGACGACCGTACGACGTTCGGATACCAGTACAGCCCCGAGATCTTCACCGACACCGAGCTGGACTTCGCCCTGGAGGTCTGCGAGGGCGTCATGGACGTCTGGCAGCCCGACGCCGACCGCGAGATCATCCTGAACCTGCCCGCCACGGTCGAGCGCTCCACGCCCGCCACCCACGCGGACCGCTTCGAGTGGATGTCCCGCAACCTCTCCCGGCGCGAGTTCGTCTGCCTGTCCATCCACCCGCACAACGACCGCGGCACGGCCGTCGCCGCCGCCGAGCTGGCCGTCATGGCCGGCGGCGACCGCGTCGAGGGCTGCCTGTTCGGCCAGGGCGAGCGCACCGGCAACGTCGACCTGGTGACGCTGGGCATGAACCTCTTCAGCCAGGGCGTCGACCCGCAGATCGACTTCTCCGACATCGACGAGGTCCGGCGCGTGTACGAGTACTGCACGCAGATGGAGGTCCACCCCCGCCACCCCTACGCGGGCGACCTGGTCTACACCGCCTTCTCCGGCTCCCACCAGGACGCCATCAAGAAGGGCTTCGACGCGCTGGAGAGCCGGGCGGCGGGTCAGGGCAAGACCGTCGACGACATCGAGTGGGCCGTGCCGTACCTGCCCATCGACCCCAAGGACGTCGGCCGCTCCTACGAGGCCGTTATCCGCGTCAACTCGCAGTCGGGCAAGGGCGGCATCGCGTACGTCCTGAAGAACGACCACAAGCTGGACCTGCCGCGGCGCATGCAGATCGAGTTCTCGAAGATCATCCAGGCGAAGACCGACGCCGAGGGCGGCGAGGTGACCCCGGAGGCGATCTGGAGCGTCTTCCAGGACGAGTACCTGCCGAACCCCCAGAACGCCGCGGCTCGATGGGGGCGGATTCAGGTCAAGAACGGCCAGACGACGACCGACACCGACGGCGTCGACACCCTCACCGTCGAGGCCACGCTGGACGGCGCCGACACCGTCCTGACCGGTTCCGGCAACGGCCCGATCTCCGCGTTCTTCGACGCGCTGCAGGGCATCGGCATCGACGTACGCCTGCTGGACTACCAGGAGCACACGATGAGCGAGGGCGCGTCCGCGCAGGCCGCCTCGTACATCGAGTGCGCGATCGGCGACAAGGTGCTGTGGGGCATCGGCATCGACGCGAACACCACGCGCGCCTCGCTGAAGGCCGTCGTGTCGGCCGTCAACCGCGCCGCGCGCTGACGCCCCCACCGGCGGTTCCACCGGCCCCGCCCGCCCCTGTGGCGGGCGGGGCCGCGTCATGTCCCGGCCACCTCCGGCTCGCTCTCCTGTGCGAGGTGCTGACGTCGCATCACCGATGTGGCTAACATCACGCCAACGCGGCAATGCAGCCGGGGAGTTACGGAGGTGTGTGGTGCAGCCAGAACCGGGACCGAACAGCCGAGAAGCCCGCATCTCCGCCAGGCCCGTCTCACGCGGGCGGGCCCTGTACCGGCGGGTGATCGGCATGCACACCGCCTGGGACACCGTCGGCGACGGCGAGTTCTTCTGCCCCGCCTGCGGTGGCGACCGCAACTACCAGCGGCTCACCGGGCGGCGCCGCTTCGTCCTGCTCGGCCTGCCGGTCGTGCCGCGCGGCGCCGCGGGACCCGTCATCCAGTGCGCCGCCTGCCAGGACCTCTTCGACCCCGACGTCCTGGACCACCCCACCACCACGCGGCTCTCCGCGATGCTGCGCGACGCCGTCCACACCGTGGTCCTCGCCGTCCTCTCCACCGGCGGCGCCCCCGCGCGCGCCGCGCTCGACACGGCCGTCGGCACGCTGCGCGCCGCGGGCCACGACGACTGCACCGGGGAGCGGCTCGTCGCCCTCGTCGACGCGCTCGCCGCCGACACCGGCCGCGCCACCGAGCCCGACTGCGCCCCCGCCCCCGGCCTCGCCATCGAACTCCACGAGGCGCTCGGCCCCCTCGCCCCGCACCTCGCCCCCGCGGGACGCGAGGCACTGCTCCTCCAGGGCGCCCGGATCGCCCTGGCCGACGGCCCCTACACCCCTGCCGAACGCGACGTCCTCGCCACGGCCGGGTGCGCGCTCACCATCTGCTCCGAGGACGTGACCCGCCTCCTGGTGGCGGCGCGCACACCGTCCTGACACCGAAGCTTCTGCACTCGCGCGCCGCACTCGCGCGCCGCACCCGCGCGCCGCACCCGCGCGTACTCCGCCGGGAGTACGCGCCGCCCCCCGCCTCCCGGCGGCGTAAGCGCCAACTCGCCCCCGAGCCCGACGGATCGAGGCGCGCTTCCCGGAAGGGTTGACCCCGAACTTGTCATCCCTGCCGAAGGAGGCCCGTCATGGGGGCCGTACCGTCCATCACCGCGTCACGACGGCGGCGACGCGCCGTTCCCTGGGTGTTCCTGGGGCTGTGGGTCGTCGTCCTCGCGATCGCCTCGCCCTTCGCCGCCAAGCTCTCCGACGTCCAGAGGGACCGGCCCGTCGACTACCTCCCGGCGAGCGCCGACTCGACCGAAGTGGCCAAGATCCAGGACCAGTTGCCGGGGGGTGAGGCCACCGAGCTGGTGCTCGTCTACCACCGTGACAGCGGGCTGACCGCCGCCGACCGTGAGACCGCGGGGCAGCAGGTCGCCGAGATAGCGGAGGCCCGCCAGCTCGTCGCCGAGCCCAAAGGCGTGCCCTCCAAGGACGGCACCACCCTGATGTACCCCGTCGCCACCACCGAGCCCGGCCAGGACGAGGAGAAACGGGACGCCCTCGTCAACGACGTGCGCGACACAGCCCGGGGCGAAGGCGGCCTGAGCGTCGACGTCGGCGGGAACGGCGCCCTGGACACCGACGCGAGCGAGGTCTACAACTCCCTCGACGGGCCCCTGCTCTACACCACCGCCGGCGTCGTCGCGCTGCTGCTCATCCTCATCTACCGCAGCCCGTTCCTGTGGCTCGTACCGCTCGCCGTCGCCGGTATCGCGGACTACTTCGCGATGGCCGCCGCCTACGGACTCAACCAGGCCTTCGACACCGCCGTCAGCGGCCAGAGCTCCGGCATCATGACCATCCTCGTCTTCGGCGCCGGCACCGACTACGCCCTGCTCCTCGTCGCCCGCTACCGCGAGGAACTACGCCGGATCGAACAGCCCTACGACGCCATGGTCGCCGCCCTGCGCGGCTGCGGGCCCGCTGTGCTCGCCTCCTCCGGGACCGTCGCCGCGGGCCTGCTCTGCCTGCTCGCCGCCGACCTCAACAGCAGCCGCGGCATGGGCCCGCTCGGCACCCTCGGCGTGCTGTCCGCGCTCGCGGCCATGCTGACGCTGCTCCCGGCCATCCTGGTGCTCCTCGGCCGACGGGTGTTCTGGCCGCTGGTCCCCGCCTTCGGCAGCACGCCCAAGCAGCGGCGCTCCCTCTTCGCCGCCATGGGCAGCTCGGCCGGACGCAGGCCACTCACCGTCCTCGCCTCCGGAGCCGTCCTGCTCGGTGCGCTCGCCCTCGGCGCCTTCAACCTGCCCGACTCCCTCAAACAGGAGGACTCCTTCACCAAGACCCCCGACTCGGTGGCGGCCATGGAGACCCTCGCCGCCGCCTACCCCGAACGCGGCACCCAGCCCATCACCGTCATGACCCCCGCCGACCGCGCCCGCGACGCCCTCGCCGAGATCCGGGCCACCAAGGGCGTCGACAGCGCGCAGCGGGGACGTACCGCCAAGGGCTGGACCGAGGTCTCCGTCCTCGCCTCGTCCGCGTCCGAGTCGGCGGGGGAGACCGTCACCATCAAGACGCTGCGGGACCGGCTCGACGGCTCGTACGTCGGCGGAGCCGGCGCCCAGCAACTCGACCTGAAGGACACCAACGCCCGGGACCGCGCCATCGTCGTGCCGCTCGTGCTCGCGGCCGTGCTGCTGATCCTGGTCGCCCTGCTGCGCAGCCTCGTCGCCCCCCTGCTGCTGCTCGCCGCGGTCGTCGCCGTGTGGGGCGCCTCGCTCGGCATCGCGGGGCTCGTCTTCGAGCCGCTCTTCGGGTTCGAGGGCACCGACCCGGGGCTCGGGCTGCTCTCCTTCGTCTTCCTCGTCGCGCTCGGCGTCGACTACGGCATCTTCCTGATGCACCGCATGCGGGAAGAGGGCCTGAAGGGCGCCGAACCGGGGGCGGCCGCGCTCACCGCGCTACGCACCACCGGCGGCGTCATCGCCTCCGCCGGACTCGTGCTCGCCGCGACGTTCGCCGTGCTGACCAACATGCCCCTCGTCCAACTCGTCGAACTGGGCTTCGTCATCGCGGTCGGCGTCCTCCTGGACACGTTCCTGGTGCGTACGTACCTGGTGACCAGCGCGAGCGTGGCGCTCGGCCGCAAGGTGTGGTGGCCGGGCCCGCTGTCCCGGCCCCGCCCCGCGGCGCCCGCCGCGCCCGAGGCCGAACGCGTCCGGGTGCCCGCGCCTTGACCGCGTCCTTCCCGCGGGCGTCCCTCCTCTCCCGGAGGGGCGCCCGCGTACCCGAAGATGGGCCGGTGGACTCACCCGCTGAACCGGCGGAATCTCCCGCCATAGGCCCGGCCACCGCGCCGGGCCCCGCCCGCCGCAACCTCATCGAACGCGTCCTCGGACCCGCCGCCCCCGGCGAACGGCTGCTCGCCGACGCGCTGTTCGCCCTCGCCATGGCGGCGAGCGCCGTCGTGATCGTGCAGGTCGTGCGGGACAACGGCCACCCGCCCAGCCCGCTGGGCTGGGCGCTGCTGCTCGCCGCGCACATCACCATCGTGTGGCGCCGCCGCGCCCCCATGCGCGTCATGGTCGCCCTCATGGCGATCCTGTTGACCTACCACTCCATGGACGCCAACCACACCGCGCCCATGGCCGTGTCGATGGCCGGCCTCTTCACCGTCGCCTCCCGGTCCCGGCCGCGCAACACCGTCATCGCCGGCGCGGGCGTCATCGGGATCATGCTCGGCGTCAAGTTCTCGGAGGGCATGGCCGAGGGCGCCGAGTCGTTGCGCATCACCGGCTGGATCGTCTCCTTCCTGCTGCTCGGCGTGTACGTCCGCATCCACCGCCAGTACGTCGCCTCCGTCGTGGAGCGCGCCGAACGGGCCGAACGCACCCGCGAGGAGGAGGCCCGCCGCCGGGTCGCCGAGGAGCGGCTGCGGGTCGCCCGCGACCTGCACGACCTGCTCGCCCACAGCATCACCCTGGTGGGCGTGCAGACGTCCGTCGCCGCGCACGTCCTCGCCGCCGACCCCGACCGTCTGGACCGCGCGGCCGTCGCCAAGGCGCTCGACGACGTCGCGGAGACCTGCCGCACCGCCCGCGGCGAGCTCCGCGCCACGCTGGAGGTCCTCAGGTCCGGTACGGAGGACGAGGGCGCCGACGAGGCCAGGGGCCCGCTGCCCGGCCTCGGCTCCCTGCCCGGCCTCGCCGACGCGGCCCGCACGGCCGGGGCCCGCGTCGAGCTGAGTGTCGGGCGGGACGTCGAGCACTGCCAGGCACCGCCCGCCGTGGGCGCCGCCGCCTACCGCATCGTGCAGGAGGCGCTGACCAACGCGGTGCGGCACGCGGGCCCCGCGCCGACCGTCCGGGTGGACGTGACGACGGGCGACGCCGCGCTGAACGTGACGGTCGCCGACGACGGCGTCGGCGCGCGGCAGCCCTCGGGCACTGCCGGTTACGGCCTCGTCGGGATGCGGGAGCGGGCCCGCACCGTCGGCGGGACCCTGGAGGCGGGGCCGCGGCCGGAAGGGGGTTTCATGGTGTCCGCCGTGCTGCCCCTCGCGTCCGTGCCCCTGGGAGGCCTCACATGAACCGGCCCATCCGCGTGCTGCTCGCCGACGACCAGACGCTGGTGCGCGCGGCGTTCGCGATGCTCGTCGACTCGGCGCCCGACATGGAGGTGGTGGGGCAGGCGGGCACGGGCCGCTCGGCGGTCGAGCTGGCCCGCTCCGAACGGGCCGACCTCGTCGTCATGGACATCCGCATGCCCGACCTCGACGGCATCGAGGCGACGCGGCTGCTCGCGGCGGACGAGGACCTCGCGGGCGTGAAGGTCCTGATGCTGACGACGTACGACACGGACGAGCACGTCGTGGACGCGCTGCGGGCGGGCGCGTCCGGGTTCCTGGTCAAGGACACCAGGCCCGCCGACCTCCTGGACGCCATCCGCACGGTGGCCGCCGGTGAGTCGCTGCTCTCACCGGGGCCGACCTCGCGGCTGATCGCCCGCGTCCTGCGGGCGCCGGACACCGCCGGGCTCCCGGTGGGCGGCGGACCCGACGGCCTCTCGGACCGTGAACGGCAGGTCCTCGCGCTCGTCGCGCGCGGCCTGAACAACACGGAGATCGCCGAGACGCTGGGCCTGAGCCCGCTGACGGCGAAGACGCACGTGAGCCGCATCATGGGCAAGCTGGGCGCCCGTGACCGGGCGCAGCTGGTGATCGTGGCGTACGAGACGGGGTTGGTGGCGCCGGGGGTGTGAGGGGCCGCGTCAGCGTGTGAGGGGGCCTGTCAGAGCAGCCCCGCCGCCGCCAAGTGTTTGCCCACCGCTTCCGTCTCCCGCGCCGACAGCGGAATCTGTGGCTCCGCCGTCGCCGGGCAGGCGATCACGCCGCGCAGGTGCAGCGCCGCCTTGAAGGCCCCGAGCGCCGACGAGCTGCCGCCCATCCGCGCCGGGTCACCCGCCCGCACCATCCCGAACAGGCCGCACAGCCGCTCCTGTTCCGCCCGTGCCCGCTCCCAGTCGCCCGCGCGGCCGGCGGCGTAGAGGCGTACGTATCCCTCGGGGTCGACGTTCCCGAGCCCCGGCACCACCCCGTCCGCGCCCATCGCGAGCGCCGAGTCGACCGTCAGCTCCGAACCGGTCAGCACGCTGAAGTGCCGGGGCACCGACCGCTTCCCGACGACCACGCCGCGGAAGGCGCCCTCGGCGCCGCTGGAGTCCTTCAGGCCCGCGAGCACGCCCTCCCCGGCCAGCTCCAGGACCAGTTCCGCGCTCAGTTTCACGTGCACCGACACCGGCAGGTCGTACGCGATGACCGGCACCGGCGAGCGGTCCGCGACGAGCCGGAAGTGGCGGGCGATCTCGGCCGGGTGGGTGCGGGTGTAGAACGGCGCGGTGACCACGGCGGCGTCGGCGCCCGCCTCGGTGAGCGTCCGCACATGGTCCAGGACGCGGGGCGTGGTCATGTCGATCGCCCCGGCGAGGACGGGCAGTTGGCCGCCGACGTGCCGGACCACCGTGTCGACGACGAGGGCTCGCTGCCGGTCCGTCAGGTACGCGACCTCGGAGGTCGAGCCGAGCACGAAGAGGCCGTTGACGCCGCCCGCGACCAGATGGTCGACGAGCCGCACCAGGGAGGCGGTGTCCACCTCGCGGTCCGGTGTCAGCGGGGTGCAGACGGGTGGGACGACACCGGTCAACAAGGTGGGAAGGGTCATGGGCGCTCCCTGGGTGCTCGGGCCGTGGCGGCGGCCTGCGTGGCGAGGTCGTGGGTCGACTGTCCTTCGTCCACCGGGTGGTGACAGCGGAATCGATGCCCCGCGCCCGCCGTCTCGACACCCGGCATCGCCTCCGCGCACGTGTCGTCCGCCTTCCAGCAGCGCGTACGGAAGGGGCAGCCGCTCGGTGGCCGGGTCGCCGACGGGACCGGGCCGGTCAGCGGAATCGGGTCGATGGGGTCGAGCAGGCCCGGCGTGGCGGAGAACAGGGCGCGCGTGTACGGGTGCCGGGCGCGGGCCAGGATCTCGGCGGCCGGGGCCTCCTCCACGATCCGCCCGAGGTACATGGTGATGACGCGGTCGCTCATCCTGCGCACGGTCTGGATGTCGTGCGAGACGAAGACGAGGGCGAGGCCCAGGCGTTCCTTGAGGTCGAGGAGGAGGTTGAGGATCTGGGCGCGCACCGACACGTCCAGCGCGCTCGTCGGCTCGTCGGCGATCACCAGGTCCGGTTCGAGGGCGAGCGCGCGGGCGATCGCGACGCGTTGGCGCTGGCCGCCGGAGAGCCGGCCCGGGAGGCCGTCCGCGAGGGCGTTGGGCAGGCCCACCAGGGACATCAACTCGCGTACGCGGGCGTCGCGGTCGCGTGGCGTGCCGCGTCTGTGTACGTCGAGGGGGTCCCGGAGGATCTGGCGGATCGACAGTCTGCGGTTCAGGGCGGTCGACGGGTCCTGGAAGATCATGCCGGTGCGGGTGCCGATCTCTGTCCGCCGGGCGGCGGGTTTCATCGTCCAGAGGTCGTTGCCTTCGAACGACACGGTTCCGGTGGTCGGGCGCTGTACGCCGACCAGGACCTTGGCCAGGGTGGACTTGCCGCAGCCCGATTCGCCCACGACGCCGAGGGTTTCGCCGGGGGCGAGGGTCAAGTCGGCGGCGGTGAGGGCGTGGACGCGGTCGCGGGAGAGGAGGGTGCCGGAGCGGACCCGGTGCGTGACGTGCACGTCGGTCAGCTCGATGAGGGGGGTGGTCATCAGCTCGGCTCCCCGGGTGCGGGTTCGTGGGGGCTGGTCGCGCAGTTCCCCGCGCCCCTCAGGGGTGGCGGGGCGTGTGGGGTCGGTGCGGGTTCGTTGTGGCTGGTCGCGCAGTTCCCCGCGCCCCTTTGGGGCGCTGCCGGGTGGTGGCAGGCCGTCTCGTGGGGGGTGGGGCCCGTCAGGGGCGGGGGGACGTCCCTGCACACCGTCGTCGCCAGCGGGCAGCGGTCCGAGAAGCGGCAGCCCGGGGGGAAGTCCGCCGGGGACGGCACCACGCCCTTGATCTGCGTGAGCCGCTGCCGTGCCGACTCCAGGGAGAGCACGGAACCGAGCAGTCCGCGTGTGTAGTGGTGCGCCGGGGCGCCCACCAGGTCGGCGGTGACGCCCGTCTCGACGATCTGCCCGCCGTACATCACCACCACCCGGTCGGTGACGTCGGCGACGAGCGCCAGGTCGTGCGAGACGAGGATCAGCGCGAAGCCCAGTTCCTCGCGGAGCCGCAGCAGCAGTTCGATGATCTGTGCCTGCACGGTGACGTCGAGCGCCGTCGTCGGCTCGTCGGCGATGATCAGCTTCGGGTCACGGGAGAGGGCCATGGCGATCAGGACGCGTTGACGCTGGCCGCCGGAGAGTTCGTGCGGGTAGCTGCGCAGGGTGCGGTCGGGGTCCAGGCCGACCAGTTCGAGCAGTTCGGTGGAGGTGCGGCGGCCTCCCCTTCGTACTACCTGCTTGAGCTGGGAGCGGACCGTCATCGCCGGGTTCAGGGACGACAGGGCGTCCTGGTAGATCATCGCCATGTCGTGGCCGAGGAGGCGGCGCCGGGCGCGGGCCGGCAGGCCGGTGAGCTCCTGGCCGCCGAAGGTGACGCTGCCGCTGACGTGGGCGCCCTTGGGCTCCAGGCCCATCACCGTCAGCGCGGTCAGCGACTTGCCGCAGCCCGACTCGCCGACCAGGCCGAGGACTTCGCCGGGGCGCAGGTCGAAGGAGATGCCGTCCACGATGTCCACGCCGTCGTGCCGCCCGGGGAAGGCGATGCGCAGCTCGCGTACGGCCAGGACCGGCGCGCCGGACGGCAGGGGCCGGGCCCGCGCCCGCAGCCGCTCCGAGGCCTCGGTGAGTCCGGGCAGCTCCAGGACCTGGCCGGTGCCCGGCTCGGGGGCTTCGAGGCGGTCCTCGGCGCGGGCCGCGCCCGGCACGTCGCGGGTCGAGGGCGCCGCCCAGGCGTCGGAGACGCCCTCGGAGAGGATGTTGAGGGCGAGGACGGTGACGAGCATGAGCAGGCCGGGGAAGACCGTCGACCACCAGCCGCCGATGAGGACCATGTTCTTGCCGTCGGCGATGACGCTGCCCCAGGACGGGTCGGGCGGCCGGACGCCCGCGCCGATGAAGGAGAGCGACGCCTCGAAGACGATGGCCTCGGCGACCTGCACGGTGCAGAAGACCAGGATGGGCGCCGCGCAGTTCACGGCGACGTGCCGGATCAGGATGTGCGGGGTGCGCGCGCCGATGACGCGTTCGGCGGTGACGTAGTCCTCCCCGTACTGGTCGAGGACGTTGGCCCGCACGACCCGGGCGATCGGCGGGGTGAACAGGAACGCGATCGCGCAGATCAGTACGGTGATGCCGCCGCCGAAGACCGCGACGAGCACGGCGGCGAGCGCGATGCCGGGGAACGCCATGACGACGTCCAGGCAGCGCATCAGCGTCTCGTCGACGGCCTTGCGGGAGGTCGCCGCGACGGCGCCGATCAGCGCGCCGACGATCAGGGCGAGCAGGGTGGCGCCGAGCCCGATGGCCAGCGACCAGCGCGCCCCGTACATCAAGCGGCTGAGGATGTCGCGGCCCAGGCTGTCCTGCCCCATCCAGTGGCGGGCCGACGGGTGGCCGGTGCCGTCCACCTGGCTCTGTTGGTCGAGCGGGTCGTGCGGGGCGATGAGGGGCGCGAGGAGGGCGACCAGGACGACGACGCCGATGACGCCGACCGCGATCCGGGAGAGCACGGGCAGCTTGCGCAGGGAGCGCAGGCGGAGGCCGGGGACGGCGAGGCGTTCCGTGAGCTGCTTGCGGGTCATGAGCATCAGCTCGTCCCCCTCAGGCGCGGGTTGACCAGGAGGTGGAGGACGTCGATGACGAGGTTGACGACGACGAAGCCCACGGCGGTGGTGATGACGACGCCCTGGACGACGGCCGGGTCGCCGTTCTTGACGGCGTCGATCATCAGTTTGCCCATGCCCGGCAGCGAGAAGATCGTCTCGATGACGACGGCGCCGCCCAGCAGATAGCCGACGCGCAGACCGAGCACGGTGAGCGGGTTGATGAGGGCGTTGCGCAGGACGTTGCGGCCGACGACCACCACCGGGGGCAGGCCGCTGCCGATGGCCGTGCGGACGTAGTCCTTGTCGAGCTCCTCGACCACGGCCGTGCGGATGATGCGGGTGAGGCCGGCCGCCACCGGCAGGGACAGCGCGAGGGCGGGCAGCGTCATGGTCCTGAGCCAGCCGGTGAGGGAGTCGGCGGGGTTGATGTAGCCGCCGGTCGGGAACCACCCGAGGTCGACCGCCAGGTACTGGATCATCAGCAGCGCCAGCCAGAAGCCGGGCGCCGCGACCCCGGTCAGGGAGACGACGCGGATGAGCTGGTCCGGCAGCCGGTCGCGGTGGATCGCGGCGGTCACGCCGAGGGTGAGGGAGAGGACGACCGCGATGCCGAGCCCGAGGAAGGTCAGCTGCATGGTGAGCGGCAGGGCGGTGGTGACCTGGTCGAGGACGGGGGAGCGGTTGAGGACGCTGATGCCCATGTCGCCCTGGAGGAGGTCCCCGACGAAGGCGATGTAGCGCACGGGCAGCGGGTCGAGGAGCCCGTTCTCCTCCCGGAACTGATGCAGCTGCTCGGGGGTCGGGTTCGCGCCCTGGAAGAACGCGGAGGCCGGGTCGACGTCCGAGAACCGCATCACGAGGAAGACGAAGAGCACGATGCCGAGCAGCAGCGGGACGAGCAGGGCGATGCGGCGGGCGAGGATGGTGAGGACTGCGGTCACGGTGTGCGCCTCCCGAACCGGCGGTACGTCAGGCCCACTTGGCCTGGAGGAGGTTGATCCCCGGGTACGGCTGCGCCTGGACCCCGGTGATCTTCTTCGGGTCCCAGGCCGTCATGAGTTCGTTGTGCACGACCGGATAGAGCACGGCCTGCTCGGCCACGACGTCGATGTAGTCCTGGATCATGGCCCGCTTCCTGCTCGCCTCCGGCTCGCGCGTGGCCTGCTCCATGTCCTTGAAGAGCTTCTTGGCGGTGGGGTTCTGGGCCCAGCGGGCGTAGCCCATCCACAGGTTCTCGGGGCCGTAGTTGTAGTGCATGATCAGGTCGGCGTCGAGCCCGAACTGGTTGGGGTTCGAGGCGGCGGCGACGACCTGGAAGTCCTTCTTCTGGTCCAGCTTGGTGAAGACGGCGGTGGTCTCCTGCGGGTCGAGGGTGACCTCGACGCCGAGCTTCTCCCAGCCGTCCTGGATGGTCGGCAGGCAGTCCACGATCCAGCTCACGTTCACGGCCATGAGGTTGATCGTCAGCTTGCCCACTCCGGCCTGCTTCAGGAGCTTCTGCGCCTTCAGGATGTCGTACGCGTAGACGGTCTTCGCGGGGCGGTAGGAGGGGTTGGCCTCGTTGAGGAAGGACGTCGCCGCCTTGCCGTGGCCCCTCAGGGCGGCCTCGATCATCTTGTCGCGGTCGATGGCGTAGTGCAGCGCCTGACGGACGCGTACGTCGTCGAACGGCTTGTGCGCGGTGTTGAAGAGCAGGAAGAGGTTGTTCATCCCGGCGCCGCCCTCGACGGTCATGCCGCTCTTCTTCAGCTGCGTGATGTTGGCGTACGGGATGTTGTCGGCGATCTCCGCGTCCGCGCCGGAGCCGGAGATCTTGGCGACGCGCGGCGCGGCGTCCACGATCGTCAGCCAGTTCATCTTCTTGAAGGCGGCCTTGCGCGGGCCGTTGTAGTCCGCGAAGGCCTCGAAGGTGGTGTTCGACTTCGGGTGGTGCGCGGTCTGCCGGTACGGTCCCGAACCCACCGCCTTGCCCTTGGTGGCGTCCTCCCACGCGCCGGGCCGGGAGAACACGTGCTTCGGCATGATCTTCGCGAGGGAGAGCCGCGCGGCACCGTCCGGGAAGGGGAACTTGAGGATCAGCTCCACGGACAGCGCGTCGACCTTCCTGACCCCCTTCAGCCAGCTCGCGAAGAAGCCCTTGGCGAGGGTCTGCGTCTTCGGGTCCAGGATGCGGTCGAAGACGAACACGACGTCGTCGGCGGTGACGGGCTTGCCGTCGTGCCACTTGGCGCCCGGCCGCAGGGAGAACTTCCACGTGGTCGCCTTGAGGTCGTCCGGGATCCCGGTGGCGAGCGCGGCATAGGGCGCACGGCTGATGGGGTCCGTGCCGAGCAGGCCCTCGTAGATGTGTTCGTTGCCCGCCATGGCGAAGGCGGACGCGGTCTGCGTCGGGTCCCAGCTGCCGTCGTTGCCGTAGCCGATCACAGCCGTGAGCGTGGAGTCGCCGCCCTGGCCGCCGCCCCCGGTCTCGTTGGTGGACTCGGGCCCCGCGGAGCAGGCGGAGAGCGTGGTGGTGAGGGTGGCGGCCCCGCCCAGCGCGGCGGTGTACCGGAGTAAGGAGCGGCGGTCCGGGGCGGGGCCGCCCGTCGCGGTGCGAGGGATCAGGTCGCTCACGGTGTCTCCCTTGTTCCCTTGTTCGTACGTTCCCTTGTCGCCAAGACATCCCACGTCCTACGTCGTGGGGGCGTGGTGACCATAAGAGGGGCACGGGGGCCGGTCAAGGTCCCGCACACGGCATATCGCCGGGTGCGCGGCCGGTCCCGTCTCATCGGGTGAAAAGCCGGGGCGCCCGGTTTTGTATCCTCGGCAGGCGCGACCCACCGAAGCGGCACCTGCGAGAGGCACCACCATGACGACCGAGCTGAGCCCCGACGCCGCCCCGGCCCTCGCCGGCCTCCTTGAGCGGGCCCGGAAGGACTACGCGGAGCTCGCCGCCCGCGGCCTCTCCCTCGACCTCACCCGGGGCAAGCCCGCGCCGGAACAGCTCGACCTCAGCGAGGACCTGCTCAGCCTGCCCGGCGGCCGCCACACCGCCGCCGACGGCACGGACGTACGCAACTACGGCGGCCTCCAGGGCCTGCCCGAGCTGCGCGAGATCTTCGCCGAGCTGCTCCAGGTCCCCGCCGCGCAGCTCCTCGCCCTCGGCAACTCCAGCCTGGAGCTGATGCACGACTGCCTGGTGCACGCCTTCCTCGGCGTGCTGCCCGGCGCCACCTCGCGCTGGGTGGACCAGGAGCGCGTCGCGTTCCTGTGTCCCGTGCCCGGCTACGACCGGCACTTCGCGCTCTGTCAGCGGTTCGGCATCGACATGATCCCGGTGCCGATGACGGCCGACGGGCCCGACATGGACGAGGTCGAGCGGCTCGCCGCCGAGAACCCGGCGGTCAAGGGCATCTGGTGCGTCCCGAAGTACAGCAACCCCGACGGCGTCGTCTACAGCGACGAGACCGTGGCCCGCCTCGCCCGCATGGAGACCGCGGCCCCCGACTTCCGGATCTTCTGGGACAACGCCTACGCCGTCCACCACCTCACCGACGAGCCCGCCGAGCTCGCCGACCTGCTCGGCGCCTGCGCCGAGGCCGGGAACCCGGACCGCGCGTTCGTCTTCGGCTCCACCTCGAAGATCACCGCGGCGGGCGCGGGCGTCGCCTTCTTCGGCTCCTCGCCCGCCAACGTCACGTGGCTCCTGGCCAACAACCAGAAGCGTTCGATCGGCCCCGACAAGATCAACCAGCTGCGGCACGCGCTGTTCCTGCGGGACGCCGACGGCGTACGCGCCCACATGGAGCGCCAGCGCGCTCTGCTCCAGCCCAAGTTCGAGGCCGTGGCGCGCATCCTCGAAGCCGAGCTCGGCGGCACCGGCCTCGCGACCTGGACCTCCCCCAAGGGCGGCTACTTCGTGACCCTCCAGGTCCCCGACGGCTGCGCCAAGGACGTGGTGCGCCGCGCCGCCGAGGCCGGGATCGTGCTGACCCCGGCCGGTGCCACGCACCCCTACGGCGACGACCCGCGCGACGCCGTCATCCGCGTCGCCCCCAGCTACCCGGGCCTGGCCGAGCTGGAGCAGGCCATGTACGGCCTGACCGTCTGCGTCCGCCTCGCCGGGTACGAGCAGCGGGAGCGCCAGGCCGCCTGACGCTCCCCGGGGCAGGGCCCGCTGTCGGCGCGGCAGCACTCAGTGCCACTCAGTGCTGCTGCGCCTTCTGCGGTGTCACCTCGCTCGGCCGCACGATGACGTGGCCCTCGCCCTTGAGCATCAGCTGCACCGCCTCGCCCGAGCCGCCGCGGATCATCGACCCGATGGACTGCGAGCGGTGCAGGGACGTCGCGAGGTCGGCGGTCCAGCCGACCACGGCGTCCGTGTCGACGTACACCGGCTGGTGCGGGGAGACGGGGATGACCAGCGGGTTGCCGTCGCAGACCAGGCCGAGGCGGCCCGTGCCCGAGAAGACGCTGTTGAACAGCCCGCCCCCGGCGATTCCCGAGCCCTTCACCGTCTTGATCTCGTACGAGAGGGTGGCGTCGAAACACAGGACGTTACGGCCGTTGACCGTGAGGACGTCGCCCGGTTCGACGTCGACGATGAAGCAGTTCTGCGCCTCGTGCGCGAACCACGCCTCGCCCTGGCCGCGCACGGCCATCAGTGGCAGCCCCTCACCGGTCATCGCGCGCTTGAGCATGCCGCCCACGCCCTGACCCTTGCGCTCGAACTGGAGATCGCCCCGGTAGGCGATCATCGCGCCCTGCCGCGCGAACATCTCGCCGTTCACCGCGTACTTGATGGATTTGGCGTTCTGGAGGGTCATGCCGGGGGCGAGGGCCGGCTGAGCCATGTGGTCACTGGAGAACAAGTCACTCTTCACAAGGGCATCTTGGGCCAAGAGCGACCCGGGCGAAAGGCTCGCCCGCCCCGCGTGCCGCAAGCGTTCCCCTAGAGTCACCCCGGTGGAGATCACCGAACTGACCGACGTGGAACGGCGGGTGTGGGAGGCGTACCCGAAGGGCCGCGCCATCGACCTGCGGCAGACCCCCGACGACGGCCCCGAGGGCGCCCCCGAAGCCGGGGCGTCCTGGGGCCCCGAACGGACCGTACGGGCGGAAGTCCTCCGGGCCCTCCTCCTCAGCGAACCCGCCGACGCCGACGGCGAGGTTCCGCTGCTGCGTCTCATGGGCGCCCGTATCAGCGGCCGGCTCGACCTCCAGTACGCGGACGTCGCGGCGCCCATCCACCTGTGGGCCTGCCTGTTCGAGGAGATCCCCGACCTGTACGGGGCGCAGCTCCGCCAGTTGAACCTGGGCCGTTCCGTCCTGCCGGGCCTGCACGCCATCGCCCTGCGCGTCGACGGCTCCCTGCGGCTGACCCGCTGCCGCGTCCGGGGACCCGTGCGGCTCGGCGGGGCGAGGATCACCGGGGCGGTCTTCCTCAACACGGCGCACATCGGGGAGGCGGGCGCGACGTACTCCGAGCCCGTCCTCGCGCTCAACCGCGTCACGGTCGACGACGACTTCCAGGCCGACGCGGGCTTCACCGCCCACGGCCTGGTCCGCATGGAGGGAGCCGTCATCGCCGGGAACATCACGTTCGACGACGCGGTGCTCAGCAACCCGGGCGGCACGGCACTGGACGCGTCGAATCTGAGTGGCGGCACGGACTTCCACGCCATGCGGCTCACCGCCCGGGGCCGCGTCAACCTGCGGGGCGCCCGCATACCGGGGCAGCTCAACCTCGCCTACGCCAGTCTGTCCCACCCCGGCGGCGACGCGCTGCGCGCCAGCAGCCTCACCGTCGGCGAGCTGTGGCTGCGCGAGGCGGCCACCATCGAAGGCCGCGTCAATCTGCGCCGCTCCCACCTCGACCTGCTCCACATCGCCTCCGGCACCTGGCCGGACGAGGTCCGCCTCGACGGGCTGACGTACACCACCCTCGACCCCCACGAGCCGGCCGCGCGGCGCCTCGCGGCCCTCGAACGCGACACCGACGGCTTCGCCCCCTACGCGTACGAGCAGCTCACCGCCGCCTACCGCCGTGTCGGGGACGACGCGGCGGCCCGCACCGTCCAGCTCGCCAAGCAGCGCCGCCACCGCGCGACGCTCGCCTGGTACGCGAGGGCCTGGGGGCACCTCCAGGACGTGACGGTCGGCTACGGCTTCCGCCCCACGCGCGCGGCGGTCTGGCTGCTCTCGCTGCTGCTGGTCGGCGCGGTGACGTTCGCGCTGCGGGAGCCGGTGGCCCTCAAGCCGGACGAGGCACCCGAGTTCAGCCCCGTCTTCTACACGCTGGACCTCCTCCTGCCGATCGTCGAGTTCGGCCAGGAGAAGGCGTACGCCTCGCGGGGCGCCTACCAGTGGTTCGGCTACGGCCTGGTCGTCACGGGCTGGACGCTCGCGACGACCATCGCGGCGGGCATCACGCGGGCGATCACACGGCAGTAGTCGCGACAGTGCCCGTGACGAACGCCTGCCAGGCGGCGGCGCCGATCACCAGGGCGGGGCCGTGCGGGACCTTGCTGTCCCGCACGGGGACGACGCCGGGGACTCCGTCGGCGACCTCGACGCAGTCGCCGCCTTCGCCGTTGCTGTAGGTGCTCTTGCGCCAGCGGGCGGCGCCGACGAAGTCGTAGGCGACCTCGACGCAGTTGCCGCCGCTGCCGTTGCTGTAGCTGCTCTTGCGCCAGCGGGCGGCACCGATGAAGTCGTAGGCGACCTCGACGCAACTGCCGCCCTCGCCGTTGCTGTGGCTGCTCTTGCGCCAACGGGCGGTGCTCAGGTCGTACTCGCGCATCGTCTGTAGTCCTCAGCCGCCGAGGTGATCAGGGCGAGGGACGCCTCCGGCGACATCGCGGCGCCCCTGATCAGATCGTATGCGCGCTGTGCGCGCTTCACCACTACCGGTTCGTCAAGGAGCGTTCCCGAAAACGACGTCTCTGTATAGGCGGTTGGAGGTGCGTCCTCGAAGGCCATGAGTTTCAGCGATCCGACCATCGCGGCATGCGCCCCCGCCTCGTACGGAAGCACCATCACCAACACATGCCGCTCCCGCATCAGCCTCGCCACGTGGTCCAGCTGCGCGGCCATGACGGCCGGGCCGCCGACCGGGATATACAGCACGTTCTCGTGCACTACGACCCAATACTCGGGCCGCGCGGCGTCCTTGAGGATCCGCGACCGCTCCAGCCTCGCGGTCACCTTCTCCTCGACGTACTCGTCCGTGACGAACGGGTTCGCCGCGATCGTGACCGCACGCGCGTACTCGGCGGTCTGCAACAGCCCCGGAATCAGCGTCGGCGCGAACTCGCAGATTCGCGTCGCCAGGGCCTCCAGCTCCACGACGGCCGCGAAATAGTCCGCATATCGCTGGTCATCGATCAGCTTCCGGCACATTCGCTCGAAAAAGCCGCCGGTTTGTAGCACCTCGTCGATCCGCTGCGCCACGTCCAGCTGCGGCTTGCGAATGGCCTGTTCGAACTGCCCAATGTATCCGCCGGAGACGAAAACCCGTATGCCCAGGGCGGATTGGGTGAGCCCTGCCTCCTCCCGCCGCCGTTTCAGCTCCGAGCCGAAGAACTCCCACGCCGCCTGACGTGAACCATTGGCCATGGCCAACCGCCTTCCACTGCCCCGCAGTTGTAGAGGACAGACTCCTGCCAAGTGTAGATGCAGTGCGTCACCGTAGGGGTGCGAAGAGTGAAAGCCGGAAGCGAAGGGGAGTGACGTGACGGCGGAATCCAAGCGCCACGCAGTGGTATGCGTCGAACTGGCGGAGGAAACTTTGAGGGAATTGCGCGCCGCACTCGCACGAGCGGGAATTACTCTGCCGTCCCTGCGGATCGACCCCGCGTCGGTCGCCAGGGAGGCACCGTGTCCGCGCATCGAATTGGGCGGTTGTTCCGCCGACGTGGCGGCGCGTCTGGCCGCCGCGCTGAGGAGTGCGCCGTGAACCATTCCCTGAACCTCCCCATCGGCTCGTACGTCGTCGACACCCGCAACGGACGCGTCGGCAGGGTCATGGGGTACGAGGGGCCCTACGTCCAGCTGCGCCCCTACGGCGGCGGCCGGGAATGGGACTGCGCCCCGGAGGCGATCCGCACGGCGACGGCGGCGGAGCGGCTGCGCGCGGCGACGGCGTACGCGAACGCGCGGAGCCGGGGGGAGGTGCCTTGACGCTCAGCCGTACCAGGTGATGTTGCGGACGTAGACGCGCTCGTGACGCGGCACGGGCAGGAAGCTGATGAAGCCGCGCCCGCCGAGGAGATCGAACTCGCGCAGCCCGTCTTCCCGGTCGACCGGTCGGCCGACCCTGACAGAGTCCGGTCCGAGCGCCGCGAGCTCGGTGGTCAGCCGCTCGACCTCGGCGACGATACGCCTGGCGGGACTCCGTCGGTGAGGTACTCCTCGCTCGGGTTCCAGTCCCAGGACCAGTCGGTCACAGGCCGGCCTCGGCTTCCGCCTCATCCCGGATGCGGCGGATCTCGGCGATGGCGTCCGTCGGGTCCTGGTCCGCCGCGTTCACCACGCGTTCCAGTTCGCGCAGCCGGGCCGCGCGCTGCGGATGGCGTTCGATCGCGACGAAGACGGCCCATGAGTGGATGAAGGCACGCAGGGGGGGCAAGGCTCTGCGTCTGCTGGGCGTTCGTCGTCGCCTCGAAGAGGTGTTGAGTGAGCGCGGGAACGCGGCTGGGCGCGATCCGGGCCACCGCCGCCCGTAGTGCGTCGGGTGTCAGCTCGGGCATCGGGATCAGGGGCTCGTACGAGCCGTCGGGCTGGGCACTCACAGGGGTCTCCGGTGCGGGCGGGGCTGACCTCTCGTACGGTACCGGTCCGGACAGGTGCCACGCCGGGTTTCCTCACCTGGCCTCGTTGTTCCCCGAGGACCTGTGACCCCCTCGCGTACGCGAGAATGGCCCCATGAGTCTGTTCCGCGACGACGGCATCGTGCTGCGCACCCAGAAGCTGGGTGAGGCGGACCGGATCATCACGCTGCTCACGCGCGGTCACGGACGGGTACGCGCGGTGGCGCGCGGCGTGCGGCGGACCAAGTCGAAGTTCGGGGCGCGGCTCGAACCGTTCTCCCACGTCGACGTGCAGTTCTTCGCGCGGGGCAGCGAACTGGTCGGGCGCGGCCTGCCGCTGTGCACGCAGAGCGAGACCATCGCTCCCTACGGTGGCGGGATCGTGACGGACTACGCCCGCTACACCGCCGGCACGGCCATGCTGGAGACGGCGGAACGGTTCACCGACAACGAGGGGGAGCCCGCCGTGCAGCAGTATCTGCTGCTCGTGGGCGGGCTGAGGGTCCTCGCCAGGGGTGAGCACGAGCCGCACCTCGTCCTCGACGCCTTCCTGCTCCGCTCCCTCGCCGTGAACGGCTACGCGCCCAGCTTCAACGACTGCGCCAAGTGCGGTCTGCCGGGACCGAACCGGTTCTTCTCGGTCGCGGCGGGCGGCTCCGTCTGCGTCGACTGCCGGGTGCCCGGCAGCGTCGTACCGTCGGCGGAGGCCCTGACCCTGCTGGGCGCGCTGCTCACGGGGGACTGGGAGACGGCGGACGCGTGCGAGGCGCGGCACGCGCGCGAGGGCAGTGGGCTGGTTTCGGCCTATCTGCACTGGCATCTGGAGCGCGGACTGCGGTCTCTGCGGTATGTGGAGAAAAGCTGAGACAAGCTGAGCAGCACCACCAGCACCACCGATTTCGGTCACGTAGGAGAGAGAGCCCCATGGCACGACGCGGAATCCTCGGACGGTCCCGCCGTGAGTACAAGACCCCCGAGCCGCACCCCACGGGCGTACGGCCGCCGAAGATCCCCGGCGAGCTGGTGCCCAAGCACGTCGCCATCGTCATGGACGGCAACGGCCGGTGGGCGAAGGAGCGCGGGCTGCCGCGCACCGAGGGGCACAAGGTCGGCGCGGAGCGCGTCCTCGACGTCCTCCAGGGCGGCATCGAGATGGGCGTCGGCGCGATCTCGCTCTACGCCTTCTCCACGGAGAACTGGAAGCGGTCCCCGGACGAGGTGAAGTTCCTGATGAACTTCAACCGCGACTTCATCCGCAAGACCCGCGACCAGCTCGACGAGCTGGGCATCCGCGTGCGCTGGGTCGGCCGGATGCCCAAGCTGTGGAAGTCGGTCGCCAGGGAGCTGGAGATCTCCCAGGAGCAGACCAAGGGCAACGACAAGCTCACCCTGTACTTCTGCATGAACTACGGCGGCCGTGCCGAGATCGCCGACGCCGCCCAGGCCCTCGCCGAGGACGTGAAGGCGGGCCGCCTCGACCCGTCCAAGGTCAGCGAGAAGACCTTCGCGAAGTACCTGTACTACCCGGACATGCCGGACGTCGACCTGTTCCTGCGCCCGAGCGGCGAGCAGCGCACCTCCAACTACCTTCTCTGGCAGAGCGCGTACGCCGAGATGGTCTTCCAGGACGTGCTGTGGCCGGACTTCGACCGCCGTGACCTGTGGCGGGCCTGCCTCGAATACGCCGGGCGCGACCGCCGCTTCGGCGGGGCGATCCCCAACGAGCAGCAGATCGCGGAGAGCTAGCCGTACGCGTACTCGTACGAAGGGGCCCGCACCGTCGGCGTGACGGTGCGGGCCCCTTCGTACGTACGAAAGCGGCGGCTACTTGCTCGCGCAGTCCGCGCACGTGCCGAAGATCTCGACCGTGTGCGCCACGTTCACGAAGCCGTGCTCGGCGGCGATCGCCTCGGCCCACGTCTCGACCGCGGGGCCCTCCACCTCCACGGCCTTGCCACAGACACGGCAGACCAGGTGGTGGTGGTGCTCGCCCGTCGAGCAGCGTCGGTAGACCGTCTCGCCGTCGCTGGTGCGCAGCGCGTCCACCTCGCCCGCGTCGGCGAGGGACTGGAGCGTGCGGTAGACCGTGGTCAGTCCGACCGAGTCACCCTTGTGCTTGAGCATGTCGTGCAGCTCCTGCGCACTGCGGAACTCGTCCACGTCGTCGAGTGCTGCGGCCACCGCCGCACGCTGGCGGGTGGACCTGCCTCGAACCGGGGCTCCCACGGTTGTCTCCTCGCGTCTGCGCTCTGGTCTGGGCCTGCTGGGCTTGCCGGGCCATTGTGCCAGGTCGCCCAGGACGCAGGTCAGAGCTTGGCTGCCGGCTGGGCCGGAACCGAACACTCCGCGGGATCGCCGACCGCCTCCGCGGCGGCCACGGCCCGCGCCCTGCGGCGGGCCAGCGGTGTCGCCAGCACCGTCAGGGCGATGAAGACACCGATGGTCAGCAGCACGATCGTCGCGCCGGGCGGCACGTCCTGGTAGTACGACGTCGCCGTGCCACCGATGGTCACCGAGACGCCGATCGCCACGGAGATCGCGAAGGTTGCCGCGAAACTGCGGGTGAGTTGCTGCGCGGCCGCGACCGGCACCACCATCAGCGCGGACACCAGCAGCAGGCCCACGACGCGCATGGCGACGGTGACGGTGACCGCGGCGGTGACGGCGGTGAGCAGGTTCAGGGCGCGCACCGGCAGGCCCGTCACGCGCGCGAACTCCTCGTCCTGGCTGACCGCGAAGAGCTGACGGCGCAGCCCGATCGTGACGAGGACCACAAAGGCGGCCAGCAGGCAGATCGCCGTGACGTCCTCCTCGGAGACCGTCGAGAGCGAGCCGAACAGGTACGACTGGAGGTTCGCGTTCGAGCCACCGGGCGCGAGGTTGATGAACATGACGCCGCCTGCCATGCCGCCGTAGAACAGCATGGCGAGGGCGATGTCACCGCGCGTCTTGCCGTACCAGCGGATCAGCTCCATCACGACGGCGCCGGCGATCGCGACCGCCGTCGCCATCCACACGGGCGAGGTCGAGAGCAGGAAGCCGAGGCCGACACCCGTCATCGCCACGTGGCCGATGCCGTCGCCCATCAGGGCCTGGCGGCGCTGCACGAGGTAGATGCCGACGGCGGGCGCGGTGATGCCGACCAGGACGGCGGCGAGCAGGGCCCGCTGCATGAAGGCGTATTCGAGGATTTCCATCGTTCTTGCTCGCCCTCAGGTCAGCAGGCCGGTACGGACCGGCTCGGTGTCGGCGGGGTGCGGGTGCACGTGGTCGTGGCCCGGCAGGGCGTGCTGGCCGACCGCGTGCGGGGGCGGTCCGTCGTGCAGGACGCAGCCGTCGCGCAGCACCACGGCGCGGTCGATCAGCGGCTCCAGCGGCCCCAGTTCATGGAGGACGAGCAGCACCGAGGTGCCCTTCGCGACCTGCTCGCGCAGGGTGGCCGCGAGGACCTCCTGGCTCGCCAGGTCGACGCCCGCCATCGGCTCGTCCATGATCAGCAGCTCGGGCTCACAGGCCAGCGCGCGGGCGATCAGGACCCGCTGGTGCTGGCCGCCGGAGAGGGCGTTCACGGAGTCCTTGGCGCGGTCGGCCAGGCCCACCAGGTCGATGGCGCGGGCGACGGCCTCGCGGTCCGCCTTGCGGAGCAGGCCGAAGCGGGCCCGGGAGAGCCGCCCCGACGTGACGACCTCGCTGATCGTGGCGGGCACGCCGCCGGCGGCGGTGGTGCGCTGCGGGACGTACCCCACGCGGGCCCAGTCGCGGAAGCGGCGGCGCGGGGTGCCGAAGATCTCGACCTCGCCGCCGCTGACCGGGACCTGCCCGATGACCGTGCGCACGGCGGTGGACTTGCCCGAGCCGTTGGCGCCGAGCAGGGCGACGACCTCGCCGCGGCCCACGGTGAGGTCGATGCCGCGCAGCACGGGGCGTGAGCCGAGCTCGGCCGTCACCTTGCGCAGGGATATGACGGCTTCACCCGAGCCGGGGGAGTCGGGGGAGTTGCTCATGGCTCGTGCCTCCGTAGCCACAGGGGGTGGGGTCACTTGGCGCCCAGGGCCTTCCGCAGGGCCTGGAGGTTGGAGTCCATGACCTCGATGTAGTCGTCGCCCCTGGACTTCTTGGTGATGCCCTCGATCGGGTCGAGTACATCAGTCTTCAGGTTCGCGTCCTTCGCCAGGGTCTTGGCGGTCTCGTCGCTGACGAGCGTCTCGTAGAAGACCGTGGTGACGCCGTCCTCCTCGGCCATCTTCTGGAGGTCCTTGACGCGCTTGTTGCTCGGCTCGCCCTCGGGGTCGAGACCGCTGATGGCCTCCTCGGTGAGGCCGTACCGCTCGGCGAGGTAGCCGAAGGCGGCGTGGGTGGTGATGAAGACCTTCGGGGAGGGCGCCTTGGTGTGCTTCAAGCCGTCTTCGAAGCGCTTGTTCAAGCCATCGAGCTTCTCCACGAGCTTCGCGGTGTTCTTCTTGTACGTGGGCGCGTGGTCCGGGTCGGCCTTCTGAAGGGCCTTGCCGACGCCCTCGGCGACCTCGGCGTACTTCACCGGGTCCAGCCAGATGTGGGGGTCGGAGCCTTCGTGGGAGTGGCCGTGGCCGTGGTCTTCGTGGCCCTCTTCGGCGTGCTCGTCGTGCTCGTCGTGCTCGCCCTGGTGATCCTCGGCGTGGCCGCCGACCTCGGTGCCGTGCTTCTCCATGCTGGTCAGGGAGGCGGCGTCGACCTTGGTCCTGATGCCGGACTGGTCGATCGCGTCGTCGACGGCGGGCTGGAGGCCCTTGAGGTACAGGGCGACGTCGGACTCTTCGAGCTGCCCGCGCTGCTTGGCGGAGACGTCGAGGTCGTGCGGCTCCTGGCCGGGCTCGGTGAGGTTGGTGACGGAGACGTGGCCGCCGCCTATCTCCTCCGCGAGGTACTGCATGGGGTAGAACGACGCCACCACGTCGAGCTTGCCGTCCTTGTCGTCCGCGGCGGAGGAGGAGCAGGCGGTCAGCGCCGCGAGGCCGAGGACCGTCGCGGAGGCGAGGGCGGCGGTGGGTATCAGGCGTCGTCGTACGTTCATGACACTCATTTTCAACAAATGTGGAAACGATTGTCAACAAGGCCCCTGTGCGGAGCCCTCCGCGGAACCGATTTGATTAGGGGGGTCAGGCCGCCGGTAACCTGAGGCATTCGCCTCGCCCACCGTCTTATGAAGAGAGCACCGTGGCCGCCGACAAGATCGACACCATCGTCAGCCTGAGCAAGCGCCGTGGCTTCGTTTTCCCGTGCAGTGAGATCTACGGCGGCCAGCGCGCCGCCTGGGACTACGGACCGCTGGGCGTCGAGCTGAAGGAGAACCTCAAGCGCCAGTGGTGGCGCTACATGGTCACCTCGCGCGAGGACGTCGTCGGTATCGACTCGTCGGTGATCCTGGCGAGCGAGGTCTGGCAGGCCTCCGGCCATGTCGCGACCTTCTCCGACCCGCTCACCGAGTGCCTCTCCTGTCACAAGCGCCACCGCGCCGACCACCTGGAAGAGGCCTACGAGGCCAAGCACAACCGCCCCCCGGCGAACGGCCTCGCGGACATCAACTGCCCCAACTGCGGCACCAAGGGCCAGTTCACCGAGCCCAAGCAGTTCTCCGGCATGCTCGCCACGCACCTCGGCCCGACGCAGGACAGCGGCTCCGTCGCCTACCTGCGCCCCGAGACCGCGCAGGGCATCTTCACCAACTTCGCCCAGGTCCAGCAGACCTCGCGCCGCAAGCCGCCGTTCGGCATCGCGCAGATGGGCAAGTCCTTCCGCAACGAGATCACGCCCGGCAACTTCATCTTCCGCACCCGCGAGTTCGAGCAGATGGAGATGGAGTTCTTCGTCAAGCCGGGCGAGGACGAGCAGTGGCAGGAATACTGGATGGAGCAGCGCTGGAACTGGTACACCGGCCTCGGCCTGCGCGAGGAGAACATGCGGTGGTACGAGCACCCGAAGGAGAAGCTCTCCCACTACTCCAAGCGCACCGCTGACATCGAGTACCGCTTCCAGTTCGGCGGCAGCGAGTGGGGCGAGCTGGAGGGCGTCGCCAACCGCACCGACTACGACCTGTCGGCGCACTCCAAGGCCTCCGGCCAGGACCTCTCGTACTTCGACCAGGAGGCCGGCGAGCGCTGGACCCCGTACGTCATCGAGCCCGCGGCGGGTGTCGGCCGCACCATGCTCGCCTTCCTCCTCGACTCCTACATCGAGGACGAGGCCCCGAACGCCAAGGGCAAGCTGGAGAAGCGCACGGTCATGCGCTTCGACCACCGCATCGCCCCGGTGAAGGTCGCGGTCCTGCCGCTGTCCCGCAACCCGGAGCTGTCCCCGAAGGCCAAGGGCCTGGCGACCGCCCTCCGCCAGAACTGGAACATCGAGTTCGACGACGCGGGCGCCATCGGCCGCCGCTACCGCCGCCAGGACGAGATCGGCACGCCGTACTGCGTCACCGTCGACTTCGACACCCTCGACGACAACGCGGTCACGGTGCGCGAGCGTGACTCGATGAAGCAGGAGCGCGTCTCCCTCGACCAGATCGAGGGCTACCTCGCGACGCGCCTCGTGGGCTGCTGACCCTTTTCGCGCGGAGCGTGAAGCCCCCGGTTCCTCTCATGGAGCCGGGGGCTTCGCCGTATGCGTCTGCGTCGGCGTCTGAACGAGGATCGCGGCGTCCTGCGGCCTGGGGGCGAGGAGCAGGGTGATGCCGTACGCGCGGGGGGAGCCGCCCACCCCCTCCGGGACGATCTCGACCGTGCGCGGGGCGAAGTCGCCGACCGAGCGGCAGGCCCACCAGCCCGCCAGGTCCGGGCGGTCGGCGCGCAGCCGGGCGGTGAGGTGCCGGAAGCCGTCGGCCTCGGGGTGGCGGTCGGCGCGGGTGCGCAGGTGCCGGTACAGGTCCATGGCGACGGGCTCCCAGCCGGGCAGCAGCCGCTGATGCGGAGCGTCGGTGACCAGCAGGAGCAGCAGGTTCCGCCTGGCCTCGGGGATCGCCGCCGGGTCGGGCCACAGCTTCGCGTACGCGCGGTTCCAGGAGAGGATGTCCAGGGCGGGGCCGAGCAGCAGTGCCGGGCTGTCGGGCCAACTGTCAAGGACAGCCAGCAACTCGGGGTCGTACGCGGGCCGCGCGTCGCCCGGTGCGGGGGCGAACCCGGCGAGGGCCAGCGCGTGCCGGTGGGAGGCGTCGTCGAGGCGCAGCGCGCGGGCGACGGCGTCGAGCACCTGCCGGGAGGTGTCCACGCGGCCCTGCTCCAGCCACGTGTACCAGGCCACGGAGACCCCGGCGAGCACGGCGACCTCCTCGCGGCGCAGCCCCTTCGCGCGGCGGCGGGCGGTGCCCGGCAGCCCGACGTCACCGGGCGCGAGGCGCTCGCGGTGGGCGCGCAGGAAGCCGCCGAGTCCCGACCGGAGCGCCGAAGCCGCCGTCGTGGTCGTCGTCGCCGTCGTGGTCGCCATGGGGCCAGCCTATGACCTGGACTCACCCCCACGGATGCCTCTCTGGCAGCGGCAGTCGGCCGGGACCAGGCTGGTCCCATGACTGACACCCCGACGATGTGGCGCCGCCACAACGACTCCACGGACCTGCCCGCGCCCCGCCCCTTCCTCCGCGTCTACACCGGCCCCGGCACGCTGGACGCGCTGGCGGCGTCGTACGAACGGCTGCTCGGCACGGAGCGGGACATGTGGTTCACGTACCCCGAGAAGAACCTCGCCCTCGCGGCCGTCGGCGCCTTCCTCCTGATCGAGGGCACGGACGAGACCCTGGCCCCCTTCCGCGCGACGCACGGCACGCTGCTGGTCGATTCGGCGCGGGCGTATGCGGAGCGACTCGTGGCGGAGGGCGCGGAGATCACGGAGCCGCTGATCAAGGTTCCGACGGGTTCCGGGTTCACGGCACGTCACCGGGACGGCACCGTCATCGAGTACGTGGAGCACCGGCCGACGGAGGAGGGGCTGTAGCCGTGGGTGTCAGAGGCGGCCCCTAAGGTCTTCACCCATGACGGAAACCTCCCCCACGCACCGCGCCACGACGGCGGACGCCTACGACGCCATCGCCGTCCAGTACGCCGGCATCGACCGCACCGACCTCAACGGCCCTTCCCTGGACCGCGCGTTGATCTCCGCCTTCGCCGACCACGTGCGGGCCGAGGGCAACGGCACCGTCGCCGAACTCGGCTGCGGCCCCGGCCCCGTGACCGCGCTGCTGCGGTCGATGGGCCTGGACGTCTTCGGCGTCGACCTGTCCCCGGCGATGATCGGCCTCGCCCGGGAGGCCTACCCGGACCTGCGGTTCGAGGTCGGGTCGATGGACGCGCTCGACGTGCCCGACGGCGGGCTGGCGGGTGTCGTGTCCTGGTACTCGGTCATTCACACGCCGCCGGAGGAAGTGCCCCCGTACTTCGCGGAGTTCCGCCGGGTGCTCGCGCCCGGCGGCCTCCTCCTGCTCGCCTTCTTCGAGTCGGAGGGCGGCCCGGTCACGGAGTTCGACCACAAGGTGACCACGGCATACCGCTGGCCCGTCGACGGCCTCGCGGAACTGGCCGGCACGGCGGGCTTCGTGGAGATCGGCCGGATGCTGCGGGAGCCGTGGGAGGGGGAGCGGTTCCGCAGGGGGCACCTGTTGATGCGGGCGGCTCGGAGCCGGTGACGATGCCGGCGAGCTCCGCGGGCGTACGGTCCGGCCACCGCTTGGTGGACCGCCACGGGCCGCACCCGTGGGCGGCTCACTGCTCGCTGTCGAGGTGAGTACGCCGAGGCACCCCCCTCGAAGCGGGCCTCACGCTCCTGGACACCGGTGACTTCTGCGCCACGGGGCACAACGCACTGCTGATCGGCGAAGCCCTCCGTCATCTGTCGGCCGTCCGGTGCCCCGTGTCCGACGCCGTCTCCGGTGTCTCCAGGCGTTCCGCCGTCCGCTCCGCCGTGCCCCGCGCCCACCGCCCGCTCGTCAGCGCCCCGAGCAGCAGTACCGCGAAGCCGCAGCCCGCGATGATCCACCAGGCGGGGCGGCTCGCCCCGGTGAAGTCGGTCGCGTACGAGGAGGAGGCGACCCCGGACGCCAGGACCGCGCCGATCACCGCCACCCCCAGCGTCTGGCCGATCTGGCGGCTGGTGGAGGCGACCGCCGCGGCCACGCCCGCCTGGGCGCGCGGCATCCCGGCGACCGCCGTGTTGGTGATGGGGGCGTTGACGAAACCGAAGCCGAGGCCGAAGAGGACGTAGGCGGCGAAGCGCGTCCCGCCCGAGTCCTCCGCCTCGAACGCGGCGAAGAGGACACCCGAGACCGTCATCGCCACCCCCGCGACCAGTAGCGAGAGGCGCGGCCCGCGGCTGCCGACCAGGCGGCCCGACAGCGGTGCGCAGACGAACGTCATGGCCGCCATCGGCAGCATCCACAGCCCGGCGTGGAGCGCGTCGAGGCCGCGCACGTCCTGGAGGTACAGCGTCGAGAGGAAGAGGAAACCGCCCAGGGACGCGAAGGCGCAGACCGCGATCACCGTCGCCCCGCTGAACGGCGCCGACCGGAAGAAGCGCAGGTCGATGAGGGGTTCGGCGCGGCGCGGTTCATAGGCGAGCAGGCCGAGCAGGGCCAGGAGCGCCGCGCCCGCGAAGGCGAGGGTCAGCGGGGAGGACCAGCCCGCGGCGGGCGCCTCGATGATCGCGTACGTCAGCGCGCCGAGCAGCACGATCACCAGGAGCTGGCCGACCGGGTCCGGGCGGCGGGGCCGCGGGGCGCGGGACTCGGGGACGTAGCGCATGGTCAGCAGGAGCGCGGCGAGGCCGACCGGCAGGTTGATCCAGAAGATCGAGCGCCAGCCGACCGAGTCGACGAGCAGGCCGCCGACCAGCGGGCCCGCCGCCATGGAGATGCCGACGACGCCGCCCCAGACGCCGATGGCGCGGGCCCGCTCACGTGGTTCCGTGAAGGTGTTGGTGATGATCGACATGGCGACGGGGTTGAGCATCGAGCCGCCCACCGCCTGGATCATGCGGAACGCCACCAGGGATTCGAGGTTCGGCGCGAGCGAGCAGAGCACCGAGCCGAGGGTGAAGACGATCAGGCCCGTCTTGAAGACCCTGCGGCGGCCGACGCGGTCGGCGGTGGAGCCGGCCAGCATGAGGAGCGAGGCGAGGACGAGGGTGTACGCGTCGATCGTCCACTGCATGCCCGAGACGCTCGCGTCGAATTCCTCGCGCATGGTGGGGAGCGCGACGTTGAGGACGGTGTTGTCGAGGCTGACGATCAGCAGGCTCATGCAGCAGATCGCGAGGACGAGCATCCGTCGGCGGGGGGTGAGGTCATCGGGCATGTAGGTGACGGTAACTCTCGGGCCGGGGGCGGGCGCGACCTCGGGCTCCACCTCGGCCCCGGCTCAGCTCAGCCGCCGCGGCAGCCCCAGGCTCAGCGCCGCCAGCCCGAGCAGGCCCGCGCACTGCACCCCGAGCACCACCACGAACGCGTCGCGCATGCCGAGCCCCGGCACCAGCGCGAGGAAGAGCGAGCCGATCGTCGCCACGCCCACCGCCAGGCAGGACTGCTGCACGGTGGCCGCCAGGCCGCTGCCCGCGCCCGCCCGCGCCGCCGGCACCGCGGCGAGCACGATCCGGTAGTAGAGGGCGAGCTCGACACCCTGCCCGAGGCCGCACAGAGCCAGGCCGGGGGCGAGCGCCACGGGGCCGAGCGAGGACCACGGCAGCCACAGCACCGTCACGGCGAGCACCACCAGGCCCGCCCCGTGCACCAGCGCGCACAGCGTCATCGCCCGGCTGCCGAGCCGTGCCACCAGGCGCGGCGCGCACATCGACGCCGCGATCTGCGTGACGCCCATCGGGACGAGCGTCAGGCCCGCCTTGAGCGCGCCGTAGCCGAGGCCTTGCTGAAGCATGACGGCGCTGACGAACATCCAGCCGCTGAACCCGATGAAGATCGGCAGGCCGAGCAGCAGGCCCCTGCGGACGCCGGGTTCGCGCAGGAGGGACGGGGGCAGCAACGGGCTGCCGCCGGTGTTCTCCGCGCGGCGTTCGACGGCCAGGAACGCCCACGCGAGCGGCGGGGCGGCGGCGAGCATCAGCACCGACCAGAGGGGCCAGCCCGTGGCCCGTCCCTCGGAGAGGGGGAGGAGCAGGGCGGTCAGCGCGGCGCCGAGCAGGAGCGTGCCGCCGATATCGCCGCGGCGGGGCTGTTCGGCCCGGCTGTCCGGCACCGCGCGCAGGGCGCACAGCAGGGCGGCGACCGCGACCGGCACGTTGACGAGGAACGCCATGCGCCAGCCGGTGCCCGCCAGGTCGGCGGTGACCAGGACGCCGCCGAGCACCTGCCCGAGGAGCACGCCGAGCCCGCTCACCGAGCCGTACAGCGCGACGGCCTTCGCGCGCCGCTCGCCCCGCGTCGTGGCGTGGATGGTGGCGAGGACCTGCGGCAGCATCAGCGCGGACGCGGCACCCTGCGCCACGCGCGCCCCCACCAGCCACCACGCGCCGGGCGCGAGCCCGCAGGCCAGCGAGGTCACGCCGAACGCCGCCACGCCCCACAGGAAGAGCCTCCTGCGCCCGTACGAGTCACCGAGCCGCCCGCCGAGGACGAGCAGCACGGCGTAGGCGACCGCGTACCCGGCGACGATCATCTCCAGCGTGGCGGGGGAGGCGCGGAGGTCGCGTTCGATGCTGGGCAGGGCGACGTTGACGATGAAGAAGTCGATGCTGGAGAGGGAGGCGCCGAGGAGGACGGTGAGCAACCCCAGGGGTGTCAGGGGCGTCAGCGGGGCGGGGCCGGTGGCCGTGGGCGCGGGGGCTTGAACGGGGCCGGGCCCGGACTTCTCGCTGTAGGGGCGGGACTTTTCGGTGTCGGGCGTGAGAGTCACGGCTACGACGATGCTGCGGCCCCCAGAGGGGTACCAGAGTCTCCTTGTCCTGGTACTGGGCCCACCTGGAAACAGGCTGCGGCATCCGGCAGCCTTGCCCTGTGACCAGTGCAGACATCCGCGGGCAGGAGCTCGCCGCCTTCCTCCGCAGCCGCCGGGAGCGCGTGACGCCCGAGCAGGTGGGGCTGCCGCGCGGCACGAGACGGCGCACGCCGGGGCTGCGCCGCGAGGAGGTCGCGCAGCTCTCCTGCGTGGGCGTGACCTGGTACACGTGGCTGGAGCAGGCGCGGCCCATCAAGGTGTCGGCGCAGGTCCTGGACGCCATCGCCCGCGCGCTGCTCATGGACCGGAGCGAACGCGCCCACCTCTTCGCCCTCGGCGGCGCCGTCGACCCGCGTCCCGAGGCCGAGTGCACGGCGCTGTCCGCACAGGTCAGGCGCCTCATGCACCGCGTCGCGCCCTATCCGGCGACCGTGCAGAACAGCCGCTACGACGTCCTCGCGTACAACCGTGCCTGGACACACGTCTTCGGCGACTTCGACGCGATGGAGCCCCGCGACCGCAACTGTCTGTGGCTCCTGGCCACCGACGACAGGTGGCGGGAGACCTTCCTCGACCGGGACGAGATGCTGCGCGACCTGACCGCGAAGTTCCGCGGGGCCATGGCCGAGCACGGCGCGGAGCCCGCCTGGCGGGAGCTGCGGGAGCGGCTGCTCGGGGTGTCCGCCGAGTTCCGCGAACTGTGGGAGCGGCACGAGGTGGCGACGATGGCCCCGCACGTGAAGCGCTATCAGCACCCCGAGGTGGGGGTGCTGCGCCTGGAGCACCGGATGCTGTGGATGGCGCCGCTGGCGCACGCGCACCGCCTCATCGCGTACGTTCCCGCGGACGACGAGACGGAGGAGCGCCTGGAACGGCTGGCGGAGCTGTCGGGGGAGCAGGCGTGAGGGGCAGTCCGGGGAGTGAGGGACAGATGAGGGTCCCGTCGTCCGTCCCGGAGAGCCCCCATGCCGTCCCAGCCCCTCACGATCGGCCCGCACACCGTACAGCCGCCCGTCGTGCTCGCCCCCATGGCGGGCATCACGAACGCGCCGTTCCGCACGCTGTGCCGGGAGTTCTCCGGCGGCAAGGGCCTCTTCGTCAGCGAGATGATCACGACGCGCGCCCTGGTGGAGCGCAACGAGAAGACGATGCAGCTGGTCCACTTCGACGCGACGGAGAAGCCGCGCTCGATCCAGCTGTACGGCGTCGACCCGGCGACCGTCGGCAAGGCCGTCCGCATGATCGCGGAAGAGGACCTGGCCGACCACATCGACCTGAACTTCGGCTGCCCCGTCCCCAAGGTGACGCGCAAGGGCGGCGGCTCCGCGCTCCCGTACAAGCGGCATCTGCTGCGCGCCATCCTCCGCGAGGCGGTGAGCGGTGCGGGTGACCTGCCGGTCACCATGAAAATGCGCAAGGGCATCGACGACGACCACATCACGTTCCTGGACGCGGGCCGCATCGCGGTCGAGGAGGGCGTGACGGCGATCGCGCTGCACGGCCGCACGGCCGCCCAGCACTACGGCGGCACCGCTGACTGGGACGCCATCGCCCGCCTGAAGGAGCACGTCCCGGAGATCCCGGTGCTCGGCAACGGCGACATCTGGTCGGCGGCCGACGCGGTCCGCATGATGAACGAGACCGGCTGCGACGGCGTCGTCGTGGGCCGCGGCTGCCTCGGCCGGCCCTGGCTCTTCGGCGACCTGGTGGCGGCCTTCGAGGGCACGGGCGCCCCGCAGGCGCCGACCCTGCGCGAGGTCTCCCGGGTCATGCTCCGCCACGCGACGCTGCTCGGCGAGTGGATCGGCGACGAGTCGCGCGGCGTCATCGACTTCCGCAAGCACGTTGCCTGGTACCTGAAGGGCTTCGCGGTCGGCTCCGAGATGCGCAAGCGCCTCGCGATCACCTCGTCGCTGGCCGAACTGGAGGACGGCCTCGGCGAGCTGGACCTCGACCAGCCGTGGCCGACGGGCGCGGACGGCCCCCGCGGCCGTACGTCGGGCAACAACCGCGTGGTCCTGCCGGACGGCTGGCTCAAGGACCCCTACGACTGCGCGGGCGTCGGCGAGGACGCGGAACTGGACACGTCGGGCGGCTGACCGGGGTGCGGCGATGACGTTGCGCACCGATGTGGCCGCGCTGCTCGCGGGGGCCGGCATCGTGGACGTGGACGTGGACGAAGCCGTCGCGGACGACCACGTGCGAACGTCCGCGTACCTACGCGTGGTCTCCGTGACCGCATCCTCGCCGAGCCGAGACCGAGACCGAGACCGCGCGATCGTGGCCACGATCCTGCGTGACCCCGACGAAATGGGCGCCAAGACGGCGGTGGTCGCCCTCGTGGACGAGATCGCGGTGAAGGCGACCGGCCCTGCCGAGTTCCGGCGGTGGTCGGCCGGACTGCTGCCGGAGACCGACCGGCTCAAGACGGAGGGTTTCCGCGAGTTCATCCGCCGCCGCGTCCACGACTGGCTGTTCCATCTGTCCGTCGAGGACGGTCACGTGCCGACACCGGCCGAGTTGGCGCAGGTCACGGACTGGATGCAGCGCCACCTCGCCGAGCAGTCGACGTCCCCGGCGGTACTCGCCCTGCTCGCCGAGTCGGCCCACACCAGGAAGACACGGAACATCGCGAAGAACCGGGCCGGAAACCGTTCCCGCTGACTCCGCCGTCTCCGCTGACCATGCCCGAAGGGGCGGCACCCCCGCACAGGGTGCCGCCCCTTCATCGTGGACCGGGACCGCCGCCGCATCGGTACTGAGGGTCGGGGACACGGCGGCGGTCCCGGGGTCTGGCTACCGGTGGTCGCTGCCCGCCGAGTGGGAGGCGGCGCGGCCGGCCTCCAGGCGGGCCACCGGGATACGGAACGGGGAGCAGGAGACGTAGTCCAGGCCCACCTCGTGGAAGAAGTGCACGGACTCCGGGTCGCCGCCGTGCTCGCCGCAGACGCCGAGCTTCAGGTCGGGGCGCGTGGCGCGGCCGGCCTTCACCGCGTCCTTCACCAGCTTGCCGACGCCGTCCTTGTCGATCGTCTCGAACGGCGAGACCCCGAAGATGCCCTTCTCCAGGTAGGCCGTGAAGAAGCTCGCCTCCACGTCGTCCCGCGAGAAGCCCCAGACGGTCTGCGTGAGGTCGTTCGTACCGAAGGAGAAGAACTCCGCGGCCTCCGCGATCTGGTCGGCCGTCAGCGCGGCGCGCGGCAGCTCGATCATCGTGCCGAGAGCGAGCTTCAGCTCGACGCCGGTGGACTCGATGACCTCCGCGATGACCTGCTCGGCCTCCTCACGGACGATCTCCAGCTCCTGGACGGTGCCGACGAGCGGAATCATGATCTCCGCGCGCGGGTCGCCCTTGGCGTTCTTCCGCTCGGCCGCCGCCTCCGCGATGGCCCGTACCTGCATGGTGAACAGGCCGGGAATGACCAGGCCGAGGCGTACGCCGCGCAGGCCCAGCATCGGGTTCTGCTCGTGCAGGCGGTGGACGGCCTGGAGCAGGCGCAGGTCGTTCTCGTTGGCGTCCTTGCGGGACTCGGCGAGGGCGACCCGGACGGAGAGCTCCGTGATGTCCGGCAGGAACTCGTGCAGCGGCGGGTCCAGCAGGCGGACGGTGACCGGCAGGCCGTCCATCGCCTCGAACAGCTCGACGAAGTCCTGCTTCTGGAGCGGGAGGAGTTCCTTGAGGGCGTCCTCGCGCTCGTCGTCGGCGTCGGCCAGGATCAGGCGCTCGACCATCTCGCGGCGCTCACCGAGGAACATGTGCTCGGTGCGGCACAGGCCGATGCCCTGCGCGCCGAAGCGGCGGGCCCGCAGCGCGTCCTCGGCGTTGTCCGCGTTGGCGCGCACCCGCAGCCGCCGTACGCGGTCGGCGTACGCCATGATCCGGTGCACGGCGGCGACCAGCTCGTCGGCGTCGTCGGCGCCCGCGTGCATGCGGCCCTCGAAGTACTCCACGACGGGGGAGGGCACGACGGGCACCTCACCGAGGTAGACCTTGCCGGTCGAACCGTCGATGGAGACGACGTCGCCCTCCTCGACGACGATGCCGCCCGGCGCGGTGAGGCGGCGCCGCTTGGTGTCGACCTCCAGCTCCTCCGCGCCGCAGACACAGGTCTTGCCCATGCCGCGCGCCACGACCGCCGCGTGGGAGGTCTTGCCGCCGCGCGAGGTCAGGATGCCCTCGGCGGCGATCATGCCGTCGAGGTCGTCGGGGTTGGTCTCGCGGCGGATCAGGATGACCTTCTCGCCCGAACGCGACCACTTGATCGCGGTGTACGAGTCGAAGACGGCCTTGCCGACCGCCGCACCCGGCGACGCGGCGATGCCGCGGCCGAGCTGCTGCACCTTGGAGTCCGCGTCGAAGCGCGGGAACATCAGCTGCGCGAGCTGCGCGCCGTTGACGCGCTGGAGCGCCTCGGCCTCGTCGATCAGGCCCTGGTCGACGAGTTGCGTCGCGATGCGGAAGGCGGCACCGGCGGTGCGCTTGCCGACGCGGGTCTGGAGCATCCACAGCTGGCCGCGCTCGATGGTGAACTCGATGTCGCACAGGTCCTTGTAGTGCGTTTCGAGGGTCTCCATGATCTGCATGAGCTGGTCGTACGACTTCTTGTCGATCTGCTCCAGATCGGCGAGCGGCACGGTGTTGCGGATGCCCGCCACGACGTCCTCGCCCTGCGCGTTCTGGAGGTAGTCGCCGTACACGCCCTGGTGGCCGCTGGCCGGGTCGCGGGTGAACGCGACGCCCGTGCCGGAGTCCGGGCCGAGGTTGCCGAAGACCATCGAGCAGACGTTGACGGCCGTGCCGAGGTCGTGCGGGATGCGCTCCTGGCGGCGGTAGAGCTTGGCGCGGTCGGTGTTCCACGACTCGAAGACCGAACGGATCGCGAGGTCCATCTGCTCGCGCGGGTCCTGCGGGAAGTCCCGCCCGGCCTCCGTCTTGACGATCTTCTTGAACTTCGTGACGAGCTTCTTCAGGTCGCCGGCTTCGAGGTCGGTGTCGACCGAGACCTTCTTCGCCTTCTTGGCGGCCTCCAGCGCGTCCTCGAAGAGGTCGCCCTCGACGCCGAGGACGGTCTTGCCGAACATCTGGATGAGCCGGCGGTAGGAGTCCCACGCGAAGCGGTCGTCGCCGGACTGCTTGGCGAGGCCGGTCACGGACTTGTCGGAGAGCCCGATGTTCAGGACCGTGTCCATCATGCCGGGCATGGAGAACTTGGCGCCCGAGCGGACGGAGACGAGCAGCGGGTCGTCGGCCTGGCCGAGCTTCTTGCCCATCTTCTTCTCCAGGGCGTCGAGGTGCGCGCTGACCTCGTCGCGGAGCGCCGCCGGCTCCTCACCGCTGTCGAGGTACGTCTTGCACGCCTCGGTGGTGATGGTGAAGCCCGGAGGGACGGGCAGGCCGAGGTTGGTCATCTCGGCGAGGTTGGCGCCCTTGCCGCCGAGAAGGTCCTTGAGGTCCTTGTTGCCCTCGGTGAAGTCGTAAACGAACTTCACCGCTTCGGTCGCCTCGGTCGTCTCACTCGTGTGAGCTACGTGGAGATCTTTGTTTTCCGACACGGGTCTCGACTCCTCGAGGACTCGGTGGCTGCCCTGACGGCGAGGAACATACCCAGATCGAAGGCGCCTGGGTACGTCCACTTGCGCGTCATGCGGCCGTAACCACCCGTCCGCCGCTAGATCGAAAGTGACTCGGCGGTAGGAAGAGGGAGGGCGCTGTGTTCAACTCTTGAAGGGGCAACCCCCGTAGACCCTGCGAAACGCTCAAACGAGCGAGAAATTCTCAGATGTGAGTTCAGGTCATGAATGATCGAGCATTGGCACTGAGTGCCACTCCTTGGAGAAGTGCAGTCGCCGATAAAGCGCTCATCTGAGCGGTTGCTCTATCAGGGGTGGCGAGAATCACGCCGTTTGAGGCGGCTCGATGTCACCATCCGGACGGTCGGCGCGCGCTGTGGGAGACGTCGCCGGCCACCGCCCGCCCGCCGCTACACCCCCAGCGCGGCGAGCCGCTCCTCCGCGCGCCCGGGGGCGTACAAGTGCTCCACCACGAGTGTTGCCGCGCCGATCAGGGCCGCGCGCCCGCCGAGGCGGGAGGTGACGACGTCCAGGTGGGCGGTGGAGCGGGGCAGGGCCCGCTGGTAGAGCAGCTCCCGTACGCCCGTGAGGAAGGGGGTTCCGGCCAGATCCCCGGCGATCATGAGAACGCCCGGGTTCAGGAGGGTCACGACGGTCGCCAGGACCTCGCCGACGTGCCGCCCGGCCTCGCGCGCGAACCGTACGGCCTCGGGGTGGCCCGCCTCCAGGAGGGCCCGCACATCTGAGCCGGAGGCCGCCGGTACGCCCGCCTCCGTCAGCCTGCGGGCCACCGCCCCGCCGCTGGCCACGGCGGCGAGACAGCCGTGGGAGCCGCACCTGCACAGGGCGTCCGCGCCCTCCGGCACCCGGATGTGGCCGATGTCGCCCGCGCCGCCGTCGATGCCGCGGTAGACGGCGCCGTCCACGACGACGCCCGCGCCGATGCCCGTGGAGACCTTGACCAGGGCGAAGGCGGCGCAGTGCGGGTAGTGGGTGTGCTGTTCGCCGTACGCCATGAGGTTGGCGTCGTTGTCGACGAGGACGGGGAGTTCGGGGAGGGTGGGGGCGGGCAGGGCTTCGGTGAGCGCATGGCGCAGGCGGGCCCTTATGTCGTAGCCGTCCCAGCCCGGCATGATCGGCGGCTGGACGACGCGGCCCGTCCTGGTGTCCACCGGACCCGGCACGGCGAGGCCGATGCCGCAGACCGACGCGGCGGGCCGCCCGGTCTCGCGCAGCAGCTCGCCGAAGCGGGCGCCCAGTCCGTCGAGGACCGCTTCGGGGCCGTCCTCGACCGTGAGGGGGCCGGACCGCTCGGCGATGATCTCGCCGCCGAGGGTGAGCAGGGCGGTGCGGGCATGCCGGGTCTCCAGGGCGGCGGCGAGCACCACGGCGTGCGTCTCGTCGAACTCCAGGCGGAGCGCGGGCCGCCCGCCGAGCGGTGAGTCCGCAGGGTCCCCGGCCGCCTCCCGCAGCCACCCGGCCCGGAACAGCCGCCCGAGGCGCTGTCCCACCGTGGCCCGCGACAGGCCGGTGACCTCCTGAAGGGTGCCGCGGGTGGTGGCCCTGCCGCTGCGTACGAGGTGCAGCAGCTCGCCGGCGCCGGGCTGACCCGCGGCGGTGCGGGCGCGCGGGAGGGGGCGCGCGGTGGGCGTGGTGCCGTCACCCGTGCCGGTGGGCTCCCTCGTCGGGGCCGCGGAGCTTTCCGTGGTGATGGTGACGGTGGTGGCGGTGCTGGTGCTGCGGCCTGCCGAGCCCATGGACCCTCCCCGTTCGAACACGCCTTCGTCGACGCTCACCGTACGGCCGGCGCGGCCCGCGTGGCGTATCCGTGCGGGCTTGACGCGCCCCCTTGTGCTCGACAACTCAGCGTTACATATTGGGTTTTGCGTGTGAAGTAGACGTAACCCCAGGGTGTCCGCCACCGAACTGACGGGGCGTCCTGACGACACGTCCTGACGAGACGCCGAAGGCCTCCGGGAGACCCGCGTGGACCGCAGCACGACCGCCCAGCCCCTCGCGCACCGCGCCGCCCTGCGCGCCGCCGCCTCGTCGCGGGAGCCGTTGCGGGAGCGCGCCGCCGAGGTGCTGTGGGCGAACTGGACGGGGACCTCGACCGTGCCGTCCCGGGCGCTCTATCCGCACCAGTGGTCGTGGGACTCCGCGTTCATCGCGATCGGGCTGCGCCATCTCTCGCCGCTGCGGGCCCAGTTGGAGCTGGAGACGCTGCTGTCCGCCCAGTGGGGCGACGGCCGCGTCCCGCACATCGTCTTCAACGACGCCGTCCCCCTGGGTGCCTATTTCCCGGGCCCCGACTTCTGGCGCTCGGCCACGGCGGGGCGGGCGGCCGGAGCCCCCGCTGACGTGCAGACCTCCGGCATCGTGCAACCGCCGGTGCACGCGCTCGCCGCCTGGCTCGTGCACCGCGCCGACCCCGGTCTGTCCCGCGCCCGCTCCTTCCTCGCCCGCCTCCGCCCCCGCCTCGCCGCCTGGCACCGCTATCTGCTGGAGAGCAGGGACGCGGGCGGGGCGGGGCTGGCCGCCGTGCTGCACCCGTGGGAGCAGGGCATGGACAACAGCCCCTGCTGGGACGGCCCGTTGAGCCGCGTGGCACCGGCCGCGCCGGGCGCCTTCCACCGCGCCGACCTGGACCACGGGGTGCCCGAGGACCGGCCGACCGACGCGGACTACGGACGGTATGTGCGGCTCGCGGCGGACTACCGCGACCGGGGGTACGCCGATGTGACGGGCCTCGATGTGACGGGCCCCGACGCGACCGGACCCGACGTGATCGGCCCCGGTGCCGCGGTGGGCACGTTCCGCGTCGAGGACCCCGCCTTCAACGCGCTGCTGATCGCCTCGGAGTACGCACTCGTTCTGATCGAGGCCGAGTCGGGCGGCCGGGCGGCGGCCCGGTCACACGAGCGCCGCGCCCGCGCCCGGGCCCTGACGAGAACCCTCGTGGCACGCCTGTGGGATCCGGGCCGGGGACTGTTCCTCTGCCGCGACCTGCGCTCCGGGGAACTCATCGGCGAGCGGGGCGTCACCGGGCTGGTCCCGCTCGTGCTGCCCGCGCTGCCGCCCGGCGTCGCCGCCGCCCTGGTGCGCACCGCCCGGGGCCCGCACTTCGGGCTCGGCGGCACGGCGCGGCTCGTGCCGAGCCACGACCTGACCGGGACCGCCTTCGACCGTCGCCGCTACTGGCGCGGACCGGCGTGGTTCAACGTCAACTGGCTCGTGGGAAAGGGCCTTCGGCTGCACGGCGAAGACGGCCTGGCGGACGGGCTGCGCGAGGCCATGCTCGACGCGGCGGGCGCGTCCGGCTTCGCGGAGTACGTGGATCCGTACACGGGCGAGGGATACGGCGCGCGCGGCTTCGGCTGGACGGCGGCGCTCACGCTGGACCTGCTGCACGAGGGGCGGGACGGGCTCTTCGAAGGGGCCGAGGGGGAGTCCGGCCGGGCGTCCGAGGGAGAGTTCGCGGAAGAGGGGTGGGACCATGAGTGACCGGCATCGGCTGCTGGTGCGGGGACGGACCTTCGCGGCCGTCGGCGCGGGCGGCGACATCAGCGGGGTGGGCGGCGCGCGCGGCGGCGGCGCGGGACCGGACGGCCTGTTCGTACGGGACGCGCGGCATCTGAGCCGCTGGCAGCTGACCGCCGACGGGGCCGTGCCCGAGGTCCTCGCGCCGGTCGAGATGTCCGCGGCCGCCACCGACGCGGCGCGCTGCGTGCTCGTGCCGCGCGGGGGCCGCCAGGAGCCGCCCGCGTACACGCTCCTGCGCGAACAGGCCGTGGCGGACGGCGCGTTCGTGGAGTGTCTGCGGATCGTGAGCAACCGTACGGAAGCGACGCGGGTGCGGATCGCGCTGACCGTGGACGCCGACTTCACCGACCAGTTCGAACTGCGCGCCGATCACCGCACGTACGCGAAGCCGGGCGCCGTCAGGACCCGGCGGGCGACGGAAGGCGAGGACGGCGAGGGCGGCGTGCGGGGCGTCGAATTCGGCTACCGGCGCGGCGAGTGGCGGGCGCGGACGACGGTGACCGCCGACCCCGCGCCGGACGCCGTCGAGGAGACCGGTGGCGGCGCGCGGCGCCTCGTATGGACGCTGGAGCTCGACGCGCACGACACGGTCGAGGTGGCACTGCGTGCCGCCGCGTGTCCGCACGGCGAGGCCGAGCCCCACCTGCCCGCCTCGCCCGCCGACGCCGCGGACCAACTGGCGTCCATCCAGGCCGGCTTCGCGTCCGGCGTCACCCTGCCCACCCGGTGGCCCGCCCTCGCCGACGCCTGCGCGCGCGGCCTCGCCGACCTCGCGGTGCTGAGGGTCCCCGCGGCGGGCCCGGACGGCGAGGCGCTGAGCGTGCCGGGCGCGGGCGTGCCCTGGTTCCTCGCCCTGCTGGGCCGCGACGCCCTGCTGACCTCCCTCTTCGCCCTGCCCTACGTGCCGGACCTGGCGGCGGCGACGCTGCCCGCGCTCGCCGCGACGCAGGCCACCCAGGCCGTCCGGGGCGCGGTCGCCCAGCCCGGCAAGATCGTCCACGAGGTGCGGCACGGTGAACTCGCCCACTTCGGGCAGGTGCCGTTCGGCCGCTACTACGGCTCGGTCGACGCGACGCCGCTGTTCCTGGTGCTCCTCGGCGCCTACACCGAGCACATGGGGGACACCGCGCTCGCCCGCCGCCTCGAACCGGCCGCGCGCGCAGCCGTCGGCTGGATGCTGGACCACGGCGGGCTCACCTCGCGCGGTTACCTCGTCTACCGCGCGGACCAGGGCGGCCTCGCCAACCAGAACTGGAAGGACTCGCCCGGCGCGATCTGCTCCGCCGACGGCAGCGGGGCCAGCGGGCCGGTCATGGCCGCGGGCGCGCAGGGGTACGCGTACGACGCCCTGGTCCGCACCGCCTGGCTGGCGCGGACCGCCTGGGACGACCCCGTGTACGCGGACCTGCTCGCGCAGGCGGCGGCCGACCTGCGGGACCGCTTCCAGCGGGACTTCTGGATGGCGGGGCGGAACTTCCCGGCCCTCGCGCTCGACGGCGAGGGCCACCAGGTCGACGCGCTCGCCTCGGACGCCGGGCACCTGCTGTGGTCGGGGCTGCTCGACAAGGAGTACGGCGAGGCGGTGGGCCGGCGGCTCCTGGAGCCGGACTTCTTCTCGGGCTGGGGCGTACGGACGGTCGCGGCCGGGCAGCCCGCGTTCCATCCGCTCTCCTACCACCGGGGTTCGGTGTGGCCGCACGACAACGCCCTGATCGCGCTGGGCCTCGCGCGCTACGGCCTCCACGAAGAGGCGCGCACGGTGGCCCGCGGCCTGGTCTGTGCCGCCACCACGGCGGGCGGCCGCCTCCCGGAGGTCCTCGCGGGCTACGACAAGGGGGCGTACCCGGTGCCGGTCCCGTACCCGCACGCGTGTGCCCTGGAGTCGAAGTCGGCGGCGGCACCGCTGGCGTTGCTGACGGCGGTGGGCGGGGCGTAGGGCCTGTTACCGGCCCGGGGGCCAAAGGGCGGCCGGCTCAGTCGTCGATCCCCGACCTCTCCACCCCCGCCACGATCCACCGCTGGAAGAAGAGGAAGACCACCAGCAGCGGCACGATCGAGACCGCCGCCGCGACGAACAGTTCGTGCAGGCGGATGACCTGGGACGTGGTGAAGGTGGCCAGCGCCACCTGGACCGTCCACGCCTCCCGGTCCTGGCCGATCACCAGGGGCCACAGGAAGGAGTTCCACGCGCCGATGAACACGATCACGGCGACGGCCGCGAAGACGGGCCGGGAGTTCGGGACGACCACGCGCCAGTACGTACGCCAGTGGCCGAGGCCGTCCACCCGGGCCGCGTCCTCCAGCTCCCGGGGAAAGCCCAGGAAGTACTGCCGGAAGATGAAGCACGCGAAGGCCGAGAAGAGGGTCGGGACGATCAGGCCGCGCAGGGTCGACACCCAGCCCAGGGACGAGACCAGGACGAAGCTGGGGACGAACGTGACGGCCGCCGGGACCATCATCGTGCCGAGGATCGCGTAGAACACGCGGTCGGCGTGGCGGTAGGGGATGCGCGCCAGGCCGTACCCGGCGAGCGAGGCGAGGCCGACCGTGCCGAGGGTCGTCGCGACGGCGATCAGCGTCGAGTTGAGCAGAGCGCGCGCCATCGGCACCGTCGGGTCGTCGAAGAGTTCTTCGATGTTCGACCAGTGCAGGGTGGACGGGAAGAACGTCCAGTCCGGGGAGGTGATGTCCCGCTCCGACGCCAGGCCGTTGCGGACGAGGAGGTAGAAGGGGATCAGGAACAGCAGGGCGAGCGCGATCAGCAGGACCAGGCGCAGGGCGCGGCCCACCCGGACCAGGGCGTCGTCCACGGGCCTTTTCACGGGTGCCGTCACGGCTGTCGGCCCTCCTTCCCGCCGAGGCCGAACCAGCGCGCCTGGCCGACCGTCACCACCGCGATGATCAGCGCGAGGATCACCGCGCCCGCGCTGCCGAACCCGAGGTTCTGCTCCTGCCCGAGCGCCGTGTAGTAGAGGTAGACGAGCGGCGGGCGGGCGTAGGGCGGATAACCCTGGGAGTCCGAGAGCAGGTTGTAGAACTCGTCGAAGGCCTGGAAGGCGTTGATCACCAGCAGCAGCGTCACCGCGACCGAGGTGGCGCGCAGCTGCGGGAGCGTGATGTGGCGCAGCACCTGCCAGCCGGGCCGCGCCCCGTCCACCGCCGCCGCCTCGTAGAGGGTGGGGGAGATCCGTTGCAGACCCGCCAGGAACAGGATCATGTAGAAGCCCGCCTGGAGCCAGAGCCGCACGGTGACGATGACCAGCCAGTACCAGGGCGGCTGTGTCGTCGACAGCCACGCGATCTGGTCGGCGCCGAACCAGCCGAGGACGGTGTTGGCGAGCCCGAACCGCACGCCGTTGAAGATCGACAGCTTCCAGATCAGCGCCGCCACGACATAGCTGCACGCGGCGGGCAGGAAGAAGACCGACCGGAAGAACGCCTGCGCCCGCCGCGCGCGGTTGACCATCAGGGCGAGCGCCAGCGACAGGACGAACGTCGTCGGCACGATGAACGCCGAGAAGACCGCGAAGGTGACGAGGCTGTCGGTGAACGCCTCGTTGCGCAGCATCGCCGTGTAGTTGTCGAGGCCGACGAAGTCCGTCGGCGAGACCGTGTTGTGGGCGTCGAAGAAGCTGAGGTAGACGCTCCAGGCGAGCGGTACGTACGTGAAGAGGACCAGGCCGAGGAAGAACGGGCCGACGAAGACCCAGAACCACAGCGTGCGGTTCTGGGTGCCCAGCGGCTTCCGGGGCGCCAACGCCCGCCTCACGGCTTCTTCCCGGCCCGGGCCAGCTCCGCCCGCACCTCGCGCACGACGGACTTGAGCTCGCTCCGCGGGTTCGCGCCCGACTTGATGATCCGGCTCAGCGCGTCCTGGTACGCGGCGCGGCTCGCCGGTGTCCACAGCAGCGGCTCGGCGTAGCCGTACGCGGTGGAGTAGCGCACGGCGTCCGCCGCCGGGCCCTCCTTCAGCTTGCCGGCCTTCTTCGCGAGGGAGAGCCGGGCCGGGATGTGGAAGCCGTAGGAGAGCGCGAAGTCCTCCTGGTACTCCGTCTTGTCGATCCACAGCCACCTCAGGAAGTCCTTCGCCTCCTTCTTGTGGTCGCTGCGGGCGTTCACCGCCGCGCCGTACGACCCCACGGGCAGCGCGGGCCTTCCGCCCGAGCCCTCGGCGGGCAGGGCGAGGACACCGAAGTCGTCGCCCAGGGCCTCGCGTACGGCCGGCAGCGCCCACAGGCCGCACCACTGCATGGCGGTCAGCTCCTGCGTGAACGCCGACGGGTCCGACCAGTCGGAGGGCGCGCCGAGCAGCAGCGACTTGTCGGCGTACAGCTGGCGCAGCCTGCCGAGCGCGCGGGCGGCGGCCGGGTCGTCGAAGCCGACCTCGCCGTCCTCCGTGACGCAGGAGAGACCGGCCGCGTACAGCGGGGTGACGCCGAGGGCGCCCGCCCCGCCGTCGTTGCCGAGGAAGAGGCCCTTCACCTTCTTCGTCGTCAGCGCCTTCGCCGCGTCGACCAGCGCCTCCATGCTGCGGGGCGGCTCGACACCCGCGTCGTCGAGCAGGCTCTTGCGGTAGTAGAGCAGGTGCATGTCGACGACCTGGGGGATCGCCCAGATCTTCCCGTCGTACGTCTTCGGGGCGAGCGCCACCGGGTTGAAGTCGTCCCGCACGCCGTCGAAGAGGTCGGTGAGGTCGACGACCTGCCCTTTGCGGATCTGGTCCAGGGAGGGGCCGTTGACCTCGAAGACGTCGGGCCCGGAGTCGGTGAGCAGGGCGGCGGCGGTCTGCTCGTCGTAGTTTCCGGGCCGCCACTGCACCTGGACGTCGGCTTTCTCGTACGCGGCGGCGTACCGCTTCACGGCCTGCTCGGTGCCCGCCTCGCCGTACTGGTGGTACCACTGCGCGAGCCGCGGGCCCCTGCCGCCCGAACCGCCGCCGCCCCGGCCCGTGTTGGCACCGCACGCGGTGAGCAGCCCGAGCGCCGCGCCGGTCCCGAGCAGTGTCCTGCGGCTGATGGTCATGGCGGTCGTCCCCCTGCGTGAGGTCGGAGTACGTGATGTGGGAGTGCCTGTACGTGTCGGCCCAACGATCAACCATGCGCGGCGATTACGACAGAGGGTCTCGCGGCCGAGTGCCGGCCTGGGGGCCGCGCGTCGCGTCAGCGCTCCGTCAAGGTGTTCACCCCCGGTGTATGCGCGGCGTCAAGAACGGCGTGGCGGTGGCGCGGCGCGTCTTACGGTGCCGCACATGGGACACGACAGGACGATTCGGGGCGCTGCACGGCCCGGTGCGGCGGACGCGGTGACGACTGACCGGAACTGGACGGCCCAGGTGCGGTCCGCCGTCCTGTGCGCGCTGGGCCTGCTGGTGCTCGTGGTCCTCCTCGACCTGGTCAGCGGCACGCTCACCGCGCTCAGGTGCGCCCTGTGGTGGGGGCTCGCCGCGCTGCTGTACGTGGTGCTGCACCCCGCGCGGGTGACGACGGGCCCCGGCTGGCTCGCCGTCCAGGGGCTCGGCCGCCGCAGGCACGTCTGCACCGGCCTGCTGACCGCCGTGCGGTACAGCGGGGGCGTGGCCGCGCGCCTGGTCCTGTGCGACTCGCTCGGCAACCGCGTCGAGCTCGACCCCCGGATCCTCCTCGCCGACCCGCTGCTGCTGCACCGCCTTGACCGGGGGGCCCGCGCCGCGCGGGAGGCGGGCCTGCTCAGGACGGGCTACGCCGAACTGCGGCGGCTCACCGAGCAGGTCGACGGGGCGGCGGCGCGCGGCGTGTTCGAGGCGTCGGGGCTGCGGTAGGGCGGGGCCAGCGGCCCTTAAGGACGCGCCTACCGCCAGGGACGGTCCCGGCTTGGTCGCGCCGGCGGTGGTGGAATCGCGTACGCCCGCGATGGGGCCGGCTCAGGCCGATGCGCCGCCGTCGATGAGCAGGTCCGTGCCGACCACAGGGGCGGAATCGTCCGACGCCAGGTACAGCACGGCCGCGGCGACCTCCTCCGTCGTCGAGACCCGGCCCAGCGGTGACTCCTCCTTCATGCGCGCCGCGCGGTCGGCGTCGGTCTCGCCGGCGCGCAGCGACATGGAGGTGTCCGATGCCCCCGGGCTGACGGTGTTGATGCGGACCCCGTCGCGGATGTGCTCGGCGGCGGCCGCGCGGCTCAGCGCGGTCACCGCCGCCTTGGTCGCCCCGTAGGCGGTCGCGCCCGGCACGCTGTGGTGGGCGCCCACGTTCGAGGCGATGTTGACGATCGCGCCGCCCGCGGCCTGCGTACGCATCTGCTTGATCTCGGCCTGGAGGGCCAGCAGGACGCCGGTGACGTTGATGTCGAGCATGGTGCGCCAGTCCTCCTCGGCCAGCTCGGTGAACGGCCCGGCCCGCAGGACGCCCGCGTTGTTGACGGCCACGTCCAGTGAGCCGAAGCGGTCCACGGTCGCGGTGAGCAGAGCGGTGATGTCCGCCGAGCGGGAGACGTCGGCGGTGACCGCGAGCGCCGTGCCGCCGGTGGCCTCGATGAGGGCCACGGTCTCCTTCAGGGGGGCTTCGGTGCGCCCGGCGACGACGACGTTCGCCCCCTCGGCGGCGAACGCACGGGCGATGGCGCGACCGAGGCCGGAGCCGCCGCCGGTGACGAGGGCGGTACGGCCGGTGAAGCGGGCGCGGGTGACTGGTGTCATGACACAACTCTTTTCTTGACCGTTCGGTTCAATATCAGGGCGTGCGGAATCAGGGGCGTGTGAAATCAGGGCGTGCGAAAGTGTGACCGGAGGTGGGGATCCGTCAGTCCAGGAGGGTCAGCGCCTGCTCCACCGCGTCCCGCACCCGCGCCGGGTCCGCGGATGCCTTGCCGACCACGCGCAGGCCCTGCATCAGGACGAGCAGCATCCGGGCGAGCGTCAGCGGATCGCGGTCCTCGGGCAGCTCGCCCTGCGCCCGGGCGCGTACGAGCGCGGAGTGCAGCAGGGTCTCGATGTGCTCCCAGCTGCGCTCGACGTGGCGCTGGGCCGCGGCGTCGTGCGGGCCCAGTTCGGCCGCGGTGTTGGTGATGAAGCAGCCGCAGTGCCGGTACTCGGCGGACGTGGCCTCACCGGCGAAGCGGCGCAGGGCCTCGCGCACCGCGGGCAGCGCGGGGCCGGGCCGGGACAGGTCGGCGACCAGTCGCGGGTTCTGGATCTCGGCGTACCGCTCCAGGGCCTTCAGGTACAGGTCGTGCTTGTTGCCGAAGGTCGCGTAGATGCTGGCGCGCCCGATGCCGAGCGCCTCGACGAGGTCCGCCATGGACGTCGCCTCGTAGCCGCGCCGCCAGAACAGCTCTAGGGCCGACTGGAGCGCGGCGTCCGGATCGAATTCCTTGGTCCTGGCCACAGGGGAGACGCTATGTCTTTCTGGAACGATCGGTCAAGGTTTTTCTGGAACGACCGGTCAAGCAAGGCGTACGGGATGCACCGCCACCGACACCTCGTCGTCGTCCAGGCACCGCCCCGTCTCCAGGTCGAACCGCTGCTTGAGGAGCGGCGAGGCGACGAACGGCCGCCCGCCCTGCGAGCCGAGCAGGCCCCGCGAGAGCACCGCGGCGCCCGTGAACGGATCGCGGTTGTCGATCGCGTACGCGCGCCCCTCGCGGTCGAGGAAGAGCGCCGCCTGGCGGCCGTCGGGCAGCAGGGCCGCAAGACCCCGGCCCGGGGTCAGCCGGGCGCGCTCACAGACCTCGAACCAGTCGTCCGCGTAGCGCAGTTGGACACGCGTGGGGGCGGTGCTCATCGGGAGGCTCCTTCCAGGGGCCGGGGGCTGAGGGAGAGCAGGGGCAGGTCCGGCTTGATCTGGTCCCGCTCCGGGACGAAGCCGACCGTCGGGTCCGGCACGCCCGGCGCGTTCACGAAGGACACGAAGCGCGCGAGCCGCTCCGGGTCGTCGAGGGTGGCCGCCCACTCGTCGCGGTAGTGCGTGACGTGGTCGGCCATCAGCGCCTCCAGCTCGGCGCAGATGCCCAGCGAGTCGTGGACGACCACATCCCGTACGTGGTCCAGGCCGCCGTCGATCCGCTCCAGCCAGGCGGCGGTGCGCTCCAGACGGTCGGCGGTGCGGATGTAGAACATCAGGAACCGGTCGATCAGGCGCACCAGTTCCGCGTCGTCCAGGTCCTGCGCGAGCAGGTCGGCGTGGCGCGGGGTGGCGCCGCCGTTGCCGCCCACGTACAGGTTCCAGCCGCTCGCCGTGGCGATCACGCCGAAGTCCTTGGACTGGGCCTCCGCGCACTCACGGGCGCAGCCGGACACCGCCGACTTCAGCTTGTGGGGCGCCCGCAGGCCGCGGTAGCGCAGCTCCAGGTCGATGGCCATGCGCACGGAGTCCTGCACGCCGTAGCGGCACCAGGTCTGCCCGACGCAGGACTTCACCGTGCGCAGCGCCTTGCCGTACGCGTGCCCGGACTCGAAGCCAGCGTCCACCAGCCGTGTCCAGATCATCGGCAGTTGCTCGACGCGGGCCCCGAAGAGGTCGATACGCTGGCCGCCGGTGATCTTCGTGTAGAGGCCGAAGTCCCGCGCCACCTCGCCGATGACGATGAGCTTCTCCGGGGTGATCTCGCCGCCGGGGATGCGGGGGACCACCGAGTAGGAGCCGTTCTTCTGGAGGTTGGCGAGGAAGTGGTCGTTGGTGTCCTGGAGCGCGGCCTGCTCGCCGTCCAGGACATGGCCCTCGGCGCCGATCGTCGGGGCCAGCGAGGCGATGATCGAGCCGACCGCCGGCTTGCACACCTCGCAGCCCTCGCCGCCGCGCGCCGCCTCACGCCCGTGCCCGTCGAGCAGCGCGCGGAACGACGTGATCCGCAGGACGCGGACGATCTCGTACAGCTCCTGGCGGGTCTGGCCGAAGCAGCCGCACAGCCCCTTGTCGCCGGAGTGCGGAAGCAGCTGCCCGATGACCTTCACGCAACTGCCGCAGCCCGTACCGGCCTTGGTGCACTTCTTCACCTCGGGCAGCGTGGCGCAGGCCTGGATGGCGTCCTTCGTGACGTTGTGGCAGCTGCAGATCACCGCCGAGCCCGGCAGCGACTCCGGGCCCAGCGCGACGGGGGCGCCCGCGCCCTCCGGCAGCACCAGCTGCTCGGGCGGCAGCGGCGGCACGGTCCCGGTGAGCGGACGCAGCAGTCCGTACGCCTCCGCGTCACCGACGAGGATGCCGCCGAGCAGCTCGCCGCCCGCGCCCATCACCAGCTTCTTGTACGTGCCCGACCGCGAGTCGGAGTAGACGACGTCCAGACAGCCCCCGGCCGTCCCGTGCGCGTCGCCGAAGGAGGCGACGTCGACGCCGAGGAGCTTCAGCTTGGTCGACAGGTCGGCGCCCGTGAAGCGCGCCTCACGGTCGGCGGCGATGGCGGCGGCGGCCGTCTGCGCCATCTCGTAGCCGGGCGCGACCAGGCCGTACACGCGGCCGTCCACGGCCTGCGCGCACTCGCCGATCGCGTACACGTCCGGGTCACTGGTGCGGCACTGCTCGTCGACGGTGATGCCGCCGCGCTCGCCGACGGTGAGGCCGTGCGCGCGGGCGAGCTGGTCGCGCGGGCGGACACCGGCGGAGAACACCACCAGGTCGGTGGCGAGTTCTTGGCCGTCGGAGAGCTTCATGGCGGTGACCGCGCCGTCCTCGCCCGTCACGATCTCCTGCGTGCCGGTGCCCGTGTGCACGGTCAGGCCCATGCCGGTGATGGTCCGCAGCAGCGCCGCGCCGCCGCCCTCGTCGACCTGCACGGGCATCAGCCGGGGTGCGAACTCCACGACGTGCGTGGCCAGTCCGAGGCCCCGCAGCGCGCCCGCCGCCTCCAGGCCGAGCAGACCGCCGCCGACCACCGCGCCGGTCGTCGCGCGCTTCTTCGCGTACTCCTCGATGGCGAGGAGGTCCTCGATGGTGCGGTAGACGAAGCAGCCCGTCGCGTCCTTGCCCGGCACGGGCGGCACGAAGGGGTACGAACCGGTGGCCAGGACCAGCGTGTCGTACGGGACGACACGCCCCGAGCGGGCCGTGACCGTCCTCGCCTCGCGGTCGAAGCTGTCGGCGGGCTCGTCGACGTACAGCTCGATGCCGTGTGCGTCGAGGAACGCCCGGTCGGTGAGGGAGAGTTCGTCGGGCGTGCGGCCCGAGAAATATGAGGTGAGCTGCACGCGGTCGTAGGCGGGGCGCGGCTCCTCGCAGAGCACCACGATCCGGTGGCTCGCGGCGAGACCGCGTTCGACGGCGGCCTCCAGGAAGCGCTGGCCGACCATGCCGTGGCCGACGAGCACGATCGTGGGGCGGTGGTGCGGGGCCCGCGGGGTGTGTGCGGGGTTCGGGGGTGTCGGCATGTCAGCGGCCTCCGATGGGGGTCTGCCCTGCTCGAACGGAGTCGAGAGCTTGGGGATGGGTGAGCAGGTGGAGCAGGGGGCTGTCGTCGTCGGGCAGCGGGTCGTCCGCCTCCCAGGCGCGGGCGAGCGCGCCCACCGAGGCCAGGTCGCCGAGCAGGACGCCGCCGACCAGGCGGTCGCCGCGGACGACGACCTTGCGGTAGGTGCCGCGGGTGGCGTCGGCGAGCTGGATGACGTCGTCGTCGGGGTGCGGCTCGGGGTCGCCGAACGCCGCCAGGTCCAGTGGTCCCGGGCCCGCGAGGGTGAGGCGGGTGAGCATGCGGCTGCCGGTGTAGGGGGCGGCGCCGCGGCCGAGGAGGTCGTCGGCGAGCGCGTCGGCCTGTTCGAGGGCGGGCGTCGCCAGGCCGTAGACGCGGCCCGCGTGCTCCGCGCAGTCACCGACGGCCCGGATGTGCGGGTCGGAGGTGCGCAGCCGGTCGTCCACGACGACGCCCTTGCGTACGTCGAGCCCGGCGGCCAGCGCCAGACCGGTACGGGGGCGGACGCCGCAGGCGAGGACCGTCAGATCGGTGTCCAGCGCGTAGCCGTCGGCCAGCTCCACGCTGCGCACGGCCCCGTCGGTGACGCCGACCCCGCGCACCCGGCACTCGGTGTGCACCTCGACGCCGAGGCCCGTCAGGTGCGCCCGCACCAGCTCCGAGGAGGCCGGGTCGAGCTGGCGCTCCATGAGCCGCTCGGCCTGCTGCGTCAGGACGACCTGCGCGCCCCGCTCGGCCAGCGCGCGGGCCGCCGAGACGCCGAGGAGACCCCCGCCGATGACCACGACGCGGACGCCGGGCGTGACGGCGGCGGCCAGGGCGAGGCAGTCGTCCATCGTCCGGAAGGCGTGCACCCCGCCCGGCAGCTCACGGGCGCCGGGCGCGAACAGGCCGCGCAGGGGCGGCAGCACCGGGTTGGAGCCGGTGGCGAGGATCAGGGTGCCGTAGGGGACGACGGTGCCGTCGTCGCAGTGGACCCGGCGCTCCGCGCGGTCGACGCGGACCGCGCGAGCGCGCAGGGTGGTGGTGCCGGGCGGCTTCGGCAGGGCGATCACGTCCGCGCCGTACCGGCCCGCGAGGACCTCCGCGAGGAGGACGCGGTTGTAGGGGGCATGGTCCTCCTCGCCGATGAGTACGGTGCCGAGGCCCTGGGTGCCTGCGGGGCCTTCGGGCCCTTCGGCGCCCTCGGCGCCGAGGCGCTGCGCTACGCGGGCGCCGGCCAGGCCCGTGCCGATCACCACTGCCGTGGATGTCATGTTCGACAGCCTGCGGGGCGGGTGTTTCCCGGCCGGGGCCGGGTTGTTTCTCCGGGGGAACGGTGCGCTCAGCGTCCGCGGGGGGTGGGTGTGAGGGGCCTGTGCCGCCGGGACGCGGCGGACGTCTCCCACCCACTCACCCGTCACCCGGCGTCGCGTCGTTGCCGTAGGGGCGAGCGGGTGGAAGCTCAGAAGAGGCTCAAGGCTCCCCGTCTTTCGTGGACTGCCGGCGCCTCGCCTCCATAGGGTCGCGATCATGCCTGACATATCCATGACCGCGGTCGTCGTGCTCTGCCTCGCCGCCCTCGCGGCCGGCTGGATCGACGCCGTGGTCGGCGGCGGCGGACTGCTGCTGCTCCCCGCCCTCCTGCTCGGCCTGCCGGGCGGTACCCCGGCCGCGCACGCCCTCGGCACCAACAAGGCCGTGGCGATCGTCGGCACGACCGGCGCCGCGCTGACCTACGTGAAGAAGACCCCCGTCGATGTGCCCACCGCCGTACGGATCGGCCTCGCCGCGCTCGCCGGGTCGATGGGCGGCGCCTTCTTCGCCGCCGGGATGAGCACCGACGTACTGAAACCCGTGATCATGGTGGTGCTCGTCGCCGTCGGCACCTTCGTGATTTTGCGGCCCGCCTTCGGCACCGCGCCCTCCGCCGAGCCCGCCTCGCCGCGCCGCATCCTCGCCGCGATCGGCCTCGCGGGCCTCGGCATCGGTTTCTACGACGGCCTGATCGGGCCCGGCACGGGCACCTTCCTCGTGCTCGCCCTGACCGCCGTGCTCCACCTCGATCTGGTCGCCGCCTCCGCCACCGCGAAGATCGTCAACTGCTGCACCAACGCCGGTGCCCTCGCGATGTTCGCCTGGCAGGGCGCCGTCCTGTGGCAACTGGCCGCGCTGATGGCCCTCTTCAACCTCGCGGGCGGCATGTTCGGCGCCCGCACGGCATTGAAGAAGGGCAGCGGTTTCGTCCGCGTCGTGCTGCTGACCACCGTCTTCGGGCTCGTGGTGAAGATGGCCTACGAACAGTGGGTGGCGTGACGCGCTGGCCTGCCCCGGCTCAGCGCACCGCCGTCAGGTGCGCGAAGACCACCACGTTGCCCTGGTAGCCGGTCTGCTTCGAGTACTTGCCGCCACAGGTGATGACCCGCAGCTCGGGCCGCGCGGCCGCGCCGTACACCTTCTCGTCGGGGAAGTCCTTGGCGTCGTACACCTCGTTCGCATGGACCGTGAAGACAGCGACGCTGCCGTCCCTGCGCTCGACCTCGATGGTGCGGCCCCTGCTCAGCGCGCCCAGCTCGTAGAAGACGGCCGGGCCCTCCTTGTTGTCGACGTGGCCCGCCACGATCGCGGTGCCCCGCTCGCCGGGCGTGGTGCCCGCCTCGTACCAGCCGGCCAGGTTCTTCCGTCCGGGCGGCGGCACGTCGAGGCTGCCCGTAGGGGTCAGGCCGAGCCCCATCAGGGGTGCGTCGACGCCGATCGCGGGGATCCGCACGCGATCGGGCGGGGACGGCGGCAGCGCGGCGGTGCCGGTGCCGGTGCCGGGGTCGGGGGGCCGGTGAAGGCCGGGCGGGCTCGGGGCGGCCTGCGCGGCGGAGGGCTGGGGCGGCGGGTGCGAGGCGGTGCCGCTGCTCAGCAGCCACGCGCCGGAGCACAGCGCCACGAGACTGACGGTCGCTATGACGGTGTTGCCGGTCCTGTTGCGCATACGGCGTCCCCCTCGGGGTCGGTCGGGCCGGACCCTCGTCCCTCTCCCGGCCCACGAGGGGACACAGGCCGGGAGAGGGCGGGGGTGGCGGTACCGGTGGACAGCGGAGGGTGTCCGTCAGATCCTGTCGCCTCTCGCCCGGCGATGCAGGAGCCAGGTACCGCCCGCGGCGGCGACGGCCAGGGCCGCCACTCCCGCCGCGGTCTGCACGGGGTCGGGACCGAGCGCGCCGCCGACCCCCGTCTTCACGTGTCCCCTCGGGTGCGGCCGCGGCTGCTCCGCGGCGGCCGCGGTGGAGGTGATCGTCACCACTAGATCGCCCGCCACCTGCTTGTTCTTCACGCCGGCGCCTCCGGCACCGGAGCACTTCGCGACGATCTCGTACGTACCCGGCTGCGCGGACGGTGGCACCTCGAACCGTCCGACCGCGTCCTCGGGGCGCTTGCCGGGTGCCAGGGTGAAGGTGCCCGCCCCGACGGCACTGGCGTCGCCGGCCGCGGTCCCGCCGGAGCCGCAGGCGGTGGTGCTCACGGTGACGGCCGAACCGGGGGTGACGGTGGCGGGCTGGATCTCCAGCCCGCCGACGGGGACGGCGGCGACGGCGGGGACGGTGGCCGCGGGGACAGCGGTCGCGGGGACGGCTGCGGGGACAGCGGTCGCGGGGGCGGCCAGGGCGCCCGCCGTCGCTACGGCGAGCGCGGTACCGGACAGCAGGCGGGCGTTGCGCATGGTGCTCGTTCCTCCGAGGCCTTCGCGGGACGCGCCCCGCGGCACCCCCAAGTGCCGCTGCGTCGGTCGAGCCCCGCTGTACCGAGGTAAGTGGCACTCGGCGGCGCACGCCTCCCGATGTGACATCAGAAAGCCGCCGTATGGGGGAACCCCGGAGCTTCGGCGGAAGAGTTCCAGCAGGTCACCGGCGTTTCGGTGGCGTGATTCCGAAGAACGTGCTCGGCGCCTGTGAATGGGTGACCCCCAGGCGTTCGCCGACGCGGCGGCGCGCTCAGATCGTGTCCCAGGGAACCTCCTCGTAGATCCCGGCCACCGTCGCCATCAGCTTCTCGTCGATCTCGAACGCGACCGAGTCGATGCGCCGCACCGGACTGACCCCCCACGCGTTCGTCACGAACGCCCCCGTGTACGACGGGAGGTCCGCGAGGGTGACGGGCGCGTGCCGCGTGGGCAGCCCGGCGGCGGGCAGGCGCGCCTCGATCAGCTGCATCGTGACGCCGGCCAGGTGGGGCGCGTCCGGCCACACGATCCGCGTGCCGTCCCGCGTGCTCTCGTAGAAGGCGATGTTCGTGACGGCGCCCTCGCTGATCTCCCCGCCGGGGCCGGTGAGCAGCGCGTCGTCGAAGCCCGCGCGCCGCGCCAGCTCGCCGTACCGGGCCTGCGCGAAGCCGCCCAGGTGCTTGATGTGGGCGAAAGGCCGCTGGTACGGCACGGACATCAGCGACTGCGCGCGGTCCGCCAGGGCGGCGGCCAGTACGGTGGGCGGCCGCACGGTGACCATCAGGGACGGTTCGCCGCCGGGGGCGTGGACGTGGACCCGCACGGAGGCGTCGTCGATGACGTCGCCGGAACCATTGGGGCCGTCGGGACCGTCGGGACCGTCGGGGCTGACAGGGCCCTTGGGGCCCTCGGGGTCGCCGCGCAGGATGTGCCGGATGAGGGCGCGCACCCGCTCGCCGTCCAGCTCGTGCCCGAAGAGTTCGCGCGTCGCCGCGTCGAGCCGGGCCAGGTGGCGGTCGATGCCGCGCATCTTGCCGCCCCTGACCTGCATCGCGGTGAAGTGCCCGGTGTTGACGAGGGCGGGCCACCGGAGGCTCTCCGCGGTGGCGGGACGCCCGTCGATCTCGATGCGCTGCACCAGCGCGGAGCTTGTCACGGGGCGACCTGAGGTGTCATCGCGCCCACGCGGTCCCCGCCGATGCCGCCAGTGCCGCCAGTGCCGCCAGTGCCGTCGGTGCCGTCGGCGCACGGGTCCTTGTCGTCCAGCAGGCGCCGCGGCCCGGGGCCCTCCTCACCCAACTCGTCCCACGGGTTGGTCAGCGCGCACTTGGCGAGCGAGAGGCAGCCGCAGCCGATGCAGTCGGTGAGGTTGTCGCGCAGCCGCTGGAGGGTGCGGATGCGGTCGTCGAGGTCCGCGCGCCAGCACGCGGAGATCCTCGCCCAGTCCTCGCGGGTCGGCGTGCGGTCCTCGGGCAGCAGGCCGAGCACCTCACGGATGGTGGCGAGCGGGATGCCGAGCCGCTGCGAGGTGCGGATGAAGGCGACCCTGCGCAGCGTGTCGCGGCTGTAGCGGCGCTGGTTCCCCGAGGTGCGGCGGGACGTGATGAGCCCCTCGCGTTCGTAGAACCGCAGGGCGGACGGGGCGACTCCGCTGCGTGCGGCGAGCTCTCCGACGGTGGCTTCTTTGGCGTCCGGTGCGAGATGCGCGGTCATGCGGACAGGTTAGTCACCGGGAGCACTTGACCTGAACCATGGTTTAACTAAGAGGCTTGGTCCATGACTGAGACCACGTCCCCCCAGTTCCCGTCCTCCACCCCCGCCTCCGCCTCTGAGGCCGCAGCCCGGGAGGCGAACGCGCCGCTGCGCGTCGTCGTGATCGTCGGCAGCAACCGCGAGGGCCGCTTCGGGCCGATCGTCGCGGAGTGGCTGCTCGCCCGGGTCCGCGAACGATCCGACCTCTCCGTCGACGTCGTCGACCTCGCCGAGGTCGACCTGCCGACCTCCCTGTCCTTCGACCCGTCCGCCCCCGTGGCAGCCGAACTCGCCAAGGTCACCCCGAAGCTGGCCGCCGCCGACGCGTTCGTCGTCCTCACTCCCGAGTACAACCACTCCTACCCGGCGTCCCTGAAGAGCGTCATCGACTGGCACAAGGCCGAGTGGGAGGCCAAGCCCGTCGCCTTCGTCTCCTACGGCGGGCTCTCCGGAGGCCTGCGCGCGGTCGAGCACCTGCGTCCGGTCTTCGCCGAGCTGCACACGGTCACCATCCGCGACACCGTCTCCTTCCACAACGCCGGCGCGCTCTTCGACGACGCCGGCAACCACCGCGATCCGGCGGGCGCCGACGCCGCCGCCAAGGCCATGCTCGACCAGCTGTCCTGGTGGGGCTGGGCCCTGCGGGGCGCCAAGGCGGCGCGGCCGTACGGGAGTTAGGAGCCGGGGGGGGCTGACGGCCGCTTGGAGTCAGGCGCGGGGCAGGCAGACGACCGCCACCGCGCCGCCGTCCGCCGCGTTGGAGAGGCCGATGCGGGCACCGATCACCTGGGCCTGGCCGAACGCGATGGTCAGGCCGAGGCCGGTGCCCTGCCCGCGCTCGCGCGCCCCGGTCTGGAAGCGCTGCGGGCCGTCCTTCAGGAGGCACTCGGGGAAGCCGGGGCCATGGTCGCGCACCGTGACCCCCGTGCCCTCGACCCACACCTCGACCGGCTCGCCGCCATGCTTGCGGGCGTTGGCGACCAGGTTGGTCAAGATCCGCTCCAGGCGGCGCACGTCGGTGCGTACGAACGTGCCGTACGCGGCCCGGGTCCCTCGCGCCGTGAACGCGGCCGCCGAGCCGTCCGCGCGCTCCGCGAACGCCTCGACGAGCCGCCCCAGCGGATGCGTCTCCAGGTCCGGCCTCTCCACCTCCGCGTCCAGCCGTGCCACCTCCAGCAGGTCTTCCGTGAGGGTGCGCAGGGCGCTGACCCGGTCGCGCACGAGTTCCGTCGGGCGGCTCGGCGGCAGCAGTTCGGCCGCCGTGTGCAGCCCGGTCAGCGGGGTGCGCAGCTCGTGCGCGACATCGGCGGTGAAGCGCTGCTCCGCCTCCAGGCGCTGTTGCAGGGAGGCGGCCATCGTGTCGACCGCGGTGGCCAGTTCGGCCACCTCGTCCTTGCCGTGCCGCACGCCCGGCGGGCGGGGGTGGTCGATACGGGCGTCCAGTTCACCCTGGCTGATGCGGCGCGCGATGGCCGCGGCGGTCCGCAGCTCACGGCTCAGCCTGCTGGAGAGCCCCGCGCCGCCGAGCGCGGCGAGGGCCACGACCACGCCGCCGGAGAACATCACCCGCCGGTCGAAGTCCGCCACCTCGTCGGCCTGTTCGCGCAGCGGCTCGCGGACGGACAGGACGTGGCGGGCCCGGCCGCCGACCGGCCGCGCCGCCCAGACGCACGGGTCGTCCGAGGCCAGGTCGAGGTAGGTGGTGCGCTGCCCGGCCAGCGCCGCCCGCCGCAGCGGCGCGGGCAGGTCCGGGGCGTCGAGGGCCGCGTCCGTGTCACTCTGATCGACCTGCCCGGTGAGCTCGTACAACTGCCGTACGCGGATCAGTTGCGCGGTGGCTTGCGACCGGGCGTTCCCCACGACCTGGTCGAGCCGGGCGTGATGGATGAGCAGCCCGATGGCGACGGCGACGACAGCGCAGCCCCCGGCGAGCAGCGCGGCGATCTTCCAGCGCAGCCCGAGGGCGTTGAGCGAGGCGCGGGCGCCGGAGCGGGACGGGGTGCGGCCGCCGGGGCGGGACGAGGCGGCCTTGCGTGGCGCCAGAGGCCTCGCGATCCTGAGCGCCATCAGGACCCTCCCGGCGGCCGGGCGGACGAGGGAGACGGCGACGGGGACGGAGGCGGAGGTGGCGACGCGGACGGGGACGGGGACGGCGACGGGGGCGGGGACGCGGGCGCCGGGCCCGGCGCTGCCTGCTCCGTGGGGTTGCCCTGGCCGCCCTGCTTGCCCCGGTCGCCCTGCTCCGTGGGCCCGCCCTGAGCGCCCTGCCGCTTCTCGTAGTCCCTGAAGTCGCTGACCGTGGACATCCGCGCGCCGTCCCAGTGGAAGCGCACGGCCTGCTCCCCGCCCTCCGCGCACGGCGTGCGGACGAGCAGATCGGGGCCGATCGTCTCGACGCTCATGCGCCGCCCGGAGGTGAGCAGGACCGGGTAGACCTTGCCGCCGCGCGCGCTGTAGACGGCCAGGACGTTCCGTCCGCTCTCGGTGTCCGCGGCCACCAGCATCTCGGGCTTCTTGTCGCCGGTCAGGTCCAGGAACGCGGGCCGCCTGAGCCCGGCCCGCCCCGGCCCGTCGATCAGATCCCGCCCGGCCAGCGGCTTCGTACGCGGATCGGCGCGCAGGACCGCGTGGACGTTCAGCGAGGCGAGGCCTCCGGGGCCGACCTCCGGCAGGCCCTTGAGCGCCTTGGGCGGCGGCTGGCGCGTGGCGGCGTCCGCGCCCGGCGCCCGCGGTGACGCGCCCGACCAGGCGGGCCAGACCGCCTCCGGGCGCGGCTGCGCGGAGACCGGCGGGACGGCCTCGCCGGGGCCGAGGCCATCGGGGTCGGCGCACCCGGTGAGCGCGAGGGCCACGAGGGCGGCGAGGGTGGCGAGGCCGACGAAGGGGGCGGCGCCCAGGAGGAGCAGGCGGCGGAGGGCCGGGGGGCGAGGGATCGGGTGCATGGCGTGGCTGACTGGTGCGGAGGCCGATGGGCTGGCGGTGGCCGGCCGTGGGGATCGCGCCGGAATCCGACGACGAGACCGGCCACCGCTGTCGACGGTAGGAACCGCCCATCACGAAAACCAGGAGGTTATGTAACAACCGAGCCCAGGAGTGTGGAATCGGAATGTTCAGGACCTTCGGCCTGGCCGCTCGCCCATGGCCGCCGCTGTGCACAATCGGCGTATGGACGACGCCCCGATGACGCGGCCCGCGCGGCCCGAGCCGATTGAGCCGACCGAGCCGACCGCGCGGCCCGAGCCGACCGCGCGGCCCGAGCCGACCGCGCGGCCCGAGCCGACCGAGCCGACCGCGCGGCCCGAGCCGACCGAGCCGACCGCGCGGCCCGAGCAGACCGAGCCGACCGCGCGGCCCGAGCAGACCGAGCCGACCGCGCCGACCGTGTTGACCGTGCTGACCACGACCGACGCCGAAGCCAAGGCGCGGGATCTCGCGTACGGGGCGACCCGGGCGCGGCTGGCGGCCTGCGCGCAGATCACCGGTCCCGTCACCTCGGTGTACCGCTGGGAGGGCGAGATCGAGACCGCCCACGAATGGCAGGTGCTCCTCAAGACGACCACCGCCCGCTACGCCGCCCTGGAAGCGTGGCTCACCGATGCCCACGACTACGACACCCCGGAGATCATCGCCACGCCGGTGGCCCGGGGGAGCGCGGCCTACCTGGAGTGGGTGGAGCGGGAGACCGCGCCCTAGGGTCAACTCACGCGACCGCGAAGAGTTACTGAAGCACAACTCTGCGCGCCCGCCCGGTGCGCGCGGCCGGTGCGCGAGCACCACGCCCTCAACAAGGAGTCGCTGCACGCGAGTTCGCCGATCCCTGCCCGCGTTCGTCGGAGCCGCGACCCTCGCCCTCGGCATGTCGCTGGCGGCCACCGCCATCACGCCCACCGCCACCCAGAACCCCTGCGGATGCTTCGAGACCCACAGCGACGCCTACTGCAACCACTGCACGAGCGACGGGGCGAAGGCCCTGATCGAGATCGACGACTGGGGCCCGAACAACTTCAAGTGCGTGGGCCCGGGCGTCACGTGGATCGGGGGCCCGGGCGCACTGCGGCCCGGGCGCTGTCCATGGGCGCGGCGGTCCCGGCTCCGGCCCTCTCCCCGGGGTCCGCCGGTTCGAGCCGCACCGCGCAGACCTTGAACTCCGGCATCCGCGACACCGGGTCGAGCGCCGGATGCGTCAGGGAATTGGCCCGACCCTCGCCCGCCCAGTGGAACGGCATGAAGACCGTGTCCGACCGAATCGACGACGTGATCCGTGCCGGAGCGACCGCCCGGCCACGCCGCGAGACCACGGCGACCGCCTCGCCCTCCGCCAGCCCGAGCCGCGCCGCGAGCCGCGGATGCACCTCCACGAACGGGCCGGGCGCAGCGTCGTTGAGCTCCTCGACCCGCCGCGTCTGCGCCCCCGACTGGTACTGCGCGAGCACCCGCCCGGTGGTCAGCAGCACGGGATACTCCGCGTCCGGCTCCTCGGCGGCGGCCCGGTGCGTGACCGGCACGAACCGCGCCCGCCCGTCCTCCGTGGCGAACCGGTCGAGAAACAGCCGAGGCGTCCCAGGATGCACGGCCTCCCCGCCCGCCCCACTCTCCTTGCTCCCCCCACTCTCCCCACTCTCGCCGCTCTCTTTGGTCTCCTTGCTCTCCGTCCCCACGTCACCACGGGGGCACGGCCAGAACACCCCCTCGCCTTCCCCCTCCCTCAACCGCTCGTACGAGATGCCGGAGTAATCCGCGGCCCCGCCCGCGCTCGCCCGGCGCAGTTCCTCGAAGACCTCCCGCGGATCGGTGGGGAACTTCTTCCCGTGACCGAGCCGCGCCGCGAGCCCGTGCAGCACCTCCAGGTCACTGCGCACCCCGTCGGGCGCGGACACCGCCCGGCGGCGCAGCAGCACCCGCCCCTCCAGGTTCGTCACCGTCCCCGTCTCCTCGGCCCACTGCGTCACCGGCAGCACCACGTCCGCCAGTTCGGCCGTCTCGGACAGCACCACGTCCGCCACCGCGAGGAAGTCGAGCGACCGCAGCCGCTGCTCCACATGCGCGGCCCGCGGCGCCGACACGACCGGGTTGGAGCCCATCAGGAGCAGCGTCTTGATGTCCCCGCCGAGCGCGTCCAGCAGTTCGTACGCCGACCGGCCGGGGCCCGGCAGTGCATCGGGGTCCACGCCCCAGACCTCCGCCACGTGCGCCCGTGCCGCCGGGTCCGTCAGCTTGCGGTAGCCGGGCAACTGGTCCGCCTTCTGGCCGTGTTCGCGCCCGCCCTGGCCGTTGCCCTGCCCGGTCAGGCAGCCGTACCCGGACAGCGGACGCCCCGCCCGCCCCGTGGCGAGGCACAGATTGATCCACGCCCCGACGGTGTCCGTGCCCTTGGACTGCTGCTCGGGCCCGCGCGCGGTGAGCACCATCGCGGCCTCCGCATCGCAGAACATGCGTACCGTCTCGCGCAGTTGGGGCACCGGCACGCCGGTGATCCGCTCGACCAGCTCGGGCCAGTGCGCCATCGCCGCCGCCCGCGCCTCCTCCCAGCCGGTCGTCCGCTCCTCGATGAACGCCTCGTCCGTGCGGCCCCCGGCCACGACCAGGTGCAGCAGGCCGAGCGCCAGGGCGAGGTCCGTGCCGGGACGCGGCGCCAGGTGCAGGTCGGCCTGCTCGGCGGTGCGCGTCCGGCGCGGGTCCACGACGATCAGCGTGCCGCCGTTCTCCCGCAGTTCCGTGAAGTACCGCAGGGCGGGCGGCATCGTCTCGGCGAGGTTCGACCCGACGAGGATCACACAGCCGGTGCGCGGGATGTCCTCCAGCGGGAACGGCAACCCCCGGTCCAGCCCGAACGCCCGCTGCCCGGCCGCCGCCGCCGACGACATGCAGAACCGTCCGTTGTAGTCGATCTGCGACGTGCCGAGCACCACCCGGGCGAACTTGCCGAGCGCGTACGCCTTCTCGTTGGTCAGCCCTCCTCCGCCGAAGACCCCGCAGGCGTCCGCGCCGTGTTCCGCACGCGCACGGGACAACTCGTCGGCGATCCGGTCCAGGGCCTCCTCCCAGGTGGCCGGCGCGAGCTTGCCCGTGGCGTGGGATCGGACGAGGGGCTCGGTCAGGCGCACCCGGGAGGAGAGCAGAGCGGGCGCCGTGCGCCCCTTGCCGCACAGGGCACCCTTGTTCACGGGGAACGCCGCGCGCTCCACGACCTCCACCCCACCGCCGGTGCCCGCCGCCAGACCCATCCCGCACTGCAGCGCGCAGTACGGGCAGTGGGTCGCCGTCACCGCCGTGGCCGCCGGAGTCACGGAGGCCGCCGGTGTCGCGGGTGTCGCGGGTGTCGCCGTGGAGTGCATGCCGCCCAGCGTCCGCCGTTGTTGTTACGTGCCCAGACGCGTCCGCGTTACGCACGCGGTAAGCCGATCTCAGCCGTGGCCATGCCTCGCTGTGAGGCCGGGTGCCCGGCCGCCCCGGTACGGGGAGGACTAGCGCCCCGAGGCCAGCGCCCGCTCCACGCCCGGTTCCCGCGGTCCGAGGAATTGCGGGTCGGGACGGAACGCCGCGTCCAGTGCCGCCTTGCCCGCCGCCAACACCTCCCGCGCCCCGCCGTAGTACCACGTCGCGTCGTGCACGGCGTCCACTCCGACGCCGTACGACGAGACGCCCGCCGCGTCGCAGAGCGCGACCGCCCTGCGTATGTGGAAGCCCTGGCTGATCAGCACCGCCTGGTCCACGCCGAAGATCTTCTTGGCGCGCACGCAGGAGTCCCACGTGTCGAACCCGGCGTAGTCGCTCACGATCCGTCGGCCCGGCACGCCGTGCTTCTTCAGGTAGGCGCGCATCGCGTCCGGTTCGTCGTAGTCCTCGCGGCTGTTGTCGCCCGTGACGAGTACGACTTCTATCCGTCCCGCGCGGTACAACTCCGCCGCCGCGTCCAGCCGGTGCGCGAGATACGGCGAGGGCTCGCCCTTCCACAGCCCCGCGCCGAAGACCATCGCGACCCGTGCGCGCGGCGCGTCCGCGACCGAGCCGATCTTGTTGTCCGTCGTCACGAAGAGCCAGGTCGCGGGCAGCAGCGCGACGACGCACAGCGCCATCACCCCCTGCACGGCCCGCCGCTCCCCCTGCCGCGTCCGCGGAAGCCGCGACCACGCCGGGCGCCGTGACCGCGCCGGATGCCGCGACCACGCCGGGCGCCGTGACCGCGCCGGATGCCGCGACCACGCCGGATGCCGCGACCGCGCCGGATGCCGTGACCACGCCGGGTGCCGTGACCGCGCCGGGTGCCGTGACCGCGCCGGGTGCCGTGACCGCCCCGGACGCCGCAGCCCCGCCAAGCCGCCCTCACGCCACGCCGCCGCCGACCCCCGCAGCCGCCCCCACCAGCGTCGATCCTTCTGGTCCATGTATGCCTCGCCCCCGTGCCACCCCTCGGACCTCCCCGATCCGATCACTCCCCCAACCGTAAGCGAACCCACCGGCGACAGGCGCGCCCCCGCGACCCGGACCCGCCCCTGAAACACCCCCGACCCACCCCCGACCCGGCCCCCTGCCTCACACGTCGGGCGGGCCCTGACCAACCCCCTCGCCAACCCCTGACCAAGCCCCTGACCAAGCCCCTGACCAACGCCCCGCCCCGACCGTGAGCCCGCCGAAACCAGCCGTCACGGCCGCGCAACGCCCCCGCAATCTGCCCCGGCCATCCTCGGTCCATGACGCCGTCGAACCCTCTTCGCGACGAGTCCGGCAGCACCCACCTCGTCCCCACCCTCATCCTCGTCCCCCACGGCAGCCGCGACCCCTGCGCCCTCGCCACCGTCACGGCCCTCGCCGAGCGGATCCGCGAGCGGCGGCCCGGCCTCCCCGTCCGCCTCGGGCACATCGAACTGAACGAACCGCTGCTCACCGACACCCTCGCCGCGGAGCAGGGCGGCAGGGCCGTGCTCGTCCCCCTGCTCCTGAGCCGGGGCCAGCACGTCAAGCGGGACATCCCGGCGGCCGCCGCCGACGCCCCCCACCTCGCCACCCGCGTGGCCGCCCCCCTCGGCCCGCACCCGATGCTCGCCGAGGCGCTGCACTCCCGGCTCGTCGAGGCGGGCTGGCCCGCGCGGCCCCTGAGCGTGAGCGCACGCCGCCGCCACGCGGTCGTCCTCGCCGCCGCGGGCTCCCGCGACCCGGAGTCCGCCGCCGACACCGAGCGGGCCGCGAAGCTGCTCGCCGACCGCCTCGGCGTCCCCGTCGTCCCGGCCTACGCCGCGCCCACCGAAGCCTGCGCCCGCACCGTGCCCGAGGCGCTCGCCGCCCTGGCCGCCGAGGGCCGGACCCGTACCGCCGTCGCCGCCTACTTCACCGCGCCGGGCCGCTTCGCCACCCAGAGCGCGTCCGCCGCCCCCTGGATCGCCGCGCCCCCGTTCGGCGCCCACCCGACGCTGGCCCGCCTCGCCCTGCACCGCTACGACGAGGCCCGCGCCCACGCCCGTCCTGCCCCGGCGGCCGAATACCGCCGCCTCACCACCGTCTGACGGGAGGCCAGAGCCTCCTTTGTCACCGCTTGCGTCTACTGTCGGTGCATGGAAGGCACCACGGAAGGCACAGCACCGGACACGCGACACGAGGCTCACGACATCTGCGCGGTCTATGACGAGGCCGCCGTCGAGCGATGGGACGCCGAGCCCGACAAGAGGCCGGGGCGTACGGCCTTCCAGCGCGACCGCGCGCGCGTGCTGCACTCCGCCGCCCTGCGCCGGCTCGCCGGAAAGACTCAGGTCGTCACGCCCGGCACCAGAAGCCAGGCCTGGGACGCGAGCGCCCGCACCCGCCTGACGCACTCCCTCGAATGCGCCCAGGTGGGCCGCGAGCTGGGCGCCGCCCTCGGCTGCGATCCCGACCTGGTCGAGACCGCCTGTCTCTCCCACGACCTGGGCCACCCGCCTTTCGGGCACAACGGCGAACAGGCGCTGAACGAAGTGGCGGCGGACTGCGGCGGCTTCGAGGGCAACGCCCAGTCGCTGCGCCTGCTCACCCGCATCGAGCCGAAGCGCTTCGTCCGCTCCGAGCCCACCGGCGAGCTGGTCAGCGTAGGCCTCAACCTCACCCGAGCCGCCCTGGACGCCGCCACCAAATACCCCTGGCGGCGCGGCGCCCACCCCACGGACCCGGCGTCCTCGAAGTTCGGGGTCTACGAGGACGACCGCCCGGTCTTCGACTGGGTCCGCAAGGAGGCCCCGGGGCACCGCATCTGCTTCGAGGCCCAGGTCATGGACTGGTCGGACGACGTCGCGTACTCCGTCCACGACTTCGAGGACGGCCTGCACGCCGGCCACATCGACCCCAACGCGCTGCACGCCGAGCCGGAGCGGCAGGACATCTACACCGTGGCCCTCGGGCGCTACGTCCCCGCGGACACCGACCCCGAAGAGCTCGCCCAGGCCCTCGACCGCCTCCTGGAACAGGAGTGGTGGCCGCACGGCTACGACGGATCCGCCGTCGCCCAGGCCCGGTTGAAGGACGCCACCAGCCAGCTCATCGGCCGCTTCTGCCTGGCCGCGGAGACCGCCACCCGCGCGCGCTACGGCACGGGCCCCCTGTCGCGGTACGCCGCCGAGCTCGTCGTGCCCCGCGCGGCGCGGCACGAGTGCGCCGTACTCAAGGCCGTCGCCGACCTCTACGTGATGCAGCGCCCCGCGCAGGAGCGGCTCCGCGCGGACCAGCGCGTCGTCGTCGCCGAACTCGCCGAGGAGCTCACCGCGCGCGCCCCCGAGGGACTGGACCCGCAGTTCAGGGCGCTGTACGACGCGGCGCCCGACGACCGCGCCGCGCGGCGCGTCGTGATCGACCAGATCGCGTCACTCACGGACGCGGCGGCCCGCGCCCTGCACACCCGGCTGTCGGCCAGACAGCAAGGGATCACCGGTCGGTGACCATGGAGTGACCACAGGGTGTGACGGAAAGTGGTCTCTTGAGGCCACGCCCCCTTCCCCCATCACGCTCCGTGCGGGACGCTCCCTGTGGCGGCAAGGCTGTGTGGCAGAGCTGTGTTCTTCCGGGGGCCACCCCCGGTATCCCCGGCAAGGAGGCATCAAGTGGTCGACGCGCATCAGACGTTCGTCATTGTGGGAGGAGGTCTGGCCGGAGCCAAAGCGGCCGAGACGCTCCGTGCCGAGGGCTTCACCGGCCGGGTGATCCTCGTCGGTGACGAGCGTGACCATCCCTACGAGCGCCCACCCCTGTCCAAGGGTTACGTCCTCGGCAAGGAGGAGCGCGACAGCGTCTTCGTCCACGAACCGGGGTGGTACGCGCAAGCGGACGTGGAGCTGCACCTCGGCCAGCCCGTCGTCGCCATCGACCGCGCCACCAGGAGCGTGCGCCTGGGGGACGGCACGGCCGTCCACTACGACAAGCTGCTCCTCGCCACCGGCGCCGAGCCGCGCCGCCTCGACATCCCCGGCACGGACCTCGCGGGCGTCCACCACCTGCGCCGCCTAGCCCACGCCGACCGCCTCCGCCAGGTCCTCGCGGCCCTCGGCAGGGACAACGGCCACCTGGTGATCGCGGGCGCGGGCTGGATCGGCCTGGAGGTCGCTGCGGCCGCCAGGGAGTACGGCGCGGAGGTCACCGTCGTCGAGCGGGAGCCGACCCCACTGCACGGCGTCCTCGGCCCCGAGTTCGGCCAGGTCTTCACCGACCTGCACGCCGAGCACGGGGTGCGCTTCCACTTCGGCGCCTCGCTCACCGAGATCGTCGGCCAGGACGGCATGGTCCTCGCGGTCCAGACGGACGACGGCGAGGAGCACCCGGCGCACGACGTGCTCGCCGCGATCGGCGCCGCCCCGCGCACGGCCCTCGCCGAGGCCGCGGGCCTCGACCTGGCCGACCGCGCGCACGGCGGCGGCGTGCTGGTCGACGCCTCCCTGCGCACCTCCGACCCCGACATCTACGCCGCGGGCGACGTGGCCGCCCAGCACCACCCGCTCTTCGGCACGAGGCTGCGCGTCGAGCACTGGGCGAACGCCCTGAACGGCGGCCCGGCCGCGGCCCGCGCCATGCTCGGCCAGGACCTCCGCCACGACCGCGTGCCCTACTTCTTCTCCGACCAGTACGACGTGGGCCTGGAGTACTCGGGCTGGGCGCCCCCAGGGACGTACGACCAGGTGGTGGCCCGCGGTGACGTCGGGAAGCGGGAGTTCATCGCGTTCTGGCTGAGCGAGGGCCGGGTGCTCGCCGGGATGAACGTCAATGTGTGGGACGTCACGGAGACCGTCCAGCAGTTGATCCGCACGGGCGCCCGCCCGGACATCGAGCGCCTCGCGGACCCGTCCGTCCCTCTGGAGTCGCTGCTCGCGTGAGAGGGCCGGGCCGCGGACCGGACGGGAGTGTCACAGACGAGCCGTAGTATTCGTACGTGGCAGGCAGGATCAATGACGAGGACGTGAAGGCGGTTCGGGACGCGGTCCCGATCGACGCCGTGGTCTCCGACTACCTCCAGCTGCGCAACGCCGGAGGCGGAAACCTCAAGGGCCTGTGCCCCTTCCACGACGAGAAGTCCCCGTCCTTCCAGGTCAGCCCGAGCAAGGGGCTCTTCCACTGCTTCGGCTGCCAGGAAGGCGGCGACACGATCGCCTTCGTGATGAAGATCGACCACCTCACGTTCTCGGAGACGGTCGAGCGCCTCGCCGCCAAGGCGGGCATCACCCTGCGGTACGAGGAGGGCGGGTACAACCCCAGCCACCAGCGCGGCGAGCGCATCCGCCTGGTCGAGGCCCACCAGGTCGCCGCCCAGTTCTACGTGGACCAGCTGGAGAGCCCCGAGGCCGAGATCGGCCGGAAGTTCCTCGCCGAGCGCGGCTTCGACCAGGCCGCCGCCGCGCACTTCGGCGTGGGCTACAGCCCGGCCGGCTGGGACCACCTCACCCGCTATCTGCGCGGCAAGGGCTTCACCGACAAGGAGCTGACCCTCTCCGGCCTCTCCCAGGAGGGCCGCCGCGGCCCCATCGACCGCTTCCGCGGCCGCCTGATGTGGCCCATCCGCGACATCGGCGGCGAGGTCGTCGGCTTCGGAGCCCGCAAGCTCCGCGACGACGACAACGGCCCGAAGTACCTGAACACCCCCGAGACCCCGATCTACAAGAAGGGCCAGGTCCTGTACGGCGTCGACCTCGCCAAGAAGGAGATCGCGAAGACCTCCCGCGCGGTCGTCGTCGAGGGGTACACCGACGTCATGGCCTGCCACCTCGCCGGTGTCACCACCGCCATCGCGACCTGCGGCACGGCCTTCGGCGGCGACCACATCAAGATCCTGCGCCGCCTCCTGATGGACAACGGCTCGGCGCGGGTCATCTTCACCTTCGACGGCGACGCGGCGGGCCAGAAGGCCGCCCTGCGCGCCTTCGAGGACGACCAGAAGTTCGCCGCCGAGACGTACATCGCCATCGCCCCCGAGGGCATGGACCCCTGCGAGCTGCGCCTCGCCAAGGGTGACGGGGCGGTCGCCGACCTCGTCGAGCCCCGCACGCCGCTCTTCGAGTTCGCGCTGCGCCAGATCGTCTCCCGGTACGACCTGGAGACCCCCGCCGGACGGGCCGCCGCCCTGGACGAGGCGGGGCCCGTCGTGGCCCGCATCAAGAACAGCGGCGCGCAGCACGAGGTGGCCGTCCAGCTCGCCGGCATGCTCGGCATCCTCGACACGCAGTTCGTGGTCAAGCGCGTGTCGCAGCTGGCCCGTTGGGCCCGCGACCGCGGCGGCCGGGGCCCCGCGCAGCCGCAGGGCAGGCCCCAGCAGACGTACGCGCAGGGACCGCCCCCGCCCAGCGGCCCCGCGCTCACCCTGCGCAGCCCCGCGCACCGCACCGAGCGCGAGCTGCTCAAACTGGCCCTTCAGCGCCCCGAGTTGGTCTCCCCGGCCTTCGACGCCTATGGGGTGGACGAGTTCACCGCCCCGCCCTACGCGGCCGTACGCCAGTGCATCGAGGAGGCGGGCGGCGCCGAGGCGGGCATCACCGACGCGCAGGCCTACCTCGCGCGCGTGCTCGACGCGGCGCCCGACGACACCGTGCGCCGCATGGTCACCGAGCTCGCCGTCGAGGCGATCCTGCGCAAGACCGTCGACGAGGTGTACGCGGGCGTGCAGCTCGTCCAGGTCCGGCTGCGCGCCGTGGACCGCCGCATCCGCGACGTCCAGGGCAGCCTCGCCCGCCTGGGCGCGGGCGGTGACCCGCAGCAACTGAACGCGGTGCAGAACGAGTTGTGGGTCCTCCAGCAGTACGGCCAGGCACTGCGCGATCGCGGGGCCGACGCCCTCTAGAGGCGTGGCCCTGAGGCCACGGGTTACCCGATGTGGAGCCGTACGGTCACCCGTGCGGTCACCACGCGGTCACGGAACGGACGCAAAAAGTCACCGCACGCCCCTCGTGGCGGCCGTGTGTCGTACCCCACACTGGGTTGCGGTGCCTGAGTCCTCGGAGCGCGGCCGGCCCGCAGACAGCGGGCCCGACACCCCCGCGGTTCCACCCATCGTGTCCGGGACGGACAGCGGCGAGGCCGTCGTCCCTCTCCCGTTGCCGCACGCCTCAGCAGCGATCACCCTGGAGGTCGCCCCCGTGCAGACCCAGACCCAGACCCTCACCCAGACGGACACCGCCGCGCACCCCGAAGCGGACAGGGACGTCCTGGAGGCGGTCCCGCCGCAGAGCCGCGCCCCGCTGCACCCGGAGTCCGCCCCCGAGGCGGCCGAGGCCCCGGAAGCCCCCGAGCCCCGGGAAGCCCCCGAGCCCCGGGAAGCCCCCGAGCCCCGGGAAGCCCCCGAGGCCCTGGAACCCGAGACCGCCGACCTCCCCGCCCCCCGCGGCCGCGCCGACACCGGCGGCCCGTCCTCCGACCTCTTCCGCCAGTATCTGCGCGAGATCGGGCGGATCCCCCTGCTCACCGCGGCCGAGGAGGTGGAGCTCGCCCGCAACGTGGAGGCCGGCCTCTTCGCCGAGGAGAAGCTGGGCAACACCCCCGACCTGGACTCCCAACTCGCCCTCGACCTCGACAAACTCGTCGTCATGGGCCGGATGGCAAAGCGCCGCCTCATCGAGGCCAACCTCCGCCTGGTCGTCTCCGTCGCCAAACGCTACGTGGGCCGCGGCCTCACCATGCTCGACCTCGTCCAGGAGGGGAACCTCGGCCTGATCAGGGCCGTGGAGAAGTTCGACTACGCCCGGGGCTACAAGTTCTCCACGTACGCCACCTGGTGGATCCGGCAGGCCATGTCCCGCGCCCTCGCGGACCAGGCCCGCACGATCCGTGTGCCCGTGCACGTCGTGGAGCTCATCAACCGCGTCGTGCGCGTCCAGCGCCGCATGCTCCAGGAGCGGGGGTACGAACCCACGCCCGAGGAGGTCGCCGCCCAGCTCGACCTGCCGCACGAGCGCGTCAGCGAGGTGCTGCGCCTCGCGCAGGAGCCGGTCTCCCTGCACGCGCCCGTCGGCGAGGAGGACGACGTCGCGCTCGGCGACCTCATAGAGGACGGCGACGCGGCCTCACCCGTGGAGTCCGCCGCGTTCCTGCTGCTGCGCGAGCACCTGGAGGCGGTCCTGTCCACGCTCGGCGAGCGCGAGCGCAAGGTCGTCCAGCTGCGCTACGGCCTCGCGGACGGCCGCCCCCGCACCCTGGAGGAGATAGGCCGCATCTTCGGTGTGACGCGCGAACGCATCCGCCAGATCGAGTCCAAGACCCTCAACAAACTCCGCGACCACGCGTTCGCGGACCAGCTGAGGGGCTACCTGGACTGACCGTCGGGGCAAGCCGCGAAGCGGCGCGTCAGTCGACCTCCGCCACCGCCTCCGCGAACTGCGCCGCGTACAACCGCGCATACGCCCCGCCCGCGGCCAGCAAGGCATCATGCGTGCCCTGCTCGACGATCGCCCCGTTCTCCATCACCAGAATCGTGTCGGCGTCACGGATCGTGGAGAGCCGGTGCGCGATGACGAACGACGTGCGCCCGTGCGCGAGGCGGGCCATCGCCTTCTGGATGAGCACCTCCGTGCGGGTGTCGACCGAGCTGGTCGCCTCGTCGAGCACCAGGATCACCGGATCGGACAGGAACGCCCGCGCGATGGTGATGAGCTGCTTCTCGCCCGCGCTCACGCCTGTGCCGTCGTCGTCGATCACGGTGTCGTACCCGTCGGCCAGCGTGCGCACGAAGCGGTCCGCGTGGGCGGCGCGCGCCGCCTCCTCGATCTCCTCGCGCGTGACCTCCTTCGCGGCGCCGTACGCGATGTTCTCCGCGATGGTGCCGCCGAACAGCCAGGTGTCCTGGAGGACCATGCCGATCCCGGCCCGCAGCTCGTCCCGCGACATGCCGGCGATGTCGACGCCGTCCAGCGCGATGCGCCCGCCCGTCACCTCGTAGAACCGCATGAGGAGGTTGACGAGCGTCGTCTTGCCCGCGCCGGTCGGCCCGACGATGGCGACGGTCTGGCCGGGCTCCACGACCAGGGACAGGTCCTCGATGAGCGGCTTGTCCTCGGCGTAGCGGAAGGAGACGTGCTCCATCTCGACGCGCCCGCTCAGCTTCGCGGGACGCGCGCCCGGCACCGGGTCGGCCTCCTGCTCCTCCGCGTCGAGGATCTCGAAGATCCGCTCGGCGGAGGCGACGCCCGACTGCACGAGGTTCGCCATCGAGGCGACCTGCGTGAGCGGCATCGAGAACTGCCGCGAGTACTGGATGAAGGCCTGCACGTCACCGATGGACAGCGAGCCCGACGCGACCCGCAGACCGCCCACCACGGCCACAAGGACGTAGTTCAGGTTCGAGATGAAGAACATCAGCGGCTGCATGACGCCGCTGTTGAACTGCGCCTTGAACCCGGCCTCGTACAGCTGGTCGTTCTGCTCGGCGAACGCCTTCGCCGACTCCTCCTGCCGGCCGAACACCTTCACCAGGGCGTGCCCGGTGTACATCTCCTCGACGTGCGCGTTCAGCTTGCCGGTGGTCTTCCACTGCTGCACGAACTGGGGCTGCGAGCGCTTGCCCACCTTCGTCGCCACGACGAACGACAGCGGCACGGTGACCAGCGCCACCAGCGCGAGCAGCGGCGACACCCAGAACATCATGACCAGCACGCCGATGATCGTCAGCAGCGAGTTGATGAGCTGGCCCATCGTCTGCTGGAGCGTCTGGTTGATGTTGTCGATGTCGTTGGTGGCGCGGCTCAGCACCTCGCCGCGCTGCCGCTTGTCGAAGTACGACAGCGGAAGCCGCGACAGCTTCTCCTGTACGTCGCCCCGCATCCGGAAGACGGTCTTGTTGATGGCGCGGTTGGAGAGCCGGGTCGCCACGGCCATCAACAGGCCCGCCCCGAGGAACGTGCCGAGCGCGAGCAGCAGGACCTCGCCCATCGCGCCGAAGTCGATGCCCTGGCCCGGCGTGAAATCGACGCCGGTGAGCATGTCGGCCATGCCGCCGTCGCCCTTGTCGCGCAGGCTCTCGATCGCCTGTTCCTTCGTCAGGTCGGAAGGCAGGTCACGGCCGACGATGCCCGCGAAGATCAGGTCGGTCGCCCTGCCGAGGATCTTCGGGCCGAGGACGGAGAGCGCGACGCTCAGGATCCCGGCCGCGATCATCCCGTACATCGTGGCGCGCTCCGGCTTGAACTGCGCGAGCAGCCGCCTGCCGGAGCCCTTGAAGTCCATGGACCGGGAGTCGGGGCCCATCATCGGTCCACCGATGCCAGGGGGCATTACGCGGCCTCCGCTTCCGTCAGCTGGGAGAGGACGATCTCCCGGTAGGTCTCATTGCTCTCCATCAGCTCGTGATGGCTGCCGGTGCCCACGACCCGGCCCTCGTCGAGGACCACGATGCGGTCGGCGTCCCGGATGGTGGAGACGCGCTGGGCGACGATGACGACGGTCGCCTCGGCGGTCTCCCGGGACAGGGCGCCGCGCAGCGCCGCGTCCGTGGCGTAGTCGAGCGCGGAGAACGAGTCGTCGAAGAGATAGATCTCCGGGCGCTGTACGAGGGTGCGCGCGATGGCCAGGCGCTGGCGCTGACCGCCGGAGACGTTGGTGCCGCCCTGCGAGACGGGCGCGTCGAGCCCTTCCTCCAGGCCCGCCACGAACTCCTTGGCCTGCGCGACCTCCAGGGCGTGCCAGAGCTCCTCGTCCGTCGCGTCCGGATTGCCGTACCGCAGGTTGGTCGCGACCGTGCCCGCGAAGAGGTACGGCTTCTGCGGGACGAGGCTCACGGTCCGGGCGAGCAGCGCGGGCTCGATGGTGCCCACGTCCACGCCGCCCACCAGGACCTGCCCCTCCGTCGCGTCGATGAGCCGCGGTACGAGGCTGAGCAGCGTCGACTTGCCGCTGCCGGTCGACCCGATCACGGCGGTCGTCTCACCGGGGCGGGCGATCAGGTCGATGCCCTTGAGGACAGGCTCCTCGGCGCCGGGGTAACGGAAGCCCGCGCCCCGGATCTCCAGGTGCCCGTGGCTGCGCAGCTGACGCACCGGGTCGGCCGGCGGCACCACACTGCTCTCGGTGTCCAGAACCTCCTCGATGCGCTCGGCGCAGACCTCCGCGCGCGGCACCATCATGAACATGAAGGTGGCCATCATCACGGACATCACGATCTGCATGAGATAGGCGAGGAACGCGGTGAGCGCGCCGATCCGCATGGCGCCGCCGTCGATGCGCTGCGCGCCGAACCAGACGACGGCGACCGACGAGATGTTCACGACGGTCATGACGATCGGGAACATCAGTGCGAGCAGCTTGCCGGTGCCGAGCGAGACGTCGGTCAGGTCGGCGTTGGCCCCGCGGAAGCGTTCCTTTTCGTACGCGTCGCGGACGAAGGCACGGATGACGCGGTTGCCGGTGATCTGCTCGCGCAGCACGCGGTTCACCGTGTCGAGCCGCTCCTGCATGGTGCGGAACAGCGGACGCAGCCGCCGCACGATGAGGCTGACGCTGATGCCGAGGACGGGCACGACGGCGACGAGGACACCGGAGAGCGGCACGTCCTGGCCGAGCGCCATCACGATGCCGCCGACGCACATGATGGGCGCGGTGACCATCAGCGTGAACGACATCAGGGCCAGCATCTGCACCTGTTGGACGTCGTTGGTGGTCCGCGTGATCAGCGAGGGGGCGCCGAACTGGCCCATCTCGCGGGCGGAGAAGGACTGCACGCGGTCGAAGACGGCGGCCCGGACGTCGCGCCCGAGGGCGGAGGCGGTGCGCGCGCCGTAGAAGACGGCACCGATGTTGCAGACCATCTGCACGACGGTGACGGCGATCATGATGGCGCCGAAGGTGAGGATGTAACCCGTGTCCCCCTCGACGACACCGTTGTCGATGATGTCCGCGTTCAGGGTGGGCAGATAGAGCGCGGCGCAGGTCTGCAGGAACTGGAGCAGCACCAGCAGGGCGATCGGTTTCTTGTACGGACGCAGGTGCGCCCGCAGGAGTCGTATGAGCACGCTCGGTCTCTCGAAAGGGGGTCGGGTGACGGCAAGTCGGCGAGGTCGCCCCCTATCCTGCGACACCCGACCCGCCCGACGGCAACCGATTAACCCATGACCGGGTCAAAAATAAGCCCCGGTAAAGAACTGGGATCACTCAAGAACCGAGCGGTGCTCCGGCGGGCCCGCATCAGGCCCGGCGCCAGGGTCAGGAGAACGCGCCGGGGTGCGACTGCTCCCGGACCGTCGAGTACTGCTGACGCACCGCCTGGCCCACCGCGAGCTCCTCGCCCGGCTCGAAGATCTGCGCCGCGGCACCCTGCCAGAGCGGGAGTTGACCGGTCAGCGCCCACGCGGCCTGGCGCGCGGCGCCGATCGCGGCGTAGTCCGCGGGCTGCGGCACCACGACCTGGGTGCCGAAGAGCATCGGTGCCGCCGCCTGCACGGCGGGCAGTTCGGCGGCGGCGCCCAGCAGGAACACCCGCCGCACGTCCACCCCGCGCACCCGCAGTACGTCGAGCGCGTCCCCGAGCCCGCAGAGCATGCCCTCGAACGCGGCCCGCGCCAGATGCTCGGGCTTCATCGACTCGCGCCGCATCCCGGTCAGCGTCCCCGCGGCATGCGGCAGGTTGGGCGTCTTCTCGCCCTCCAGGTAGGGCAGGAAGGCGAGGCCGTGCGCCCCCGGCGTCGACTTCATGGCGAGCGCGGACAGCTCCTCCAGATCCGCGACGCCCAGCATCTCGGCGGTGCCGCGCAGCACCCGCACCGCGTTCATCGTGTGCACCACCGGCAGATGCATCCCGGTGGCGTCCGCGAGCGAGGTGATCATCCCGCGCGCGTCGACCAGCGCCTCGTGGTGCACGGCCATCACCGACCCCGAGGCCCCGAGCGACACCACGGCGTCGCCCTGCCGCACCCCGAGCCCGAAGGCGGCCGCCATCGTCTCGCCGGTGCCGGCCGAGATCAGCAGCCCCTCGGGCGTCGTCCCGGCGGGCTCGGCGGGACCGATGACCTCGGGCAGCATCGCCTGGTGCCCGAGCGCCAGCTCGACCAGATCCGGGCGGTACCCACCCGTCGCCGCCGACCAGTAACCGGTGCCGGAGGCCCCGCCGCGGTCGGTCGTACGCCGCGCGGGGCGGCCCAGGAGCTGCCACACCAGCCAGTCGGGAGCCTGCATGAGGGCGGCCACGTGCCGCGCCGCCTCCGGCTCCGTCCTGGCCAGCCAGCGCAGCTTCGTCACGGGTTGCGCGGCCTGCGGCACACACCCCACGGCCTGCGCCCAGGCCTCGCGGCCGCCGAGCCCGTCGATCAGGTCGACGGCGGCCACCTGCGCCCGGCGGTCGTTGCCGACGAGCGCGGGCCGCACCGTGTTGCCGTGGCCGTCCAGCGGCACCAGCGCGTTCTGCTGGGCGGAGACGCCGATGGCCTGCACGCCTTCGAGCAGCCCGCCGCCCGCCGCCTCGCCGAGGGAGAGCAGCCAGGCCTGCGGATCGACATCGGAGGGCCGGCCGCCCCCCTCCGCGCTCTCCAGCGGATGCGGGGCGTAACCCTGCTTGAGTACGGCGCCCGTGTCCGTGTCACAGACCACAATGCGCGTGAAATCGGGCGAACTGTCCAACCCTGCGACTATCCCCATGCGAGGAATTCTGCCGCACCGCACCAGGTGTCCCGAACCCCCGGCGGCACAAGGCCACCGGGGGTTCGGGAGAAGGCGTCGCCGGACGCCGCCGGCTGTCGCCGGGTGCCGCTAGGTGTTGCTCGTTCCCCAGTCGTCCTCGCCGGGGCCCTGCCCGCGCTCGCGCAGCGACCGCACCCGGTCCGCGACCGAGTCGGGCATCCGGTCGCCCATCTTCTCGGACACCGTGTGGAAGGCCTTGCCCGCCACCTCGCGCCCCTGCTGGCTCGCGGACTCGACGGTGTTGCGCACGGCCGGGTTCTGCGCGATCTCGCGGGCGGACTTCCTCAACTGCTCGTAACGCTCGCGTCCGGCCCTGGTCCCGAGCACGTACCCGAGGGCCAGTCCCGCCACGAATGTGAGCCGGTACCGCATGGCTGCCACCCTTTCCTTGCGTCGGCGTCGCACGTCTGTCGCACGTCTGTCGCACGGCGTCTGCCCGTCTGCCGCTCGTCTGCTGATCGGCCGAGGGGATACCGATTGGCGGAGCACCCCCCTGCTTGCGCTAATGTATGTGTCGCAGCGAGCGCCCGCCGCCCGGAGAGTTCCCAGGCAGGTGCGTTCGATGCAAACGAGACGATCCCCTGTAGCTCAATTGGCAGAGCAGCCGGCTGTTAACCGGCAGGTTACTGGTTCGAGTCCAGTCGGGGGAGCTCGGTCTCCTGTAGCTCAATTGGCAGAGCAGCCGGCTGTTAACCGGCAGGTTACTGGTTCGAGTCCAGTCGGGAGAGCTGTACGGAAGGACCCCTGAGGAGCCTCTCAGGGGTCTTTTTCCTGCCCGGTGGAACCACGCGGGGCACCCCGCGGTCCTCATGGTCGAGCGTTGCCACGGCGATGCCGACCATCCGAAGCAGGAGATCGTATGAGCGGCTATGCTGCGGCAGACGGCGCGCACAAATGTGCGCGACGCGCCGTTAGGGGCGGTAGCTCAGCCGGTTAGAGCAGCGGACTCATAATCCGTCGGCCGTGGGTTCGAGTCCCACCCGCCCCACCAGAGCGCTGGGGCGCAGGAACGATTCCACCTGCGTCTACTGTGCGCCCTGGCGTGTCGTTCCCTTGGCAACGACACGCCAGAGATCGTCAGCCGGCCCGCCACTGGCCCGCCGCTGGCCCGCTCTCCCGATGCACGGCCAAAGCCTGGACGTGGCGGTAGAGGGGGGCCTGGCGACGACCGTGCCGGCCCGGGGCCGGGCCACCACGCGTCCCTCCGGGCGCGGGGTGGTCAGTCGAGCACCCAGCCACCGTTTCCACCTTCCACGATCAGTAAGGGTGGCGCCGCCGCCCACGCTGTGGATTCGGGCGGCCTTTGCCCTTCGTCAGCGTGTGCGCGTCTTGTCGGGGCTCAGTCGCGCGGTCGGCACATCGGCCTCGGAGGAAGGCGTGGACTCCTCGGTGGGCTCGTCCGTGAAGACCCGGGGCAGTCCGCGCAGAGTGATCAGGGTGAGGACGCGGATCGCGGCGAGGACGGCGGCGTTGACCAGGACCCCGGCCTGTAGGCCGTCCGCGTAGGCGGCCTTGGCGGACGACGCGATCTGCTCGGCGACCTGGCCCGACGACTGGGCGGCGACCTGCATGGCGGAGCCGATCGAGTCGCCGGCCTGCTCGGCCTGTTCCTTCGTCAGCCCCGAGGGGGTGTCGAAGTTCTTGTGGTAGAGGCTGTTCAGGATCGTGCCGAGTACGGCCATGCCCATGGCGGCGCCAAGTTCACCGCCCGTGGTGGCGAGGCCGGATGCCGTACCGGACTTCTCCTGCGGCGCGCTGTTCACGATGATGTTGACGGTGCAGGCGAAGACGCAGGATGCGGCGGCACCGTGGACGATCGTCGGGATCAGGATCGTCATGTAGCCGGAGTCGGCACCGGCACGGCTGTAGAGGACCATCGCCAGCGAGAGCACCCCAAGGCCCATGGCGACCACCCGCGCCTGTCCCCAGCGCGGGATGAGGGTGCCGATCAGCGGCGCGCATGCCCGCGCCGGCCGGGGGCCGCAGACCGAGGGCGGTCTGCAGCGGCGACCAACCGTGGACGAACTGTAGGTACTGGCTGACCAGCAGGAGGACGCCGACCGACGCGAACAGCGTGAAGGCGTTGGCGATGAAGGCACCGGAGAACGCCCGGTTGCGGAAGAGGCTGAGCTCGACCATCGGCTGCGCGAGGCGCGGCTGGCGCAGGCCGAACAGGGCGAGGGCGACGACGCCGATGGCGAGGGCGGTGAGGATCTTCGGTTCGGTGAAGCCGTCGCGGACGGACTCCTGGACGGCGTACACGACCGCGACGATGCCCAGCGCGCAGAGCACCATGCTCAGGACGTCGGGGCGGGTGGCGTTCGGGTTGTGCGACTCCGGGAGCAGGATGATGCCGGTCACGATGAGCAGGCCCATGAGCGGCAGCTTGATGAGGAAGACGAGCCCCACCAGAAGTTGTCGAGCAGCGGGCCGCCGATGACCGGGCCGAGAGCCGTGCCACCGCTGATCATGCCGGTCCAGATGCCGCTGGAAGTCCGTGCTGCAAAAGGAGAATGCCGCCTCATCGACAGCGGCCCGGGGGTGCCGGGCCTTTGGAGTCGCTGCGCCCGGGAGAGGCACCATTCCCCCGAGCGCCTCTTCCGGGCCGGTCCGGAGTCACCGGCGGCTACAGCGGTCCCGCAGGCCCGGACGCGGCGTCGGATCAGGACGTCGGGTCCGGGTGGGAGTCGTGGCGGCGTGGCCAGGTGCGCGTGTCGCGGGGTTCCACGTACGGCTCCTCCTCGGCGGGCATGCCGCCGCTGATCGCGCGCTGGCGGGCCAGTTCGGCGTCGAATTCCAGGCCGAGCAGGATGGCGAGATTCGACAGCCACAGCCAGACCAGGAAGATGACGACACCTGCCAGGGTGCCGTAGGTCTTGTTGTACGAGGCGAAGTTGGCGACATACAGGGCGAAGCCGCCGGAGGCCAGCAGCCACAGGAGCACGGCGAGTACGCTGCCGGGGCTCAGCCAGCGGAAGCCGGGGCCGCGGACGTTGGGGGCCCGCCAGAACAGCAGGGCGATCATCATGATGACGATGATCAGAAGCACCGGCCACTTCGCGATGGACCAGGCGGTGAGCGCCGCGTCGCCCGCGCCGATGGCGTCGCCCGCGCGCTCGGCGAGCGGCCCCGTGAAGACCACGAGCAGCGCGCTGATGGCGAGCAGGATCATCAGGGCCACGGTCAGCGCGATCCGCAGCGGCGTCAGCTTCCACACCGGGCGGCCCTCGGGCAGGTCGTAGACGGCGTTGGAGGCGCGGATGAAGGCCCCCACGTATCCGGAAGCCGACCACATCGCGAGGACCAGGCCCGTGATGGCCACGACGCCGCTGGTGCCGCCGCTGCCCTCCAACTGCCGTACGGCGTCGCTCAACAGGTCGCGCACCGGACCCGGGGCCAGCTGGTCCAGGTTGCTCAGGACGGAGTCGGTGGCCTTCTTCCCGATCACGCCGAGGATCGAGACCAGGACGAGCAGGGCGGGGAAGAGCGACAGCACGCCGTAGTACGTCAGGGCGGCGGCCCGGTCCGGCAGGTCGTCGTCCATGAACTCCCGGCCGGTGCGCCGCAGTACCGACCACCAGGAGCGGGCGGGCAGATCGGTGGGCTCGTCCGGGGCCGCCTCCTCGACCTCGGGACCCGGGCCGGTGCCGGGCCGGTCGAGGTCGTCGTCGTGGCTGCCCTCGTGGTCGCCGTCGTGCTCGTGCTCGTGCTTGTGGTCGTGCTTGCCGAAGAGTGCCATGCGGGGGCGAGTTGGCCGACTGGGCCGAGGTATGCCTCCTGTCCCGCGGCGCCCGATCCCTTGGAGCTTCCTCCATGGAGAGTCGCATCTGCCATGGAGGAACCCCTTGAATATTTCAGATGCCACCTGATCGGGCTTATCTTGTCGCACATGCAGTCCTACACAATCGGGCAGGCCGCGCGTCTGCTGGGCGTCAGTCCCGACACCGCCCGCCGCTGGGCGGACGCCGGGCGGGTCGCCACGCACCGCGACGAGGCGGGGCGGCGGCTCATCGACGGCCGTGACCTGGCCGCCTTCTCCGTCGAGGTCGCGCAGGGCGGCGGCGCTGCCGAGGACGACGTCCCCTACACCTCCGCCCGCAACGCCTTCCCCGGCATCGTCACCGCCGTGAAGCTCGGCGACGTCGCCGCCCAGGTGGAGATCCAGGCGGGCCCGCACCGCCTGGTCTCGCTGCTGACCCGTGAGGCGGTGGAGGAACTCGGCCTGGAGGTCGGCGTGCAGGCCACCGCCCGGGTCAAGTCCACCAGCGTGCACATCGACCGCGCATGAGTACGTGCACATCGACCGCGCCTGAGTAATCGACCGTGCCCGAGTCACCGACCGTGCCTGAGCCAGGAGTGCCACCCATGTTCCCGGTCCATCCGAAGTCCCCCGCCGCCCGCCGTGCCGCCGCCGCCGCGACCGTCGCGCTGCTCGTCCCGCTCGCCGCCGCCTGCGGCGGTGACGGCGACAACGCGGGCAAGAAGGGCGGCGGCAAGAACGTCCGCCTCACCGTCCTCGCCGCCTCCTCCCTCACCGATGTCTTCGCCACCGCCGAGAAGGCGTACGAGAAGGACCACCCGGGCACGGACCTCACGGTCTCCGCGGCCGGGTCGCAGGAGCTCGCCGCCCAGGTCAAGCAGGGCTCGCCCGCCGACGTGCTGGTCACGGCGGACACGAAGACCATGGACGGGCTCAGGGCCGAGACCGGCGCGCCCACCGTGATCGCCAAGAACCGGCTCGTGATCGCCACGCGCGAGGGCAATCCCGACCGGATCAAGGGGCTGAAGGATCTCGCCGACCGGGAGCTGAAGGTCGTGCTCGCGGACGACACCGTGCCGGTCGGGCGCTACAGCAAGGAGGTCCTGGACCGGCAGGGCGTCCAGGTGAAGCCCGTGTCGAAGGAGGCCAACGTCCGCTCCGTGCTGAGCAAGGTCGAGCTCGGCGAGGCCGACGCCGGCATCGTCTACCGGACGGACGCCGCCACCGCGCCCGGCAAGGTCGACGCCGTCACGATCCCGGACCGGCAGAACGCCGTGGCGTCCTACCCCGCCGCGACCCTCAAGGGTTCCGGGAACAGCGCCGCCGCCGCCGCGTTCGTGAAGTGGCTCGGCAGTCCCGATGCGCAGAAGATCCTGCGGGACGCGGGCTTCCAGAAGCCGTAGCGGGGCCTCCGTTTCCGGTACACCGGCTTCCGGGCGCCCGCTTCCGGTACCTCGACTTCCGGGCGCCCGCTTCCGGTACCTCGACTTCCGGGCGCCCGCTTCCGGTACCTCGACTTCCGGGCGCCCGACGCCTCCCCGCAGCGGGCGCCCGGTCGTAGGCCCGCGTCACCCCACTGATGCCAGACTGATCCCAGGACCGCCGATGAGCCGCCCCCACCCCCGTCCGCGCACCCGCTCGCCGGGCCGTCCCCGGGCGCCGCTCGCCCTCGCGCTGCCCGCACTGCTCGCGGTCGCGTTCCTGCTGATGCCGCTTATCGGCATCCTCGCCCGCACCGAGTGGGGCGAGCTGGGCACGCACCTCTCCGCGCCCGGCGTCACCCAGGCCCTGAAGCTGTCCATGCTGGTGTCCTTCTGGGCGCTCGGGCTCTCCCTGCTGCTCGGGGTGCCGCTGGCCTGGCTGCTCGCGCGCGTGGAGTTCCCCGGGAAGGCCTTCGTGCGGTCCCTCGTGCTGCTGCCCATGGTGCTGCCGCCGACCGTCGGCGGTGTCGCGCTGCTGCTCGGCTTCGGGCGGCGCGGGCTGCTCGGGCCGTGGCTGGAGAACACGTTCGGGATCGTGCTGCCGTTCCACACCTCCGGTGCGGTGGTCGCGGCGACGTTCGTGTCGATGCCGTTCCTCGTGATCAGCCTGGAGGGCGCGCTCGGCGGGCTGCGGCCCGGCTTCGAGGAGACGGCGGCGTCGCTGGGGGCCTCTCCGGTACGGGTGTTCCTCACCGTCACCATGCCGATGGTCGCCCCCGGGCTCGTCGCCGGGGCCGCGCTGACCTGGGCGCGGGCGCTGGGCGAGTTCGGCGCGACGATCACCTTCGCCGGCAACCTCCCCGGGACCACGCAGACCTTGCCGCTCCAGGTGTACCTGCTGCTCCAGGACTCCCCGGAGGCGGCGACCTCCCTGTCGCTGCTGCTGCTCGCCATCGCCATGGCCGTGCTGATCGGGCTGCGGGGGCGGTGGTCGGCCGGGGCGACCTTGCGGACCGCCGATCCGGCCGCTGCTGTGGGGGACGGGACCCAGGGCGGGCCCGAGCCGCTCGCCGAAGCCGCAGGGCCGCGGGAGAACGGGCCGCGGGAGAACGGGCTGCGGGAGGACCGGCCGCAGGAGAAGTGGGGCCTGCACGCCGACGTCACCGGCGCCAACGAACTGACCCTCGACGCGGCACCCGGCACCACCATCGCCGTCGTCGGACCCAACGGCGCGGGCAAGACCACCCTCCTGCGCGCCCTCCTCGGCCTCACCCCCCGCGCCCACGCCCGGCTGCGCCTCGGGGAGCGCGATGTCACCGCGCTGCCGCCGCACCGCCGCGGGGTGGCCTGGGTGCCCCAGGAGGGCGCCCTCTTCCCGCATCTGAGCGCCCTCGGCAACACCGCCTACGGACTGCGCGCGCAGGGCGTCCGGCGCACGCGGGCCCGCCATGAGGCGCAGGCATGGCTGGACCGGCTCGGCGTCGGCCACCTCGCGCACCGCAGGCCCGCGCAGCTGTCCGGCGGGCAGGCCCAGCGGGTCGCGCTGGCGCGGGCGCTCGCGGCCCGGCCCCGGCTGCTGCTCCTGGACGAGCCGCTCGCCGCCCTCGACCAGACCACCCGCGCCCACGTACGGCACACCCTGCGGCGCCACCTCGACGGCTTCGGCGGGGTCTGCCTCGTCGTCACGCACGACCCCGTCGAGGCGGTGTCGCTGGCCGACCGGGTCCTCGTACTCGACGACGGGCGTACGTTGCAGGACGCGCCGCCCGCCGAAGTCACCCGGCATCCGCGCTCGCCCTGGGTGGCCCGCATGCTCGGCCGCAACGCCTGGCCGGGTACGGCCGCCGCCGACGGCACGCTCGTCCTGGCGGGGGAGGGGCGGCTGGTCGTCGCCGATCCGCCGGCCGAGGGCACGCGGGCGCTCGCCGTCATCGCGCCCGAGGCCGTCTCCGTGCACCGCGACAGGCCCGAGGGCAGCCCGCGCAACGTGTGGCGCGGGACGGTACGGGAGATCACCGCCGCCGGGAGCAGGCTGCGGGTACTGATCGTCTCGGGGCAGGCGCCCGACCTGGTCGCCGAGATCACCCCGCAGGCGGCGGCCGAACTGGGCCTCGCCGACGGGGCGGAGGTGTGGACCAGCGTGAAGGCCACGGAGGTGACGGTGGTGGCGCTCTGACACGCGGGGCTGCGGGCCTCCGGCTTGCGAGGCCGCCGGGCCGCCGGGCTTGCGGGGTTGCCGTGCCACCGGGGCCAGCCGCCGGGCCGTCGTGCCGCCGGGCCAGACGCCGGGCCGCCGGGCCAGACGCCGGGCCGCCGTATCGCCGTGCCGCCGGGCTTGCGGAGTCGCCGGGCCACCGGGGCCAGTCGCCGGGCTGCCGGACCGCCGTGCCGCCGGGGCCAGCTGCCGTGCCGCCGGGCCGTCGTGCCGCCGGGGCCAGACGCCGTGCCGCCGGGCCAGATGCCGGGCCGCCGGGCCAGCCGCCGGGCTGCCGGACCGTCGTGCCGCCGGGCCAGATGCCGGGCCGCCGGGCCAGCCGCCGGGCTGCCGGACCGTCGTGCCGCCGGGCCAGATGCCGGGCCGCCGGGCCAGATGCCGGGCCGCCGGGCCAGCCGCCGGGCCGCCGTATCGCCGGGCCGCCGGGCTTGCGGGGTCGCCGTGCCACCGGGGCCAGCTGCCGTGCCGCCGGGCCGTCGTGCCGCCGGGCTTGCGGGGTCGCCGGGCTGCCGGGGTCGGTCGCCGGGCTGCCGGACCGTCGTGCCGCCGGGGCCAGCTGCCGGGCCGCCGGGCCAGCCGCTGCGCCGCCGTACCGCCCAGCCGCCGTGGCTGCCGGGATGGCTACAGCGGTGCCTGCCAGGTCACCGTCGTGCCCGCCTCCACGCCGTCCGTGTCCCCGTCGTCGTACACCGTCAGCCGTACGCCGTCGCGGCCGTCGGGGAGGGTGGCCCGCGCGTCGACCGCCACGTCGACCCGGGTGACGCCGGTACGGCGCGACACGGCGGCCAGGGCGCGGCGCAGGGCGGCGAGGAGATGGCTCGCCGCCGGGTCCGCGATCCGGGTGTCGACCGCGCCGCCGAAGTGCACCGAGGGGTGGACGCCCAGGATCGCGGCGGCGCCCGCCGTCTCGCGCAGGACCTTGCCGCGGAAGGTCGTCGGGGCGTCGGCGGGCGGCTGCTGGAGGGCGAAGATGGCCGTGCGGACCTCCTGGATGGTGGACTCCAGCTCGTCGACGGCCTGGTCGAGAGTGGCCTCGACCTTCGGCGAACCCGCCTTGCGGCGCGTCGACTCCAGCATCATCCCGGTCGCGAAGAGGCGCTGGACGACGAGGTCGTGCAGGTCGCGGGCGATCCGGTCGCGGTCCTCGAAGACCGCGAGGCGCTGCCTGCTCTGCTGGGCGTCGGCGAGGACGAGCGCGAGGGCGGCCTGCGAGGCGAACTGCGTGGCGAGCAGCCGCTCGGCGGCGGTGTAGGCGGGCGCGCCGCGCCTGCGGGGCAGCGCGAGCGTCCCGATGAGCCGGCCGCCGGCCTGGAGCGGCAGCATCATGCTGGGCCCGAAACGGAGGCGTACGTGGGTCGTCATCCGGGGGTCGGTCGCGGAGTCCTCGATGAACACCGGTTCACCGCCGAGGAGTTGGGTGAGGACCGCGCTGCCGGGTTCGATGGTGGTGCCGATGAGGTCGTTGTAGCTGGGGGGTGGGGGCGAGGGGGCCGGCGACGGCGTGGGGCGATCGGAGGCGGCGCCCGGCATGGGTGCTTCGACCGCCGCGGTCGTCGGCCCGGGCCGGCGGGACGGTCGCCCGCCGAGGCGCCCCAGCCGGGGAGTTCGTGGGCGGGGGCGGCTTGGTCGGGAGGGGGCCCCGCGACTGCCGTGGTGGGGCTGGTGTCCGGGGTCGGGTGGGCTCGTTCGCCCGGCAGGGGCGTTTCAGCCGCCGGGGGCGTCGGCCCGGAGTCCGCGGGGCGGTCGCCCGCCGAGGCGCCCCAGCCGTGGGGGGCGCCGTCGGTGGAGGCGGCGACGATGCGCATGCCGCCCGCCTCGGTGGGCTGGAGGATCACGCCCGCCGCCGCGCCCGCGAGCATCCGTGCCCGGTCCGCGACCGTCATCAGCGCGTCGGCCGCGGCCTCGCCGGTGAGCAGGGCCGTGGTGACCGCCGCCGCTCCCTCGATCCAGCGCTCCCGCTGCCGGGCCGCCTCGAACAGGCGGGCGTTGCCGATCGCGATGCCCGCCTGGCTCGCCAGGACCTTCAGGAGCTGCCGGTCCTCGTCCGTGAACGCACCCTCCGCCTCCTTCGCGAGCACGAGGTCGCCGAACGCCTCGTCGTGGACGGGGATCGGTACGCGGATGACGTCACCGCCCGCCTCCTCCACCGGGCCCGGGCCGGGCCGGCCGCCACGAACACCTCGGACACCCCGCCGGCCTCGCTGTCACCGCCGACGCCGAGCGTGCCGTACTCCGCGCCCGTCAGCCGGACCGCGCTGTCCACGATGTGCTGGAGCGTGGCGCGCAGTCCGAGGTCCGTGCCGACGGAGAGGACCGCCTCCAGCAGCGGCATCGGGGGCAGCGGCGCGTCCACTCCGTCGTCCATCTCGGTCACGCACTCCGTGTCGCGGTGGCGGGCTCCGGCACCGGTCAGGCGGACAGCGGGTCCAGGACCAGTGGCTGGATCTTGCCCTCCAGCATCGCACCGAGGCCCAGCACCGCGCACACATCCGGGCGTTCCGCGATTTGTACGGGCATTCCCGTCGCGTCCCGCAGCATCTGGTCGAGCCCGGGGAGCCGCGCGCTGCCACCGACCATCATGATCCCGCGGTCCGCGAGGTCGGCGACCAGGTCCGGCGGGCAGACCCGCAGCACCTTGCCGATACCGTCCAGCACGGCGGTGAGCGGAGTGTGGATGGCGTCGCGGACGGCGGCCGTGTCGACGTGGACCGAGCGGGCCAGGCCCGTCGCGACGTCCCTGCCGTGGATCTCCGTGGACTCCGGGCCGTGCGGGGTGAGGCCGTTGCCGCTCAGGGCGAGCTGGAGGGGGCGTACGGACTGCGAGGGCAGCATCAGCTCATGCTGGTGGCGCAGGTGCTGCACGATCGCGTGGTCGATGGCCTCGCCGCCCACGGGGATGCGTTCGGCCGTCACGATCGAGCCCATGGACAGGACCGCGACCTGGGTCGTGGCGGCGCCGCAGACGAGGATCATCGTCGCCTCGGGGCGCTCCACCGGCAGGCCGCAGCCGACGGCGGCGGCGATGAGGGTGTCCACCAGCTCCACCCGGCGGGCGCCGAGCCCGACCATCGTCTCGATGGCCGCGCGCTGCGCGAGCGGGTCGGCGTCGTGGGGGGTGCAGGCCGCGGCGCGCAGCCGCGGCTTGCGGCGCAGGGCGCGGCGGAGCTTCTCGCCGAGCAGATGGCGCAGCATCCGCTGGGCCATCTCGATGTCGACGACGGTGCCGCCGGAGACGGGGCGGACCACGCGGATGTAGCCCGGCGTACGGCCCGTCATCTGCTCGGCGAACTGGCCGACCGCGATGAGGGCACCCGTGCGGGTGTTCACGGCGGCGGCGCTCGGCTCGTCGACGACGAGTCCCGCGCCCTTGACGAACACCCGGGTCCGCGCGGCCCCCAGGTCGACGGCGATGTGGCAGCGGCGCAACTGCTCCAGACTGACGGTCATGGCAGGTGGTCCTCCCGAGAGCGCAGACCGTACGGGCCGACGGTCGGCGGCCCTGTCTCGCATCGTGCGGTGCCCGCGGACGCCACGCGCGCTGGGCTGAGCCGCGCGGGGTGCGGCCGTATGGGTGGTGTGCGCGGGGCGGGGCCTCCAGCGGTGCCCCCGGCTCACTCCGGCACCGCGCCCCGCCTGGCGGGTGGTCCCCCTGGCGGCTTCCCGCCACCGCACGGCAACTCCCTTGCCGCACAAGGCCCCTGACACTCTTCGCAGCACTCGGGCGACCCCCACCTCTTCGCCCGGCTCCGACGAAGAGAGGCAGCTTCATGACCAGAGCCCCCGCGCGGCGAAGAGCCGCGGCCGCGGCCGCCGTCGGTCTCGTGTTCGCCCTGCTTCCCGCCGGGCAGAGCGCCACGGCCGACGACGCCTCCACCATGGCCACGGGCCCCGCCATGGCCACGGGCCCCGCCATGGCGACGGGCCCCGCCATGGCGACGGGCTCCGCCATGGCTGGGGCCCCCGCCCGCACCACCACCCCCGCCCCGGCTGCCCCCACCCCCACCGCCGCCCATACCGTCACCCTCATCACCGGCGACAAGGTCACCGTCACCCCACTCCCCGGCGGCACGCGGACCGTCACTGTCGACCGCCCGGCGGGGGCGACCGGAGCCGTGCGGACACAGGTGGCGGGCGATCGCGTCACCGTCGTACCGGATGAGGCGCGGCCGTATCTGCGCTCCGGGTTCCTGGACGCGCGGCTGTTCGACGTCAGTGAGCTGATCCGGCAGGGCTTCGCCGCCCGCGGGACGGCTGGGCAGGCGCGGCTCCCGCTCATCGTCACGTACGACAAGAACGCCCGGGGTGCCGCCCGCCAAGTGCCGCGCGGCGCCGAGAAGGTGCGGGCCCTGCCGAGCGTCGCCGGGGTCGCCGTGACCGCCGAGCGGCCCGCCGCCCTGTGGCGTTCCGTGCGCGACGAGGCGTCCGGCGTCGAGAAGGTCTGGCTCGACGGCCGCGTCGAGGCGGACATGGCGCGGAGCAACGAACAGATAGGCACGCCCAAGGCCTGGGAGGCCGGGCTCACCGGCAAGGGCGTGAAGGTCGCCGTCCTCGACACCGGCATCGACGCCGGGCACCCGGATCTGGACGGCCGTACCGCCGAGAGCAGGAGTTTCGTCCCCGGCGAGGAGGTCGCCGACCGCAACGGACACGGCACCCACGTGGCGTCCACCGTCGGCGGCAGCGGCGCCGCCTCCGTGGGCGGCAAGGAGAAGGGCGTCGCGCCCGGCGCCTCCCTCGCCGTCGGCAAGGTGCTCAGCGACGAGGGCTTCGGCAGCGAGTCGGAGATCATCGCGGGGATGGAGTGGGCCGCCGAGGACGTCGGCGCCAAGGTCGTGTCCATGAGCCTCGGTTCGCAGGAGCCCAGCGACGGCACCGACCCGATGGCCACCGCCGTGAACGCCCTCTCCGAGGAGACCGGCGCCCTCTTCGTCGTCGCGGCCGGGAACACCGGCGCGCCCTCCTCCATCGGCTCGCCCGGCGCCGCCGACTCCGCGCTGACCGTCGGCGCCGTCGACTCCGCCGACCGGGCCGCGTACTTCACGAGCCAGGGGCCGCGCGCGGGCGACCACGCGCTCAAGCCCGACCTGTCGGCGCCGGGCGTCGACATCCTCGCGGCCCGCTCCCGGCTCACCGCGGGCGAGGGCCCGTACACGGAGATGAGCGGTACGTCGATGGCGACCCCGCACGTCGCGGGTGTGGCCGCCCTGCTCGCCGAGAAGCATCCCGGCTGGAGCGGCGCCCGGCTCAAGGACGCCCTGATGTCCGCCTCCGCGCGACTCGACGCCTCCGCCTACGCGTTGGGGGCGGGGCGGGTCAGCGTGCCCGACGCCATCGACACGCGGATCACCGCGACCGGCAGCGTCGACCTCGGCTTCCACGGCTGGCCGTACGAGGACAACCGGCCGGTGGCGAGGAAACTCACCTACGCCAACTCGTCCGACGAGCCGGTCACGTTGAGCCTGAGCGTGGTCGTGCGGGCCGCCTCGGAAGATGTCTCCGAAGACGTCGCCGCACTCGCCGACACCACCCTCTCCGTCCCCGCCCACGGCACCGCCTCGACCACCGTCACCGGCGACGGCGCGAAGGCACCCGTCGGGAACACCAGCGGCGACATCGTCGCGAGCGCCGGTGGCGAGCAGGTCGCGCGGACCGCGTTCGGCCTGGTCAAGGAGGAGGAGCGGTACACGCTCACCGTGCACGTCAAGGACCGTGACGGCGCCCCCGCCCCGGCGGACCTCGTGGTGCAGCGGCTCACCAAGGGCGTCGACCCGTTCCCGGCCGCCGTCGGCGACTCCGGCACCCTGAAGCTGCGCCTGAAGCCGGGGACGTACGCCGTCTCGTCCTTCCTCGACGTGCGCGGCGCCCGGGGCGCCGACTCGCTCGGCCTCGGCTTCCTCACCGATCCGCAGATCAGCCTCGACCGGGACCGCGAGGTCACCCTCGACGGGCGGAGGCTGCGCGAGATCAGCGCCGAGGTCGGCCGGCGCACCGAGACCCGGCAACTGCTGATGGAGTACGACAGGAAAGCAGGCGGCGCCGAGCTCCAGGGCGCCGTCCAGGTGCCCGTGAAGTACGACAGCGTCTTCGCCGCCCCCACCGCCGAGGTCACCGACGGCACCTTCGAGTACCGCACGGTGTGGCGCCTCGGCAAACCCCTGGTGGACGTGAAGGGCCTGCGCGAGGCCGTCGCCCAGCCAGGCGGGACCGTCGCCGAGGGGCGGCACACATGGGCGCTGGTGGACGCGGGCGACGGCACCCCGGACGCGTACGCGGGCAAGGACGTGCGCGGCAAGGCCGTCATCGTGCGCCGCACGGACGCGGTCACTCCCGAGCGGCTCGGGCAGGCCGCACAGGACGCGGGCGCCGCCGCGCTGTTCGTGACGGACGACCGGCCCGGGCGGCTGAACGCCTGGTTCGGCACGGACGGCAACACCGACCGGCCGCTCCAGATCGCCACGCTCGACACCGCCGACGGGGCCCGGCTCCTCGCGGCGGCGAAGGCGGGCAAGAAGGTTGAGAGCACCGGGACGGTCGACACGCCGTACGTCTACGACCTCTCCGAGGGCCATGAGAAGGCCGTACCGAAGGACCTGTCCTTCCGGCCCGGCAAGCGTGAACTCGCCGTGCTCCACACGAAGTACCACGCGGTGAAGCCCGCGCGGGGCGGCGAGTTCCGCTACTCGATCACCGGTACCTTCCCGGTCGGCATCGGCTTCCAGGAGCAGATCGACCACCCCGCGACGCGAACCGAGTACGTCTCCACGGGCCGGGGCCAGCTGTGGCACGAGTCCGTCTCCACCGGGTCCGGCGCCCTGGAGCAGCGCGGCGGACTGGTCGCGTACGAGGGAGGCGCGCGGACGGGCCTGAACTGGTTCAGGCCCGTCCTGCACCCCTGGCTCGGCACCGGCCTCGGCTGGGGCCAGACACGCCGCGGCGACACCCTGGAGTTCGACGTGCCCGGCTGGGGCGACTCGGGCCCGGACCACACCGGCTTCGGCGACGTGTGGAACGAGGAGTCGATGACGCAGGTCAGCGAGGTCTTCGTGGACGGTGTCAGCGCCGACCGGCGCAAGAGCTCCGCGGTGTACGTGTGGGACGCGGACCCCGCCGAACGCACCTACAAGGTCGTCACCGACACGACCCTCGACCCGGCGCGGTGGCACCTCGCCACGAAGGGCCACGCCGAGTGGACCTTCAGGTCGAAGGAGACCCCGGCGGACAGGAAGACCCGCCTGCCGCTGCTCAATCTCGGCTTCGACATCGACACGTCCCTCGCGGGCGACGTGCGCGGCGGGCGGACTGTGCCCGTCGGCATCTTCTCCGAGTACGTCAAGGGGGCGGCGGACACCGGGCGCGTCGGCGGCGGCCGGCTGTCGGTGTCGTACGACGAGGGGAAGACCTGGCAGGCCGTCGCCCTGGACAGGGACGGCAAGGAGGCCGCTTGGGAAGGGAAGGTGAAGGTGCCCGGCGGTGCCGCGTCCGTGTCGCTGCGGGCCTCGGTCCATGACGACCGGGGCGGGTCCGTGACGCAGGAGATCATCCGGGCGGTGGGGGTGAAGCAGCCGCCCCCTCTTCAGGCCCTGCTCCCGCCCCCAGGGCGCGCTTCATGATCTTGCCCATGTCGTTGCGTGGCAGCGCCTCCAGGTAGTGGACGACCCGTGGCCGCTTGTGCGGGGCGAGGGAGGCCGCCACGTGGTCCGCCAACTCCCCGGCGGCGGGCGGGTTGTCGGCGTCGGCGGGCACCACCCACGCCACGATCCGCTCGCCCAGGTCGGGGTCCGGTTCCCCGGTGACCGCCGCCTCCCGCACCCCGGGGTGGGCGAGGAGCGCGTTCTCGATCTCACCGGCGCCGATCTTGTAACCGCCGCTCTTGATGAGGTCGGTGGCCTTGCGGCCGACGATCCGTACGTAGCCGTCGGGGTCGCGCACCGCCATGTCGCCGGTGCGGAACCAGCCGCCCGGCGCGAAGGCCGCGGCGGTCGCGTCGGGGCGGTTCAGATACTCGGTGAAGAGGTTCGGGCCGCGCACCTGGATCTCGCCGACCGCCTCCGGACCGCCCGCCGGGAGCGGCTCGCCCGCCTCGTCGACCAGGCGCAGGTCGACACCGGGCAGCGGCACCCCGACCGCGCCCGCGCGCGGCTCGCCGTCCGCGCGGACGCTGGTGTTCATGAGCGTCTCCGTCATGCCGTACCGCTCGATGACGCGGCGCCCCGTGGCCGCCGCGATCCGCTCGTGGTCGTGCACCGGCAGCGCCGCCGAGCCGGACACCAGCAGCCGCGCCCCGGCCAGCGCCTTCGCCAGCTCCGGGTCGCCGGGCAGGGCTTCGGCGATCCGGTGGTACATCGTCGGCACCCCGAACAGCATGGTCGCCCCGGCGCCCAGCTCGCGCGCCACGCCCTCGGTGCCGAACCGGCCGAGGTGGCGCACACTGCCGCCGCGCCGCAGCGGGCCCAGCGTGCCGAGGATCAGGCCGTGCACGTGGAACAGGGGCAGGGCGTGGACGAGTACGTCGTCGCCGGTCCACTGCCAGGCGTCCTCCAGGGCGTCCAGCGTGGCGGCGATCGCGCGGCGCGGCAGGACGGCGCCCTTGGGCGGGCCCGTGGTGCCGGAGGTGTAGACGATCAGGGCGGGGGCTTCGGGGTCGTCCGGCTCCGGGACCGCGGCTTCCGGGCTAGCCGCGGAGTCCCGTACGTCCATGTCGACGTCGAGCCGCGTCAGATCGGCCACAGCCCGCGGCAGTACGGCGCCCGGCTCGGCCAGCACCAAGGACGGCGCGCTGTCGGCGACGATGTGCGCCAGCTCGCTGCCGCCCGACTTCGGGTTGAGCGGCACGGCGGGCACGCCCGCCCGCAGCGCGGCGACCACGGCGACGGCGGTCTCCAGGGAGGGCGTGGCCCAGACGGCGACGCGGCCCGCCCCGCGCAGCCGGGCCGCCAGCGCGCCCGACACCGCCGCGAGTCCGCCGTGGCTCAGGGCGCGGTCGCCGAACCGCAGGGCCTCACCGGAAGCCCACGCGTGCGGGGCGGACAGGGTCGGGAAGAGGGGATCCACGTCTCGTACTCCTCGAAGTCTGCTCGGCCGGTGCGGGGCACACGCAGTCTCACACAGGGTGACGCGGCCTTCCCCGGGGAGCGGCCGGCTTATCGGGAGCCGGCTCATCGGTAGTCGGCTCATCGGTAGTCCGCGAAGAACTCCCTGATCTCCGTGAGCAGCAGGGCCGGTGCCTCCAGGGCGGCGAAGTGGCCGCCCCGGTCGTAATCCCGCCAGCGCACCACGTTGTTGACCTTCTCCTCGTCGCGGCGCAACGCGATGTCCTGCACGGTGAACTGCGCGACGCCCAGCGGCACGGACATCGGCTCCTGTTCGCCCCGGGCCGCCGCCTCCTCGTGAGAGAAGGCGGCGGAGGAGGCCGCGGTGCCGGTCAGCCAGTAGATCGTGACGTTCGTGAGCAGGGTGTCGCGGTCGACGGCCTCGTGCGGGAGTTCCTTCTCCAGGCTCGTCATGTCCCGTAACTTGTCGACGATCCGGGTCCGCGGCCTCGTCGACTGGATCGCGATGTAGCCGCCCGCCTCCGCCATGAACTCGTTCATGCGCCGCACCCTGGCCCGCTCGCGGTCGCTCAGCGTCGGGTCGTCCTCAGCGGCGCTCGGGAGGTGGTGCCGCCGTTCACATGGAGGGCCACGACGTGCTCGGGGTCGACGACGCCCAGCTCGCGGGTGATGCCGGCACCCAGGTCGCCGCCCTGTGCGCCGTACCGGCCGTAGCCGAGCCTGCGCATCAGCTCCGCCCACGTGGTGGCGGTGCGGCGGGTGTTCCAGCCGCTGTCGGTGAGCGGGCCCGAGAAGCCGAAGCCCGGCAGGGAGGGGATCACCAGGTGGAGGCCCGCCAGTCGTAACCGTTCGCCCAGTGATCGGCCAGTTCCTTGAGGTACGCGACCGGGGTGCCGCGCTCCCGGCCCTGGCCGCGGGCCTCGCTGGGCCAGCGGGTGCGGCCGAGACGGGCCCGGAGGTCGTCCAGCTCGGCCTGGGGGACGGCGATAAGGCCCCGAGGTTTTCAGCCGCGCCCGAACACTCAGTACGTCAGCACCACACCCACGTACGAGACCCCGGCGATCACGCCCCACGCCACCAGGCCGAGCGCCGCGACCCGGCCGCCCGTGCGGGTCAGGGACGGCAGATCCACCGCGCTGCCCAGGCCGAACAGGGCGGCAGCAAGCAGCAGTTCCTGCGCCACCTGCGCGGCGTCGATCGCGGCGCCCGGCAGCAGACCGGTCGTGCGCAGGACGACCATGGCGAGGAAACCCGCGACGAAGAGCGGCACGAGCGGCGGACGCCGGGCACCCCCCGTCGCGGTCCCGGTCCGACCGGCGGCGCGGGACCGCGACCGTGCCCGCACCGACAGGGCGACGGCCGCGACGAGCGGCGCGAGCAGCGCCACCCGCATCAGCTTCACCAGGACCGCGTCGCCGAGCGCCCCGGAACCGGCCGTCTGCGCGGTGGCCACGACCTGCCCCACGTCGTGCACGCTCGCCCCGACCCAGCGGCCGAACTCCGCGTCGGTCAGGCCCAACGGGTGCTGGAGCAGCGGGAGTACGGCGATGGCGAGCGTGCCGCACAGCGTCACCAGGGCCACCGACGTGGCCGTGTCCCGCTCGTCGCTCTCGGAGACCTCGCTGACCGCGCCGATCGCGGACGCGCCGCAGATCGAGTAGCCGGTGGCGACGAGCAGCGGCTGATCGCCGCGCAGGCCCATGCGGCGGCCCAGCCACCAGGTGCCGAAGAAGGTCACGGCGACCACGCCGAGCACCATCACGACCGACGACCAGCCGAGCCCTAGCACGTCGTCCAGGCTCAGCTTCAGGCCGAGCAGCACGATCCCGACGCGCATCAGCCGCTTCGCCGCGAACGTCAGCCCCGCCTTGCCGGGACCGCGCACGAAGTGCCGCGCGGGACCCGGCAGATGGGCCGCCACGATGCCGAGGAGCACGGCGGCGGTGAGCATCGGGACGCCGGGCACCAGCCGGTGCGCGCCCCACGCCACGGCGACCCCGGTGGCGGCGAGCGCCAGCCCGGGAAAGATGCCGGACGGGTGGACGGCCGGTGGAGCAGCTCTCGGTGTACGGGACTTGGGGCGTTCCCCGAGCAGCGCCATTACCGGTCGGCCGGCAGGTCGTACACCCGGCGGACACTGCTGCCCAGGCGGGCTATGTCGGCGCCGTAGATGTGCAGGGATATCGCGCGCGTACCGCAGGCGTTCCACACCCGGTGGATGTCGCCGGGCGGCGCGAAGCCGCAGACCGCGCCCCGCGGGTTGACGACGTCCTCCGTGGCGATGAGCCGGGCGGTCCCGCCGGGCTCGGTGGCGGGCACGAGACGGTAGCGGCGCTCGTGCTCCTCGCCCTCGTGGACGCCGGTGACGCACCATGAGACGTGGTCGTGCACGGAGGTCCGCTGCCCCGGCAGCCACACCAGGGCCACGATCGAGAAGCTGCCGTCCTGCTCGGCGTGCAGGACGTGCTGGCGGTAGCACTCGGGGTCGCCCTCGCACTGGTCGTCGGTGAGCAGGTCGGCGGCGCCGAGGTGCGGGGCGAGCCGCTCGCCGACCAGGTACGCGGTCAGGTCGGGAGGCAGTCCGCGCCCGACCGCCTCGCGCACGTCGGCGACGAGGGTGTCGAGGCGCTCTGTGGTCCGGGCGGCCGGGTACACGGTCGGAGTGGTCATACCGGCAGCGTGGCGCCGCCCGATCCATCACGTCCAACGACAGTTTCTTGGCGACCCCGCAACTTCCGCTTATGGATGGGGGCGGGCGGGGGCGTCGCGGGCGCCGACGGGAGCGTCAGCAGCCGACGCGGTTGGCCGCCACCGTCCTCAGCTCGTCCAGCACCAGCGCGGTGGCCGGGATGCGCAGATGCTCCTTGAGGACGTACGCCGACACTTTGCGCCGCGAGGCGGGGTCCAGGGCGCGGCCCGTCACCTTGCGGTGGCACAGGAAGTTCAGGACGAGCCCCGGCATCATCGCGATGCCGAGCCCCTCGGCGACCAGGCTCTGCACCACCAGGTTGTCGTCGGTGGTGAAGGCGATGTCGGGCGCGAAGCCCAGCTCGGCGCACTCGTGCAGGAAGTTGGCCCGGCAGCGCGGGCAGCCGGCTATCCACCGCTCATCCGCCAGCTCGGCGAGCTTGACCGAGCGGCGGCGCGCCATGGGGTGCCCGGCGGGCAGCAGCACGGTCAGCTGGTCCTCCATGAGCGGGATCTCCGCCAGCTCGTCCGGCACCTCTTCGTGCAGGCCGGGGTAGGTGAAGGCGAGCGTGATGTCGCACTCGCCGCGCACCACGCGCCGCAGCGACTCCGGCGGCTCGTCCTCCAGTAGTTCCACGCGCACGCCCGGATGGCCCGAGGCGAGGCGGGCCAGGGCCTCCGGGATGAGGGTGGCGTTGGCGCTCGGGAAGGCGCAGACCCGCACCCGCCCCGAGCGCAGCCGCGTGATCGCGTTCATTTGCTGCTGGGCGGCGGAGATGTCGTCCAGGATGATCCCCGCGTGCCGCGACAGCGCCTCGCCCGCCTCGGTCAGGCGCATGCGGCGCCCGACGCGGGTGAACAGGGGCGTGCCCACGGAGCGTTCCAGGGCCTTCATCTGCTGGGTGATCGCGGGCTGTGTATAGCCGAGGGAGCGGGCGGCCGCCGAGTACGACCCGGCCCGGACCACCTCGTGGAACGTCTTGATGTGCCGTGAATCGAACACCGCTGAATCATAAGCAGATATTGGGATGATCGGACAAGAGTGAGGGTATGGCTTGTACTGGCCCTTGTCAGGGCGCGAGTACTGGCCCTCGTCAGGCGTGCGTACCGGCTCTCGTCAGGGCCGAGTGCCGGCCCTTGTCAGGGCGTGGGAGGGCCTCCTGCCCGGTTGTTAGCCTGCGGGGGTCCGAACACACGTCCGAAGAGGAGCCCCCGTGCCCAGCCCCCGCATCGCGCTCGTCACCTGCCGGCCGCAGCCGGAGTACGACCGCGACCTGCCGGTCCTCGCGCGGGCCGTCGCCCGTGCCGGCGCCGACGTCCGCGTCGTCGGCTGGGACGACCCGGACGCCGACTGGGCCGGATTCGACCTCGCGGTGATCCGGTCCACGTGGGACTACAGCCTGCGCGCCGCCGAGTTCGTGGCCTGGGCCGAGCGGTGCGCCCGGCTCACCCGGCTCGCCAACCCCGCGCACGTCGTGCGGTGGAACACCGACAAGCGCTACCTCGCCGACCTGGCGGCGGCAGACGTCCCCACCGTCCCCACCTCCTACTGCGCCCCCGGAGGCAAGCCGGAACTGCCGGACGACGACGCGGAGTTCGTTGTCAAGCCGACCTCGGGGGCCGGGGCCCGGTACGCCGCCCGCTATCGCGCCGAGGAGCGCGAGAGGGCCCTCGCCCAGATCGCCCGCATGCACGACGAGGGGTTCACCGCCATGGTGCAGCCCTACATGCCCCGCATCGACACCACCGGCGAGCGCGCGCTCGTCTTCCTCGGCGGGCGGTACCTGCACGCCATCCGCAAGGGCGCGGTGCTCGCGCCCGGCACGGCGTACGACGCCGAGAAGATACCCCACCCGGACCTGCGCCCCTGGGAGCCGACCGAAGCCGAACTGGACGTCGCCGCACGGGCGTTGGCGGCCGTGCCGGACGCCCCCGAGCTGCTGTACGCGCGCGTGGACCTCGTGGACGGGCCCGAAGGCGACCCGTGCGTCATGGAGCTCGAACTCGTCGAGCCCAACCTCTTCCTCGCCCCGCACCCCGGCTCGCTGACCCACGTCGTGCAGCACATCCTCAAGGCGGCGGTGTAACCCCGAAGCCGGGCCCCGCCTCCGCCGGCACGCACTCCACCCGCTGGAGCAGGCCCCACGTGAACTCCGCGACGCAGCGCCGCCGTTCACCGCCCGCGTCCGGCGCGGTGAACGCCAGGCGCCACCGCGTCGGCGCCGTCCCCTCCATGGGCCGCGCCGGGGCGAAGGCGTGCGCGGCCTCGTCGACCGTGCACGACCACGGGGTGAGATCGTCGACCGTACGCAGCTCGGGCCCTCGCGCCCCCGGCGCCCGCACCAACCACGCGTCCCACAACGCCCCGTTCGGCGCGAGCAGCACCTCGAAGCGCAGGTCCGGCCAGAGCGGCACCGGCCAGCGCAGGGCCTCGCACTCCAGGTCGCCGATCGGCCGGCGGGCGGTCGACTCGGGAGCGCCGAGGACCGAGCGGTAGCGCGCCGCGGCGCCCCGCGAGCGCGCCCCCCGCGCCATCGCCTGCCAGCGGCGGTTGGCCTCCCGCATCTGGGCGATGGAGGCGCCCAGTTCGCGGCGGGCGTCCTCCACGAGGCCGGGGTTGTGGTCGGCCATGCGGCGCAGCAGGACCAGCTGGAAGTCCAGCGGGGTGAACGGGGCGGCGGGGGAGGAGGCGCTAGCGGGCATGCACCCCATCGTCGCGCACCGAGAACGCGCCCGGGCGGCGCCCTTCCGGAAGGAACAGCACCGAATTGACGTACCGGGGGCGGCGGGGCGTGAGCACCCGGCGCAGCAGGCCCTGCGACACGACGTACGACGTGTCGTCCTGGTGTGCCTCCAGGTCGAAGGCGGCCAGCGGCAGCCACGTGTCGCCGGGCAGGACCCAGCCCCGGTAGCCGTGGTGGCGGGTGAGCAGGTCCACGATGGGGGCGATCGGCTGGATGCGGGCCTCCAGTTCGATGAAGAGCGCCGGGCGGTCACGGGCGATCAGCTCCCGCGCGCCGCGCAGCACCGGCAGTTCGTTGCCGTCCACGTCGATCTTGACGAAGCCGACGTCCCGCAGACCGAGCCCGTCCAGCGTCAGACACGGCACGTCGACGGCGGTGGCGTGGATGTCGCGGCGGATCAGGGACGACACGCCCCGCCGGCCCTCGTCCCCGGGCGGCAGCCAGAGCCGGGCGGTGCCGGGGTGGTCGCTCGCCGCGCCCTGGACGACACGGACGTTGCCGGGCGTGCTGGCGGCGAGCAGCCGGGCGAGGCGGGGCACCGGCTCGACGGTCACCACGCGGCGGGCGTGCGCGGCGAGGCGGCGCGACCACGGGCCGTACCAGCCGCCGACGTCCACGGCGGTGCCGCAGTCCGGCGGGCAGAGGTCGCCGAGGCGAGCCAGCTCCGGCTCGAAGCGTGGGTAGACGAGGCGGGCCAGGGAGGCGATGAGACGGTCGGGGACATAGGGCGCGAGGCGCGCGGCGAGGGTCATCGGCGGGCCCCCGTCACGGGGATATTCGCTTGAGCAGCTGCTCGTGCTCGTCCTCGGGGACCTGCTCGCCGGAGGAGGGCAGCAGCTGCGGGATGCCGTCGACCACCGGGTAGCGGCGGCGCAGCCGCGGGTTGTAGAGCGCCTCCTCCGGTACGAGGGACCCCTCCTGCGAGGTGAGGGGCTCCTCCGCGGTGAGCAGATGCAGCGGCCCCTTGTCGAGCGGGCAGGCGAGGATCTTCAGCAGCGGGTCTTCGGGGTTCATCCGCTTGTCAGCTCCTTGGGCGGGGGCGTGGGTTGAGGTGATGGCCCGTCGTGCTTGGGCATGGCGAGCAGCACGGACACGGCGAGCACCGTGCCCGCGATGCGCAGGGCGAGGCGCACCGGCTCGTGCGGCAGGGCCTCGCCGAACGCCAGCGTGCCGAGGACCGCGGTGAACAGCGCCGTCACCGTCGTGCACACCGGGACGATCAGGGAGGCCCGGCAGCGCTGGAGCGCCGCCTGCGACATGATCAGACCGAACGCGCCGGTGAACAGCAGCAGGTACGGGTAGGGCGAGAGCAGCAGGTCGACGAGCGCGCCGCCGAGGTTCCGCGTGGTCAGGTGGCTGGAGACGCCCTTGATGGCCAGCGAGCTGACGCCGTACAGCAGACCCACCGCGACGCCGTACTCCACACCCGCCGACGGCATGCGGTGGCGGTGCTTGGCGCGGCGCTCCGCCGCGCTGTAGAGCCAGACGCCGGCGGCGAGCGAGGGCAGGCAGACGGTGAGGACGAGCGGCGCGGGCGCGCCGCGGCTCACGGCGTCGTCGGTCTCGCTCAGCGACAGCACGACCATGAGCAGCGCCAGCAGGATGGCGCCGACCGCGTACCGCTCGCGCCCCGAGGTCCGCTCGCCGAGCAGGGCCGAGGACAGGAGCAGCAGCAGGACCAGGCCCGACACGAAGATGCCCTGGGCGGCGGCGATCGGCAGCGTCCGGTACACCATCAGCTGCGCGCCGAAGCCCGCCGCCAGGGCGAGCGAACCGCCGATCCACAAGGGGCTGCCGAGGACCTGCCGCAGCAGCCGCAGGGGCTTGCGGACGCTGACCGACGGCATGGCGGTCAACGCCCGCTTCTCCAGGACGAACCCGGTGCTGTAGAGCACGTTCGCGAGCAGCGCCGCGGCCACACCCCACCACATGGGACTCAAGTCCTTCGGGCGTGCAGCAGCAGGATCGAGGAGGCGCTCGGGACGGCGCAGGCGAGCCGGTCCAGGGCGCGCAGCGGGCGTGGCACGCCGTGGAACGGCGCGCCGGACAGGCCCACGACGCGGAAACCGCTCGCCGCGACGAACTCCCGCAGCGCGCGGGCGGTGTAGAGCCGCAGGTGGCCCACGACCTCCTTGCCGGGGCGGCCGTGGATACCGCGCAGGCTCACCTCGGAGAAGACCGGCTGCACCCCGGCGAGCAGTAGGCCGCGGTTGTACCAGGCCGCGAGGTTGGGCGTGGACAGCATGAGGTGCCCGCCGGGCCTGAGGACTCTCCGCAGCTCGTCCAGCGCGCTGTCCGGATCCACGAGGTGTTCGATGACCTCGCTGAACAGCACGGCGTCGGCCGCCCCGTCCGCGAACGGAAGGCCGCCGTCGGTGAGTTCACCCCGTACGACGTACGGCAGGTGGGCGTGGGCGCGCTTCAGGGCGTCCTGCGACCAGTCCACGCCGATCACCCGGTGGCCCGCGAGGAGCGGCGCCGCGGTCGCGGCGGCCGTGCCGTCGCCGCAGCCGATGTCCAGGACCGTGGCGGTGCGGGCGGCTGCCGGGCCGAGCGCGGCGGCGAGGATACGGGCCTGGCGCAGGCTGCGGGCGTCGCCCGATGCCACCGGGACGGCCGGGTTCTCGTAGAAGTCGCGGAGCCCGGCGGGCCGCCCGCCGGTCGCGGTGGTCACCTCGGGCCCTCCTCGGTTCCGTCGGTCACGGTCTGCTCCGTCGCGTGGAGGTAGTGCTCGAACAGATCCCGTAGGTGTGCCCCGTCGCCATGGCTGAGCAGCGTCTTCGACCAGCGCAGGGCGAGGTGCAGCCGGCCCGCGGTGGACGCCGTGGTCACCGTGAGGCCGCGCGGCAGGCGGGCCGGGGCGGAGAACCACACGGCGTGCGCGCGGCCCGCGTCGCCGAAGTCCAGGGCGTACGGGACGCGGCCGATGTTGCTCAGCAGCGTCGTCGACGTCCAGGGCGCGGCGGCCCGGCGCAGCCCGCGCGTGACGGCCGCCCGGATGGTCACCGGCAGCACCGGTGCCGTCAACAACGTGGCGCCGTGGCCCAGTTGGGGACGTGCCAGGGCCTTCAGCGCGCGGGTGCGGTCGGAGGTGCGGCGCAGCAGATCACCGATGGCCTGCGGGGTCCAGTCGCGGTGCGCCAACTCCTCGGCGCTGAACGGCACTTCGACGAGGCGGGTGCCGTTGCCGATCGGCATCGTCGCGTCGCGGGGGCGGTCGTCCACCGGCATCGTGATGCGCAGGGGCCTCGGCCGCGCGCCGTGCTCGCGGTTCCAGTGCACGAGCATCAGCGCCGTCGCCACCATGAGCTGGTCGTTCACGGTGAACGGGGAGCCCTTGGGCCGGCGCGGCACGGGCAGCTCCGCGACCAGCATGCCGTTGCCGGGCGAGGGCTCCGGTGCGCCCCGGGCGACCCTGGCGGGCGGCGACCAGCCGGAGGCGGCGTCGGGCGGCGGCGGGGGAGCGGCCCCGGCGCTCTCGGGCGTACGGGTGGGCGGCGCGGCCGGGGCGTTGTCCCGGCCGCCGTACAGCTCGGCGGCCGTCGCGAGGACGCGCAGGCAGGCCGGGCCGTCGAGGGCGGTGTGGTTGATGGTCAGGAAGAGGACCGCGCCCGGATCTCGCCCCGGCGGGGTGCCGGAGCCGGGTTCGGCCGCCACCACCTCCAGGCGGATGGGCGGGGAGGCCGACAGCGGGGGCGCCTCGGCCAGCGCCCGTTCCCGGGCCCGCTTGAGCGCGTCCGGCTCCGGCGGCGGGAAGGCCACCACCTCGGTGTCCGGCCCGTCGGTGAGCTCCCACTCGTAACGCCGGCGGTACCAGGGCCCCTTGGCCTCCCGCATCAGGATGCGCGGATGGCGGCGCAGGGCCTCGGTGAACGCGGCCTTCAGCCGGGCGGGGTCCGGGGTGCCCGGCAGGTGCACCTCGATGTGCACGGTCTCCGGCTCCTCCTCCTGGAGGCAGTGCCGGGAGACCTCGTCGACGACGGGGAACGGCACGCGCGCGGGCGGCCGGCCGGGGCCGTCCGCGCGCCGTGCCGGGTGTTCCAGTGCGGTCATCGCTGCGTGCCTTCTCCTGTGCCGGGTGTGCGCTTGTGCCGCGGGAAGCGGACCGTCGCGTCGCTCTGCGGCGCGGGGCCGGGGTCGTGCCCGGAGCTGGGCCGGCCGGCTCGGGTCCTCGGGCCGAGACCGTCGGACCCGCCCCAGGGTGCGCCGGGGCCGGTGAGGTGGCCGGTGGGGCGCCCGGGGCACCGCCGTCACGCCCGCGCTGCGGCAGCGGCGGCGCCTGCGGGTGGGCCGGCTGCCCCGGGGCGGGGCCGCCTTCCGGTCCGTACACCAACGTATCGGCGGTGTCCGACCGCGTGTACCGCTCCTTCACGCTTACCAGCGCCGCGAACAGCGCGAACAGCGCGAGGAGTTGGGCCACCGGGCCGAAGGCGCCCCTGTCGGCGCTGACGGCCTCCCCGGCCCCGGTCGCCGCCGCGACACCCGCGCCCGCCATCGCCACGAACGCGATCGGCACCAGCAGCGCGTGACGCCACCAGGCCAGCAGGGCCAGCGCCGGGACGAGCAGGGCGAACGGGCCCGCGATCACCGCGGCCACCAGCGTCAGCGCCACCGTGCCGAGGATCGGGCCGGGGGCGGGCGGCGCGGGCGCCAAGGCGTCCGTGTCGCGCTCGCGGCGCCACAGGACCACGAGGCCGATCAGGGCCAGGACACCGGCCCCGGCCAGGATCAGGCCGATCTCGTAGGTCCGCGACGGCTCGTAGGTGAGCTTGACGGTGCCGCCCTCGCCCTTGGGCACGAGCCAGCCCTGCTGCCAGCCGTCGAGCCGCAGCGGGGTCAGCTCCTCGCCGTCGAGCGTCGCCTTCCAGCCGTCGTTCACGTTCTCGTACGTCGTGAGGTACGAGGCCGCTCCCGCGCCGACGCTCACCTCGCGGCGGTCGCCCAGCCAGTCCTTGATCCTCAGCTCGCGGGCAGTCTCGTCCACGGCGCCCGGGGTGCCCCGGGTGAGGGAGGCGTCCATAACGGCGAGCGGACCCGCGTCACCGGTCTCGACGCTGTGCGCGCCCGCGTCGAGCCGGACCGTCGTGTCCTTCTCGCCCCGCCGGCAGAGGCTGACCTCGACCGGCCTGCGCTCGGTGAGGTCCGCGACCTTGCCCTTGGCACTCGTCTCGTACAGCTTCCCGTCGATCGACATCGTCGGGCCCTGGCCGCAGGGCAGGGAGAAGCGCGCCGAGGCCTTGGGCTGCGGGGTGCGGTACTGGTCGAGGGCGGGGACGTAGACCTCCGTGAGGCCCACCGGCAGCCGCAGGTCGTCGTCCACCACCGGGTTGTGGACCGTCAGCGGAGCCGTCTTCGTGATGGTGATGTCCATCCGGTCCGTGGTGATCGGGGCGAAGCGGGCGTTGCCGTGCTCGTCGACGCCCGCGGTCGCGGCGCCGTCCGGCGAGCTGATCTCGATCTTCTCGGGGCGGGTCGACAGGCCGCCCGCGGCGGGCAGCACGATCTCGCCCACCGGTTGCTTGTCCGGCCACTTGAGACGGATCACGGGCCGGTTGTCGGTGCCCGCGATCCACGCCGTCGTCAGATCGCCGTCGGTGAGGTTGCGCGGCGACAGGCCGTTGCCGAGCCTGGCCGTGGAGTCCGCCGACGCGGTGATCCGCTGCTTCTGCTCCGGGGCCACCTTGTAGAGCAGCTCGTCCAGTCCGGCGCCCGGCAGGGCCACCGCGCTCGCCTTCACCTCGTACGCGCCCTCGCCCGTCGTCGTGAAGCGGCGGTGCAGGCCCGTCTCGGCGTTCACCGGCGAGAGGGCGCTCGGGTCGGAGGAACGGTGCAGCGAGTACGTCGTCGCGTCCGCGCCGGCCGTCTTCTGAGCGTCCTTGGGCAGCTGGAGGAGCTTGGTGACGCGCACCTCGGGGATGGTGATCTCCGAGAAACCCGCGCCCGTCAGGCCGGGACGCGGCTCCTGGGTGTCCAGAATCGTGATCTTGATCCAGTCCGTGGTGCCGGCGCGCGCCTTGACGCGCTGCGCCGTGCCGTTGGGCTGGAGCGAGCTGGTGACGGAGCCCCGCTCGGTCTCCACGCGCACCCGCGTCGGCGCCGACCGCACGCCGTTCTGCGGCAGCGGTGTGACCCGGAAGGAGGAGGGGACGGTGACCTCGGAGGTGAACTCGGCCTTGATCCACTCGCCGTTCGCCGAGCCCGAGCCGCCCTCCGCCCACGCCGTGGCCGGGTCGCCGTCGAAGGCGTTCACCGGGTCGTACTGCGGCAGGTGGAAGAGCCAGTTGCCGTAGGAGGAGGCCGTCACGGACTTGGCGCCGCGCAGCTCCGCCGTCGTCTGGTGCTCGACGCCGCTCGTCGGCAGGATCTGGTGCGGCTTCTTGCCGGGATCCTGGGCCGCGCCGGGCGCGTTCCGCTCGTCGGGGCCGTAGGTGTACGACGTGTTGGTGTTGACCAGGCCGAAGCGGGTGTCGGCGCGGCGCAGACCGTCACCGACCGCCAGCAGGCCCGGCGTGCCGACGCCCGGGTGGTTGTCGCCGGTCAGCACGGCCGGACGGTCGCGCATCGCGGGGTCGGCGGAGAGCGGCAGCAGCGACTCGGGGCCACCGCTGACCACCGCCGTGTTGGACACCGGCTTCAGACCCGCCTGCCCGGGGCGCTCGGCGCCCTCGCCGGGGGCGTAGATCTCCACCGCGCGGTGGCGCGGGTAGAGGCCCTCCACCTGGAGCGGGGTGTCGTCGGGGATGGTGCCGCCGGTGGTCTTCGGGCCGAAGCCGGTGACGCGGCGGAAGCCGGACTCCTCCAGGGTGCGCTTGACCGTCGCGGTCGGGACGTGGCCGACCTGGTCGGGGTCGAGGTCGTTGCGTACGACGACGTAGTACAGCCCGGCGCGGGTCAGGTAGTCGCTCAGGCCGGGCACTTCGCCGCCGGTCATCAGCGCCTGCTCGACCGCGTCCATCGCCCGGCGGTTGCCCGGCGTGCCGAACGGCACGTAGTCGCGCTGCGCCCAGCGGGACTCGGCGAGCACGTCGAGGGGCTGGTCGATGGGGGAGCCCCAGGTGTAGATGCCGTGCGCGGTCGCCGGGACGACGAGGGCACGCGAGTCGGGGGAGTACTTCTCCAGCCAGTCGGCCGTCGTCTGCCAGTACGTCGGCAGCTTCTGGAACGAACCCGGCTGGAGGATCGAGCCGTTGAGATACGGCCACGCCAGGCCCGGCAGCACCAGGACCGCCGCGATCAGCGTGGCGTACCGCCTGCCGCGCACCGGCCGCGCCCCGCGCGCCTGCGCGGCGACACCGACGAGGTGCATCAGGCCGAACACGAGCGCCAGCGCGAGGCCCGCCTGGAACTTGTAGATGTTGCGGAACGGGACGAGCCCGCCGTTCAGCCACGACTGGACGGTCTCGTGGAAGGGCGCGCCGAACGCGCCGCCGTACCCGGCCAGCGTGATCAGGGCGACCGACAGGACGGTCAGGACCAGCCAGCGCCGCTCGGGCAGATCGCGCCGGGCGAGCCCCGCGAGGCCGAGCGCGGCCGCGAGCGCCGAGCAGACGACGGTCACGACGGCCGTCGCCACCGTCCAGCCGGCCGGCAGCCAGGCCTCACCGAAGTAGAGGTACGCCACCCAGTTACCGGCGCCGCGCAGCGTCTCGGTGGCCGACATGGTGCCGGTGGTGGTCGCCGAGTTCTCCACGTAGGGCAGGAAGTTCTCGCCGTGGATGCCCAGCATGAGCAGCGGCACGATCCACCAGGCGGTGGCCAGGATGACGCCCGGCACCCACCAGGTGATCAGCTTCCGCTTGCGCGGGCCGTTCGGCCGGGAGAGGAGATAGAGGGCGACCGGGAGCAGCGAGGCGAGGGTCGCCGCCGCGTTCACCCCGCCCATGAACGGGATGATCAGCGCCGAGCGGCACGCCGCGAGCCGCGCGCTGATCCGCGGGTCGGCCAGCGGGAGCAGCACCCACGGCAGGACCGCGCCGGGCAGCGCCGCCGCCGACGTCGAGCCGACCACCACGGTGAACGTCGGCCACAGCGCGTACACCACCGCGCCGAGCAGCCGGCTCTGACGGCTGCCGATGCCGAGGCGTTCGGCCAGGCGCAGGGCGCCCCAGAAGGCCGCCGTCACGATCAGCGACAGCCACAGCCGCTCGGCCAGCCAGACCGGCAGCTGCACCAGGTCGGCCAGGCCGTAGAACGGCAGCATCGGGAACGCGTAGCCGACGTACTGGTCCTGGATGCCGCCGAAGCCGCCGCGGTCGTGCCACAGCTGGCCGAGGTCGGAGAGGAACTGCCAGGGGTCGACGGTGACACCGAGCTTGGTGTCGAACGTCATCCGTCCCGGTTTCACCGCGAGGAACAGCACGAGCACCACGGCCCAGAACCCCAGCAGCCAGCGCCGCGAGCGCGGCCCCCGCGAGGGTTCCGGGGCGTCGGCCGTGGGTCTTATGGCGGCCGGGGGTGGGGCCTGGACCGTGGTCATGGACACCGCCTGAGAATGAGGAGGAGGTTCCAGGTCGCGACCTCGCGCACACCTGGCACCTTGGTGATCGCCCCGGCCAGGAACGGCCAGTAGCGCGAGCGCGCCGACACCACGTCCACGTCCTCGCGGGCCCGCACCTGGCGCAGGGTGGCTCCGACGTGGTGGGCGAAGAGGTTCTCGCCGAGCGTGTGTTTCGCGGTTTTTCCGGTACGTCGTTCATAGCGGGCGCGGGCCCGGTCGGCGCCCAGGTAGTGCCAGGGCGCCCACTCGTGACCGCCCCAGGGGGAGAGCCAGTTGGTGAACGAGACATAGATGAGCCCGCCGGGGCGGGTGACCCGGACCATCTCGCTCAGGAACGTCTGCGGGTCGTCGACGTGCTCCAGGACGTTCGAGGAGAACGTGACGTCGGCGACGGCGTCCGCCAGCGGCAGCAGATAGCCGTCGGCGACGACCGCGCCCTCGGGAGGCTTGGTGCCCGCCGCCGTCATCTCCGCGAGATCCGGCTCGAAGAGGAAACTCTGCGCGCCGCGCCGCCGGAACTCCTCGGTGAAGTAGCCGCCCCCGCCGCCGATGTCGACGACGACGCGGTCCTTCACCGGTACGTACGCCTCCACCTGGTCGGCGGCGTCTTTCGCGAGGAGGGTGTAGCAGCGTTCGGGCTCTTGCTGTTCGCGCAGGAACGCCCGGAAGAGCGTGACGGAGCGGCGCAGGGACGGGTCTTTCACTCAGGTCCCCTGCGCGGTCGAGGGCCCGGCGGGCGGGGATATGGGGGGCCCGGCGGGCGGGGCCATGGGGGGCCCGGCGGGCGCACGGTGGGCGGCGACCGCCTCGGCCGCCACCGCCTGGAACTGCCGGACCGTGTTGCCCCAGCGGAACTGCGCGGCCCGCTCACCGGCGGCCTTGCCCAGCGCCCTGCGGCGCTCGCCGCTGAGCGCCAGCGTGCACCAGGCGGCGGCGAAGGAACTCTCCCCGCGTGCGAGGAGGCCGGTCACGCCGTCCTCTATGGAGTCGCGGACCCCGGGCACGTCGAAGCCGACCGAGGGCGTCGAGCGGGTCGCCGCCTCGGTGATGACCAGGCCCCAGCCCTCCACGGCCGAGGGATGCAGCAGCATCCAGGCCTCGCAGAGCAGCCGGTGCTTCTCCGCCTCGGAGACATGGCCCCGGAACTCCACGCCGGGACCGGCGAGCTGCTCCAGGCGGGCCCGCTCGGGGCCGTCACCCACGATCACGAGCCGGCCGCCGGTGACGGGCCGCACCCGCTCCCACAGCCGCAGGAGGAGATCGATCCGCTTGTACTCGACAAGGCGTCCCATGGCCAGGAACAGCGGCTCGTCGGAGCGGGCGTGCAGCGGGCCCGGCTCCTCGACGCCGTTGTGCACGATGCGTATGCGCTCGCGGTCCACGCCGATCGCGCGCAGGGCCGTGGCCGTCGACGGCGAGACGGCCACGAGCAGGTTGCCGCGCTGGGCACCGGACAGCGCCCAGTGCTCCAGTCTCCGTCCGAGCCGGGCAGCTGGGGCGAGCGCGCCTTGGAAGCGCATCCCCCACAGATCGGTGTGGACGTGGTTGACCAGGCACAGCGTCGGCCCGCGGTGCCACAGCGGCGCCAGGTACGGCATGCCGTTGCAGACCTCCACCAGCAGGTCGCAGTCGCCGACCTGCCGGGTGAAGGCGGAGCGCGCCCGCAGGAAGTGACCGAGGTCGCCACCGGCGGAGACCACGCGGTAGTCGCGGTGGGCGGCGGGCCCGCCGCACAGCAGCGTGACCTGGTGGCCGAGCTTGCTGAGCCCGTCGGCCAGCCGGTCGACGAGCAGTTCGGAGCCGCCCGCGGCCGGGTTGCCGAGGTCGCGGTGGGCGAGGAAGACGATCCGGCGCGGCTGTGGGGGAGGCGCCGGGAGGCGCTGCGCGTGCCGTGGGGCGGCCTCGCGGAGCGAGGACGGTACGTGCTGGGGCATGCGTGCTCCAACTCGTCTCAGGGTGCGGAACTGTGGGGGGTCCGGGCGGGCGAAACGGTCCTGCTGCGGTGCTGGTGCTGGTACGGGGTGGTACGAGGTGGTGCGGGGTGCGGCGGCCGGGCCGCGCGACGTGGGGTCGTCGCGGAGGTGCTGTGTCCGGCCGGTGCGGGGGTGGTGCGGGGACTGTGCTCGGGTGGGGGTGGTTAGTTTTCGCTGCCCGTTACCGCGGGTCTACTCACCGAGGTGACAATTTCCGGCCTTTTCCGGGCTGACGCCCCATCACATCGTGCTGGAGTGCAGGGCTGTCGCGGACGTCCCAGGATTCGGACTGCCGGGCTCCGCTGAGCCGCCGTCCCCGCCGGGGCCGTTCCCGTGTCCTGCGGGGCCCTCCGCACCGTCGTCCCTTCGCCCTCGTACGACCCAGACGGCACCCGCCAGGGCGAGCACCGCGCCGAGTACCCCGGTGAGCACCGGAAGAGTCTCACCGACCAGCTTCAGCCGGTCGCTGTCGTCCTTGGCGAGCTTGACCTGCGCCTTCTGCGTGGCCGGGGTGAAGGCGATGCGCTCGCTGTCGAGCAGCACCCTCGCGTCCTTGTCCGAGCCGGGCGCGCGCAGCGTCTTGCGGGGCCCGATCGCGGCGTAGATGATCCGGCCGGTGCGCCGGTCGGCCACGAGCTCGATGCCGTGGTTGGCGTAGTACTCGTCGGCGATCACCTGGCTCTTCTTCGGCTGTCCGACCAGCCGCCCCGGCACCTGACGCGTGCCGGTCTTGTGGGGCTTCACCGTCGCCGTGAACCGGTAGCCCTCGTACCCCTGGATCTGCTTCGTGCCCCGGTAGGTGAGCGGCACCGTCGCGCCGAGCGTGTTGTCCCACCAGCGGTAGGAGCGCTTCTCCACGTCGAAGGGGAACTTCAGATACGCCTCCCCCTCGAAGTAGGGCTCCTCGTCGCAGCAGTGGACCGGTTTGTTCGTCTTCCGGTCGGTGACCCAGCGCTCCTTGGTCCACTGGAGCGCGTCGTGCGGGGTGGCGGCGGGCAGCGACTTGTCCGGGTCGACGGACGTGACCACGTCCCAGACGGCCCGCCCGCTCTCCTCGCTGTCGGCGACGTCGCCGCGGACCTGGCGGGTGATCGTGAGGTTCTTGTCGTGCACCGTCTTGATCTTCGCGGTGTCGAAGTAGCTGCCCTTCCCCTTGAAGACCGTGATGGTGTCGATATCTGTCGGGGTGCGTTTCGCACGTGGTTCGACGTACCAGGCGAGCAGCGGCGCCAGGACCAGAAGAAACGCGCCGAGGCCTAGCAGGATCAGGGAAAAAGGCGAGGTGGTGCGGCGCATGGGGGCACTCCTGGGCTAAGGGCGGGAGAAGTGTTACCGAGCCGTACGTATGGGCGGGGAACCGTAGGCGCACCCTTGACTAGGTGTCAATGGATGCAGAGACTGGGGCCCAGCCGGACGGGGCCGGCTGGGACTGTACGACATGAACTCCATGGCGCTGCCACGCGCCATGACCGGGACTGTGTGCCCAGGGTGGGGACGACCTCCGACAGAGAGGCTGGCCCTCGCAATGCACCGACTGCTCGCCGCATCACTCACCGTCGCCGCCGGGGCGCTGCTCGCCGTGGGCGCCGCCCTCGGCATCGTCGCGCTCCTCGACGCCACACCGGAGCAGCCCAACACGCCGCTGGTGCACTACGACGTGCCTGCGCGAGGTCAGTGAGCCACCGTGGCCGTGACCGACACCCAGCCCCCCGAGGCCGCCGAGGCGGGCCAGAGCGCCGCGCCGTCGCGCTCCGCCTGGCGGGACGTGCCGCCCCGGCAGGTGCGGCGGTTCGCCGCGCTCGCCCTGGAGGAGGTCCCCGCCCTCGCCCAGGACATCCTGCGCGAGATCCGCGCCGAGTACCCGGGCCTGCCCGTGGTCCTCGACGACTCGGGGGAGCCCATGGCGCTGGTCGGCATCCGCCGCGCCCTTGAGGGCTTCGTCCAGCAGCTGGCGTCCCAGGAGGGGCGGCCCCGCTACCACCTGGAGGTCTTCCAGGAATTCGGCCGCGGCGAAGGCCTGCACGGCCGCAGCCTCGACTCGCTCCAGGCGATCTACCGCCTCGGCGTCCGCCTCGCCTGGCGCCGCCTCGCCGAGATCGGCCAGCAGATCGAGATCCCGCCCCCCGCCATGTACGAACTCGCCGAGTCCGGCTTCGAGTACCTGGACGGCCTGGTCGACCAGTCCGTACGCGGCTACGCCGAGGCCGCGGCCCGCGAGGCGGGCGAGCGGCTGCGGCTGCAACGCAAACTCATGGAACTCCTGCTCTCGGAGCGGCGCGCCGAATCCACCGGCGGCACGGCACACGCCACCGGCCCGGCACACACCATCGGCACGGGCCGCGGCTCCTCGTCCGGACCCGCCGCCCCCTTCGGCAACGCCCTCGGGGAGCGGGCCGCACGGGTCGGCTGGCAGCTGCCCGAGCGGGTCGCCGTGGGCGTCCTGCTGCGCCCCGCACGCGAGGCCGTGGCACCCGCCGTCGGTGAGGGCGTCCTGCTCGACATGGAGGCCGAACAGCCCCGCATGGTCGTACCCGACCCCGAGGCCGCCGGGCGCCCCGAACTGCTGCGCCGCGCCATGACCGGCTGGTCGGGGGCGATCGGCCCGCCCGTGCCGCTCGCCGACGCCGCGAAGTCGCTGCGCTGGGCGGAGGCGGCGGTACGGCTCATGGAGCGCGGCCTGCTGCCCGCCGGTGAGGTCCTGCACTGCACCGAGCACACCGAAGCCCTGGTGCTCCTCCAGCCCGAGGAGCTCATCGAGGACCTGGCCCGCCGCTGCCTGGCCCCACTGGAGCACTGCGGGCCCGCCCACGGCCGCCGCCTCGCCGAGACCCTCCTCGCCTGGCTGGAGACCCGCGGCGGCGCCCCCGAGGTCGCGGCCCGCCTGGGCGTCCACCCTCAGACGGTCCGCTACCGCCTGCGGCAGATAAGGGAGCTGTGGGGCGACGAGGTGGACGACCCCGACCGCCGCTTCGAGCTCGAACTGGTGCTGCGCGCACGGCGGTTGAGGGGGCTGCTCGGCCGCGCCCAGCCGCCCGCGCCGGGCCGGGTCAGCAGCACTGCCAGGTGAACAGCGCCCGGTCGAAGCGGAGCTCCGCCAGATCGGCGCGGCGTATCAGCCAGTAGAGGCAGCCCACATCGCCCCACATCATGTCCGCCGCCTCGTCCGAGTCGAACTGGGCCAGCAGCACCCAGTGCTCCGACTCGTCGGCGAGCCGGGGGTCGTACCAGTCGGTGCCCGGGCCCAGCGCCGCGCGGGCCACCTCCAGCTCGACGGGCCCCTGCACCGACTGCGGGGTGCCGCCGAGCCGGTGGCCCACCTCATTGTCGTACTCCCACAGGGCGTGGGCGAACTTCTCGGAGCACAACGGGTGTTCGTACTCCTCGAAGGGCTGGGCCTCAGGTGCGAAGGCCTTCTGGATCCGCGGGTGCGTGGCGTCCGCGACCGTCAGGTCGGCGCGCGCGGTGAGCGGGATGTGGGGGTAGGCGTCGAGCTCCCCGGGCGTGGCCCGCGCCTCGGCGGGCGTGTCCGCCGGCACGTACACGACCCGGGCCCCGGCCAGCGACTCGGCGTCGCCCACCTCCACCAAGGCTTCGCCGTCGTCCAGTTGGCCGTCGAAGTAGAAGAAGGCCAGCGTGCCCGACGTGGGGAACGGTATGTCGAGCACGCCCTGGGGCAGCGCCGCGCAGTCCACCGAGGCGATGAACGCCAACGGGCCGTTCCCCTCCCAGACCGGCCACTCCACGTCCCGCGGAAGCCGGGGCTCCCCGCCCAACTGGCCCACCACCGCGTCGTCCCCGCCCGCCGCGGTGAGCCGGACGCCGGGCCGCAGCAGCCCGAGCCACCGCTCGGCGACGTCGGCGGGAAGGTGCGCGTGGGCGAGGGCGCGCAGCGCGCCCGAAGAGGTCTGCGTCATACCCCTGATCATGCCTCCCACCACTGACAACGCCCCGCCGCTCCGGAGTTATTGATTCCGCACACAACATTCACAGCGGTGGCTTCCGCTGTCACGTGTGCGGCACCTAGCCTCCATGCCTCATGGACTACTGCCACCCGTGCCGCAGGCACCTCAACGGCGCCCTCGCCTGCCCGGGGTGCGGAACCCCGGCCGAAGCCCGCCGGGAGTACGCGCAGGCGGCCGCCGCGGGGAAGGAACCGGGCGGCAAGGGCGACAGCGGCCCGTACGACGAGGAGCCCCCGCGCCCCCGCTCCCGCCGCAAGGAACGCGGCCGGGGCGAGCGCCGAAGGGAGCGCGGCCGCAGAGCCGCGCACCGCCGCAGGCGCCGCAAGGTCCTGCTCGCCACCGCGGGCCTCGCGCTGGCGGCCGGCGGCCTGAGCCTGGCCGAGCTGGGCATCGAGGGCCGCTCCGAGGACCCGTCCGCCGCCTCCGCCCCGGACGGCGACGCGGGACGGAGCCCGTCCCCGGGGGCGACCGGGGGCCCGGGCGGCGGCAGCGCGTCGGGGTCCGCCACGGCCGTCTCGTCCGCGGCGTCCGCCGAGGAGAAGAAGGACGCCGAGGACGAGAAGGGCGACGACCGGAAGAAGAAGCGGGAGAAGGACCGGCACAAGAAGCGGGACAAGGAGCAGGACAGGGAGCGGGCGGACAGGGAGGAGCGGCAGGGGCAGGAAGAGGCCACGGACGACGGCGGGCAGCCTGACGGCTCCTCGCCCGCCGCCCCCGGCGCCCCGGCCGGCACCCCCGGCGCGCCGGCCCCCACCACGCCCCCGCCGACCGCCGAGGACCCGCGGCCGACCCCGGAGCCGGAACCGAAACCGGAACCGGAACCGGAAGAGCCGTGCGACCGCTTCCTGTGGTGGTGCACGTGAGGCGTCAGTTCATGAACGGGACGGCGTCGGTCGGGTCGGCGTGCCAGTTGGTGGAGACGGGCTTGTCGACCAGCGTGGCGCTGGGCAGCTTCAGGGCGATCGCCTCGGCCTCGTCACCGGCGACGGACAGGAACAGCCGCTCGTACTCCGTGCCGTAGTCGTCGTTGGTCGTCTTCGGGTTGATCCCGGCGTGGGCGGCGGCGGAACCGGAGAGCTTCACGGTCTCGGTGACGGCCTGCTCGGCTGGGGTCACCTCCGAGTCGACGGAAGACCCGAAGGAGGCGGACGGGATGGTGCCCTCCAGGTAGCAGGTGATGCCGGGCCTGGCCTTGGCGGTGACGAGGAAGTAGCCGCCGGCCTGCGTCTTCTCGGTGAGCTTGAAGGTCAGGTCGTTGGTCCCGCAGGCCTGCTCGACGGCGGGCGCCTTGCCCTGGCCGCCGCCGGCGAGGGCGGTGCCCGCGGCGGTGGCGGTGAGGGCCGCGGCGGCGACGGCGGTGAGGGCGAGACGGGCGGAACGGGCGGCAAGACGCGAACGCATCGACAACTCCATGAGATCGACGACTCCGTGAGTACGGAGAGCGGGACGCCCAGCGAGCTGCTGGGACGGCCCTCAGCGTGTGCCGTGATCCGTCCCATCCACCGCCAAAGCCCGACATGACGGGACGCTGGAACGCCGGAAGGGCCGCTGACCTGCACGAATGCCGACTGTCTGGAACGACCGTCTGGGACGACCGTCTGCAACGGACGGCTGGAGCGGACGGCTGGAGCGGCGTTCTCCGGAACGGCGGCTACGCCTCTCCGCCCAGCATCTCCCGCAGCGGCCCCCGCAGCGAGAGCCGCTCCTCGCGCGCGAGCTCGGCCAGCGGTTCGCACGCGAAACTCGGGGAGCCGCGCCAACCGCGGGCGACCTCGGCGCCCTCGGAGGTGGGCGCCGCCGGCTTCACGCGCCGGTCGGCGGGGTCCGACCGCCGCTCGACGAGGCCGCGCGCCTCCAGCCGGTCGACGATGCCGGTGATGTTCGACGGTTCGCACTTCGACTTCTGCGCGATCTTCAACTTCTGCGCGATGCGGCGCATGGGCATAGGTTCGAGGAAGAGCAGCCCGATGAGGCGCGGCGCGCGCCTGCGCGCCGTCAGCGCGTGCTCGGCCGCCGCCTCCTCGTACTCCTCCTGGTAGCGCCCCACCGACCGCGCCGATCAGTTGCTGCTGCAGGGGGCCAGCCTGTACGGGGCCCTCGGCGCCCCAGTTACTTGACATCATGAAATATCCAGGCGCATGGTTGTTTCATAACTTCAAGCATTTTCTGGTCAAGCATTTCTAGGAGGACGCCCGCATGTCCGTCACCCCCGAGCAGCTCCCCTCCGTCAGCCGCGAATGGCACCTGGTACGCCGCCCGAACGGCTGGCCGGTCCCGGAGGACTTCGCGCTGCGCGAGGTCCCCGTCGCCGCCCCCGCCGAGGGCCGCGTCCTGGTCCGCAACCTCCACTTCTCCGTGGACCCGTACATGCGGGGCCGGATGAACGACGTGAAGTCGTACGTCCCGCCGTTCCAGCTCGACCAGCCCATGGAGGGCGGGGCGGTCGGCGAGGTCGTCGCCTCGAACGCCGAGGGCTTCGCCGTGGGCGACCACGTGCTGCACTTCGCGGGCTGGCGCGAGTACGCCTCCGTGCCCGCCCAGTACGCCACCAAGGTCGACGCGCAGGCCGCGCCGCTCTCCGCCTACCTCGGCGTGCTCGGCATGCCGGGCCTGACCGCGTACGCCGGGCTGCTCGAAGTGGCCTCCTTCAAGGAGGGCGACGCCGTCTTCGTCTCCGGCGCCGCGGGTGCCGTCGGCAGCCAGGTCGGCCAGATCGCCAGGCTCAAGGGCGCCTCGCGCGTCATCGGCTCGGCGGGCTCCGACGAGAAGGTCAAGCTCCTGGTCGAGGAGTACGGCTTCGACGCCGCCTTCAACTACAAGGACGACAAGCCGGTCGCCGAGCAGCTCAAGGAGGCCGCCCCCGACGGCATCGACGTCTACTTCGACAACGTCGGCGGCGAGCACCTGGAGGCCGCCATCAGCCGTCTGAACGTGCACGGCCGCGTCACCATCTGCGGCATGATCGCCGGGTACAACGACACCGAGCCGACCCCCGCCCCGCGCAACCTCGCCCTGGTCATCGGCAAGCGCCTGCGCCTTCAGGGCATGCTCGTGCAGGACCACAACGCGCTCCAGCCGGAGTTCGTCCGCGAGGTCGGTGCCTGGGTGCGCTCGGGTGAGCTGAAGTACAGCGAGACGGTCGTCGAGGGCGTCGAGAACGGCGTGGAGGCCTTCCTCGGCCTGCTCCGCGGCGCGAACACCGGAAAGATGATCGTCTCCCTCGCCTGAGACAGCCCGACCTCGCTCTTCCGGCATCCGATAACCTGATTCCACTTGGCCGTGGTTGTGGGCGCGCGCCACGGCACGTACCGGGAGGAATCGGCAGTTATGTCCATTCAGAAGATCGACGTCAAGTACACCGCGGTCGCCACCGCCGAGAACGGCCGCGACGGCCGCGTGGCCAGCGACGACGGCAAGCTCGACGTCGTCGTGAACCCGCCGAAGGAGATGGGCGGCAGCGGCGCGGGCACCAACCCCGAGCAGCTGTTCGCCGCCGGGTACAGCGCCTGCTTCCAGGGTGCCCTCGGCGTCGTCGCCCGCAAGGAGAACGCCGACATCTCCGGTTCGACCGTGACCGCCAAGGTCGGCATCGGCCAGAACGAGTCCGGCGGCTTCGGCCTGGAGGTGGCGATCACCGCCTCCATACCGAACGTGGACGCGGCCACCGCGCAGTCCCTGGTCGAGAAGGCGCACCAGGTGTGCCCCTACTCGAACGCCACGCGCGGCAACATCAAGGTCGAGCTCGCGGTCGCCTGACCCACGCTCGCCCGCACGGAAGGGCCGCACCCCGAAGCAGGGGTGCGGCCCTTCCGCCGTGCCCGGTGGCCCCGCTACCGGCGGCCGACGCTCAACAGTGCCCGCCCCACCTGCGGGAACACGCCCTTCGGGTGGTCACGGAAGAGCGGCTCCGTGCCGAACAGGACCACATCCGCGCCCCGGGCCGATCCGCTGACGACCGAGGCCCGCCCCGCCGCGTCCGCCGGCCCGCCGGTGCCGTCCTCCAGGGCCCGCCAGTGCCCGGAGACCAGGGGGCTCCCGGTCCCGTACCGCTGCTCCACGCGCACACCGGAGCCGAGGCCGGTGAACCACATCGGGGAGTAGACGAAGCTGTGGTCCGGGGCGCCGCCGGTGAGCGTGCCGCCCGCGTTGGCCACGCGCACCACGCCGTTGGCGTCGCCGTTGCCCGCGACGGGCTTCGCGGCGAGCAGCTTCGTGGCGGTGTTCAGCGCGGCGCCCGCCGCGCCGCGCCCGACGAGGCCGCCGCCCCGGGTGAGGAACCGGTCGAGGCCGGCCTTGGCCGCCGCGTTCAGCCTGGCGTGGTCGAGCCCCGCCGAGACGAAGAGCGCGTCGGTCCTGTTCCAGTCGAAGCCCGCGTTGAGCACGGCCGTCGACACGGGCACCACGTCGAAGTTCATCTCCCGCAGCGCGAACAGCTCACCCGGCGTGACGGCGGCCGCGACCCGCGTCCGGTGCAGTGCGGCGCCACCCCTGAGCTTCGTGGCGCCGAACGCGACGTCGTACTTCTTCGCGGCGGCGGTCGCGGCGCGGCGCGCGGACGACGGCACGATCGCGCCGCCGTTCCGGTCCCGCCGCACCGAAACCCCCTTGGCGAGCAGCGAGTTGAGGGCCGCGATCTCGCGCGGGTCGTCGAGCCGCAGCCGCAGGTCGCCGCGCGGCGCCACATACCCGACGCCGGCCGCGGCCCGCACCTCGCGGGCCCGGACGCGCTCCAGCTCGCCCTTCTTCGCGGACTTGACGGTGTCGACGCTCGCGCCCCACAGCCGCCCGAGGCTCCACCCCGAGATGTCGTACATGGTCGACACCTTGCCGCTGATGTCCCGCCCTTCGGCCAGCATCACATTGGCCAGACCGCGCTTGGGCTGATGCATGTCGACGACGTACGAGCCCTTCGGGTACGTCCGTCCGCCGAGCCGGAAGCCGTGGCGCGCGCGCTCGACCCGTACGTCATGGGCGATCAGATGGTCCACGAGCCGGGCCGCCGCCGTCGCCGACCGCTGCCCCCGCCCGCCCGCGGAGGCCGCCGGAATCACGTACGCGCGCGGGAACTCGGTCGTGTAGACGTCCTCGGGGCCGATCCCGGGCACGCCCGGCACCGTCTCCTGCGAGACCGGCACCTGCTTCGCGCCCGTCGCGCCCCGCCGGAAGACCTCGATCTGGTCGGCGATCAGCGTCGCGCGGTGGCGGTCGGCGTACTCGATGCTCGCGCGCATGGCCGCGCCCGCGATGTCGACGTTGATGCCGGCCCTGCGCCGCAGCTCGGCGACCGGCTGCGTCTCGTACGCCGCGTTGTTCACCTGCATCGGGAACTCGATGGTGTGCGTCGCGACGGCGCCGTGGAAGGGCATGTACTGCGGGGTGAAGATGGGCGGCCAGTCGTCCCAGCCCTCCTCCTGGTCACGGAAGGGGATGACGGCGGGCCGCACGCCGTCCTTCTCCTCCGTGTACCCGAGGCCGTTGACGGCGGCCTCCATGCGGAGGGCGTTGGCGTAGGAGTTCTTGAGGAAGAGGTCGTACTCGTAGTTCTCGCCGTGCGGGGGAGTGGTCGGTTCGATCAGCGTGCCGTTCACGTACCCGTGCAGGTCGAGCACGACGGCGGGCTGCTTGGCGACGGCGACGGCACGGACCGCGCGGGCCTCCGGCTGAGAGGCGGTGATGAAGTCGCGGTTGAGGTCGAAGCCGCCTGCGTTCGCCCGGGTCCCGGCGATACGGCCGTCGGGGTTGGCGGTGATGTTGAAGTACAGGCGGTTGTGCGCGAGCAGGGACCGGCTCTTCTTGTCCTTCGCCTTCGCCAGCTTCTCGATGAGCCTCAGGGCGGCGTCGGTGCCCTCCCACTCGTTGCCGTGGATGTTGTTGTTGATGAAGACGGGCGTCTTGTACGAGGCCTTGATCGCCTTGTCCTTCGCGGCGGCCGAGGGAGCGTTCTCGATGCGCTCGCGCATCCGCTCCTGGCGTGCCGTCTCTCGCGCGGACTCGGGAGCGGTGACCGTCACGAGGTAGAGCGGGTGCCCGCCCGCCGAACGACCCGCGACCTCCACGCTCACCCGCTCACCGATCCGCTGGAGTTCGTTCAGCTTCGGGGCTATGCCGTGGTACGGCGTCAGCCCCAGTTTTATCGACTTGTCGGCCGGATTCTCCGGAGGCGCGGGGAGCTTCTGCTCGCGCGGGTACCCGCGGCCCCTGTCACCGGTGAGCCCCGGAGTCAGGGCGCTGCCGAGGGCGCGCTCGGCGGCGGCCTCCGGGGCCTTGGCCGCCCGGTCGTCGCTGAGCGGCGAACCCTCGCGGGTGACCGGACGCGGCGTCGGGTCGGCGGTGGCGCTGCCCGGGGCGAGCGCGGTGAGGACCAGCGCGCCGGCCGTGGCGGCGGTGGTGAGCAGAACGGGTCTGGATGGCCGGGACATGCCCATGCGTACCTCCGTTGATCGGTAAGCGAGGTCTTACACGGTTCAACTCCGCCACAACAAGAGGGCCTGCAAGAAGGCTGTGACAGTCCTGGCACACAGCACCCCACAAACAGCCCCTCACCTGCGGCTAAGGTGTGCCGCATGCGTGATCTCGGTGTGGGCTTCGGCTACTTGATGAAGGGCCAGCGCTGGGTCGCCCAGCACGGCAAGCAGTACGGGATGGGCCTGTTGCCCGGCCTCATCACCCTTGTCCTGTACGCGGGGGCGCTCGTCGCGCTCGCGCTCTGGGGCGACGACGCCGTCGGCTGGGCCACGCCCTTCGCCGACGACTGGTCCTCGCCGTGGCAGGGCCTCTTCCGCGGCTTCCTGACGGCGCTGCTCTTCGCCCTCGCGCTGCTGCTCTCCGTTCTCACCTTCACCGCCGTGACGCTCCTGATCGGGCAGCCCTTCTACGAGTCGTTGTCCGAGAAGGTCGACATCGCCGAGTCGGGCCACGCCCCCGAGTCCGGGCTCCCGCTCTGGCGCGAACTGTGGATCTCCGCGCGCGACAGCCTGCGCATCGTCGTCCGCGCGGCCGTCTGGGGCGTCCTGCTCTTCGCGCTCGGGTTCATCCCCGTCGCCGGCCAGACCGTCGTCCCGGTCATCGGCTTCTGCGTCACCGGCTTCTTCCTGGTCGAGGAGCTCACCGCGGTCGCCCTCCAGCGCCGAGGCGTCGACCTGCGCGAGAGGCTCACGCTGCTGCGCTCGCGCAAGCAGCTCGCCTGGGGCTTCGGCACGCCGCTCGCCGTCGCCTTCCTGGTGCCGTTCGTCGCGGTGTTCCTGATGCCGGGCGCGGTCGCCGGGGCGACGCTGATGGCGCGGGATCTGCTGGGCGAGAACGGTTCGGACGACGGCGACGCGGCTTCCCGCGGCGGTCAGGACTCCGACGCGGCCACCCGCAGGATGCCCCTCACCTGAGCGATGATGTCGAGCCGGTTCCGTACGAAGCCGGGGTCGGTGACGGTGCCCGTCGCCGGGTCGGTGTTCCCCGGGCCGAACTGCAGGACGGGCGTGTGCACATGGCCGCCGGGCAGCCGGTCGCGCAGGCCGAGCCGGTCCCGCAGGAGCGTCGCCCGGTAGGCGATCTCGTTGGACAGATAGTCCCCGCCGCCGCCCGCACGGGCCGTGGACCCCTCGGTGGGCCCCTCGGGCCGGACCACGGGCTCGGTGCCGCCCGCCGGGATCTCGGTCACCGAGGTGTTGTCGTACACGGGGAAGCGGCCGGTCCCGCCCGCCACGATCTTCTTGTACGGGAGGGTCGTCGACGTCCACTGGGGCTGCGAGGCCGGGTCGTTCACCGGCACGGTCTCTCTCCTGGAGACGTTCTCGTTGTCGGGGAAGCCGCCGCGCCAGGCCCCGTTGGTCCGCTCCACGTCGAAGCGGCCCACCCGCCCTTGGCTGATGGTGGTGAAGAGGTCGACGCGCGGCAGGTGCGGCCGCAGTGCCCGTTCCACGGCGCCGTCGGTGAAGTCCCGCCAGCGGACGGGGAAGGTGACCGCCTCGACGCGTGCGGGCCCTTCGGCGGTGCGGATCGTCGTGCCGTCCAGGGCGAGCGCGGTGGCGCCCGACGGATTGCTGATGCGGACGTCCCGGTCGAGCGTGAACGGGTCGAAGCCGGTCACGAGGATCCGCTTGGTGTGTCCCCGCCCCTGAGGCAGGCGTACGTCGTCCTGCCCGCGCGAGGCGGACTCCAACGCCCGTATGAGCCGGTCCCGTCGGCCCTCGCCGAGGGAGAAGCGACCGGGCTCCCACTGCCGCAGCTCCCGCGTCATACCGAGCCGGGCCCAGTACAGCGGCCGGTCGTCGTCGCGGCTCACATCGCCCCCGGCGGGCCCGCGCCCTTGCGCCCGGTCGACGGCCCGCCGCCACAGCGACCTGCCTTCGCGTACGACGAGACGGCGGGCCTGATCGTAGGAGCGGGTCTTGCCGAGCGCACGCGCCAACTCCGGGGCGAGTGCGTCGAATCCGCTGCGCCGCAGGATTTCCTTAGGGGCGGCACGGTCGAGACGTAGCTCCTCGACGGTGGCGGAGCGGCCATCGGCGTCAGGCGCGGCGGTGGCGGGGGCGGCGAGGCCGGTGAGCAGGGCGGCGGCGCCGAGGGCGCCGAGTCGAGACAGCACGAGAGATCGAGAACGCACGCGAGTCCTTCCGTAACCGGTGGGGTGGCGGAAGTATCGCGGGACAGGCGGGGCGTGCGCTACGGCGTCTTCCGCGCGATCCGGCGGCGCGCCGCCACGGCGAGCAGGACACACCCGGCGACGCCGAGGTCCGCCCACGCGGCGGCATGGGCCACCCGCAACAGGGCGGAGACGCCGAAGCCGGTGTCCCAGACGGCTTCCGTGATCGCGGACCCGAAGCCCTGCGCGAGCAGGACCGAAGAGGGGGCAGCAAGCCCTCGGAGGACTTCTCGGTACGCGTTGCCATAGACGTGTCTCCCCATACGTCGCCGCCGAGGCGCGGGTGTCCATGGGCGCGGTCCAGCGCTGCTTCGGCACCAGGACGAGATGCTGCTCTTCACCCGGGAGGACGTCTGCCGAGGCGCAGGTCCGGGGCGCCTTCGTCGCGCACGCGGCGGTGAGCGGGCAACTGGCAGCGGTGCTCCGCGAGACGTACGCCATGAGCACGGACATACCCCCACGGCCCCGCCCCCAAAGACGCCCCGAGGCGCGCCCGGCTGGATCGCCCCCGCAGTCGCGAGCGCGCCGGAGGGGACGTGGGGGTATGTGCGCGCGGAGCACAGTGGTGGTGCTCCCTGAGCCGATGAGCACCCGGGGCCCAGGGCCAAGCTGGCGAGCACGGACATACCCCCACGGCCCCGCCCCCAAAGACGACCCCAGGCGACCCTACGGCTGCCCCAACTCCAGCGTGACGGCCCCCCGCAACAGCTCCCGCGCCCGGTCGAGCGACGTCGTGCCGCTCAGCCACCGCTCGCTGACCCCCTCGACCAGCGCGGTGAGCCGCTCCGCGGCGGCGCGCGGGTCGACGCCGGCCGCGGCCTGCCCGGCGGCCTGCGCCTGCCGGACCAGATGCGCCAGGTCGTCCGCCCACTCCCCGGTCGCGGCGGCCAGCCGCTCACGCAGGTCGGGGTCGAAGACCGCGCTGGCCCGCAGCTCGCCCCAGGCCGCGCTGTTCTCCCGTACGCGAGGGGTGTCCTGAAGCTCCAGGAGCAGCAGGTCGGTGAGGCGGGTGCGCGGGTCGGCGGAGTCGTGCAGCGCGGCGTCGGTGTAGCGGACCGCGCGGCGGGTGATGAACTCCAGGGTGCGGCGGAGCAACCCCGCGCGGTCCTTGAAGTGGTAGTAGATCAGCGCGGTCGAGACCCCGGCCTCGGTGGAGACCTCCTCGACGCGCAGCCCGCGCACCCCGCGCCGGGCGATGAGCCGGGCGGCGGCTTCGAGGATCTGGGTGGGCCTGTCCGGCATTCGCGTACTCCACTGCCTGAAGATTCGGCTGGTTCCGACCCCCGATCATGCCCTACGCTCATCCTGACTAAAACTTCAGTCAGGAAAGTGAAGAGGAACATGAACAGACGGCGGATCCTGAAGGCAGGCGCTATCACGGCCCTAGGCACGACGCTGACCGCTTGCCGCGCCGCCCCGGGCGAGGAGCCGAGCAGAGGGCCGAGTAAGGGGCCGAGTATGGGGCAGGGCAAGGGTCAGGACGCCGCCCCGGACGGCAACGGCCCCTGGCGCATGCCGGACGAGGCGAGCCCGCACGAGCTGACGTACATGTCCTGGCCGAGCCGCCGCATATGGAAGACGTACGTCCATGCCGTACGGGAAGACATCGCACGCATCGCCCGCACCATCGCCGAGTTCGAACCGGTAACGCTGCTCGCGGACGAGCGGGACGCGAAGGGAGCCCGGCGGGCCTGCGGCTCGGGGGTCGAGATCCTGCCGGTGCCGGTGGACGACCTGTGGATGCGGGACACCGGCCCGAGCTTCGTGCTCGGCCCGGACGGCGTCGCGGGCGTCGACCTCAACTTCAACGGCTGGGGCGGCAAGCAGCCGCACACCCGGGACCGGCACGTCGCGCGGCGCATCCTGTCGGACCGGGACGTCCCCCGCGTCGAGGCGCCGATCGTCGGAGAGGGAGGCGCCATCGAGGTCGACGGCGCGGGCACGCTGCTCGCGACGGAGAGCTCGCTGGTCAACGCCAACCGCAACCCGGGCATGTCCCGCGACGGCGTCGAGCGGGCACTCAAGCGTCTCTTCGGCGTCACGGAGGTGCTCTGGGTGGACGGTGTCCGGGGCAAGGACATCACGGATTACCACATCGACGCGCTGGCCCGTTTCGCCGCGCCGGGCGTGGTCGTCATGAGCACGCCGCCCTCGGCCTCGCCCTCGCCCCCGACCTCGTCCCCGCCTTCGTCCTCGACGTCGGCCGAGGACGTCTGGACAAAGGCCTACCGGCAGGCCCGCGAGGCCCTGACCGCGGCGAAGGACGCCCGCGGCAAGGCCCTCGACCTCGTCGACCTCCCCGAGCCGGCGCATATCGGCCGCCGGGGCCCGGACTTCCTCGCGAGCTACGTCAACTACTACGTGGCGAACGGCGCCGTGATCATGCCCCGGTTCGGCGACAAGAAGGCCGACGCCGCCGCCGCGGCGATCGTGCGGGACCTGTACCCGGGCCGCGAGGTCACCCAGGTCCCGGTGGACGCACTCGGCGAGGGCGGCGGCGGGATCCACTGCGCGACCCAGCAGCTGCCGAAGGCGCGATGAGCGGCGTAACCGAAGCGGTGGCGACGGAAGCGGGGGTGGCGGCGGCCGTGTCGGCGGCGAAGTCCGCCCTACCGGGCAGCAGAAGCGGCGTGGCGAGCAGGAGAACGCCGGACACGGTGATCGCGGCGAGCGGACCGGTGAGGGTGGCGAGCAGGCCCCAGAGCACGATGAGGGCAGCGTGCAGGAGTTTCCCGACGGCACTCCACGTACTGAGGATCCGCGCGGTGTGTGCCTTGGGAGTCCGTCGCAGACGTTCTGTCGCGTGGATCGGGTTGAAGACGCCCATGCAGGTGATCAGCAGCCCCTCGACGACGATCACGGTGAGGAGCCCGGGAACGCCGGGACGGACGAAGGCGAGGCCGAGCGGGAACACCGAGCGCAGCCGGCCGGAGACGGTCATGACCCGGTAGCTGCCGTAGCGGGCCACCAAGGGCGCGGAGAGGCGGGCGCCCACGAAGCCGCCGAGTGCCGGGACGCCGAAGGCGAGTCCGTACTGCCAGGCCGGGAAGTGGTAGCGACCCAGCAGGAGGACGGCCAGGAGCGGGGCGGTGGCCATGATCAGGCCGCCGACCAGGATGGAGTTGAGGAACAGGCGTCTGAGCACGCGGTCGCGGAGGATGAACCGCAGGCCGCCGAGGAGCTCGGCCCGGCGTATCCGGGTGGCCGGGTCGCGGGGCGTCGCGACGTCGCCCCCGCGGACGCGGAGGATCCCGAGCGCGGACAGCAAGTAGCTCATGGCGTCGGCCATGACCGTGACGACCGGACCGAGCAGCCCTGCCAGCGCGCCGCCCAGCGGCGGGCCCACCGAGGTCGCCACCCAGCTCGTGCCCTCGAACCGCCCGTTCGCCACCAGGAGGCGGTCGCCGCGGACCAGATGCTTCAGATACGCGCCGGACGCGGCGTTGAAGGCGATGCCCGCCGTCCCGGAGACGACCGAGACGACGAGCAGCTGGCCGTAGGAGAGCACGCCGAGGACGTACGCGACCGGGACGCTCGCCAGCGCGGCGAACCGGATCAGGTCCATCGCGATCATCACCGGACGCTTGGCCCGGTGCTCGACCCACGGCCCGAGCGAGAACGCGACCACCGCGGCGACGGCCGGCCCGGCCGCCTCCAGGAGCGAAACGGCGAACGCCGACGCATGCAGCACGTGAACCGCGATCAGCGGGAACGCGCCGAAGGCGATCCACGTCCCGTACGTACTGACGGCGTAGGCCGACCACAGCCGTCCGACATCGCGCCCCCACCGCGCCCGCATGCGACTCCCTCGTGGCCGGCCACTCCGACCGGCGGCGGCAAAACGTCATGACCCCTACCCGCGACAACCGATCGTCGGGCCGCCGCATCACCACCCGCATCCCACACGCCGCGTCCGCCCGGGATCAAACAACCGTCGCCCGGGCGAGCCACAACCACTGGTTGAGCGTGCGTACGCTGGCTCCATGGATACCGAGGCCGTGCGCTCATTCGTCCGCGCGGCCGAGCTGGGGCAGCTGCGGCACGCGGCCGACGAGCTGGGCGTCACACAACAGGCCGTGTCCAAGCGGATCGCCACCCTCGAACGCCAACTCGGCGTCCGGCTGTTCACCCGTACCGCCCGAGGGGTCGAGCCGACCCTCGACGGCCAGGCCTTTCTCCCGCACGCCCGGCACATCGTCGCGGCGGCCGACCGCGCCGTCACCGCGATCAGGCCGGGTTCGCGCGCCCTGCGGATCGACGTCCTCGGCCTGCGGTCCGCGCAGGCCGTCCTCCTGCACGACTACTGGCGGTCGCGTCCCGCTACCGACCTCGACGTGGTGACCCTCAGGGCCAACGACCCGCGTGAGGTGGTCGCCGCCATCCAGGCGGGCGACCTCGACGCCTCGTTCCGCTCGGTCACCGACCCGGCCGCACTGCCGCGCGATGTGCGGATGGTCCACGCGTTCGACTCGCCGCTGGAACTCCTCGTCGGCCCGAGGCACCCGCTCGCCGCCGCGCGGACCCTGACCCCGTCCCGGCTGCGCGGGCACCGGATCCGGGTGCCCGGCATCGCGCCGCGCAGCGAGTGGGCGGACTTCTACGACCAGCTCGTCACCGCGTTCGACCTGCGCATCGACGCCACCGGCCCGAACTTCGGCAACGAAGTACTCCTCGACATCCTCGCCGACTCCCCGGACGTCGCCACCCTCGTCGGCTCCCGCGACCGGTACCTCTGGCCGGCCCACCACGACCTGCGCCGCATCCCCATCGCCGGTCCGACGCTCGCGTACCCGCTCTCGCTCCTCTTCCTCCGGGACAATCCCCACCCCGGTCTCCGGGCGATCACCGACCACTTCGCCGGCCTGCCCCCGCTCCCCGAGCCGACCTGGCGCCCCTCGTGGGCCCCCCAGCCCACGGGGATCACGCCCCCGGCACCGGCGCCGCGCCCGGCCGGCGGCAGCTAGGCCGGGCAGTCAGGATCTGCGTCGGCATGCGCTCGGCGCGCCCGCTGTTCACCTCGCGCGCCCCACTAGCCTCGGCGTCAACGAGTGTCGTCCCGGGGAGCTTCCGCGTGGATCACCGTCAGGGCGAGTCACCGGCTCGGCCTCTCACCCGGAAGGACACTCATCACGCGTCTCATGCCGCGTCTTGCCGCCGCTCTCAGCGGGCTCGCCCTCATCCTCGGCGGCGCCGTGATCGCAGCCCCGGCCGCTCACGCGACGCCGCAGGCATGCTTCTACTACGTCCTGGAACAGCACCCCGAGACCAACCCCGAAGTGGTCGAACGGGGCTGCGTGATCGGCGCCCAGGGAGACGTACGGGCCTGTTACACCGAGCTGCGGCGGGATTACGTGCCCGCTCAGATCGCCTACGAGGGGTGCCGCCGCGCGAGCCAGTAGGCCTCACCGCGAGCCCCCGCGCCCCGGCCCGCGCAGACCGCGCGGGCCGGGGCGCTGATCGAGGTCGGCGCGGTCGCGGCCGTCCCCGCCGCCGACGGTTGGCCGACAGGCATCGCCCCCGCCCGCCAGGAGCTCCAGGAAGGCTCCGAACGCCCCCGGCATGTCCACCGCGTCCGGGTCCAGCAGCCACTGGTACTGCAACCCGTCCATCACCGCCACCATCAGCGGCGCCGCCGCCTCGGGCGTGAGACCGGACGGCAGCCGCTCCCCGTACTCGGCGCGCAGCACCGCCGCGAAGCTCCCGCGCACCGCCTCGTACCGCCCGGTGAAGAAGGCCCGCGCCGGATGCCCGTCCGTCACGCTCTCGCCGAGCAGCGCGGAGAAGGTCTGCACGATGCCGGGCCGCATCGCGTTGTACTCCACGAGCGAGCCGAGCAGATCCAGCCGCCACTCGCCGCGCGGCACGGCGTCCCACTGGTCGCGGGCCTCCAGAACGGCCACCAGCAGGGCTTCCTTGGTGGGGAAGTAGTGCAGCAGGCCTTGCTGCGTGAGTCCGACCCGCTCGGCGACCGCCCCGAGGCTCGCGCCCCGGTACCCGCGCTCGGCGATCACCTCCAGGGCAGCCCGCAGAATCTCCGCGCGCCGCTCCTCGCCCCTGGGCCTCGCCTTGCCCGCAGCCATGGTCCGCACCTTTCCCTCGGCCCCGCCCCGCTCCGTGAGCTCTCGCAGGACCGTACGACATCTTCGTACGACGTCAGGTTCGTACGACGTCAGGTTCGTACAACGCCAGGTTCCTAAAAGGTCAGGGCGCCGCATAACGCTAACATAACGAAAACTACCGATCTACAGGTAGGCGGTGCAGGATGGGAGGAGCCGGCATGGACGGCCGGGACGGACTCGACGAGGAGGCACCGCCATGGCGGAACCCCAGCCCACGGAGACCACGCCCACCGATGTCACGCGCGCCGCGCGGGCGCGGGAAGCGGTCGTCGAGGCCGCGCTCGCCCGGCTCGACCTGGACGCCAAGGCCCGCCTGCTCGGCGGCAAGGACATGTGGTCCCTGCACGCCCTGCCGGAGATCGGCCTGAAGTCCCTCGTGATGTCCGACGGCCCGATCGGCGTGCGCGGCGTCCGCTGGACCGCCGACGACCCGTCCATCGCCCTGCCCTCCCCGACCGCCCTCGCCGCCACCTGGGACCAGGACCTGGCCCGCCGCGCCGGCGTGCTTCTCGCGCAGGAGGCCCGCCGCAAGGGCGTGCACGTTCTGCTCGCACCGACCGTCAACCTCCACCGCTCCCCGCTCGGCGGCCGCCACTTCGAGGCGTACAGCGAGGACCCCTACCTGACCGGAGTGATCGGTACCGGTTACGTCCGGGGCGTGCAGTCCGGCGGCGTCGGCACGACCGTCAAGCACTTCGTCGCCAACGACGCCGAGACCGACCGCTTCACCGTCGACAACAAGATCGGCGCGCGGGCCCTGCGCGAGCTCTACCTCGCTCCCTTCGAGGCGATCGTCACCGGCGCCCGCCCCTGGGGCATCATGACCGCGTACAACCAGGTCAACGGCGTGACGATGACCGAACACCGCCACCTCGTCAACGAGGTCCTGCGCGGCGCGTGGGGCTTCGACGGCTTCAACGTCTCCGACTGGATGGCCGCCCGCTCCACCGCCGGCGCCATCGAGGGCGGCCTCGACGTCGCCATGCCCGGCCCCCGCACCGTCTACGGCGAGCCGCTCGCCGCCGCCGTCCGCGCGGGCGAGGTCAAGGAGGAGACCGTCGACGAGGCGGTCCGCAACGTCCTGCGCCTGGCCGCCCGCGTCGGCGCCCTCGAAGGTGCCGAACCGGCCGTCACCCGGGTCCCCGACACCGTCGACGGCGAGGCCCTGGCCCGCGAGATCGCCCGTCGCTCCTTCGTCCTCGTACGCAATGAGAACCGTGCCCTCCCGCTGAACCCCGTCACCGCCAAGGTCGCCCTCATCGGCGCCGCCGCCCGCGACGCCCGCGTCCTCGGCGGCGGCTCCGCCACCGTCTTCCCCGCCCGCGTCGTCTCCCCGCTCGACGGCCTCACCGCCGCCCTGCCCGAGGGCGCGCTCACGTACGCGGTCGGGGCCGACCCCAGCGACGAACTCGCCCCCGCCGACAAGGGGTTCGAGCTGCGCGCCGTCTGCCGGGATGCCGAGGGCAACGTCCTCGGCGAGGGCAGCCTCCCCTCCGGCCAGGTGCAGTGGATCGGCGACGACCTGCCCGACGGCGTCACCCACGAGGCCATGGCGAGCGTCGAGGTGGTCGGCACGTTCACGCCGCGCGAGAGCGGCGAGCACTCCTTCGGCACGCGCGGCCTCGGCGCTTTCACCCTCGCCGTCGACGGCCGCGTCCTGTACGACGGCGTGCAGGAGATGGGCGCCGAGTCCGACCCCTTCGCGGCGTTCTTCGGCTCCCCGGTCGAGCGCGGCACGGCGGCGCTCACCGAGGGCGAGCCCGTCGAGGTCTCCCTCCTCCACCGCCTCGACAAGGCGGTCGCGGCCCCGCTGCCGGGCGTCATGTTCTCCCTCGTCCACCTCGGCCCGCAGCGCGCCGCCGATGAACTCATGTCCGAGGCCGTCGCGGCGGCGCGTCGCGCGGACACCGCCGTCGTGGTCGTCGCCACCACCGAACGCGTCGAGTCCGAGGGCTTCGACCGCCGGGACCTGAGGCTGCCGGGCCGCCAGGACGACCTGGTCCGCGCGGTGGCCGCCGCCAACCCGAACACCGTGGTCGTCGTCAACTCCGGCTCCCCGGTGGAGCTGCCCTGGCGCGACGAGGTCGCCGCTGTCCTGCTCGGCTGGTTCCCCGGCCAGGAGGGCGGCGCCGCCCTCGCCGACGTCCTCCTCGGCGCCGAGGAGCCCGGCGGCCGGCTCCCCACCACCTGGGGCGACCTCGCCACCGCCCCCGTCACCCAGGTCACCCCGGAGGAAGGCGAACTCCCTTACTCCGAGGGCGTGTTCATCGGCTACAGCGCCTGGGAGAAGGCGGGTGCCACCCCGTCGTACGCGTTCGGCCACGGCCTCGGCTACACCGACTGGACGTACGAGTCGCTGACCGTCGAGGGCACGACGGCCACGGTCCGCGTCCGCAACTCCGGGCAGCGCGCGGGCCGCGAGGTCGTCCAGGTCTACCTGGCCCCCACCGAACCCGGCACCGACCGCCCGGCCCGTCGGCTGGCCGGCTTCGCGGGCGTCGAGGCGGCGCCCGGCGAGAGCGTCGAGGTGACCGTGCGACTGCCGCGCCGCGCCTTCGAGATCTGGGACGAGGACGCCGACGGGTGGGCGTACCAAGCCGGTTCGTACCGGCTGGAGGCGGGCCGCTCCCTCGCGGACCTCCGCCTGGACCGGGAGCTCACGGTCACTCCCTGAGGGGCGTGGAACGTCACCTCACGGAGAACCCGTACACCGTCTCCGACCGGTACACCTCGTCCGGCCGCAGCACCGTCGAGGGAAACCGCGGCCGGTTCGGGGAGTCGGGGAACCGCTGCGTCTCCAGCGCGACCCCGCCCCCCGGCACGAACGGCAGGTCCGCCGAGAAGTGATCGGCCGTATAGAGCTGAAGCCCCGGCTCCGTCGTCGCCACCGTCAGGGTGCGGCCGGAGGCGGGGTCGCGCAGCGCGGCCACCTCGACCGGCCGGGCCGTGACGCCCTTGTCCAGCACGTAGTTGTGGTCGAGACCCGGCCCGACGGGCCGCGCCGCGCGGAAGTCGAAGCGCGTCCCCGCCACGTCCTCGTACGCCCCCGTCGGGATCCCGGCGCCGTCCGTCGGAGTGATCCGGGAGGCGTCGATCCGCACCTCGTGCCCGAGCGCCCTGCCGGAGCGGGCGCCCGCGAGGTTCCAGTACGTGTGGTTGGTGAGGTTCACGACGGTCGGGGCGTCGGTCGTCGCCTCGTACGCGATGCTCAGCGCGCCCGCCGCGTCCAGCGCGTACGTCGCCGAGACCGTGAGCCGCCCCGGATAGCCCTCCTCGCCGTCCGGGCTCACCCGCGACAGCCGCACCCCGTGGTCGCCGGCCGGCTCCGCGTCCCAGACGTGCTTGTCGAAGCCGCGCTCACCGCCGTGCAGGCCGTTCGGCCCGTCGTTCCGCGCGAGGTGGTGCGTGCGCCCGTCGAGCGGGAAGGCACCGCCCGCGATCCGGTTCGCGTACCGCCCCACCAGCGCCCCGAAGTACGGCCCGGGATGGCTCAGATACCCCTCAAGCCCCTCGAACCCCAGCGCCACCGACGCCACCACACCGGAACGGCCCGCAACCTCCGCCGACTGCACGATCCCCCCGTACGTCAGCACGCGCACCCGCACGCCGTCCCTCTCCAGGATCCAGCGGTGGACGGACGTGCCGTCGGGGAGCGTGCCGAAGAGTTCACTGCGCATGTCCGCGACCCTATGCCCGCGACCACTTGCCCGGGCCCCGCCCGCCTACACGACCGGCTTGCGCGCCGTCACCTGCCGGTAGGCCAGCTCGGCCAGGCGCGACTGCCCGTTCTTGCTGGGGTGGAACCAGTCCCAGTGGCTCAACTGGTCGCCGTCGAAGCGGTAGTCGAAGACCGCCCCGCCGTCGTACCGACAGCGGCGATCCTTGTGGCACACGTCCTCAAGGACTTCGTTGTACGCCACCACGCGCTCCCGCACGGTGTCGCGCCGCTCGGACGCCGCGGCACCGAGGTCGTCGGGATCGCCCAGCATCGAGGGGCAGATGCCCAGCTTCCACACCTGCTTGCCCAGCGGACTGGCGCGCCCCTGCGTCCAGAGCCGCTTGAGATCCGGCACGGACGCCACGTACACCTGCGCCTTCGGCAGGGAGCGGCGCAGGGTGCGCATCGCCTGCTCGAAGTCGGCGCGGAACGCGTCGACCGGCGTCATCGCGGCGGCCGTCGGCCGGCACGCGTCATTGGCGCCGACCATCACGGTCACCAGCTCGGGCCGCTCGGTGACGGCCCGGGCGACCTGCTCGGGCAGGTCCGCCATGCGGGCGCCGCTCTTCGCGTGGTTCCAACTGTGCGAGGCGGCCCGCCGCTTCCCGAGGAGACGCGTGGCGAGGCTCTGCACCTCGGCGTCGGTGCCGGTCGCCCAGGACGCCTCGGGGCAGTCGGAGAGCACCGAGCAGGCGTCGAAGCCCCGCGTGATGGAGTCGCCGACGGCCGCCAGCGAACGGGGCGTGGTGTCCCAGGCGGGCGTCGGTTTCGGGGAGGGTTTGCCGTGCGGGGAGGAGCCGGGGGCCGAGGCGTTGCCGCCCTGGGCGTCGCACGCGGTGAGTGTCGCGGCGCCGAGGAGGGCCGCCGCCGCGAGAGCGACGATGCCGCGCGAGCGTGCAGCGACGGCGCCGCGCGAGCCTGAGCGGTGCCTGCGGTTGCGCATCCCCTGGTCCCCTCTGTCGTTCAACGTGACGTCGTGCGCGTGCCCGGGGTTGCGCCCCGCCGGGTGAAAGGTCGGAGTTTCCTGGCCCTCGGACCGACGGTACGTCACACTCCTTGCGCCGCCGCACGGTAGCCTCGCCCCGTAGCCGCCTGGCCCTGGTGTCACGGGTGGCGACAGGCGGGTGATCCACCCCGTGACGCCCCCGCTGCTGTGGTTCCGCTAAATTACATCACGTCACATCTGTCCCCTTTTCCCAGGTTTCTCTAGCATTTGGGGAAAATTGCTCGGCACGGGCGCGAGGCCGCTGGGGAAGGCGAACCTCGACCCACACTGGAGGTCCCGGTGACGACACGTGGAGTTCTGTACGTGCACTCCGCTCCGCGCGCGCTGTGCCCACACGTCGAGTGGGCCATCGCGGGCGTACTCGGCGCGCGTGTGAGCCTCGACTGGATCAGGCAGCCCGCGGCGCCGGGCACCTGGAGATCCGAATTCTCCTGGCAGGGCTCGGTGGGCACCGCCTCCAAGCTCGCCTCCGCCCTGCGCGGCTGGGATCTGCTGCGCTTCGAGGTCACGGCGGAGCCCTGCGCCACCGCCGAGGGCGAGCGGTACAGCGCCACGCCCGACCTCGGCATCTTCCACGCCGTGACCGGCCTGCACGGCGACATCCTCATCCCCGAGGACCGCCTGCGCGCCGCCCTCGCCCGCTCCCAGCGCGGCGAGAGCGACCTGGAGGCCGAGCTCGCCAAGCTCCTCGGCAAGCCCTGGGACGACGAACTGGAACCCTTCCGGTACGCGGGCGAGGGCGCGCCGGTGCGGTGGCTGCACCAGGTCGTCTGACGCGGGACGCGAAGGGGCCCCCACCGGATGGTGGGGGCCCCTTCACATGCGTACGACCGGGTCGGGCTCAGACGGTCCTGAACGCCAGGACGACGTTGTGACCGCCGAAGCCGAACGAGTCGTTCAGCGCCGCGATCCGGCCCTCGGGCAGCGGGCGGGCCTCGCCGCGGACGACGTCGGCGTCGACCTCCGGGTCGAGGTTCTCCAAGTTGATCGTCGGCGGGGCGACACGGTTCTTGAGCGCGAGGACCGTGGCCACGGTCTCCACGCCGCCCGCGCCACCGAGCAGGTGCCCCGTCATCGACTTGGTGCTGGAGATCGCCATGTGGTCGACGTCGTCGCCGTAGGCCTTGCGCAGCGCCTTGATCTCGGCGACGTCGCCCTGCGGGGTCGAGGTGGCGTGCGCGTTCACGTGCGCGATCTCGGCCGGCTTGAGGTCCGTCGTGTCGATCAGGTTCTGCAGCGCGGCGGCGATGCCGTTGCCGGACGGCTCGGGCTGCGTGATGTGGTGCGCGTCGGCCGAGATGCCCTGGCCGACGGCCTCCGCGTAGATCTTGGCGCCGCGGGCCTTGGCGTGCTCCTCGGACTCCAGGACGATCACACCGGCGCCCTCGCCGAGCACGAAGCCGTTGCGGTCCGCGTCCCAGGGGCGCGAGGCACCCTGCGGGTCGTCGTTGTTCTTGGACATCGCCATCATGTTGCCGAACGCGACGATCGGCAGCGGATGAATCGCCGCCTCCGTGCCGCCCGCGACGACGACGTCGGCGCGGCCGGTGCGGATCATCTCGATCGCGTAGCCGATGGCCTCCGCGCCCGAGGCGCAGGCCGACACCGGGGTGTGGACGCCCGCGCGGGCGCCCAGCTCGATGCCGACGTTGGCCGACGGCGAGTTGGGCATCAGCATCGGCACGGTGTGCGGGGAGACGCGGCGTACGCCCTTCTCCTTGAGCACGTCGTACTGGTCCAGGAGCGTGGTCACGCCGCCGATGCCGGAGGCGATGACCGCGCCGAGGCGGTGCGGGTCGACCGCGGAGTCCTCACCGGCCTTGGCGGTGTAGCCCGCGTCGGCCCAGGCCTCCTTGGCCGCGATCAGCGCGAACTGCGCCGAGCGGTCCAGCTTGCGCGCCTGCGGGCGCGGGATGACCTCGCCGGGCTCCACGGCGATCTGACCGGCGATACGGACGGGCAGCTCGGCTGCCCAGTCCTGCTCCAGCAAGCTGACGCCGGAACGGCCCGCGAGCAGGCCCTCCCACGTCGAGGCTGCGTCGCCACCCAGCGGTGTGGTTGCGCCGATACCGGTGACGACCACGGTGCGATTGGTCGAGTTCACAGGAAATTTCTCCACGGTCTTGAGGGGATCAGCGGCGCCACCGCCGGGTGGCGACTGAGCACGGCCTGATCAGGCCTGGTGCTTCAGGATGTACTCGGTCGCGTCACCGACCGTCTTGAGGTTCTTGACGTCGTCGTCCGGGATCTTCACGTCGAAGCGCTCTTCGGCGGCGACGACGACCTCGACCATGGACAGCGAGTCGACGTCCAGGTCGTCGGTGAAGGACTTGTCCGTCTGGACGTCCTCGACCGGGATGCCGGCGATCTCGTTGACGATCTCCGCGAGACCGTCAACGATCTCCTTCTCAGTGGCGGCCATGTTGGCGCTCCTTCTTGTATAGCCAGAGGGTGTGGCGTCTTGGGTGCGGACCGGATGATCCGTACGTGATGCCTAGGGGAGGGTAACGACCGTGGCGGCGTACACGAGACCCGCCCCGAAGCCGATGACGAGCGCGGTGTCGCCGCTCTTCGCCTCGCCGGTCGCCAGAAGCCGCTCCATCGCGAGCGGGATCGAGGCGGCCGAGGTGTTGCCGGTGGTGCGCACATCACGGGCCACCGTGACGTGCTCCGGCAGTTTCAAAGTCTTCACCATCGAGTCGATGATCCGCTCGTTGGCCTGGTGCGGAATGAAGACGTCCAGGTCGTCCGCGGTGATTCCGGCCGCGTCCAGCGCCTGCTGGGCGACCTTCGCCATCTCGAACACGGCCCAGCGGAACACCGCCTGGCCTTCCTGCGTAATGGCAGGGAACTTGTCGGGGGCACCCTTGCGGTACGCCTCCCAGGACTCGGTCTGCTTGATCGTCTCGGACTTGTCGCCCTCCGAGCCCCAGACCGTGGGGCCGATCCGCGGCTCCTTGGAGGGGCCGACGATCACGGCACCGGCGCCGTCACCGAACAGGAACGCCGTCGCGCGGTCGCTCAGGTCGGTGAGGTCGCTCAGCCGCTCCACGCCGATGACCAGGACATACTCGGCCGAGCCGTCGGTGACCATGCCCCTGGCCAGCGTCAGGCCGTAACCGAAGCCGGCGCAGCCCGCGGAGATGTCGAACGCGGCGGGCTTGCCCGCGCCGATCTTGTCCGCGATCTCGGTCGCGATGGCCGGGGTCTGCTTGAAGTGCGAGACCGTCGAGACGATCACGCCGCCGATCTGCTCGGGCGTGATGCCCGCGTCGGCGATCGCCTTGCCCGCGGCCTCGATCGACATCGCGGCCACGGTCTCCTCGTCGGAGGCCCAGTGGCGGGTGGCGATGCCCGAGCGGGAACGGATCCACTCGTCGGACGAGTCGATCGTCTCCAGGATCACTTCGTTCGGCACGACACGGGTGGGCCGGTAGCCGCCGACGCCCATGATCCGCGCGTACGGGGCGCCCTGACTGGGCTTGATCTTCGACATGCGCTACGGCTCCTTGTCTGTCGTCGGCTCAGGAATGCTCGGCGACGAGCGCGCGGGCCGCGTCGAGGTCATCGGGGGTCTTCACCGCGAGCGTCTGGACGCCCTTCAGCGCGCGCTTGGCCAGACCGGTCAGCGTGCCACCGGGGCACACCTCGATCAGCGCGGTGACGCCCATCTCCTGGAACGTCTCCATGCACAGGTCCCAGCGGACCGGGTTGGCGACCTGGCCCACGAGGCGCTCGATCACCTCGGCGCCGGTGGCGACCGCCTTGCCGTCGCGGTTCGAGACGTACGTGATCTTCGGGTCGGCCGGGGTGAGGCCCTTGGCGGCCTCCTCCAGCTGGGCCACCGCCGGAGCCATGTGGCGCGTGTGGAAGGCGCCCGCGACCTTGAGGGCGACGACCTTGCGCACGCCCTCGGGCTTGTCGGCCTCCAGCGCGGCCAGCTGCTCCTTGGTGCCGGCGGCCACGATCTGGCCCGCGCCGTTCACATTGGCCGGGGTCAGGCCGAGCTTCTCCAGGTGCGGGACGGTGACCTCGGGGTCACCGCCGAGCAGCGCCGCCATACCGGTCTCCGTGACGGCGGCGGCCTCGGCCATGGCGAGACCGCGCTTGCGCACCAGGCGCAGCGCGTCGTCGTCACCGATCACACCGGTGTACGCGGCGGCCGTGATCTCACCGACGCTGTGCCCGGCGACCGCACCCGGCGCGATGTCACCCAGTGCCGCGGCGGAGAGCAGACCGGCGGCCACCAGCAGCGGCTGGGCCACGGCGGTGTCACGGATCGCGTCCGCGTCGGCCTGCGTGCCGTAGTGGGCAAGGTCGAGCCCGATGGCGTCGGACCAGGCGCCGAGGCGGTCTGCCGCGCCGGGGAGGTCGAGCCAGGGGGTTAGGAAGCCGGGCGTCTGAGCGCCTTGGCCGGGAGCGACGAGTACGAGCACTCTCACACTCTCTCTTGTCGACGGCGTGAGCCGCCCGTGGGGACAGGGACGAAGAACGGCTGGGGGAATTGTAGAGGCCCAACAAAAGCCCTACGGCTGAGGATCCCCGTTGGCCAGACGCCCCAGGATGAGCGCGATTCGGAGTGTGAACGCGGAGCGCACATCGGAGGGCGACCATCCGGTGACGTCAGTCACACGTCGAAGCCGGTAGCGCACGGTGTTGGGGTGGACGAAGAGCATCCGGGCCGCCCCTTCGAGGCTGCTCGCCTGCTCCAGATAGACACTGAGCGTCTCCAGGAGCGCGGAGCCCGCTTCCTCCAGGGGTCTGTAGATCTCCTCCACCAACTGCTCACGGGCCGCCGGATCCCCGGCCATGGCCCGCTCGGGCAGCAGATCATCCGCGAGGACGGGCCGCGGGGCGTCCTGCCAGGCCGAGCACGCCTTGAGCCCGGCGGCCGCGGCCTGCGCGGAACGGGTGGCGGCCAGCAGATCCGGGACGATCGGCCCGGCCACCACGGGACCGGCGGCATACGGCCCGATCAGCGCTTTCGCGACCGCCAGGGGGTTGTCGCTGCCGCCCGCGATGACCACCAGGCGAGTGCCGAGCACGCCCGTCAGGACCTGGAGCTTGGCATGCCGGGCGGCCCGGCGGATGGCCTCGACGGTCAGCTCGCTGTCGCCGTCCGGGGCGGTGCCGAGCACCACGCACACGTGCTCGGGGGAGTTCCAGCCCAGCGCCGCGGCGCGGGAGACGGCACCCTCGTCGGCCTCCCCGGAGAGCACCGCATTCACGACCAGCGATTCGAGCCGGGCGTCCCAGGCACCGCGTGCCTCGGCGGCCTGCGCGTACACCTGCGCGGTCGCGAAGGCGATCTCGCGGGCGTAGACGAGCAGCGCCTCACGGAGGACGGATTCGTCTCCCGGGGCCGCCACCTCGTCGATCGCGGACTCCATCACCTCGATCGTCGTACGCACCATCTCCACGGTCTGGCGCAGCGTGATCGCCCTGGTCAGCTCGCGGGGGGCGGTGCCGAAGACGTCGGTGGAGATGGCCTGCGGAGCGTCCGGGTGCCGGAACCACTCGGTGAACGCGGCGATACCGGCCTGGGCGACCAGGCCGATCCAGGAGCGGTTCTCCGGCGGCATCGCCCGGTACCAGGAGAGTGTCTCGTCCATGCGCGCGATGGCCTGCGCCGCGAGGCTCCCTGACGACTTCTCCAGCCGCTTCAGGGTCGCGGTGTGCGCGTGGGGGGTGCGGCGGTCCTGGCGGGGCCCGGGTCCCGGCTCCTGTGGGGAACCGGGCGGGGACCCCGGCCGGGACTCCTGGTGGTCTTCGTTCGCTGAGGGTTCGGGCACGGGACAAGACTGCCTTATCGGGGCGGGCACATGCGGTGCCGGGGCTGACGTGGGGTGTGTGATCCGGGGATACCGTGGGGTGCGTGATTGACGTACGGCGCTCCGGCGACCGGTACCGCGGCGGGGAGGCGGCGGCCGGCATCGAGTCCTTCCACGCCTTCTCCTTCGGTCCCCACTACGACCCCGACAACCTCCGCTTCGGCGCCATCCTGGCCTGCAACGAAGAACGCCTCGCGCCCGGCGCGGGCTTCGACGAACACCCGCACAGCCACACCGAGATCGTCACCTGGGTCGTCGAGGGCGAACTGACCCACCGCGACTCGACGGGCCACGAGTCACTGGTCCGCCCCGGCGACGTCCAGCACCTGTCCGCTGCGGGCGGCGTCCGCCATGTGGAACGCAACGACGGCAAGGCTCCTCTCGTCTTCATCCAGATGTGGCTGGCCCCCCTCTCTCCGGGCGGCGACCCGTCCTACGCCGTCATCCACGGCATCGCCGACTCGACCCCGTACGAAATCCCCGGCGCCGGTGCCCTGCTGCACACCCGCCGCCTGGCCCCCGACGAACGCACCGCGCTGCCCGGCTCCCCCTTCGCCTACGTCCACCTGGTGCGCGGCGAGATACGGCTCGGGGAGGAGCGCTTGGCCGCCGGGGACTCGGCGCGGATCACGGCCGAGAGCGGCCTGGAGGCGGTGGCCACGGCCGATGCCCCGGCGGAACTGCTGGTGTGGGAGATGACAGGAGGGTAGGCCCCAAGGGGATGGGCCGATGGTGAGTGGAGCGGAGCCACCGCGCCCGGGGTTCCCAAGGCCCCGAGCGCACCTGCGGACCTCAGAGCTCCCCGAGCACCGCGTCGGTGAACGCGGGCCACACCTCGACGGCCCAGGGCCCGAAAGGCCGATCGGTGAGGGCGACGCAGGCCGCCCCCGCGTCCGGGTCGACCCACAGGAACGTCCCGGCCTGCCCGAAGTGCCCGAACGTCCGAGGCGAAGACGAACTGCCCGTCCAGTGCGGCGCCTTGGAGTCCCGGATCTCGAACCCGAGCCCCCAGTCGTTGGGATTCTGATGCCCGTACCCCGGCAGCACGCCCTTCAGCCCCGGATACGTCACCGTCATCGCCGCGGCCACCGTCCGCGCGTCCAGCAGCCGAGGCGCCTGCACCTCCGCGGCGAACCGGACGAGGTCGTCGACAGTGGACACCCCGTCCTTGGCGGGCGAACCCTCGCCCTCCAGCGCGGTGGCGGTCATGCCGAGCGGCTCCAGCACGGCCTGCCGCAGGTACTCCCCGAACGGAATGTCCGTGGCCTTGGCGATGTGTTCGCCCAGCACCTCGAACCCCGCGTTGGAGTACAGCCGCCGCGTCCCCGGCGCCGACATCACCCGGTGCTCGTCGAAGGCGAGCCCACTGGTGTGCGCGAGCAGATGCCGCACCGTCGACCCCTCGGGCCCGGCGGGCTCGTCGAGCTCGACCGCGCCTTCCTCATACGCGACCAGCGCCGCGTACGCCGCGAGGAGTTTGGTGACCGAGGCCAGGGCGAAGCGGTGGTCCGTCGGCCCGTGTGTTCCGGCGACCGTCCCGTCCGCACGGACGACAGCGGCGGCAGCGGTGGGCACCGGCCAGTTCTCGATCATCCCCAAGCTCTGCATGTCCAAGAGCGTAATTCCTCCTTGAGAAGCGCCGTCACGCCAGGTGGTCGTCAGTGACCAAGGAATGAGATGCCTCCTGTTCTCTCCGAATCTTTCTCCCGAATCCACTTGCTTGGAGCGCACTCCAAGGTTCTAGCGTGAGGCACATGACGGTGATGGAGACCACCCCCGCACCAGCCCGCCCGGCCCGTCCTGCCCGTGAGGCCGACCCCTGCGCCTCGGCACCTGCCGGGCTCCCGCGCCCGGAGGGCGAGGACCACTACACGATCAGCGAGGTGGCCGCTTTCACCGGCCTCACCGCCTACACACTGCGCTGGTATGAGCGGATCGGCCTGATGCCCCACATCGACCGCTCCCACACGGGCCAGCGCCGCTACCGCAACCGCGACCTGGACTGGCTGGCCTTCGTCGGCAAGCTCCGCCTGACCGGGATGCCGGTGGCGGACATGGTCCGCTACGCGGAACTGGTCCGCGAGGGCCAGCACACCTTCCACGAGCGCCAGGATCTGCTGGAGCGCACCCGGCGCGACGTCCGCACCCGCATCGCCGAACTACAGGACACCCTCGCGGTCCTCGACTACAAGATCGACACGTACGCCGGCGCCCGCAGGGCTTCGGAGGGTGCCGAGATCGACTGACGCAGGGCTTCGGCGAGGCGCTGGGTTCGGTCCACGCAAGGCTTCGGAAAGGCGCTGGGTGTTCGGTCCACGCCAGGCTTCGACGAGGCCCTGAAGTCGCTCACGCCAGGCCCAGGGCGAATATCGTGAACCCGGCCGCGAGAATCCCGGCGAGTGCCCGCCTCGCGTGGCTCGCCCGTTTCCACGGCGCCTCGAAGCCCCGGGCGTACCGGCCTATGAGGACCAGCAGCGCCGCGAGAACCGGGAGCCAGGCGATCCGAGTCGCTATCCAGTCCAGTGTGTCGGGGCCCGTGGTCAGCCCCGGCACCGCGCCGAGGAACGAGCCGGGCACGGCCGCGGCCAGCAGCGCCGTCTGGTGCCAGCACAGGATCGTCATCGCCGACAGGTTGATCACGACGACCGGCGCCCACAGGGCGGGCCTGCGCAACAGCCGGCCGATACGGTCCCGCAGCAGGATCGCCGCGCCGCTCTGCGCGGCGGCCAGGGCGAGGATCAGCAGCGACGGCGGATGCGAGTTCGTGCGGGCCTGCCCGGGGACGCCGACCATCGATGCCGGGTAGTGGAAGACGAGGAGCAGGGCGGCGAAGAGAGCGGTGCCACCGGCCAGCAGGAGCCAGGCCCCGTGCCTGCCCAGCTTCTTCTCGCCCCAGGCGACGCCCAGTTGGTAGGCGAACATCCAGCCCGGCAGCAGATTCAGCAGGGAGAGCCAGGAAGGCATGGCCTCCGCGAACGGCCCGTAGCGCAGGAAGTCCACGATGGCGACCGCCCCGAGCAGAGGCAGCGCGGCCCATGCCCCCAGCCGCTCCACCGCCCGGATGCACCAGGGCGTGAGCGCCGTGACCACCATGTAGACGCCCACGAACCACAGGGGCTGTATGACCAAAGTGGACGCCGTGCGCAGTGTCGTACCCGGCACTCCCAGCGTGTACAGCACCGGAAGCAGTGCGGCCCAGACCGCTGTCACGCCCAGGACCGGCCGCCCCAGTCTTGTGACGCGTCCGCGCAGCCAGGTCCTCGTCGACTCGCCGCGCCCCGCCGCCCGTCGGTACGACAGCGTGGAGGCATGGCCGCCCACGAGGAAGAAGATGCCCAGCATCTGGAGGACCCAGCTGAGCGGTGCGAAAAAGCCGAACGAGGTCAGCGGGCTCGCGTTGTGCAGCGCGCCCCCGGCGTCGAGGGTGAAGCCGCCCAGGAGCCAGTGCCCGGTCGGCACGGCGAGCAGGGCCAGGGCGCGCAGCCCGTCCATGGCCCGGTCGCGGTGGGCAGGGGTTTGGGCGTCCATGGCGGATGCCGCTCCGCGCATGCGGTGCAGGAGGGGGAGGCTCATGTCCGTGCTCCGATGGTCCGGGTGGCGTCGGCGGGGTCGGCCCCGCTGGCGATACGGCCGAGGGCCCGCAGGGAGTCCGTGCCCGGGGTGAAGTAGCCGGTGTGGCCCTCGGCTTGCTCGGTGGGGACGTGCCGGGCGCCGAAGTCTGGGGACGTCGGGTCCTCGCCGTGGCCGAGGCCGAACAGCTCGATGTTCGGCACCTTGCCGATCCAGTCGCTGTCGTCCTTGGCGGCCCAGACACGGGCGTCGGTATGCAGGTCGGCGACACTGTCCGCCCGCATGCCGGGAGAGCCGAGCACCACCAGGTCGGCCGCGGCGAGGCGTGCAGCTGCCAGGCCACACACCACCGAGCCGTAGCTGTGGCAGAACACGGCGGGTCTCGGAGCGCCTGCCGCGGTCAGTCCCTGGGTGAAGCGTGCGAGGCGTGGCGCACCCGCTTCGGCGAGGCGGCCGGTGGCGGCGTCGGGGCCGAGGCCTACCGGGGTGGTGTACGCCACCCAGGCCACCACGGCCGTGCGCCCGCCGGCCGCTGCGTACAAGGAACGGCCCATACCGGCCGGCGTACCGTACTTGTCCGTGGCGCGATCGAAGGTGCTCAGGTCGATGTCGGAGCCGGGCACGACGACGGAGACATGCTGGGCCTGCTCCAAGCCGCCGTACACCTCGGCCACTTGGCCCCGGCCTCGTGGGTCGAACGCCAGTATCTGCCTCCCGGGGGTGAGTAGTTCGTCGTAGCGGACGATCAGGGCCCGGGCCCGCTCCCGGTCCTGCGTGGTGAGGCCGGGGTCGGTCGATCGGGCCCGCTCGCGCGCCCGCTCGGCTTTGAGGGAGCGGGTGTTGGCCTCGTACCGGAGGGCTACCGGGGCGCCGTCGAGATTGCCGACGACCGAGGGGTGCCGTGCCGCCAGCTCTTGACGTCGGGCGGGGCTCAACGAGTCGAAGAACGCGGTGATCCGGGTGGGGGAGGCGGTCGCGGGGTCCGGCAGGCGCACCCCCAGGGAATGGTCCGCGCGCCAGGAACTCGTGCCCGGCGGCGGGCCCGTGATCGGCTGCTGTTCATTGCCGACGGTCCAACCCGCCGTACCCGCCACGACCGTCGTCGTGAGCGCGACGGCGACCAGCGCCCTCTTGCTCCGTGCTTTCCAGGACCGAATCCGCATGGCCGGCTCCTCCCCGCTTCGTGGCGCGCTGTGGCCTGACGCAGGGAAAGGTAGGGAGACGGTGTGCGACGGCACGTCACACCGGGGAGCCGACTCTCAGGTGATACCGGAGTATGCGGGGGTGATACCGAGGTAGGGGATGCCGGGTCGAGGGTGGACTACTGCTCGCCCGGCGTGACCAGGCCCGACTCATAGGCGAAAATCACGGCCTGGGCGCGGTCCCGCAACCCCAACTTGTGGAGCACACGGCCGATATGGGTCTTCACCGTCTGCTCGGCGAGCACCAGGCGCTCGGCGATCTCCTGGTTGGACAGGCCGCGCGCGATCAGCACCAATACCTCGGTCTCACGCGGTGTCAAGCCATTGAGCTGGAGCGACTGATCCTTGCGCGGTGCGGGGCGCTGCTTCGCGAAGTCAGCGATCAGCCGCCGGGTCACCGAGGGGGCGAGCAGCGCCTCGCCCGAGGCCACCACGCGCACGGCCGAGATCAGGTCCGCGGGTGGAGCGTCCTTGAGGAGGAACCCGGAGGCTCCCGCGCGCAGCGCCTCGTACACGTAGTCGTCCACGTCGAACGTGGTGAGCATGAGCACCTTCGGCATGTGCACCACTCCCGGAGGCGGGTTCAACAGCGCACGGGCCGCGGCGAGTCCGTCCATCTCCGGCATGCGGACGTCCATCAGGACGACGTCGGGATGTGTACTGCGGCTGACCTCGACGCCCTTCTTGCCGTCCGGTGCCTCACCCACGACGTCGATGTCGCTCTGCGCCGCCAGCAGGGCGGCGAATCCGGCCCGCACCATGGCCTGGTCGTCGACGATGATCACGCGGATGGTCATGCGGTGCCGGAGCCCTTCGGGAGCAGGGGGAGACGGGCGGCGACACGGAAGCCGCCGTCGGGCAGCGGCCCGACGTCGACCGTGCCGCCGACCAACCGTACGCGCTCGCGCATGCCGACGAGTCCGTGGCCCGTGCCGGTGCCCTCCAGGGGTGCGGGAGGCTCCTCGGACGGGCCGTTCACCACGAGGATCAGGAGATTCTCGTCGTCCAGACTGAGCGTGATCGTGGTGCGGGCGCCCGGCGCGTGACGCATCACGTTCGACAAGGCCTCCTGCACGATGCGGTACGCGGACAGGTCCACGGCCGGTGACACGTTGGCCAGGTGGGTGAGGATCGCCAGCTCCGGACGGGACAGGTCGATCGGTATGCCGGCGCGCACCGTGGCCTCGACCAGGTGCGGCAGGCGGTCGAGGCCGGGCTGGGGTGCCCGCTCGCCGTTCACCCCCTCGCTGCGCAGCACCGCCAGCAGCCGCCGCATCTCGGTGAGGGATTCCCGGGCGCTCGCCGCTATGCTCCCGAACTCCTCGCGCGCCGCCTCGGGAAGGCCGTCGAGGCGGTAGGGCGCGGAGTCCGCCTGGATCGTGATGACCGACATGTGGTGGGCGACGACGTCGTGCAACTCACGGGCGATGCGAGCCCGTTCCTCAAGGAGGGTGCGCTGGGAGCGCTCGGTCTCGCTGATGGTCTCCTGCTCGACGAGCCTGCGCCGGGCGTCGCCGCGCTCACGCAGCAGGGCGCCGAGCAGTAGCACGGCCCCGCTCAGCACGATCAGCAGCACGCCGGTGTCCTGGCCGCCGTCTCCATGGAACGCCCCGAGCGCCAGCCCGGCGACCACGGTCACCAACCAGACCCCGAGCAGGGTGCGGCGCCTCTCCCGCAGGGACAGCGCACAGCAGAGGACCAGATACCCCACGACGATCATGGGGGTCCATGGCCCTGGTCGGTCGGAGTTCGAGGCCGTCGTGATGATCGCGCCCACGACATCGGCGACGATCACGATCCACCACGCGGGAAGCGGCCGGGTGACCGCGAGGAGCAGTGGGGCGGCCTGGGCGACTCCCAGGGCGCCGGCGAGTCCGCCCCCCACCCCGTAGTCATGCGTCAGCACTTGGACGGTGATGGGGATGAGGGTGGCGACGAAGCCCAGCGCGATCAGGTGGGGCAGCATCCGCACCCAGCGTTTGGGGGCGCTCGCCAGCAGCGGCTCGGTCGAGCCCGCGGGGGTCGACAGCGAGGCCCCCGCCGTCCGCAGACCGTCCACGACCGCTGCGGTCGCACGCCGGAGGCCGGCCCCGCGTCCGCCCGGCTCGTCGGCCGGGCGATCGGGGCCCTGATCGGGAGGTGTCGTCGCGCTGCTCATAGCCTGATCAGCGTAGGCATCAAGCATCCCCCGCGCCGTCATACCGGGGAGCTGGACCGGGCCTCATACCCAAGTATCACTGTCGCCCCACGGGTGCCACCCGTGGGGCGCGCGATCACAGCTCGGCCAGCAGCTCGGCCTTCTTCGTCGTGAATTCCTCGTCCGTGAGCAGCCCCGCCTGATGCAGCTCGCCCAGGTGCCGGATGCGGTCCGCGATGTCCGCCGGATCACGCCGGACGGCCGGTGCGGGCGCGGCTCCGACGCCGTCGGACGTCAGGGCCGGAGGGCCCGAGGCCCGGATCGCCGCGAGGATCGACGCGGCGAACGGCAGCGACTCGTGGACCGGGCCGTATCCGAGGCCGAAGACGACGGCCGCCGGGTCCTGATCGGCCTGCGCGGGCTGCGCCACGGGGGTGTCACGGCGCAGCAGCCGCAGATGGCCCTCGAAGACCTCCGGGGAGCGCCACTCGATGCCACTGAGATCCGTGACAGCGAAGCTCTGGTCACCGGCCTTCCACTTCGCCGACGAGGCGCCCGTCCAGAACCACCGGAAGGACACCAGCTTGCCGTCGAAGGACGCCTTGCCGTCGTACGCCTTGAACTGGAGCGGAGCCTCGGGGGCGGCCACCAGATAGCGATCCGGCGGCCCGCCGTCGTCCGCGGAGACCTGTGCCCGCAGCTCGTCCGCGTAGTACTCGGCGAGCGTCTCGCGCTCGGCGGGCAGCACCAAGCGGTACGGGTCGCAGCCGTCCTTGAGCTGGCCTGCCGCCGCCTCCATCAGGGGGTCGGCGCCGGGTCTCGGCACGGCATGAAGAACGACGGTTCCGCGTTTGCCCGGGGAGAGTGTCACCGCTGCGATCGCCTCGTGCGGGATACGCCGTTCACCGAGCGCTTGGAAGAGCTTCGGCGTGCGGATTCCCCGTTCGAAGCGGATGAGCACGGAGTCGGACTCGAACTCCCAGGCGGCATGAAATCCGGCCAGTACGTCACCCATGCGGCTCATCGTAGGCGGCACGCGCGCCTCCGTCCCTCCTGCGGCGGGCCGCTGTTGCGTTGATTTCTACGCGCGTCAGGCCGCCGCGCCGGAAATGTCCTTCCGGCAGACGTCGTCCCCGCTCGCGCATCGCACCCTGTCGTACGCACCAGTCCCGATCTGGGCGAAATTACGCAGACTCTCCGTACCCGGTTCGAAGTAGCCGGTGTGGCCCGCCGCACCCGCCGCGGACAGCACCCGCGCGCCGAAACCGCCGGACACCGGGTCGGCGCCGTGACCGAGCCCGCCGACCTCCATGTAGGGCACATCCTGAATCCAGTCGTCGCTGTCCCGAGCGGCCCAGATCCGGGCCCCCGTACCCAACCGCGATGCCTTGTCGGCGCGCATGCCGGGGCTGCCCGCGACCGTGATGTCGGTGACGCGCGAGGGCAGGGTCCGCGCGGCCACCCCGCACACCACGGAGCCGTAGCTGTGGCAGTACAGCGCGACCGGTGTGCGCCCGGGGAGCCCCCGCACCATGGAGTCGAGGCGTACGGCCCCGCTCTCGGCGCGCATGGCCGTGGCCGCGTCCACGCCGATGCCCACGGGCGCGGTGTAGTCGGCCCAGGCGATCACGGCGGTACGCGCGCGTGGGTTCGCGGAGTGCTCCGCGCGGTAGAGGGCCTTGGCCATGCCGACCGGCGCCGAGTACTTGCGGAACGTCCGCTCGAAGGTCAGCACGTTGGTGTCGACGCCGGGCACCACGACAGAGACGCGGCGGGCCTTGTCGAGGTCTCCGAAGACCTCGGCCATGCGACCGGAGCCCATGGGGTCGAAGGCGAGGACCTGGCGTTCGGGGCGCATCATGACTCCGAACCGCTTCATCCTGCGCTCGGCCTCCTGCTGCCCCAAGGGGGAGAGGCGTTTGTCGTGCATACGCTCGCGCTCGACCTTCCGGGCCTGCCCCAGGGCGATGCGGTTCGCGCGATAACGCAGTTCGGCGGGCGCACCGTTCATGTTGCCGACCGCGAGGGGGTAGCGGCCGGCGAGCCAGTCGCGCTGCTTCTTGTCGAGCGAGGTGAAGAAGTGGCTGAGCCGAGCGGCGGGGGCATCGGGGTCGGGCAGCGCGCGCCCGTCGATGTTCCCCCGCTCCCAGGCGGAGATCGCGGCTTCGAGAGGCGACGAATCGCCCCGGTTGTTCCGCACGGCGGTCCAGCCCGTGGTCGCCAGCATGACGAACACGACGGCCAGCGCGAGCACAGCACGCCAGGCGTTGAGTTGCGGGGATGAGTCGAAGGAAGTCACTGCGGAACACCCTAGGAGAACCCAGATGCATACCGTGCATCGCGTGATGCAGATCACGTTTCCCGGGGGTTAATTGAGGCACAGCAGGCACATATCGAAGCACTTCCTCACGCTCCGTAGAAGGACTGTGCGCCCTCGGTCCGTCATGCGCGTGCGTGACGTGGAGCGTCCGCTCCCTCGTCCGATGTGAGTGCGAATCTGTCCGATGTGAGTGCGAAACGCGCTCATTGAGGGCGCCTTGTGGGGGAGCTGACGAGGGGCGACTAGGGCATACGCCAGTTCTCCGCCAGTGCGGGTCCCAGGTGATCGAGATACTGCTCGGTGAGCTCGCGGATCGACTCCACGCTGGTGTCCTGGCCCGCGCCCCACAGATGGCCCGTCACGCGCATCACGCCGCTGAACGCCGCGACAGCCACGCGCGGTCGTGGATCGGTGTCGACGTCCAGTCCCTCGCGTTCGGCGATCACCCGGGCGATCTCGTCCTCGGTCTCCATGGAGCGGCGCAGGTGTGCGGCGAGCAGTGCGGGTGTCGACTCGATCATCTGGTACGTGCTCATGTGCAGTTCGACCGGGACGACTTCCTCGATCGACTGCCCCATCGCCTCCCAGGCGCCGAGGATGGCCCCGCGCAGCGCCACCAGCGGCGCTTCCTGGGCGGGGCGTTCGCGCAGACTCTGGACGAACCGCGCCTCCACCATCTCCTGGACGGCGAAGGCGGCCTCCTCCTTGTTCGCGAAATAGCGGAAGAAGGTGCGCTGGGACACCTCAACGACCTCGGTGATCTCGTCGACGGTCGTCTCCTCGAACCCCTTGGTCGTGAAGAGTTCGAGCGCCGCGCGCAGCAGCGCGTCCCGGGTGCGCTGCTTCTTGCGCTCCCGCAGTCCGGGCGCCGCAGGGCCGGGCGAGGTGTCGTCCTCGGCGGCCTTGGCCTGGGGTTCCGCGGGTTCTGTCGGTCGCTGCCCGGTTTTCACGCCATGGCCCTCTCTGACTGTTTGCCCAGTTCAGCATATCTGTGAGTCACGTGTCAGTTACCGACTAGTGATATGGTTTGTCAACTGTCAGTCACTGTCATTAGCCTGGCCGCATGACTAGTCAGACCACCGCCGACAAGGCGGACAAGGCGCCGGAGCCCGCGTCCGCTCCGGCCCCGGCCAAGGGGCTCCGCGGCCACCCCTGGCTGACGCTCTTCGCCGTCGCGATGGGCGTGATGATGGTCGCCCTGGACGGCACCATCGTGGCGATCGCCAACCCCGCCATCCAGAGTGATCTCGGTGCCACCTTCGCGGAGGTGCAGTGGATAACCAATGGCTACTTCCTGGCGCTCGCCGTCTCGCTGATCACCGCGGGCAAGCTGGGTGACCGCTTCGGCCACCGTCAGACGTACCTCATCGGCGTGATCGGCTTCGCCGCCGCCTCCGGGGCCATCGGACTGTCGGAGACCATTCCGCTGGTGGTCGCCTTCCGTGTCCTCCAGGGACTGTTCGGCGCCCTGCTGATGCCTGCCGCGCTCGGCCTGCTCCGCGCCTCGTTCCCGGCCGAGAAGCTCAACATGGCCATCGGCATCTGGGGCATGGTGATCGGCGCGTCCACGGCGGGCGGCCCGATCCTCGGCGGTCTGCTCGTCGAGCACGTCAGCTGGCAGTCCGTCTTCTTCATCAACGTGCCGGTCGGCGTCCTCGCCGTCGCGCTCGGCCTGTTCATCCTCAGGGACCACCGCGCCGAGAACGCGCCCAGGTCATTCGACATCCCGGGTATCGCGCTGTTGTCGGCCGCCATGTTCTGCCTCGTCTGGGCGCTCATCAAGGCTCCTGAATGGGGCTGGGGCGACGGCCTGACGTGGACGTTCATCGGCGTATCCGTGCTGAGCTTCGTGCTCTTCGCGACGTGGGAGTCGAAGGTCAAGGAGCCCCTCATCCCGCTGGGGCTGTTCCGCTCCATGGCGCTGTCCGCGGGCGTGGTCCTCATGGTGCTGATGGCCATCGCCTTCATGGGCGGACTCTTCTTCGTCACCTTCTACTTGCAGAACGTGCACGGGATGAGCCCCGTCGACAGCGGTCTGCATCTACTGCCCCTCACCGGCATGATGATCGTGGGTTCGCCGCTGGCGGGGGCCATGATCACCAAGGTCGGTCCCCGGGTCCCGCTGGCCGGCGGCATGCTGCTCACCGCCGCCGCCATGTACGGCATGTCCACGCTGGAAGCGGGCACCGGCAGCGGTCTGATGTCGCTCTGGTTCGCACTCCTCGGCCTCGGTCTCGCGCCGGTGATGGTCGGCGCGACCGAGGTCATCGTGGGCAACGCGCCGATGGAGCTGTCCGGGGTGGCCGGTGGCCTTCAGCAGGCCGCGATGCAGATCGGTGGCAGCCTCGGCACGGCGGTCCTCGGCGCCGTCATGGCGTCGCGGGTCGACAGCGACCTGGCCGACAACTGGGCCAAGGCGAAGCTGCCGCCGCTCAGCCCCGCCGACCTCGACAAGGCCGCCGAGGCCGTCCAGGTCGGCAAGGCGCCCGTCCCGCCGAAGGCGCCGCAGTCGGTCGCCGACCAGATCGCCTCGGTCACGCACGACACGTTCATGTCGGGTATGGGCCTGGCCTGCCTGGTCGCCGCGGGCGTCGCCCTGGTCGCGGTCTTCGTCGCGTTCCTCGCCAAGCGCGGAACCAATGCCGAAGCCGGTGCGGGCGTGGCGCACATTTAGGGCATACGGCTCGCCGCATGTCCGCAGCCGGTCGTGCGGCGACGAAAGTCAGGGAAAGCCCCTCAGGGACATTCTGGGGGGCTTTCGCCTATCCGGGTGACGCACATTCGTACCCCTTCCGATGACACGGTCGGCAGGTCCAGAGTTCAGACATGAGATCCGCGCGACGCGGACAACTGAGCCACACCACACGGGGGTTGAACACATGCGTACGACCATGCCTGCGACCGTCACCGCCGCCGCACTCGCCGCGGTGATCCTTTCATCCACGCACGTCGCGGCCGCGGCCCCGCCGACGTTCCGCGGATGCGGGCCCGGCGAGCTCTGCCTCTGGGAGAAGGCGCAGTTCAAGGGAGCGCGACACACGTACGAGTTGTCCAAGATCGACATCGAGAGCTGTATCGCGCTGCCGGAGGGGGGCAGCGCGCAAGCTCTCGCCAATCGCACCGGCCGGCCCGTCACCACGTACCAATCCGCGGAATGCGGCGAGACCGGGGAGTTCAACACGTACCCGGGCAGTGGCACCTGGGCGCCCGAATCGCCTTATCGGGTACGGGCCTTCAAGGTCTGGGAGCGCTGAAGCGGGGTACCCGCGGTCTTGAGCCGAACCGGCTGACGCAAGGAGTGATGATGGCGGGCTTTGGACACGCCACGCGCAAGCACCCTCGCTCACGCGGCCGTACGTGGTCGCGGAGCGGGCCGGACCGCGCGACGCTCGGGATAGTAGGGGCCGTCTGCGCGATCGCCGGGTTCTTCGTACTGGGGATCATCCTCGGCCCCATGGCGATCGTGTGTGGTTGGCTGGCCCTGGGCCGCAGTTGGGCCGGTGCCCGGCCGGCACCGGCCCTGGTCGCCCTCATCCTGGGCGCGATCGACACCGTGCTCGCGCTCCTATGGATATCCGGGGCGACCACGATGAACGGCGTGTTCTGACACGGGCGACCCGCCCTCGCTCAGCACATCCCCGTCCCGCCGAGAGGCCCCGTCCGCCCGACGGCGCCCTCGGCGGACGCGGGACGGGGCACCGAGCCGGAGCCTGGGCCCGAGCCTGAGTCCGCCCCTGGGCCGGAGCCCAAGCCCGACGCCGCCCCGGGCGAGCAGCCCGGCCCCGGCGCCGAGCCTGTACCCGGCGTCAGCCCCGCCCCCGACCCCGCGTCCACCCTCAGCCCCGACCCCGCCTCCGACAGCGCCGTCACCTGTGCCCGCAGCGCCTGCACCTCTGCCGTCAATGCCTCGATCGCGGCTGTCTGGCGCCGTTCCTCGATGTCGTCCTTGTCGAACCTCGCGATGAACCACGCCGCGATGTTCGCGGTCACCACACCGAGGAGTGCGATGCCCGACAGCATCAATCCGACTGCCAGCACCCTGCCGAGTCCCGTCGTCGGGGCGTGATCGCCGTAGCCGACCGTCGTCATCGTGGTGAAGGACCACCACACCGCATCACCCAGCGTCTTGATGTTCCCGTCCGGCGACTCCCGCTCCACGGAGAGCACCGCCAGGGAACCGAACATCAGCAGGCCTACCACCGAGCCCACGACATACGTCGTCAGCGTTATCTGCGACGCCATGCGGGCCCGCCGGCCGACGAGCATCAGCGTGGAGACGAGCCGCAGCAACCGCAGCGGCTGAATCATCGGAAGGAGGACAGCACACAGGTCGAGCCAGTGCGTGCGGACGAAATGCCGCCGCCGGTCGGTGAGGAGGAGACGTACGAGGTAGTCGACGGCGAACGAGCCCCAGACGACCCACTCCACGATCGTGCAGGTCGCCGTGACGGTCCGGCTCGCGTCGGGCATCACGATCGGCACGGCGTAGGCGAGGGCGAACGCCACCGCGAGCGCGAGAAGAGGGCGCTGGGTGCGCCGCTCCCAACGGATCTGTGCCGGTTGATGCTTCATGGGCGCATCGTAGGAAACGCCGAAGGGCGACGGGACCTCTGCCCCGCCGCCCTCCAGCTGGAACGCGCGCTACACCGTCTGGAACGTGCGCTATGCGTCGCCCCCGGCCGGGCCGGGGTCGGCGGCCGTGACGTCGAGGAGCTGGTAGCGGTCGATCGCCTGCTTCAGGACGGAGCGGTCGACCCTGCCCTCGCGGGCCAGCTCGGTCAGCACGCCGACCACGATCGACTGCGCGTCGATGTGGAAGAAGCGGCGGGCCGCGCCCCGCGTGTCGGCGAAGCCGAAGCCGTCCGCCCCGAGCGACTGGTAGGTGCCGGGCACCCAGCGGGAGATCTGGTCCGGGACGCTCCGCATCCAGTCGGAGACGGCCACGAACGGGCCCTCGGCGCCGGACAGCTTCTGCGTCACGTACGGGACGCGCTGCTCCTCCTCGGGGTGCAGGAGGTTGTGGCGCTCTACGTCCACGGCCTCGCGGCGCAGCTCGTTCCACGAGGTGGCCGACCAGATGTCCGCCTTGACGTTCCACTCCGAGGCGAGGATCTGCTGGGCCTCGACCGCCCACGGGACGGCGACACCCGACGCGATGATCTGGGCGGGGATGGCGCCCTGCTCGCCCGGCTTGAAGCGGTAGATGCCCTTGAGGATGCCTTCGACATCCACGTTCTCCGGCTCGGCCGGGTGCTGGATGGGCTCGTTGTAGACGGTGAGGTAGTAGAAGACGTCCTCACTGTCAGGGCCGTACATCCTGCGCAGGCCGTCCTTGACGATGTGCGCGATCTCGTAACCGAAGGCCGGGTCGTAGGCGACGCAGGCCGGGTTGGTCGAGGCGAGCAACTGCGAGTGGCCGTCGGCGTGCTGGAGGCCCTCGCCGGTCAGCGTCGTGCGGCCGGCGGTGGCGCCGAGGACGAAACCGCGCGCCAGCTGGTCGGCCATCTGCCAGAACTGGTCGCCGGTGCGCTGGAAACCGAACATCGAGTAGAAGACGTACACCGGGATGAGCGGCTCGCCGTGGGTGGCGTAGGCCGAGCCCGCGGCGATCAGGGAGGCGGTGCAGCCCGCCTCCGAGATGCCGTCGTGCAGCATCTGGCCCGTCGGCGACTCCTTGTAGGCAAGGAGCAGCTCGCGGTCCACGGCCTCGTACTGCTGGCCGAGCGGGTTGTAGATCTTCGCGCTCGGGAAGAACGCGTCCATGCCGAAGGTGCGGTACTCGTCGGGGGCGATCAGCACGAAGCGCTTGCCGATCTCCTTGTCCCGCATGAGGTCCTTGAGGATGCGGACGAACGCCATGGTGGTGGCGATCGACTGCTGACCCGAGCCCTTCTTCGCGACCGCGTACGCCTTCTCCTCGGGAAGCTGGAGGGGCTTGGCGCGCACGACGCGGGTCGGGACGTAGCCGCCCAGGCCCTTGCGGCGGTCGTGCATGTACTGGATCTCTTCCGAGTCCCGGCCCGGGTGGTAGTACGGCGGGGCGCCGCTCTCCAGCTGCTTGTCCGTGATCGGGATGTGCAGGCGGTCGCGGAAACGCTTGAGGTCGTCGACCGTCAGCTTCTTCATCTGGTGCGTGGCGTTGCGGCCCTCGAAGTTCGGGCCGAGGGTCCAGCCCTTGACCGTCTGGGCGAGGATCACCGTCGGCTGGCCCTTGTGGGCCTTGGCCGCCGCGTACGCCGCGTAGACCTTCTTGTGGTCGTGACCGCCGCGGCCCAGGTGCAGGATCTGCTCGTCGGTCATGTTCTCGACCATGGCGCGCAGCCGGTGGTCGTCGCCGAAGAAGTGCTCGCGGATGTAGGCGCCGGTCTCGGTCGCGTACGTCTGGAACTGGCCGTCGGGCGTGGTGTTCAGCTTGTTGACCAGGATGCCGTCCCGGTCCTGGGCGAGCAGCGGGTCCCAGCTGCGGTCCCAGACCAGCTTGATGACGTTCCAGCCGGCGCCACGGAACTGGGACTCCAGCTCCTGGATGATCTTTCCGTTGCCGCGCACCGGGCCGTCGAGGCGCTGGAGGTTGCAGTTGACGACGAAAGTGAGGTTGTCCAGGCCCTCGCGGGCGGCGATGGAGAGCTGGCCGAGCGACTCGGGCTCGTCCATCTCGCCGTCACCGAGATACGCCCAGACATGCGACTTGGAGGTGTCGGCGATGCCGCGCGCCTCCATGTAGCGGTTCATCCGCGCCTGGTAGATCGCGCCGAGCGGGCCGAGGCCCATGGAGACCGTCGGGAACTCCCAGAAGTCCGGCATCAACCGGGGGTGGGGGTAGGAGGACAGGCCGTTGGGCGCCTTGGACTTCTCCTGGCGGAACGCGTCGAGCTGCTGCTCGGTGAGCCGGTCCAGGAGGAAGGCACGGGCGTAGATACCGGGGGAGGCGTGCCCCTGGAAGAAGATCTGGTCGCCGCCGTCGCCCTCGTCCTTGCCCCGGAAGAAGTGGTTGAAGCCCACGTCGTAGAGGGAGGCGGAGGAAGCGAAGGTGGCGATGTGCCCGCCGACGCCGATGCCCGGGCGCTGGGCGCGCGAGACCATCACCGCCGCGTTCCAGCGGGTCGCGTTCAGGACCTTGCGTTCGATTTCCTCGTTGCCGGGGAAGAACGGTTCGTCCCTGGTGGCGATCGTGTTGACGTAGTCCGTGCTGCGCATTTCGGGAACGGCCACGCGCTTCTCGCGGGCGCGCTCGATCAGCCGGAGCATCAGGTAGCGGGCCCGCTCGCGGCCGCGTTCGTCGACCGCGGCGTCGAGGGAGTCCAGCCACTCCTGGGTCTCTTCGGGATCGAAGTCCGGGACCTGACTCGGCAGGCCGCCAATGATGATCGGGTTGCGATCGGATCCGGAAGCCACGCTGTTCCTTCGCTGTTGGGGCTTGCACCTGTGTCACCTGGGTCGTGCCTGGCCTTGTACCGCTCCCCATCGTGTACCCGACCGACGCGGACGTCATCTCTACCGAGAGGTAACCGAGACGTTCGCCTGGCGGTCCCTGGGGTAGGCTCGACCAAATCGCAACGATACGCCCATCCTGCCTAGCCGCTTCGCAGAGCCGTTCGGTCCCGTACGGATGAGGCGGCAGTTGCGGCGACACGGCTGGGAACGTCACCGTTTCGGCGGTCTCGGCGGCCGGGTACTTGCGCGATCCGTCCCGCCCGTGTGGACTACGGCCAACGCCCCGCGCACGCGCGTGGCTGAAGGCATTCCCGAAAAACATGATCAGGAGGCAATCCGTGAGCGCGACCGCGGACCACGCGGAGACGAACCTTGCCGTAAGGCTTGGTTTCCAGCCCGACCAGGTGGTCCAGGAGATCGGCTACGACGACGACGTCGATCAGGAGCTGCGCGAGGCCATCGAGAAGGCCATCGGCTCCGAGCTCGTCGACGAGGACTACGAGGACATGGCTGACGCCGTGGTGCTCTGGTTCCGTGAGGACGACGGGGACCTGACCGATGCGCTGGTGGATGCCATCGCCTACATGGAAGAGGGCGGCTCCATCCTGCTGCTCACTCCGAAGACCGGTCGCGAGGGGTACGTCGAGCCGAGCGAGATCGGCGAGGCGGCCACGACCGCGGGCCTCTCCCAGACCAAGAGCATCAACGCCGGCAAGGACTGGAACGGCAGCCGGCTGAGCACCCCCAAGGGCGCCGCCAAGAAGCGCTAGCCACGCGCCGAGCCGCGAACCCAGCAGGGACAGCCGTGAGGCCCCCGCCGACACCATCCGTCGACGGGGGCCTCACGCATGCACGGAACGCCTGTACGGAACGCGTTCATGGAACGCATGTGCGGGCGCCCGAGAGGTGTGAGCCCGAAGGGCGTAGATCGACGGACGTAGGGTGGGTGTCACCCGAACGGCCCCACCCGAGGGGCCCCGTCGAAGGGATGCGTAGTCATGGCGCTCGCTGGAATCGCGACCGGCACCAAGGCCCCGGAGTTCGAGCTCAAGGACAACCACGGCCGGACCGTGAAGCTCTCCGACTTCCGCGGCGAGAAGAACGTGGTGCTGCTCTTCTACCCGTTCGCGTTCACCGGCGTGTGCACGGGCGAGTTGTGCGCGCTCCGCGACGAGCTGCCGAAGTTCGTCAACGACGACACCCAGCTGCTCGCCGTCTCCAACGACTCCATCCACACGCTGCGCGTCTTCGCCGAGCAGGAGGGTCTTGAGTACCCGCTGGTCTCCGACTTCTGGCCGCACGGCGAGGTCTCGCGAGCGTACGGCGTCTTCGACGAGGAGAAGGGCTGTGCGGTGCGCGGCACCTTCATCATCGACAAGGAGGGTGTCGTGCGCTGGAGCGTCGTCAACGGCCTGCCCGACGCGCGTGACCTGAACGAGTACGTCAAGGCCCTCGAAACGCTCTGATCCGGCCGCTGAATCCGGTCGCTCCTCTCGGCTTCGGTGAACCCCTGGTTCTCTCAGGGGCGACACCCTGTGATTCTTCAGGTGCAGAGCCTGTGGCGGCCGGGAACCGGTCACTAGGATCCACACGTTGATCCGATGCAACGCAACGCTTGGGGCTCCCCGCCCCTGGACACCAATTGGGAGGACTCGTGGGAGTCAGCCTCAGCAAGGGCGGCAACGTATCGCTGAGCAAGGAGGCGCCTGGCCTGACCGCGGTTCTGGTCGGCCTCGGCTGGGACGTCCGCACCACCACCGGTACGGACTTCGACCTCGACGCCAGCGCCATCCTGACGAACGCGGAGGGCAAGGTCAGCGGTGACCAGAACTTCGTGTTCTTCAACAACCTGAAGAGCCCCGACGGCTCCGTCGAGCACACCGGTGACAACACCACCGGTGAGGGCGAGGGCGACGACGAGGTGATCAAGGTCGACCTGGCCTCGGTCCCCGCGGACGTCGAGAAGATCGTCTTCCCGGTCTCCATCTACGACGCCGAGACGCGTCAGCAGTCGTTCGGCCAGGTCCGCAACGCGTTCATCCGCGTCGTGAACCAGGCGGGCGGCGCGGAGATCGCGCGGTACGACCTCTCCGAGGACGCCTCGACGGAGACCGCCATGGTCTTCGGCGAGCTGTACCGCCACGGCGCCGAGTGGAAGTTCCGCGCGGTCGGCCAGGGTTACGCCTCGGGCCTGCGCGGTATCGCGCAGGACTTCGGCGTCAACGTCTGAGCCGAGCAGCAGCCTCCGCCTTGTCGTCCGGCGTCGCACACACATCAGGTGCGGCGCCGGACGTGCTCATCACCGTGTGTCCCCGTCGGCTCGGGGGCACTCTCGTCACCCCGGGGAGGACCACGAACATGGGCGTCACACTCGCCAAGGGAGGCAACGTCTCCCTCTCCAAGGCCGCACCGAACCTCACCCAGATCCTTGTCGGCCTCGGCTGGGACGCGCGTTCCACCACCGGCGCCCCTTTCGACCTCGACGCGAGCGCACTGCTGTGCGACGCGGGCCGGGTCCTCGGTGACGAGTGGTTCGTCTTCTACAACAACCTGAAGAGCCCCGACGGCTCCGTCGAACACACCGGCGACAACCTCACCGGTGAGGGCGACGGCGACGACGAGTCGCTCCTGGTCGACCTCTCCAAGGTTCCGGCCCACTGCGACAAAATCATCTTCCCGGTCTCGATTCATGACGCGGACAATCGCGGGCAGGCGTTCGGTCAGGTCAGCAACGCGTTCATCCGGGTGGTGAACCAGGCGGACGGGCAGGAGCTCGCGCGCTACGACCTGAGCGAGGACGCCTCGACGGAGACCGCGATGATCTTCGGCGAGGTGTACCGGTACGGGGGCGAGTGGAAGTTCCGTGCCGTCGGGCAGGGGTACGCGTCGGGCCTGCGAGGCATCGCTCTAGACTTCGGGGTCAACGTTTCGTAAAGCCGGGGACCGGCGCGGGGGAGACCGCCAAACGGGAGCCCGTACACACACGATTGGGTAACCAGTGATTCTGAAAACCTTCGGCTGGTCGTTCGCGGTGACCGCGCTCGGCCTGGTCGCCGCGGTGTTCTACGGGGGTTGGGCAGGGTTCGGCGTCGTCGCGATCCTGTCCATCCTCGAGATCTCGCTGTCCTTCGACAACGCGGTGGTCAACGCCGGAATCCTGAAGAAGATGAGTGCCTTCTGGCAGAAGATCTTCCTCACCATCGGTGTCCTGATCGCGGTCTTCGGCATGCGGCTGGTCTTCCCCGTCGTGATTGTCGCCATCAGCGCCAAGACCGGCCCGATCGAGGCGGTGCGCCTCGCGCTCAACGACAAGGACCGGTACCAGCAACTCGTCACCGACGCTCACCCGTCGATTGCCGCCTTCGGCGGCATGTTCCTGTTGATGATCTTCCTCGACTTCGTCTTCGAGGACCGTGACATCAAGTGGCTGAGCTGGATCGAGCGTCCGCTCGCCAAGCTCGGCAAGGTCGACATGCTGTCGGTCTGCATCGCGCTCATCGTGCTCATGATCACCGCGATGACCTTCGCCACCCAGGCCCACCAGCACGGCGGCGTTCATGTGGACAAGGCGCAGACGGTACTGATCTCCGGTATCGCGGGACTCATCACCTACCTCGTGGTGGGCGGTCTCTCCGGCTACTTCGAGAACAAGCTGGAGGAAGAGGAGGAGCGCGAGCACGAGGCCGAGGAGGAGGCCAAGAAGAGCGGCAAGCAGGTGCCCGCCGCCGTGATGGTGGGCAAGGCCGCGTTCTTCATGTTCCTCTACCTGGAGGTCCTGGACGCGTCGTTCTCCTTCGACGGCGTCATCGGTGCCTTCGCCGTCACCAATGACATCGTCCTGATGGCGCTCGGCCTCGGCATCGGCGCCATGTACGTCCGGTCGCTCACCGTCTACCTGGTCCGCCAGGGCACCCTCGACGACTACGTCTACCTGGAGCACGGCGCGCACTACGCGATCGGTGCCCTCGCCGTGATCCTCCTCGTCACCATCCAGTACGAGATCCACGAGCTCATCACCGGTTCTGTCGGCGTCATCCTGATCGGCTGGTCCTTCGTGTCGTCCGTGCTGCGCAACAAGCGGCTCGCGGCGGCCGAGGGACAGGGCAGCGCTGGTGAGAAGACCGAGGTTTCGTCCGGAGTCTGATGCCGGCTGATCACTGACGGACCCATGACTGATCGCTGACCGATTCCCTTGCCGTGCTGTCCGATTCCGTACTCCGGAGTGTGACGGCGGTCAGGGTGAGGAACGCTTTGAGCGGGGCGGCCATCGAGGAGGAGTCCTCATGGCCGCCCCGCCGGTCTTCACCGGCCGGCACCACCGGTAGACAACCGGCAGTCAACCGGCCGTCGTATGCGGCACAAGGACACTTTGGGGGCGGCAATGTCCTTCTGGGACGGTCTGTGGCGAGGGCGTTCGATGGACTTCGATTCGGGCGGCGCCGCGACCAACTCCATCGAACTGACCAAACGGAACCCCACGGTCTCGCTCAGCAAGCAGGGTGCGGCCACCGGCAATCTGCGCGTCAACCTCTCCTGGCAGATGCGGACGTCCGACTTCATGGGCAAGCAGCGCAGGACCGGGGGGCTGCTGCGGCACCCGCTCAAGATGTTCCAGCCCGACGTGGTGCAGGCGCACACGCAGGGCGTGGTCAACGTCGACCTCGACATCGGCTGCCTGTACGAGCTGATGGACGGCGCCAAGGGGGTCGTACAGCCGCTGGGGAGCTTTTTCGGGAGCCTCAACGCGCCGCCGTACGTGAAGCTGAGCGGTGACGACCGGTTCGGTTCGCCCTCCGGGGAGACGATCTACGTCAATCTCGACCACCGCGAGAACATCAAGCGGCTGCTGGTCTTCGCGTACATCTACGACCAGACGCCGGCCTTCGACCGCACGCACGCCAAGGTCACGCTCTATCCCAGCAACGGGCCGCGCATCGAGATCGACCTGGACGAGCGCCAGCCGCAGGCCCGGTCCTGCGCGGTCGTCTCCATCGAGAACGTCAAGGGCGAGCTGATCGTCCGCCGCGAGGTGAAGTTCGTCTACGGCTTCCAGGCCGAGCTCGACCGGCTCTACGGCTGGGGGCTCCAGTGGGGCAGGGGCTACAAGACCAAGGTCGGCTGAGCCCGTGCCCCGTGCCCGTGCCCCGTGCCCCGCGCCGCCGGGCCCGGCGGCGCGGCAATGCCTCCGCCGCGCCCGGCGGTGCCTCAGCGCGGCAGGAACTGCGGGCCCTGCGGAGGCAGCCGGAAGTTCGGGTCCGGCACCGGGGCCACCACCGGCTGCGGGTAGCCGTACGAGGGCTGCGCGGGGTGCGGCACCGGCGGGGGGCCGCCGATCGGCGTGGGCTGCGTGGGCGCCGCCGGGGGGTAGCCGTACGAGGGCTGGGGCGCCGGGTGGCGGGGCGGCTCGGGCGGATAGCCGTAGGCGGGCCGCGCGGGCGGCTGCGGTGCGGGGTGGCCCCCCGGCTGGGGCAGCGGCTGCGCCACGGAAGGCTGCGGAAGCGGCTGGGCCATGGAGGGTTGCGGCAGCGGCTGCGCGACCGACGGCTGGGCCCGGCCCATGGACGGCTGGGGCTGCGGCGCGGGCTGCTGCGGCGGCAGTGGGAAGTCCGCCCCGGGCGCCGGCTGCTGCGGGAAGTCCGTCCCGGGCGCCGGCTGCTGCGGGAAGTCCGCTCCGGGCGCGGTCATGGAGGGCTCCGTGGACTCCGTGTCGTCCACCGAGATGCCGAAGTCGGAGGCGAGCCCCTCCAGGCCGTTGGTGTACCCCTCGCCGAGGGCCCGGAACTTCCAGCCCTCGCCGCGGCGGTACAGCTCCCCGCAGATCAGCGCCGTCTCCTCGCCGGTCTGCGGAGTGATGTCGAAGTGGGCGAGCGGCTCGCCCTCGGTGCCCACGGCGTCGTACAGCAGGATCCGCAGCGCCGGGACGTGCTCGAAGGCGACGCCTTCCGCCGACGCGACGAGGAGCACCCGGTCGACCGCGGCTTCCATGCCGGCCAGATCTGTCTGGATCGTGTCGGTCAGCCCCTCGGCGACGCGCTTCTTGCCGAGCCGCCAGACCTTGCCGCCGGGGTGGCGCGGCTGGTTGTAGAAGACGAAGTCCTCGTCGGAGCGGACCCGGCCGTCACCGCCGAGCAGCAGTGCCGACGCGTCGACGTCGGGGACGCCCTGTCCGGGGGCCCAGCGCAGCACGGCGCGGACCGCCGAGGCTTCGAGAGGGACGTTGGACCCCTTCAACATCGCGTGCGTCATGCGATCATCCTGCCTTCCCCCGCGCGGGCGGGACAACGTGGGGGGCGCAAGGCCCCGGCCGTGTCGGCAGGCGCCTGACCTGCGGGTGGTGCGAGCGTGCGACGGTTGTGTGGTGAGCGTGTGCGACATGGCCGGGTTACCTGAAGTTCATGCCCGGCGGGAACCCCTGACACCCTCCCCTACGTACTATTACCGGCCACATCAAAACGGTCCATGCCGACGGAACACCGGTCCATGCCGAGAGACAACGGCCCATGCCGACGGAACAGGCGATAGCGGCGACCACAGGGGATATCTCATGCGTCATTTCGGGCACATCGCCCCAGAGGTGCGACAGCGCCTCTTCCATAGGGAGCCGTGTGTCTTCACCGCGGCCTCCCCGCCCCACCTGCTCGCGTCCGCGCTCGGCGCCACCCTCTACAGCCCCGCCACCCGCCCCCGCCTCGCCGACGACATCCTGAAGCAGGGCGGCCGCGGCGTCACGTCCATGGTGGTCTGCCTGGAGGACTCCATCGACGACGCCGAGGTGGCGGACGCGGAGGAGAACCTCGTCCGGCAGTTCGCCGACCTGGCGGACAGGGGCGTGGAACCCCCGCTGCTCTTCGTCCGGGTCCGCGCCGCCGAGCAGATTCCCGACCTCACCCGCAGGCTCGGCCCGGGCCTTCGGCTGCTGTCCGGATTCGTCCTGCCCAAGTTCACCGAGGAACGAGGAGTTCCGTTCCTGGAGGCCCTCACGGTCGCGGAGGCGGCGGCAGACGCCCTCGGCGACGCCCTCGGCGGGCGGCGGCTCTTCGCCATGCCCGTCCTGGAGTCGCCCGAGCTGCTGCACCTGGAGAGCCGCGCCGAGACCCTCGCGGGCATCGCCCGCACTGTCGACAAGTACCGCGACCGGGTGCTCGCGCTGCGTCTGGGCGTCACCGACTTCTGCTCTGCGTACGGCCTGCGCAGGCCGCCGGACATGACCGCGTACGACGTGCAGATCGTGGCCTCCGTCATCGCCGACGTGGTGAACGTCCTCGGCAGGGCCGACGGCACCGGGTTCACCGTGACCGGGCCCGTGTGGGAGTACTTCCGCGTCCAGGAGAGGATGTTCAAGCCGCAGCTGCGCCGCAGCCCCTTCCTTGAGGGGCGGGCGGAGGAGCTGCGCCAGGCCCTCATCGAGCACGACATGGACGGCCTGCTCCGCGAGATCGAGCTCGACCGGGCCAACGGCCTACTCGGCAAGACCTGCATCCACCCCTCGCACGTGCTGCCCGTGCACGCGCTGTCGGTCGTCAGCCACGAGGAGTTCAGCGACGCCGAGGACATCCTGCGTCCGGAGCGGGGCGGCGGCGGGGTGCTGCGCTCGTCGTACACGAACAAGATGAACGAAGTGAAGCCGCACCGCGCCTGGGCCGAGCGGACCCTGCGGCGCGCCGAGGTCTTCGGCGTCGCCAAGGAGGACGTCGGCTTCGTGGAACTGCTCACCGCCGGGTTGCCCGGCTGATGAACGCGAGGAACATGACGTACGTGCCACAAGACGCGGTGTGGTCCGGGAGCTGGGTCGCCGAGCGGCTCGGGGTCGGGCTCGACGGTGACGAGACGCTGCCCGGCCTGCTCGGGCTCGCGCTGCGCCGCAACCCCAAGCGGGCGCACCTCCTGGTGTCGAACGTCCTCGGCAAGCACGTGCCCCAGCACCCCTCAATCATCCACGGCGCCGGGCACGGCCTCGGCGTCCGGGTGCGGGAGTTGCTCGGCGACGACGCGGCCCGGCGGGCCGTCGTCCTCGGCTACGCGGAGACCGCGACCGGCCTCGGCCACTGTGTCGCCGACGGCCTCGGCCTCGCGCCCTACCTGCACTCCACCCGGCGCCCCGTCGAGGGCGTCGAACGCGCCGGCGGCTTCGAGGAGTCCCACTCCCACGCCACCTCGCACCTCCTGCTGCCCGAGGACCCCCGGCTCCTCGCCGGGGACGGCCCGCTGGTCCTCGTCGACGACGAGTTCTCCACCGGCAACACCGTCCTGAACACCATCCGCGCCCTGCACGAACGTTTCCCGCGCGAGCGGTACGTGATAGTCGCGCTGGTCGACATGCGCTCGCCCGAGGACCAGGGCCGCCTGGCCGCCTTCGCCCGTGAGATCGGCGCCCGCGTCGATCTGATCGCGCTGGCGTCCGGGACGGTGCGGCTGCCCGACGGTGTGCTGGAGAAGGGGCAGGCGCTGGTCGCCGAGCACGACACCGCCCCCGCCGCGCCGCCTGCCGGGGAGCGCGGCGTGATCACCCGCGTCGCGCTCGGCTGGCCCGCCGGGCTGCCCGACGGCGGGCGGCACGGCTTCACGCCCGCGCACCGGGCCCGGCTCCAGGACGCGCTGCCCGGCATGGCCGAGCGGATCGCGAAGGCCCTGCCCGAAGGCGCGCGGCGCGGCCGCGTGCTCGTCCTCGGCTTCGAGGAGCTGATGTACGCGCCGCTGGCGCTCGGCATGGAGCTGGAGCGGCGGTTGGGCGGCGCGGACGTGCGGTTCTCCACCACGACCCGGTCACCCGTGCTCGCCGTGGACGACCCCGGTTACGCGATCCGCACCCGCCTCGTCTTCCCCGCGCACGACGATCCCGCCGATGGGCCCGCCGACGGCGCGGGGCCCCGGTTCGCGTACAACGTCGCGGGCGGCGGCTTCGACGCGGTCGTCGCGGTCGTGGACTCCGTCGCGGACACGCCTCGACTGCACGCGCCGGACGGTCTGTTGGCGCAGCTCGCCGCGCACACCGGGCACGTGCTGCTGGCCGTCGTCCCGTCGTACGTCCCGCCGTACGTTCCCTCGCGCGCGCAGGTGCCTGCCGCGGGCGCCCCCGAAAGGTCCCCCATGCTGCCCGAGCCCCTCCGCGGCCCCGCCTTCTCCTCGTACGCGCCCGAAGACGTCGGCTGGCTGCTCCAGGACCTCTCCGCCGTGACGCTCGAAGCGCCCACGGAGGAGCGCGAGGAGGCGATACAGAGCGGTGGCGCGCACTACGCCGAGTCCCTGCCGGTCGAGTACCAGCCGAGCGAGCGCTACCAGGCGCTGTTCCACGCCGCGCTCGACACCTCCGCCGCCCGCATCGCCCAGGCCGTCGGCACCGTCACCGAGATCGTCCTCGCCGAGCGGTCACCGCGCCCGGTCCTCGTGTCGCTGGCCCGCGCCGGCACCCCGGTCGGTGTCCTCATGCGCCGCTGGGCCGCGCACCGGCACGGCCTCGACCTGCCGCACTACGCCGTGTCGATCGTGCGCGGCCGCGGCATCGACGCCAACGCGCTGCGCTGGCTCGCCTCCCACCACGACCCCGCCGACGTCGTCTTCGTCGACGGCTGGACCGGCAAGGGCGCGATCACCCGCGAACTGGCCGAAGCGATAAGGGAGTTCGAGGCCGGTGGTGGAGCGGTGGGCTTCAATCCGGAGATCGCGGTGCTCGCCGACCCCGGCTCCTGTGTGCGCACCTACGGCACCCGCGAGGACTTCCTCATCCCCTCCGCCTGTCTCAACTCCACGGTGTCCGGGCTGATTTCCCGCACCGTGCTCCGCGCCGACCTGGTCGGACCGGACGACTTCCACGGCGCGAAGTTCTACCGCGAGCTCGCGGACGCCGACGTGTCCGGCGACTTCGTCGACGCGGTCGTGGCCCGCTTCGACGACGTCACCGACGTGGTGGAGGCCCAGGTCAAGGAGGCGCTCTCCGCCGACCGGACGCCGACCTGGGAGGGCTGGGCCGCCGTCGAACGGATCAGCGAGGAGTACGGCATCCACGACGTGAACCTCGTCAAGCCGGGCGTCGGCGAGACGACCCGCGTGCTGCTGCGCCGCGTCCCCTGGAAGATCTTGGCCCGCGCGGGCGCGGGGCGGACCTCGACCACGTACGCCTGCTCGCCGAGCAGCGCGGCGTGCCCGTCGAGGAGGTCGGCGAACTCCCCTACAGCTGCGTCGGATTGATCCACCCCAAGTACACGAGGGGCGCGACGGGGGCGGACGGCAAGGCCGTCGCCGCGGGCGGCGCCGACGACCGGGCGGAGGCCTCCCAGTGACGAAGCTCGTCGCCAGCGATCTCGATCGCACGCTCATCTACTCCGCCGCCGCCCTCGGCCTGACCATGCCCGACGCCGAGGCGCCGCGCCTGCTCTGCGTCGAGGTGTACCAGGGCCTGCCGCTGTCGTACGTCACCGAGACCGCCGCCGGGCTCCTCGACGAGCTGGCCCGCACCACGGTCTTCGTACCGACCACGACACGGACGCGCGAGCAGTACGGGCGCATCCAGCTGCCGGGCCCCGCGCCGCGGTTCGCGATCTGCGCCAATGGCGGCCATGTGCTCGTCGACGGGGTCTCCGACGCCGACTGGCGGGTCCGGGTGGCGCGCCGCCTCGCCGACGAGTCCGCCTCCCTCGACGAGGTACGCGCACACCTGCTGCGCACCGCCGACCCGGCCTGGCTGCTCAAGGAACGCGTCGCCGAGGACCTCTTCGCGTATCTCGTCGTGGAGCGCACGCTGCTGCCCGACGGCTGGGTCAAGGAACTCTCCGCGTGGGCGGAGGAGCGCGGCTGGACGGTCTCGCTCCAGGGCCGCAAGATCTACGCGGTGCCGAAGCCGCTCACCAAGAGCGCGGCGCTGCGGGAGGTCGCGCGGCGGGTGGACGCGGACGAGATCCTCGCCGCGGGTGACTCGCTGCTCGACACCGACCTGCTGCTCGCGGCGGACCGCGCGTGGCGCCCCGGCCACGGCGAACTGGCCGACACCGGCTTCGTGGCCCCCGGCCTCACGGTGGTGCCGCAGCGCGGGATCGCGGCGGGCGAGGAGATTCTGCGGGCGTTCCTCGGGGGGTGCCAGGGGGTGTTCCAGGGGGCGGGGGAGCGCCGCTAGCCTGTGCGCATGCCTCGATACGAGTACCGGTGCCGGTCCTGCGGCGACATGTTCGAACTGAGCCGGCCCATGGCGGAGTCCGGTGATCCCGCGGTGTGCCCGGAGGGACATGGCGACACGGTGAAGTTGTTGTCCACGGTGGCTGTCGGGGGGGCCTCCGCGGCTTCCTCGGCTGCGGGTGCGCCCCGCGGCGGCGGTGGAGGGGGCGGGGGCTGTTGTGGCGGGGGTTGTTGCGGCTAGGGGCGCCTGAGGGGGCGCCTCGGCGCCTTGGTTCCAGGGCAGTTTGAGGGCTGCCTCGGGCTGGGGACGCCTGAGGGGTTGCCTCGGGCTTAGAGGCGCCTGAGGATGCCTCGGTCGTCCGTGGGGTGGCTGCGGGCCGGATGGGGCTGGTCGCGCAGTTTCCCGCGCCTCTGCGGGGTGGGGTGGCTGCCGGTGGGTTGGATTGGGCTGGTCGCGCGGTTCTCCGCGTCCCTGCGGGGCAGGGTGGCCGCGGGTGGGTTGGATGGGGCTGGTCGCGCGGTTCTCCGCGTCCCTGCGGGGCGGGTGGCTGTGGGGCGGATGGGGCCGGTCGCGGGGTTTCCCGTGTGCCTTTGGGGCGGGCCCTCACGTGCCCTGGCCGCGCTCCTCTCGGATCTGGGCGACCACGCGTGCCGCCGTCGCGCGGACCGCCTCCGTCTCGGTCAGGAAGTGCCAGTAGTCGGGGTGGCGGCCCTCCAGGGAAGCCACCGCGCGGTCCAGGCGGGCCACCGCGTCGTCCAGCGGGCGGGCGTGGCGCGGCTCGGGGGTCTGGCGGCCCGCCATCGCCAGGCGCTGCGCGTCCCGGATCGCGAAGCGCGTGCGGTCGATCTCCTGCCGCGGGTCCTTCGCCACGGCGTTGAGCCGCCGGAGACGGTCGCCGGCGGCGGAGACCGCCTCGTCCGTCGAGTTCAGCAACGCGCGGACCGTCGAGAGCAGCGCGGTCGCGTCCGGCCAGCGCTGCTCGCCGCGGGCCTGCTGGGCCTCCTTGAGCTTGGCCTCCGCCTGGCGGACGCTCTCCCCGGCCTGGTCGGGCACCCGCTGGAGGTCCTGCCAGCAGGCGAGGGTGAACCGGCGGCGCAGCTCGCTCAGGACCGGTTCGACCTGGCCGCTACGGGTGGTCAGGGCCTCCGCGCGGGTACGCAGCGACACGAGCCGCCGGTCGATCTCGGCGGCGCGCTCGGGCAGCCGCTCGGCCTCGGCGCGCACGGCCTCGGCGTCGCGCAGCACGCGGTCGGCGCGCTGGAGCGTCTCCGGTACGCCGTGCCGGCCCGCGCCTTGGTTGAGCTTGGTCAGCTCCGGGCCGAGGGCGGCCAGGCGGGCGGCGAGATCGTCGGCCTTCAGGCCCGCCGCTCGTACCGCGTCGAGGGCGTTGGTGGCGGCGAGCAGTGTCTGGCGGGCGCGCTCGACCGCCGGGGCGAGCCGGGCGAGCTGGGTCTCCGCCTTGTCGAGCAGCGGGCCGAGCCCCTGCTGGAAGCGCTCCAGCTCGTCCTTGGTCCTGGCCAGCTCGTCCTTGGCCTGCGTCAGCTCGGTCCGGGCGCGGGCCGCGACCGCCGAGTCGAGGTCGTCGCGGTCCAGGTCGTGGGCGTCCACCGCGCTGATGTACTGGTGGCTGACCTCGTCGATGCGGCGCCCGATCGCCTCGAAGTCGGAGACGGCGCGCCGGGCCGCGGGCGTGGCGTCGACGGCGGTGATCGTCTCGATGGAGATACGCAGGTCGCGCTGGGCGGTGTCCAGCTCGTAGAAGGCGGCGGCAGCGGCGTCCTTCGCGGCCTGTGCCTCGGCGCGCAGGCTCTCGCCGCGTCCTCCGAACCACCGGCGCGTGCCGCCGCCGGCGAACGCGGCGGGCGCGGTGGCGGCGAGCAGGGGCAGGGAGAGGGGTACGAGCGTGACGAGGGTGAAGAGGGCGCGGACCTCACGCAGGATTCCGCCACGGCGGCCGCGACGCGCGCCCCGGCGGGGCCGGTCGGTGCGGGCCCGCGGCGTGCCCGCGGCTTCCGGCGCTGACGTCGTGGTGTCGGCCCCCGCTCCGTCCGGTGTGTACGGCTGCCAAGGTGTCGCCGTCACTATCCCTCTCCCGTGCTGTCATCCGCCCTGCCCGGTGTCACATTCTCCCACCGGTTAAGGACGAACACACGGGCCGGTTAGTTCGCCGTACGCACGGTGACTTTGCGTCTTCGCCACGGGACCGCCGGTCGGGCACGGCAGGGGGTTTGCGAGGCACTGCCTGCGGCAAGGTAGGCTGTCCACTCGTCCCGGGCGCGTAGCTCAGGGGTAGAGCGCCTCCCTTACAAGGAGGATGTCGGCGGTTCGAAACCGTCCGCGCCCACCGGTGACAGACAGCGGGCGAGAGCCTGTTGTCGGCCCCTCAGTCGTGATCGACTGAGGGGCCTTCTCGTGTTCGGAGTCCGCAGAGGGCCCGCGTGTCCACGTGACGCGATCACGAAGCGCGGACACGGGCGTGGAGATGCATGTCGTGCCAGCCGTCCGCGTGCCGTAGCGCGTTACGGCGGATGCCCTCCTGCACGAACCCCGTCTTGAGCGCCACGCGGCACGAAGCCGGGTCGAAGGCCGAATGCCCGAGCTCAAGGCGGTGGAACCCGGCCTCGCCCAGTGCCCAGTCGCTCACCGCCGTGACGGCACGGGAACAGACGCCGCCACCGCGGGCCCAGGGTGCGGTCCAGTATGAGATCTCGGCCTGCCCGCCCATCAGGATCACTGACTGCAGAGAGACACGGCCAAGGACGCCGTCACTGTCCACGTCGACCACTGCCCAGTGCGCGGCGACCTCGTCCCGCCGACCCTGTTGCCACTGCGTGATCCACCGTCGCGCTTCCCCCTCGGAGTCGGCCCGTTTGAGGTGCCAACGCTGGATCTCCGGATCCTCGAACACCCTCACGACGGCAGCGGCGTCCGTCTGGAGCCAGGGACGCAGCAGCAGACTTCCCTCCACGGGCAAGGCCGGCTGGGGAGCTTCAGCCAGACAACCGGGGCGCATCAGCGGGGCAACCAGGGCGGGCATGGCAACAGCTTCCCAGGGGCCTGAACGCCGCCGGGACCCGCCCGGCCGCACGCTCTTCGAACGTCACCTTTCGAACGCTCGGCAGTCGTCTTTCTGGGGGGACTTGCCAGGCCGTGGGCTGAGAGCATTGCGGCATGACGGACTCACGTATGCAGATCAACGCCCTCATCATCGACGCCGCGGATCCTGAGCGGCTGGCCGCGTTCTGGGCCGAGGTGCTCGGGAGGCCGGTCGTGGGGCGCACCGGGCCCTATGTGTGGTTGCGGCGCGAGAACGGTCTGGGCATCGGCTTCCAGCGCGCCGACGCGTCGGCGCCGGGCAAGAACCGCATGCACTTCGATGTCTCCTGCGCCGACCCGGCCGCCGAGCAGAGGCGGGTCGAGGCGCTCGGTGGGCGCCGGCTCGAAGGGTATGAGGACGGGGGGTTCCTGGTGATGGCCGATCCCGAGGGCAATGAGTTCTGCGTCATTCCCGACGGGCCCCTGGATCTCGACGACGAGGGGCGCGCGCACTACCTCGGCTGAGGCTCGCGCCCCCTTCACCGGTCGGCGGGGCCGGAGTCCTCGGTGGGCTCGTGGGGGGCGTGCTTGAGGCGGGCCCTCGCGGTGACCGCGTCCGGGCCCGAGAGCTGTTCCCAGTACCGGTGGCAGGTCACGAGGACCGCCAACTCCCGCTCCCGCGCACGGAGTTTCTCCACCTCGGCCTGTTCGTCCGGGGTCCAGCCGGGGGAGGCGGGGCGCTCGATGCTGCGCCAGCCGCCGGTGTCGCTGAAGCCGTCGAGGGGCTCGACGGACCAGGGCAGGCGTTTGAGTAGGGCCAGCAGTTCGGAGCGGACCTGGTGCAGTTCCTCCTGGGCGGCGAGGAGGTCGCTCGGGAAGCCGGGGGAAGGGGAAGGAGGCACGAGCGTAATGCTACTCCTGTTCGAATTGCGGGGGCGAACGGCGACACGTGGCAGATGGGGAGGGGGCGAGGCGCGGAACGCTTCAGCTGGCGCATGGCGTCTCCCGCGCCACCGCCCCGGGGCCCCGTCCGCGACCGCCCCGCGGTGGCAAGCTGGAGGCATGTGCCGAAGCATCAAGACGCTCCGTCCGCCCGCCATCCCCGATGACGCCACCGAGGAGGAGATCCGGGCCGCCGCCCTTCAGTACGTACGCAAGGTGTCCGGGTTTCACGCCCCGGCCGCGCACAATCGCGAGGTCTTCGAGCGGGCCGTCGACTCCGTGGCCGAGGCGACCGCGGAGTTGCTCGACGGGCTGGAGGTGCGCGGCGCCCGCGCGTCGTAGCGCCCACCACGGAGCGCGTCGTGGGTGGGTTCAGGCCGTCGGTCTGGGGCGGCGTACCAGGAACGCCGCCGCCGAGCCCGCCGCGAAGAGCGCGAGCAGGGAGACGCCCGTGGCGAGCCACGTCGCGCCGAGCCACTGGCCGCCGAAGTAGCCGAGCGCCACGCTGTACCCGGCCCAGGCCACGCCCGCGAGCACGGACCACGGCAGGAACTCCCGCAGCTTGCGGTGGGCCGCGCCCGCGCCGAGCGAGACGATCGAGCGGCCCGCCGGGGCGAACCGCGCGATGACGAAGAGGACACCGCCGCCCCGGGAGAGCGCCGCGCCGAGCCGTTCCTGCGCGGTGGTCAGCCTGCGGGAGCGGGCGATGGCGCGGTCGAGGCGTTCGCCGCCGCGCCAGGCCAGGCGGAAGGCGGCCATGTCACCGAGGACCGAGGCGGTGGCCGCGCTGAGGGTGAGCAGCAGGATGTCGGGGACGTTGTGCGGGACGCGGCCGGTGCCCGCGGCCGCCGCCGCGGTGGCCGACATGATCACGAGGACGCCGCTCGGCAGAACCGGCACGAAGACGTCGAACAGAACGGACAGGGCCACGACCGCGTAGATCCATGGGCTGCCGGTCAGCGCCCCCACACTCTCCAGCACCACAACTCCCCGTGATTCCCCGATCGGCAGCGCGTTGCCGCTGTGTCGCGGGGAACGGCAGGGGCGGCCTGATGACAGCTGTACAGCGTACGCCGCGCGCGGCGGCGTAGATCCGCTGGGGGCTCAGATGTTCGCTGCGTCACGTTCACCCGGCTGCCGCCTCCGGCGCGGTGTACGGCCGCGATGTCCCGTACGAACGAGGCAGCAGTACGAACGAACGAGGCGGTACGAACCCCCGGAGAACCCCGAGGAACCCCCAAGGGCAAGGAGTGAGCGATGGTGGCAGGGATGGTGGCCGGCGCCGTGGCGGCGGCGGTGCTGGCCGCGGGCGGCGGCATGGCCGGTGCGGGAACGGAAGGTCACGAGGTGCGGGCCGAGGGGCGGTTCGCGCCGCCCGAGGCCGTCGCCCGGTCGGCGGCGGTGACGTACGACACGAGGCTGGTGCCCGTCGGGGCCCGGATCGAGGTGCTTCAGCGCACCGACCGCGACGGCACGACCGTCACGGCGCGGGTCAAGGGCCTGAAGCCGGGCCACGCGTACGGCGCCCACGTGCACCAGAAGCCGTGCGGCGCGGACCCGGAGGCGTCGGGCGGGCACTATCAGCACCGCGTGGACCCCGTCCAGCCGTCGAAGAACCCCGCCTACCTCAACCCGCGCAACGAGGTGTGGCTGGACTTCACCGCCAGAGCGGACGGTTCCGGTTCGGCGCGGGCGCACCACCGCTGGGGGTTCCGGCCGGGGGAGGCCGCCTCCGTGGTGCTGCACCGCGAGCAGGGCGGCGCGGGCGAGCGCGTCGCGTGCTTCACGGTGCCGTTCGAACCGAGAGCCGGCAAGGGCTAGGCGCCGCCCCACGTGACGGCGCCCCCTTCTCGTACGTACGAGAAGGGGGCGCCGTCACGCGTACGGGCGCGGCGGTGGTCAGGCGGCGACCGGCGCGCGCTTCGAGGTCTTGTCGTCCTCGCTCGTGCCGCGCGCGGCGAAGAGGCGGTCCAGGCCGAACGCGCCGGACCCGGTGAAGACGAGGAGCAGCATCGCCCAGCAGAAGATCGCCGAGGCCTCGCCGCCGTTCTCCATCGGCCACAGCGCCTCCGGCTGGTGCACCTTGAAGTAGGCGTAGGCCATGGAGCCGGACGAGAGGAACGCGGCGGCGCGGGTGCCGAGGCCGAGGAGGACGAGGCCGCCGCCGACGAGCTGGATGACGGCCGCGTACCAGCCGGGCCAGGTGCCGGCGCTGATGGTGCTGCCGTCGCCGCCGGCGCCGCCGAGGACTCCGAAGAGGGAGGCCGCGCCGTGGCAGGCGAAGAGCAGCCCGATCACTATGCGGAACAGGCCGAGGGCGTAGGGCTGGGCGCTGTTGAGACGTCCAGTCATGGTGGGGGACTCCTTCGGTTGGGGACGGAACCGAGCGGAGGCCCAAGATTAGGCGAACCTAATTAGTGCTTGCAAGTTCAACATTCGGTCACCCGGGGGTTCCGCTTCCCCTTCCGGTTCCCCTCCCGGCGGCGCCTCCCCGTGTCCGGTGACGGTGCGCAGCGCGGCCCGCGCGACGGCGTCCGCGTCCGACAGGGTGACCGAGTCGACGCCGGGCCGGGCGCCGGCGGCCGTCACCCAGTGCACCCCTTCCGTGGGTACACCGAACGCGAACCGGCGTGCGTGGGCGTGACCGTGACGGTCTATCAGGTGGTAGGGGCGCACGGTCACGTCCAGGCCTCCCGTCTCGTGACCGTCGACGACGTGGGGGCGGCAGCGGCCCGCTTCGAGGAGCGCCGCGAGCAGACCGTCCGCCGTGCGGCGCAGGTCCGGCTCGGGCAGCCGGGCCTCGATCAGTGTGGTGACCCGCACATCCGAACCCGGTACGTCCGGGGAGTGCGCGAGGAACGCCCCGCCGTCCGGCCGCACGTTCAGGCGCGGGCCGAGCACGTCCAGGACGCCCGCCTCGATCAGCGCCGTCATCTCCTCGATGCGGCGGCGCGGCGGGCCGATGGAGAGGAACGCGTTGAGCGGGGTGTACCAGCGGTCGAGATGCGCGCGGCGCGAGGCGCCGGACAGGCCGCGGTGGTCGACGACGCGGCGCAGTTCGTTGCGCAGGTCGCGCAGCACGTCCAGCGCCGCCTTCAGCGGGCCCGCGACATTGCCGAGCGCGGCCTGCGCGGCGTCCTCACGCAGATGCGCGAGGAGCCAGGCGCGGTGCTCGGCGGAGGAGGCGAAGGGGCGGGCGGGATGCGGGCACGAGAGCCGGTCCCACGACCAGCGGTCGCCCTCCGGGAGTCCCGCCTCGTCGAGTGCCAGGGCCTCTTGGGGGCTCTGGTGGGCGGTGGCGAGAAACCGTTCGCGGAAGCCCTCGACGCTCTCCCGGGTGCCGCCCCGCGCGGTGAGCAGCGCCGCGTAGTAGACCGTCTCCACCTCCTTGGCGACCAGCGGCCATATCTCGTCCAGGAAGTCCGGGGCGTCGCCGCTGTCCGCGCGCTTGCGGAAGCGGGCTATGACGTCGTCGGTGAGGACGGCGGGCTCGTGGCGTCCGTAGGGACCCTTCGCGTTGTCCCCGCGCGCCTGGTACGGGACGCCGCGCCGCGAACCCGCGTACAGCCGCGGCTCGTGGCCCGACGGCTCGTAGCGCAGGGTGCCGTCCGGCTCCCGTACGTACCGGCCGCCGCGGCCCGTGCTCAACAGCGCCATGTGGTCGAAGAAGTTGAGGCCCAGGCCGCGCAGCAGCACCGGCTCGCCGGGGGCGACAGCGGACAGGTCCAGGTCGGCCGGGTTGGCGGGCGGGAAGTGCCGCAGGCCGTGCCGCGCGGCGTGTTCGGTCAGGCGCCGCTCGTCGTGGTCGGGGCGGGTCGGCAGGTGTCCTTGCGCCAGGACGACGGCCGAGAGCCCGGACAGTTCGCGGCCGTCGTCGAGTACGAGGGTCTGGAGCCCGTCCGCCGTCTCGTCGAGCCGCAGGGCGCGCGCCGCGTGGACCTGGACGCGCACGGAGCCGGGGGCGGCCCGCACCACCTCGGCGAAGACCCACTCCAGATAGCGGCCGTAGCAGGCGCGGGTCGGGTAGTCGTCGGGCCCGAGCCCCGGCACGCGTCCCGCGGCCGCCCATTCGTACAGGCTCGGGCCCGGTCGTATCGGTCCCGAGCAGTCGACGCTCTCGTCCGTGAAGAGGGTCACCTGTGAGGCGACGGTGTTCATCAGGAGCTCGGCGGGCTGCGCCGTCCGCCAGACGCGGCCGGGGCCCGGCGGCGCGGGGTCGATGACATGGACCGTCAGCCGCGTCCCCGGGGCGAGGAGTTCGGCCGCCGACGCGCAGAGCCGTTCGAGCACGCTGGTGCCGCGAGGTCCCGCGCCGACCAGGGCGAGGGCGGTCGCATCCGACGCGGGCGGGCGCGGCGCGGGCAGAGATGCGGACAAAGGCGTGACTCCTGGGGCATAGAGAACGCGTACGAACGCTGGAAGCGGACGGTCCGCATCATCATGCCGCCGGAAGCCCTGATGCCGAAGAGGCGGCGGAGGATCCGGATGCGGGTGTGGGGTGTGTCACGTGGAGTGGGAGGGGTGCCGGTGCGGTCCCGTCCCGCCCTCACGCCAGGCGGCGCTCCTCCGCCGTCTCCAGGCGTACGCCGCCACCGCGTCTCCCGCGTGTCGTTCGGGCCTGTTCGAGGCGGAGGCGGGACGAGCGGCCTCGCAGGGTCAGGGTCATCAGTTGGTTGCCGAACCAGGGGCCGCCCGTGCGGCGCCAGTCGATGCCCGCCTGCGTGACCCCGCCGTGCCGTGCGAAGCGGCGGCCGAGCGCCCGGCCCACGCGGCTCCAGCCGAAGCGGAAACCGAGCTTGATCGACGCCGGGATGGAGTTGTGGACGGGGGAGCAGGTCAGCTGGAGGACGCGGGCGTGGGGGCCGGCGCCGGGGGCCAGGCCGGCTCGGCGACGTAGGCGTGGTGGACGTCGCCCGAGAGCACGCACACCGTCGCGGGGGCGTCTTCGCCCGCGCCCGCCTCCGCGATCAGCGAGGTCAGCGCCTCGAAGGAGGGGGGAAACGCCGACCAGTGCTCCAGGTCCGAGCGCCTGCGCAGGTTCTCGCCGAAGCGGGCCCAGCGGGCGCCCCGCTCGCCGCGGCACAGCGCGGCGTTCCACCCCTCGGCGTCGTGGATGAGGTGCGGGAGCAGCCACGGGAGCGACGTGCCGATGAGGAGGTGGTCGACACCGCCCGAGCCGTCGAGCGCCTGTTCGCGCAGCCAGCGTGCCTCCTCGGCGTCGAGCATGGCGCGCTCCCTCTCCGCCAGGACGCGGGCGGCGCGGGTGTCGACCATCAACAGGCGTACGCGCCCGAAGTCCCGCCGGTAGCTCCAGCGCGCCGAGGTGGGGTTGGCGTCGGCCGCGGCGGCGAAGGCGCGCAACGCGTCCGTGCCGTCGGGCGTGGCGCACACGGCGGCGTGGACGGCGTCGCTCGCCAGCTCCTCGGGGCGCAGGTTGCCGAGGTGCTGGTAGACCCAGTACGACATCAGGCCGCTCAGGACGCGCTCGCGCCACCAGGGCGTGGCCCGCATCTCGGCGAGCCAGGCCGCACTGGTGTTCCAATCATCGATCACGTCGTGGTCGTCGAAGATCATGCAGCTCGGCACGGTGGACAGCAGCCAGCGGACCTCGGGGTCGAGCCAGGACTCGACATAGAGGTGCGTGTACTCCTCGTAGTCGGCCACCTGGGCGCCGGGCGGATCGGTGAGGTCCCGGCGGGCGGCCAGCCAGCGCCGGGTGGCCTTGGAGGTCTCGTCCGCGTACACCTGGTCGCCGAGGAGCAGCAGGACGTCCGGGCGCTCCGCGGCCGGGTCCGCGGCGATGCGGGCGGCGAGGGTGTCCAGGGCGTCCGGCCCCACGGGGTCGTGCTCACCGGAGGGCGGTGCGGCCCAGCGGCAGGAGCCGAACGTGACGCGCAGCGCGTCCGCGCCGTCCCCGGCGGGCGTGCGGATGGTGCTGGCGGGGAAGCGGGAGCCGGGCAGCGGCCAGACCCTGCCCGCGGGCTCGGCGTGGGCGGCGTGGTCGGCGTCGTCCGTGGCGCCGAGCCGCACCTCGTACGCCGTCTCGGTGCCCGGCGTCAGGCCGGTGACCGGGATCAGGGCGTAGTGGTGGCCGGCGATCTGGAAGGTGCGCGCCGAGCCGCCCGCGCCGTCGGCGCACCGCACCTCGGCGGCGCAGGGCCGGTCGGTCTCGACCCAGACGGTCGCCGTGGAGCCGTCGACGTACCTCAGCAGTGGACCCAGCCGCAGCCGTACCACAGGCGATCACCCTCCTCCGTCGCCCCGTACGGTACGGAACGACGGAGGCGGGCGGGGTGATTCCGGCGTGTCCGGCCGGAGCCGGAGGGTTCAGCAGCCGTTGAGGACCGAGCTCAGGGCGCTCTTCTCCGCGGAGTTCACCGTGAGCTTGTAGTGGTGCTTCACGTCCACCCACATGCGGGCGTAGAAGCAGTGGTAGGAGGCCGTGGGCGGCATCCATTCGGCGGGGTCCTGGTCGCCCTTGGCCTGGTTGACGTTGTCGGTGACCGCGATGAGCTGCGGCTGGGCCAGGTCGTTGGCGAAGCCCTGGCGCTGTGCGGTGGTCCAGCTGTTCGCGCCCGACTTCCAGGCCTCGGAGAGCGGGACGACGTGGTCGATGTCGACGTCGGACGCGGCGGTCCAAGTGCCGCCGTCGTAGGGGGACTTCCATGTGCCGGAGACCGCCGCGCAGTTGGAGTCCTGCTGGACGTCGGTGCCGTCGCGCTTGAGGACGACCTCGCGGGTGTTGCAGGTGCCGGACTGGGTGCTCCAGTGCGGGAACTTGTCGCGGCTGTAGCCGTCGGAGGAACCTTCCGCCTTGACGGTCAGCTCGCCGAGGTAGGTGCGGGCGGTGGCGGCGCTGACCGGGGTCGGGGGCGCGGCCTGGGCGGGGGTGCCGGTGGTGAGGACGGCCGCGCAGGCCAGCAGGGCGGTGGCGCCGAGAGCGGCCGGGCGGTGTCGACGCGCGTAGAGGGATGACATGCGAACTCCCTTGTGGTGGGGGGGGTTTGACCGGTGGGGCGGTCATGCTTGCGAGGTGGGGTTGCGGGTGGATGAGCGTCTGATGACAGGGTCGCGTCAATCAGGTACAGAGTTCAATAGTTCTGGCGCGGCGTCAGGTGCGAAGTGTGGGGCGGGAGTTGCGTTGGAGTGATCCAGGTCACTCGGTGTCGCTCCGGCGCGGGCCGAAAGTCCCTGGCCGCGGACCGTGCGCCGTCCCGTACGATGGATGGCGCAGAAGGGGAGTAGCTCTTCGCCGGACCGTCGACATACTGCTCAGCTCCTCTGAGCCGGCGCCCGGAGGCAGGCCCTGTGGGTCGGCCAGCGAGACCTTCGGCAAGCAGTGCCCGACGTGCGCGTCCGCGTGCGTTCCTGTGTGCTGCCATGCCGAGGTGTCGTGCGCGAAGCGGTGGAACACTCTCGGCGGGGCGGCCCCGACCGATTGAGGAACCCTTGATCAGCTTCAGTGTGATGGCGCTCGTCTTCGGCGTCGTCTTCCTCGCCGAGCTGCCGGACAAGACGGCCCTGGCCGGACTCGTCCTCGGCACGCGCTACCGCGCGTCGTACGTCTTCGCCGGTGTCGCCGCCGCCTTCACCGTCCACGTGGTGCTCGCCGTCGCGGCGGGCAGCGTCCTGACCCTGCTGCCGCAGCAACTGGTCCACGCGCTGACGGGCGTCCTCTTCCTCGGTGGCGCCGCGATGCTGCTCCTGAAGGGCGCGGGCGAGGAGGGAGAGGTCAAGCAGCCCGAGGACCAGAGCTTCTGGAAGGTCTCGGGAGCGGGCTTCATGCTCATCCTGGTCGCCGAGTTCGGCGATCTGACGCAGATCATGACCGCGAACATGGCCGCCCGCTACGACGACCCGCTCTCCGTCGGCCTCGGCGCCGTGCTCGCGCTGTGGGCGGTCGCGGGAATCGGCATCGTCGGCGGCAAGGCGCTGATGAAGCGGGTGCCGCTGGCGCTCATCACGAAGATCGCGGCGCTGCTGATGCTCGGCCTCGGTGTCTGGAGCCTGTACGAGGCGATTGCGTGACGTTGCCCGTTTTCACGCGCCTTGACCTCTGTGACCTGCGGCGTTGGCTTTTGGCGCGCTCGTTTTGTACCGTGCAGGAACAAAGTGGCTCCGCCCGTACTCCCTGACCGGCGGGCGGAGCCGCCTTGATCTTCCCTCCGCGGAACCTCATGGCCGCGGGACCCCATGGCTCTGGAGTACGTCGATGACGGCGATGACGGCCACGCATGCCGCCCCTGAACTGACCGCACGGGCCGTCCTCCTCGACATGGACGGCACCCTCGTCAACTCGGACGCGGTCGTCGAGCGCTGCTGGCGGCGCTGGGCCGACCGGCACGGGCTCGACTTCGACGAGGTCATCAAGGTCGTCCACGGCCGTCAGGGATACGCGTCCATGGCGGTGCTGCTCCCCGGGCGGCCCATGGAGGAGAACCACGCCGAGAACCGCGAGATGCTCGCCGCGGAGACCGCCGACATGGAGGGCGTCGTCCCGGTGCCGGGCGCGCCCGCGTTCATGGCCTCGCTGGCCCGGCTGCGCCTGCCGCACGCGCTCGTGACCTCCGCGGACGTGCCGCTGTCCACCGGGCGGATGGCCGCCGCGGGGCTGGCGCTGCCGGACGTGCGGGTGACCGCCGAGAGCGTCGGCGCGAGCAAGCCGGACCCCGAGGGGTTCCTCAAGGGGGCGGCGGCGCTCGGGTTCGACCCGTCCGACTGCGTCGTCTTCGAGGACTCGGAGGCGGGAATCCGCGCGGGACAGGCCGCGGGCATGCGGGTGGTCGGCGTCGGCCCCAGGGCCGCCGCGCTCGGCCCGACCGTGCATGTGGACGACCTCACGGGTGTGGGGGTCGCCGATGCGGAGGATGGGCGGATTCGGCTTACGTTCGGCTGAGGCCGAGGCCTGAGGCCTTCGTCTGTGGCCGCCTGCCGGGCGCGAGGCTGAGGCTCTTGGCTTGGGGTCCGAGGCTGTGGCCGCCTGCCGTGGCCCGAGGCTGAGGCCCGGGGCCCGGGGCCCGGGGCCCGGGGCCCTTGGTCTGAGGCTCTTGGCTTGGGGTCCGAGGCTGTGGCCGCCGCCTGCCGGGTGCGAGGCTGAGGCCCGATGCCCTTCGCCTGTGGCCGCCTGCCGGGCGCGAGGCTGAGGCCTGAGGCCCTTCGCCTGTGGCCGCCTGCCGGGTCCTAGGCTGAGGGCCGCGGCCTTTGGTCTGAGACCCCCTGGCCTGGGGTCCGAGGCTGAGGCCCACTGCCGGGTGTCGTACGTGTCGTACCGTCCCGCCGCGTGCCACCCCGGGCGTCACGCCCTGCGGCGTAGCCGTCGCGCTGCCACCGCGCCGCATGCAGCGCCGACCGCCAGTACGATCAGGCCCCTGAACCACACCTCGCGTTCGATCTGTGTCGCGAGTGCCACGCAGGATGCCGCCCCCAGGAGCGGCACCACCGTCGGCGCCCGGAAATGGTCCGGCCGCGCGGTCGTGTCGCGGCGGCGCAGCACCAGGGCCGCGGTGTTGACGAGGAAGAAGACCACCAGCAGGAGCAGGACCAGCGTCGAGGCGAGCGTCGCCACGTCGCCGGTCAGCGCCAGCAGCAGGGAGAGTGCCGCCGTCGCGGCGATCGCGGCCCACGGCGTACGCCTGCCCGGCAGCACCTTCGTCAGGAAGCCCGGCAGCAGGCCGTCCCGCGCCATGCCGTAGGCGAGGCGTGACGACATGATGCCGGTGAGCAGCGCGCCGTTGGCGACCGCCACCAGCGCGACGGCGCCGAACAGCTCCGTCGGGACACCGCCCGCCTCCCGCACGACTTCGAGCAGCGGCCCGCTGGACGAGACCAGCCTGTCGGTCGGCACGGCCGCCGCCGCGGCGGCGCCGACCAGCGCGTACACCGCGCCCGCGGTGATCAGGGCGCCGAAGAGCGCCCGCGGATACGAGCGGCGCGGATCACGGGTCTCCTCGGCCACGTTGACGGACGTCTCGAACCCGACGAACGAGTAGTACGCCAGCACCGCCCCGCTCAGAACGGCGGCCGCCGGCCCGTGGCTGTCCGTGCCCAGCTGCGTCAGCCTGCCCAGGTCGCCGTCGCCCCGCAGCACGATCCAGACGCCGAGCCCGATCACCAGCAGCAGCCCGCTGACCTCGATGACGGTGGCGACGGCGTTGGCCCGCGTCGACTCCCTGATGCCCCGCGCGTTCAGCAGCGCCAGCGCGGCCAGGAAGACGATGACGACCAGTACCACCGGAAGCGTGACGAACTCGGTCAGGTAGTCGCCCGCGAAGCCGCGGGCCAGCGCCGCGACCGACACGATGCCGGCGGCGAGCATGCAGAACCCGGCGAGGAACCCGGCGAAGGGTCCGTACGCCAAGGTCGCGTAGTGCGAAGCGCCACCCGCACGCGGGTACGCGGTCACCAGTTCGGCGTACGAGGCGGCCGTCAGGAGCGCCAGGCACAACGCCACGACGAGCGGCACCCATACGGCGGCGCCGGAGTCGGCGGCGACCTGGCCGACCAGGACATACACGCCCGCGCCGAGCACGTCTCCGAGGATGAAGAAGTACAGGAGCGGGGTGGTCAGGGCCTTCTTGAGCGGCGCCGGGGCGTTCGAGGGCTGCGGAGTGGTGCGGAGATCTTTCACGCAGAGCCGTATACCCGGCCCGGCGGCCCCGACCACGGGACTTACGGCTCCCTCGTCTCCGACTCCAGGCTCCGGCGCGTCTGGCGGCCGTACGCGCCCGGCTCGTCCGAGGTGAGGCCGCGCGCCCACTGGTAACGGAGCACCGCCGCGGTGACCTGGCGGGTGTACGAGCCGTCCCGTTCGCCCACGTACAGATACAGCTGCGCCAGCCGCCCCTGGAGCTCGGCGACCTCCGGGCCCCGGTCGCCCTGGCTGAGGGGCACCGCCGTGCTGGGCTCACGGGGCGGCGTCGCGTCCGCCGAGCCCGTCGCGCGCCCCGTCGAGGGCGGCGCGGACGACGAGGACCGTGACGGTGACGGTGACGGCTGCGGGGCGGAACGGGTCGGCGCGGGCGGCGGCGTCGTGTCGCGCGGTGTGGTGGAGGGGGTCCGGGGTGTGGCGGACGTGGGGGACGCGGCCCGTTTCGCGGCGGGCGGCGCCGGTTTCCCCGGGTCCCCGAAGGCCGAGGCGGAGGCGCCCGGCAGCGCGCGATCCCTCGTCGGCCGGTCGGCGGCCGACGAGAACAGTCCGGTGGCGAAAACAGCGCCGGCGGTCACGGCCGCGATGGCGCTGGCGCCACCGAGCAGCACGTACCGCCTGCGGCGCCTGCGGCGTGCGGAACGGGCGGGGGAGGCGGGGTCGGCGGGGCCCAGGTGTGCGGCCGCCCCGGCCGCCCCGCCTCCCTCGAAGCCACGTGCGTCTTCGGTGTCCGGCGCCGGGGCCTTCGTCGCCGGGGGCCTCGGGAGTGGGGGCGGCGTGGCCGGGGTCTTGGTCGGGAGGTGCCCTGGGCCGTTGGTGGGGTTGGTGGGGCTCAGGTGTGCGGTGAAGGCCGCCTCGGCCGCCTCAGTCGCTCCGCCTCCGCCTCCGTCGACGCTACGTACGTCTTCGGCGTCCGGCGCAGGAGTCTTCGCCTCCGGGTCCGGCAGCGACACGTAAGGGCGTATCCGTAGGGGATCGAAGTCCTCGGCGGCCGCCGCCTCCGCGGAGCGGGTGCGGGACGCCGTGTCCGCCGTGCGCCGTGCGCAGCCGCACGCCGGGGAGCTGTTCACCGCGCGCGGCGCCCCGCATTCGGGGCACCGCCGCCCGCCGTCCTGATGCCTGTCGTGTCCGGTCACCGCAGTACCCCTCCCCTCTCGGCCCTCCCGTGTCCCGCCCGCCCCGAGAACTTCGCCGATTATGCAGACCGATGCTTCAACAGGCCATAACCGGTCACACGGACCACGATGGAGGGGGAACTCTTCGGCCATCCCCGGTCGCCCCTCCAGCCACAGCAGACCCACCCACCCCGGGACTCCCAGGAGGTGCCCATGACGCAGGATGTCAGCGCCCGCCCCGCGGGGCCGGGGCCCGAACCATCGCGTGGCCACGCGGGGAACGGACATCCGCCCGGCGGTGTACTCGTCTCCATCGGCGCGCTGCTCCTCGGCATGCTGCTCGCGGCCCTCGACCAGACCATCGTCTCCACCGCCCTGCCGACGATCGTCAGCGACCTCGGCGGCATGGACCACCTGTCATGGGTCGTCACCGCGTACATGCTGGCCGCGACGGCCGCGACCCCGCTCTGGGGCAAGCTCGGCGACCAGTACGGCCGCAAGAAGCTCTTCCTCACCGCGATCATGATCTTCCTGGTCGGCTCGGCGCTCTGCGGCATGGCGCAGAACATGCCGCAGCTCATCGGATTCCGGGCGCTCCAGGGACTCGGCGGCGGCGGGCTCATGGTGCTGTCCATGGCGATCGTCGGCGACCTCGTCTCGCCGCGCGAGCGGGGCAAGTACCAGGGGCTCTTCGGGGCCGTCTTCGGCGCGACCAGCGTCCTCGGACCGCTGCTCGGCGGGCTCTTCACCGAACACCTCAGCTGGCGCTGGGTCTTCTACATCAACCTGCCGATCGGCGTTGTCGCGCTCCTCGTCATCGCCACCACGCTGCACATCCCGGTGCGCGACACCAAGCACACCATCGACTACCTCGGCACGTTCCTCATCGCGTCCGTCGCCACCTGCCTGGTCCTCGTCGCCTCGCTCGGCGGCACCACCTGGGCCTGGGGCTCGCCGCGGATCATCGGCCTCGCGGTGCTCGGCGTGGTCCTCGCCGTCGCCTTCGTCGCCGTGGAGCGCAAGGCCGCCGAACCAGTGCTGCCGCTCAAGCTGTTCCGCGTCCGCACCTTCACGCTCTCCGCGGTCATCAGCTTCATCGTGGGCTTCGCGATGTTCGGGGCGATGACCTACCTGCCGACGTTCCTCCAGGTCGTCCAGGGCGTCTCGCCGACCATGTCGGGCGTGCACATGCTGCCGATGGTGGCCGGCATGCTCCTTCGGCCACCGCCTCCGGCCAGATCGTCAGCCGGACGGGCCGCTGGAAGGTCTTCCCCGTCGCAGGCACGGCCGTCACCGCGCTCGGCCTGCTCCTGCTGCACCAGCTGGACGAACACAGCGGCACCGGCGAGATGAGCGCCTACTTCTTCGTCTTCGGCCTGGGCCTCGGCCTGGTCATGCAGGTGCTCGTACTCATCGTGCAGAACGCCGTCAGCTACGAGGACCTGGGCGTCGCCACGTCCGGCGCCACGTTCTTCCGCTCGATCGGCGCCTCCTTCGGCGTCGCGATCTTCGGCACGATCTTCACCAACCGGCTCGGCGACAAGCTGACCGACGCCCTCGCCGGGCAGCAACTGCCACCGGGGCTGAACGTCACCACCCTGGAGGCCGACCCGCGCGGCATCGCGCGGCTCCCCGCCGAGCTGCGGCCCAGCGCGCTCCACGCGTACGCCTCGTCGATCACCGACGTCTTCCTGTACGCGGCGCCGGTCGCCCTGCTGGCCTTCCTCCTCGCCTGGTTCCTGCGCGAGGACAAGCTGCGCGGCTCGGTCACCGCGCCCGACACGACGCAGACGCTGGCCAGCAACCCCGTCGAACGCTCCTCCCACGACGAGGTGGCGCGGGCCCTGTCGGTCCTCGGCACCCGCGAGGGACGGCGCGCGGTCTACGAGAAGATCACCGCGCGGGCGGGCTACGACCTGCTGCCCGCGTCCAGCTGGCTGCTCCTGCGCATCGCCCGGCACGGCACCGTCGAACCGGCCGTGCTCGCCGAACGCACCACAGTGCCGCTGACCGTCATCACCGCCGCCGCCCGCCAGGTGGAGGAGCGGCGCCTCGCCGAACGGCAGGGCCTTCAGATGCGCCTGACCGACCGCGGCCGCGAGGTCGCGAGGAAGCTCGCGAAGGCCCGCGAGGAGTCCCTGGCCGAACTGCTCGGCGACTGGTGGGACCCGCGGCGACCGACGGACCTGGCCCAGCTGGTGGCGGAGCTGAGCGGGGAGCTGTGCGGATCGGAGTCGGAGCGGCCGCATGACGGGGCGACGCGGCTCAGGGCGGTGTGACGTCAGACCGGGTCAGGCCCGCGGGGCCAGCTTCTTGCCGTACCAGTGCTCCGCGTACGGGCTGTCGGTGTAGGGCTCGATCTCCTCGTACCCGTGCCGCTCGTACAGCGCGCGGGCCTCCACCAGGTCGGTGCGGGTGTCGAGGACGAGCCGCTCTCCGCCGAGCGCGCGTGCCGCGTCCTCGGCGGCGGCCAGCAGGACGGAGGCGCCGCCCTTGCCGCGCGCGTCCTCGCGCAGGAAGACGCGCTTGAGTTCGGCGGTCGTCGCGTCGAGGAGCCGTACGCCCGCCGTGCCGACGGGCTCCTCGCCGTACCGCGCCACGAGCAGCACCCCGGTTGGCGGCGCGAGATCCGCCCCGGTCTCCGCGGCCACCTCGCGCTCCAGCTCCTCGGGGTCGGTGGTCCGGCCCTCGTGGAGCAGGTACCAGCGGTCGCTGACCTCGGTGTAGTACGCACGCCACAGGGCGGCGGCCACGGGAGAGTCGTACGCCTCGGGGGCGACGGACCAGGTGGCGGCGGGGGCACGGGTTTCGGTCAGGGCGTCCATGGCGTCATTCTGCGGGGACAAGGACGGCGCCCCGCAAGCGAATTCGCCCGCGGGGCGCCGTAACGCCATAGTGCCATAGCGCCGTACAAGTCAGTCCCGGTCAGCTCTTGGGCGCGGCCTGCTGGACGACCTCGAAGGACCAGAGCGTGGAGCCGGACGCGGCCGGCTTGGGGCGTTCGCCGCCGCCCTCGCCGCCGCCCTGGTGCGCGGCCTTCATGGGGCCCTCCATCCATGCCTGGAAGGAGGCCTCGTCGCGCCAGCGGGTGTAGACGAGGTACTGGTCGGTGCCTTCGATGGGACGCAGCAGCTCGAACCACTCGAAGCCGTCGGAGTTCTCCACCGCGCCCGCGCGGGACGCGAAGCGCTTTTCCAGGACCTCGCGCTGTTCCTCGGGGACGGTGAGGGCGTTGATCTTCACGATGCTCATGCCGCCATCCTGCCGTACGGCCTCGCGGGGCTCAGAGCCGCAGCAGGCGTTCGGCCGTCTCGCGGTAGTCGCGCAGGGCCAGGCGGAGCTGTTCGGTGTCGGTGGACGAGGTCTCGGGGGCGGGGGCGCCCTCGGTGGGCAGGGCGCCGCCCGGTGCGACGCCGGCGGCCGGGGTGCCGCCGCCCGCCGCGGGCTGGGCGGGAGTGGTGTGCCACGAGGAGCGCAGGACGCGGCGGCGTTCGGCCAGCGTCTCCGAGAGGCGGGCGACGGCCTCCTCAAGGACGTGGTCGACCTCCTCCACCGCGCCGCGCGGGCCGTCGACGAAGCCGTTGACGGCGTTCTGGAGGCGCAGGGCCAGCTTGTCGCGTTCCTCGGACGGGAACAGAGCCGAGTCGGGCCGAGCGGTGTCGGGCCGAGTGGTGTCAGCCATGCTGGACTCCCCTTCCGGTGATGCCGTGCGAACGCTTGCCGGTGGTGTGCTTGCCGGTCAGGTGCTTTCCGGAGCGGGTGGCGGAGTGGCCGTCGGGCTCGTCCGCGATCAAAGCGTCGAAGAGCTCCCGTGCCTCGACCATGGCCGCGCGCATCTCCTCGGTGCCGGCCCGGCCCTCCTCGGAGCCCGTCGTGTCGAGCGCCGCGCGGTGCACCCTGCGGAAGCCGTGGACGTGCGTGGAGTGGTGCACGGAGAGCGCGTCCAGCTGGTCCTCGTAGTGCCCGGCGTCGGGGAAGCCGCGGGCTCCGGCCAGTTCGGCGATGAGCCGGTCCGCCTCGGCCACGGCTTCGCGCGGGGAGTCGACGAAGCGCTCCTGGGCGAGGTTCCAGCGCGCGGAGTACTGTTCGCGCGCGGCGGGGTCCAGCGACCGCGGCCGCAGGGAACCATGCCGCTTCACCCGCTCGTTGAGGTCGCGCTCGGCCGCTTTGGTGTCGCCGTCGTGCCGGGCGACCGCGTGGTCGTACTCGGGGCCGAAGCGGCGCTTGAGACTGCCGCCGCCTCCGTTCAGGCGCCTGCGGCTCAGCATGGCGAACGCGGCGGCGGCGAGGACGACGACGACCACGATCAGGACGATGATCATGACTGTGGACATGGATGGGTGCCTTCCCGGGGGTGGGCCTTGCGGTGCGGGGCACGGCGTGCGGCCCCGCACCTGTCCCGGGGGCGAGTTGCCAGGAAGCGGACCGCCAAACGGGCTCGTCGGTCCGGAGCGGCCCCGGCACTCCGGGTGGCGTTCCCGCGCGGCCCGTTCAGGCCGGGTGGCGCTCCCGCCAGTCGCGGGCCACCTCCTCGACGTCGTACGGGGTCAGGCCGAGCGGCGGTCCCGGGGGCGGGGTGCGCAGGGCCGTGCGGATCTTCTCGTTGAGTTCGGTCACGAGGCGGCGCGCCATGCGTTCGGAGGGGGCGTCGGCGGCCGCGGCGAGGGTGTCCTCGGCCTCCTTGCGCAGGGCGAGCGTGGGGGAGAGGTAGGAGAGGCCCTCGCGGGCCATCTTCTGCTTGACCCACCACATCTCGTCGTACGTGGGGTCGGGGCCCTCCGGCAGCGGCTTGCCCTTCCCGGGCAGGGACGCGAAATCGCCGCGTTCCTCGGCCTCGCGGATCTGCTTGTCGATCCAGGACTCGAAGGTGACTCCAGGTGGCTTGCGCTCAGTCATGGGCCCATTGTCCCAGGATGCCCGTGCGCCCGCCCGGGCGGCGCCTTAAAATGCCGCAGCGCGCGACGGCCAACGACGCTCGCGCCGCCCCGAGTTGAAGGAGCGTACGCACGTGCTGGAGCTGACGATGGCCTCGGTGTCCGGGGCGGATGCGGGTGCGACCGCGGGCATGCTCATGGCCGAGGTGCCGAGCGAGCCGGGTGCGGTGCTGCGCGTGGGGCGTGACGCGAACGTGTGCCGTCTGGTGACGCCCGGCGACTGGCTTTTCGTCTCCCGTACGCACCTGGAGTTCCGTTGCGGGTCCGACGGAGCCTGGTCCGTGACCTGGCTGCGCGGCTCGAACCCGGACCCGGCCTCAGAGGTGCGGGTGCTGTCGGGGGGAGCGGCGCGGCCCCTCGCGTACGGGGGTGCGGCGCCGCTCTCCCGGGGCGGTTCGGGCGAGGTGGTCATCCGGGACAGGTCGGGGCCGCGGAGCGTGAACGTCGGCTTCTACCACGAGGGTTGAGCCGGCCTCGCGGTCCGTGCACAGGTGAGGGGTGAGGGTCAGTCCCGTACGCGGGCCAGCGCGAAGCCGTCGTAACCCTTGGTGCCCACCGTCTGCACCGCCGTCGCGCTCAGCTTCGGGTGCCGCGCCATGAGGTCGAGGGCGGCACGGGTGCCGCGCACGCCCGGGTCCGTGTCGTCGGGGTCGGTGACGGCTCCGCCGCGTACGACGTTGTCGAGGACGATGAGGCTGCCGGGGCGGGTGAGCTTGAGCGCCCACTCCACGTAGTGCGGATTGTTGGCCTTGTCGGCGTCGATGAAGACGAAGTCGAACGGCGCGGGGTTCTCGGCGTGTTCGGCGCCGAGCGCGGCCAGCAACTCCAGGGCGGGGCCGACGCGGATCTCGGTGAGCTTGTCGAGCCCGGCGCGGGCGAGGTTGCCGCGGGCCACCTCGGCGTGCTCGGGCTTGTACTCCAGGGTGATGAGACGGCCGTCGGCGGGCAGGGCGCGGGCCAGCCAGATCGTGCTGTAGCCGCCGAGGGTGCCGATCTCCAGGATGCGGCGGGCGCCCTGGGTCAGGGCGAGGAGCTGGAGCAACTTGCCCTGGTTCGGGGTCACGTTGATGTGCGGCAGGTCGGCTGCCTCGCTGTCGCGCAGGGCGGCGGTGAGGGCGTCGTCGGGCTGGGCGAGGAGGTCGGTGAAGTAGTCGTCGACGGCGTTCCACTCTTGCCGGTGTTGCTGGTGCTGCTGGCTCATGGGGAGTACGTTCCCTTCAGCGGCCTAGTTAGTTTCGCTAAGAAGCTTAGTGTGGGGGAGAGGTGATTGTCAGTGGTTGCTCGCCTACTTGGGGAACGAAGACATCCAGGGGTTCGCCGAGCGGTGGCTGCCCGAGATGGAGCGGCTGGGCGACGGCGCCGACGGTGCGGGGGGCTTCGTGTGCTCTACTCCGCCGGAGGCGACCCCGGCAGGGGCCTGCCCGCTGATTCCGTCATGTACCAGACCGCGATCCCGCCCACTACCGCCGCCGCCATCATGTAGTACGCGGGCATCATCTTGTCGCCCGTCGCCCCGATCAGCGCCGTCACCACCAGCGGCGTCGTGCCGCCGAAGATCGAGACGGAGATGTTGAAGCCGATGGACAGCGAGCCGTAGCGGACCTTGGTGGGGAAGAGTGCCGGGAGGGTCGAGGGCATCGACGCCGTGAAGCAGACCAGGAGCAGGCCGAGGGCCCCGAGGCCCAGGCCGATCGCCCAGAGCGAGCCGTCGCGGATCAGCAGCAGGGCGGGGAGGGAGAGGAGCAGGAAGCCCGCGCAGCCCGTCGCGATCACCGGGCGGCGGCCCACCCGGTCGGTCAGCGCGCCGACGAACGGCTGGGCGCACATCATCAGCGCCATGACGGCCAGGATGACCAGCAGCCCGTGCGTCTCGTCGTACTTCAGCTCGCTGGTCAGATAGCTCGGCATGTACGACAGCAGCATGTAGTCCGTGACGTTGAAGACCAGGACCAGGCCCATGCAGAGGAGGAGGGCCTTCCACTGGCCGGTGACCATGTCGCGCAGGCGTACCTTCGCGCGGGTCTGCTCGTCCTTGTGGGCCTTCTCCAGTTCGGCGGCGAACGCCGGGGTCTCCTCAAGGCGCATCCGCAGATAGAGGCCTATCAGACCCATCGGGCCCGCGATCAGAAACGGGATGCGCCAGCCCCAGGAGACCAGGTCCTCCGAGGACATCAGCGCGGTCATCAGGGTGACCAGGCCCGCGCCGCCGATGTAGCCCGCCAGCGTGCCGAACTCCAGCCAGCTGCCGAGGAAGCCGCGCTTCTTGTCGGGGGCGTACTCCGCGATGAACGTGGAGGCGCCCGCGTACTCACCACCCGTCGAGAAGCCCTGCACCAGGCGGGCCGCGAGGAGCAGGATCGGCGCCCAGACGCCGATCGTCGCGTAGGAGGGGATCAGGCCGATCGCGAACGTGCCCGCCGCCATCATGATCATCGTGACGGCGAGGACCTTCTGCCGGCCCACGCGGTCGCCCAGCGGGCCGAAGACCATGCCGCCGAGCGGCCGGATCAGGAAGGCCGCGGCGAAGGCGCCGAAGGTGGAGAGCAGCTGGGCCGTGGGGTTGCCCGAGGGGAAGAAGACCTTGCCCAGCGTCACGGCGATGTAGCTGTAGACGCCGAAGTCGAACCACTCCATCGCGTTGCCGAGGGCGGCCGCCTTCACCGCGCGCTTGACCAGCGCGGGGTCGGTGACGGTGACGCCCGGTGCGGCGTCCGGGGCTGCCGCGTTCCGGGCCCCCGCTGGGGGCCCCGACGCGGGCTCGGGCTTCCGGAGTGCGACGGAGGTGGCGCTCGGCAAGGGTTCGCTCGCCCGCTTTCGGTCGACGACAAGGACGAGGCCGCCCGCGGAAACGGAACGGAAACCGGGGCGGCCCGAAAAGCGACCATAGGGGCACTCGCCAGCATTACGGACAGTGCCCGAATGGTCGCGCAGGGCCTGAAAACAGCTTCTACGCAGGTCAAACGGCCTTTCTTTCGATGGGACGGATGAGCTGCGCTTGTGATCTATGTCGCGGCCCCGGCCGGGAACCGCGCACGGAGGCCCGCGAGGCGTCGTGCGGACGCACGTTCGAAGTGTCCGAGAAGCGCGCCTTCGCGTTGGGCACAACGGACAAAAGCCGATAAAGGGCGGAGCGGTTGCCAGGTGAAGGGTCGTGCGTGCGTCCTTCAGGACGGACGCACGACCCTCGGGGCCGCATCCGAGCCCCGCGCGGTCGGACCGCGGACATGGCGAACGGGTCGGGAGGCGCGACGCGGCATGGCGAACGGTGAGCACAGGGAACCGCGCGACGCCCTGGGGACAGGCGACGCCCTGGGGGCGGGGCGTACCGGCGGACCCCAGGCGCGGATCGGAGCGGCCCGTGTCGGCCTCTGGCTCTTCGCCGCCGTCCTGGCGATCCGGCAGGTGGCTGTCGTCCTGCGCACCCCCGAGGGCGAGCGCGTCACCGACCTGGAGACCTGGCTCGGGCCGCGCGGCGTCCTGCACGTCAAAGGCTCCCTCTACGACGCCGACCGGTTCACCGGCACCCCCTTCGCCGGCCTCGTCCTCAAGCCCCTCGCCCACGCCGGGGAGCAGGCCCTCGGCTGGGCCTGGACCTTCGGCACGCTCGGCCTCGTCGTCGTGCTCGGCCTGGTCGCCGCCCGGGCCCTGCCGCGGCCGGACTCCCGCCGCACCTCACTGCTCGCCGCCCCCGTGGCGATCAGCCTGCTCATCCTGTCGCTGCCCGTCCGCAACACCCTGCACCTCGGACAGACCAGCGTCATCCCGGTCCTGCTGGTGCTCCTCGGCCTCTTCGCCGTGCGCGGCGAGCGGACCGGCGGCCTCCTGACCGGCGTCGGCGCGGCGCTGCAACCGGCCATGCTGCTCTTCGCCGCGCTGCTGTGGTGCACCGGCCGCAGGAAGGCCGCCGCGTCCACCGGCGCGGGCTTCGCCCTGTGCACGGCGCTCGCCTGGGCCGCCCTGCCGCACGACTCATGGACGTACTGGTTCCACCACCTCGCCGGAGCGGGCCTCGGCACGCACCCCGACGCCGGCGGCAACCAGTCGCTGCACGGCATGCTGCTCCGCCTCGGCCTCCAGGGCCCCCTGGAGATCGGCCTCTTTTTGGCCCTCGGCGCCGCCGTCGCCTGCGCAGGTCTGCGCCGCGCCGTGCGCTACGCCAAGGACGGGCAGCTCCTCCTCGCCGTCGCGATCACCGGCTGCGTGGCGGTCGCCGTGTCGCCGACGACCTGGCAGCACCAGCTCTTGTGGGTGCTCTTCGCGGCGGTCGGCCGGGTCGGCAGACGCCGCTCCGACCGGTACGTGTGGCCGGTGGCCGTCGTCCTCGTGTCGACGCTGCCCGCCAAGATGATGCTGCCGAACATGCCGGTCACCGAGCCGGTCCGCGACAACATCGTGCTCATCGCGGCGCTCGCCGCCGCCGTCGCCGTGCCGTTCCTGTCCCGCACGCACCCGCAGTACCAGACACCCATTCCCACGGACTACGCCGCTCCGGTCCCGGCCCGGTGGCGCCGGGTGCCGCTGGTCCCGTTCTGGCGGCGGGTCCTGACCCGCCCCAACCTGCTGCTCGAACTGCTCCTGATCCGCGTCGGCTACTCCGCCTATCAGCAGGTCAGGCTCGCCGCGACCGGCGGCACGATCTCCGGGGGCCGGGCCACGGCCGAGCACCATGGCGAGCAGATCCATTCGGTCGAGCGATTCCTGCGCATCGACGTCGAGCACTGGGTCAACCACGCGGTGGTGCGGTCCGGTTGGCTGGAGGAGTTCTTCGACTTCTACTACACGTCGTTCCACTTCGTGGTGCCGCTGAGCGTCCTCGCCGTCCTGTACGCGCGCCGCCCCGCGGAGTACCGCTGGGCACGCACCGCGCTCGGCTTCGCGACCGTCCTCGCCCTCGTCGGCTTCTGGGCCTACCCGCTCGCCCCGCCCCGCCTGATGCCGGACCTCGGCTTCGTCGACACCGTGCACGGCGTGCAGGACTTCACCAAGCCGAACTACGGCACCCTGACCGACCTGACCAACCAGTACGCGGCCATGCCCTCGCTGCACTTCGGCTGGTCACTGTGGTGCGGCCTGATCATCGCGGTCCTCGCCCCGAAGGGCTGGATGAAGGCCCTCGGGCTGCTGCACCCGCTTCTCACGCTCTCCGCGATCGTGGCGACGGGCAACCACTGGCTGCTCGACGCGGTGGGCGGCGCGGCCGTCGTCGGCGCCGGCTTCGGCCTCGCCTACCTGCTCTCGGGACCCCGAGCGAGCCGCCCCGCGACGCCAACCGCCGCCGCGAGGCCGTCGCCGGAGCGCAGGCGCCGCCGGTCACCGGCACGACGAAGGGCTCGGCGAAGGACCGTAGCCCGAGCTGATCCGGTAGGTGCCGGGCCCGGGCACCGACAGGCGCGTGAACTCGCCCTGCCGCTCCAGGCAGGCGCCCTCGGCCCGCAGCCACGGCGAGTAGACGAGGCGCACCGTCACCGCGCCCCGCTGGGGCACGCGCACCACCACGTCGGAGTCCGTGCCGCGGACGACGGAGGCGGGCCCGGAGACCAGCGGCACCGCGTCCCTCACCCGGAAGATCCGCCAGTTCGCGTCCTGCCAGACCGCCTCCAGCCACTCGGGTTCCCGCGCCACCAGCTCCGCCTCCTCCTCGGCGAACCCGTCCGGCTCGCCCGAAGGCAGGACGACGTATCCGACCGCCCACTTGTCCAGCCAGGCCCGGTAGGTGGCCGCCGAGAACGTCCCGTCGTAGAAGAGGCGCCCGCGCTCGATGTCCAGCTGGCGGTTCCAGCCGCGCGCCATGTTCACGTACGGGGCGAGCACCGCGGCCTCGCGGTGGTTGCGGGCCGGGACGACCTCGACGCGGGATCGGTCGGCGCCCAGCCGCTCCAGCTCCCGCACCACGCCGCGCGTCTCGGCCGCCCAGCGCGGCACCTTCGTGGAGACCGCGAGGTCGTCGGCGGTCTTCTGGACCACCCACGCCGAGGAGAGCACCAGGGCCGCCGCGAGGACGGCGCGCCGCAGCCGCCCGAGCCCCGGCGCGAGCAGGGCCGCGAGCAGCGCGGCGGGGCCGACCAGCTCGGCGAGGCGCTCGACGTTCGTACCGATCGGGGACGGGATGAGATACGTGAGCACGGTCCCGGCCGCGTACACGCCCGCGCCCCAGCGCAGCACCCGCCACGCGCGCGGGCCCGCGAGGACCAGGGCCAGGGAGAACAGCACGGGCGGGAAGATCCGGTCGAAGGGCATCAGATGCTCGCCCCTGAAAGGGAAGAGCAGGGTCGTGACCGCCACGACCGCGCACGGCAGCGCGAGGAGCGCGGCCGTGCGCGGCCAGTCCCGTACGAAGAAGTAGCCCGCGCCCGCGACCAGCAGGAACAGGCCCGCCACCGGCGACGCCATGGTCGCGAGCGCCGCGCACACCGCGGCGAGGACCGCGCGCCGCTCCCGCACGAGCGCCAGACAGGCCGCGAAGGCGAGGACGAGGCCGAGCGCGAACGTCGTACGTCCCGAGGCGACGTTGCACCACACGCCGAGCGAGGCGAGCACCGCGGGCCGCAGCGGCCTGCGGACGCCGGTGCGCTCGACGAGGGCGGCGACCAGCCAGGCGCCCGCGACCCCGGAGAGCACCGTCACCGTCTTCACCCCGAGCGCGGCCATCAGGTGGGGCGAGATCAGGCTGTAGTTGGCGGTGTGCATGCCGCCGTACCAGAAGAGGCCGTACGCGGCCGTGCCGTGCTCGGCGGCGAACCGCGCCCAGGCCTCCTGGGCGGCCAGGTCCCCGCCGCCCGTCGCGAGGAACGCCGCCCACACCGCGTACAGGGGAAGTCGGCGAAGACCACGGCCACCGTTTCCGTTCGAAGTCTGGGAGAGGCGGGGCTCAGAGCAAGGTTCACTTCTCCAGACGCCTCGCGCAACGGAAACGTTGGCCGGGTCAGCCCGGCGTGACCCGTAGTTCCTTGACGCCGTTGAGCCAGGCCGAGCGGAGCCTGCGCGGGTCGCCGGTCAGCCGGAGGCCGGGCATGGCGTCGGCGATCGCGTGGAAGATGAGGTTGATCTCCAGGACCGCGAGGGACTTGCCGAGGCAGAAGTGCGGGCCGCCGCCCCCGAAGCCGAGGTGCGGGTTGGGGTCGCGGGTGATGTCGAAGGCGCCCGGGTCGTCGAAGACCTCCGGGTCGTGGTTGGCGGAGGAGTAGAAGATGCCGACGCGGTCGCCCTGCTTGATCTCGGCGCCGCCCAGCTCCGTGTCCTGTGTCGCGGTGCGCTGGAAGGCGACGACCGGGGTCGCCCAGCGCACGATCTCCTCGGCCGTGGTGGCGGGGCGCTCGCGTTTGTAGAGCTCCCACTGGTCGGGGTGGGTGAGGAAGGCGTGCATGCCGTGGGTGATGGCGTTGCGGGTGGTCTCGTTGCCGGCCACCGCGAGCAGGATCACGAAGAAGCCGAACTCGTCGCCCGAGAGGTTCCCCTCGTCCTCGGCCGCCACCAGCTGACTGACGATGTCCTTGGCCGGGCACTCCTTGCGGGCCGCGGCGAGGTGCATCGCGTAGGAGACGATCTCCATCGCGGCCTCGGCGCCGATCTCCTCGGTGATGGCGTACTCCGGGTCGTCGTACCCCGCCATCTTGTTGGACCAGTCGAAGATCTTGGAGCGGTCCTTCTGGGGCACGCCGATCAACTCGGCGATGGCCTGGAGCGGGAGCTCGACGGCGACGTTCGTCACGAAGTCGAAGGAGCCGTCCGGGCTCGCGGTCTCCAGGGCCGCCGCGACGATCGAGCGGGCGCGCTGGCGCAGGGCGTCCTCCAGCGAGCGGATGGCGCGGGGCGTGAAGCCGCGCTGCACGATCTGCCGGACCCGGGTGTGCTCGGGCGGGTCCATGTTGATCATGATCATCTTCTGGACGTCGATCTGGTCGCGGCTGATCGACTCGTTGAAGCGGATGATCGCGGTGTTGGCGTTCGAGGAGAACAACTCCGGGTGTGTGGAAACGTACTTGACGTCCTCGTGCCGGGTGACGGCCCAGTAGCCCGCGTCGTCGAAGCCGGACACGCGGGGCCGCTGGGCGATCCAGCGCACCGGTTCCGTCTGCCGCAGCTGTGCGAACTCCGGGAGAGGGACGCGGTCTTGGAGCAGGTCCGGGTCGGTGAAGTCGAACCCGTCGGGAAGCGCTGGACAGGGCATCGGCATCTCCAGTGTCGACAGGTAGCTGACGGGTCGTCAGGAGGCTTGGCTCGCAAGGTAATAACGGGTTCTACAAGTGGCAAGGCCCCTGGCCGGACAGTTTGCGCGCGGTCTTCGCCGCGCGCCGGCGCAAGGTGCGTGCAAGACCCTTGCGGCGTCGGGGCTCCGCTCAGCAAACTGCTGGGGGGAACTAGAACGCGTACCAGTTCCTCCCGCGAGCCGCCGGGACGGCTCGCGGGACGTGGACGGAGAGGACCAGCCCCATGGCCGCGGAACCTGTCATCGTCGAAGCCGTACGCACCCCCATCGGCAAGCGCGCGGGCGCGCTCGCCAACCTCCACCCCGCCTATCTGCTCGGGGAGACGTACCGCGAACTCCTCGGGCGCACCGCTATCCACGCCGACTGCGTCGAGCAGATCGTCGGCGGCACGGTGACGCACGCCGGGGAACAGTCGATGAACCCGGCGCGCACGGCCTGGCTCACCATGGGGCTTCCGTACGAGACGGCGGCGACGACGGTGGACTGTCAGTGCGGCTCTTCGCAGCAGGCCGCCCACATGGTCGCCAACATGGTGGCGGCCGGTGTCATCGACGTGGGGATCAGCTGCGGGGTCGAGGCGATGTCGCGGGTGCCGCTGGGGTCGGGATCGAAACACGGGCCGGGCAAACCCTTTCCCGACGAGTGGAACGTCGACCTGCCCAATCAGTTCGAGGCGGCCGAACGCATCGCGCGAAAGCGCGGGCTGACCCGGGAGAACGTGGACTCGCTCGGCCTCATCTCGCAGGAGCGGGCGGCCGTCGCCTGGTCCGAGGAGCGCTTCAAGCGCGAGACGTTCGCCGTGCAGGTGCCCACCACCGAGGAGGAGCAGGCCGCCGGGCAGGGCATGTGGCGGCTCGTCGACCGGGACGAGGGGCTGCGCGACACGACGATGGAGGCGCTCGCCGGCCTCAAGCCGGTCATGCCGACCGCCGTGCACACGGCCGGGAACTCCTCGCAGATATCGGACGGCGCGGCCGCCCTCATGTGGGCGTCCAAGCGGATGGCGCGGGCCCTGAAGCTGAAGCCGCGGGCGCGGATCGTGGCGCAGGCCCTGGTCGGCGCCGACCCGCACTTCCATCTGGACGGGCCGATCGACGCGACGCGGGCCGTGCTCGGCAAGGCCGGGATGTCCCTGAAGGACATCGACATCGTGGAGATCAACGAGGCGTTCGCGTCGGTGGTGCTGAGCTGGGCGCAGGTCTTCGACCAGGACCTGGAGAAGGTCAATGTGAACGGCGGGGCGATCGCGCTGGGGCACCCGGTGGGGGCCACGGGGGCGCGGCTCATCACCACGGCCCTGCATGAGCTGGAGCGGCGTGACAAGGAGTTCGCGCTGGTGACGATGTGTGCGGGGGGTGCGGTGGCCACGGGGACGATCTTGCAGCGGCTGTAGGGGCCGGGCGTCGTCATGGGGTGCGGGGCGTCTGGGTGGTGCGGGGCCGTGCCGGTATGTCCGTCCTCGCTATCGCCTGCGGCGCCCCTTTGTGCTTCGGGGCCCCTTGGCCGTGCTTGCCGTGCTCCGGGCGGACATACCGGCACGGCCCCTCGCGTCTCGATGGCGACCGCGGGCCGTCCGTGGGTGCGAAAAAAGGCGGCACCCCCCGGGTGGGGGGTGCCGCCTCTTTTGGGCCGGGTCAGTACCAGCCGTTGGCCTGCCAGTGGCTCCAGGCGCCGACGGGGCTGCCGTAGCGGTCGTTCATGTAGTTCAGACCCCACTTGATCTGGGTCTCGGGGTTGGTCTTCCAGTCCGCGCCCGCCGAAGCCATCTTCGAGGCGGGCAGAGCCTGGACCAGACCGTAGGCGCCGGAGGAGGAGTTCGTCGCGCTGACGTTCCAGCCGCTCTCGTGCGAGACGATCTTGTCGAACGCGGCGAACTGTGCCGGGTCCGAGATCAGCTTCTGCGCGATCGCCTTGGCGGACGTCGGAGCGGCGGCCGGGGCGGCGGCCTTCGCGGTGGTCGGGGTGGCTGCCTGGGCCGGTGCCGCGGCGAAGACCATGCCGGTGGCGGCTGCGGCGACGATGCCGCCGGTGATGGCCTTCTTCGGGGAAGCGATGCGGCGGATGAGCGAGGCGGACACAGAGGACCTTCCGGTGGGGGATGGGGGAGTCGCGGTGCACGCCGTGGAACGTGGGGGACATGCGAGGGCGCCGAGTCCCGTGGGGGGCGTCGGCGCCTTGCGACTCCTCCAGAGAAACAGGGCGAGTGCGTCGGCGCAATGCCCCCCTTTACTAGTGGAAGCCGCACCCGCGCCGAATGTCCCCTCTGTGACGTGGCTCTCAATCCCCAGGTCAGCCCGGGGATTGATGCGTGTACGTCAAAGGGAAAAGGTACGGCCCCGGCTAGTAGAGGACCTAAGTCCTGTGGGCCGCCTCACGGATTCGCGCCCCGGATGTCACGGAGCGCTCGACTTCCCTTACGGCTTCGGGGCCTCGAATGTGACGGGCGCCTCGAAAGCCGCACGCCGCGTGGCCCGCCGCAGCGCCTTCAGGACGGCGGGCCCGAGCGCGAGGCTCAGCACGACCGTCACCACGGCCCGCGGCAGGTCCCAGCCCAGCGACGTGGCCAGGCAGTACGCGACGAAGCGGGCCAGGTTCTCCGCGAGGGGGTCGCCGGGCACGAAGGAGACACCGGTGGCCAGGCCGCCGAGGTAGGGCCAGCCCTGGAGGTTCATGACCGTGCCGTACAGGACCGAGGCCACCGCTCCATAGGCCGCCAGCAGCCACAGCTCCCGGCGGCCCCGCAGCGTGTCGGCGCCCGGCAGCAGCCCCGCGCCCATGCAGACCCACCCCATCGACAGCATCTGGAAGGGCATCCACGGCCCGACGCCCCCGGTGAGCAGCGCCGAGGCGAACATCGACACCGCCCCGAGCACGAACCCGAAGCCGGGGCCCAGCACCCGCCCGCTCAGCACCATCAGGAAGAACATGGGCTCGATGCCCGCCGTGCCCGCGCCCAGCGGCCGCAGCGCCGCCCCCGCCGCGGCCAGCACACCCAGCATGGCGATGGCCTTGGCGTCCAGGCCGACATCCGCGATGGTCGCCACGACCACGGCGAGCAGCAGCGGCAGCAGCGCCGCGAAGAGCCAGGGCGCGTCCCCCGCGTGCGTAGTGATCCCCGAGTCGCCGGCCGCGAGCAGCGGCCACCCGAACGCGGCCACGCCCACGGCACTGACCAGCGCGAGCGCCACGATGGAGCGGGGGCCGAGGCGGACGGGGCGGGCGGCGCTCGTGGCACGTCGTCGGTCTCGGCGGGCAGTGCTGCTCATGATGCGGCCTCCGTCGGGGACGGGCCCGTGGTGACGTGCCTGGTGTTTCGTACGGTGGCGCTCACGGCGTTCCCTTTTCCGCCGTCGTCAGGGCTTGCCGCACCTGCGCCACCGTCAGCCACTCCCGCGGCGCGAGGATCTTGGTGACTTGGGGTGCGAAGGACGGCGACGACACCACGATCTGCGGGGTCGGGCCGTCCGCGACGACCTCGCCGTCCGCGAGGATCACCACGCGGTGGGCGATCTCGGCGGCCAGTTCCACGTCGTGCGTGGCCAGCACGATCGCGTGGCCCTCGGCGGCGAGACCTCGCAGGATCGTGACCAGGCGGGCCTTGGCCGCGTAGTCCAGGCCACGGGTCGGCTCGTCGAGGAGGAGAAGGGGAGGGCGCGCGGTCAGCACGATCGCCAGGGCGAGCGCGAGCCGCTGGCCCTCGGAGAGGTCCCGGGGGTGCGTGTCGTCCGCGATGCCCGGCAGCAGCTCGCTCACCAGGGCGCGGCACGTGCCGAATCCGGCGCCCGCGTCCCGGTCGGCGGCGGCGCACTCGGCGGTCACGGTGTCCGCGTACAGCAGGTCACGCGGCTCCTGGGGGACCAGGCCGACGTGCCGGACCAGCTGCCGGGGAGCCGTGCGGTGCGGGACGGCGCCGCCGACGCGGACGGTGCCCGAGGTGGGTTCGAGGAGGCCGACCAGGGTGGACAGGAGGGTGGACTTCCCGGCGCCGTTGCGGCCCATGAGGGCGACCGTCTCACCGGGCGTCACGGTCAGGTCGACGCGGCGCAGCGCCTCGGCGCGGCCGCGCCGCACGGCGAGGCGCTCGACGCGGGCCGCCGCTGCCGCCGTCCTGTCGGTGTCGTACGTACGTTCCCTGCGCAGCCGGGGCCAGCGGCCGGCCGGCCGCTCCACGGGGCGTACCGTCGTCTCCTCCTGGCGCGGCGCGTGGTCCGCGAGCCGCTCCCGCAGCGCGCCCGCCCTGCGCCGCGCGTCCCGCACGGTCAGCGGCAGCGGCGACCAGCCCGCGAGGCGCCCGAGCGCGACCACCGGCGGATATACGGGGGAGCGCGCCATCAGCTCCGCCGGGTCGCCGAGCACCGGCGGCTCGCCCGGCGCCGCGAGCAGCAGCACCTGATCCGCGTACTGCACGACCCGCTCAAGCCGGTGTTCGGCCATCAGCACCGTCGTGCCCAGGTCGTGGACGAGCCGCTGGAGCACCGCGAGGACCTCTTCGGCGGCGGCCGGGTCGAGCGCCGAGGTCGGCTCGTCCAGGACGAGCACCCGGGGGTGGGGCGTGAGGACCGAGCCGATCGCGACGCGCTGGCGCTGGCCCCCGGAGAGCGTCGCGATGGGGCGGTCGCGCAGGTCGGCGAGGCCGAGCAGGTCCAGGGTCTCCTCGACCCGGCGGCGCATCACGCCCGGGGCGAGACCCAGCGACTCCATGCCGTACGCCAGTTCGTCCTCGACGGTGTCCGTCACGAAGTGCGCGAGAGGGTCCTGCCCCACCGTGCCGACGACATCGGCCAGTTCACGCGGCTTGTGGGTACGGGTGTCGCGGCCCGCCACGGTCACCCGGCCGCGCAGGGTGCCGCCCGTGAAGTGCGGTACGAGACCGCTGACCGTGCCGAGCAGCGTCGACTTGCCGACCCCGGACGGGCCGACGAGCAGCACCAGCTCGCCCTCGGGGACGGTGAGGTCGACGCCCTGGACGGTGGGCCCCGCCGCTCCCTCGTACGTCACGGAGACGTCCTCGAAGTGGATCATGAGGTCTCCTCGGGGGATGCGGTGGGTGCGGGGGAGGGGGGTGCGGGGCCGGCGGCGCCGGTGCCACGAACGCCGGCAGCAGTCCGAGGAGTACCGCCAGCGCGGGCCACAGCGGCAGCACGGGCGCGATCAGCGGGACGACACCGGGGTGCAGGGCCGCCGGGTCGTGCGTGGCGGCCCAGATCACCAGGCCCGCCACGGCGACCCCCGACCCGGCGACCAGCCAGGCCCGCACGCCCCACCGGTCGGGCCGGTAGCGGGTGCGCACGGCCCGGCGGCCACCGAGCCGCAGCCCCGCGAGCGCCGCCAGCAGACCGGCCACCAGCGCGGGCACGCCGTAGGAGCCGCCCTGCGCGGTCAGCAGTCCGTACGTCCCCACGCAGACGCCCATCAGGCCGCCGAGCGTCAGTACGGCGACGGCCCTGCGCACGGCCGCGGGCACGGCGGCGCTGCGCCCGAAGCCCCGCGCGTCCATGGCGGCGGCCAGCGCCACCGACCGCTCCAGGGCGCCCTCCAGGACCGGCAGGCCGACCTGGAGCAGCCCGCGCATCCCGCGGTCGGAGCGGCCGCGCAGCCGTCGCGCGGACCGCAGCCGCTGCACGTCCGCGACGAGGTTCGGCGCGAAGGTCATCGCCACGACGACGGCGACCCCCACCTCGTACAGCGCGCCCGGCAGCGACTTGAGCAGCCGGGAGGGGCTCGCGAGGGCGTTCGCCGCGCCGACACAGATCAGCAGGCCCGCCAGCCTGATCCCGTCGTAGAGCGCGAAGACCACGCCCTCCGCCGTGACCCGGCCGCCGATGCGCACGCCCTTGGCCCAGGCGGGCAGCGGGACCTCCGGGAGCGTCATGAGGACGTGCGTGCCCGGGATCGGCGAGCCCAGCACGATCGCGAAGACCAGCCGGATGCCGATGACGAACAGCGCCAGCTTCACGAACGCGCCGTACGACTTCGCCCACGGCGCCAAGGTCCGGCGCGCCGCCACGACGTAGCCCGCGACGCCGATCAACAGCGCGATCAGCAGTGGGTTCGTGGTGCGGGACGCGGCCGTGCCGAGCCCGAGCGCCCACACCCACCAGGCACCCGGATGCAGGGCGTTGCTCCGGTGTGCCTCGGGGGCGCGGCGGCGGCGCAGGAGGCCGCTCGCGCGGGCATGGCCGTTCGTCAGGTCCCTCATCGTGCTGTCCGTGTCCGGTGCCGCGTCAGCCGCGACGGCGCCGGGCCTGCCAGAACGCGGCACCGCCGAGCACCGCCACCGCGGCGATCCCGGCGATCAGACCCACGGAGGGCCCGCCGTCGTTCCGGTCCTGGTTCTCGTTCGCCTTCTCCTCGGGGCGGGAGCGATCCGTCCCGTCTGCGGACACCTGCTCGCCGCAGCCCGCCTTCGGGTAGCCGTCGATGGCGCAGAGCAGTGCCTTGCTGTCGTAGCGCAGCGGCTTGGCGACCGAGGCGAGCGCCTCCGCGCTGGTGGCGTCCTCGGCGACACGGGCGCAGGCCAGCCGGGGCGCGGGCGGCGACTCCCCGCGCGGGGCGTCCCCGCGCGTACCGAAGTCGAGGACGAGAGCGACCCTCTTACGGCCGTCCTGAGCGGGCGTTTTCGCGCAGATGTCCGCGAAGTCCGCCGGTCCGCGCGGCTTGGCGGCGTCCTGGGAGCCCGCGGAGACCGAGAAGCGGAACCCCTGGACGTCACCGTCGTCGGGGCGGGCGGTGCCGGGGCCCTGACTGGCGTACGTCCATGTGTCGCCGTCCCGGTCCCAGAACGACCAGTAGCGGTAGCCGGCGGCCTGGGAGGGCGCGGCGGCGAGGACGCAGAGCAGTGCGGCGAGAAGCGCCCCGGCCGCCGTGCGTACGCGCCACCCGCGGGCCCGCGTCCGGCCTGTCCGGCCCCGCGTCACGGCTGCTGCTTCTTGCGGTTGGCGCTGTACAGGAAGCCGATGCCGATGCCGGCGACCATGCCGACGCCGATGATCCACCAGATGCTGACGCCCGCGTCGTTCTTGCTGTCCTTCTCGTCCGAAGCGGAGGGCGACTTCGACGTCTTCTCCGGCGGCGGGCCCTGGGCGCTCAGCCGCTCGACGAGGTCCGCGCCGCCGAAGTCGCGCGGGTCCATGCCGGCGGCGTGGGCGGCGAAGAGCAGCTGGGCGTAGGCGGCGGGGCCGGACTGCTTCGCCCAGGCCGCGGAGTTCTTCGCGAGCCACTCCGCGGACTTCTTGGCCTGGTCGTTCTGCCCGGCGGCGGCGAGGGCGACCACGGCGTCCGCGGTGTTGCCCTGGTCCGGCTGGTCCTTGGCGCCCGGCATCGCGGACATCAGGTGGTCGTCGTTCGCGCCGAGGAGCTTCAGCAGGTACCCGGTGCCGTTGCTCGCGGCCTGCGAGGCGGTGTCCGGCTTCGCGCACTTGGGGGCTTCGCCCGCGGACTTCTTGCCCGGGGTCACGACGAGGCCCTTGCCGAGGCTGCCGAGGACACCGGCCGCGGTGGCGTCCGCGTTCGGCGAGAGCTTGCCGGACTTGGCGTCGGCGAGGCCGAAGGCGCCGTCGCCCTTGCCGCAGTCCATGGCGAGCTTCGGCAGCGCGTCGTCGGCGGACCCGCCCTTCTGCGACTTCACGTCCGCGGGGTTCTCACCGGCCGCGGCGAGGGCGCCGACCACGATGCCGGTGGAGTTGGCGTCGGAGGGCAGGCCGGGGTTGTAGCCCCAGCCGCCGTCCTGGTTCTGCACGGACTTCAGCCAGGCCACGCTCTTGTCGACCGTCTTGGCCAGGCTCTTGTCGTGGCCGCCGAGGGCGGCGAGGGCCTGCACGGCGGCGGCGGTGGAGTTGCTGTCGACCGGCGTCTTGGAGTCGCACGGCTCACTCGCGTCGGCGCGGTAGGCCGCGAAGCCACCGCTCGCGCACTGCTGCCCGGTCAGCCACGTCACGGCCTTCTGGGCGGGCTCGACACCCGCGGTGTCCAGGGCGAGCAGGGCGTACGACTGCCGGAAGACGCCGTCGAACTTGGGGTCGGACGTGCCGTACAGGCCCGAGGGGAGCGCGGTCGAGGGCGACGGGGCGTCGTCCGCGAAGGCGGCCGGTGCGGCGGCCGAGCCGAATACGGCCACGGCGGCCAGGACCGCTGCGCTGCGGCGAACGTTCATGATGCGGCGGGTTGCCTCTCCCTGCGGGGAGCGGGGCGGCACGGACCGTGCGGGCACGGCTTCCGGGCGGCTCCGGCTCCGTATACCTCGACGGTGCCGCTCATCGGGGGTCCCGATGAAGCGAGCCGGTCACGCTCCGCGCCGGCTTCCGGATCACCGAAGCCATGGCGTACGGATCGGGCCTCCCCTGCTCGGCGACGCCGAGAACTCGGGGAAGGGGCAGCGCCGGATTCGCACCGGCTTCCCCCCGCGCGGACGTGAGGACGACCCGCTCACTCTACCGGCCCGGGCAGGGGCCCCTCGGGTCACACCGCCACATACGTCACGGGGTCGCTGCCCGCCACCGCCTCCGCCCGCCCGAGCTTCACCAGCCGCCGCACATGGGCCTCGGCCTCCGAGACCGCGATGTTGCGCGAGCCGTAGGGGATCTCGGCCCAGGGACGGTTCCACTTCATGCGCTCGGCGAGCCGCCAGGGGGTGAGGGGCTCGGCGAGGAGGGCGAGCAGGGCGGTCAGGCGCTCCTCGTGGTGGGCGATCAGCTCGCGGACACGGGCCGGTGCGTCGGTGAAGGCGCGTTGGTGGGCCGGGAGGATCTCCGCCGGGTCCAGGGCGCCGACCCGCTCCAGGGAGGCGAGGTAGTCGCCAATGGGGTCTCCCCTGCTTGAGCGGAGCCGAGAGCTTGGGGAAGGATCGGTGACCGTGTCGTCGTCCGGGTCCTCGTACAGGCCGATGTGCGGGGTGATGCCGGGCAGGAGGTGGTCGCCGGAGAAGAGGCGGCCGGTGCCGCGCAGGCCCGCCGGGTGCGCCTCCTCCAGGTGCAGGCAGACGTGGCCGGGGGTGTGGCCGGGCGTCCAGATCGCGCGCAGGCGGCGGCCCGGCAGGTCCAGGAGCTCGCCGGGGGTGATCCCGCGGTCGGGCAGGGCCGGGTCCAGGCCGGGCAGTCGGCGGGGGCTGCCCTCGTCCCGGGCCCGGAGCAGCGGCGCGACGTGCCCGGCGGGGGCGCCCGCCGCGGTGAGCTTCGCGGCCATGTAGCCGTACCAGCGCTCGGGCGGGCTGGAGCGGGTGCGGCGTACGACGGACGCGTCCGCCTCGTGCATCGCGATCCACGCCCCGGAGGCCTCGCGGACCTTCGCGGACAGGCCGTGGTGGTCGGGGTGGTGGTGCGTGATGACCACACCGCGTACGTCCTCGACGGCGACGCCGCACCGGCCGAGCCCGGCGGTCAGCGTGGACCAGGAGGTGGGGTCGTCCCAGCCGGTGTCGATCAGGACGGGGCCGTCGTCGGTGTCCAGGAGGTGGACGAGGGTGAAGCCGAGGGGGTTGTCGGGGATCGGGACCTTGACGCTCCAGACGCCCCCGCCGTGCCCGATCACCGGCGGTTCGGTCTCCTGCGGGGTGGTCATGGGCGCCTCGTCTCTCGTCGGCGGATGCCGCCCTCACTATAACTAGAACTGGTTTCAATGTGCGCCCAAGTAGGCCGCATCTCCGGTCAGTTGGCGGTACGGCGCGTGGACTCCTGGAACTAGAACTGGTATCAGTTCTGAAGCAGCGTCAGGAACCAGTGCCAGGAACCAGTGTCAGGGACCAGTGTCAGAAAGCCCCCGCAGGAGGCAGTCAGCCATGACGGAGCTCGTGGAACACGGACAGCTGTTCATCGGCGGGGAGCTGGTGGACCCGCTCGGCAGGGACGTCATCGACGTCGTCTCCCCGCACACCGGCCAGGTCTTCGCCCGCGTGCCGCACGCCGCCCCCGCCGACGTGGACCGCGCCGTCGCCGCCGCGCGCAAGGCGTTCGACGAAGGCCCCTGGCCACGCATGTCCCTGGACGAGCGGATCGAGATCGTCACCAGGATCAAGGACGGCTTCGCGGTGCGCCACGAGGAGATCGCCCGCGTCATCAGCTCCGAGAACGGCACTCCGTACGCCTCCAGCGTGATGGTGCAGGCCCTCGCCGCGATGATGGTGTGGGACGCCGCGCTCACCGTCGCCCGCGACTTCCGTTACGAGGAGAGCCGCGACGGAGTCCTCGGGAAACTGCTGGTGCGCCGCGAGCCGGTCGGCGTCGTCGCGGCCGTCGTGCCCTGGAACGTGCCGCAGTTCACCGCCGCCGCCAAGCTCGCCCCCGCGCTGCTCGCCGGCTGCCCGGTGGTCCTGAAGACCTCGCCCGAAGCGCCGCTCGACGCGTACATCCTCGCGGAGATCGCCGCGGAGGCGGGCCTGCCGGAAGGCGTGCTCTCGATCATCTCCGCCGACCGCGAGGTCAGCGAGTACCTCGTCGGGCACCCCGCCGTCGACAAGGTGTCCTTCACCGGGTCCGTCGCCGCGGGCAAGCGCGTCATGGAGGTCGCCGCCCGCAACCTCACGCGCGTCACCCTGGAACTCGGCGGCAAGTCGGCCGCCGTGATCCTCCCCGACGCCGACGCGGCGGGCGCCGTCGCGGGCATCGTGCCGTTCGCCTGGATGATCAATGGCCAGGCATGCGTGGCCCAGACCCGCATCCTCGTGCCGCGCACCCGCTACGACGAGTTCGCCGAGGCCTTCGCCGCCGCGGCGTCCGCGCTCAAGGTCGGCGACCCGATGGACCCCGCCACGGAACTCGGGCCGCTCGTCGCCAAGCGGCAGCAGCAGCGCTCCCTGGACTACATCCGCATCGGCCAGGAGGAGGGCGCCAAGATCCTCGCGGGCGGCGGTCGCCCGCGAGGACTCGGCCAGGGCTGGTACGTCGAACCGACCCTCTTCGGTGACGTCGACAACTCCATGCGCATCGCCCGCGAGGAGATCTTCGGTCCCGTCATCTGCCTGCTCCCGTACGGCGACGAGACAGAGGCCGTCAAGATCGCCAACGACTCCGACTACGGCCTGAGCGGCAGCGTCTGGACCGCCGACGTCGAGCGCGGCATCGACGTCGCCCGGCGGGTGCGCACCGGAACGTACTCGGTGAACACCTTCAGCCTCGACATGCTCGGCCCCTTCGGCGGCTACAAGAACTCCGGCCTGGGCCGCGAGTTCGGGCCCGAGGGGTACGGCGAGTACTTCGAGCACAAGATGATCCACCTCCCCGCGGGCCACCTCCCCGCGGGCCACGAACCGGCCGGTCATGAACCGGCCGGTCATGAAGGGGTGGGCGCCTGATGGGAGACCGCTGGCACGTCGAGGTCGACCGGTCCGTCTGCATCGGCTCGGGCATGTGCGTGATCACCGCACCCGGCGCCTTCGCCCTGGACGCCGCCCGGCAGTCCCACCCCGCGGCCCCCGAGTGCGACGCCGACGAACAGGTCCTCGCGGCCGCGGAGGGCTGCCCGGTCGAGGCGATCGCCCTCACGCTGGCCGACAGCGGGGAGGTCGTGTTCCCGCCCGAGGACTGACGGGGGCGGCACATCCGCAGGACGCCCGCGCCGGGCCCGAAGGGGCCGACGGCGCGGGCGTCGCCATGCGGTGGCGTGGCCACCCCTTCCCTCCTCGCTCGAACATCAGTTCCTTGCTCTCGAACGTCGGCGAACACGACTTTACGTATGCGTACCGCACGGTGATCTGATGACAGCCGTTACTGTTCCGGCCGTTTGCGTCCTGGAAATCTCATCGCCACGCGACGCAAGGAGGGGACGCATGGACAAGCGGTACGAGGTCTACTGTCTGGCCGACAGACTCTTCTACGAGACCCCGGACCGACTGTCGTCCGTGGGCGCCCCGGGCGCCGCCACCGACTTCGCCGCGGCCCGCCGGCCGGTGCCCGACGGCTGGCGCTCCGGACGCTCGGGCGACTGGTTCTCCCTCGTGCCCGTGGACGACAGCGGTACGCCGCTGCCCGCACCCCAGCAGGGCTGGAAGATCCACGTCTCCGCCACCCCGGAGAACGCCGGACGGATCGCGGAGATCGTGTGGGACTACTGCGTCCCGCGCTCCATCCCCTTCAAGTTCGTGCCGGCCAAGCACCTCCTGCACCTGCGCAACAGCAAATACGCGGGGCGTGACGGCAGTGGCAAGTTCGTCACGGTCTACCCGGCCGACGAGGACCGGCTGCACGCCGTCCTGCGCGAGCTCGGCGCGCTCCTGGAAGGGAGCGAGGGCCCCTACATCCTGACCGACCTGCGCTGGCGTGAAGGCCCGCTGTATGTCAGGTACGGCGCCTTCACGCGGCGCATGTGCGACAACGGCAAGGGCACGCTCGTGCCCGCCATCGAGGACGCCGAGGGACGGCTCGTGCCCGACCCGCGCGACCCCGCCTTCAAGGTCCCCGCGTGGGTGAAGCTGCCCGGCTTCCTCGAACCGGAGCTCGCGGCGCGCAACACCACCACCGTCACCGACCTGCCGTACCGCATCGAGAAGGCCCTGCACTTCTCCAACGGCGGCGGGGTCTACGCGGGCACCGACCTCCGCGACGGCCGCCGGGTCGTCCTGAAGGAGGGCCGACCGCACGCCGGGCTCGCCGCCGACGGCGCCGACGCCGTGGCCCGCCTCGAACGCGAGAAGAACGCCCTGGAGAAGCTCACCGGACTCGGTGTCGCCCCCGAGGTGCGCGACTGGTTCCTCCTCGGCGACCACCGCTTCCTCGTCATGGACTTCCTGGAGGGCGCCACCCTCAACTCCTTCTTCGCGCACCGGCATCCGCTCTGCGTCAGCGAGCCCGAGCCCGGCGCCGTCGCCGCGTACACCACGTGGGCGCTGGACATCCACCGCAACGTCGAGAAGGCCGTCGCCGCCGTGCACGAGCGGGGCGTCGTCTTCAACGACCTCCACCTGTTCAACATCATGGTCGCGCCCGACGACCGGTCCGTCTCGCTCCTCGACTTCGAGGCGGCGACGTCCGTCGGCGAGGCGGGCCGCCAGGTCGTCGCCAACCCCGGGTTCCTCGCGCCGCCGGACCGCACCGGCACCGACATCGACCGTTACGCCCTCGCCTGCCTGCGCCTCGCCCTCTTCTTGCCGGTCACCTCGCTGCTCGCCATCGACCGGGACAAGGCCGCGCACCTCGCGCAGGTCATCGCCGCCGAATTCCCGGAGGTGCCAGGGGAGTTCCTCGCCGAGGCGGTGGCGGAGATCGAGCGGAACCCACAGGAGCGGGCCCCGCAGGAGCAGGACGCGCACGAGCGGAACCCGCGGGAGCGCGGCGGCGGTGCCGTCAGGCCGGCCGCCGAGGCCGTCGCGCCGTTCGTCGACCCCGCCGACTGGCCGTACAGCAGGGACTCGATGGTCAAGGCCATCCTCGCCTCGGCGACCCCCGAGCGCGACGACCGGCTCTTCCCCGGCGACATCGCGCAGTTCGGCGAGGGCGGCGGGCTCGGCGTCGCGCAGGGTGCGGCCGGGGTCCTCCTCGCCCTCGCCGAGAGCGGTGCCGAGCGCTACGAGGAGGGCGAGCGGTGGCTCCTGAAGCACACCGGGCCCGTCCCGCCCGGCACACCGCTCGGCTACGACGAGGGGCTCGCGGGCATCGCCCACGTACTCGACCGCCTCGGCCACCGCACACGCGCCCTGGACCTGATGGAACTCCTCCTCCAGGAGAACTGGCACCGGCTCCCCTCCGACCTGCACGGCGGCCTCGCCGGAGTCGGCCTCACCCTCGACGCCCTCGCGCAGAGCACCGGCGAACGCGAACTGGCCGACCATGCCCTCCGCGCGGCGCAGGTCCTCGCCGAACGGCTCACCGAGCAGCTCGCCACGGACGACCCGCCGAACACGCGGCGGCGCGCGGGCCTCCTGCGCGGCGCCACCGGACCCGCGCTGCTCTTCCTGCGCCTGTACGAACGCGGCGGCGACGCCGCCCTCCTCGACCTCGCGGGGCAGGCGCTGCGCCGGGACCTCGCGCGGTGCGTGGCCCAGCGGGACGGCAGCCTCGGCGTGGACGAGGGCTGGCGCACCATGCCCTACCTCGGTGACGGCAGCGTCGGCATCGGCATGGTCCTCGACGACTACCTCGCCCACCGCGACGACGCCGACCTGGCGGGGGCGCGGCCGGGCATCCTGGCCGCCGCGCGCTCCCGCTTCTGCGTGCAGCCGGGCCTCCAGCACGGCAGGGCCGGACTGCTGCTGCACGTCAACCGCAGCACCACACCGGGCATCACGCCCGAGGACGTCGCCGCGCAGATCGAGGCCCTCGGCTGGTTCTCCATGTCGTACGCGGGCCAACTCGCCTTCCCCGGCGACCAGATGATGCGCCTGTCCATGGACCTCCACACCGGGACGGCGGGCTGCCTCCTCGCACTCGCCGCCGCGCTCGGCGACACCGGAGCGCACCTCCCCTTCCTGCCGCCACCACGGCGGCCCCAGAGCCGGTCCCGCGTCATCGCGGGGTCGTGACACAACCGCAAGCCACGTCCCCAAACGAAAGGGAAGATCATGGCACTCCTCGACCTGCAGAGCATGGAATCCGACGAGATGACCGGTGGCGGCGGCAGCAACGCGAGCCTGCTGCTGTGCTGGAGCACGGCCAGCGTCACCCTCTGTCTGTGACGTTGTCCGTGAGGCGTAGCCGCGCCTGACGAGCAGGTAGTCATGAGGGCCCGGGCGGCACCCGCGAGGGCGCCCGCCCGGGCTCACTGACGTCAGCGGCACGGCCACGAGATACGCCCGGGGTACCGGCACGCGACCACGCGAGGACACCCACCGCATGGCGACGACCACCTCCCGCCCGCAGGACCAACCCGCCACGGACGCGGGCCTGTTGCACGCGGCTACCCGTCACAGCGCCGCCCGCTGCGCGGCCCTGGCGCTGTGCACCGTCGCGGCCGCGGGCGCGAGCCTGCTCCTGCCGTTGGCGATCGGCCGCGCCCTGGACGCCGTCCTGACCGGCCACGCCTCCGGCGCCGCGGGGGACGACGCCACCCGCTGGGTCCTCGTCTGCGCGGCGCTCATCGGTGCGAGCGCCCTCCTCGACGCCTGCGACAGCGTCCTCACCGGCACCACCAACGCCCGCACCACGGCGTGGCTGCGCGGTCGCGTCATCCGCCATGTGCTCGGCGCCGGGCCTCGCGCCACCGCACGCTTCTCCCACGGCGACCTGGTGGCCCGCCTCGTCGACAACGCGGCGCACGCGGGCATCGCCCCCGCCACCCTCGCCGCGCTCCTCGCCGCCCTGGCCGCGCCCCTCGGCGCCGTGGTGGCCCTCGCCCTGATCGACGGCCTGCTCGCCGTGGCGTTCCTCGCGGGCGCGCCCGTCCTCGTCCTGCTCCTGCGGGCGTTCGTCCGTGTCTCCTCCGACTGCGTGGCCCGCTACCAGGAGGTGCAGGGGATCATCGCGGGGCGCCTGGCCGAGGCGATCGGCGGCGCGCGGACCGTCGCCGCCGCGCGCACCGAGGACAAGGAGGCGGCGCGGGTCCTCGGTGACCTGCCCGAACTCTCCCGCCACGGGCACCGGATGTGGCGGATCCAGGGCCGCTCCCAGGCGCAGGCCGTCACCGTCGCGCCCCTGCTCCAGCTCGCCGTCGTCGCGGTGGCGGGCCATCTGCTGCTCCGGCACCGCATCAGCGTCGGCGAACTGCTGGCCGCCTCCCGCTACGCGGTGCTGGCCACCGGCATCGGGGTGCTCGTCGGCCAGCTGGGCGGCCTGGTGCGGGCACGGGCGACGGCGCGCCGCCTGGCCGAGGTGCTCACCGAGCCGGTCACCGAGTACGGCCAGGCGCAACTGCCGCCCGGCGACGGCCGGTTGGAGTTACGCGGCATCAAGGTGACCCGCGGTGGGCGTGCCGTGCTCGACGGCCTGGACCTGACGGTGCCCGCGGGCGGCACCCTCGCCGTGGTCGGCCGCTCCGGCGCGGGCAAGTCACTGCTCGCCGCCGTCGCGGGCCGCCTCGCCGACCCCGACGAAGGAGACGTACGCCTCGACGGCGTTCCGCTGCGCTCGCTCAGCCGCGAGGAGCTGCGCCGCGAGGTCGGCTACGCCTTCGAGCGGCCCGCGCTGCTCGGCGCGACCCTGGCCGACACGATCGGCTTCGGCGCCCCGCGCCCCGCACCGTCCCGCGTGCGCGAGGCGGCCCGCGCCGCCCGCGCCGACACGTTCATCACCCGCCTGCCCGACGGCTACGCCACGCCCTGCGCGCAGGCGCCCCTGTCCGGCGGCGAAGCCCAACGCCTGGGCTTGGCCAGGGCGTTCGCCCGAGGCGGCCGGCTGCTCATCCTGGACGACGCGATGTCGAGCCTGGACACCGTGACGGAACACCACATCGCCGAGGCTCTGCTCCACCACACCCCGCACCGCAGCCGCCTGGTCATCGCCCACCGGGCCACGACGGCGGCCCGCGCGGACGCCGTGGCCTGGCTGCACGAGGGCCGTGTCCGGGCAGTGGGCACCCACGCGGAGCTGTGGCAACGCCCCGAGTACCGGGAGGTGTTCGAAGCGTGAGGCCACCGGGGGGCTCGACACCGGGCTCGACGCAGGGCTCAGCTCAGGGCTCGACACCGGGCTCGGCGCAGGACTCGACGCAGGGCTCAGGTCAGGGCTCGACACCGGGCTCGGCGCAGGACTCGACGCAGGGCTCAGCTCAGGGCTCGACACCGGGCTCGGCGCAGGACTCGACGCAGGGCTCAGCTCAGGGCTCGGTGCAGGACTCGACGCAGGGCTCGACACCGGGCTCGGCGCAGGACTCGACGCAGGGCTCAGCTCAGGGCTCGACACTGGGCTCGACACCGGGCTCGGCGCAGGGCTCGACACCGGGCTCGGCGCAGAACTCGACGCAGGGCTTGACACCGGGCTCGGCGCAGGATTCGGTGCCGGTCGCCCGGGGTCCGTACCGCCGGGGCGCCCGCTTCCTGTGGCGCAGATGGCCTGTGGTGCTGCGGCTCGCGCTCTGGTCGGTCCTGGAGACCGGGCAGACCTTCCTCACCGGGTACGCCCTCGCGCGCGCCCTGGACGACGGGTTCCTCGCGGGGCGCGAGGCGGTCGGTCTCGGCTGGCTCGGCGGGGCCGCGCTCGGCGTGGCGGCCGCCGCCTGGGGCACGGCACGGGTGTACCGGGCCGTCGCCGACCTCGTCGAACCGCTGCGGGACAGCCTGGTGCGCCAGGTCGTCGACCGGGGCCTGCGGGACGCGGACGGCGCCGCCGTGTCCCGGCTCACCCAGCAGGTGGAGATCGCCAGGGATACCTTCGCGGGCCTGGTGATGGTCTCCCGGTCCTTCGTGTTCACGGCGGCGGGCGCCCTGGCCGGCCTGTTCTCGCTGGCCCCGCTGCTCCTCCTGGTGGTCGCGCCGCCGCTCCTGGCCGGGATCGCGCTGTTCGTGGCGTCGCTGCGACCGCTGGCCCGCCGCCAGGAGGCCTACCTCGTCGCCGACGAGGAGCTGGCGACCCAGCTGGGCCTGGTCTGCCCGGGGTTGAGGGACGTCGCCGCGGCGGGTGCCGAGCGGGACATGGCGAGGGAGCTGGGGCGCGGCGTCACCGCGGAGTACGCGGCGGCGCGGTCGCTCGCCCGCTGGGGCGTCCTGCGCACGGCCGCCCTCGCGACCGGCGGCCAGCTGCCGCTCGTCCTGCTCCTGGCCGCGGCCCCCTGGCTCCTGGACCACGGGGTGACACCGGGCGCGCTGGTGGGGGCGCTCGCCTATGTCACCCAGGCCCTCCTGCCCGCCCTGCACAACCTGGTCCACGGCCTGGGCGCGAGCGGTTCCCGCCTGGCGATCGTCCTGCGCCGCCTGGTGTGGGAGCAGCCACCGGCCGCCGAACCGACCGCGGAGGGCGGCGCCGCGCCGGCCACGAGGGACGGCGCGGCCCCCGCCGCCCTCCACCTCTCCCGCGTCACGTTCGCCTACGGCCCCCGCGCCGACCCCGTCCTGCGGCGGCTCGATCTCGTCGTGCCCGAGGGCGGCCACCTGGCGGTCGTGGGCCCCAGCGGCATCGGCAAATCCACCCTCGCCGGGCTCGCCGCCGGTCTGCTGGAGCCCGGGGAGGGCGCTGTCCGTCTCGGCGGTGAGCCCGTCACGGGGCCCGGGGCCGCCGCGCGGCGCGTCCTCATCCCCCAGGAGGCGTACGTGTTCACCGGGACGCTCCGCGAGAATCTGCGCTACCTGCGCGAGGGCCAGGTCCCGGACGAGGAGTTGCTCGGCGCTGCCGAAGCCGTCGGTCTGACCCCGCTCGCCGAACGCCTCGGCGGCCTCGACGCGCCCGTCACGCCGAGCGAACTGTCGGGCGGGGAGCGCCAGTTGATCGCCCTGACGCGAGCCTACGTCTCGTCGGCGCCGCTGGCGATCCTCGACGAGGCGACCTGTCATCTCGACCCGGTCGCGGAGGCCCGCGCCGAGCGCGCCTTCGCGGCCCGCCCGGGCGGGACCCTGGTGGTGATCGCGCACCGTGTCAGCTCCGCCCGCCGTGCCGACCGCGTCCTCGTGATGGACGGGGCGCACGCCCTGTGCGGGCGGCACGACGAGCTCCTGGAGCGTTCCGCTCTCTACCGTGACCTCAACGGCGCGGGTGACCGGAAAGCGACGCCCGCCGCCTCACACCCACCCCTCGCCCTGGGATATCCGTATCGCGTCGATCCTGTTGCGCGCCCCGGTCTTGCGGGTGATGGCGGCCATGTAGTTGCGCACCGTTCCGTTGGTCAGATGGAGACTGTGCGCGATCTCGGCGACCGAGGCGCCCCGCGCGGCGAGTGACAGAACACTCAACTCCCTTCGAGTGAGCGGCATTTGAGCCGCCTTGAGGAAACCGAACCCCAGCGATTCGTCGACGAAGCGCTGCCCCGCCGCCACCTGTCTGATCCCGGTGAGCAGCCGTTCCAGCGCGCTCGCCTTGTTCACGTAGCCGAGTGCCTCCGCCTCCGCCGCCCGCCGCAGCTGCCCCGGCCGGTTCGCGGTGGCGAGCACCAGGACGCGACAGCCCCGGCCGTGCGCCGTGGGACCGGTCAGTTCGCAGAGCGGGGTGGACGCCTGTGCCGCCTCGTCGTCGAGATCCACCACGCACAGGTCGGGCCGTACGCTGCGCAATCGGCCGCGTGCGTGTGACCACGGCGTATGAAACACCTCCAGATCCGGCTCCCGGGCGAGTTGTTCCGCCAGGGCCAATCGCAGTAGACAGGCGTCGTGCACGAGAAGTACCCGGATCACGCTCTGCCCCTCCAGCTCCCGCTCCGGTTGCTCCACCCAAGCACGCTGACCATTCATAGCGGGGAGTACCCCGGTCGTGACAGAGAGAACTGGCCAAGGGCGAGGCCGGGGGGCGCGTTTGTCGGCCAACTGTGCGCCCCTCGCCTCGGCGGGGGTCAGGGGCGGGGGGTGGCGGTGAGGTCGATGAGGCGGCAGACGGTCTCGATGTCGATCTTCACCTGGGCGATCGACGCCCGCCCCGACAGCCAGGTGATCAGCGCGGAGTGCCAGGTGTGCTCGATGACCCGCACGGCGGAGAGCTGCTGCGCGGTCGGCGGCTCCGTCAGGCCCATCGCGTCCAGGATGATCGCCGTCGTCAGCCGCGAGACCGTGTCGACCTCGGGGCTCACCGAACGGTCGGCGAAGGTCAGGGCCCGCACCATCGCGTCCGCGAGGTGCGGCTCGCGCTGGAGCGCGCGGAAGGCCCGCATCAGCGTCTCGGCGACCCGCTCGGCGGGCGTCTCACCGGCGGGCGGACGCTTGCGGATCGTCGTGTGCATGTGCTGGAGCTGGTCCTGCATGGTGGCGACGAGGAGATGGACCTTGGAGGGGAAGTAGCGGTAGAGCGTGCCGAGGGCCACGCCCGCCGCCTCGGCGACCTCGCGCATCTGCACCGCGTCGAAGCCGCCCCGACTCGCCAGTTGGGCGCTGGCGTGCAGGATGCGGCGGCGGCGCGCCTCCTGGCGCTCCGTGAGGGGCGGCGTCGCGGGGCTCCCCGCCTTGGCTTCCGCTGTCATGTCGATGCCCCTTTGGAAATCGCCTCCCGAGATCGCACAGCATGGCAGGGAGGCTGTCGTGGCGCGAATCACCTGATCCGGGCCTTACAGCTCGCCTACCTGCCGGTAGATTCAAAGCTCGTTCAGCGATCACTCAGCGATCAAGTCTGAAACTTGTTCTACATTACCGTCCCGGCGTAACCTCGCGGACAACTGCACGGAGAAGGGGGCCGAGAGTGACCGCTGAGGCCATGGAGGCGGGCCCCCGAGAGGGCTCCGACGCCGACGGCGACCGACCGTTGCGCATCGCCCTCCTGACGTACAAAGGGAACCCGTTCTGCGGGGGCCAGGGTGTCTACGTACGCCATCTCTCGCGCGAGCTGGCCCGGCTCGGCCACAGCGTCGAAGTGATCGGCGCGCAGCCCTACCCCGTCCTCGACGAGGGTGAGGGCCTGGCGGGCCTCAGGCTCACCGAACTGCCGAGCCTGGACCTCTACCGCTCCCCGGACCCCTTCCGTACGCCCAAGCGCGACGAGTACCGCGACTGGGTCGACGCGCTCGAAGTGGCGACCATGTGGACCGGCGGCTTTCCCGAACCCGCCACGTTCAGCCTGCGGGCCCGGCGCCATCTGCGCGCCCGGCGCGGCGACTTCGACGTCGTGCACGACAACCAGACCCTCGGCTACGGCCTGTTGGGCGACCTCGGCGCGCCCCTGGTCACCACGATCCACCACCCCATCACCGTCGACCGGCAGCTGGAACTGGACGCCGCGCCCGACTTCAAGCGCCGCCTGTCCGTCCGCCGCTGGTACGCGTTCACGCGCATGCAAAAGCGCGTCGCGCGCCGCCTCCCGTCCATCCTCACCGTCTCCGGCTCCTCCCGCCAGGAGATCATCGACCACCTCGGGGTGCGCGAGGACCGCGTCGACGTCGTCCACATCGGCGCCGACACCGGCCTCTTCTCACCCGACCCGGCCGTGCCCGAGGTGCCGGGCCGCATCGTGACGACCTCCAGCGCCGACGTCCCGCTCAAGGGCCTGGTCCACCTCGTCGAGGCGCTCGCCAAGGTCCGCGTCGAGCACCCCGGCGCCCACCTCGTCGTCGTCGGCAAGCGCGCCGAGGACGGACCCGTCGCCCAGGCCATCGAGCGTTACGGCCTCGAAGGCTGTGTCGAGTTCGTCAAGGGCATCACCGACGCCGAACTGGTCGACCTCGTCCGCTCCGCCCAGGTCGCCTGCGTCCCTTCGCTGTACGAGGGGTTCTCCCTTCCCGCGGCCGAGGCCATGGCGACGGGCACGCCGCTCGTCGCGACCACCGGCGGCGCGATCCCGGAGGTCGCGGGCCCCGACGGCGAGACCTGCCTCGCGGTGCCGCCGGGCGACGCGGGCGCGCTGGCCACCGCCCTGGACCGGCTCCTCGGCGACCGCGAGCTGCGGGCCCGCCTCGGCCACGCGGGCCGCGAACGCGTCCTGCGGAAGTTCACCTGGGCGCAGGCCGCCAAGGGCACGGCCGACCGCTACCGCGAGGCCATCCGCCGCTCCGCCGCCACGAACCCCGGCCGCACCGCGGCCACCCCGACGCACTCCGGGAGCCATCGCTGATGCTGACCGTCGACTTCACCCGCTTCCCGCTCGCCGCGGGCGACCGCGTCCTCGACCTGGGCTGCGGCGCGGGCCGGCACGCCTTCGAGTGCTATCGGCGCGGCGCGCGGGTGGTGGCCCTCGACCAGAACGCCGAGGAGATCCGCGAGGTCGCCAAGTGGTTCGCCGCGATGAAGGAGGCGGGCGAGGCCCCGGCGGGCGCGACGGCCACCGCCATGGAGGGCGACGCGCTCAACCTCCCCTTCCCCGACGCGTCGTTCGACGTCGTGATCATCTCCGAGGTCATGGAGCACATCCCCGACGACAAGGGCGTCCTCGCCGAGATGGTGCGGGTCCTCAAGCCCGGCGGCCGCATCGCCGTCACCGTCCCGCGCTACGGCCCCGAGAAGGTCTGCTGGGCGCTCAGCGACGCCTACCACGAGGTAGAGGGCGGCCACATCCGCATCTACAAGGCCGACGAACTCCTCGCCAGGATGCGGGAGTCGGGCCTCAAGCCGTACGGCACCCACCACGCGCACGCGCTGCACGCCCCGTACTGGTGGCTCAAGTGCGCGTTCGGCGTCGACAACGACAAGGCGCTGCCCGTGCGGGCGTACCACAAGCTGCTGGTCTGGGACATCATGAAGAAGCCCCTCGCCACGCGCGTGGCCGAGCAGCTGCTCAACCCCGTCGTCGGCAAGAGCTTCGTGGCCTACGCGACCAAGCCGCACCTGCCGCGGGCGGCGGCCGACGCCGCGGTGGCCGCCAAGTGACGAGCCCCGAACGGACCGAACACCTCGTCCTGCCCGGCGTCCTGACGGCCGATCAGGCGACGGCGACGGTACGCGGCATCCTCGCCGTCCAGCGGGAGGACGGCGCCATCCCGTGGTTCCGCGGACACCACCTCGACCCGTGGGACCACACCGAGGCCGCCATGGCCCTGGACGCCGCGGGTGAGCACGCCGCCGCCGAGCGCGCCTACGACTGGCTGGCGCGGCACCAGAACCCGGACGGCTCCTGGTACGCGGCGTACGCCGACGGCGACCCGCACGACGTCACCGACCGGGGCCGCGAGACCAACTTCTGCGCGTATGTCGCCGTCGGTGTCTGGCATCACTACGTCGCCACCGGCGACGAGGCGTTCCTGGACCGCATGTGGCCCACCGTGTTCGCCGCCGTCGAGTTCGTCCTCGCGCTCCAGCGGCCCGGCGGGCAGATCGGCTGGAAGCGGGAGGCCGACGGCACACCGGTCACCGACGCGCTGCTCACCGGCTGCTCCTCGATCCACCAGGCGCTGCGCTGCGCCCTCGCCATCGCCGAGCAGCGCGAGGAGGCGCAGCCCGACTGGGAACTGGCGGCCGGCGCCCTCGCGCACGCGATCCGCCGCCACCCCGAGCGGTTCCTCGACAAGAACCGCTACTCGATGGACTGGTACTACCCGATCCTCGGCGGCGCGCTGAGCGGCGAGGAGGCCACGGCGCGCATCGAGGAGGGCTGGGACCGCTTCGTGGTGCCGGGCCTCGGCGTGCGCTGCGTCGTCCCGAACCCCTGGGTCACCGGCGGCGAGAGCGCCGAACTGGCCCTCGCCCTGTGGATGATCGGGGAGTCGGACCGGGCCCTGGAGATCCTCCAGTCCATCCAGCACCTGCGCGACCCGGAAAGCGGCCTGTACTGGACGGGCTACGTCTTCGAGGACAAGACGATCTGGCCCGAGGAACTCACCACCTGGACGGCGGGCTCCCTGCTCCTGGCCGTGGCGGCGCTCGGCGGCGACGAGGCGACCTGCGCGGTCTTCTCGGGCGAACGCCTGCCGCGGGGCCTCGCACCGGAGTGCTGCGAGGCCGCGCGGTAGCCGGGGCCGGGCGCGGGGGAGTGCCTCAGTAACGGCGCAGCCGGCCCGCGACCGCGTGGCCGACGAACAGGTACACGACCGCCGCGAGGCCGTAGCCCGCGACGACCCTGGCCCACGCCTCGTCGAAGGTGAACAGGTCATGGGACCACCCAGCGAGCCAGCGGGCCACGTCATGGACGAACTGGACGAGGTCGTTGGCGCGATTGGCGTCCAAGAGGTACATCAGGATCCACAGCCCGAGGATCAGGGCCATGACATCCGCGATGACCACGATGATCTGCGCTGCGCTGTTGCCGCGTGTGCGTCGACCTGGGGACATGGGGGCCGGGTACCGGGTTCCCGCCCGTCGAAACCCGGCGCCCCGGACGGCCCCGCCCCGGTGGCGGCGCCCGGTGGCCGGGGCGAGGCTGCCGGGAGGACCGCTCACCCCTGGAGGTCGCTGCCTTGCCCAGCCCCGTATCCGTCCGCCGTGCCGGAGTCTCCCTTACCCTGTGCTGCACGCTGCTCGTCGGAGCGACGGCCTGCGGCGGCGACGACAAGGACACCGCGGCGGCGCCGTCCGGCACCAGCACCGCCGAGAAGCAGAAGTTCGCCAAGACCCGCTTCGTCGCCAACGCGGGTCTCGCGGCGGGCGCCACGTACCAGTGGATCGTGAAGCCCTTCCGCGCGGGCAAGTTCAAGAAGGGCGCGAACGGCCGGACGACGGCCCTGATCAAGGCGGGCCTCGCGGGCGCGTTCACGTACAACAGGCTGAAGGCGGCGACGAAGAACGCACAGGGCGACCCGACCCTCGCCAAGGCGGTGGCGCCCCTGACGGCCGGCATCGACGCCCTGAAGGACCTGCCCTCCAAGCTCCGCAAGGGCGAGTCGACGGACTCGATCGTGAACTCCTTCGACGGCGTCATCAACTCCGTGAAGGACGCGGGCAAGAGCGCGGGCGCGGAGGTCAAGGACAAGGTGCCCTCCACCGGTCAGCTCAAGAACGGCTAGGCGCCGCCTAGGAGTTGAGCTCGGCGAGGACGCGCAACGTGTGCGGGTCCGGGGCGACGACCAGCAGGTCGGTGACCGGGCCCGCGCGCCACAGCTTCAGCCGCTCCGCGATGCGTTCGCGCGGCCCCACCAGGGAGATCTCGTCGGCGAAGGCTTCCGGCACCGCGAGCACGGCCTCCTCCCTGTGCCCCGCGAGGAACAACTCCTGGACGCGCCAAGCCTCTTCCTCGTACCCCATGCGCGCCATCAGGTCGGCGTGGAAGTTGCGGGCGGCGTGCCCCATGCCGCCGATGTAGAAGCCCAGCATGGCCTTGACGGGGAGCAGCCCTTCGGCGACGTCGTCGCAGACCTTGGCACGGGCCATGGGGGCGACGAGGAAGCCATCACGGAGGTCGGCCAGCGAGGCCTCGTACACATCCGTCCGCGTCGGCGACCAGTACAGCGGCAGCCAGCCGTCAGCGATGCGCGTCGTCTGCGCGATGTTCTTGGGCCCCTCGGCACCGAGCAGGACGGGCAGGTCGGCCCGCAGCGGATGCGTGATCGGCTTGAGCGGCTTGCCGAGGCCGGTGCCGTCCTCGCCCCGGTAGGGGTGGGCGTGGAAGCGGCCGGCGACCTCCACCGGGCCCTCGCGGCGCAGCACCTGGCGGACGACCTCGACGTACTCCCGGGTCGCGGTCAGCGGCGACTTCGGGAAGGGCCGCCCGTACCAGCCCTCCACCACCTGCGGCCCCGACAGGCCGAGGCCGAGCGTCATCCGGCCGCCGGAGAGGTGGTCGAGGGTGAGGGCGTGCATGGCGGTGGTGGTGGGGGAGCGGGCCGCCATCTGCGCGACGGCCGTGCCGAGCTTGATCCGTGAGGTGTGGGCGGCGATCCAGGTCAGCGGCGTGAAGGCGTCCGAGCCCCAGGCCTCGGCGGTCCACACCGAGTCGTAGCCGAGCCGTTCGGCTTCCTGGGCGAGGGCGAGGTGGCCGGGGTCGGGGCCGCGGCCCCAGTAGCCGAGTGCGAGCCCGAGCCTCATCGCGTGCCTCCTGGTTACTGACGGCCTGTCAGTTGCCTGCTGGCGGGCGACTGTACGACAACGGCCCCCCGCCCGGAAGGGCGAGGGGCCGCGAGGGTGCCTGCGGGGTCAGCCGCGCTGGATCCCCGTGGAGTCCTGAAGGACGCCGCGGCGGCCGTCCTGCGTCTGGGCCACCAGGGTCGCGCCGCGCTGCTCGACGGCCAAGTACCAGGTGCCGGGCGCCAGTTCGGCGATCGGCGTGGGCGAGCCGTCCTCCGCGTACAGCGGACGCGGCACCGGCACGGCGAACCAGAACGGCGAGAAGTCACCGGAGGCCTGCGCCTGCGCGGGCGGCGGGGTCTGCCCGCCCTGCGGCTGCGGCTGACCGCCGAAGGACTGCCCCTGCGGCTGGCCCGGCTGGCCGGGCTGGGCGCCGTAGGGGGCGCCGGGCTGCGGCTGGCCGGCACCGGCGCCGGGGTAGCCGTAACCACCCTGCGGCTGACCGCCGTAGGGCTGCGGGGCGGCCGGACGCGGGGCGCCCATGAGGGGGGCCTTGAAGGCCGGGACGGCCAGTGTGAGGACGGCCGCGGCGGCCATGACCAGAGTCGCGATCAGTGAGAGGATGAGGCCGACGCCGGAGTCGAAACCGTCGTCGCCTCCCTGGCCCATGTTGTTGAGGCCGCCGGGCGCATCGAAGATCTGCCCGAGGGCGCTCCACGCCGCGAAGATGGTGAAGGCGACGCCGAAGTGGCCGAGGTCGAGACCAAGGACCCTCGGGGTCGTCGGCAGGGCGCGGGAGATGATGATGCACGCGGCACCGATGATTCCGGCCAGAGTGACGCTGAGCAGCATGGGGCCGCTGTCCCAAGCGTTCGTCATGTCCAGCGAATCCGGAGCCTCGGCGATGTCGAAGACGTCCAGGAACGAGGCGATGAACAGCAACACCGCTGCTGCGATCACCACGCCGTCGCCTCGAGTGAGAGAGCGGAAATTCACTTCAGGTCCTTCGTAAGTCGTCTCGTCGGTGGAGGCGTCGCTGTCGCCTGAGTCGCGGTCGTGTCGCGTGCGCGAAGCGCGGGGGTGGCCCCCCATCGTACGGAGGACATTATCGTCCGAACAGGCGGGGTGTCTGCTCGGGATAAAGACGTGCACACATCGGACTGCGGACGTTCACGAGCCGACCCCCGAGCCCGTTCACGCCGACGGGAGGCCGCTATCCCCGCAGGAACCCGCCAATTCCCTCAGAAATGCCCCGCGCCGCCTTCTGCCGCCACTCCCCGCTCTTCAAGAGCGCCGCGTCCTTCGCGTCCCGCATGTTGCCGCACTCGATGAACACCTTGGGCACCGTGGAGAGGTTGAGGCCGCCGAGGTCGCTGCGGACGTCCAGGCCGGTGCCGCCGCCCACGTAGTTGGAGGGGGCGCTGCCCGTCGCGCTCAGGAACTTTCCGGCGATGCGCTCGCCCAACTCCCGGGAGGGGGCGACGATCGGGGAGGTGTCGGCCGCGCCGCCCCTCACCTTCGCGGGCAGGATCACGTGGTAGCCGCGGTTGCCCGCGCCCGAGCCGTCGGCGTGGATGGAGACCACCGCGTCGGCGCGGGCTTCGTTGCCGATCCGGGCACGCTCGTCGACGCACGGGCCCCAGGGGCGGTCGCCGTCCTGGGTGAACTTGACCGTGGCGCCCTGCTTCTCCAGCAGGGTCCGCAGGCGGCGGGCGACGTCCAGGGTGAACGTGGCCTCCGTGTAACCGTCGTTGGTCGACGTGCCCGTGGTGTCGCATTCCTTGCGGTTCGTACCGATGTCGACCTGGCGGTTGATCTCGGCGGTGTGACGGAAATTGCCCGTGTTGTGGCCGGGGTCGACGACGACCACCTTGCCCTTGAGGGGTCCGTCCACGGCGGGGCGGCGCGTGGGCGACTTCGTACTCGAATCGTTGCCGTCGCCCTTGCCGTCGTCGCCCTTCTCCTTGTCCTTTTCCTGCCCCTTGTCCGACTTCGAGGGGGAGGCTGGGCCGGCCTCGGAGGGCGTGGACCGCTCGGCGGACGGGCTCGACGACGCCGGCAGCGATCTCGCCGGTTCGTTCCCGTCGGACCCGCTCGTCGCCTGGTAGACCAGCCAGCCGGCCAGGCAGGTGGGCACCAGCGCGGCCACCGCCACGGTCAGTGGGCGGCCGATGCGGCGGCGGGGCGGCTGGGAGGGATCGAATTCCGGACCTACGTACGACACGAGGGCGAGCCTATCGGCGAGGTCAGATCCTCGCTCCCGTTCGCCGCAGTACGCGCAGCGAGTCCACCGCCGAGACCTCGGTGAACGCCCCGGACGCCAAGGCCCTGAGGTAGACGCGGTACGGCGCCTGCCCGGTCATGATGTCGACCGGGTCGGGGAACACGTCGTGGATGACGAGCAGCCCGCCCTCGGCGACGTGCGGCGCCCAGCCCTCGTAGTCGGCCGTGGCGTGCTCGTCCGTGTGGCCGCCGTCGATGAAGACCAGGCCGAGCGCCCCGCCCCACGCCTTCGCCACCTGCGGCGAACGGCCGACGACCGCGATCACGTGCTCCTCCAGACCCGCCCGGCGCAGGGTGCGGCGGAAGGTGGGGAGCGTGTCCATCAGGCCGACCTCGGGGTCGACGGTCTCCGGATCGTGGTACTCCCAGCCGGGCTGCTGCTCCTCGCTGCCGCGGTGGTGGTCCACGGTGATCGCACTCACCCCGGCCGCGCGGGCCGCGTCGGCGAGCAGGATCGTGGAGCGCCCGCAGTACGTGCCGACCTCCAGGAGGGGCAGGCCGAGCGCGGCGGCCTCCGTGGCGGCCGCGTACAGCGCGAGGCCCTCACCGCGCGGCATGAAGCCCTTGGCGGCCTCGAACGCGGCGAGGACCTCCGGTGCGGGGGCGGCGGCCACGGCCACGGTTTCCTCCAGGTCGTACGTACGAATGGGTGGTACCGGCGCCCATGACGCAGGACGCAGACCATGATGCACGGCACCCCCGCCACCGGGGTGACGGGGGTGTGCACGGCACGCCGGCCGCGTACGCACGTCAGGCCGGGACGTCGCTCTCGTCGGACGAACCCGTCAGCGCCAGGTCGACCCGCACCGGCCGGTCGTCCCCGTGGTACGCCGCCTCCGAGGCGCGCGGCGCGTGCCCCGTGGCGGTGGCCGCGAGGACGTAGGAACCGTCGGCGGGCACGGCCAGGGCGTAGCGGCCCTCGTCGTCGGTGAGGGCGGCGCCCGCCTGCTTGCCGCGGCGGTCGATGAGCGTCACCTTCGCGCGGGCCACCGGCGCGCCGTCCGCGCGGTGCACGCGGCCCTGGAAGCCCGCGAGCACCTCGGCCGCCCGCTCCAGGTGGGCGTCCTCCTCGCTGCTGGCGCGCAGCTGCGGAGTGGTGGAGCGGCGGGCGGAGGGCAGCAACAGGGCGAAGAGCAGGCCGACGGCGACCGCGCCCGTGGCGATCAGGAAGGAGACACGGAAGCCGTGCATGGTGGGCACGGCGACCCCGCCGACGTGGTCCGCGGTGTTGGCGAGGACCATGCCGATCACGGCGGACGACACCGAGGTGCCGATGGAGCGCATCAGGGTGTTGAGGCCGTTGGCGGCGCCCGTCTCGGAGGGGTCGACCGAGCCGATGATGAGCGCCGGCAGGGAGGAGTAGGCGAGACCGATGCCCGCGCCGAGCACCACCGAGACGACGATGGTCTGCCAGGCGGCGCTCATCAGGCCGAGGCCCGCGCCGTAGCCGACCGCGATGATCAGCATGCCGAGGATGAGGGTGGTCTTCGGGCCGTACTTCGCCGAGAGGCGGGCGTAGACCGGCGCCGTGAACATCATCGTCAGGCCGAGCGGCATCACGCACAGGCCCGCGACGACCATCGATTGGCCGAGGCCGTAGCCGGTGGCGGACGGCAGCTGGAGGAGCTGCGGCAGGACGAGCGAGACGGCGTAGAAGGCGACGCCGACCATGACCGAGGCGAGGTTGGTGAAGAGCACCGAGCGGCGGGCCGTGGTGCGCAGGTCCACCAGCGGCGCCTGCACGCGCAGCTCCATCACGCCCCACAGGACGAGGACGACGGCCGCGGCGGCGAACAGGCCGAGCGTGGTGCCCGAGCTCCAGCCCCAGTCGCTGCCCTTGGTGATCGGCAGCAGGAACAGCACGAGCCCGGCGGAGAGGCCGAGCGCGCCGAGCACGTCGAAGGTGCCCTTGGCGCGCATGGGGCTCTCGGGCACGAAGGCGAGGGTGAGCGCCATCGAGAGGACGCCGAGGCCGGCGGCGCCGAAGAACAGCGTGTGCCAGTCGGCGTGCTGCGCGACGAGCGCGGCCAACGGCAGCGCGAGGCCGCCGCCGACGCCGACGGAGGAGCTCATCAGGGCCATCGCGGAGCCGAGCTTCTCGCGGGGCAGCTGGTCACGCATCAGGCCGATGCCGAGCGGGATGGCGCCCATGGCGAAGCCCTGGAGGGCGCGGCCCACGATCATCACGAGCAGATCGTCGGTGAATCCGCAGATCAGCGAGCCGACGACCATCACGGCGAGGCTGGCGAGCAGCATCTTCCGCTTGCCGAAGAGATCTCCGAGGCGGCCCATGATCGGCGTGGCGACGGCGCCCGCGAGGAGGGTCGCGGTCAGGACCCAGGTGGCGTTCGAGGGGGCGGTGCCCAGCAGGGTCGGCAGGTCCTTGATGACCGGCACGAGCAGGGTCTGCATCACCGCGACGACGATGCCGGAGAAGGCGAGTACGGGGACGACTCCGCGTATGCCGCGTGGGTGGGTCGTCGTCATCGACATGGGGTGGGGCCTCCAGGGCGGAAGGTCGGACTCTCCAGGGGTTACGGGGTACGTGTAAGCCGAACCTGTTTCCCCGGGCGACTATTCCGACGGGCGTCGTACGAGGGGAAGCCTTGACCCGTTGTTGACCGAGTGGACCTGTTGTTGACCGACTCGTCACCGGCGGTCGGCGGGCGCGCGGTATCTGACCCGCCGTCAGCCTTCCCTCGTACTGGAACGTGTTCTACTCTGTCGCGGTCCCGGCAGCTGCTACCGGCAAGGATGCCCATGGGGATCGGACTCACGCGGGAACAAGGGGAGTTGGCGTCGGCCGTACGCGGCTGGGTCGCGCGCGCCGTCCCACCGGAAGCGGTACGCCAGCTGCTCGACGACCCCCTGCCGGCGGCCACCCCGCCCACTGGGACGGCCTCGCCCTGCAAGGGCTGCTCGGCGTGCACCTGCCCGAGGAGTACGGGGGCGGGGGCGGCGACGTGCGCGACCTGGCGGTCGTCCTCGAAGAAGCGGCGCGGGCCGCACTGCCGGGACCGCTGGTGTCGAGCTCCCTCGCCTCGCTGGTGCTGCGCCGTGCGGGCGCCCACGCGCCGGCCGCAGAGCCGGCGGCCGGCACCCGTATCGGCGCCGTCGCGCTCGGCGGGGGCACGCTCACCGCGGTGGCCGTCGGTGACGGGTACGTCCTGGACGGGGTGACGCCGCCCGTCCTCTCCGGCAGCTCATCCAGACCGCCCACCAGCAGAAGGTCGCCGAACTGGCCCTGGAGATGCTCGGCCCGGCGGGCGCGGTGCGCGAGGGCGCGGGGGAGCGGGCGCTGCACGGCTTCCTGATGTCGCGCTGCCTGACCATCGCGGGCGGCACCACCCAGGTACAGCTCAACGTCGTCGCCGAGCGCATCCTCGGCCTGCCGCGTGACTGACATGCTCCGTGACCGAGAGGACGATCATGAAGGCGTACGTCGTCGGTGTCGGGATGACCAGGTTCGAGAAGCCCGAGACGCGGGAGTGGCAGTACTGGGACATGGCGAAGGAGGCGGGCACCAAGGCCCTGGAGGACGCGGGCATCACGTACGACCGGATCGAGCAGGTCGCCGTCGGCTACTGCTTCCAGCCCTCGACCGCCGGGCAGCGCGCCGTCTACGGACTGGGCCTGACCGGCGTCCCCGTCTACAACGTCAACAACAACTGCGCGACGGGATCGACCGCGCTGATGATGGCCCGGCAGTTCGTCGAGGGCGGGATCGCCGACTGCGTGCTCGCGCTCGGCTTCGAGAAGATGGCGCGCGGCTCGCTGGGCGGCGGGGGTGCGGGCGGAGGTGACGGGGCGGACTTCAAGATGTCCCCGGTGGCCCGCCACTACGGGATCATGGCCGCCCGGCACGGCTTCGAGATGACCCCGCCCACCGCGCAGATCTTCGGCAACGCGGCGCGCGAGCACATGGAGACGTACGGCACCACCGAGGCGCAGCTCGCGGCGGTCGGCGCCAAGAACCACCGGCACTCGGTGAACAATCCGTACGCCCAGTTCCAGGACGCGTGCACCGTCGACGAGGTCCTCGCCGCCAAGACCGTCCACCGGCCGCTCACCAGGCTCCAGTGCTCGCCGACCTCGGACGGTTCGGCCGCCGCGGTCGTCGTCTCGGAGCGGTTCGTGGAGCGGCACGGTCTGGCGGAGCGGGCCGTGGAGATCGTGGCCCAGGCCATGACCACGGACACCGGTGAGTCCTTCGCCTCCGGCTCGTGCGTCGACGTCGTCGGGCAGCCGATGACGCGGGCGGCGGCGCGACAGGTGTACGAGAGGTCGGGGCTCGGCATCGCGGACGTGGACGTCATCGAGCTGCATGACTGCTTCTCCATCAACGAACTCCTGACGTACGAGGCGCTCGGCCTGTGCGGGCCCGGCGAGTCCGGGAAGCTCGTCGAGAGCGGCGCGACGACGTACGGCGGCCGCTGGGTGGTGAACCCCTCCGGCGGCCTGATCTCCAAGGGCCACCCGCTCGGCGCGACCGGCATCGCCCAGATCGCGGAACTGACCTGGCACCTGCGGGGCGAGGCGGGGGCGCGGCAGGTCCAGGGAGCGAGGGTGGGGCTCGCGCACAACATCGGGCTCGGCGGGGCGGCGGTGGTGACGTTGCTGCGGGGGTAGGGGGGTAGGGGGCGGGGTTCGGGGCCGGGTCCGGTCCGAAGCCCCGGCCCCCGGATTCCGGGCGCCGCCGCGGTCGGCGTGCGGCGTGCGGCGTGCGGCGTGCGAGGGCCTAGGCCCTTCGGCCCAGGTACATGCAGCCAATGTCCGATGCATGGGGCTTGCGTGGCTTGAGAGGATGGCTGTCATGGCCCAGACGCCCTCCACCACTTACACCCCTGACGCTGCCACCGCCCCGCCGAAGAAGTCCGTCCCGGTGTGGGCGGTCCTGCTCGCCGCCTGTGCCGGCCAGTTCCTGGTCGTCCTCGACGTGTCGGTGGTGAACACCGCGCTGCCCTCGATGCGCGCCGACCTCGGCATGAGCGCCATCGGGCTGCAATGGGTGGTCAACGCCTACTCCATCGCCTTCGCGGGCTTCATGCTGCTCGGCGGCCGGGCCGGTGACCTCTTCGGGCGCAAGCGGATGTTCCTCCTCGGCCTCGGCCTCTTCACCGTCGCCTCCCTCGGCGGCGGCCTCGCACAGGCCGAGTGGCAGCTCCTCGCGGCGCGGGCCGTGCAGGGGCTCGGCGCCGCGATCCTCGCGCCGTCGACGCTGACGATCCTGACCTCGGCCGTGCCCGAGGGCCCGGCGCGGATACGGGCGATAGGCGTCTGGTCGGCGGTCGGCGCGGGCGGCGGCGCGGCCGGCGGCCTCGTCGGCGGGGTCCTGACCGACCTGCTCTCCTGGCGCTGGGTCCTCCTGATCAACGTACCGATCGGCGCCCTGGTGATCGTCGCGGGCATGGCCTGGCTCACCGAGAGCAGGGCGGGCCAGGCGCGCCGCCTCGACGTGCCGGGCGCCGTGCTCGTCACGGCCGGGCTCGCCACCCTCGCGTACGGGATCGTGCAGACCGAGGAGAAGGGCTGGACGGCGGCGGCCACCCTCGTGCCGCTCGCGGCCGGGCTCGCGCTACTCGGGGCCTTCCTCGCCGTGGAGGCCCGCACGAAGGTGCCGCTGATGCCGCTGAAGCTGTTCAAGGTGCGGTCGGTGTCGGCCGCGAACGCCGCGATGTTCGTGTGCGGCGGCGGGATGTTCGCCATGTGGATGTTCATGACGCTGTACGCCCAGAACGTCCTCGGCTACTCCCCGCTGAAGGCCGGCCTCGCCCTCATCCCGTCCTCCCTGACCATCGTCCTCGGCTCGATGCTGGCGCCGCGCGTGATGCCGGTGCTCGGCGCGAAGAACGTCTCCGTGGTCGGCATCGTGGTGGCCGCCGCGGGCTTCGGCTGGCAGTCGACGATGACGGTCGACGGGGCGTACGTCACCTCGATCATGCTGCCCGGCATCATGATGATGTTCGGCGCGGGCCTCGCCACGACCCCGCTCGCCTCGCTGGCCACCTCAGGGGCGGCACCCGGCGACGCGGGCCTCGTCTCGGGCCTGATCAACACGTCCCGCACGATGGGCGGCGCGCTCGGCCTCGCGGTGCTCTCCACGGTCGCGGCGGCGCGCATGGACGGCTCGACGTCACGGCAGGCGCTGACGGACGGCTACGCGATGGCGTTCCGCACGAGCGGGTTCATTTTGCTGGCGGGCGTGGTGGTGCTGCTCCTGTGGATGCCGCGCACGAAGAGGACGAAGAGAACACCCCCGGGAACCGAGACCGTCTAGAGCCAGCCCCGGTGCCGGGCCTCCCGCACCGCCTCCATGCGGTTGCGGGTGCCGGTCTTGCCGATGGCCGCCGAGAGGTAGTTCCGCACGGTCGACTCCGACAGATGCAGCCTGCCCGCGATGTCGGCGACCGTGGCGCCGTCCACCGACGCCTTGAGGACATCCGCCTCGCGGCCGGTCAGCGGGCTGGGCCCGGCGCTCAGCGCGGCCGCGGCGAGCGCCGGGTCGACGACGGTCTCGCCCGAGGCTGCCCTGGCGGTAGCCGGTGACGGCCTCGCGGATCTCGGTGAGCGCCTGTCGGCCGACGGACTCGATGTCGGTGACCTGGCCGAGCGCCGCGTCCAGGTCGCGGGGGGCGAGGCGCCGGGTGGCCTCCGCCTTCACCACGATCACGGAGAGGGTGTGGCCGAGCAGGTCGTGCAGGTCGCGGGAGAAGCGGAGCCGTTCCTTCTCGACCGCGGCGCGGGCCAGCTCCTCCCGGGTGTCGCGCAGTTCGTGGACGGCCTCGGACAGGGAGAGGATCGCGGCGGTCACCATGGTGGACAGGAACGTGCCGTACACGATCTCCACCGCGCCCCAGCCGTCCCTGAACCCGCCGACGACACCCGCGAGCGCGCTCACGCCGAGCCCGAGGGAGCCAATGCCCCGCCCGCGCACGACGGCCCCCACGGCCAGGCCGAGCAGGGGGAAGAAGAGCAGCCAGCTGCCGCCGTAGCCGGCGGCGAGCGCGACGGTCAGCAGGCCGAGCGCGGCTAGGGCCACCCGCGTGGAGCGGGCCTCGCGTGTGCGCTTGTCGAAGGCGCGGAACGCGATGAAGACGTAGAGCGAGTTGAGGACGAGGAGGCCGATGCCGCCGATCCAGGGGTTGGGGGCCTTGCCCTGGAGGAGGTGGGAGAGGGAGCCGAGGCCCATCAGGAGCCAGGGCAGGAGGACGAAGCCAGTGCGCGGCGGACCGGGTGCCTCGATGCTCTTCCTGTCCCCCCTTCCCGTTCGCCGGCACTGTTCGCGCCACTCGTGCGCGGTCCGCCCCTCGGCGCGGTCCTTCCTGCTGCTGTTCATGGGTGACGACGGTACGGAGCGGGGCGGGGCGGCGGCAGAGCCGGTTGTACGGAAGCGGCCGGTACAAATGTCACAGCGACGGAACTGACGTCGCGTCAGGCGGCGCGCGTCCGGAGCCTTCACAACTTCCCGGGGCTCGGCTATACATGGGACGCCGGACTGGAACGCGTTCTAGAACGGCCCGGTTGCGGCCTCGGTGCGGTCGACGGTGCGGACGGCCGCACCGAGGTCTTCCGCCACCGTCCCAGGAGTCCAAGGAGCCCAAGGAGCTGCCACCCCATGCCCATTGACGCCGCGAAGGCCGTGGCCGCCGAACCCCGGTCCGCCGAGATCGCCTGGGACCACAAGGACGTCCAGCTCTACCACCTGGGCCTCGGCGCGGGCGCCCGCCACCGACCCCGCCGAACTGCGGTACACGCTGGAGTCCCGGCTGCACGTCCTGCCCAGCTTCGCCACCGTCGCCGGCGCCGGGATGGGAATGATGGGCGGCCTCTCGGCCCCCGGCATCGACGTGGACCTCGCCGCGGTGCTGCACGGCGGCCAGACCATCACGCTGCACCGCCCCATCCCCGTCAGCGGCAAGGCCATGACCACCTCGAAGGTCGCCGCGGTGTACGACAAGGGCAAGGCCGCGATCCTCGTCCTGCGCTCCGAGGCCGCCGACGACGCGGGCCCGCTGTGGACGAGCGACGCCCAGATCTTCGTACGCGGCGAAGGGGGCTTCGGCGGCGACCGCGGCCCCGCCACCCGGCTGCCCGCCCCCGAGGGCGACCCCGACCTGGAGGTCGAGCGCCCCGTCCGCGAGGACCAGGCGCTGCTGTACCGCCTCTCCGGCGACTGGAATCCCCTGCACGCCGACCCCGAGTTCGCGAAGCTCGCCGGCTTCGACCGGCCGATCCTGCACGGGCTGTGCACGTACGGGATGACCCTCAAGGCCGTCGTCGACACGCAGCTGGACGGCGACGTGTCCCGGGTGCGCGGTTACGGTACCCGCTTCGTCGGGGTCGTCTTCCCCGGCGAGACCCTGCGCCTCCGGATGTGGCGCACCGAGGGCCGCGTCCAGGCCACGGTCACGGCGGTCGAACGGGACGACGCGCCGGTCCTCGCCGACACCGTCGTCGAGCACGTCTGAGCCGCTTCGGGGCGAGCCCGGAGCTTCGTACGCCGTTCGTACGCCCGAGAGGAGCCGCACCATGCGCGCAGCCGTACTGCACGAGACAGGCCAGGACAAGCTCGAAGTCCTCGACGACGTCGAGGCGATGGGCTTCGGTCCCGGCAAGGTGAGGATCCGGGTCCGGGCCACCGGTCTGTGCCACTCCGACGTCTCCGCGATGAACGGCGTGCTGCCGCAGCCCGCGCCCTTCATCCCCGGCCACGAGGGCGCCGGTGAGATCCTCGACGTCGGTGACGGCGTCACCGGCCTCGCGCCGGGCGACCGGGCGCTGATCTGCTGGCTGCCCGCCTGCGGCACCTGCCCCGCCTGCAAGCGCGGCCAGACCCACCTCTGTCTCGCCGGTTTCCTGAACGCGGGCACCCCCAACTTCAAGCGCCCCGGCGGCGACGTCTTCGGCTTCGCGGGCACCGGCACCTTCACCGAGGAGGTCGTCGTCGACGCCGGGTGCGCCGTGCCGATCCCCGACGACGTGCCCTTCGACATCGCGGCGCTCATCGGCTGCGGAGTGACCACGGGGCTCGGCGCGGCCATCAACACCGCCGATGTGCGGGCCGGTTCGTCGGTGGCCGTCATCGGCTGCGGCGGCGTCGGCATCTCCGCGATCCAGGGCGCCCGGCTCAAGGGCGCGGCACAGATCGTCGCGGTCGACCCGGTCGCCTCGCGGCGGGAGGCGGCGCTCACGTTCGGCGCGACGGAGGCGGTCGGGCCCGGCGAACTGGCCGACGCCAAGCAGCGGATCACCGCGGGCGAGGGCTTCGACTACGTCTTCGAGGTCGTCGGCAAGTCCGCCACGGCCCGCACGGCGTACGAGACGACGCGGCGCGGCGGCACGCTGTGCGTCGTCGGCGCGGGCGCCATGGACGACCACCTCCAGCTCAACATGTTCGAGCTGTTCTTCGACGAGAAGCGGATCCTGCCCTCCATGTACGGCGGGGGCGACGTCCTCCAGTCGTACGAGCGGGCCATCGCGCTCTGGCGGGCGGGCCGCATCGACCTGGAGAACATGATCACGCACCGCGTGCGGCTCACCGAGATCAACGAGGCCCTGGAGCAGATGCGTACCGGGACCGCCCTGCGTACGTGCATCGAGATCTGAGAGGACGTTGACGTTGATGTCATTGCCGTCACTGCCACTGCCACTTGAGGGCCTGGCCGCGGTCGTCACCGGCGCGGGGCGCGGGCTCGGCCGTGCCGAGGCCCTGGAACTGGCCCGGCTCGGCGCGAGCGTCGTCGTCAACGACTTCGGGCAGCCGGGGCGCGACGGCTCCGGCGAGGCGTCGGCGGCGCCCGCCGAGGAGGTCGCCGCCGAGATCCGGGCCGAGGGCGGGCAGGCCGTGGCCCACACCGGCGACGTCGCGGACCACGACCAGGCCCGCACGCTGATCCAGCTGGCGATCGACACATACGGAAAGCTCGACATCCTGGTCAACAACGCGGGCATCCTGCGGGACCGGATGATCTTCTCGATGAGCGAGAGCGAGTGGGACTCGGTCATCCGCGTCCACCTCAAGGGGCACTTCAACACCACCCATTTCGCGTCCGTCCACTGGCGCGAGCGCTCCAAGGCCGCGGGCGGGCCGGTGTACGGGCGGATCGTGAACACCTCCTCGGAGGCGTTCCTCGCCGGCTCGGCGGGCCAGCCCAACTACGCGGCGGCGAAGGGCGGCATCGTCGGCCTGACGACATCGACGGCATTGGCGCTCGCCAAGTACGGCGTGACGGCGAACGCGATCTGTCCGCGCGCGCGGACCCGGATGACCGAGGACGTCTTCCAGGGCTTCCAGGAGCCGACGGACGGCCGACTGGACCCGCTCGCACCCGAGCACGTCTCGCCGCTGGTCGGCTATCTCGCCTCGCCGGCCGCCGCCCGCGTCAACGGCCAACTGCTCGTCGTGCACGGCGGGATGGTCGCGATCGTGGAACGCCCCAGGGTGGCGGCGAAGTTCGACGCGGCGAAGGAGGCGTTCACCTTCGAGGAGCTGGACGAGCTGATCTCGCCGCACTACGCGGCGCGGCCCCCGGCAGAGACGTTCGCGGCGGCCGAGGTACTCGGGCTGAAACGAGAGAAGACCTGAAGCGGGGGCAGGCGGGTTCTTGGTGGAGACGCAGGAAAGCCCCGTCTGAGGACCGCTTTTGGCGGCCTTTGGGCGGGGCTTTCCGCGACGCGGTGCGTGCTTGTGGCGCGTGACGCGTGGCGTGTGGTGCGTGACGCGCGGCGTGTGGCGCGCGTGGCGCGGTGGGTCAGGAGTCCGACGGCTGCTTGCGGTGGCGGCCCCTCGGCGCGGTGGCCTCGTCGTGCTCGGCCACCGGTCCGCGGTGCCTACCGGCGCCGGACCGCGCGGTCGCGGACACGGCGGCGGCCCTCGCCTGCCGCGGGTCGGACTCCCACTGTGTTTCCCACTGCGTGCCCCACGGCGTCTCCGTCCGCGTCTCGTGCTGTGTCTCTGTCTGTGTCCCCGTTATGGCCTCGGTCGACATCTCTCTGCTCACCCCGTAAGAAGATCTTTCGTACAGCCGGGCGAGTCTAACCGGCCGCCACCCGCCCGCCGAGGGGTGCCTGCTGGAGCGGTACGGGCCGGGGCGCGGCGGGCGGTGCCGGCTTGAGCGGCGGCGCGTCCGCCCGCTCCAGCGGGGGCGCCGTCACCCGCGCGACACCGCAGGGCACGGCCCGTGTCGCGTACGGAAGCCGCAGTACGCCGTCCCGTGTCCAGCGACCCGAACCGGCCAACCAGCCTTCGGGCGCGCGCAGTTGCCGTATGCGCCGCTCGGCGGGCCGCCAGACGCCGAGCCAGGTGCCCGCCGCTCCGTCGATCCGCAGCGCCACCGCGCAGCCTTCCGGCAGGAGCGTCTGCCCGGGCTGGATCGCGAACGGCGTGAGCGCGCAGTCCGCGAGCCGCAGCGACTCCGGGAAGCGGACGGGGAGGGTGCCGCCGAGCACGCCCCAGCCGAGCCGGTCGTGGCCCGGCGCGTTCGAACGGATGAGGAGCAGGCCGCTGTCGGCGTCGGCGAGAAGCAGCCGGTCGTCGCTCCCCTCGGCGATCTGGAGCAGCGGTGACACCTCGCCGCCCCGCTCCAGGTCGACGGCGACCGTCTTGACGCACCCGGCCGACTCCCGGTCCAGGGCGAGGAGCCGTCCCGTACGATCCAGCCAGACACCGCCCGAACAGCGTCCGGGCACCTCGGCGACGTGCTCGGGCCCGAAGGAGCCGCCCGCCACCAGCCATACGTCCGTCGAGCGGGCGCCGACCGCGAGGGCGTAGGCGCGGGTGCCGTCCGGGGCGGGCGGCAGGAGGCTCAGCTGACCCCGGCACTCCACGGTACCGAGGGGGATCTCACCGGTCCTCGGGCCCGTCGGGTAGAGCAGCGCGAAGGCGTGGCGGCCGGCCACCAGGCGGTGGATGAGGACGCGTCCGTCGCTCAGCGGCAGCACTTCGGTGCCGGGCTCCTCGGGCTGGTGGCCGGCGAGCGGCACCGCGTAGGGCTCGGGGGAGTCCAGCGTCCAGCGCTCGGGGAACCAGGAGTCACCCCGCCGTGCGAGCCGCGCCGCGTAGGAACCGTCCACCGTGATCGTTGCCGCTGTCATGGTCGGTGTCACCTCCGCCTTCAAACGCTAGGTTTCGTACGCGCTGACGTGGGGTGCACGGCTGTCCGCTTCACACAGAAGGGTGGAGATGCCCCGGTTGGCCTGAGGGGGCAGGGGCGGTTGTGCTGCGCGAGGTGGCGCTGCTTAAAGTAAGGCGAACCTAAGCTCGGCTGGTCCGGGCGGCGCACCTTTGGAGTCCCGATGTCCGAGTTCACCCGGCCCGCACGAGCCGTACGCTCCCGGTCCCCCCGGCGCGGCCGCCGCGCCGCCGCGACGGTCGCCCTCGCCGTGACCGCGGCGCTCACGCTCGCCGCCTGCGGGTCGGGCGACGGCGACTCCGCGAAGTCCGACGACGGCAGCGGCAGCAAGGCCGTCGCCCAGGGTGGCGACGACTTCGCCAAGGCCGCCGAGCGGACGGCGAAGATGGGCACGACGGCGAAGCCGGGCCGGTTCCCGCGCACGATCGAGCACGCCCGCGGCGAGACCGAGCTGAAGAAGCGGCCCCAGCGTGTCGTCGTCCTCGACGTGGGCGAGCTGGACAACGTGGTCTCGCTCGGCGTGAAGCCCGTCGGATACGCCCCCACCGAGGGTGACGACGGCGTCCCCGGCTACCTCAAGAAGGCGGCCGGCAGCCCCAAGGACGTCGGCACGATCAACGCCCTCAACCTGGAAGCCATCGCCGCGCTCAAGCCGGACCTGATCCTCGGCAGCGAACTGCGCGCCGCCAAGCTCTACCCGCAGCTCTCCAAGATCGCCCCGACGGTCCTCTCCGTCCGCCCCGGCTTCACGTGGAAGGAGAACTACCTCCTGAACGCCGCCGCGCTCGACAGGACCGCGAAGGCCAAGGAGGAGCTCGCCGCGTACGAGAAGCGGGCGAAGGACCTCGGCAAGGAGATCGCCGCCGCCCACGGCGGCGAGAAGCCGACCATCACGATGCTCCGCTACATGCCCGACCGCGTCCGCCTCTACGCCAAGGCGTCCTTCATCGGCACGATCCTCGACGACGCCGGTCTGCCGCGGCCCGCGAACCAGCGGAGCAACGACCTGGCCAGCGAGATCAGCCCCGAGAAGATCGACCAGGCCGACGCGGACTGGATCTTCACGGGGGTCTACGGCGACGCGGAGAAGACGGGGCGCTCGCAGGCCGAGAAGAACCCGCTGTGGAAGAAGCTCGGCGCGGTGAAGCAGGGGCACGCGAAGGACGTCCCGGACGAGACGTGGTACCTGGGCCTTGGCGTGACGGCGGCGAACGAGGTCTTGAGCGACCTCAAGGCCTACCTCGCCCCGTAGAAGGCGCCCCGTAGAAGGCGTCCCGTAAGGGCGCGGGGGACTGCGCGAGCAACCACAGAAGAGCCGCAGACGCATCTGCTCAGAACTCGGCAGTCGCGCCTGCGGCTTCTCCGGGGCCGAGCGCGCAGTTCCCCGCGCCCCCTACGGGGCGTTCCGTAGCCGCCGGGCCACGGCAAGTAACGCACGACATGCCGAACGCAGCGGGAAGGTAGCCTTTCCCCGTGCCCCGTCTGTCTGAAGTCATCGCCGCCCTCGACGCCCTGTGGCCCGCCGATCTGGCCGAGAGCTGGGACGCGGTCGGCACGGTCTGCGGCGACCCCGACGCGGAGGTCTCCCGGGTCCTGTTCGCCGTGGACCCCGTCCAGGAGATCGCCGACGAGGCGGTGCGGCTCGGAGCCCAGCTCCTGGTCACCCACCACCCCCTCTACCTGCGCGGTACGACGACGGTCGCGGCGTCCACCTTCAAGGGCCGCGTCGTCCACGACCTCATCAAGAACGGCGTCGCGCTGCACGTCGCGCACACCAACGCCGACCGCGCCGATCCGGGCGTCTCCGACGCGCTCGCGGGCGCCCTCGACCTGCGGGTCGTACGCCCCCTCGTGCCGGACCCCACCGACCGGCACGGCCGCCGCGGGCTCGGCAGGATCTGCGAGCTCGAACACCCGCTGACCCTCGCCGAACTCGCCGAGCGCGCGGCGAAGCGGCTGCCCGCCACCGCGCAGGGCATCCGCGCCGCGGGCGACCCGGACGCGCTGATCCGTACCGTCGCGGTGAGCGGCGGCTCCGGCGACAGCCTCTTCGACGACGTGCGCGCCGCCGGTGTGGACGCCTTCCTCACCGCCGACCTGCGCCACCACCCGGCCTCCGAGGCCCGCGAACGCACACCGCTGGCGCTGCTCGACGCCGCCCACTGGGCCACCGAGTGGCCCTGGTGCGAGCTGGCCGCAGCCCAGCTCGATCAGATCTCCGACCGCAACGGATGGGGCCTTCGCGTCCACGTCTCGCACACGGTCACCGACCCTTGGACCGCCCACGCGGCCTCGACCCCGAACTCAACAGGAGCCCCCAACTGAACGCCGCGCCCGCCGACCAGATCCGACTGCTCGACGTCCAGGCCCTGGACACACGCCTTCAGCAGCTCGCGCACAAGAAGAGGTCCCTTCCCGAGCACGCCGAGATCGAGTCGCTGACCAAGGACCTCACGCAGTTGCGCGACCTGCTCGTCGCCGCGACGACAGAGGAGGGCGACTGCGCCCGCGAGCAGACCAAGGCGGAGCAGGACGTCGACCAGGTCCGCCAGCGCGCGGCCCGCGACCAGCAGCGCCTGGACTCCGGCGCGGTCTCGTCCCCCAAGGACCTGGAGAACCTCCAGCGCGAGATCGCCTCGCTCGCCAAGCGCCAGGGTGACCTGGAGGACGTCGTCCTGGAGGTCATGGAGCGCCGTGAGTCCGCGCAGGAGCGGGTCGCCGAGCTGACCGAGCGGGTCTCCTCGATCCAGTCGAAGATCGACGACGCGACGGGCCGCAGGGACGCCGCCGCCGGGGAGCTGGACCGCGAGACGGCCACGGCCACCAAGGAGCGCGAGGTGGTCGCCGCCTCCATCCCGGCCGACCTCCTGAAGCTGTACGACAAGCTCCGCGCGCAGCAGGGCGGCGTCGGCGCGGCCAAGCTCTACCAGCGGCGCTGCGAGGGCTGCCGCCTGGAGCTCAACATCACCGAGGTCAACGAAGTGAAGGCGGCCTCCGCGGACACCGTCCTGCGGTGCGAGAACTGCCGTCGCATCCTGGTCCGTACGTCCGAGTCCGGCCTGTAAGGACGCTGGTCCATGCGCGAGTTCATCGTCGAGGCCGATGGCGGCTCCCGGGGCAACCCGGGGCCCGCGGGCTACGGCTCGGTGGTCATCGACGCGGCCACGGGGGAGACCCTGATGGAGGCCGCGGAGTACATCGGCGTCGCGACGAACAACGTCGCGGAGTACAAGGGCCTGGTGGCCGGCCTGAAGGCCGCCCACCGGCTCGACCCGGCCGCCTCCGTCCACGTCCGCATGGACTCCAAGCTCGTCGTCGAGCAGATGTCGGGCCGCTGGAAGATCAAGCACCCCGACATGAAGCCGCTCGCCGCCGAGGCGGCGCGGATCTACCCGGCGTCCCAGGTGACGTACGAGTGGATCCCGCGCGAGAAGAACAAGCACGCGGACCGGCTCGCCAACGAGGCGATGGACGCGGGCAAGCGGGGCGCGGCGTGGTCACCGTCGGCGTCGACGGCGGAACTGGACGCGAGGGCGGCGCGGGCGCGGGCGGCGCTGGCGGGGGCGGGTGCTTCGGCTGCGGTGTCGGCTGGCGGTGATGTGACTGCTGGGGCTGACGTGTCTGCCGGGGCCGGTGAGGCTGCCGGGGCTGACGTGACAGCTGTGGCCGGTGAGGCTGTGGTGTCTGGCGGGGCCGGTGAGGCTGACGTGGCCGCTGTGGCCGCTGTGGCCGCTGTGGCCGCTGTGGCCGCTGTGGCCGCTGTGGCCGCTGTGGCCGCTGTGGCGGGTGAGGCCGGTGAGGACGCTGTGGCCGGTGAGGCTGTGGTGTCTGGCGGGATCTCGGCGTCTGATGAGGCCGTGGCGTCCGGAGGCGCCGTAGCGTCTGGTGAGGGCGTGGCGTCCGACGAGACCGTGGCGTCCAGAGACGCCGTAGCGCCCAGTGAGCCCGTAGCCTCCGGCGGGACCGTGGCGTCCGGCGGAACCCGGGCGTCCAGTGAGCCCGTAGCGTCCGGCGGGACCATGGCGTCCAGAGGCACCGCGGCGTCCCGCGACCCCGTAGCGTTCAGCGACCCCGTAGCGTCCAGTGGTGCCGTGGCGTCCGGTGAGGCGGCCGACCGGCGGGCGGCGGGCAGCGCGGCGCGGACTCCGCCCGTCGGCTGGGCGGCTCCCGCCGACCTCGGGGCGCCCGCCACCTTCGTACTGCTGCGGCATGGCGAGACCCCGCTGACGCCCGAGAAGCGGTTCTCCGGGAGCGGCGGCACCGATCCGTCGCTGTCCGCGGTGGGGCGCGAGCAGGCCGAGCGCGCGGCGGCCGCCTTCGCGGCGCGTGGCACGATCCAGGCGATCGTCTCCTCGCCGCTCAAGCGCTGCCAGGAGACCGCACGCACCGTCGCCGCCCGCCTCGGACTCGACGTCCACCTCGAACAGGGCCTGCGCGAAACGGACTTCGGGACCTGGGAAGGCCTCACTTTCGCCGAGGTGCGCGAGCGCCACCCCGAGGAACTGAACGCCTGGCTGGCCTCGCCGAAGGTGGCGCCGCCGGGCGGTGAGTCGTTCGCGGCGGTCTCCCGCCGGGTGGCGGCCGCTCGCGACCGGCTGACCTCGGCCTACGCGGGCCGCACGGTCCTGCTCGTCACCCACGTCACGCCCATCAAGACGCTGGTGCGCCTGGCGCTCGGCGCCCCGCCGGAGTCCCTGTTCCGCATGGAACTCGCGGCGGCCTCGGTCTCCGCGGTGGCCTACTACGCCGACGGCAACGCCTCGGTGCGGCTCCTGAACGACACGTCACACCTGCGGTAGCCCGCGGCGGATCACCGCGGACCCGCGGAGCGTCACCGCAGGGTGGACGCCTCCCGCGCCAGGGACTCCACGCGAGCCCAGTCCCGCGCCGCGACCGCGTCGGCGGGGAGCATCCAGCTGCCGCCCACGCAGCCGACGTTGGCCAGCGCGAGATACGTCGGCGCGGTGGCGGCCGTGATCCCGCCGGTCGGGCAGAAGCGGGCCCGGGGCAGCGGGCCGCCGAGGGACTTGAGGTAGGAGGTCCCGCCGGCGGCCTCCGCGGGGAAGAACTTCATCTCACTGACGTCGTGTTCGAGCAGCGCCACGACCTCCGAGGTCGTCGAGACGCCGGGCAGGAACGGCACCCCGGACCCCTTCATCGCCGTCAGCAGCGACTCCGTCCAGCCGGGGCTGACGAGGAAGCGGGCACCGGCCGCCACGGAGTCGTCGACGTTCCGCGCGGATAGCACCGTGCCGGCGCCGACGACCGCGTCCGGCACCTCGGCGGCGATGGCCCGGAGCGCGTCGAGCGCGACGGGCGTCCGCAGCGTCACCTCGATCACCGGCAGGCCCCCGGCGACCAGGGCCCGCGCCATCGGCACGGCGTCGGCGAGGTCCTCCACGACGACCACGGGGACGACGGGGGCGAGGTCAAGCACGGAGGGCGAGGACGGGGAAGCGGATGACGGGGAAGCGGCCATGAAGGCATCCTGCCCCGGCTTCGACAGCATGCGCAAAGGCCATTGCGCATGCTGCAACCGTACGTCCGACAGCGCGGCCGCGGCTCAGTGAATCTCCCGCACCACCACATCCAGCGCCCACGGCTTGCCCGCCTTCGCGGGCGGCTCCGCCTCCACCACGTGCCCCAGGTCCCGCAACGCCTCGACCAGCTCGGCGGGGCCCTCGGGCCGGGCACCCGTAATCAGGAGGGACCGCACGATGCGGCCCTTCGTCGCCTTGTTGAAGTGCGAGACCACGGACCGCTTCTCGACCCCGTCCACCACCTGCGCGTGCAGCACCCGCACGGTCGCCGTCCGCCCCGCCACCTCACCCTTCGGCTTCCACGCCGCCGCGTACGCCGACGACCGCAGGTCAAGCACGAGCCCTTCGCCCGCCGCCTCGGGCATGACGGAGGCCATCGGCGTACGCCAGTACGCGCCGAGCGCGCCGAGGCCCGGCAGTTTCACGCCCATCGAGCAGCGGTAGGAGGGGATCTCGTCGTTCACGCCGACGGCGCCCCACAGCCCCGAGAAGACGAGCAGGGAGCGTGCGGCGCGGCGCTTGGCGGCGGCGTCGAGCGAGGCCAGGTCCAGAGCGTCGTACAGCACGCCCGTGTAGATCTCACCGGCGGGACGGGCGCCCGCCGCGCGCAGCTCGGCGTTCTTGGCGACCTCGCCCCGCAGCCCCTCGCTGAGCCCGAGCACGAGCCGCGCCTTCTCCTCGTCGGCGGCGCACAACTCGACCAGCTCGTCGAGCACGGCCCGCCGCGCCTCGGCGAGCCCCGGCAACGACAGCGTCTCGGGCCTGAGCGGGGCACCCCGCCCGGACGAGGCCTTGCCTTCGGACGGCGGCAGCAGGACGAGCACGATCGGACTCCTTAGGCGGTACGAGGGAGGGGTGCGGCCCCCGCGAAAGGGTACGGGGTGCGAGGCGCGGCCCGGCGTGCCGAGGGGAGCGGTCCGCCATACGCTCGGTTCATGCCGCGCCGCCAGCTCCACGTGACCGGCGCAGCGGAGGCTCCGTTGCGGGCCGCGCTGCGTGCCCTGCGTACGACGCTCGACGTCCCCGACGCCTTCCCCGCCGACGTCCTTGCGGAGGCGGAGCGCGCCGCCGCGTCGCCCCGGCTGCCGGACCACGACGCGACGGACATCCCCCTCTTCACCATCGACCCGCCCACCTCCGTTGACCTCGACCAGGCCATGCACCTGTCGCGGCGCGAGGCAGGCGGCTACCGCGTGCGGTACGCGATCGCCGACGTCGCGGCGTACGTCGCACCCGGCGGCGCGACCGACGCCGAGGCCCACCGCCGCGTCACCACCCTCTACTTCCCCGACGAGAAGGTCCCGCTGCACCCCACGGCCCTGAGCGAGGGCGCGGCCAGCCTGCTGCCCGGCCAGAACCGCCCGGCCGTCCTGTGGACGATCGACCTCGACGAGGACGGCCGCGCCGAACACACCGACGTACGCCGCGCCCTCGTGCGCAGCCGGGCGAAACTGGACTACGACGGGGTACAGCGCGCCATCGACGACGGCACGGCGGAGGAGCCGGTCGCCCTGCTGCGGGACATCGGGACGCTGCGCGAACGGCTGGAGGTCGAGCGCGGCGGCATCTCCCTCAACGTCCCCGAGCAGGAGATCGTCGAGCGCGACGGCACGTACGAACTCGCCTACCGCGCGCCCCTGCCCGCCGACGGCTGGAACGCGCAGATCTCCCTGCTCACCGGCATGGCCGCCGCCGAGCTCATGATCGACTCGGGCACGGGCATCCTGCGGACCCTGCCGACCGCCCCCGACGGCGCGGTCGGCCGCCTGCGCCGCACCGCCAAGGCGCTGCACGTGGACTGGCCGCACCACGTCCCGTACGCGGAGCTCGTACGTTCCCTCGACCCCCGGCAACCGCACCACGCGGCCTTCCTCCAGGAGTGCACGACGCTGCTGCGCGGCGCGGGCTACACGGCGTTCAGCGGCGGCGAGATCCCCGAGCACACCCTGCACGCCGCGGTCGCCGCCCCCTACGCCCACTGCACCGCCCCCCTGCGCCGCCTCGTCGACCGCTACGCCTCCGAGCTCTGCCTCGCGACCTGCGCCGGCGCGGGCGTCCCGCAGTGGGTTCTTGCCGCCCTGGACGAGTTGCCCAAGGAGATGGCGGAGGGCACCCGGCGCGGCAACACGGTGGAGCGGGAGTGCGTGGACATCGTCGAGGCCGCGCTGCTCAAGGACCGGGTGGGTGAGCTGTTCGACGCGGTGGTGGTGGACGTGAAGGACCACGAACCGGCCGTCGGCACCGTGCAGTTGACGGACCCGGCGATCGTGGCCCGCATCGAGGGCGGCCCGGCGGACCTCCCCCTCGGCGAGCGCCTGCGCGTACGCCTCACCCACGCGGATCCGACGGCGGCGAAGGTGCGGTTCGCGCCCGCGTGAGGCCTCGGCCACCGCCCGGCCGCCCCCTGAGCGCGGCCAACTCCCGCCCCGCGCCGCCCCGTTCCACAACGCCGCCCACCGCGCCCTGATCCCCGCCGCACTCATTGCTTCGGCTTCGGACTGCGTACGAAGGAAGGTTTCCAGCGTGGGTGACCAGCACGGGGGGCAGCAGGGGGACCAGTAGGGGACGCACGCCCGGCGGGCCTGGGGGCGACACCTCACCCTCCGGGCCAGGGAGATCGTCTCCGCGGCCCGGGAACTACTGCGGGAGTCCGGCGCCGAGAAGCTCACGACGCGTGTTCTCGCCGACCGGCTCGGCATCAAGGCGCCCTCGCTCTACAAGCACTTCCCCGACAGTCCGCCGTGGAGGTGCAGCTCATCGCCCCAGATGCTCCATGACGGCCGGACTGCTCATCGCCGCGGTCCCGATCATCGGCGCCCTCCTGGCCCGCTTCTTCGGCGACACGGAACGCCTGGGCGCCCGCCGCCTGACGGGCCTGGGCCTCGGCCTGGCCGGTGTCGCGGTTCACCGTCCCGCACCTCACGGGCGGCGACGCGTCGTCCCTGCCGGAGGTCATGCTCACCGCGCTCGGCTACGCCATCGCCCCGCTGATCGTCGCCCGCCACCTCCGCGAGGTCCCCACCCTCCAGCTGATCGCACCGTGCCTGCTCCTGGCCGCCCTGGTCTACGCCCCTGCCGCGGCGGCCACGTGGCCCGACACGGTGCCGGACACCCCCGCGCTCCTGTCCCTCGCGGGCCTCGGCGTGGTCTGCACGGCCCTGGCGTTCGTCGTCTTCCTCGAACTGATCCGGGAGGCGGGCCCGACCCGGGCGGTCGTCTTCACGTACGTCAATCCGGCCGTCGCGGTGGCGGCGGGCGTCACGTTCCTCTCCGAGCCCCTGACGACGGGCGTCGTGGGGGCCTTCGCGCTGATCCTCGCGGGCTCGTTCCTGGCGACGGCGGCCACGGCGCCGGGGTGGGTGGACCTCCCGCCGGGTAACATGGTCGGCACGGCAGACGAGCCGGGCGGACGGCCGCGTGAAGACCCCTTCGGGGGACCTTCCCGAGGAACGTCCGGGCTCCGCAGGGCAAGGTGGTGGCTAACGGCCACCCGGGGTGACCCGCGGGACAGTGCCACAGAAAACAGACCGCCGGGGACCTCGGTCCTCGGTAAGGGTGAAACGGTGGTGTAAGAGACCACCAGCGCCTGAGGTGACTCAGGCGGCTAGGTAAACCCCACCTGGAGCAAGGTCAAAAGGAGCGCGGTAAAAGGCGCTCTGCGCGGACGTTCGAGGGCTGCCCGCCCGAGTCCGCGGGTAGACCGCACGAGGCCGGCAGCAATGCCGGCCCTAGATGGATGGCCGTCACCGCGACGTCCGCGAGGACCCGCGGCACAGAACCCGGCGTACAGCCCGACTCGTCTGCCCCTCAGGGCCTCTGACCTGCGATATCGCAGGTCAGAGGCCTTTTCTCGTGGAAGGCGCAGGCGTACGCGGCCGTGGGCGATCTCGACGCGTGCAGCCGGGCTCTTGACGAAGCCGAGAAAGTGCACGCCCTCGACGGCGCTCACTCCCACAACGGCGGCTGGCTCCGCTTCGACGGCTCCCGCCTGGCAGAGGAGAGAGGGGCCTGCTACCTCCAACTGGGCCGCCCTGATCTCGCCGAGCAAGCGCTCACCGCAGCCCTTGCCCAGCCTGTGTCCCTGCGTCGCCGCGCTGCTGTCCTGAGCGACCTCGCCGTGCTCGGGGCGCACAGGCGGGACATCGATCAGGTCGTGCACTATGCGGAGCAAGCACTCGGACTCGCGGACCGGTCGAATTCGGGATTCATCGGCAAGAAGCTGGACGGGCTTCGGGGGCGTCTTGCCCCGCTCATGTCCGATGACCGAGTCTCGACTCTTGATCACCGAATCGCGGCGCTTCCGCCCACCGCATGACGAGAGGGACACGCGCATGAATGACGGCCGGATCTTCCGCGAGGCGTGGATCGACGGTGTGAACAAGCACTACCCCGGCGAGCCCAAGCCTGGCTACGTCACGCCGTGGGACGAGACGCCCGAGTGGGAGCGTGAAGCCGCCACCGCCGTGTACGGGCAGGTGCGCGACTTCATCGAGGTCAGCGGCGGGCAGGCGGCCCGGCTCACCCGCGAGCAGAAGGGGCGATTCGTCGCGATCTGCTGGACCGCCCAGATGTTCAGGCACTTCGAAGACCCGAAGCCCGGATATGTTGCCGACTGGTCCGACCTGCCGGTCTGGCAGCGCGAGACGGACGCGGACATCTTCGAACGCATCGAAGGGACCGTCTGAATCTCAGGAGCAGCGACGTCCCCGTCCGGGCCGAGCCGGGCGGGATTCTATTGTTACGTAGCCATCAAAGTAGCCAGGGAAGCACCATCCCTGCACGTCTGTGCAGGTCATAGCGTTGCGCCGACAGTCCCCGGCGTACAGCCCGACTCGTCTGCCCCCAGTGCCTCTGAGCGACTGGACGACGCCCGGTGGGCCAAGGCGCCACGCAGGCGGCCATGACGGCTCGCCCGCCCCGGGCCACGCGCCCCGGGGCGGGGCATCTTCAAGGGGTCAAGTCGCTCAACTGCCCCCAAAGGGCCTTCTCTTGGCGTGTGAGAGGGGCCGGCTGCACCAAGCGCTCGGGGTGCCCCGGCGGGGGTCGCTGAAGCCGGACAGCCGTGTTGTCGGTGGCTGGGCGTGGCTGCTTCCCGACCTCCTCGGCCCAGGCCATGGCTCCCGATGTATACGGGTCAGGATGGACCGGCGCCATGATCCAGCCGAAGTGGATCATCGCCCGTACCGTTGACCGTACGCCGCTCCACGTCAAGCGCTTGCAGGCGTCAACGGCACCCCCCGGGCCGGACCGGGGCTCGCTGCGCATCAGTTGTCCCGCGCCACGGCCGACGGGGCGTGCGTGGACGGGGCGGCCTTCTCGGTCACCAGGCCACCGGCAGTTCCGAGACTCCATGCACCAACCTGCCGGAAGGCCGGGGGAGCTCCTCCTCCGGAACCGCGAGCCGCAGCCCCGGGAAGCGCTTCAGCAGGGTGCCCAGAGCGATCTCCAGTTCCGCGCGGGCCAGCCCGGAGCCGAGGCAGTAGTGCGCACCCTGGCCGAAGCTGAGGTGGGCGTTGTTCTCGCGGGACACGTCGAAAGAGTCCGCGTCGGCGAACTGGCACACATCCCGGTTCGCCGAGCCGAGAGAGGGCAGCACGGCACTGCCCGCCGGGATCAGCGTGCCTGCGAGTTCCACGTCTTCCAACGCGATGCGCAGCAGCCCTTCATCACCGGGCGGGTACATCCGCAGCATCTCTTCAGTCGCCCGCCCCAGGTGCTCCGGGGCGCGGCGAACGGCGGCCAGTTGCTCAGGGTGGGTCAACAGGGCGAGCACACTGTTGCCGATCTGGTTGACAGTGGTCTCGTGCCCGGCGACCAACATGCTGATCCCGAGGAAGATCAGCTCCGGCTCGCTCAGTCTGCCGTCGTCCGTGTCGTGGATGGCCACGAGGGCGGACAGCAGATCGGTTCCGGGGTTCGCCCGCTTGGCGGCGACCAGCCCGGCCAGGTAGTCGCGCAGCGCGATCTGGGAAGCGAGCACCTGGTCGGCGGGGAGCCCCGCGGTGGCCAGGAACGCGGCGGACCAGCCGGCGAAGCGCTCACGGTCCTCGAAGGGGACACCAAGGAGTTCGCAGATGATGGTGACAGGCAAGGGGAAGGCCAGAGCCGAGATCAGGTCAGTGGGCGGCCCTGCTTCCTCCATGGCGTCCAGGAGGCGGTCGGTGTGCTCCTGGATGCGCGGGCGCAGCTGGTTGACCCGGCGGGCGGTGAACTCGCGGGAGACCAGTTTGCGCACCCGGGTGTGCTCGGGCGCGTCCATGTTCAGCAGGCTGGGAAAGTTCTGCGGCGCCGGCCCGAGTCGCGGTGCGCCGGGACGCGTGGTGGCGTTGCGGCTGAACCGTGGGTCGGACAGTACGGTACGCACGTCTTCGTAGGAGGTCACCAGATGAGCGAGGTCGCCGCTGGGCATGCGGACCTGGCCGACGGGTGCCGTCTTCCGCATTTTGGCGTAGTGGGGGCAGGGTTCGAGGGCTGAGGGGCGTTCGAAGGGATAGTCCGGTATGTCGGCCGCCGTCTCGGGACTGTTCGGGGTAGCAGCGGACTGGACGTTCTGGTCTGCCATGGGGTGTGTCCTCCTGTGCGGGTAGGGGTGGTGAGAGGGAGTTCCCTCGTCGAGAGGGGCCCGGCGCGCAGCTTCCGCGCAGCGGGGCCATGGGGGGGAGGGCTGTGGTGGGTCGGGCCAGCCACGTGGGGGCGGCATCGGTCCGTCGGGCCGGGCCGACGTTTACCGCGGGTCCCGTACAGCGATGGCGGCCGCGTATGGACCGTCGACGGCGACGTCGCTGACGGTCCATCCGGGCAGGTCGTTGGAGGGGGCCGGGCCGCTGCCGACGTAGTCGAGTCCGGGCGCACGGCTCAGTCCGGTGCCGAGGCCTTTGAGGAACGCCTCTTTGCGGGTCCAGGTGCGAGCGAGTGCGCCCGGCCGCCGCTGCGGCGGTAGGTGGGTCAGTTCGGTCTGCTCGCGCGGGTGCATCGACCTGGTGATGTGGGGCACGGCCCTCGGCGAGGGGATCTGCTCGATGTCGACTCCGGTCGGGGTCGTGGCGAACGCGAGCAGGGACAACGAACCGGAGTGGGAGAGAGAGAAGTGCACACCTCCGTCGGCGACGGCGGGGCGGCCGTGTGCGGCTCCGCAGGTGGGGCACGTTTCTCGGATGAGGGCCAACTCCCGCTGCGGCACGCCGAGATAAGCGGCGAGCAGGCGCCGCAGTGCGGTGTGCGCTGCGACATATACGTCGCGATCGGCTGCCCTGCGGTAAGCGGCAGCTCGGCGGCGTTCTTCGTCGTCGAGCACCTCGTACGCGTCGGCCGGTACCCCGTCATCGGCCCGGATCAACCAGAGATGTGGCGATGTTTTCGGCAGGAGAAGCCGACTCCGCAGGAATGTTGGGTCAAGGTCATAGCGTCTTGGAGTGAACACGTGTGTCCCCGGAGCCGTCCAAAGGCCCCTTGAGGGACTTCAGCGGCTTACTCGTCGGTGGCTTTCTTTTGCTGCTCCAGTTCCCAGACCTTGCGGATCATGGAGGCCATGGACTCCCTCATGTCGGGGGAGAGGTCGGCGGCGCGCAGGGCGATGTCCGTGACGTCCGCCTCCCGCAGCGCGGTCAGCAGCGCGAGCTCGGCGTCGATCTGCTTCGCCGCTTCGGGGTCGAGGAAATAGGAGACCGGGACACCGAAGAACTTCGCCAACGCGGTCAGATGCTGGATCGTCGGATTGTCCCGGCGTCCGGTACGCAGCTGCCAGATGTAGGTGTGAGAGATCGAGATGCCCTGCTGTGCCCGGATCGCCTCTGCCGCGGCGGTGTAGCTGTACTCGCCTTGCCCGGTTGGACGTACGCACCGGAAGAGGTGGTCCAGCCTGCTCGCGATCGAGAACGTCTCGTGCCGCTGATCGCCCACGCATGCTCCTCGGCTCTCAATCTGAGTTTACACATGGATGATACATCGCGTCACTCCCCGTCTGTGCTGCCTCTGTGCTGCCTCTGTGTTGCCGCCATCGCGGCACGTCAGTGTGTGAGCCGAGTGCCTCGTAGGGGCGACGTGTGTGCGTGGCCCCGTGTCTGACTGGGCCACAGTGCATCAAACAGAATAAATCGGCCCATGTCTCACATGGAGCGAGATTGACACGCCTATAAATCTCAGTTGATACTCGGCCGGGCCGTGAAGGTTGCGGCTGCCGCTGAAGCCTGCGCGGCACCGAAGTACCGGCTCGTCGGCGTACAGCCGGCCCCTCGGCACACCCCATCAACGACCCACGCCTCCCGAGCAACGGCTGCCAGGATCAAGAATTCAAGGAAGAGCGGGCATGCAGGAGAGCTTCACCGCGCACGTGCGCACACAGGTGTCCACCTACAAGAACGAGCGGTCCTACACGTTCGTGCGTGACGGTGCGGACGGCCTGGTCGGCCGGCGCCTCGACTACACGGAACTGGACCACGACGCCCGACGACTGGCCTCCTGGCTCGATACACAGCCCGCGTCCCGGCGGCCCGTCCTTCTCCTCTACCCGGAGGGCCTGGATTTCCTCCGCGCCTTCCTCGGCTGTCTCTACGCGGGAGTCATCGCGGTCCCCGTCCCGATACCCACGGACCCGCGCAGTCTGGCCAGGACCGCGGGAATCCTCCAGGACACCGGCGCCGGCCTGGTGCTGACCACCTCGGCCCACGGCCCGGACCTGCGGCAGTCGCTCGGCACGGATCTGCCACCGGAGCAGTTCCTCGTCGTGGCCACGGACGATGATTCCCTGGGCCACGCCGACTCCTGGACGATGCCCGCGCTGCACCGCGATTCCGTGGCGTTCCTCCAGTACACCTCAGGGTCGACGAGCGAGCCCAAGGGTGTTGTGGTGACGCACGGAAACCTGCTGCACAACGAGAACGAGATGCGGCAACAGGCGTCGACCGACAGTGACATGGTGCTGGCCGGGTGGCTTCCGCACTTCCACGACATGGGGCTGATCGGCATGCTGCTGCACCCGCTCTTCGTGGGCGGCAGCTGCGTCTTCATGTCCCCCACGTCGTTCCTGCGGCGGCCGGCCCGCTGGCTTGAACTCATCAGCACATGGCGGGCGACCCTGACGGTGGCCCCCGACTTCGCCTATGAACTCTGCGCCCGGATCGTCAGCGACCGACACCTGGCAGGGCTCGACCTGTCGAGCCTGAGGGCCGCACTGAACGGCGCGGAACCCGTGCGGGCCACGACGCTGCGGAAGTTCGTCGACCGCTTCGCCCCGATCGGCCTGCGCCCCGATGTCTTCATGCCCTGCTACGGCATGGCCGAGGTGACGCTGATGGCCACCGGTGCGCCGCGCAGCGCACCGGAGGACAGCTACCTGGCCGACCGCGCAGGGCTTGAGCAGAACATCGTCCGCCCCGCGACCGACGGGACCGGCACCGAACTGGTCAGCTGCGGGCGGACCGGGGCGCTGGACCTGCGCATCGTGGACCCCGAGCGACGCACGGTGCTCGGACCGGGCCACGTGGGGGAGATCTGGCTCAAGGGCGCCAGTGTGGCCGCCGGTTACTGGCACCGCCCTGATGCCACGGAAGAGACCTTCCGTGCCCGCATCGCCGACGGAGACGGGCCCTACCTGCGAACCGGCGACCTGGGAGCGCTGGTCGACGGGGACCTCTATGTCACCGGCCGGCTCAAGGACGTACTCATCGTGCACGGCCGCAACCTCTACCCGCAGGACATCGAACACGCCGTCCGGGACCTCCACCCGGCCCTGGCCGCGGGTGTGGGCGCGGTGTTCCCCGTGGAGAACGGCCGTGAACACGTGGTCATCGTCCATGAGGTCAAGAAGGGTCTGCTCCAGGGAACGGGGCTCGACGAACTCGCCGCCCGGGTCAAGACACTCGCCGTGCAGGAGTTCGGGCTACCGCGGCCGGGAGTGGTGCTGACCAACCGTGGCGCCGTGCAGCGCACGACCAGCGGCAAGGTGCAGCGCCGCCTGATGCGTCGGCTGTTCCTGGAGGACCGGCTCAAGACCCTGCACACAGACCTCCCGAGCGCCGTCCGCGACCTGCGCCCGGCCCGTCCGGCAGCCACTCCCGCCGCTGCCGTACCGGCCGGCCAGGTCGGCTGACCCCGAGGCCACACCGATGAACGACACACTCAGCAACCTCCTTGAGGGTTTCGAGCACCATCTCGGCAACCCGCATGACGACGACAACACCTTCTCCTTCTCGCGGAGCGCCACGCTGGACCGCGCGGAGCGGTTCCCGGACGACATCTGCCGGCAGCTCAACTCATGGGGGCTCCAGCGGTACTACGTACCCAGGGCCCTGGGCGGGGAACTGACAACGTTCGAGGCGCCCTTCCACCTCATCCGCACCGTGGCCAGACGCGATCTCACCGTGGCCATCGGTCACGGCAAGACCTTCCTGGGAGGGGTGTGCGCCTGGATCGTGGATCCGACCGACAAGATCACAGGTCTCGCCCGGAAGGTGATCGAGGGACACCCGGTCTCCTGGGGACTGACCGAACGCGATCACGGCAGCGACCTGCTCGCCGGTGACGTCCGGGCACAGGAAGCGCCCGGCGGCTATCGCATCACGGGAGAGAAGTGGCTGATCAACAATGCGACCCGCGGCCGGATCAGCACGGTTCTCGCGCGCAGCACCCCGGCAGGGGGTGCCCGCGGATTCGATGTCTTCCTCGTGGACAAGGAGGAGCTCCCCGAAACGGCGTACCACTGTCTGCCGAAGGTCCACACACACGGCATCCGCGGGGCCGATATCAGCGGCATCCGCTTCGAGGCGGCCGAGGTGGACCGCGGTTGCCTGCTCGGCACCCCGGGGCAGGGGCTGGAGACCGTACTGAAGAGCCTCCAGCTGACCCGCACCCTGTGCTCCTCCCTCTCCCTCGGCGCCGGGGACCATGCCCTGCGGCTGGCCGTGCGCTTCGCGCAGGAGCGCTCCCTGTACGGCCGGAGCCTCCTTGAGCTGCCACGGGCGCGCGCAGTGCTGCTCGACGCCTACGCCGACCACTTGCTCGGGGAGGCGCTCGCTCTCGTGGGGGCCCGCTCCATCCACGCGCTCACCGGCGAGATGAGCGTGACCTCGGCCGTGGTGAAGTACCTGGTGCCCAGCCGGACCGACACGATGATCGGCACACTGGCACGGTTCCTGGGCGCCCGCTCGCAGCTCCTGGACGTCTTCGCCGAGGGAAGGTTCCAGAAGGTCCAGCGCGACCACCGCATCGTCGGCATCTTCGACGGCAACAGCTTGGTCAACCTCAGCGCCCTCATCAACGAATTCCCCACCCTCGCCAGAAAGTCGGGACGCGCACCGGACGCCGCCGCCCTGGACGGCCTGTTCGACCTGCGCCGGCCTCCCCCGCCTTTCGACGCCGCTCGGCTCAGCCTGATCTCGCGACACGGCAGCAGTCTCCTGCGGGAACTGCCGAGTTCGGTCGGCAGGCTGACCGACCTGGCCACGTCCCGGCCGGCCCTGCTGCCCGTGGCCGAACTGGCCCGGCGCGTGAGGGTACGGACCGACGCACTGCGGTCGGAGATGGCCGCGCACCGCCCCGTGCGCGCCGCGGTGGCACCACGCAGTTTCCGGGTCGCCGAGGAGATCTCGCTGTGCTTCGCCGCCTCCGCGGCGATCGGGCTGTGGCTGGCCCATCACGAACAGGCCGAGAGCGGCCCGGCCGGATCACTGTGGCACGACGCGCACTGGCTGCACGCCGCCCTCAACCGTGTCCTGACCGGCCTGGGAATCCCCGCCACACCCGCCCCGGCCGGCGACCAGGCCCTGCTCCACACCCTTATCACCCAGTGCGAGGACGGCTGGTCCCTCTCACTGACCCCCCACCGCGTCGCGGAAGGACTCGTCTCGTGACGACACCGGAACGCCATAGCCGCACCGCGCACCTGGAATCGCTGTTCGGCGACCCCTTCGACGAGGCCAACCCAGTGGGATTCCGCCGGGTGCTGGAGGCCGACGAGCGCGGCGAGCTGCTCGCCGACGGGGAGCGGCTGCTCGACGACTGGGGGTGCAACGAGGAGTTCGTACCGCGTTCGCTCGGCGGGCGCTGGAAGGACACCGATGAACTCGTACGGCGGCTGCGGCCGGTTTTCCGCCGCGACGCCTCCTTGGGACTGGGATACGGCGTCACCTCACTCATGGCCGCGGTCAATGTCTGGGCGGCGGGCGACCCCGCACAGCGGCGGAGACTGAGTGAGGAGCTGCGATCCGGTGGCAAGGTCGCGGTGGCCTTCCACGAGCTGAGTCACGGCAATGACTTCCTGCGCAACGAGACCCGGGCGCACCCGGTGGGCGACCGCATGCTGCTCAACGGCTCGAAAGAAGTCATCAACAACGTCCAGCGAGCCCAGAGCATGGTTCTGTTCGCACGGACCGCCACGGGAAACGGCGCCCGCGACCACTCCGTGTTCTGGCTCCGCAAGGACGAGCTCGATTCCGGCTCGCTGCGCTACCTGCCGCGCTTCGCCACCGCCGGCATACGCGGCTGCCGGCTCGGCGGGGTGTCCTTCACCGATTGCGCACTGCCCGACGGCAGTCTCGTCGGCACGGCCGGAGGCGGTGCCGAGACGGCGCTGCGTGCCTTCCAGCTTACCCGCACCGTACTTCCCGGCATGGCGCTGGGCCTGCCCGACACAGCACTGCACGTGGTGAGCCGCTTCGCCACCCGACGGCGGCTGTACGGGGCCGCTGTCAGCGACATCCCGCACGCCCGCGACACCCTCGCGACCGCCTTCGCCGACCTCCTGGTCATGGACTGCCTGGCCACAACGGCCGCGCGGATGCTGCACCTCGCACCACGCCACGTCGGCGCCACGGCGGCCGCCGTCAAGTACCTGGTCCCTCTCATGCTCGAACAGTCCTTGTACCAACTGTCGTTGGTGCTCGGCGCGCGGTTCTACTTGCGCGAGGGCCCGTACGCCGTCTTCGGCAAGATCTACCGGGACGCACCAGTACTCAGCCTCGGCCACGCCGGGGGCACCGCCTGCCTGCTCACCATCATCCCGCAGCTGCCGCTGCTGGCCCGGCGCGCCTGGCACGCGGAGCAGCCGCCGACAGCCTTGTTCGACACGGACGCGCCGCTGCCCGAACTCGACTTCCAGCAGCTCGCGGTGGTCGGCGGGAGTGCCGACCCCCTGGCCGCGTCGCTCCTCGCGGAAGCGGCTCAGCCGTCCGGCCGTCAGGACATCGACGCGCTTGTCAGCTCGCTCGCCGCGGAGCTGCGCACGCTGCAACAGCAGTGCTCCGCGCTGCCGCCGACGGAGCGCGGGCCCTCCGCCGGTCCCGACACCTTCGCTCTCGCGGAGCGCTACACGGTGCTGCTCGCCGCCGCGGCCTGCCTGGGGGTCTGGCGCCGGCACCGGGCGCGCCCCGATTCCGGGCTGCTCGGTGAACCCCAGTGGATCCACGCCGCGCTCACCCGACTGGCCATGCGGCTGGGGCTGAATGACGGCCGGCTGCCCCAAGACGCCTCCGAAACCCTGTTCGCCGAGCTGACCCGACGGGTGGACTCGGGCCTCTCATGCTGCCTGGACGCTTCACCGATCCTGCGCTGATCCGAACCGGTGCCGAGCACTCTTCCCGCTCCAGAAGGAGAAACCATGAACGCCATCACCGACATCACCCGCCCGCAGCTCCAGAAGTGGCTGATCCAGCGGGTCGGCGAGTACCTGGAGATGTCCCCGGACGACCTCGACCCCGACAGCCCGCTGGCGGAGCTGGGTCTGGACTCCGTCTACGCCCTCGCCCTGTGCGGAGATGTCGAGGACGCCTTCGGCATCACGGTCGAACCGACACTGGCCTGGGACCACCCCACGGTCACGGCGCTGGCCGGGGGCATCCTCGACGACCTCCACCGGGCGAAGGCGGACCGATGAGCGACATCGCCGTCGTCGGTCTGGACGGCAGCTTTCCCGGGGCCGCGGGACCACAGGCCTATTGGGACCTGCTGATGAGCGGCGAGGACGCCATAGCCGAGGTGCCGGCCGACCGGTGGGACAAGAGCGCCTTTCACGACCCACACGGTGCCATGGGGCACACCAACACCACGGCCGGCGGATTCATCGCCGACGCGGACGCCTTCGACCACGAGTTCTTCAACATCTCGCCGCGCGAGGCGGAAGCCATGGACCCCCAGCAGCGACTGCTGCTCCAGGCCGGGTGGCGGGCCTTCGAGGACGCCGGGCTGGATCCACGGCGCCAGGCGGGCACGCGTACCGGGGTCTTCGTCGGGGTCATGGGCAACGAGTGGGCCCAGCTCCACATGACCGACTACGACCGCATCACCGCGCATCTCGGTTCCGGCAACGGCTACTGCATGATCGCGAACCGGCTCTCCTACCACCTGGATCTGAAGGGGCCGAGCTGGGCTGTCGACAGCGCCTGCTCGTCGTCGCTCGTCGCGCTGCACCAGGCATGTGTCGCGCTGCGGGGCGGAGAGTGCGACCAAGCCCTGGTCGGGGGCGTCAATGTCATCCTGACCCCGGCCCTGCACATCTTCTACAGCCAGGCCGGGCTCTCCGCCCCGGATGCGGCGTGCAAACCCTTCAGCCGTCATGCCAACGGCATCGTGCGGGGCGAGGCGGTCGGCGCGGTGGTCCTGCGCCGTCTGGAGGACGCCGTCGCGGCCGGGCTGCGCGTCTACGCGGTGATCAAGGGAAGCGCGGTCAACCAGGACGGCCGCAGCAATGGCCTGACCGCTCCCAACCGTTGGGCGCAGCAGGAGGTCATCACCGAGGCGTACCGACGGGCCGGAGTCCGCCCGCAGGACGTGGTGGCGGTCGAGGCGCACGGCACCGGCACCGTGCTCGGTGACATGATCGAGACCAATGCGCTGGGTGCCGTCCACTCCGTGGAGCGGGAACAGCCCTGCGCCATCGGTTCGGTCAAGGGCAACATCGGGCACACCGAGGGCGCCGCGGGCATCGCCGCCGTGATCAAGGTCGCCCTGGCGCTCGACCGCGGGGTACTGCCGCCCAGCCGTCACGCCAGAACCGAGAACCCTCAGCTGAAGCTCCGTGACAAGGGACTGCGACTGCTCAAGGCCCCACTGCGGCTGACGGACGATACGGCCGTCGTCTCGGTCAGCAGCTTCGGACTCGGCGGCACCAACGCCCACGTGGTGCTGGCATCTCCCGGCGCGGACACACGCCCGCAGGAGCCGGGAGGCGGTGTGCTCACCGTCTCGGCGAACAACCCGGAAGCACTGGCACGCAACGCCGGACAGCTCGCCGAGGACGTCCGGGCCGCACCCGAGCGCCGCATCGGACAGCTGTGCTGGAGCAGTAACCAGGTCAAGTCCTCGGGCCGGCACCGCCTCGCGATCGCGGTGTCCACCAAGGACGAAGCGGTCACCGCCCTGCGGCGGTTCGCGGCCGGGGAGAGGGCCGCGGCCATCGCCACCGGCAACCGGCGGACGGTGTCCATCGGTTGGCTCTTCACCGGCCAGGGCTCCCAGTACCCGGGGATGACCCGCGGGCTGCACACGCACTACGGCTCCTACCGCCGGGCCCTGGCCGAGGTGGACGAGGCGATGGCCCCCTTCCTCGGCGGGTCCATCGTCCAGCACATGCTCGACGGCTCCGCACAGATCGACACCACCGGCCTGGCCCAGCCGGCGATCTTCGCCACGGGCTACGCGCTCGGGCGGACACTGGAGGAGACCTGCGGAGAGCCGGAGTGGATGCTGGGCCACAGTGTCGGGGAGTTCGCCGCCGCCGTGCTGGCCGGAGCGCTGAGTCTCCCGGACGCCTGCCGGCTGGTGGCCGCGCGGGCCGAGCTGATGCAGGGGCTCCCCGCGGGGGGCGGCATGTTGGCCGCGCGCTGTCCCGCGGAGTCCGTCGAGCCACTGCTCGCCGACGAGCCGACGGTGAGCCTGGCGAGCCTCAATGGGCCCGAGGACGTGGTGTGTTCGGGGCCGCTGGAGGCGCTGGAGCGCATCGCCGACAGGCTCGGCGCGGCCGGCGTGACGACACGCCGCCTACAGGTGTCGCACGCCTTCCACTCCTCCATGACGGAGCCGGTGCTCGCCGAGTTCGCGGCCGTCGCGTCGCAGGTCCAGTACCGCCCCGCGCAGCGGGCCGTCTACTCCACCCTGCGCGGGCGCCTGCTCGGTGACGGTGAGCTGATGGACGCCGCTTACTGGACGCAGCACATCAGCCGTCCCGTCCGCTTCTTCGAGGCGATCACCGAGGCCCTGCGCCAGGGGGCGAGCCACCTGGTGGAGATCGGGTCCCGCAGCGTCCTGGGCCCCATGCTGCGGCGTACGCCCGCGGCGCGTGGCATCCCCGTGCTGACGCCGTGCCCGGGGCCGCAGGCGACCGGGGTCGAACTCTCGGAAACCGTCGCGCGACTGTACTGCGACGGCCTGTCCCCCAACTGGGAACCGCTGTACGAGCCAGGGCAGCGCACCCTGCACCGGCTGACACCGTACGCGTTCTCCACGGCGACCCGCTTCTGGGCCGGCGCCCCGGCAAGGCCCGACGGCCCGCGTCGTATGGAGCTCATCGCCACCCGCGACCAGCCGACGCCCGAGCCGCGACCCGAGCGCGCCGACGTGACCGAAGCCGACGCGTTCGAGCGGGACGTGCTCGGCGTCGTCGCCGACGTCTGTGGTTATGCGGCCCACGAGATCCGAGCCGACTCCCTCCTGCACGAGGAGCTCGGATTCGACTCGATCATGCTCATCCAGCTCAAGGACCGGCTGGAGCAGCGGTGGTCACAGCCCATCGACGCCGCCGAGCTGCTCCCCGAACTGACCACCGCGGGCGACATCACCCGCTTCCTGCGCAGCCGTACGGCACCCGACGCGCTGCTTTCGAGGTGAACCCATGACCCATCCCTGTATCACCGCTGTGGGCACTGCCCTGCCCGGCCCGGCCGTGGACAACGACCACCTGGCCAAGACACTCGGGGTCAACCGTGAGTGGGTCGATCTCTTCATCGGCACCAAGACCCGCCACTTCGCCGTCGACCTCACCACGGGCGAACAGCACTCGACACTGACCGACCTGGCCGAAGAGGCGGCGGCGACCGCCATGCGGCGCGCCGGGGCACGGCCCCAGGACATCGACTTCGTCGTCCTGGCCACCGCCTCGCCCGACGAGCTCATGCCCGCCACCGTCAACAAGGTCGCGGACCGCCTGGGGCTCGACCAGATACCCACGTACCAACTGCAGTCCGGCTGCGCCGGCGCCATTCAGGCGCTCGACCTGGGCCGCCTGCTGCTCCAGCGGCCCGAGAACCGTACGGGCCTGGTGATCGGCGGCGATGTGTGCGCCAAACACCTGCGCCTGGACCGGGACTTCACCCGGCTGCCTTCTCATGAGCTCGTCAACTACGTGCTGTTCGGCGACGGAGCCGGAGCCGTGGTGCTCACCGGGCAGGAGGACGCGGAAGGGATGGCCGTGCACACGGTGCTCAACCAGTTCGCGGGCCGCGGCCAGCCGGCGGGCCAGGTGATCAGGTGGTTCGGCGCGGCGGAGAGCACCGACGGCGTCGCCCCCGCCGAAGAGGACTACAAGGCCATCGAGCGACGGGTACCGCACCTCGCCGACGAGATCCTCTGGCAGCTCCTGGAGACCACGGGCTGGACGCCCGAAGACCTCGCATACGTCCTCCCGCCACAGCTGTCGGGCCGTATGACGCGCCGGATAACCGAGCACCTCCAGCTTCCCGGCGCCCAGGAGATCAGCTGCGTCGCGGACACCGGCAACAACGGCAACGCTCTGCCGTTCTTCCAGCTCGAACGCCTCGCGGAACGCATCCGGCCCGGCGAGCGCGCACTGGCGATCTGCGTGGAGTCCAGCAAGTGGCTCAAGGGCGGATTCGCGGTGGAGGGCCGGTGACCACGACGGTGAAGGACCCCGCACAGCAGGACAGCGCCGAGGCCTGGGCCCGACTGCGCCGACTCCGTGACCAGAAGGAGCTCATCGGTTCCTTTCCCGAAGTCTGCTCACTGATCGGCCGGATGGACGAGGAGAAGCGGGCACGTTCGGGGCAGCTGCTGACCACGCTGAGCCCCGACAGCCTCCTCGCCGCCCACCCCAGGATGACGGCGGTCACGGTCGTGGTGACCGGCAACGGCACCTGCGCCCCGCTCGTGGCCCCGCTCACGGCGGAGTTCGCGCGGCACCGGATGGTGCTGCGCACAGCCGGCCACGGACAGTACCTGGCCGACCTCGGTGACCCCGGCGGCCCGGCGTACGACGAAGGCACCGACATCACGCTCTGCCTGCTCGACGCCGACGCCGTGACGGCCGAGCTCGGCGACGTATGGACCGTCGAGGACTGCGAACGCACGTTGCACGCCCTCAGCGCGCGACTGCGCGGACTGGCCCAGGAGCACGACAGAGCCGGCAGCGGCACTCTGGTCCTCAACACGCTCCCTCTGCCCTCATGGCTCGCGCGTCAGCTCATCGACTACCGCTCCCGTGCCCGACTCGGCCTGGCATGGCGGGAGTTCAACAGCTCCCTGCTGCGGCTGGGACTCGACCTGCGGCGCTGTGTGGTGATCGATCTCGACACACGCCTGACCGACGCCACCCCTCTGGACGAGCCACGCCTGCGGACATACGCCAAGGTGGGCTTCTCCGAAGCTCTGCTGCGCGCACTGGCCCAAGAGGCCGCGAGCATCGCCAAGTCACTGCGCGGGCTCGGACGCAAGTGCCTGGTACTCGACCTGGACGGCACGCTGTGGGGCGGGATCCTGGGTGACGACGGCACCCACGGGATCGAGATCGGCAGCCCCGGGAGAGGCGAGGCGTTCACCCGGTTCCAGCGTCTGGTGGCCCAACTCGGCTCGCAGGGAGTCCTGCTGGCCCTGTGCAGCAAGAACGATGAGGACGCGGTACGCGCGGCGCTGCGCGAGAACCCGGAAATGACCTTGCGCGAGAAGGATTTCGTCGCGGTCCGGGCGAACTGGGAGCCCAAGGACCGCAACATCGCCGAGCTGGCCGAGCAGCTGAACATCGGCACCGACAGCATGGTCTTCGTGGACGACAGCGCCTTCGAGGCAGGGCTGGTGCGCGAGAGCCTGCCCGAGGTGGCCGTGGTCGAGCTGGACGGCGAACCCGCCCAGCACCCTTCCCGCCTCTTGGCCGACGACTGGTTCGCCGTCCTCCAGCTGACCGCCGAGGACTACACCCGGCGCGAGAAGTACCAGGCGGAAACGGAGCGCGACTCCTTCCGGACCGGCTTCTCCTCGCTGCGGGACTACCTGGCGGAGCTGGAGATCCGCGTCACCATCACCCACCCGGAGGCGCATGAGGCGGGCCGCATCGCACAGATGACACAGCGCACCAACCAGTTCAACATGACCACCGTGCGCATGGACGCCGCGCAGGTCGAGGAGTATGCCTGCGGGCCCGACACCGCCGTGTGGGCGGTGCGGTCCGCCGACCGCTTCGGAGACCACGGCATCGTCGGCGCGCTGTTCGTGCGCACCGGCCCCGAGGGCGTGCTCACCATCGAGAACACTCTGCTGAGCTGCCGGGTGTTCTCCCGCGGCATCGAGAGCGCCTGTCTGCGCGCCCTGCTGGAACACGCCGCGGATTCAGGAGCCACAGCCGTCACGGCGCACTACCGGCCTACCGCCAAGAACCACAGGTTCGCGGACTTCTACCAGCGGCACGGCTTTGTCCCGCACGGCTCGGACGGGCAGACCCGGCACTGGCGCCATGCTCTGACGCCGCTGCCCGACCCGGTCGGCCACATCACCCTCACTCCGTTGCCGCAAGGAGCAACCACATGATCACTGAAGACGAGTTCCTGGAACTGCTCGACGAGGAGCTGAGTTTGAGCGTGACGCGGGAGGACCTGGCGCGCGACATCGACACCCTGCCCGGCTGGGACTCACTGCACGTCCTGCGCCTCCTGGCGGTGCTGGAAAACGCGACCGGCCGGTCCCTCGCCCTGACCGAGCTGCTGGAAGCCCGTACGCTTGGCCGCGTCCTGGAACTGGCGGCACACGATGTCTGACCGCGGCCGCGTCGCCCGGCAGCGGCGGCACACCCAGTACTTCCTGCGGCACATCCGCCGAGCGGCACCCGTCTTCCTGGACACGGACGTCGACATGACCCGCGTCGTGGCCCACCGCGACGAGGCCGCCGCCGAGGGCCGACGGTTCTCCTACACCAGCTACGTACTGTGGGCGACGACGCGGGTGCTGGAGCACCATCCGGAGTGCAACGCGGCCATCGGCGAGGGCCTGGTGCCCCGCCTGATGCGCACGCCCGAGATCCGGCCCAAGGTCGCGATGGACCGTACGGTCGACGGCGTACGGTCCGTGCTGTCAGCGACCCTGCCGGATATGCGCGGAGCCGAACTGGAGACGTTCCAGCGCGAGGTGGCACGGCTGAGGGACACGCCAGTGGACGATCTGACGGAGCTCCGCGGCGTGCGGGCGCTGCACCGCATGCCCGTCCGTGTGGGGTGGTGGGCGTTCCGCGCCTCGATGGGAAGGCTGAGCAGCCGATCCGCACTCATGGGCACGGTCGCGGTCTCCTCCCTGGGACACCGTGCGGTCAACGGCTTCCACGCGATGGGAGGCACCGCGCTGACCGTGAACGTCGGTCAGGTCCGCGCCGTACCGGTGGTGCGTGACGGCTGTGTGGAGGCTGCCCCCGTCATGCGGTTGAACCTCTGCTTCGACCACCGTGTGGTCGACGGTGCCGAGGCCGCGGACGTGCTCACCGAGATCAAGCAGACGCTGGAGGCGGGACCGGAGCCGGCCACCTCCCGCCCCGCGGAGGCCACCGCCGTACCCGAGCCCCGCCGGCCCCACCTCGCAACGACCGCCACCGACCCGCTCCAGGAGCAGACCCGACCATGACAGAAAAGATCAACTGTGATGTCTGTGTGGTGGGTGGCGGTCCGGCCGGGCTCGCTCTCGCTCTCTCTCTGGTCTCCCGCGGCCACAGTGTCGTCGTCGCGGAAAAGAGCCGAAGCTTCGAACGGTCCTTCCGCGGTGAGTCCGTGTCACCGGATTCGGTCTGGCTGCTGCACAAGATGGGAGTACTGGACGGGCTGCGCGGCCAGAACATCCTCGACGTCCGTCGAATCGAACTCACCGATGCCGGAAAGACGGTACTGGGAGTCGACTTCGACACCTTTGACAAGCCCATCCGGTACCCGGTCGAGGTGCCGCAACCGATGCTGCTGGCCGAACTGGCCAGGGTCGCGGATTCCCACCCGGGCTTCCGCCTGCTGCGGCAACTGCGCGCCACGGAACTGCTCCGTGAGGGGCAGCGGGTCACCGGCGTGCGGGGGGAGTCCCCGGAGGGACCCGTGGAGATCCGGGCCAAGCTCACGGTCGGGGCCGACGGGCGCTACAGCAAGGTCCGCGAGTGGGCCGGCCTGAGCCACCACAAGGTGCCCCTGGAACGAGACTTCCTGTGGTTCACCGTGCGCTGCCCGGACGACTGGAGCAACGACACCTATCGCGTGCGGATCAGGGGGAATACGCACGCCATGTGCATCCCCACCTATCCGGACCTGGTCCGCGTGGGCGTCAACATCCCCAAGGACGGACTCAAGGCGTGGCGTTCCGAGGGGATCGAGAGGCTGCACAGGCGAATCGACGAGCTCGCTCCCGAACTGTCGACGTCCGTCCGCGACCAGGTACGGGCCTGGTCGGACACATCCATGCTGGAAATCTTCACCAGCACGGTGCCCAAGTGGAGCACCCCCGGACTGGTCCTCATCGGGGACGCCGCGCACACCCTGTCGCCGGTCCTCGCGCAGGGAGTGAACCACGCCATCATCGACGGTGTCCGACTGGCACCCATGGTCAGCCATGCGCTGGCCGCCCCCGGCACCGGCGCGGCCCTCGACCACGCCTGCCTCATGTTCCAGCAGACCCGCGAGCCCCACATCGAGCAGGCCCGTGCCATGCAGCTGCGCCAGGAGAAGCTCTTCGCCCTGGCCACACCTGCCGCACAGGCGGTGCGCCGCACCCTCTACCGCGCAGTCGACCGTGTACCGGCCGTGAAGCGCCGGATCTGGGGAAGCCTGTACTACGGCCTGGCCCAGGAAGGCGCGACACCCCCGTCGCCCGGACACGCGCCGATTACGCAGGCGCCGCCGACCACGAGAGGAAAGTGAGCGGACGTGGCCTTCCCCGTGGTCCCACCCGACATCAGCTACCTCGACGAACTCAAGCAACTCTTCCAGCTCCACGCGCGGGCCCAAGGCATCCCGGCACGCCGGTGCGCGCAACTCCTGGCGCGCATCACCGAGGAGAGCGGGCCCGGCCCGCACGCGTGGGCGCAGGTCTGGTCGCGGGCCGCTGCCGCGCGAGCGGCCCGCGGCGACCACCTCGGTGCCTGTCGCTACTACAACGCGGCCAGATTCCCCTTCGTCGACGGCGCGCCCCGGGAGCAGGCACTCGCCCGCTGTGTCGAGGAACTGCGCCTGTGGGGCGGCCCGCGGGGCATCGAGCAGATCACGGTGCCCCTGGACGGGGCCCGGCTGCGGGTGTGGACCTCATCACCGGACCCGAGGAGACCGCTGCTCGTCGTGCTCGGCGGTATCGTCAGCATCAAGGAGCAGTGGGCCCAGCTCCTGCCGACGGCACGGCGCCTGGGGATGACGGTGGCCGTGACCGAGATGCCGGGGGTGGGCGAGAACTCCCTGACCTACTCGCGGGACAGCTGGCGGATGCTGCCCGCGCTCCTGGACCGGCTGGCGGACCGGGCTGATGTGTCCCGCACGAGCCTGCTCGCCCTCAGCTTCAGCGGCCATCTGGCGTTGCGCGCAGCCGGCCACGACTCCCGTATCCGCGGTATCGCCACCGTGGGCCCCCCGGTGACGGAGTTCTTCCGGGACCGGGAGTGGTGGAACACCGTCCCCAGGACGACGAAACGCACTCTGTGCCATCTCACCGGCGCCGCGCCTGAGGAGCTGTTCGACACCATGGCGGACTGGGCCCTCGACGACACCGAGCTCGCCCGGATCACCATTCCGGTGCACACCGTCGCCAGCCGCCGCGACGAGATCATTCCGCCCGGCGACGTCCTCAGACTGCGCACGCGCCTGCCGCGGGCGCAGGTGCTTGAGCACGACGACGTGCACGGATCACCGCATCACATGGCGGCGACCAAGCTGTGGATGGCCCGTTCACTGCTGCTGATGGGCGGCGATACCGGGCTGCGCCCCAAAGCGCTGGGAGCCGCGGTCTCGGCGTTGTCCGCGGTGGCGCGCGTCCGAGGCAGGGTGGGATGAGCCGCTATCTGCCGCAGCGGCGCCCGGAAGCGGAGATGGTGTTGCTGTGCTTCCACCACGCCGGTGGGGGCACCGCCCTGTTCCGCGGATGGCAGGAGAGCCTCGGGCCGGACATCGCCGTGTGGCCGGTCCTGCTGCCGGGACGCGAGCGCAGGATCCGTGAACCGCGCCTGACCGATCCCACGCAGCTCGTCGAAGAGCTGGCCGCGGAACTCGGCCCGCTGCTCGACCGGCCGCACGCCTTCTTCGGGCACAGCATGGGCGCCCTGATCGCTCACCGGCTGATCGCGTCGCGGCAGCACGAGGGCGGCCGGCTTCCTTCCGCCCTGTTCGCCTCGGCGTGCGCTCCGCCACTCAGCCCGGTGCACTCGTCCGCGAGCCTCGTCGGTGACGACGAACTCATCGCCCGGCTCCGGCGTCTGGGTGGTATGCCTGAGGAACTCCTTGAGCATCCCGAATGGCTCCGGCTGGCTCTGCCGGTCATTCGCGACGATCTGGAACTGTGCAGACCGCGTCCGGGAGAGACCGCCCAGGTGCTCTCCTGCCCCATTCATCGGTGCGGTGGGACAGAAGATAGGTTGGTGGGCGAGGCAGAGCTGCGGGGCTGGCAAGCGTTGACGGAGGCCGGCGGAACCCTCGCGATGTTCAGCGGCGATCACTTCTATGTCAAACAACGGCCGGACAGTCTTTTCCGGCATCTCAGGGACGTGTTGTCCGAAACCGTTCTGTGCAAAAAGTAAGAAAGTGAACAGATAAAGCATGCGTTCCATAGAAAAATCGATCACTATCTCCGCCGCCCCCGATGTAGTCTGGTCTGTTCTCGTCGACTTCGAGAACTACCGGCATTGGAACCCTTTCGTGCTGTGGGCAGAGGGGAAGCCGGTGGTCGGCGAAACTCTCAAGGCTCACATCCGCCCGCCCGGCGGCAAGGGCATGACCCATCAGCCGACCGTGACCATCGCCGAGCCGGGGCGTCACCTGCAGTGGCTGGGGAAGGTCGCCGTCCCCGGCCTGTTCTCGGGGCGGCACGAGTTCCTTCTCGAACCCGCGGGCAAGGGGACACTGCTGCGGCAGCGGGAGGAGTTCACCGGGGTCCTCGTGCCCCTGCTCGGCCGTACCCTTGAGCGCACCGAAACGGGATTCGTGCAGCTGAATGAGGCGTTGAAGGAACGGGCAGAGGCCGTGGCAGGCTGACCCGCACCGCTCTGCCCCGGCTGCCCCGAGCCCTGGGGGCGTGCGCCCCCCATCAGCCGGGGCTGTCGACCATATCCGTCTCGCGATTCACCCAGTACTCCGCGAACTCGCGCGGGACGGGCGAGCGGCGCCAGGCATGGCTGACCCGGGACAACCACACAGCCTCATCCTCGATGCTCTTCCCGCCCGGGACCGGCCATTCCTGCTCACAGACAGACGGCGCGCCGGTCCCACCTGAGCGCAGCCCGGCCTCGATCCAGCACGCCTCCGCGAGAACGGCGAGTTGTTCCTCCGCCACTTCCTTCTGCCGAAGAAATGCCAGCGCCTCGTCGCCCACCGTGGCAGGCAGCCGGGAGCGCAGGTGGACCATGCCGTCCCGGATCTCGATGATGCGCCGATATCTCCGCAGCTCGGCAGCGCCCAGGCCCCCGGCCCCTGAAGTCATCCCGTGCGGTACCGGCAGAACTATCTCGGGGAACTCCCGTCCGACGGTTCGCCACAGCGGATTCAGCGAGTGCAGCGAGCGGTACAGGGACAAACCTTTGCGCGCACCGGACAGTGCTGGGAGGGTGACTCCGATCACCATGAGGCCCACCGCGATCGCCAGCAGCGCATCCGATACTTGAGCGATGATCCCTTTCGGAAGTTCTGCGCTGAACAGATGGGCTACTACATAGACGATCTTGTAGATCGCATAGAGCGCATTGAGGACCAGCCCGAGCCAAACCGTACGGAACCCGATCCGCAGGAGCGGAGCAGTGCTGCTACGGCTCACGCGCCAGAACAGTACGGCCGTGGTCATCAGCGCGGCGCCCAGGTACGTCTCCAGGATCAGCCAGTAGACAACGGCAGCGGGCGAATCCGTACCAGCGGCAAGGAACTCATCCGCCGAAGCGTATATTTCACCGGGATCAAGGGCGTACAGAAACATCAGGAGCAGCGCCACCGCCACAGCGCCACCCGCCTGCAACGTAAGCGCCCGCGCCTTGACCGCGTACAGGCCGGTCACCAAGGAAATAAAACGCAACAGTGCTGTGGCTCCGGCCACTCCGAGGAGATGGTAGAGCAGCGGGGCGATATCGTAGCCACCCGCGAGGGAATTGATCCCGTCCCGCACTGTGGAGAGAGCCGCCGTCTTCGCCAATGCGAGCGTCAGGAAGATCAGCCACAGCGCGCGTTCACTGGCGCCGCGAGCCAGCGAAGGTACACGGAGAACGACGGTTGCCCAAAGCAGCCCCAGAACGATTGCGTTCAGCAGCGCAGCCACTCGTGAGTCCTATCACCTGTAGTACTGAAACGCCTTGGCTATGGCCAAGGCCGTAACTGGTCTGTCTTCGCCACGGGGCGACGCCTTCTGGCTCGCGCGCGCTCGAATCAACGAAGCGAACAGCTCGGCTTCCTGCTCCTGCTCGGTCGTATAGCTGGCCCGCCCGAGGACGCGTTTCACCGTATTCGGGTCGAGATTCGGCATCAGACGGGCGATCAGCGTGGTGTCCGCGCGTAGGTTCTGCGTATGATCGCCCAGGATATGGCCAAGCTCATGCAATATGATGTGCTCTGAATGCAGCCGGGACGTATTCGGCTCATAGAAAATGTAGTCGGCCTCTCCGGTGGACAACCACATCCCACACGGTGTCGAACTGCCCATTCCTTGCATGGGCAGTAGCCGAAGGGGCCGCTTCCGTCGCCGGGACACCTGGGCGCAGATGTCGTCAATATCAAACGGGTGGGATACGTCGAGGCCACGCAGGGCGGACTCACAGCGTTCCTGTACCCGCTTCATGGAGCCTCCCGCTCGTCGATGGAAACCCAACCTGATGTGGGCAACTCAAATCGCTCACCGCATCCGGGGGTATGGCGCTGCGCATACTCATCAAATAGTACCTGGCCGCCTCCCTCGTCCGGCGCCCCGTCGGCAACCAGATCCCACGGCCCCAACGCGATTTCACACAAGCGTGTCTGACCGGCGTTCAACCACGAGTAAGGCGGTACTGAGGGAGCGCGCAGTTTCTCGACAGGCATCGCTGGTCCGCACGGGCCGGCACGGACACCGAAGTGCGCCGAGATCCCGGTTCGCGGGTTGCTGCCCCTGCACCGCAGTCGGCCCGCTGCGGTGCAGGGGCGGTCTTGAACGGCGTATGTGAATACTGGCGGAATATTTCGGGGACCGCAGGCCGATACGGAGCGGAAACGGCTGCGGGGCCTGCTTGAACTTGTTCCCCGCGAGGCGGCGGTGGGCGTCGAGGAAGGGTCTTCGTTACGTTCTGGATGCCGACCGCGGCCCCGCCGAGGACGCCACCACGTCCTCCGCCATGCTCAGCCGGATCAGATGCGCCACCGTAGGCGCCGTCCGCTTGCTGCGGATGCGGCGCAAGTACGTGCTCACCGTGTGGACGCTGATGCCGAGGCGTCGGGCCACCTGCTTGTGGGAGAGGCCTGCCGCGATGTGCGCCAGCACCTGACGCTCTCGGTGGGACAGCGCCGGAGCGCTCTGCGGGCGGCTGGTTGCTGGCATGTTCCCTCCGGGAGGGACTGGCTACTGGCGACTTCTACGAGGCTGTGACCGCGACTCGGTTTGATCTAACCATGGCCGTGCGGAAACAGAAAGGAATCGCCGTACCCCTCGCGGCGCCCCGCGCAAGCCTTTCGCTACCGAGCGACATTGGCCTTGTCAAGTCACCAACTTGGGTGACTTTAGGCGCGCTTCCGGGCGGGTGAGTGTGAAGCCGCAGCGCAAGGCCGGTCGTCGGCACAGAAGCAGCACAGGGCCGGTACAGAGGCGGACCAGGGGGAACGTTGAGGCACTTTCGCCTGCTCGTCGTGGGTAACGGCGTCTCGGCGTACGGCAGTTACCTGAACATGGTCGCCCTCAACGTCTTCATCTATGACGTGACCGACAGTGCCCTGGCCGCCGGGCTGTTCATGGCCGTACGTCTCATGACCAGCGTCGTATCCGGCTTTGTGAGCGGACGGCTGGTCTCGGCGTACGACCGCAAGAGGTTGATGGTCGGCGCCGATCTCACGCAGTGCCTCGCCATGGTAGCGCTGTTGATCGCACCCGAGGCCGGGCGGGCGGGACTGCTGTACGTCCTCGCCGTCGTCACCGGGTTCTGCTCGACCCTCTCGGGCGTCGCCCTGCGTAGCAGCATCCCGGAGATCGTCGGCGGTGACCTGCGGGTACGCGCCAACTCGCTGCTCGCCACCGGGCGTTCGCTGGCGATGATCGCCGGGTTCGCCTCGGCGGGTCTCGTGGTCGCGCAGCTGGGATACGTCGCCGCCATCTCTCTCGACGCCGCCTCCTTCGCCGTCTCGGCCAGTGTCCTTCTCGCCCTGCCGATCCGTACGAAGGCCGCCGAGCCGGAGGAGAGCCGGCGCGGCGGTGAGGAAGCCGCCGGGCGTGTGCGGCGGCAGGCCGGTTCCCTGCTGTTGCTGCGCGCCGCCCCCGTCCTCGCCGTCATGATCGCCGTCAGGGCCGCCGACGGCCTCGGTTCGTCGTCCCACAACGTCGCCCTGCCCGTCTACTCCAGCGCCCTCGATCCGTCGCATCCCGCCACGTTCGTCAGCCAGTTCTGGGCCACGTGGGCCATCGGCAACATCGTCATGCAGCAGGTGTGCGGGAGATGGGCGGGGCGCGACGGGCGGCAGGGCCCCGGGGAGCGGGCCTTCGCGATCGGGGCCTGTGTGATGTCGGCCGCGTTCATCGTGGTCTTCGCCGGGCTGCCCACGGGCGTGGCCGTCGCGGCGGCCCTGGTGGCGGGCATGGCCGACGGGCTCACCGAGATCGCCTACGTCAGCCGGCTCCAGGCGGCCCCCGACGAGCAGCGCGGCCGGCTCTTCGGCCTCTCCGCCTCCGTCGAGAACACCGGCTTCGGCCTCGGGATGCTCGTGAGCGGCGCGCTCCTCGACCACTTCCGGCCGCTGCAAGTCGTGGGTCTGCTGCACGGGGTGGCGATCGTCCTGTGCCTCGGGATGTTCGTCGTGCTGGTGCGGTACGGCCGCCGGGGCCGGTCCGCGCCCGACACGGCACGAGAACGCGTACCGGACGTACCGTCCGTCGAGAGAGAGGCCCGATGACCACCGCCGCCCCCGACGCCGTGGCCGTCGTAGGGATGTCCTTCCGGCTGCCCGGCGCGGACACCCCCGAGGAGTACTGGCGCACGATCCGTGATGGCGCCGACCGTATCCGCCGCTTCACCGAGGCCGAACTCGCTGCGGCCGGTGTGCCCGAGGAGCGGTACCGCGCCGACGAATTCGTCGGGGCCAGCGGCGTCCTGGAGGGCATCGCGGGTTTCGACGCGGGCTTCTTCGGGATGAGCGCGCACGAGGCCCGCATCACCGACCCCCAGCAGCGGCTCTTCCTGGAGTGCGTCCACCACGCCCTGGAGAACGCCGGGTACGCGGGCGGAGCGGGGTACGCGGGCGGACAAGGCGGCGGTGGTGGCGGTGGCCGCGACATCGGCGTCTACGCCAGCACCGGCTACCACCTGTACTCCCTCCAGACCTACCTCCAGAACAACGTCCTGCCGGACGGCGTGGCCGACTGGGTGGCCGGGCTCCAGGTCACCGTCGGCAACTTCGCCGACTTCACCGCCAACCGCGCCGCGTACCGCCTCGGTCTGACCGGCCCTGCCCTCAACGTCCAGACGGCGTGCTCCAGTTCGCTGACGGCGGTGTACCTCGCCGCGCAGTCCGTGGCCCACGGCGAGTGCGACATCGCGGTGGCCGGGGCCACCGCCGTCCACGTGCCGCAGGTCCTCGGCTACCAGTACGTCAAGGGCTCCATCCTCTCCAAGAGCGGCTACCTGCGGCCCTTCGACGCCGACGCCGACGGCACCGTCGGCGGCACGGGCGTCGCGGCCGTCGTGCTCAAGCGCCTCGACCGGGCCCTCGCGGACGGCGACCACATCCACGGCGTCATCCGGGGCTGGGGAGTCAACAACGACGGCGCGGACAAGCGGGCGTTCACCGCGCCCAGCGCCGACGGCCAGCGGGGCGCCATCCGGCGCGCCCTGGAGAAGGCGGGCGTCGGCGCGGACACCATCGGCTACCTGGAGGCCCACGGCACCGGCACCTTCAAGGGCGACCCGATCGAGTTCGAGGGGGCCACCGCCGCGTTCCGCGCCGACACCGACCGCACCGGCTACTGCGCTCTCGGCTCGGTCAAGGCCAACATCGGTCACCTCGATGTGTGTTCGGGCCTGGCGAGCCTCATCAAGGCGCTGCTCGTGCTGCGGCACGGCGTCATCCCGCCGATGGCGGGCTTCCGCCGCCCGAACCCCGCCCTCGACCTCGCGGCGAGCCCGTTCTACATCCCCGACACCGCACGGCCCTGGCCCCGAGGCGACGCCGTCCGAGGCGACGTGCCCCGAGGTGACGTGCCGCGCCGGGCCTGCGTCAGCTCCTTCGGCGTCGGCGGCACCAACGTCCACGTCGTCCTGGAAGAGGCCCCCGAGCCCACGCCCCGCCCCCTCGCCGGCACACCGCCGCCCCCGGACATCCTCGTCGTCTCCGGCCACACCGAGGCGGCGCTCACCGACAACGCCCGCGCCCTGCGCGACCACCTGCGCGCGCACCCCGACACGCACCCCGCGGACGTCGTGACGACGCTGGCACTCGGCCGCGCCCACCGCAGGCACCGCCTCGCGGTACGCGGCGACACCGTGGCCGTGCTCACCGCCGCCCTCGACGCCTGGCTGGCGTCCCCACCACCGGCGGCGACCGGGACGGACGGGGCCGACACCGGGTTCCTCTTCACGGGACAGGGCAGTCTCCACAGGGGCGCGGCACGCCACCTCCACGACCGTTTCCCCCTCGTACGCGAGGTCCTGGCGGCCTGCGAACGGCAGTACGCCGCGCTCACCGGCGGCGACAGCCTGCTGGCCCCGCTGCTGGACCAGGAGGAGAACCCCGGGGCCGAGCCCCCGTGGCCCACCGAACTGGCGCAGCCCGCGCTCTTCGCCCTCCAGTGCGCGCTGGTCCGCCTCTGGCAGGAGGCGGGGATCACGCCGAGCGTGGTGGCCGGGCACAGCGTGGGCGAGTACGCGGCGCTGTACGCGGCCGGGGCGCTCGGCATCGAGGACGGGCTGCGCCTGACGGCAGGCCGCGGCGTGCTCATGCGCCGCCACTGCGCACCCGGCGCGATGGTCGCGGTCCCGGTGGGGGCGCGCGAGGCCGCGGAACTGGCCGCCGAGATTCCCGGCGTGGAACTCGCCGTCGTCAACGGCCCGCGCAGCCACGTCCTCGCGGGTCCGGCCGCGGCCGTGGAGCGCCTGAAGGAACTGCTGGCCGCACGCGGGGTCCCGGCGCGGGAGCTGCCGGTGCGGCACGCGTTCCACACGGCGCTGATGGGCCCGGCCCTCGACGGGCTGCGGGAACTGTGCGCGGAGGTGGAGTTCAGGCCGGTCGACGTGCCGTTCGTGAGCGGCGTCGACGGGCGCACCCGGCCGCCGGGCTGGCTCCCGGACACCGAGTACGTCGTACGTCAGACGCGTCACCCGGTGAGATTCGCCGACGCCCTGCGCGAACTGCGCACGTCGCACCCGGCCACCGGCACGCTCCTGGAGCTCGGCCCGCACACCACACTCAGCGGTCTCGCGCGGCGGGAGCTGCCGGACCGGGCGGCGTATCCGACGCTGCGGCGCGGGGCCGGACTCGTGCCGCTGTGGGACGCGGCAGCCGGGCTCCACCGGGCCGGGGCGCCGGTCGACTGGCGGACGTTCATGGGCGGGGCGGGCCGCAGGGTCCCCCTGCCCGGTTACCGATTCCAGCACAAGGACTACTGGACAGGGCCGGAGAACCACCTTCCCCGGCCCGCACAACCGGCAAGGGATGAGGCCGAAGTGGCACAGGACGCAAAGGGCGCACAGGGCGCACTGGACGCGGCAGCGGTCGAGCGCGTGCTCCAGCACGTCATCAAGGTCACCGCGCGACACCTCAGCTACGACACGAGTGAGATAGCCGAGGACGCCTCCTTCTTCGACCTCGGCGCGGACTCGTTGCAGATGATCGGCGTACTGCGGGAGTTGGAGGAGGAGCACCGGGTCAAGGTGTCGATGCGGGAGCTCTTCGAGGAGGCGGGGTCGGCGAAGGGGCTGGCGCTGATCATCGTGCGGAAGACGGGAGGGGCGGGGGCGGCGCCCGCGACACCTGAGCCGCCCGCGCCCGCGCCTTCGCCTTCGCTGACGGCTCCCTCACTCATGGCCCCGGAGCCGCCCGCCCCGGTCGCCACCCCCGCTCCCGTCGCCCGGCCCGAGTACGCCACCCGCCAAGAGGTCGAGGACCTCGTACGCCAGGTGCGCCAGCTCTCTCAGATGCAGCTCCAACTGATGGGACAGCTCTCGCAGTTGCTGGCCACCCAGGCCACCCAGGCCACCCAGGCCACTCAGGCCGCCCAGGCCGCCCCGACCGCCCGGGCGGACCGATGAGCACCCCCCAGCGCTCCGTCTCCGCCGCGGTCGACCAGGACCTCGCCGCGATGGCCGAACTCTCGCAGCGCATCGCCGAGCAGATGGGCGCACCGACGCCGACGCCGGCACCCCCGCCGAGGACGACGCCCGCCCCGCCCAGCACGGCCCCCGCCTGGAGGTGGCCCGCTCCTCCGGCATGGTCCGCGGCGGCGCGCCCGAGTCCCAGCGGGCCCACCTCGACGACCTGGTGCGCCGCTACACCGCCAAGACGCCCACGTCGAAGCGGATCGCCCAGCGCTACCGCCGGGTGCTCGCCGACAGCCGGGCCGCGGTCGGCTTCCGCAGCGGCACGAAGGAGATGCTGTACCCCATCGCGGGGCGGCGCGCGCACGGCTCGGTGCTTGAGGACGTCGACGGCAACCGCTACGTCGACATCACCATGGGCTTCGGCGTCCTGCTCTTCGGCCACGAGCCCGCCTTCGTCACCGAGGCCGTGCGCGAGCACCTGTCGCGCGGCATCCAGCTCGGCCCGCGCAACGTCGAGACCGGTGAGGCCGCGGAACTGCTCGCCGAGCTGACCGGCATGGAGCGCGTCGCCTTCGCCAACTCCGGCACCGAGGCCAACTCCGCCGCGATCCGCCTGGCCCGCGCCGCCACGGGACGCTCCCGGATCATCACCTTCGAGGGCGCCTACCACGGGCACAACGACAACGTCCTCGGCCGCTCCCCGCGCACCGGCGGCGAGGGACTCACCACCGTCCCCATGTCCGCGGGCGTCCCGCAGAACGCCGTCGCCGACCTGCTCGTCCTGCCCTACGGCAGCGAGGAGAGCCTCGCCGTCATCGAGCGGCAGGCGGGCGACATCGCCGCCGTCGTCGTCGAGCCGGTGCAGAGCCGCCACCCGGCCCTCCAGCCCGCGGCCTTCGTGCGACAGCTGCGCGAGCTGACCGCGCGGCACGGCATCGTCCTGCTCTTCGACGAGATGCTGACCGGCTTCCGCCCCGCCCCGCGCGGCGCCCAGGAGCTCTACGGAGTCACCCCCGACCTCGCCACCTACGGCAAGCTGCTCGGCGGCGGCTTCCCCATCGGGGCCGTCGCGGGCCGCGCCGACATCATGGACGGTATCGACGGCGGGTACTGGAGCTACGGGGACGACAGTTACCCGGCGGCCGACACGACGTTCTTCGGCGGAACGTACATTCAGCACCCCGTGTCGATGGTCGCCGCCCGCGCCGTGCTGGCCCACCTCAAGGAGCACAGCCCGCGCCTCCAGGAGCGGCTGAACGCCCGCACCGACGAACTGGCCGCCACGCTCAACTCCTTCTTCGAGGAAGAGGAGTTCGCGCTGAGCGTGAGCCACTTCGGCTCGATGTTCCGGTTCGAGCACCGCGCCGACATGGAGCTCCTCTATCACCACCTGATGCTGCGCGGCGTCCACGTGTGGGAGTGGCGCAACTTCTTTCTCTCCACCGAACACTCCGACGGCGACATCGAGTTCATCGCGGACGCGGTGAAGGGTTCCTTGCGGGAGCTGCGCGACGCAGGCTTCTTGCGTACGAAAGCGAAGACGAAGGCGAAGGCGACGGTGGAGGCGGTTCCGGCCACCCCGGTCCCGGCGAAACCGAGCCCGAAGCTGCAGGCCCTGGCCTGGAACGGCGCCGCGGCCGCTGCCGCCACCGCGGCCACCGCCCCCGCCCGGCCCGTGGCGCCCCGCCCCCGCCCCCGCCCCCTCGACTTCGGCGTCTACTTCTTCGGCGACTACCCGCAGGACGAGAACAGCCCCCGGCACGGCATGTACGACCACCTCCTGGAGACCGCCCGCTTCGCCGACCGCAACGGTTTCCACTCCCTGTGGATCCCTGAGCGGCACTTCCACTCCTTCGGCGGCCTCTTCCCCAACCCGGCCGTGCTCGCCGCCGCGCTCGCCCGCGAGACCGACCGCATCCGCATCAACGCGGGCTCCGTCGTGCTGCCGCTGCACGACCCGATCCGTGTCGCCGAGGAGTGGTCGATGGTCGACAACCTCTCCGGCGGCCGGATCGGCATCGGCTGTGCCAGTGGCTGGCACGCCAACGACTTCGTCTTCTTCCCCGAGCGGTTCGGCACCCACAAGGAGACGATGTACGAACAAGTCGCGCAGGTGCGGCAGTTGTGGCGCGGCGAACCCGTGCGGCGCGCCACCGGCGACGGGGAGCAGGACCTGCGCCTGTTCCCGCGGCCCGTCCAGGACGCCCCGCCCATGTACACGGCCGTCGTCGGCAACCCGGCCTCGTACGAACTGGCCGCCCGCCACGACCTGGGCATCGTCACCAACCTCATGACGCAGGGCGTCGAGCAGCTGCGCGAGAACATCGCCCTCTACCGCCGTACGCGCGCCGCGCACGGCCTGGACCCGGACGCGGGGCACGTCGCCGTACTCCTGCACACCTATCTCGCCGACGATCACGCGACCGCGCGCGCCGAGGCCCGCGAGCCGCTGTCCCGGTACATGCGGGCGTCCCTGTCCCTGTTCGGAGGCGTCGCCAACAGCCTCGGCCACCAGGTCGACCTGTCGGCGATGACGGAGGACGACCTCGACGTCGTGTTCCGCCGCGCCTACGACCGCTACTGCGACCAGCGGGCCCTGATCGGCAGCCCCGAGAGCGTGCGGCCCGTCGTAGAGGAGGTGCGTGCCGCGGGCGCCGACGAGGTCGTCGCGCTGGTCGACTTCGGCGTGGAGCCCACCGCGATGCGTGCCGGGTTGACGCACCTCGACGCGCTGCGCCGCTCCTGCACGACGGCCCCGACGCCCGCGCCGGCCCCGTCGCCCGACCCCGGCGCGCCCCTGTCGCCCGGCCAGCAGCGCGTCTGGTTCCTGGAACGGATGCTGCCCGGCCGCACCGCGTACAACGAGACCAAGGCCATCGACCTCCAAGGCCCGCTGGACGTCGACGCCCTGCGCGCCGCCCTGCGCGCGCTGGCCGAACGGCACGAGCAGCTGCGTACGGTCTTCCGCGAAGTGGCGGGGCAGGCCCGGCAGTTCACGCTTCGGCCCGGCGAGGTGGACTTCGCGGTCGTCGACGGGACGGCCACCGGAAGCGGTGACGCGGTGGCCGACACCCTCAAGGCCGAGAGCGAGCGCCGCTTCGACCTGGCGGAGGGGCCGCTGTTCGTCGCACGCCTGGTCCGGCTCGGCGCCGAGCGGCACGTCCTGGTCCTGTCCCTGCACCACATCGTGATGGACGCGGCGTCGGCCGCCGTGCTCGCCCGCGACGTCTCCGCCCTGTACCGCGCGCACCTCCCGGGCGCCCCGGCCGCCGACCTGCCCGTCCTCACCCATACCTACGCCGACCATGCCCGCCGCCAGCTCGACTCCCTCAGCGGCCCGAAGGCGGCGGAGGACCTCGCGTACTGGAAGAAGGCGCTCGACGGCGACCTGCCGGTCCTCGCCCTGCCCACCGACCGGCCGCGGCCCGCCGTGATGACGTCGAACGGCCGCGCGCTGTTCCGCACGCTGTCGCCCGAACTGTCGCAGCGCATACGGGAGTTCAGCCGTGCGCGGCGCAGTACCCTCTTCATGACGCTGCTCGCCGGTTACGCGGCGGCGCTGGGCCGCGTCACCGGTCAGGACGACCTCGTCGTCGGCACCCCCATGTCGGACCGCACCCCGCCGTACGAGGATGTCGTCGGGTTCTTCGTGAACACCCTGGCGCTGCGCCTCGACCTCTCCGGCGACCCGGACTTCGGCACACTCCTGGACCGGGTGCGCGCGGTGGCCCTGGACGCGTACGACCACGCGGACGTGCCCTTCGAGGCCGTCGTCCGGGAGCTGGCCCCCGCACGGGCGCTCGACCGGACGCCCGTCTTCCAGACGCTCGCCGAGTTCGAGCCGGGCGACCCCTTCCGCTTCGACCTGCCGGGGGTGCGGGCGACTCCGCTCGACTCCGGCCCCGACAAGGCGCTGACCGACCTCAGCGTGTACTTCACCGACCAGCCGGACGGCATCCGCTGCCACCTGGAGTACCACACCGACCTGTTCGACGCGGCGACGGTCGACGCGCTCTTCGGGACGTTCCGTGACGTCCTGGCGGAAGCGGTGGGCGGCGAGCCGGGAACGGGCGCGGTGCCCGACGCGTGGCGGCGCGGACGCGTCCGGCCCCGCACCCGCAGCACCGTCCACGCCCTGGCGGCCCGGTGGGCCGAGGCGGCCCCCGACCGCACCGCCGTGATCAGCGGCCGCGAGACGCTGACCTACCGCGAGCTGGACGAGCGCGCCGAACGGCTCGCGACGGTCCTGCGCGGGCGGGACGGCGGCGGCGCGCCGGTCGCCCTGTGGCTGCCGCGCGGCACCGACCTGATCGTCGCCATGCTCGCCGCGCTCAAGTCGGGCCACGGCTATGTGCCGCTGGACCCCGGCCAGGGCAGGGCCAGGGCCGAGACGATCCTGGCGGAGAGCGGCGCCCGCGTCCTCGTGGTCGACGGCGACGAACCCGCGGACGCCCGGCCGACGCCCCCGCCCGGCACGGTCGTGGTGGACGCGGCGGCCGCGCCCGCGCCGGGAGAGGACGGCGCCCCGGCCCTCCCCGCACCCGGCCCCGAGTCCCTCTGCCTCGCCATCTACACCTCCGGCAGCACCGGCACCCCCAAGGGCGTGGCCGTGCCGCACCGGGCCGTGGTGGACCTGTGCCAGTGGCACCACGAGCGCTTCGGGTTCACCGCGGACGACCGCTCCGCCGCCGTGTGCGGCCAGGGCTTCGACGCCGCCGTGCTGGAGATCTGGCCCGCGCTGACCGCCGGCGCCACGGTCGTCGTCGCCGACGAGACGGTCCGCAAGGACCCGGCCGCCCTGGCCCGCTGGTACGCCGACCAGCGGATCACCCTCTCCATCCTGCCCACCGCCCTCGGCGAGGCGGTCCTCGCGCTGCCGGACGACCTCCAGCCGCCGCTGCGGCACCTGCTGCTCGGCGGCGACGTGCTGCGCACCCGGCCGCGCCCCGGCACTCCGTACGAGACGGTGAACGTGTACGGGCCCACCGAGACGACGGTGCTGTGCACGGCCCAGACGGTGGAGCCCACCGGCACCCCCGGCGCACCGACCGCGCCGGTCACACCCGTCGGGCCGATCCCGATCGGCCGCCCCGTCGACAACGTCACGCTGCGGGTGCTCGACGCGCGGGGCCGCGAGGTGCTCGCCGGGGAGGTCGGTGAGCTGTACGTCGGCGGGCCCGGCGTGGCCACCGGCTACCTGGGCCGCCCCGACCTGACGGCGGAGCGGTTCGTCCGCGATCCGCTGGGCGGTACGGAACCGATGTACCGCACCGGGGACCTGGTGCGCTGGGACGAGTCGGGGGCCCTGGAGTTCCGGGGCCGCGGCGACGACCAGGTCAAGATACGGGGCTACCGCGTCGAGCCCGAGGAGGTCACGCGGGCCCTCAGCGGCCTTCCGGGGGTGGCCGAAGCGGTCGTCCTGCCCCGCCGTGACCAGCGGGGCGAGGCCCGGCTCGCCGCCTACGTCGTACCCGTGCCGGCTGCGGCGGCGACACCGCACCAGGAGCTCGCCGATGCGACGGCGGCGACACCGCACCGGGAGCTCGCCGATGCGACGGCGGCGACACCGCACCGGGAGCTCGCCGGTGCGACGGCGGCGACACCGCACCGGGAGCTCGCCGGTGCGACGGCGGTGACACCGCACCGGGAGCTCGCCGACCGCCTCACCGGGGAACTGGCCGCGCGGCTGCCCGACCACCTGGTGCCGCGCGCCTGGGCGGTCCTGCCCGCGCTGCCGCTGTCCGGCAACGGAAAGCTGGACCGGGCCGCGCTGCCCGCCCCCGCCCTCATCACCGCGCCGCCCGCCGGTCCGGGCAGTCCCCGGCAGGCGCCGCCCACCGCCGCCCCCACGCACCCCGCGCCGGGGGACATCGAGGCGCGCCTGCGGGAGCTGTGGGCCGAGGAGTTCGAGCTCGACCCGGGCGCGGTCGGCCCCGACGCCTCGTTCTTCGAGCTGGGCGGCCACTCCCTCACGGCCATCCGCCTGGCGAACAGCGTGCGGGAGGAGTTCGGCGTCGAGTACCCCGTCGCCCGCTTCTACGAGGAGCCCACGCTGCACGCGATGGCGGCGTACCTGCGAGCCGGCGCCGACACCGATGGTGACGTGCTCGCCAGCGCCCCCGTCACCGCTCAGCAGGGCGCCTTCATCACCCGGCACCTGACCCACCCCCGCCCGCAGATCTACAACGTGGCCATGCGCCTCACCTTCACGGGAGCGCTGGACATCCCGGCCCTGCGCACCGCGCTGAGCGGGCTGGTCGCCCGCCACGAGGCGCTGCGCACCCGGCTCGTGGAGGACGCGGTCACCGGGGAGTGGCGGCAGGAGGCGCTGCGCCCCCGGCCGGTCGCGCTGCCCGAGGAGGACCTGGTCGCCCGCCTCGGCTCGGCGGCGAAGGCGGCGGCGGAGGGGGAGCGGCTCGCGGCGGAGACGGCCGCGGTGCCTTTCGGCATCCGTGCCGAACTGGCGCCCGTGCTCCGCCTCTTGCGCACCGGCCACGACCGCTGGGCGCTGCTCTTCGTCCTGCACCACGCCACCTGTGACGGCTGGTCGGTCAGCGTCCTGCTGCGCGAACTGGCCGCGCTGTACCGCGCGGCGGTCACCGGGTCACCGCACGGCCTGCCGGAGAGCGTGCCGCAACCGGGCGAGTACGCGCGCTGGCAGCGGGAGCACAGCCGCACCCAGGACCGGGGCCGCCTGGTCGGCTACTGGGCGCGGCAGCTGGAAGGGGCGCCCTTCGCCATGCCGCTGCCGCTGGACCGGCCCCGCCCGAAGGAGCTGAGCGGCGCGGGTGACGTCGTGCTGTTCACAATGGGACGGGACGTGCGGGCCGGCGTGGAGGCCATGGCGCGGCGGCACCGCACGACGCCCTTCGTGGTGACGGCGGCGGCCCTCGCGCGGCTGATCGCGCGGGTCACGGGCGAGCCGGACGTCGTCCTCGCCATCTCCTACGCCAACCGCGAGCGGCGGGAGTTCGAGGCGCTCGCCGCCTGCACGGTGTCGTCCTTCACGCTGCGGATCCGTGGCGGTGCGGCCGCCTCGTTCGGGGCGCTGGTGGACCAGGTGGCGCGCGGCGCGGTCGGGGCCATCGACCATGCCGCGCCGATCCGGGCGGTGGCGGCGGAGCTGCGCGAGGCGCTCGGCACCGAGGTCCCCGACCGGCTACCGCTCGGCTTCCAGTACCAGAGCTCGCTGGAGACGGACATCGAGCTGCCGGGTGTGACCACGGCCGTGGAGGACCTCGCGGTGCCCGGCGCGCGCTCGGAGTTCAACTTCGGTCTGATCCCCACGGGCGACGTCCTCTCCGGCTACCTGGAGTACTCGACCGACCTGTGGGACCGGGCCACGGTCGAGGCGTGGACGGGTGCGTACGTCGATCTCCTGGCCGAAGGCGTCGCCGCCGCTGCGGAGGGAGACGACTGAGCGGCCGAATTTGGTCGTGACATGTCAATGATCATGGGGGCCTGCCTTGTGGCCTCTGATGGCCTGTGCCTCAATGGGCGGCGACCCGGATGCCTGACGCTCCGTCAATCTCCGTACGGACAAACCGGCGTCGCCCGCTTCTCCCCCCACCGTCCAGGCCAACGAAGGCAGGCCCCCCATGCGACACGACATGCTCAGCGGAGGAATCAGCAGAGGAATCAGCAGAGGAATGGGCTCGGCCCTGGGCGCCGGCGTACTCGCCGTCGGCGCGCTCGCGATGGCACCCGCGGCCGGTGCCGTGGAGCCGCGGACCGCCACCCTCTCGTTCGACTGCGGATCGTTCGGCTCCGGGGCGGCGACCCTCACCGCCGCCCAGAACGGCACCCGCGCCACCATCGAGGTGTCCACCTCGGCGATCACGGCCCCCATCGACGTCGCCGCGGGCTCCGTCAACTCGACCCTCACCCTCACCAAGAACGGCTCCGGCACCACCGCGTTCACCGGCAACTCCAACCCGGCCATCCCCGCCGGCAGCCCCGTGTCCACCGGCCCGCTCACCGGCACCGTCGCCGCGGGCGACAGCCTCGTGGGGAAGTCCCTGAAGATTGTCGTCTTCGGCATCACCGTGACCTGCAACGCCACATCGGCACAGTCACCGGGACCGTTCGTCTTCTGACGCTCTGACGCTCTGACGCTCTGACGCTCTGACGCTCTGACGCTCTGACGCTCTGACGCTCTGACGTCTTGACGTCTTGACGTCTTGACATCTCGACGTCTCGACGCGTGACACGCGGGGCGGCGCCTGCTCGCGCCAAGGGGCGCCGCCCGCAACCGAGTTCTCCGTGCGCCGGCGAATAACCGTTCGCCGCCGCCCCCCGTTCGGCACTACGGTGCGGTCATGCTGCCCGAGGTGACCACGGACGAGGAATGGGACCGGGTCGTCCCGGACGACGCGATCATGCGCCCGGGGGCCGAGGATCTGTGCGCGCGGCTCGGCCTCGGCGCGGCTCCCCTGACCCGCTACTCGGAAGGGTCACAGGCCGTCTACGCGGTCGGCGACCGCCACGTGCTCAAACTGTTTCCCGCGCTCGACGCCCAGGACTGCGTCACCGAGGCCCGCGTGCTCGGCCACGTACAGGGCAGGCTCCCCGTCCCCACCCCCGAGGTCCACGACACCGGCGCGTACGTCAACGGCTGGCGCTACGTCCTGATGTCCCGCCTGCCCGGCGAAGGCCTCGCCACCGCCTGGCCCCGCATCCCACGGGCGGGCAGGGAGCGGATCGTCACCGACGCCGCACAGGCCCTCGCCGCGCTGCACGCCCTCGACCACGAACCGCTCGCCGACGTCCTCGGCCCCGGCGACTGGGACGCCTTCCTCGCCGGTCAGCGCGCCGGCGCGGTGGGCCACCAGCGCAAGCGTGGACTGCCCGACAGCTGGCTGGAGCAGATCCCCGGCTTCCTGGACTCCGTGGCGCTGCCCGCCGACGGGCGGCGCTCCTTGCTGCACACCGAGTTCATGCGCCAGCACCTCGTCGTCGACCCCGCCGACGGATGGCGCCTCACCGGCCTCTTCGACTTCGAGCCCGCCATGATCGGCGACCCGGCGTACGACTTCGTGGGCGTCGGCCTCTTCGTCACCCGCGCCGAGCCGGGGCTCCTGCGGCGCTTCATGAAGGAGTACGGCACGACATACGATCCGCGCCAACTCCTCGCGTACACGCTGCTCCACGTGTACAGCCATCTGCCCTGGTACCTGCGGGAACTGCCCGCACCGCCCGAGCCCACGCCCGACGCGCTCGCCGAGACGTGGTTCGGGCGGGAGCCGTAACCGCGGGGCTCCGGGCTCCAGGGGAAGGCGGCGGGAACCTCAGACGGTCTTCAGCGGTCGGTGCGGGCCCTCGGGCAGCTCGACGTCGATCGCGTCGCCGGGGCGGATCTCGCCGCCCTGACGGACCACGCTCATGACGCCCGCCCGGTGGGTGACGGCGCCGCTCTCGTCGCGCCCGACGACCTTCTTCATCAGCCCGGCCCGGAAGCCGTCGATCTGCCGGCAGGGGTTGCGCAGGCCGGTGATCTCCACGACGGCACTCCCGCCGATGCGCAGCAGCGCGCCCGTGGGCAGGCCGAGCAGGTCGAGGCCGCTCGTGGTGATGTTCTCGCCCAGCTCACCCGGGGCCACGGCGAAACCGTCCGCCGCCAGCTCCTCGAAGAGTTCCTCGTGGATGAGGTGGACCTGGCGCAGGTTCGGCTGGTCCGGGTTCTTCCGCACGCGGAAACGGTGCTTGACCTTCTCCCCGGCGTGCACGTCCCCCTCGACGCCGAGCCCGGCGAGCAGCGTGACGCTCTCGCGGTTCGGCTTGCTGAAGGAGTACGTGGCGTTGCTGCTGACCGCCGTGACCCGCGCACCCATCGTGCGGCCCCTCTTCATACATGATTTCTGTGACGCCATACGTGACTTCCGTCGTGCCGTCCGTGACGCCGTTACCGCGTGACCCTAACCCACTCGGGTGACGGCTATGCCTCGGGCGGGACGCTCTCGTTCTCCTCGCGGACCTGCTTCTTCCTGGCGCCCAGCGTCACGAGCACCCCGACGGCCGTGCCGGCGAGCGCCGCCGGCACCATCCAGGCGCGGTTCAGGCCGTGGCCGAGCGCGTGGTCGACGGAGTAGCGGCCGGGCCCCGTGACGGCGAGGGCGGCGCAGACCATGCCGAGGAACGCCGGGTATTCGTAGCCGCCGCCCTGGCTGAAGAAGCCGTTCGGCGCGTGTACGGCGGCGGCGCCCGCCATCGCGCCCGCCGCGGCGGAGCCCGCCGCCGGGGTCGCGAGGCCGAGCGCGAGGAGTGTGCCGCCGCCGGCCTCGGCGAGCCCCGCGGTCAGGGCGTTGCGCTTGCCGGGCGCGTAGCCGATGGACTCCATGAAGGCGCCCGTGCCCTCAAGGCCGCCGCCGCCGAACCAGCCGAACAGCTTCTGGGTGCCGTGGGCGGCGAGCACACCGCCGGTCCCCGCGCGCAGCAACAGCAGCCCGAGGTCACGTCGGTCCAGGCACGAACAGGTCATCAGGGCTCCCGGGGTCATCGATGGTCGTCGGTGGCGGAACCACTCCTCCCCCCACCGTCCGACGGCCCGGCGTCGCGCACCCGGCCCGCGCGGCCGTACGGGTGAGAGCCGTGCCGCGCCCGGTGGCGGGGGGCGCGGCCCGGTGTGACGGTGAGCCCATGAGCATTCAGGTAAACCGGCTCGGCGACCCCGCGGTCCGTGCCTTCGTCGCCGCGGTGAACTCCCACGACAAGACCGCCTTCGAGGCGCTGCTCGCGCCCGGCGCGACCATGTCCGACGACGGCTCCGAGCGGGAGATCGACGACTGGACCGACCGGGAGGTCTTCTCCTCCCACGGCCATATGGACGTCGAGTCGGAGTCGGACGCCGGCCGCACGCTGCTCGTCTCCTACCGCAACGACACCTGGGGCGAGATGCGCACGAAGTGGCGCTTCGACGTCGACGACGCGGGCAGGATCTCCCGCTTCGAGACGGGCCAGGCCTGACCCTCCGGGCCCGGCACCGCCGCCCCGCACACCCGCCGCGGCCTCCTCGACGTGCGGGGTGACGCCGGTGAGCGTGGCCCGCACGGTGCCCTCCGTGCGTGAAACGGCCACCGGCACGGCGCCCGCCCGGTCGCGAAGGCATACGCGGCCTCCTCACCGTCACCGGTCACCGCGCCGTTCCGCTCTTCCCCCTCGGCGGGTCAGTGGCAGTTCTTGGTCCCGCCGGCGCCGCGCGTCCAGGAGCAGGAGTCCTGGAGCGAGCCGCTCGGCTTGACCAGGCGGGCCTTGTCCGAGGTGTTGTTCCAGACGTAGTTGCCCTGGCCCCAGTAGCGCACACCGGAGGCGTTGGTGCCCTTGCCGGTGCGGACCTTGACGGTCTTGCCGGCGCCGATCCTGTAGCTGCCGAAGGTGTAGGTGTAGCCGGTGTCGTCCTTCAGCTTGTAGCCCTTGAGCTGGATCGCGGAGCGGCTGTTGTTGTGGATGTTCACCCACTCCGCGTTCAGCGAGGAGTTGGAGCGGGTGTCGCGGCCCGGGCTGTCGTACTGGATGTAGCCGAGGTGCAGCCCGCCCTGGTGGCGCGCGGTCGCCGCGGAGGCGGGCGACGCGGCGAGCAGGGAGACCGACAGGGCGGCGGCGGCGAGGGCCGCGGGGGCCATGGTGCGTATGCGCAAGGGAGTGCTCCAAGTGTGAAGTTCTCGTGGAGAGGAGCCGAGCAAACGGCGCCCGGCGACCCCTCCTGAGGCGGTACGTCCGATTCCACTTGTGGAGATCTCCCGTGCCCGGCCGCGCCACCACGCGCCACCCCCGGCCGGTACGGCGTCCAGTCGAGGCGTCAACCGCGCCCGATGTACGGCATGTTGGTGGCGAGCACCGTCGCGAACTGCACGTTCGCCTCCAGTGGCAGCTCCGCCATGTGCCGCACGGTGCGCGCCACGTCCGAGACGTCCATCACCGGCTCGCTCGCCAGTTCGCCGTTGGCCTGGAGGATGCCGGACTGCATGCGGGCGGTCATGTCGGTCGCGGCGTTGCCGATGTCGATCTGCCCGACGGCGATGCGGTACGGGCGTCCGTCCAGGGAGAGGGACTTCGTCAGGCCGGTCAGCGCGTGCTTCGTCGCCGTGTACGCCACTGAGTGCGGGCGCGGGGCGTGCGCCGAGATCGACCCGTTGTTGATGATCCGTCCGCCCCTCGGGTCCTGCTCCTTCATCTGCCGGAAGGCCGCCTGGGCGCACAGGAACGCACCGTTGAGGTTGGTGTCGACGACGTGGCGCCAGGCGTCGTAGGGCAGCTCCTCGACCGGGACGCCGCCGGGGCCGAACGTACCGGCGTTGTTGAAGAGCAGGTCGAGGCGGCCGAAGCGTTCGCGCACGGCGGCGAAGAGCGCCGCCACGTCGTCCGGACGCGACACGTCGGTCTGTACGCACATGGTGGCGCCGCCTCGCGCGGAGGCGAGGGAGGCCGTCTCCTCCAGGGCTTCCACGCGGCGGCCCGCGAGCGCCACGGACCAGCCCGCGGCGAGCAGTTCGAGCGCCACGGCCCGGCCGATCCCGGACCCGGCGCCGGTCACCACGGCGACCCTCGGGGTGTGCGGCGCGGCGGGCGCCACGAGCTTCTCCACGGCGGTCTCCACAACGCTCTCCGCCTCGGCGAGCACGCGGGTCGTCGCGACGCCCTCCAGGGCGGTCCCCTCGGCGCTGTCGGCGACGGGCTCCACGGTGCTGTCCGCCGGGGGCTTCACGGTGCTGCCCGTCTGGGCGGCCACGGCGGTCCTCGTGGTGTCCTCCATGGTGGTCTCCACGGTGCTGTCGGCGACGCTCTCCGCGGTGCTGTCCGCCGAGGGCTTCACGGTGCTGCCCGTCTGGGCGGCCACGGCGGTCCTCGTGGTGTCCTCCACGGCGGTCTCCGTGGTGCTGTCGGGGGCGGGCTCCACGGTGCTGTCCGCCCGGGGCTTCACGGTGCTGTCCGTCTGGGCGGCCACGGCGGTCCTCGTGGTGTCCTCCATGGTGGTCTCCGTGGTGCTGTCGGCGACGCTCTCCGCGGTGCTGTCCGCGATGGGCTCCGCAGTGGCCTCCCCGGTGCTGTCCGCGACGGCCTCCACGGTGCCGCCGGCGGCGGGCTCCGCGGCATGGTCCCTGGCCGTCCTCGCGGTGGGTTTCGGCGCGTCCGGCAGGTCAGTTCGCTCAGCGTTCATGGCCCCGCAGCGTACGGGAGGGGCGTCCACGCGGACATCATCCGACCGCCATGCGGCTGTTGTGTACGCGACAGGCGGGCGTCGCCCCCCGCCACTTACATGCCCCTGACACCAATCGTCAGGGGAGGGCCACATGACACCCGCAGCCCAGCAGCACTCGCCCGAACTCCGGGCCGCCGCCCGCCACCTGGGGCGCCGCCGCTTCCTCACCGTCACGGGCGCCGCCGCCGCGCTCGCGTTCGCCACCGACCTGCCCACCGAGGGCGTCGCGGCCGCCGCCGAGCTGGACGGCCGCCGCATCAAGGACGACCCCTTCACCCTCGGTGTCGCCTCCGGAGACCCCCTGCCCTCCTCGGTCCTGCTCTGGACCCGGCTCGCTCCCGCCCCCTACCAGCCGGGCGGCGGCCTCCCCAAGGAGCGCGTCACCGTCCGCTGGGAACTGGCCCACGACGCCCGCTTCCGCCGCATCGCCAGACGCGGCACGGTCACCGCGCACCCCGAGTTCAACCACACCCTGCACGTCGAGGTCGACCACCTGGAGAGCGGCCGCGGCTACTACTTCCGCTTCAAGACGGGCCGCTGGGTCAGCGCGACCGGCCGCACCCGCACCGCGCCCGCGCCCGGCAGCCGCCCCGGCTCCCTCACCCTCGCCGCCGTCTCCTGCCAGGCGTACCACGACGGCTACTTCACCGCGTACAAGCACCTGGCGCAGGACGACGTCGACGTCGTCTTCCACCTCGGCGACTACCTCTACGAGTACGCGGTCAACGCGACCGGCGGCGCCCGCATGTACACCGACCGCACGCTGCCCGCCCACTTCAACAAGGAGACCGTGACCCTGGAGGACTACCGCCTGCGCTACGCCCTCTACAAGTCCGACCCCGACCTGCGCGCCGCACACGCCGCGCACCCCTTCGTCGTCACCTGGGACGACCACGAGACCGAGAACAACTACGCCGACGACATCGACGAGAACGGCAACCCGCCCGCCGAGTTCCTGCTGCGCCGCGCCGCCGCCTACCGCGCGTACTGGGAGAACCTGCCGCTGCGCCGTCCGCAGCTGCCCAAGGGCCCGGACGCGCAGCTCTACCGGCGCCTGGTCTGGGGCCGCCTCGCGCAGTTCGACATCCTCGACACCCGGCAGTACCGCTCCGACCAGGCCTACGGCGACAAGGCCCACGCCCCGGGACCCGAGTCGGACGACCCGAGGCGCACCATCACCGGCGCCACCCAGGAGCGCTGGCTCATCGACGGCTGGCGCCGCTCGCGCGCCCTGTGGAACGTCGTCCCGCAGCAGGTCACCTTCTCTCAGCGCAAGCTGGACCTGACCGCGCGGGCGAAGCTCTCCATGGACGCCTGGGACGGCTACCGCGCCTCCCGCACCCGGGTCCTCGCGGGCGCGAAGGCCGCGGGTCTGGAGAACCTCATGGTCCTCACCGGTGACGTGCACGTCGGCTACGCCTTCGACATCAAGGCCGACTTCGACGACCCCGCCTCCAAGACCCTCGGCACGGAGATCGTCGCGACGTCCATCGCCAGCGGCAAGGACGGCGCGGACAAACCGGCCAACTGGGAGACGTACACCAAGGCCAACCCGCACCTGAAGTTCTACAACGGACGGCGCGGCTACGTCACGGTCGGCCTCGGCCGGGGCTCCGCGCGGGCGGACTTCAAGACCGTCTCGTCGGTCACCACCCCCGGGGCGCCCATCAGGACGGCCGCGTCCTTCGTGACGGAGGCGGGCGCCCCGGGGCTGCGGCCCGCGTAACCGCCCCCTGGCGCCCACCTGACCACCAGGGTCAGGTCGTTGCCCGCGGTGAAACGGGGCCGCACCGAGGCGGCGGCACCGTCCCGGGGGCCGGGCAGTTCCGCGGCCGGATACACGTCGGTCCGCTTGCGGTCGATGACGTCACCGACGACGCGCGCCACGCGGACCGGCTCGGCCCCGGGGACAGCCGCAGCACCAGGTCCAGGGTCTCCGCTTCCCCGCCGCAGGCCTCCAGCGCGCGGGGGTACGCCAGACAGAAGCGGAAGCGGTCCGCACCCAGCGCCGTCACCTCCGTCTCGAAGGCGGCCGACGGATCGTGGCGCGGCACGGCGAGGAGGCGGGGGCGCTGTCCCTGCGCGAACCGCGCGCCGTACAGGGTGCCTTCGACCGTGCACGACGTCGAGCCGGTGGTCAGGGTGTGCGCTTCCGCGTGCGCGGGGCGCTTCCAGGTCCGTACGGAAAGGTTGTTCTTCACGGTCGGGTACGGAATCCACCAGCTGAACGGCGCTTCCGGCAAGGGTTCCAGGCCGAGCAGGCCCTGCTGCTCGACCGCCGAGGAGGTGACGCGGTGCCGTGCCCCGTCGTCCGCCCGGACGACGTGGAAGTCCCAGCGGCCCTCGGCGAGCAGGAGGGCACGGCGTTCCAGCACGACCGTCCACGGGGCGTCGTCGGTCTCCGGCCGCCGCAGCGGCATCTCGATCAGGTGGCCGCCCAGGCCGTCGGAGCCGCGCAACGTCGCCGTCAGCGTGAACGCGTCGCCGGGCATCCCGGCCCGCTCCAGCCGTACGACGAGATCGCCCGCCGCGTTCACCGAGCACGCCGACTTCGGGCGCAGCGGGCCGGGACCCGCCGACCGCCACCGCCGGGCCCCGCGCAGGGCCCGGCGCAGGGTGCGCCCGGTGGCGGCGCGGGCCCGCCAGGCACCGGCCACCACACGGCGGTCGAGCGGGGCCGGGGCGGGTGGGGAGGTGGCGTTCAGTTCGTCGAACAGTTCCTCGTAGCGCCGGGCGATGTTCTCCGGCGCGTACCGTTCGGCGTTGCGCCGCGCGGCGCTGCCCATGGCGCGCCGCAGATCGGCGTCCTCGATGAGCCTGAGCAGGCCCCGGGCCACGGCGTCGCGGTCGCCCGAGCGGACGAGCAGACCGTCCTCGCCGTCCCGGATGATCTCGGCGGGCCCGTGGGGGCAGTCGGTGGCGACCACGGGGGTGCCGCACCGCATGGCCTCCACGATGGTCATGCCGAACGACTCCTCGCGCGAGGTGACGGCGGCGATCGCGCCCTTGGCCCACTCCGTGGCGAGGGAAGGGTTGGCGCCCATCAGGAAGACGTGGTCGCTGAGGCCGAGTTCGTCGATGCGGGCGCGCAGCGCGGCGTGCTGGGGCCCGCGGCCGTAGATCCGCAGCCGCCACCGCGGGTGCGCGGCGGCCACGGCGGCGAAGGCCTCCACGAGGAGGTGGTACCGCTTCACCGGGATGAGGCGCCCGCCCGCGATGACCAGCGGGGCCTCGCCGTCCTGCGCGGTGGTGAGCGGCGGCCGGGGCGAGGCGTTGGGCAGGGACACGATCGGGGTGCCGGTGGCCGCGAGGTGCCGGCGGTGCGTGACGGCGTCCGCCTCCGTGATGGTGGTGTGCGCGTCCAGCGTGGCGATGGCGGCGTCCTGGGCGGCGCGGATGCCGGGCTCGTGCGTGCCGTAGACGCGGTGCTCCTGGCCGATCCGCAGGTAGTGGCGGCGGCCGAACGCGGCCAGGTAGATGACCAGGCCGGGCCGGGTGGCCACCACCACGTCGGCGTCGGTACGGCCGAGGAAGCGGGCCACCCGCTGGTCGGTGAGGCCGTCGAAACCGGACCCGCGCGCCTCGACCGGCGGGACCAGCGCGCTCGGCGTGCCGAGCAGCGCGCTGCCGAGGTCGTTGCGGGGCGCGTCCCTGCGTCTGTCGATCAGCGGCCGCAGCCGGACCTTTCTGCTGAGCGGCAGACAGGGCCTGTCGTGTGTGCGCCAGACGCTGACGATCTCGACGTCGTGGCGCTCGGCGAGGGCACCGGCGGAATTGAAGGTGGCACGGACGGTGCCACCGATCCCGTAGGCGTTCTGCAGCAGGAAAGAGATTTTCATCGAGCCTTGCTCAGGTCGGCGGCAATCGGGTGAGGCCCGTCACGTTTCCACGCCCCGGGAGCTCTGCCGGTGAGCACACGCGACGGAACGCGACGGGCACTCCGTACGGTGAACGGGCGGGCGCCGCGTTGACCCGTCACCGGAGCCGGAACCGGGTGAACCAGCGCTGCCCCGGATCGCTCGGGGTGCAGGCGGCCAGGCGCAGCGCGGGGCGCGGCCGCAGCAGGTCGTCCTGCGTCAGACAGCCCTCGCGGGTGCGCAACCGGCCGCGCCGCGTGAGCACCCACCGGGCCGGTGCGCCGTCGGTGCAAGGTCCGAGCGCGACCGCCGGGCCCCCGACACGTACGCAGCGACGGCCGCCGCCGTCACCCCGCCCGCCCCAGGCCTCCAGAACGCCGTCCGCGATCCGCCAGCGCTGGCGGACCGTGCCGGTGCACGGGGCCGAACGTACCGTGCCACCGCCGCGCGTCAGACAGAGATCGGGCGCGGTGAACCCGGAGGCCGTGGATCCGATCCAGGAGACGACGGTGCCGGGGCGGGGGTCGGGCAACGGTCGCGCGTAACTCCGCTCAAGCCACCGCGCGTACTGCGCCGCCACTTTCCTGGTGGGCGCGCAGTGCTGCCCCGGACAGCTGATCGCCCGTCGTTCGTCATGGACGTAGTAGTGCCCGAACAGGGCGGCCTTGCGGGCGGCCCGGGCGGCGTCGAGATTGGGCGGGCGCACGGCGTTCCCGTATCCCTCGTGTCCGGTCAGACGCGGCGGCGGACCCCCTTCCGGGCGCGCCCGCAGGGCCGCCAGGCGGAGATAGCGGGCGGTGACCGCGTGATCGTTGTGGTCGGCCCACTCCTCGCCGGACGACTTCAGCGCGGTGTTGGCGTAGTCCAGGGTGCGCACGGTGTGGGGCCGGAACCGTTCGACGAGGGCGGTCAGAGTGGCGACCAGCGCCGCTTCCGTGTACCGGGCGGAGCCGTCCACGGCGCGCAGCGAGCGGATCCGCGACTGGAAGAGCGCCAGCAAGCTGTGGCGCCGCGACGCCTCGTCGCGCCAGCCGCCGTCGGGCAGCCGCAGGAACAGCAGCCGGATGTCCGGCCGCAGAGGTCCGTTGTCCAGGCGCACCCCGTGCACGGTCCGCCCGTGGACCCGCACCGGGGAGGCCTGCCAAGGGCTGGGCTCCCCGGCCCGCGTCGGCCGCCCGGCGAGCGCGCTGTACGCCTGCTGTACGCCCCGCTCACGGCGGACGGCATACCCTCCCGCCCATGCCAGATGGGCGTCACCCGCCGTCACGTACACCACACGCAGGCAACTGCCCCGGTCGAAGTCCTCGGCGATCTCCGGGTTGACGAAGAGCAGGTCGTCGTCCTGGTGCGCCACCCCCACCAGCGTCGTGTCACGGCACCGCGCGCCACCGGCCGAAGGGAGTGGCGGGGGCACGGTGAAGGCCAGGGTCGCGAGGCCGATGAGCACGGCCAGCAGTAGTTTCCGCATGCGCATGGCGTGTCACTCCGCTTCTCGCGCGAAGCGGGCCCGACGAACTCGAGGAAACGGCCCCGCGCTGAAGCCAAACGAGTGGGACTTCAGGTCGTCACACAAAACCGCCGGGCGAGGCGGCGGCCGGCACGGGGCGGGTCCCGAGCACGCGCCCGGAGCTGCGACCATGGACGGCGGATTCCACACGACCGGGAGGGGCGCGATGCCTGAGCGCGGGCAGACCACGGAAGAGCACCGGATACCGAAGGCGGCGCAGCCCCCGGGCGCCGCCGCCCTCCGCCGTACCGGAGCCCTGGTCACCCTCGTGCTCGGCGGCCTCACCGCGGTCCCGCCGCTCTCCATGGACATGTACCTCCCGGCCCTGCCGGAGGTCACCGACGCGCTGCGCGCCCCGGCCGCCACCGTCCAGCTGACGCTGACCGCCTGCCTGATGGGCATGGCCCTCGGCCAGCTCGTCGTCGGCCCGATGAGCGACAAGTGGGGGCGCCGCCGCCCGCTCCTCGTCGGCCTGCTCGTCTACATCCTCGCCACCGCCATCTGCGCCTTCGCGCCCACCGCGGAGCTCCTCATCGGCTTCCGCCTCCTCCAGGGCCTCGCCGGTGCGGCCGGCATCGTCATCGCCCGCGCCGTCGTCCGCGACCTGTACGACGGCGTGGAGATGGCCCGCTTCTTCTCCACCCTGATGCTGATCTCCGGCGTCGCCCCGATCGTCGCGCCCCTCATCGGCGGCCAGGTCCTGCGCTTCACCGACTGGCGCGGCATCTTCGTCGTCCTCACCGGCGTCGGCATCGCGCTGACCCTCCTGGTGTGGCGGCGCCTGCCCGAGACCCTCGCCCCCGAGAAGCGGCACAGCGGCGGCACGTCGGCAGCCCTGCGCACCATGAAGTCGCTGCTGGCCGACCGCGTCTTCACCGGCTACATGATCGCGGGCGGCTTCGCCTTCGCCGCGCTCTTCGCCTACATCTCCGCCTCGCCCTTCGTGATCCAGGAGATCTACGGCGCCTCCCCGCAGACCTTCAGCCTCCTTTTCGGCGTCAACTCCATCGGACTGATCGCCGTCGGCCAGATCAACGGCAAGGTCCTCGTCGGCCGCGTCAGCCTCAACAAGGTGCTCGCCCTCGGCCTGGCGACCATCACCGTCGCCGCGACCGCGCTGCTGCTCATGACCGCCGGCGTCTTCGGTGGCTCCCGGGACATCGGACTGTTCCCCGTCGCCGCCGGGCTCTTCGTCCTGATGTCGGCGATGGGCCTCGCCATGCCCAACACCCAGTCGCTCGCCCTCACCCGCACCCCCCACGCCGCCGGTTCCGCTTCCGCGCTCCTCGGCACCACCTCCTTCCTCATCGGCGCGATCGCCTCGCCGCTCGTCGGCATCGCGGGCGAGGACACGGCCGTCCCGATGGCCGTCGTCCAACTGGTCTGCGCGGTGGCGGCCATCGCCTGCTTCGTGGGACTGTGCCGCCCCTGGCAGCAACGGCCCACGGAGGAGGCGGACCACTGAGCACACCACGGCTCCTGCGCACCGGCACCCCCGACCGCGCGGGCCTCGACCCGCACGAGATCGACCGCCTCGTCGCCGAGGTGCGCGAGCTGACGCGGGGGCCGCGGCCCTGGTGCGCGGGGGCCGTGGTGGCCGTGGGCCGCGGCCCGGTGATCGCGGCCGAGGCCGCCGCGGGCTGGGCGGTGCGCTACGCCTCGTACGACCCGCAGACCGACGCGGGCGTCGAGCTGCCGCCCGAGTGGCGCGCGCCGATGCGCACGGACACGCCCTTCGACGTGGCCTCGCTCACCAAGCTCTTCACGACGGTCGCCGCCGTGCAGCAGCTGGAGCGGGGCACGCTCGGCATCGACGCGCTCGTCGGGGCGTATCTCCCCGAATTCCGGGCCGCAGCCGAGCACGGCATCACGCTGCGCCAGCTCCTCACGCATACCTCGGGACTCCGGCCCGAACTCCCTCTCTACGACTGTCCGGACCACGCCTCGCGGCTCGCGGCGCTGCACGCCGAGGCGCCGGTCGCCGAACCCGGCGAGTACGTCTACTCCGACCTGAACATGCTGCTGCTCCAGCACGTCCTGGAGCGCGTCACCGGCCGCCGCCTCGACGCCCTCGTCCGCGAGGGCATCACGCGGCCGCTCGGCATGGCCCGCACCGGCTTCGGGCCGCGCCCGGACGCGGCCGCGACGGAGGACCAGCGCAGGCCGTGGGCGAAGGCCGACCGCGGGATGCTGCGGGGTGTCGTCCACGACGAGAACGCGTGGGCGCTCGGTGGCGTGGCCGGGCACGCGGGCCTCTTCTCCACGGCGCGGGACCTGGCGGTGTTCTGCCGCACCCTGCTGTGCGGCGGCTCGTACGGCAGGGCCCGCATCCTCGGCCCCGACTTCGTCGAGCTGCTGTTCACCGGCTCCGGCCTCGGCTTCGCCATCGACCAGCCGTGGTTCATGGGAGAACTGGCGGGACGCGGCGCGGCCGGCCACACAGGGTTCACGGGAACGTCCCTGGTCATCGACGCGGCGACCGACACGTTCCTGGTCCTTCTCGGGAACACGGTGCACCCGCGGCGCAGGCCGCCGGACAACGGCCCCCGCGCGGCCGCGGCCACGAGACTCGCCCGCGCGGCACGGGGCCGTTGATCCTGCGGGGCTGCACCCCGCCGCCCGTCAGGGGGTGCGATGTCGTCTGCGGGTGGGTTCGTGGTTGCTCGCGCAGTTCCCCGCGCCCCTGACGGAGCCCGAGTCCCGCCCCCCAGGGGCGCGGGGAACTGCGCGACCGGCCCAGTCCGGTCCGCACCCGCCGGACGGGGGAGGCCGGCAGACGCGATGGCGCCGAAGGGACCGGACCCTGCCCCCCCGTAGACTCGCTGGGTGAACGACCTGAACGACTCCCCGGCCGAAATCCTGAGCGGTGCCCTCGCGAGGGCGCTGGACGGGGTGCCGCCCACGCAGGCCGCGCAGGCCGTCGAGCGGCTGATCGCCAGCTACCGGGGCCGCACCCCCACCGACGCGCCGATCCTGCGCGACCGCGCCGACGTCGCCGCGTACGCGGCCTACCGCATGCCCGCGACCTTCGAGGCCGTCCGCTCCGCGCTGACCGCCCTCGCGGACGCGGCCCCGGAGGGATGGGCGCCCGGCAGCCAGGTGGACGTCGGCGGCGGCACCGGCGCGGCGGTCTGGGCCACCGCGGCGACCTGGGAGGGCCGGCGCCCCGTCACGGTCCTCGACTGGGCCGAGCCCGCACTCGCCCTCGGACGTGAACTGGCCGAGGCCGCCCCCCAGTTGAGCACCACGCGGTGGCAGCGCTCCCGTATCGGCGCGTCGCTCACCCTCGACGGCGCCGACCTCGTCACCGTGTCGTATGTTCTGAAAGAGTTGACCGAGGCCGACCGGCGCGCGGTCGTCGACGCGGCGGCCGACGCGGCCACGCAGGCCGTCGTCATCGTCGAGCCGGGCACCCCCGACGGCTACGCGCGGATCATCGAGGCGCGTGACCGGCTGATCGCGGCGGGATACCACGTCGCCGCGCCCTGCCCGCACAGCGCGGCCTGCCCCATCGAGCCCGGCACGGACTGGTGCCACTTCTCGGCGCGCGTCAGCAGGTCGTCGCTGCACCGCCAGGTCAAGGGCGGCTCACTGGCGTACGAGGACGAGAAGTTCAGTTACGTCGCGGCGACCCGCTTCGACCCGGTCCCGCCGCCGAACCGCGTGATCCGCAGGCCCCAGATCCGCAAGGGCCAGGTGCTCCTCGACCTGTGCGGGGCCGAGGAGCAGCTGAGCAGGGTGACCGTGACCAAGCGGCACGGGCCCCTCTACCGCGCGGCACGCGACACGGACTGGGGCGACGCGTGGCCGCCCCGGTCCGAGGGGTGACTCAGGCGCCCCAGGTGCCCTGGTCGACGGCGCAGTTCCAGCCGTTGCCGCGCACGGCGAACTTCACCTTGTAGGTGTTCTTGCTCAGCAGGCGCGTCTGCACCTTGACGCCGAGCTTGGCCTTGCCCGCGAGGCTCTTGTCGTACACGGAGACGGTCTTGGACGTCTTGTGTGTGACCTTGCCGCCCTTGGGCGTCGCCCGGCCGAAGCGGATGTTCTTCACGTTGGTCACGGTGAAGGTGACCTTATTGAAACTCTTGGTGCTCTTGTTCTTCAGCCCGAAGTACAGGCCCCCGTTGGTGACCCAGCCGTTCCGGTCGATCTGGAAGCGGGACGTGTAGACGATGTCGATCGGGCAGCCCGAGCTCCGCGGAGCGGCGCTCGGCGCGGCCGATGCGGCCCGTGCGGACGGCCCCTCCGACGCGGACGCGGCCCCGGCCATACCGAGCTGACCTGCGGTGAGTGCTCCTGCGGTGGCCAGGACCGCGACGGACGTGCGCATGCGATTCACTGCGCTGATACCTCTTCTTCCCCCGGGGCCCGGGTGGGCCCGCTGTTCGGTTCTCGTGGAGCGACGCGAAAAAGCCGTCTGTGGTTCCCGCGCGCCCGCATTGGTACCACGAGGACCCGCGGCACGTGGAGTTGACCCGCTTCTCACCGCCGTTCTCACAACCCTCTTAGAAGCGGTGAGTATCCACATCCCCATGACTGCCACGACCAGTTCTCCCGGCCACGCCCGCAGGCGGCCTGGGGGCCGTTTCCTCGCCGCCTCCGCCGCCCTGGCCCTCGCCGCGGCCGGAGCCACCGCTCACACCTTCACCGCCGACGCCGAACCCGCGTACGGCCACCGCGTCGAGCTCGCCCTCGACGGCGGCACGGCGTCCGTCGACACCGCCACCCTCGCCGTACGCGCCCACACCCGCGACGGCCGCGACCTCACCCTCTCCGAAGCCGCCGGCACCGACCTCGGCCGCCCCGGACCGGTCACCCGTACCGGCAAGGAGCGGGCCCGCTGGAGCTACCCCGAGCGCGGCATCGACGTCACCGCCCGCACCGACCACGGCCGCCTCGCGCTGCGGCTGAGGGCGCACCGCGACACCGCCGTCAGCTGGCCCGTCACCGGCACCGACGCCACCGCCTCGGCCCTCCAACTCCCGCGCGGCGAAGGCCTGGACATCCCCGTCGGCGACTCCTTCTGGACCACCGGAAAGGGTGGACTCGCGGGCACCGCCGTGGACGTCGGCGCCGATCTGACCCTGCCGCTGTGGGGCTACTCCCTCGGCAAGCGCACCGGCGTCAGCTACCTCACCCCCACCGACATCGGCACGACCCTCGGCTTCACCGCCCCCGGCGGCCGGCTGCGCGCCACGGCCGAGCACACCTTCGACGGCGGCGACGGCACCCGCGACTACTCCGTCACCTTCGCCCTCACCGACGGCAACCCGGTCGCGCCCGCCGCCGACTACCGCTCCTACCTCGCCGAGCGCGGCCGACTCGGCAGCCTCAAGCGGAAGATCGCGAAGAATCCCGCCACCGGCCGCCTCCTCGGCGCCTTCCACGCCTACACCTGGGGCGACGCCCGCAAGGCTCCCGCCGTGGAGCAGCTGCGCAAGCTGGGCGTCGACCGGATGTGGCTCGGCTACGACGGGGAGCCCTACCCGGACAAGGACGCGGTGAGCGCCGCGCAGAAGGCCGGGTACCTCACCGGCCCCTACGACTCCTTCGCCAACGGCCAGGACCCGAAGACCGCCGACGCCCCGAACGCGATCTGGCCCGGCACCGTCTACCCGGACTTCTGCGTACGGGACGCCAAGGGCAGCCCCGAGACCGGCTTCGGCGGCCGCGGCTGCTACCTCAGCTCCCAGGCCTTCGAGCAGGCGGAGAAGAAGCACCACTACCTCGCCGACCGCACCCGCTCGATGGTCGCCAACGGCGCCGACAGCTACTTCCTCGACGTCGACGCCACCGGCGAACTCTTCCGCGACCACGGCAAGGGCCACCGCATGACCAAGGCCCAGGACCGCGCGAACCGCCTCGCGCGGATGCGGCGCATCGCGGACACCGGGCTCGTCCTCGGCTCGGAGACCGCGCAGGCGTGGGCGAACAAGGCACTGGCCTTCGACCACGGCGGCGCGACCCCGGTCGCCGACGGCATGTGGAAGCTCCAGAAGGACCGCGAGAAGTGGGGCGGCTACTACCCGGAGACCGCACCCGGCGTCTTCTTCAAGCCGGTCGACCTCCCCGCCGACCTGGCCAAGGCGATGTACGACCCCCGCTACCGCGCCCCGCTCTACGAGACCGCGCTGCACGGCTCGCTCGTCAACACCGAGCGCTGGGAGCTCTCGTACGAGAAGCTGCCCGCGCAGAAGACCACGCGCGCCCTGCTCGCGATGCTCTACAACACCCCCCTCAACTACGTCCTGGACGGACCCTCGCTGAAGAAGCACGGCGCCGAACTGGCCGCCCTCCAGAAGTACTTCTCGCCCCTGCACAAGGCGGCCGGCGCCGAACAGCTCACCTCCTTTCGGCAGTTGACGAAGGACCGCACCGTCCAGCGCACGGTCTTCGGCAAGGGCGCGCTGACGGTGACGGCCAACTTCGGCACCACGGCGTACAAGGGGCTGCCGGGCGGCTGCGTCGATGCCCGCCTCAAGGGTGACGACGCGCCGCGCCGGCTCTGCCCGGCCGGCCTCCCGAAGGCCTAGCCCCGCAGCTCCTGCGTGCAGCACTTCACGCTGCCGCCGCCCTTGAGCAGCTCGCTCAGGTCCATCCCGATGGGTTCGTAGCCGCGCTCCCGCAGCGGCTCGTACAGCCCCAACGCGGCCTGGGGGAGCAGCACATGGAGCCCGTCGGAGACGGCGTTGAGCCCGAGCGCCTCGGCGTCGGGCTCCTCGGCGATCACCGCGTCGGGGAAGAGACGCCGCAGGACCGCCTGGCTGCCGGGCGAGAAGGCGGGCGGGTAGTACATGACCTCGTCCGCCGCGTCGTCCAGGACGGCCAGCGCGGTGTCCAGGTGGTAGTAGCGGGGGTCGATCAGGTCGAGCCCGATCACCGGGCGGCCGAAGAACTCCTGTGCCTCGCCGTGCGAGAGGGGGCTGGCCCGGAAGCCGCGCCCGGCCAGGACGTAGGAGGAGGTGACGGCGAAGTCGCCCTCGCCCTCGTTGATGTGGACGGGTTCGTGGAGCTCGGTGAAGCCGTGCGCGCGGAACCACTCCAGGTGGGCCGCGGCCTCCTCTTCGCGCTCGCGGTAGGCGAAGCGCGCGCCGAGCACCCGCCCCTCGACGACGGTCGCGCCGTTCGCGGCGAAGACCATGTCCGGCAGCCCGGGGCGGGGGGTCAGCTCTTCGACGGTGTGGCCGAGCGAGCGGTAACGGTCACGCAGGTCCTCCCACTGGGCGACGGCGAGCGGGACGTCGACGGGCTTCGCGGGGTCCATCCAGGGGTTGATGGAGTACGTGACCTTGAAGTGTGCCGGTGGGCACATCAGATAGCGCCGGGGTGTGGCGCGCCGAGGAGAGCGAGGAAAACGGGACAAAGAAGGCTCCTCACGTACCGCTGGTCCAGGTGCTGCCCGGTGTGGGTCAGCTGCTGCCCATGGTGAGGCAGTCGCCGCTGTTTGTGGGGCGGTCGCCGCCTTCTGAGGGGCAGTTGCTGCCATGGTGCGGTCTGCGGGGCCTTCGCGCTGTGCACCGAACGGGTGGTTGCGGGCGAGACGGCTCGTCTCGTATAGACGGTACGTCTCGGTTCGGCGCTGCTACTGTCGATGACATGGCCCAGAAGACCGCCCCGGACTCCACGCGCCGCAGCGAACGCTCGCGCCGCGCCATCTACGACGCCGCCCTCGCCCTCGTCGGAGAGGTCGGCTACGCCAAGCTGACGATCGAGGCGATCGCGGCCCGCGCCGGCGTCGGCAAGCAGACGATCTACCGCTGGTGGCCGTCGAAGGGCGCCGTGCTCCTCGACGCCTTCCTCGACCTCGCCCAGCAGGCCGCCGAGGCCGCGAGCGAGGGCCACGACACGGTCCAGACCGAGATTCCCGACTCGGGGGACCTGGAGGCCGACCTCAAGTTCGTGATGCGGGCCACCGTCGACGAGTTCAACGACCCCAAGTACGACGCCCCCTACCGCGCGCTCGCCGCCGAGGGTCTGCTCAACCCCGAGCTGGGCCAGGAGTTCGTGGAGAAACTCCTCGAACCGCAGCTCCAGCTCTTCGTCGACCGGGTGCGCCGGGCCCAGGAAGCGGGGCAGGTCCAGCCGGACGTCGACCCCCGCATCGCCCTGGAGCTGTGGTCGAGCCCGCTCGCCCAGCGCTGGCTGATGCGCTCGGGCGCCCTGACCCACGACTACGTGGACAAGCTTGTCGAGTACGCCCTCCACGGCATCGCGAAGCGCCCCGCCTGATCGGCCTGATCACGCGCGCCTCAGCACCCTCGACCGCTTGACCGGCGCACGTGCGAGCCGCGTCGCCGGTGTACGCGTGAGCCGTTTGACCGGCGTGCGCGAGAGGAGCCCCGGCGCGTCCGTGATGACGCCGTTGCAGCCCAGCCGCAGCACCCGGTCACGCTGGCGTGCCGTGGTCACCGTGTGCGCCCACACGCGCGGGATGCCCGAGTTCACCGCGCGCACCAGATCACGGTCGCGCGCCTTGTGGTCCACGTCCAGGACGTCCACGTACGCCCTCCAGCGCTCGGGCCGGTCGGTGCGCATCTGTGCCTTGGAGCGCCACAGCTGGGTCAGCAGGCCCAGGTGGTGGGCCTGGCGCGCGACCGCGGGGCTGTTGGAGTTCACGAAGACCGAGCGGGTCAGGCCGCGGGCGCGGATCAGCCGGGCCAGCTTCCGCACGCTCCGCGGGTCCTTGGCCTCCAGCATCAGCATGATCCGCCCGCCGAACCGGTCGAGGACCTCCTCGACCGTCGGCGCCCGCTCCGGACGCCACCGGCCGGGCAGCCCGGCGGCGGGCCGCAGCAGGACGCCGTGCCAGCTGTCCCGGTCCATCAGCCGCACCGGGCCCGCCGCGTACGTGGTGCGGTCCAGGGTCTCGTCGTGCATGACCACCAGCGTGCCGTCGCGCAGTATCCGCGTATCGAAGTCGATGACGTGCGCCGTGCCGCGTTCGTACGCCGCCAGCAGCCCCGCCATGCTGTTCTCCGGCACCTCCAGGGCGCCGCCGCGGTGCGCCGTGTAGACGACGCGGGGCAGCACGTCCACGGTCAGGGGGCCGTGGCCCCACTCGATCGGTGCGAGGAAGCCGCTCGGCGCCGTGAGGGCCAGCGCCGTCAGGCCGGTCAGCGCAGTCCTAATGACCATGGCGACACCGTAGGTGGGCAAATCGGCACGTGCCACACAATGGCGGCCAATACGGTCCGCCCTCGGCACCGCTCCGAGCACCCCGGATGTGGGCTCCGGCCCCCCGAGGCGCAGGATGGTGGGACCATGGGTCATGCATTCGGCACAACGGCGAGGTGAGGGGCTAGATGGGCGCGGAGTTCGGCAGCCGGTCCGGCGGGCAGGGCAAATTCTCCCAGTGGCTTCGCCGTCGTCCCAAGGACACGGCGGCCGATGACCGGGCCCGCGAGGACCTGCTGCTGGCCGCCGCGGGGGCCGGGCTGCCGCTCGCCCCGGCCGCGTACCCCTCCGGCTACCGATGTTCCTGCGACCGCATCGGCTGCCCCACGCCCGCCCGTCACCCCGTCTCCTTCGCCTGGCAGACGCAGTCCACGACCGACCGCGGCCAGATCGAGCGCTGGGCCCGCAACCAGCCGCAGGCCAACTTCATCACCGCGACCGGCATGGTCCACGACGTTCTCGACGTGCCGCTGGCCGCCGGCCGCGAGGCCCTGCGGCGCCTGCTCGCGGCCGGTATCGACGTCGGCCCCGTCGCCGAGTCGGGCGATGACCGGATGCTCTTCTACACCGCCACCCGGGGCACCCCCGAGGACGAGGACGAGTGGTGGCCCTGCGAGCTGGACTGCCACCCCGAGACGATGGACGAACACCCGGGCCTGCGCTGGCACTGCCGCGGCTCGTACGTCCTGGTGCCGCCCGCGAAGCTCCCCGGCGACCTGGACGTGCGCTGGGTGCGAGGCCCCGAGCATCCGCTGCCGGACCCCCTGACGCTCCTGGAGACGCTCACCGACGAGTGCGCGCGGGTCGCGGGGGAGCCCCAGCAGGACGTCGCCGCCTGGCCGCTGCGGGGCTGAGGGCTCAGCAGGGTGGGCAGCTAGTCGCCCTTCGCTCCCGTGAGCCCCTGGATGCGGCCGAGGAACGTCACCTTGTCGCCGCCGGACCGCACCGGGTCCACGACCACCTGGCTGGCGGCCCGCGTCAGCAGCAACGACTGCCGCACCTCGCCCTTGAGCAGGGCCTTCGCGTCCGCGTCGACCCTCGGGCTCAGGCCCTTGAAAGCGGTCTGCTTCTCGTAGTGGCGCGTGGAGAAGAACACCAGCGCGCCGCCGTCCTCGGTGCGCAGCCCCAGCGGCGCGAACGAACCGGCGTTCTGCGGCTCGTCGATGTACTGCACCGCCAGACCGGCCCGCTTGCCATTCTTGTCGCGGATCGCCTTCCAGCCGCTCGTGTGGTCGCCCGGCGCGAAGCCCTCGCCGCCCGACTTCAGATACGACGTGTACTTCCCGCCGAGGTCCGCCGGGGGTATCGCGAGGTTCTTCGCGGCCACGTCCACCGGCTCGGCCCAGCCGTCCTTGTCCTTCTTCAGCTCGGGCATCTTCTTCGGCGCCACGAGGTTCAGGTACGTGGCCCGCCACAGGTCGTCGGGGCCGGCCTTGGTGAAGACCCACAGCCAGCGCAGATCCGAGCGGCGGTTGGCCTTTGAGTCGGCCATGAACCAGCGCGGCCAGCCGGCCTTCTTCGGGATCGCGTACGTGACATCCGTCAGCTCCAGCGGCACGTGGTTCTTGTTGCCGCCCGGGTGCTGCACGCCCCGCGACTTCAGCCCCGCCTGGTTGATGGCGCCCAGCGGACCCGTGATCCGCGCCGCGTCGAGCGCCGGATCCAGCTCCTTGTCCGCCTTGTTGTACGCGGCGAGGAAGTCCTTCAGCGCCCGGGCCGCCTCGGCCTTCGTCGCCGCCGGGACGACCTCCCGCTCGCCGTGCACCGTCACGCAACCGGTCGCCGTCATCGCCAAGGAGGTCACCGCTGCCGCCGCCGCGACCGGACGGCAATGACCGCGAAGCCTGCGCACCTTACTCATGGGGTCCCTTCACCTACGCCCTTCCCGGGCCCGAACCCTACCGGGGCCGCACAGCCGCCCCGGCCCCGGCAGGGGGCTCGGCCGCCGTCCGCGCCGGGGCGAAGAAGAACACCAGCGTCGGCACCAGATACAGCAGCCACACCACGACCTGGACCACCGTCGGATCCGGCTGGAAGTTGAACACGCCCTTCAGGAGCGTGCCGTACCAGCTGTCCGGCGGGATCGTCCCGCTGATGTCGAACGCCTTGTCCCGCAGACCGCCGACGAACTCCGCCTCCTGGAGGTCGTGCACGCCGTACGCGAGGACACCCGCCGCCACCACGACCAGCATCGCGCCGGTCCAGGTGAAGAACTTCGCGAGGTTGATGCGGACCGCGCCCTTGTAGAACAGCCAGCCCAGCACCACCGCCGTCAGCAGCCCGAGGACCGCGCCGATCAGAGGTCCGTGCGAACCGTCGCCGGAGGTCCGCACCGACGCCCACACGAACAGGGCCGTCTCCAGCCCTTCCCGGCCCACCGCGAGGAACGCGGTCGCCACCAGCGCGGCCGTGCCCATCCGGAGCGCCGAGTCCAGCTTGCCGTGCAGCTCCGCCTTCAGGTGCCGTGCCGTGCGCCGCATCCAGAAGACCATCCACGTCACCAGGCCCACGGCGACGATCGACAGCGAACCGCCGAGCGCCTCCTGCGCCTTGAACGTCAGCTCCTGCGAGCCGAAGGTCAGCGCACAGCCGAAGCCGAGCGCCAGCGCCACCGCGACGCCGATGCCGGCCCAGATCGGCACCAGCGCGTCCCGCCGCCCCGTCTTCACCAGATACGCGATGAGGATGCAGACGACCAGACTGGCCTCAAGCCCCTCACGCAGACCTATCAGATAGTTGCCGAAGCTGAACATCCGTTCATGCCTTCCCGGTGAACAGGCCCCTGCCCCACCAGTCGTCGCTGTCGCGGACGCCCGGCGGGACCGCGAAGACCGCGGAACCCACGTGCTGGATGTACTCGTTGAGCGCGTCGGAACGCGCCAGATTGCGCTGGACCGGGATGAACCCGCTGCGCACGTCCCGCTGGTAGGCGAGGAAGAACAGCCCCGCGTCCAGGCGGCCGAGACCGTCGGTGCCGTCCGTGAAGGAGTAGCCGCGCCGCAGGATCGTCGCCCCGCCGTTGGCGTCGGGGTGCGCGAGCCGGACGTGCGCGTCGGGCTTCATCGCCTTCAGGAACGGCTCGTCGTGCTCCTTGGCCCTGCCGACCGGGGCGCCCTCGCCCTTGTCGCGCCCGAACACGTCCTCCTGCTCACCGAGCGATGTGCGGTCCCACGTCTCGATGTTCATCCGGATGCGCCGCGCCACGAGATACGAGCCGCCCGCCATCCAGTCCGGCCCGTCCTTCTCGCCGACCCACACGTGCTTCGCGAGCGCCGCGCCGTCCCGCCCCGACACGTTGCGCGTGCCGTCCTTGAAACCGAACAGGTTACGAGGCGTCTGCGCGTCCGGCGTCGTCGACGACGTCTTGCCGAAACCGAGCTGCGACCAGCGCACCGCGACCTTGCCGAAGCCGATGCGGGCGAGGTTGCGGACGGCGTGCACGGCGACCTGGGGGTCGTCCGCGCAGGCCTGCACGCACAGGTCGCCGCCGCTGCGGGCCTTGTCGAGATTGTCGCCGGGGAACCTGGGCAGGTCGACCAGCGCGTCCGGGCGCTTGCCGGACAGGCCGAACCTCTCGAACAGGGAGGGGCCGAAGCCGATCGTCAGCGTCAGCCGGGACGGCGGCAGACCGAGCGCCTCGCCGGTGTCGTCCGGCGGCGCCTCGGCGAGCCCGCCGTGGGCGCCCGCACCGACCGTGTGCCCGGCCGTCATCCGCGCCGCGGCCTTCGTCCAGTCCTTGAGGAGCCGCACGAACTCCTCGCGGTCGTCCGTCTTCACGTCGAACGCCGCGAAGTGCAGCCGGTCCTGGACGGCGGTCGCGATCCCGGCCTGGTGCGCGCCGTGGAAGGGGACGGCCGCCCCGGCGTCCCCGGCGGGCGCCACCGCGTCACCGGGGCGGGTCAGCGCCACCGCGGCGCCCGCGCCCGCCGCGCCGAGCGCGAGGCCGGCGCCACCCCAGCCGAGCAGCGCGCGCCGCGACGGCGCACCCGTGTTCTCCGTGTCGTCCTCGGCCATCGTTCCCCCTTGCCGCTACTTGGACTTCGCGACGGCCGCGGCGAGCTTCGACAGCGGCTCCGCGAGCGCGTTCACGCCGTCGGACAGCTCCTTGCGGTCCGCCTTGCCGACCTTGTCGTACGAGGTGAAGTCGTAGGAGTCCTTGCCGCCCTCGCGGTACTTCTCCAAGAGCGCGTCCAGGGCCGCGAACTGCTTGTCGAGCTCCTTCGTGAGCTTCGGGTCGTTCTCGGCGGCCACCGGCTTCAGCAGCTCGTAGGACTTCTCGGCGCCCTCGACGTTGGCCTTGAAGTCGACCAGGTCGGTGTGCGAGTAACGCTCCTCCTCGCCGGTGACCTTGCCGGTGGCGACCTCGTCGAGGAGTTCCTTGGCGCCGTTGGCCATGGAGGTGGGGGTGATGACGGCCTTGCCGACGCGGTTCTGCCAGTCCTTGAGGTCCCTGTCGAGAAGGGTGGCCAGCTCCTTCTCCCGCTTGCCGATCTTCTTGTCCTTCCACAGGGCCCGCTCAAGACGGTGCCAGCCCGTCCACTCCTTCTCCGGGTCCTGACCGTCCTCCAGGCCGTCCTCGCGGACGTCGACCTTGGGGTCGATGTCGCCGAAGGACTCCGCCACGGGCTCGGTGCGCTCCCAGCCGATGCGGGAGTCGGCGTATGCCTTCTTCGCGGCCGTCAGGTCGCCCTCGCGCACGGCGTCGGTGAAGGCCTTCGCCTTCGGCAGCGTCGCGTCGGCCTGCTCCTGCGCGTACTCGCGGTAGGCGGCGACGGCCTTGTCCAGGCGCGGGTCGCGCTTCGCGGCCGTGCCGCCACCCGTGACGGTGACCTTCTGGCGGATGCCGTCGCCCCTCATGCCGGGCTTGCAGGCGATCTCGTACGAACCGGCCTTCACCTCGGCGGTGAGCCGCTGCTTGGTGCCCGGGCCGATGTTCTCGCGCTCGCTGACGATGCGGTCGTCGGGGAAGAGGATGTAGACCTCGGTGACCTTGGAGCCCTTGTTCTCGATGGCCAACTCGACGTGACCGGCGGAGAGCCTCTTCTTGGAGACCTCGCACGAGTCATCGGTGGCGGTCACGCTCACGCTGTTCGCGCCGCCCTTGGCGTCGCTCTTCTCCGTGCAGCCCGTGACGGCGGTCAGGGCCGCGGCGGTCGCGACGGCGGTGACGACGGACAGGCGGGCGGGGCGCACGGGTCGCATAGAGGGCTCCAAGCGGGGTCACGGACGAGTGCCGGGCCCCACCGCAAGCCGATGAGGCGGACCTAACTTAACCGACCCTTACCTCGGCGATACCCGCCCGTTCCGTGATTCAGCTCTCACGTCGGCCGGGGGGTCGCGCCGCCGCTCACGGGCCGGTCACGGACGGCTGATGCCACGCCCATGACCAGGTAAAGCACCGGTCAAGGGCTTCGGCGGGGAGTGACGACGGGGGCTCCGGTGCGCGGGTGCGGGAAGACCTCGACCGGCTGCCGGTACACCTCCGAGAGCAGCCCCTCCTCGAACACGTCACCGGGGGCGCCCTCCGCCGCGAGCGCCCCGCCCCGCAGCACCGCCACCCGGTCCGCGTACGCCGCCGCGAGGCCGAGGTCGTGCAGGACCACCACGACCGCGTCACCGGCGGCGGCCCGCTCCCGGCAGATCCCGAGGACCAGCTCCTGGTGGCGCAGATCGAGCGCGGCGGTCGGCTCGTCGAGCAGCAGCAGCGGGGCGCGCTGGGCGAGGACGCGGGCGAGCGCGACGCGGGCCCGCTCGCCGCCGCTGAGCGCGGAGAACGGGCGTACGGCGAAGTCGCCCACCTCCGTGGCCGCCATCGACTCGCGTACGATCCGGTCGTCGTCGTCCGCCAGGCGCGTCCCGGCCCACGGTGCCCGGCCCATCCGCACGACGTCCTCGACCGCGAAGGGGAAGGACAGCGCGGCGGACTGCGGCAACACGGCCCGCCGCAGGGCGAGTTCGCCTGCCCGCCACTCGGCCGCCGGGCGCCCGCAGACACGTACGGCCCCGGCCCCGGCCGGCAGATCGGCGGCGAGCGCGGCCAGCAGCGTCGACTTCCCCGCGCCGTTCGGCCCGACCAGGGCCAGCACCTCGCCCGCGCGGGCGGCCACGGACACCCCCGCGAGGACCTCCCGCGCGCCGAGCCGCACCCGCAGCCCTTCGGCCTCGGCGAGCACGTCGCCGGCGGCGGTGGGGTCCGGCAGGGTGCGCGTTCGCCCGGTGAGCAGTTTCCCGCTCAGCTGCTTGATCATGCCCAACCACCTTGCCCGCGACGGGTCCTGCGCAGCAGCCAGAAGAAGAACGGGCTGCCGAAGAGAGCGGTGAGCACACCCAGCGGCAGCTCGGCGGGTGCCGCCACCGTACGCGCGGCCAGGTCGGCCGCCACCAGCACCACGGCGCCGCCGAGCGCGCTGCCGGGCACGAGGAAGCGGTGCCCGGGGCCCGCCGCCATCCGCAGCAGGTGCGGTACGAGCAGTCCCACGAAGGTGATGATCCCGGCCACGGCCACGGCGGCCGCGGTCAGCAGCGCCACCACGAGCATCAGCACGAGCCGCAGCCGCTCGACGTCCACACCCAGGTGCCGGGCGGGCCGCTCGCCGAGCGCCAGCAGGTCGAGCCTGCGGGAGAAGAAGGGCGCGACGGCCAGACCGAGCAGCGCGCACGGCAGCACGGCCAGCACCTTCGGCCAGGTCGCCCCCGCGAGCGAGCCCAGCTGCCAGAACGTGATCTGACTGATCTGCGCGTTGTCCGCGAAGAAGACGCACAAGCCGATGAGCGCGCCCGCGAACGCGTTCACGGCGATGCCGGTGAGGATCAGCGTCACGACCTCCGTCCGGCCGCCCTCGCGCGCCATCACGTACACCAGGAGAACCGTCGCGAGCCCGGCGACGAACGCGCAGACGCTGACGGTCCAGTTGCCGAAGAAGGTCAGCCCGAGCGCGATGGAGGCGACCGCGCCGACCGCCGCGCCCGACGAGATCCCGATGACGCCGGGCTCGGCGAGCGGGTTGCCGAACACGCCCTGCATGAGGGCTCCCGCGCAGCCGAGCGAGGCGCCGACGAGCAGCGCGAGGACGACGCGGGGCAGACGCACGTTCCACAGCACGCTCTCGCCGACCCGGTCCAGCGGCGCACCGCCGAGCCCGAGCCGGTGCCCGGCCGAGGAGAGCACGTCACCGAGCGGGATCTCGTACGCGCCGATGCCGGCGGAGAGGAGGCAGAGCAGGACGAGGGCGGCGAGGAGCCCCACGGTCAGCGGGAGGGTGGTCGTCCGGCGGCGGCGCGGGGCCGTTCCGGCGGGGGCCCCGGGGGTGGCCGGGGCGGCCGCTTTGGTCAGGACGGTCACTTGGCGTCCCCGTAAACCTGCTCGACCAGGGACTTCAGCACCTGGTCGGTGCGCGGCCCGTAGTTGAGGAGTACGCCGTCGTCGACGGAGACGACGCGGCGGTCCAGGCCCGCGGGGGTCTCGGCTACGCCCGGCACCTTCAGCAGCCCGTCGACGCCGTCCACGGACTTCAGGCCCTTCGTCATCACGAGGATGGCGTCGGGCGCGGCCTTGGCGAGCGCCTCGCTCGTGATCGCCGTGAAGTCCTTCGTCAGCCCGGACTCCGTGCCCGCGTCGACCGCGCCCGCCGCCTCCAGGAGCGAACTCGCCCCGGAATCGCGGCCGCCGAGGAGATAGACCGAGGCCGAGCCGCGCAGGTAGAGGAAGGCGACCCGTGGCTTCTTGGCGCGGGGCCGAGCGGGGATGCCCTCGCGGGCCGCGGCGATCCGTTCCTCCGTACGCCGCGTCAGTTCCGCGCCCGCCTTCTCGACGCCCAGGGCCTTGGCCACCGCCCCGATCCGCGGGCTCACGTCGTCGAGGCTCTTCGCCGGGTCGAACACGACGAGGGGGACGCCCGCGTCACGGATCTGGTCGATGGCCTCGGCGGGTCCGGTGGTGGTGTCGGCGAGGACGACCGTCGGCTTCAGCGAGAGCACGCTCTCCGCCGAGACGTCGTGGGCGCGTGTCACCACCGGCAGCTTCGCGGCCTGCTCGAAGGTGGCGGTGATGTCGCGCGCCACGACGTTCTCGCCGAGCCCGAGGGTGAAGACGATCTCGTTGAGGCTCCCGGTGAGCGGCACGATGCGGCCGGTGTCCCGCACCGTCACGCGGCGCCCGTCGGCGGAGGTGACGGTCGTGGGAAGTTCGGGTTCCGCGCCGCCCTTCAGGGGCTCGACCCGGTCGGGCGCGGCGTCCCGCGACGCCGCTTTCCGCGGCTGCGGTGAGGCGTCGCCGTCCGGCGCGGCGCACGCCGTGAGGCCGAGGGCGAGCGCGGCGGCCCACGCGCCGGCGATACGGAGTGAGCGCGGCATACGCACCGAAGTCCACCGTCCTGTCGTGCGGTTGAGGTCTGGAGGTCCGGGAGGTCCGGGAGGTCCGGGAGTCCCGGGAGGTCTGGGCGGGGTTTCCGCTGAAGCGATCGTAGTTTAGGTTAGCCTTACCTAATTAACCAGCCCTGCCGTCCTGGAGGAGCCCCATGCTGTCGTCGAGGCAGTCGAGACCGTTGAGGCCGGTACACCCCCGTGGCCGCGCCGCAGCCGTGGCCCTGCTCACCGCACTGCTCGGAGCGCTGCTCCCGGTGACCGCCGCGCACGCGGAAGGCCGCACGGTCCAAGGCGGACGGCTCGACTGGGGCATCAAGTCCTCCTTCCAGAGCTACGTCACCGGGCCCATCGCCCAAGGCGCATCGACGCTCCGGGGCGGGGCCGCGACCGTGGGCGGCGGCCGGTTCCGCTTCCACTCGGCGCAGGGCACCTACGACCCACAGAGCGGGACGTTCCGTGCTGGGTTCTCCGGAGGCGTGCGCTTCACCGGGCACAAGAAGGGCGGCTCGTACGAGCTGGACCTGACGATCAGCCGCCCCACGGTGAAGGTCTCCGGCGGCTCCGGGACGCTCTATGCCGACATGGTCAGCAAGGAGAAGGGCACCGGCAAGGTCACCTCGACCGCGCAGGTACCGCTCGCCGCGCTCGATATGCGCGGCATCAACACGAAGGGCGGCACCGGTCCCATCGCCCTCACCAACCTTCCCGCGACGCTCACTTCACAGGGAGCCAAGGCCTTCGCCGGTTACTACACGGCGGGCACGGCACTCGATCCGGTGAGCCTGTCGACGGACCTCGTCGCGCGGCCCGGGACGGGGAAGGCGACGGGGAAGGCGGCGGGGGAGGCCTCGAAGAAGCCTGCGGAGGGCAAGGGCGCGACGAGCAAGGGCAAGCGGGAGGCGGGCCGCATCGAGGACGCCGCCGTCGACTGGGGCGTGCGCCGCACCTTCCGCGAATACGTCACCGGCTCCGTCGCGCAAGGCGAGTGGAAGCTCTCCGGCGGGGCCGAGGACGGGGGAGCGCTCTTCCGCTTCCCCGACGGCGAGGGCACGTACGACGCGAAGAAGCGGTGCCTCACCGCGGACTTCGCGGGCGCCGTCCGCTTCACCGGCGAGCACGGCCTCGACCTCACGCTGAACAAGGTCGCCGTCGAAGTGAAGGACGGCAAGGGGACGTTGTACGCGGAGGTCGACGGCGGCGATGGCGGCGACGGGGGCGGCCGTGGCGATGGCGGCGTCATGAAGAAGGCCCCGCTGGTCACCTTCGCCGCGTCCGCGAAGCAGCTGCGGCCCAAGGACGGCCTGGTCTCGCTCACCGAGGTGCCCACGAAGCTGACCGCTGACGGAGCCAAGGCCTTCGGCGGCATGTACAAGGCGGGCGCCGCCATGGACCCGCTCTCCCTCGCCGTGGCCTTCGACGCGGACGCCACGCTGCCCGCGCTCCCGGACCTCGGCTCCTCCGCGAGCCCGGCCCCCCGGCCGAAGAAGGCCGCCCCCAGGGCCGAGAACGCGGCGGACACCTCCCCCGACTTCGCCGACTCCTCCTCGAACGCCGTGCCGATCGGCGTCGGTGCGGGCGTGGCGGTGCTGCTCGCGGCGGCGGTCGCGTTCGGCGCCGTACGCAAGAAGCGTGCCTCGCGGGACAGCGCGAACATGTCGAATCCCTGACCCCCACCCCTACGCCTCACTTCACATCCCTCCCACCTCTCCCACCTCTCCCACTTTCCCCTCTTTCCCCTCTTTCCCCCACCTCCCAAGGAGGAGCCTGACCATGTCCAGGAACCGTCGCCCCCTCACCCTCGCGGCAGCCGTCGCCACGGCCGTCACGCTCGGCGCGTCCGCCCTCGCGCTCCCGGCGCTCGCCGCCGACGGCGGCGGCAAGGCGGGGCCGCCGAAGCTGGAGCTCAAGGACGGCACGCTGGACTGGGGTCTGAAGGAGTCCTTCCGCAGGTACGTGGCGGGCATGGCCCACGGCACGATCGAAGCGACGGACGGCGCCAGGCAGGCGGCGGACAACGGGGTGTTCACCTTCACCGACGGCACGGGGACGTACGACACCGGCACGCACGCCACCGCGACCGCGTTCAAGGGCGCCGTCCGGTTCGCCTCCACCGCCCACCGGTTCGACATCAAGATCGCCGACGTGAAGGTGCGCACCGAGGGGAAGACCGGTGCCATCCAGGCCGACGTCACCCTGAACGGCGCCACGCAGAACGGCATCGACCTCGCCGCTCTCGATCTGAGTACGGTCAGGCCCGGACAGGGCGAGGGCGGCGCGATGACCTTCAAGGACATACCGACGACGCTGACGGCGGACGGCGCCAAGGCGTTCAACGGCATGTACCAGGCGGGCGACAAGCTCGACCCGGCCACCCTCACGGTGAAGGCGGCGGCCGGCACACCGACGGACAAGCCGACCGACAAGCCTGATCCCACCCCCACCCCCACCCCCACTCCCACCCCTACGCGGACCACGACGCCCACTGGCACACCCACCACTCCCGGGCGCCCCGCGGGCCAAGTCGTCGACGGCAGCCTCTCCTGGGGCCTGAAGAAGTCCTTCCGCACCTACATCTCGTCCGGCGGCAAGGTGACCGCCGCGGGCGGCGCGGCGAAGGTCTCCGGCGGCTACACGTTCCCCCACGTCAAGGCGACCGTGAACGCCGGTGCCAAGAAGGTCGACGCGTCCTTCGGCGGCAGTGTCCGCTTCATGTACAAGGCGCACGGCATCGACATGAGGTTCAGCGACCTCAAGGTACGGACGAACGGCTCCAAGGGCACCCTGATCGTCGACGTCACCACGCGCAAGGGCACGAACAACGACGTGAAGTTCGCGACGCTCGACCTCTCCAAGGCCTCGTACCGGGCGAAGGGTGACGTCGTCCGGCTCACCAAGGTCCCCGCGGCCTTCACGGCGACCGGCGCGCGGCAGTTCGCCAACGGCGCCGTCGGCTCCATGTACAAGGCGGGCCAGCGGATCGACCCGGTGACCGTCGCGCTGTCCCTCTCCGAGAACGCCGAACTCCCCGCCGGTGGCGGCGGGAGGGGCGACGAGGCGACCGGCGGCACCGGAACCACGGGCTCCGGCTCTGTGGGCTCCGGCTCTGTGGGCGGGGACACCGTCGGCGGCGGTACCGGAGGCGCCGTGCTCGGTGACGCGGGTTCGCTGGCGTCCACCGGCGCCGGCATCCCCTCGGCCGCGCTGCTCGGCACGGCGGGCGCGGCCGTGGTGGCGGGCGCGGGCGCGGTGTATGTGGCCCGGCGCAAGCGGGGCGCCGAACTGGCGTGATGCCGCGATGCCCGGGTTCAATGCCCGGGTGACTGAACCATGCGGCGTGACTGAACCACTCGGCGTCTTCGACGTATCCGGCACGTACGACGTGCTGCGTGTTTTCTGCGGGCCCGACGGTCGGCACGGCAACGAACTCGGTGTCGTGCGCGACGGGGCCCGCGTGCGTGCCACGGAGGACCGCCAGGCGTTCGCGGCGAAACTCGGCTTCAGCGAGACGGTGTTCGTCGACGACCCCGAGCGGGGCACCATCGACATCTACACCCCGACGCTGCGCCTGCCCTTCGCCGGCCATCCCTGCGTCGGCACGTCCTGGCTGCTCGACGTGGCCGAACTGCACACGCGGGCGGGCGTGGTGGCAGCCCGGCAGGACGGGGAGTTCAGCTGGATCACGGCCCGCGCCGAGTGGGCGCCGCCGCGGACCCTGCGGCGGTACGGCACGGCCGCGGAGGTCGAAGCGCTGGACGTACCGCCGCCGGGGGAGTGGGTGTACGCCTGGGCGTGGGAGGACGAGGCCGCCGGACGGGTGCGCGCGCGGGCCTTCCCCGGCCGGGGCGACGGCATCGACGAGGACGAGGCGACGGGCGCGGCGGCGCTCCTGCTCACGCACGAGTTGAGCCGCGCCCTGAACATCACGCAGGGGCGCGGCTCACAGATCCTGACGGCGCCGGGGCCGGACGGCTGGATCGAGGTGGGCGGAAGGGTCCGCCTCGTACAGGCCGGTGCCTCCGCCTAGTTCAGCTCACGCGCTGAGCGGGAACTCCTCGCCCAGTTCGCGGAAGACGGCGGTGTTCAAGGCGAAGGCGCGCTTGCACTCGTCCACGATCCGCTTCTTCTCCAGCTCGTCCGTGACGGCCGCGTCGAGCCCGTCGAGCAGTTCGCGGTACCCGCGCTTGAACGCGGCCGGGTTGGAGATCCCCTCGAACACGTAGAAGCGCACGCCGTCGCCCTTGCGTGCGAAGCCCCAGGTCTGCTCGGCCTTGCCGCGGATGATCTGGCCGCCGGAGAGGTCGCCGAGGTAGCGGGTGTAGTGGTGGGCGACATAGCCGCCGGGCCAGGTGCGCGCGCACTCCTCGACCCGCGCCGCGTACGCCGCCGTGGCGGGCAGCGGGGCGAGGCCTCTGCGCCAGTGCGCGCCCCGCAGATGCGCGAGGTCACGCTCCAGCTCGCGCACGCGCAGCAGCTCGGGCTGGATGAACGGTCCCGCGACGGGGTCCTCGGCCAGCGCCTCGGCGCCGTCCTCCAGTGCGCGGTAGACGAACCACAGCTGTTCCGTGTAGCGGGCGTAGGCCTCGACGCCGAGCCGGCCGCCGAGCAGGTCGCTCATGAAGGTGGAGGTCTCGGCCTCCGTGTGCTGCTCGTGGGACGCGGTGCGGATGACCGTCGAAAAGGGGGTGGAGGGGGTGACCGGCGTGACCGGTGTGAGCGGCGTATCCATGAGGGCCTCCAGGGAGCCGGGTGACGGGTGGCGGGAACCAGCGACCGTACGGAGATCATGGCAAGTTAGGCTTACCTAAGTCAACTGGTTCCCGACATCCTGTCGGTAAAAACGCTACCCGCTCCGAGGGTGGGCAACCACCGCTGCGCCTCAGACGCCCCCGTGGCACTCAGGGCAGCGTGAGGATGTCCGCTCCGGTGTCCGTCACCACCAGCGTGTGCTCGAACTGCGCGGTGCGCTTCCTGTCCTTGGTGACGACGGTCCAGCCGTCGTCCCACATGTCGTACTCGTGCGTGCCGAGCGTCAGCATCGGCTCGATCGTGAACGTCATGCCGGGCTGGATGGTGGTCGTCGCGTGCGGGCTGTCGTAGTGCGGGATGATCAGTCCGGAGTGGAAGGACGAGTTGATGCCGTGACCGGTGAAGTCACGCACCACGCCGTAGCCGAACCGCTTGGCGTACGACTCGATGACGCGGCCGATGATGTTGATCTGGCGGCCGGGCTTGACGGCCTTGATGGCGCGGTTGAGCGACTCGCGGGTCCGCTCGACGAGCAGCTTCGACTCCTCGTCGACGTCGCCGACGAGGTAGGTGGCGTTGTTGTCGCCGTGGACGCCGCCGATGTACGCCGTGACGTCGAGGTTGATGATGTCGCCGTCCTTGAGGACGGTGGAGTCCGGGATCCCGTGGCAGATGACCTCGTTGACCGAGCTGCACAGCGACTTCGGGAAGCCGCGGTAGCCGAGCGTGGAGGGGTAGGCACCGTGGTCGCACATGTACTCGTGCGCGACGCGGTCCAGCTCATCGGTGGTCACACCGGGCGCGATGTGCTTCGCGGCCTCTTCCATGGCGCGCGCGGCGATGCGGCCCGCGGTACGCATCAGCTCGATGGTCTCGGGGGACTGCACCTCGGGCCCCGTGTACGGGGTGGGGGCGGGTTTTCCCACGTACTCCGGGCGCCTGATGTTGCCGGGTACGGAACGGATGGGGGAGAGCTCCCCTGGGACGAGCAGTGACTGGCCAGACATGCGAGCGAGTCTAGCCAGCCGTCGTGGGGCAGCATGGCGTCAGAGACGGGTACCGGACCGGCGACGGATCGATCCGGCACCGGCGGCACCGGCATGAGAGGAGCGGGTGGTCATGGCACTGTTCAAGAAGCGGACGGTCGGCAAGCCGGGCGAGTGGTACTACTGCCTGGAGCACAAGAAGGTCGAGGAGGGCCCCGAGTGCCCCGGCAAGGACCGGATGGGCCCCTACGCCTCGCGCGTGGACGCCGAGCAGGCGATGCGGACGGCGGCGGAGCGCAATCTCGAATGGGAGAACGACCCGCGGTGGCACGACACGGTGGGACGGGGCGACGACGACTGACCCCTCCGGGGGCTTCGGCGGGACGGCGGCCCGGTGGGGGCGGCCCCGGGTCCGCCGGTGGCCCGGCGTCGCGCGGACGGCACGTCGCCGCTTCGCTTCGCGGCGGACTCTCCCGCCCACCCGCTCGCTCGTTCTCCGCAGTCCACCGCGAGGGGCCGGGGTGACGAGCCCCGGGAACCCAGTAGTTGCGGGAGTTACGGCGCGGCGGCCCCCGCCGCGTCCCGCTCACGGTCACGCCTCCCGTCCGTGTCCGTCGTCGCGCCGTACGCGGCGAGCCGCGGCAGCGCCGCCGCGAGGACGGCGACCGAGGCCACGCAGGCGAGGCCGCCGGACCAGATGACCGGCCCGCCGCGGCGCCGCGCGGACCTGCCGCGGCTGCGGACCGGCGCCGTAGGACAGCACCTCTATGCCGGCGAGGCGCCCCCGCGGCTCGCCGGGGATCGTCTGGTTCCAGATGGTGGAACGGCCGAGGCCGCTCAGCATCTCCCCGGCGCCACAGGCACCCCGGCACCACCCCCCCACGTTCGAGAACCAGCCCGCCGCCGTGATCGCGAGCCCCCACCCCGACGCCCCGGGCGCCCGAATGTCGGCGGGCCGGGGTCCCGCTCACCACCGCGTCGGCGGCGGAGACGTCAGCTGGTCGGCGAGGCGGGAGAGCCGGTCGCGGAAGCGGCGGTGCCCCCGCGCCGCGGGCAGGGCGTTCTCCCCGGCCGCCGCGCTCACCAGGTGCTGCACCGTGTCGAGGTCGAGGTCGTGTGCCGTTCCGGAGTCCTCCGGTTCCGCGCGGCACAGGCCCCCGGGGACGGCCAGCGCCTCGTGGGACAGGGCGCTCAGGTCCCGGTTCCCGGAGCCGAGCGCGAGGACGGTCGCCCCCGCCCGGCGCGCGTCGTGCACGCGCGTGAGCAGTTCGGCGTCCGGCGCGTCCGGCGCCACGACCAGCAGGGTCTCGCCGCGCCGCGCGGCCTCGATCCGGCCGAGCCCCGTCGACAGGTGCGCGGGGTCACAGGCGAGGACCCGGTGCCGTACGAGGGTGGGGGTCAGCTCGGGCGTGCCGGACCAGGTGGCCTCGTCCACGAGGTGCGCGGCCAGGTGCCAGGGTTCGTAGGCCCTGGTCCCGACCAGCAGCAGCCCGCCGCCGTGCGGCACGACGGACGACCGCAGGGCCCCCGCGAAGCGGCGCGTGGCGCCGAGCCACTCGGTCCCTGCGAGTACTTCGCGCAGCAGCGCTACCCGTACGGCGTCCATGGCGTCGCATCCTGCCCCAACGGGTCAGTCGTGACCGGAAGTTCACCCGGAATTCCCCCACGCTGGGGAAGGGCGGGGGATGACTTATGAGACGTCTGTTCCCTTCCGCGCGGGCCGCGAGGGTTACGCGAGCTTCCGCATACCGGCCGTCGTGGCCACCGCCCGCGGCACCGTCCTCGCCTTCTGCGAGGGCCGTGTCGGTTCCCAGGAGGACTTCGGCAACATCGACATCGTCCTCAAACGCTCCACCGACGGCGGCCGCACCTGGGGCCCCCTCCAGGTCGTCGGCAAGAACGGCGCCGACCTCGCGGGCAACCCCGCCCCCGTCGTCCTCGCCACCGGCCGCGTCCTGCTCGTCCACGTCAGGAACGCCGCCTCCGCCACCGAGGACGCCATCCGCCGCGGCAAGGTCTCCGCGGCCGCCGGACGCCGCGTGTGGGTGCAGCACAGCGACGACGACGGCCGCACCTGGTCCGCCCCGCGCGAGATCACCGGACAGGTGAAGAAGACGAACTGGCGGTGGTACGCCACCACACCCGGCCACGCCATCCAGCTCACCATCGGCCGCGTCGTCGTCCCCGCCAACCACTCCCTGCCGCCCTCCGGGACGGACAACGGCACCGAGGGCAAGTACAACGGCGGCCACTGCCTGCTCAGCGACGACTCCGGCGCCACCTGGCGCATCGGCTACATCGACGACAACACCAACGGCTACATCAACGTGAACGAGACCACCGCCGCCGAACTCCCCGATGGACGCGTCTACTTCAACACCCGCAACGACTCCCCGTCCCCCGGCAACCGCGCCGACGCCCACTCCCGCGACGGCGGCCGGAGCCTGGTCAGGCCCTTCCGCCCACAGGCCTCCCTCACCGGCCCCGTGGTCGAGTGCAGCGTCCTCCAGGTGCGCGACCCCGACGTGCTCCTCTTCTCCGGCCCCGCCGACCCCGGCTTCCGCGCGATGATGACCGTGCGCCGCTCCACCGACGGCGGCACCACCTGGCAGGCCGCCCATACGGTCGACGGGCTGCCGGCCGCGTACTCCGACCTCGTACGCCTCGACGAGGAGAGCGTCGGGCTCCTCTACGAGACGGGGGACTTCAGCGCGTACGAGACGATCACCTTCCGGCGGATCCCCTTGGGGGAACTCGCGTAGCAGGCTGTGACCGATGAGTAAGGTCGCCCCATGACCTCTACAGACAGTGCGCAGAACGCTCCCGCCAAGGCCCCGGCCAAGGACCCCTGGGAGCTGCCCGACGTGTCCGGGCTCGTCGTCGGTGTCCTCGGCGGCACCGGCGACCAGGGGCGCGGCCTCGCCTACCGCCTCGCCCGCGCCGGCCAGAAGGTGATCATCGGCTCCCGCGCGGCGGAACGCGCGCAGGCCGCCGCCGACGAGCTGGGCCTCGGCGTCGAGGGCGCCGAGAACGCGGAGTGCGCGCGGCGCAGCGACATCGTGATCGTCGCCGTGCCGTGGGAGGGCCACGGCAAGACCCTCGAAGCCCTGCGCGAGGACCTGCGCGGCAAGCTCGTCATCGACTGCGTCAACCCGCTCGGCTTCGACAAGAAGGGCGCCTACGCCCTCAAGCCCGAGGAGGGCAGCGCCGCCGAGCAGGCCGCCGCCCTGCTGCCGGACTCCCGCGTCACGGCCGCCTTCCACCACCTGTCGGCCGTGCTGCTCCAGGACGCCGACGTCGAGGAGATCGACACCGACGTCATGGTCCTCGGCGAGCGCCGCGCCGACACGGACGTGGTGCAGGCCCTCGCCGCCCGCATCCCCGGCATGCGCGGCGTCTTCGCCGGGCGGCTGCGGGGTGCCCACCAGGTGGAGTCCCTGGTCGCCAACCTGATCTCCGTCAACCGCCGCTACAAGGCGCACGCGGGGCTGCGGATCACCGACGTGTAGGGACGACGGGGCGGCCTCTACCGCGCAGGGGTGTGGAGGAACGCGGCGGGAGGTGGCGGGAGGTGGCGGGACGGGCGCGGGCATGGGGGACACTGGAGGGGTACGTCAGCAATGCTTCGTCCCGACAGGAGCCGACCCCCATGCCCCGCCTCGCTCTGTACGCCCTCGTGGTCTGCGCGCTCGCCGTCGCCGCCGCAGTGATCTCCTTCGTACAGGGCAGCTGGCTCGGTGTCGTATGGGTGCTGCTGGCCGGGCTCTCGTCCAACATGGCGTGGTTCTACCTGCGGCGCGAGAAGATGCGCCGGAACGGCGAAGGCACTGCCGCCCCTACGAGCTGAGGGGCGCCGGGACCTCCTCCGTGCCGTCCCAGAAGCGGTACAGGTCCCGGCCCCAGTAGGTGTCCCACTCGTGGACGCCGAGGCCGCGCAGGATCGCGTCGATCGCGTCGAAGAACGCGCCGTTGACCTCCGGGATCCACAGCACCGCGAAGACCGCGAGGAGCCCGAACGGCGCGAACGGCTCCACCTGGCGCCGGATCTTGTACGACAGCCAGGGCTCGATCACGCCGTACCCGTCGAGGCCCGGGACGGGCAGCGAGTTCAGGATCGCCGCCGTGACCTGGAGCAGGGCGAGGAAGGCGAGGGCGTAGCGGAACGCGTCCGGCACGCCGTCCAGGGCGTCCAGCCAGAACGGGGCCGTGCAGACCACCGCGAACAGCACGTTCGTCAGGGGGCCCGCCGCCGAGATCAGGCTGTGCTTCCAGCGGCCCCGGATCCGGCCCCGCTCGATGAAGACCGCGCCGCCGGGCAGGCCGATGCCGCCCATGATCACGAAGAGGACGGGCAGCACGATGCTGAGCAGCGCGTGCGTGTACTTGAGCGGGTTCAGCGTCAAGTAGCCCTTCGCGCCGATGGTGATGTCGCCGCTGTGCAGGGCCGTGCGGGCGTGCGCGTACTCGTGCAGGCAGAGCGAGACGATCCAGGCCGCCGTCACGAAGAGGAACACGGCGAGCCCGGGGTTGTCCGAGAAGCCGGTCCACGTGGCCCAGCCGGAGACCGCCGTGACGGCGGCGATCCCGAGGAAGACGGGACTGATCCGCCGGTCTTTGCGTCGGATGGGGGCGGTGGTCATGGGGCGGGGCTCCTGGGGTCGCGGGGGTCTGCCCGACCGTAGCGGGCGTAGCGGGCGTACGGCGAAAACGTCTCGCACATGCCGGGGAGTTCCGGAAGGCTGGGGCCATGGCGCTGCGGAAGGTGATGTACGAGGACTGGCAGATGGAGTGCTGCGGGGAGCCGTTCGCCGTGGGGGACGAGGTGGCGTGGCCGCTGCGGGTCGACGGCGACCGCCTGGACGACGCGGCCTGGGCGGCGGACCTCAGCGAGATCGAGGGTCCGGTGGTGGCGCTGGACACGCTGGAGGGGGACTGGTCGGAGGATGGCGGGGGCTGGTCAGAGGGCGCCGGGGAGGGCTGGACCGAGGGCGGCGGTGACTTTGAGGACGGCGGTGACTTTGAGGACGGCGGTGACTTCGAGGACGCCGACGACGAAAACGGCTTCGAGGAGCCGTGGGACCCCGCGGTCGTCCAGGCCCACGGCATCACCGTTCCGTGGAACCGCCCGGCCCCCGGCCCGCCCGCGCCCGTCCGCCTCGCCGGTCTGCTCACCGTCGAGCGGCACGGCGGCCGGTGGCCGGACACCGTCGGCCGGGTCCGCGCCATCCACGTCGTCACGCAGGGCTTCGCCGAGACCGCCGAGGACTCGCGGACGTACGTACCGGTGCCCGGCGAGCGGTGGCTGCGCCCCGTGGAGATGTGCCCGAAGTGGTTCCAGCACGAGGAGCTGTCGCGGGTGAGTGAGGGGCCGGGATACCGGCGTCAAGAGACCGGCGTGCTGGTGGAGTTGGACGTCCGGGAAACCTAGGGGGCACCGGGCCGGGAGCGCGGTGGCCCGGGCGGCCGGGCGGTCCGACGGCGCGACGCGCCACGGCGGAAGGGACAATGAGCCGGTGCGCTACCGCGTTCTCGGGCCGGCCCGAGCTGTCCGCGCCGACGGAACTCCTGTTCCCGTCGGCGGTGCGCGCCTGCGCGCCCTCCTGGCGGCGCTCGCCCTGCGCGCGGGCCGTGCGGTGCCCGCCGCGGCCCTGGTCGAGGAGGTGTGGGGCGCCGAGCCGCCCGCCGACGCGAGCGGCGCCCTCCAGGCCCTGGTGGGCAGGCTCCGCAGGGCCCTGGGCGCCGACAGCGTCGCCTCGGTGAACGGCGGCTACCGGCTGTGCGCCCACCCCGACGACGTGGACGTGTTCCGCTTCGACCGGCTGGTGGGCGAGGGCAGCCGCGCCCTGGCCGACGGCGACCCGGGCAAGGCGGCCGCCCTGCTCGACGACGCACTCGCCCTGTGGAGCGGCGAGGCCCTCGCCGACCTTCCGGACCGCACGGCCGACGTCGCCCGCTGGGAGGCACGCCGCCTCGACGCCCGCCGCGCCGCACTGACCGCGGCCCTCGCCCTCGGCCGGGCGGCGCAGATCCTGCCCGAACTCACCGCCCTCTGCACCACGCACCCTCTGGACGAGCCGCTCCAGGCCCTGCGGCTGCGCGCGCTGCGGGACGCCGGCCGCCCGGCGGAGGCACTCGCCGCGTACGAAGACGTACGACGCGGCATCGCGGACCGGCTGGGAGCCGACCCGGGGGCCGAACTGCGCGCGCTGCACGCGGAGTTGCTGCACGCCCCGCCCGTCGTCCCGACGCCGGCACGGCCCGGGCCGCCCGGCAACCTCCGTGCCCGCCTCACCTCCTTCGTCGGGCGCGAGGCCGACATCGAGGCGCTGCGAGCCGACCTCAGGCGGGCCCGGCTCGTCACCCTGCTCGGCCCCGGCGGCGCCGGGAAGACACGGCTCTCCCAGGAGACCGCCGAGACCCTCGCCGACGATGTCCCGGACGGCGTGTGGCTGGCCGAACTCGCACCCGTCGAGGACGCTGCGGATGTCCCCGAGGCCGTCCTGAGCGCCCTCGGGGCCCGCGAGACCGTGCTGCGCGGCGCCGGGGCCGAGGAGATGCGGGCCCTGTCGGAGCGGCATGGCGAGGACCCCGTCGTCCGGCTCGTCGAACACTGCGCCGGGCGCCGCATGCTGGTCATCCTGGACAACTGCGAGCACGTCGTGGAGGCCGCGGCGCGCCTCGCCGACGAACTCCTCGGCCGCTGCCCCGGCCTGACCGTCCTCGCCACCAGCCGCGAACCCCTCGGTGTGCCCGGCGAGTCGCTGCGGCCCGTCGAGCCGCTGCCCGAGCCGGTCGCGGTGCGCCTGTTCGCCGAGCGCGGGGCCGCCGCCCGGCCGGGTTTCACTGTTGACGACGACCCGGCCGCCGCGGCCGAGATCTGCCGACGCCTCGACGGGCTGCCGCTCGCCATCGAACTGGCCGCCGCGCGCCTGCGGTTGCTCACCCCACGCCAGATCGCCGACCGCCTCGACGACCGCTTCCGGCTGCTGACCGGTGGCGCCCGTACCGTCCTGCCCCGGCAGCAGACGCTGCGGGCCGTCGTCGACTGGTCCTGGGACCTGCTCGACGCCCCCGAACGCGCCGTCCTACGGCGGCTGTCCGTCTTCGCGGGCGGCTGCGACCTGGCCGCCGCGGAAGCGGTCTGCGCACGCGGCGACAGAGTCGGCGGCGGCGGCAGCGGCGGCAGAGACGGCGGCGGCAGAGACGGCAGCGGCGACAGAGACGGCGGAGACGGCGGCGGCAGCGGGGGCAGCGGGGGCAGCGGCGGCAGGGACGGCGGCGGCGGCAGGGACGGCGGCGGCAGCGGCGACTGCGGCGGCGGGGGCAGCGGCGGCAGCGGCGACAGCGGCGGCAGAGACGGCGGCGGGGGCAGAGACGGCAGAGACGGCGGCGGCGGCGGAGACGGCGGAGACGGCGGCGGCAGCAGCGGCGACAGAGACGGCGGCGGCGGCAGAGACGGCAGCGGCGGCAGAGACGGCAGAGACGGCGGCGGCAGAGACGGCGGCGGCGGAGACGGCGGAGACGCCGGCCCCGCCGGCCCCGACGGCGCCCTCGGCCCGTATGACGTCGCCGACGCGCTCGGCTCCCTCGTCGACAAGTCCCTGGTCGTCGCCGCCCCTTCGCCGCTGCCCGGCGCGGGCATGCGCTACCGGCTGCTCGAAACCGTCGCCGAGTACGCGGGCGAACGGCTCGACGAGGCGGGGGACCGCGCCGACGCCGAGCGCGCGCACCTCGTGCACTACCGCGAGGTCGCCAGGATCACCGACCCCGAACTGCGCGGAAGCGGACAGCTCGCCGCCGTCGCGCGCCTCGAAGCGGAGTACGAGAACCTGCGTACCGCGCTGCGGCACGCCGTGGCCGCGCGGGACGAGCAGGAGACGCTCTGCCTGGTGCTGTCCCTGTGCTGGTTCTGGGAGATACGAGGCCTGCGCCTGGAGGCCCGCAACTGGTCCCGCGAGGCCATGGCCCTCGGCCCCGACCCCTTCGCCCCGCCCGTCGCCCCCGCGCCCCCGCTCCACGAACCATGCACGGCCGCGCCCCCGCCCATGCGCCCCGAGATCCTCGAAGAGGCCCGGCGCGGCGTAAGCCTCATCGACCTCGCCTGCATGGACATGGACATGGAGGCATGGCAGACGCCGCAGGCCGAGGAGCGCCTGCGCGGCATCAGGGACGTCTACCGGCCGGGGCTGCCGCAGACCTGCCGTACGCCGGGCAGTCTCTGGTTCTTCGCCGTGATGCTCGGCGGCGACCCGGACCTGCTGCGCGCTACGCTCGACCGGACCGTCGAGGCATGCCGGGAGCTCGGCTACGCCTGGGAGCTGGCCGGCGCCCTCCAACTGCGCGCCAACATCCTCGCGGGTCACGCCGACCGGGCGGACGAGGCGAGCCGCGACGCGGACGAGGCACTGCGGGGCTTCACACGGCTCGGCGACGCGTGGGGCATCGCCGAGGCGCTCTCCGCGCGGGGCGAGTCGCGGGAGCGCTGCGGCCGGTTCGCCCTCGCCGCCGAGGACTACGAAGCCGCCATCACCTACGCCGAACAGCTCGGCGCCCAGAGCCAGGTGGCCGTGCTCAAGGCCCGCCTCGGCTCGGTCCTGACCGAATCGGCCGACGACTTCGACCGGGGCGAGGCGATCCTGCGGGACATCCTGGCGGGCAGCGGCCGGGTGCACACCGGTGAGGCCGTGCCCGCGGCCCGGCTCTTCCTCGTCGGCGCGCTCGGCCGCACCGGCCGCCTCGACGAGGCGCGCGAACACCTGCGCTGGCTGCGGGAGGAGTTCACCGTGGTCGGCTACGCCGTCTTCGACAGCTTCGTGTACGGCTTCCAGGCCTGGCTCGACGCCCTCGGCGGCCGGTACACCGAGGCCGTCGCCGCGGCACGCGTCGCCCTCCAGGAGGCCCGCGCGCCCCTGTCCCTGATGGTCGCGCCGCAAGGCGTCGCCATCCAGCTGCGCATCGCCGCCCTCGCCCTGGCCGGGCTGGACGGCGGCCGCCGCGCCGACGACGCCACGCGGCTGCTCGCGGTCGCCGACAGGGAGCACCCCGCGGGCCACTTCCCGAACGCCCTGGAGCGGGAGATCCACGAGGGCGCCGTCCGGCTCGCCCGCGCCGCGCTCGGCCCAGCCGGGTACGAGGCCGCGTACGCCGAGGGCGGCGGCCTCACTCTCGACGAAGCCACCGCCCTGTGCGCGACGACGGCACCGAACCGCTGATCAGCTCTTGGTGCGGAACTTGTGGATGGCGATCGGCGCCATCACCAGCGTCAGCAGCGCCGACCAGCCGACCGTCACCCACACGTCGTGCGCGACGGGGCCCCCGACCATCAGGCCGCGCGCGGAGTCCGCGAGCGAGGACAGCGGGTTGTAGTCGGTGAAGGCCTCCAGCCAGCCCGGCATCGACTTCGTCGGCGCGAAGATCGACGAACCGAACTGGAGCGGCATCAGCACCAGGAAGCCCATCGCCTGCACGGACTGGGCGCTCTTCATCGAGACGCCGAGGACCAGGAAGATCCACATGATGGCCGTGCCGAAGAGCGCGGAGAGGCCCACGGCGGCGAACAGGCCGCCCCAGCTGGTGATGTCGAAGCCCACCAGGACACCGACGATCATCATGATCGTCGTCGCGATGAGCAGCCGCATCAGCTCCACCACGATCTTGGCGAAGAGGACCGAGCCCTGGCCGATCGGCAGGGTACGGAAGCGGTCCATGATGCCGTTCTGGAAGTCCTGGTTGAAGCCGGTGCCGACGGCCATCGCGATGTTCATGCTCATCATCGCCATCATGCCGGGAACCACGTACTGCACGTACTGGTCCTGACCGCCGCCGAGCGCCTGCCCGATCGAGCCGCCGAAGACGTACACGAACAGGAGCGTGAAGACGATCGGCATCAGTACCGCGTCGAACATCGACTCCGGGTCCTGGCGGATCCACAGCAGATTGCGGCGCACCAGCGCGCCGGTGTGACGGACGTGGGCGCGCAGGCCTATGCGGGCGTCGGCCTCCTGGTCCTGGGCGAGGGGCGGCGACGTGAGAGTGGTGCTGCTCATACGGCAACCTCCTCAAGTTCGGGGCGGGAGTCCTGCGGGGCGCCGGCCTTCTGGCCGGTGATGGAGAGGAACACCTCGTCCAGGCTGGGCAGTTCGGTGGCGATCGAGCCGATCGTGATGCCACGCGCGGTGACCGCGCCGACCACGGCGGTCAGCTGCTCGTCGCTGAGGATGGGGACGAGGACCGTGCCGGACTCGATGTCCACGGTGGACGTGGCGAGACCGGTCAGGCCGAGGTCGTCCAGGGTGTTCGCCAGCGGGCGCAGCTCCAGCGGGTCGACCGGGCGGATCCGCAGCGTGCGGCCGCCGACCTTCGCCTTCAGCTCGTCGATGCCGCCGCTGGCGATGACCTTGCCGCGGTCGATGACCGTCAGCTCGGAGGCCAACTGCTCGGCCTCCTCCATGTACTGGGTGGTCAGCAGCACGGTGACACCGTCGGCGACCATCCGCTTGACCTCGGCCCACACCTCGTTGCGGGTGCGGGGGTCGAGGCCGGTCGTCGGCTCGTCCAGGTACAGGACGGCCGGGCTGCCGATCATGGAGGCGGCCAGGTCGAGGCGGCGGCGCATGCCGCCGGAGTACGTGTTCGCCGGGCGCTTGGCGGCCTCGGTGAGGGAGAACCGCTCAAGGAGGCCGTCGGCCCGGGACCAGGCCTCCTTGCGGGGCAGGTCGAGCAGCCGGCCGATCATGTACAGGTTCTCGCGGCCCGAGAGCTTCTCGTCCACCGAGGCGTACTGGCCGGTCAGGCCTATCACCCGGCGGAGCTGGCGGGGCTGGCGGGTCACGTCGTACCCGGCGACGACGGCGGTGCCGGCGTCCGGGGTGATCAGGGTGGAGAGGCAGCGTACGAGGGTGGTCTTGCCGGCGCCGTTCGGGCCCAGCACGCCGAGGACGGTGCCCTCGCGTACGTCCAGGTCCACGCCGTCCAGTGCTTTGGTCTCGCCGTAGTGCTTGACCAGTCCCCTTACGGTGACTGCGCTTCCTGCGCCGCCGGGGTTCTTGTCGGTTCGCGTCATGCGGTACAAGGTGCCATCCGGCACCGACAAACCACCGACAGTCTGCCGACAGGGGCGGTACGGGGGGCTGTGGGCCGGGGGGTATGCCCTGTCCCGCCGCTTCGCGCCGGCCGAACGTGGCTGTTCCTACAGTTCCGTCACCCGCCGGGTAAACGGGTGGGTGGGTGGGAGAGCGTCCGCCGCGGAGCGGCGGGTCAGGGGAAGGCCGCCGGGCCACCGGCAGGGGTGGCAGCCCCGTCGACGGGGCACGCCAGGGCCGTCGGCCCCCCGGCAGTGCGGGGCAGCCCGTCGACGGGGGACGTTCGACGGGCTGCCGTTGTACCGCAATGGTTCAGTTGCCGCTCTGCCGCTCTGCCGCTCTGCCGCGCAGCGACCCGCGGCCACGGCCATGGCCACGGCCGCGGCCCCACGTCTAGTGGACCGCGTGCTCCGCCGCCGGGAACGCCCCGCCCACCACATCCTCGGCGAACGCCTTGGCCGCGCCGGCCATCACGCCCCGCAGATCCGCGTACTGCTTGACGAAGCGCGGCATCTTCCCGCCGGTGAGGCCCAGCATGTCCGTCCAGACCAGCACCTGCGCGTCGCACGCGGCGCCCGCCCCGATCCCGACGGTCGGGATGTGCAGGGAGCGGGTGACCTCGGCGGCCAGTTCCGCGGGCACCAGTTCGAGGACGACCGCGAACGCGCCCGCGTCCTGCGCGGCCTTGGCGTCGTTGAGCAGCCGGTGGGCGGCTTCCTCGCCGCGGCCCTGCACGCGGTAGCCCATGGTGTTCACGGACTGCGGGGTCAGTCCGAGGTGGGACATGACGGGGATGCCGGACTGGACGAGGAGTTCGGTCTGGGCCAGCGACCGTTCGCCGCCCTCCAGTTTCACCGCGCCGACGCCCGCTTCCTTCACCAGGCGGGTCGCCGAGCGCAGGGCCTGGACGGGGCCCTCCTGGTACGAGCCGAACGGCAGGTCGCCGACGATCAGGGCGCGCGAAGTGCCCCGTACGACCGCGGCGGACAGCATGGTCATCTCGTCGAGGGTGACCGGCACGGTGGTGTCGTACCCGAGGTGGCAGTTGCCGGCCGAGTCGCCGACGAGCATGACGGGGATGCCCGCCTCGTCGAAGGCGGACGCGGTCATCGCGTCGTAGGCGGTGAGCATCGGCCACTTCTCGCCGCGTTCCTTGGCGGCGGTGATGTCGCGCACGGTGATGCGCCGGGTGCCCTTGCCGCCGTACAGCGCCTTGCTGCTGTCGGGGCTCGCGGGGGCGTCGGTGCTGGCGTCGGTGCTCTTCCGGGCAGCCGAGAGTGCCGAGAGTTGCGTCATCGCAACGGCTCCTTCTGTCATCTCGAGGCGCCCTGACGGCGTCCCCGGATCGTCTCCATGGTGGCACCAGGTGGTACCCGGCGGCTAGTGGCCCCCCACGACGACCTCCACGCATCCGCAGACGCATCGGCAGACACATCCGCAGGCACGTGCCCAGACGCATCCGCGGGCACATTCCGCAGACGCATCCGCGGGCACATTCCGCAGAGACATCCGCCGACGCATCCGCGCGCAGAGACATCCGCGGGCGGCGCGAGTAAATTCTTTCCAATACGAGACGGTCTCGTATCGAAACAGGTCTACGGTGGATCGCATGGCAACTCCTTCCACTCCCACCAGAACCGCCCCTCCCCACATACCGGAAGCCGTGCACCGGCGCCGCTGGGCGATCCTCGGCGTGCTGATGCTCAGCCTCCTGATCGTCGTCCTCGACAACTCGATCCTGAACGTCGCCATCAAGACGATCTCCACCCCCGAGCCCACCGGCCTCGGCGCCACCCAGGGCGAGCTGGAGTGGGCGATCAACTCCTACACGCTGGTCTTCGCCGGTCTGCTCTTCACCGCGGGCCTGCTCGGCGACCGGCTCGGCCGCAAGAAGGTCCTGCTCGCCGGGCTCGTCGTCTTCGGCATCAGCTCGGCGCTCGCCGCGCAGTCCGGCTCGCCCGTCCAACTCATCGCGTTCCGCGCGCTGATGGGCCTCGGCGCGGCCTTCGTGATGCCGGCCACGCTCGCCGTCCTGATGAACGTCTTCGAGCGCGACGAGCAGCCCAAGGCCATCGGCATCTGGGCGGGCGGCGTCGGCCTCGCCATCGCCATCGGCCCGATCACCGGCGGCGTGCTCCTCGACCACTTCTGGTGGGGCTCGGTCTTCCTCATCAACGTACCGATCGTGATCATCGCGGTGGCCCTGATGATCTGGCTGGTGCCCGACTCGCGCGATCCCGCGCCGGGACGCATCGACGTCGTCGGCGTCGCGCTCTCCGTCGTCGGCCTCGTCCTGATCGTCTACGGCATCATCAAGGGCGGCCAGCTCGCCGACTTCACGGACCCGGCCGTACTCGCCACCGTCCTCGCGGGCCTCGCCGTCCTCGTCGCCTTCGTGCTGTACGAGAAGCGCTGCGACCACCCGTCCGTCGACATCTCGTACTTCAAGAACCGGGTCTTCTCGGCGGCGATCAGCGCCATCGCGCTCGTCTTCTTCGCGCTGATGGGCGTCACCTTCTTCTCCGTCTTCTACACCCAGAGCGTGCGCGGCTACTCGCCGCTACAGACCGGCCTGCTGATGCTGCCGCTCGCCGTGGCCCAGCTCATCTTCGCGCCGCGCGCCCGCCTGGTCGTCGACCGGTTCGGCGTACGGGCCGTGTGCACGGGCGGTCTGCTCCTGGTGATGGCGACCCTCGCGTCCTTCACCACCCTCGACGCCGATACGCCGATCTGGGTCCTGGAGGTCATCTTCTTCCTGATGGGCACCGGCATGGCGCACATCATGACGCCCACCAGTGTCGTGATCATGCAGGCCCTGCCGCGTGAGAAGGCCGGTTCCGCCTCCGCGCTCAGCAACACCTTCCGGCAGGTCGGCGGCGCGCTCGGCATCGCCGTCCTCGGCTCGGTGCTGTCCACCGCGTACCGCAACGGCGTCGAGGACAAGCTGACGCTGCTGCCTGCCGACGCCCGGCACACCGCGGGCGAGTCCATTGAGGCGACCCTCGGCGTCGCGGCGAAGCTCGGGCCGCGGGGTGAGCCCCTGGTGACCGCCGCCAACGACTCGTTCCTGCACGCCATGCACGTCACGGCGCTGTGGGGCGCGGGCGTCGCCGCGATCGGCACGGTGGTGGTCTTCCTGTTCCTGCCGGGACGTACGCCGCCGGAGCCGGGCCCCCAGGAGCGGGAGGCCGAGCCGGTGGGCGCTGCCGGCCGCTGAGGGACAATCGCCACGGCAGCCGGCGCGGAGAGACGGAGACGACGTGGTCCACATCGCCAAGGGGGACGCACACACGAAGGCCCCCCGGGGCCGCCCCCGGAGCGAGGCCGTGGAGCAGGCCATCATCGAGGGGGTGGTGCGGCTCCTGGAGGAGGGCGTGCCGCTCACCGAACTGTCCATCGAGCGCATCGCCCGGACCGCGGGCGTCGGCAAGGCGACCATCTACCGGCGCTGGGACGGCAAGGAGGCCCTCTTCGTCGACGTGCTGCGCGTCTTCGAGGAGCCGGACCCCGAGCTGCCCGGCACCTCGATGCGCGACGACCTCGTCTGCCTCCTGGAGGGCCTGCGCAGGCGCGGCCTGAACATGCGTTCGTCGGCCCTGCTGCACAACGTCTTCGCGCAGATGAAGGCCCTGCCCAAGCTCTGGGCGGCGTACCACACCACTGTCGTCGAGCCCCGTCGCCGCGCCACCTACGAAGTGCTGCGGCGGGGCGTCGCGGGCGGCGAGCTGCGTGCCGACGTGGACATCGAGATGGCCAACGACCTGCTGGTCGGGCCGATGCTGGTGCGCACGGTCATGCGGCCCGACGCGCCCCTCGACGACGACCTCGCCGTACGGATCGTCGACACCGCCCTGGAGGGCCTGCGGCCCCAGGGCTGACGGCTCGCGGGGCCGATGGCTCGCCGGACTGACGGCTCGCGGAACCGATGGCTCGCCGGACTGACGGCTCGCCGGGGCCCGCGAGAGTATGCGCGTTTCGTCACAGCACCCGCTCTCGCGCGCTGTTCAGGAACCTGTCGCGCCGCCCTGATCGTCATGGTGCCTGTACGGCCGTCGTGGACGGCAGGGACGACACCGTTCATCCCCTAGGGTTTCAGGGGCGGACCGACGGTGTGTACGGCAGGCAGTGAGGCGACGAAGGCATGGCGCAGGCGTATATGACGGAGACGGGCAGCGACGGCTCGGAGCCCGAGCGTCCGGGGTCCCGGTTCCGGCGCCTGCTCGACGGCTGGCGCGGCGACCCGGGCATCTGGAAGCGCGGGCTCGTCACCGCGGGGGCCGCGGTGCTCATCGCGCTGGTGATGCTCTTCCACGCGCAGATCCCCAACGACGTCGGCAACCTCGGCAGCCTGACCGAGACCTTCCTGCCGTGGCTCGGCGTCTTCATCCCGGTGCTGCTCGTCGTCGCGGTGGTCCGCAAGTCCGCCGCCGCGCTGATCGCGCTGCTGCTGCCGGTGATCATCTGGCTGAACTCGTTCGGCGGCCTGATCAGCGACAAGTCGGGCACGGGCGGCGACCTCACGGTGGCCACGCACAACGTCAACGCGGACAACGCCGATCCGACCGGCACCGCCCAGGACGTCGCCGCGTCCGGCGCCGACGTGATCGCCCTGGAGGAACTGACCGCCGACGCCGTCCCCACGTACGAGAAGGCGCTGTCGCGGCAGTACAAGTACCACGCGGTGGAGGGCACCGTCGGGCTGTGGAGCAAGTACCCGCTCTCCGACACGAAGCCCGTCGACATCAAGCTGGGCTGGGTCCGCGCGATGCGTACGACGGTCGAGACCCCCAAGGGCGGCGTCGCCGTCTACGTCGCGCACCTGCCGTCGGTGCGCGTCAAGCTCGACGCGGGCTTCACCGCCAACCAGCGCGACAACAGCGCCGACGCGCTCGGTGAGGCCATCGCCGACGAGCAGCTCGACAAGGTCATCCTCCTCGGTGACCTCAACGGCACCATGAACGACCGCGCGCTGAACGCCGTCACCTCCCAGATGCGCTCCACTCAGGGCGCGGCGGGCGACGGCTTCGGCTTCACCTGGCCCGCGTCGTTCCCGATGGCGCGCATCGACCAGATCATGGTGAAGAACGTCGAGCCGGTCTCCTCCTGGACGCTCCCGGAGACGAGCAGCGACCACCTGCCGATCGCGGCCCGGGTGGACCTCTCCTCGTAACGTCCGCGTGGTTCGTTCTTGACCTCACGGAGTACACCTCACGGAATACTGGGTGCGCGCGACTTTGTTCCGTACGTAAACTTACGGATTCCCCCTCGCTCTCCCCCCTCGTTTCTGTGGAAGGTACTTCTTCATGCCCCTGGCCCTGCTCGCCCTCGCCGTGGGCGCCTTCGGCATCGGCACGACCGAGTTCGTGATGATGGGCCTGCTGCCCAACGTCGCGGACGACCTGCACATATCCATCCCCACCGCCGGACACCTCGTCTCCGCGTACGCGCTCGGCGTCGTCATCGGCGCCCCGCTGCTCGCCGCCGTCACCGCGAAGCTGCCGCGCCGCCGGGTGCTCATCGGCCTGATGGTGCTGTTCGTCGTGGGCAACGCCCTGTCCGCCGTCGCCCCCGACAACACGTCGCTGCTGGCCGCGCGCTTCCTGAGCGGACTGCCGCACGGTGCCTTCTTCGGCGTCGGCGCGGTCGTCGCCACCGGGCTCGTCGCCCCGGAGCGCAAGGCCCGCTCGGTCTCGCTCATGTTCCTCGGCCTGACCGTCGCCAACATCGTCGGCGTGCCGGTCGCCACCGCCATGGGGCAGCAGCTCGGCTGGCGCGCCACGTTCCTCGCGGTCAGCGCGATCGGCCTCGTCGCCATCGCCGCGCTCGCGCTCCTGGTCCCGGCCGACCACGGCCACGGCGACGCGGTGGGCCTGCGCGGCGAGCTGCGGGCGCTGCGCGGCGTGCCGGTATGGCTGGCGCTCGGCACGACCGTCGCGGGCTTCGGCGCGCTCTTCTCGGCGTACAGCTACATCACGCCGATGCTGACGGACGCGGCGGGCTACGCCGAATCCAGCGTTACGGTGCTGCTCGCGCTGTTCGGTGTGGGCGCCACCGCGGGCAACCTCCTCGGCGGCCGTCTCGCGGACCACTCCCTGCGGGGGACGCTCTTCGGCGGCCTCACCGCGCTGGCCGTGATCCTCGCCCTCTTCCCGCTGCTCATGAGCAGCGCGTGGAGCGCGGCGCTTGCGGTCATGCTGCTCGGCATGGCGGCGTTCACCACGGGCTCGCCGCTCCAGCTCATGGTCATGGAGAAGGCGTCGGCGGCCCCGTCCCTGGCCTCCTCCGCCAACCAGGCGGCATTCAACCTCGCCAACGCGGGCGGCGCCTGGATCGGCGGCCTCGCCCTGGCGGCGGGCTTCGGCGTGACGTCACCGGCGCTGACGGGCGCGGTCCTCGCGGTCCTCGGCGTCGCGGTCGCCACAGCGGCCTACGCGGTCGACCGCCGCGCCACGCCGACATCGGCACCGGCGCGCTTGGTGGCCTCGGCCGGCCCACCCCCGGGAACCGTCTCACCGCTGACGGTTCCCGAGGGCGGGCGGCGCGCTGTGGCCGGGGCTGCTGACCTCAGCCGGAGGCGGTCTCGCGCCAGAGGCTGGTGATGGGGAGGCGGCGGTCCTTGCCGAAGCCCTTCGCGGAGATCTTCGTGCCCGGCGGATACTGGCGGCGCTTGTACTCCGCCGTGTCCACCATCCGCAGCGTCTTCGTGACCAACTCCCGATCGAAGCCCGCGGCCACGATCGCGTCGGCGCCCTGGTCCCGGTCGACGTAGAGCTCAAGGATGCCGTCGAGGACCGGATAGTCGGGGAGCGAGTCCGTGTCGACCTGATCGGGGCGCAGCTCCGCGCTCGGCGGCTTGCTGATGGAGTTCTCCGGAATGGGCGGCGTCTGCCCGCGCTCCCGCGCCGCGCGGTTGCGCCACCGGGCGAGGCGGAAGATCGCCGTCTTGTAGACGTCCTTGATGGGGCCGTACGCGCCCACGGAGTCGCCGTACAGCGTGGAGTAGCCCACCGCCAGCTCCGACTTGTTGCCGGGCGCGAGCACGATGTGCCCCTCCTGGTTGGAGATCGCCATCAGCATCGTGCCGCGCAGACGCGACTGGAGGTTCTCCTCGGCGAGCCCGGTGAGCCCGAGTGAGCCCATGTAGGCATCGAACATCGGGGCGATCGGCACGGTGCGGAAGTTGAGCCCCGTGCGGCGCGCCAGCTCCTCCGCGTCGCCGATGGAGTGCTCGGAGGAGTAACGGGACGGCATGGCCACCCCGTACACGTTCCGCGCGCCCAGCGCGTCGCAGGCGATGGCGGCGGTGAGCGCCGAGTCGATGCCGCCGGACAGCCCGATCAGGACGCTGCTGAAGCCGTTCTTCGCGGCGTACGCGCGCAGGCCCACGACCAGCGCCGAGTACACCTCCTCGTCGTCGTCGAGCCGCTCGGCGTACCCGCCGGTGAGCTCCGCCTCGTACGCGGGCAGGGGCTCCTCGGAGACCGTGACGTGCTCGACGCGCAGCCCGTCGTCGACGACGCCGGACGGCGGGACGGGCGCGGCGGCGGGCAGGTCGAGGTCCAGGACGACGCAGCCCTCCGCGAACTGCGGCGCCCGCGCGATGACTTCGCCGTCCTTGTCGACGACGATCGAGTCACCGTCGAAGACCAGCTCGTCCTGGCCGCCGATCATCGCGAGGTACGCGGTGGTGCAGCCCGCCTCCTGCGCCCGCTTGCGCACGAGCTCCAGTCGCTGGTCGTCCTTGTTCTGCTCGTACGGCGAGGCGTTGATGGAGAGCAGCAGGCCCGCCCCCGCGCTGCGGGTCGCCGGCACGCGGCCGCCGTCCTGCCAGAGGTCCTCGCAGATGGCGAGGGCGACATCGACGCCGTGCACCCGCACGACCGGCAGGGTCTCGCCCGGCACGAAGTAGCGGAACTCGTCGAACACGCCGTAGTTGGGCAGGTGGTGTTTGGAGAAGGTCAGCGCGACCTCGCCCCGGTGCAGCACGGCGCCGGCGTTGCGCGGCGCGCCCGCGGGCTGGCCGTAGCGGGGCTTGGCCTCCTCGGTGCGGTCGAGGTAGCCGACGACGACGGGCAGCTCGCCGAAGCCCTCGTCGTCCAGCCGGGCGGCGAGCGCGTGCAGCGCGTCCCGCGAGGCCTGGACGAAGGACGACCGCAGGGCGAGGTCCTCCACGGGATACCCGGTCAGCGCCATCTCAGGGAACGCGACGAGATGCGCCCCCTGCTCGGCGGAGTGCCGGGTCCAGCGGACGATCGCCTCGGCGTTACCGGCGAGATCGCCGACGGTGGAGTCGATCTGGTTCAGGGCGAGACGTAGTTGAGGCACGCGCCCAGTGTAATCGTCAGAGCGACGCGATGCCCTGCCGGGCGGGAGCCGCCCCACCCGGACGCGGTGATCCGGGTGGGGCGCCCCCTGAACGCCGTCAGGCCCGATACCCCAGGACCGTCATCATCCCTGCCTCCGAGTGGTAGACGTTGTGGCAGTGGACCATCCACAGGCCCGGGTTGTCCGCCTCGAAGTCCACCGTCAGCGTGCCGTTCGGCAGGATGATCGCGGTGTCCTTGCGGGGGCCGCGCGCCACGTTCGCCAGGGCGAAGGTGTGGCCGTGCAGGTGTACCGGGTGCCACATCGACGTGGAGTTGGCGAAGATCAGGCGGACCCGCTCGCCCGCGCGCAGCGGATGGCGCCGGTCGGGGAGTAGGGCTTCTTGTCGAAGGCCCAGTCGTACTTCGCCATGCCGCCCGTCAGGCGGAGCCTGATCGTGCGGTCCGGCTTGCGGGACGGCAGGGCGACGGACTCGGCCGCCCGGAGCTTGTCCGCCGTCAGGAGGCGGCCCGTCAGCTCCTTGGGGCGGGCCGACGCGGACGGCGCGGCCCCGCCGCCCGTGCGCAGCACCGCGAGGGCCGCCGCCTTCTTGCCCTCGGCCACCGCGGTCAGCGGGAACGCGCCGTCCTTGGCGGTGACCAGGACGTCGTACCGCTCGCCCATGCCGAGCAGCAGCGCGTCCGTCTTCGCGTGCTCCACGGGGAAGCCGTCGGTGTGCGTCACCGTCATCTCGTGGCCGCCGAGCGCCACGCGGAACGCCGTGTCACCGCCGGCGTTGATGATGCGCAGGCGGATGCGGTCACCGGGGCGGGCGCGGAACACGGAGGGTGCCTCCGCCGCACGGCCGTTGACCAGGTAGTGCGGGTACGCGACGTCGCCCGCGTCGCCCCCGAGGAGGTCGCTCTTGGCGCCCATCATCATCCGCGAGGGCCCGGCGGACCGCTTCGGCTTCGGGGACGGCTCGGAGCGCGCCGCCGCGTGCGACATGCCGTGGCCGCCGTGGTCCATGCCGCCGCCCATGTCGTGGTCGGCCATGCCCTTGCTCAGTTCCGCGAGCACGCCGTCCGGGGTCGAGCCGTCCACTCCGTCGACCCAGTCGTCCAGGACGACCACCCACTCCTTGTCGTACTTCAGCGGTTCCTTCGGGTCCTCGACGATCAAGGGGGCGTACAGCCCGCGGTCCTGCTGGGTGCCGGAGTGCGGATGGAACCAGTACGTCCCCGGGTCCGGCACCGTGAAGCGGTAGGTGAAGTCCGCGCCGGGCTTGATGTCCCGCTGGGTGAGGCCGGGGACGCCGTCCATGTCGTTGCGCAGGGCGATGCCGTGCCAGTGCAGGGAGGTGGCCTCCGGGAGGTGGTTGGCGAGGGTCAGGGCGAGGGTGTCGCCCGCGGTGACGCGGATTTCCTTGCCGGGCAGCCCGTCCCCGTACGCCCACGTGCGGACCTCCGGGCCGCCGAGGTCGAGCCCGGTCTCCATGGCCGTCAGCTTCACTTCACGGACCTGGCCGCCCCGGCCCCGCTTCTTCTCGGCGGCCGCGACCTCGGGGCCCGCGGGGTCCACATAGCCCTTGGGACCGGAGCCGCCGGAGCCGCCGGACCCGGCGCTGCCGCCGTGACCGCCGCCATGGCCGCCGCCCGAGCCGGAGCCGGAACAGGCCGTCAGGAGTCCCGAACCGGCGACGGCGGCCGTGGCCGCGGCCGCCGCGCCCAGCAGAGCCCGGCGGCGGAGGGAGCACGCCGCGGCTCGGCGTGCTGGTGGTGGTCGGAGTGCTCTTCGTGGTGCTCGTGCATCGTCGGGTGACACCTCGTCATGGTGGTGCGTGCGAATGGGCGCATCCGCTGCTTCTGATACACCGCTCGACACCCCTGGGTTCCCACCGGAACCCCACGAGTTCTCCGGGCAGCGCGAAGCAGCCGGTGCGCGGCCTAAATGCGCAGCACCGACAGACGGGAGAGCGGGACGCGGGGCGGCGGCGCCTCCGGCCGCGGGGCATTCGGGCGGCCGGTCGTGGGGGCGCGGGCGAGCGTCCCGCCCGGCCGCGACAGCCCCGCCCGCACCAGCAGCCACAGCAGCAGGACGAGCGTGAGGGCCCCCAGCACCGCGAGGCAGACGGAGAGCGGATCCATGCCCATGCCCGCCGCTCCGTCCTGCGGCGGCGACTCCGACTTCAGCTCCAGAACCATGTCCGGGCCCGGGCTCCGATGTGACGCGGCCCCATGGCTTGCCCCGTGTCCGCCCGAGGTGTGCGCCGCCGAGGGATGCTCTCCCGAAGGATGCCCCAACGTATGCATGGTGACGATCCCGAGGAGCAGCGCGGCGAGCAGCAGCAACTGCCCGTGCCCCGTGCGCTTCCTCGTCCTCGCCATGGGCGAACCCTACCCCCGCCGGGTATGGGGCGACATGCGGGCTCCCGCCCCCGCCTCGATCATGAACGCATGACGCCTACGGACGACGAACCGGAGCGGATCGGCACCGGCCCCCTTCCGCGAACCGGGATGGATCCACCCGGACCACCGGCCGCCACGACCGGCGGCCTAGCATGAGCCCTCCGAGCTCCCCCTCCACGACGGCGGCCGCCCCCATGCCCTCACAGCCCACGCGGCAGCAGGCCGGCGGCCCACGGCGGCCCCGCCTCGCCCTCTCGGGCCTCCTCCTGCTCGGCGCGCTCCTGTACACCACCTGGACGTTCGAGGCGTTCCTGCCGACCGGCCTGTCACCCCGCCAGACGTACGTCAGCGAACTCGCCGCCGAGGACCAGCCGTACGGCACGTTCTTCCGCACCGCGGACCTGCTGGCGGGACTCCTCGTCCTCGCGGCGGCGGTGGGCGCGCTGGTGCGGCTGCCGCGCCGGGGGTGGACCACGGCGGGCTGGACCGGGCTCGCGCTGTACGGGGCCGCCACGGCGGTCGACTCCCGGCTGCCGCTGAGCTGCGCGCCGACCGCCGACGCCGCGTGCGCCGCGCGGGAGGCGGCGGGCACCGTCCCCTGGACGCACTCCGCGCACGCCTTCAGCAGCGCCCTCGCGATCGGCGGGGCACTGCTCGGCATGGTGCTGCTCACTGTCGCGGCGCGGCGCGGTGCGGGGGCGTGGCCCGCCCTGGCCCGCACCGGCCCGGCCCTCGTCGTCCTCGAACTGGCCGCCACGGCGTGGACGCTGGCCTCCGTCGCCGCGTTCGAGGCGGGGCGCGGGACGTGGGCGCTCGGGGTCGGGCAGCGGCTCCAGGTGCTGTTCATCGCGGCCTGGACCGTGGTCCTCGCGTGGTCCCTGGCCGCCGCCGCGTCCTCGGCCGAGCGGCGCGGATGACCTTCGTATGCGGCGCATGACCTTCCTACGCATCGATGGAGTGCCGCACCACGTCGAGGTGACGGGGAGCGGGCCGGTGTGTGTGCTCAGCGCCGGGCTCGGGCTCGGCTGGTTCGACTGGGACCCGGTCGTGCCGCTGCTCGCGCCGCACCGGACCGTCGTCCGCTTCGACCGCCCCGGGCTCGGACTGAGCGGGCACGCGCGCGTGGCGCCCACTTTGCGGGGCGAGGCGGAACGCGTCCTGCGGGTGCTGGACGCGGTGGGCCTCGGCGGGGAGCGGGCCACGGTGGTGGGGCACTCGCTCGCCGGGTTCCACGCGGAGGCGTTCGCGCGGCTGTATCCGGAGCGGACGTCGGGGCTCGTCCTGGTCGACTCCAGTGTCGAGGAGCGGCCACGGGTGCGGGTGCCTCGCGGGGCGCGGGTGGCGGGCACGCGCGCGTGCGGGGCGGTTCTGTGCGCGGCGGGGGTGCCGCGGGCGGCGGGGCCGGTACTGCGGAGGCTGACGGCGCCGAGTCCCTGGGCGGGGGTGTACGGGACGGGGAGGGTATGGCGGGCGGCGCTCATGGAGTACGTGACGTACGGCGACGTGGCCGTGGAGCTGGCGGAGCTGCGGCGGGTCGTGCCGTTGCCCGGCGGGGTGCCGGTGACGGTGCTCGCCGCTTACGCGCGGGGCTCGGGGGAGTGGCTCGGACGCCAGCGGGGGCTGGCCTCACGTCTCGGCGGGACCTTCCGGGTGGCCGCGCCCGCCGGGCACCTGGTGATGCGGGACCGCCCTGCGGACGTGGCGGCGGCGATCCTCGGGGGCGATGTGTCCTGCCCCTGAAGGCGCGCGGGGGCCCTGCGAGTTCAGCCCCCACGGCCCGCAGTCACATCCACCGCTCAGCCCCCCGCAACCCCCCGAACCGCCCGCACACTCTCCCGGATCACGATGTGCGTGCCCAGCAGATGCCGTTCCTGGCCTGTGCGCGGCGCGCCGGACAGGGCGCGGCGGACCGCCGTGCGGCCCATCTCCTCGGCGGGGATGTGGACCGTCGTCAGACCGGGGGTGATGTCCCCGGCCACGGGGTCGTCGTTGTAGCCGACCACGGACATGTCCCGCGGCACCCGCAGCCCGTACTCCCGCAGCGCGATGATCGCCGCCGCCGCGGCCCGGTCGTCCCCCGCGAAGACCGCCGTGAAGTCCGGTTTTCCGTCCGCCCGCTCCAGCAGGTCCCGCATCGCCCGGTAGCCGTGGTTCTGCCCGAAGCCGACCCCGTGGAGCAGGGCCTCGTCGCACTCCACCCCGTGGTCGGCGAGCGCCCGGAGGTACCCGGCGAGGCGGTCCTCTCCGGTGGTGTTCCCCGGCTGGTAGCCGATCAGCGCGATCCGCCGGTGGCCGGCGCCCAGGAGGTGGCTGGTGACGGCGTGGGCGCCCGCTTCGTTGTCGTACTCGACGACGAGCGCGGGCACGTCGGGCGCCGGGGCGGGGCGGCCGCACAGGATGAGCCGGGAGCCCGCAGCCGCGAGGACCTCGGCGTAGCGCGCCATCCGCTGGCGGTACTCGTCGTCCTGCGTGACCCCGCCCACCAGCACCACGGCCTCGGCGGCCTGTTCGCGCATCATCTGGACCAGAGCCAGCTCGCGGGCCGTGTCACTGCCCGTGGAGGAGACGAGGGTGAGCCTGGCCGTGCTGGGCGGCCTCCATCTCCACGCCCTGGGCGACCTGCGCGTAGAAGGCGCCCACCACGTCGTACATGAGCACGGCTATCGTCTTGCGCCCGGCGCCCGCCAACGCGCGCGCGTGCGCGTTGGCCACGTAGTCCAGGTCCTTGACCGCTCGCAGCACCTTGGCGCGCGACGCCGTGGACGTCGGGTAGTTGCCCGCCAGGACCCGCGAGACGGTCGCTACCGAGACGCCCGCGCGCGCGGCCACGTCGCGGATGGTGACCCGTTCTCCCATGTGTCTCCCTCACTCGGCAACCCCACCGGCCCGAGGCGCGGTCGCCGCTGCCCCCGGCAGCCCCGCCCCGGACCCATCATCCCGCGCACCGCCTCCGGCTCAGTGCGCGGCCTCGTACTCCTTCAGGAACTCCTCGGCGGAGCGCTCGCCGCCCTGGGACCGCCACTTCTTGTAGATGCCGTCCCAGTCGGAGAGCTTCTTGCGCCCGGCGACGACCGCCGTGACGCCGTCCGTGATGATCTGGTCCATCGTGGCGCTCTGCCGGTTGTACGTGTCCGACATCAGGCCCCAGTGGTCGTCGGGCACCAGCAGCGGCACGACCTTCTTCTGCCAGGCGTGCAGCCGTTTCGTGAGGTCGGGGAAGCCCGGGTAGTACAGGGGTTGGGGCGCGTCCATGAGGTACGGGAAGGGCAGGTTGGTGCGTGAGTCGACGAGGCCCAGCTCGGTGGCGACCGGATCGCCCGCCTTGTCGTACCGGAAGTGGGTGCCCTCGATGCCGTAGTGCATCAGCTCGTACTCCTTGGTGCCGAACGGCGAGGCGAGCCAGTTCAGTACGCGCAGCATCAGCTTGACGCGCTCCTTGGAGGCCTTCTTGATGACGGTGTAGCCGAAGCAGCCGCGGTTCTGCTGGTAGACGGGGGTGCCCCCGCCGACTCCGCTGACCGCGTACGGCTCGGCGACGTCGAGCGTGAACTCATCCTTGATGCCCTGGGCGTTGGACATGACGGCACCCCAGCCGTCCGTCATCGAGCGGACCGTCCCGTTGTGGAACTGCGTCTTCAGGTCGACCTGGGAGATCGAGGTGGCGTCGGGGTTGTACGAGCCGTCCTGGCGCAGCCCGGCCATGTACTCCAGGGCGGCCTTGAACGCGTCGGTCCCGTACATGTCGGTGGCCTTGCCGTTCTTGATCTGCCACTGGTTGGGCGCGCCGTGCCACATGGCGTGGTAGAGGTACCCGAAGAAGCCCACCGTGGACGCGCCGAGGGCGAACTGCTTGCCCCGGGTGGCCTCCTTCGCCATCGCGCGGAAGTCGGGGGCGGACATGCCGGGCCGGTAGCCGGCCTTGTCGAAGGCCTCGCGGTTGATGAACATGGCGCCGTGCACCTTGGCGCGCTCGACCGGCAGTCCGTAGATGCGCCCGGCGATGCGACCCATGCCCTCCCACGCGTACGTAGGGATGTTGGCGAGGTGGGGGTAGTCCTTGACGGCGTCGCCGGACAGGTGCTCGCTCAGGTCGGCGCAGCGCGCCTTCACGAACTGCGACTCCCTCGGCAGCACGTACCCGCCACCGAAGCTGATCATGTCGGGCAGGTCGTCGCCCGACATCAGCGTGGACATCTTGGCGCGGAAGTCCGCGTCCGGCACGACGGTGAACTCGATCTCCACGCCCAGGGCGTCGTTCACCGCCTGCCAGTACCTATTGCGGCCGACCGGCTTCGGCGGGGTGCCGTAGGTGATGGTCAGGACCCGGATCTTCTGCCTGCCGTCGCCCGGCTTCTCGGCCATCGCCCTGACGAGTTGCTCGGGGTACTTCGTGTATCCGGCCTGTACGCCCTCCTTGGTCGGCGCCAGGTCGGGGGCGGGGCCGTCGGCGGGCGTGTACGTGGGCCAGGGCACGGCCTTCTTGCCCGCGTTGGAGACGTTGCCGCCGCCGCTGGAGCCGGTCGAGCAGGCGGTGAGGACGGACGGGGCGGCCAGGGCGGCGCCGCCGACGGCTATGGAGCGCAGCAGGGTGCACCGTGACATCGAGGATCCGGACACGGGGATGAGCCCTTCTGTACGTCGGTGATACACGGGGGGTCAGCTCTTGATGGCGCCGGTGAGCACGCCCTTGGTGAAGTACCTCTGGAGGAAGGGGTAGACGACCAGGATCGGCACGGTGGCGATCACCAGGACGGCCATCTGCGTCGTCTGCGGGGCGGAGACCAGGCCGGCCTCGCTCAGGCCCGTGTCGGCGATCTGTGAGCCACCGATGACGTACGTACGGAGCACCTGGGAGAGCGGCCAGTGGTCCGACTCCATGTAGATCGAGGCATGGAACCAGGCGTTCCAGTAGCTCACGGCGTAGAAGAGGGAGACCACGGCGAGGGCCGCCTTGGAGAGCGGGAGCACGATGCGCCACAGGATGTGCCAGTCGCCCGCGCCGTCGAGCCGGGCCGCCTCGTACAGCTCCTCCGGTATGCCCTGGAAGAAGCCGCGCAGCACGATCAGATTGAAGACGTTGATGAGGACGGGCGCCACGAGCGCGGCGTACGTGTCCATCATCCCCATGCCCTTGACCAGCAGGAACGCGGGGATCATGCCGGGCGGGAAGAGGAAGGTGAAGAGGATGAGCAGGAGCACGGGCCTGCCGCCGAAGACGCCGGGGCGGGCGAGGGCGTACGCGAGGAAGGTGGTGCACGCCAGGGAGAACAGGGTGCCCACGACGGTGAGGGCCACGCTCACGCCCAGCGCCTTGGTGACGATGCCGCCGCTGAGGATGGTGCGGTAGGCGCGCAGCGTGGGATCGCTCGGCCACAGCACCCAGCCGCCGTTGTCCACGACCTCGCGGTTGGAGGCCAGCGACGTCGAGACGATGACGAGGAAGGGGACCAGGACGAGCGCGAGCACGATCACGACCGCCACGGCCTTGGCGGCCTTCGTCGCGAACCTCGGCTTCTCCATCCAGGCGGGCCGAGTGTCCTGTCCGGTACTCACCCGCACTTGTCGAAGGCTCACTTGTAGACCCCCTGCTCGCCGAGCCGGTGGGCGACCCGGTTGGCGGCGAAGACGAGCGCCGCGCCGACGACGCCCTTGAACAGGCCGGCGGCCGCCGCGTATCCGGTGTCGCCGCCGACGATGCCCTGCCAGAACACGAAGGTGTCGAGGACCTCGCCGACCTCCGGCCCGACCGACTGCCGTTGCAGCAGCATCTGTTCGAAGCCGACGGAGAGGATGTCGCCGAGCCGCATGATCAGCAGCAGGATGATGACGGGCCGGATGCCGGGCAGCGTGACGTGCCAGAAGCGGCGCCAGGGACCGGCCCCGTCGATCGCCGACGCCTCGTACAACTGTTCGTCTACCTGCATCAGCGCGGCGAGGAAGATGATGGTCCCCACCCGGCGTCCTTCCAGATCACCTCGAACACGACGAGCGGCTTGTACGCGTCCGGGTTGCCGATGATGTCGACGGTGTGCAGCCCGGAGTCGCTCAGGAAGGTGTTCAACAGGCCCGTGTCACTCAGCACTTGCTGGAACAGCGCGACCACGACGACCCACGACAGGAAGTGCGGCAGATAGATCACCGACTGCGTGAAGCGGCGCAGCAGGTCCGAGGTCAGGCTGTGCAGGAGCAGGGCGAGCGCGAGCGGCGCAGGGAAGAAGAAGACGAGCTGGAGCACGGCGATGAACAGGGTGTTCCACGTCGCGTGCCAGAAGTCCGGATCGCCGAACATCCGCTCGAAATTCGCCGTGCCGACCCAGGGGCTGGCCCACAGGCCGTCGAAGGGTACGTACTCCTTGAAGGCCACCGCGTTGGCGATGAAGGCGCCGTAGTGGAAGACCAGGAAGTACACCAGTCCCGGCACCATGAGCAGGACCAGGAAGCGGGTACGCAGTAACCGCTTCCACAGTTCACCACGCCCCGACTTCCGCCCACTTGACCCGCTGTCACGCCTGCCGAGCGGCTTCACCGCCTCGGTTTCCGCCCGGTTCTTCGTCACCGTCGGCACGGCAACCCTTCCGTCGTCGGAATAAGGTGCCCGGAATCTAAAGCGGTTACTGTCCTTGGTCAACCCCCTTTGACGAGTGTTCTCTTGACCGGTCTGGCGGATCGGCCCTAGCCTCCAGGCGCTGGTGAGTAACCGGTTACTACGAGGGACGGTCACGCGTGGCAGATCAGGCACAGCAGGCGGAGCGGGCCGGTGGCCCGCCGTTCACGGCCCTGGCGATGGGCGCGGACGTCGCGGCCCAGGTCTTCGCTCCGGCACTTCGTGAACGGCTCGGCGCGTGCGTGGAGTTGGCGCCCGGCGTGCTGGCCGGTCCGCTCACCGGCGCCGCGTCACGGGAGGTGCTCGCCGGGACGGAGATCCTGGTCACGGGGTGGGAGTGCCCGCCGCTGACGCCCGAGGTCCTGGCGTACGCGCCCCGGCTGCGGGCGGTCGTGCACGCGGCGGGGTCGGTCAAGTCGCTGGTGACGGAGGCGGTGTGGGAGCGGGGCATCGTCGTCTCCTCGGCGGCGGACGCCAACGCGGGCCCGGTGGTGGCGTTCACCCTGGCGGCGATCACGTTCGCGGCCAAGGGGGCGTTGCGGACGGCGGCGGGGTATGCCGCCGGGTGGCCGCCGTTCTCCGAGCGCACCGGGGCCGACGCGCGCACCGTCGGCGTCATCGGCGCATCCCGCATCGGGCGGCGCGTGATCGCCGCGCTGCGGGCCTCCGACGCGGGGTATCGCGTACTCCTCACGGACCCCTACGTGACACCCGCCGAGGCGGCGTCGCTCGGCGCGGAGCTGTCCCCGCTCCCCGAGCTGTGCGCCCGCAGCGCCATCGTCACGGTGCACGCGCCGCAACTCCCGGCGACGCGCGGCCTGTTGAGCGAGGCCATGCTGAGGCTGATCCCGGACGGCGGCTGCGTCATCAACACGGCCCGGGGCTCACTCGTCGACACGGAGGCGCTGGCCCGGGAGTGCGGCACGGGCCGCCTCGACGCGTTCCTGGACGTCACGGACCCCGAGCCGCTGCCCGCGGGGCACGCCCTGCTGCGCCTCCCGAACGTCCTCGTCACGCCGCACATCGCCGGGGCGCAGGGGAGCGAGGTGCGGCGGCTCGGGGAGTACGCGGTCGCCGAGGTCGAGCGTTACGTCGCTGGGGAGCCGCTGCGTGGGCGGCTCCGCCGGGAGGAGCTGGGGCGGCTGGCCTGACGGCGCGGGGAGGTTGTTCCCCGGCGGGCGTGGGGGCGGGGGTTGCCTCTGTACGCCGGCGGGCGCCCCGCAAGGACATCTCCCACCCGCCCGTCATCCGGCGGTGCCGCGGTCCCGTAGGGGCGTAAACACGGTGGCCCACCGGTCCGCAGTCGTGAGCGAGACCTGAGGGGACGTGGCGGTATGTTCGCCCGGAGCACAGTGGTGCGACGCCGGGCGCCGAAGCGGCGGGGCGCCGACGCCAAGATAGCGAGGACGGACATACCGCCGCGGCCCCGCCACCCGACGAACCGCAGACGCGGCCGGACCCAGCCGAGCCGGGAGACGTTCGCCGGCTGCCCCGCATGGGTGGCCCGCCCTCAAGCCCGCTGCGGCCCGCTGTTACAGAGCGGCCGATCAGCAGGCACTATGGGCACAGAGCGGCACGCGCCACGGCTCGGCACGCGGCGGCACGGACCTGCAACACGTTCGAAACCGGGTAGTGGGATGCTCGTGTGCCCGGGGTGTCACATGGCGCGGGAGCAGGCGGCCTGACCAGCAAGGATGGTCTGACCAGCAAGGATGGGTGGAATCGGAAGATGGACAAGCAGCAGGAATTCGTGCTCCGTACGTTGGAGGAGCGCGACATCCGGTTCGTACGCCTGTGGTTCACGGACGTCCTCGGCTTCCTGAAGTCGGTGGCCGTGGCCCCGGCCGAGCTGGAGCAGGCCTTCGACGAGGGCATCGGCTTCGACGGCTCGGCGATCGAGGGATTCGCCCGGGTGTACGAGTCGGACATGATCGCCAAGCCGGACCCGTCGACGTTCCAGGTGCTGCCCTGGCGCGCGGAGGCCCCCGGCACCGCCCGCATGTTCTGCGACATCCTGATGCCGGACGGTTCCCCCTCCTTCGCGGACCCGCGCTACGTACTGAAGCGCGCCCTCGCCAAGACCTCCGACCTCGGCTTCACCTTCTACACCCACCCCGAGATCGAGTTCTTCCTCCTGAAGGACAAGCCGCTGGACGGCTCGCGGCCGACGCCCGCCGACAACTCCGGCTACTTCGACCACACCCCGCAGAACGTGGGCATGGACTTCCGCCGCCAGGCCATCACGATGCTCGAATCCATGGGCATCTCGGTCGAGTTCAGCCACCACGAGGGCGCGCCGGGCCAGCAGGAGATCGACCTGCGGTACGCGGACGCGCTCTCCACGGCCGACAACATCATGACGTTCCGCCTGGTCATGAAGCAGGTCGCGCTGGAGCAGGGCGTCCAGGCCACCTTCATGCCGAAGCCGTTCTCCGAGCACCCCGGCAGCGGCATGCACACGCACCTGTCCCTCTTCGAGGGCGACCGCAACGCCTTCTACGAGTCCGGCGCCGAGTACCAGCTCTCCAAGGTCGGCCGCTCCTTCATCGCGGGCCTCCTGCGGCACGCCGCGGAGATCTCCGCGGTCACCAACCAGTGGGTGAACTCCTACAAGCGCATCTGGGGCGGCTCCGAGCGCACGGCGGGCGCGGGCGGCGAGGCCCCCTCGTACATCTGCTGGGGCCACAACAACCGCTCCGCGCTGATCCGCGTACCCATGTACAAGCCGGGCAAGACCGGCTCGGCGCGCGTCGAGGTCCGCTCGATCGACTCGGGCGCCAACCCCTACCTGACCTACGCGGTGCTTCTCGCCGCCGGGCTCAAGGGCATCGAGGAGGGCTACGAACTCCCGCCGGGCGCCGACGACGACGTATGGGCCCTCTCGGACGCCGAACGCCGCGCGATGGGCATCGAACCCCTCCCCCAGAACCTCGGCGAGGCGATCGCCCTGATGGAGAAGTCGGAACTGGTCGCAGAGACACTCGGCGAGCACGTCTACGACTTCTTCCTCCGGAACAAGAAGCAGGAGTGGGAGGAGTACCGCAGCGAGGTCACGGCGTTCGAGCTGCGGAAGAACCTGCCGGTGCTGTAGGCGCGGGGGCCTGCGGGTGGGGTTCCCGAGTGGAGGACCAAATTTTTTAGTCGGGGTGGGCGCGGGTGCATCAACTGTCCCCGTCATGCGGCACACACGTCCGGGCGATCCCGGACCGTGCAGGTAAAACAGCACCTGTGAGCAGTGCCGATCGCGGCTGAGCCACGTGGCAGTCGCGAGAGTGGGGCGGCGGTGCATCAACCCCGCGAGAGCTTCGGGATCCGGTGCCACCATGTTGCCGACGGGCGCTCGTCGGCGCCCAGTTGGACAACAGTCCGTGACTGAGCCGGGTGGGACACCCGCGCACTTCGAGATCCAGAGGTACCTCATGCACTCACATCGGCGTCCGGCCTGCGGCGCGCCCAAGCCCTCTGTCCGTCCGGACGGCCATCGAACCGTCATCGTCATCGTGGTCCTGGTACTGGGCGCCGCACTGGCGCTCACCGGAATGCCCGTCATCGTGGTGGCGGAAGTCCTGGCGACGTGCGGTCTGGTCGGTGCCCATCTGGCCCGACGCGCTCCGGCCGCCCCCCAGGGACTGTGACCGAGGCCGGCCATGGCGCGCCCGGAGCGGTCGATTCCCCCCTCCGACCCGGACCTGGAGCGGCTCGCGGGGTGGCTGCGCAGGCAGCGCCGGGCGGCGGGCCTGACCCACCGGGAGATGGCGAAGACGTCCGGGCACGCCTTCTCCGCCACCACCTTCTCCCGCGCCGCGAGCGGGAACGGGATTCCCCGCTTGCTGGTCGTGGAGGCGTACGCCCGAGCCTGTGGAGCCCCGGTCGGTGAGGCGCGGCGGTTGTGGCAGGCCGCTCGTTACGCCGAGCACCGGCGGAGGAATCCCGCGGCCGGTGTGCCCGGGCCGGACCGGGTGTACGACCGGGACGGGCTGACCCACGCGCTGCGAGAGCTCTACTACAAGGCGGGCGCGATACCCGTCGACGAGATGGAACGCCGGGCCGGCCGCCACGGTGAGCTGCCGCACAGCACGGTGTTGCGGATGCTGGCGGGCAAGTCCATGCTCGACCTCGCACAGCTCATGGCCTTCCTGCGGGTGTGCGAGGTGACCGACGGCGTCGAGGTGGAGCGATGGTGCGACGCCTGGGACCGTGCGCGGCGACGTCAGGACATGGAACGCCAGGGGAGCCGGCTGGCGCGTGTGCACGAGGCGTCGGCGCGCAGCCGTCGAAGCGTTCGCGGCGACAACGCGTCCACTGCCGGTGGCGGTTCCGCGACCCACCCCCGATTTCTCCCTTACCCTCACGCGGCCCTCGCGGGGTCCTGGAAGCAGCGCACGGGGACCCCGTAAGGGCGCGGGGGACCGCGCGCTCAGCCCGAGAAAGGCCGCAGACGCGTCTGCGGCTCCGCCGCGCGGGGGGCGGCCCGCGCCCACGCGGCGGAGCCGCACATCGATGCGGCCCCGCGCCCCTTACGGGGCGCTGACGATCGCGTCCCGCAGCGGTGTAGCCGCACGCACCCGGTACTCCTGGATCGCCCAGCCGTTGCCGTCCGGGTCCTTGAAGTACATGAACGTGCCGCCGTCACCGGGCGCGTGCCGCACCGGCTCGGTGACGTCCAGGCCGCGCGCGGTCAGCTCCGTGTGCGCCGCCTTCGCGTCGGCCACGCACAGCTGGAGGCCCTGGTAGGAACCCGCGGCCGGCACCGGGCCGTCCATCGTGTCCCAGAGCGTGTCGGACAGGGCGATGGAGCAGCCCGAGCCGGGCGGGGTCAGCTGGACGATGCGCAGGCCCGGCATCACCTCGGCGTCGATGTCGACGTGGAAGCCGAGCTTGTCGCGGTAGAAGTCTCTCGATCGGTCGATGTCGCTCACGGGCAGCGGGATCACTTCGAGCGTGTATTCCATGCCCGGCAGTACATCAGGCGCGGCGGGGCCACGCGGGCGGAACACGGCAGAGAGGCCGTAGGCTCGGGCCCAGGAGTGATCGAACGGAGGCGCGAGACCATGACGCTGCCGCAAGGCCGCAGAAGCAGTACGTTCACGCGGCTGCTACGGCACGGTTTCACCGACCCGTCGGCGGCGGAGCGGCTCCTGGACGCCGCCGAGCTGAGCGCCGTCCGCTCCGACCCGCTGCTCCTGGACGCGCTGGGCGCCACCGCCGACCCCGACCTGGCGCTGCTCGGGCTCGTACGTCTCGTGGAGGCGCAGGAGGACGAGGCCGGTCGGCGGGAACTGCTCGACACCCTCGTCACCGCCAAGCCGCTGCGCGATCGCCTGCTCGGTGTGATGGGCGCCTCCGAGGCGCTCGCCGACCACCTGGCCCGCCACCCCCGGGACTGGCGGGCCCTCGCCACGTACGAGTCGGCCGACCTGCACCCCGGCGTCGCGGACTTCGAGCGGGGCCTCGCCGACGCCACCGACCCGGTGTCGCTGCGCGTCGCCTACCGCCGCTGTCTGCTGGCCATCGCGGCCCGTGACGTGTGCGGCACCACCGACGTGGCCGAGGCCGCGGCCGAGCTGGCGGACCTCGCGACGGCGACGCTGCGCGCGGCGCTCGCCATGGCGTGCGCGGCGGCCCCCGGCGACGCCGCGCAGTGCAGGCTCGCGGTCATCGCGATGGGCAAGTGCGGCGGCCACGAGCTGAACTACGTCTCGGACGTCGACGTCATCTTCGTCGCGGAGGCGGCCGACGGCGCCGGTGCCGAGGACGAGGGCAAGGCGCTGCGGGCCGCGACGCGCCTCGCCTCGCACATGATGCGGATCTGCTCCGAGACGAACGTCGAGGGCACCATCTGGCCCGTCGACGCCAACCTCCGCCCCGAGGGCAGGAACGGCCCGCTGGTGCGGACCCTCTCCAGCCACCTCGCCTACTACCAGCGCTGGGCGAAGACGTGGGAGTTCCAGGCGCTGCTCAAGGCCCGCCCCGTCGCGGGCGACCTGGCGCTCGGCGAGGAGTACGTCGCCACACTCGCGCCGCTGGTCTGGCACGCCGCCGAGCGCGAGAACTTCGTGGCGGACGTGCAGAAGATGCGCCGCAGGGTCGTCGAGAACATCCCGGCGGGGGAGGTGGAGCGGGAGCTGAAGCTCGGCCCCGGCGGGCTGCGGGACGTCGAGTTCGCCGTCCAGATGCTCCAGTTGGTGCACGGGCGCAGCGACCCCTCGATCCGCAGCGGGTCCACGCTCGCCGCCCTGGACGCCCTCGGCGCGGGCGGCTACGTCGGGCGGGTGGATGCCGCCCAGCTCGACGACGCGTACCGCTTCCTGCGCTCCCTGGAGCACCGCATCCAGCTGTACAAGCTGCGCCGCACGCACCTGGTGCCCGAGGGCGACGCGGACCTGCGGCGCATCGGCCGCTCCCTCGGGATGCGCACGGAGCCGATCACCGAGCTGCACCGCGCGTGGAAGCGGCACACCTCCGTCGTACGCCGCCTGCACGAGAAGCTGTTCTACCGCCCGCTGCTCGACGCCGTCGCCCAACTCGCCCCCGGCGAGGCACGCTTGAGCACGGAGGCGGCCCGCGAGCGGCTCGTCGCGCTCGGCTACGCGGACCCGAGCGGCGCCCTGCGCCACCTGGAAGCGCTCGCCTCGGGCGTCTCCCGCAAGGCGGCCATCCAACGTACGCTGCTGCCCGTCCTGCTCGGCTGGTTCGCGGACTCCGCGGACCCGGACGCGGGCCTGCTCAACTTCCGCCAGGTCTCCGACGCCCTCGGCAAGACCCCCTGGTACCTGCGGCTGCTGCGCGACGAGGGGGCCGCGGCGGAGAACCTCGCCCGCGTGCTGTCCGCCGGCCGCCTCGCCCCCGACCTCCTGCTGCGCGCCCCCGAGGCGGTCGCCCTCCTCGGTGACCAGCGGGGCCTGGTGCCGCGCGGCTGCGCCCATCTGGAGCAGGAGATCCTGGCGGCGGTGCGCCGCGCGGACGGCGCCGAGCAGGCCGTGACGGCGGCGCGCGGGGTGCGCCGCCGGGAGCTGTTCCGTACCGCCGCGGGGGACATCATCGGCTCGTACGGTACGGAGGACAGCCCCGCCGAGGCCGACCCGGGCGCGCTGGTGGACCGGGTGGGCGACGCGATCTCCGACCTGACCGCGGCCACCATCGCGGGCACGCTGCGCGCGGTGGTCCGCGACGGCTGGGGCGACACGCTGCCGACCCGGTTCGCGGTCATCGGCATGGGCCGCTTCGGCGGCCACGAGCTGGCCTACGGCTCGGACGCGGACGTCCTGTTCGTGCACGAGCCGCGCGAGGGCGCGGACGAGCAGGAGGCGGCGAAGGCGGCGGCGAAGGTGGTCGCGGAAATGCGCCGCCTCCTCCAACTCCCCTCCGCGGACCCTCCATTGCTCATCGACGCCGACCTGCGCCCGGAGGGCAGGAGCGGCCCGCTGGTGCGCACCCTGGGCTCCTACCGGGCCTACTACCGCCGCTGGTCCCTGGTATGGGAGTCGCAGGCGCTGCTGCGGGCCGAACCGGTCGCGGGCGACGAGGAGTTGGGCCGCGCCTTCATCGACCTGGTCGCCCCGCTGCGCTACCCCGCGGAGGGCCTCGGCGAGGACGCGGTCCGCGAGATCCGCCGCCTGAAGGCCCGCATGGAGGCGGAGCGGATGCCGCGCGGCGCCGACCCCACGCTCCACACCAAGCTGGGCCGCGGCGGCCTCTCCGACGTCGAATGGACCGTCCAGCTCCTCCAGTTGCGGCACGGCTGGGCCGAACCGGGCCTGCGCACGACCCGCACCCGCGAGGCCCTGGCCGCCGCCTGCGCCGCGGGCCTGATCCCGGCCCAGGACGCGGCGACCCTGGACGAGGCCTGGGTCCTCGCGACCCGCGTGCGGAACGCGGTGATGCTGGTGCGCGGCCGGGCGGGCGACACGTTTCCCTCCGGGGGGCGTGAACTGGCGGCGGTGGGCCGCTACTTGGGCTATGACGCGGGCCATGTCGGCGACATGCTGGACGACTACCGGCGGATCACGAGGCGGGCGCGGGCGGTGGTGGAGGAGAGGTTCTACGGGGCGTAGGGGCGCTCGTTCAGCTCACGGTTCTCCCGTCCGGCCCGGGTCCGGCCCGGGTCCGGTCCTGAGCCGGACCGATACGCTGGACCGGTGATCCGGCGGTACTTCGAAGGCCTCAGCCGCTTCGAGGCGGCGTTCGTGGTGGCCGTCGCCTGCCTGGCGGTGGCCGGGATCGGGTTTGCGTTCCGGCCGCACTCCGACGGGGGCGGCAGCACCGCTCCCCGCCCCACGGCAACGGCCGAGAAGCTGCCGGTGGTGGTCAGTTCGTCCGAACCGGCACTCATCGACGCCGCCTGGGAACGGTCGGAGATGGGCCTTCCACCGCCGCCCGGTTCCGACGCCTCGCTCACCGAGCGGGTGCTGGACGAGATACGGGAGAAGACCCTCGTCATGGCGGGCATCCGGGCCCAGGTCGGTACCAGGTGCGAGGGCGGCCAGGTCACGGTGAAGAAGGGGGAGTGGACGCTGTGCACTGCCAGCTACCAAGGCGTGGAGCTGGTCTGGGAGGTGCTGGTCGAGGACGTCACCGGCGGAGGGGCCTGGACCGTCCAGCTGATCGACTACCAGGTCTTCCCTCCCGACTCGGGCGTACTGCTGGCCAAGGCGGTCCATGGCCGGTTCTGGGCCCAGCATCACGAGCATGCGAAGGAACTGCGCTGCGACCGGATCCCGCCTCTCAAGAGGGTCACGCTCGATGAAGACACCGGCTACCGGTGCCAGTACCTGGACGTGGACGGTGACGTGCCGCGTTGGGTGAACACGAAGGTCATCCTCGACGCGGCCGGTCCCGTCTTCCGCGAGATCGAGTGACGAATGAAGGGTGATCAACAGCCGCCATGCGGCAGCAGGCACCGCACCTGCTTGCCCACCGGTGTCCGTGTCACGTCCCACCCCGAGGCGAGGACGTCCATCAGCGCGAGCCCCGCCCCGACTCGGCGCAGGGATCGTCCAGCGGTACGCCGGTGTGGCGGGGCAGGCGTACCCGGTCCGGGTCGTGCAGCCGGACCCACACCCCGGTGGGCCCCGCCTCCACCTCGGCCACGAGCGGCGCGAAGTCGCCGCAGGCGTGGAGGGCGTTGCCGTACAGCTCGGCGAGGACCAGCTGGGCGCCGTCGACTGCGTCGGGCTCGACCCCGGCGCCGTGCAGGACGTCGTGGGTGAGCCCGCGGGCCGCGCGGAGGTTGCGGGGCGAGGCGGACATGTGGAGGACGAAGCCGGTGGGGGTGCGGGTGAGGTAGTGGCCGAGGTGGGCGGTGGTGGGGGCGTGCGGGACGAGGTTCATGGGGCCTCCAGTCGCGGTCCGGTGCTCGTTGCCGGTGGCCGCCAACTGAGGTCATGTGGCGGCGTGTTGAGAGTGCACCCTTGCGGTGATCGATCGCAATGTTTCTACCCTAACGAGTGACTGTTTCTGTGAAGCGGTGCGTGAACCGCCCTGCCGCGGCGCAGACTTGCGGCATGCCGAACTCTCCGTTGGTCCCGACTGTCAGGCGCCGCCGCCTCGGTGCGACGTTGCGCAAGCTGCGTAACGATGCGGGCCTCACTCTGGATGAGGCCGCCACGGCCATGGGATGGCAGAGCCCGAAGATGTCGAAGATCGAGAACGCCGTGCAGGCGATCAGGCCCAATGATCTGGCCGCCCTGCTCGACGTCTACGGCGTCACGGACCCAGAGGCTCGCGGCACGCTGGACCGCCTGTGCAAGGACGCGGGCAAGCGCGGCTGGTGGCAGACCTACTCCGGGATCGTCCTGCCGCCCTACGCGGACTACATCTCGCTGGAATCCGATGCCGAGCAGATCTGCGACTGGGCGCCATTGCTGGTCCCTGGGCTCCTTCAGACCGCCGCGTATGCCAGGGAGACGATCGCCGGGATCACTACGCGCACTCCTGAAGAGGTGGCGGCTCTCGCCGAGGTGCGCATGGCCCGGCAGTCCGTCCTGACCCGGCCGGGCTCACCGCTGGAGCTGTGGGCGATCCTTCACGAGGCGGCACTCCATCAGCGGTTCGCGGCGCGGCCCGCCACGATGCGTGAGCAACTGCGTCGGCTGCTCGATGTGTCCGACATGCCCAATGTGACCGTGCAGATCATGCCGCTTGCCTCAACTCCCCATCCGGGGCTGGAAGGAGGATTCACCTTGGCCAGGTTTCCCCGTCCTGTGCCGGACGTCGTTCTTCTGGAGAATCTCGGCAGGGCGGCATACGTTGAGGGTGACAATGCGGCACCCTTCGCGAGGGCGTACGAGCGCATCAGGGCTGCGGCGCTCTCCGTGGAGGACTCGCTCGTACGCATCGCAGAGCTGGAAGAAGGCCTCAGAAAGTGAAGCACCCCGACGTGGACCCGCGCGAACGTGACCTCTCCGGAGCGGTTTGGCGCAAGGCCTCAGCCAGTGGTGGGGAGAACAACTGCGTCGAGGTCGCCGACCTCCCCGGAGGGGCCCGCGCCGTCCGTGACTCCAAGAACCCCGAAGGCCCCGCCCTCGTCGTGGGGCCCGGCGCCTGGGCCGGATTCCTCGGGGGCGTCACGGGCTGACGCCGCCTATACCCCGTACGCCGCCAGCATGGCCCCCGCCTGCGCGAGGAACCCCGCCAGCGCCAGCTCGAAGGCCCGGTCGGCACGGCCCGGCGGCACCGCGTCCAGGGCCCGGGCCAGCGCGGGCGTCGCCGACGTGTCCGTCAGTTCCCACATCGCCTCGGGCGCCGCGAGGTCCAGGGCCGAGCCCAGCACCATGTTCTCCAGGGCGATGATCAGCGGCATGACGTCCGCGAGGGCGAAACCGGCGTCCAGGAGCAGCGTCACCGCCCGCTCGTACTGCCGCAGCACCCGCGGCGCCCGCACCGGTGACGTCATCAGGAGCGGGATCGTCCGGGGGTGGGCTGCGAAGGCCGCGCGGTAGGAGCGGGCCCAGGCGGCCAAGGAAGCGTCCCAGGGGCGGTCCGGGTCGAGCGTGGCGGAGTCGATCGCCTCGGCCACCCGTTCCCGCAGCAGCTCGATGATGCCGTCGCGGCCGTCCACGTGGTGGTACACCGAGCCCGTCTGCACGCCGAGCCGCCGCGCGATCTTCGGCACGCTGAAGTCGCCGTCGCTGTCGACGAGTTCCAGTGCCGTGGTCGTGATGCGCTCGCGGTCCAGGAGTGGTGTGCGCGGCCGGCCCATGGTCCCGATGCCCCTGTCTGTCGGTGAGGTCTTCCCGAACTGCCCAGGGTGAGGCTACATTGCCGAAACCGAAAGCCTTTAGGTTTCGGGCCTCCCTGCCTCCTGCCCGGCGTCCGGTCCCCGCCGCACGCCGTGCCTCCGCCCGCCGCAGAAGGGCTGCTTCGCCATGCCTGCCACCAGCACCACGGAGAGATCCGCGCCCACACTCCGCACCGGCTCCCTCGGCACCGCCGACATCGCGTTCTTCGTCGTCTCGGCCGCCGCCCCGCTCACCGTGATGGCGGGCGTCGCCCCCGTCGCCCTCACACTCGGCGGCATCGGCGCCCCCGTCGGCTACCTCCTCGCCGGCGTCACCCTGACCGTCTTCGCCGTCGGGTTCACCACGATGAGCCGGCACGTCCGCGGCGGCGGCGCCTTCTACGCGTACATCACGCGCGGTCTCGGCCGCCCGGCCGGAATCGCCGCCGCGCTCCTCGCCGTGCTCGGCTACAACGGCATGGAGATAGGCGTCTACGGCCTGCTCGGCACCGCCACCCAGGACACGGCGCACGCCCTCCTCGGCGCCGACATCCCCTGGCTGCCCGTCTCCCTCGCGGGCCTGCTGCTCATCTGGTACGGCGGCTTCCGCTCCATCGACTTCGGCGCGAAACTCCTCGGCGTCCTGCTCGTCGCCGAGACCGGCATCCTCGTACTCCTTGCCGGCGGGGTCCTCCTCAAGGGCGGCGCCGACGGCCTCGGCGTCGCGAGCCTCGCGCCCGGCCATGTCCTCGTGCCCGGCACCGCGGCCGTGCTGGCCTTCGCCTTCGCCGCGTTCACCGGGTTCGAGTCCACTGTCATCTACCGGCGCGAGGCCCGCGACCCGAACCGGACGGTGCCACGCGCCACCTACATCGCCGTCGCGTTCCTCGGCCTCTTCTACGCCTTCGTCGTCTGGACCGTCGTCCAGGCCTTCGGCGACGAGCAGGTCGTCAAGGCCGCGAGCACCGACCCCGCCGGGCTCTTCTTCTCCGCCATCACCACCTACGTCGGCGGCTGGGCCGCCGACCTCATGCACGTCCTCATCGTCACCAGCGTCCTCGCCTCCCTGCTCGCCTTCCACAACGCCATCAACCGCTACAGCCTCTCCCTCGCCGAAGAGGGTGTCCTGCCCAAGGCGCTCGGCCGCGTCCACCCGCGCCACCGCTCGCCGTACGTCTCGGGCGCGGCCCAGACCGTGCTCGGCGCGGTCGTCGTCCTCGCCTTCGCCGCGGTCGGCGCCGACCCCTACCAACAGCTGTTGCTGTGGGTCAACACCCCCGGAATGATCGGCCTGTTGGCCCTCCAGCTGCTCGCCGCCGTCGCCGTGCCCTGCTACTTCCGCCGGATCAGCCATGGGGAGGGCGTCCTGCGTACCGTCGTCGCGCCGGTCGTGGCGACGGTGCTGCTCAGTGCGGCGCTCGTCCTCGTCGTCACGCACGTCGACCTGTTCACCGGAGCATCGCCCCTGGTGAACACGGTCCTCGTCTCCGTGGTCCCCGCGGTCGTCGTCCTCGGCCTCGCGCTCGCGTGGCGGCTGCGCCGCAGCCGTCCGGAGGTGTACGAGGGTTTCGCGGCGAAGCATGACTGAAGCGACGGCGCTACGGCTCCCTCTGCCTCGTTCCCCCTCCCACCTGAACGGAGTTCCCCGTGCCCACCGCCGACCTCGTCCTCACCGGCGCCCACATCCGCACCCTCGACCCCGACCGGCCCCATGCCACCGCGCTCGCCGCCCGTGACGGGGTGATCACCGCCGTCGGCTCCGATGCCGACGTACGCGACTGGTGTGGTCCTGGCACCGAGGTGATCGACCTCGCCGGGGCGACGCTCGTGCCCGGCCTCGTCGACTCCCACAGCCACCCCGTATGGGGCCTGGAGATGGCCACGGGGCTCGACCTGTCCGCCGTACGCGACCTCGACGCGCTCCGGACCGCGCTGCGCGGCGCCGAGCGGACCGGGGGGTGGATCGTCGCCTGGGGGCTCGACCACAACGCCTTCGGCGGGCGGGCCGTCGACCGCGCGCTCATCGAGGACGTGCTCGACGGCGCACCCGCCTTCATCCACCTGTACGACGGCCACTCCGCCCTGGTCAGCGGCGCCGCCCTGCGCGCGGCCGGGATCGAGGGGTCGCGGGAGTTCGTCCAGCGTTCCACCATCGTGTGCGACCCGGACGGGCGGCCCACCGGGCACCTGATCGAGCACGCCGCCATGGACCTCGTCCAGGCCGTGCTGCCCCGGCCCTCCTTCGCCGAGCGCCGCGACCGCCTCGTGGAGCTGCTCTCCGGCATGGCGGCCACCGGCCTGACCGGCGCGCACGTCATGGACATGGGCGGCGGGGACGTGCCGGAGCTGCTCGCCGCGGTCGAGGCGGCGGGCGACCTGCCCCTGCGGCTGCGGCTCGCCCCCTGGTGCATGCCCGGCGTCGGCGCCGACGGCATCGAGGAGATCATCGCCCTCCAGTCCCGGGCGGGGCGGCTGTGGCGGGTCGGCGGCGCCAAGTTCTTCATGGACGGCACGGTCGAGGGCGGCACGGCCTGGCTGGAGCACGCGGACTGCCACGGCCAGGGCACCGACGCCTTCTGGCCGGACCCGGAGGCGTACGCGGACGCCGTGCGGCGCCTGCACGCCGCCGGGGTGCGCACCGCCACGCACGCCATCGGGGACGCGGCCGTGCGGCACGTCCTCGACACCGTGGCGTCACTGGGCGCCGGCGGCCGCCTCGCCCACCGGATCGAGCACATCGAGACCGTGCCCGACGACACCGTCCCGCGCTTCGCCGAGCTGGGCGTGATCGCCTCGATGCAGCCGCCGCACACCGCGTACACCCGGGCCGACCACAGCGACGAGTGGTCCAAGCGGCTCGGCGACGCGCGCGCCGCCCGGGCCTGGCGCATGCGGAACCTGCGGGATGCCGGGGCGTACGTGGCGCTCGGCTCCGACTGGCCGATCGCGCACTACGACGTACGTGAGGTCCTGGCCACCGCCCGCAGTCCGCGCGGGGCGGCTTCGCACGGGCCGGGGCTGACCGGGCTCATGGCGCTGGAGGGCTGTACGACGCACGCGGCCGTCGCCGCGGGTGAGGCGGGCGTGGCGGGGCGGGTCGCCCCCGGGTGCCGGGCGGATCTCACGGCGTTCGGGCTCGACCCGGTGGTGGCGGGGGCCGATGAGGTGGCGGCGGCGCCGGTGTTCCTCACGGTGGTGGGAGGGCGGGTCGCTCACCGCGGGGTTTGAGCGGGGAGGGAGTGCCCCGAAGCCTTGGTGCGGCCCCTTTCGCCTGCGGCGGGCCCCGCCTGGGCGTCTGCCGGGGGCTGTGCGTCGGTGGGTGCGGGTGGGGTGTGGTTGCTCGCGCAGTTCCCCGCGCCCCTTTTTCGCCTGCGGCGGGCCCCGCCTGGGCGTCTGCCGGGGGCTGTGCGTCGGTGGGTGCGGGTGGGGTGTGGTTGCTCGCGCAGTTCCCCGCGCCCCTTCAGGGGCGCTAGACCTTGACCGGCAGCGCATCCACCCCGCGCGGCAGCGCATGCGGCAGGGCGCCGTACCAGAGGCGGGTGACCATGAAACCGAAGGTCAGGCAGAGCATGCCGCCCACCGCGTCCAGCCAGAAGTGGTTGGCCGTGGCCACGATCACCACGAGTGTCGTGGCGGGGTAGAGCAGGCCGAGCACCTTGGCCCACGGCACCGAGGCGAGGGCGAAGATCGTCAGGCCGCACCACAGGGACCAGCCGATGTGCATCGACGGCATCGCCGCGTACTGGTTCGACATGTTCTTCAGGTCACCGGAGGCCATCGAGCCCCACGTGTGGTGCACCAGGACCGTGTCGATGAAGGTGGTGCCGTTCATCAGGCGCGGCGGCGCCAGGGGGTACAGGTAGTAGCCGACCAGGGCCACCGCCGTCGTCGCGAACAGGACCAGACGCGTGGCCGCGTACCGCCCGGGATGGCGTCTGAACAGCCACACCAGGACGCCGAGCGTCACCACGAAGTGCAGTGTCGCGTAGTAGTAGTTCATGCCGACGATGAGCCATGTCACGGAGTCCACGGCGTGGTTGACGCTTCGCTCGACCGCTATCCCGAGGTCCTGCTCGACGCGCCAGAGCCAGTCGGCGTTGCGCAGGGCCTGCGCCTTCTGTTCCGGCACGGCGTTGCGGATCAATGAGTACGTCCAGTAACTCACCGCGATCAACAGGATCTCGAACCACAGCCGGGGCCGGCGAGGGGTCCGCAGGCGACGCAGGAGGTTCCGCCCATTGCGGTCATCTTCCTCGCCCGCGATGGGTGATGCGGTGGGCGCCTGCCGGCCCTCAAGTGTTGTCACGATCGTCTCACCCATAGGCACAGAGTCTGCCAGATCCCCGTCCTCCGACCGATCATCCCCTGGTCGGGTCCGGACCGCATTCTCTCCGTCGGAAGTACGAGGCCACGGCCCGCAGAACCCTAGGGGCGTCTGGGCGCGGAAGCGGTTGAACCGCGAACCACCAGTTCCGGCATGAAGACGAACTCGCTGTGCGGGGCGGGGGTCCCGCCGATCTCCTCCAGGAGTGTACGCACCGCCGCCTGCCCCATCGCGGGCACCGGCTTGCGCACCGTGGTCAGCGGTGGATCGGTGAACGCGATCAGCGGCGAGTCGTCGAAGCCGACCACCGAGACGTCGTCCGGGACCTCCAGGCCGCGCTGGCGGGCCGCCCGTATCGCGCCGAGGGCCATCATGTCGCTGGCGCACGCGATCGCCGTGCAGCCGCGGTCCATGAGCGCCGCGGCCGCCGCCTGGCCGCCCTCCAGGGTGTAGAGGGAGTGCTGGACCAGATCCGCCTCGATCTCCTCCGGTGTCAGGTGCAGCTGGTCCTGCATCGTGTGTACGAAACCCTCGATCTTCCGCTGGACCGGCACGAACCGCTTGGGGCCCAGCGCCAGTCCTACGCGCGTATGGCCGAGGGAGACGAGGTGCGTGACCGCCAGGCGCATCGCCGCGCGGTCGTCCGGCGAGATGAACGGCGCCTGCACCTTGGGCGAGAAACCGTCCACCAGGACGAACGGCACGCCCTGTGCCCGCAGCTGCTCGTAGCGCTGCATGTCGGCGGAGGTGTCCGCGTGCAGCCCCGAGACGAAGATGATGCCGGACACCCCGCGGTCCACCAGCATCTCGGTCAGCTCGTCCTCGGTGGAGCCGCCGGGGGTCTGCGTGGCGAGGACCGGGGTGTACCCCTGCCGGGTCAGGGCCTGCCCGATGACCTGGGCGAGTGCGGGGAATATGGGGTTCTCCAGCTCCGGCGTGATCAGCCCCACCAGGCCCGCGCTGCGCCGGCGCAGCCGCACCGGGCGTTCGTAGCCGAGGACGTCGAGTGCGGCGAGCACGGATTGACGGGTGGCCGCCGCGACGCCCGGCTTGCCGTTGAGCACGCGGCTTACTGTCGCTTCGCTGACCCCCGCCTGGGCTGCGATGTCGGCTAGCCGTGCGGTCACAGGAGGGGACTGTACCGGTCGCATCTCAGGCTGCCCACCAGAGCGTTGCGTCGGCCGGCAGGACAGTCGCGTCGGCGCCCGGCGCCACGTCCGCGCTCGCGAGGAGCAGGGCGCCGGGCGTGGGCAGCGTGACGGAGGACGAGGTGAGGTTCACCGTGCAGACGAACGCCGACCCCGCGCAGGTGCGGCGGAAGGCCAGCACGCCCTCGGGGGCGTCCAGCCATTCGACGCCGCGGCCCGCGCCCAGCGCCGGGTGCTCGCGGCGCACGGCGAGCGCCGAGCGGTAGAACTCCAGCGTCGAGGCCGGGTCGCCGGTCTGCGCCGCCACCGACAGGTCCCGCCACGACTGAGGCTGCGGCAGCCAGCTCGGGCCGCCCTCCACCGGGCCGAAGCCGAACGGCGCGCGCTCACCGGCCCAGGGCAGCGGCACCCGGCAGCCGTCCCGCGTGCCGTCCTGCCCCGTGGAGCGGAAGAACGCCGGGTCCTGGCGCACCTCGTCCGGCAGATCGGTGACCTCGGGCAGGCCGAGCTCCTCGCCCTGGTAGATGTACGCGGAGCCGGGCAGCGCCAGCATCAGCAGCGTCGCCGCCCGCGCCCGGCGCAGGCCGCGGGCCTCGTCGCCGTCGGCGAAGCGCGTGGAGTGGCGTACGACGTCGTGGTTGGAGAGCACCCAGGTGGCGGGCGCGTCCACGGAGTTCATCGCGGCCAGGGAGCGGTCGATGACGGCGCGCAGCGCCTCGGCGTCCCAGTCGGTCGTCAGATACTCGAAGTTGAACGCCTGGTGCAGCTCGTCGGGGCGCAGGTACAGGGCGCTGCGCTCGACGGTCGGCGTCCACGCCTCGGCGACGGCGATGCGCTCGGTGCCGTCCTCGCGTGTGTACTCGTCGAGGATCTTCCGCCAGTCGCGGTAGATCTCGTGCACGCCGTCCTGGTCGAAGTACGGCACTGCCTGGCTGCCGAGCAGTTTCACCTGCTCCTCGTGGCCGATGTCCGGCAGGCCCTGCGCCTTGACCAGGCCGTGCGCGACGTCGATGCGGAAGCCGTCGATGCCGAGGTCGAGCCAGAAGCGCAGGATGGAGCGGAACTCGTCCTTGACGGCCGGGTGGTCCCAGTTGAAGTCGGGCTGCTCGGGCGCGAAGAGGTGCAGGTACCAGGAGCCGTCCTCGACGCGCGTCCAGGCGGGGCCGCCGAAGATGGACTCCCAGTCGTTCGGCGGCAGTTCGCCGTCGGTGCCCTTGCCGGGGCGGAAGTGGAAGCGGTCGCGCAGCGGCGATCCCGGGCCCTCGCGCAGCGCCTGCTTGAACCACTCGTGCTGGTCGGAGCAGTGGTTGGGCACCAGGTCCACGATGACGCGCAGGCCCAGCGAGTGCGCTTCCCGTACGAGGTCGTCGGCGTCGGTGAGGGTGCCGAACATGGGGTCGACGGCGCGGTAGTCCGCCACGTCGTAGCCGGCGTCGGCCTGCGGCGAGGCGTAGAAGGGGGAGAGCCAGACGGCGTCCACGCCCAGGTCGCGCAGGTGCGGCAGGCGCGCCCGGATGCCGGGCAGGTCGCCCATGCCGTCGCCGTTGCCGTCGGCGAAGCTGCGCGGGTAGACCTGGTAGATGACCGCGTCGCGCCACCACTCCCGGCTCGGCACGGAGTCGGTGTGGGCGGGCGCGGTGGTGACGTGCTGGGTCATGAAGTCCCTTAGGAGTGCGGGGGTTTGGCCGGGAGGTGACGGGTCAGGACTTGGTGCCGCCGGCCGTCAGGCCCGACACCAGGTTGCGCTGGACCAGGAGGAAGACGAGCGTCGCCGGAACCAGGATGATCACCGAGGCGGCGGTCATCATGGCCCAGTCTGCCCGGGATTCGGTGGCGAAGGTACGGATTCCGACAGCAAGGGTGTAATGGTCGGCTCCCATGAACTGGGAGGCGTACGCCACTTCGCCCCACGCGGTGAGGAAGCTGTAGAACGCCGTCACCGCGAGGCCCGGCTTGGCGAGCGGCACGATGAGCCGCCAGAAGGTGCCGAAGGGCGTGAGGCCGTCGACGCGCCCTGCCTCGTCGATCTCGTGCGGGATGGTGTCGAAGTAGCCCTTCATCATCCACGCGCAGAAGGGGACCGCGGTCGTCGCGTACGTGAGGATGAGCCCCAGGTAGTTGTCGATCAGGTCGAAGCGGGCCAGGAGTTCGTAGAGCGGCACGATCAGGACGGCCATGGGGAACATCTGGGTGACCAGGAAGGACCACATCAGCTGCCGGTGGCCGGGGAACCGCATCCGGGACACCGCGTAACCGGCGGTCGCCGCGAGGAAGACGCCGAGGACGGTGGTGCCGCCCGCGACGATCACCGAGGCGCCGAACCACTGCGGGAAGTCGGTGTCGGTGAGCACCTTGACGTAATTGTCCAGGCTGAGGTTGCCGAGCACCTCGCCCGGGCTCTGCCAGGCCGTCTTCGGGCCCAGCGAGATGAAGAAGATCCACACGACGGGGAAGGCGGCGATCAGGCTCGCCACGATCAGCGTGCCGTGCAGCGCGACGGAGGCGAGCGGCGAGCGCTCCTCACGGCCGCGGACCTTCTTCGGGCGCGGCCCGGCCGGGGTCTTGGCGAGGGCCCCGGTGGTGGCGGGGGAGTGGGTGGTTGCTGAGGTCATGGTGACGGGCCCCCTCAGGCCTGCTCGGTCTTGAGCTGGCGGCGGCGGTAGAAGGTCGAGAAGGCGAGGAGGAGGGCGAGGATCACGATTCCGTAGGTGGCGGCGCCGGAGTAGTCGGACACTCCGGTGAACGCCTTGCGGAAGGCGAAGGTCACGAGGATGTCCGCCTCACCGGTGGTGTTCTGGCCCAGCAGCAGGTAGATCACCGCGAACATGTTGAACGTCCAGATGCAGCCGAGCAGCACCACGGTGTTGGTGACCGGGCGCAGGCCGGGCAGGGTGACGTTCACGAAGCGCTGCCAGGGGGAGGCGCCGTCCATCTCCGAGGCCTCGTACAGTTCCTTGGGGATGGACTGGAGTCCGCCGAGGAGCGCCACCATGTTGAAGGGCACGCCGATCCAGACGTTCACCATGATCACGGCGACCTTCTGGGCGAACGGCGTCGCCAGCCAGTTCTGGGCGGGCAGGCCGACGGCCGTGATCATCTCGTTGAAGACGCCGTACTGCGAGTTCAGCATCAGCCGCCAGGCGAAGACGCCGACGAAGGCGGGGACCGCCCACGGCAGGATCAGCAGGGCGCGGTAGAGCAGCTTGGCGCGCATCTTGCGGTTGAGCAGGAGCGCGAGGCCCATGCCGATCGCGATGTGCAGGGCGACACAGGAGACGGTCCAGACGATCGTCCAGGTCAGGCGCGGGTAGAAGTCGCCGTCCGCGCCCGAGAGGATCGACCAGTAGTTGTCGAGCCCGACCATCTTGTACGTCGCCGGGGCGTGGAAGGCCCCGATGTCCCGCGCCACGTTCGCCTCGTTGGCGTTGGTGAGCGAGAGGTAGAAGCCGTAGCCCAGCGGATAGAGCACCAGTACGGCGAGGACGATGACGACCGGAGCCACCATCGCCCACGCGTACCAGTACTTCTGCCAGGAATGGCGAAGCGCGGTGATCAACTGTGCCTGCCTCAGCCGCTGATGGTGTAACCGGGGAGCAGCTTCTTGAAGTCCTCGGCGGCCGCGTCGAGGCCGGACTTCACGGAGACGTCACCCTGGAGGATCTTCGTGTACTGCTGCACCAGCGGCGTGAAGAGGCTGCCGACCTGGGGGAGCGCCACGCGCGGCCGCGCGGTCTTCATGATCGGGTGGAAGCCCTTGATGCGGGCGTCCTTGGTGACCTCCGGGGTGTACGCGGACTCGCGGGTCGGCAGCGTCGCGGTCTCGGCGGCGATCTTCCGCTGGCTCTTGGAGGAGGTCATGAACTGCGTGAAGAGGTAGGCGGCGTCCAGGTTCTTCGAGCCCTGGTAGACCGTGAGGTCGTGGCCGCCGGTGGGCGCCTGCGGGGTGCCCGTGGAGCCGGCCGGGACCGGGGCGAAGCCGAGGTTGTCCTCGTCGCCCTTGAAGGCCTTGCCCGACAGGTCGTCGGTGACGGACCAGGGGCCCTGGATGAGCATGGCGACCTCGCCGTTCTTGAACGAGGTCTGCATGTTGTCGTAGGCGTTGGCGAAGTCGACCTTCGCGGACGCCTCGTCGTAGACCTTCTTCGCCGTGGTGACGGCCTTGACGGCCTCCGGCGAGTTGATCGTGATCTTCTTCGTCTTCGGGTCGGCGAGGTCGGTCCCCTCGCCGTAGAGGAAGGGGAGCAGGAAGTAGGAGTCGGGGTTGAGGTAGGTGCCCTCGACGCCGGTCTTCTTCTTGATGGTCTTCGACGTCGCGATGAACTCGTCCCACGTGGTGGGCGCCTTCTCGATGCCGGCCTTCTTGAAGAGCTTCTTGTTGTAGAGGATCGCGAGGGTGTCGGTGACCGACGGGACGCCGTACGTCTTGCCCTGGTACTTCGTGGTGTTCAGCGGGCCCTCGGTGAAGTCGTCCGTGCCGCCCTTGAGGGCGAGCGTGCCGTCCAGCGGGGCGATGTAGTGCAGCGAGGCGTACTCGGGGATCAGGCCGACGTCGGCGCGCATCACGTCGGGGGCGCCCTTGCCGGTCTTCGCCGCGGACTTGAACTTCTGCTCGATGGACGCGAACTCGATGTTCTCGTAATTGACGTCGATCTTCGGGTACTTGTCCTCGAAGTCGGCGATGAGCTTCTTGTAGACCGGCGCCTCGGTCGTGGCGTCCGAGGTGTCCCAGTAGGTGAGGGAGCCGGAGATGTCCTTGGCGTCCTTCGCCTTGCCGGTCGAGCCTTCGTCATCGCTGCCGCAGGCGGAGGCGGTGAGCGCAAGGGCGCAGACCGCGGCGGCGATCGATATGCCACGTCGCATGGTGAACTCCTGAGGGATGGACCCGCTGTGCCGTCCGTCCCATCGACGGCCGCCGGGCTGGCAGGAAGTTAACAGCCTTGCAAGCTTTTGCGGAAGCCTTTGCAGAACACTTTCTGACTTCGCCGCGATTCAAGGGGGCGTCGCGCACCGCCCCGCCAGGGGCGCGGGGAACTGCGCGCTCAGCCCAAGCCGGCCCGCACCCGCCAGGCAACCGCAGCGGGCAGACGCGTCGGCGTCAGCGGGCCCGGAGTCGGGGCCCGCGGATCCAGCAGGGCGTCGCGCACCGCCCCGCCAGGGGCGCGGGGAACTGCGCGCTCAGCCCAAGCCGGCCGCACTCGCCACACAACGGCAGCGGGCAGACGCGTCGGCGTCACCGGGCCCGGAGCCGGGGCCCGCGGATCCAGCAGGGCGTCGCGCACCGCCCCGCCAGGGGCGCAGGGAACTGCGCGCTCAGCCCAAGCCGGCCCGCACCCGCCACACAACGGCAGCGGGCAGACGCGTCGGCGTCACCGGGCCCGGAGCCGGGGCCCGCGGATCCAGCAGGGCGTCGCGCACCGCCCCGCCAGGGGCGCGGGGAACTGCGCGCTCAGCCCAAGCCGGCCCGCACCCGCCACACAACGGCAGCGGGCAGACGCGTCGGCGTCGCGGGGTGCGGGGCCGCAGGGTCCCGGCAGCGCCTCGGCAAGGCCCCGGAGGGAACCTCCCCCGCTTCTTGCAAACTCTTGCTGCAAGCCCGTACTGGCGGTACGTTCCCCCGTCATGGCCCAGCACAGGCACCGCACCGCCGCGGTCACCGGCACCGTCCTCGCACTCGTCGCGGCCCTCCTCGCCGCGATACCAGCCGGGGCGGCACCGCCCCCCGACACCGCCCCCCTCGACCTGACGAAGTCGACCGCCCAGTGGATCGACCGCACCACTGTCGCCGTCCAGGAGGACGGCGAACCGGCGGCCACCACCACGCTCGTCGCCGACCCCGACGGAGAACTCGCCGTGCGGGACGGCGAACTCACCGGCACCGGCCGGGAGTCGGTCCTCCGCAGGATCCCCGGTGGCCTCGACCCCGCCCAGCGCGCCAGGTTCCCGCACCTGTCCGCGTACGCCGCCTACGAAGTCGCCCCCAAGGACCGCGTCCACACCGCCGAGGACCTCACCGGCCAAGTGGTCCTCACCCGGCAGAAAGCCGACGGCACCCTCACCACCGCCACCGGTGTCCAGACCCACGGCGTCCTCGACGACCTGTACGCCTCCCGCGCCACCAAGGCCACGCTGGGCCCCGTCTTCCGCAAGGGCGGGGCCACCCTCTCCGTATGGGCGCCCACCGCCCGGTCCGTCGCCCTCGAACTCGACGGTGACCGCGTGCCGATGCGCCGCGACGACGCGAGCGGCGTCTGGTCCGCCACCGGACCCAAGCGCTGGACCGGCAAGCCCTACCGCTACGCCGTCGAGGTCTTCTCCCCGAGCGCCCGCGCGGTCGTCACCAACAAGGTCACCGACCCCTACTCGCTCGCCCTGACCGCCGACTCCACCCGCAGCCTCGCCGTCGACCTCGACGCCAAGTCGCTCGCCCCCAAAGGCTGGCGGGACCTGAAGAAGCCGAAGGCCGTGCCGCTGCGGAACGCGCAGATCCAGGAACTGCACATCCGGGACTTCTCCGCCACCGACCGCACCGCGAAGGCCCGCCTGCGCGGCACATACCTCGCCTTCACCGACGCCCGCAGCAAGGGCTCACGGCACCTGAGGAAGCTGGCCGGGGCCGGAACGTCGTACGTGCATCTCCTGCCCGCCTTCGACATCGCGACCATCCCCGAGCACAAAGCCGACCAGAAGACCCCCGGCTGCGACCTCGCCTCCTACCCCGCCGACGCCGAGAAGCAGCAGGAGTGCGTCGCCGCCGGTGCCGCCGACGACGCGTACAACTGGGGCTACGACCCCTTCCACTACACGGTGCCCGAAGGCTCGTACGCCACCGACCCCGAAGGGACCCGCCGCACCCGCGAGTTCCGCGAGATGGTCAAGGCGCTCAACGGCGACGGGCTGCGCGTCGTCATGGACGTCGTCTACAACCACACGGCGGCGAGCGGCCAGGACCCGAAGTCCGTACTCGACAGAATCGTGCCCGGCTACTACCACCGGCTGCTCGCCGACGGCACCGTCGCCACCTCCACCTGCTGCGCGAACACCGCGCCCGAGAACGCCATGATGGGCAAGCTCGTCGTCGACTCCCTGGTCACCTGGGCCCGGCAGTACAAGATCGACGGCTTCCGCTTCGACCTCATGGGCCACCACCCCAAGGCCAACATCCTGGCCGTCCGCAAGGCCCTCGACGCGCTCACCCCCGCCAAGGACGGCGTCGACGGCAAGCGGATCATCCTCTACGGCGAGGGCTGGAACTTCGGCGAGGCCGCCGACGACGCCCGATTCGTCCAGGCCACCCAGAAGAACATGGCCGGCACCGGCATCGCCACCTTCTCCGACCGGGCCCGCGACGCGGTGCGCGGCGGCGGCCCCTTCGACGACGACCCCGGCGTCCAGGGCTTCGCCAGCGGCCTCCACACCGACCCCAACTCCTCGAAGGCCAACGGCACCCCCGCGGAGCAGAAGGCCCGGCTCCTGCACTACCAGGACCTCATCAAGGTGGGCCTCACCGGCAACCTCGCCGACTACACCTTCACCGACTCCGCCGGCCGCCGGGTCAAGGGCTCCGACGTCGACTACAACGGCGCACCCGCCGGATACGCGGCGGCGCCCGGCGACGCCCTCGCCTACGCCGACGCGCACGACAACGAGACCCTCTTCGACGCCCTCGCCTTCAAGCTGCCCAGGACCACGACGCCCGCGGACCGCTCCCGCATGCAGGTCCTCGCCATGGCCACCGCTGCCCTCTCCCAGGGTCCCGCCCTCTCCCAGGCGGGCACCGACCGGCTGCGCTCCAAGTCCCTGGACCGCAACTCCTACGACAGCGGCGACTGGTTCAACGCCCTGCACTGGGACTGCCGCGACGGCAACGGCTTCGGCCGCGGCCTGCCCCCGGCCGGCCGCGACGGCAACGGCTTCGGCCGCGGCCTGCCCCCGGCCGCCGACAACAAGCCCAAATGGCCTTACGCCGCACCGCTGTTGACGTCCGTCCGGGTCGGCTGCGCGGAGATCGAGGCGACCTCGGCCGCCTACCGGGACCTGCTGAGAATCCGTACGACCGAGCCCGCCTTCGGCCGGCGCACCGCCGCCGACGTGCAGCGCACCCTCTCCTTCCCCCTGTCGGGACCCGACGAGACCCCCGGCGTCATCACCCTGAGCGCCGACGCCGACGGCGGCAGAGACATCGTCGTGGTCTTCAACGCCACCCCGCAGACGCAGCGGCAGCGGATCGGGGCCCTCGCCGGTCAGCCGTACGCCCTGCACCCCGTCCAGGAGAAGGGCGGAGATTCTATCGTCAAGTCCGCCTCTTACGACAAGGGTTCGGGGATCTTCACCGTTCCCGGTAGGACTGTCGCCGTCTATACCCGGAGCGCGCCCTAGGGCGCTAACTTGGTCGGGCGGGCCCGAGGGGGGCCCGCCCCACCGACCTGCCCTCCGACCTGCCCCAAAGGGGCCCCGCTTGAGCACCAACGGCAAGGCAGACACCACGATCCTGGTGGTCGACGACGTCGCCGCCAGCCGATACGCGCTGGGCGCGGTCCTGCGCAGAGACGGCCACCGCGTCATCCTCGCCGCCAGCGCGCGCGAGGCCCTCGCCGAACTCGACGCGTGCGGGCGCGCGGGCGAACTGCCCGACGTGGCGCTCATCGACGTCGGCCTGCCCGACATGAGCGGCTTCGAGCTCTGCCGCCGCCTCAAGGAGGCAGCGCCGACCGCCGCCCTGCCCGTCGTGCACTTCTCGGCGGCCAGTGTCGCCCCCGCCGACCGCTGCCGCGGCCTCGACGCGGGCGGCGAGGCCTATCTGACGGTGCCCGCCGAACCGGAGGAGATCCAGGCCGTCGTCCGGGCCGTCGCCCGCGGGGCCCGTCACCGCAGCGACGCCGAAGCCGAGGCCGGGCACCTCACGCGGCTCGCCGAGACCATCCTCGACGTCCAGTCGGCCCGCTGCCCGCGCGAACTGGCCGACGCCGCGGCCGCGGGCACCGACCGCCTCACCCGGAGCCCCGCCGCCGCGTTCATCCTCGCCGACGACGGCGCGGTGCACCGCGGCCTGTCCCGGCGCAGGGCCGCCGCCTCGCTCCCCGACGACGGCGCGCACGACGCGGTGGCCCGCCTCGTCCTGCGCATCATGTCCGGCCACGTCGGCGTGCGCACCGCCGTCGCACCCGCCCCGCTGTGGCCGCCCGGCTTCTTCCAGGCCGAGCCGGTCAGCGGCACCGGCCCGCCCGACGGCGCCCGGCTCGCCCTGGCCCGCAGCCGCGAGGGCAGCGCCCCGGTCTGCCTCGCCACCCCCTCCTACGCCCAGCACCCCACCCCCGAGACCGGGCGTCTCGTGGGGCGGCTCGCCCACGCCACCGCGCTCGCCGCCGAGCGACTGCTCATGTACGAGATGGAACGCCACATCGCGCTCACCCTCCAGCGCAGCTTCCTGCCCACGCACGTGCCCCAGGTGCCCGGCACGGAAGTCGTCGTGCGCTACGAACCCGCCTCCAGCGACACGGAGATCGGCGGCGACTTCTACGCCGCGCTGCCCACCGCGGCCGGCGTCCTCACCGCCATCGGCGACGTCGTCGGACACTCCCTGGACGCCGCCACCGTGATGGTCGAGATCCGGCACGCCCTGCGCGCCTACTGCGTCGAGGAATCAGACCCCCGGGAACTCGCCCACCGCCTCGACAGCATGCTCCAGCGCTACCACCCCGACGTGACGGCCACCCTCTGCCTGGCCCTCGTCGACCCCGCCACCGGACGCACCCGCGTCGCCAACGCCGGGCACATCCCGCCGCTCGTCGTCAGCGCCAACGGCACCGCCACGTACCTGAAGGCGTACGGCCCGCTCCTCGGCCTCGGCCTGGACCGGCCGACGCCCACCGAGACGGTCCTGCGCCCCACCGACCGGCTCCTCATGGTCACCGACGGCCTCATCGAGACCCGCGGCACCGACCTCGCTGAGTCCATGCAGCATCTGCGCACCGTCGCGGCCGACGCGCCCCTCGGCATCGCCGACCTGTGCGACACCCTCCTCGCCTGCTTCGGCCACGACCGGGACGACGACATCGCGCTCCTCGCCCTGGGCCTGACCGGCACCGGCTAGACCCGGCACCCGCTAGACCAGCCGCTTCTCCATCAGCGTCACGCCGTACGTGCTCCCGTCGGCGGCCACCTTGCCCGGCAGCTCACCGACGACCGTGTACCCGGCCCCCTCGTAATACGCACGCAGCCGGGGGTTGGTCGACAGGCAGTCCAGCCTGCACAGCTCGCGCCCCGCCTCGGCGATCCGCCGCTCCGCCCGCGCGAGCAGCGCCCGCCCCGTCCCGGGCCGCGCCCCGCGCCGCACCATCAGCCGGTGCACATAGCCCGCGACCGGAGCCCGCACGCCCCAGGCCGGCTCGTCGTCCCACCACAGCTCGTACGCCCCGACGACCTCGGCCCCTTCCTCGGCGAGCCACACCTCCTCCACCCCGGAGGTGATCAGCCGCCGGAAGTGCCCCGCGTCCTTGCCGCCCGGCTTCCACTGGTCGATGCCGTGCTCCAGCATCCAGCGGGCCGCGCCGTCGTAGAGGCCGACGAGGGTGGCCGTGTCGGCCGTGTCCGCACCGCGGAAGGTCAGCTCTTGCGTCGTCTCTGGCGTCGTCATGGCGATCACCGTAACGGCCCCCACCCACCGACCGACCGGCCTGGACCTGGACGACTCCTACCGCGCGGCGTCGGCCGACTGAGGAGCCAGCGCGACGAGCCGGCCGATCAGGTCGGCGAACGGGCCGTCGGCCGGTTCGTCGGCGAGGACGGCGCGCAGCAGCGCCGCCATCTCCTCGTCGTAGGCAGCGCTCACCGCGGTCAACGCCGCGAAGTCGTGGACGAGTTGCAGTTCCAGCTCCGCGCGCGGCACGCGCCGCCCGTCCAGCCAGAGCAGCGCCGTGGACTCCGCCAGCGAGATCCAGGACCGCACGACGAGTTCGAGCCTGGCGGGCGGCTCGGTCACCCCGAGGTGCGCGAGGATCTGGTCGTACGCGGCCTGGCGCACCGAGTCGATCAGCGCGTTCGTCGCCGACGCCGTCCCCACCGCGCAGCCGCCGCCCGCGGAGACCGCGGGACCGCCCCGCATCAGCGCGGAGAAGCCCGCCCCGTGGTCGTCGACGAAGGAGAGGAAGCGCCTCATGACGCGCAGCAGCCGTGCCCCGAGCGGACCCTCACGCGGCTCCACGAACCGCTCGGCCAGATCCTCGGCCGCCCGGCGCAACGCCGCCTCGTACAGGCTGAGTTTGCCGGGGAAGTAGTGGTAGACCAGCGGCCGCGAGATGCCCGCGGCCGCCGCTATCTCGTCGATGGAGACGTCGTCGGGCGAGCGGTGGCTGAACAGGTCGAGCGCGACCCCGATCAGCTGCTGCCGCCGCTCCTCGACACCCATCCTGCGGCGCACCCCGGTAGTCATACGAACACCTTACCGAGCGGAACCGGCCCCTCGACGGCCCGGCCCCGCCCGGCACTTCACAGATCCAGCACGAGCCGCTCACCGTGCGCCCGCGAGACGCAGATGAGCATCGAACCGGCCCGCTCGGCGTCCGTGAGCAGCTCGTCGCGGTGGTCGACCTCCCCTTCAAGGACCCGCTGCCGACAGGTCCCGCAGAACCCCTGCTCGCAGGAGTACGCCGTGTCGGGCAGCTCCGCGCGGACCGCGGCGAGCACCGTGCTGTCCGCGGCGACCGCCACCGTGCGTCCGCTGCGCCGCAGTTCGACCTCGAAGGCCGCGTCGCCCCCGGCGCGGGCGCGCCGCGTGAACCGTTCCAGGTGCAGCGAGCACCCCTCGGGCAGTGCGGCGCCGACCGCCTCCATCAGGGCCTCGGGGCCGCATACGTGCACGGCGGCGCCCGCGGGCGTCCCGCTCAGGAAGGCAGCCGCGTCCGGCAGCCCGTCCTGGTCCTGCGCGACGACGGTGACCCGCCCCCGCCCCTCCTCGCCGAGCTTCCCGACCTCTTCGAGGAACGGCATCGAGGCACGCGACCGCCCGCCGTAGAGCAGCCGCCATGGCTTCCCCGAGGCCTGAACGGCCCGCAGCATCGGCAGGATCGGCGTGATCCCGATGCCCCCGGCGACGAAGACGTACGAGGGGGCGTCGGCGAGGGGGAAGCGGTTGCGTGGCCCCCGCACCACGACCTCGTCGCCCTCCCGCAGCCCCTCATGCACCTCGCGCGAGCCGCCCCGGCCGCCCTGCTCGGCGCCGATCAGCCGCGTCGCGACGGTGTACGAGGAGGAGTCCTCGGGGTCGCCGCAGAGCGAGTACTGCCGTACGAGCCCCGACGGCAGTACGAGGTCGAGGTGGGCGCCCGGCCGCCACGGCGGCAAGTCGCTGCCCGTCAGGCGTAGTTGGACGACTCCGTCGGCCACGCGCTCGTGCCGGGCGACACGCAGCCGCAGCGCACGGGGGCGCGGCCGCCCGGACACCGGCTCCTCCAGGGCGGGCAGCGGCCACAGCGGGGAGACCGCGACGCGGCGGCGCAGGGCCCGCCGGGCGAGCAGGGCACCGCCCGCGACAAGGGCAAGGGTGGGCAGGCGGGACACGTCAGACGCCCCGCTGTCCGGCGGCCGCCTTCTCGGCGGCGGTGGCGGCCGGTGAGGAGGCGAGGTAGGCCACGGCCTGCGCCGTGCTGCCCTCCTGGGAGGGGTGGTAACCCCGGCTCAGATAACGGGGGATGGAGCGGACCATGGCGCCGGTGGTCGGCAGCGTGCCCGCGCGTCCGCTGCGGTGGAACTCCTTGAAGCTCGCCCTGCCGTCGACGAGCGTCGGGTCGTTCTCCATGAAGAACCGCGCCCCGCGCTGCCAGAGGAAGACCAGCGCGGTGAAGGCGGTCGCCCAGGTCCGCACCCGGCGCCGGTAACCGCCGTCGACGTGCAGGAAGAGGTCGAAGGCCACCGACCGGTGCTCGACCTCCTCGGCGCCGTGCCAGCGCAGCAGGTCCAGCATGGTCGGGTCGGCGCCCCTGTGGTCCAGCTCCGTCGCGTTGAGGACCCAGTCGCCGAGGAAGGCGGTGTAGTGCTCTATGGCCGCGATCATCGCGACGCGCTCCATCAGCCACCAGCGGCGTGCCCTGCCCGGCGGCAGGGTGCGGTCCCCGAGCAGCTTCTCGAAGAGCCAGTCGACCTGCGCGGTGTACGGCGTCGGGTCGAGCCCCCGCTCCTTGAGGTGCGGCAGGACCTCGTCGTGGGCCTGCGAGTGCATCGCCTCCTGGCCGATGAACCCGATGACGTCCTCACGCAGCCGCTCGTCCCGGATGTACGGCAGGACCTGCTTGTAGACGTGCACGAACCAGCGCTCACCGGCGGGCAGCAGCAGATGCAGCACGTTGATGGTGTGCGTGGTGAACGGGTCGTTGGGCAGCCAGTGGAGCGGGGTGTCCTCCCAGGAGAAGGAGACGTCACGTGCCTTGAGCGGTATGTGCTCGGACGCGACGGGCTCGGGCGCCCGGCTGTGCGTACGAGACCGGCTGTGCGTGTGAGACATGCCGTCAATGTACTGACGGGTAGCCGGGTGGTACAGGGGTCGGCGGCCGGGAGTTCACCGGCCGCCGCTCACCGCAGCGTCGACACCTTCGTGCCGTCCGCCAGGGCGCCGGTCAGCCGGGCGCGGGCGGTGCGTTCCGTCCTGACCGCGAGGACGTTGCCCTGCGCCCGCTCGCCGCCGGACGCGGTCAGCGACGTGACGTCCTTGCTGCCCGCGCCCAGGAGGTACCAGGTCCCGCCCGGTGACTTCCACCGGACGCCCGCGAGGACGCGGGGCTCGCGGGGGCCGCACGCCGGGGTGTTCTCGGCCTTGGCGGCGACGGCGCCCGTGGGACCGTCGGCCGTCTGGAACTGGGCGAGGGCCCGGCTGCCGGGCCCCCGCCAGGTCTCGGCCCGGGTGCACACCCACTGCGCGGCACCGCCCGTCTCGGGGAGCGTCTGACGGGCGTACGCCCAGGAGTTGACGGACCGCACGCCGTGCGAGCGCACCGAGGCGAGGGAGCAGGCCGACTTGGTCCAGTCGGCGGGCGCGGCCTCGCGCGGCGCCTCCGGGCGGCCCGCGGTCAGCCGGGCGGGGGCCAGCTCGCCGAGGTCGGTCGCCATCCGCACGGCGCCGGAGTGGTCGCGCATTCGCAGCGCGTTCCAGGAGGTGCACCGGCCGTCCTGCGCGGGACCGGCGAAGGGTTCGGTGACGCCGTCCGCGTCGCGGCGCAGGGCGAGGGCCTGCCCGGCGGGCTTCAGCAGGTCACGGACGGCGGTGGAGCGCACCCAGGGCGCCGTCAGGTAACGGACGTTGCCGTCGGCCCGGTTGACGACGAGGGCGCTGGCCTCGGGGCCGCTCGCGCCGTCCACGCGGGCGAAGTCGAGCGCGGCGCCGCTCGTGCCCTCCTTGGGCTCGGCGTAGCGCGCGACGCGCAGCCCGTCGTAGAGCAGCACCACGCGCGCGGCGTCGACCTCCCCGGCGTACAGCAGCTGCGCCGGGCCGGGAGGCGCCCCCGAAGGCGTGCCCGGGGTGGCCGAGACCTGGACGGACTCGCCGGGCCGCGCCCAGACGGCGAGGGCACGGCGCAGCAGCGCCTTGTCGTCGACGAGGCCGCCGCGCGCGGGCCACACGGAGAAGTCGGTGCGCGCGGAACGCCGCCACGCCCCGGCGGCCGCGACCGTCAACTTGCCGGGGTCGAGAGCGGCTTGGGCGGCGGGGTTCTGGGCGTACGGGGGCGCGGCGGCGCCGTCGGGCCCCCACCCGTCGCCCGGCAGGCCGAGGAGCGCCCCGCACACCAGCGTGGCGAGAGCCGCGACGCCCGCCGCCTTCAGGTGCTGCCTGCGCCGCATCAGGTCGGTCGGCCTGGCGTGCAGGGAGCAGGGGTCGAACTCGGGGGAGGCCAGCAGGGCGTAGCGCGCCTCGACGGAGTCCGCCTCGGCGAGGGCGTCGTCCGGGTCGTCGCAGCCTGCGGCCGTGAGGACCGCGCGGACCCCGGCGTCGTCGAGCGTCTCCAGGCCGCGCAGGACGTAGGCGGCGCGGGCGGCGCCCGACAGCTTGGCGAGGCGCTGGTCCAGGGCGAGTTCGTCGGCGCCCCCGGAGCGCGGGAAGAGCCGCAGCCCCCGGACCTGCGGCAGCAACGGGGCAGCTGGGCCCGGCGGGGCCAGGACCGCCACGTCAGGGGCAGTCCGGCGTCGAGCGCGCCGCGCACCACCTGGAGGCGTACGTACGCGTATCCGGGGTCCCGCTGGTGTCCGCCGCCCCCGGCGTTCTGCTGGGAGGGGATGGTGACCGCCGTGCCCGACGTGCGGCCGCGCGGCAGGGCGCGCTGGGTGAGGGCGTGGGCGGTCAGGACCCGCCGGTTGCGGCCGAGGCTCGGCGGCAGCACCAGATAGGCGAGCCGGACCAGGCGCGGGTAGTGCTCGACGAGGGCGGCCTCGGCCTGCTCCACGTCGATGACGGGGGCGGGACCGCTGGCGCTCGCGGACTGCGGCTGCTGGGACTGCACATTCGACGACACGTTCAGCAAAACGAGCGAATCGTCGGTTGGTCACCTCTGCCCGGACCGGTGGTCAACCCGTGCCGGGCCGGTGGTCAGCTCATGCCGGGCCGGGCTCCACGAGCGCGCGGGCGTAGTTCGCCATCGACCGCTGGTAGCGCGGCAGATGGGGTGCCAGCGCGCCGAGCACGAGGGCGAGGCCCTCGCGCTCGCGGCCGAGGGAGGTCAGGCACAGGGCCAGGACGGCACGGACGGCGTCGTCCAACTCGTCCGGCCCGGCGTCAAGTTCGGGGGTGAGGAGCGCGACGCCCTCCTCGGCCCGTCCGACGTTCCGCAGCGAGCTGGCCAGTTGGATCAGCGCGCGCCGCCTGCGGTGACCGCTCAGGCCGCGCTCCAGTGCCTCCTGGTAGAGCGGCACGGCCCGGTCGGAGTGGCCGGTGGAGTCGAAGGCGCAGGCCCGCTCGAAGAGGCCGGCGGGGTCGCCCTCGGGCAACTCCGCCGCCAGGGCGTCGAGCAGCGCGCGGAACTCCGCGGCCCGGTCCTCGCCGTAGGTGTCGTACGAGGCCCAGGTCTCGTCGACCCGCTTCTCCCAGTCGTCGTCCACGCCCTCACCCTCGCACACAAGTGCCCACCTACGACAGGTGTTTACGGCGTCACCGCCCACCCGCTGAACTCCACGGTCCCGCGCTCCCCGGAGCCGCCGTCGGTGGCGCTCATGAACATCCCCACGTCCTGCGCGGCGGCCGCGCCCGGCACGGCCACGGTCGCGACGGTCCGCCAGGTGGCCCCGCCGTCCGTCGAACAGGCGCCGGTGAAGGAGCCCCCGGAGCGGGTGAGCCGCAGCAGCACCGGCGCCCGCACCCCGGTGATCCGCTGGTAGGTGTCCAGCGTGCCGTCGCCGTTGGTGTCGTACGACAGCACGACGCCGTTGGCCGGGGTGACGGAGAGGTTCACGAACCCCCGCGAGCCCGGCGTGGCCAGCGCGGTGCGGGTGATGATGCCCGCCCTGGCCCAGGGGCCCGTGGGCGCCTGCGCGTCGACCCGCACCGTCACCGAGACTCCGTCGCGCAGCGCCCCCTGCCGGTACAGCGTGCCGTACTCGGTGGTGCCCTTCCACAGGTCGGTGCCGCCCCCGTCGATCGCGTACCGCCCGTCCAGCTCGCCGAAGACGGCGGCGCTGTTGGTGTACGTCCGCCAGCCCGCGCCCACCGGCCCGGCCTCGAACAGCGTCCCCTCGTGGACGTACCGCACCCGCCGCTCGCCCGCCGGGCCGTACCGCACGCCGATCTCGTACGGCAGCGGGCGCAGCGGCCGGTCCAGGGGCGTGTCCGGCGCGTCCACCCGCCAGGTGGCCTTCCCGGTCCCCGCGGGCGCGACCCTCGGCAGGGACACGGGCCCCGTCGGCTCCGCCGCCATGCCGGTCAACGCGAAGTCGACGCGGCCGGTGGCGCGCAGCCCGTTGACGTTGCGGAAGACGGCGCTCACGCGCGCGTGGCCGCCGGGCGGCATGGCGGGCGGCTCGGCGGTGACGGTCACGGACCCCTGGTAGGGCGCCCGGGCGAGGACGGAGCGCACCCGCGAGGCGGTGCGGTACGCATCGCCGACGGGCCGCAGCGGGCAGTCCGCGCGCTCCCGCGTCCAGGGCTCCTCGAAGGCGAACCAGTCGACCGGCCGCGGCGCGCGGCCCGCGGCCAGCGCGTCGGCCAGTTCGTCGAGCCACTTCTGCCAGCGCGGCACGTAGAAGCCGCTCATCAGGCCGTGCCACTCGCGGTTGCCGTAGTCGTGGAGCCTGCCGCCGTCGGCGGTGGCGCGCTCGCCCCAGGTGGTGATCAGCACCTTGGCGGTCCGCTCGAACTCGGCGCACTCGGCGTCGGTGGTACCCATGCGCCGCGCGGCCTCGATCCAGGGGCCGAGCAGGAACGCCGGGTCGGTGCCGGTCACCTCGTCGGAGAGCCGCATCAGCCGCAGCCACAGCGTTGACAGCGCGCGGAAGCTCTCCCGGTCCTTCCGCCGGTACGCCGTCCGCAGCTGAGGCAGGAGCTGGCGGGCACGGTGCGCGAGCGCCTGGCGGGCGACGTCCACCAGGTCGTACCGGTAGGCGGCGCTGCCCCGCAGCGGGCCCGCCACCCCGAGCAGTCCGGCGAGCGCGGCGTCGAAGCGGCCCGGGTCGTAGGTCAGGGCGCGCGGCGCGTACTCGGCGGCGCGGTTCGCCGCGAGGTCGGGGCGGGCGGCGAAGAGGGAGTCGTGGGGGTCGCTGCGCTCCACGGCGGTGTGCTGATAGGCGGTGTCGTGCAGGGCCCGCCAGGCGGCCCGCGCGTCGCGGTCGCGCGCGCCGTACCGGAAGTCGGCGTACGAGGAGAACCACGCGGCCCGGTCCAACGGGCCCTGTGTCCAAGCCAGTTCGGAGAAGAGCTCGAAGGCGGCGGGGTCGCGGTCGGTGGCCTCCGGCATGAAGGCGGTGCCCACCAGCGCGCTGCCCGGCTTGTCGCGCCAGGCGAAGAACTTCTCGCTCCACAGGTGGGTGCGGGCGCCGATCGTGGTGCGCCCGCCGAAGTTGGGGATGGTGCCGAAGGCGTAAGGCGTGCCGCCCCAGTCCTTCTCCCGGTCGGTGACGCTCGCGAACCGGTCCGAGACGCCGTCGACGATCAGCATCCGCTTCTTGTCGACGGCGTCGAGCAGCGCGGGCAGCGGATTGGATTCCCACCCGAGAATCACCCAGACGGCCCCCGGTCTCGCGCGCCGCAGGGCTCTCTCGACGCCTCTGGCCGCGTCGGGCACGGGCACGTCACCGGCGGTGCCGCCCTCGTGCAGCAGGTCCATCTTGAAGAGGTCACAGGGGCCGAAGAGCTCCTTCTGGTGCCGGTAGAAGGAGGCGGCGACCTCGGCGAAGGCGGTGGTGCGCGGATCGAGCCAGTCCGGCCGCTTGAACCCGTGCCAGACGCCCTGCGGCACGACGCGCGCGTCACCGCCGTTGCGCGCGACGAAGCCGTCGGGCACGTGCCCGTAGTAGCCGGGCAGGACGGGCGCGATGCCGAGCGCGCGCAGCCGGCCGGTGATCCTGCGGCCCAACTCGGCGCGGTCGTCGATGAGCCGCCGGGAGAGCGGGCCGCCGTATCCGGCGAGGTTCTGGAGCAGCCACCACGGCTGGTGCGAGGGCGCGGGCAGCCAGGCCCTGGCCTCCGCGTCGGAGTAGCCGAACTCCTTCAGGAGCCGGTGGTAGACGGCTTCGGCGCCCGCCACCACCAGGACTTCGTTGCAGCCGTGCAGGGCGAGTACGTCGATCATCCGCTCCCAGTACGCCCAGTCGGCGTACGGCGCGGTGTACCCGTCGTTCGTGTCGTTCAGGGCGAACCGGTGGGGGAGCGAGGTCGACCGCTCCAGGGGCCGGGCCGGGGCGGGCAGTCGGCGCGGCACGTCGAGCTGGCTGCCGTTCCAGGTGATGTGGGCGCCGCACACGTACTTCAGGTACCAGTGGACGCCGGTGAGCAGCACCGCGGGTGTCGTGCCGGACACCTCGATCCGCCCGGTGGCCCCGGTGACCCGGAAGCGGTCCGTACGCCCTTCGGCGGGCACGAGCCTGAGCCGGAACTGCTCCGCGTGACGCGGCAGGAGTCTGTTGAGCGCGGCGCGCGCGTCATCCGTATCGAAGGCGGGGGCCTTCGTGGGCCCCCCGGCGGCGAGGGCCGGCAGCGGGGCCGCGCCGAGGGCGGTGCCGAGGCCGAGGGCCCCGGCGGTGCCGAGCAGGGAACGACGGGATGGTTCGGACATGTGTACCCCCTGGGATGAAGGCTGGGGCGCACGGTATCCCCGCGCCATGCCGTGCGTGACGCAACCGCGGAAGATGGCGGGTTCGGCTCGCCGGGAGAGGCTGGAGAGACAGTGAGGGCAACACTGGCGGCGCGGAGCGCGCTTTCGGGCATGGCGGCGGGAGTACTGCTCGCGGTGGCGGGGTGCGGCTCAGGGGGCGACGGCACACCGGCCACGGCGAGCGGCAGCCTGGAGCAGCTGGCGGCGAGGGCGAGGTGCAGGGCGGACATCCAGACGGACGCGGCCGAACTGCGCCAGGCCACCTGTGCGGACGGCGCCCGGCGCTACGTCCTCGTCACCTTCACGTCCGCCCGTGGCCAGGCCGAATGGCTCGACGTGGCGGACGACTACGGCGGCACGTACCTCGTCGGCGGGCGCTGGGTCGCGGTCGGCGCCCGCAAGGACATCGCGGCGCTGCGCGACCGGCTCGGCGGGACCGTGGTGGACGCCGCGGGCAAGCACGGCGGCGGCCACCACGGTCACCGGTCGGACTGAGGCGGGCGGTCGGCGCCGTCAGGTGCAGCGCTGCCCGGAGTTGACGCAGCCCGCCACGCGCCGCATCAGCCGCTCGTCGAAGACGTTGATGAAGTCGCCGTGGTCGGTGACGGGTTTGTGCAGCTGCTCGGGGAACGAGTCGACGGCGAAGCCGGGCCCCGGCGGCACGTCGTACACCACGCGCTGGACCAGCTGCGGGATCGCCCGGAAGCCGCGCGGGCAGGCGCCGCTCCGCGGGTCGGCGAAGGCGACGTGGGTGCGGTGGTTGGCACTGTCGGTGTTGCGCCCGTCCCAGCAGCTCTGGAAATTGAACGTCCGCACCACCTTGCTGCCTTCGGGGCAGATCGGGTACTTGTCCTTGAGCTGGCGGTTCTCGAAGCCCGTGCAGCTCCACGAGGCGTTGGCGTTGGCGTCGCCGTTGGTGAAGGCCTTGGCGTCGCCGGTGATGACGCGCAGGAAGCGGGGCATCGCGACGACCTTGCCCACCGGGCTGCCGGTGAACTTCAGGGTGACGGAGGACGGGGTCTGGATCTCGCCTACGTTCTGGTCCTTGCCGCCGCCGTCCGCCTGGGCGTCGTCTTCGGCCGTGCCGTTCTGGAGCCGCAGCACGGGCCAGTAGTACGTCGACTTGTCGCCCTGGTTGCGGCAGCTGGTGCGGCCGTTCGCGAGGTCGTCGTCGCCGGAGAACGCGTCCGTCGCCTGGTTCCCCACGTAGTCGTGCATGTGGTGGGCGCCATTGCTCACGCCCGGCGCCACGATGACGTTGTCGGGGTTGAACTTGCCGTTCTCGTTCCGCCCGCAGTCGGTGGTGAACGTCCCGCGGGAGGCGCCGCGGCGCGCAGGGGGACGCTGGACGTTGGGCCGGACCGATGTGATGTCGACGAAGTCACCGGCCACGGGGCCGTTCCCGCTCTGCCCTTGGCCTTGGCCTTGGCCTTCCCCCTGTCCCTGCCCCTGGTCGGAGGCGCGCACAGTGCACGGGGCCATGCTGTCGAGCCCTTCGGGCCGGGTGCCCGCGCGGTCCATGGCGTCCTCGATCTCGCCGAGCGTGCCGCGCCGCTGGTCCTCCAGGGGCGGCAGCACGGACTCCTGGGCCCCGGCGTCCTCGGCCTTGCTGAACCGGTCGTAGGCCCGCGTGATCTGACTGTCCAGTTCGGCGAGCCGGTCGTCCACCGCGCCGCGCGCGCCCGGTGGCACCTCCGGCAGCTGATTCGCCACGTCCGGGCAGCTGATGGTCGACAACGGCCGCCCGGCGGCCGAGGAGGGGGGCTGTCCGGCGCCGTCCTCGGCGTTGGCGTAGACGTTGACGGCGACGAGGCCGCCGCCGCCCATGACGAGAGCCGCGGACGCGGCGGCCAGGCGCCGCGCCAGCTTTGATCGTTTTCGTGAGGTGCGTCCCATGCGGCTACATACGCATCACGGGCCCGGCGCGTTCAGCGCCCCTGGTCCAGATGGGCCAGGACCGCGAGCACCCGCCGGTTGTCGTCGTCGGAGACCGGCAGGCCGAGCTTGCCGAAGATGTTCGACGTGTGCTTGGCGATCGCCCGCTCCGTGACGGTCAGTTGGGACGCGATGGCCGCGTTCGACCGGCCCTGCGCCATGAGTTCGAGCACCTCGCGCTCGCGCGGCGTGAGCGCGCCGAGCGGCTGCTCGGTGGAGCGCCGGGACAGGAGCTGCTGGATCACCTGCGGGTCCATCGCGGTGCCGCCCGCCGCGACCCGGCGCACGGCGTCGACGAACTGCGCCGCGTCGAAGACCCGGTCCTTCAGGAGGTACCCGACGCCGCCGGTGCCGTCGGCCAGCAACTCGCGCGCGTACAACTGCTCGACGTGCTGGGAGAGGACCAGGACAGGCAGCCCGGGCCGGGCCCGCCGGGCGGCCAGCGCGCACTGGAGGCCCTCGTCCGTGTGGGACGGCGGCAGCCGTACGTCGACGACCGCGACGTCCGGCTCCAACTCGGCGAGGGCCTTGGCGAGTTCGGGGCCGCTCTCCACGGCCGCCGCGATCTCGAAGCCGAACGCCTCCAGCATCCGCACCAGGCCGTCGCGCAGCAGGAAGAGGTCTTCGGCTAGGACAACGCGCAAGGGATCTCCATGGTCACCATGGTCGGACCGCCCGCGGGGCTGCTGACGGCCAGTACGCCGTCGAATGTACCGAGCCGGCGTTCGATGCCGCTCAGCCCGGACCCCGCCCCGAACGCCGCCCCGCCCTTGCCGTTGTCGGTGACGGCGATGCGCAGCATGCCGTCACCGTGGTGCAGGTCCACCCAGACGCGGTCGGCACCGGAGTGCTTGATCGCGTTGGTCAGCGACTCGCTCACCGCGAAGTACGCGGCCGACTCGACCGGCGCCCCGGCCCGCCCCGGCAGCTCCACATCGACCTCGGTGGCGATCGGCAGGCGCAGCGCGAGGGCCTTCACCGCGTCGCCGAGGCCGCGCTCGGCGAGCACCGGCGGGTGGATGCCGCGGACCAGGTCGCGCAGCTCGCTCAGCGCCTCGCCGGAGTCCTGCCGGGCCTTGGCCAACAGCTCCTTGGCCTTGGCGGGGTCCGTCTCGATGAGCGCCTCGATGGTGCCGAGGTCCATGCCCATGGCCACCAGGCGGGCCTGCGCGCCGTCGTGCAGGTCGCGTTCGATGCGGCGCAGCTCGGCGGCGGAGTTGTCGACCGCGTCGTGCCGGGTCTCGGTCAAGCGGTCGACACGGCGGGCCAGTTCACGTTCTCGCATGGCCGGGGTGGGCGCGAGGAAGGCTCGGGCGAGGAGGAAGTGCGCACGGACGAGGGAGGTGTTGACCAGGACGCCGAGCACGAAGAAGCCCACGCCGAGCGCCGCCGCCTGGTTGGCGGTGGACTGCGAGGTGACGTGGATGAAGGCGTACCACTCGCCGCCGCCCGCCTCGTGGATCGGCTTCCACACGCCGAGCGCGAGGACAAGGCCGTACACCATGTAGAGCGGCAGCACCGGGGCGAAGACCGCGACGACGGTGCCCGCGGTCATGTTCACCAGGAGCCACTGGAGGTCGCGCCAGGTCGCCGGGTCCTTCAGCATCAGCGTGCAGCGCTCCACCTGCCCCGCCACGCCGCCCCGCAGGTCGGCGGGGAGGGGCCGGTAGGGCACCGGGATGTCCACGCCGGACCACGCGGCGGCCCGGATGCGCTGGGCGTCGGCGTACTTGCGAACGGCCGTCAGGACGACGGGCGTGGTGAAGAGCCCGATGCCCAGCAGGATGAACGCGATCGACAGGACCGAGAACACGAAGAGGACGATCGAGCCCACCAGCGAGACGATCGTCAGATAGAGGCCCTGCGCCCCCGCGGTCATCGCGTTCTTCAGTCTCGTCATGGTCAGCAGTCCCTCTCGTCAAGCCGACAGCCCGGCAGCCCGGCAGTCCGGCAGTCCGGCGGCCCGGCAGCCCGGTCGCGTGCTGCGTCCGGGCCGGGAACAGTCTCGCCGGTGCGACGGGGGCGGGTCATTGGGCTTTCCACCCGGGCGGGGGGTGTACCTGACGACACCCCCGGCCCCGGACTCCCGGGCGTGAGGCGGGACTTGTCCGACGTTGCGCGGCGATCCGCGAGGGCGTCACGCGCACGGCGGGCGCGGTGACCGGCGCTTCGGCACGCTGTCGACGCAGGACACTCCTGCCGCGGCACCCCACCGACGTACCCGCCCCCCCGGCGCCGCGCCGAGGGGCGGGACACCTCACAGCCCCAGCGCCTTCGCCTCCTTCTCGGGGGCGAGCCCCACCACCGGCCGGTCGGGGCGCTGGGGCGGGGTCCCGCCGATGGAGCGGAGCCACTCCCACGTGTCGCGGACCGTGTCCATGACGGGCCGCGTCCTGAGCCCCGCGGCGACCGCCTTCTCCGAAGAGGTGCGGTGCATGGTGTCGTGCAGCTCCCCGGGCGCCAGCCACACCGGCAGCTCCCTCCACTGCTCGATGCCCGCCTCCAGGATGACCTCGGGCTCGGTCCAGCGCAGCTCCGCGTCGCCGCCCACCACCCGCGCGCACGCGTCGAGCAGCTCGCCCATGGTGATCCGCCCCATGGGGCTGATGAGGTTGTACGCGCCGTGCAGTTCCGCGACGGCGGCGTCGAGGACCCACTCCGCGAGGTCCCGCACGTCGATGTACTGGATCTCCAGGTCCCGCGGCCCGGGCGCGAGGACGGGCCCGCCCCGCGCGATCCGGTTCAGCCACCACGGCAGCCGTCCGATGTTCTCGTAGGGGCCGAGGATCAGCCCGGCCCGCGCGAGCACCGTCCGCTCCGGCCCGAAGGCGTCGAGCACGGCCAGCTCGCCTCCCCGCTTGTCCGGCGCGTACTCCGACGCCTCGGCGTCCGGGGCGCCGTCCACCACGGGGAAGCTCTCGTCGGAGCCGGCCACGCCCGGATACCGGTAGACGGAACCGCTGGAGATGTACACGTACCGCCCGGCCCGCCCCGCGAGCAGCCGCGCCGCGTCCCGTACGACGTGCGGCGCCGACGACCAGGTGTCGACCACCACGTCCCACTCGCCCTCGGCGAGCCCCGCGAGGCCGCCCTCGGCGGTGCGGTCGCCGTGGAGGACGCGGGCCCCCTCGGGCGCCGCGTGGCGGCCGCGGTGGAAGACGGTCACCTCCCAGCCGCGGGCGAGCGCCGCCTCGGTGACGGCACGGCCCACGAACTCGGTACCACCCAGTATCAGAAGTCTCACGGGAGGACTCTGTCCTGGTCGCCCCGGCCGGGGGAACGTCTTCTGCTCCCAGCAGACGGCGGATTCAGCGTGCGGCCCCCGGCGCGTACTTGTACCCCACCCGCCGCACCGTCTGGATCGTCCCGCGGTGCTCGGCGCCGAGCTTGCGCCGCAGCCGCGCGACGTGGACGTCCACGGTGCGGCCGTCGCCGACGTGGCCGTACCCCCAGACCGTGGTCACCAACTGGTCGCGGGTGTGCACCCGGTGGGGGTGCGCGACGAGGTGCGCGAGCAGCTCGAACTCCAGGTAGGTGAGGTCGAGCGGGCGCCCGTCGACCTCGGCGGAGCGCTGGACGGGGTCGACCCTGACCGGCCCGTCGGCCGACGCCCTCGGCTCCTGCGGCTCCTCCCGGCCCTGTACGACCGCGGGCGCCTGCCCGGCGGGCACGAGCACGAGGTAGCCGACCATCGGCGGCTGCCCCGGCAGGGACGGCAGGGCGTGTTGCGGCGCGGGCAGCCACGTGGCGCCCGGCGGCAGGAAGTCGGCGATCGGCACGGTGGGACGGGGATCGTCGGGGTCGACGGCCCGCAGCCGCCCCCGAGCGGCGGAGACGGAGGCAGCGGTGGCAGCGGCGGTGAAGGTACGGGAGTTCGCCATGTGAGGTCAGCTCTTTTCGCGCGAAGAAGGAGTCGAGTCGTCGAGAAGACAGACGTACGTCGTGCTCGCGCCGGGCGAAGGCCGGGTGAACGGCTTTAGAGGGCCCGCGCGTTCATCGCGCGGCAACACATGCGGTCGAAGTCGTGATGCTGCCGGGAGGGCCAGAAGGGCTCAAGGTCGTGACGACCCGTCGCGGAGTTCTGGTTGCTGCTGCCCATGCCCCCCATTGAAGCAGATGGGCGGACGACGGCGGGGGCGCCCACCGCGATCGGTGGGCGCCCCCGGCCGGTGGCGATCAAGGCAGGCCGGGTCAGACCTGGCCTGCCTTCTCCAGGGCGGCGCAGCACGTGTCGACGAGGAGGCGCGTGACGACGTACGGGTCGACGTTCGCGTTCGGGCGGCGGTCCTCGATGTAGCCCTTGCGGTCCTGCTCGACCTGCCACGGGATGCGGACCGAGGCGCCGCGGTCGGAGACGCCGTAGCTGTACTCGTTCCACGGGGCGGTCTCGTGCAGGCCGGTCAGCCGGTCGTCGATGCCCGCGCCGTAGTTCTTGACGTGGTCCATCGGCTTGGAACCCTCGCCGAGGGACTCGCAGGCGGTGATGATCGCGTCGTACCCCTCGCGCATGGCCTTCGTCGAGAAGTTGGTGTGCGCGCCCGCGCCGTTCCAGTCGCCCTTGACCGGCTTCGGGTCGAGGGTCGCGGAGACCTTGAAGTCCTCGGCGGTGCGGTAGAGCAGCCAGCGGGCGATCCACAGCTGGTCGGAGACCTCCAGCGGGGCGAGCGGGCCGACCTGGAACTCCCACTGGCCGGGCATGACCTCGGCGTTGATGCCGGAGATGCCGAGACCGGCCTTGAGGCAGTTCTCCAGGTGCGCCTCGACGACATCACGGCCGAAGATCTCGTCCGAGCCGACACCGCAGTAGTAGCCGCCCTGCGCGGCGGGGAAGCCGCCGACGGGGAAGCCGAGCGGACGGTCGCCCTCGAAGAAGGTGTACTCCTGCTCGATGCCGAAGATGGGCTCCTGCGCGGCGAAGCGGGCCTCGACCTCGGCCAGCGCGGCGCGGGTGTTGGACTCGTGCGGCGTCATGTCCGTGTTGAGGACCTCGCACAGGACGAGGACGTCATCGCCGCCGCGGATCGGGTCCGGGCAGGTGAAGACCGGCTTGAGCACGCGGTCCGAGGCGTGGCCCTTGGCCTGGTTCGTGCTGGATCCGTCGAAGCCCCACAGCGGCAGCTCGGCACCCTTGGAGTCGTCCCCGAGGATCTTCGTCTTCGAACGGAGCTTGGCGGTCGGCTCGGTGCCGTCGATCCAGATGTACTCAGCCTTGAAGGTCACGGGGGCCTCATCCTTGAAACGTTCGGTACGGCGCAGAACGTGCGGGTGCTGCGGTGCCGTGGTGATGAGCGGCAGCCTGGCAATCCGCGATTTCCCGGCCGTTGCCCTCATGTGAACCCCGTGTTACCTGGGGCAGGTGTGGCTCACGTCACTTGATGACCGCGTTCGCGGCGGCGATGACGAGGCCGATCGCCGCGTCCGCGCCGCCGAGCAGGACCGCCGACCGCCGCCGGTAACCGGCCCGCAGCGCGGCGAGGGTGCCCCAGCCGAAGAGGAGCGCGGCGTTCAGCAGCAGTCCGGTGGAGGTGACGGCGGGCTCGGGCCAGTGGAAGGCGCCGGCGAGGAGCAGCAGCGCCACGGTGGGCCAGCAGGCGACGATGACCGGCCACTCGTCGAGGAGCGCCCGGCCCAGCTGCCCCCAGCGGTGGAGGGCCGGGCCCGGCCGGTGCGCGGACATGTGGTGGGCGTAGCCGTGCGCGAGCGCGGCCGTGCCCGCGGTCACCATGACCCAGGCCGCGTCGTAGCAGGGCGTGTAGACGGCGCCCTCCGAGTGCAGCGCGGCCAGCAGCGCGCTCGCGAGGACCGTTCCGTATACACCCCCGAACATCAAGCTCCGCACAGCGCGCTCCTTTCTCCGCGTTCTCCCTCTGCGTCCTCCGGAGCTTTCAACGCTATGCAGGGCTATGTAACGGTTATCCGTATATGTCCCATCGGTACGCGGTCATCGGCTTCCGGGGGCGTCGGCGGCTTCCCGGGCGTGGTCGAGCACCCCGCCGAGAAAGCCCTTGACCGCCGCGAGCTGCTGCTCGTCGTACTCCTGGAGCAGTTCCACCACCCGCTCGATGAGCGGGCCGAAGAAGGACCGGCCGAGCGCCACGGCCCGCTCGTCGATCTCGATCAGCACCCGGCGCCGGTCGTGCTCGTCCCGTACGCGGCGGACGTGACCGAGCCGTTCCAGGCGGTCGATGAGGCCGGTCGTGCCCGCCGAGTGCAGGCCGAGCTCCGCGCCGAGCCGCCCCGCCGTCATGTCCGCGCCCGCCCGCCGCGCGTCCATCAGGCAGATCAGGGCGCGTACGTCGGTGGGGTGCATGCCGTTGCGCACGGCGAAGTCGGCGTTGCGCCGGCTCAGTTCGACGGTGACGGCGCGCAGGAGGTGGACGATCTCCATCTCGGTGTCCGGGCTGTCAGACATGGTCTCCCTCGGCTATTCTCTCGCTCAGCGAGATAATAAGAGGAGAGGGACCCGTGCAGGGGCCCACGGAGGGACCCATGGCTGACACCGACGCGTTCCGGGCGGCGTACGACGCGGTCCTCGCCAAGTGGCCCGAGGGCACCGCGACGCGGACCGTGCCCACCCCGTTCGGGCGGACGCACGTCACGGTCCACGGCCCCGCCGGCGGCGCTCCGCTCGTACTGCTGCCCGGCGGCGGCGCGACAGGCCTGAGCTGGTTCGCGAACGCGGCCGAACTCTCCCGCGCGCACAGAGTGTTCGCCGTCGACCTGATCGGCGACCCCGGGCGCAGCGTCCCCGCGCCGGAGCGGCCGATCCGGACCGTGACCGACCTGACGGCCTGGCTGGACGCCCTGCTCGACGGCCTCAAGATCCCGGCGGCCGACCTGGGCGGGCACTCGTACGGGGCCTGGATCGCCCTCCACTACGCTCTGCGCGCGCCCGGCCGCGTGCGGCGCCTGGTGCTCCTCGACCCCACGCGGTGCTTCGCCGGATTCCGCCCCGGGTACCTGCTGCGCGCCCTGCCGACGCTGCTGCGCCCCTCGGCGCGGGCCACGCGCGCCTTCCTCGCCTGGGAGGCCGGCGGCGCCCCGCTCGACGCCGACTGGCTGGCGCTCCAGGAGCGCGCCGCCGACTTCCCCGCCGTCAGGCCGGTCACGGGCCCGCGCCCGGCCCCGGCCGCCCTGCGCACCCTGCGCCCTCCCGCGCTGGTCCTCCTCGCGGAGCGCAGCCGTGTCCACGACGTCCGCGAGGTCGCCTCCCGTGCCGCCGCCCTGCTCCCGGACGCGACGGTGGCGACCCTGCCCGGCGTCTCGCACCACGCGCTCCCGCACGCCCGCCCGGCCGAACTGGACCGGGCGGTGGGGGAGTTCCTGTTCCGTACGGCGGTGTAACGGGCGTCAGCGGGAGAGCGCGTCCCGCACCGCCTCCTCCGTGCGGGCCACCACCGCCGTGCCGTCGTCCGCGATTGGGGCCTCCCCTGCTCCTTAAGAGCTTGGGGAAGACGGGGCGCTGGATCAGCTTCGGGTGCTCCGCGAGGGCCTTGATCCAGCGGGCGCGGCCCGAGGCGTCGCGCGGCCAGGCCTCGCGGTCCTTGAGATTCAGGTCCTTGGCGGCCTGCTCCTGGGTCCGCGTGATGTCCCAGGGTTCGAGGCCGAGGCGATCGAGCACGGCGCTGATCTCGTCCTCGGTGGGTACGTCGTCCAGGTAGCGGCGCACGGTGTAGTCGGCGCCCTCCGCGTCGAGCAGCGTCAGGGCGCTGCGGCACTTCGAACAGGCGGGGTTGATCCAGATCTCCATGCCCACACGCTACCTCCGGAACACCCGCCCCAGGGTGCCCGGCGCGCCCTTATTCGAACACCCCAAAGGCCGTCTGGCCAGCGGCGATTGTCAGTGCCCCGCAGTAGAATCACAGTAGTGTTCGAGGGCGCCCGACGGGGGGCCCCGACCGCGACAGGAGGATGCCCGTGCCCGCTGCCGCACTGACGACGAAGCGTGTTTCCCGACCCGTACTGATCGACCTGCCGTACGCACCACTGGAGAAGAAGGCGCTCCCCGCCGGACGCCCGCGCGAGTGGTACGTCAACCACAACCGCCGCCTGAAGGCCATGCGCCTCGCGATCGCCCTGCTCGACTCGGGCGTCCATCTGCCGAACCAGGCGAAGAACAGCATGATAAGGAGCATGGCCGAGGAGGTCGGCATCCACCCGCCCTCCGACATCACGTGCCACATGGTGCGCGCGCTGATGCGCTACAGCCGCTGAGCAGACGCGCTACAGCCGGTGAACAAGTAGGGGGCCCGTGGCGGGAGTTGACCGCCACGGGCCCCGTTTCGGCTTCGGCGTGGTCCCGTGCGCTCATGTGTGCGATGGGACATGCTGGGCCCATGACCCAGCCGGAACCCGTCGGTGAACTGCCGCTCCTGACGACCGTCGAACTCCCGGACGGCGCCCGCGTTCCGGTGCGCGCCCTGCGGGCCCCCGCGCCGGACCGCTTCCTGCCGTCCGGCTCGGGACCGGCGCCGGGACCGCCCCCGGCCCCCGCGGTCCTCATCCTCCCGGCGATGGGCACCCCTGCCCGCTTCTACCGCCGCTTCGCCCGCCACCTGCACGACGAGGGCCTCACCGTGCTCACCGCCGACCTGCGCGGCCAAGGCGAGGCGACGCCGTACGCCACCGATTGCGGCGCGCACGGCCACGGCTACCGCACGCGCGGCCACGGCTACCGCACACGCGACCACGGCTACGGCACGCGCGATCACGGCTACCGCGCGCTCGTCGAGGAGGACCTGCCCGCCGTCCTCAAAGCCGTCCGCGCCGAGCTGGGCCCCGAGTCGCCCCTGCACCTCCTCGGCCACAGCCTGGGCGGCCAACTCTCCCTGCTGTATGCCGCTTTGGGTGCCGGCCCGGACGTCGACGGCGTGGCGCTCATCGCCTCGGGGTCCGTCTGGTTCCGCGCGTACGGCCCGCTGCGCGCCCCCGGTCTCCTCCTCGGCGAACTGCTGATCGCCGCGACGGCGACCGCGCTCGGCCGCTGGCCCGGCGCCCGCCTCGGCTTCGGCGGCAACCAGCCCAAGGGCGTCATGCGGGACTGGGCGCACCAGGGGCTCACCGGCCGCTACGCCGCCAAGGGCTCCGCGCTCGACTACGAAGCGGCCCTGGCCGCCCTGGACCTGCCCGTCCTCGCGGTCTCCGTCGAGCACGACACCCTCGCCCCCGCCTCCGCCCTCGACCACCTGCTCGGCAAGGTCCCCCGGGCCCGCCTCACCAGGCGCCACTACACCGCGCGGGAGGCGGGCGCCCGCCTCGACCACTTCGCGTGGACCAAGGCGGGCGGGCCGCTCGCCAAGCAGGTGGCGGCGTGGGCGGTGGCCGAAGAGCGCTCCGGCCGGGGCCGGCCGCCCGGCTCTAGCGGATCTGCTCGGGGGTGACCGTCAGCCACCGCTTGTCGGCGGTCACCTTCTGGCCCAGCTCGCGCTGCCGCCCGGCGTTCTTCTTCTTCATCCCGTCGAGCTGCTTCATGTACGCCTCCTTGCGGTTGACCCAGACGCGTACGCCGCCGTGCTCCACGTCCGCCGAGTGGAACAGCATCGGGCCGTCGCTGACCGGGGTGTCACCGGCGGCGAGGATCGGCTTCTTCCACTCGTCGATGTACGTGTTGATCGCCGCGGGCTTGCCCTCGTACCAGGTCAGCGGCGCCCACAGGTGCGGCGTCAGCTCCCGCCCGGCGAGCTTCGCGCGGTCCTTCTCGCCGAAGCGGCCCTCGGCGATCTCCTTGCGGGAGCTGGTCACCTCGCCGGTCTCACGGTCCTTCAGCTGCATCGACACCCCGATGACGTTCCGCGGCTTGACTCCGTAGCCGTACTTCGGGTCGGCGAGGACCATGCGCACCAGGTCCTCGCTGGCCGCGCTGACCACGTACACCTCGATGCCGTGCGCCCGCAGCGTCTTGTAGAGCTGCCGCATGCCGTTCGACAGCTCGGGCGGCTTCACCTCGGTCCTGGTGACCTTCCCGCCCTCGTAGTACTCCGCGGGGATCGGCTTCTTGTACGCCAGGAGCTCGTCGACGTACCCCTTGAGCTCCTTCAGCGTGAACCCGGAGAAGATCTGCGCGGCCCAGGGGTAGCAGACCTGGTCGTCCACCTCGCACAGCCGGTTGTAGTAGCTGTAGAGGCTCTCCTTGTGCGCGGCCGTGTCCTTGAACGGGATGACCTTCAGGGACGGGTCCATGGTCTTGCGGGTCAGCACGCCCTTCATCTCCAGGAAGGGCAGCAGCGACTCCTCCAGGTCGCCCCGGTACGAGGTGTTGTCCGCGTCGAAGACGGCGTACGCGCCCTTGTGGTCGTTCGCGGCGATGACCTTGCCGAGCTTCCTCGCGACCGGCTTCGGCCAGTGCGACAGCTCGCGGGCGGTGGCGGCCGAGGTGTCCGCCGCCGTCGCCTCGCCCGCGGGCCACAGCGCGCCGCCCGCGAGTACGGCGGCGACGAGCGCCCCCACGCCACCGATGAGGGCCCGCTTGTTCTTGGCTCGTACTGCCATGTTTCCCGTGTCCCGCCGTTCCTGAGTGCGTTGCGCGGCTCCGTCCGGAGCGGCGCGCCATGCTATGGGCCACGCCGCGCGATTCCCATGATCGAAGTCACCGGGCGGGGCGGGCATGGGGGCGGGTGGTGGCGGGTAGCGGAGAGGGACCTCGCCGCCTGGGCGTCCGCGGGGCGTTCGCGGGGTGAGCGGGCCGCGCATACTGGGACGTATGGGCTCCCGTGAGTTCGTCCGGGCCGTTCCCCGGCTCGACGGCATGGTCGTCTCCGCGGTCGGCTACCGCACCGCGGGGCAGCGGCCCGCCCTGCACCGCGGCCTGCCCTCGCCGTATCTGACGGTGATCTTCTCGCTGGACGGGGCGATCGCCACCGGCGGTACGCCCGCCCAGGCGACCGGCGCGGACGCGGTCCGCACCGACATCATCGTGGGCGGCCTGCACCAGGCCCCCGCCTACGTCGCCCAGCCCGAGCACGAGGCGGGCGTCCAGCTCGCCGTGCACCCGCTGGCCGCCCGCGCGCTCCTCGGCCTGCCCGCCGCCGAACTGGCCGGGCAGCTCGTCACCGGCGGCACCGACGTGTTCGGCGCGCGCGCCGCCGAGGTCCGTGAGCGGCTGTGCGGCCTGGACACCTGGGAGGACCGTTTCGCCGCCCTCGCCGACTACCTGCGGCAGCGCGCGGACCGGCCCGCCGGAGCCGTGCGTCCCGAGGTCGCCGAGGCCTGGGCCCGACTCGCCCGGCACCGCGGCGCCGGGAGCCTCGGCGGTCTGTCCCGGCACGTCGCCCTCAGCGAGCGCCGCCTGACCACCCTCTTCCGCGCCGAGACCGGGCTGAGCCCCAAACAGGCCGCGCGCCTGATGCGTTTCCAGCACGCCAGGACTGCCGTGGCCCGCGCCGTGGCGGCGGGCGGCCCGTCGGACCTGGCCCGGGTCGCCGCCGACACCGGGTACTACGACCACTCCCACCTCGTACGGGACTTCCGGCAGTACACGGGGGTGAGCCCCACCGGATGGCTGGCCGAGGAGTGCCGGAATATCCAAGCCGGGGCGCATGGCGGAGGCGAAGAGTGAAGACATGAACACCACACCTGACAGCACTCGGCAACATCGGCCCGTCACACCCGCCCCCACGGTCTCGGCAGGCCCTCCAGGCGCGGGACGCCCCCGCCCTGATCGACTTCCTCGTCGACACCGTCGGCTTCCTGCGCACGGCCGTGTACGAGGACGGCGGCCGCGTCGCCCACGCCCAGCTCGACTGGCCCGAGGGAGGCGGCGTCATGCTCGGCTCGTACGACCCCGAGGCGACCGCCGAGGCCTGCGGGAAGCCGGGCACCTCCGGTGCCTATGTCGTCACCGACCGGGTGGACGACCTGTACCAGCGCCTCCGCGCGGCCGACGTGAAGATCACCGCGGAGATCGAGGACAAGCCGTACGGCAGTCGCGAGTTCGCCGTCCAGGACCCGGAGGGAAACCGCTGGTCCTTCGGCACCTACCGGGGTGAGCCCAGGCCGGACCCGGGCCGGTGAAGGCGCGTGATAACTTGCGCAAGCCAGTCAAACCCACACCTGGGCCAGGGAATCCGGTGCGAATCCGGAACTGACGCGCAGCGGTGAGGGGGACGGGCGGGGCCACGGCCACTGGGTGTCTTCGGACGCCTGGGAAGGCGCCCCGCCCGGTTCGATCCCGAGTCCGAAGACCTGCTGGCGCCTCCGCTCGCATACCGGGCGGCGGAGGCCGTGACGCAGACCAGGCTCCGCGCATGAGCCGTGACACTCAAGGGATCGCGTGTCCTCGACAGTCCGTACAACCGCTCTGCTCTGTGCCGGCATGCTCGCACTCACCGCGTGCGGCGACGGCTCCGCCCAGAAGTCCGAAGGCAAGAGCGCAGACGGCTATCCCGTCACGGTCGCCTCCTGCGGCAAGGAGGCCGAGGTCCAGGCCCCGCCGCAGCGCGCCGTCTCCCTCGACCAGGGCTCCACGGAGATTCTGCTCTCCCTCGGTCTCGCCGACCGCATGGTGGGCACCGGCACCTGGACCGACCCGGTCCCGAAGAACCTGGAGAAGGCGAACGCGAAGGTCGAGCGGCTCGCCGACCGCTACCCCTCCCTGGAGAAAGTCCTCTCCAAGGAACCGGACTTCGTCAGCGCCTCCTTCCTCTACACCGTCGGCAAGGGCGGCGTCGCCGACCGTAAGAAGTTCACCGAACTCGGCGTGCCCGTCTACGTCTCGCCCACCGACTGCGCGGGCAAGGACAACGACGGCGGCGGCGACGGCAAACGCGTCAAGACCCTCACTATGGACACCGTCTACGGCGAAGTGCGCGACCTCGCGAAGGTGTTCGGCGTCCAGCGGCGCGGCGAGAAGCTGATCGCGGACCTGAAGGAGCGCGTCGCGAAGGCCACGGACGACATCAAGGCCTCCGACGCGACGCTCCTGTACTGGTTCGCCAACTCCGACGCCCCGTACATGGCGGGCTGCTGCGGCGCCCCCGGCATCATCACCCGCGAGCTCGGCGCGAAGAACGTCTTCGACGACACCCGCGAGGAGTGGCCCCAGATCAACTGGGAGACCGTCGCCGACCGCGACCCCGACGTCCTCGTCATCGGCGACCTCACCCGCAAGTCGCAGTCCGCGGAGAGCGCCGCGGCGAAGATCAAGTTCCTGGAGTCCAACCCGGCGACCAAGAACCTCACCGCCGTGAAGAAGAAGCGTTACGTACTCCTCAGCGGCCAGGCCATGAACCCCACGATCCGTACGGTCGACGGTATCGAGCAAGTGGCCGCCGGGCTGCGGAAGTTCGGGCTGGCGAAGTGAGCCCGGCCGCCCCCGCCGCCCGGCAGGGGCTGCTGTGGCTGGCCGGCGGCGCCGCGCTCGTCCTCTCGGTGGCGGTCGCCGTCACCATCGGCCCCGCCGACATCTCGGTCCCCGACGTCTTCTCGGCGCTCGCGGCACACCTCGGCTGGGGCGAGGCAGGGCTGACCCCCATCAGGGACGGCATCGTCTGGAACCTGCGGCTGCCCCGCACCCTGCTCGCCGCGGTCTGCGGCGCGGGCCTCGCGGTCTGCGGCGCGGTCATGCAGTCCCTGCTCCGCAACCCCCTCGCCGACCCCTTCGTGCTCGGGGTGTCGTCCGGGGCGTCCACCGGAGCGGTCGCGGTCGTCGTCCTCGGCGTCGGCGGGGGAGCGCTGTCGATCTCGGCGGGCGCCTTCGCGGGCGCGCTCTGCTCGTTCGCGCTCGTCCTCTTGCTGAGCCACACACTCGGCGGCACGACGGACCGCGTCGTGCTCTCGGGCGTCGCCGCGATGCAGCTCTTCTCCGCCCTGACGTCGTTCGTCATCCTCACCGCGGGCGACGCGGAGACCACCCGCGGCGTGCTGTTCTGGCTGCTCGGCTCGCTCAGCGGGGCGGACTGGACGGACGTATGGCTGTGCGCGGCCGTCCTCGCCGCGGTACTGCTCGTCTGCCTCGGTCACGCCCGTACGCTCGACGCCTTCGCGTTCGGCCAGGAGGCGGCGGCGACGCTGGGCGTACGCGTGGCCCGCACCCGCCTCATCCTGCTCTGCGTGACGGCGCTGCTGACCGCCGTCCTGGTCAGCTCGGCGGGCGCCATCGGCTTCGTCGGCCTGGTCCTGCCGCACGCGGCCCGCGCCTTCACCGGCTCGGGGCACGCCCGGCTGCTCCCGGTCACGGCGCTCACCGGCGCGATCTTCCTGGTCTGGGTGGACACCCTGGCCCGCACGGCCCTGGACCCGCAGGAGGTCCCGGTGGGCGTCGTGACGTCACTCATCGGCGTACCGGCGTTCGTGGTGGTGCTGTACCGGACGCGGAGGGTGACATGACGTACGGGACGGAGCACCGGGAAGCGGCGGTCGCGGCCACGGACGGCCTGCGCGCGGATCGTGTCACTCGCGAGGCGGGCGGCCGCCTCGTCGTCGACGGCGTGAGCCTCGCCCCGCCGCCCGGCGCCACGGTGGGCCTCCTCGGCCCCAACGGCTCCGGCAAGTCCACGCTCCTGCGCATCCTCGCCGGGGTCCTCGCCCCCGCCTCGGGGGTGGTCACCCTGGACGGCCACCCGCTCCCCGACACCCCGCGCCGCACGGTGGCCCGCCGTATCGCGGTGGTCGAGCAACATGCCTCCACACAGACCGAGTTGACCGTACGAGATGTCGTACGGCTGGGCCGCATCCCGCACCGCCGCGCCTGGTCGGCGCCCACGCCCCACGACGAGCAGGCGGTACGCGAGGCCCTGTCCCGCACCGGCCTCACCGAACGCGCCGCCCAGTCCTGGCACACGCTCTCCGGCGGCGAACGCCAGCGCGTCCAGATAGCCCGCGCCCTGGCCCAGGAACCCCGCGAACTCCTCCTGGACGAACCCACCAACCACCTGGACATCCAGCACCAGCTGGACCTGCTCTCCCTGGTCGCCGAACTCCCCGTCACCAGCGTGATCGCCCTGCACGACCTCAACCTGGCGGCGATGTTCTGCGACCACGTACTGATCCTGAAGGAGGGCACGGCGTACGCGGCGGGCACGCCGGCACAGGTGATCACGGAGAAGCTGATCGCCGAGGTCTACGGCGTACGCGCGGTGGTGACCCCGGGCGACCCCCCGTCGGTGCGCTTCCTGCGAAGCCGCGCGTCGCGCCCGCTCCAGCCGCGTACGACCGGCTCTTAACGCACGGTTGTCGACCCCGTGTAGGTTCACGATCACCCGAAGCCCCGAGAGAACCGCGAGAAAGGACGCCCTGCCGCGATGCCGACCCGGACTCCGAAGCCGCAGACGGTGATCGCCCACGTCAGCGACACACACATAGACGTGGGTGCCGACGACGGCGGCCGCAGCGTCGCCCGCACCCGCACGGTGATGGAGTACCTGAACGCCCTCCCGTACGACCTGGACGCGGTCATCGTCACGGGCGACATCGCCGACCACGGCACCCCGGAGGAGTACGAGGCGGCCCGCGAGCTCCTGACGACCCGCCACCCCCTCCTGACCTGCCCCGGCAACCACGACGACCGCGCGGCCTTCCGCGCACACCTGCTGGGCGAGCGGCCGACGACCTCCCCGGTCAACCACTCCTACACGACGGAGAGCTTCACCCTCGCCCTCTGCGACACCTCGGTCCCCGGCAAGCACCACGGCACACTGACGGACGAGACCCTGACGTGGCTGGCGAACACCCTGGCGAAGGCCCCGGCGGACGTACCGGCACTGATCGCCTTCCACCACCCGCCGGTCGCGCTGTACACGCCGTACGTGGACGAGATCCGCCAGTTCGACGAGACCCGCCTGGCCGCTCTGACGACCCGCCACCCCAACATCACGGCATTCCTGGCGGGCCACGCGCATACGCCCGCGGCGACGACGTTCGCGGGAAAGCCCCTCCTGGTCGCCCCCGGCGTAACGTCGACCCTCCGCCTCCCCTGGGAACCCCAGACCCACGCGACCCACCACGTACACAGGGACCTGCCTCCGTCAGTCGCCTTCCACGTCCTGGACGCAGAGGGCCGCCTGACGACGCATTACCGGCCGGTGCCGCTCGTATGACCTCCTTCGGAGCGGGGCAGCGTTTTTTCCTGACTGTAGCCCAGCATCCTGCGTCGTTTCGCCAGTCCCATGCCGCCCTTCTTCCCGCGACTCGGCCCCCTTGTTTGCCGTGCACGGATCTGCGTCCGGAGTGCCGCACCGATGCCGTGGAAGCTCGCAACTCCTGGCGCTTTCCTTGAGGTTGACCTGGAAGAGCAGCGGGACCCAAAGAGGAGTTCGGTCATGACCACGCGAAATTACGCCATGGCGCGAGAGCCGAAGGACGATGCGCGGACACAAGCCTCAATTCCCGACAACCTCGGTCGCTTTCCGCCATGCATGTGCCCGCGCTGCACGGACCGGGTCCGGACCTGACGCGGGAAGCACGGGAGAAAGCGCCCTCAGGATGTATCGACAGCGCCGTGCAATGCCAACTGCCCACACACGAGGGCAGTGACCACTATGGCTTTCTTGACGACCTGGAGTACGGCACAGCGCTGTGGCTCCGCTGGTATGGGAGTACTGAGGTGCGGCTGGTCGTACTGCCGGATTGCCCGGTGGTCGGCCCTTGGCCCGATGAAGAGGGCTGCTGCCTGTTCGCCGACCATGCGGAACAGCACACATGGCAGAACACCACAGAGGAGACTCGATCCGCCGCCGTCCACGAGGGGTAGCGGCACCCCCCCCGGGCGGCGACGGTCGACGACTGGCGAGGGCCGCTGCCCCGACCAGGGGGTAGCGGCCCTCGCAGCGTTTCGGGCACCGAGTCAGACGATGGAGCATCCGCCCCGGCTCGCCCGACCCCGCCTCTTAGATGTCGAAGTACAGCTCGAACTCATGCGGGTGCGGCCGCAGCTGGATCGGGGCGATCTCGTTCGTCCGCTTGTAGTCGATCCACGTCTCGATCAGGTCGGACGTGAAGACGCCGCCCGCCTGGAGGTACTCGTTGTCCGCCTCCAGGGCGTCGAGGACCGCGGGGAGGGAGGTCGGGACCTGGGGGACGCCCGCGTGCTCCTCGGGGGCCAGCTCGTAGAGGTCCTTGTCGATCGGCTCGGCCGGCTCGATCTTGTTCTTGACGCCGTCGAGGCCCGCCAGGAGCAGCGCCGAGAACGCCAGGTACGGGTTCGAGGACGGGTCCGGCGCGCGGAACTCGACGCGCTTGGCCTTCGGGTTCGAGCCCGTGATCGGGATGCGCATGGCCGCGGAGCGGTTGCGCTGCGAGTAGACGAGGTTGACCGGGGCCTCGAAGCCGGGGACCAGGCGGTGGTAGGAGTTCACCGTCGGGTTGGTGAAGGCCAGCAGCGACGGGGCGTGCTTGAGGATGCCGCCGATGTAGTAGCGCGCGGTGTCGGAGAGGCCCGCGTAGCCCTGCTCGTCGTAGAAGAGAGGGACGCCGTTCGACCAGAGCGACTGGTGGACGTGCATGCCCGAGCCGTTGTCGCCGAAGATCGGCTTCGGCATGAAGGTCGCGGTCTTCTCGTTGCGCCAGGCGACGTTCTTCACGATGTACTTGAAGAGCATCAGGTCGTCGGCCGCGGCCAGCAGCGTGTTGAACTTGTAGTTGATCTCGGCCTGGCCCGCCGTGCCCACCTCGTGGTGCTGGCGCTCGACCTGGAGGCCGTTCTTGTCCAGCTCCAGGGAGATCTCGGCACGCAGGTCGGCGAAGTGGTCGACCGGCGGGGCCGGGAAGTAACCGCCCTTGTAGCGGACCTTGTAGCCGCGGTTGTTCTCGACCGCACCGGTGTTCCAGGCGCCGGCCTCGGAGTCGATGTGGTAGAAGCTCTCGTTCGCCGACGTCTGGAAGCGGACGTTGTCGAAGACGTAGAACTCCGCCTCGGGGCCGAAGTACGCCGTGTCCGCGATGCCGGTCGAGGCCAGGTACGCCTCCGCCTTCTTCGCGACGTTCCGCGGATCACGGCTGTACTGCTCGCCCGTGATCGGGTCGTGGATGAAGAAGTTGATGTTGACGGTCTTGTCGCGGCGGAAGGGGTCCACACGCGCCGTCGACAGGTCGGCGCGCAGCGCCATGTCGGACTCGTGGATGGCCTGGAAGCCACGGATCGACGAACCGTCGAAGGCCAGCTCCTCGTCCGGGTCGAACGCCGCCGCCGGGATCGTGAAGTGCTGCATGACACCGGGCAGGTCGCAGAAGCGGACGTCGATGAACTTGACGTCCTCGTCCGCGATGTACTTCTTCGCGTCGTCGGCGTTCTGGAACAACATCCAACTCCTCCTACTCCCGCCCGGGGCGGGACGGGGTTGCAGCTCGTGGTGCGGCCAGTGCGGTGGCACACGCTGGGACCCGACCATAAGGACGGGGGATTTCTCAAGCATGACCCATTTGTTTCGCCGAAGTTAACCGGCCCGGCGGCGAGGGGAGCCCGCACCGGCCCCTGCCGCCCTCGTACACCTGACCCGAGCGTCCCCGTACGAAACCGGGCGCAGTACCGTGGACGGGTGGACAACAGGCAAGCAATCGGATCGTGGCTGTCCGGCCCGCGCGCGGCCGCGGAGGACGCCGGAGTCGACTTCGGGTACCGGGGCGAGCAGCTCGGCCTGCCGGAGGAGGGGCCGGGATCGATCGCGCGCCCCGGCCGCCGCATCGGCGCCATCGCCGTGGACTGGGGCCTTTGCATGCTGATCGCATACGGTCTCTTCGCCCGCGGTGACCAGCAGGCCATGGGCAACTGGGCCCTCGGCATCTTCTTCGTCCTGAGCGTGCTGACCGTGGGCACGGTCGGCTGCACGCCGGGCAAGGCCCTGTTCCGGCTGCGTGTCGTCGCCGAGGGCGGTGGCAGGCTCGGCATCGGGCGCGTGCTGGCCCGCAGCGTCCTGTTGTGCGTCGCCATCCCCGCCCTGATCTGGGACCGCGACGGCCGCGGCCTCCACGACCGCCTCGCCCGTGCCGTGCAGGTCAGGATCTGACCGGAACGACGCCTGACCTACGACGATGAAGGCCCCGGAACCGCATCGGTTCCGGGGCCTTCATCGTCGTAGGTCAGGAGGGAGAAGGACTACCGTGCCTTCGGGCCGCCCCGCGGCATCCGCATGCCCTTCGGCATCGGACCCTTGGGGAGGGGCATGTTCGACATCAGGTCGCCCATCGCCCGCAGCCGGTCGTTGGTCGCCGTCACCTGCGGGCCCGTGAGGACCCGCGGCAGCTTCAGCAGCGTCGTGCGCAGCTTCTTCAGGGAGACCGTGTCCTCGGTGGTGCCGACGATGACGTCGTGCACCGGGACGTCCGACACGATGCGCGCCATCTTCTTCTTCTCGGCGGCCAGCAGGCCCTTCACCCGGTTCGGGTTGCCCTCGGCCACCAGGACGATGCCGGCCTTGCCCACGGTGCGGTGCACCACGTCCTGACTGCGGTTCATCGCGACCGCGGGGGTCGTCGTCCACCCGCGGCCGATCTTGTCGAGCACCGCGGCCGCCGCTCCGGGCTGGCCCTCCATCTGTCCGAAGGCGGCACGCTCGGCCCTGCGTCCGAAGACGATCGCCATCGCGAGGAAGGCGAGCAGGAAGCCGAGAATGCCCAGATAGACCGGGTGACCGATCAAGAAGCCGATCGCGAGGAAGACACCAAAGGTGACGATTCCCACAGCCGCGATGATCAGACCGATTTTGGAGTCGGCCCGTCGGGTCATCTTGTAGGTCAGAGCGATCTGCTTGAGTCGCCCTGGCTCCGCGGCCGCATCCGCCGCGGTGGTTTCCTTCCTCGCCATGTCGTGAAGTCTACGTGGCCCCGGGCCCGACTACGACGTGCGGGTTGCCACGCCCTCCTCGAAGACCCGCAGCGCCTCGACCCGGTCCTTGGCGCGACGGCGGTCCTCCAGCACGGAAGTCCAGGCGTTGCGGCGTGCGGTGCGCTGGCCGCCGCTCATCAGCAGCGACTCGACGACGCGCAGGGCGTCGGTGACGGACGGGATGGCGGTGGCGCGTACGGGCGCGGCCTGCATGATGGGCCCTCCTGGGGAAGCGGCTCGGGGGAGGAGCGGCTATGGGTGAGGCTGGGGCAATGTGCGGGGGTATGGCTCAGGTCAAAGCTGTACGTGCGGTGACTCCAGGGTCACTGATTGGTGTTACCAGGGCGTGACCGAACGGTCAAACGCCGATGAAACCTTGACGCCTCGCCCCAAAACGCCGACGCGGCCCGTACGCCCCGTTCACCTGCGGGGATCGCACGAACCGCGTCGTTGCGGGTTCTACTAACCAGTAGCTCCTTGTGCGCGGATTCACACAGTGCCCGCGCGAACGGCATGTGCCGGTGTCACACCGCCTGCGAGGCCACGTACGCCCCGCGCTTCTCGATCGCCATCTGGTACAGGCGGCCGGCACGGTACGAGGAGCGGACCAGCGGGCCCGACATGACACCCGAGAAGCCGATCTCCTCGGCCTCCTCCTTCAGCTCCACGAACTCCGCGGGCTTGGCCCAGCGCTCCACCGGGTGGTGGCGCGGGGTGGGGCGCAGGTACTGCGTGATGGTGATGAGCTCGCAGCCCGCCTCGTGCAGCGCGTGCAGCGCCTGGCTGATCTCCGCGCGCTCCTCGCCCATGCCGAGGATGAGGTTCGACTTGGTGACCAAGCCGGCCTCGCGGGCCCGCGTGATGACCTCCAGCGAGCGCTCGAAGCGGAAGCCGGGGCGGATCCGCTTGAATATGCGCGGCACCGTCTCCACGTTGTGCCCGAGGACCTCGGGGCGCGAGGAGAAGACCTCGGCCAGCTGGTCCGGGTCGGCGTTGAAGTCCGGGATGAGCAGCTCGACCTTGGTCTGGCCCTCGGCGCGGTCCGCGGTCATCGCGTGGATCTGGCGCACCGTCTCGGCGTACAGCCAGGCGCCGCCGTCGTCGAGGTCGTCGCGGGCGACACCGGTGATCGTGGCGTAGTTCAGGTCCATCGTGACGACGGACTCCCCGACGCGGCGCGGCTCGTCGCGGTCGAGGGCCTGCGGCTTGCCGGTGTCGATCTGGCAGAAGTCACAGCGCCGCGTGCACTGGTCGCCGCCGATGAGGAACGTCGCCTCGCGGTCTTCCCAGCACTCGTAGATGTTCGGACAGCCCGCCTCCTGGCAGACCGTGTGCAGCCCCTCGCTCTTCACGAGTTTCTGCAGGGCGTTGTACTCGGGGCCCATTTTCGCCCGGGTCTTGATCCACTCGGGCTTGCGCTCGATGGGGGTCTGGGCGTTCCGGACCTCCAGGCGCAGCATCTTGCGTCCGTCGGGTGCGACTGCGGACACATCGGCTCCCTGTTAGCTGGCGTATCTTCGATTCATCGGCGCACCCAAGGGTACGCCCGTTATTTCACGGGGCTTACTTCCGGCCAACCTCTGGCCAGAGGAGAGCATTCCCTCAGGATCCGGCGGGTTCGGCCTGCTTCTCCGCCTGCCGTTCCACGACCCGCGGCTTCAGCTCCGCGTTCTCCAGCACGTCCCGCAGATGCCGCTCCGCGACGGGCAGCACGTCGGCGATGGTGATCTCGCGGCCCAGCTCGTACGCGAGGGACGTGACGCCCGCGTCGCGGATGCCGCACGGGATGATCCGGTCGTACGACGTGTTGTCCGGGTTCACGTTCAGCGAGAAGCCGTGCATCGTCACGCCCTTGGCGACGCGGATGCCGATCGCGGCGATCTTGCGGTCCTCGCGGCGCTGGCCCGCGTTGGACGGGGCGTACTCCGGGCCGTTGAACCGGGGGTCGAACTCGTCGTCCGTCAGGCGCGGGTCGAAGTCCAGGGAGAGGCCGCCGAGCGCGGGGCGCTCCGCCACCGGATCACCGAGAACCCATACGCCGCTGCGGCCCTCGACACGCGAGGTCTCCAGGCCGAACTCCGCACACGTTCGGATAAGAGCCTCCTCCAGGCGCCGTACATGTGCTACGACGTCCACCGGGCGCGGCAGCTTCTGGATCGGATAGCCCACGAGCTGGCCGGGGCCATGCCAGGTGATCTTGCCGCCGCGGTCCACGTCGACGACGGGCGTGCCGTCCAGCGGGCGCTCGCTGTCCTCGGTGCGCCGGCCCGCGGTGTAGACCGACGGATGCTCCACGAGCAGGCAGGTGTCGGGCACCTCGTCGGCGAAACGGGCCGCGTGCACGCGGCGCTGCTCGTCCCATGCCTCCTGGTACTCCACGGCGTCCGGGCCGAAGCCCATACGGACGAACCGAAACTCACTCACGGCAGGTGCCTCCCTGAACATTCACCGTGCACATATCGCGCCCCTGCCACTGTACGGGCCACCTCCGGAGGCAACTCGGGCCCGGGTTCCTCACACGATCGGATGAACAGCTGGAGAAGGCGCATCCACGGGCTGTGATGGCCGTTACATTCGCGCCGTTCACGAGGCCATAAGGGCTGCTCAAGGCAGGCCCGGAAGGCAGGAGACCGCACAGCCGATGACGGAACGACCCCCGCAGCGCACTCCCAACCGCCAGCTAGCCGCGCTCATCTCGGAAGCCGGGTTCTCCAATGCGGGCCTCGCGCGCCGCGTCGACCAGCTCGGCCTCGAACACGGCCTCGACCTGCGCTACGACAAGACGTCCGTGACCAGATGGCTGCGCGGCCAGCAGCCCCGAGGCACCACCCCCGCGCTGATCGCCGAGGTCTTCACCAGACGCCTCGGGCGGCGCCTGTCCGCCCAGGATCTCGGACTCGACGCGTGCGCGCCGGTCTACGCGGGCCTTGAGTTCGCCGCCACTCCCGAGGAAGCCGTCGACATCGTCGGCGGTCTGTGGCGCAAGGACTCCGGCAGCCACGCCGAACTGCGGAAGATCGCGTTCACCCCGGCCGGGCTCGTCGTGCCCAGCAGGGACTGGCTGATCGGCCGGGCCGACGAGCGCGTCGGGCGCGGGGAGACCGATCCCGGCCATGTCCGCGTGCCCGCCCAGGGCCGCCCCGGCGTGCCCCGCCTGCGCAGGGAGTCCGACCGCGGACCCGGACAGCGCGTCACCAACGGCGACATCGCGGCGCTGCGCTCCGTCGGCGAGCTGTTCCGCGCGCTCGACAACGCCTACGGCGGCGGCCACGCCCGCCAGGCCCTCGTCCGCTACCTGGAGCACGAGGCCGAGCCGATGCTCCGCGGGACCTACGGCGAGCAGGCCGGGCGGCGGCTCTTCGCGGCCGCCGCCGACCTCACCCGCCTCGCGGGCTGGACCTCGTACGACATCGCGGCCCACGGGCTCGCCCAGCGGTACTTCGTGCAGGCGCTGCGCCTCTCGCAGGCGGCGGGCGACCGGGCGTACGGCTCCTACGTGCTGGTCACGATGAGCCGCCAGGCCGTCTACCTCGGGCACGGACGCGAGGCCGTGCAGCTCGCGCGCGTGGCCCAGCAGGGCGTCGGCTCCTCGGCGCCGCCCGTCGTGCAGTCCCTGCTGTACGCCGCCGAGGCGCGCGGGCACGGCGTGCTCGGCGAGGCGCGGGCCTGCACGGCTTCCCTGATGCGGGCCGAGCGGTCGCTCGAAGCGTCCCGGCCCGGCGACGAGGTGCCGCACTGGGCGCGGTTCTTCGACGAGGCGCAGCTGGCGGACGAACTCGGGCACTGCTACCGCGACCTCCAGCAGTACCGCCTCGCCGCCCAGCACGCCGAGCGCTCGCTGCAACTGCGCGCGCCCGGCTTCGCGCGCAGCCGCCTGTTCTGCCGGGTGGTGCTCGCCACCGCGCGCCTCGGCCTCGGCGAACTGGAACAGGCCTGCCAACTCGGCGCGGAGGCGGCGCAGGCGGCGGGTGACATGCGCTCCGTCCGGGCCCATGAGTACGTACGCGAATTCGAGCGCCGCCTGGAGCCGTACCGGGACGCGGCGCCGGTGCGGGGGTATCGCGACAGGGTCGCGGCTCTCGGGTGACCGGGGGCCGCGGCGGGCAGGGAGAAGCCCCCGCGTGGGGGTACGGGGGCTTCCGGGACGTGGTCTCAGGGGTGGGGTCTCACAGGCCGGTGGGGTCTCTTGGGCCGGTGGGGTCACTTGGGCCGGTGGGGTCTCTCAGGCCGCGGCGGGCAGGGCGTCCTGGGCGTACGCCGGTGCGATGCCGAAGTCGGTGAGTACGGCGTGCGCCGCGCGGCGGCCCGAGTGCAGGGCGCCCTGCACGGTGCTGGTGTCCCGGTGGTCCCCGCAGACGTAGAGCCCCGAGAGCAGGCGGACCGGGCGGCGCGGGTCGTGCGGCGGCGGCATCGCGGGCACGGCCTCGCGGGTGTGATGGGCGGCGAGGAGTTCCCAGCGGTCGGTCGGGGTGCCGTACAGCGTGGCGAGGTGCGCGCGGACCGTCCGCTCGTCCGGCGGCGGGCCGAGCACCGTCGAGGAGACGAGGACGCGGTCGGCGGGCGCGCGCGAGGGGTCGACCCGGCTGATGACGGACGTGTGGGCGACCGGGCCCGCGCGGTCGGCGTCCAGGAGCAGCGCGGGACCGTCGAGGGGCGGTTCGGGGGCGGTGTGGTGAAACACCGTCAGCTCGTGGAAGGGCGGTACGCGCAGGCCGGGCAGCAGCTCGGCGGCGGCGCGGGCGTCGGTGGCGAGCAGTACGGCTCGGCAGGCGATCTCGCCGTGCTCGGCGGTGGTGACGGACGTGGTGGCCACCGAGGTGACACGCACCCCCGTGCGGACGGTGCCCGGCGGCAGCGCGGCGGCGAGCAGCTCGGGCAGGACCTCGGCGCCGCCTTCCGGTATGGAGAGCCGGCCGCGCGCGAAGGCGTGCAGGGCGAGGTCGGCGCACCGGCTTGAGGTGGTCAGGCCGGGGTCGCAGAGCAGGGCGGAGAGCAGGGGGCGCAGGAAGCCGTCGATGGTGCGGGCGGGCAGCCCGCGCGCGGCCAGGGCGCGCGCCGCCGGGAGTTCGGGGCGGGACAGCAGACGCTCGACGGGGGTCGCCGCGAGGCGGGCGAGCGCGGCGCCGAGCCGGGCCTGGTCGAGGGGACCGCCGAGCGGGGCGGCACCGCGGGACGCCGTGCCGGGGGCGGACCGTACGGACCGCGGCACCCGGGGGGCGCTCGCGAGGGCGCGCGCCGCCGTGAGTGCGCCCCTTGCGCTCCGTCCGGGGAGCGGTTCGGCCGCGCGGTGGTGGCGGCCGTCGCTGTGCACCAGCAGGCCGGGGGCGAAGGGACGCAGGACGAGCGAGTCGAGACCCGGCGTGCGGCGCAGCTCCGGGTACGAGGTGGTGAGCAGCTGCCCGATCCTGTCGAGCCGGAAGCCGTCGACCTTCTCGGTCGACATACGGCCGCCGACGTAAGGGGCGGCCTCCAGGACAACGGTCGTTACACCGGCGCTGGTCAGCCGATGCGCGGCCGAGAGCCCCGCGGCCCCGGCCCCCACGATGACGACATCCGCATGGTGCGCTGGCTCTAGCACGTGCCCCTCCCAGAGGTCGCGCGGCTGGTGGGGAGCTGATGCCCCCGACGAGGCTCCGGAATCCCCGGCTTCGGGACGAGGGTAGGAGCGGGCCGGGCCGGCGGCAGTCGCGCACGCACCGGGCACGGTCGCACGCCGGTCGCACGCGGCGAGATCCTCAGGGCCCCTTCACCTCAGGGCCGCCCGCAGCGTCTCCTCGATGCCGGGGTACGTGAACGTGAAGCCGGAGTCCAGCAGGCGCCTCGGCACAACCCGCTGGCTCGCGAGGACGTCGCCGGCCATCTCGCCGAGCACCAGCCGCAGCGCCGGAGCCGGTGCCGTGAGGAGCGTCGGCCGTTTCAGCACCCGCCCCATCGCGGCCGTCACCTCGGCGTTGGTGAGCGGATCGGGTGCCGTGAGGTTCACCGGGCCCGACAACGACTCCGTGTCGAGGAGATGGCGCAGCGCGGCGACCTCGTCGTGCAGGGAGATGTAGCTCCAGTACTGCCTGCCGTTGCCGAGGCGGCCGCCGAGGCCCGCCTTGAAGAGCGCGAAGAGGCGCGCCCAGGCGCCGCCCTCGCGCGCCACCACCAGGCCGGTGCGGGCGACGACGGTACGGATGCCCGCCCGCTCGGCGACCGAGGTGGCCGCCTCCCACTCCACGCACAGCGACGGCAGGAACCCCTCCCCGGCGGGGGCGCTCTCGTCCACCGCGCGCTGACCGGTGTCTCCGTAGTAGCCGATCGCACTGGCGTTCAGGAACACCCGGGGCGGTACGTCGAGCGAGGCAGCCGCGGCGGCGAGTGTGCCGGTGCCCAGAACCCGGCTGTCGCGCAGCTCCCGCTTGTACGCGTCCGTCCAGCGGTGGTCGCCGATGCCCGCGCCCGCGAGGTTGACGACCGCCGTGCAGCCCGTGAGGCCCACCGTGTCGACGTACCCCTCCTCGGCGTCCCAGCGCACCTCGTCCTTGCCGTGGGGTGCTCTGCGCACCAGCCGGACCACTTCGTGCCCGTCCTCGGCGAGAGAGCGTGTGAGCGCGGCGCCGATGAGCCCGGAGGCGCCGGCGACGGCCACCCGATGACGCTGCTGCTGTGTGGGTTCCATGGGTCCATCCTGCCTCCGAACGGCGTGGCGGGCCCTGTCGCTGGACGCGTTGGCGCACGGCCGGGAAAGCCCGGTGGGCGGGGCGGGCGCCGCCGTACAGTGGCGCCATGACGGACATGCACATACGTACCGCGCTGCCCGAGGACGACGACGCCCTCGCCCGTCTCGACCGCGCCGCGTGGTCCACCCTGCACGCGGTGCAGCCCCGCCCCGAGCCTCCCTACGAGCCCTTCTTCAGCGACCGGTTCGGCCCCCACGACCACCTCGTCGCCGAGCTGGACGGGCGGCTCGTCGGCTATGTGAAGCTCGGCTTCCCCACCCCGCTGATCGTCAACGCCCACGTCCGCCAGATCCAGGGCTTCCTCGTCGCCGAGGACGTACGCGGCACGGGGGTCGGCAGACGGCTGATCCGGGCGGCCATGGACGAGGCGCGCAGGCAGGGCGCGGTCCGCATCACGCTGCGGGTCCTCGGGCACAACACCCCGGCCCGCAAGCTCTACGAAACGGAGGGCTTCGTCATCGAGGGCGTGCTACCGGGCGAGTTCCTGCTGGACGGCGAGTACGTCGACGACGTGCTGATGGGCCGTCCTCTGTGACCCCCGGAGGTCCCCGCGGTCTGCCGGGACCCCGCACCCGACGGACCGGCTCGGCGTGCGGTGTCCCCGCGTGCGTAGGAGCGTGAAGAGATGATCAGGGCTGCGGCCAGACGGCGCGACGCGGAGCAGCGCGACTGGTTGCTGCGCGGTACACCGCCCCCGCCGTGGCTGCGCTGGCCCCCGCCCCTGCTCCTGGTCGTGATCGCCTGCCTCCAGTTGATCACCCCGAAGACGGTGGACCTGACCTTCCTGGTCGCGGCGGCCCCGCCGCTGGCCGCCCTGTCGTACGGGCCCGCCGCCACCGCGCTGCTCGGCGGCACGGTGGTCGTGCTGCTCTCGCTGCCGGGCTTCGGGCTCGGCCGTCCCGGCAACAGCGACGAGCTGACCATCGCCTTCATCGCCCTGCTCAGCGTGGTCTTCGCCTGGGTGCGCAGCCGCCGCGAGGCCCAGCTCGTCACAGTCCGCACGGTCGCCGAGGCGGCCCAGTTCGCGGTCCTGCCGCCGCTGCCGGAACGGGTCGGGCGCGTGCGGTTCGCGGGCCTGTACCAGGCGGCGCAGCACGAGTCGCTGGTCGGCGGCGACTTCTTCGACGTACGCAGGGGGCCGGGCGTCGTACGGGCCCTCATCGGCGATGTGCAGGGGCACGGGCTGGCCGCCGTCGGCACGGTCGCCGCGCTGCTCGGCGCCTTCCGCGAGGCGGTTCTCGACCAGCCCGACCTGGAGGGCGTCGCGGGCCGCCTCGACCGCAGGCTCGTGGTCGACTCGGAGGGCGACGAGCACGCCGAGCTGTTCGCCACGGCCGTGCTGCTGGAGTTCCCCGACGACTCCTCCGTCGTCCGCGTCGTCTCCTGCGGCCATCCGCCGCCGTTGTTGCTGCGCGGCCCCGAGGTCACCGAGCTCCCGGTGGCGTCAGGCCCTCCGCTCGGCCTCGGCATCGCGGGCCTGGCCCCGCCGGAACAGCTGACGGTGCCGCTGCTCGCGGGGGACCGGCTGTTCGGCCTGACCGACGGGGTGAGCGAGGCGCGCGACGCGTCCGGCACGTTCTATCCGCTGGCCGACCGGATCAGCGAGATGGTGAAGGCGGACCCCGCGGCCCCGGACGACCCGGCCGGCCTCACGGAGCGGGTCTGGTCGGACGTGGTGCGCTACGCGGGGACGGTACGGGACGACGTGACGATGATGGTGTTCGCCCCGGAGGAGGAGGCTCCGGAGAGGGACGCCCGTGGGGAGGAGGCTGCGGAGGCGGACGCCGGTGGGGAGGAGGCTGCGGAGAGGGACGCCCCGGAGGGGGAGGCTCCGGGCCCGGAGCCGGCCGGCTAGAGCCGGGCTCGGTGCCGCGGTGCCTCACGATGCGTGGGCGCCGGGTGCCGCGGTGCCTCACGATGCGTGGGCGCCGGGTGCCGCGGTGCCTCACGATGCGTGGGCGCCGGGTGCCGCGCCGTCTGGCGGCCTGTGGCTCGGCGCCCGACCGTCTTACGATCCGTGGGCTGGTTGCCGCGCCGTCTCACGATCCGGGTCTGACGGTTGTGGCTCGGTACCGCGCCGTCTCACGACCATGGGCCCGCCGCCGCGCCGTCTCACACCTCGTGGGCCTGGTTCCGCGCGGTTTCACGACCCGTGGGCCGGGCGCCCGTGCCGTTTGGCGGTACGTGGCCCGGCACCTCCGGTGCTGCGCCGTCTGAGGACGCGTGGCTTGTTGTCGCGCTGTCGCGATGCGGGTCTGGTGGCCCGTGGCTCGGCGCCGCGCCGTGTCGCGCCTCGTGGGTCCGGCGGCCCCCGTCTGGCGGCCTGTGGCTCGGCGGCGCGCCGTCACGATCCGGGTCTGACGGCCCGTAGCTCGGGGCCGCGCCGTCTCGCGTCTCGTGGGCCCGGCACCGCGCCCTCTCACGCCCCGTGGGCCCGACGGCCGCGCCGTCTGGCGGCCTGTGGCCCCGGTACCCCCGGCACTCCCTGCGCTGCGCCCTCTCACCACCCAGGGCCCATGAGCCGGTCGAGGCACCGTACCGCGAGGTCCGCGGGGGAGTTGGGGCCCGTGACATCCTCGTCCGTCTCCGACCAGGTCTCCAGGGCGATCCGGATCGCGGCGGTCGCTGCGGCCGCGGCGAGGCGGACCTGGAGCGGGCTCGCCCCCTGACTCGTCCCCTGGCCTGCCCCTCGGCCCGCGCGTTCGGCCACGACGGGTCGGAGTTTCTCTTCGGACTCCTGGTTCACGCGGTACCAGACGGCCCGCAGCGCCGGGTCCCCCGCGGCGGCGCGCAGCAGGCCGCGCACCTGACGCAGTCCCTCCGCCGCCGCCTTGTCCGGCGCGGCGAGCACCTCACGGACCGCTGCCCGCAGGGCGTCCGGCAGGGCCGCCCGCGGCTCCGCCGTGGCCAGCAGCGCCCGCCACCGCTCCCCGCCGACGGCGAGCAGTGGTCCCACGGCGTCCTGTTTGGCGCGGAAGTACCGGTAGAAGGTGCGCAGCGCGACCCCGGCCCGGTGCGCGATGGCCTCGGCCGTGGTGCCGTCGGTCCCGTGCGCGGTGAACAGTTCGGCCGCCGCGTGTGCGATCTCCAGCTGCGTGGCCAGCTTGCGGCGCTCGGTGAGGGTCAGGGGCTGTGTGCTCACCCCGGCAGACTACGCGGCCCACTCCCGCGTATTGGCATCGCGGGCCTTACTGGCACATTGTGCCAGTCGGGCGTAATGTGAACGACGTACCCGGGGAAGCGCGCCCCGGGCAAGCGAGCGGAGCCGAGAGCTCCGGAAGTGGGAGTACGACAATGCAGACCCTGAACCGTTACGAGGCACGCCGCGCCCTGGTCACCGGCGGCGGCTCCGGCATCGGACAGGCCACCGTGCTGCGCATGCTGGCCGAGGGCGGCAGGGTCGTCGCCGCCGATGTCAGCGAGGACGGGCTCAAGGACACCGTCGCCAAGGCGGGCGCGGACGCGGAGCGCCTCACCACCGCCGTCGTGAACATCGCCGACGAGGCCTCGGTCCGCGCCGGTGTCGCCACCGCCACGGCCGCGCTCGGCGGCCTCGACGTCCTGGTGAACGCCGCGGGCATCCTGCGCTCCTCGCACACCCACGAGACCACCCTCGACGCCTTCAACCAGGTCATCGCCGTCAACCTCACCGGCACCTTCCTGATGATCCGCGAGGCGATACCCGCACTGCTCCAGGGCGAGGGCTCCGCTGTCGTCAACTTCAGCTCGACCTCGGCGATGTTCGCCCACCCGTACATGGCGGCGTACGCGGCCAGCAAGGGCGGCATCCAGTCCATGACGCACGCCCTCGCCGCCGAGTACGCGAAGCAGGGCATCCGGTTCACCGCCGTACAGCCCGGCTCCATCTCCTCCGGGATGACGGACGGCTCGGGTGCGAGCCGGCAGAGCCTTGGCCCCGGCCTGCCCGAGAACGCCGACATGAGCCTGTTCGTGAAGCTGGCGCCCGCCCTCGGCCAGGGCTTCGCGGGCCCGGAGACCGTCGCCTCCGTCGTCGCGATGCTGGCCTCGGACGACGGCCGCTTCATCACCGGCACCGAGGTGCGGATCGACGGCGGCACGCACTACTGAGCCGCATGTTCCGGGCTCAGTCGGCCATGAAGCGACCCCACAGCTTCGGATAGCGCTGCGCCATCACGGCGTCGTCCTCGAAGTCGACGGGCGTGCCCACCGGCTCGGGCGGCGCGGGCAGGATGCCGAGGTCCGGTGCGACGAGGCCGGTGAGCTGCTCGTACGCCTCATCGGCCGCGTAGCCCAGCTCTTCGCCGTCGCCGTCGAGCTCCTCGTCGAAGTCGTCCAGGAGATCGGCGAGCGCGTCGGGGTCGTGCAGCGCGCCCTCGAAGACCTCCCGGCCCTGGCCGATCAGCCAGCACCGGAAGAAGTCGAAGGCGTCGTCGCTCGCGCCGCCGAGCAGCACCCAGGAGGCACCCCACAGGTCCCAGCGGTAGGCGCGGTTGTACCGGGCCTCGAAGTGGCGGGCGAAGTCGAGGACGGCGTCCGGGTCGTACCCCAGCAGTCTCTCGACGAGCAGCTCGGCGTGGTCCTCGGGGTCGCCGCCGGCGGCCTCGCGGGTGCTGTCCACGATCTCCCAGAACTCCGTCTCGTCCATCACGGGTCCAGCATCGGGCCTGCGGAGTGGGGGCGCATGCGGAGTGCGCCGGAATGCGGCTGTCTCGTTATGCGCGCACATGCCCTTGGAAAAACCGACAGGAGTTGTCTTCTTTCGGTGGAAGCCTCAAGGACATGGAGACCACACAGCAAGCAGGCGACCCCGCACAGCCCCTGACCGGGAAGACCGCCCTCGTCGCCGGTGCCACGCGCGGCGCCGGGCGCGCCATGGCCGTGGAACTGGGCCGCGCCAAAGCCACCGTCTACGTCACGGGACGCACCACGCGCGAGCGCATCAGCGAGGTCGGCCGCCGTACCGAGACCATCGAGGAGACCGCCGAGCTGGTCGACGCCGCGGGCGGCACGGGCATCGCCGTGCCCACCGACCACCTGGAGCCCGCACAGGTCGCGTCCCTCGTCGAGCGGATCGACCGTGAGCAGGGCCGCCTGGACATCCTCGTCAACGACATCTGGGGCGGCGACCTCCACGTCGAGTGGGACAAGAAGATGTGGGAGCACGACCTCGACAAAGGGCTGCGCGTCCTGCGCCTCGGCGTCGAGACCCACATCGTCACCAGCCGGTACGCGCTGCCCCTGCTCATCAGGAACCCCGGCGGCCTGGTCGTCGAGGTCACCGACGGCACCGCTGAGTACAACGGCCCGAACTACCGCAAGCCCTTCTACTACGACCTCGCCAAGGCCGCCCCGCTGCGGATGGCCCGCGGCCTCGCCGAGGAGGTCGCCGAGTACGGCTGCACGGCCCTCGCGCTGTCCCCCGGCTGGCTGCGCTCCGAGGCCATGCTCGACACCCACTTCAAGGTGACCGAGGAGAACTGGCGGGCGGGCTGCGAGCAGAACCCGCACTTCGCGATCTCCGAGACGCCCACCTTCGTCGGCCGGGCGCTCGTCGCCCTCGCCGCCGACCCCGACGTGGCGCGGTACAACGGCGCGTCGCTCTCCAGCGGCGGTCTCGCCAAGGAGTACGGCTTCACGGACATCGACGGCTCCGCGCCCGACGCCTGGCGGTACATCACGGAGGTCGACCAGGAGAGCGAAACGGCGGACGTCACCGGCTACCGGTAGAGCTGCCGGTAGAACTACCGGTAGGGCTACCGTAGAGCGCCGCCGAGCGCGCCGCCGCCTCCGCGAACCGCTCGCGCAGCGCGGCCGGCTCCAGCACCTCCACCTCCGGGCCGAGCGCCATGAGCTGCGTATACGCCACGTCGTCGCTCTCGACGGGCAGGGTGACCGTCACCCTGCCCGACGCGTCGGGCTCACCGGCGCCGGCCATGGCCTCCCGCGCCACCGCCCGGTCGGTGGCGTGCGGCAGCTGCCGCACACCCGCCTCGGTGAGCCGCACCACGACCTCCGCCCGCAGGATCGCCCGCGCGAACTGCGCGGCCCGCTCCTCCCAGAAGGCCGGCAGGTCGAACTCCTCGTCCCGTACGAAGCGTTCCTCACCGACGGCGATCGCGGTGAACCGGTCGATGCGGTACACGCGGTACGCCCCGGAGCCGGGGGAGTCGGGCACCCGCGCGCTCAAGTACCAGACGCCCGCCTTGAGCACGAGGCCGTACGGCTCCAACTCCCGCTCCACCTCGGACTCCTGGCGGCGGTAGCGGGCGGTGATCCGCCGGTCGTCCCATACCGCGTCCGCGACGGCGGGCAGCAGCTCGGGCGCGGGCGCCTCCTTGAACCAGCCCGGCGCGTCCAGGTGGAACCGCTGCGAGGCGCTGCGCGGGGCGTCCCGCAGCGAGGGCATAAGCGCCGCCGACACCTTCAGGCGGGCCGCCGAGGCCGCGTCCTCAAGGCCCATCTCCCGCAGCGCGCCCGGCACCCCGGAGAGGAACAGCGCCTCGGCCTCGCTGCGGCCCAGCCCGGTGAGCCGCGTGCGGTAGCCGCCGATGAGCCGGTAGCCGCCGGTCCGCCCCCGGTCGGCGTAGACGGGTACGCCCGCCTCCGACAGGGCCTGCGCGTCCCGCGTGACGGTCCGCTCCGACACCTCCAGCTCGGCGGCCAGCTCGGCGGCGGTCATGGAGGGCCGTGACTGGAGCAGAAGCACCATCTTGATGAGGCGGGCAGCGCGCATGACCCCATGATGCCGTCCGCACACGCAGGTGCGGGCCCCCGCCGACAGCAGGGACCCGCACCGGTGTACCGCGTGCTTACAGGCCGTACTTGGCCCGCGCCTCCTTCACCGCGGACGCGGGCACCTCGCCCCGGCGGGCGAGCTGCGCGAGCGCCGCGACGACGATCGACTCGGCGTCGATGCCGAAGTGGCGGCGGGCCGCGTCACGCGTGTCGGACAGACCGAAGCCGTCGGCGCCCAGCGACGAGTAGTCCTGCTCGACCCACTGCGCGATCTGGTCCGGGACCTGGCGCATGTAGTCGGAGACGGCCAGGACGGGACCCTGGGCGCCCTCCAGCGCCGTACGGATGTACGGGGTGCGCTCCTCGCCGCGCAGCAGCGCCTCGTCCGCCTCCAGGGCGTCACGGCGCAGCTCCGTCCAGGACGTCGCGGACCACACGTCGGCGGCCACGCCCCACTCCTCGGCGAGCATCTTCTGGGCGGCCAGCGTCCAGTGGATGGCCGTACCGGAGCCGAGCAGCTGGATGCGCACGGCGGTGGGGGCACCTCCCTGGTCTAGCGGAGCCGAGAGCTTGGGGGACGCGGGGGAGAGCCCCGCCGACTCCGCCGTGTTGAAGCGGTAGAGGCCGCGCAGGATGCCCTCGTCGACGCCCGCGGGCTTCGCGGGCTGCGGCATCGGCTCGTTGTAGACCGTGAGGTAGTAGAAGACGTTCGGGTCCTCGCCCGGCAGCGCCTCGCCGTACATGCGGCGCAGACCGTCCTTGACGATCGCCGCGATCTCGTACGCGAACGCCGGGTCGTACGTCAGCGCGGCCGGGTTGGTCGCCGCGATCACCGGCGAGTGGCCGTCCGCGTGCTGGAGGCCCTCACCCGTCAGCGTCGTACGGCCGGCGGTGGCGCCGACGAGGAAGCCGCGGCCGAGCTGGTCGCCGAGCTGCCACATCTGGTCGGCGGTGCGCTGCCAGCCGAACATCGAGTAGAAGATGTAGAAGGGGATCATCGCTTCGCCGTGCGTCGCGTACGACGTGGACGCGGCGATGAAGTCCGCCATCGAACCGGCCTCGGTGATCCCCTCGTTGAGGATCTGGCCGTCCTTGGCCTCCTTGTAGTACATCAGCTGGTCGCGGTCGACCGGCTCGTACGTCTGGCCCTTCGGCGAGTAGATGCCGAGGGACGGGAAGAGCGACTCCATGCCGAAGGTGCGCGCCTCGTCGGGGACGATCGGCACCCAGCGCTTGCCGGTCTCCTTGTCGCGTACGAGGTCCTTGACCAGGCGTACGAACGCCATGGTCGTCGCCACGCTCTGCGAGCCGGAGCCCTTGTCGAAGGAGGCGAACGTCTTGTCCGCGGCGGCCGGCAGCGGGGCCAGCGGCTGCGTGCGGCGGGCCGGGGCCGGGCCGCCGAGGGCCGCGCGGCGCTCCTGGAGGTAGCGGACCTCGGGGGAGTCGGCGCCGGGGTGGCCGTAGGGCACCTGGCCGTCGACGAACGCGCTGTCCGGGATCGGCAGGTCCAGCAGGTCCCGCATGTCCTTGAACTCGTCCACCGTCAGCTTCTTCATCTGGTGGTTGGCGTTCTTGGACTCGAAGCCCTTGCCGAGGGTGAAGCCCTTGACCGTCTGCGCGAGGATCACGGTCGGCGCGCCCTTGTGGGTGAGCGCCGCGCGGTAGGCCGCGTACACCTTGCGGGCCTCGTGGCCGCCGCGCGAGAGGTGGAAGCACTCGCTGATCTTGTCGTCGCTGAGCAGCTTGCCCAGCTCGACGAGGGCGGGCTCGGCGCCGAAGAAGTGCTCGCGGATGTAGGCGGCGTCGCGCGTCGCGTACGTCTGGAACTGCGCGTCCGGCACCTCGCGCAGGCGCCGGACCAGGGCGCCGGTGGTGTCGAGCTGGAACAGCTCGTCCCAGGCGTTGCCCCACAGGACCTTGATGACGTTCCAGCCGGCGCCGCGGAACTGGGCCTCCAGCTCCTGCACCACGCGGAAGTTGGCCCGGACCGGGCCGTCGAGACGCTGGAGGTTGCAGTTGATGACGTACGTGAGGTTGTCGAGACCCTCACGCGCGGCCAGTGCGAGGGCCGCCGTCGACTCGGGCTCGTCCATCTCGCCGTCACCGAGGAACGCCCACACGTGCGAGGCGGAGACGTCCTTGATGCCGCGGTTGGTGAGGTAGCGGTTGAAGCGCGCCTGGTAGATGGCGGAGAGCGGGCCCAGACCCATCGAGACGGTCGGGAACTCCCAGAGCCAGGGCAGGCGGCGCGGGTGCGGGTAGGACGGCAGGCCGTCGCCGCCCGACTCGCGGCGGAAGTTGTCGAGCTGCGCCTCGTTCAGACGGCCGTCGAGGAAGGCGCGGGCGTAGATGCCCGGGGAGGCGTGGCCCTGGATGTAGAGCTGGTCGCCGGAGCCGGCGGCCTCGCCGGACTCCTTGCCCTTGAAGAAGTGGTTGAAGCCGGTCTCGTACAGCCAGGCCGCCGACGCGAAGGTCGCGATGTGGCCGCCGACGCCGTGCTTCGAACCGCGGGTGACCATCGCGGCCGCGTTCCAGCGGTTCCACGCGGTGATCTTCCGCTCCATCTCCTCGTCGCCGCCCGCTTCCTCGATGGAAGGCTCGGCCGCGGTGGGGATGGTGTTGACGTAGTCGGTCTCAAGGAGCTTCGGCAGCGCCAGGCCCGCGCCCTCGGCGCGCTCCAGCGTGCGGCGCATCAGGTACGCGGCACGGTGCGGCCCGGCCGCCTGCGTAACGGCGTCCAGGGAGGCCTGCCATTCGGCGGTCTCCTCGGGGTCGCGGTCCGGGAGCTGGTCGAGCTCGCTCGGCTGGATTGCGGAGGGGTCGGTCATTGCGCCGCCTTCCTGAGTCGGAGGGGGTCCCCTGTTCGGTAAGGGGTGGGGGTGCCCGTTGTCTTTGGCAGGACAGGGCGTGAGGCTCTGGTGAGAGCCATCGACGACTGTAAGCCCGTGATCGATGATCGATCAAAGCGTTGAGCGAAAAACTTGCCCTGATATCGAAAGTCGGCATCCGGTGCCAGCAAAGTGGGCACGCGGTGCCTTCGATGTGACGGGTTTACGCAGGTGGGAGCACGTCTGCGGGCCCGCGGCCACGGATGAGCACCGGCTCAGGCACGCGGCGCGCAGCCGAGGACGTGGGCCTTCACCAGCTCCGCGATGGCGGGATCGCGCCGCCGGAACGCGGACACCAGCGCCTCGTGCTCCTCCGCGTACGACTGCTGGACCGTGCCCAGCCAGCGGATCGACAGGGCGGTGAAGACCTCGATGCCGAGGCCCTCCCAGGTGTGCAGCAGGACGGAGTTGTCCGCGGCCCGCACCAGCTCCCGGTGGAAGGCGACGGTGTGCCGCACCTGCCCGGTGCCGTCCGAGGCCCGATCCGCCTCGTAGAGGGCGGCGACATGGGGCTCCAGGGCCGTGCAGTCCTCGGCCAGCCGCTCGGCCGCAAGCTCGGCGGCGATCGCCTCCAGGCCCGCCCGCACGGGGTAGCTCTCCTCCAGGTCGGCGGCGGTCAGGTTCCGTACGCGGACGCCCTTGTTGGGCGCGGACTCGATGAGCCGCAGCGTCTCCAGCTCGCGCAGCGCCTCACGCACCGGGGTCTGCGAGACCTCCAGCTCCACGGCGATCCGCCGCTCCACGATGCGCTCGCCCGGCTTCCAGCGCCCGCTGACGATCCCCTCCACGATGTGCTCGCGGATCTGTTCGCGCAGCGAGTGAACGACGGGCGCGGTCATGAGAGCTCCTCCGGCAGGGGCTGCGGACCCCAAAGGGCGTGTGACCCCTAGACAATACGGCGACGCCCCCGTCCGGATAACTCCGGACGGGGGCGTACGTGCTGATGAGACGAGTGTTACAGCCTCACCGGCGCCGGTACTACAGGCCGAGCTCGACCTCGAACTCGCCGGCTTCCAGGATCGCCTTGACGGCGGTCAGGTAGCGGGCGGCGTCGGCTCCGTCGACCAGGCGGTGGTCGTAGGAGAGCGAGAGGTACGTCATGTCCCGCACGGCGATGGTCTCGCCGAGGTCGGGGTGGTTGATGACGACCGGGCGCTTGACGGTGGCTCCGATGCCGAGGATGGCGGCCTGGTTCGGCGGCACGATGACCGTGTCGAACAGGGCGCCGCGCGAGCCGGTGTTGGAGATGGTGAAGGTGGCCCCCGACATGTCGTCCGGGGTGAGGCCGCCGCCGCGGGCCTTGCCGGCGAGCTCGGCGGTCTTCTTGGAGATGCCGGCGATGTTGAGGTCGCCCGCGCCCTTGATGACCGGGGTCATCAGGCCCTTCTCGGCGTCGACGGCGATGCCGATGTTCTCCGCGTCGAAGTAGGTGATGGTGCCTTCGTCGTCGTTGATGCGGGCGTTGATGACCGGGTGGGCCTTCAGTGCCTGGGCGGCGGCCTTGACGAAGAACGGCATCGGGGACAGCTTGACGCCCTCGCGGGCGGCGAAGGCGTCCTTGGCCTTGGCGCGCAGCTTCATCAGCTTGGTGATGTCGACCTCGACGACCGAGGTCAGCTGGGCCTGCGAGTGCAGGGCCTTCATCATGTTGTCGCCGATGACCTTGCGCATGCGGGTCATCTTGACCGTCTGGCCGCGCAGCGGGGACGTCTCCAGGGCCGGGGCCTTGGACGCGGCCGGGGCGGCGGGGGCGGCGGCCGGTGCCGGGGCGGCCTGCTTGGCCTCGGCGGCGGCGATGACGTCCTGCTTGCGGATGCGGCCACCGACGCCGGTGCCCTTGACCTCGGAGAGGTTCACGCCGTTCTCGGAGGCGAGCTTACGGACCAGGGGGGTCACGTAGGCGCCGTCGTCGGCCGGAGTGGACTGCGCCGGGGCGGCGGGAGCCTGAGCCGGGGCCGCGGGCTGGGCCGGGGCCGGGGCGGCAGCGGCGGGCTGCGCCGGGGCGGCGGGAGCGGCAGCCGGAGCGGCGGGGGCCGCCGGAGCCGGAGCCGGGGCCTCCTGCTTGGGGGCCTCCTGCTTGGGGGCCTCCTGCTGCGCGGGGGCGGCCGGGGCCTCCTCCTTGGCCGGGGCCGGGGTGGCACCGGGCGCGCCGACGACGGCGAGCTTGGCGCCGACCTCGGCGGTCTCGTCCTCGCCGACGACGATCTCCAGGAGCACGCCCGCCACCGGCGAGGGAATCTCCGTGTCGACCTTGTCCGTCGAGACCTCAAGGAGGGGCTCGTCGGCCGCGACCTCCTCGCCGACCTCCTTCAGCCAACGGGTGACGGTGCCCTCGGTGACGGACTCACCGAGCGCGGGCAGAGTGACCTCGGTGCCCTCGGCGGAACCGCCGGACTGGGCGGGGGCCTGCTGCTGGGGGGCCTCCTCCTGCGCGGGGGCGGCCGGGGCCTCCTCCTGCGCGGGGGCGGCCGGGGCCTCCTCCTGCGCGGGGGCGGCGGGGGCCTCGGCCTGCGCCGGGGCGGCCGAACCGCCCGCGTCGCCGGAGCCGTCGTCGATGACGGCCAGCTCGGCGCCGACCTCGACGGTCTCGTCCTCGGCGACCTTGATGGAGGCCAGGATGCCGGCGGCCGGGGAGGGGATCTCGGTGTCGACCTTGTCGGTCGAGACCTCGAGCAACGGCTCGTCGGCCTCGACGCGCTCGCCCTCAGCCTTCAGCCAACGGGTGACAGTGCCCTCGGTGACGCTCTCGCCGAGCGCCGGAAGGGATACGGAAACCGCCATGGTTTCAGTTGCTCCTTACAAAAGATTGGGGCCTCCCCTGCTCGAGCGTAGTCGAGAGCTTGGGGAAGGAAGTCTGGTCGTCGTCTCGTCGCGCCCGAAGACTGAAAGGTCAGTCGTGGGAGTGCAGCGGCTTGCCCGCGAGGGCCAGGTGGGCCTCGCCCAGCGCCTCGTTCTGCGTCGGGTGGGCGTGGATGAGCTGGGCGACCTCGGCCGGCAGCGCCTCCCAGTTGTAGATCAGCTGGGCTTCGCCGACCTGCTCGCCCATGCGGTCGCCGACCATGTGGACGCCGACCACGGCACCGTCCTTGACCTGGACGAGCTTGATCTCGCCCGCGGTCTTGAGGATCTTGCTCTTGCCGTTGCCCGCGAGGTTGTACTTGAGGGCGACGACCTTGTCCGCGCCGTAGATCTCCTTGGCCTTGGCCTCGGTGATGCCCACGGAGGCGACCTCGGGGTGGCAGTACGTCACCCGGGGCACGCCGTCGTAGTCGACAGGGACGGTCTTGAGACCGGCCAGGCGCTCCGCCACCAGCATGCCCTCGGCGAAGCCGACGTGCGCGAGCTGGAGGGTCGGCACCAGGTCGCCCACGGCCGAGACGGTCGGGACGTTGGTCTGCATGTACTCGTCGACCAGGACGTAGCCGCGGTCCATGGCGACGCCCTGCTCCTCGTAACCGAGGCCCTGCGAGACCGGGCCGCGGCCGATGGCGACCAGGAGGACCTCGGCCTCGAAGGTCTTGCCGTCGGCGAGGGTGACACGCACGCCGTTCTCGGTGTACTCGGCCTTCTCGAAGAACGTGCCGAGGTTGAACTTGATGCCGCGCTTGCGGAACGCGCGCTCAAGAAGCTTGGAGCTGTTCTCGTCCTCGGCGGGCACGAGGTGCTTGAGGCCCTCGATGACCGTGACGTCGGTCCCGAAGGACTTCCACGCCGAGGCGAACTCGACGCCGATGACGCCGCCGCCCAGGATGATCGCGGACTGCGGGACGCGGTCCAGGGTCAGCGCGTGGTCCGAGGAGATGACGCGGTTGCCGTCGATCTCCAGGCCCGGCAGCGACTTCGGCACGGAGCCGGTCGCGAGGAGCACGTGGCGGCCCTGGATCCGCTGGCCGTTCACGTCCACGGAGGTGGGGGAGGAGAGCTTGCCCTCGCCCTCGATGTACGTCACCTTGCGGGAGGCGACGAGACCCTGGAGGCCCTTGTAGAGGCCGGAGATCACGTCGTCCTTGTACTTGTGGACGGCCGCCATGTCGATGCCCTCGAAGGTGGCCTTCACGCCGAACTGGTCGGCCTCGCGCGCCTGGTCGGCGATCTCGCCGGCGTGCAGCAGCGCCTTCGTGGGGATGCAGCCGTTGTGCAGGCAGGTGCCGCCGAGCTTGTTCTTCTCGATCAGGGCGACGTCCAGGCCCAGCTGCGCTCCGCGCAGCGCCGCGGCGTAACCGCCGCTACCGCCGCCGAGAATCACTAGGTCGAAAACGGTGCTGGCGTCGTTCGCCACGTCACGTCCTCCATGCATGTGCGCCGTACGCCGGACCCCTTTGCGCGGGGGACGACCGGTCGGTCGGCTGGTATTCGGCCGCTCTTGTTTCGGCCCTGTGGTGGGGGCCCTGTCCTGCCGAGAACCCATCTTCGCACTTGTCGAGGGGAGGCGGGACGCCGGGCCAGGCTGTGAGACGTCGGATCAGCCGTCCACAGCGGTTCTGCCGCGTAGGAATGTACGAATTTCGTTGTGGGCGAAATCGAGCAGGGCTCCGGACGGCGAACGTCCGGAGCCCTGCTCGACGTACCCGGATCAGCCCAGGTCACCCGCGGCGGTGTGCTCGGCGAGCCGGACCAGGGTGCGGACCGCGGAGCCGGTGCCGCCCTTGGGGGTGTAGCCGTAGGGGGCGCCCTCGTGGAAGGCCGGGCCCGCGATGTCGAGATGGGCCCAGGTGATGCCCTCGCCGACGAACTCCTGGAGGAAGAGACCGGCGACGAGGCCGCCGCCCATGCGCTCGCCCATGTTGGCGATGTCGGCGGTGGGGGAGTCCATGCCCTTGCGCAGGTCGGCGGGGAGCGGCATCGGCCAGGAGGGCTCGCCGACCTCCTCGGCGATCTCGTGGACCGACGCACGGAAGGCGTCGTCGTTCGCCATGATGCCGAAGGTGCGGTTGCCGAGCGCCATCATCATGGCGCCGGTCAGCGTCGCCACGTCGACGATCGCGTCGGGCTCCTCCTCGGAGGCCTTGGCGATCGCGTCGGCGAGGACCAGGCGGCCCTCGGCGTCGGTGTTGAGCACCTCGACGGTCTTGCCGCTGTACATCCGCAGGACGTCGCCGGGGCGGGTCGCGGAGCCGGACGGCATGTTCTCGGCGAGCGCCAGCCAGCCGGTGACGTTCACCTCGAGGCCGAGTCGCGCGGCGGCGACGACGGCGGCGAAGACCGCCGCGGCACCGGCCATGTCGCACTTCATGGTCTCGTTGTGACCGGCGGGCTTCAGCGAGATGCCGCCCGAGTCGTACGTGATGCCCTTGCCGACGAAGGCCAGGTGCTTCTTCGCCTTGGAGTGCGTGTACGAGAGCTTCACCAGGCGCGGCGGGGCGTCCGAGCCCGCGCCGACGCCGAGGATGCCGCCGTAGCCGCCCTTGGCGAGCGCCTTCTCGTCGAGCACCTGGACCTTGATGCCGTGCTCCTTGGCGGCCGCGGCGGCGACCGCCGCGAAGGCCTCGGGGTCGAGGTCGTTCGGCGGGGTGTTGACGAGGTCGCGGGCGCGGTTCAGCTCCTCGGCGACGGTGATGGCACGCTCGATCGCGGCCTTGTACGCCTTGTCGCGCGGCTTGCCGCCGAGCAGGGCCACCTCGGCGAGGGGGGCCTTGGCGTCCTTGCCGTTCTTCTTGGCGGACCTGGCGTCGCCCCGGTCCTTGTACGCGACGAAGGAGTACGCGCCGAGCAGCGCGCCCTCGCCGAGGGCGCAGATGTCGTCGGCGTCCTCGACGGGCAGCGCGAACGCGGCCTTCTTGGCGCCGGTCAGGGCGCGCGCGGCGGCACCCGCGGCACGGCGCAGCGCGTCCGTGCCGTACGTCTCGTCCTTCTCCGGGACCTCGCCGAGGCCGACCGCGACGACGACCGGGGCCTTGAAGCCGGCCGGCGCGGGCAGCTTCGTCACCTCGCCCTCGCCGCCCGAGGCGCCGAGGGTCTCCAGGACGGACGCGAGCTTGCCGTCGTACGCCTTGTCGACGGACTCGGCGCCGGGCGCGACGACCAGAGCCCCCTTGGAGCCAGAGCCCTTCGCGACACCGACGACGATCGCGTCGGCACGCAGGCCGGACGCGGCGGCGGTGCTGAGAGTCAGAGCAGTCACGGTGGTGAGGTCCTCTTTCGGTTGGGTTTCGACGGGCTGTGGGGTGGTGAACCCGTCGCGAGCCTACGCCCGTGAGCGCAGCGGTGCGCCTGACTGTGTGTGTTCGATGGGGTGTCGCGTACGCAGGGGTTTCGGCCGACCTGGGGGTCAGCCGAGCGCGAGCACCACCAGGGCGGTGGTCGCGGCGGTCTCCGCGAGGCCGCCGAAGACGTCTCCGGTGACGCCGCCGAACCGTCGTACGCAGTGGCGGAGCAGCAGTTCGGCGGCGCCGAGCGCGAGGACCACGCAAATCACCGCCCGCGCGATGCCGTACGTCCCGAGCAGCGCGCCCGCGCCCGCCGCGGCGCCCGTGACGACCGCCGCGACCAGCAGGGCCCGTCCACGCGGGACGACCCCGGCGACGGCGGCACCGAGGCCTCCGGGGCGGGCCGGGGCACTCCGGTGCGGGCGGCCAGGGTGAGGGCGAGGCGGGCGGCGGCGGCCGAGACGACGGCGGCGACGGCCCCTTCGGTCCAGGACCTCTCGTACAGCCGGCAGAGCGCGGCGACTTGGGCGAGGAGGACGAAGAGCAGGGTGAGGACGCCGAAGGGGCCGATGTCGGACTGCTTCATGATGCGCAGCGCGTCTGCGGCGGGCTTGGCGCTGCCGAGGCCGTCGGCGGTGTCCGCGAGGCCGTCGAGGTGCAGGCCGCGGGTGAGGGCGGCGGGGGTGGCGGCGGTCGTCACGGCGGCGAGCAGCGGCCCGGCGCCGAGCAGGGTCAGCGCGCCGCCGACACCTGCCGCGCACAGGCCGACCACCAGGCCGGCGAGGGGAGCGCACTGCATGCCCGCGCGGGCGGCCGCGCGGTCCCAGCGGGTGACCCTGACGGGGAGCGCGGTGAGGGTGCCGAAGGCGAAACGTATGCCGTCGGACAGGGGGGTTCTTGGCACCGGCGAAGGCTACCCCGGCACGGCCCCCCGCCCTGCGGATCACCCCTCGGGGACAGAGGATGGGCGCATGAACGACTGGCGGGCCGCATGAGCGACTGGTGGTACCGGAACGTCGTCGAGCCGGGGAAGCTGCCGCTGCTGCTCGCGCTGCTGTCCTTCGTGGGGTCCTTTCTGGTGACCCGGACGGTCACGCGGCTCATCCGGGCCGGCAAGGGTCCCTTCCGGAACATCCGTTCGGGAGGCGTGCACGTCCACCACGTCGTGCCGGGCATCTTCCTCATGCTGGTCGGCGGGTTCTGGGCGGTGGCCACCGGGCGGCACGGCGCCGGGCCGCTGTACGCCGCCGTCCTCTTCGGGATCGGCGCCGGGCTCGTGCTCGACGAGTTCGCGCTGATCCTGCATCTCGACGACGTCTACTGGACCGAGCAGGGCCGCAAGAGCGTGGAGGTCGTGATGCTCACGGCCGCCCTGGTGGTCCTGGTGCTCACCGGCTTCACTCCGTTCGGGGTCAACGACCTGACGACCGTCGAGCGGCAGAACCGCGCCCTGTTCGCGCTGAACATCGGCGTCAACTGCGCCTTCGCCCTGATCGCGCTCTTCAAGGGCAAGCTGCGCATGGCCCTGATCGGCATGGTGATCCCGTTCGTCGCGCTGATCGGCGCGGTCCGGCTCGCCCGGCCGGGATCGGCGTGGGCGCGGCGCTTCTACCGCAACCGCCACCGGGCACGCGCGCGTGCGGGCCTGCGGGCCTTCCACCACGACCGCCGCTGGGCGGCGCCCCGCCGCAGACTCCAGGACTGGATCGGCGGCTTCTCGCCCGACCCGAGGCCGCTTCCGGGACCGGACGACCCGGAACGCCCGCCACCGCCACGGTGACGCCGGACGGTGACCGCGCAGAGCACCAGCACGGCCGCGATCGCCGCCAGGTGCTCCTTGCCCGCGAGGTTGTTCTTGACGACGACCTCGACGACCATCAGGGCGGTCACCAGGGCCGCCGTGAGGTACGCCCGGTGCCGCCAGCACACGTACACCGCGAGGCCCACGACGGCGGCGGACGGGCCCGTGTCGACGACCCGCGCGTCGGAGGCGGGGAGCCCGATGGGGTTGCCGGGGCCCAGCGCGATGCCCACGCGCGCGTAGAGCGTGCCGGCGAGCGTGGCCGCGTACCCGATGACGAGTGCGCGCCACCACCCGAGGCAGATCTCGGCGATCCCGAAGACGAGCAGGATCTGCGCGAGCGCGCCCCACACGGGCAGGTCCAGCGCGGGCACGAAGAGGGAGAGCGGGGTGCGCAGCAGCGCGAGCCACAGGGGGTCCTCGGCGCGCACGGAGCCGATGTTCTGGACGAACCGGTAACCCCAGGGCTGGTTCTGCGTGTACTGGAAGAGGGCGGTGAGGCAGACCGCCGCCACCGTCATGGGCGCGGCACGCCACCGGCGGGCGGCGAGCCCGTCGCGCACGGCGGAGAACAGCGGCCTCCATTCGGCGCGGGCGCGGCGGGCCAGGGCGCTCATCGTCTCGACTCCAGGTGTTTGCGGTGCAGCAGCTTCGGCAGGCCCGGCGCTTCGAGGAAGCCCTCCGCGCGGGCGGCGGCGATGCCGATGCGCGGCAGATCCCCGCTCTTCTCGAAGAGGAGGAAGCGCGGTTCCCAGATCGGCCGGTACTTCGCGTTGGCGCGGTACAGGGATTCGATCTGCCACCACCGGGAGAAGAAGCCGAGCAGCGACCGCCACAGGCGCAGGACCGGCCCCGCACCGAGCCGCGAGCCACGTTCGAAGACAGAGCGGAACATCGCGAAGTTGAGCGAGACGTGAGTGATCTGGATCTCGGGTGCGTGCTGGAGGAGTTCGATGACCATGAACTCCATCAGGCCGTTCTCGGCGTCGCGGTCCCGCCGCATCAGGTCGAGCGAGAGGCCGTGCCGCCCCCACGGCACGAAGGAGAGCACCGCCCGCAGCTCCCCTCCGGCGTCCGTGCACTCCAGCATCACGCACCGCCCGTCCGCCGGGTCGCCGAGCCGCCCGAGGGCCATCGAGAAGCCGCGCTCGGTGGCGCCGTCACGCCAGTCGTCGGCGCGGCGCAGGAGCTCCGCCGTCTCGTCGGGCGGGATGTCCTCGTGACGGCGGATACGGACGGTGTAGCCGGCGCGCTTGACGCGGTTGTACGCCTGGCGGACGGTGCGCATGGCCCGCCCCTCCAGCGTGAAGGCCTCCTTGGTGGCTCCGCCTCGGGCGGCGGTCTCCACGATGGCTTCGTCGCCGAGCTCCAGGGCGTCCAGGCCGTGCCGGGCGTAGATCGTGCCCGCCTCCTCGCTCGCGCCCATCACGGCGGGGATCCAGCCGTGCTCGCGGGCCTCGGCGAGCCACGGCTCGATCGCCCCCGGCCAGGCCTCCGGGTCGCCGATGGGGTCGCCGGAGGCCAGGGAGACGCCGCTGACGACGCGGTACGCGACCGCCGCCTTGCCGGTCGGCGACCATACGACGCTCTTCTCGCGGCGCAGCGCGAAGTAGCCGAGCGAGTCACGCTCGCCGTGCCGGGCGAGCAGGGCGCGCAGCTGCACCTCGTCCTCCTCGGTGAGCGGGTCGACGGCCCTGCGGGAGCGGAACGCCGCATACAGGACGGCGCAGAGCAGCAGCGCGCTCAGGACGTTGATGGAGACGTTGACCCAGCCGGGCGTGGTGATGCCCTCGAAGCGCCGGTCGTCGGCGGCCAGCGAGACCAGGCGCATGGTGCCGTAGCGCCAGCGGTCGAGGAAGGTCGAACGGCCGCCGTCCTGGGCGCGGTTGGTGACGGTGACGAGCAGCGCGGCGATCAGCGAGGTCACGAGGAGACCGCCGACCGCGACGGCCGACGCCAGCTTCGGGTTGGACCGGTCGCCCTTGGCGTAGAACTCGCGGCGCCCGACGACCAACGCGGCGACGAAGGCGGCGGTCAGGGCGAGGGAGATCCAGTTCTGCGCGTACCGCCGGATCTCGGGGAAGCACATGGCGAAGGCGAAGAGCAGCAGGAAGAGCCCGCTGAGCACGAGGTTGAGGATCCATGCGGCGCGCTTGCGGCGCCGCATGGTGATCGCCAGGAACATCGTGAACGCCCCGGACGCGAAGCCCGCGGTCAGCAGGTACGGGGTGAAGTAGTTCTCCGTGTTGTGCTGCCGCAGATCCTGCCCGAGGGAGACCCAGACCGCGCTGAGGAAGTTGACGAACGTGACGGCGCGGAGATACCAGACGGTGAAACCCGCGGCGCGGCGCTGTGCGACAGTGCGTGGTTTCTGTCGCGCGGCGAGGATCTGCTCATCTCCCATGAAAAGGGATCATATGGGCAAGATCGGCGCGACCGACCCACGCCCTCGGGGGCTTACTCGCGGGCTCCGCCGCGGACTCGGCCTGGGCCTCCGGCCCGGTTCCGCCTCCGTCCCCGCTCCGGGAGTTCCGCCGACGGGGCCGCGGCGGCTTGGGCCAGTGAGCGGCAGGGCCGGCAGGGCTCCGGTGCCTGCGCCGATCTTCCGCGCCCTCGGGGGCTTACTCGACGGAGTCCGCCGCGGCCTCGGCTCCCGGTTCCGGGGCGGTGCCCAGCTCCGGTAGCTCTGGCGACGGGGCCGGGGCGGCTTGGGGCAGCGGCAGGGCCGGCAGGGGGCTTACTCGGCGGGCTCCGCTTCCGCTCCGGGCTCCGCGGCGGGGGCCCGCTCCGGGAGCTCCGCCGACAGGGCCGCGGCGGCCTGGAGCAGCGGCAGGGCCAGTAGGCCCCCGGCGCCCTCGCCGATCTTCACCCCGTGGTTGAGGAGGGGCTCCAGGGCCATCCGGTCCAGCGCCTTGGCCTGCGCCGGTTCGCCGCTGTCGTGGCCCGCGAGCCACCAGTCCGGTGCCCGGAAGGCGACCCGCTGGGCCACCAGCGCCGCCGCCGCCGCGACCACGCCGTCGAGGATGACCGGCGTACGCCGCACCGCGCACTGCAGCAGGAAACCGGTCATCGCGGCCAGGTCGGCGCCGCCCACCGCCGCGAGCAGCTCCAGCTGGTCGCCGAGGACGGGCCGGGCCCGCCGCAGGGCGTCCCGCACCGCCGCGCACTTACGCATCCACGCCAGGTCGTCGATGGCCTCGCCGCCCCGCCCGGTCACCACGGACGCGTCGGTGCCGCAGAGCGCGGCGATCAGCGTCGCGGCGGGCGTCGTACCGCCGACGCTCACATCGCCGAGCACGATCACGTCGGTACCGGAGTCCGCCTCCTCGTCGGCGACCGCCATGCCGGCGCGCACCGCCCGCTCGGCCTCCTCGGCGCTCAGCGCGTCCTCGATGTCGATACGCCCCGAACCGCGCCGCACCCGGTGTCCGGCGACCTCGGCGGGCAGCTCGGCCGGGTCGCAGTCGAGCGCCATGTCGACGACCCGTACGGGTACGTCGAGGCGGCGCGCGAGCACGGCCACCGGGCTCTCCCCGGCAAGCACGGAACGCACGAGAGCGGCGGCGCCGCCCGCGGGCCGCGCGGAGACCCCCAGTTCGGCGACCCCGTGGTCACCCGCGAACAGCACCACGCGCGGCCGCTCGACCGGCCGGACCGGCACCGCGGACTGGGCCGCCGACAGCCACTCGCCCAGCTCGTCGAGGCGGCCCAGGGACCCGGACGGCAGGATCTGCCGCTCCCTGCGCTCCTCGGCGTCGCGGCGCACCCCGCCGTCGGGCCGCTCGATCAGGTCGGTGAAGTCGTCGAGATTCAGCGAGCTCATTCGCCGAACAGTACCGGCAGCCCGGGCGCCGGTGTTCGAACGCCCTGAGGTCCGCCCCAAGGGCCGCCCCAAGGGCCGCGCACCGCACGGCGGGAGCCCTCCGGACGGTTACGGCATGTGCGCCATTGGGCACATAACGTCATTGCCGGACCTAACCCACCAAAGCCGCCCACTTCAGGAGTACGACCATGGACGTCGCCCAGCAGGCCGCCGAACGACGCTCCGCCTACCTCGCCGCCCTCGCCCAGGGCACGGAGCGGTTCCACGAGCCCCGCCGCCCCGACTGCCCCTGGTGCGGCTCCCCGCGGCTGCGGCTCCGGCTGCGCACCACCGACCTGGTCCAGCACAAGCCGGGCACCTTCCGGCTCGACCAGTGCGTGACCTGCGGCCACTGCTTCCAGAATCCCCGCCTCACCCCCGAAGGCCTGGCCTTCTACCACCGCGACCTCTGCCACCGGGAGGTCCTCGGCGGCTTCGGCGGCTTCGGCGGCTTCGGCGGACTGGGCGGCTTCGGCGGACTGGGCGGCCTCGGCGGCAAGGCACTCGGCAGGCTCCTCGGTGCCAGACCCACCGACCGGCGCCACCTGGCCCGCGCCCGCGCCCTGCGCGAGTTCGACGAACCCGAGTGCTGGCTGGACGTCGGCACCGGCCGGGCACTGTTCCCGGCCCTGGCCAAGCAGGTCCTCCCGTACACGTCCTTCGACGGGCTCGGTCCCGGCAAGGGCATCGAGATGGCCGTGCGTCGCGGCCGGGTCGAGGAGGGCCACCGCGGCACCCTCACCGGGCTCGCGGACCGCCTCGCCGGCCGGTACGACGCCCTGAGCCTCTTCCACCAGCTGGAACGCAGCCCCGACCCCCGCGCGGAGCTGCGGGCCGCGCGAACCGTCCTGCGCCCCGGCGGCCACCTGATGATCGAGGCCCCCGACCCCGGCTGCCGCTACGCCGCGCTGCTCGGCCAGTGGTGGCCGTCGTACTCCCAGCCCCGGCATCTGCACCTCGTGCCGCTCGCCAACCTCCGCGCGGAGCTGGCGGAACTCGGCTTCACGGTCGTCCGCGCCGAGCGCCGCGCCTCGCACGTGCCCGCCGACCTGAGCGGGGCGCTCACGCTCCTCCTCGACCGCTGCCTGCCCCGGGCGGACGTCCCCTGGCGCGCCAGGCCCGCGCCCCCCGTCGGCCTCACGATCCGCCGCGCCGCGTGGTGGGCCGCCGTGCCGGTGCTGACCCTCGCCCGCGCCCTCGACCGGCTCCTGGCCCCGCTGCTCACCCGTGCCGGCTTCTCCAACACCTACCGGGTCATCGCACGCAGGGGCGAGGGCACCTGAAGCGATGTCCAGGGCGCGGGTCAGCCGCGCAACGGCAGCGCCTGCCCCGCCACGACGAGCAGCACGTGCTCGCACTCGGCGGCGAACGCCGCGTTCAGGCGGCCCAGTTCGTCGCGGTAGCGGCGGCCCGACGCGGTCGCGGGGACGATGCCGGAACCGACCTCGTTCGAGACGGCGACCACCGTGCGGCGGGTGGCGCGCACCGCGTCCGCGAGTTCGGTGACGCGTCCCCGCAGCCGTCGCTCGCCGCCGCCCGCCCACTCGGCGTCGTCCCACGCGTTCACCTCGTCCATGACGTGGGTCAGCCACAGCGACAGGCAGTCGATGAGCAGCGGCGGCCCGTCGTCCGTGAGCAGCGGCACCAGGTCGCAGGTCTCCGCGGTCCGCCACGAGCCGGGACGCCGCTCGCGGTGCAGGCTCACCCGGTCCGCCCACTCGGCGTCGCCGTTCCTGGTCCCGCCCGTCGCGACGTACAGCACCTCGGGGAAGGCCTCCAGGCGCCGCTCGGCCTCCACCGACTTGCCCGAGCGGGCGCCGCCGAGGACGAGGGTGCGGCGCGGCACGTCCGGCACGTCCTCGTAGGCGCCGACGACCAGCGTCGTCCCGTCCGGCACGGCCCGCGCGCCCGCCGCCGCGAGCCGGCGCGTCAACTCCCCGCCCGGCGGCGCCTCGTGGCCGATGTGGACGGCGATGACGTCGGTGGTGGGCCCGACGGCACCGGCCGCGCGCAGCCGGGCGAGCCCGTCGGGGCGCCCGAGGACATCGGCGAGGACCATCTCGTACGCGGGGCGCCCGCCGTCCGCCCCGGCGAAGCCGAGTCCGAAGCCGTTGCCGTTGCCGTCGGCGAGTCCCGCGGGGGCGCCGCCCGGCGGCAGGTACAGCAGCCGTTCGCCGTCCGGCCCCGTCACTTCGTACCCCGAGCCGGGCGCGTCCAGCGCCACCGCGCGCACCCGGTGGCCGGTCAGCAGCGCCAGCTCCCGCCCGTCGGCGACGCGCCCGGGCTGCGGGAGCCCGGCCGGGACCTCCACGGCGGGCCCGTCGTGCGGATGGGAGAGCAGGACCTGGCGCACACCGCCGAGCGAGTGCCCCGCGCGGGCCGCCGCGAAGGCCGCGCCGGGCGTGAGGTCGAGCAGCAGGACGCCGTCCACGAGGAGCGCGGTGGCCGCGCGCGCCGCCTCGCCGAGGGCGGTCGCGCAGGCCGCGCAGGGGCAGCCGGGGAGGGGCAGCCCTTCGGGGGCGCCGGTGCCGAGCAGAGTCAGTTCCACACGAAGATCCTCCCGCGTCGGGTCCGGCGCCGCGCGCCCGGCTAGGCTTCAAGCGGATTCAGGCGGCTCCCCAGCCGCTACGGGACCCTCGGGAGGCTGACGATGGCAGCATGGACGTGGCGGTTCGAGAAGGCGGACGGGACGGAGGTCGAGCCCGCGCTGACCCCGGAGGAGTTCACCACCCAGGGCGACGCCGAGTCCTGGGTCGGTGAGTACTGGAAGGAACTGGCCGAGGGCGGCGCCGACCAGGTCTCCCTCTTCGAGGACGCGAACAAGATCTACGGCCCGATGAGCCTGCACGCGCAGGACCCGGCGTAGCGGAACGGGCGGACATGGACATGCGAGAGGCGGCGGCCGGAATTCCGGCCGCCGCCTCTCGCCATGGACAAGTCCGGTGCGCGGGCGGGCGCTGGCCCGCCCACTCCCGCAGCAGTTTCTCCCGCTCCGCCGCCGGATCTCCTACGTCGAGTTCCCGGCCGCCCCGGAAACCAGGTCCCGCTAGTCCCGCACCCCGCACAGATGCAGCAACGCGGCGACCCGCCGGTAGGGGTCCGTGCGCCCCGCCCGCTCCTCGGCGGCCAGCAGCGCCTCCAGCTCCCCCTCCGGAGGAAGCGGCGCACCGTCGGGGACGGTGTCCGTGAAGACCCGCACGCCGTACCAGACCTGGAGCGGCGCCGCGATCCCCGCCAGCGTCGCCGACAGTGCGTCGAGCCGGTCGGCCCGCACGTCGAGGCCCAGCCGGTTGCGGTACGTGACGGAGTCGAAGGCGGCGAAGGCGCCGCTCCAGTCCCCGCCGAGCCCCGGCCGCATGGCCAGCGCGTCCGCGTTCCGCACGAGGAGCGAGAGCAGCCCACCGGGGGCCAGCATCCGGGCCAGCCCCGCGAGCAGGGCGTCGGGCTCCTCCACGTACATCAGTACGCCGTGGCAGAGCACCACGTCGAAGCTGCCCGGCAGGAAGTGCACCCCGGTCTGGTGGCCGTCGCCCTCGACGATCCGTACCCGCCCCTGGATGCCTTCCGGCTCCCCGGCGAGCGCCTCACGCGCGGCGGCGATCATCGTGGGGTCCTGCTCGATCCCGGTCACCTTGTGCCCGGCGCGGGCCAGCCGCAGCGCCTGGGTGCCCTGGCCCATGCCGACGTCGAGCACCCGCAGCCGCTGCCCCACGGGGAAGCGCGCCACTATCTGCTCGTCGAGCTGCCGGGCCACCAGCTCCTGACGCACGGCGTTGCGCAGTCCGCCCAGCTTCTCCAGCCAGGCCCTGGCCCCGCCGGTGAATCCGCTCAGGGCCGCTCTCCGCGCTTGACCTGCGGCTTCGGCAGCCTCAGCCGGCGCATCTGAAGCGTACGCATCAGGGCGTAGGCGACGGCACCCTTCTTGCTCTCGTTCGGGAAGCGCTCGGCGAGGCGCTTCTTCAGGCGGAACGCGGTGGCGACGGAGTCCAGGACGATCAGCACGATCACGATGAGCCAGAGCAGCAGCGCGATGTTCTGCAACTGCGGCACGCGGACCATGCTCAGGACGAGGATGATCACGGCGAGCGGCAGGAAGAACTCGGCGATGCAGAAGCGCGAGTCCACGAAGTCGCGCGCGAACTTGCGCACCGGACCCTTGTCACGGGCGGGCAGATACCGCTCGTCACCGCTGGCCAGCGCCTCGCGCTGCTTCGCCATCTGCGCGCGGCGCTCGTCACGCTGCCGCTTCGCCGCCTCCTTGCGCGTGGTCGGCGTATTGGTCACGCTGCGGCGCTGCGACTGTGCCAGGGCGCGCTTGGGGGTGGGGCGGCCCTTGGGGGCCTGCGGGTGACGGGGCTGCTTGGAGTCGGTCACCGGCGCCTGCGCGGCCGGGGCCTTCTCTTCCTTGGATCGGCTACGGAACACAAAATCCAAGGGTACGTGGTGCGGGGGCGTGGGCCGCAGCCCGACGGGGAACGATCCGGCAACGCCGAGCGTCTTGATTTACGTGCCTAAGGGGACGTAGCAGGCGGTATCCAGCCGACTCGGGGACGACTCGGGGTCGGTTGACGGGGGGCCACCTACTCCTTACGCCGGATCAGGGCCGCACGCAGTCGTCCTTGGGGATGAGCGCATCCGCACGCGAACAGTGCGGTAATGGATGCAGGGCCCGTACTGTGGGTTCTGAGCAGTACCTGGAGCTGGAAGTCCGTCAGAAGGGGGCGCGCGAAGCCCATGAGCGGTGTCATGAAGCGTATGGGGATGATCTTCCGCGCGAAGGCGAACAAGGCCCTTGACCGGGCCGAGGACCCGCGCGAAACCCTCGATTACTCGTACCAGAAACAGCTGGAGCTGTTGCAGAAGGTGCGCCGCGGCGTCGCCGACGTGGCAACCTCCCGCAAGCGGCTCGAACTACAGCTCGCCCAGCTCAACAAGCAGTCCTCCACCCTTGAGGACCAGGGCCGCAAGGCCCTCGCCCTCGGCCGTGAGGACCTGGCCCGCGAAGCCCTCTCCCGCCGGGCCGCGCTCCAGCAGCAGGTGACGGACCTGGAGACGCAGCACCAGACGCTTCAGGGCGAGGAGGAGAAGCTCACCCTCGCGGCGCAGCGCCTCCAGGCCAAGGTCGACGCCTTCCGCACGAAGAAGGAGACGATCAAGGCCACGTACACCGCGGCGCAGGCGCAGACCCGCATCGGCGAGGCCTTCTCCGGCATCTCCGAGGAGATGGGCGACGTCGGCATGGCGATCCAGCGCGCCGAGGACAAGACCGCGCAGCTCCAGGCGCGGGCCGGCGCGATCGACGAACTGCTCGCCTCCGGTGCCCTCGACGACTCCTCCGGCCTCGCCAAGGACGACATCCAGTCCGAGCTGGATCGCCTCTCCGGTGGTACTGATGTAGAGCTGGAACTCCAGCGCATGAAGGCGGAGCTCGCGGGCGGCTCCAGCAGCGGCCAGCAGGCGATCGAAGGCGGCCAGGGCCAGCCCCAGACGCAGCAGCAGCCGCAGGACACCCCGCGCTTCGACAAGCAGTAGCTGACGTCCGAGGAGGGCGACATGATCGTACGGATCATGGGGGAGGGCCAGGTGAAGCTGGCCGACAGCCACTTCGCCGAACTCAACAAGCTCGACGACGAACTGCTCGGCGAGATCGAGAGCGGCGACACCGCCGGGTTCCGCCGCACGCTCCACGCGCTCCTGGACAAGGTCCGCGAGCTCGGCGAGCCCCTCCCCGACGACGCCCTCGAACCCTCCGAACTGATCCTCCCCGCCCCGGACGCGAGCCTGGACGACGTCCGAGACATGCTCTCGGACGACGGCCTGATCCCCGGCTGACGCCTCAAGTCGTACGCGGGGACGCCCTGAAAGGGGCGCGGGAACTGCGCGCCCCACCACATCACACCCGCGGAAAACGACGAAGCCGGACGAAGCGCGCCTTCAGGGGCGCGGGGAACTGCGCGCTCAGCCACCTCGTACCCGCGGAAAACGACGAAGCCGGACGAAGCGCGCCTTCAGGGGCGCGGGGAACTGCGCGCTCAGCCACCTCGTACCCGCGGAAAACGACGAAGGCCGGACGAAGCGCGCCTTCAGGGGCGCGGGGAACTGCGCGCTCAGCCACCTCGCACCCGCAGAAGCCCGCAAAGGCCCGCAAAGGCCTCACCGCGGCCCGAGGCCCGCCAAGGGCCGAGCCCCACAAACCGCTCAGGCCCCCGCCAAGGCCCCGTACCGTTTGACCGTGACCACTCTCGTCCGAGGCCGCGGCTGGGCCCGAACACACCCGCTGGCGGTCGACGCGGCGCTCGCCTCCGTCGTCCTCGTCTGCATGGTCGTCGGCTCTTTCGCCGAGCCCTACGGGGAGCAAGGCCCCACCTGGGGCACCCGCACCCCCCACCTGTCGAGCCTGCTCCTGATGGCCCTCGGCGCCCTCGCGCTGGTCTTCAGGCGCCGCGCCCCCTGGACGGTGCTCGCCGCCACCTGCGCCGCCTCCATCACGGAGCTGCTGACCGGCGAACCCCGCGCGCCCGTCGTGATGTGCGCGGTCATCGCGCTCTTCACCGTGGCCGCCACCACCGACCGCTCCACGACCTGGCGGATCGGCCTGGTCACCATGACAGGCCTCACCGGCGTCGCGATGCTCTCGGGACCGCTGCCCTGGTACGCCCAGGAAAACCTCGGCATCTTCGCCTGGACCGGCATGGCCGCCGCCGCGGGCGACGCGGTGCGCAGCCGCCGCGCCTTCGTGGACGCCATAAGGGAGCGCGCCGAGCGGGCGGAACGCACCCGTGAGGAGGAGGCCAGGCGCCGCGTCGCCGAGGAGCGGCTGCGCATCGCCCGCGACCTGCACGACGTGGTCGCCCACCACATCGCCCTGGTCAACGTACAGGCGGGCGTCGCCGCGCACGTCATGGACAAGCGGCCCGACCAGGCGAAGGAAGCGCTCGCGCACGTCCGCGACGCCAGCCGCTCGGCGCTGGGCGAACTCCGTGCCACCGTTGGCCTGTTGCGGCAGACCGGTGACCCCGAGGCGCCCACCGAGCCGGCCCCGGGCTGCACCGCCTCGACGAGCTCGTCGAGACGTTCCGCAACGCCGGTCTGCCCGTCGAGGTCGCCCTCGGCCAGGTCGGCCTCGACCTGCCGGCGGCCGTCGACCTCGCCGCGTTCAGGATCATCCAGGAGGCCCTGACCAACGTACAGAAGCACGCCGGGCGCGACGCCAAGGCCGAGGTCAGCGTCGTCCGCGTGGGCCCGAACGTCGAGGTCACCGTCATCGACGACGGCCCGGGCCCCGGCAAGGCCGGCGACGGCACGCGGGAGCCGAACACCGATGGCGGCGGCCACGGCCTGCTCGGCATGCGCGAGCGCGTCACGGCTCTCGGCGGCAGCTGCACGGCCGCACCCCGCTACGGCGGCGGCTTCCGCGTCCATGCGATCCTGCCCCTCACCACGGCAAAGGGAGGGACCGCGTGACGATCCGCGTACTGCTCGCCGACGACCAGGCGTTGCTGCGCAGCGCGTTCAAGGTGCTCGTCGACTCCGAGCCCGACATGGAGGTGGTCGGCGAGGCGTCCGACGGCGCTCAGGCGGTGCGGCTCGCCAAGTCGGAGCGGGCCGACGTGGTCCTGATGGACATCCGCATGCCCGGCACGGACGGTCTGGCCGCCACCCGGCAGATCAGCGCGGACCCGGCCCTGGCCCACGTACGCGTGGTGATGCTGACGACCTTCGAGGTCGACGAGTACGTGGTGCAGTCGCTGCGCGCGGGCGCCTCCGGGTTCCTCGGCAAGGGCGCGGAGCCCGACGAACTGCTCGGCGCCATCCGCATCGCGGCGGCGGGTGAGGCGCTGCTCTCCCCGGTGGCCACCAAGGGGCTGATCGCCAAGTTCCTCGCGCAGGGCGACGGTTCGGACGGCGAGGCGTCGGTGCGCGGCGAGCGCCTGGACGCGCTCACCACCCGCGAGCGCGAGGTCCTCGTCCAGGTCGCCGGCGGCCTCTCGAACGACGAGATCGCCGAGCGCCTCGAAGTCAGCCCGCTCACCGTGAAGACCCACGTGAACCGCGCGATGGCGAAGCTCGGCGCCCGCGACCGCGCCCAACTGGTCGTCATCGCGTACGAATCGGGCCTGGTACGCCCACGGGTGGAGTGACACGGGGGTTCGCGTACGCACCCCCGAAGCCCCGCCGCGGTAAGGGGCGCCCGCAACAGCGGACGCCCCTTACGCGCGGCTCAGGCCAGGACTACGGCTCAGGCCAGGACTACGGCAGCGCCAGCATCCGCTCCAGCGCCAGCTTCGCGAACTGCTCGGTCTCCCGGTCGACCTCGATCTGGTTGACGAGGTTGCCCTCCGCCAGCGACTCCAGCGTCCACACCAGGTGCGGCAGGTCGATGCGGTTCATGGTCGAGCAGAAGCAGACCGTCTTGTCGAGGAAGACGATCTCCTTGTCCTCCGCGGCGAAACGGTTCGCCAGGCGGCGTACGAGGTTCAGCTCGGTGCCGATGGCCCACTTGGACCCGGCGGGCGCGGCCTCCAGGGTCTTGATGATGTGCTCGGTGGAGCCCACGTAGTCGGCGGCGGCCACGACCTCGTGCTTGCACTCCGGGTGCACCAGGACGTTCACGCCCGGTATCCGCGCGCGCACGTCCTCGACCGACTCCAGCGAGAAGCGCCCGTGCACCGAGCAGTGCCCGCGCCACAGGATCATCTTCGCGTCGCGCAGCTGCTCGAATGTGAGGCCGCCGTTCGGCTTGTGCGGGTTGTAGACGACGCAGTCGTCGAGCGAGAAGCCCATGTCGCGCACGGCGGTGTTGCGGCCCAGGTGCTGGTCGGGCAGGAAGAGCACCTTGGTCGCACCGGGGCCGCCCTGGTCGTACGCCCACTCCAGCGCGCGCTTGGCGTTCGACGACGTACAGATCGTGCCGCCGTGCTTGCCGGTGAACGCCTTGATGTCCGCCGAGGAGTTCATGTACGAGACGGGCACGACCTGCTCGGCGATGCCGGCCTCGGTCAGCACGTCCCAGCACTCGGCGACCTGCTCGGCGGTGGCCATGTCGGCCATCGAGCAGCCCGCGGCCAGGTCGGGGAGCACGACCTTCTGGTCGTCCGTCGTCAGGATGTCCGCGGACTCGGCCATGAAGTGCACACCGCAGAAGACGATGTACTCGGCGTCCGGCCGGGCGGCGGCGTCGCGTGCCAGCTTGAAGGAGTCACCCGTCACATCCGCGAACTGGATGACCTCGTCGCGCTGGTAGTGGTGGCCGAGGACGAAGACCTTGTCGCCGAGCTTCTCCTTGGCGGCCCGGGCGCGCTCCACCAGGTCCGGGTCGGAGGGGGACGGCAGGTCGCCGGGGCACTCGACGCCGCGCTCGCTCCTGGGGTCGGCCTCGCGGCCGAGCAGCAGCAGGGCGAGCGGTGTGGGCTGGACATCGAGGTCCACGAGGTCCCCCGGGGACTGGGCGGTGGTCACGACGACACCTACCCTTTCTCTTCTGCAGACGAGTTTTCGTCTAATTGACGCTATCTATCATAACCGGTTCACGTCAGTTTGACGATGGCCATAGTGTCGATGTGACGCATTCGCCGTTCCATGGCCCGCGCCCCAGGGCCCGGTGCTCCTGGGAGAACCATGTGCGAGCATGAAGGGGCAAGATGTTAAGACCTAAGACGTAAGCGCTCGGCCCGGAATGAATCCGCGGCCCCGCCGGTTGCAACCGTCGGCAAGCAGTCTCCGTACAACCCGGGAGAGAAGCAGATGTCCGTATCGGACGAGACCACCACCGTGAGCGACGGCATCCTCCTGTCGGACGCCGCCGCGGCCAAGGTGAAGGGCCTGCTGGAGCAGGAAGGCCGGGACGACCTGGCCCTGCGCGTCGCCGTCCAGCCCGGCGGCTGCTCGGGCCTGCGCTACCAGCTGTTCTTCGACGAGCGCTCGCTCGACGGCGACGTCGTCAAGGACTTCGATGGCGTGAAGGTCGTCACCGACCGGATGAGCGCTCCCTACCTGGGCGGCGCCTCCATCGACTTCGTCGACACCATCGAGAAGCAGGGCTTCACGATCGACAACCCGAACGCCACCGGCTCCTGCGCCTGCGGCGACTCCTTCAGCTGAGCCCGTAGGGACACCTGGAGGGACAGACGTACGAAGGCGGCGGTCTCCTGAGCTTCAGGGGGCCGCCGCCTTCGTACGTCTGTACGCCTGTACGTTCGTCTTCTCCGCGTTACTTCCGCCGTACCGTCTCGCCCGCGGCGTCCACGACCTTGCGCTCGCCCAGGGGCTTGTCCAGGGTGACGGTCTCCGAGAGCTCCTTGGCGACCATGATGCAGACCTGGCCCTTCTGCTTGGTCTCCGTGACCGTGACGGTCACGCGGTCGCCGTCCTCGCTCGCGGACGCCGCGTACTCGGCGCAGACGCTGCCCCAGAAGTGCAGGGTCAACGACGTTTTGTCGGCGCTGTAGGACTCGATGCGCGCCGAACGCTTGTCACCCGGCTCACCCGGCCCGCCCGGCCCCTCGGTGGGCGCCGGGGTGCCGGGAGCGCTGGGCGACCTCAGGTACTCGGGCGCGACCGCCGGATGCGTCACCGTGAAGGTGTCCCGCGCGCCCTGCGGCTTCACCTCGAACAGCCAGGACGGCACCAGCGTCTGCTTGCCGTCCACGTGGTGCGTCGCGAGCCCGAAGGTGGCGCCGCTGACCGCCACCGGCCGCGGCTTCGCGGGTGCGGACGAGGGCTCGCACGGCGCTTGTTTCGCGCCGCCGCCCTCCGTCTTCGTGCTGTCGTCGGCGTGCGGCACGGGAGTCGCGCAGCCGCCGATGCCGACGCGTCCGTCCCCGGCGGTCGAGTTCAGCCGGTCCAGGGTCTCCCGGGCGCCGATCACGGGGTACCGGGCCCCCTTGTCGGGCGTCTTCAACTGGCCGCTGCCGCCCACCACTTGGCCGTCCGAGCCGACCTGGATGCCGGTCGACCAGCCGTAGGTCGGCAGGCCGTCCACCTTGGGGTCGGCGTTCACCACCCGCACGGCGCCCATCAGCTGGCGGGCGTCGAGCTTCGCGTCGTCCTGGCCGAGCGCCTTGAGGACCGGCGCCGCGGCGGCCTTGGCGGCCTTCTCCCCGACCGCGTCGCCCAGCTCGCCGTTCGGCGCGGTGGAGGTGCTCGAACAGGGCTTGCCCTTGGGGCAGTTGTCCGTGCCGCCCATGCCGTGCCGGGCAAATGTCCAGGTGCCGGGCGCCTGCTTGTTCACCTGGAGCGAGGGGCCCGAACCGTCCTTGCCCTGCTCCACCCGCCAGACGCCGTCCCGCACCGTCGGCGTGCCGGAGAGGCCGAGCGCCTCGGCCAGCGCGCTCACCTCGCCACGGGTGACCTCGCCGCGCGCGTGATAGACGGACGCCGCCTTCGGCCCCTCGGGCAGCTCGCCGGTCGCCCTGTACGTGACGCCGTTCGGGTCGGGCTCACCGGGCGCGATGCCGGCGCTGCCGTCACCGCTGCCTTCGCTCCTGCCGCCGTCGCCCGTATAGCCGTCCAGCGCGAGGGGCGGCGGGGAGCCGCCGTCTCCCGCCGGGGCGCCGCCGTTGCCCTGGCCGCCGCCACCGCCGGACGCGGTCGCCGCGAAGTACGCGCCACCACCGCCGACCAACAGCACGGTGGCCGCGACCGAGGCGACGGCGAGGCGGGCACGCCTTCGCCGCGGCTCGGCCGTCTCATGGACGGATCGCTCGGTGCTCACCGCATCGCTCCTTCGACTGCACTGCCGTCCCTGGAAACCCATGGGCGGGCTTCGTCGTATCCCAACACCCCCTTCACGGGGGACAGCGATGGGACGCAGCGGGGGAGCGCACGGTTCCCCTGGCGCGCGCCGAGGCCCCGGGGCCGGTCTCCCTCAGTCGCCGTACTCGGACATCTCGTCGAGGAGCCGCGCGGAGGCGGGCGGCACGGTGACGCCGTGGATCAGCGACGGCGGCACCGGGGCCCCGGCGGCCCTGGTGGGCGCCACCCAGTGCGGAGCCATGCGGGCGCAGTCGCCGCGCAGCGTCTCCATGCTCTCCGGGGTCTCCGCGGGGAGCCTGTGCGCACGCTTCATGACGACATCCTTCGGGATAACGGTCATAACGGAACCGTAAGCATTCGGGCGCCTCGGAAAAAGCCCTACTATCGGGTAGTTTTGCCTCTTCAGCGCGGGTCTCCGGACCCGGTAGCGTGAACTGTCAACCTGTCTCTCCTCTCCAGGAGCACCCAGCCGTGCGTATCGCAGTCACCGGCTCCATCGCCACCGACCACCTGATGACCTTCCCCGGCCGCTTCGCCGACCAGCTGGTCGCCGATCAGCTGCACACGGTCTCCCTCTCCTTCCTGGTCGACGCACTCGACGTCCGCCGGGGAGGCGTGGCCGCCAACATCACCTTCGGCATGGGGCAGCTCGGTATCCACCCGATCCTGGTCGGCGCCGCGGGCTCCGACTTCGACGAGTACCGTGCCTGGCTCGACCGGCACGGGGTGGACACCGCCTCGGTCCGGATCTCCGAGACACTGCACACCGCGCGCTTCGTCTGCACCACCGACGCCGACCACAACCAGATCGGCTCCTTCTACACGGGCGCGATGAGTGAGGCCCGCCTCATCGAGCTGAAGACGGTCGCCGACCGCGTGGGCGGTCTGGACCTCGTCCTGATCGGCGCCGACGACCCCGAGGCGATGCTCCGGCACACCGAGGAGTGCCGCACTCGCGAGATCCCCTTCGCCGCGGACTTCTCCCAGCAGATCGCCCGCATGGGGGGCGACGAGATCCGCACCCTCCTCGACGGCGCCACGTACCTCTTCTCCAACGAGTACGAGAAGGGGCTCATCGAGTCCAAGACCGGCTGGACCGACGCCGAGATCCTCTCCCGCGTCGGCCACCGCGTGACGACCCTCGGCGCGAACGGCGTGCGCATCGAGTCCGTCGGCCAGGACCCGATCGAGGTCGGCGTCCCCGAGGAGGAAGCCAAGGTCGAGCCGACCGGCGTGGGCGACGCGTTCCGCGCGGGCTTCCTGTCCGGCCTCGCCTGGGGCGTCTCCCACGAGCGCGCCGCGCAGGTGGGCTGCATGCTCGCCACCCTGGTCATCGAGACCGTCGGCACACAGGAGTACGAGCTGCGCCGCAGCGACTTCATGGACCGCTTCACCAAGGCGTACGGCCACGAGGCCGCCATCGAGGTCCGCTCGCACCTCGCCTGATCACGAGAGCCGGCGGACCACATACGCACTGCCCCGGTCCGCCGGCCGCTCACCCACGTACTCCTGCCCGCGCATCTCGCACCACGCCGGGATGTCGAGCCGCGCCGCCTCGTCGTCGGCGAGCACGGTCACCGTCCCGCCGACCGGGACGTCCCCGATGACCTTGGCGAGCTCGATGACGGGCAGCGGGCACCGCTTGCCGAGCGCGTCGACGACGAGCGACGCGCCTTCCGTACGCCGCTCCGCCGCGACCGGGGCGCCCAGCTTCTCCCGGACCGCGCCGACGGCACCCGGCAGCACGTCGAGGAACCGCTCCACCTCCGCGGCCTCGGTGCCGGCGGGCAGCGAGACCCGGACGTTGCCCTCGCTCAGCACGCCCATCGCCCTGAGCACATGGCTCGGGGTCAGCGTCGAGCTGGTGCACGACGACCCGGACGAGACGGAGAACCCCGCCCGGTCCAGCTCGTGCAGCAGGGTCTCCCCGTCGACATAGAGACAGGAGAAGGTGACGAGGTGCGGCAGCCGCCGCACCGGATCGCCCACCACCTCCACGTCCGGCACCAGCGCGGGCACCCGCGCCCTGATCCGCTCCGTCAGCTCCCGCAGCCGCGCCCCCTCCGCGGCGGCCTCGGCCCGCACCGCCCGCAGCGAGGCGGCCGCCGCCACGACCGCCGGGATGTTCTCGAACCCGGCGGCGCGCCCCGACTCCCGCTCGTCGGCGGGACCTTGAGCGGCGAAGCGCACCCCCTTGCGTACGACGAGAAGCCCGACGCCCGCCGGTCCGCCCCATTTATGGGCGCTGCCGGTCAGCAGCGACCAGCCCCCGTCGACCGGCCCCCAGGGCAGCGACTGCGCCGCGTCCACCAGGAGCGGCACCCCCGCCGCCCGGCAGGCCGCCGCCACCTCGGTCACCGGCTGCTCGGTGCCCACCTCGTGGTTGGCGGACTGCAGGCAGGCCAGCGCGGTGTCCTCGCGCAGCGCGGCGGCGTACGCCTGCGGGTCGACCGCCCCGCCCCGGTCCACCGGCACCTCGGTGACCTCCCCGCCCGCGGCCTCGTGCGCCGCGGCCGAATGGAGCACCGACGAGTGTTCGACCGCCGACACGATCAGGTGACCTCCGGCGCGCCGTCGCCCCGCCAGCGCGCCCGCGATCCCGGAGTGCACGGCGCGCGTACCGGACGAGGTGAAGACCAGCTCGTCGACCCGGCACCCCACGGCCTCGGCGGCGGCCTCCCGCGCCGCGTCGAGCAGCATCCGGGCCCGCCGCCCCTCGCGGTAGAGCCGCGCAGGATCGGCCCACCCTTCATCGAGCGAGGCGAGCAGGGCCTGCCGGGCGACGGGATGAAGGGGAGCGGAGGAGGCAGCATCGAAGTAGGACACAGGTCAACGCTAAGCGCCCCGTAGGGGCGCGGGGAACTGCGCCACCAGCCCCTACCGGACCCGCACCCGCGGACCCACGGATTCCGCCGAGCTCCTGGGCGCCCCGACCCCCCGTCAGAAAGCGCCGAGGGGCGCCCACCCCACCCTTCGGAGTGACCCGCGGCGCGTTAGGCACCCTCCCCGCGCGACCCCAAAATGCGTCCAGTAGGGTTTGGTCCGCATAAACATCCAAACCCCTGCCCGACGCAGGGCGGCGACCGACCAGCGTGAAGGCCGCAGCCGAACGCGCGGGCGAGACTCTCGGGAAGGCGCTACGTGAGTCCCAACGGCTCCGACCGCTCGTCGCGGCGCCCGATGCGGCGGAAGCTGCCGCAGGTGCTGACTGCGGGCCTGATCCTGGCGACCGCCACCGGTTGCACATACAAGGATTTCCCCCGCCTTGGAATGCCCACCCCGGTAACGGAAGAGGCTCCGCGGATTCTCTCCCTCTGGCAGGGCTCGTGGGCGGCAGCGCTCGCCACGGGCGTGCTGGTCTGGGGTCTGATCCTGTGGAGCGTCATCTTCCACCGGCGCAGCCGCACCAAGGTGGAAGTCCCTGTTCAGACCCGTTACAACATGCCCATCGAGGCGCTGTACACGGTCGTCCCCCTCATCATCGTCTCGGTGCTCTTCTACTTCACGGCACGTGACGAGTCGAAGCTCCTGGAGCTCGAAGACAAGCCCGCCCACACGATCAACGTGGTCGGCTATCAGTGGAGCTGGGGCTTCAACTACGTCGAGAACGTCCCGGGCTCCGGCAAGGACAACGCCAGGACGTCCAAGGACCTGGAAGCCATCCCGGACAAGTTCCGCGACGACTTCCCGGCGAAGGCCAACGGCGTCTACGACGTCGGCGTGCCCGGCGACCGGAACCCCCAGAACGGCAACCCGGGCCCGACCCTTTGGCTCCCCAAGGGCGAGAAGGTCCGCTTCGTCCTGACTTCGCGTGACGTCATCCACTCCTTCTGGGTGGTGCCGTTCCTCATGAAGCAGGACGTCATTCCGGGCCACACCAACGCCTTCGAGGTGACTCCCAACAAGGAGGGCACCTTCATGGGCAAGTGCGCCGAGCTCTGCGGCGTCGACCACTCCCGGATGCTCTTCAACGTCAAGGTCGTCTCTCCCGAGCGCTACAAGCAGCACCTCGAGGACCTCGCGAAGAAGAACCAGAAGGGTTACATCCCGGCCGGCATCGAGCAGACGCCCCACGAGAAGAACCGGGAGACGAACAACCTGTGAGCATCCTCAACGAACCCCAGGGTGCCGCGGCAGCACCAACGGACTCGTACGAGAACGAGCTGCCGGTCCGGCGCAAGCAGCCGGGAAACATCGTCGTCAAGTGGCTGACCACCACTGACCACAAGACGATCGGCACGCTCTATCTGGTCACGTCGTTCGCGTTCTTCTGCATCGGCGGTGTGATGGCGCTCTTCATGCGCGCCGAACTCGCCCGTCCCGGCACGCAGATCATGTCGAACGAGCAGTTCAACCAGGCGTTCACGATGCACGGCACGGTCATGCTGCTGATGTTCGCGACGCCGCTGTTCGCCGGTTTCGCGAACTGGATCATGCCGCTCCAGATCGGCGCGCCCGACGTCGCGTTCCCGCGGCTGAACATGTTCGCCTACTGGCTCTACCTGTTCGGCTCGCTCATCGCGGTCGGCGGTTTCCTCACGCCGAACGGCGCGGCCGACTTCGGCTGGTTCGCTTACGCGCCGCTGTCGGACGCCGTGCACTCGCCGGGTATCGGCGGCGACATGTGGATCATGGGTCTGGCCTTCTCCGGCTTCGGCACGATCCTCGGCTCGGTCAACTTCATCACCACGATCATCTGCATGCGCGCTCCGGGCATGACCATGTTCCGCATGCCGATCTTCGTGTGGAACGTGCTGCTGACGGCCGTCCTCGTGCTGCTGGCCTTCCCGGTCCTGGCCGCCGCGCTGTTCGCCCTGGAGGCGGACCGCAAGTTCGGTGCCCACATCTTCGACGCGTCCAACGGCGGCGCACTGCTGTGGCAACACCTCTTCTGGTTCTTCGGCCACCCAGAGGTGTACATCATCGCGCTGCCGTTCTTCGGCATCATCTCCGAGGTCATCCCGGTCTTCTCCCGCAAGCCGATGTTCGGCTACATGGGCCTGATCGGCGCGACCATCGCCATCGCGGGTCTGTCGGTGACGGTGTGGGCGCACCACATGTACGTCACGGGCGGCGTGCTCCTGCCGTTCTTCTCCTTCATGACGTTCCTCATCGCCGTACCGACAGGCGTGAAGTTCTTCAACTGGATCGGCACGATGTGGAAGGGGTCCTTGAGTTTCGAGACCCCGATGCTCTGGGCGGTCGGCTTCCTGATCACCTTCACCTTCGGTGGTCTGACGGGCGTCATCCTGGCCTCGCCGCCGATGGACTTCCACGTCTCGGACTCGTACTTCGTGGTGGCGCACTTCCACTACGTGGTCTTCGGCACCGTCGTCTTCGCGATGTTCTCCGGCTTCCACTTCTGGTGGCCGAAGTTCACCGGCAAGATGCTGGACGAGCGCCTTGGCAAGATCACCTTCTGGACGCTGTTCGTGGGCTTCCACGGCACGTTCCTGGTCCAGCACTGGCTGGGCGCCGAGGGCATGCCGCGTCGTTACGCGGACTACCTCCACGCCGACGGCTTCACCGCGCTGAACACGATCTCGACCATCAGCTCGTTCCTGCTCGGCCTGTCGATCCTGCCGTTCTTCTACAACATCTGGAAGACGGCCAAGTACGGCAAGAAGATCGAGGTCGACGACCCGTGGGGCTACGGCCGTTCGCTGGAGTGGGCGACGTCCTGCCCGCCGCCGCGGCACAACTTCCTCACGCTGCCGCGCATCCGCAGTGAATCGCCGGCCTTCGACCTGCACCACCCGGACATCGCCGCCCTCGGCCAGCTCGAAAACGACGGGCAGAAGGACACCGCGCTGTTCGGCGGCGACAAGGAGGCCGCGAAGTGAAGATCCAGGGCAAGATGTTCATCTGGCTGAGCGTCTTCGTCCTCGCCATGGCGATCGTCTATGGCGTGTGGTCGAGGAGCCGGCCGGTACCACGGCGCTCTTCCTGGCCTTCGGCCTGTGCATCATGATCGGCTACTACCTGGCCTTCACGGCCCGGCGGGTCGACGCCTCCGCACAGGACGACAAGGAGGCCGACGTCGCGGACGAAGCCGGCGAGGTGGGCTTCTTCAGCCCGCACAGCTGGCAGCCGCTCTCGCTGGCCGTCGGTGGCGCGCTCGCCTTCATGAGCATCGCCATCGGCTGGTGGCTGCTGTACTTCTCCGCCCCCCTGCTGCTGATCGGTCTGTGGGGCTGGGTCTTCGAGTACTACCGCGGCGAGAACCAGACCCAGTGAGTCTGTAGTTCGCATCCGCACCGAGGGGCCCGGACACTCCGTCAGGAGAGTCCGGGCCCCTCGGCGTGTCGCGCTTGACACCCGGACGGGTCACTCACCGCGCCGGACCGGGTCAACGTCCATACCGTGAGTTCATGAGCCACTCACCGCGAATCCGCACGGTACTGAGCTGCACGACGCTGGTGGCCGCCCTCGGCGCGGGGGCCACGGCATGCGGCTCCGACGGCCACCCGCTCTCGGCGAAGCCGTACGACGCGGCCGGCCACGTCGCCTTCAACGGCCCTGTGGGCAGCAAGAAGGCGGATCCGGACAAGCCCCTGGAAGTCACCGCACAGGGCGACGACGCGCGTATCACCGATGTGACGGCGACGGACGCGATGGGGCGGTACCTGGCGGGCGAGCTCTCCGCCGACGGCTCCCGGTGGCACAGCACCGCGCCGCTGGCGGCCGGCGCCCACTACACGGTGCGAGTGAGCACGGAGGACGACGAGGGCTCACCGGGCCGCAAGGTCCTGACCTTCGACACCGGCGCCCCCGCGAAGAAGAAGCGGCTGAAGGTCACCTTCGGCCCCGAGGCGGGCAAGTACGGCGTGGGACAGCCTGTCACGGCCACGCTCAGCGCCCCGGTGAAGGACAAGGCGGCCAGGGCGACCGTCGAACGCTCCCTGAAGGTGCGCTCGGTGCCCGCGGCCGAGGGCGCCTGGCACTGGGTGGACAGCGAGACGCTGCACTACCGCCCCAAGGAGTACTGGCCCACCCACGCCACGGTCAACGTCTCCAGCAACCTGGAGGGCATCAAGGTCGGCGACAGGCTCTGGGGCGCCGAGACCAAGCCGCTGAAGTTCACCACCGGCGACCGGATCGAGGCCGTGACGGACGCCTCGTCCCACTGGATGACGGTCTACCGCAACGGCGAGGAGATCAACTCGATCCCGGTGACCACGGGCAAGCCCGGCTACTCCACCCGCAACGGCGTCAAGGTCGTGCTCGGCAAGGAGTACTCCGTACGCATGACCAGTGCGAGCATCGGCGCCTCCGACTTCTACGACAAGCAGGTCTACTACGCGACGCGCGTCACCGACTCCGGCGAGTACGTGCACGCCGCGCCCTGGTCGGTCGGTTCACAGGGCTACGCCAACACCAGCCACGGCTGCACCGGCATGAGCACGGGCAACGCCGCCTGGTTCTACGAGACCGTGCGGCAGGGCGACCTGGTGAAGGTGATCAACAGCGCGGGCGAGGACATGCCGACGTTCGGCAACGGCCTCGGCGACTGGAACATGAGCTGGAAGACGTGGCGCAAGGGCAGCGCGCTGCTCGCCGGCACCAAGGAAGGCCGCGACGCGGCGGCCGACGCGGCCCGGCTGCGGCCACAGGTCTAGCGACGCGCCGAACGGCACGGCTGAGCGGCACTGAACGGCACAGAACGGCGCACAGGGCCCTGCGCCGAGGCGCCGGGCCCTCTGTGGCGCGCCACGGGATCCGTTCAGGCCTCGACGGCCTGCGTGCTGCGCAGCAGGGCGGCCAGGGCGTCCGCGAACTCCACCGGGTCGACCGGAAGGGTCACCGCCGCTTCCGCGCGGCTCCAGGTGGCCAGCCAGGCGTCCTGAGGGCGCCCGATGAGCAGCAGCACCGGCGGCGCGCGGAAGATCTCGTCCTTGATCTGGCGGCACACGCCCATGCCGCCCGCGGGCTTCGCCTCGCCGTCGAGCACGCAGACGTCGATGCCGCCCTTGTCCAACTCCTTGAGCACGGCCGGCAGGGTCGCGCACTCGATGAACTCGACCTCGGGAACGTCCGTCGCCGGCCTGCGCCCGGTGGCCAACCGGACCTGCTCGCGGGTGCTCGCGTTGTCGCTGTAGACCAGCACCGTGGCGGTCGGCTGCATTGTTCCTCCAGATCATCGGGAACCGATGCGCGGATGCTACTCCTCCCGACACCCCGTCAACAGCGGTTCGGACAGGCCTCCGATGGGCCATACGGGCAGGACACACCCCACAGACACTCCGAACAGCACCCCCCGAGGTGAGGGCGGGATAAGCGACCGACATAATGTCGGTCGTGGCGACAGCAACGACAGTAGATACCGGGCACGCGCACCCGCCGGTCAATCGACCGAACCTCACCAGCGTCGGAACCATCATCTGGCTGAGTTCCGAGCTGATGTTCTTCGCGGCCCTCTTCGCGATGTACTTCACCCTGCGATCGGTGACAGGTCCTGATCACTGGAAGGAAATGGCCTCGGCCCTTAACTTCCCGTTCTCGGCGACGAACACCACGATCCTGGTGCTCTCCTCTCTCACGTGTCAGCTCGGCGTGTTCGCCGCTGAGCGTGGCGACGTGAAGAAGCTCCGGATGTGGTTCATCGTCACCTTCATCATGGGTGCGATCTTCATCGGCGGTCAGGTGTACGAGTACACCGAGCTGGTCAAGCACGAGGGCCTCTCGCTCTCGTCCGACCCCTACGGCTCGGTCTTCTACCTGACCACCGGCTTCCACGGACTGCATGTGACAGGCGGCCTGATCGCCTTCCTGCTGGTCCTGGGCCGCACCTACGCGGCCAGGAAGTTCACCCATGAACAGGCGACCGCAGCCATCGTCGTGTCCTACTACTGGCACTTCGTCGATGTGGTCTGGATCGGCCTCTTCGCCACGATCTACATGATCAAGTAATCGGCGGGGTCGCTCACGCGACGTACCGACATATTCCAGAAGCATCGACGCAGAAGATCCTGACACCGGGGTAATCCGTGAAAAAGCTCTCCGCACGACGACGCCATCCGCTGGCGGCGGTCGTCGTCCTACTCCTCGCGCTGGCGGCCACCGGGGGGCTGTACGCCGCGTTCGCGCCGGCGGACAAGGCGCAAGCCGATGAAACCGCCCAGTCCCTCGCCATCGACGAGGGCAAGAAGCTCTACGCCGTGGGCTGCTCCAGCTGCCACGGAACCGGCGGTCAGGGGTCCTCCGACGGTCCGCCGCTGACGGGCGTGGGCGCCGCGGCGGTCGACTTCCAGGTCGGCACCGGGCGCATGCCGCTCCAGCAGCAGGGTGCCCAGGCGCCCAAGAAGAAGGTCATTTACACCCAGGCCCAGATCGACCAGCTGGCGGCGTACGTCGCCTCGCTCGGCGCCGGTCCCTCGGTCCCGACCGAGAAGCAGTACAGCCCGGACGGGGCGGACATCGCCAAGGGTGGCGAGCTGTTCCGCACCAACTGCGCCCAGTGCCACAACTTCACCGGTGAAGGTGGCGCGCTGACGCACGGCAAGTTCGCGCCGTCGCTCGAGGATGTCTCTCCGAAGCACATCTACGAGGCCATGCAGACCGGCCCGCAGAACATGCCGTCCTTCCCCGACACCACGATGCCGGAGAAGGAGAAGAAGGAAATCATCGCGTACCTCGACGCGGTCAACGGCGAGAAGACCCAGAGCCCTGGTGGTCTCAAGCTGGGTGGTCTGGGCCCGGTCAGTGAAGGCCTCTTCGGCTGGATCTTCGGTCTCGGCTCGCTGATCGCGGTCGCCGTGTGGGTCGCCGCTCGGACCGCAAAGGCCAAGAAGTCATGAGTAGCCAAGAGATTCCAGAAGAGAACCTGCCCACCAAGCAGGTGACCGAGCCCGCGCACGGCTCGGTGGCGGTCGCGGACGACAACCCGTTCGCCGACCCGGGCCTTCCGCCCCACCAGCACCGCATCCAGGACATCGACGAGAAGGCCGCCCGGCGCTCCGAGCGTGCGATCGCGTTCATGTTCACGCTGTCCATGCTGGCCACCGTCGGCTTCATCGCCTCGTTCGTGGCCATCCCGGCGGACAAGAGCATCTTCGTCTGGCCGATCGGGCACATCAGCGGCCTGAACTTCGCCCTGGGGCTGACCCTGGGTCTCGCGCTCTTCTGCATCGGCGCGGGCGCGGTCCACTGGGCCCGCACCCTGATGTCCGACGTGGAGGTCGCCGACGAGCGGCACGCGATCGAGGCCGAGCCCGAGGTCAGGGCCAAGGTCATGGCCGACTTCCGGGCCGGTGCCGAGGAGTCGCAGTTCGGTCGGCGCAAGCTGATCCGCAACACGATGTTCGGTGCGCTCGCCCTGGTCCCGCTCTCCGGCGTCGTCCTCCTGCGCGACCTCGGTCCGCTGCCCGAGGACAAGCTCCGGCACACCAAGTGGGCCAAGGGCAAGAAGCTCGTCAACATGAACACGCACGAGCCGCTGCGTCCCTCGGACGTACAGGTCGGTTCGCTCACGTTCGCCATGCCCGACGGCATGTCGGAGCACGACCACGACTTCCAGACCCAGATCGCCAAGGCCGCCCTGATGATCGTCCGGATCCAGCCGGAGGACATCAAGGACAAGCGCGAGCTCGCGTGGTCGCACGAAGGCATCGTGGCGTACTCCAAGATCTGCACCCACGTGGGTTGCCCGATCTCCCTGTACGAGCAGCAGACGCACCACGTCCTCTGCCCGTGCCACCAGTCCACCTTCGACCTCTCCGACGGTGCCCGAGTGATCTTCGGCCCCGCTGGTCACGCCCTGCCGCAGCTGCGCATCGGTGTGAACGAGGAGGGCTACCTCGAGGCGCTCGGCGACTTCGAAGAGCCCGTCGGTCCTGCCTTCTTCGAGAGGGGCTGACCTGATGAGCAGCGACAACAAGAAGAAGGCACCCGCCGGCGAGCGGGTGGCCGACTGGGCCGACGGCCGTCTTGGGATCTACTCCCTGGCCAAGGCCAACATGCGCAAGATCTTCCCGGACCACTGGTCCTTCATGCTCGGCGAGATCTGCATGTACAGCTTCATCATCATCATCCTGACGGGTGTGTATCTGACGCTGTTCTTCCACCCGTCGATGAACGAGGTGGAGTACCACGGCAGCTACGTCCCGCTCCAGGGACAGCTGATGTCCGAGGCGTTCAACTCGACCATGCACATCTCCTTCGATGTGCGCGGTGGTCTGCTGATCCGGCAGATCCACCACTGGGCGGCGCTGATCTTCATCGCGGGCATGTTCGTGCACATGATGCGCGTGTTCTTCACGGGCGCCTTCCGCAAGCCGCGTGAGGTCAACTGGCTGTTCGGCTTCCTGCTGTTCGTCCTCGGCATGTTCACCGGCTTCACCGGTTACTCGCTCCCGGACGACCTGCTCTCCGGCACCGGTGTCCGCTTCATGCAGGGCGCGATCCTGTCCGTCCCGGTCATCGGCACGTACCTGTCGATGTTCCTGTTCGGCGGGGAGTTCCCGGGCGGCGACTTCGTCGCGCGGTTCTACTCGGTGCACATCCTGCTGCTGCCGGGCATCATGCTGGGCCTGATGGTGGCGCACCTGATCCTGGTCTTCTACCACAAGCACACGCAGTTCGCGGGCCCCGGCAAGACCAACAAGAACGTCGTCGGCATGCCGCTGCTGCCCGTGTACATGGCCAAGGCCGGAGGCTTCTTCTTCCTGGTCTTCGGTGTCATCGCGGCCATCTCGGCGATCGCCTCGATCAACCCGATCTGGGCCATCGGCCCCTACCGTCCGGACCAGGTGTCCACCGGCGCCCAGCCCGACTGGTACATGGGCTTCGCCGAGGGTCTGATCCGTGTCATGCCGGGCTGGGAGATCAACCTCTGGGGTCACACGCTGGTTCTCGGCGTCTTCATCCCGCTGGTCATCTTCCCGCTGATGCTCGCGGCGATCGCGGTCTACCCGTTCATCGAGTCCTGGGTCACCGGGGACAAGCGCGAGCACCACATCCTGGACCGCCCGCGCAACGCCCCGACCCGTACGGCCTTCGGTGTCGCGTGGGTCACCGCGTACATGATCATGCTGCTCGGTGGCGGCAACGACATCTTCGCCACGCACTTCCACCTGTCGCTGAACGCGATCACCTGGTTCGTCCGGATCTTCTTCTTCGTCGGACCGGTCATCGCCTTCATCATCACCAAGCGGATCTGCCTGGGCCTCCAGCGGCGCGACAGGGACAAGGTGCTGCACGGCCGCGAGTCGGGCATCATCAAGCGCCTGCCGCACGGTGAGTTCATCGAGATCCACGAGCCGCTCGACCAGGGGCAGCTGCACACGCTCACCTCGCACGAGCAGTACAAGCCGCTCGACATCGGCCCGACGGTCGACGAGAACGGCGTCGAGCGCAAGGTGACCGGTTCGCAGAAGCTCAGGGCCAAGCTGTCCAAGGGCTACTACGGGGAGGACAACCAGATCCCCAAGCCCACCGCCGAGGAGTACAAGGAGATCACCAGCGGCCACGGCCACCACTGATCACCTGAGGCTCGACGAGCCCTGACCTCCCCATGGTCGCCACGGCGAGAGCCCCGTCCAGTGCATGGACGGGGCTCTTTGCCGTCCCGGCGGCTGGATAGGGTGGACCCACCCGACGTGTCGGGCACTTTCCTCCGTGACAGACGAACACCAGGAGCGGCCATGAGCGCTGTGACCCCCGCAGGAGGCACTACCGCGGCGGGCCGTTCCTGGCCCGACGTACTGAACAGCCTGCTCGACGGGCGCGACCAGAGCGCCGACGACACGGCCTGGGCCATGGACCGCATCATGCGCGGCGAGGCCACCGACGCGCAGATCGCGGGGTTCGTCGTGGCGCTGCGGGCCAAGGGCGAGACCGTGGAGGAGATCTCCGGTCTCGTACGGGCCATGTACGAGCACGCCAACGTGATCGAGGTGCCGGGCGAGACGGTCGACATCGTCGGCACCGGCGGTGACGGCGCCAAGACCGTCAACATCTCCACGATGTCCGCGATCGTCATCGCGGGCACCGGCGCGAGGGTCGTCAAGCACGGCAACCGCGCCGCGTCCTCGGCCAGCGGGGCGTCAGACGTGCTGGAGAAGCTCGGAGTCAACCTCCAGCTCACCCCGGAGCGGGTCGTCGAGGTCGCGCGGGAGGCGGGCATCACCTTCTGCTTCGCCGTGAAGTTCCACCCCGCGCTGCGGCACGCGGGCGCCGCGCGCAGCCAGTTGGGCATCCGGACCGTCTTCAACCTCCTCGGCCCGCTCACCAACCCGGCCAAGGTGCGGGCCCAGGCGGTCGGGGTCGCCGACGCCCGGCTGGCCCCCATCGTGGCCGGCGTCTTCGCCGAGCGGGGAACTCCTCCCTCGTCTTCCGCGGCGACGACGGCCTCGACGAGCTGACGACCACGGCCACCTCGCGGGTGTGGGTCGTACGGGACGGCGCGGTGCGCGAGGAGGCCTTCGACCCCCGTGACGTCGGGATCGACCTGGTGCCCGTCGAAGCCCTGCGGGGCGCCGACGCCTCGTACAACGCCGAGGTCGCCCGGCGGCTGCTCGACGGCGAGAGCGGGCCGGTGCGCGACGCCGTGCTGCTGAACTCCGCCGCTGCGCTGGTCGCCCTCGCCCCGACCGACGAGCCGCTCGCCGACCAGCTCCGCGCGGGCATGGCGCGCGCGGCCCACTCGATCGACTCCGGTGCCGCGAAGCAGGCTTTGGAGCGGTGGGTGGCGGCCAGCAACCGCTGACCGTCCCGCCCATCTCCCGCTCACCCGTGTGACGCACGGCGCAGTCCAGAATCCGGACTGCGCCTTGCGCGTCGAAGGTCGTGTGGCAAGATGCTGGGCAGGTCATGAGTGACAGCGACTACGGCCCCGGCCCGCTGTCCGGCAACCCTCCGTCCGTGGCGGGGTGCCCCGGGTGAAGACCAGGCCGTACGCAGCAAGGCGTATGGCAAGCGCGGACCCCTGGACATCGGTGAATGTCACAGCCCTGGGGTCCTGGTCCTCAAGGGAGCAGTCTCGTGAGCAAGCGAATGTGTTAGGGCCTCGGCGCCCCTTTTCCGCACACCTTCTTCTCTTCACTTCATCACTGCGCCGCCGTAGCCGTAGCCGGGCCGTATCCCGCGCCGTACGCGCCTTGCCGCAGTGAACTCACCTGCCTCTTACGGGAGTTCGCCATGTCCGTTTCCGCTGTTCCCGCCGTTGCCGCCGACTCGTCCGTCTGTGCCCCGCTCGCCGTCCTCGGCCGGGACGTCACCGTGCCGCTGGTCACCGGCGGCGAGGTGACGTACGCCGCGCTCGACTACGCGGCGAGCGCCCCCGCGCTCCAGCGGGTCTGGGACGACGTGGCCGCGTACGCCCCCTACTACGGCAGCGTGCACCGCGGCGCAGGGTACCTCTCGCAGCTCTCCACCGACCTCTTCGAGAACTCCCGCACGACCGTCGCCGAGTTCCTCGACTGCCGCGAGGGCGACCAGGTCGTCTTCACGCGGTCCACCACCGACTCGCTCAACCTGCTCGCCGCCGCCCTGCCCGCCGACTGTCAGGTCTTCGTCTTCGAGACCGAGCACCACGCCTCGCTCCTGCCGTGGCGGGACGCCCGCGTCACCTACCTCAACGCCCCGCGCACGCCCGACGAGGCCGTGCACACGCTGGAGCGCGCCCTCGCCGACCGCGACCCCTATGGGCCGGCCCTGGTCTGCGTCACCGGCGCCTCGAACGTCACGGGTGAGCTGTGGCCGGTGCGGGAGCTGGCCGCCGCCGCGCACGCGCACGGTGCGCGGATCGTGCTCGACGCCGCACAGCTCGCGCCCCACCACCGGGTGTCCGTAAGGGAGTTGGACGTCGACTGGGTCGCCTTCTCCGGGCACAAGCTGTACGCGCCCTTCGGCTCGGGCGTGCTCGCGGGCCGCTCCGACTGGCTGCGGGCGGCCGAGCCCTACCTCGCGGGCGGCGGCGCCTCGCGGAAGGTGACGCGACGCCCCAAGGAAGCAGGCGGCGGCGTGGACGTGGAGTGGCACGACAGCGCCGCCCGGCACGAGGCCGGGTCGCCGAACGTCATCGGCGTCTACTCCATCGCCTCCGCCTGCAAGGCGCTCACCGAGGCCGGGTTCGAGGAGCTGGTGGCCCGCGAGCGGTACCTGATCAGCAAGGTGCGTGAGGGGCTCGCCGAGGTGCCCGCCGTGCGGGTGCTCTCCCTCTTCGGTGACGACGCGCCGCGCGTCGGCGTCATCTCCTTCGTCGTGGACGGCTGGAACAGCTCGCACTTCGCCGCCGCGCTCTCCGCCGAGTACGGCATCGGCGTACGCGATGGCCTCTTCTGCGCCCACCCGCTGGTGCGCACCCTGCTCGGCGGTGAGCCCGACGAGCCCGGTGAGTGCGGCGCCCCCGAGGCCGCGCCCGGCGAGAAGTCGCTGAACGCGATCCGCGTGAGCTTCGGCGCGGGCACCCCCGACGAGCACGTCGAGCGGTTCGTGCGCGCCGTCAAGGAGCTGGTGGCCCACGGCGCGCGGTGGAACTACCGCACGGAAGACGGTCGTTGCGTGCCCGACACCAGCGCCGCCGCCTGACCGGCCGGCAGCCGTGACCCCAGCTGGATCATCCGCAGGGCCCGCTCGGTCGCGTCGGTGAGGAACTCGCCGCCCCGGCCGAGCGCCTCGGTCAGCGAGACCGGGGCGGGCAGGATCGCGCTGTAGGCGTCCACGCCCAGCGAGCGCACGGAGTGGGCGCCGACGCCGATCGTGCCCGCGAGGACCAGGACCGGGCGGCCGGCCCGCTTCGCGCGGTGGGCCACCTCGGCGGGGACCTTCCCGTACCGCGTCTGGTAGTCCAAGGCGCCCTCGGCGGTGACGACCAGGTCGGCGCGGGCCAGGCGGGCGTCCAGGTCCAGCCGGTCGAGCAGCACGTCGAAGCGGGGCAGGAGGCGGGCGCCGAGCGCGGCGAGACCGGCACCGAGGCCGCCCGACGCGCCCGTGCCGGGACCGCCGAAGAGGTCGGCGGTGACGCGCAGGTCGCACGTGAGGACGTACGCCCAGTGCTCCAGAGCCGCGGCCAGCTCCTCGGCCTGTGCGGGCGTGGCGCCCTTCTGGGGGCCGAAGACGCGGGCGACACCGCGCTCGCCGCACAGGACGTTGAAGGGGTTGCAGGCCACGCGGATCTCGGTGTCCGCGAGGCGGGGGTCGAGGCCGCTCGCGTCGATGCGGCACAGCCGCTTCAACACCCGCCCGCCACGCGGGAGTTCACGGCTCTCAGCGTCCAGCAGGCGGGCACCGAGGGCCTGGAGGGCGCCCGCGCCGCCGTCCGAGGTGCCCGAGTCGCCGCAGCCGACCAGGATGCGGCGGGCGCCCGCGTCGAGGGCGGCGCGGATCAGCTCGCCGACGCCGTACGTGGTGGTGGCGCCCGGGTCGCGCAGCTCGCGGGGGACCAGCGAGAGCCCGGCCACGGCCGCCATCTCGACGACCGCCGTGCCGTCGGGCAGCAGCGCGAAGTGGGTGCCGATCGGCTGGCCGACCGGTCCGGTGGCGGGCAGCGCGACGAGACGGCCGCCGTGTGCCGTGGCCAGCGCGCGGGCCGTGCCCTCGCCGCCGTCCACGAGCGGGATCAGATCGGTCTCGGCGTGCGGGACGACACGGCGTACGCCCGCCGCGATGGCCTCGGCGGCGGCGGGCGCGGACAGGGACTCCTTGAAGCCGCTGGGGGCGATGGCGAAACGGGTCAGCATGAGGGTCTCCTCGGCAGCGGGGGAACAGGCGGTCAGCGGACGGGGACGCCGAGCAGGGGCCAGAGCGTCACGGCGAAGAGCAGGACGAGCGCGGCGGTCAGCGGTGCCAGGACCGCGGAGAGGCGCAGCAGGTCGCGCGGGGTGTAGGTGGGAGTGCCGGGGATGTCGGCGTAGAGCGTGACCGGCTTGGCGGAGGCGGGCAGCGTGTGGCAGAAGCCCGCGGCCGCCGTGGAGGCGAGGGCGGCGGCGACCGGGTTGACGCCCGCGCCGGCGGCCGCCGCGACGACCAGCGGGACCAGGACCGAGGAGCGCGCCGAGCGGGACTGGAGGACCAGGTGCGCGGCCGTGCTGACCGTGACGACGGCGGTGAGGAACAGCCACGGCGGCAGATCCAGGGGCAACCCGCCGACCAGCCACTTCGCCGCCCCGGAGTCGGCGAGCGCGACGCCCATCGCCATGGTGGCCGCCATGAACAGCAGCAGCGCCCAGGGCACGGTCTTCAGGGCGTCCTTGAGCCCTACGGTGCCCAGTGCGGGGGAGGCCGCGACGACCGCGCCGATCAACGCCACGACGGCGGGCGGGACTTGGTGCAGCGGCTCGCTGCACCAGAGCGCGACGACCGTGGCGAGCAGCAGGGCGCAGCGCGTCTCGGCGGGCTCCCAGGGGCCGGTCACCGGCTGCTCGCTGTGCTCCTGGAGCTGGTCGAGGGTGATGTGGACCGGGCCCTTGCGGTCGGCGCGCCGGGTGGTCGTCAACAGCACGGCCTCGGCGGCCAGATGGGAGGACGCCAGGGCGAGCGGCAGTCCGAGCAGCAGCCACTGCGTGAAGCCGATCCGCTCACCGGTCGCCTCCCACAGCACCGACACGGTGATCAGATGCGCGCCCGCGCCGATCAGGGTCGCCACCGCGGAGAGCAGGATGACGGTGGGGAAGAGCAGCGCCAGCATCACCACGAGCCGCCTGCGCTCGGCGAGGACCTTGGCGAGCGCGAGGAAGACGGGCAGCGCGAGCGCGGCGCGCCCCGAGGTGGCCGGCACCGCGAAGGCCGTCACGACCAGGGCGGCGGTCGTCAGGTGGGTCAACTGCCGTACGCCGCGCGCCCCGCTGACGAGGAAGGCCGCGGCCCGTCCGGCGAGTCCGGTGCGCGCGACGGCGGCGGCGAGCACGAACGCGCAGATCAGCAGCCACACCGTCGCGTCGCCGAGAGTGCCGAAGAGGGTGTCGCTGCTGATCACGCCGGTCGCGGTGAGGGCGAGGCCCGCGCCGAGCGCGATGTACGTGTCGTCGATCGGCGTGCTGATCCAGGCGCAGGTCGCGAGCGCGAAGACGGCCAGGGTGAGGCGGGCGTCGCCGCTCAGCCCCGGGAAGTTGCCGGGGACGACCAGCAGCGCGCAGAGGCTGAGTGCCGCGCAGAGAGTCACGGCTTGACGCGGGTTCACGGTCACGCCGTTCAGCGTGGTGCGCCGCCGTGAGCCTTCGATGAGCCGTTGATGAAGGAAACTTCACCGGCCGTCAGGGTGACCGGGCGGGGGGTGTCACACGGGGAGCCGGTACCCCATCCCGCGCACCGTCTCCACCCGCCGCGAGCCCAGCTTCTTGCGCAGCGAGCGCACGTACACGTCCACGATGTTGGAGCCCGGGTCGAAGTCGTAGCCCCACACGTGGGAGAGGATCTGCTCCCGCGAGAGCACCTGCCCGGGGTGGCGCAGGAACAGTTCGAGCAGCACGAACTCACGGGCCGTCAGGTCCACCGTCCGCTGGTCCGAACGGGCCCTGCGCGTCCGCAGGTCCAGGCTCAGCCCGCCGCTGCGCAGCACGGTCACCTCGGGCGCCCGAGCCGCCGTACGCAGCCGCAGCCGGACGCGCGCGAGCAGCTCCTCGAAGCGGAACGGCTTGGTCATCCAGTCGTCGGCGCCGCCCTCCAGGCCCGCCACCGTGTCCCGTACCGAGTCGCTCGCCGTCAGCACGATGACGGGTGTGCTCACCCGGGCCTCGCGCAGCTCACGCAGGATTGTGAAGCCGTCCTTGCCGGGCAGCCCGATGTCCAGCACGATCAGGTCGAAGCCGCCGGTCACGGCGTAGTCGTGGGCGCTCTCGCCGTCGCCGACCACGGTGGTGGTGAAGCCGTTCGCGCGCAGGCCCTTCTCGACGAAGGAGGCGATGCGCTCCTCGTCCTCGACGATCAGAATGCGGTTCACGGGTGGGCCGCCCCTTCCGGCTGTGGCTGCACGAGGACGAAGGTGGCGCCACCGCCGTCCGTCGGGCGCAGTTCGACGCGCCCGCCGTGGCTCTCGGCGATGGCTTTCACGATGGCGAGGCCGAGTCCGGCCCCGGTGGCGCGCGTGCCGCGCCGGGCGGTGCCGCGGCGGAACCGCTCGAAGATGACCTCGGCGTCCTGTGGCTGCACCCCGGGCCCGCTGTCGGCGACGTACAGCTCGATGTGTCCCGCGCGCAGGCGCGACCCTATGCTGACGCGCCGGCCGGGCACGGTGTGCTGGACGGCGTTCTGCGCCAGCTGCACCATCGCCTGGGTGACGCGCTGGGCGTCGAGGTCGGCCTCGGCGTCGGCGACCTCGGCGAGGTGCCAGTCGCGGTCGCCGAGCGCCCGGGCCTTGACGAAGACGTCCGCGGTCAGCTCCGCGAGCTGGACCGGCTCGGGGGTGACGAAGTCGGGGCGCTCGGCCTTGGCGAGCAGCAGCAGGTCCTCGACGATGCGGCTCATCCGGTCCAGCTCCTCGGTGACGATGCGGACCGTCTCCTCGCGCTCCGCCGGATCGTCCCCCATCAGCTCCAGGTGGCCGCGGACGATGGTGATGGGCGTGCGCAGCTCGTGCCCGGCGTCGTCGACGAACTCGCGCTGCGCGGCGAAGGCCCGCTCAAGGCGGTCCAGCATGCCGTTGAAGGTCTCGGCGAGGGCCGCGATGTCGTCCCGCCCCTGCACCGGGATGCGCTGGGTCAGATCCTGCTCGGTGAGGTGCGCCGCGGTCGTGCGCACCAGCCGTACCGGCTTGAGGATGCGGCCCGCGACCGCCCAGCCGATGCCGGTCGTCATCAGCAGCGCGACGCCGGAGATGGCCAGCAGCATGGCGAACACGTCGTCCGCCTTGGCCTGTTCACGGGCGGGGTGGAAGGCCACGACGAACGCCGCTTCCGGATGCGTCGCGCTCGCCTCGACCACCACCTTCGCCCAGCGGACCTCACCCTCGGGGCGGTGCAGTCTGCCGGTGGCGTCGCGGGAGCCGAAGACGGCCGTCAGCGAGGCGGGGTCCTCGGCGAGCGGGTGGTCGATCCGCAGTTCGCGGGCCTGCTCCTTCTTGGCGGGCGCCGTGCCCTTGCGGCCGATCAGCCCGAGGAGTTCCTCGTCGGGGTCGGCGTACTGCCGGGAGAGGAAGAGCCGCAGGAGCGGGTCGGCGTCGGTGAACTTCTCGCCCGTGTGCGGGTCGACACCTTCGTGTACGAAGTTGGTGAACTCCCCGGTCTCCTGCGCCAGGAGGCGGTCGATCCGGTGGTCCACATCGCGCAGCAGCACCGAACGCGTGGTGGCCGCGACGGCGGTGAGCGCGACGGCCATCACCACGAGCAGCCACAGCAGGATGCGGACGCGGGCGGAGATCCAGTGGCGCGGTCGTTCAGCCGTCGTCACCGGCGCCGTCGTCATCGTCGGCGGAGTCGTCGTTGTGCCGGCCGTCGTTGGCGTCGTTGCCGTCGTCGTCGTTGTCATCGCCCGGGGGATTCTCGTCGACCGGCGGCGGGGAGACCTTCTCGTCGCTGGGGGTGGGCCGGGGGCTCGGGGGGGCGCTGGGCTTCGCGGACGGCGAGCCGCTCTCCAGCTCCACCTTCGGCGGGGCCTTGGGCGGTTCGGGGTTGTCGGTCAGGGCGTAGCTGGTCACGGCGATGCCGAGCGGGATCGCCACGACGGCGGCCAGGGCGGCCATGCGGTGGGAGAAGACCATGAGAGGAAGGGTGGACGGGGCACCCCCTCATCCGGATGAGCCGCGGATGAAGAAACCCTCATCGAGGACCTTCATCGAGGACCTTCGCCGAGCCGCCCGGGCGTGCTACGAGTCGAGGCCGATCGCGAACGCCGCCTCCAGGTCGTGCTGCGAGTACGTGCGGAACGCCACGTGCGTGTCGGTCGCCTCCACGCCGGGGATCTTGCTGATCTTCCCGGGGATGACGTCCGCGAGGTCGTCGTGGCGCGCCACCCGCACCATCGCGATCAGGTCGTAGGTGCCCGTCACGGAGAAGACCTCACTGACGGAGTCGAGCGCGGCGATCGACTCGGCGATCTCCGGGATCCGGTCCACGCTGGTCTTGATGAGCACGATCGCGGTGATCACGGCTGACTGTCTCCCTCGGTGGCCGGTACTGCTGTGCCTTTCACTTTAACCTTCCGTACACACCACCCCCAGGCGTACAGGAACCCGAGCGAGAAGCCCACCAGATGCGCCAGGTACGCCACCCCGGTGCCCTTGCCGCCCTGCCCCGCCGCCAGCCACTGGAGCACCACCCAGAACGGCAGCACCACCCACGCGGGAAAGCGCAGCGGCAGGAAGAAGAGGAACGGGAAGAGGCTGGTGACCCGGGCCTTGGGGAAGAGATAGAGGAAGGCGCCGAGGACGGCGGAGATCGCCCCGGAGGCACCGACGAGCGTCTGGCCGGATCCCGCGTGCGCCGCGGCGTAGGCGAGCAGGGCCAGATAGCCGCAGGCGACGTAGAAGAGCGCGTAGTGGAGGTGCCCCATGCGTTCCTCGACCATGGCCCCGAAGACGTACAGGAACAGCAGGTTCCCGAGCAGATGCACCCAGCTGCCGTGCACGAACAGCGCGGTGAACGGGCCGAGGGCGGCGCGTGGGACGCCGCTGAACAGCTCGGCGGGCACCACGCCCCAGCGCTCGAAGTACGTCTGCTGCGCGGCCAGCAACTCGTCGCCGGTGCCGTAGGAGGGGTTGAGCCCGGACACGGGGGAGATCACGAAGATCAGGCAGCAGACGGCGATCAGTCCGTACGTCACCGGGGCCGACTGGCCCCTGAGCAGCCGGACCGCGTGCGTACCCTTTGCGTTGATCATGAACAGAGCATGACGTAACGGGCGCTACCCGCATAGACCGCCATGCCGCGACGGAGCCCGCCGCATCGTGAGCCGTGCAGGCCTTAGGGTTACGGGGCGATACGCACCACGGACAGAGCGCCGAAGCACCACGGTCACCGAAGAAAGCGAACAGCGACGATGACGGAACCCCTGCCGACGGACACCACCCGGTGGCGCTGCACGCTGTGCGGCAACCTCACGCGTTTCGACGTGACCCGCACGTCGAAGGTCGTCGAGTATGTGCATCTCGACCTCGCCGGTGAGGCGAACGTCGAGGAACGCGAGGTGGTCAGTGAGACCATCGAGTCGGTGCGCTGCCGCTGGTGCAACGCGGTGGACCAGGTGGAACTCGTGGACAGGCCGGGCACCGGCTCCTGAGGGAGCGGGCCCGCACAGCTAGTGGGGTGACGGATGGTGGAGAGCGCAGGCGGGGAGCCGGACGACGGCACCGCTGAGGTGCTCGACCGTCCGCTGCCCGACGGGGTGCGCCGACGGGTCGTGCAGATCGTCTCGGACGGCTTCGGTGGTCTGACCCCGGCTGAGCTTCCCGCCCAGCTGCGGCAGTACGCGCGCTTCACACCCACCCGGCGCGCGAAGTTCGCGGGCAACGCCATGGCCGCGGCACTGGAGGGCGACACGCTCTTCCGCCAGCGCATCGGCGAACGCCTGCGCGAGGCCCAGCCCGAGCTGGCCGGCGCGCTGGACGCGGGCGCGCCGCCCCCGGCCGCCGACCCCCTGGACGTGGCGGCCGCGGCCTATGTGCTGCGCCCCGCGGGCTGGGTGAAGCTGGTGGCCGCCGCGGGCGAGGAGGCCCAGCGGGCCGACGCCGAGCGCGCCGACGAGGAGACCAGGGCCGAGCTGGAGCGGCTGCGCGCGGAGCTGGCGGCGGCCCGCGGCCAGACCAGGGCGGAGACCGAGCGGCTGCGCGCGGAGCTCGAAGCGGCGCGCAGGGAGGCCGAATCGATGCACCGCAAGCTGCGCGGTGCGCTCAGCGACGTCAAGCGCGGGGAGGCGGCGCTGCGCAAGGCGGCCGCCGAGACCGAGGCCGTGCGCGCCGAGGGCCAGGCCCAGGTGTCCGCCGCCGAGAGCGAGGCGCGGCGGCTCAAGGCGCGCCTCGGCGAGACCGAGGCCGCGCTGGAGGCCAGCCGCAAGGCGGCGCGCGAGGGCCGCAGCGTCGAGGACATGCGGGTGCGGCTGCTGCTCGACACGGTCCTGGAGGCGGCCCAGGGGCTGCGGCGCGAACTGGCCCTGCCGCCCGTCTCCGTGCGGCCGGCCGAGACCGTCGACGCCGTGGAGCCCGGCCGGATGTCCCCGAAGGACATCGCCGCCCGCGCGCTGTCCGAGAACGACCCGGCGATCCTCGACCAGCTGCTGGCCCTGCCGCAGGCGCATCTGGTCGTCGACGGCTACAACGTCACCAAGACCGGCTATCCGACCATGCCGCTGGAGAAGCAGCGGCTGCGGCTGCTCGGCTCGCTCTCCCAGCTGGCCCTCCAGTCGGGCGCCGAGGTCACCTGCGTCTTCGACGGGGCGGAGCTGGCCGCTCCGGTGCTGCTCGCACCGCCGCGCGGGGTGCGGGTGCTCTTCTCCAAGCCGGGCGTCACCGCTGATGAGTTGATCCGCCAGCTGGTGCGCGCGGAGCCGCCGGGCCGGCCTGTGGTCGTCGTCTCGACCGACCGCGAGGTGGCTGACGGGGTCGCGAAGGCGGGGGCGCGGCCGGTGGCTTCGGTGGTGCTCCTGAAGCGGCTTTCGCGGAGCTAAAGGGGCTCCCGTAACTCCTGGGCCCTATGCCCGAATTGAGGGGACGTTGGCGCGACGTAGCGTCAGAAGATCATCACCGGCTGTGCGTTATCGGTAAAGAATGCGCTTGGCGACCGATTTTTTGCTGGTGTGATTTGAACTGATCACAAGAAGGTCACTAGGGTCAGCCCTCGAACCCCCGCTCGGTTGATCACCCATCCGGGGTGGCGGCGGTGGTACCCGCCCACCGCGTCCCGGTAGGCGGCCGGAGGAAGAAGGAGCCGCCCGCGTGGCGTCCCACCGTCGACCCAAGCAGCCGAGCCGCACTCGCGTGACCGTGCTCACCGCGACTGCCGCCGCTGCCGTCGCCCTCACCTCGCAGGGCGCCGCCCAGGCCGCGCCGAAGCCGGGCAAGGACGAGGTCAAGTCCAAGGTCGACAAGCTCTACGAGGACGCGGAGCGCGCCACCGACAAGTACAACGGCGCCAAGGAGAAGCAGAAGAAGCTGGAGAAGCAGATCGACGCTCTCCAGGACAAGGTCGCCGACGGCCAGGAGGACCTCAACGACCTGCGCGACGGCCTCGGCTCGCTGGCCAGCGCCCAGTACCGCTCCGGCGGCATAGACCCCTCCCTCCAGCTCTTCCTCTCCTCCGACCCGGACGACTACCTCGACAAGGCGTCCACCCTGGACCAGCTGAGCAGCCAGCAGGTCGACGCGCTCAAGAAGATCCAGAAGAAGCAGCGGGACCTCGCGCAGCAGCGCAAGGAGGCCGCGGGGAAGCTGGACGACCTCGCCGACACCCGCACGGAACTCGGCAAGAAGAAGCGCGAGGTCCAGGCCAAGCTCGGCGAGGCGCAGAAGCTCCTCAACACCCTGACGGCCAAGGAGAAGGCGGACCTGGCCGCCAAGGAGAAGCAGCGCGCGAGCCGTGCCGCCGACCGCGCCGCCGACAAGCCCGCGGACCTCGGCAAGGAGGCCCCCGCCTCCAGCCGCGGCGCCGCCGCCCTGAACGCCGCCGCCACCCAGCTCGGCAAGCCGTACGTCTCCGGCGGCACCGGCCCCAACTCCTACGACTGCTCCGGGCTGACCCAGTGGGCGTACGCCCAGGCCGACGTCTCCATCACCCGGACCACGTACACCCAGCAGAACGACGGCACCCGGATCGGCCGAGGAGAGCTGAAACCCGGCGACCTGGTGTTCTTCAACAACCTCGCGCACGTCGGCCTCTACGCGGGCAACGGCCAGGTGCTGCACGCCCCGAAGCCCGGCGCCGTGGTGCGCTACGAGGCCATGGAGTACCTGGGCGACTTCCAGTTCGGCGTCCGCGTCGCCTGACGTCAACCCACGGCCGACACCGTCCGAACGGGCGAATTCCGGCAACTCCCGCTGACCCCACGCCCCGCTGATGACCTGCGTCTGAGGCGGGGCGTCGGGCTGTCCGCACCCCTTTGGGTCGTTGGCCCCCGCCTGGCCGCACGGCTACTGTCGGCGCGCATTCCCCCGGACGACCGGGGGTTCGTCAGCAGAAGGGAGAGCGGCCACCCGTGGGGTTCCATCGCCGTCCCGCACAGCCCGGCATCGACCGCGGCGCGCGCGTCACCGTCCTCTCGGCGGCAGCGGTCACCGCGGCCGCCGCCCTCGGAGCCACGCCCGTCGGCGCCGCGCCGCAGGACAAGCCCTCCGAGGTCCGGGCCAAGGTGGACCGGCTGTACGAGCAGGCAGAGCAGGCGACCGAGGCGTTCAACGAGGCCGACGAGCGCGCGGACCGGCTGCGCGCCCAGGTCGAGCGGGCCCGGGACAGCGTCGCGCGGGGCCAGGAGCGGATCAACCGGATGCGTGGCGCGCTCGGTTCGCTCGCCGGGGCGCAGTACCGCGAGGGCGGCATCGACCCCTCGCTCCAGCTGATGCTCTCCTCCGACCCGGACGGCTACCTCGACAAGGCCATGACGCTGGATCGCGTCAGCGCCCGGCAGGCGGGGCAGCTCGCCGATCTGCGCCAGGCGCAGCGCGGCCTCGCGCAGCAGCGCACCGAGGCCGGGCGCAAGCTCTCCGAGCTGGAGAAGAGCCGCACGCTCGTCGCCCGCCACAAGCGCGCCGTCGAGCACAAGCTGGCGCAGGCCCGTCGGCTGCTCAACTCGCTGCCGACCGAGGAGCGCGACGCGTTCGAGAAGTCCTCGCGCTCCGGATCGCGCGCCGAACCGCCGGAGCCCACGGGAGCGGCCCCCTCCTCCTCGTCGCGGGCCGCCGCAGCCATCGCCGCCGCCCGCTCCGCCGTCGGCCGCCCCTACGTGTGGGGCGCCAACGGCCCCTCGGGCTTCGACTGTTCGGGCCTCACGCAATGGTCGTACGCCCAGGCCGGGGTCGGCCTGCCGCGCACCTCGCAGGCCCAGCGGTACGCCGGGCGGCAGGTGTCGCTGGCCGAGGCGCGGCCCGGCGACCTCGTCACCTACCGCGACGACGCCAGCCACATCGGGATGTACATGGGCAACGGCCAGGTGGTGCACGCCCCCTACCCCGGGGCGCAGGTCCGCTACGACCCCGTCGGCATGATGCCGGTCTCGTCCGTGACACGGGTCTGACCGGCACCGCCGCCGCCCCGTACGATCGGGAAGGTGGCTGGTCACAGACGTGGGTCGTGGGCGATGGCGCTGTGCTCGGCGCTCTGCCTCGCCCTGCTCGCCGGCTGCGGCGCCGATCCCGTCCCCGACACCGCCGCGGGTGAGGTGCGCCGGCTCCTGGACCGCCGGGCGCACGCCGTCCTCGCCGGGGACGAGAGGGCGTACGACCGGACCGAGCGCCCGGCGCGCGGCACGGCTTCACCGGACCTCTTCGCGAACGTCCGCGCGATCCCGCTCGACTCCTGGGAGTACCGCCTCTCCCGCCTGGAGCGCTCCGGTTCGCGGGCCACGGCGAGCGCCGAACTGCGCTACCGCGTCGAGGGCCACGACCGCGCGCCGCTCACCGCGGAGCGCACGCTGTCCTTGGAGCGGCACGACGGGCAGTGGTACGTCACCTCCGAGCGGCCCGCGAAGAAAGCCGGCGAACAGCTGTGGGACCAGGGGAAGGTGCGGGCCGAGCGGGGCGCGGACAGCCTCGTCCTCGGCGTCGGGCGAAGCCCCCGGGAGCTGCGTTCTTACCGTGGACTGGCCGACCGGGCGGTGCCCGCGGTGAGCGACGCCTGGCCGGGGAAGTGGCCGCGGAAGGTCGTCGTCCTCGTACCGCGCTCCCTGAAGGGCATGGCGGGCCTCCTCGGGGCGCCCGCCTCCGGGTACCGGGGGATAGCGGCGGTCACCACGGGGGAGGCGGGCGGCGCGGGGCGGGCCCCCGCCGACCGGATCATCGTCAACCCCGAGGCATACGGCGTCCTCGGGGACTTCGGCAAGCAGGTCGTCCTGACCCACGAGACGACGCACGTGGCGACCCGCACGCGCACCACCCCGGCCACCCCGCTCTGGCTCTCCGAGGGCTTCGCGGACTGGGTGGGCTACCGCGGCACCGGGCGCACCGCCGCCCAGGCCGCGCCCGAACTGCGCCGAGCGGTGCGGGACGGCGAGCCGCCCGCCGAACTGCCGGGCGACGACGCGTTCGGCTTCGGGACGGACACCGGGCGGCTCGCGCGGGCCTACGAAGGCGCCTGGCTGGCCTGCCGGATGATCGAGGAGGGGTGGGGCGAGCGGAGACTGACGGACTTCTACCGTGCCGTCGGCGCCCACGAGCAGCGGGCGGGCGCGGTCGAGGACGCGCTGCGGGACGTCCTGCACACGACGCCGGAGGAGTTCACGGCGCGCTGGCGCACGTATCTGCGTTCGGAGCTCGGCTGACCGGGTGTGCCGGCGCGGGTTCTCGCCCGTGCTCGGCCACCGTCTGCCGCCACAGGGCGCGGCACGCCAGCAGGGCCGCCGCCATCAGCAGGCCGTTGCGTACGAGCAGCAGGGCCACGCCCAGCGGGTCGCTGGCCACCACGTGCGAGAACCACACCGGGAACTCAAGGAACGTCACGAACGTGGCCGCGAGGACCAGCCGGGCCGGGAGCTCCATGCGGCTCGCACGGAAGGCCAGGCAGACGGCGGCGGCCCCCACCAGCCACAGCATGTACTGCGGGCTGATCACCCGGCTCGTCGCGGTGAAGAGCAGCACCGCCACGAAGGCCGCGTCCGCGAGCGTGCTCGCCGACCAGGCCCGCGCGCGCAGCCGCCACGCCAGGAGCCAGCACAGGGCCGCTCCCGAGAGGAGCTGCGCCGCCGTGCTCACCAGCGGGACGTACGGGCCGAGGAACTCCACCGAGCCGTAGTTGAGCCGGACCTCGCCGTGCCAGCCGAGGTGCCGCCCTACGTGGAAGACGAGGGCGCCGAGGGACTCCACCTCCGTGCCGCGGTCACGCTGGAAGGTGAGGAACGCCAGCGCGCCCGGCATCGCCACCAGGAACACCAGCGTGACACCGAGCGCCGTGCCCGCGGCCGTGGTCCAGGACCGCCGTGTCGCCCGCCCACGCGGAACACCGGCCAGCAGCAGCACCGGCCACACCTTGAGCAGCGCCCCGAACCCGGCGAGCGCCCCCATGGCCCGCGGATGCCGGGACCCCGCGAGCAGCGCGGCGACCGCCACGGCCGTGACCATCACGTCATAGCGGGCGTAGACGGTCGGGCCGAGCAGCGGCACGCCGATGACCCACACCCACAGGCCCCGATACGACGTGCCGGGCCGCCGCCCCGCGTACAGGAGCAGTCCGCCGACCGCCGCGTCGGCGAGGAAGGCGAGGACGAAGAAGGCCGAGGCGTAGTCGAGGAAGGGCAGCAGGGCGGGGGAGAGGACCGGGAGGGCGGCGGCGGGCGGATACTGCCAGGTGACGTCGTCGAGCGGGAAGGTGCCGGTGCGCAGGACCTCGTACCAGCCCTGGTAGATGACGGAGACGTCGCTCGTGACGTCCGGGCCAGGGGCGGTGAGCACATGGAAGACGCAGAGCAGCAGGACGGCCCTGGTGAGGACCCAGACGGTCAGGATGCGCGCCATGCGTTCCTCGCCCCCCTTTCCCATGCTTCATCGGGATTCGGGGAGCCATGATGCCGGGCGTGCCGGACCGGGGCGAAGAGGCTGGGCCATTCGGTGGCCGGGGACCGCCTTCGGTACTGTCGGGCGCGATGCACAAGACCCTGATCGTCACGAACGACTTCCCGCCCAGGCCCGGTGGCATCCAGGCGTTCCTGCACAACATGGCGCTGCGCCTGGATGCCGAGCAGATCGTCGTCTACGCCTCCACCTGGAAGCGCGGCCGGGAGGGCGCCGAGGCCACCGCGGCCTTCGACGCCGAACAGCCCTTCAAGGTCGTACGCGACCCCACGACGATGCTGCTCCCGACGCCGGGTGCCACCCGCCGCGCGGTCTCGCTCCTGCGCGAACACGGGTGTACGTCGGTGTGGTTCGGGGCGGCGGCCCCGCTCGGGCTCATGGCGCCCGCGCTGCGCAAGGCGGGGGCGACGCGGCTCGTCGCCACGACGCACGGCCATGAGGCGGGGTGGGCCCAGCTGCCCGCCTCGCGCCGACTGCTGCGCAGGATCGGCGAGTCGACGGACACGATCACCTACCTCGGTGAGTACACGCGCTCGCGGATCGCCGCCGCGCTGACGCCCGCGGCGGCCGGGCGGATGGTGCAACTGCCGCCGGGCGTGGACGAGAAGACGTTCCATCCGGGGTCCGGTGGCGACGTGGTGCGGGCGCGGCTGGGCCTGACGGATCGGCCCGTCGTCGTCTGCGTCTCGCGGCTCGTGCCGCGCAAGGGGCAGGACACGCTGATCCGCGCCATGCCGGCGATTCTGGCGCGGGAGCCGGAAGCGGTGCTGCTGGTGGTCGGCGGCGGGCCCTACGAGAGTGACCTGCGCAAGCTGGCCGCCGAGACCGGCGTCGCGGACTCCGTCCGCTTCACGGGGGCGGTGCCGTGGGCGGAACTGCCCGCGCACTACGGCGCCGGTGACGTCTTCGCGATGCCGTGCCGGACGCGGCGCGGGGGCCTGGACGTCGAGGGCCTCGGCATCGTCTACCTGGAGGCGTCCGCCACGGGGCTGCCGGTCGTCGCCGGCGACTCCGGCGGGGCACCGGATGCCGTCCTCGACGGCGAGACGGGGTGGATCGTGCGGGGCGGTGTGCCCGAGGAGGCGGCGGAGCGGATCGTCACGCTGCTGGGCGACGCGGAGCTGCGGGCGCGGATGGGGGAGCGGGGGCGGGCGTGGGTGGAGGAGAAGTGGCGCTGGGACCTGCTGGCTGAGCGGCTGCGGGAGCTTTTGTAGCGGGTGGGGGGCGGCTGGCTGGGGGGCGGAGGTTGTCGGGCGTCTGCGGGTCGGTGGGGGCTGGTCGCGCAGTTCCCCGTGCCCCTGAAGGGCGGGCTGCGCCCGCTTTCATGGGGAGGCGGGGCACAGCCCCTGCCTCAGGGGCGCGGGGAACTGCGCGAGCGACCGCGCACGGCCGAGAGCCGCCAAGAGACAGCAGGCCGCCACGGCGAGTGGGCGGACCCGCTCACGCTACCCGCGGTAAATCGCCTCGATCTCGTCCGCGTAATCCTTCGCCACGACATTCCGCTTCAGCTTCAGCGACGGCGTCAGATGCCCCGACTCCTCCGTGAACTGCGAGGCCAGCACACGGAACTTCCGCACGGACTCCGCCTTGGAGACCGCCGCGTTGCCGTCGTCCACCGCCGCCTGGATCGCCGCCAGCAGATCCGCGTCGTCACGGAGGGACGCCGCCGTCGACCCGGCCGGCTTACCCCGCTCCGCGGCCCAGCGGCCCAGGAACTCGTCGTCGACCGTGACGAGCGCGCCCACGAACGGGCGGCCGTCGCCGACGACCATGCACTCGGCGACCAGCGCGTGCGCGCGGATGCGGTCCTCGATCACGGCGGGGGCGACATTCTTGCCGCCCGCGGTGACGATGATCTCCTTCTTGCGGCCGGTGATGCGCAGGTAGCCGTCCTCGTCGAGCGTGCCGATGTCACCCGTGTGGAACCAGCCGTCCGCCAACGCCTCTTCCGTGGCGCCCTCGTTGTTCCAGTAGCCCGAGAACAGGTGCTCGCCGTGGAGCAGGACCTCGCCGTCGTCGGCGATGCGTACCACCGAACCCGGCAGCGGCTGGCCGACCGTACCGATCTTCTGCCGGTCCCATGGGTTGAAGGCGGTGGCCGCGCAGGACTCGGTGAGGCCGTATCCCTCCAGGACGGTGAAGCCGATGCCGCGGAAGAAGTGGCCGAGCCGCTCGCCGAGCGGGGCGCCGCCGGAGATCGCGTACTCGCCGCGGCCGCCGAGGACCGCGCGCAGCTTGCTGTAGACCAGCTTGTCGAAGATCTTGTACTTGATCTTCAGGCCGAGGGACGGCCCCGAGGGCGTGTCGAGCGCGCGGCTGTAGGCGATCGCCGTGTCCGCGGCCTTGTCGAAGATCTTGCCCTTGCCGTCGGCCTGCGCCTTGGCGCGCGCCGCGTTGTAGACCTTCTCGAAGACGCGCGGAACGCCCAGGACCATGGTCGGCCGGAAGGACGCCAGCTCGTCGGTGAGGTGCTTGACGTCCGGCGCGTGGCCCAGCTTGATCGGCGCCATCAGCGCGGCGACCTCGACCAGGCGCCCGAAGACATGTGCGACGGGCAGGAAGAGCAGGACCGAGCACTCGCCCGTGCGGAAGAGGGGCTTGAGCCGCTCCACCACGTTGCCGCACTCGGCGAAGAAGCTGCGGTGCGTGAGGACGCAGCCCTTGGGGCGCCCAGTGGTGCCCGAGGTGTAGACGATGGTGGCCGGATCGTCGGCCTTGGCGGCGGCGCCGCGCTCGTCGACCGTCTCCTCCGAGACGTCGGCGCCCGTGCGCCGCAGGTCATCGACGCCGCCCTTGTCGATCTGCCAGACGTGGTTCAGGGCGGGCAGCCTCTCGCGCACGGACTCGACGGCGGCGGCGTGCGCGTCCAGCTCGACGACGCAGGCCACGGCGCCGGAGTCGCCGAGGATCCACTGGATCTGCTCGGCGGAGCTCGTCTCGTACACCGGCACGGTCACCGCGCCCGCGCTCCAGATGGCGAAGTCGAGGAGCGTCCACTCGTAACGGGTACGGGACATCAGGCCGACGCGGTCGCCGGGCCGCACGCCGGCGGCGATCAGGCCCTTGGCGGTGGCGCGCACATCGGCGAGGAACTCCTTGGCGGTGACGTCCTGCCAGCTGCCGTCGACCTTGCGGCCGATGACGGCGACCTCCGGGTGCTGCGCGGCATTTCTACGGACGATGTCGGTCAGATTGCCGTCCGCAGGGACCTCGTACAGGGCCGGAAGGCTGAACTCGCGCAAGACTGCTGCTCCTACATAGGGCGCCGGCGCCACGACGTTGTGTGCTGCGACGGTGCGGTCCAAGATCGGGCAGGCGCTCAGTCGAGTGGAGGGCTGAGCACTACTGGACTGCCCGGACGTTACCCACCGGTATGGCTTGTTCGGTAGGGGGGCAGGGCCAGATGTTCGGTGCGTCACACGTCGTCGTGGTCTGAACCGCACAGTACGCCACCGCCTTCCCGACTCGGAAGTAACCGCAGGTCCAGCCGCTGACCTGGGCCCCTACCCTCCGCCGGGCGACCGTCCTAGGGTGATCGGCATGCCAGCTTTCCGGGTCAACGTGGTCAGTGACGTACACGGCAACGCGGCGGATCTCGCCCGTGCGGGGGACGGCGCCGACGCGCTCGTCTGCCTCGGCGACCTCGTCCTCTTCCTCGACTACGCCGACCACTCGCGCGGTATCTTCCCCGACCTCTTCGGCGCGCGGAACGCGAGCAGGATCGTGGAGCTGCGCACCGCCCGCCGCTTCGAGGAGGCCAGGGAGTTCGGCAGGCGGCTGTGGGCGGGCGTCGACCGCGGCCCGGCGATCGAGCGGGCGGTCCGCAAGCAGTACGCCGAACTTTTCCCCGCCTTCCCCACGCCGACGTACGCCACGTACGGCAATGTCGACATGCCGACCCTGTGGCGTGAATACGCCGGTCCAGGCACCACCGTCCTCGACGGCGAGCGCGTCGAGATCGGCGGCCGCGTCTTCGGCTTCGTCGGCGGCGGTCTGCGTACCCCCATGCGGACTCCCTACGAGATCAGCGACGAGGAGTACGCCGCCAAGGTCGAGGCCGTCGGCGAGGTCGACGTCCTGTGCACCCACATCCCCCCGGACGTCCCCGAACTGCTCTACGACACCGTGGCCCGCCGCTTCGAGCGCGGCAGCCGTGCCCTGCTCGACGCCATCCGCAGGACCCGCCCCCGGTACGCCCTCTTCGGCCACGTCCACCAGCCGCTGGTCCAGCGGATGCGCGTGGGCGCCACGGAGTGCGTGAACGTCGGCCACTTCGCCGGGTCCGGAAGGCCATGGGCCCTGGAGTGGTGACCCGGCGGCGCGCGGTAGCCTTCACGCGGCAGACGTCCCGTACCGGACCCGGACCGCATCTGGAGGAGCCACAGCGATGGCGGAACACACCAGCTCGAGCATCATGATCGAGGCGGCTCCGGCCGAGGTCATGGGAGTGATCGCCGACTTCGCTCGCTACCCCGACTGGACGGGAGAGGTGAAGGAGGCCGAGGTCCTCGCCACCGACGAGCAGGGCCGCGCCAAGGAGGTTCGCCTCGTCATGGACGCCGGCGCGATCAAGGACGACCAGACCCTCGGCTACACCTGGACCGGGGACAACGAAGTCAGCTGGACCCTCGTCAAGTCCCAGATGCTGCGCTCCCTGGACGGCTCCTACCTCCTGAAGCCCGCGGGCACGGGCACGGAAGTCACGTACCGCCTGACCGTAGACGTCAAGATCCCCATGCTCGGCATGATCAAGCGCAAGGCGGAGAAGGTCATCATCGACCGCGCGCTGGCGGGCCTGAAGAAGCGCGTGGAGTCCAAAGAGGCCTAAAGAGAGGCTTGAGGGGGCGCAGAGGGCTCAGGGAAAAGCGGGGCGCAGCCCCTGCTTTCAGGGGCGCGGGGAACTGCGCGAGCAACCACGACGCACTCGCAGTCGCAACAGAGTCCGCACCCCCCGCTTCCCCGGGGGCGCGGGGAACTGCGCGAGCAACCACGACGCACTCGCAGTCGCAACAGAGTCCGCACCCCCCGCTTCCTTAGGGGCGCGGGGAACTGCGCGAGCAACCACGACGCACCCGCAGCCGCAACAGAGTCCGCACCCCCCGCTTCCCCGGGGGCGCGGGGAACTGCGCGAGCAACCACGACGCACCCGCAGCCGCAACAGAGTCCGCACCCCCCGCTTCCCCGGGGGCGCGGGGAACTGCGCGAGCAACCACGACGCACTCGCAGCCGCACAAGTACCCGCCCCCCCACGGCGAGTGGGCGCCCCCGAACCCCCGCCCCACGGCTCCCGTACCGTTCACCCTCATGCGCACCCTCCTCGTCACCGGCCCCGGCGGCTCCGGCCGGACCACCGTCGCCGCGGCCACGGCCCTGGCCGCCGCGCGCTCCGGCCACCGCACCCTCGTGCTCAGCGCCGACCGCACCGACACCCTCGGCGTGGTGCTCGGCGGCACGGACGCGCACCCCGGCCTCACGGCGCGCCGCCTGGCCCCCGACGACCGCTTCCGCGACGACCTGGCCGCCCTCCAGGACCGTGCCGCCTCCGCCCTCGACCTCCTCGGCGCCGAGCGGCTCGACACCGAGGAGCTGACCCCGCTGCCCGGAGCCGAGGAGCTCGCCCTGCTGCGCGCCCTGCGCGACGCCGCGGGCGGCCGCGACGCCGCGTACGACACCGTGGTCGTCGACCTGCCGCCCGCCCCCAAGGCCCTCGCCGTCCTCGCGCTCCCCGAGCAGCTCCGCCGCTACCTGCGCAGGCTGCTGCCCCCCGAACGGCAGGCCGCCCGCGCCCTGCGCCCCATGCTCGGCCGCCTCGCGGGCGTCCCGATGCCGGCCGCCTGGCTGTACGAGACCGCCGCCCGCTGGGAGGACGACCTCGCCGCCACCCAGGCCGTGATCGAGGCACCCACCACCACCGTGCGCCTGGTCGCGGAGCCCGGCCCCGCGGGCGCCGACGCCCTCGACGCGGCCGTCACCGGACTCGCCCTCCAGGGCCTGCGCGCCGACCTCCTCGTCGCCAACCGCTTGCTGCCGGACGCCTCCACGGACACCTGGCTGGCCGCGCTCAGCGCCCAGCAGCACAAGACGCTGGCCGAGTGGGAGACGGCCCACGACCACGTCGCCAGGGTCCGCCACCTCGGCCACGACCCCCGTGGCGCCGACGACCTCACCGCCCTCGGCCTACCGCCAGCCCCCGCCCCCGCCGAAGCCCCCGTGCCCGTCCAGTGGCCCGTCACCGCGGCGCCCGCCGGCGAGGAGAGCCACGCGTACGTATGGCACATCCCGCTCCCCGGCGTCGTACGCGAGGAGCTGGGACTGATACGGCGCGGCGACGAGCTGGTCGTCACCGCCGGGCCCTTCCGCCGCATCGTCGCCCTGCCGTCCGCCCTGCGCCGCTGCACCGTCGCCGGAGCCGGGCTGCGCGACGGCGAGCTGAGGGTGCGGTTCGCGCCGGACCCCGGCCTGTGGCCACAGGAACGCTGAGATCCGCCCGCGATCCCGCCCGCGCGCACGGTGAACGGGCTGCCGCCATTCGGGTAACGTCGAGTGGCATGAGCGATGCCACCGGGCGCGAAGGCCCCGAAGCCTCTGAAGCCGATGTCGACGCCGACGCCTGGGAGCAGGCGTGCGCCGAGGATCTCGCGGCGGAGCAGGCCCGGCGCCGCGCCCAGTACGGGTCGCCGCCCGGCTCGGCCGCCGAGGAGCTGCGCAAGCTCGTCGACGCCGTCTCCGACAAGCTCTCCGGCCTCCAGACGCCGCTGCTCGGCGCGCTCGGCCAGGGTGCTGTCGAGCAGACCGTGAAGCAGGTCGTCCAGCAGGCGAAGGCCGTGGTCGAACCGGTCATCGAGCGCAATCCCGACGTCTTCGACCACCTGGCGGCGGCCGGTTCCGAGCTGCTCGCCGCCTACCGTTCGGCGGTCGAGAAGCAGGAGAGCCGGTGGACCCGCGGCGACACCTCGGACGGCGACACCTCGCACGGCGTCACCTCGGACGGCGGCACGCCGGACGGCGGCGCGAAGGGCCCCGGCCGCCGCGACGAGGGCGGCCCCGCCACCGGGGAACACATCGATCTCGACTGACCCCCCTCGGGTACGGTGGGCCTTAGCGGGGCTCGATCGAACTGAGGGATTCATGGGACTCACCATCGGCGTCGACATCGGCGGCACCAAGATCGCGGCCGGAGTGGTCGACGAGGACGGCAACATCCTCTCGACCTTCAAGGTGCCGACCCCTGGTACTTCCGAGGCCATCGTCGACGCGATCGCCTCCGCCGTGGAAGGCGCGCGGGCCGGTCACGACATCGTCGGCGTGGGCATCGGCGCCGCCGGATACGTCAACCGCCAGCGCTCCACGGTCTACTTCGCGCCGAACATCGACTGGCGGCAGGAGCCGCTCAAGGACGAGGTCGAGAAGCGCGTCAGCCTGCCGGTCGTCGTGGAGAACGACGCCAACGCCGCGGCCTGGGGCGAGTACAAGTTCGGCGGCGGCAAGGGCCACCGCAACGTCATCTGCATCACGCTCGGCACCGGCCTCGGCGGCGGCATCATCATCGGCAACAAGCTGCGCCGCGGCCACTTCGGCGTGGCCGCCGAGTTCGGCCACATCCGGATGGTCCCCGACGGCCTGCTCTGCGGCTGCGGCAGCCAGGGCTGCTGGGAGCAGTACGCCTCCGGGCGCGCCCTCGTGCGCTACGCCCGCCAGCGGGCCAACGCGACGCCGGAGAACGCCGAGTACCTCCTCTCGCTGGGTGACGGCACCCCCGAGGGCATCGAGGGCAAGCACATCTCCATGGCCGCGCGGCAGGGCGACGCCGTCGCCATCGACTCCTACCGCGAGCTGGCCCGCTGGGCCAGCGCTGGCCTCGCCGACCTGGCGTCGCTCTTCGACCCGTCCGCGTTCATCGTCGGCGGCGGCCTCTCGGACGAGGGCGAGCTGGTCCTCGACCCGATCCGCAAGTCCTTCAAGCGCTGGCTCGTCGGCGCCGCCTGGCGCCCCGAGGCGCAGGTCATCGCCGCCCAGCTCGGCAACAAGGCGGGTCTCGTCGGCGCCGCCGACCTCGCGCGGGAGCCCGACCCTGTCATGTGACCGTCACATGCGTGTACGACCGTGCCCGCCGCGCCCCGCGAGGGAGCGGCGGGCACTGTCGTATCTTGATCGCCATGTCGACGAGTCCCATGGCTACGCTCCCCAACTCCCGCACCGAGCCCGACGGTTCGGCCGTCGTCCGGGTGCTCAGCTACAACATCCGCTCCATGCGCGACGACACCGAAGCGCTCGCCCGGGTCATCGCCGCCTGCGCCCCCGACCTCGTCCTGATCCAGGAGGCGCCGCGGTTCTTCCGCTGGCGCAAGAAGCTGGCCCGCCTCGCGCGCGCCGCCGACCTGGTGATCCTCTCCGGCGGCGGCACCGCGGCCGGGCCCGCGCTGCTCTGCTCGCTGCGCGCGACCGTCGAGCGGACCGAGGACGTGCTGCTGCCCCTCACCCCGGGACTGCACCGGCGCGGCTTCGCGAGCGCCGTCGTCCGCTTCGGGGGCGCCCGCCTCGGCGTCCTGAGCTGCCACCTGAGCCTGCGGAGCGACGAGCGGTACGCACAGGGCGGCATGCTCCTCGACCACCTCGCCGGTCTCGGCGTGGAGCACGCCGTCGCGGGCGGCGACCTCAACGAGCGGCCTCAGGGACGTACGTTCCGCAGGCTCACCACGGCCCTTCAGGACTGCTGGTCCACCCGGCCGTGGGGCGGCGAGAACACCTCGACCCCCGCCGACCCGCACCAGCGCATCGACGCGATCCTCGCGACGCCGGGGATCGAGGTCCTCGGCTGCGGCGTGCCGTCGCACCTGCCCGGTGTGACCGACGCAGACCTGAGGGCGGCCACGGACCACCTGCCGGTCCTGGCCGCCCTCAGGGTCCCGCCCACGCGGTGAGCCACAGGGACGCGGCGGGGGCAGGGGCCTCAGACCACCGCGCCGCGCCCCGGATCGTCGTCCTCGTCGTCGTCCCCGCTGTTCATCCGCGCCACGAGTGTGGCGAAGCCGCCGAGGAAGCCGCCGATGCCGAGCGTGGTCAGCCACCACGTCATCTGCCAGCCCAGCAGCACGGCGAGCAGGACCAGGAGCGGGCCGCCGAGCACGGCGAGCCAGGCGAACTTGGCCGTCACGTCGGCCGCGGGCAGCGGCGGCGGCTCCGGAGGCACGAAGTGCCCCTCGTCGTCCGCGTCGAAGTCGTCCTCGGAGGGCTCCGGGGTGGTGTAGTCGCGGGGCCCGCCGACGCCGGGCGCGAAGGAGACGGAGCTGCCGAGCGGCTTGCCGGCGCCGGGGCCGCTGTCGTCGTCCGGATCGGCGGATTCCTTGCCGGATTCCTTGCCGGACGTGCCGGGGCCCTTGGGGAGGCCGCTCGCGGGGCCGTCCGCCGGGCCGTTCGACTCCGCTTCCAGGAGTGCCAGGTCCTCGACCGACTTGAAGGGCTTGGCGCCCGGCGGGTCCGCGGGCTCCTCGCCGTACCCCGCGACGATCGCCTGCCAGGCGGCGTCCTCGTCCAGCGGCAGTCCGTCCTCGGGCGCCGCCCTGTTCTTGTCGGAGCTCTTGTCGGAGCTCTTCTCAGGGTTCTTCTCGGGGTTCTTCTCGGGATCGGGCTTCTTATCAGGCTCGCGGCTCCCGCCGCGGCTCTGGCCGCGGCTTTCGTCGCGGCTCTCGTCTCGGTCCGCCTCGTGCTCAGCCACCGGTGGCCGTCCCTTCCTTACCGACGCTGGGAGCGAGCCGGCCGATGAACGCGTGACTCTCCTCGAAGATCCGGTCCGCGTCGTGGTCCAACGTCGCCACGTGGTAGCTCTGTTCCAGCAGGATCTCCGTGACGTCCCTCGACGAGACGCGGCTGAGGACGCGGGCCGAGTCGGCGGGCGGCACCACATGGTCCCGCGGGCTGCGGAGCAGCAGCAACGGCTGGGTCACCTGCGGCAGTTCGGCGTCGACCAGCCGGAAGAAGCGGCGCATGGAGTGCGCGGCGTGCAGCGGCACCCGGTCGTAGCCGATCTCCACCGAGCCGTCCTTGGCGATGTCGCTGGCGATGCCCTTCGTGGTGCGTACGAAGTGCCGGGCGACCGGCAGGGCGTAGGGCGACAGGCCGTGCAGTTTGTTCGCCGGGTTGACCAGGACGATGCCGCTGATCGCGTCGCCGTGCTTGGCCGCGAGGCGCAGCGTCAGCGTGCCGCCCATGGAGAGGCCGAAGACGAACACCTGCGCGCACCGCTCCAGGAGGCCGCGCAGCTCGCGGTCCACCTCCGCGTACCAGTCCTGCCAGCCGGTGACCTGCATGTCCTCCCAGCGGGTGCCGTGTCCGGGCAGGAGCGGCAGCGAGACGGTCAGGCCGCGCCCCGCCAGGTACTCCGCCCAGGGGCGCAGCGACTGGGGGGATCCGGTGAAGCCGTGGCAGAGCAGGACGCCGACCTCGCCGCCTTCGTGGCGGTACGGCTCGGCTCCGGGGAGGACCGGCACCTTCGGTCTCCTTCGTGAGACGTGGCAAGGGGGGTAGGGAGTACCTCACCGTACGCGACCGGACTGACACCGACCAGGGCCGTCGGGCCCATTGGCCGCACCGCGGGTTAAGGTCTGATCCACAGAAACAGGAGGCACTCGGTTTGATCTACGGCGCAATGAAGGTTGCCATCGGAGGGCCGCTGAAGCTCGGCTTCAGGCCCTGGGTGGAGGGCCTTGAGAACGTCCCCGCCGAAGGCCCCGCCATTCTGGCGAGCAACCACCTCTCGTTCTCGGACTCCTTCTTCCTTCCCGCGGTCCTCGACCGCAAGGTCACTTTCATCGCCAAGGCGGAGTACTTCACCTCGCCGGGAGTGAAGGGCAAGCTGACCGCCGCCTTCTTCAAGGGTGTCGGCCAGCTCCCGGTGGACCGCTCCGGCGCGCGTGGCGCGGGCGAGGCGGCCATCAAGAGCGGCATCGAGGTCCTGGAGCGGGGCGAGCTCTTCGGCATCTACCCCGAGGGCACGCGTTCGCCCGACGGACGCCTCTACCGCGGCAAACCGGGTGGCCTCGCGCGCGTGGCGCTCGCCACCGGCGCTCCGGTCATCCCGGTGGCCATGATCGACACGGAGAAGATCCAGCCGCCGGGCAAGGTGCTGCCGAAGCTGATGCGCCCCGGCATCCGCATCGGCAAGCCGCTCGACTTCCGCCGCTACCAGGGCATGGAGCAGGATCGCTTCGTGCTGCGGGCACTGACCGACGAGGTCATGTACGAGATCATGAAGCTCTCCGGTCAGGAGTACGTCGACGTGTACGCGACGGCTGCCAAGCGCCAGCTCAGCGAGGCGGCGAAGGCCGCCAAGGCGGGCGAGAAGTAGCAGCCGGGGAACACCGCGGGCGGGGACCGGGGAAGCTGGGGGAGCCGGGGAGCCGGGGGAGCTGGGGGGACATGGCCAAACGCGAGCGAGTCATGAGGATGTCGGTCGAGCAGCCTCTCTGGCGCGCCCTGACCGGTTACCGCGTCCTGACGATGCTGTACGCGATCGGGCTCTTCGTGGCGGCGCACGAGGAACTGGACCACCCCTGGGTGGCCATCGCCTACTTCACGGTGCTCGCCGGCTGGACGCTGGGCACGCTGCGCTGCGTGGCGAACGCCGCGAGCTGCACCAAGCGGTTCCTCGTCATCGACCTGTCCGTGGCCCTGGTGGGCATCCTGCTCACCCCTGTCGCCGACTCGCACCAGCGGATCGTCGACGGCGGCCCGACACTGCCGTCCATATGGACCGCCGGGGCCGTCCTCGCGTACGCCATCAAGGGCGGCTGGCGCTGGGCCGCCTTCGCGTCGCTGCTGGTGGGCGTCGCCAACGTGGTGGAGCGCGGCGCGTTCAGCCGCGACACCATCCACAACGTCCTGCTGGTCTGCATCGCCTCCATCGCCATCGGATACGTGGTGGAGGTGGCCCGCGCCTCCGAGCGCACCCTGGCCCGCGCCCTGGAGATAGAGGCCGCGACGCGCGAGCGCGAACGGCTCGCCCGCGACATCCACGACAGCGTCCTCCAGGTCCTCGCCATGGTGCAGCGGCGCGGCACCGCGATCGGCGGCGAGGCCGCGGAGCTCGGGCGGCTGGCGGGCGAGCAGGAGGTGGCGCTGCGCACGCTGGTCGCCGGCGGCATGGTGCCCGCCTCGCGCGCCTCGGAGGACGCCTCGCAGGGCGCGGTGGTCCGGGCCGTCGAGGAACCGGACGACGAGACCGACACCGCCGACAAGGCGGCGCCCCGCGATCTGCGCTTGCTCCTCGCCGCGCACGCCGGATCGAAGGTGACCCTCTCCGAACCGGGGGCCCCGGTACTCATCGCGCCGCCCGTGGCGAGGGAGCTGGCGGCCGCTGTCAGTGCCGCCCTGGACAATGTCCGCAGACATGCCGGAGCCGGGGCCCACGCCTGGATCCTGGTCGAGGACGAGCCGGGCGAGGTGATCGTGACGGTCAGGGACGACGGGCCGGGCATCCCCGAGGGCAGGCTCACCGAGGCCGAGGGGGAGGGACGCCTCGGCGTCGCCCTGTCGATCCGGGGCCGACTGCGGGAGATCGGCGGCACGGCCGAGCTGATCTCGGTGCCGGGCCAGGGCACGGAAGTAGAACTGAAAGTCCCACGCGAAGCGGCGCGGGATGCACGGGGGAAGGCAGGAAAAACCCGATGAACGAGCAGAGCCAGGTGGGCCGGCCGGGCCGGCAGGGACAGGGACAGGAGCAGGGGCAGGGGCAGGGACAGAGGCAGGGCCAGCGGGGCGAGCAGGGTCAGCTGGGTCAGTCGGGCGAGCAGTGTCAGTCGGGCGAGCAGGGTCAGCGGGGCGAACAGGGTCAGCTGGGCCAGCACGGTCAGCCGGGTCAGCCGGGTCAGCCGGGTCAGCCGGGTCAGCCGGGTCAGTCGGGCCACTCGGGTCAGCCGGGCCACCCGGGCCACTCGGGTCAGCGCCACTCGGGTCAGCCGGGCCACTCAGGCCACTCGGATCACTCGGATCACTCGGGCGAGTCAGGCCACTCGGATCACTCGGGTCAGCCGGGCCACTCGTATCACTGGGGCCAGTCGGGCCAGCCGGACCACTCGGGCCACCCGGGCCAGCCGGGTCGGCAGGGGCAGCTGGGTCACCCGGCTCACCCGGACCCCCCGCGTCAACTGGAGCGGCAGGAACCGGCCGTCGAGGGCGGCCGGGAAGCGCAGGTCGTCAAGGTCATGGTTGTCGATGACCATCCGATGTGGCGCGACGCGGTTGCCCGTGATCTCGCCGAGGCGGGGCTCGACGTGGTCGCCACCGCCGGGGACGGCGAGCAGGCCGTCCGCCGTGCTCAGGCCGCCGCGCCCGACGTCCTCGTCCTCGACCTGAACCTCCCGCTGAAGCCGGGCGTCCAGGTCTGCAAGGAGCTCGTCGGCGCCAACCCCGCGCTGCGCGTCCTGGTCCTCTCCGCGAGCGGCGAGCACGCCGACGTCCTGGAGGCCGTCAAGTCCGGCGCCACCGGCTACCTCCTGAAGTCGGCCTCCACGGAAGAGCTGATCGACGCGGTGCGCCGCACCGCCGAAGGCGACGCGGTCTTCACCCCCGGCCTCGCCGGTCTGGTCCTCGGCGAGTACCGCCGCCTGGCCACCGAGCCCGCCGCCGGCGCCCCGGACGACCCGAAGGCCCCGCAGCTCACCGACCGCGAGACGGAGGTCCTGCGGCTGGTCGCCAAGGGCCTGAGCTACAAGCAGATCGCCGAGCGCCTGGTCATCTCCCACCGCACCGTGCAGAACCACGTCCAGAACACCCTGGGCAAGCTCCAGCTGCACAACAGGGTGGAGCTCGTGCGGTACGCGATAGAGCGGGGCATCGACAGGGCGGACGACGCCTGACCCCTCGTATCACGCGTAGCGCTCGTATCACTCGTATCACTCGTATCACTCGTATCGCTCGTATCACTCGTACGAGTGGACGCCCGTGGGCAACTCCAGCCTCCCTCAAGGGAATTGACCGTACGCCCTGTGCCGAAGTGACCTGGCTCACCATTAGCGTGACGCGCATCAGGTCACTGAGGCGAAGGGACTTTCCATGGGGGCCAAGAAAATTGGCGTACTGACCGGAGGCGGCGACTGCCCCGGGCTCAACGCCGTGATCCGTGGCGTCGTCCGCAAGGGCGTACAGGAGTACGGCTACGACTTCGTCGGCTTCCGGGACGGCTGGCGCGGTCCGCTGGAGGGCGACACCGTCCCGCTCGACATCCCCGCGGTCCGCGGCATCCTGCCGCGCGGCGGCACCATCCTCGGCTCCTCGCGCACCAACCCCTTCACGGTGGAGAACGGCGTGCGCCGCATCAAGGAGAACCTCGCCAAACACGAGGTCGACTCCCTCATCGCGATCGGCGGCGAGGACACGCTCGGCGTCGCCGCCCGCCTCACCGACGAGTTCGGCGTCCCGGTCGTCGGCGTCCCCAAGACCATCGACAACGACCTCTCCGCCACCGACTACACCTTCGGCTTCGACACGGCGGTCGGCATCGCCACCGAGGCGATCGACCGCCTGCACACCACCGCCGAGTCCCACATGCGGGTCCTCGTCGTCGAGGTGATGGGCCGCCACGCGGGGTGGATCGCCCTGCACTCGGGCCTCGCGGGCGGCGCCAACGTCATCCTCGTCCCCGAGCAGCGCTTCGACGTCGACCAGGTGTGCGCGTGGGTCACCTCGCGCTTCAAGGCGTCGTACGCCCCGATCGTCGTCGTCGCGGAAGGGGCGATGCCGAAGGACGGCGAGATGGTGCTCAAGGACGGTACGCAGGACTCCTTCGGGCACGTCCGGCTCTCCGGGGTCGGCGAGTGGCTCGCCAAGGAGATCGAGGGGCGCACCGGCAAGGAGGCCCGCACCACGGTCCTCGGACACGTCCAGCGCGGCGGCACGCCCAGCGCCTTCGACCGCTGGCTCGCCACCCGCTTCGGGCTGCACGCGATCGACGCGGTGCGCGACGGCGACTTCGGCAAGATGGTCGCGCTGCGCGGCACGGACATCGTCCGGGTCCCGATCGCCGAGGCCACGGCGAAACTCAAGACGGTGGACCCGGCGCTGTACAAGGAGGTCGGCATCTTCTTCGGGTGAGAGCTGCTCTGCCGGGACGGCGCCCCGAGCCAAGGCTCCGGGTGCCGTCCCCACGGGCGGTACATAGACTCCCCGCATGGAGATCCTCGCATTCGGCGTGCAGTCCGACGAGAAGCCGCTGATGGAGAAGGCCTTCGAGGAACACCACGACGTCCGCGACGTCCGCTGCCTCGACGTCTTCCTGAACGAGGACACCGCCCCCATCGCCGCGGGCTACGAGATCATCTCCTCCAGCGTCAACGCGACCCTGAACAACCGCGTCCTGCAGACCCTCGCCGCCGGCGGCACGCAGATGATCGCCCAGCGCTCCACCGGCTTCAACAACATCGATCTCCAGGTCGCCGAGCGCCTCGGCCTCACCGTCGCCCGCGTCTCGTCGTACTCGCCGTACTCCGTGGCGGAGTTCGCCTGGACGCTCGCGATGGCCGTCAACCGCCGCATCGTCCGCGCCGGCAACCGCACCCGCGACTTCGACTTCCGCCTCGACGGGCTGATGGGCCGAGACCTGCACGGCCGCACCGTCGGCGTGCTCGGCACCGGCAGGATCGGCGAGGCGTTCACCCGTATCGCGCACGGCTTCGGCATGAAGCTGCTCGGCTGGGACGCCGTGGAGAACCCGGCGTGCGTCGCCCTCGGCATGGAGTACGTGGAGAAGGACCTGCTCCTCACCGAGGCCGATCTGATCAGCCTGCACGTCCCGCTGCTCCCCTCGACGCAGCACCTCATCGGCGCCGACGCGCTGCGGGCGATGAAGGACGACGCGATCCTCGTGAACTCCAGCCGCGGCGGCCTGATCGACACCGAGGCGCTCGTCGTGGAGCTGCGCGCGGGCCGGTTCACCGGCGTCGGCCTCGACGTGTACGAGGCCGAGGCGGGCCTGTTCTTCCTCGACAAGTCCCTTGAGGCCGTCGCGGACGACACCCTGGCCCGCCTCGTCACGTTCCCCAACGTGGTCGTCACGTCCCACCAGGCGTACTACACCGAGGACGCGGTCGCCCAGATCATCGACACCACCGTCCAGAACGTCCTGGACTACCGGGCGGGCCGCCGCTCCGAGAACGTCCTCGTCCCCGCCGCGGCCAGGACCTGACCCAGCAACTCCCGCACGATCCCGGCCCCGCGCAGCGTCAGCACCGACTCCGGATGGAACTGCACGCCCGCGACCGCGTTTCCTGGCGCGCCTCCGGCACCACGTAGCCCGCGCACCGCGTGGACCTCACCGCTCGCCCGGTCCCTGCTGACCTCCACGGCGTGCGCGGCCAGCTCCGCCGCGGCCTCGTCGTCGCAGCGCGCCACGAAGCTGTTGTAGAAGCCGACGGTCTCTCTCCGCCCGAAGGGGTCGACATCCGCCTGCGCCCCCTGATACGGCACGTCCTTGCGTACGATCTCCAGGCCCAGCTCCGCCGCGATCAGCTCGTGGCCGAGGCAGACGCCGAGTACGCCGTGCTCGTGGGTGCTGATCACCTCCGCCGTCAGCGCGCGCAGGAACCGCATCTTCGGGTCGGCGAGGTCGGACGGGTCGCCGGGGCCGGGCCCGAGCACGACGGGCCCCTCGTGTGCGAGCACCGCCTCCCGCAGCTCGTCCTCCCCCTCTTCGTCGTATCGCCGCACCGACACCCCGAGGCCGCACGAGCGCAGCACGTGCGCGAGCATCGCCGTGAACGTGTCCTCGCCGTCCACGACGAGCGCGTGCCCGCTCAGCTCACGGACCGGCTCCTGCATCCGCAGCCAGAACGGCGCGAGACGTTCCCGCCGCGCGTCCAGGGCCGCCCGCACCCTGGGGTCGTCGGCGAGGGCGGGCCGCGCGCCCTCCTCGCGCGGGCGCCCGGGGCGCACGCCCAGCGCTGCCAGTACCCCTGCCGCCTTCGCGTGCGTCTCCGCGACCTCGCCCGCCGGATCGGAGCCGCGCACCAGTGTCGCGCCGACCGGCACGCGCAGCTTCCCGGCCGCGGAGATGTCGGCGGTACGGATCAGGATGGGGGAGTCCAGGGTCTGCGCGCCGCCGCTGTCGTGGCCGATGAGCGCGAGGGCGCCGGCGTAGTAGCCCCGCCCGGACGGCTCGTACCGCTCGATGACCCGGCAGGCGTTCTGCACCGGTGAGCCGGTGACGGTCGCCGCGAACATCGTCTCCTTGAGGACCTCGCGCACGTCCAGCGACGACTTGCCCCGCAGTTCGTACTCGGTGTGCGCGAGGTGCGCCATCTCCTTCAGGCGCGGCCCGATCACGACCCCGCCCATGTCGCCGACGGTGCACATCATCTTCAGCTCCTCGTCGACGACCATCGACAGCTCCTCGATCTCCTTGCCGTCGGCGAGGAAGGCGAGCAGGCCCTCGGGGGTCGGCCCGTCGGCCGGGTAGCGATAGGTGCCGCTGATGGGGTTCATGACGACCGTCCCGCCGGACATCCGCACATGCACCTCGGGGCTCGCGCCGACGAGCGTGCGCTCCCCGGTGTGCACGACGTACGTCCAGTACGCGCCCCGCTCGCCCACCAGCAGCCGCCGGAAGAGCGCGAGCGCGTCGGCCCGGCCGAATCCGGGGATCTTCCCCTCGTACGTACGGCGGATCACGAAGTTGGCGCCCTCGCCCCGGCCGATCTCCTCGCGCAGGACGCGCCCCACGATGTCGGCGTACGTGGCGTCGTCCACGTCGAAGGCCCCGCCCTCGACCCGCACATCGTGCGCGGGAAGCGCCGACAGGGCCGCGTCGAGCGGGAGTTCGTACGTCTCCTCGGGGGTGAGGACCGTCAGGGGCGTGCCGTCGTCGCGGACGTCGAAGCCGCGCTCCCGGATCTGCCGGAAGGGCACGAGCGCGAGGCCCTCGGGGAGGTCGGCGAGGCGGTCGTACGTGCCTGTCGGGCCGATGAGGACCTCGACCGTGTCGTGGTCGCGGCCCGGCGTGCGGCGGCGCAGCAGGGCGAACGGACGGTCGTCGGAGAGGAGGTCCGACAGGTGGTGCTTCCGCATGGGTGCTGTCTGCATGGGTGCTGTTCCTTCTCACTCGGAGAGGAACGGCCCGGCCCCGGAGAGTCCGGGAAACACTGAAGGCCGCCCCTCGGGCGGCCTTCGCGAGTCTGTGGGTACGCGCAGTCAGTGGGCCGCCGGATGAGCGGGCCACCACCAGTTTCGAGTCGTCGTCTGCGCGTGCATGTGCGGCACCCTAGCGCATCATCAGCAGGTCGAGGCCGTCGTCGAGGTACGCGCCGAGCTCCTCGCCCGCCGGCACCACGGAGGGCACCGCGTGGCCGAGCTGGGTGTGGCCCAGATAGACGCTGTACGCGAGCAGGCCGCGGCGGCGCGCCTCCGCCTCCGGGAAGCCGAGCGCGGCGAACAGCTCGGCGACGTACGCGAGGCGGCGCTCGGTCACCTTCCGCAGGGCCGCGGCGACCCGCGGGTGCTCGGCCGTCGCCAGCAGGGAGACCTCCAGGGGGCCGGACGCGGCGGCGGTGATCGCCTCGGCGAAGAGCAGCCGGATGCGCTTGCGGACGTCCGGCTCGGCCGCCACGTGGCTGATCATCCCCTCGGTGTGGAGCTGGGCCCAGCGGTCGAGAGCGGCGTCGATGAGCGCGTCACGGTTGGCGAAGTGCCAGTAGAAGCTGCCCTTGGTGGTGCCGAGGCGGACCGCGAGCGGCTCCACGGCGACGGCCGCGAGGCCTCCCTCACCGATCGCCGTCAGCGCCGCGTCCGCCCAGTCGTCGGCGGTCAGCCGGGGCTTCGCCGGGGTCGTCTTCCGCTGCCGTTGCACCATGGCCATACGGTACCGTACGGTTGGCCATACGCCAGCGTATGGAGGTGCGGCATGGGTGTCGTGCGCAACGAACACGAGCGGCTCGTCGAGGCCCCCGCGGAGGCGGTCGGCGCCCTGCTCGACCGGCTGTCCGCCGAGGACGACCCGATCTTCCCGGCACCGGGGTGGGCCCCGATGGCCTTCGACCGCCCCCTGGGCGTGGGCGCGGCCGGCGGCCACGGCCCGGTCCGGTACGCCGTCACGGAGTACGAACCGGGCCGCCGCGTCCGCTTCGCCTTCACCCCGCCCGGCGAGGGCTTCCACGAGTTCACGGTCGAGCCGCGCGGAGAGGGGCGCTGCCTCGTGCGCCACGTCCTTGAGGCACGGTGGCGCGGTCTCGACGTCCTCCTGTGGCCGACGGCCGTCCGGCCCGTGCACGACTCGATGATGGAAGAGCTGTTCGACAACATCGAGCGCGTGGTGGCGGGCGGCTGCGCCCGGCCCGTGCGCTGGACGCCCCGGCTCCGCCTGCTCAACAGGCTCTGGTGGCCCAGGCCGCGGACGGTCGAGGTGCCGCGGGAGGCCCGCCTGCTCCGGGCCGCCATGGAGCAGCCCGGCTACCAGGACGCGTACCGCATGGAGACGCGCGCCGGCCTGCCCCGCGACCCCGGCGCGTGGACCGGCGTCCTGCGCGACGCCTTCCCCGTCATCGCCCGCGAGGGCGGCGAACTGCTGATGGACGTGGACACGGCAGGCCTGACGGCCCGCGCCTCGATCCTGGTCGACGAGTGGCACGTCACCCTGAGCACGGCCGTGCGGGCGGACAGCGCGCGCTCACGGCTCTACTGGGGCGCCGTGCGGTGCGCCCACCCCTTCATGGCCCGCATGATGCTGCGCCGCGTCCACCGCCGGCTCTCCCTCGCGGCCCCGAGCGCGGGCGAGCGAGCGGCGGCGGCCCGGCGCTCTTCCGTGTCTGCTCCGTCTCACTTGGTGAGCGGGTGAAGGGGCGACGCGCCCGACCCCGTAATGTTGACGAGGTGACCGTGAACGCTAAGACCACCGCAACCGGTGGCAACACCTGGCGAAACCTGCCCGCGGCGCAGCAGCCCGAGTACCCCGATGCCGAGGCTCTGCGCGATGTGATCGCGGACCTCGAGTCGTATCCCCCGCTCGTCTTCGCGGGCGAGTGCGACCAGCTGCGCGCCCGACTGGCCTCTGTCGCCAAGGGAGAGGCGTTCCTGCTCCAGGGCGGCGACTGCGCCGAGGCCTTCGACGCCGTATCGGCCGACCAGATCCGCAACAAGCTGAAGACCCTGCTCCAGATGGGCGCCGTCCTCACGTACGCGGCGTCCGTGCCCGTCGTGAAGGTGGGCCGCATCGCGGGGCAGTACTCCAAGCCGCGCTCCAAGCCCACTGAGACCCGCGACGGCGTGACGCTCCCGACCTACCGGGGCGACTCCGTCAACGGCTTCGACTTCACCGAAGCGGCCCGCATCCCGGACCCCGAGCGGCTGAAGCGGATGTACAACGCCTCCGCCTCCACGCTCAACCTGGTGCGCGCCTTCAGCACGGGTGGCTACGCGGACCTGCGCCAGGTGCACGCCTGGAACCAGGACTTCGTGAAGTCGTCCCCCTCCGGCCAGCGGTACGAGCAGCTGGCGCGCGAGATCGACAACGCCCTGAACTTCATGCGGGCCTGCGGCACCGACCCGGAGGAGTTCAAGACCGTCGAGTTCTACGCCTCCCACGAGGCGCTGCTGCTCGACTACGAAGGCGCGCTGACCCGCGTCGACTCCCGCACCGGCCGGCTGTACGACACCTCGGGCCACATGGTCTGGATCGGTGAGCGCACCCGCCAGCTCGACCACGCGCACATCGAGTTCGCCTCGCGGATCCGCAACCCGATCGGCATCAAGCTCGGCCCGACGACCACGGCCGAGGAGGCGCTGCAGTACATCGAGCGCCTCGACCCCGACCGCGAGCCCGGCCGGCTGACCTTCATCGTCCGCATGGGCGCCGACAAGGTCCGCGACAAGCTGCCCGAGCTGGTCGAGAAGGTCACCGCGTCGGGTGCGACCGTCGCCTGGATCACCGACCCGATGCACGGCAACACCTACGAGGCGGCCTCCGGCCACAAGACCCGCCGCTTCGACGACGTGCTCGACGAGGTCAAGGGCTTCTTCGAGGTCCACAAGGCACTCGGCACGCACCCGGGCGGCATCCACGTCGAGCTCACCGGTGACGATGTCACCGAGTGCGTGGGCGGCGGCGACGAGATCTTCGTCGACGACCTGCACCAGCGCTACGAGACGGCCTGCGACCCGCGGCTCAACCGCAGCCAGTCGCTCGACCTGGCGTTCCTGGTGGCGGAGATGTACCGCGACCAGTAGCCCTTCGGCTTTTCGCTGTACGTACGAGTGGGGCGCGGATCCATGTGATCCGCGCCCCACCGGCGTACGGGGGCTGTTGTGGACCCGGAGTCCTGGGTAAGGTTAGGTTAGCCTCACCGATCAATCGGGACGGCGTCGTCGATAAGTCCTGTCCGTCCTGTCATTCTGTCCGTCCGGCGTGGGAGGTGAGCCGCGTGTACGTCTGCAACTGCTTCGGGGTCACCGAGGCGCAGGTGAAGAAGCACGCGGCGGACGGCGCCTGCACCCCCCGCCAGATAGCGTCGGCCTGCAAGGCGGGTACGGACTGTGGTTCGTGCGTACGGCGCATCCAGGCGCTGCTCGGCCGGGGCGCGTGCCCCCGCAGGGAGCTGGTGGACCAGGGCGAGCCGGCGCTCACCGCAATGGACGAGGCCGCCTAGCCCGGCCGGGGCACGCTAGCCCTCCGGCTGCTCGATGAGCTGCGCGAGGTAGAGCGGCTCGCCCAGCTTCTCGACCAGCTCCAGCTGTGTGTCGAGATAGTCGATGTGGTGCTCCTCGTCCGCGAGGATCGACTCGAAGATGTTCGCGGACGTGATGTCGCCCTTGGTGCGCATCACCTCGATCCCGCGCTTGAGGCGGTCGATCGCCTCCACCTCGACCTGCCGGTCCGCCTGGAACATCTCGGTGACGGTCTGGCCCACGCGCACGTGGAAGAGCCGCTGGTAGTTGGGCAGGCCGTCGAGGAAGAGGATGCGGTCGGTCAGTACCTCCGCGTGCTTCATCTCGTCGAACGACTCCGCGCGGGTGTACTTGGCCAGCTTCGTCCAGCCGAAGTTCTCCTGCATCTTGGCGTGGAGAAAGTACTGGTTGATCGCCGTCAGCTCGGCGGTCAGCTGCTCATTGAGAAATTCGATGACCTCGGGGTCGCCCTGCATCGCAAAGGCTCCTTCCAACGGTGACTGGGCAGGTAGCGCGCATCCTTGCACCGGTGTTCGGAGGCCGTCCAGTAAGTGCACGCTTAGTAGGAGTTGCCCGAATCCGCATCTGTCAGACTTCGTCTGGTCACGCCTACTGTTCCCCGTCTGTCAGGATGGAGTCATGGGTCAGCCGGCGGAACGCGCATCTCGACAGGCGGCGGAGCCGGAGCTTCCGCCGGGTCAGCGGCTGCAGCGCGGCTGGCCGGTCACGCACTACGGACCGGTGCCGAAGTTCCGCCCGGAGCGCTGGGAGTTCAGGGTCTTCGGGGCCACCGCGGACGGCGAGAAGGCGTGCTGGACCCATGAGGAGTTCTCGGCCCTGCCGTACACCACGGTGGTCGGCGATCTGCACTGCGTGACGAAGTTCAGCATGCTGAGCGCCGAGTGGGGCGGAGTGGCGGCCCGTACGATCCTGGAGCTGGCCCCGCCCGCGCCCGACGCAACCCACGTCATGGTCTGGGCCGAGTACGGCTTCAGCTCGAATCTGCGCATGGCCGACTTCGCCTCCGACCGCACGATTTTCGCCACCCACAAAGGCGGTGAACTGCTCACCGCGGAGCACGGCTTCCCGCTGCGGCTCGTGGTCCCGCACCTGTACGCGTGGAAGGGCCCCAAGTGGGTCCGCGGCATCGAGTACATGACCGCCGACCGCCGCGGCTTCTGGGAGGAGCGCGGCTACCACAACGTCGGCGACCCCTGGCGGGAACAGCGCTACTCCTACCAGGAAGAACCCGGGGACGGCCCCGAGCTCTAGCCCGCCTCTCTCGCGTCGTCGCTGGTCAGTGGTGATACTGATGGACGACCGCGTGGCCCTTGCCCCGGCCGATCATCCACTTGTTCACCGGGGTCGTGATCACGAACGCGGCGGCCAGCGCGATGGCGAGGACCCACCAGAACATCGGGTCCGACAGATGCGCGTCCATCGCGCCCGGCCACAGGGCGATCACGCCGTTGTCGATCAGCTCCATCACGGCGATGGAGAGGGTGTCGGCGGCGAGCGCGACGCGGAACGCTGTCCTGAAGTCGACGCCGGCCTTGAGGATCCCGCGCAGCGTCAGGGCGTAGCCGAAGACGAAGGCCAGGGTAATCGCGAGGGCCATCGTCGGTACGTTGTCCCAGCCGAGCGCGGTGCCGATGACCATGCCGAGCACTTCGCCGATGGCGCAGCCCGTGAGGCAGTGGAGGGTGGCCTGTGCGGCCATGCGCCAGCTGACCTCGCCGGTTGCGGCGTGGTGGTGCGCGTGCGTCTCGTGTGTCTCGTGCTCCATGAGTGGCTCCCTGACGTCGGGCAACGGTTCCTGGACGTCGGACAGCGGTTTCTGCGCCCGACAGGAACCGTATACCCCCCGGGGGTACCATTCAAGAGTCTGCTAGCTGCTCCTGAGCCCCTTCAGCCGCGCCACGTCCGCAACGTGCCCGTCCTTGCCGCCCGGTGTCTCGATGATCAGCGGTACGCCCTCGGTGGCCGAGTGGCGCATCAGCTCGCGGAAGGGCTCCTCGCCGATGTGGCCGGTGCCGATGTTCTCGTGGCGGTCCTTGTGGGCGCCGACGACGTCCTTGGAGTCATTGGCGTGCACCAGTTTCAGCCGGCCCTCGCCGACCGTCTCCACGAGGAGGTCCAGGGTCTGCCGCATGCCGCTCGGGCCCGTCAGGTCGTGACCCGCCGCGAAGATGTGGCACGTGTCCAGGCAGATGCCCAGCTTCGGGTGCGCGTCGAGCGCCTCGAAGTAGGGCCCGAAGTCCCAGGTGCGGGAGCAGAGCGAGGCGCCCTGGCCGGCCGTCGACTCCAGGAGCAGGAACGGGTCGTCGTCGTGCGTCAGCTCGTCGAGCAGCGGCAGCACCAGCCCGCGCATCTGCTTGAGCGCGACCTCCCGGTCGCGGCCGCCGGTAGCCGAACCGGTGTGCACGACGACACCGAGCGCCCCGATCTCGCGGCCCCGGCGCAGCGAGTGCCGCAGGGAGTCCACGGACTTCTCGGCGGTCGCCTCGGTGTGCGAGCCGAAGTTGATGAGGTAGGGCGCGTGGACGTACGCCGGGATGCCCCGGCCGCGCACGCCGCGCGGAACTCCTCGTCCTGCTTCGGGTTCCCCGGCGGCGTCGCCCAGCCGCGCGGGTTGGCGACGAAGACCTGGACGGCCTCGGCGCCGAGATCACGGGCGTACGACAGTCCTACGGAGGCGAGACCGCCGGCCACGGGGACGTGGGCGCCGACGGGGTTGCGGGACGCGGCGCCCAGGGACGCCGTACGGGGAGACTTGTTGCTGCTCACGCCGTCAAGGGTGGCACGCGGGCACCCCCGGGCGGACATCGGCCGGGGGTGGGCTTCGTCATCCTCGGAGAGGGAAGCGGCGGACCCGCGCGGGCTCACCGGAGGCCCCCGGGGAGGCCCCGGAGGCGGTCCCGGGGCCTTGGCTCAGCGGATCTCGATGGTGATCGTCGACCCCTTGGGGGCCTCGTCGCCGCCGTCCACCGACTGGTCCTTGACCGTGTCCCCGAAGAGGCCGAGCAGACCGCGGTCCTTCTCCACCGCGAAGCCCTTCGACTCCAGCTCGTCCACGGCGTCGTCGACGCTCATCCCGGTCACATCCGGGACCTCGACCATCGGTGGGCCCTTGGAGATCGACAGCGTGACCGTGTCGCCCTCGGCGAGGGTCTTGCCCTCCCCGGGGTCCTGCTCGGCGACGGCACCCTTGTCCTCGTCGGAGTGGACGCGGGCCGAAGCGATCCGCACCTTCAGCCCGGCGCCCTTCAGGTCCGCGACGGCGTCGGCCTCGGAGTCGCCCACGACGTCCGGGACCTCGACCGCGCGGCCCTTGCTGACGACCAGGGCGACGGCCGAGTCGGCCTTGCGCGTGAAACCGGCCCGCGGGTCCGTGCTCACCACGGAGCCCTTGTCGACGGTGCCGCTGAAGGCCTTGGTGACCATGCCGGGGGCGAGGCCGGAGTTCCTCAGCTCCTTCTTCGCCTCGGCCAGCGGGATGCCCTTGACGTCCGGCACCCTCACCTTCTCCGGGCCCCGCGAGACGGTCAGCGTCACCTGGCCGTTCTGCCGGATGCGCTCGCCCGCCGCGGGGTCGCTGTCCATGACCGTGCCGCGCTTGTCGGTGTCGCTGTACGCGCGCTTGATCTCCTTGACCTCAAGACCGGCTTCCTTCAGGCGCTTCTCGGCCTGCGCCTCGGTCTTCGCCAGGAGCGGCGGCACTTCCGTGAACTGCCCGGAGTTGATGTACCAGACGCCCGCGCCCAGGCCGAGGGCCAGCAGCACCGCCGCGACCAGCGCGATCGTGCGGCGGCGCGGATCGAACCGGCCGCGCCCGGACCGCGGCCGGGCGGGCGGCGCGGGCGGCGGGGTCGGGGGTGTCGTCAGGACGCTGGTGCGGTTGAGCGGATCCTGCTCTCCCTCGGCCGGCAGCGGGAGCTGCACGGAACGCGCCGTGCGCGGGATCACGCTGGTGCGGTCCTCGGAGTTGCCGTGGTCGCCGTGCTCCGTCGCGAGCGCCTGCGGCGGCACCGCGTCCAGCTGCTCCTCGCTGAGGGCGGCCCGCGCCTCCCGGAGCCGGGCGAGGAGGGCCACCGCGTCGTGCGGGCGGACGTCGGGGGTGCGGGCGGTCGCGGTGGCGACCAGTTCGTCGAGGGCCAAGGCGAGCCCCGGCACAGCCGCCGACGGGGGCGGCACGTCTTCGTTGAGGTGCTGGTAGAGCACCTGGGCGGGGGAGTCCCCGGAGTGCGGCTTGGCGCCGGTCAGCATTTCGTAGAGCACGACGCCGCACGCGTACACGTCCACGCGCGTGTCCGCCGTGCCGTGCTCGATCTGCTCGGGGGCGAGGTAGGAGACGGTGCCGAGGACGGTGCCGGTCGTGTTCGTGACGGTGTCCACCGCGCGTACGAGCCCGAAGTCGGCGACCTTGACCCGGCCGTCGTCCCCTATGAGGACGTTCTCGGGCTTCATGTCGCGGTGCACGAACCCGGCGCGGTGCGCGGCGCCGAGCGCGGCGAGGACCGGCTCCAGGATGTCGAGCGCCGCCCGCGGCCGGAGCGCGCCGCGCTCGCGCAGGACGTCACGCAGCGTGCAGCCCGCGACGTACTCCATCGCAAGGTAGACGTACGCCCCGTCGGTGCCCTGGTCGAAGACGCCGACCACGTTCGGGTGCGAGAGGCGGGCGACCGACTTCGCCTCACGGATGAAGCGCTCCACGAAGGAGGCGTCGGCCGCCAGCGTGGGGTGCATCACCTTGAGCGCGAGCACGCGGTCGAGGCGGGTGTCCACGGCCCGGTAGACCGTGGCCATCCCGCCGACCGCGATGCGCCCCTCGATCCGGTAACGGCTGTCGAGCAGTTGCCCGACGAGGGGGTCCTGAAGGGTCGTGTCCACGCAGGGGAGTCTACGAGCCCCCACCGACACCGTGGCCGGGGCGGTGGGCCCGCGGCCCGATTACAGCGGAGCTGTGACCGTTCCCCGCCGCGGGCGCTCAGAACGCGGGCCGCTCCGGATCCAGCCGCGCCATGCCCTCCGCCGGAGACGACGCCTCCGCGAAGTGCCGCCGCGGGATGCGTCCGGCGCGGTACGCGAGGCGGCCCGCCTCCACGCCGTGCCGCATGGCCTCGGCCATCAGGACCGGCTCCTGGGCCCGCGTCACTGCCGAGGCGAGCATCACACCCGCGCAGCCCAGCTCCATGGCGAGCACCGCGTCGGACGCCGTGCCCGCGCCCGCGTCCAGAATCACCGGCACGCGCGCGTGCTCGACAATCAGCTGGAAGTTGTGCGGGTTGCGGATGCCGAGCCCGGAGCCGATGGGGGAGCCGAGCGGCATGACCGCCGCGCACCCCACGTCCTGGAGCTTGCGCGCGAGCACCGGGTCGTCGTTCGTGTACGGGAGGACCGTGAAGCCGTCGTCGACGAGGGTCTCGGCGGCGTCCAGGAGCTCGACCGGGTCGGGGAGCAGCGTGCGCTCGTCCGCGATCACCTCCAGCTTCACCAGGTCCGTGCCGAGCGCCTCGCGGGCGAGCCGGGCGGTGAGGACGGCCTCCCCGGCGGTGAAGCAGCCCGCGGTGTTCGGCAGGACGCGGATGCCGAGCCGGTCGAGGACGGAGAGCACCGAGCCCCGCACGCCCGGGTCGAGGCGGCGCATGGCGACCGTGGTCAGTTCGGTGCCGGACGCGACGAGGGAGCGCTCCAGGACGTCGAGGCTGGGCGCCCCGCCCGTGCCCATGATCAGACGCGAGGAGAGCGTGAGCCCGCCGAGGACGAAGGGGTCGTCTGCCATGGTCGGATCAGCCTCCCTGGACTGCGGTGAGTACTTCGACGCGGTCACCGGCGGCGAGCACGGTGTCGGCCCACCGCGCGCGCGGGACGACGGTTTCGTTGAGGGCGGCGGCGACACCGGAGTGCGCCGCGGTGAGAGTGGCGACGAGGGCGTCGAGCGTGGTGCCCGAGGCCACGTCGCGTACCTCTCCGTTGACGGAAACGGTGAAGGGCGTACTCGCGGTATTCGGCGTACTCGGGGTATGAGGCGTGCTCATGCGGGTTGCTCCGTGAACGTCTGCGTGGGGAACGACTGCGTAGGGGGTACGAGGGAGGGCTCGGTGAAGCGGCGCGGCGTGAAGGGCCGTGCGTCGTCGGGCAGCTCACCCGTGGTCAGCGCGTGCGCCATGACGTCACCCGTCAGGGGCGTCAGCAGGACGCCGTTGCGGTAGTGCCCGGTGGCCAGTTGGAGTCCGGGCAGCCGCGTCGGGCCGAGCAAGGGCGCGTTGTCGGGGGAGCCGGGGCGCAGGCCCGCGCGGGTCTCGGTCAGCGGCAGTTCGGTGATGCCGGGGACCAGCTCGTGGGCGTCGCGCAGGAGTTCGTAGACGCCGCCCGCGGTGACCGTGGTGTCCCAGCCGAGCTCCTCGCTGGTCGCGCCGACGACGAGTTCGCCGTTCTCACGCGGTACGAGGTAGAGCGCGCCGCCGCGCACGACCGCGCGCACGGTACGGCTCAGGAACGGCGCGTACGCCTTCGGCACCGTCAGGCGCAGGACCTGCCCCTTCACGGGCCGTACGGGCGGCAGGACCGCCTCCGGGACGCCCGCGAGGCGCCCGCTGAGGCTGCCCGCCGCCAGCACGACCTGATCCGCGTGCAGCTCCGTGCCGTCGCCGAGGACGACTCCCCGGGCCCGGTCGCGTACGACCGACAACCGCTCGGCCCAGGCGCGGTGCAGGACCACGCCCGCCCGCTCGCAGGCCACGAGAAGTGCCGCCGCGAGCCTGCGCGGGTCGACCTGGTGGTCGCCGTCGACCCGCAGCCCGCCCCGCACGCCCGGTGCGAGCATCGGCTCCAGGCGGCGGCACTCGCGGCCGCTCAGCCACTCCGACTCCAGGCCGGAGCGGCGCTGGAGGGCGTGGAGTTCGCGCAGGTGGGCGCGGTCGTCGGAGTCGAGTGCGACGGCGAGTGTGCCGCACGGGCGGTAGCCGAGATCGCCGAGACCACGCCCGCTCGCCTCGGCCAGTTCGGCGGCGAAGTCCGGGTAGCGGCGCGCGGATTCGAGGTTGAGTGCGAGCAGTGTCTGCTCGCCGTGGTGCAGTTCGGTGACGGCGGCCAGCATGCCGGCCGCGACCTGCGCGGCGCCGCCGCCGGGCTCGGGGTCCACGACGGCGACGGAGAGCCCGCGCTGCGCGCTCCGCCAGGCCGTGACCAGGCCGATGACGCCGCCCCCCACGATGAGGACGTCCGTCGGGGGTGGTGTATGTGGCTGCATGGGCGTCCAGCCCCTCCCTTCGCCGGCATGACCCGGATCAGGTTCGTACGGTCGGAGGCCGTCCCAGCCTCCCTCTCAGCCCGGTGCGTCCGGGCTCCCGCGAGTGCTCTGCACCGGCCACCCTAGCCCGTCGCCCCGCGCGGCAGTAGGGGAGCCGACCGGTCATGGGCGGTGACGGTGTGTCAGAGATCTCCTCGCCCGCCTCTGAAGACGCCGCTGCCCGCCGCCCTACAGTGATCGGGTGAGCGAGCAGCAGAGGCAGAGCGGGCAGCAGGGGCGGGCGGAGCGGCAGAGCCGGCAGGGGGAGCGGCACGTCGTCATCGTCGGCGCCGGGATGGCCGGGGTGCAGACCGCCGTGGCCCTGCGCGAACAGGGGTTCGCCGGCCGGGTCACGGTGATCGGCGCGGAACCCCATCAGCCGTACGACAGGCCGCCGCTGTCCAAGGCGGTGCTGCTCGGCAAGGCGGAGGGCTCCGCCTTCGACATCGACTTCGAGGCGCTCGGCATCGGGCTCCACCTGGGCCGCGAGGTCACCGGGGTGCGGCCGGCGGACCACGAGCTGGACACGGCCGAGGGTCCGGTCGCCTACGACGACCTGGTGCTCGCCACCGGCGCCGAGCCGATCCGGCTGCCGGGCGCCGAAGGTGTCCCCGGCGTCCACCTCCTGCGCACCCTGGACGACGCCGCGCGGCTGCGGCCGGTACTCGCCGCGCAGCACGACATCGTGGTGGTGGGGGCGGGCTGGATCGGCGCCGAGTTCGCCACGGCCGCGCGCGAGGCGGGCTGTGCCGTCACGGTGGTCGAGGCCGCGGGCCGGCCGCTCGCGGGGGCGCTGCCGGAAGAGGTCGCGGCCCCCATGGCGGCTTGGTACGCGGACTCCGGAGCCGTGCTGCGCCTCCACGCGCGCGTGGAGCGCGTCGAGCCGGGCGCGGTGCTCCTGACCGACGGGACCCGGCTGCCGGCAGGCGCGGTCGTCGTCGGCATCGGGGCGCGGCCCGCGACGGCCTGGCTGACCGGTTCCGGCATCGCGCTCGGCGCCCACGGCGAGGTCGTGGCCGACGACCACCTGCGCGCCTCGGTGCCCGACGTGTACGCGGTCGGCGACTGCGCCTCGTTCCCCTCCGGCCGATACGGCGAGCGCCTGCTCGTCCACCACTGGGACAACGCCCTCCAGGGCCCGCGCACGGTCGCGGCGAACATCATCGGCGAGGACCCCTCGGCGTACGACCCGGTGCCGTACTTCTGGTCGGAGCAGTTCGGCCGCTTCGTGCAGTACGCGGGCCATCACACGGCGACCGACGAGCTGGTGTGGCGCGGCGACCCCACGGGCGCGGCCTGGTCGGTGTGCTGGCTGCGGGACGGCGCCCTCGTGGCGGTCCTCGCGGTGGGCCGCCCCAGGGACCTGGCCCAGGGCCGCAAACTGATCGAGGCGGGCACGCACCTGAACCCGCCGTTGGCAGCGGACCCGTCGGTACCGCTGAAGAAGGCGGCGCTGAACGCCCCGTAGGGGGCGCGGGGTACTGCGGGCCCAGCTCCCACGCGCCCCGCACCCGTTCACGCGTCCCGGGGGCCGCCGGGCGCGATGCCGTCCACGTGGGCCGTCCGCGTGTAGCGCCCCGTAACGGGTGCGGGGAACTGCGCGCCCAGCCCCCACGCGCCCGCACCCGAGTACGCGCCCGCGCCCCATCACACGCCCCCACCCGATCACACGCCCCTGAACCGGGCCGGACGCGGTGCCGTCCGCTGTAGGCCCCCGGCCAGAGATACGCTGGGACGGTGACCGAGATTGACGCAAAAACCGACGCTCTCGTCCCCGCCTGGCTCCACCTCCCCGACATCGCGGAAATGCTCGACGTCGAGGTGACGCGTGTGCGCCAGCTGGTCAAGGACGGCCAGCTGATCGCCGTACGCCGTGGTGAGAACCGGACGCTCCAGGTGCCGGCCGCCTTCATCGACGGCGACAAGGTCGTCAAGGGCCTCGTCGGCACCTTGACGCTCCTGAGGGACGACGGCTTCTCCGACGAAGAGATGCTGGAGTGGCTCTTCACCCCCGACCCGACCCTGCCCGGCACCCCCGCGCAGGCACTGAGCGAGAATCGCGGCACGGAGGTGAAGCGCCGCGCCCAGGCGCTCGCCGTCTGAGCAGGCGCCCGTCGTCTGACTGAACACACCGTTCGGGGTGCGGGCCGCGTGACGCGCGGCCCGCACGCCCATCGACACCGGGGGGACTTCTCCATGGCCGCCGACCACCCGCGCGCCCAGCTCACCGACGCCCGGCTCTACCTCTGCGTGGACGCCCGCAAGCGTCAGGGAGACCTCCCCGAGTTCCTCGACGCCGTCCTCGCGGGCGGCGTCGACATCGTGCAGCTGCGCGACAAGGCCATGGAGGCCGGCGAGGAGCTGGAACACCTCCAGGTCTTCGCCGACGCCGCGCGGCGGCACGGCAAGCTCCTCGCGGTGAACGACCGCGCGGACGTCGCACACGCCGTCGGCGCCGACGTGCTGCACCTGGGCCAGGGCGACCTGCCGGTCCCCGCGGCCCGCGCCATCCTCGGCGATGACGTCCTCATCGGCCGCTCCACGCACGCCGAGTCCGAGGCCGCCGCGGCGGCCGCGCAGGACGGCGTGGACTACTTCTGCACGGGCCCCTGCTGGCCCACGCCCACCAAGCCGGGCCGCCACGCCCCCGGCCTCGACCTGGTCCGCCACACGGCCTCCCTCGGCACGGACCGCCCCTGGTTCGCCATCGGCGGCATCGACGCGGGCAACCTCGACGAGGTGCTCGAAGCGGGCGCGCGCCGGGTGGTCGTCGTGCGGGCGATCACCGAGGCCGACGACCCGGGCGCCGCGGCGGCGCACTTCGCGAAGCGGCTGCGTACGGCCGACTGAGCACCGCTCGGCGGTGTCCGATCCGTGGACAAGAAACCGGCAAATGGGATGAAATCCTCGGGTCCGGTTGGGGGACCGCCGGGGCCTGGCTAACCTGCCCGTATGGCCCTAGGCACAGCTTCCACCAGGACTGACCGCGCGCGCACCGTGCGCGACATGCTCGCGACCGGCAAGAGGACGTACTCGTTCGAGTTCTCCGCGCCGAAGACCCCGAAGGGCGAGCGGAATCTGTGGAACGCGCTGCGCCGGGTCGAGGCGGTCGCCCCGGACTTCGTCTCCGTGACCTACGGAGCGGGCGGTTCGACGCGCACCGGCACGGTCAAGGAGACCCAGCAGATCGTCGCCGACACCACGCTGACGCCCGTCGCCCACCTGACCGCCGTCGACCACTCCGTGGCCGAGCTGCGCAACATCATCGGGCAGTACGCGGACGCCGGGATCCGGAACATGCTCGCGGTCCGCGGCGACCCGCCCGGCGACCCGCTCGGCGAGTGGGTCGCGCACCCCGAGGGCCTCACCTACGCCGCCGAACTGGTCGAACTCATCAAGGAGTCCGGCGACTTCTGCGTGGGCGTCGCGGCCTTCCCCGCGATGCACCCGCGTTCACCCGACTGGGAGTCCGACACCCGGCACTTCATCGACAAGTGCCGGGCCGGCGCGGACTACGCGATCACGCAGATGTTCTTCGACCCGGAGGAGTACCTGCGACTGCGCGACCGCGTGGCGGCGGCGGGCTGTGCCACGCCGATCATCCCCGAGATGATGCCGGTCACCAACGTCCGCCAGCTCCACCGGCTGCCCCAGCTCAGCAACGCCGTGTTCCCGCCCGAGCTGAAAGACAGGATCCTCGCGGCCAAAGACGATGCCGCCGCTGTACGCTCCATTGGCATCGAGTTCGCGACGGAGTTCTGCGCGCGATTGCTGGCCGAAGGCGTGCCGGGATTGCACTTCATCACGCTCAACAACTCCACGGCGACGCTGGAAATCTACGAGAATCTTGGTCTGCACCAGCAGGCTTGAACGGCAGTACCCCCGTACCCACGGGCGGCGGCCGTAGGGGAGTGGGGCGTACATGGGCTGGACGGTCCTCTACATCGCGTTCGGTTTCGTCGCGCTGTGGCTGCTCGGCGAGGTGCTGTTGCAGTACAAAGCCAGGCTGCGCTGGCGCCTGCTTGCGTTCGTGGGCTTCCTGGGCGTCGTCGTCGGCGTGGTGCTGTCGTCGGTCCTGGTGATCGCGGCCGGTGCCATCGCCTTCGCCGTCGGCCAGACGTACGTGACGCTGTCGTTCCGCCGGGGCTTCTCCACCGGCTGGGCGCTCGGCGGGAAGCCGGGCCTGAGCAAGCGCCGCAAGAAGCCGTCCCAGGGTGCGACCGCGGGCGCGGCCGCCGGACAGGAACCGACGCTCCAGGTGTCCGACCTGGAGTACGAGCAGGCCCCGCCGCCGCCCGCGCACGCCCCCGGGATCTACGAACCGGAGCCGCTGCCCGACGACACCGGGCAGTACGGCGTCTACACGGATGCCGCGTACGCCCCGCCGGCCGCGGGCGACACCTACGAGGCCGAGGGCGGCCAGGGCTATGACGCCGCGGCCTACACCGGCTACGACCAGCAGAGCTACGGCTACGGCGAGACCGGCCACCAGCAGTACGCCGCGTACTCCGACCCGTACGTCGGCACCCAGACCTACGGCGCCCGGCAGAGCTACGACACCTACGGCGACCAGCAGCAGTACGCCCCGTACGGCGGCGACACCTACGGCGGGCTCGGCGAGGTCTACAACGACACCCCGCCCGGCGGCGTCTGGGTGCCGCACCAGCGCACCACCGACGAGCCGTACGGCGGCGAACTCCCGGCGGAGCAGCCGTATCCGTACGAGGGCGGGCACACCGAGGGCCACCCCGGCGGATACGACGACTCCGGCTACGACTCGGGCCACAACGAACAGCAGTACCGCTACTGAGCCGCTGCTCACCGGCTCCTTGAGGTCACTGCGAGCCGCGGAACTCCGGCCCCTCGACGATCAACCCGGCGACCAGCGCGCCCGACATGCCCGCGTGGGGCAGGCCGCCGCCGGGGTGCGACCAGCCGCCGACCGCGAAGAGACCCGGCAGGCGCGTGCTGTTGGCCGGGTGCAGGAGCGTGCCGTCGGCCGCTGCCAGTGCCGGAGCCGGTACCGCGCCGCCGTCGGCGCCGGTGGCCTCCGCGATGTCCGCAGGCGTACGCACCTCGTGCCACAGGAGGCGCTCGCGCAGCCCCGGGATCACGGCCTCGGCGCGGGAGATCACGCGCTCCACGTCGGCCGGGGAGACCTCCAGGTGCGCCGGCACCGTCACCGTGAGCGTCACCGCCTCGTGCGCGCCGTCGGGCGTGAGCTCGGGGTCGTCGGGGCGCAGCACCGTGACCGTGGGCGAGGCGGGCAGTCCCGGGCGCTCGCCGAAGAGGCGGTCCAGCTCGTCCTGGCGGTCGGCGGAGTGCAGCACCGTCCGGTGAGGGGTGCCCTCGGGGCGGGCGCCGGAGAGGGCCGACATGACCGTCAGGCGGCTGGGCATCCCGCTGCACGCGGGCACATCACCCTCCGACCGTATGTTCACACCGGAGGCCATCCTGCTCAGGACTGCGGGTGCCACACCGGCCACCACGAAATCCGCCTCGGCCGTCGACCCGTCGGCCAGCTCCACGCCCGCCGCGCGGCCGTCCTTCTCGACGATCCGGACCACCGCGGCGTCGAACACGAACTCGACCCGGCGGGCCAGGCACCGCTCGTACACCGCCGTGGCCAGCGCGCGCAGACCGCCCCGCACCGACCAGGAGCCGAACGTCTGCTCCAGATACGGCAGGACGGCCGCGCTCGCCGGGGTCGTGCGGGGATCGAGGCCCTGCGCGAGGGCGAACTGCTCCAGAAGCGCGGCCAGCCGGACGTCGCCGCCCAGCTCCAGCTCGCCGATCCCACCCAGCGTCGCCGCACGGCGCTCGCGGCGCAGCAGGCGCTTGTGGGGCACCGCGGGGTAGGGCTCGCGGGCGCCGAGCACCTCCCAGTTGGAGTACAGCGGCTCTTCGAGCAGCGGGCGGCGGGTGCGGTCCCAGGTCTCCCTGGCGCGGTTCATGAACGCCGCCCAGCGGGCGCCCGCGCCGTCGCCGAGCGCCGCGTCCAGGGCGTCGCCGACGCCCGCGCGTGAGGCGTTCGGCAGGTCTGTCGTGGTGCCGTCGGCGAAGACATGGCGCACGGCGGGCTCCACCTGGGAGAGCTCGACGCACTTCTCCAGCGGTTCCTTGCCGGTCTTGACGAACACGTCGCGGTAGACCGCGGGGAGCGGGAGCAGGCCCGGTCCGGTGTCGAAGGCGAAGCCGTCCCGCTCGACGCGGCCGAGCGCGCCGCCGTACGTCCGCCCGCGTTCGTACACCACCACCCGGTGGCCCGCGACGGCCAGCCGGGCGGCGGCCGTCATGGCGCCCATCCCGGCGCCGATCACCACAATCCGTGCCATGCCAGGGACTTTATCGGCCGCCACTGACAGTCACGCCGCAGGCCCGGCCTCAGAGCGGGGGCGGCCCCGTCCGCCCCGCCAGCCGCTTCTCCTCGCGCCGCTGCGCCCTGCGCCGCAGGAACCTGCGGATGCGGGAGACCAGGAAGAACAGCAGGAACAGGCCGAGCAGCAGGAGCACGGCCGCGATGATCGCCGCGGCCTCCGGGTAGAACATCGCGAAGGAGATGATCCCGCCGACTCCCAGGTCCTCGGCCGTGCTCATCACGACGTTGCTGAAGGGCTCCGGCGAGGTGTTGATCGCCATCCGCGTCCCGGCCTTCACCGCGTGGCTGGCCAGTGCCGTCGACCCGCCCACGGCGCCCGCGGCGAGGTCGGAGAGAGAGCCGCTCTGCCCCGCGAGGAGCGCCCCCACCACGGCTCCGGACACCGGCCGGATCACGGTGTGCACCGAGTCCCAGACCGAGTCGACGTACGGGATCTTGTCGGCGACGGCCTCGCAGACGAAGAGCACACCGGCCGCGGTCAGCACGTCCGGCCGCTGAAGCGCCGCGGGCACCTCGTCGCTGATCCCGGTCGCGCCGAAGACGCCGAGCAGCAGGACAACGGCGTACGCGTTGATCCCGCTCGCCCAGCCGCTGGTGAACACCAGGGGGAGTACGGACACGGACGCGATCGTAACCAGTCCGGGGCCGGGCGGCCTGGGGTGGAGCCCGCATGCCTGAGTATCCGTACCTAGGGAGCGAGATGAGTACGCGCGCGGATGGGCCCCGACCTGCGGAGACGGAAGAGTGTGGGGCACGGAGAAGGACGCGGCGCCGGTACCGCCGACACGGGGCGGCGGAACGGCGCGGCGTCCTTGGCCGCTCCTTCCCGCCGCGAGGCGGGAGCGAGGTACGGGGGCGACTCGGGGGAACGACCACACGGGGGGCCGCACGGGGGATACGGGGGACACGAGAAAAGCGCCGGTCCGGTGCCGCCTGGGGAACAGGGGGCACCGGACCGGCGCCGTCGTGTGGGCGTACGGGCCGCTACGCGCGCGTGCCGCTCACCCGGCCCTGCAACAGCCGCGACAGGGCCGCGTGCACGTCGTCCAGGGAGCGCTCCGGCTGGAAGGCCTGCCAGTCCAGGGCGGCCACCAGCACCATGCCGACGAGCGCCGCCGCCGTCAGGGGGATGTCGATCTCGTCGCTCAGCTCGCCGTTCTCGACGCCGCCGCGCAGCACGTCCTCGACGACCGCGACGGCCTGCTGCCTGACCACCAGGAGGGTGGACTGCCAGGCGCGGTTCGTGCGCCACAGCTCGGCGACGTACAGCTGCGTGAAGGCCGGATAGCGGTTGATGAAGACGAGACCGGCCCTGATCATCGCATCCAGGGCGTCGACCTTGCTGCCGCCGTTCTTGTCCGTCGCCTCGGCCGCGTCCTTCAAGGAGGCGGTGAGCAGGCCGACGCCGTGCCGCAGCAACTCTTCGAAGAGGACCGATTTGCTCGCGAAGTTGTAGTAGACGGTGCCCTTCGCGACCCCGGCCCGTTCGGCGATCTCGTCGACCGTCGTCGCGGAGAAACCCTGCTCCGCGATGAGCGTGACGGCTGCCTCGTAGAGCTTCTGCCGGGTGGCCTCGCGCCGGGTGCTGCCTGCACTGCTGTCCATGGCCCTGATTCTCACAGGTCGCGCCGGGCGGCCCGGCCCTGACGTGCTCACAGGCTCAGCTCCGGGTGCAGCCGGTCCACGGTCCACACCTGCTTGCGGTGCGCGGAGAGGGCGGTGAGCGCGAGGGCGCCCACCGTGAAGGCCGCAAGCACCGCGCACGCCAGCCATACGGGCGCCAGACCGCCGCCCGTGATCAGCCTGCGCAGGGCGTCCACGACGTGGCTCATCGGCAGGTAGGGGTGGACCGCGCCGAAGAAGCCGGGGCTCGTCTGCACGGGATAGGTACCGCCCGCCGACGTCAGCTGGAGCATGAGCAGGGCGAGGACGAGGATCCGCCCGGCCGCCCCGAAGCGGGCGTTGAGCCACTGCACGATGGCCGCGAAGCACGCCGTGACCAGGAACAGGAACCCGACCGTGCCGGCCGCCCTCGCCATCTGGAGGCCGAGGCCCCAGTGCAGGACGGACATGAGGGCCACCGTCTGGAGCACCCCGAGGACCGCCACCGGCAGCCAGCCGGCCAGCGCGATGCGCCACGCGGAGGCGCCCGCGGCGAGCGCGCGCCGGTTGAGCGGCGGGATCAGCATGTACGCCACCATCGCGCCGACCCACAAGGAGAGCGGGATGAAGTAGGGCGCGAAGCCGGTGCCGTAGTTGGGCGCCTTGTGCAGCGACTGTGAGGCGAGCTGTACGGGGTCGGCCATGACACCGGTGCGGTCGTCACGGTCCTTCTTACCGTAGTCGGGGATCTTCTTGACGCCGTCGTGCAGCCCGCCGGACAGCTTCGCGGAGCCGTCGGCCAGCTTGAACATGCCGCCCTTGAGGTCGCTCGCGCCCGTCTCCAGCTTGGCGATGCCCGCGTCCAGGTCGCTCGCCCCGGTCTCGGCGGTGCCGAGGCCCGTGTGCAGCTTCTTGGCGCCGTCGGCGACCTTGCCCGCGCCCTTGTCGAGGGCGTTGATCCGGGTGACGGCCTGCTCCAGGTCCTCGTCGAGGTGCGGGGCACGGTCGGCGAGCGCCTGCGACTTCTTCTGGAGGGTGGCCAGGTGCTTGTCGAGCGTCTTGATGTCGCTGTTCCGGTCCTTGATCACCTTGTTCATGTCGTCCGCGATGGTCGACACGTTCTCGGCGGCCTTCTTGGCCTCCTTGAGCTGCGGGCAGGCCGGGTCGGGGACGGGGGCCTGCTCGCAGCGCTCCGTGTAGAGCTTCCCGATGGCCTTGGAGCCCTTCTCGGCGCCCGCCGCGGCCCCGGGGGCGAGCTTGACCCAGGTGGCCAGGTTGCGGCGCATCGCCTTGGAGGAGTCGGCGACCAGCTGAGCCGTGTCCCCGATGGTCTTGCCGTTGTCCTTCAGGAAGGGCCGCACCTTGGCCGCGGTGCCGTTGACCTTGCCGGCGAGCTTGTGCGTGCCGTCCGCGACCCGCTTGGAACCGCTCTTCAGGTCACCCGCGCCTTTGTGGAGCTTCTTGACGCCCGCCGCCAGGTCGCCGCTGCCGTCCTTGGCGTCCCCGAGACCCTTCGCGAGGTCCGTCGTGCCCTTCTTCGCCTTGCCGATGCCGCCGTCGAGCTTGTCGGCGCCCTCGGCGGCCTTCTGTGTCTTGTCGTGGATGTCGGAGAAGGAGATGAAGATCTTGTCGAGGAAGGAGCGTGACGCCTTCGTGGACGCGGCCCTGCGCACCTCGGAGAAGACCGTCCGCGAGATCTGCCCGACGATGTAGTTGTTGGCGTCGTTCGTACGCACCCGCAGAGCGCCCGTCTCCGGAGAGTCCCCCGAACTCGACGCGACGCGCTTGCTGAAGTCCGACGGCATGGTCAGCGACAGGTAGTACGTCCCGTCCTCGACGCCCCTGCGCGCCTCCGTGTCGGTGACCTCGTGCCACTCGAAGGTCTTGCTGTCGCGCAGCCCCTCGACGATGGAGTCGCCCGCCGTGAGCTTCTTGCCCTGCGCGGTGGCCCCCTTGTCGTCGTTGACGAGCGCCACGGGGATGCGGTCGAGACGGCCGTACGGGTCCCAGAAAGAGCACAGGTACAGCGCGCCGTACAGCAGGGGCAGCAGCAGGAGCGCCACGAGCGCGGCGCACGGCAGCTTTCCCCTGCCGAAGCGCCTGAGCTCAAGCGCGGCGAGTTTCGGCGAGCGCATCCGCCGTCTCCTTGTCGTCGTCGGTGCGGTGCCGTTCCTGATCCGGTTCCTGGAGGCCGGTGCGCACCACGACCGCGTCCTTCGGCGCCTCGCTGCACACCGCGACGACGGTCGTCCCGCCTTCGGCGAGGGACGTCAACAGCCCCCAGGCCTCGGCCCGTTCGGCGTCCGGGAGCTTGAGGTCGGTGTCGTCGACGCCGAGCACGCGCGGCCGGCCGATCAGCGCCAGCGCCACGGACAGGCGCAGGGACTCCAGCCGCTCCAGGTCGCGTACGGAGGTCCGCCGCCCCTTGGGCAGCGACTCCAGGTCGAGCTTCGCGGCGGCCAGCGCGGTCTCGACGCGCGACCGCGTCTCTGCCGCCCGCTCGGCGCGCGGCCTCAGCAGTCCCCGCAGCGGCCCGCCGAACCGCCGCTCCAGCAGCGCGCGTTCGTGCAGGTGCTCCGCGACGGTCAGGGCCGGATCGAGGTCGGTGACGCCCGGCACGGGCCCGAGCCCGCTGATCCGGCGCACCGCCGCGAGCTGCTCGGGCAGTTGATGCCGTCCCACGCGCGCGTGGCCCTCGGTGGCGCGCATACGTCCCGTCAGAGCGAGCAGCAGACAGGTGCGGCCCGACCCCGACGGGCCCTCCAGCGCGATCAGCGAGCCGGGCTCCGCGTCGAAGGTGACGCCGCGGAACGCCCAGCCCCGCGGCCCCTTGAGCCCAAGGCCCTCGGCGGTGACGGCGGCTCCGGGCGCGCCGTCGGTCGGACCGTCGTCCACAGTTCCCCACCCCTCTTTTGAACTGACCAGTCAGTTCAAAAGTAAGCCCGAACCGGCAAGCAGGGCAAAGCCCCAGGTCAGAGCCGATTGTCAGTGGCGTGCCCCACGATGGGCACATACGGCCACTGCGCCGTCACACGACGACAGGAGGTTCGTCATGGCCAGCACTTCCGCAGCAGCCGCACGCCGGCACCGCGCCGTCGGCCCTGCACCTTCGACCGCCGGCCCGGCGAGCGATGTCCACCCCGTCCTGCGCCGCGCGACCGCCCCGCCCGCCGCGCTCGAACTGCTCGCCCAGGCCCACGCCGGGATCGACGAGGCCGCCCGCCTGGGCGCCCCGAACGAGCGCTATGCCACCGCCCACCTCGCCGCCCTGCGCACCGCGGCCGCCGTCCTGGCCGCGCGCGGGCGCCCCGAGACGACCCCGCGCCGCAGGCAGCGCATCCGCAGTGCCTGGGAAGTCCTGCCCGAGATAGCCCCCGAACTGACCGAGTGGAGCGCGCTGTTCGCCTCCGGCGCCGCCCGCCGGGCCCGCGCCGAGGCGGGCATCCAGGGCGCCGCCACGGCCCGCGACGCCGACGACCTGCTCCGTGACGTGGCGATGTTCCTCCGTCTGGTCGAGCGGACGCTGGTGCTCCAGCCCGTGCTGCCCCAGGCCAGGAAGGAGCCGCCGGACACGAGCTGACCGGCACCTTCGCGCCCGGGGACAGGTGACCGGGCAGTGCGCGGCAGGCAATAGGGTGGGGGAAATCGCACCCCACGCGCCGAGGAGTCAACTGCCGTGTCGGACCCGATGCGCCCGCCCGCCTCCCACCAGCACGCTCAGACGGCGTCGCCGCGCTCGGACTCCCCCCGTCCCCGCGCCTCTCTCCGTACCGCCGTGGTCTGGGACATCCTGAAGGAGGCCCTCGACCGCCGCGTCGAGGTCACGGGCCGTCAGTCGCGCACCGAACTCGACGTGCTCGACACCGGAGGCGGCAGCGGCAACTTCGCGGTGCCCGTCGCCCAGCTCGGCCATCGCGTGACCGTCGTCGACCCCAGCCCCAACGCCCTGTTCGCCCTGGAGCGCAGGGCCGCCGAGGCCGGGGTCGCCGACCGCGTGCGCGGCGTCCAGGGCGACGTGCTCGGCCTCTTCGACGTCGTCGAGCGCGGCGGCTTCGACGCCGTCCTGTGCCACGGCGTCCTGGAGTACGTGGACGATCCGGCGGAGGGCGTACGCCTGGCCGTCGACGCGCTGCGCACCTCCGGAGTGCTCAGCCTGCTCGGCGCCGGACTCGGCGGAGCCGTGCTCGCGCGCGCCCTCGCGGGCCACTTCCAGGAGGCGCAGACGGCCCTCACCGACCCGGCGGGCCGCTGGGGCGCGGGCGACCCCGTGCCGCGCCGGTTCACCGCCGAACAGCTCACCGAGCTGGTCGAGGCCGCGGGCGTACGCGTCGACGCCGTGCACGGCGTGCGGGTCTTCGCCGACCTGGTCCCCGGCGTCCTCGTGGACACCGAGCCCGGCGCCCTGGACGCCCTGCTCAAGCTGGAGGCCGCCGCCGCCGAGCTGCCCGCCTTCCACGCCGTGGCCACGCAGCTGCACGTGCTCGGTGAGGCGCGCGGGCCTCAAGGTGGTGCGGCGGCCTGAGGTGCGGGAGCGGCTGCCCCGCTGATCAGGGGCGCAGCGGCACATGGAGTACGCCACAGGACCCCCGAATGGGCTACGGGCGCCGTATGATCGAGGGACACCGTCCTGCATGACGGTTCGGCCACTGGGGAATGCACGCTTCAGTGAGCCGGAGCGATGTGAAGGTCCGGTTTGGCGAAGTTGGCGCAGAGGGGCGGGTTTCACGGGGGCGATTCCCTGCCTATCCTGAAGGGGACCCCCGGTCGCCCCGGCGACTGCACGATGAGGAGGACTCCGTGCCGCTCTCGGAGCACGAGCAGCGCATGCTCGAGCAGATGGAGCGAGCGCTGTACGCCGAAGATCCCAAGTTCGCGACAGCGCTTGAGGGAAGCGGGCTGCGTACGTACACCCGGAAGCGGGTCTACCAAGCGGTCGTGGGCTTCCTGGTGGGTATCGCCCTTCTCATGGCCGGAATGGTCGCGCAGCAGATCTGGATCAGCGTGGTGGGGTTCCTCGTCATGCTGGGCTGTGCGGTGCTCGCCGTCACCGGTTGGCGCAAGGCCCCGAAGCCGGGCGAACAGCCCGCCGGCGCGGCCGCCGCGCAGGGTGGGCCCCATGCCCGCAGCAGACAGACGAGGCAGCGTCGTTCCGTCATGGACCGCATCGAGCAGCGGTGGCAGCGCCGCCGCGACGAACAGCAGGGTGGTCAGTGAGCTTGGCCCGGCAAGGCTGATCGAACAGACGTGATGAGTGTGTGTAAGGGGTGACCGCCAAAGGCGGTCACCCCTTACACATGTCGTCACCCCTCCTGCGAGGCCCGGCGCGGCAGCCGCCGTGTCAGCGCCGCCCACCGCTTGGCGGCGCGCTCGCTCCAGCGCGCGCCGAACGCCGTCCAGCGGTCCGAGGCCGCCCACACCACCCGTGCGGCCGAACGCGGCGCGAGCGTCGCCCGCAGCCGGGCGGAACGGGTCGACGTGGCGTGCAGCCCTTCCCGTACACGCCGCACGTCCTCCGAGAGCCCCGTCACGGGAAGCCGCGGGCTCGGGGCGTACAGCGCCTGCTCCACGGCGGTCGCCACCCGGTGAACGGCCTCCGCGGGCCCCGACGGCAGCTGGCCGATGCGGACGATCCGCGCGGCGGCTTTACGGGGGGTCTGTGACTCGTCCGGCTCAATGCCGTGGTCCCAGGCCGTGTCGGTCACTTCCAGCCAGGCGGCCATGGTCCGCGCGACGGCGTCCCCCGGCGTACGGCCGCCGGTGCCCAGCCGCGCCGACCGCGCCCGGCTCCGCCACAGCAGGGGCAGCAAGGGCACCGCGACGGCGAGCACGACCGCGAGGGCCACCAGGACGATCATCTGGATGGGCGGCCCGTCACCGCCCGAACCGGCGGCGACCTGCGGCGCGGCGCTCGCACAGCCGCCCTGCCGGCGCACGTGGGGCGGGCAGCTGTCGGACGCCGAGGGCGCCGCGGACGGCTCCGCGGCGCGGGACGGCTCCGGGGCGTCGGGGTCGCTCACGTCACCCGAGGGGACGTCGGAGCGGGCGTACTCGGGCACCGTGCCCCGGCTCGGCGTCGGCTCGAAACGGGTCCAGCCCACGCCCTCGAAGTACAGCTCGGGCCAGGCGTGCGCGTCCCGCAGCCCGACCGACATCGAACCGTCGGCCCGCGCGGAACCCGGCGTGAAGCCCACCGCGACGCGGGCCGGTATGCCGAGCGTGCGTGCCATGGAGGCCATCGCGAAGGAGAAGTGGACGCAGAACCCTTCCTTCTGCTTCAGGAACCTCTCGATCGCGGCGGGCCCGCTGCCCGCCCGCACCTGGGTGTTGTATGTGAACCCGCCGTCCGAGGCGAAGTAGTCCTGGAGCTTGACCGCCTGCTCGTAGGGGTTCGCGGCGCCCTTGGTGACCCGGCGGGCCGTGTCCGCGACCAGCCGCGGCAGCGAGTCCGGCACCTTGGTGAACTCTTTTCGCAGGTCAGCCGGGGGAGAGGGCGCGTTCGCCAGCTGCTCGGCGGTGGGCTCCACGACCAGGCTCCTGACCTGGTACCCGGCGCCGCGCGTGGTCTGGCCCCGGTCGCCGACGAGGGCGCGGCCCACCGGCTCGTACCGCCAGCGGCCGTCGATCTTCACCTGACTGGCCGGGAAGGGCATCGGCAGCCAGTTCTGGGCGTAGTTGTCGGCGGCGGAGATGTTCGTCTGGATCTCGGTCCTGCGGACGTCGGGGAGCAGCCCCCTCGGGGTCGGCAGGGGAGAGGGCACGTCCTCGATGCGCCGGACGGTGGTCTTCCAGGTGGTGCCGTCGAACTGGTCGAGCGAGACGATGCGCAGATACAGCTCGTCGGTCCGCTCGGCGTTCGTGCGGTAGGAGATGACCTCGCGGTCCTCCGGCTGGTTCAGGCTGTCCTGGAGCGCGACCAGGGGATTCACGGCGGAGATCGTCCCGCCGCCGCCCGAGCCGCCCCCGCCGGGGCCACCGGAGCCGCCCAGCAGACCGCCGTCCAGAGCCGGCAGGGCGAGCGGCACCACCAGGGCGATGCCCAGCGCGAGAGCGCCGATGCGCCGACCGGTGCGGACCGGCGCGACCGCCCCGGTGCTGCTCTCCAGGCCCCCGGAGACACGCCCCGGAGCGCGCGGCGCGCCGCCGAACACCCGGCCCCACTGGGAGAGCCGGTCCCTGCCCTCCGCCAGGAGCAGCAGCAGATAGCCGGCCGAGGCGAGCAGGAACCACAGCCATCCCGCGCCGTCCCCGGAGAGTCCCGCCGCGACCGAGTACAGCGCGAGCAGCGGCAGCCCGGCCGGGGCCGCCGCACGGAACGTCACCGCGAGCGCGTCCACCGCGAGGCCGATCACCAGGACGCCGCCGACCAGCATCAGCCGGATGCCGTCGCTCAGCGGCGCCGGGATCGCGTACCGCCCGACGTCCTCGCCGCCCGCCTCCAGGAGCACCGCGAACCGCCGGAACACGTCGGGTCCCGGCAGGATGCCCGCGAGGGCCTGCTCGCGGGCGAAGACCAGGGTGAGCAGCAGCAGCGACACCAGTGCCTGCCCGGCCACGGTGAGCGTCCTGGCCAGCGGCACCCGCCGGGCCAGCGCGCCGACCCCGCTCTGCACCGCCAGCAGGATGACGGCCTGGAGGAACCACGTCGCCGGATCGACGAGCGGCAGCAGCGCGCTCGACGCCATCAGTGTCGCCGCGGTGGCACACAGCGCGAGCCGCGCGCGTCCGCTCATGACCGTCCCCCCACTGTCGTCCGCCCGTGCCGTGCGGCCGGGCCTCCCGCGCGCGGGGCCCCCAGCGGCCCGTACCGCGTGTTCATGCCCAGCCCCCGGTCGTAGCCCCCGTCGCGGGCGCCGGGCCCGCGCTCGTGCGCGCGTGGTCGGCCTGGCGCCACAGGTCCGTCAGGCTCGTCCCCGGCGGCACGGTGAGGGCCGTCCAGCCCGCCTCGCGCAGCATCTGCGCCCGTACGTCACCGGCGCCAGGCGCACCGCCGGGCCCTTGCGCCCACACCGTGCTGTCCAGGACGAAGGCGACCGCGGCGCCGCTGCGCCGGCGCATCTTGGCGACCACCGCCGCCTGCTCCTCGTCGAGGTCGCCGAGGAAGGCGACGAGGAGGCCCTCGTTGCCGCCGCGCAGCACGTCGTACGCGCGGGAGAGCCCGGCGCCGTCCGAGTGGTCGATCACCGCGAGGGTGTCCATCATCAGCCCGGCCGCGTCCGCCGACTCCTGGCTGGCGCCCGCGAAACCGTCGGAGCCCTCGCCCGGCACGGAGGTGCCGGTGTCGGTCAACAGCCTGACCGAGAAGCCCCGTTCTAGCATGTGCACCAGGGCGGAGGCCGAGCCCGACACCGCCCACTCGAAGGCCGAGTCGGGACCGGCGCCCCGGAAGCCGACACCCCGGGTGTCCAGGAGCACCGTGCAGCGGGCGCGCTGCGGCTGTTCCTCGCGGCGGACCATCAGCTCGCCGTAGCGCGCGGTGGAGCGCCAGTGCACGCGGCGCAGGTCGTCGCCGTGGCGGTACCCGCGCGGGATGACGTCGTCCTCACCGGCCAGCGCCAGCGAGCGGTTGCGCCCGTCGCCGTAGCCCTTGGCCTCGCCCGTGAGCCGCACCGGGGGCAGCGCCTCCACGCGCGGGATGACCGTCAGGGTGTCGTACGTGGAGAAGGAGCGGGTCAGCTCGCACATCCCGAACGGGTCCGTCAGGCGCAGTTGCAGCGGTCCCAGCGGGTAACGTCCGCGCAGGTCGGAGCGGACGCGGTAGGACACCTCGCGGCGCCCGCCCGCCTCGACCCGGTCGAGCACGAACCGGGGCCGGGGCCCGAGGACGTACGGCACCCGGTCCTGGAGCATCAGCAGGCCCGTGGGCAGCCGCGAGACGTTGTCCATGCGCAGGTGGACGCGGGCCTCCGAACCAGCCGGCACGCGCGCGGGGGAGAGCCTGCGACTGCCCGCGACGCGGTACCGGGTGCGGAAGAGGACCACGGCGCAGACCAGCGGCAGCACGGCGAGCAGTAACCCGACGCGCAGCAGGTCGCTCTGGCCGAGGACATAGGCGCAGATGGCGGCGGCGATGCCCGCCGCCAGGAAGGAGCGTCCGCGTGTGGTCAGGCCCGCGAGAGCCGTGCGCAGCCCGCCCTTGCCGCCCTCGGCGGGGGCCGCCGGCCTCCCTGGGGCCGTCATCACAGCCTCCGCGTGCCGGGCGGCTGCGGGGCGAAGAAGGTGCCGCCGCCCGGCTGGGCGGCAGCGGGGACGGGGGTGTGCTGAAGGATCTCCAGGACGACCGATTCGGCCGTGCGGCGGTTCAGCTGGGCCTGCGCGGTGGGCAGCAGGCGGTGCGCGAGGACCGCGACGGCCAGGGCCTGTACGTCGTCCGGCAGGGCGAACTCCCGGCCGCTGAGCGCCGCGGAGGCCTTGGCGGCGCGCAGCAGATGCAGCGTCGCGCGCGGGGAGGCCCCGAGTCTCAGGTCCGGGTGGCTGCGCGTCGCGGCGACCAGGTCCACCGCGTACCGCCGCACGGTCTCGGCGACGTGGACCGTGCGGACCGCGTCGATGAGCTTCACGATGTCGTGCGCGTGCGCCACCGGCTGGAGGTCGTCCAGGGGCGAGACGCCACCGTGCACGTCGAGCATCCGGAGCTCGGCCTCCGGGCCCGGATAGCCGATCGAGACGCGCGCCATGAACCGGTCGCGCTGCGCCTCGGGCAGGGGGTAGGTCCCCTCCATCTCCACGGGGTTCTGCGTGGCCACGACCATGAAGGGGCTGGGCAGTTCGTAGGTCTGCCCGTCGATGGTGACCTGGCGCTCCTCCATGGACTCCAGGAGCGCGGACTGCGTCTTCGGAGAGGCGCGGTTGATCTCGTCGCCGATCACGATCTGCGCGAAGATGGCGCCCGGCTTGAACTCGAAGTCCCTGCGCTGTTGGTCGAAGATGGACACACCGGTGATGTCCGAGGGCAGCAGGTCCGGCGTGAACTGGATCCGCCGCACCGAGCAGTCGATGGACCGCGCCAGTGCCTTGGCGAGCATGGTCTTGCCCACGCCCGGCACATCCTCGATGAGCAGATGCCCCTCGGCGAGGAGCACGGTCAGCGAGAGCCGTACGACCTCCGGCTTGCCCTCGATCACACCCTCCACCGACCTGCGGACACGCTCCGCTGTGGTGGTCAGATCTGTGAGGCTCGCTCGATCGTCATACGTCGTCACCCGGCCCTCCTCGGCCCTGCCCCGCGCTCCTGAGGAGCAGGGGGTACCCCATTTCCGGGCCGCCGCCCAAGCGCACGACCCGGTCCACCCCGAATTCACCGGCACCACGCGTGAATGGTGTGCGTGGTGCCACCCCCGCATTGTTGTTGGGCATACCGGGTCGTGTCACTCGCCTGTGGATAACTGACGCCGAGTTGTCGGGGCTTACGGCCTTTTGTCCGTCACGCAGGGTCGATGGGCGGGATCGATCACGCCGGGTCGATCTCCCGCAGCAGACCCGTCTTCACGTCGAAGACAAAGCCGCGGATGTCGTCGGTGTGCACGAGGAACGGCGAGGTCCGTACGCGCCGCATCGACTGGCGTACGTCCTGCTCGACGTCGCGGAAGGACTCCACCGCCCAGGTCGGCCGCTGCCCGACCTCGTTCTCCAGGTCCTGGCGGAACTCCTCGGTGAGGGACTCCAGGCCGCAGCCGGTGTGGTGGATGAGGACGACGCTGCGGGTACCGAGCGCACGCTGGCTGATGGTCAGGGAGCGGATGACATCGTCGGTGACGACGCCGCCCGCGTTGCGGATCGTGTGGCAGTCGCCCAGCTCCAGGCCGAGCGCGGCGTGCAGATCGAGCCGGGCGTCCATGCAGGCGACGACGGCGACCTGGAGAACGGGACGGGCGTCCATGCCGGGGTCCGTGAACTCGGCGGCGTACTTCGCGTTCGCCTCGACCAGGCGGTCGGTGACCGAGCCGACGGAGTTGCCGCCGATCGGCGCTGCGGAGGAGTGATCCGAAGGGGATGCGGAAGTCGACATGGATACGACGTTAATGGCCACTGATCAACACGGCCCGCTGTGAGAAGGGACAAAGAACGTCAAAGACCTTTGTTGTGAGCTAACCCACAGGGGTGTGACCGCTACGGCCGAATGTGTGACTACGGGCGATTTGCGCCCGCACCTCGGACCGGTCGACGACGCGCAGGCCGGTTGATTGACCGGAAGGCACCGTGGACTAAAGTGACGCGAAGCGGGAGACGTGACCTGCTCCCCGCTGGACCGCACATCCCGGAGATTCCTGAGAATCCCCACGTGCGCGGCGCGTACGTACGGCTCGGCCTCCTCCCGCTCCCGGTCGGCTGACGCCACTTCCCCGGCGCCGGCAGGCCATTCCCCTTCACGGAGCGGGTGGGGACCCGGCAGTGCGTACGAACGCCGCGCCGGACCTGAGAGGGCCTCTTGACCGACAACAGCCGACACGTCCCGGTGATGCTCCAGCGGTGCCTGGACATGTTGGCCCCCGCCCTTGCCGAACCGGGAGCGGTCGTCGTCGACTGCACCCTCGGCCTCGGCGGGCACAGCGAGGCCCTCCTGGCCACCTTCCCCGCGGCGCGCCTCATCGCCCTGGACCGCGACAAGGAAGCCCTGCGCCTGTCCGGCGAACGACTCGCCCCCTATGGCGACCGGGCCACCTTGGTGCACGCCGTCTACGACGAACTCCCCGAGGTGCTCGACCGCCTGGACATCCCGCGCGTCCAGGGCGTCCTCTTCGACCTCGGCGTCTCCTCCATGCAGCTCGACGAGGCGGACCGGGGCTTCGCGTATGCCCAGGACGCCCCCCTGGACATGCGCATGGACCAGACGACCGGCATCAGTGCCGCCGAGGTCCTCAACACGTACCCGCCCGGCGAACTGGTGCGGATCCTGCGCGCGTACGGCGAGGAGAAGCAGGCCAAGCGCATCGTCAGCGCCGTCGTGCGGGAGCGTGAGAAGGAGCCGTTCAGTAACAGCGCGCGGCTGGTCCAGCTCATCCGCGACGCCCTGCCGCAGGCCGTCAAGCGCACCGGCGGCAACCCCGCCAAGCGCACCTTCCAGGCCCTGCGCATCGAGGTCAACGGCGAACTGAGCGTCCTGGAGCGGGCGATCCCGGCGGCGGTGAAGGCGCTCGCCGTCGGCGGCCGCATCGCCGTCCTGTCGTACCACTCACTCGAAGACCGCCTGGTCAAGCAGGTGTTCGCGGCCGGCGCCACGAACACCGCCCCGCCCGGCCTGCCCGTCGTCCCCGAGCGCTACCAGCCGCGCCTGAAGCTCCTGACCCGCGGCGCCGAACTGCCCACCGAGGAAGAGGTCGCCGAGAACCGCAGGGCCGCTCCGGCGCGGCTGCGGGGCGCCGAGCGCGTCCGGGAGGACGTGAGCTGAGGCCCGGCCGGCCGAAGGGGCCGTGCGCACCGTCCGCTGAGCTGAGTCCGCGAGGAGGCTCCATGAGCAAGAAGCCCGAGCTGCGGGGGAGGGCCGCCCGCCTCGCGAAACTGCTCCCGCAGGGCCAGAACCAGGCCGCGCGCACGCCCTTCGTCCTCCTCGTCGTCCTCCTCCTCGGCGGTGGCCTGATCACGCTGCTCATCCTGAACTCCTCGCTCAACGAAGGCTCGTTCCAGGTGAGCGAGCTCAAGAGGCAGACGAAGGACCTCATCGAGGAGAAGCAGCAGCTCCAGCGCGACGTGGACGGCTATGCCGCGCCCGACGCCCTCCAGCGGCGCGCCGACGAGCTCGGCATGGTCCCGGGCGGCGACCCGGCCTTCCTGAACCCCGACGGCACCGTGCGCGGTGTGCCCGGCGCCGCGGCCGCCCGGCCCTCGGCCCTGCGCCCCCAGGAAGGGGGATCCCCGGCGCCCCCCGTCCCGATCTCCGCGCCGCCCCCGGCCCCCGCGCCCCCGGCCCCGGTGGCCTCCACCCCGGCGCCCGCGCCGCCCACGACCGCGACGCCCCGGAGCGTGCCGTCCCAGGGCGTGCCGTCCCTCCAGGGCGTGCCGTCCACCTCCGCGCCGCCCGCGAGCGCGGCATCCGCGACCATGCCGCCCGCGATGCCCCGCCCCGCACAGCCCGGCCCCCCGACGACCTCCGGCAGGTGACGTTACGTGTCCGACAGGGAACCCCCGCGGCGCCGGGTACCAGGGCCTTCGCGCCCCGCACGCCCCGGCGCGCCCCGGCGCCCGGCATCCGCGGGGCGCCCCGCGGCGCGCCCCGCGGCGCGCCGCCCCGGTACCAAGGCCAGGCCCCGCACCATCCGCCTGGGCAGCCCCCGCCCGCGGCTGCGCATGGTCAGCCTGGGCCTGACGCTGGTGATGCTGGCCTTCGTCGTGCGGCTCCTCCAGGTGCAGGCCGTCGACGCGAGCGCGTACACGGCCAAGGCCGAGAAGAACCGCTACTTCACGCACACCCTGGCGGCCGAGCGCGGACGCATCACCGACCGCGCCGGCGTCGAACTGGCCGCCAGCGTGGACGCGTACGACATCACGGCGGACCCCACGCTGTTCACGCCGAAGGAGACGAAGACCAAGGACGCGCCCGAGCAGGCGGCGGCGCTCCTGGCACCCATCCTCGACAAGAGCGTCGCCGAGCTCACGAAGAAGCTCAGCACGCCCGACACCCGCTACGTCCTGCTCGCGCGCCGCCAGACCCCGCAGGTGTGGAAGCAGATCAAGGACCTGCGCGGCGCCCTCGCCGAGAAGGCGGGCGCCGACCCGAGCTCCCCGAACGTCCTGGCCGGTGTCCTCGCCGACCCGAGCAGCAAACGGGTCTACCCCAACCACGACCTGGCCGCCGGGATACTGGGCTGGGTCAACTCCGAGGGCAAGGGCGGCGGCGGTCTGGAGCGGCAGCTCGACAAGCGGCTGGCGGGCGAGGACGGCAAGATCCGCTACGCCCAGTCCGGCGGCCGGCAGGTACCGACCGCGGGCTCCACGGAGACCCCCGCCGTGCCCGGCTCGGACGTCGAACTCACCATCGACCGCGACATCCAGTGGGCGGCGCAGAACGCCATCACGGAGCAGGTCGAGAAGTCCAAGGCCGACCGCGGCTACGTGATAGTGCAGGACACGCGCACCGGCGAGGTCCTCGCGATGGCCAACGCCCCCGGCTTCGACCCGAACGACCTCACGCGGGCCGACGGCACCGCGCTCGGCAACGCCGCGCTCCAGGACGCCTTCGAGCCCGGCTCCACCGCCAAGGTCATGTCGATGGCGGCGGTCCTTGAGGAGAACGCGGCCACACCCGGCACCCGGGTGACGGTGCCCAACCGGCTGCACCGCGGCGACCGCCTCTTCCAGGACGACATCGACCACCCGACCTGGTACCTGACACTCAACGGCGTCCTCGCCAAGTCCTCCAACATCGGCACCATCCTCGCCACCGGCCAGCTGGGCAGGACGCAGGAGCAGGTCAACAAGATCCTCTACTCCTACCTGCGCAAGTTCGGCCTCGGTAAGGAGACCGGGCTCGGCTTCCCCGGCGAGACGTCCGGCATCCTGGCGCCTCCCGCCAAGTGGTCCACCTCCCAGCAGTTCACGATCCCGTTCGGCCAGGGGTTCTCCATCAACGCGATGCAGGCGGCCTCGGTCTACTCGACGATCGCCAACGGCGGCGTACGCGTCGAGCCCACGCTCGTACGCGGCACGAAAGGCCCCGACGGCCGCTTCACGCCCGCGCCCGCGCCGAAGAAGACACGGGTGGTGAGCGAGAAGACGGCGAAGACGGTGTCGCAGATGCTGGAGTCCGTCGTCGACGACGAAGAGGGCACCGGCACCAAGGCCCGCATCCCCGGCTACCGCGTCGCGGGCAAGACGGGTACGGCCAACCGGGTCGATCCGGCGACCGGCCGCTACAAGGGCTACACCTCGTCCTTCGCGGGCTTCGCGCCGGCCGACAAGCCGCGCGTCACGGTCTACTGCGCGATCCAGAACGCCACCAAGGGCAACTACTTCGGCGGCCAGATCTGCGGCCCCATCTACAAGGAGGTGATGGAGTTCGCCCTGAAGACCCTCCAAGTACCGCCCACCGGAACCGGTCCGGCCAGCCTCCCCGTCACCTTCAAGCCCTGAGACCGGCCGCCTTCGAGCCCCGAGACCGGCCACCTTCGAGCCCTGAGACCGACCAGGAACCACTCGTGACAACGATCACCCCGGACCCCGGGAACCACCCCCCGCCACACCGCCCGCTTCGCTCCGAGAGGGGTGCGCCCGGTACGCTCACCGCCGTGCCACACGCTGATCAGTCCCAAACCACCCAGAAGGGCGCTCCCGTGACCTATCCGGGACCGCCGCGGCCGGAACAGGTCTCCGCGGCCTCACTGACGGACCTCGCGGGCCGGCTGGGCGTCGCCGTCGAAGCAGCGGCCGAGGGCGCCGGCGACACGGAGATCACGGGCATCACGCACGACTCCCGCGCGGTCCGCCCCGGTGACATCTACGCCGCGCTGCCCGGCGCCCGTATGCACGGCGCCGACTTCGTCGCGCAGGCCGCCGACCTCGGCGCCGCGGCGATCCTCACCGACCCGACCGGCGCCGACCGCGCGGCCGCGACCGGCCTTCCGGTCCTGGTCGTCGACAGCCCGCGCGACGAGATGGGCGAACTGGCGGCGACGGTCTACGGCCACCCCGGCCGCGACCTCCTCCAGATCGGCATCACCGGCACCTCCGGCAAGACCACGACCGCGTACCTCGTCGAGGGCGGCCTCAAGGGCCTGCGCGCGACCGGCCTCATCGGCACGGTCGAGATGCGCATCGGCGAGACGCGCATCAAGTCGGAGCGCACCACCCCCGAAGCCACCGACCTCCAGGCGCTGTTCGCGGTGATGCGCGAGCGCGGCGTCGAGGCGGTCGCCATGGAGGTCTCCAGCCACGCCCTGGTGCTCGGGCGGGTGGACGGCTGCGTCTTCGACGTCGCCGTCTTCAACAACCTCAGCCCGGAGCACATGGAGTTCCACTCCGACATGGAGGACTACTTCCGGGCCAAGGCGCAGCTGTTCACCAAGCGGCGCTCGCGGCTCGGCGTGGTCAACTTCGACGACGAGTACGGGCGTCGGCTCGTCACCGAGTCCGAGGTGCCCGTCACCACGTTCTCCGCCGAGGGGCACCCGGACGCCGACTGGCGCGCCGAGGACGTCCAGGTCGGGCCGCTCGACTCGACGTTCGTCGTAATCGGCCCCAAGGGCGAGCGCGTCACGGCGAAATCGCCGCTCGCGGGCCCCTTCAACGTCGCCAACACCCTCGCCGCCATCGTCTCGCTGGCCGTCGCCGGGATTGACCCGCAGCAGGCCGCCGACGGCGTCGCCGCGGTGCCCGGCGTGCCCGGCCGCCTGGAGCGCGTCGACGCGGGTCAGCCCTACCTCGCGGTCGTCGACTACGCCCACAAGACGGACGCCGTCGAATCGGTCCTGCGCGCCCTGCGCAAGGTCACCGAGGGCAAGCTGCACATCGTGCTCGGCTGCGGCGGCGACCGCGACAAGACCAAGCGCATGCCGATGGGCGCGGCCGCGGCCCGCCTCGCCGACACCGCCGTACTGACCTCCGACAACCCCCGTGGCGAGGACCCCCTCGCGATCCTCGCCACGATGCTCGCCGGCGCCGCCGAGGTGCCGATCCACGAACGCGGCGACGTCGCCGTCTTCGAGGACCGCGCCGCCGCCATCCGCGCGGCCGTCGTCCGCGCGCGACCGGGCGACACCGTCCTGGTCGCGGGCAAGGGCCACGAGCAGGGACAGGACATCGCCGGGGTGGTGCGTCCCTTCGACGACCGCCAGGTGCTTCGCGAAGCTATCCAGCAAACCCAGGGATGAAGTTGTGATCGCCCTCTCCCTCGCCGAGATCGCCAGCGTCGTCGGCGGGCAGACGTACGACATACCGGATCCGGCCGTCCAGGTCACCGGACCCGTCGTCCGGGACTCCCGTGAGGTGGAGCCCGGCAGCCTCTTCGTCGCCTTCGTCGGCGAGCGCGCCGACGGCCACGACTACGCGGCGGACGTCGTCGCGGCAGGCGCCGCGGCCGTCCTCGCCTCGCGGCCGGTCGGCGTGCCCGCCATCGTCGTCGACGACGTCCAGGCGGCGCTCGGCGCCCTCGCACGCCACGTCGTGGAGCGGCTCGGCGCGACCCTGGTCGCCCTGACCGGCTCGGTCGGCAAGACCAGCTCCAAGGACCTGCTCGCGCAGGTGCTGCGGCGCAAGGCGCCCACGGTCTTCACGCCGGGCTCCCTCAACAACGAGATCGGCCTGCCGCTGACCGCGCTCAGCGCCACGGACGAGACGCGGTTCCTCGTCCTGGAGATGGGAGCACGCGGAATCGGCCATATTCGTTACCTCACCGGACTCACTCCGCCGAGGATCGGCCTCGTCCTGAACGTCGGCACCGCCCACATCGGCGAGTTCGGCGGCCGCGAGCAGATCGCACAAGCGAAGGGTGAGCTGGTCGAGGCGCTGCCCGCGGACGGCGCTGCCGTCCTCAACGCCGACGACCCCCTCGTGCGCGCCATGGCGTCGCGCACCAAGGCGCGCGTGATCCTCTTCGGAGAGGCCGAGGACGCCGACGTACGTGCCGAGAATGTCCGACTCATGGAGAACGGCCAGCCTGCTTTTACGCTGCACACACCCTCCGGGTGCAGCGACGTGACCTTGCGGCTGTACGGTGAGCACCACGTGTCGAACGCGCTTGCCGCGGCCGCCGTCGCCCATGAGCTGGGCATGTCCGTCGACGAGATCGCCCTCGCGCTCTCCGAGGCGGGCACGCTGTCCCGCTGGCGTATGGAGGTCACCGAGCGCCCGGACGGTGTGACGGTCGTCAACGACGCCTACAACGCGAACCCCGAGTCCATGCGAGCCGCTCTGCGCGCGCTCGTGGCCATGGGCAAGGGGCGCCGTACGTGGGCGGTGCTCGGTCAGATGGCCGAGCTCGGGGACGACAGTCTCACCGAGCACGACGCGGTCGGACGCCTTGCCGTCCGGCTCAACGTGAGCAAGCTCGTGGCAGTCGGGGGCAGGGAAGCGTCCTGGCTCCAACTGGGCGCATACAACGAGGGTTCGTGGGGTGAGGAGTCGGTGCACGTGTCCGACGCACAGGCGGCGATCGACCTGCTGCGCAGCGAGCTGCGCGCGGGAGACGTCGTACTGGTGAAGGCGTCCAGATCGGTCGGTCTAGAGCGGGTCGCCACGGCGCTGCTCGACGACGCCGCGGTGTCTTCTGAGGGGCAGGTCTCCGGCCGATGAGGCAGATCCTCTTCGCGGGTGTGATCGGGCTCTTCCTGACCCTGGTCGGCACCCCGCTGCTGATCAAGCTCCTGGCCCGCAAGGGCTATGGCCAGTTCATCCGGGACGACGGCCCGCGCGAGCACCACAGCAAGCGCGGTACGCCGACCATGGGCGGTATCGCCTTCATCCTGGCCACGCTCATCGCGTACTTCCTCACGAAGATCATCACGGGTACGGAGACCACGCTCTCCGGCCTGCTGGTGCTCTTCCTGATGGCGGGCATGGGCCTCGTCGGCTTCCTCGACGACTACATCAAGATCGTCAAGCAGCGTTCGCTCGGTCTGCGCGCCAAGGCGAAGATGGCCGGCCAGCTGATCGTCGGCATCGGCTTCGCCGTGCTCGCGCTGAACTGGCCGGACAACCGCAACCAGACACCGGCTTCCACCAAGCTGTCGTTCGTCACGGACTTCGGCTGGTCGATCGGCCCGGTCCTGTTCGTGGTCTGGGCGCTGTTCATGATCCTCGCGATGTCGAACGGCGTGAACCTCACCGACGGTCTGGACGGCCTCGCCACCGGCGCCTCCGTGATGGTCTTCGGCGCGTACACCTTCATCGGTGTCTGGCAGTACCAGGAGTCGTGCGCCAACGCCACGACGCTGACCAACCCCCAGGCGTGCTTCGAGGTCAGAGACCCGCTCGACCTCGCGGTCGTGGCCTCCGCGCTGATGGGTGCCTGCTTCGGCTTCCTGTGGTGGAACACCTCGCCCGCCAAGATCTTCATGGGTGACACCGGTTCGCTCGCCCTCGGCGGCGCGCTCGCGGGCCTCGCGATCTGCTCCCGTACCGAGCTGCTCCTCGCGCTCCTCGGCGGCCTCTTCGTGATGATCACCATGTCGGTCGTCATCCAGGTCGGCTCGTTCAAGCTGACCGGCAAGCGCGTCTTCCGGATGGCGCCACTCCAGCACCACTTCGAACTCAAGGGGTGGTCCGAGGTCCTTGTGGTGGTCCGCTTCTGGATCATCCAGGGCATGTGCGTGATCGTCGGCCTCGGTCTCTTCTACGCGGGATGGGCAGCCGAAAAGTGACCTTCGCCTCCGACTGGCAGGGCAAGAACATCACCGTCGCCGGTCTCGGCGTGAGCGGCATCAGCGCCGCCCGCGCCCTGGCCGGCCTCGGCGCGTCGGTGACCGTCGTGGACGGCGGCTCGGGGGCGGGGCACGAGGAGCGCGCCGCCCGGCTCCGGGCCGAGGGCATCGCCGTACGCCTGGCGGACGCCGAGAGCCTGCCGCCCGGCACGGACCTCGTCGTCACCTCGCCGGGCTGGAAGCCCACCTCGCCGCTGTTCGCCGCGGCCGCCGAGGCGGGCGTGGACGTCATCGGGGACGTCGAGGTCGCCTGGCGGCTGCGCGGCCCGGACGCGGCGCCCTGGCTCGCCGTCACGGGCACCAACGGCAAGACCACGACCACGCAGATGCTCGCCTCGATCCTTCAGGCGGCGGGGCTGCGCACGGCCGCCGTCGGCAACATCGGCACCCCGATCGTCGACGTCATCCTCGAAGGCGACGACGCGTACGACGTGCTGGCCGTCGAGCTGTCCTCGTACCAGCTGCACTGGGCGCCGTCCGTGCGCGCCCACTCCGCGACGGTCCTCAACCTCGCGCCGGACCACCTCGACTGGCACGGCTCCATGGAGGCGTACGCCGCCGACAAGGGGCGTGTCTACGAGGGCAATCACATCGCCTGCGTCTACAACGTCTCCGACAAGGCGACCGAGGACCTGGTCCGCGAGGCCGACGTCGAGGAGGGCTGCCGGGCCATCGGCTTCACGCTGAACGCGCCCGCGCCCTCGCAACTGGGCGTCGTGGACGGCATCCTGGTCGACCGTGCCTTCGTGCCGGACCGCCAGAAGCAGGCCCAGGAGCTCGCCGAGATCTCCGACGTCCAGCCGCCCGCACCGCACAACATCGCCAACGCGCTGGCCGCCGCCGCCCTCGCCCGCGCCTTCGGCGTCCAGGCCACGGCCGTACGCGACGGCCTGCGCGCCTTCCGCCCGGACGCCCACCGCATCGAGCACGTCGCCGACGTGGCGGAGGTCGCCTACGTCGACGACTCCAAGGCCACCAACACCCACGCGGCACAGGCGTCGTTGGCGGCGTACGAGTCGATCGTGTGGATCGCGGGCGGCCTCGCCAAGGGCGCCACCTTCGACGAACTCGTCACGGGCGCGGCGAAGCGGCTGCGCGGCGTCGTCCTGATCGGCGCCGACCGCGCGCTGATCCGCGAAGCCCTGGCGCGACACGCCCCCGAGGTCCCGGTCGTCGACCTCGACCGGACCGACACTGGGGCGATGTCCGAGGCGGTACGGCGGGCGGCGGAGCTGGCTCAGCCGGGGGACACCGTGCTGATGGCCCCGGCCTGTGCGTCGATGGACATGTTCACCAACTACAACAAGCGTGGTGAAGCGTTCGCGGACGCCGTCCGCGAACTCGGCTCCACGCGCGCCTGACCGGCCTTCGTCCGGCGGCGCCGGGCACACCCTTGGGAGGGAACGTGGCCAGGTCTTCCGTGCGGGTCGCCAAACGGCCGGCTCCGGTACGCGCCAGAGGTGCCTCCCACCCTCCGGGCGAGAGCGGGCTCCGGCGGCTCTTCAACAATGTCCGCCGGGCCTGGGACCGTCCGCTCACGGCGTATTACCTGATCTTCGGCAGCAGCCTACTGATCACCGTGCTCGGCCTGGTCATGGTCTACTCGGCGTCGATGATCCAGGCGCTCCAGCTGGACCTGCCCGCCTCGTACTTCTTCCGCAAGCAGTTCGTGGCCGCCGTCCTGGGCGCGATCCTGCTCCTGCTCGCCATGCGGATGCCCATCAAGCTCCACCGGGCGCTGGCCTATCCGATGCTCGCGGTGACCGTCTTCCTGATGGTTCTCGTACAGATCCCGGGGATAGGGCGCAGCGTCAACGGCAACCAGAACTGGATCTATCTGGGCGGCCCGTTCCAGCTCCAGCCCAGCGAGTTCGGCAAGCTCGCCCTCGTGCTGTGGGGCGCCGACCTGCTCGCGCGCAAGCACGACAAGCGGCTGCTGACCCAGTGGAAGCACATGCTGGTGCCGCTCGTGCCCGTCGCCTTCATGCTGCTCGGGCTCATCATGCTCGGCGGCGACATGGGCACCGCGATCATTCTCACGGCGATCCTTTTCGGCCTGTTGTGGCTGGCGGGGGCGCCCACCCGGCTCTTCGCCGGCGTGCTCGGGATCGCCGCCTTGATCGGTGTGATTCTCATCAAGACGAGCCCCAACCGGATGGCCAGGCTCGCCTGCATCGGCGCCACCGATCCAGGGCCCGGCGACCAGTGCTGGCAGGCGGTACACGGCATTTATGCCCTCGCCTCCGGCGGATTCTTCGGTTCCGGCCTGGGCGCGAGTGTGGAAAAATGGGGTCAACTTCCTGAACCGCACACCGACTTCATCTTCGCCATCACCGGAGAGGAACTCGGCCTGGCGGGGACACTGTCGGTGCTCGCCCTGTTCGCGGCTCTAGGCTATGCGGGTATCCGCGTGGCCGGACGCACGGAGGACCCCTTCGTGAGGTATGCCGCGGGAGGCGTGACCACCTGGATCACGGCCCAGGCCGTGATCAACGTCGGTGCGGTGCTCGGTCTGCTGCCGATCGCCGGTGTCCCGCTCCCGCTGTTCTCCTACGGGGGGTCGGCCCTGTTGCCGACCATGTTCGCCATCGGGCTCCTCATCGCCTTCGCGCGATCGGACCCCGCTGCGAAGGCGGCCCTGGCCATGCGGCAACCTCGGGTGAGATGGAACACGATGCGACGGCGCGTCAAGGCGCGTTCGTCCGGAGAGCGGTGAATTTCGGTGCATGTCGTACTCGCCGGCGGGGGGACCGCCGGCCACATCGAGCCCGCGCTCGCCCTCGCGGACGCCCTGCGGAGGCAGGACCCGACCGTGGGCATCACGGCCCTGGGCACGGAGCGTGGACTCGAGACCCGACTCGTACCCGAGCGGGGCTACGAACTCGCGCTGATCCCGGCCGTCCCGCTGCCGCGCAAGCCCACCCCTGAACTGATCACCGTCCCAGGGCGGCTGCGCGGCACCATCAAGGCGGCCGAGCAGATCCTGGAGCGCACGAAGGCGGACTGCGTCGTCGGCTTCGGCGGCTACGTCGCCCTGCCCGGCTACCTCGCGGCCAAGCGGACCGGGACGCCGATCGTCGTGCACGAGGCCAACGCGCGGCCCGGGCTCGCCAACAAGATCGGTTCGCGGTACGCCCACGGGGTGGCCGTCGCCACCCCCGACAGCAAGCTGCGCAACTCCCGCTACATCGGCATCCCGCTGCGCCACACGATCGCCACGCTCGACCGGGCCAGGGTCCGCCCGGAGGCGCGCGCCGCCTTCGGCCTCGACCCCAACCTGCCGACGCTGCTGGTCTCCGGCGGCTCCCAGGGCGCCCGGCGGCTCAACGAGGTCGTCCAGCAGGTCGCCCCGGTGCTCCAGCGCGCGGGCATCCAGATCCTGCACGCGGTCGGCCCGAAGAACGAATTGCCGCAGCTGCACCAGATGCCGGGAATGCCCCCGTACATCCCGGTACCGTACGTGGACCGGATGGACCTCGCGTACGCCGCTGCCGACATGATGCTCTGCCGCGCGGGCGCGATGACCGTCGCCGAACTCTCCGCCGTCGGGCTCCCCGCCGCGTACGTACCGCTGCCGATCGGCAACGGCGAACAGCGGCTCAACGCCCAGCCGGTGGTCAAGGCCGGCGGTGGACTGCTGGTCGACGACGCGGAACTGACGCCCGAGTGGGTCCAGGGCAACGTCCTGCCCGTCCTGGCCGATCCGCACCGGCTGTACGAGATGTCCCGCGCCGCCTCGGAGTTCGGCCGCCGGGACGCCGACGAGCTGCTCGTCGGCATGGTGTACGAGGCGATTGCGTCACGCCGTAACGCGTGAGAAGGCAGGGGACCGTGGCCGGACCGACCACCGCCGAACGGCAGCAGCGCACGTCCGGCCCGTCCCGCCCGCAGCGCACCCGCCGGGTCCTGACGGCCCGTTCGCGCGCCTTGGTCCTGGCCCTGGCCCTCGCCGTGCTCCTGGCGGCGGGGGGCGCCTGGGTGTTCTACGGCTCGCACTGGCTGCGCCTGGAGCACGTGGAGACGTCGGGCACCCGGGTGCTCACGCCCCAGGAGGTGCTCGACGCGGCGGACGCCCCCCTCGGGACACCACTGATTTCGGTCGACACGGGCGCCATCGAAGAGCGCCTCCGCTCGAAATTGCCCCGAATTGACTCGGTTGCCGTCACACGGTCCTGGCCGCACGGAATCGGGCTCGAAGTGACGGAACGTGAGCCGGTTCTCCTCATCGAAAAGGGCGGAAAGTTCATCGAAGTGGACGCCGAGGGAGTGCGATTCGCCACGGTCGGGCGCGCGCCCGCGGACGTCCCGCGCCTCGAATTGACGCCGGATCAGGAGAACGGGGCCGCGAGCCTGCGCCGGTTCGGCACCGACCGGCTGCTGCGCGAAGCGGTCCGGGTCACCGGTGACCTGCCCGAAGCCGTCGGCCGCGCCACCCGGAAGGTCAAGGTCCGCTCGTACGACTCCATCTCGCTGGAGTTGAGCGGTGGCCGCACCGTCGTCTGGGGCAGCGGCGAGAAGGGGCGTACGAAAGCCACTACCCTCACGGCGCTGATGAAAGCGACCCCCAAGGCACGGCACTTCGATGTGAGCGTCCCCACCGCCCCTGCGTCATCAGGAAGTTGACGCGTATCGCCGCAGGCCAGCACCCTGGTTCGGCATCGCTACGGCTGATCACATAGGGTGAAAAGAAAAACGGGAGGTTCGGCGTGTTCGTTGAACGTGCGCCACTTGTCGACTTAGTGTCCTGTTCGGAAGAGTCCAGGGAACAGACACACTGGTAACCCTAAACTTCAGCGTTAGGGTTCGGGTCGGCGTTCGGACCGTCCCATTCGGCATCAGTCGCCGTATCGCATCGATGCGAAACGGCGACACGTAACTCGAGGCGAGAGGCCTTCGACGTGGCAGCACCGCAGAACTACCTCGCAGTCATCAAAGTCATCGGTGTCGGCGGCGGTGGTGTCAATGCCATCAACCGGATGATCGAGGTCGGTCTCAAGGGCGTCGAGTTCATCGCCATCAACACCGACGCGCAAGCCCTGTTGATGAGCGACGCCGACGTCAAGCTCGACGTCGGCCGGGAACTCACCCGCGGCCTCGGCGCCGGCGCCAACCCGGCCGTCGGCCGCAAGGCCGCAGAGGACCACCGCGAGGAGATCGAGGAGGTCCTCAAGGGGGCCGACATGGTCTTCGTCACCGCCGGCGAGGGCGGTGGCACCGGCACCGGCGGCGCACCCGTCGTCGCCAACATCGCACGCTCGCTCGGCGCCCTCACCATCGGCGTGGTCACCCGCCCGTTCACCTTCGAGGGCCGCCGCCGCGCCAACCAGGCCGAGGACGGCATCGCGGAGCTGCGCGAAGAGGTCGACACCCTCATCGTCATCCCCAACGACCGGCTGCTGTCCATCTCGGACCGCCAGGTCTCGGTCCTCGACGCCTTCAAGTCGGCGGACCAGGTCCTGCTCTCCGGTGTCCAGGGCATCACCGACCTCATCACCACGCCCGGCCTGATCAACCTCGACTTCGCCGACGTCAAGTCGGTCATGTCCGAGGCCGGTTCGGCGCTCATGGGCATCGGCTCCGCCCGCGGCGACGACCGCGCGGTGGCCGCCGCCGAGATGGCGATCTCCTCGCCGCTCCTGGAGGCGTCCATCGACGGCGCCCGCGGCGTGCTGCTCTCCATCTCCGGTGGCTCGGACCTCGGCCTCTTCGAAATCAACGAAGCGGCCCAGCTGGTCAGCGAGGCCGCGCACCCCGAGGCCAACATCATCTTCGGCGCGGTCATCGACGACGCGCTCGGCGACGAGGTCAGGGTCACCGTCATCGCGGCGGGTTTCGACGGCGGCCAGCCGCCGTCCAAGCGGGACAACGTCCTCGGCTCGGCCTCCGCGAGCGCCAAGCGCGACGAGCCGGCGCCGGCCCCGTCCTCGGCCTCGCGTCCCGCCGCCGAACCGTCCCGCCCGGCCTTCGGCGGCCTCGGCAGCGTCACCTCGCGCGAGGAGCCCGCGACTCCGGAGCCCGCGGAGGCGTCGGCCCCGGCGAGCGAGGCCCCGGCCACGCCGGTGACGCCGCCGCAGGTCCCGCCGGCCCGTCCGTACCAGGACAGCCAGGCCGAAGAGCTGGACGTGCCGGACTTCCTGAAGTGATACCGGACTTCTCGAAGTGATAAGCAAGCACAGCACCGCGAGCGGCGCGCACTTCGCCTTCACCGACAGGTGGGGCGGGGTGAGCGCCGTTCCGTACGAAGAGCTCAACCTCGGCGGCGCGGTCGGCGACGAGCCCGAGGCCGTGCGGGAGAACCGGACGTTGGCCGCCAAGTCCCTCGGCGTCGACCCGGGCCGGGTCGTCTGGATGAACCAGGTGCACGGCCGCGAGGTCGCCGTGGTCGACGAACCCTGGGGCTCCGACGCCGAGATCCCGGCTGTCGACGCGGTGGTGACCGCCCGCAGGGGGCTCGCGCTCGCCGTCCTGACCGCCGACTGCACGCCGGTCCTGCTCGCCGATCCGGTCGCCGGGGTCGCGGCCGCGGCGCACGCCGGACGCCCGGGGATGCTGGCGGGCGTCGTGCCGGCCGCCGTCGAGGCCATGGTGGAGCTCGGCGCCGACCCCGGACGTATCGTCGCCCGCACCGGTCCCGCCGTCTGCGGGCGTTGTTACGAAGTACCCGAGGCGATGCGCGCCGAGGTGGCCGCCGTCGAGCCCGCGGCGTACGCCGAGACGAGTTGGGGTACGCCGGCGGTCGATGTGACCGCGGGGGTGCACGCGCAACTGGAACGGCTCGGGGTGCGCGACCGGGAGCACTCGCCGGTGTGCACGCTGGAATCCGCTGACCACTTCTCGTACCGCCGCGACCGCACGACCGGTCGTCTCGCGGGCTATGTCTGGCTGGACTGATAAGGCATGACGGATCGTAGGACTCAACTCGCGGCGAACCTCGCGGAGGTCGAGGAGCGCATCGCCGCGGCGTGCGCGGCAGCCGGGCGCAAGCGGGAAGAGGTGACCCTGATCGTGGTCACCAAGACCTATCCGGCGAGCGACGTACGGATCTTGTCGGAACTCGGCGTGCGGCACGTCGCGGAGAACCGCGACCAGGACGCGGCGCCGAAGGCCGCTCAGTGCACGGATCTCCCTCTTACTTGGCACTTCGTCGGTCAATTGCAGACCAATAAGGTCCGTTCCGTGGTCGGTTATGCCGATCTGGTGCAGTCCGTGGACCGGCCCAAGCTCGTCACGGCCCTCTCGACGGCCGCGGTGCGCGCGGAGCGCGAACTCGGTTGCCTGATCCAGGTCGCGCTGGACGCCGAGGAGAACGGCCGCGGGGAGCGCGGTGGCGTCGGGCCCGGCGGGATCGAAGAGTTGGCCGACCTCGTGGCGGGGGCACCGGGACTGCGACTCGACGGTCTGATGACCGTCGCGCCGCTCACCGGTCCTTACGCGGGTCGGCAACAGGCCGCGTTCGAGCGACTGATGGAATTCGCAACCCTTATGCGCGCGACTCATCCGGCTGCGAACATGGTGTCGGCAGGGATGAGTGCGGACCTCGAACAGGCCGTGGCGGCCGGGGCGACACATGTGCGCGTCGGTACGGCGGTACTCGGAGTCCGACCCGGGCTCGGGTAACGTCGCCAGGAAGTCGGACCACAGCAGAAAATATGGTCATTCTCGCTGTTGAGGCGGGGATACCTCGTGGATCGCGGGCAGTTGGTGACGACAGCCGATCCACCACAGAGCGGAGGACTCAGAGCATGGCCGGCGCGATGCGCAAGATGGCGGTCTACCTCGGCCTCGTGGAGGACGACGGGTACGACGGTCCGGGGTTCGACCCCGATGACGAGTTCGAACCCGAGCCGGAGCCCGAGCGCGACCGCAGGCGGCACGAACCGCCGCATCAGTCACACCAGTCCCATCAGTCCCAACGGGACGAATCGGTACGAGTGGTGCAGCCACCCGCCCCCCGTGAACCGGTGGCCCATTCCGCTTCGCTAGCCGCGGAATCCGGACGTCCGGCACGAATCGCCCCCGTGGCATCCATCACACCTGAACGCCAGAGCCTGGAGAAGAACGCACCGGTGATCATGCCCAAGGTCGTGTCCGAGCGGGAGCCCTACCGCATCACCACATTGCACCCCCGGACCTACAACGAGGCCCGTACCATCGGGGAACACTTCCGTGAGGGCACTCCGGTGATCATGAATCTGACGGAGATGGACGACACGGACGCGAAGCGACTTGTCGACTTTGCGGCCGGTCTGGTCTTCGGCCTGCATGGCAGCATTGAACGCGTGACGCAGAAGGTGTTCCTGTTGTCGCCTGCTAACGTCGATGTAACGGCGGAGGACAAGGCTCGCATCGCAGAGGGCGGGTTCTTCAACCAGAGCTGAGACGCAAGTGACGCAGTAGTCGCAAGCAAGACGCAGTACCGGAACGACGAAGCACGGGAAACAGGGGAGAGGGAACCGCGGACATGAGCGTGGTCTTGCAGGTGCTTTACATCGCGCTGATGTGCTTCCTCATCGTGCTGATCTTCCGGCTGGTCATGGACTACGTCTTCCAGTTCGCCCGCTCATGGCAACCCGGCAAGGCGATGGTGGTCGTTCTGGAGGCCACCTACACTGTCACTGATCCACCGCTCAAGCTTCTGCGGCGGTTCATTCCGCCGCTGCGTCTCGGGGGCGTGGCGCTCGACCTGTCCTTCTTCGTACTGATGATCATCGTCTACATCCTGATCACCGTCGTCAGGTCGGTGTCTGTGTGAACGATACGGTCTTGCCGAATGCCGACGATTACGTTGAGGTGAAGAGATGCCGTTGACCCCCGAGGACGTGCGGAACAAGCAGTTCACGACCGTCCGCCTCCGAGAAGGCTATGACGAGGACGAGGTCGATGCCTTCCTCGATGAGGTCGAAGCCGAACTGACTCGCCTGCTCCGCGAGAACGAGGACCTGCGCGCCAAGCTGGCCGCCGCCACCCGCGCCGCTGCTCAGAACCAGCAGCAGGGCGGTATGCGCAAGGGGCCCGACGGGCCGCAGGACCAGCGAGGTCCGGGTGCTCCGGTACCCGCCGCTATATCTGGACCGCAGCCGGTCCCGCCGCAGCAGCAGATGGGTGGCCCCATGGGTGGCCCGCCGCAGCTGCCCGGCGGCGCACCGCAGCTGCCCGCAGGCCCCAGTGGTCACGGCCAGGGGCATGGACCGCAGGGCGGTCCGCAGGGTCCGGGCCCGATGGGTCAGGGCCCGATGGGTGGCCCCATGGGCGGTCCCATGGGTGGCCACGGCCCGCAGATGCCGCAGCCCGGTCAGGGCCCCGGTGGCGACAGCGCCGCTCGCGTGCTGTCCCTTGCGCAGCAGACCGCCGACCAGGCGATCGCGGAGGCCCGTTCCGAGGCCAACAAGATCGTCGGCGAGGCCCGTTCGCGCGCCGAGGGCCTGGAGCGTGACGCCCGTGCCAAGGCCGACGCCCTGGAGCGGGACGCGCAGGAGAAGCACCGCGTCGCGATGGGCTCCCTGGAGTCCGCTCGCGCCACGCTGGAGCGCAAGGTCGAGGACCTGCGCGGCTTCGAGCGCGAGTACCGCACGCGTCTGAAGTCCTACCTGGAGTCGCAGCTGCGCCAGCTGGAGACCCAGGCCGACGACTCGCTGGCCCCGCCGCGTACTCCGGCCACCGCCTCGCTGCCGCCGTCGCCGGCGCCGTCGATGGCTCCGGCCGGTGCGGGTGCCCCGTCCTACGGCGGCAACCAGTCGATGGGTGGCGGCAACCAGCAGGGCGGCGGCCCGTCCTACGGCGGCCAGCAGCAGATGTCGCCCGCGATGACGCAGCCGATGGCGCCGGTGCGGCCGCAGGGTCAGCAGCCGATGCAGCAGGCTCCGTCGCCGATGCGTGGCTTCCTCATCGACGAGGACGACAACTGACAGGCGTGACCACGCCGTAGGCGTCGGCAGCGTTCAGGGCCGGGCCCCCAGACTCTCTGGGGGCCCGGCCCTTTTGTGCGCCCGGTTGTGCGTCCGCCGGTGTCGTGCGGGGACGTTCGTGTGTACGTGGGCACGCAACGCCGAAGGCCCGGTCCCGTCAAGGTTTCTTGGCGGGACCGGGCCTTCGGCTGTGTGCTTGCTTGCGCGCGCTTACGCCTTGCGCAGGCGGAACGTCAGCTTCAGGGAGTCGTCGGTGAACGGCTGCCCGAATGTGTCGTCCGTCTCACCCTGGGAGAAGTCCGTGGCGAGTACCTCGTCGGAGATGAGCCCGGCGTGGTCGGAGAGCGCCGTGAGCACCTCCGGGTCCGTGGACGTCCAGCGCAGGGCGATCCGGTCCGCGACGTCCAGGCCGCTGTTCTTGCGGGCCTCCTGGATCAGGCGGATCGCGTCACGGGCCAGGCCCGCCCGGCGCAGCTCCTCGGTGATCTCCAGGTCAAGGGCGACCGTGGCACCGGAGTCGGACGCCACCGACCAGCCCTCGCGCGGGGTCTCCGTGATGATGACCTCGTCCGGGGCCAGCGTGACCGTCTCGCCGTCGACCTCGACCGAGGCCGTGCCCTCGCGCAGTGCCAGCGACAGCGCGGCGGCGTCGGCCTCGGCGACGGCCTTGGCGACCGCCTGGACGCCCTTGCCGAACCGCTTGCCGAGCGCCCGGAAGTTCGCCTTCGCCGTGGTGTCGACCAGGGAGCCGCCGACTTCGGAGAGCGACGCCAGGGAGGAGACGTTCAGCTCCTCCGTGATCTGGGCGCGCAGCTCCGGGCCCAGCGCGTCGAAGCCGGATGCCGCGACGAGCGCGCGGGACAGCGGCTGGCGGGTCTTGACGCCCGACTCGGCACGCGTGGCACGGCCGAGCTCGACCAGGCGGCGTACGAGGACCATCTGCCGGGACAGCTCCGGGTCGATGGCGGAGAGGTCCGGCTCGGGCCAGGAGGCGAGGTGCACGGACTCCGGGGCGTCCGGGGTCACGGGCACGATCAGGTCCTGCCAGACACGCTCCGTGATGAACGGCGTCAGCGGGGCCATCAGGCGCGTGACCGTGTCGACGACCTCGTGCAGGGTGCGCAGGGCCGCCTTGTCGCCCTGCCAGAAGCGGCGACGGGAACGGCGTACGTACCAGTTGGAGAGGTTGTCCACGAAGACGGACAGGAGCTTGCCCGCGCGCTGCGTGTCATAGCCCTCCAGGGCCTGGGTGACCTGGTCGGTCAGCGCGTGCAACTCGCTGAGCAGCCAGCGGTCCAGGAGCGGGCGGTCGGCGGGCGCCGGGTCGGCGTCGCTCGGGGCCCACTTCGACGTACGGGCGTACAGCGCCTGGAAGGCGACCGTGTTCCAGTACGTGAGGAGCGTCTTGCGGACGACCTCCTGGATGGTGCCGTGACCCACGCGGCGTGCCGCCCACGGGGAGCCGCCGGCCGCCATGAACCAGCGCACCGCGTCGGCACCGTGCTGGTCCATGAGCGGGATGGGCTGGAGGATGTTGCCCAGGTGCTTGGACATCTTGCGGCCGTCCTCGGCCAGGATGTGGCCGAGGCAGACCACGTTCTCGTACGACGACTTGTCGAAGACCAGGGTGCCGACGGCCATCAGCGTGTAGAACCAGCCGCGGGTCTGGTCGATGGCCTCCGAGATGAACTGCGCGGGGTAGCGGCTCTCGAAGAGTTCCTTGTTCTTGTAGGGGTAGCCCCACTGCGCGAACGGCATCGAGCCCGAGTCGTACCAGGCGTCGATGACCTCCGGCACGCGCGTGGCGGTGCCCTGGCATTGGGGGCAGGCGAACGTGATCTCGTCGATGAACGGGCGGTGCGGGTCCAGCTCCGACTGGTCGGTGCCGGTCAGGTCGGAGAGTTCCGCGCGGGAGCCGACGCAGGTGAGGTGGTTCTCCTCACAGCGCCAGATGGGCAGCGGGGTGCCCCAGTAGCGGTTGCGGGAGAGCGCCCAGTCGACGTTGTTGTTCAGCCAGTCGCCGAAGCGGCCGTGCTTGACCGACTCCGGGAACCAGTTCGTCTTCTCGTTCTCCTGGAGGAGCTTGTCCTTGATGGCCGTGGTGCGGATGTACCAGGACGGCTGCGCGTAGTAGAGCAGGGCCGTGTGGCAGCGCCAGCAGTGCGGGTAGCTGTGCTCGTACGCGATGTGCTTGAAGAGCAGGCCGCGGTCGCCGAGGTCCTTGGTGAGGGCCTCGTCGGCCTTCTTGAAGAAGACACCGCCTACGAGCGGCACGTCCTCCTCGAAGGTGCCGTCCGGGCGGACCGGGTTGACGACCGGCAGGCCGTACGCGCGGCAGACCTTGAGGTCGTCCTCACCGAAGGCGGGGGACTGGTGGACCAGACCGGTGCCGTCCTCCGTGGTGACGTACTCGGCGTTGACGATGTAGTGCGCCGGAGCCGGGAACTCCACCAGGTCGAAGGGACGTTGGTACGTCCAGCGCTCCATCTCGGCGCCGGTGAAGGTCTCACCGGTCGTCTCCCACCCCTCGCCGAGCGCCTTCTCGACGAGCGGCTGGGCGACGACGAGCTTCTGCTCGCCGTCCGTCGCGACGACATAGGTGACGTCGGGGTGCGCGGCGACGGCGGTGTTGGAGACGAGCGTCCAGGGCGTCGTCGTCCAGACCAGGAGGGCGGCCTCGCCCGCGAGGGGACCGGAGGTGAGGGGGAAACGGACGTAGACGGACGGGTCGACGACCGTCTCGTAGCCCTGCGCCAGCTCGTGGTCGGACAGGCCCGTGCCGCAGCGCGGGCACCAGGGGGCGACGCGGTGGTCCTGGACGAGCAGGTCCTTGTTGAAGATCTCCTTCAGGGACCACCAGACCGAGTCGACGTACTCGGGGTTCATCGTCCGGTACGCGTCGTCGAGGTCGACCCAGTAGCCCATGCGGGTCGTGAGCTCGGCGAAGGCGTCGGTGTGGCGGGTCACGGACTCACGGCACTTGGCGTTGAACTCGGCGATGCCGTACGCCTCGATGTCCTTCTTGCCGTTGAAGCCCAGCTCCTTCTCGACCGCCAGCTCCACGGGCAGGCCGTGGCAGTCCCAGCCGGCCTTGCGGGCCACGTGGTAGCCGCGCATGGTGCGAAAGCGCGGGAAGACGTCCTTGAAGACGCGGGCCTCGATGTGGTGGGCGCCCGGCATGCCGTTGGCGGTGGGCGGGCCCTCGTAGAACACCCACTCGGGGCGGCCCTCGGACTGCTCCAGGCTCTTGGCGAAGATCTTCTGCTCGCGCCAGAAGTCGAGCACGGCGTGCTCAAGGGCGGGCAGGTCGACCTGGGCGGGTACCTGTCGGTACTGCGGCGGCGTATTCACGGGCTCCTCCGGCGGATGTGCTGCCTTCCGTCGGAGGGACGAGAGCCGTGTGCGCCTGGTGCGGCGCGCTCCCGCGGTACCACCCTCCTTGGCTCTCCGAAACGGTGTTCCGCGCCGGTGAGCCCCCTCATTGGGGTCGCGATACCGGGTCTACTCGCCTCGGCTCGAAGGCTTCGGCTTTCTTCCGGCGGCTCCGGGGTGATCTTCACGTCGCGCTCGCCCCCGGGCTCACACCGTCCCCGGGTCGCTCATGGCTGCGTACGCCGCTACTCGTCCCCATCCACGCTTCTCGCTGCCGTTCAGTGTACGGCGCCGGGGAAGGGGTGGCCGACCGGTTTTTCCGGGACTCCGGAGGGCGCCGCGTGCGGGGCGCGTACTGACCCGAATGGCGACATGCGGGGGCGCGGGGGTCCCCGGCGCGCGTCGGCCGGCGGATTACCCGGCAGGGAGTTGGGCACAACGCTTGCAGACTCGCCGCGCGGGACCGGCGTGGCGGGCGAATCGGGCGGCGTGCCCCGTTGCCGCGGGCCTGGAGTCGATTTATCGTCCCAGCACGATTCGCGTGCAAGATCACAATATGTGAAGGGGCCGCGGCCATGGTGGCGAAGAAGACCGCCGTACAGCACTCGGCGTCCGGCAGATCCACCGGCGCGGCCGCGGCGACGGCCAAGGATGTGAGCGGCAAGAAGAGCGAGCACGGTGCGTACGTGACCGGTGGCACGCGTGCGGCGAAGGTCGCGAAGAAGGTCCATGCGGGGCCTGGAGCGATGTCGGGGGAGGAGGCCGGGGCGGCGGCGTCGGAGGCGGCCGTGGGGAAGAAGGCGGTGGCCAAGAAGCCCCCGGCGAAGAAGACCGCGGCGAAGAAGACCGCGGCCAAGAAGACCGCGGCCAAGAAGGCTGCCGCCCAGAAGACGGTCACGAAGGCTGCCGCGAAGAAGGCTGTGGCCGGGCCGGCCTCGCCTGGTGAGGCCCCGCCCGGCGAGGCCGGGGCGGAGGCGGCTGTGCCGGAGACCGCTGTGGCGAAGAAGGCCGCGGCCAAGAAAGCTGTCGCCAAGAAGAGCGCCGCGAAAAAGATCGCCGCCAAGAAGGTCGCCGCGAAGAAGACCGCCAAGAAGACCGCTGCCCGGAAAGCCACCGCCAATAAGGCCGTCGAGAAGAATGCTTCCGCCGAGGAGGCTTCTGCCGAGAACGCGGTGGGCAGGAAAGCCTCTGCCGAGGGGGCGGGAGCCGCGGCGGCGTCCGGTCCGGGGATGGGGGCGGACGAGGCCTCTGAGAGCGCTGCCAGGACGGCCCCCGCGGGCGAGGCCGGCCTTGAGGGAAGCGCGGCCCCGCCCGGGGAAGCGCCCGCAAAGAAGAGTCCCGCAAAGAAGAGTGCTGCCAAGCAGAGCACGGTGAAGAAGACGGTCGCGTCCGCGGCCGAAGATGCGGCTGAGGCCGCGGAGACGACGGGAGCCACGACAGTGGTTGCGAAGAAGACTCCGGGCACGGCGACCGCGGCGACCAAGCCGACGGCGGTGCCCAAGGCGCGTGCCGCCGCGGTCGAGCCCGGTGAGCTCGCGGTCCGGCCGGGCGAGGACCCCTGGACGCCGGCAGAGGTCGCGAAGGCCCGTACGGAGCTCCAGAGCGAGGCGCTGCGGCTGACCGCCGAGATCACGGCGTCCGAGCAGGCCCTCGCGGGGCTGATGCGGGACTCCGGGGACGGCGCCGGCGACGACGAGGCGGACACCGGTACGAAGAACATCACGCGTGAGCACGAGATGGCCCTCGCCGCCAACGCCCGCGAGATGCTCGTGCAGACCGAGCGCGCCCTGGAACGGCTCGGCGCGGGGACGTACGGCCTCTGCGAGAACTGCGGCAACGCGATCGGCAAGGCGCGCATGCAGGCCTTCCCGCGCGCGACGCTGTGCGTGGAGTGCAAGCAGAAGCAGGAACGGCGCTCCTGAGCACGGCCTGAAGGCCTGGGCCCGTACGTGTGTGCCGTACCCTCGTCCCCAGTCAGGTACCTAGGTCGAGGGACTCACGTGGCAGAGGCGGAGCGCATCATCGGTACGCCGGACAACCCTGAGACGGACGGGGGCGAGCCGGAGCGGCCCGGCGCCGTCGCGGGTGAGGACGGGCAGGAGCCCAAGGGCAGGCGCAAGATCGCCGTGCTGTTCGTCGTCGCCGCGATCGCGTACGCCTTCGACCTGATCAGCAAGATGATCGTGGTTGCGAAGCTGGAGCACCACGAGCCGATCGACGTCGTCGGCGACTGGCTCCGCTTCAACGCGATCCGGAACGCGGGCGCCGCCTTCGGGTTCGGCGAGGCCTTCACGATCATCTTCACGTGCATCGCGGCCGCCGTCATCGTGGTGATCGCCCGCCTCGCCCGCAAGCTGTACAGCCTGCCGTGGGCGATCGCGCTCGGCCTGCTGCTCGGCGGCGCGCTCGGCAACCTCACCGACCGGATCTTCCGCGCGCCCGGCGTCTTCGAGGGCGCGGTGGTCGACTTCATCGCCCCCAAGGGCTTCGCGGTCTTCAACCTCGCGGACTCGGCGATCGTCTGCGGCGGCATCCTGATCGTGCTGCTGTCCTTCCGCGGGCTGGACCCGGACGGCACCGTCCACAAGGACTGAGGCCCGGCCCGGCGGCGAGACCTGTGGTCGGGGAGTGTCAGTGGGCTCCTGCATACTCAATGGGTGAGTACGATTCCCGAGATCCGCACCCTGCCCGTGCCGGACGGCCTGGAGGGCGAGCGCGTCGACGCCGCCATCTCCCGCATGTTCGGTTTCTCCCGTACGAAGGCCGCCGAGCTCGCCGCGGCGGGGAAGGTCGCGGTCGACGGCTCGGTGGTCGGCAAGTCCGAGCGGGTGCACGGCGGCGCCTGGCTGGAAGTGGAGATGCCGCAGGCACCCGCTCCGGTGCGGGTCGTGGCCGAGCCCGTCGAGGGCATGGAGATCGTGCATGACGACGACGACATCGTCGTGATCGTCAAGCCGGTCGGCGTGGCCGCGCACCCGAGCCCCGGCTGGACCGGGACGACCGTGATCGGCGGCCTCGCGGCGGCCGGTTTCCGCGTCTCCACGTCCGGTGCCGCCGAGCGCCAGGGCATCGTGCACCGCCTGGACGTGGGCACCTCCGGCCTCATGGTGGTCGCCAAGTCGGAGCGCGCGTACACGTCCCTGAAGCGCCAGTTCAAGGAGCGCACGGTCGACAAGCGCTACAACGCGCTGGTGCAGGGCCACCCCGACCCGATGAGCGGCACGATCGACGCCCCCATCGGCCGCCACCCCAACCACGACTACAAGTGGGCGGTCACGGCCGAGGGCAAGCCCTCCGTGACGCACTACGACCTCATCGAGGCCTTCCGGGCCGCCTCCCTGCTCGACATCAAGCTGGAGACGGGGCGCACCCACCAGATCCGCGTCCACATGGCGGCGCACCGGCACCCCTGTGTGGGCGACCTGACGTACGGCGCGGACCCGACGCTCGGTAAGCGGCTCGGTCTCACGCGGCAGTGGCTGCACGCGGTCCGGCTCGGCTTCGAGCACCCGGGCGACGGACAGTGGGTGGAGTTCGAGAGCCAGTACCCCGACGACCTCCAGCAGGCGCTCGACCGGGTGCGGGCGGAGAGTTCGTGAGCGGTGTGACGACCCGGGTCGCTCGGGGCCCGGAGGACCTGGCGGCCTGCTTCGCGGTCCGCAAGGACGTTTTCGTGGCCGAGCAGCAGGTCCCCGAAGAGGTCGAGTACGACGAGTACGACGCCGGGGCGGTGCACGTGCTGGCGGTGCGCGAGGACGGCGTTCCGCTGGGCACCGGACGGCTCCTGACCGGCGCCGCGGCCGCCGCGAAGAACGGCGGGGACGCCACGGTGGGCGCCCTCGGTCGGCTCGCGGTGACGCGGGCCGCGCGCGGGCTCGGCGTCGGGGCGGCCCTGGTCGAGGCCATCGAGGACGCGGCACGCGCGCGTGGCCTGACGGCGATGGACCTGCACGCACAGACGCACGCCCTGGGGTTCTACGAGCGCCTGGGGTACGAGGTGTACGGGCCGGAGTTCCCGGACGCCGGGATTCCGCACCGGGCGATGCGGAAGGCGCTGCGCTAGCTCCCGGGAGCCGCTCGCGGCCCGCCGGGGGCGTGCCCGGGGGGCCCTCGTGCGCCCCGTCGTGGGAGGCGCCCCGCGTGCTTTCGTCCCCCCCCCCCCCCCCCGCACGCGGGCCATGCCCGGGTGGTCTCGGGCTCACCGACGCGGACGTGCCCGAGTACCCTCGTGCTCTTCGCCGGGGGACGTGCCTCGCGTGCTCTCGTGCTCACCGACGCCCATGTGCCCCGGGTGCTCTCGTGCTCTTCGCCGGGGGACGTGCCTCTCGTGCTCTCGTGCTCACCGACGCCCATGTGCCCCGGGTGCTCTCGTGCTCTTCGCCGCGGGGCGTGCCTCGCGTGCTCTCGTGCTTCTCGCCGCGGGGCGTGCCCCGGGTGCTCTCGTGCTTCTCGCCGCGGGACGTGCCCCGCGTGCTCTCGTGCTTCTCGCCGCGGGACGTGCCCCGCGTGCTCTCGTGCTCCCCGCCGCGGACGTACCCGCCTGCCCTCGCGCTCCCCGACGCGGGCAGTGCCCGCGTACCCCCACGCTCCCCGCTGGCGCCGCCCACCCCGCTCGCCGCGAGTGCGGAAACGAGGTGCGGTCGTCCGGTTCGTCACGGACGCGTGGCAGGGTTGAGGTCTTGATCGTTGATGTCTCGACCACCGGAGGGCGCACCGTGGATCAGCTGGCGCTGCTGCTCGTCTTGTTGCTGGGAGCCGTCGTCACGGTGCCGCTGGGGGACCGGCTCGGGCTGCCCGCGCCGGTGCTGATGACGCTGGCGGGCATCGGCATGGCCCTCCTGCCGTTCGTGCCCAATGTCGAGATCCCGCCGGACTACATCCTCCCGCTGGTTCTGCCGCCCCTGCTCTACGCGTCCGTGCAGCGCACGTCCTGGCGGCAGTTCGCGGCCAACCGGCGCCCCATCTTCCTGCTCGCCGTCGCCCTGGTGTTCGTCACCACGGCAGCGGTCGCCGCCATGGCCAACGCCCTGGTCCCCGGGCTGCCGATCGCCGCGGCCGTCGCGCTCGGAGCGCTCGTCGCGCCGCCCGACCCCGTCGCCGCCACCGCCGTCGCGGGCTCGCTCGGGCTGCCCCGCAGGCTCGTGTCGATCCTGGAGGGGGAGGGGCTCTTCAACGACGTCACCGCGATCGTGCTCTACCACGTGGCGATCGCGGCGGCGGTGAGCGGCACCTTCTCCTGGCCGTCCGCCGCGGGCCGGCTGGTGCTGTCCGCCGTGGTGGCCGTGCTCGTCGGGCTCGTGCTCGGCTGGCTCACGAACAAGCTCATGGTGCTGCTCGGCGACGCCACGCTCCAGACCGGCCTGACGCTGCTCGTGCCCTTCGTCAGCTACGTGCTGGCCGAGGAGATGCTCGGCTCCGGCGTGCTCGCCGTCCTCACCACCGCGCTCTACCTCGCGGAGAAGGCCGTCGACGCCGACGACGTGCTCGGCCGCATTACCGGGCAGACGTTCTGGCAGATCGTCGACACTCTGGTGACCGGCGCCGCGTTCGGGCTCATCGGGCTCGAACTGCACAACGTCTTCGGCATCGCGAGCGGCCGCGAGTGGGAGATGTTCGGCTGGGGCGCGGCGGTCGTCGGGGTTGTCGTCGGCGTACGGCTGCTGTGGCTGCTCCCCGCGACGTGGCTGGCCAAGCGGCTGCACAAGCGCCGGGACTACGACGAGGACATCCCGACGAGCTGGCGCGAGACCGTCGTCATGTGGTGGGCCGGTATGCGCGGCGTGGCGTCCGTGGCGCTCGCCCTCGCCATCCCGCTCAAGACGGACGACGGGTCTCCGTTCCCGGCCCGCGACGAGATCATCTTCATCGCGTTCTGCGTCATCATGGCGACCCTCGTCGTCCAGGGGCTCACGCTGCCCTGGCTGGTGCGCAAGCTCCGGGTGCAGGCCGACGCCGGCGCGGAGCGGGAGCTGGAGCGCGCTCTGGCGCTGCGCGCCGCCAAGGCCGCCAAGCGCCGCCTCAAGGAGATCGAGGAGGTCGAGGAGCTGCCGGAGGAGGTCTCCGAGCGGCTGCAGCGTGGCGCCTTCGACATCGGGGCCAGGATCAGCCCCGACATCGTCGACGCGGAGCGGCGCGAGCGGTACGCCAGGCGCGTGGACCGCCTGAAGGCCGTCCAGCGCATCCAGCGGGAGATGATGTCGGCCGCCCGCCACGAGGTCCTCGCGGCGCGCAGCGAGCCCGGCGCCGATCCGGAGATCGTCGACCGGGTGCTGCACCACCTCGACGTACGCAGTCTGCGCTGAGAGGGCGGGCGGCCCGAGGGCTCAGCCGCGTCCTGTGCGCGGCATCTCCTGCACCAGGGAGCGCGGGCCGTGGCCGTTCGGTGACGGCTCCGCCCAGGCCGTGGTGATCCGCGGCAGCGCGTACGGATGGTGTTCCGTCAGCCACTGGACCATCTGTTCGCGCACCGTCACCCTGACCGTCCAGATGTCGTCCGCGTCCTTGGCGGTGACCAGGGCGCGGACCTGCATCGTGCTCGGTGTCGTGTCCGTGACGGCGAGGCCCCAGTCCCTGCCGTCCCACGCCGCGCAGTCGCGCAGGATGTCCCGGAGCTTGTCGCGCATCTGGTGGACCGGCGCGGAGTGGTCAAGGTGGAAGAAGACGGTGCCGGTCATCTGCGCGCCGCCACGGGACCAGTTCTCGAAGGGCCGGGACGTGAAATACGACACGGGCATCGTGATCCGGCGCTCGTCCCAGGTGCGGACGGCCAGGAACGTGAGGGTGATCTCCTCCACGGTGCCCCACTCGCCGTCCACGACGACGGTGTCCCCTATCCGCACCATGTCGCCGAAGGCGATCTGCAGCCCCGCGAAGAGGTTGCCGAGGGTGGACTGGGCCGCGACACCGGCGACGATGCCGAGGATGCCGGCCGAGGCCAGCAGCGAGGTCCCGGCGGCCTGCATGGCGGGGAAGGTCAGCAGCATCGCCGCGACCGCCACGACACCCACGATCGCGCTGACCACCCGCTGGATGAGCGTCACCTGCGTACGGACCCTGCGCACCCGGGCCGGATCGCGGTGGACCGCGGCGTAGCGGGCGTACGAGGACTCCACTATCGCCGCGGCGATCCGCACCACCAGCCAGGCCGTGGACCCTATGAGCACCAGGGACAGGATGCGCCCGATGGCCTGTGAGTTGTCCTTGGCCAGCTCCGCCTCTCCGTAGGAGCCTCTCAGCAGGGCGGCACACAGCACGACGTGGAAGGGCACGCGGCAGCGGCGCAGCAGACCCCACAGCGGGGTCTCGTGATGCTGTTCGTCGGCCCGGCGCATGGCGAAGTCGACCAGCCAGCCGATCACCACCGTGAGCACGACCGAGCCGCCGATCACGATCAACGGACGCAGTACGTTCTCCATGGCTCCGAGGGTAGGGGTACTGCCTCCGTACCTCCGCAGGCAGGGGGTGCCAGGTTCATGACAGAGAAATCGGGGTACCCGGCTCGGATGGCACGATGACCCCATGAACATCATGCTTTTCCACTCGACGTACGGGCTGCGGCCCGCGGTGCACGAGGCCGCCGGCCGGCTGCGCGCCGCGGGACACAAGGTGTGGACCCCCGACCTCTTCGAGGGGCGCGCCTTCGACACCGTCGAGGAAGGCATGGCCTTCCAGGACGAGCTCGGCAAGGACGAGCTCCTGAAGAGGGCGGTCCTGGCCGCCGCCCCCTACTCCGAGCGAGGTCTCGTCTACGCCGGGTTCTCGCTCGGCGCCGCGACCGCGCAGACCCTCGCGCTCGGCGACGAGAAGGCACGCGGCCTGCTGCTCCTGCACGGCACCTCCGACATCGCGGAGAGCGCCTCCGTGGACGACCTGCCGGTGCAGCTGCACGTGGCGGAGCCCGACCCGTTCGAGTCCGACGACTGGTTGAACGCCTGGTACCTACAGATGGGGCGCGCCGGGGCCGACGTCGAGGTCTACCGCTACGCGGGCGCCGGGCACCTGTTCACCGACCCCGAGCTCGACGACTTCGACGCCGAGGCCGCGGAGTCGGCGTGGCGCACGGCGATCGGATTCCTGGAGACACTCTGACGGCCTCCGGCGCACCCCCGAGCGCTCAGCGCACCGGTTCGTGCACCCGCTCCACCTTCTGCGTGCCGCTGAGCGTGCGGTAGGAACGGACCCAGGACGAGGTCGCCTCGGGGTCGGTCCGGTCGGACAGGGTGTAGTAGTCCATCTGCGCGCGCTCGGCGGTGACGTCGAGGACGCCGTAGCCGTGCGAGTCCATGTCCAGCCACTTCACATGGCGGTTGGCCGTCTTGATGGCCGCCACGGCCGCGAGCGAGACGGTGTGCGGGGCGACGCCGAGCATGTCGTCGACGTTGTCCGAACTCACCGAGGTGACCACGAACTCCGTGGCGACCGAGGGGGAGAGGGGATACGTCGCCGCCTTGGCCGGCACGTTGTTCGCCCACGCCATGTGGATGTCACCGGTCAGGAAGACGGTGTCCTGGATCTTGTTCTCCCGCAGGTGGGAGAGGAGTTCCTTGCGGTCGTCGGTGTAGCCGTCCCACTGGTCGGTGTTGATGGCCAGGCCCTCCTTGGGCAGGCCGACCAACTCCGCGAGCGGCGCGAGGAGATGGGCGGGGAGGGAACCGAAGGCGACCGGCGAGATCATCACCGAGGTGCCGACCAGCTTCCAGGCGGCGCCCGAGGACGCGAGACCCGACTTCAGCCAGTCGAGCTGCGCGCGGCCCGTCAGCGTACGGTCCGGGTCGTCCACCGCGCCGCTGCCGGTGCCCGCCTGCTGGGAGCGGAACGACCGCAGGTCGAGCAGGTGCAGATCGGCCAGCCTGCCGAACCGGATACGGCGGTAGACCGTGCCCTCCGTCGACGGACGCACGGGCATCCACTCGAAGTACGCCTGCTTGGCCGCCGCCATGCGCCCCGCCCAAGGCCCCTCGGCCTCACTGTGGTTGCCGGCCCCGCCCGACCAGGTGTTGTCCGCGAACTCGTGGTCGTCCCAGATCGCGATGACTGGGTGCGCGGCGTGCATCGCCTGCGCGTCGGGGTCGGTCTTGTGAGCGCCGTGCCGCACGCGGTAGTCGGCGAGCGTGACGATCTCGTGCCGGGGCTCGTGCTGACGTACGACGTTCGCGGCACTCGGGTATTCGCCGCTCCGGTACTCGTAGATGTAGTCCCCGAGGTGCAGGACCGCGTCGAGCTCGGTGCGGTCCGCGAGATGGCGGTACGCCGAGAAGTACCCGGCCTCCCAGTTGGCGCAGGACACCACGCCGAACCGCACGCCGTGCGCGGTGGCGTCGTGCTCGGGGGTGGTGCGGGTGCGGCCCACGGGGGAGTGCACCGGGGAGGCGCCGCCCACGGAGAAGCGGAAGTAATAGGTGGTCGCCTGGCGCAAGCCCCTTACGTCGGCCTTGACGGTGTGGTCGGAGGCCGCTCGCGCGGTGGTGCTCCCGCTGCTGACGGTCCGGGAGAACCTCTTGTCCTCGGCCACCTCCCAACGCACCGTCACGTCGGGCCCCTTGCCCGAACCGGGCACGGCGTCGGGCGTCGGGGTCACGCGGGTCCACAGCAGGACGCCGTCGGGGAGCGGGTCACCGGACGCGACACCGTGCAGGAAGACGGGGCCCTCGGCGGCGTGGGCGAGGGGCGCGGCGGCGAGCGGGGCCGCGAGCGCGGCAGTGGCGGCAGCGGCCTTGACGACCGTGCGGCGGCTGGGAGTTGAGGCACCTATGGGTGCGGAAGAGAGGCGACTGGTCACGAGTGATCACATTAATGATCAGTACGCACGAAGAGCGGGCCAACCGGGAAAGTCGGCCCGCTCTTCGGTGAGAAACAGCTGGTGTGCGGCTGAGAAACAGCTGGTGCGTTACTTCATGACGCGTGCCGTCACTTGGTGACGCCCGCCGTCTTCAGCGCCGCCTTCCAGGCCTCCGGGGTCTTCGGCGTCTCGACCACCTTGCCGTTGATCTTGATCGTCGGGGTGGACTGCACGCCCTCGGCGTCCTGGAAGGAGTCGCTCATCTTCACGGCCCAGGCGTCGTAGGTGCCCTTCTTGACGGCACTCTCGAACTTCTTGTTGTCCTTGAGCGCGTCGACCGTGTCGGCCACCTTGAGCAGTTCGTCGTCCTTCGCGAACGTGTCGGTGGACTCCGCCGGGTGGAACTTCGAGGAGTACAGGGCGGTCTTGTACTCCAGGAAGGCGTCCGGGCTGACGTTCAGGGCGGCGCCGAGCGCGCTCAGCGCGTTCTTCGACCCCTCGCCGCCGAAGTTGTTGTCGATGAACGTGCCGATGGTGAAGGACAGCTTGTAGTCGCCGTCCTTCATGCCCTTGTTGACCGTCTCGCCGATGGACTGCTCCATGACCGCGCAGCCGGGGCAGCGCGGGTCCTCGTAGAGGTGCACGGTGTTCTTGGTGGAGGACTTGCCGAGGGTGACCGTGGTGCCGTTCTTGCCCGAGGTGTTGGCCGGGGCGACCACCTTCGCGTCGGCGGCCTTCTCCCACTTCGTGGGGTCGCTCGGCTTGTTGGCCTGCATGACGGCGTAGCCGACGCCGCCGGCGATCGCGATGACGCCGACGATCAAGACGCCGACGATCGCCGCGCGCCTGCGCTTCTCGCGCTTGCGCTCGGCCTCCTGCTGGAGGCGAATCCGCTCGCGGGCGGCGGACTTGGCGGCCTGGCTGTTGCGCTTACTCATGGTCTCTTCTTCTCCGTGTGGGTGACTGCGTGGGGGTGTCGTGCTCAGGCGAAGGCAGCCGAGCGCGGTGGTCCACGCCGCCCCACGAAGTGCACCAGCAGGCGCGTGCGCGTGACGCGCGCCCGGCGCTCGGGGCGCGGCAGGCGGCGTACGGGTGTGTGCGTGGCGGTCACCGAGGCGACCGCGATGAGCAGCGGACGGAACGTCGCCGCGGCGACCGCGCGCAACAGCTGGGCCAGGGCCCGTTCCCCGCGCCGCAGCCAGGCCGCCGCCAGGAGCCCGACGCCCACGTGCGCCCCGAGCAGCAGCCAGGCGGCGCCCGGATCGGCGTCGGCGAGCAGTGCCGCGGCGCCGCCGTGGCCATCGGCGGTCATGCGGGCCAGCGGAGTGCCGACCGGCGTACCGCCGCACAGCATGTCGAAGCCGACGGAGCGCAGCGGTCCCGCGACCGGGCCCCCCGCCTCGCCGTAACAGACGTGCTGACCGGCGGTGAACACCGTGTCGGCCGCCAGCTCCAGCGGGATCAGCAGGGCGGCGATCCGTCCGTAACCGCGCTCGCGGCCCGCCAGCGCGTACGCGAGGACGAAGACGGCGGTGGCGATCGCCGCGACGGTGGTCAGCGGCAGGGGGACCCGGGACAGCAGCACGTGCGACGCGGCGGAGAGCGTCACGACGAGTGCCGTGAACAACGCCGCGCGCACGGCTCTGAGCTGGGTCCCGGATATGTCCATCGCGGAGGAGTGTGCCATGGGTTCCTGTAGGAGACCCCTAAAGGGTGCCCAAGAGTTCCCCTTCGGCCCTCCAGGGCGCCTACAGGCCCGGGATGCGGCCGTTGCGGAACAGGTCGACGAAGATCTGGTGGTCGGCACGCGCGCGTGCGCCGTAGGTGTGCGCGAAGTCCACGAGCAGCTCCCCGAAGCCAACCTCGTCGCCCGCGATCGCGGCGTCGATGGCGCGCTCCGTGGAGAACGGCACCAGGTCCGAGTGGCCGCTCTCGTCGTCCGCCGCGGCGTGCATCGTCGCGGTGGCCCGGCCGAGGTCCGCGACGACCGCCGAGATCTCCTCCAGGTCGTCGATGTCCGACCAGTCCAGGTCCACCGCGTACGGCGAGACCTCGGCGACCAGCTGGCCCGCGCCGTCCAGCTCGGTCCAGCCCAGCCACGGGTCGGCGTGCGCCTGGAGGGCGCGCTGTGAGATGACCGTGCGGTGGCCCTCGTGCTGGAAGTAGCCGCGCACCGCCGGGTCGGTGATGTGCCGCGAGACCGCCGGGGTCTGCGCCTGCTTGAGGTAGATCACGACGTCGTTCTCCAGGGCGTCGCTGTTGCCCTCCAGGAGGATGTTGTACGACGGCAGGCCCGCCGAGCCGATGCCGATGCCGCGCCGGCCCACCACGTCCTTCACGCGGTAGGAGTCGGGGCGGGTGAGCGAGGACTCCGGCAGCGTCTCCAGATATCCGTCGAAGGCCGCGAGGACCTTGTAGCGCGTGGCGGCGTCGAGCTCGATGGAGCCGCCGCCCGGCGCGAAGCGGCGCTCGAAGTCGCGGATCTCGGTCATCGAGTCGAGCAGCCCGAAGCGGGTCAGGGCGCGCGCGTCGCGCAGCGCGTCCAGGAGGGGGCCCTCGGCGGTGTCCAGCGTGAAGGGCGGCACCTCGTCGCTCTTGGCGCCGGTCGCGAGGTCGTGGACGCGCTCGCGGTACGCCGCGGCGTAGATCCGCACCAGGTCGGAGATCTGCTCGTCGCTGAGCGCCTTCGAGTAGCCGATCAGGGCCACGGAGGCGGCGAAGCGCTTCAGGTCCCAGGTGAAGGGGCCTACGTACGCCTCGTCGAAGTCGTTCACGTTGAAGATCAGGCGGCCCTGGGCGTCCATGTACGTGCCGAAGTTCTCGGCGTGGAGGTCGCCGTGGATCCACACCCGGCCCGTGCGGTCGTCCAGGTACGGCCCGCCGTGCTGCTCGCGCTCCAGGTCGGCGTAGAACAGGCAGGCCGTGCCGCGGTAGAAGGCGAAGGCGGAGGAGGCCATCTTGCGGAACTTCACCCGGAACGCGGCGGGGTCCGCGGCAAGCAGCTCGCCGAACGCGGTGCCGAAGACGGCGAGGATCTGCTCGCCGCGCTGATCGGCCGTGGGCTGCGGGACGGACATCGCTGGGTGCCTCCTGGTTACAGGGTCGTGCGGGACAGGGGTGGACGGGTGGGGGCGGAGATTCCGCCCGTACCGGGCGGGCGCTCCGCCTCTTCCAACGCACGACCGTACTCCCGAGTGCCCACCCGCTGTCAGTGCCCCGGATTAGACTTCGTCGCTGTCCCGCCAGACTGCCCGCAGCCTGTGACCAACCGTTCTCCGGAGGCCTCCCACCGTGACCAAGCCGCCCTTCACGCACCTGCACGTGCACACCCAGTACTCGCTGCTTGACGGTGCCGCGCGGCTCAAGGACATGTTCAAGGCGTGCAATGAGATGGGCATGACGCACATCGCGATGTCCGATCACGGCAACCTCCACGGCGCGTACGACTTCTTCCACTCGGCGCAGAAGGCGGGCGTGACGCCGATCATCGGCATCGAGGCGTATGTGGCCCCGGAGTCGCGGCGCAACAAGCGGAAGATCCAGTGGGGCCAGCCGCACCAGAAGCGCGACGACGTGTCGGGTTCCGGTGGTTACACCCACAAGACGATCTGGGCGGCGAACAAGACGGGCCTGCACAACCTCTTCCGCCTCTCCTCGGACGCGTACGCGGAAGGCTGGCTCCAGAAGTGGCCGCGTATGGACAAGGAGACGATCTCCCAGTGGTCGGAGGGGCTCATCGCCTCCACCGGCTGCCCCTCGGGCGAGCTCCAGACCCGGCTGCGTCTGGGCCAGTTCGACGAGGCGCTGAAGTCGGCCGCGGAGTACCAGGAGATCTTCGGCAAGGACCGGTACTTCCTGGAGCTGATGGACCACGGCATCGAGATCGAGCGCCGGGTCCGTGACGGCCTGCTGGAGATCGGCAAGAAGCTCGGCATCCCGCCCCTGGTGACGAACGACTCGCACTACACGTACGCGCACGAGTCGACCGCCCACGACGCCCTGCTCTGCATCCAGACCGGCAAGAACCTCTCGGACCCGGACCGCTTCCGCTTCGACGGCACCGGTTACTACCTGAAGTCGACCGACGAGATGTACGCGATCGACTCCTCGGACGCGTGGCAGGAGGGCTGCCGCAACACGCTCCTGGTGGCGGAGCAGATCGACACCACGGGGATGTTCGAGAAGCGCGACCTGATGCCGAAGTTCGACATCCCGGAGGGCTTCACCGAGGTCACCTGGTTCCAGGAGGAGGTCCGCCGCGGCATGGCGCGCCGCTACCCGGGCGGCGTCCCCGAGGACCGCCAGAAGCAGGCCGAGTACGAGATGGACATCATCATCCAGATGGGGTTCCCGGGGTACTTCCTGGTGGTCGCCGACTTCATCATGTGGGCCAAGAACAACGGCATCGCGGTGGGCCCAGGGCGAGGCTCCGCGGCCGGCTCGATCGTCGCGTACGCCATGGGCATCACCGACCTCGACCCGATCACGCACGGCCTGATCTTCGAGCGGTTCCTCAACCCCGAGCGCGTCTCCATGCCCGACGTCGACATCGACTTCGACGAGCGCAGGCGCGTCGAGGTGATCAGGTACGTGACGGAGAAATACGGCGCCGACAAGGTCGCCATGATCGGCACGTACGGAAAGATCAAGGCGAAGAACGCCATCAAGGACTCCGCGCGCGTGCTCGGATATCCGTACGCGATGGGCGACCGCCTCACCAAGGCCATGCCCGCCGACGTCCTCGGCAAGGGCATCGACCTCGACGGCATCACCAACCCCACGCACCCGCGCTACAGCGAGGCGGGCGAGATCCGGGGGATGTACGAGAACGAGCCGGACGTGAAGAAGGTCATCGACACCGCCAAGGGTGTGGAGGGCCTGGTCCGGCAGATGGGTGTGCACGCGGCCGGCGTGATCATGTCCAGCGAGCCGATCGTCGACCACGCCCCGATCTGGGTGCGCCACACCGACGGCGTGACCATCACGCAGTGGGACTACCCCCAGTGCGAGTCGCTCGGCCTGCTCAAGATGGACTTCCTGGGCCTGCGCAACCTCACCATCATGGACGACGCCGTCAAGATGGTGAAGGCGAACAAGGGCGTCGACCTGGAGATGCTCTCCCTCCCGCTCGACGATCCGAAGACCTTCGAACTGCTCTGCCGCGGTGACACGCTCGGCGTCTTCCAGTTCGACGGCGGCCCTATGCGTTCGCTGCTGCGCCAGATGCAGCCCGACAACTTCGAGGACATTTCCGCCGTCTCGGCCCTGTACCGGCCGGGCCCGATGGGCATGAACTCGCACACGAACTACGCCGAGCGCAAGAACGGCCGCCAGGAGATCACGCCGATCCACCCGGAGCTCGAAGAGCCCCTGAAGGAGACGCTGGGCCTCACCTACGGCCTCATCGTGTACCAGGAGCAGGTGCAGAAGGCCGCGCAGATCGTCGCGGGCTACAGCCTCGGTGAAGCCGACATCCTGCGCCGCGTGATGGGCAAGAAGAAGCCCGAGGAGCTGGAGAAGAACTTCGTCCTCTTCCAGGCGGGCGCCCGGAAGAACGGCTACTCCGACGAGGCCATCCAGGCCCTGTGGGACGTCCTGGTCCCCTTCGCCGGCTACGCCTTCAACAAGGCGCACTCCTCCGCGTACGGCCTGGTCACCTACTGGACCGCCTACCTGAAGGCGAACTACCCGGCCGAGTACATGGCCGCGCTGCTCACCTCGGTGAAGGACGACAAGGACAAGTCGGCCGTCTATCTGAACGAGTGCCGCCGCATGGGCATCAAGGTCCTCCCGCCGAACGTGAACGAGTCCGTGCACAACTTCGCCGCCCAGGGCGACGACGTGATCCTCTTCGGCCTGGAGGCCGTCCGCAACGTCGGTACGAACGTGGTGGAGTCGATCATCCGTTCGCGCAAGGCCAAGGGGAAGTTCACCTCGTTCCCCGACTACCTCGACAAGGTCGAGGCGACCGCCTGCAACAAGCGCACCACGGAATCGCTCATCAAGGCGGGCGCGTTCGACACCATGGGCCACACCCGCAAGGGCCTGACCGCGCAGTACGAACCGATGATCGACAACGTGGTCGCGGTGAAGCGCAAGGAGGCCGAGGGTCAGTTCGACCTCTTCGGGGGCATGGGCGACGAGACCGGCGGTGACGAGCCGGGCTTCGGTCTGGACGTGGAGTTCTCCGAGGACGAGTGGGAGAAGACCTACCTGCTCGCCCAGGAGCGCGAGATGCTCGGCCTGTACGTCTCCGACCACCCGCTCTTCGGCCTGGAACACGTGCTCTCCGACAAGGCCGACGCGGGCATCGGACAGCTCACCGGCGGTGACTTCTCCGACGGCTCGGTCGTCACCATCGGCGGCATCATCTCGGGCCTCCAGCGCAAGATGACCAAGCAGGGAAACGCCTGGGCCATCGCCACTGTCGAAGACCTCGCCGGTTCCATCGAGTGCATGTTCTTCCCCGCGACCTACCAGCTGGTGTCGACGCAGCTCGTCGAGGACGCCGTGGTCTTCGTCAAGGGGCGCCTCGACAAGCGCGAGGACGTGCCGCGGCTCGTCGCGATGGAGCTCCAGGTCCCCGACCTGTCGAACGCGGGCACCAACGCGCCCGTGATCATCACCATCCCGACCGTCAAGGTGAGCCCCCCGATGGTCCACCGGCTCGGTGAGGTCCTCAGCCACCACCGCGGCAACAGCGAGGTGCGGATCAAGCTCCAGGGGGCGCAGAAGACCACGGTGCTGCGGCTCGACCGGCACCGCGTGAAGCCGGACCCGGCGCTCTTCGGCGACCTCAAGGTGCTGCTCGGCCCGTCCTGCCTGGCAGGCTGAGCCGCGGTTCGGACACAGGGCGGAGGCAGGGCACGAGGGGCGCACCCGCATCGGGTGCGCCCCTCGTGCCCTGCCTCAATTCAAGGTGCGTCAGTTGTGGCCGAAGCGGCGCTGCTGCTTACGGGCAACATCAGCGGGGCTGCCCTGTGCGTGCGACTCCATGGGCGACTGGGCCTCGGCGGCGGCCGACTTGGCCCGCTCCGAAGCCTGCTCGGCCGACGAGGCACGGTTCTGCTGGCCGCCCTGCTTGCGATTCTTGTTCTTGGCCATGGTGATCTTCCTCCTGAGGGGAATCCGGGGGCCATGACGCGACCAGACTCACATATGCCGACAAGCCGCGCATTTCGGAGAATTACCGTGCGTGATAGGGGGCATCCGCGACGGAAGCGGCGCTACGCCACGCCGAAGATCGAGTTCCGCCCGTTAACCTCCGCCCGGTCGGGCAGACTCGAAGCAAACCCGACGCGGCCCCGCACGCGCACCCCTGATTCGTTCCCGTCACAGGGTGTGTCCGCGGGCCTTCGAGGGAACGTCCAGGAACCTCCGGGCACTTTCAGGAACTGCCGCCGAAGGCCGGGAGAACCTCCAGGGAAAGAGGGTGGATCGCGTGGACCGCTGCATCGTCCTGGTGGACGCCGGGTATCTGCTGGGTGCCGCCGCGAGTCTCCTCGCGGGCGAACCCTCCAGGTCCCGGATCACCGTCGATCACACCGCCCTGATCCAGGGCCTGCGCGAGCGCGCGGAATCCGACACCGAGCGCAGGCTGCTGCGCATCTACTGGTTCGACGGCGCCCCCGACCGCGTACCGCAGCCCGAGCACCGGCGGCTGCGCGTCATGCCCCGCGTGACGGTCCGGCTCGGCGCCCTGACCCGCAGCGACGGGCGCTGGGCGCAGAAGGGCGTGGACGCCGCAATGCACGCCGAGCTGACCGAGCTGGCCCGCAACCGCGCCTGTTCCGACATCGTGCTCGTCACCGGCGACGGGGACCTGCTGCCCGGCATGATGGCCGCCAAGGAGCACGGCGTCGCCGTCCACCTGTGGGCCGTGCAGGCCGCCGACGGCGACTACAACCAGTCCGAGGACCTGGTCGCCGAGGCCGACGAGCGGCGCGTGCTCGACCGCGCCTGGATCACCAAGGCCGTACGCCCCAAGGAACTCACCGGCGTCTGCGCCCCGCCGCCCGCCCCGCGCCCCGAGATCGCCGCGATCCTCTCCGCGCCGCTCCCGGAGTCCGCGCTCGCCGCCGCCGCGCAGCGCGCCGAGGAAGAGGCCGCCGCGCCCGCCCGGCACGCCGACACCGCCACGGCCAACGGCCGCGAGCCCGGCGAGCACCGCGCCCCCGCAGGCAAGACCGTGCCCACCCCCAAGGACCTGGCCGCCCTGCGCGGCCCCGGCACCCAGGCCGCCCCGCACCACCCCACCAACGCCACACTGCGCTGGTCCTCCGACAAGGGGTGGGTCGAGCGGCCCGGTGGCGCACCCGAGGGCCCCGAGGTCGCCGCGCTGCCCACCCTCGCCCAGCTGACGACGGCCGAGCAGCGCTGGGCCGACCGCGAGGAGGACATCACCACGGTCGGCGGCGACCCGTACGAAGTCGGGCAGGTGTTCGCGCGGCGCTGGATGGCGCGCCTCCCCGAGCAGCACAACCTCCAGAAGCTGTCGACCATGTACCCCCGCATCCCGCACCGCATCGACGGCGAGCTGCTGCGCTACGCCGCGCGGTTCGGCCTGCTCGCCCACAAGGACGACCAGATCGACGAGCACGACCGGTACGCGATCCGGGCCGGTTTCTGGCGGGAGATCGACGTGCGGACGGCCGCCGAACACGCGTCCGCGGGGGACCGGGCAGGTGACTGATACGGGGCGTACGGGGCGCCCCGGGCGTCATCCGCACCCGCGGACCCCGTAGTCTCGTCCTTCGTGAGTACGCGCCCGGCACCGGCAGTCCGACAGGGACTCCGTCAGGAACACGGCATCGAGGCCGTCTGCGCGGTGCGCGACCTGGTCAAGACCTACCCCGCCGCCCGCGGCAGGCGCGGCAGGCCCGCGACGCCCGAGATCCGCGCCACCGACGGAATCTGCCTGACGGTGCGGCGCGGCGAGATCTTCGGGCTGCTCGGCCCCAACGGCGCCGGCAAGTCCACCCTCGTACGCCAGCTGACCGGGCTCATGCGGCCCGACAGCGGCAGCGTCGACATCCTCGGGCACGACATCGTGCGCCACCCCGAGCGGGCCGCGCGGATCCTCGCCTACCTCGGACAGGAGTCCACCGCGCTCGACGAGCTGACCGTCTCGCTCGCCGTCGAGACGACCGCGCGGCTGCGCGGCCTCGACGTGCGCCGGGCGCGGGCCGAGCGGGACGCGGTCCTGGAGGAGCTCGGGCTCACCGCGCTGGCCTCGCGCCCGCTGAAGAAGCTCTCGGGCGGGCAGCGACGGCTCGCCTGCTTCGCCACCGCGCTGGTGGGGGAGCGGCCGCTGCTGGTCCTCGACGAACCGACCACCGGCATGGACCCCGTCGCACGCCGCGCCGTGTGGGCGGCGATCGACTGGCGCCGGGCCGAGCGCGGCACGACCGTGCTGCTCGTCACGCACAACGTCATCGAGGCGGAGACCGTCCTCGACCGGGTCGCCGTGCTCGACCAGGGCAAGGTCATCGCCTGTGACAGCCCGGCCGGACTCAAGGAGAAGGTCGCCGACGAGGTGCGCGTGGAACTGGTGTGGCGGGAGCGGGCGCCCCTGGACGTGCCCGAGGTGGCCGCGTTGCGCTCCTCGGCCGTCGAGTCGGGGCGGCGCTGGTCCCTGCGGCTCGCTCCGGACGAGGCGCGCGCGGCCGTGGCGGCGGTCACCGGCGGGGCCGCCTTCGCCGCGCTGGACGACTTCACGCTGGCCACGCCCAGCCTGGAGGACGTCTATCTCGCGCTGGGCGGGAGCGGGCGGGGGCTGGTGAAGGCGTGACGGCCAGTGCGAGCGGTGAGCGAACAAACAGGTACCTCAGAAGGAAGGACGTGCGGTGAGCGCGGTTCCTTTGGAAGCCGCCGTGCGGGCCGACAGCCTGCGCGCGGAGCAGGAAGCGGGCGGCCCGGCGTCTCTCGGGCCCCGCGCCCAGCTCTTCCCGGCGCTCTCCGCCGTCTACCGCGCCCAGCTGTCGCGCGCGCGGGTCGCACGGATACCGCTGCTCTTCGTGGCGACCTTCCAGTCCGTCGGCATCATGATCCTCATGCGGGGCGTCGTCGACGGCGGCGGCGAGGCGCGTGCTGTCGTCGCGGGGTCGTCCGTGCTCGTCGTCGCGTTCGTCGCCCTGAACCTCCTCGCGCAGTACTTCGGGCAGCTCCGCGCCGACGGCGGGCTCGACCACTACGCCACGCTGCCCGTGCCGCCCGCCGCCGTGGTGCTGGGCGCCGCGGCCGCGTACGCCTCGTTCACGGTGCCCGGCACCGTCGTCACGGCGATCGTCGGGTGCGGGCTCTTCGGGCTTCCGCTCACCCACCTGTGGGTGCTCGCCGCGGTGATCCCGCTCGCCGGAGCCGCCCTCGCGGGGCTGGGCGCCGCGCTCGGGCTGCTCGCGCCACGGCCCGAACTGGCCACGCTGCTCGGTCAGATGGGCATGTCGGCGGCGCTGCTGCTCGGCGTGCTCCCGGCCGAGCGGATGCCGACGGTGCTTCAGTACGCGCGTGACCTGCTGCCTTCCACGTACGGAGTGGAGGCCTTCGCCCGGACGTTCGACCCGGACCCGGACTGGGCGGTCGTCGCCCTGGACCTCGCGGTCTGTGCCGGCGTCGGCGTGGCCTCGCTGGCCGTCGCCACCTGGGCGTACCGCCGGGCGGCCGTCCGGTGACGCGCCGCACCGGCAAAAAGGGGGAGCGCGCAGCGCTTCGTTGAGGGGCGGCGGCCGGGAGACGGGTGGGCCTGGCACGATGTGTGGGTGACCGCACCGCTGACACCCTCCCAACCGCCGCACGACCAGCCCTCGAACGACCCCTGGCAGGCGGCCCCGCGCCCGGCGGGAGCGACGTCTCCGTACGGATACGAGGAGGACGGGCCCGGCATGAAGAAGGAAGTGCTCCAGGCCGTGGCGGTCACGGTCGCGGTAGCCGTCAGCGGCGTACTGCTCGGACTGCTGTGGCTGTGGCTCTCCCCGCGCGTGCCGCTCATCTCGGACGGCCGGACGGTGTACCTCAAGGACACCGAGGGCGAGCAGGCGATCGCTGTCGACGGAACGTTCACTCTGCTCGCACTCGGCTTCGGTCTCGTCTGTGGCGTCATCGCCTTCCTGCTGCGCAAGAGCGGCGGCGTCCCGCTCGTCGCGGGACTCGCGCTCGGCAGCCTGCTGGGCGCCCTGCTGGCCTGGCGGGCCGGGATCTGGCTCGGCCCGGAGACGGATGTGGCCGCGCACGCCAAGGCGGTCGGCAAGGGGGTCGTCTTCGACGCGCCCCTCGACCTGAAGGCCAAGGGCGTCCTTCTCGCCTGGCCGGTGGCCGCGCTGGCCGTGCACCTCGGCCTCACCGCGCTGTTCGGCCCCCGGGACCCGGAGCCGTACCCCATGCCCTATGGCGAGCCCCGCGGCGAGGCGCACCCCGAGGGCACGGGGCCCTGAGCTAGGCGGGGCGCCTGCCGTGGTTGGCCTTGCGCTTCTTCACTCGCCACTTCCGCTTGCGCGTCTTCTTCGACATGCCTTGGGTTACTAGTCCCGCTCCGCGTGCCTGTCGAGGGCGTTTTCACGTCGTACGTGAGGCCTCACGGCGCGTCAGGCACGTCCGATGGGTGCCAGCACCGCTCCCGTGAGCTTCGCCAGGTCGCCCGGCGCCAGCTCCACCTCCAGGCCCCGGCGGCCCGCCGAGACGCAGATCGTGGCGTGCGCCGACGCCGAGTCGTCCAGGACCGTACGCAGCTTCTTGCGCTGGCCGAGCGGGGAGATGCCGCCCCGCACATAGCCCGTGGTGCGCTCGGCGGCCGCCGGGTCGGCCATCACCGCCCGCTTGCCGGACACGGCGGCGGCCAGCGCCTTCAGGTCCAGGGAACCCGCGACCGGCACGACGGCGACCGTCAGCTCGCCGTCGACCTCCGCGACCAGCGTCTTGAAGACCCGGTCGGGGGAGACGCCCATCGCCTCGGCGGCCTCCTCGCCGTACGAGGGATGGGCGGGGTCGTGCTCGTAGGCGTGGACCGTGAAGGCGGTGCCCGCCGTGGTGAGCGCCACCGTCGCCGGGGTCCCGGCCCCGCCCGCCTGCTTCTTCTGCTTCTTCGCCAAGGTGTTCGCGCCTTACGTCGCTCGGCCCCACGTCAGTTGAGGCTGGTCGTCAGTTGAGGCTGGTCGTCCCGCGCGTCAGCTCCGTCGCGGGCAGCGAGGGCAGATTACGGATGATCGCGGTCTCGGCGCGCAGCAATTTCAGCTCGTCCTGCAGCCGCGAGGCGGTGTCCGGCGCCTCCAGGAGCCGCTGCTTGGTCGGGGTGTCCAGGACGGCCGCCGCGGCGACCAGGTACGACACCACGGACGGCTCGTCCGGCAGCTCCGCTCCCGTCGCCAGCGAGCGTTCCCGCGCCCCCGCCAGGCGCTTCTGGTAGGCGCGGAAGGCGCGCAGGACACCCTCCGCGAGCGTTCCCGCGCCCTCGCCCGGCTTCTCCGGCACCTCCTCCACCTCGGCGGTGAGGAAGGCCCCCGAGGCGTCGACCGACAGGATCCGTACCCGCGTGGTGCCGGTGGCGAGCACCTCGAAGCCGCCGTCGGCGCGCTCCCTGATCGTCGCCGCGTCCGCCACGCAGCCCACGGAGTGGAAGGCCTTGAGCGGGTCGTCGCCGAAGCCCGCGGCGGGGCCGTGCTCGGGCAGCGTCGTCTGGTCGGGGAGGCCGGGCGCGCTCGGCGCCACCTCCAGGCCGTCGCGGATGGCGACGACGGCGAACTGGCGCTGTTCCTCCTCGGGGGACTTGAGCAGGTCGCGCATCATGGCGCGATATCGCTCCTCGAAGACGTTCAGCGGCAGGACGAGGCCGGGGAACAGCACCGAGTTGAGCGGGAAGAGCGGAAGCCGGATGGTCACGACCGGCAAGCCTAATGCTCGCCGGAGCGCTCGCGTCCGCGCGGCGGCCGCAGCGGGGTCATCGACGCCACTTCGATGCGTACGCCGTCGCGCAGCTCCAGGAACTGGCCCAGCGGATCGTCCGCCATCCGGTCCCAGGGGAAGGACGTCGCGTACGGGCCGATCAGGCGCAGTTGCTCCAGGGCGTCCTGCCAGCGCTCCAGGCGGACCAGGACGTACGTGAGGAGGTTGCGGACCTCGGCGGGCCACGAGTCGCCGGCCGCGTACTCCCGGGACAGACCGATGGCGAGGTCGGCCGCCGCGTCCAGGCGCTCGCGCGGCACGCTGCCCGTGGGGCTGGTGAGGTAGGCGAAGGCGGCCCGCGCGGGGAGGACCTGGATCAGCGAGCCGGGCAGCGCGTCCGACGCGGCGCGCTCGGCGAAGTCGAAGCACTCGCGATGCGAGCCGTACCAGGCCGCCGACAGGTACTGGAGGGCGGAGGCATGGCAGCCGTAGTGGTACGAGGAGCGGCGCACCGCCTCCTCCCACAGCTGTTCGAAGACGGTGTGCGTGGCGTGGGTGCCGCGGGCGTGGTCGAGGGCTATCCGCCAGGGCACCGGGTCGCGGGGGTCGGCCTCGGCGGCGGCGGTCAGCAGCGGGCTCACCTCGCGCAGCAGTTCGGCGCGGGCCGGTGACTCCCAGCCGCGGACGACCGCCAGCTCGGCCTTGACGAGCAGGGCGTCCGGGTCGTGCGGGGACGCGTCCAGCCACGCGTCGAACCACTCGGGGCGGGAGCGGGCGAAGGCGGCGAGCCGCGTGGTGTAGCGGTCGCGGTTCTCCCACTCGGCGGCCTCGCGGGTGGTGGCGAGGAGCTTGGCGGCCGGGCCGTGGTCCCCGCGCCCGGCGGCGACCAGCGCGGGGGCGAGCCGCTCGTCGGGCACGTCGAGGAGTACGTCCGCGTCCGGCGGCAGCCCGGCGGCGAGCCGCGGGGTGTGCCGGACCATGCGGGCGGTACGGACGAAGGCACGCAGCACCGTGCCCTCCTTTACGCCTCAACCGGCGCCGCTCGCGCGGGGGGTGGCCGGTCACCGTCGTGGTTGCTGAATTGTTCGTCGCGCTGGGATGACGGTCAATGGACGGGGAAGGTTGCCCGCGGCCGGATAACGGTTCGGCGGCGGGGCGGACCTGCCCGGGTCCGCCCGGCGGCGCGACGTGAGAGGCCCGGCGACCGCGCCGCGGCGGCCGGATTCCGCTGCCGCGGACGCGCCTCAGCTGTGCCACGGCAGCCGGGTTGCGTCACCGCAGACGGCCTCAGCTGTGCCACGGCAGCCGGGTTGCGTCACCGCAGACGGCCTCAGCTGTGCCACGGCAGCCGGGTTGCGTCACCGCAGACGGCCTCAGCGGTGTCGCTGTAGCCGGGTGGCGTCGCCGCAGAGGCGCCTCAGCTGTGCTGCGGTAGCGGGGTCGCGCTGCCGCAGACGTGCCTCAGCTGTGCTGAGGTAGCCGGGTTGCGCTGCCGGAGACGTGTCTCAGCCGGGTCGCGTCGCCGCAAGCCGCGCGCCTCAGCCGCGTCGCGCGCCACCCCTCAGTCGCCCTGCGCGCCGCCCTGCGTGCCGCGCCGCGTGCCGCCCCTCAGTCGCCCTGCGTGCCGCCCTGCGTGCCGCGTCGCGCGCCACCCCTCAGTCGCCCTGCGCGCCGCCCTGCGTGCCGCGCCGCGTGCCGCCCCTCAGTCGCCCTGCGCGCCGCCCTGCGTGCCGCGCCGCGTGCCGCCCCTCAGTCGCCCTGCGCGCCGCCCTGCGTGCCGCCCTGCGTGCCGCGCCGCGTGCCGCCCCTCAGTCGCCCCGCGCGCCACCCCTCAGTCGCCCTGTGCGCCACCCCTCAGTCGCCCCGCGTGCCGCCCTGCGCGCCGCCCCGCGCGCCACCCCGCAGTCGCCTGCGCGCCGCCCCTCAGTCGCCCCGCGCGCCGCGTGCCGCCCCGCGCGTCGCCCCGCGCGCCGCGCCTCAGTTGCGACGCAGCAGGCGGGTCGCGCCCGCTGCCACCGTTGTCGCCAGGACCCAGCCGAGCAGGATCAGCGCCGTCGAGAACCACTGCCAGCCGCCGCGCAGTTGCCAGTAGCTGTCCTGGCCGAGGTTGATCACGGGCAGCAGGAGGTCGAGGGCGAAGAGCGCCGGGTTCCAGTTCGGGTGTTCGCCCGGTTTGATCGCCGGGTGGTCGGCGTGGGAGAACGCCACGGCGCTGACCGCCCACAGCACGGCCATCCAGACCGCCGCCCGGCCGGGCCGGTAACCGTACGCGACCGTCCAGTCCTGGGCGAAGCCCCACAGCTTCGCCGCCAGCGGCAGCGTCTCGCGGCGTCTGCGCTGCTTGGCGAGGAGGACCTCGCGGGCGTCGGCGTCCTCCCCTCCGTTGCGCAGGACGGCGGCCAGCTTCTCGTACGGCTCGGGGTTGTACTCGGCGGTCGCGGCCGCCACCCAGCTCAGCCGCTCGGCGAGCGGGAAACTGCCCAGCGGGACGAGGTTCTCGTAGGTGAAGCCGCCCATCTGGAGGCCGCCCGGCCCGGGCCAGCTCGTCGCCCGGTCGATGAGGTTGACGACCTTGGCGCCGGACAGCACGACCTTGCCGCGCCGCGGAGCCTCGCCGAGGAAGCGCAGCTCGGGCGTCTGGACGCGGCGCAGCGAGATCTCCTGGTCGTTCTGGAGCGTGAAGCGGGCCGCCGCGAAGTCGATGGCGTCACCGAAGCGGCCGTCGTCGAGCCGGATGCCGCCCTCGCACTCGAAGCGCTGCACGCGGGTGCCGCGCGCCGGCGTCATGCCGCTGGTCTGCAGCGGATTGCCGACGGCGGCCGGCGTCAGGTACAGCGTGCGCTCGACGGTCAGCTGCGGGGCGTTGAGCGCGTACCGCCCGTACTGGTTGATGAGCCTGCTGCCGCGCAGGCTCAGCGACACGCCGACCTTCGCGCCGCGCAGGCTCAGCTCGCCGTGCGACTCCATCATCTCCGCCTGGAGGTCCTGCCCGACGGTGAGGCCGTCACCGGTGATCGAGCGGCTGCGCCGGTCGCGGTAGACCACCGCCTGGTTCAGGAGCAGATCGGTGCCGATCTGGGCGTCGGTGAGACGGATGCCGTTGTGCACCCGGCAGCGCGGCAGGTGCAGGTCGCCCTCGGTGTGCAGCCGCGCCGCCTCGATGCGCGGGATCGAGCAGTCGACGAGGCGCAGCGTGGCGAAGCGGGACTCGGGGAGGAGGATCTCCTTCTCGAAGCGGCAGTGCTTCATCTCGGTGTACGGGGCGATGGTCCCGCCCGCGAGATCGAGCACGTCGGTGATCTGCACGCCCGCCAGCTTGAGCGAGGAGACCCGGCCCGCCAGCGCGGGCGGCCCGTCGAGCAGGAGCCAGCACACGATGCGCGCGCGGACGCTGCGCTCGGGGCCCCAGGGGAAGCCGCCGTGCGGATCGTCCACCGCGGCGTCGCCCGACCTGAGGTCGTAGACGCTGCCGTTGCGGAACGCCTGCCACATGCCGATCTCCGCGGCGGTCAGCCCGTCCGGCGGCTCCGCGGTGCCCTCGTCGTCGACCACTGCCCTGCCACCTCCCTCCGCACGCACCGGTGCGTCGTACACCCGTTTCATGCCCGCTGTGTGACCGGCTGAACGCGTGTGGTGAAGGAGGTCCCGCGAGATCCATATCAGTCAGTGATACGGGCGACCGAGGCCGAAAGAAGGTCTGAGAGAATTGGCCATGTGATCTCTCGAATCGATCTGCGCGGCGACGCCCTCCCCGAGGGCCCCGCCCTGCGCGCCCTGCTGCCCCGTGCCGACTTCGACGTCGCGGCCGCCCTGGAGAAGGTGCGGCCCATCTGCGAGGACGTGCATCATCGTGGCGACGCGGCGCTGATCGAGTACGCGGAGAAATTCGACGGAGTACGGCTCGACCAGGTCCGTGTGCCCGCCACCGCCCTCAAGGAGGCCCTGGCCGGTCTCGATCCCGTCGTGCGCCAGGCCCTGGAGGAGTCGATCCGCCGTGCCCGCCTCGTCCACTCCGCCCAGCGCCGCGCCCCGCACACCGTGCAGGTCGTCCCCGGCGGCAAGGTCACCGAGAAGTGGGTCCCGGTCGAGCGCGTCGGGCTCTACGCCCCCGGTGGCCGGTCCGTCTACCCCTCCTCCGTGATCATGAACGCCGTTCCGGCGCAGGAGGCGGGCGTCGAGTCGATGGCGCTCGCGTCCCCGCCCCAGGCCGACTTCGGTGGCCTCCCGCACCCGACGATCCTCGCCGCCTGCGCGCTCCTCGGCATCGACGAGGTGTACGCGGTCGGCGGCGCCCAGGCCGTCGCGATGTTCGCGTACGGCACCGAGACCTGCGCCCCGGCCAACATGGTGACGGGCCCCGGCAACATCTGGGTCGCCGCCGCCAAGCGCTACTTCACCGGCCGGATCGGCATCGACACCGAGGCGGGCCCGACCGAGATCGCCGTCCTCGCCGACGACACCGCCGACCCGGCGCACGTCGCGTCCGACCTGATCAGCCAGGCCGAGCACGACCCGCTCGCGGCAGCCGTGCTCGTCACCGACTCCGAGGCACTCGCCGACGCGGTCGCGAAGGAGCTTCAGCCGCAGGTCGCCGCGACCAAGCACGTCGAGGACCGCATCGTCCCGGCGCTGAAGGGCCGCCAGTCCGCGATCGTCCTGGTCGACGGCCTGGAGGAGGGCCTGCGGGTCGTCGACGCGTACGGCGCCGAGCACCTGGAGATCCAGACCGCCGACGCCCCTTCCGTGGCGGAACGCGTCAAGAACGCCGGCGCGATCTTCGTCGGCCCCTGGGCGCCCGTCTCCCTCGGCGACTACTGCGCCGGCTCCAACCACGTCCTGCCGACCGGCGGCTGCGCCTGCCACTCCTCTGGCCTGTCCGTCCAGTCGTTCCTGCGCGGCATCCACATCGTGGACTACACCCGCGAGGCCCTCGCGGACGTCGCGCACCACGTGGTGACGCTCGCCGAGGCGGAGGACCTGCCGGCTCACGGCGCCGCGATCAAGGCGAGGTTCGGATGGAAGGTGCCGGGCCAGTGAGCGACGTACGCATCGACGACCTCCCGATCCGCGACGAGCTGCGCGGCAAGTCCCCCTACGGCGCGCCCCAGCTCGACGTACCCGTCCGCCTGAACACCAACGAGAACCCCTACCCGCTCCCCGAGCCGCTCGTCGAGCGCATCGCCGAGCGGGTCCGCGAGGCCGCCCGCGACCTCAACCGCTACCCCGACCGGGACGCGGTCGAGCTGCGCACCGAGCTGGCGCGCTACCTCACCCGCACCGGCGGACATGAGGTCACGCTCGCCAACGTCTGGGCGGCGAACGGCTCCAACGAGGTCATCCAGCAGCTCCTGCAGACCTTCGGCGGCCCCGGCAGGACGGCCATCGGCTTCGAGCCCTCGTACTCGATGCACGGCCTGATCGCGCGCGGTACCGGCACGGCCTGGATCTCCGGGCCGCGCCACGACGACTTCACAGTCGACGTCGAGGCGGCGGCCAAGGCCATCGCCGAGAGCCAGCCGGACGTCGTCTTCATCACCACCCCCAACAACCCCACGGGCAACGCCGTCCCCGCCGAGACGGTCCTCGCGCTGTACGAAGCGGCGCAGGCCGCGAAGCCGTCCATGGTGGTGGTCGACGAGGCGTACGTCGAGTTCAGCCACGGCGACTCGCTGCTCCCGCTGATCGAGGGGCGCCCGCACCTCGTCATCTCGCGGACCATGTCGAAGGCCTTCGGCGCCGCCGGACTGCGCCTCGGCTACCTCGCCGCCCACCCGGCGGTCGTCGACGCCGTGCAGCTGGTGCGCCTGCCGTACCACCTGTCGGCCGTCACGCAGGCCACCGCGCTCGCCGCCCTGGAGCACACGGACACGCTCCTGAAGTACGTGGACCAGCTCAAGGCCGAGCGCGACCGCCTCGTCACCGAGCTGCGCGCGATGGGGTACGAGGTGACGGACTCCGACGCGAACTTCGTCCAGTTCGGGCGATTCGACGGCGAGGGGGGCGCCCACGAGGTGTGGCAGAAGATCCTCGACCGGGGCGTCCTGGTCCGGGACAACGGCGTACCGGGATGGCTGCGGGTCACCGCGGGAGCCCCCGACGAAAACGACGCGTTCCTCGATGCGGTACGCGAACTCAAGAAGGAGCAGGACGCATGAACCGCGTAGGACGGGTCGAGCGGACCACCAAGGAGACGTCGGTCGTCGTCGAGATCGATCTCGACGGCACCGGCAAGGTCGACGTGTCGACCGGGGTCGGCTTCTACGACCACATGCTCGACCAGCTCGGCCGCCACGGCCTGTTCGACCTCACGGTCAAGACCGAGGGCGACCTGCACATCGACTCCCACCACACCATCGAGGACACCGCGCTCGCGCTCGGCGCCGCCTTCAAGCAGGCCCTCGGCGACAAGGTGGGCATCTACCGCTTCGGCAACTGCACGGTCCCGCTCGACGAGTCGCTGGCCCAGGTGACGGTCGACCTCTCCGGGCGCCCGTACCTCGTGCACACCGAGCCCGAGAAGATGGCGCCGATGATCGGCGAGTACGACACGACGATGACCCGGCACATCCTGGAGTCCTTCGTCGCGCAGGCGCAGATCGCCCTGCACGTCCACGTGCCGTACGGGCGCAACGCCCACCACATCGTGGAGTGCCAGTTCAAGGCGCTCGCCCGCGCCCTGCGGTACGCGTCCGAGCGCGACCCGCGCGCGGCCGGCATCCTTCCCTCCACGAAGGGCGCGCTCTAACCCATGACCGGCCTCACCACCATCCTCATCGTCGTCGGTCTCTTCCTGATCGGCGGCGTCATCTCCTTCGTCAAGCAGGACATGCCCAAGAGCCTGATCACGCTGGTGTCCATCGGCGCCGTGATGTGCCTGGCCGCGGGCATCCTGCGGCTCGACTACTGGAACTGACGGGAGGGGTACGCGAGATGAGCACTCCCAAGAAGGTCGTCGTCTTCGACTACGGCTTCGGCAACGTCCGCTCCGCCGAGCGCGCCCTCGCGCGCGCGGGAGCCGACGTCGAGATAACGCGCGACTACGACAAGGCCATGAACGCCGACGGCCTGCTCGTGCCCGGCGTCGGCGCGTTCGCCGCCTGCATGCGGGGTCTCAAGGAGGCGCGCGGCGACTGGATCATCGGACGCCGCCTGGCCGGTGGCCGTCCTGTGATGGGCATCTGCGTCGGCATGCAGATCCTCTTCGCGCGCGGCATCGAACACGGCGTCGAGACCGAGGGCCTGGACGAGTGGCCCGGCACGGTCGAGCCGCTGAAGGCCGAGATCGTCCCGCACATGGGCTGGAACACCCTCCAGGCCTCCGCGGGCTCCACGCTCTTCAAGGGCCTCGACGACGACGCCCGCTTCTACTTCGTGCACTCCTACGCCGTGCACCACTGGTCCCTCGAAGTCGTGAACCCGGCGATGCGCGCCCCGCACGTCACCTGGTCCACGCACGGCGAGCCCTTCGTGGCGGCCGTCGAGAACGGCGCGCTGAGCGCCACCCAGTTCCACCCCGAGAAGTCCGGCGACGCCGGCGCCCAGCTCCTCACCAACTGGATCGGAACCCTGTGAGCACCCTCGAACTCCTTCCCGCCGTCGACGTCCGCGACGGCCAGGCCGTACGCCTCGTCCACGGCGAGTCCGGCTCGGAGACCTCCTACGGCTCCCCGCTGGAGGCCGCCCTCGCCTGGCAGCGGTCGGGCGCCGAGTGGCTGCACCTGGTCGACCTGGACGCGGCGTTCGGCACCGGCGACAACCGCGCCCTGATCGCCGAGGTCGCCGCGGCGATGGACATCAAGGTGGAGCTCTCCGGGGGCATCCGCGACGACGACACCCTCGCCGCCGCCCTCGCCACCGGCTGCACCCGCGTCAACCTCGGCACCGCCGCCCTGGAGACCCCCGAGTGGGTCGCCAAGGTCATCGCCGAGCACGGCGACAAGGTCGCGGTCGGTCTCGACGTACGCGGCACGACGCTGCGCGGCCGCGGCTGGACCCGCGACGGCGGCGACCTCTACGAGACCCTGGAGCGCCTCAATTCCGAGGGCTGCGCGCGCTACGTGGTCACCGACATCGCCAAGGACGGCACGCTCCAGGGCCCCAACCTGGAGCTGCTGCGCACCGTGTGCGCGGCGACGGACCGCCCCGTGGTCGCCTCCGGCGGCGTCTCCTCGCTGGACGACCTGCGCGCCATCTCCGAGCTGGTCCCGCTCGGCGTCGAGGGCGCGATCGTCGGCAAGGCGCTGTACGCGAAGGCGTTCACCCTCGAAGAGGCGCTCGCCGCGGTGGCCTCGTCATGAGCGACGCCGTACGCCGGGTGAGCACGGGCGGCCCGTGGGAGGAGGCCATCGGCTACTCCCGCGCCGTCGAACTGCCGAACGGCCTCGTCCTGGTCTCCGGCTGCACGTCCGTGGTGAACGGCGTGATCGACGCGGGCACCCCGTACGACCAGACCGTCAACGCCTTCCAGGTCGCCTTCGACGCGCTCAAGAAGCTCGGCCTCGGCCGTGAGCACGTCGTACGCACCCGCCTGTACCTCACGCACGCGCGGGACGTGGACGAGGTGGGCCGCGCCCACAAGGAACTCTTCGACGACGTCCGCCCCGCCGCCTCCATGCTGATCGTCTCCGGCTTCATCGACCCCGGCCTGGTCGTCGAGGTCGAAGTGGAGGCATACGGTCCGCGCGCCGCCCAGGGAGGTGCGGCATGACCCTCTCCGTACGTGTGATCCCCTGCCTCGACGTGGACAACGGCCGCGTCGTCAAGGGCGTCAACTTCCAGAACCTGCGGGACGCGGGCGACCCCGTCGAGATGGCCAAGGTGTACGACGCCGAGGGCGCCGACGAGCTGACCTTCCTGGACATCACCGCGTCCTCGGGCAACCGCGAGACGACGTACGACGTGGTCCGCCGCACCGCCGAGCAGGTCTTCATCCCGCTCACGGTCGGCGGCGGCGTCCGCACCGCCGAGGACGTCGACAAGCTGCTGCGCGCGGGCGCGGACAAGGTCGGCGTCAACACGGCGGCGATCGCCCGCCCCGACCTCATCCGCGAGATCGCGGAACGCTTCGGCCGCCAGGTCCTCGTCCTCTCCGTGGACGCGCGCCGCACCCCGTCCGGCTCCTTCGAGGTGACGACCCACGGCGGCCGCAACTCCGCCGGCATCGACGCCGTCGAATGGGCCCACGAGGCCGCGGAGCTGGGCGCCGGCGAGATCCTGCTCAACTCGATGGACGCCGACGGCACGAAGGACGGCTACGACATCGAGATGATCGCGGCGGTCCGCAAGCACGTCACGGTTCCGGTCATCGCCTCAGGTGGCGCGGGCCGCCTGGAACACTTCCCCCCGGCGATCGCCGCGGGCGCGGACGCGGTGCTGGCGGCGTCGGTCTTCCACTTCGGCGATCTGCGGATCGGCGAGGTGAAGGGGACGTTGCGGGGGGCCGGGTATCCGGTGAGGTGACCAGGTGGCGAAGGGCTCCCTCAGAGCCCCAGCTGTTTCGTCTCGTGGAGGGCGGCGATCGCGTCCTTGTCGCCCTCCAGGGAGACGTCGGCCGCCTCCTGCCTGCCGTACGCGAACAGCAGCAGCTCGGAGGGTTCGCCCGTCGCCGTCACCACCGGGGCGCCCTTGTGGGCCACCACCGTCTGGCCGTCCGGGCGGCGCAGGACCAGACCGACCGGGGCCTTGCGGCCCACCAGACGGGCCGTGCGTTCCAGGCTGGACCACAGGGCGTCCGAGAAGACCGGGTCGAGTGCGCGCGGCGTCCAGTCGGGCTGGGCCCGGCGTACGTCCTCGGTGTGGATGTAGAACTCAATGGCGTTCGACGCCTCGTCGATCTGCTTGAGCGAGAAGGGCGAGAAACGCGGCGGGCCCGTCCTGATCAGCTGCATCAGCTCTTCGTACGGCTTCGCGGCGAACTCGGCCTGCACCCGCTCCAGGCGCCCCGCCAACTGCTTGATCAGGAGCCCGCCCGCCGCGTCCGCGCGGCGCTCGCGCACCACCACGTGGGCCGCGAGGTCCCGGGTCTGCCAGCCTTCGCAGAGTGTGGGGGCCTCGGGGCCCTGTGCCTCCAACAGGTCGGCGAGGAGAAGTCGTTCACGCTTCGCATGGGTCGACATGCCAGCCAGCCTACGACTGGTCGGCCGGTCCGGACAGTGGACGCCCGCCAAGGCCACCGCGCCGGCGCGGCACAATGGGCGCATGACCAGCGTGCCCCCGCCCAGCAGCGGCCTCGACCCGGAGATCGCCGCGCGCCTCAAGCGCAGCGCCGACGGCCTCCTCCCCGCCATCGCCCAGCAGTACGACACCGGAGAGGTGCTCATGCTCGGCTGGATGGACGACGAGGCGCTGCACCGCACCCTCACCACCGGGCGCTGCACCTACTGGTCCCGCAGCCGCCAGGAGTACTGGGTCAAGGGCGACACCTCCGGCCACTTCCAGTACGTCAAGGAGGTGGCCCTCGACTGCGACGCGGACACCGTCCTCGTCCAGGTCGACCAGGTCGGCGCGGCCTGCCACACCGGCACCCGCACCTGCTTCGACTCCGACGTGCTGCCCTTGTCCGGCGTACCGGCGCCCGGTCAGTAGGGTCTGCTGCCATGGACCTCGAAACCTTCCGCAAGCTCGCGACCGACCGCCGAGTGATCCCCGTCAGCCGCAAGCTCCTCGCGGACGGTGACACCCCCGTCGGCCTCTACCGCAAGCTCGCCGCCGAACGTCCCGGCACCTTCCTCCTGGAATCCGCCGAGAACGGCCGCAGTTGGTCCAGGTACTCCTTCGTCGGCGTCCGCAGCGCCGCCACCCTCACCGTCCGCGACGGCGAGGCCCACTGGCTGGGCACCCCGCCCGTCGGCGTCCCCACCTCCGGCGACCCGCTCGACGCGCTGCGCGCCACCGTCGAGACCCTGCACACCGCCCGCGACCTGGTCGCCGACGCGGCCCTGCCGCCCTTCACCGGAGGCATGGTCGGCTACCTCGGCTACGACATCGTGCGCCGCCTGGAGAAGATCGGCCCCGGAGAGCGGGACGACCTGAAACTCCCCGAGCTGACCATGCTGCTCACCAGCGACCTCGCCGTCCTGGACCACTGGGACGGCTCGGTCCTGCTGATCGCCAACGCGATCAACCACAACGATCTGGAGACGGGGGTCGACGAGGCCTACGCCGACGCGGTCGCCCGGCTCGACGCCATGGAGGCCGACCTCTCCCGGCCCGTCGCCCAGCCCCCCGCCGCGCTCCCGCCCTCCGAGCTGCCCGAGTACACCGCGCTGTGGGGCGGCGAGCAGTACCAGGAGGCCGTCGAGGACATCAAGGAGCGCATCCGGGCCGGTGAGGCCTTCCAGGTCGTGCCCTCACAGAGGTTCGAGACCCCGTGCGAGGCGAGCGCGCTGGACGTGTACCGGGTGCTGCGGGCCACCAACCCGTCGCCGTACATGTACCTCCTGCGCCTCGACGGGTTCGACGTCGTGGGCTCCAGCCCCGAGGCCCTCGTCAAGGTCGAGGACGGGCACGCGATGGTTCACCCCATCGCCGGCACCCGCCACCGCGGCGCCACCCCCCAGGAGGACCAGGCGCTCGCCGACGAACTGCTCGCCGATCCCAAGGAGCGCGCCGAGCACCTGATGCTCGTCGACCTAGGCCGCAACGACCTGGGCCGCGTCTGCGAGCCGGGCTCCGTCGAGGTCGTGGACTTCATGTCCGTCGAGAAGTACTCCCACGTCATGCACATCGTCTCGACCGTCACCGGACAGGTCGCCCAGGGCCGCACCGCCTTCGACGTGCTCACCGCCTGCTTCCCCGCGGGCACCCTCTCCGGCGCCCCCAAGCCCCGCGCCATGCAGATCATCGACGAACTGGAGCCCTCCCGGCGCGGCCTGTACGGCGGCTGCGTCGGCTACCTCGACTTCGCGGGCGACTCCGACACCGCCATCGCCATCCGCACCGCCCTGCTGCGCGACGGCACGGCGTACGTGCAGGCCGGCGCCGGTGTCGTCGCCGATTCCGACCCCGTCGCCGAGGACACCGAGTGCCGCAACAAGGCCGCCGCCGTGCTGCGCGCCATCCACACGGCCAACCGCCTGCACGTCCCGGGAAGCCGTGAGGGATAGTGGACAAGTGACTTCCGCAGTACCACCGCCCCGGACCGACACCCCGCCCGAGCCCGCCGAGACCGCCGAGGCCGCCGAGACAAAGGAACAGCGCGGCAGTCGGCGCAGCATCGCCGCCGCCCTGCTGCTCGGCGCCGTCGGCGCGGCCCTCGCGCTGCTCGCCTCGCGGCAGGCCTGGGCCCACGGGACGGCGTCGGTGGCGGGCGGCGACCTGTCCCTGACCGCGAGCGGCGGCGACGTCACGGGTGTACCCGCGGCCCTCGCGATAGTGGGCCTCGCCGCCCTCGTCGCGGTCTTCGCCGTCCGCCGCACCGGACGCGTCCTGGTCTCCCTGCTGCTCACGCTGAGCGGCGCGGGCACCGTGGCCGCCGCCCTGCTCGGCGCAGGCGACAGCGCCGCCCTCGACGAGAAGGCCGCCACCGCGTCCGGCGACGCCGCCGCCACCATCAGCGACCTGAGTCACACCGGCTGGCCCTACGCCGCGGCCGCCGCGGGCGTCCTCCTCCTGCTCGCGGGCCTGCTCGCCCTCACGTACGGTCGCTCATGGCCCGCCATGTCGGGGCGCTACGAACGCGACGGCTCGCCGAGCCCCCGCAAGGCGCGCCGCGCCCCCGACCCGGAGCGGCCCGAGGAACTGTGGAAGGCCCTGGACCGGGGCGAGGACCCGACGCGCGAAGCGTGACCCCGCGCTCAGGGCGTACGCGCCGGTACGGGACAATGACAGCGAGCGTCCGACTCGCGGTGGGTCTTACGCCCACCACCACGCATACAGCAACGAGGAGCAAGTCATGGCGGGCAGCAGCCACGGACACACCCCGGCCGCCTGGACCGGTGTCATCATCGCCTTCATCGGTTTCTGCGTCGCGGGTGCCTTCATGGTGATGGCCAACGTGCCCGGGTTCTGGGCGGGCATGGCCCTCATCGTGGTCGGCGGCCTCGTCGGCGGCGTCATGCGCGCCATGGGCCTCGGCGCGGACAAGAGCCGGCAGCAGCGCCAGGTCGTGCGCTCCCAGAGCTGACCTTCACCGTACGGAGAGAGGCGGTCCGGCAGGTGCCGGGGCCGCCTCTCGTGCTCCCCGGCCACCGGGCGGCGGGCCCCCGCACGAGGCACAATGCACGCGTGAGAGCCGAACCTGAGAGCGCCGAGACCGCCCGGAAGGGCGCGCCCCGCTCCTGGCCCGCCTGCTCGTGCCAGCCGGCGTGCTGGCCGCCGTCGCCGGGGCCTTCGCGTACGTCGGCGCCGTCGACCCCAACGAACCCGGCCACTACCCCGCCTGCCCGCTCCTGCGCCTCACCGGGATCTACTGCCCCGGCTGCGGCGGACTGCGCAGCGCCCACGCCTTCGCCCACGGCGACCTCGCCACGGCCCTCGGCGCCAACGCGCTCGCCGTCGCCGGGTACGGCCTCTTCGCGGTGCTGTGGAGCGTCTGGGTGGTCCGCGTGGCGCGCGGGCGGCCCCCGAGGATCGACGTGCGCCCGGCACAGCTGTGGGGCGTCGGTGTCCTGGTCGCGCTCTTCACCCTCGTACGCAATCTGCCGTTCGGGTCCTGGCTCCATCCGTGAACGCGCAGGCCGTAGGGGTGACGAATGTCCAGGTCGTGGGACAGGCGTCAACCGGATGCGGGGCCTTCGCCCTCCTGCGGATACCATCGCAGTGACCAGCTTGAACGTCAGCTTCAACCGTCAGGGAAGGGGACCGCTCGCGTGAGTGTGCTCGACGAGATCATCGACGGAGTCCGTGCCGACCTCGCGGAGCGGCAGGCGCGCGTCAGCCTCGACGAGCTCAAGGAACGCGCGGCCAAGGCCCCCGCGGCCAAGGACGGCGCGGCCGCCCTGCGCGGCGACGGCGTCAAGGTCATCTGTGAGGTCAAGCGCTCCAGCCCCTCCAAGGGCGCGCTCGCCGCGATCGCCGACCCCGCAGGGCTCGCCGCCGACTACGAGGCGGGCGGCGCCGCCGTCATCTCCGTGCTCACCGAGGAGCGCCGCTTCGGCGGCTCGCTCGCCGACCTGGAGGCGGTCCGCGCCAAGGTCGACATCCCGGTGCTGCGCAAGGACTTCATCGTTACCTCGTACCAGCTGTGGGAGGCCCGCGCGTACGGCGCCGACCTCGCGCTGCTGATCGTGGCCGCCCTGGACCAGCCCGCCCTGGAGTCCCTCATCGAGCGCGCCGAGTCGATCGGCCTCACGCCGATCGTCGAGGTGCACGACGAGGAGGAGGCCGAGCGCGCCGTGGACGCGGGCGCCCGCGTCGTCGGTGTCAACGCCCGCGACCTGAAGACCCTCAAGGTCGACCGCACCGTGTTCGAGCGGATCGCCCCCGAGCTGCCGGACAGCGTCGTCAAGATCGCCGAGTCCGGTGTCCGCGGCCCGCACGACCTGATCGCGTACGCCAACGCGGGCGCCGACGCGGTCCTCGTCGGCGAGTCCCTGGTGACCGGCCGCGACCCGAAGGCCGCGGTCTCCGACCTGGTCGCCGCGGGCGCGCACCCGGCCCTGCGGCACGGACGGAGCTGACCCTCCCGATGCCGATCTCCGCCCGCCTCGCCCCCGGCTGCCGCCCCCGCGGCTGCCGGGCGCCCGCGCGGCGGGTGCGGGGCCGGCGGGTGAGGTATCACATCGGCTCGGAGCCGGGCCAGATCCCCGGGATGCGATGGCGAGGCGGCGCCTTGTGCGCCGCCGTGAGCTGAGCGCCCCGTAAGGGGCGCGGGGAACTGCGCGACCGGCCCAAAACGGCCCGCAGCCGCAGAAGAGCCCGCACAGCTACGGCGCCAAGGCGTACTCATGTCACACGCCAACGCCACCCATAGCGAGGTTCACGCATGCCCAGCCAGTTCTTCATCCCGGACCCCGAGGGTCAGATCCCCAGCGCCGAAGGCTACTTCGGCGCATTCGGCGGCAAGTTCATCCCGGAGGCCCTGGTGGCCGCCGTGGACGAGGTGGCCGTCGAGTACGACAAGGCCAAGAGCGACCCGGAGTTCGCCCGCGAGCTCGACGACCTCCTGGTCCACTACACCGGCCGTCCCAGCAGCCTCACCGAGGTCCCCCGCTTCGCGGAGCACGCCGGCGGCGCCCGCGTCTTCCTCAAGCGCGAGGACCTCAACCACACCGGCTCGCACAAGATCAACAACGTCCTCGGCCAGGCCCTGCTCACCAAGCGCATGGGCAAGACCCGCGTCATCGCCGAGACCGGCGCCGGCCAGCACGGCGTCGCCACGGCCACCGCCTGCGCGCTCTTCGGCCTCGAATGCACCATCTACATGGGCGAGATCGACACCCAGCGCCAGGCGCTGAACGTGGCCCGCATGCGCATGCTCGGCGCCGAGGTCATCGCCGTGAAGTCCGGCAGCCGCACCCTGAAGGACGCCATCAACGAGGCGTTCCGCGACTGGGTCGCCAACGTCGACCGCACCCACTACCTCTTCGGGACCGTCGCCGGACCGCACCCCTTCCCCGCCATGGTCCGCGACTTCCACCGCGTCATCGGCGTCGAGGCCCGCCGCCAGATCCTGGAGCGCGCCGGACGGCTGCCCGACGCCGCCGTCGCCTGCGTGGGCGGCGGTTCCAACGCCATCGGCCTCTTCCACGCCTTCATCCCGGACGCGGACGTACGCCTCGTCGGCTGCGAGCCCGCCGGGCACGGCGTCGAGACCGGCGAGCACGCGGCCACGCTGACCGCGGGCGAGCCGGGCATCCTGCACGGCTCCCGCTCCTACGTCCTCCAGGACGAGGAGGGCCAGATCACCGAGCCCTACTCGATCTCGGCGGGCCTGGACTACCCCGGCATCGGCCCCGAGCACGCCTACCTCAAGGACAGCGGCCGCGGCGAGTACCGCGCCGTCACCGACGACGCCGCCATGCGGGCGCTGCGCCTCCTGTCCCGCACGGAGGGCATCATCCCGGCCATCGAGAGCGCCCACGCGCTCGCCGGGGCGCTCGACGTCGGCAAGGAGCTCGGCAAGGACGGCCTGATCGTCGTCAACCTCTCCGGGCGCGGCGACAAGGACATGGACACGGCCGCACGCTACTTCGGCCTGTACGACACGGACGCCACCGTCGAGGCGGACGCGTCCGCCACCGGCGCGGAGATCAAGGGGGACGCCAAGTGAGCGGCAACATCGGGCTGTTGAGCGACACCCTGGCGGTCGCCAAGGCCGAGGGGCGCTCCGCGCTCATCGCCTACCTCCCCGCCGGCTTCCCCACCGTCGACGGCGGCATCGCCGCCGTCAAGGCGGTCTTCGACGGCGGCGCCGACGTCGTCGAGGTCGGCCTGCCGCACAGCGACCCGGTGCTCGACGGGCCGGTCATCCAGACCGCCGACGACATCGCCCTGCGCGGCGGCCTCAAGATCCGTGACGTCATGCGCACCGTCCGCGAGGCCCACGAGGCGACCGGCAAGCCGGTGCTCGTCATGACGTACTGGAACCCGATCGACCGCTACGGCGTGGAGCGCTTCACCGCCGAGCTCGCCGAGGCCGGCGGCGCGGGCTGCATCCTGCCCGACCTGCCCGTCCAGGAGTCCGGCCTCTGGAGGGAGCACGCCGAGAAGCACGACCTGGCGACGGTCTTCGTCGTCGCGCCGAGCAGCAAGGACGAGCGGCTCGCCACGATCACGGCAGCGGGCTCCGGCTTCGTGTACGCGGCGTCGCTGATGGGCGTCACCGGCACCCGCGAGTCCGTCGGCGAGCAGGCCCAGGACCTGGTGCGGCGCACCAAGGGCACCACCGACCTGCCCGTCTGCGTGGGCCTCGGCGTCTCCAACGCCCGCCAGGCCGCCGAGGTCGCGGGCTTCGCCGACGGAGTGATCGTCGGCTCCGCCTTCGTGCAGCGGATGCTCGACGCCGAGGACGAGGCCGCCGGGCTGGCCGCCGTGCGCGCGCTGGCGGCCGAGCTCGCGGACGGGGTCCGCGGCAAGGCGTAACTCGTACGGGTGGTCCTGGACCGGGGAGGCACGCTCGTGCCTCCCCGGTTCGTTGGCGGGGTGTGAGTGAGAAGAACCGTGAGGCAAAGCGATCGGCCCGTGAGCGGCTGACGGAAGAGCGAGAGCGACAGAAGGCCCGCGACAAGCGGCGCCGGGCGCTGATCGTGGGCGCCGCGGTGGTCGGCGTCCTCGGCCTCGCCGCCGTGGTGGGGCTGCTCGCCGCCAATTCCGGCGACGACAAGAGCGACACCTCGGGCCCGGTGGCCGTCCCCGCGGGGGCCGCGGGCAAGGACCGGCTGACGATCCCCCTCGGCAAGGACAGCGCCAAGGCGACCCTCACCATCTGGGAGGACTTCCGCTGCCCGGCCTGCAAGCAGTTCGAGGACGGCTATCGCTCGACGATCAACGACCTCGCCGAGAAGGGCCGGCTCAAGGTCGAGTACCACCTGGCCACCCTCATCGACGGGAACATGGGCGGCAGCGGCTCCCTGCGCGCGGCCAACGCCGCGGCGTGCGCCCAGGACGCCGGCAAGTTCCCGGCCTACCACGACGTGCTCTTCAAGAACCAGCCCCCGGAAACCGAGGACGCCTACGGGGACAACGGCCGGTTGATCGAGCTCGCCGGTCAGGTCGACGGTCTCGTCACGGACCCCTTCAAGAAGTGCGTCGAGGACGGCAAGCACGACAGCTGGGTCACCAAGTCGAACAAGGCCTTCCAGGACGCGAAGCTCCAGGGCACGCCGACCGTGCTGCTCGACGGGAAGAGCATCTTCGGTGACGAGCAGAACCCCCTGACCCCGCAGAAGCTGCGGCAGCAGGTGGAGGAGGCCAACAAGAGCTAGCTCCCCCGCACCACACGCCTGTGAACCGTACGCCTGTTATGGACCCGTAGCCGGGCTGGTTGCCGCCCCCACCACCCGGCACGGTAGCGTCGGACCTGCCATGGACCTTGCCTACATTCCCAGCCCGTCCCGCGGTGTGGTCGAACTCGGACCCCTTCCGCTGCGCGGCTACGCGTTCTGCATCATCATCGGCGTCTTCGTGGCCGTATGGCTCGGCAACAAACGGTGGGTCGCCCGCGGGGCCGGCCCGGCACCGTGGCCGACATCGCCGTGTGGGCCGTGCCGTTCGGTCTCGTCGGCGGGCGTCTCTACCACGTGATCACGGACTACCAGCTGTACTTCAGCGAGGGCCGTGACTGGGTCGACGCCTTCAAAATCTGGGAAGGCGGCCTCGGGATCTGGGGCGCGATCGCGCTCGGCGCGGTCGGCGCGTGGATCGGCTGCCGCCGCCGGGGCATCCCGCTGCCGGCCTGGGCCGACGCCCTGGCCCCCGGCATCGCCCTCGCCCAGGCCATCGGCCGCTGGGGCAACTGGTTCAACCAGGAGCTGTACGGCAAGGCCACGGACGTGCCGTGGGCGCTGAAGATCACCTCGGCGGAGGACGGCCGGGTCCCCGGCACCTACCACCCCACCTTCCTGTACGAGTCCCTGTGGTGCGTCGGCGTCGCCCTCCTCGTCATCTGGGCCGACCGCCGCTTCAAGCTCGGGCACGGCCGGGCCTTCGCGCTGTACGTCGCCTCGTACTGCGCCGGGCGCGGCTGGATCGAGTACATGCGGGTGGATGACGCGCACCACGTGCTCGGTCTGCGGCTCAACGTCTGGACCGCGATCGTGGTCTTCGTGCTGGCGGTCGTCTACCTCGTCCTGTCGGCGCGGACCCGCCCCGGGCGCGAGGAGATCGTGGAACCGGATGGCTCCGGCGAGGTGGCCTCCGGCGCGGGCGGCAGTGGCGGTGATGGTGACGGCGGTTGTGTGAAGCTCACCAAGGGGGAGAAGGCCCCCGAGGATGCGGCTGAGCCCGAGGGCGAGGCCGCGCCCCAGGCCGAGCCCGAGTCCGCGCCCGAGTCCGCGCCCGAGGGCGAGGCCGAGTCCGCCAAGAAGAGCTGACGTCTTCGGGTCGTACGTCGATGGGGCCGCCGGATCGGTTGATCCGGCGGCCCCTCGCTTTCGGCTAGCGCAGGCGGCGCGCCAGGGACAGGACGCGCTGCGCGCCCTCCACCACCGCCCGGTCGACGAAGCGTCCGTCCGGCAGGGCCAGGGCGCCCTCGTCCGTCGCCGCCGCCTTGGTGATCTCCTCCGCGCGTTCGATCTCCTCGGCGGTGGGGAGGTAGGCCCGTTCGATCACCGGGAGCTGGCGGGGGTGGATCGCCGCGCGGCCGAGGAAGCCGAGCGCGCGGCCCCGGGCGCAGGACGCGGCCAGGCCGTCGAGATCGCGGATGTCCGGGTGGACGGACTGGCCGGGCGGGGCGAGACCCGCGGCCCGGGCGGCCACCACCACGCGGGAGCGCGCCCAGTCCAGGCCCGCGTCCTCCCGTACGCCGAGGTCGGCACGGAGGTCCGCCTCGCCGAGGGAGAGGCCGTGCAGCGCCGGGTGCGCGGTGGCGATGGCGAAGGCGTGCTCAAGGCCGAGCGCCGACTCGACGAGGGCGTGCAGGCTGGGGGAGCCGCCGTCGGCGGGAACCGCGCGTTCCGCGACGCGGATGACGTCGGCGCGGGAGGTGACCTTGGGCAGGCGCAGCCCCGCCACGCCGGGGAGCGGGGCGATCACACGGAGGTCGGCGTCGCCGAGAGGGGTGCCCAGGGTGTTCACCCGGACGTGGACGGGGACGGGGACGGGCGACGGATGCGGCTCCGAGAGGAGTTCCGCCGTCGCCGACCGCGCGTACTCCTTGCGGTCGGGGGCGACCGCGTCCTCCAGGTCGACGATCACCACGTCGGCGCCCGCGTGCAGGGCCTTGGCCACTACCTCGGGCCGGTCGCCGGGGGCGTAGAGCCAGGTCAGGGGGTGGGCGGTGGTCATAGGGCGCCCTCTTTGCGCAGGGTGGTGATCTCCCGTTCCGTCAGGCCGAGTTCGGTCAGGACCGCGTCGGTGTCGGCGCCGTGCGGGCGGCCCGCCCAGCTGATCGCGCCGGGCGTCTCGGAGAGGCGGAAGAGTACGTTCTGCATGCGCAGCGGGCCGAGCTCCGGGTCCTCGACGGTGGTGAGCGTGGACAGGGCGGCGTACTGGGGGTCCGTCATGACGTCGCGTACGTCCTGGATGGGGGCGACCGCCGCCTGTGCCTTCTCGAAGGCCTCGATCACCTCGGCGCGGGTGTGGCGGGCGATCCAGCCGCCGACCGCCTCGTCGAGGACGTCGGCGTGGTCGGCCCGCTCCGCGCCCGAGGCGAACCACGGCTCGGCGATCAGCTCCGGGCGGCCGACCAGGCGCAGCACGCGCTCCGCGATGGACTGCGCCGAGGTGGAGACGGCGACCCAGCCGCCGTCGGCGGTGCGGTAGGTGTTGCGGGGCGCGTTGTTCGTGGAGCGGTTGCCGGTGCGGGGCTGGACGAAGCCCAACTGGTCGTACCAGAGCGGCTGGGGGCCGAGGACCGTGAGGATCGGTTCGATGATCGCCATGTCGACCACCTGCCCGCGGCCCGTGCGCTCACGTGCCGTGAGGGCGGTCAGCACCGCGTACGCCGTCGCCAGGCCCGCGATCGAGTCGGCGAGGCCGAAGGGCGGCAGCGTCGGGGGCCCGTCGGGGTCGCCGGTGATCGCGGCGAAACCGCTCATGGCCTCGGCGAGCGTGCCGAAGCCGGGGCGGCGGGCGTACGGACCGAACTGGCCGAAGCCCGTGACGCGGGTCAGGACCAGGCGGGGGTTGGCCTCGCTCAGCTCGTCCCAGCCGAGGTCCCACTTCTCCAGAGTGCCGGGGCGGAAGTTCTCGATGATCACGTCGGCGGTGGCGGTGAGGCGCAGGAGCGTCTCGCGGCCGCCGGGCATGGACAGGTCCAGCGTCATCGTGCGCTTGTTGCGGCCCAGCAGCTTCCACCACAGGCCGACGCCGTCCTTCGACGGGCCGTGGCCGCGGGAGGGGTCGGGGCGGCTCGGGTGCTCGACCTTGATGACCTCCGCGCCGAAGTCGCCGAGCATGGTGGCGGCGAGAGGTCCGGCGAAGAGGGTGGCCAGGTCCAGGACGCGGAGGCCGGTGAGGGGCGGGGCCGTGAGCGGCTGCGGCTGTGTCATGAGGGGGTGCCGTTCGTCGTGCTCGTGTTCGCTTCCGCTGCCTGGGCGTCGATCTCCTTGCGACACGGCATGGAGGCGGACGCCCCCGGGCGCTGTACGGAGAGCGCGGCCGCCGAGGACGCCCAGTGGAGCGCGTCCGGCACGGACTTGCCTTCGGCGAGCGCCACGGCCAGGGTCCCGGCGAAGGTGTCGCCCGCGCCGGTGGTGTCGACCGCTGTGACGCGTGGCGCGGGGACCGTCACCGGTTCGGCGCCGCGAGCCGCGTACAGACTGCCCTGGGCGCCGAGGGTGATGACGACCTCGGGGACCTGGGCCAGCAGGGTGCGGGCGGCGGCCCGCGGGTCGTCCGCGATGCCGGTGAGGGCGGCGGCCTCGTGCTCGTTGGGCAGCAACAGGTCGGTGGCGGCGAGGAGTTCGTCGGGGAGCGGCTGGGCGGGGGCCGGGGTGAGGACCGTGCGCACCCCGTGGCGGCGGGCCGCCCGCGCGGCGGTGAGCACCCCCTTGAGCGGGATCTCCAATTGCAGCAGCAGGGCGTCGGCGGAGGCGATCAGGGTCTCGTCGCCGGGGGTGAGGCCCTTGACGGTGCCGTTGGCGCCGGGGACGACGACGATCGCGTTGCCGCCCTCGTCGTCGACGACGATGTGCGCGGTGCCGGTCGGCGCCTCCACCCTGCGCAGCAGGTCCGTGTCGACGCCGGAGTGTTCGAGCGAGGAGCGCAGCTGCGCGCCGAAGGTGTCGGCGCCGACCGCCCCGATCATCGAGACGGTGGCGCCGGCGCGGGCCGCGGCGACGGCCTGGTTGGCGCCTTTGCCGCCGGGGACCGTACGGAACTCGCGGCCCGTCACGGTCTCACCGCGTCGCGGGGCCTTGGCGACGTACGCGACGAGGTCCATGTTGGCGCTGCCGAGGACGGCGATGTGGGGTGTCGGTGTCACGGGTGTCGGCGTCATGAGCGGTGTGCCTCCCGGGCGGTGAGTTCTGCGAGGGTGTCGAAGCCGATGCCGTCGAAGCCGCCCACGGACGTGGCGAGCCGGTTCTTGAGCGGTGCCGTCCAGCGGGCGGGCAGCGCGGCCGGGTGCCCCGCCAGCAGGCCCGCGATCGACCCGGCGGTCGCGCCGTTGGAGTCGGTGTCCCAGCCGCCGGAGACGGCGCGGGTGATGGAGCCGGTGAAGTCACCGTCGGCGTGGGTGAGGGCGGCGGCGAGCAGGGCGGCGTTGGGGACGACGTGCACCCAGTGGTGGGCGGCGTGGGCGGCGTGGAGCCGGTCCACCACCTCGTCGAACTCCCTTGTCATGGCGGCCAGTTCGATCGCCTCGCGGATGGCGCGGGACAGCCGGCAGTCCGGTGGGACGGCCGCGAGGCCGGTACGCAGACACTGGTGGACGTCCGCGTTCCCGGCGGCGGCCGCGGCGATGGTGGCCGCCGCGAACGCCGCTCCGTGGACGCCGTTCCCGGTGTGGGTCAGCGCCGCGTCGCGACAGGCCTGCGCGGCGGCCGCCGCGGGCGCGCCGGGGTTGGTCCAGCCGTGCACGTCGGCCCGGATCAGGGCGCCGATCCACTCGCGGAAGGGGTTGCGGTGGGTGGCGGTGTGCGGGGGCTCCATGCCCTGGAGGAGGTTGCGGTAGGCGACGCGCTCGGCGGTGAACGTGCGCCCGGCCGGCAGCTCGTCCAGCCAGAGCCGCGCCACGTCCTCGGTGGTGAAGGACGTGCCGTGGCGCTGGAGGAGGACGAGGTTCAGCAGGGGGTAGTTGAGGTCGTCGTCCTCGGGCATGCCGTCGATGTTCTCGGCGAGGGAGGTCGCCGCGGAGCGCTTGTTCCACGGGTACGCCGCCTTGAGCGCGGCCGGGAGCCCGCGTTCCGTGAACCAGGTCGTCAGCGGCCAGTTGCCCGTCGCCCTGGCGATGCTCCGGATGCCGTCGAGGGGCAGCTTCTCCACCGGTTTGCCGAGGAGGCAGCCGGCGGCCCTGCCGAGCCAGGCGGCGTGAAGACGGTCGCGGAGGCCGGTGGGGGCGGTCGGCGTGGGGCCGCCGGGGGTGGTCGGCGGCCCCACGGGGGTGGCGGGCCCCAGCTCGTCCAGGAGCTGTTCGGCCAGGGCGCGGAGGTGGGGCGGGGCCGGGGTGGGGGAGGCGCCCGCGCGCGGCGGGGCCGGGTGCCCGCCCGCCGCGAGCCAGCGGGCGCGTACGGAGGAGACGTCACGGCCCTCGTGCCCGGCCTGCTGGAGTTCGTGGCCGATGAGGTCCTCCGGCTGGACCCAGGTGAGGCGGATCACGGGGTGGCGGGGGGAGTGAGCGGGCGTGGCGCAAGGCCGACGGGTTTGCCGTTGACGGCCGGCGGGGCGCTCGGGGCGTGGGCGGTCGGCGGAGCCTTGGCGGGCTCGGGCGCGGTGGGGTCCGGAACCAGGGTGGCTGCCGAGACCGCCGAGACTGTCGTGGTGCTTGTGGCTGCGGAGGCCGCTGAGACTGTCGTGGTGCTTGTGGCTGCGGAGGCCGCCGAGACCGTCGCGGTGCTCGTGGCTGCCGGGACTGTCGCGGTGTTCGTGGCTGCCGGGACTGCCGAAACTGTCGCGGTGCTCGTGGCTGCCGGGACTGCCGAAACTGTCGCGGTGCTCGTGGCTGCCGGGACTGCCGTGGTGCTCGTGGCTGCCGGGACATCGGCGCCTGGGGCATGGCCGACGCCTCGTGTGGCCCCTGCGGTCCCGGTCGCGGTCGCGGTCCCGGTCCTGGCCCCGGCCCCGGCCCCGGCCGCAGCCGCGGTCCTGGCCCCGGTCTCGGCCGCAGCCGCGGTCCTGGCCCCGGTCTCGGCCGCAGCCGCGGTCCCGGCCCCGGCCCCGGTCCTGGCCGCGGTCCCGGTCCTGGCCGCGGTCCCGGTCTCGGCCGCAGCCGCGGTCCCGGTCCCGGTCCTGGCCCCGGTCCCGGTCCCGGCCGCGGTCCCGGGGCCGGCCGAAGTCCCGACCCCCGTCCCCGTACCCGTACCTGCCTCCGTGCCCGTCCCCGCCGACCGTGCCTGGGTGGGTGCCGGGGCAGGGGCACTCGTGTCGGGGGCGACGGCGTCCGTGGTCGTCAGTGCGCCGAAGGCGGCCTCGTGGGCGCGGCGGCGCGCGACGTCCCGGGCGAAGATCTCCCGGGCGACCTCGGCCAGAGCCGTCGCCGGGGCGTGCAGGTCGAGGCGGCTCGCCTCCGCCACCGTCTTCGCCCAGTCCCGTGGGACCGCCGCCTCCCCGCCCAACGCGCCCACGATCGCGCCGCTCATCGTCGCGATGGAGTCGCAGTCGCGGCCGTAGTTGACCGAGCCGAGGACCGTGCGGCGGTAGTCGCCCCCGCCGACCAGGAGCATGGCCAGGGCCACCGGCAGCTCCTCGATGGCGTGCAGGCGTGAGGGGCGGCGGGCGCCGAGCGACGGGGCGCGGTAGTCGGGGCCGACCGTGTCGAAGGGGGCGACGGCGGCGCGGACGGGGGCCAGGGCCGTCTCGAAGTCCCGGTGCCGCGCGGCCACTTCCGCCACCGCCTCGATCGCGGCGCGTGTGCCGTCCTTCGCCAGGGCGAGGCACGCGTCGACCACCGATTCCGGCGTGGCGCCGGGCGTGCAGGCGGCCGCGACCGCCGCCGCGAAGACGCCCGCCGCCTCGCGGCCGTACGAGGACTGGTGGGCGCCCGCGACGTCGAGGGCCTCGGCGTACGCGGCCGCCGGGTTCGCGGCGTTGACCAGGCCGACCGGCGCCATGTACATCGCGGCGCCGCAGTTGACGATGTTGCCGGTGCCCGCCTCGCGCGGGTCGACGTGGCCGTAGTGGAGGCGGGCGACGAGCCACTTCTCGGCGAGGAAGATCCGGTGCAGGGGGAGGGCCTCGGCCTCCAGCTCCGGGATCCAGCGCGGGGTCGTCATGAGGTCGGGCACGAGGTGGTCGGCGACGGCGTACGCGTCGAGGTGATCACGGACGGTGCCGTACACCCGTACGAGCGCGTGGGTCAGCAAGGTGTCGTCGGTGACGTGGCCGTCGCCCTTGTGGTACGGCGCGATGGGGCGGGCGGTGCGCCACGCGTCGCCGTTCCAGGGGCCGACGACGCCCTGGACGCGGCCGCCGTGCCGCTCGGCGATCTGCTCGGGCGCGTATCCCTCGACAGGCCCGCCGAGAGCGTCGCCGACCGCCGCGCCGACGAGGCTGCCGGTGATGCGGTCCGCCAGGCCGACCGTGCCGGTACCGACCTTGCCAGTTGTGGGCTTCATGCGGTTCATGTCCGGGATTGTCCACCTGGAGCGGCCAGTTCCGTGTGTGCCAGGTGCCCGGCGAGTTCCACCAGGTCGGTGCCGGCGAGGCGGGGCAGCGTGCAGCCGGACAGCGTCCGGCAGGTCTCGCGCCATGCCTCGGGGATCGCCACCGCCGTGCCGAACGCGCCGGTCAGCGCCCCGGCGAGGGCGGGCGCGGAGTCCGCGACCCGGGAGAGGCAGGCGGCCGCGGGCACGGCCTCGCAGATGCGGCCGAGCGCGGCGGTGGCCAGGGCGAGCGCCACCGGAACGGTCTCGGCGGCGGCGATGCCGTAGCTGTACACGTGGTCGACGATCTGGTGTTCCAGGAGCGGTACGAGGTCGAAGGCGCACGCGGCGGCCTGGGCGAGCTTCACGGCGTGCCGGGCGTTCCGGCCGATCTCGGTGTGCTCGGGGAGCTGGGCGAGCGCGGCGTCCACCGCCTGCTCGACGTCCGCGCCGCCGAGCACCGACGCGATCGCCGCGGCCATCGCGCGGGCGCCGTGGATGCCGTCGCCGTCCTGGGTGTAGCGGGCGTCGAACTCCGCGAGGGCGGCGGCCTGTTCGGGGTCGCCGGGGTGGACCAGGGCGAGCACGCAGGCCCGTACGCAGGCGGCGTCGTCGAAGAAGTGCGGGTTGTCGTGGCCGGTGGCGGGTGGCCGCAGCCCGGCGGCGAGGTTGCCGAGGCCCGCGCGGACCGAGATCCGGGCGCGCAGCGGCAGCAGGGCCGATTCGACCTCCGGGGCGCGGGCCGCGGCGGCGGCGACCTCGGCGGCGAGGGTGGACCAGGCGAGGTCCAGGGCCGCGCGGACCCGGCGGCCCGGGGCAGCCCGGGGTCGAGGGTGCCGTCCGCCGCGCGGAGCAGGGACTCCGCGGTGAAGGCCGCCCATTCGGCGTCGTCGGAGGGGCCGAGGCGCAGGGGCTCGGGGGGCTGGTTCAGGGCGATGGGGACGGGGAGGGTGGTCGTGGCGTTCTGCTCGGCGAAGGTGTCCAGTTCGCGGGTGAGGCGGCGGGTCCACTCGGGCATGCGGGCGGCGCGGTGCCGGGCCGCGGGCCAGCCGGCGGCGTCGCCAGCGGACAGCCCTAGCAGCAGGCCTTCGACGCGGGGGCCCATTCGGTCGGCACCCGGCGCCGTGGGCACAGCGGAAGCGGCGCGGCCCGCGGCGGGGACGGGCACCGGATGGTCTTTCGGTTCGCCGGCTGGTGCGAGGTGAACGGGAAGGGGGCATCCCCTGCTCTTTGGAGTTTGGGGGAGGGTGGGAAAGATCCGCCGCGAAGCGGCGGGATTGTCGACGCTCACGGCACCTCCCCGTCGGGAACCAGCAGCTCCGCCACGTCCAGTACGTGATGCCCCCGCATCGACGGCAGGCAGCTCCCCCGTGCGGGCCCGATGGCCAGCGCCCAGGGCTCGGGAATCGAGGAGGCGCCACATGTCGCCCCGGCGAGCGCCCCCGCCACCGCCGCCGTCGTATCCGCGTCCCGCCCCATGTTCACCGCCGACAGCACCGCGCAGCGGAAGTCGCCGCGCGCCGCCGCGTACGCGCCGAAGGCGAGGCCCACCGCCTCCGGCGCGAGATCGGTCCAGGGGTAGCCGCCGATCACCACCGCGGAGCGGACCGCGCGTTCGCCGCGATGGGCGACCGCGACCGCCCGCCGCAGCGAGCGCGACGTCCAGCAGTCGTCCGGGATGACGGAGAGCGCCGCCGTCACGACAGCGTCCACCCGCGCGCCCGCCATCGCCGCCGCGACCCCCGCCGCGACGGCCTGGCCGCCGTAAATGCCTTCCCCGTCATGGCTGACCGAGCCATCGATGGCGATGAGGCGGGCCGCCTCGGCGGGGCGCCCCGCGGCGAAGACGCCGAACGGCGCGGCCCGCATCGCCAGGCCGTCGCTCCAGGCGTGCCGGTGCTGGGCCGAGATGGGGGCGGCGAGGCCGCGGCGCAGGTTCTCCAGGGTGCCGCGTTCGCTGAAGCCCGCGCCCCGGAAGGGGCCCTCGTCCAGGTCGACGATCCACTGGTGCCAGGCGGTCTCGACGTGCGCGACGGTCAGCGCCGAGCCGTGCCGGGCGAGCAGCAGCCCCGAGAAGATCGCGTACTCCGTGTCGTCCGTGCCCGCCGGGTGTTCGGCGACGTATCCGGTGATGCGGCCCCAACGGGCCCGGATCTCGGACGGTTTCATGTTCTCCGCGGGTGCGCCGAGCGCGTCGCCGACCGCCAGGCCGAGCAGCGCGCCGCGTGCCCGTTCGCGGAGGCCGGCGGCTTCACCGGGTGTCGGGACCGAGGGAACGCATGCGCTGGACGCCATGCCGTGCCTCCCTGTTGCGCGGACCGCTGGATGCGGTGCTTGCTTGGTCCATCTCTGCCACGCGGCGTGCTCACACGAGCACGCACGGGCTCAGATCACCCCTTCGAGCCTCCTTTCCGCCAGCGCCCGAACGGCTCCGCGAGACCCCCGCCGAGGCGCGTTTGCGCAGGTAAGTACGGCCTTCCTTGCTGGCGGGAGATTTTTTTCGCGCGTACTTTGGACGCTGTCCAAGCATTGAGGGGGTCCATACCATGGCGATCATCGAGACCGAAGCGGCACTGCACGAGGCGCACCGCGACAACCACACCCACCGCGACGTCAACGGCGGCTGGCTGCGCCCCGCCGTCTTCGGCGCCATGGACGGGCTCGTGTCCAACCTGGCGCTGATGACGGGTGTCGCGGGCGGCTCGGTCGCGCAGCAGACCATCGTCATCACGGGCCTCGCGGGGCTCGCCGCGGGCGCCTTCTCCATGGCGGCCGGCGAGTACACCTCCGTCGCCTCGCAGCGCGAGCTGGTCCAGGCCGAACTGGACGTGGAGCGGCGGGAGTTGCGCAAGCACCCGATGGACGAGGAGCGCGAGCTCGCCGCGTTGTACGCCTCCCGCGGGGTCGAGCCGGAGCTGGCCCGCGAGGTCGCCCGCCAGCTCTCCAGGGACCCCGAGCAGGCGCTGGAGATCCATGCCCGCGAGGAGCTGGGCATCGACCCGAGCGACCTGCCGTCGCCGACCGTCGCGGCGGTGTCGTCCTTCGGCTCGTTCGCGCTGGGTGCCCTGCTGCCCGTACTGCCGTATCTCCTCGGTGCCACCGTGCTGTGGCCCGCCCTGGTGCTCGCGCTGATCGGGCTCTTCGCCTGCGGCGCGGTGGTCGCCAAGGTGACCGCGCGCTCGTGGTGGTTCAGCGGTCTGCGGCAGCTCGCGCTCGGCGGGGCGGCGGCGGGTGTGACGTACGCCCTGGGCAGCCTGTTCGGTACGGCCCTAGGATGAGCCGCTGCGGCCGTGCAGGCATATGTGCGACCTCGCATAAGTAGCCGTTACTCAGCGGTTTCGAATCGATTGCCATGGGGCATGAGCCGTAAGCGCTGTGGGCAATGAGGCCCGCGGCGTTCCGGGCGCTCGGTCATGGATCTGTCCGCGGCGGCCCCGAGGGCCCAAGGGTCCCCCTCGAACCGCTCCCCACCTTCGCGAGCGGCGTCTGTGTCCACATGATGGAACGAGCTATCCGCTTTTCGAGAAGCGTTCCATCATGTAACCTGCACGAAATTTCGCCAGGGCCAACGTCGTCCCTCGCCACATGTAGTTGCCTCGACGACGACGGGAGTGCCGATGCGTACCCACGCCTGGTCGCCCATGGACGGTCGCCCCGCCCCCCAGGGGATGTACGACCCCCGTAACGAACACGACGCCTGCGGTGTCGGTTTCGTGGCCACCCTGACCGGTGTTGCCAGCCATGAGCTGGTCGAACAGGCGCTGACGGTACTGCGCAACCTCGAACACCGCGGCGCCACCGGCTCCGAGCCCGACTCGGGTGACGGTGCCGGCATCCTGCTCCAGGTGCCCGACGCGTTCCTGCGCGAGGTGGCCGGATTCGAGCTTCCCGCGGCCGGCGCCTACGCCGTCGGCATCGCCTTCCTGCCGGTCGACACCGCCGGTACCACCGACGCCGCCGTCTCACAGATCGAGACGATCGCCTCCGAAGAGGGCCTGACCGTCCTCGGCTGGCGCGACGTGCCCGTCGCCCCCGAGCTGCTCGGCGCCACCGCCCGCTCGACGATGCCGGTCTTCCGGCAGGTCTTCGTCGCCGACGGCGAGCACACCGGCCTGGAGCTGGACCGCAAGGCGTTCATGCTGCGCAAGCGCGCCGAGCGCGAGGCCGGGACGTACTTCCCCTCGCTCTCCGCCCGCACCCTCGTCTACAAGGGCATGCTGACCACCGGCCAGCTGGAGCCGTTCTTCCCCGACCTGTCCGACCGCCGCTTCGCCACGGCCGTCGCGCTCGTCCACTCCCGCTTCTCGACGAACACGTTCCCGAGCTGGCCGCTCGCACACCCGTACCGCTTTGTCGCGCACAACGGCGAGATCAACACCGTCAAGGGCAACCGCAACTGGATGCGCGCCCGCGAGTCCCAGCTCGCCTCGGACCTCTTCGGACAGGAGAAGCTGGACCGGATCTTCCCGATCTGCACGCCGGACGCCTCCGACTCCGCGTCCTTCGACGAGGTCCTCGAACTCCTGCACCTCGGCGGGCGTTCCCTGCCGCACTCCGTGCTGATGATGATCCCGGAGGCCTGGGAGAACCACGCCTCCATGGACCCGGCACGGCGCGCCTTCTACCAGTACCACTCCACGCAGATGGAGCCCTGGGACGGCCCGGCCTGCGTCACCTTCACCGACGGCACCCAGGTCGGCGCGGTCCTCGACCGCAACGGCCTGCGCCCCGGCCGCTACTGGGTCACCGACGACGGCCTCGTCGTCCTCGGCTCCGAGGTGGGCGTCCTCGACATCGACCCCGCGAAGGTCGTCCGCAAGGGCCGCCTCCAGCCCGGCCGCATGTTCCTCGTCGACACCGCCGAGCACCGCATCGTCGAGGACGACGAGATCAAGGCCGCCCTCGCCGCCGAGAACCCGTACCAGGAGTGGCTGGAGACCGGCGAGATCGAGCTCTCCGACCTGCCCGAGCGTGAGCACATCGTGCACACGCACGCCTCCGTCACGCGCCGCCAGCAGACCTTCGGCTACACCGAGGAAGAGCTGCGGATCATCCTCGCGCCGATGGCCAAGACCGGCGGCGAGCCGCTCGGCTCCATGGGCACGGACACCCCGATCGCGGCTCTGTCCGAGCGCCCCCGCCTCATCTTCGACTACTTCACGCAGCTGTTCGCGCAGGTCACCAACCCGCCGCTGGACGCCATCCGCGAAGAACTGGTCACCTCGCTGCACTCCTCGCTCGGCCCGCAGGGCAACCTCCTGGAGCCGACCGCCGCGTCCTGCCGCAGCGTCACCCTGCCCTTCCCGGTGATCGACAACGACGAGCTGGCCAAGCTCATCCACATCAACGCCGACGGCGACATGCCCGGCATGAAGGCCGCGACGCTCTCCGGTCTCTACCGCGTCAGCGGCGGCGGCGACGCGCTCGCCGCCCGCATCGACGAGATCTGCGCCGAGGCCGACGCCGCCATCGAGGCCGGCGCCCGCCTGATCGTGCTCTCCGACCGGCACTCCGACGCCGAGCACGCGCCGATCCCCTCGCTGCTGCTCACCTCCGCCGTCCACCACCACCTCATCCGCACCAAGCAGCGCACCCAGGTGGGCCTGCTGGTCGAGGCGGGCGACGTGCGCGAGGTCCACCACGTGGCCCTCCTCATCGGCTACGGCGCCGCCGCCGTCAACCCCTACCTCGCGATGGAGTCCGTCGAGGACCTCGTCCGCGCGGGGACGTTCCTGCCCGGCATTGAGCCCGAGCAGGCCATCCGCAACCTCATCTACGCCCTCGGCAAGGGCGTCCTGAAGGTCATGTCCAAGATGGGCATCTCCACCGTCGCCTCCTACCGCGGCGCCCAGGTCTTCGAGGCCATCGGTCTCGACCAGGCGTTCGTGGAGCGGTACTTCAGCGGTACGACGACGAAGATCGGCGGCGCCGGCCTCGACGTCATCGCCCAGGAGGTCGCCGCCCGCCACGCCAAGGCCTACCCGGCCTCCGGCGTCCCCTCCGCGCACCGCGCGCTGGACATCGGCGGGGAGTACCAGTGGCGCCGCGAGGGCGAGCCGCACCTGTTCGACCCCGAGACGGTCTTCCGCCTCCAGCACTCCACGCGCAGCCGCCGCTACGACATCTTCAAGCAGTACACGGGTCGCGTGAACGAGCAGTCCGAGCGGCTGATGACGCTGCGCGGTCTCTTCGGCTTCAAGTCGAACCGCCCCTCGATCTCCATCGACGAGGTCGAGCCCGCCTCGGAGATCGTCAAGCGGTTCTCGACCGGCGCCATGTCGTACGGCTCGATCTCCCGCGAGGCGCACGAGACCCTCGCCATCGCCATGAACCAGCTGGGCGGCAAGTCCAACACCGGTGAGGGCGGCGAAGACGCGGACCGGCTCTACGACCCGGCGCGCCGCTCCTCCATCAAGCAGGTCGCCTCCGGCCGCTTCGGTGTCACCAGCGAGTACCTGGTCAACGCCGACGACATCCAGATCAAGATGGCGCAGGGCGCCAAGCCCGGCGAGGGCGGTCAGCTGCCCGGCCACAAGGTCTACCCGTGGGTCGCCAAGACGCGTCACTCGACGCCCGGCGTGGGCCTCATCTCGCCGCCGCCGCACCACGACATCTACTCCATCGAGGACCTCGCCCAGCTGATCCACGACCTCAAGAACGCCAACCCGCAGGCCCGCATCCACGTGAAGCTGGTCTCCGAGGTCGGCGTCGGCACGGTCGCCGCGGGCGTCTCCAAGGCCCACGCGGACGTCGTCCTCATCTCCGGCCACGACGGCGGCACGGGCGCCTCGCCGCTGACCTCGCTGAAGCACGCGGGCGGCCCCTGGGAGCTGGGCCTCGCCGAGACCCAGCAGACGCTGCTGCTCAACGGCCTGCGCGACCGCATCGTCGTACAGACCGACGGCCAGCTGAAGACCGGCCGCGACGTCATCATCGCCGCGCTGCTCGGCGCCGAGGAGTTCGGTTTCGCGACCGCGCCGCTCGTCGTCTCCGGCTGCGTCATGATGCGCGTCTGCCACCTGGACACCTGCCCGGTGGGCATCGCCACGCAGAACCCGGCGCTGCGCGAGCGGTTCTCCGGCAAGGCCGAGTACGTCGTGAACTTCTTCGAGTTCATCGCCGAGGAGGTCCGCGAACTCCTCGCCGAGCTGGGCTTCCGCTCCATCGAGGAGGCCGTCGGCCACGCCGAACTCCTCGACACCGACAAGGCCGTCAAGCACTGGAAGGCGCAGGGCCTTGACCTGGAGCCGCTCTTCCACGTGCCCGCGCTGCCCGCCGGCGCCGTGCGCCACCAGATCACCGTCCAGGACCACGGCCTGGAGAAGGCGCTCGACAACGAGCTGATCAAGCTGTCCGCCGACGCGCTCGCCGCCTCCACCGCCACCGACGCGCAGCCCGTGCGCGCCCAGGTCGCGATCCGCAACATCAACCGCACGGTCGGCACGATGCTCGGCCACGAGGTGACGAAGAAGTTCGGCGGCGCCGGTCTGCCCGACGACACCATCGACATCACCTTCACCGGCTCGGCGGGCCAGTCCTTCGGCGCCTTCGTGCCGCGCGGTGTCACCCTGCGTCTGGAGGGTGACGCCAACGACTACGTCGGCAAGGGCCTGTCCGGCGGCCGCATCATCGTCCGCCCGGACCGCGGCGCCGACCACCTCGCCGAGTACTCGACGATCGCCGGCAACACCATCGCGTACGGCGCGACCGGCGGCGAACTGTTCCTGCGGGGCCGCACCGGCGAGCGCTTCTGCGTCCGCAACTCCGGGGCGACCGTGGTCTCCGAGGGCGTGGGCGACCACGGCTGCGAGTACATGACCGGCGGCCACGCCGTCGTCCTCGGCGAGACCGGGCGCAACTTCGCGGCCGGCATGTCCGGCGGCATCGCGTACGTCATCGACCTGGACCGCGACAACGTCAACGCGGGCAACCTCGGCGCCGTCGAGGAGCTGTCCGACACCGACAAGCAGTGGCTGCACGACGTGGTGCGCCGCCACCAGGAGGAGACGGGCTCGACCGTCGCCGAGAAGCTGCTCGCCGAGTGGGACGTGGCGGTGGCGCGCTTCAGCAAGATCATCCCCAGCACGTACAAGGCAGTGCTCGCCGCCAAGGACGCCGCCGAGCGAGCCGGTCTCTCCGAGACCGAGATCACCGAGAAGATGATGGAGGCGGCGACCAATGGCTGATCCCAAGGGCTTTTTGAACCACGGCCGCGAGGTCGCCAAGACCCGCCCGGTCGGCGAGCGCGTCCGCGACTGGAACGAGGTCTACGTTCCCGGCTCCCTGCTCCCGATCATCTCCAAGCAGGCCTCGCGCTGCATGGACTGCGGCATCCCGTTCTGCCACAACGGCTGTCCGCTCGGGAACCTCATCCCGGAGTGGAACGACTACGCCTACCGCGAGGACTGGCAGGCCGCGCAGGAGCGGCTGCACGCCACGAACAACTTCCCGGAGTTCACGGGCCGCCTGTGCCCCGCCCCGTGCGAGTCGGCGTGCGTCCTCGGCATCAACCAGCCGGCCGTCACCATCAAGAACGTCGAAGTCTCCATCATCGACAAGGCGTGGGAGACCGGTGACGTGGCGCCGCAGGCGCCCGAGCGGCTGTCCGGCAAGACGGTCGCGGTCATCGGCTCGGGCCCGGCGGGCCTGGCCGCCGCCCAGCAGCTGACCCGCGCCGGTCACACCGTCGCCGTCTACGAGCGCGCCGACCGCATCGGCGGCCTGCTCCGCTACGGCATCCCCGAGTTCAAGATGGAGAAGCGGCACATCAACCGCCGCATCGAGCAGATGCGGGCGGAGGGCACCAAGTTCCGCACCGGCGTGGAGATCGGCCGGGACATCGACGCGATGAAGCTGCGCAAGCGGTACGACGCCGTCGTCATCGCCGCCGGTGCCACGATCTCCCGTGACCTGCCCGTCCCGGGCCGCGACCTGAACGGCATCCACTTCGCCATGGAGTACCTGCCGCTCGCCAACAAGGTGCAGGAGGGCGACTTCGTGGCGCCCCCCATCACCGCCGAGGGCAAGCACGTCGTCGTCATCGGCGGCGGCGACACCGGCGCGGACTGCGTGGGCACCGCCCACCGCCAGGGCGCGGCCTCGGTCACCCAGCTGGAGATCATGCCGAAGCCGGGCGAGGACCGCGCGGCCCACCAGCCGTGGCCGACCTTCCCCATGCTGTACAAGGTGACCTCCGCGCACGAGGAGGGCGGCGAGCGGGTCTACTCCGTCTCGACCACGCACTTCGAGGGCGACGAGGACGGCAACGTCCAGTTCCTGCACCTCGTCGAGGTGGAGTTCATCGACGGCAAGCTGACCCAGAAGCCGGGTACGGAGCGCAAGATCCCCGCCCAGCTGGTCACCCTCGCGATGGGCTTCACCGGCACGGACCGCGAGAACGGCCTCGTGGACCAGTTCGCCCTGGAGCTGGACGAGCGCGGCAACGTCGCGCGCGACGCCGACTTCCAGACCAACGTCCCCGGCGTCTTCGTCGCCGGCGACGCGGGCCGCGGCCAGTCGCTCATCGTCTGGGCGATCGCCGAGGGCCGCTCGGCGGCGCGCGGAGTCGACCGCTTCCTCACCGGCGCGAGCGACCTCCCGGCCCCGATCCGCCCGACGGACCGCGCCCTGACGGTCTGACCCGTACGGCTCTGACGGCCTGACCCGTACGCCTTCTTCCGTACGACCCCTCATACGTCCCGTACAACGACGTACGGAACTGAAGCGGCGCCCGCCTCGTCCCCGACCGGACCTGGGCGGGCGCCGTGGCGTGTCCGGGTGCCCGCCGAGCGCCCGATCGTACTGAGGTGCCCCACCCGCGATACCCCTGCGTTGCAAGTGACGCAATGCTATGAGCGTATGTTGCGTCACTCGCAACCGTCATTACGGTTCGGCCGCTTATACCAATGGGTCTAGACCGCCTCGGTCCGGTGTGACCACAATCGCTCCCACCAATCGGAACCTGGAGGGGGCCGGCATGAAGCGACGTGTCATCGCGGCTGTTGCTGTCGCCATGAGTCTTGGACTGACCGCCACGGCATGCGGCGGCGATGACGGAGACGACGGCGGCAAGGCCACCGACGGCAAGGGCAAGACGCTCACCGTATGGATCATGGAGGGGACCAATCCCGACGCGCGGCCCTTCTTCAAGGAGGCCGGGGACGCCTTCGAGAAGAAGACCGGCGCCAAGATCAAGGTCGAGTACCAGCAGTGGGCCACCGCCCAGAAGAAGTTCACCACCGCCATCGAGGGCGGTGAGGACCAGGTGCCCGACGTGGCCGAGGTCGGCACGACCTGGGTGCCGCAGTTCGCCGAGACCGACGCGCTCGTCGACGTCACCGACGAGGTGAAGAAGTCGGGCCTCGGCGACGACCTGGTCGAGGGCCTGAAGGACGCGGGCACGCTCGACGGCAAGCAGTACGGCATGCCCTGGTACGCGGGTGTCCGCTCGCTCGTCTACCGCAAGGACCTCTTCGCCAAGCACGACATCAAGCCCCCGACCACATGGCAGGAGCTGCGGACGGCCGCGAAGACGCTCAAGGAGAAGGAGCCGAACCTGGTCGCCTTCCCGGTGGCGGGCGGCGCGGAGATGTTCGCCGCCCCCTTCGTGTGGGGCGCCGGCGGCGAACTCGCCACCGAGTCCGGCGGCTCCTGGAAGTCCGGCATCAACTCGCCCGAGGCCGTCAAGGGCATCGAGTTCTACACGGACCTCGCCACCAAGGACAAGGTCTCCCCGGCCAAGGTCAGCACCTGGACGGAGAAAGAGGTCGGCGAGGCCTGGAACAAGAGCGAGATCGGCATGTCCATCGGCGGCAACTGGACCCCGAAGGCGATCGTCGACAAGAACCCGTCCCTCAAGGGCAAGCTCGGCGCCGTGCCGATCCCGGGTGAGAACGGCGGCATGAGCAAGTCCTTCCTCGGCGGCTCCTACCTGTCCACGTTCGACACGGACAAGAAGGAACTCGCCTGGGAGTTCGTGAAGATGCTCACCACCGGCGAGTTCGCCGCCAAGTGGGCCGAGCAGACGAACTACTTCCCCGGCCAGAACTCCGAGCTGAAGAAGATCGCCGCGAAGAAGGACCCGCTGGTCGAGCCGTTCGCCAAGCAGATGCTGGAGGCCGGTGCCACGGTCCCCAAGACCAAGGCGTACGGCGAGATCCAGGCCTCGAAGGTCATCCCGCGCATGGTCCAGTCGATCCTCACCGGCAAGGCGTCCGTCCAGGAAGCCGCCGACAAGGCCGCCGACGACATGGACGCCATCTTCGCCAAGGACAAGTGACGAAGGCGGGTTCGGCACCGTGAAAGGCACGACCGTGAAAGGCACGACTGTGAAGGACGCGCGACTGTGAAGGACGCGACTGTCGTGAAGGACACGCTCGTCGGCGAAGGCGGCGGACCGAAGACCACGGTCCGCCGCGACCCCCCGCGGCCCGACGGCGGTGCCGAGGCCGCCCGCCGCCGCAAGAAACTGATCACCCTCACCCGCCCCTGGCTCCTCCTCACCCCCTCCCTCCTCGTCCTCGCCGGACTCCTGCTCTGGCCGCTGATCCAGGTCGGCAAGCTCTCCCTCCAGGACTACGAGGTCAAGTTCGGCGGCGGCACAGGGACGTTCACCGGCTTCGACCACTACAGCGACCTGCTCGGCAGCGACCTGCTCTGGCAGACCGTCCTGCCCAACACCGTCTTCTTCGCCGTGGCCTGCGTCGGCCTGACCGTCGCCCTCGGCACACTCGTGGCACTGCTCCTCAACCGCCTCGGGCCGACCTGGCGGCTCATCTGCTCCATCGCGATCCTCGCCGCCTGGGCCATGCCCGCGGTGACAGGAACGTACGTATGGATCTGGCTCTTCCAGCCGCAGGACGGCATGGTCAGCCAGATCGCGGGCGCCGTCGGCCTGATCGACCCGGAGACCACCAACTGGTTCACCGAGCGCGGCCCGTTCTACGCCATCGCCACCCTCAACGTCATCCACCACGGCTTCCCGTTCGTCGCCATCACCGTCCTCGCGGGACTCATGACGATCCCCAAAGAGCTGTACGAGGCGGGGGAGCTGGACGGCGCGGGCGCCTGGCAGCGGTTCTGGAACATCACCGTGCCGACCATCAAGCCCGTCTTCCTCGTGGTGACCATCCTCTCCACCATCTGGGACTTCAAGGTCTTCACCCAGATCTATCTGATGCCGGGCGGCGACGGCTCCAACCCGGAGGTCTACAACCTCGGCGTCTACTCCTACATCGAGGCGTTCGCCAAGAACGACTACGGCGCGGGCGCCGCCGCCGCGGTGCTGCTCACCGTGCTGCTCCTGATCATCACCGTCGTCTACATCCGTACGCTCTTCCGGCAAGGGGAGGAGGAACTGTGACCGCCCGCACCCGCACGCGTACCCACACCCGCACCACGCTCGCGAGCCGCGTCGGCCTACCGGTCGCCGTCGCCGCGCTCCTCGTCTTCACCCTCTTCCCCGTCTACTGGATGACCTCCACCGCGCTCGACCCGAAGGCGCTCACGCGGGGCTCGGACGTGCTGCCCAGCGGCATCAGCTTCGAGCACTTCACGTTCGTCTTCGAGAAGGGCAACTTCGGTACGTACCTGCTGAACTCGGCGCTCGTCGGCCTCGCCACGATCGCCGCCGCCGCGCTGCTGTCGCTCTTCGCGGCCATCGCGGTGGCGCGCTTCAAGTTCCGCTTCCGCACCTCCGTACTGATCATGATCCTGATCGTGCAGATGGTGCCACTGGAGGCCCTGGTCATCCCGCTCTTCATCCAGATGCGGGACTACGACATGCTCAACTCCCTCCTTGGGCTGAGCATCGTCTACATCGCCCTCTCGCTCCCCTTCGCGATCTGGACGCTGCGCGGCTTCGTCGCCACCGTCCCGAAGGAGGTCGAGGAGGCCGCGTACATCGACGGCGCGTCCTGGCCGCGGATGTTCTGGTCGGTGCTGCTGCCGCTGGTCGCGCCGGGGCTCGTCGCCACGTCGATCTTCGCGTTCATCACGGCGTGGAACGAGTTCGTCTTCGCGTACACCTTCATGAAGGGCAGCGACAAATACACGGCGGCCGTCGGCATCTACCAGTTCTTCGGGGAGAACTCGACGTCCTGGGGCCCGGTCATGGCCAGCTCCACCCTGGTCACGCTGCCGGTGATGATCTTCTTCGTGGTCGTCCACCGGAAGCTGGGCTCCGGCCTGGCGGCGGGCGCGGTCAAGGGCTGACGGCACGCGATGGTGTACGGGGTTACGGCACCCTGAACGTCTCCCCGTACACCTGCCACGTCAGCGGCGTACGCAGGTCGAGGTTGCCGTCGCGCAGGAAGCGGCGCTGCGCGGTGTCCACCCGCGTGGTGTCGCGGTGCGCCTTCTCCTGCCTCATCGCCTCGCGGCGGATGTCCAGGAAGACGTCGAGATACACCTTCTCTCCGCCGCCCTCGGACGGCGGGTCCGCCTCCTTCAGGGCGGCCTCGCGCAGGCCGTGGAAGGCGCGCGGTCCGGTGCCGGGGCCGTGCAGGACCATCGCGTCGTAGTAGAGGAACTGGCCGAGCGTGCCGAGCCCGTCGAGCTTGGCGAGGCGCACCGCGGGGTCGAAGTAGAGCCGGTCGCGCAGGCCCTCTTGGGCCCTGCGGAACGCGGGTTCGGCGGCCTCCGCCCGCCACGCCCGGACGAAGCCGGGGTCCAGGCCCTGGTGCGAGTCGCTGCCGTCGACCGCGCGCAGGGCGGGGAGGTAGCGGGCCAGGCGGTTGGAGGGGTGGTCCTCGGTGTAATTCTCGACGAGCGTGAGCAGGTCGTGCGTGCCGGTGCAGAAGCCGACGATGCCGGCGGTGTAGCCGTTCCCGTCCCCGGTGTCCTCGACGGAGCCGTACTGGCCGCGCCAGTCGAGCGTCGAGTGCTCCGCGCTGGCCACGAGCTTGTGGGCGAGGTCCTTCTTGGCGGGGGCGGCGAGGCCGGGCGGCAGACCGGCGAGCGGCTCGTCATCGGCTGCGGAGTCGGCCGCCGGGCCGTTCTTCGCGTCGGCCGCCGAGTCCTCCTCGTCGTAGGGCCGTGGGGTCTCCGGCACCCCGTGGCCGGCTTCGCCAGCGCCGCCACCACCTGTGCCGTCGCCGAGCAGGTACGCGGCCACGGTGGCGACCGGGGCGACGGCGAGGAGCAGCAGCAGACGGGCTTGGTTCATCCGGCCAAGATACGTGCGCCGCCAGGCGGTTGGGACGCCGTCCGCGCCTGAACGAGACGCGCCTGCCGCCAAGTTGACGAGCGGGACCAGGTCCGCCGGCAAGGCCGAGCGACGGCCCGCGCGCCGTCACCCCGTCGTCGAGCCGCCGTCCACGGCGAACTCCGCGCCCGTGATGTACGACGACGCGTCCGACGCCAGGAACAGCACCAGCTCGCCGACCTCCTCCGGGCGACCCATCCTGCCGAGCGGCAGATGCGACCAGTCCCGCCCGGTGGAGGCCGCCGCGATCATCGGGGTGTCGATCGCCCCCGGGTGCACCGAGTTGACCCGGACACCGTGTCGCGCGAGGTCCAGCGCGGAGGACCGGGTCAGGCCCCGCAGCCCGAACTTCGTCGAGCCGTAGGCCGCGTGACCCGGAATGCCCACGAGGCCCGCCGTCGACGAGACGTTCACGACCGAACCGCCGCCCGCCTCCTTCAGCGCGGGCAGCACCGCCTGGATGCCGAGGAACGGTCCCAGCAGATTGACGCGGAGCAGCGCCTCGAAGTTCTCGTACGTCTCGTCCTCCACGGAGGCCGTGCGCCACAGCGCGGCGTTGTTCACCAGGGCGTCGAGCCGCCCGAAGGCGTCGACGGCACGGGCCACCGCCGCCGCCCAGCTCCGCGCGTCCGTCACGTCATGGCGGACGAACACCCCTTGGCCGCCGAGGGATTCGGCGACCCCGCGCCCCTCCTCCTCCCGTACGTCCGTGACGACGACCCGCGCCCCGGCCTCGGCGAACAGCCGCGCCTCCGCCGCGCCCTGCCCACGCGCCGCCCCGGTGATCAGAACCGTCCTGCCGTCCAGCCCGTACGAAATCTCCCGTGAGCCCATGCCGCGCCTCCCGTACGCCTTGGCTGTCCCGGTGGTCGTCCTGTGCGTGCCTGAGCGGCATATATCTAGCAGTCGTATGGGCAAGGCAGAAGAGAGCGAACGCTACCCTCGGCCGCTGACGGGCCGGCACGGTGGCGGCCCGCCGGGGAGAACGGAGCGGCGCATGGACTCGGCGAGCGGCAGGGGTTCCGCGATCAGTCTGCGCAAGGTGGAGGACTCGGCGCCCGCGCTCGTCAGCCTCTACAAGAGCGCCGGAGTATCCCTGCGCAGACACGGCCTGGAGGGCGCCCGCGCGGCGGTCTACCTCGTCGTCGACTACTCGGGATCCATGCGGCCGTACTACCAGGACGGCAGCGTCCAGGCCCTGGCCGACCGGGTGCTCGGCCTCTGCGCGCACCTCGACGACGACGGGACCGTGCCCACCGTCTTCTTCTCCACGGACGTCGACGCGGTGACGGAGATCGCGCTCGACGACCACCAGGGCCGGATCGACGCCATCGTCGCCGGGCTCGGGCACATGGGGAAGACCAGCTACCACCTGGCGATGGACGCCGTCATCGACCACTACATCGACCACGCCGAGGGGGGCCTCGCCACGCCCGCCCTGGTGGTCTTCCAGACCGACGGCGGACCGGTCAACAAGCTCGCCGCCGAGCGCTACCTGTGCAAGGCGGCGAAGCTGCCCCTGTTCTGGCAGTTCATCGGCTTCGGCGACCCGGCCAGCAAGCAGTTCGACTACCTGCGCAAGCTCGACGAACTCGCCGTGCCGGCCAAGCGCCCGGTCGACAACGCGGGCTTCTTCCACGCCGGGACCGACCCCCTGACCCTGCCGGACGACGAGCTGTACGACCGGCTGGTGGGGGAGTTCCCGGCGTGGCTCGCGGCGGCCAGGGCGGGCGGGATCGTGGCCTAGCCGGTCCAACGGCGTCCAGCTGGCCGAACAGTGTCTATCCGACCATGCGGTGGCGCAGCTGCAGGAGGGTGCCCGCGTCCAGGCCGAGCCCCTCGGTCAGATAGCCCCGCAGGCCGCCGTACCGCTGGGCGGCCTCGTCGAGCGCCGTGTCCAGGTAGTCGGTCCGCACCTCCTGGAGCGGGATGATCAGGTCCGGGTTCTGCATGAGCCCGCCCTGCTTGAGCGCCTCGCGCACCTTCGCGTCGTAGGCGGACCGGTAGGTGTTGGAGGCCAGGTAGTCGCCCACGGACGCCTTGTCCGGTACGCCGACCAGGCGCAGCAGCAGATACGTCGCCCAGCCGGTGCGGTCCTTGCCGGCGGTGCAGTGGTAGAGCAGCGGCGAGCGGCTGTCCGCGATGTCGCGCAGGGTGGCCGCGAACTGCGCCCGGTTGCCGGCGTCGGTGACGAACGTGCGGTAGACGTCCCGCATGAACGCGGCCGCCTTGCCGTCACCGAGCATTTCCTCCTGCTTGACGGGGTCCTTGGAGCCGATCGCGGTGAGGAGCCGGGTGAACAGGCCGTTGTCGGTGATCGGCCGGGAGACCGGGGAGAGCCCGGCGGGCAGCCGGTCCGGCCCGTCGTACTCCACCTCGGCGGGCACCCGGAAGTCGACGACCTTCTTCAGGCCGAGCCGGGAGAGCGTGGCCAGGTCGGCGTCGGTGAGCTTGCTCAGGGCGTCGGCACGGAAGACCTGGCCCCGGCGGACGCGCTCCCCGTCGTGGGTGCGGTATCCGCCGACGTCCCGTACGTTCACTGCGCCCTGGAGGGGTATGTGGCGTGCGGTGTCGTACGCCGCCGCCGTCGCCGCCGGGCGGGGCGGCCGGGGCGAGGCGGGTTCGGCGTGGGCCGCCCAGGCGGGCAGGGCGCCGAGGACGAGGGAGGAGATCGCGAGTCCAGCCGCCGTACGGGTGCGTGGGACGCTGACGCGCATCGGGCCGCCTTCCGGTCGGAGTGATGGCGGTGGCGGTGCGGTGCCTGAACCAACCAAACGATTGTTCGGGGAACATAGCGAGGTCCTCGCCAAGGGGGAAGGGGTGCGGGTGGCGTACGTCTCCTGGCTCAGGGAACAGCGACTCCGCCAGGCGTGTTAAAGTTACGTGTTGCAGTTTTGGTACCCATGGACTTTATGTGCGCCTGACGGGAATGCTCCGAGGGCGCATTATTGTTTTTCCGGTTCTCTCCGGTATGGGGGTCATTGCAGCGCTGGAGATTGGCAATTCCGCGATTCTCCATTCACTGCCCCTGTTGAGGAGATTGACATGGCAACCGGCACCGTTAAGTGGTTCAATTCGGAAAAGGGCTTCGGCTTCATCGAGCAGGACGGCGGCGGCCCCGACGTCTTCGCCCACTACTCCAACATCGCGTCCTCTGGCTTCCGTGAGCTCCTTGAGGGCCAGAAGGTTTCCTTCGAGGTGACCCAGGGCCAGAAGGGCCTGCAGGCCGAGAACATCGTTCCCGCCTGATCGTCGCAGCGCGCGAACCTCACAGCCGAGGCCCGCACCGGAAGGTGCGGGCCTCGGCTTGCGCTGTCATCGGGCCCTACGGGCCCAAGAGCCGCACCCAGGCTCAGAGGTCCGGAAAGTCCAGCGACCAGGAAGGCATTACTGCATGAACCGCTCCGAACGCCCGGCACGTCCCGCCCGCAAGCGACCCGCGAACGCAGCAGGAAAGGGCAGGCCGACCGGCCAGGCGAGGGGCTCCGCGCATTCCGCGAAGAAGCCCGGAAGCCGTAAGCCGAAGCCGGCGCAGGGCGGGGAGTTCGCACTGCCCGAGAGCATCACGCCCGCGCTGCCCGCCGTCGAGGCCTTCGGTGATCTGGACATGCCCGAGGCCCTCCTGAAGACGCTGGCCGCGCAGGGCGTCACCGAGCCCTTCCCGATCCAGGCCGCGACCCTCCCGAACTCCCTCGCCGGGCGCGACATCCTCGGCCGCGGCCGCACCGGCTCCGGCAAGACCCTCGCCTTCGGCCTCGCGCTGCTCGCCCGCACCGCCGGGCACCGCGCCGAGCCGAAGTCGCCGCTCGCCATGGTCCTCGTCCCCACCCGCGAGCTGGCCCAGCAGGTCACGGACTCCCTCACGCCGTACGCGACGTCGGTGAACCTCCGCATGGCCACGGTCGTCGGCGGCATGTCGATCACCAAGCAGTCGGGCACGCTGCGCCGTGGCGCCGAGGTCCTGGTCGCGACCCCCGGTCGCCTCAAGGACCTGATCGAGCGCGGCGACTGCGACCTCTCGCAGGTGCGCACCACCGTCCTCGACGAGGCCGACCAGATGGCCGACATGGGCTTCATGCCGCAGGTCACGGCGCTGCTCAAGCAGGTCGAGCAGGGCGGCCAGACCATGCTGTTCTCGGCGACGCTGGACAAGAACATCGACCGGCTCGTCCGGATGTTCCTGACCGACCCCGTCGTGCACTCCGTCGACCCGTCCGCGGGCGCGGTCACGACGATGGAGCACCACGTCCTCTACGTCGCCGACGAGACGGACAAGAAGGCCGTCGCCATGCGGATCGCGGCCCGCGAAGGCCGCGTGATCATGTTCCTGGACACCAAGCGCGCCGTGGACCGCTTCACCAAGCGGCTCCTCGCCAACGGCGTCCGCGCCTCCGGTCTGCACGGCGGCCGCTCGCAGCCGCAGCGCAACCGCACGCTGGACCAGTTCAAGACCGGCCAGGTCACCGCGTTGATCGCGACGAACGTGGCGGCGCGCGGCATCCACGTCGACGACCTCGACCTGGTCGTGAACATCGACCCGCCCGCCGACCACAAGGACTACCTCCACCGTGGCGGGCGCACCGCGCGGGCGGGCGAGTCCGGCAGCGTCGTCACTCTCGTGCTCCCCGAGGAGAAGCGGGAGATGACGCGGCTGATGTCCGACGCCGAGATCAACCCCCGCACGGCGCGGATCTCCTCCTCCGACGAGGAGCTGGTACGCATCACCGGCGCCCGGGAGCCCTCTGGCGTGCCGGTGGTCATCGAGACGCCGCAGCCGCAGCAGCCCGCCCAGACCTCGCAGCGCCGCCGCCGGCCGCGCGGCGCCGGTGGGGGCGGCGGCGCGGCCTCCGGCCAGGGCGGACAGCAGCGCAGGGTGCCCCGGCAGGGGCAGGGCGGTCAGTCCCGTGACGGTGCCGGTTCCGCCGGGGGCGGCGCCGGGGCGGGACGCGCCCGCCGCGGCCGTTCCGGTGGCGGTGCCCAGGGAGGCCGTCGCAGCGCCGCGTGACACCGCCGGGGAGGCCGGGACCCGCGCCCGGCCTCCCCACCACCCGCCGTTCGGCCCGAAGCGCTGCGGGACAATGGCGAGCCGTACCGTACGACGAAGTCCTCAAGGAGCCCCGCCCGATGTCGCCGGAGCGTGAACCCGCCGCGTTGCCCCTGTTGCAGGACGACCGCACCGCCCTGCGTGCCGACTGCGGCAACTGCTTCGGGCTCTGCTGTGTGGCTCTGGCCTTCTCCGCGTCCTCGGACTTCGCGCAGAACAAGGACGCGGGCAAGCCGTGCGGCAACCTCCGGGCGGACTTCCGCTGCGGCATCCACCGCGAACTGCGGGACATGGGCTACCGGGGCTGCACGGTGTACGACTGCTTCGGCGCGGGCCAGCACGTCTCGCAGGGCACCTTCGGCGGCCGGGACTGGCGCGCGGATCCGGCCACCGCCCGGCAGATGTTCGAGGTGTTCCCGGTCATGCGGCAACTCCACGAACTCCTGTGGTACCTGACCGAGGCGCTGACGCTGCCGCAGACCAAGCCGATCCGCTCCGACCTGCGCAAGAGCCTCGCCCGAACCGAGGAGCTGGCCCAGGGCACCCCCGAGGCCCTCACCGAGACCGACGTCGCGGCGCACCGCCAGGACGTCAACGTCCTCCTGCTGCGCACCAGTGAACTCGTACGCAAGGGCGTCGGCGGCAAGAAGAAGGACCGCCGAGGGGCGGACCTCTTCGGTGCCCGGCTCAAGGGCGCCGACCTCAAGGGCGCCAACCTGCGCGGCGCCTACCTCATCGCCGCCGACCTGCGCGACGCCGACCTGAGGACGGCCGACCTGATCGGCGCCGACCTGCGCGACGCGGACCTGCGGGGCGCCGACCTCACCGGCGCGCTCTTCCTCACCCAGTCGCAGGTGAACGCGGCCAGGGGCGACGCGCGCACGAAGCTTCCCGGCTCGCTCGACCGCCCCGGCCACTGGTCCGCCTCGTGACCGGGACCGCCCGCTAGGCGTCGCACTCCAGGACCGTCCGGCACAGCGCGCACCGCGCCCGGACCCGCCCCCGCGCCGGTACGCGGATCCGCTGGAAGCACGTCGGGCACGCGAACGACACCCGCAGCGCCCCGAGCCCGTCGGACGAGAACGCGTACGCCCTGTCCCCGGGGCCCGTCCCGTGCTCGCGCGCGTACCGCCGGTCCTTCGCGTACCGCCGCCTGCCGACCCACCCGGCGGCCGTCAGCGGCGGCTGCTGCTCGTCGCGGCGGGCCTGGGCGAGGCCCTTGGTGTACGCCGTGTACGCCTGCGCGCTGGTGAACCATGTCTCGGGCGCCTCGCCGAAGGCCAGGGCCCGCTTGGCGAGGACGTAGCCGAACTCCTCCGGGGTGAGATAGCCGAGCTTCTGCGAGGAGACGCCGTCCTCACGGAAGGCGTCCAGGAGCAGCCAGCCCGCGCCGAGATACGCGGCGGCGGTGTCGGTGAGGATCTCGTTGTCGCGGGTGCCGGGGAACGACAGATCGAGCCGGTGCAGATACACGTGCATGACCTCATGTGCGAGCGCCGCGCCGATGTCCCGCCGGTGGGTGCGGAAGCGGTCGTTGAGCTCGATGAAGTACTCGGGCCCGGCGGTCAGTTCGACGTTCGCGGCGTGTTCCATCGCGCGAAAACCGACGATCACGCGGGCGTCGGGCAGGCGCAGGTGCCGCACCATCTCGCGGGCCACCCGCTGCACCCCCAGATGCAGGTCGTCCTGGTCGCCGAAGGCCACGTCGGCGGGGGCGACGCTGGTGTCGAAGGTGCGGACGGTGTCGTACGAGAGGCGTTTGTAGAGCGCGGTGACGGCGGCGCGCACGGTCTCCAGGTGGGGGTAGCCGTGCACGACAGGACCGCCGCCGACCGTCACGTCCGTACCCCCTGATGTCAGCCATCGGGACAGTGGAACCCATCTCCACTGTAAGGCGGTTGCGGGCCCCGGGAGCGGACCGTGCGGCGCGGCGTGGCCGGAAACCTCCCCTTGTCCTGAGCGGACACCGATCTCCATAATCCGCAACAACGCTTTGTCGGGCTCATGCCATCCGGGCGGTCGAAACGGGCGGCAAGGGCCTGCCCTCGCGCGCGCTCCCCTCATCAACCCCCCACGAAGGGAAGACAATTGAAGACCAAGCTGCGTGGAGTCAAGAGAGCCGCCACCCTCGGCACCATCGCTCTCGCCGCCCTCAGCCTTCAGCCCGTGGCGGCGTCCGCCGCGCCCGACCCGGGCCCCCAGCCGAGCGAGCGTGTCGTCGGAGGCACCCCCGCCAAGCAGGGTGAATTCCCCTTCATGGTCCGTCTCTCGATGGGCTGCGGCGGCTCCCTGTACGCCAAGAACATCGTGCTGACGGCGGCCCACTGCGTCGACGGCTCCGGCAACAACACCAGCATCACCGCCACCGCCGGTGTCGTGGACCTCAGGAGCTCCGCCGCCATCAAGGTGAAGTCCACCAAGGTCCTCCAGGCCCCCGGCTACAACGGCAAGGGCAAGGACTGGGCGCTCATCAAGCTGGCGAAGCCCATCGACCTGCCCACACTGAAGATCGCCAAGACCACCGCGTACAACAAGGGCGACTTCACCGTCGCGGGCTGGGGCGCCGACCGGGAAGGCGGCGCCCAGCAGCGTTACCTCCTCAAGGCGACCGTCCCGTTCGTCAGCGACGCCGACTGCAAGGCCGCGTACGGCAGCGACCTCACGCCCGGCGAGGAGATCTGCGCCGGCAACCTCGCCCAGGGCGGCATCGACACCTGCCAGGGCGACTCCGGCGGCCCCATGTTCCGCAAGGACGAGGCCGGCGCGTTCATACAGGTCGGCATAGTCAGCTGGGGCAACGGCTGCGCCCGGCCGCAGTACCCCGGTGTCTACACCGAGGTGTCGACATTCGCCGCGGACATAGAGAAGGCGGCGGCGGGCCTGTGACGTCCCGCTGAACCGGTGCGGGGCGCCCGGGCCGTGGGCGCCCCGCCATCCGCAGCTAAGTCCAACACCTGTCCCTCCTTTGTCCATAGGCGCCCCCGCACCGCCCGGCGCATCGTGATCGGCACCGATTCCGTCCCATGGAGGGGTGCCGCATGCCGCCGTCAGACAGGTCAGGACCGAGCCGCAGAGCCGTCGTCGCCACCGGTACGCTCGCCGGGGTGGGGGCCGCCCTCGGAGCGGGCCCGGCCGCGGACGCCAAGGACGCGTCCGCACAGCCGCTGCCGCCCGAAGTGAACTTGCGTTCACGCCAGTTGGACGTCCGCGTCGCCACCGCCTTCCCGCGCGTCATCGCCTACACCGACCGCGCGAGCGGCGCCGTCCTGCACGCCGCCACGGACGCCGTCACCACGGTCCTGATCGACGAGACCGCGCACGCCCCCCAGGTGACCGCCTCCCCGGACGAGGCCCGCGTCACGTACGTACTCGCCTTCGACGGCGGCACCCGCGTCGACGTCGAGATCGCCGTCGAGGGACGCCACGTCCACTGGCGCGTCACGAAGATCGCCGACACGGACGCGCTGCGCGTCGGCACCCTGCGCATCCCCGGCCTCACCCTGCTCGCCGTACGCGACGACCAGCCCGGCGCCGCCCTCCTCGCCGCCAAGGTCCAGCTCGACAAGGCCAAGAGCGGCGACACCCTGATCCGGCCGGAGAAGAACACGCCCGCCGCCGCCGCGGCGGCCGCCGGCTGCGCGTACGCCGTCGTCGCCCACGACCGGCTCGGCGGCGCGATCGAGACCAACACCGTCTACGACAAACCCACCAGCGCGGCCGGGACCACCTGGGACAACGGCCGGCTGTGGCACCAGACGGTCAGGACCGGCGGCCGCGTGGAGGCGCGGCTGACCCCGGGACAGTGGACCCACCGGGCCGCGACCGCGCCCGTGGACGCCACCGAACCCCTCCCGTACGCCACCGTCGTCATCACCGGCGACCGCAACGGCGACGGCAAGGTCGACTGGCAGGACGCCGCCATCGCCTTCCGCGACATCATGGTGACCCCGCTCGGCGCCGACGAGCAGCACCTGCGAGTCGTCCCGCACATCCCCTTCAACTTCGCCTCACAGGCCACCAACCCCTTCCTCGCCACCCTCGACGACGTCAAGCGCGTCCACCTCGCCACCGACGGGCTGCGCCAGTACACCCTCCTCAAGGGCTACCAGTCCGAAGGCCACGACTCCGCCCACCCCGACTACGCGGGCCACCACAACACCCGTGCCGGCGGCCTCGACGACCTCAACACCCTCGTCCACGAGGGCCGGAAGTGGCACAGCGACTTCGGCGTCCACGTCAACGCCACCGAGTCCTACCCCGTCGCCCACGCCTTCTCCGAGAAACTCGTCGACAAGAACAACAAGCAGTGGGACTGGCTCGACCAGAGCTACCGCATCGACCAGCGCCGCGACCTGGTCTCCGGGGACATCGTCAAACGCTTCGCCGACCTGCGCGCCGAGACCGACCCGGGACTCAACACCCTCTACATCGACGTCTTCCGCGAGTCCGGCTGGACCTCCGACCGCCTCCAGCGGGCCCTGCGCGACCAGGGCTGGACCATCACCACCGAGTGGGGCCACGGCTTCGAACGCTCGGCACTCTGGTCGCACTGGGCCACCGAGACCGACTACGGCGGCGACACCTCACGCGGCATCAACTCCCGCCTGATCCGCTTCATCCGCAACCACCAGAAGGACGTCTTCGCCGACAAGTGGCCGACCCTCCTCGGCATCGCCCGCATGGGAAACTTCACCGGCTGGGTCGGCAAGACCGACTGGCACGCCTTCTACGACCTCATCTGGACCCATTCACTGCCCGCCAAGTACCTCCAGGCATACCCCATCAAGACGTGGGACGAGCACGAGATCACCCTCTTCGGACCCACCCGGACGACCGTCTCCGACGCCTTCGAAGGCAAGCGGCGCATCACCACCGACGGACGCCTCGTCTACGAAGAGGGCCGCTACCTGCTGCCCTGGGAGCCCCGCAAGGCCACCGATCCCGCCAAGCTGTACCACTACAACCCCGCAGGCGGGACCAGCACCTGGCGCCTCCCGCGCGCGTGGGCGGGCCGCTCCCGCGTCGCCCTGTACCGGCTCACCGACCAGGGCAGGGTCTTCGAGTCATACGTCCCCGTGCGCGGCGGCAAGGTCACCCTCAAGGCCGAGCCGAAACAACCCTACGTCCTCCACCGCGAGCGCGCCGCCGCCCTGCCCGACCCGAAGTGGGGCCAAGGAACACCGCTGCACGACCCGGGCTTCCACTCCGGCACCCTGAAGGGCTGGCGGGTCAGCGGGCCCGCCGCCGTGCGGCGCAGCGCCCTCGGCGACTACGAGCTGGTCATCGACGCGGGCGGCGCGGCCTCCGTCGGACAGCGCCTCGCCCGCCTCAGGGCCGGTACGTACGTGGCGTCCGCGCAGGTCGAGGTCGGCGAGAAGGCGGGGGAGCGGCGCAAGGCGTCCCTGGAGGTGCGTACCGCCGACGGTGTCACCGCCGCCAACTTCACCGAGACGTCCACGGCGGGCAACTACGTCGCCGCCGACCGCAAGCACGGCACCCGCTTCCAGCGCGTGTTCACCTACTTCACCGTCCCCGAGGGCGGCGGCACCGCCGAGCTGACGCTGCGGGCAGCGGCGGGCCACGCGCGCGTGCGCTTCGACAACGTCCGGGTGGCCGCGACCCACCCCGAGCCGAAGCGGCCCCGCGGCACCCTCGCCTCCGAGGACTTCGAGCACGTCCCGCAGGGCTGGGGCCCCTTCGTGAAGGGAGACGCGGGCGGCGCCACCGACCCGCGCACCCACATCGCCCAGCGCCACGCCCCGTACACGCAGCGCGGCTGGAACGGCAAGGCGATCGACGACGTCATCGACGGCGGCAACTCCCTGAAGTCACGCGGCGAGAACACCGGCCTCGTCTACCGCACCGTGCCGCACACCGTCCGCTTCACGCCCGGCAAGCGCTACCGCGTCTCCTTCCGATACGAGAACGAGAAGGCGGGCCAGTACGCCTGGATCACCGCCGTCGACGAACCCGCACCCCGCGAGACGGACCGCAAGGACCTGCCCGTCGCCACCGAACCCGTCACGTTCGCCTATGAGTTCACCGCTCCCGCCGACGGCGAGGCCTGGGTGGGACTGCGCAAGACCGGCGGCGACGGCGAGGCGGAGTTCGTGCTCGACGCCTTCGAGGTGACCTCCGTGACCGAGGGCTGAGCGGGCAGGGGGCGGCCCCCCGCGGGCCTCAGGACAGCGTGACAGCCGCCCCCGGAGCCGCCCCCTCCAGCTCCAGCACCCACACCTCGTTGACGCCCTCGCGCAGCACCGGCCCCGGCACATACAGCGACCGCTGCGGGCCGACCGACCAGTAGCGGCCCAGGTTGAAACCGTTGACCCAGACGAAGCCCCGCGTCCAGCCGGGCAGCGCGAGGGTGGCGTCTCCGGGGGCCGTGATCTCGACCGTGCCCCGGTACAGGCCCGGCCGCCCCTCCCCGGTACCGGCCGCCGAAACCCCCCGTACCGCCGACGGCACGTCGAACGCGTCGAGCCGCAGCCCCCGCGCCCGCACCCCGTGCAAGTACTGCCGCTCGTGCAGGACACCCCCGCAGATGCCCTTGGACTCGCCCGAGCGCGGCCCGTAGTTGACGCGACCCAGCGACTCCACCCACAGCTCCACGCGCGCGTGCCCCGCCACCGGGTCCTCCAGGACCGGCTCGTCCTCGGTCAGGACCCCGGCCCGCTCCCCGTCCACGTACACCACCGCCAGATCCCGCAGCCCCCGCACGCTCAGCCGCTGCCGCCTGCGCGGGCCCGGCACCGTCACGGCGTAACGCACCAGGCCCCGGTCCACGTCGAGCTCCTCGAAGGTGGGCGGCACCGCGTGCTCGGTCTCCGGGGTGCCGAGGCACTCCAGGACCGTGTCCAGCGGGGCCCACTCCGTGAGGGCCGCCGTGGCGGGGGAGCCCAGCACGGGCAGGGGAGGAGGTGGCTCGGGCAGGGGCCCGGTCGCGTACGGGGCGAGGACCTCACGGAAGCGCCAGAACTTCGCCGTGGGGCGGCCGTACTCGTCGATCGGCGCGTCGTAGTCGTACGACGTGACGTCCGGCTCCAGCGGCCCGTCGTGCAGCGCGCCGCCGCCCCGGTTGGCACCCGCCCAGCCCGCGAAACTCGTGCCGCCGTGCGCCATGTAGAGGTTCACCGACGCCCCGCACTCCAGGATCTCCCGCAACGCCGCCGCCGCGTCGTCCGCGTCCCGTACGACATGGTCCGCGCCCCAGTGGTCGAACCAGCCGCACCAGAACTCCATGCACATCAGCGGCCCCTTGGGGCGGTGCGCCCGCAGCGTCCCGAACCCGGCGCGTGCCGCCGAGCCGAAGTTGGCCGTCGCCAGGACACCGGGGATCGAACCGCCGGTCAGCATGTGGTCCTCGGGCCCGTCGGAGGTGAACAGCGGCACCCGCACACCCTCACCGCGCAGCAGGCCGGCCAGGCGGCGCAGATACACCTGGTCAGAGCCGTAGCTCCCGTACTCGTTCTCGACCTGCACCATGATCACGGGACCGCCGTCCGCGCCGCCGTGCTGACGCGGCACCACCTCCCGCAGCAGCCGATGGAACCAGCGCTCCACATGCGCCAGATACTCCCCGTCACGGGTACGCGCGCGTGCCCCGAGAGGACCCGTCAGCCAGTGCGGCAGCCCGCCGTTCTCCCACTCCGCGCAGATGTAGGGGCCCGGCCGCACGATCGCCCACAGGCCCGCCTCCCGCGCCGCGTCCAGGAAACGGCCGAGCGCCGACACGTCACGGAACACGCCGGGCCGCGGCTCGTGCAGGTTCCACGGGACGTACGTCTCCACGCAGTTGAGGCCCATCGCCCGCAGCATCGCCAGGCGGTGCCCCCACTGCTCCTCGTGCACCCGGAAGTAATGCAGCGCGCCGCAGAGCAGACGCACCGGCCGCCCCTCCAGCTCGAAATCGTCCTCGCCGACCCTGAACCCGTCCATCGCGTCCATCGCGTCCCTCTCGCTCCGTACCGCCCGACCACGATCACCTCTGGCGGGCGGCGGGGTCCATGGACAAAGATCGGGTCCGGTTGGACGCAGCGCGACACCGTGGCCGGGCCCCGGACCCGGCCCGCACCGGAAGGGGCACGCGGATGTACCACACGTGGATGCGGTATTTCACTCCCAGCCCGGCCCACCACAAGCTCGGCCTTGCCTGCCTCGGCGTCGGCCTCCAGCACGGCCTCCTGCCGACCGTCGGCCCCCGCACCCTCGACCACCACGTCGCCGTCGTCATCAGCGCGGGCGGCGGCTGGTTCCGCGGCCCCGACGGACGGCGTACGACGGTGACCGCGCCCGCCCTGATCTGGCTCATCCCCGGCGTACGCCACCACTACGGGCCCGACCCCGACACCGGCTGGGACGAGTGCTTCGTCGACTTCACCGGCCCCGCGACCACGACGTACACCGAACTCGGCTACATCGAACCCACCCGCCCCGTGGTGCCCCTCTCCGACGCGGCGGGCGCCCGCGCCGCCGTCGGCCGCATCGCCCGCGCGGCCCGGCGCGGCAACCCCCTCCTCGAAGTCGAGACGGGCGCCGCCGTCCACGAACTCCTCGTCGCCCTGCGCCGCGCCCGCGCCGACATCGCCCCCGACGGCGACCCCGTCCTCCAGGCCCTGGCCCGCGACGCCTTCCGGCCCCTGTCCGTCGCCGAACACGCCGCCCGGCACGGCATGACCCCCGCCGAGCTGCGCACCGCCGTGCGGCGCGGCGCCGGATGCAGCCCCAAGGACTACCTCCTCGGCATCCGCCTCGGCCGCGCCAAGGAACTCCTCGCCGCCACGGAGCTGCCCGTCGCCGCCGTCGCCCGCCGCGTCGGCTACGACGACCCGGCCTACTTCTCCCGCCTCTTCACCCGCCGCGTCGGCACGGCCCCCGTCCGTTTCCGCGAGCAGCAGGGCCGCGCCGTGCCCGGCGGCTGGTCCCAACAGGTACCGGACCCTGACGACCCACCGATGCTGCGGTCCTCCTCCACCCTCCCCCACTCCGGACCGGCAACGTAGGCTCAGGAACCATGACCACCAGCCACACCACTGACGCGAACGGCGCGAGCGGCACGGAGAGCGCGAGCGGCACGGACGAGGCCGTGCGCACCGAGCTGGCCCGACTGCGCGACAGCATCGACAACATCGACGCCGCCGTCGTCCACATGCTCGCCGAGCGCTTCAAGTGCACCCAGCAGGTCGGCCACCTCAAGGCCAACCACCAGCTGCCGCCCGCCGACCCGGCCCGCGAGGCCCGCCAGATCGCCCGGCTGCGCGAACTCGCCGAGAGCGCCAAACTCGACCCCGCGTTCGCCGAGAAACTGCTCACTTTCATCATCGCCGAAGTGATCCGCCACCACGAGACGATCGCCAAGTCGCCCTGAGGCCCGCACCCGGACGGCACCCGCCGCCCTGACCTTCACCGACGCCGACCCCATCGGGCAGCATGAGCCCATGCCCGTACTGACGCGCGACGAAGCGCAGACCCGAGCCCAGCTCATCGACGTCCACCGGTACACCGTCGAACTCGACCTGACCCAGGCCGCCGACCCCACCGGCGACACCTTCGACTCGCGTACCGTCATCCGGTTCAGCGCCCGCACCGACGGCGCCACCTTCGTCGAGCTCAAACCCGCCGAGCTGCGCTCCGTCACCCTCGACGGGCAGCCCCTCGACCTCACCGCCCCGGCCGGCCTCACCGACAACCGCCTCACGCTCCACGGGCTCACCGCCGGCGAGCACGAGCTGCGCGTGGACGCCGCGATGCGCTACTCCCGCACCGGCGAGGGCATGCACCGCTTCACCGACCCGAGCGACGGTGAGACGTACACGTTCACACAGCTGTTCATGGAAGACGTGCAGCGCGTCTTCGCCGCTTTCGACCAGCCCGACCTGAAGGCCGTCTTCGAGCTGACCGTCACCGCCCCCGAAGGCTGGACCGTCCTCGCCAACGGCGTCACCGAACACCTCGGCGACGGCACCTGGCGTGCCGCCGCCACCCCGCTCATCTCCACCTACCTCGTCGCCGTCGCCGCCGGCCCCTTCCACTCGGTGCGCACCGAACACCGCGGGCTGCCCTTCGGTCTCCACTGCCGCCGCTCCCTCGCCGCCTCCCTGGACGCCGACGCCGACGAGATCCTCGACGTCACCCGCGCCTGCTTCGACCGCTACCACGAGAAGTTCGACGAGCCCTACCCCTTCGACTCCTACGACCAGGTGTTCGTCCCCGAGTTCAACGTCGGCGCCATGGAGAACCCCGGCCTCGTCACCTTCAGCGACGAGTACGTCTTCCGCTCCGCCGTCACCGACACCGAACGCCAGTCCCGCGCCATGGTCGTCGCCCACGAGATGGCCCACATGTGGTTCGGCGACCTCGTCACCCTCACCTGGTGGGACGACATCTGGCTGAACGAGTCCTTCGCCGAGTACATGGGCTACCAGACCATCGCCGAAGCCACCCGCTTCACGGACCCGTGGACCGACTTCGGCGTCGTCCGCAAACCCTGGGGGTACGACGCCGACCAGCGCCCCTCCACCCACCCCGTCGCCCCCGCCCCCGACGCCGTGCCCGACACCGCGTCCGCGATGCTCAACTTCGACGGCATCTCCTACGCCAAGGGCGCCAGCGCCCTGCGCCAACTCGTCGCCTGGCTCGGCGAGAAGGACTTCCTCGCCGGCATCAACACCCACTTCGCACGGCACAAGTTCGCCAACGCCACCCTCGCCGACTTCATCGACTCCCTCGCCCACGCCACCGACCGCGACGTACACGCCTGGGCCGAGGCCTGGCTGCGCACCACCGGCGTCGACACCCTCACCTCGAAGGTCGTGCACGCCGGACGCGAGTGGACCCTCACCCTCGACGGCGGCGCGGACCCCCACGGCGCCGGCCGCCCCCACCACGTCGCCGTCGGCGTCTACGACCGAGACCTCGCCGGCGGCCGCGGCTTCGTCCTACGCGAGCGGTACGAGACCGACCTCCCGGCCACCGAACCCGCCCCGCCCCGCGACGGCGGCCGCCCCGCCCTGATCGTCCCCAACGACCAGGACCTCACCTACGCCAAGATCCGCCTCGACGACATCTCCCGGGACACCGTCCTGCGCGACCTCTCCGGAGTCCCGGACGCCCTCACGCGCGCCGTCCTGTGGAACAGCCTGCGCGACATGGTCCGCGACGGCGAACTCGACGGCGGTTCCTACCTGACGGCCGCCCTCGCCCACCTCCCCGAGGAGAGCGACCTCGCCATCGTCCGCGGCGTCCTCACCTTCGCCACCGCCCACATCGCCGGCCGCTACACCGGCCCCGAGGAGCGGCCCGCAGTCCTCGCCGCTCTCGGCGAACTCTGCCGCGACCTGATCCGTCGCACCGAGGACGGCTCGAACCGGGGGCTCCGCCTCACCGCCGTCCGCGTCGCCATCGACGTCGCCACCCAGCCAGGACACCTCCAGGCATGGCTGAACGAAGGCACCGTGCCCGGCGGCCCCGAACTCGACCCGGAGCTGCGCTGGCGGGTCCTCACCCGGCTCGCCGTGCTGGACGCCACCGACGAGACGGCCATCGCCGCCGAACTGGCGCGGGACCCGAGCGCCACCGGCCAGGAAGGCGCCGCCCGCTGCCGGGCCGCGCTGCCGGACGCCGCGGCCAAGCGGGCCGCGTGGGAGGCGATGTTCGCCTCCGACGAGCTGTCCAACCACCTCCTCAAAGCCACCGCGCAGGGCTTCTGGCAGCCCGAACAGACCGACCTCGTCGCGGAGTACGTCCCGCGCTACTACGAGGACGCCGTCGCCGTGGCGGCCCGGCGCGGCACCGCGATCGCCGACATCGTGGGCCAGTGGGCCTTCCCCACACCGTTCGTGGACGCCGAGACACTCCAGCTGGGCGAGCGGTGCCTGCGCGACGCCGACCCGATCCCCGCCCTGCGCCGCAAGCTCGCCGACCAACTCGACGACCTCGCAAGGGCGTTGCGCGTACGGCAAGGCACCGGCAAGGGCTGACCCGGGACGCGGGGCGTAGGTCCCGCGGCCTACACCCCCTGGTCCCAAACGACGATCCGCCACCCGACGGGACCGGCCTACGCTCACACCAGAGCCGGGCCGGACCCGCCGGTACGGCCACCACGCCACCACCCGGACCAGAAGGAGCCCTCCCCGTGCCCACGACACCCCCCGCGCCCACAACACCCCCCGTGATCGTCGTGACCGGAGCCACTGGAAACGTGGGCCGCGCCCTCGTGGAGCAACTCGCCGCCGAGCAAACCCCCATACGCGCCCTCACCCGCGCCCCCGAGCGCGCCGGGCTGCCCGAAACGGTGGACGTCAGCCGCCTCGACCTCTCCGGCGACCGGCCCCGGCCCGCCGACCTCGCCCCGCTCTTCGAGGGCGCCTCAGGCCTCTTCCTGCACCTCCAGGCCGCCGGCGCGCACACCGCCGCCCTCCTCGAAGCGGCCCGCGCGGGCGGCGTCCGCCACGTCACCGTCCTCTCCTCCGGCATCATCCAGGACGGCGCCGACACCACCCACCCCATCCACGTCGCCCACGCCGAACTCGAAGCACACGTGAAGGAGAGCGGCCTCGGCCACACCTTCCTGCGGCCCAACGCCTTCGCCACCAACTCATTCCAGTGGGCGCCGCAGATCCGCGCCGGCGACACCGTCCGCGGCCCCTTCGGCGGCGCGGTCACCGCCCCCATCCACGAGGCCGACATCGCCGCGGTCGCCGCCCGCACCCTCCTCGACGACGGCCACGAGGGCGCCGTCCACCGCCTCACCGGGCCCGAGGCCGTGACGACGGAGCAGCAGATCCACGCCATCGGCGCCGCACTCGGCCGCACACTGCGCTTCGTCGACGTACCGCCGCAGGAAGTCGGCCCCGAACTCTTCCCGCACGTTCCCCCGCAGATGCTTCCCGCCATCCTCGCCTCCTTCGCCGAAGCCGTCGGCGCCGAGCCGGAGATCACCACCACCGTCGAGACCGTCACCGGCAAGCCCGCCCGCACGTTCACCCAGTGGGCACAGGACCACAAGGACGACTTCCGCCCCTGAGGTTCATGGGGCCGGGCCGGATCGGGTCGGGGCCGGGGCGGGGGAGGGGGCGACGGCACCGGCGGTCAGAACGCCTAGCACCCCGCCCCACACCGACACGTTTTCTCCGCACGGCAGTACCACTTTCGGGTTCGGATCGCCGAAGTATTCGGGCACGCCGCCCAAGTGGCGTACAGGCTGGTGTGTCCCTGTAGGCGCACACCACCCGAAGGGCCCCCTCATGAGCAGCCCGCCTCCCCTCGCCGGGGGCGCCCATGGCCCCGACGCCCTGCGGCCGTTGCTCGCGGCCACGCTCGACGCCCTGCGTGACGGCGCGGCCGCCCGCGGCGGTCCGCTCCCCGCCGGCGGCCCCCGAGCCGTCACCGACCGCGTCCGCGCCGCCGCCGAGCCCCTGCTGCCCGAGCGGGGCGCCGGCCCCGAAACGGCTCTGCGGACCCTCGTCCGCGCACTCGCCGAAGGCGCCGCCGACCCCGCCGAGCCTCTGTGCGCCGCCCACCTGCACTGCCCACCGCTCGCCGTCGCCGTCGCCGCGGACCTGGCCGCCTCCGCGCTCAACCCCTCCATGGACTCCTGGGACCAGGCACCCGCCGCCTCCACCCTCGAAGCCCTCGTCACCGACGCGATCGCCGCGGAGATCTATGGTGGGGCCGGGGCGGAGGGTGCGGCTGAAGCCTGGTTCGGGGCCGCGTCCGGGGCCGGGCCCAGTGGGGGTGCCGACGCCCTCGTCACCACCGGCGGCACAGAATCCAACCAACTCGCCCTGCTCCTCGCCCGCGAAGCCGCCGCCACCCAAGGCCCCGTCCGCCTCGTCGTCGGAGCGAACGCCCACCACTCCCTCGCCCGCGCCGCCTGGCTCCTCGGCCTGCCCGCACCGGTCATCGTGCCCACCCCCACCGGCACCCTCGACCCCACGGCCCTGGCCGAAACCCTCACCGACCTACGCGACGCCCACAAGGGAACCCAGACCCACACCCAGGCCCGCACCCTCCTCGTCGCCGCCACCGCCGGAACCACCGACGCCGGACTCATCGACTCCCTCGACGACATCGCCGACCTGTGCGCCACCCACGGCGCCCGCCTGCACATCGACGCCGCATACGGCGCCGGGCTCCTCTTCAGCGACGTACGCAAAAGGCTCCTGCACGGCATCGAACGCGCCGACACCGTCACCCTCGACCTGCACAAACTCGGCTGGCAACCCGCGGCCGCCGGCCTCCTCGCCATCCGCGACCCCCGCGACCTCGCCGCCCTCACCCACCACGCGGCCTACCTCAACGCCGACGACGACACCGACGCCGGCCTCCCCGACCTCCTCGGCCGCTCCCTGCGCACCACACGACGCCCCGACGTACTGAAGATCGCCGTCACCCTCAAGGCCCTGGGCAGAAAAGGACTCGGCGCCCTCGTCGACCAAGTCTGCGACCACGCCCGGCACTTCGCCGACCTCATCGAAGCCCACCCGCACTTCGAGCTGTACGACGCGCCGACCATCAGCACCGTCCTGTTCCGCCCCGTGGACGCCGACGACACGGACATCGCCCACCTACGAAGGCACCTGCTCACCGAAGGCACCGCCGTACTGGGCCGCGCCGACCTGCACGGCCGCAGATGGCTCAAGGCCACCCTCCTCAACCCCCACACCCGCCCCCAAGACCTCGCCGGTCTCCTCACCCTCACCACCCCCCACCCCCCGAAAGGACCCACCCCCCGATGACCGCCATCCCCGACCGCCACGCAAAGCCCCTCACCGCCCCCGAGAACCCCCGCGACCTCGTCGGCATCGGCATCGGGCCGTTCAATCTCTCCCTCGCCGCCCTCGCCCAGCCCCTCGGCGAACTCGACACCGTCTTCTACGACCAGCACCCCGCCTTCCACTGGCACCCCGGGCTCCTCATCGACGGCGCCACCCTCCAAGTGCCGTTCCTCGCCGACCTCGTCACCCTCGCCGACCCCGCGAACCCCTGGTCCTTCCTCAACTACCTCAAGACCCGCGAACGCCTCTTCCCCTTCTACTTCGCCGAGCGCTTCCACATTCAACGCGCCGAGTACGACGCCTACTGCCGCTGGGTCAGCGAGCACCTCACCGGCCTCCACTTCGGCCACCAGGTCGACGCCGTCCGCTGGAACCCCGAACGCGACCTCTTCGAAGTCGACTTCACCCAACTCGACACCGACGGCGAAGCCGAAGCCCTCGGCCGCACCTACACCAAGAACATCGCCCTCGGCGTCGGAACCGCCCCCCACATCCCCGAACCCCTCAAACCCCTCGCCGAAGCCCCCACCGTCCCCGTCATCCACTCCGCCGACTACCTCGACCACCGCGAACGGCTGCTCACCGCCGAACACATCACCGTCATCGGCTCCGGACAGTCCGGCGCCGAAATCTTCCTCGACCTGCTCCGCGCCCGCCCCACCGGCCGCGAAAAACTCCACTGGCTCGCCCGCACCGAAGCCTTCGCCCCCATGGAGTACTCCAAACTCGGCCTCGAACACTTCACCCCCGACTACACCCGCTACTTCCACGCCCTGCCCGAAGCCGTCCGCGACGGCCTCGTCCCCCACCAGTGGCAACTCCACAAAGGCATCGACGCCGACACCATCGCCGCCATCCACGACGAGCTCTACCGCCGCACCCTGCACGGCGGCTGGCCCGACGCCGTCCTCACCCCCGGTGTCCACGTCCGCACCGCCGGCCGCGTCGCCAGCACCCGCGTCGAACTCCACCTCGAACACATCCAGCAGGGCACCCGCTCCCGCCTCACCACCGACGCCGTCGTCCTCGCCACCGGCTACCGCGAACGGCCCACCGAACGGCTCCTCGCCGGCCTCGACCCCTACATCCGCAAGGACTCCTCCGCCCGACCCCGCATCGACGAGCACTACCGCCTCGTCCTCGACCCCTCCATCACCGCCACCGGCAGCAACATCTACGTGCAGAACGCCGAACGCCACACCCACGGCGTCGGCGCCCCCGACCTCGGCCTCGCCGCCTGGCGCAGCGCCACCATCCTCAACACCCTCACCGGCAAAGACCCCTACCCGCTGCCCCACCGCACCGCGTTCACCAGCTTCGGCCTCCCCACCCCCCAACAGCACACGAACACCACCAGCCACACCGGCCAGCGGCGCGGAAACCTCGTACCTCTCAAGAACTGACCGGCCCGCCGCCCAGCCCCCCGACCACAGCCGCCACCCACCGCGTACGAGGACACGACCACACGGCGACACCACCCACCACCCCGGCCTCCAACGGATGCGAGTCGGGGTGCGCCGGACACTCCGGCCACACGGCGGGCCGCAACTCCGCGCACAACGCCTCCACCGCCCACTCCTGGGCCTGGTCCGCGAAGTCCGCCGTCCACTCCGCCGCGTTCGAACCGACACGCACCGACAGCCCCACCCCCGAACCGTCCGGCCCGTACAGCATCACCAGCTCCCCGAAGCCGTCATGCCACTCCTCACGGACCACCGGACGCACCGCACACGTCGCCCTCAGATCGCGAAGCACCGGCTCAAGCGCGGCAACAAGTCCCTCATCCATACCGGAAATTGTCCACAGCCTCCCGGACCGCAGCCTCCCGGACCTCAGAACACCGGCACACCGTCCCGGGTCAGCCTCCAGCCCACCGACGCGAACTGCCCCGGGTCGATCGTCCCCTTCGCCTTCACCCACCCGATGATCGTGTTCCTGATCTCCTCCGAATTCGCCCACACCTGCTTGGCACCCGCGATGTGCGGGAAATTCCCGCCACCACTCGCCCGGTAATTGTTCACCGCCAGCACGAACTCCGCCTTCGGATCGATCTCCCCGCCCTCGAAGGCCAGCTTCACCACACGCGACCCCACCGGCTTCGCGATATCGATCTCATACGTCACGCCATACACCGCGTCATAGTTGTAATCCGGAATCTTCTCGGCATTCGTCAGCTTCGCCGGATCCACCGGAGCACCCGCCGGCGTCCGCACGTAATAGCGCGCCGAGAACTCCAGATACTCCTTCAGCTGCGCACCCGTGATCACCCGCGCCTCCAGAGTGTTCTCGAACGGGTACAGACCCGCCGCATCCTTGATCGTCACCTCACCCGCCGGTATCCGCGCCGTCCGCGAGAAACACGACGCCTGCGACAACACCGGCAACGCCGCATACGCCCCACCCGCCAGCGCCAGCGCCACCGTCTCCTGCTGCACCCGGTTGATCAGATCGATGATCGCGACATCCTTGTACGGGCCTTCGGCCGTGCTCATCGCCTCCTTCGAGGTGCCGATGACCTGATTCACGTACGCGACGACCTTCTCGTGCTCATCCGCCAGCAACCGCGTGATCTTCTTGTCCTCGACCGCCACATTGGAGTTCAGGACCTTCGCCCCCACCTTCTCCACCGTCCAGCGACCCTTGACCCACACCAGCTCGAAGTCGAACAACGTCAGACGCTGCCCCCACTTCAACGGCTCGGACAGCACGACCTTCTTCCCCGTCGCCTTGTTCTCCACGAAATACTCGGGAATCTCCGTGTGCGCGTGCCCCACCAGAATCGCGTCGATCCCCGGCACCTGCTCCGCCACCAGCCCCGCCGCGTTCTCCACATACGGCAACTGATCCCCGTACGACGACGTGCCACTGGAACCGGAATGCGCCGACACGATCACCACATCCGCGCCCATCGACCGCAGCCTCGGCACCCACTTCGCAGCCTGCTCCTCAAGACCCGGGAACGTCATCTTCCCCTGCACATTCGCCTTGTCCCAGATCGCGATACCCGGATTCGTCAGACCCAGCACCGCCACCTTCACATCACGGCCGTGCGGAGTACGCAGCCGCTTCATGAAGTACGGCGGAAAGGCCGGCCGCTGCGTCTTCGCGTCCAGCGCGTTCGCCCCCAGCAGCGGAAAATCGCACTGCTCCTCGAACTTGCGCAACACCGGGATGCCGTAATTGAACTCGTGATTGCCCAGCGCCGCCGCGTCATACCCGATCGCGTTCATCGCCTGTGCCATCGGATGCACCGGACCACGCGCGGCAGTAATCGGATCCACCTTCGCGTAGTAATACGACAGCTGCGTGCCCTGAATGGTGTCACCCGCATCGATCAGCAGCGTGTTCCGGCGGCCCCTCACCGCACGCACCTCGTTCACAAGAGTCGAGATCTTCGCCAGGCCCACATCATTGTGGTCCTTGTCGTCGAACTCCTTGTCCGTGAAGTAGTCCCAGTTGAAGACATTGCCGTGCAAGTCCGTCGTACCGAGAACGGTGAACGCATACCGCTTCTCCCGCCGACCGGGCTCCCTCCCCATCGCCTGCGCCGCGGACGGCGCCACAGCCCCACCCGCGAGCACAACACCCACACCGGAGACGGCGGACGTGCCCAGGAACTTCCTGCGGTTCAGCGGCATTTCTGTACTCCTCGGTCGACCGTAGTAACGCGCGTAGATTCTGACCCCCACGCCCCCACCCGCAACAGACCCCCCAGGTTGCGATCCGATGACTCTCAAGGTGCGCCGACAGCTGACGGACAGCCCGGCACGGTGCGACAGTGCTCCCATGGACACAACCGCCACAACGCCCACCACCCCCACCCCGCACACCCCCTACGGCACCCCCGACGCCCCCCGCGTCGCCGTCCGCGGCGAAGCCCACCTCGAAGTCGACCCCGAAATCGCCCGCATCGGCATCACCGTCAACGCCCGCGGCACCGACCGCCGCGACGCCCTCAGCGACCTCACCCGCCGCAACACCACCGCCCTCGACCTCGTCAAAAGCTACGGCGACACCGTCGAAAAACTGGAGACCGGCGCCTTCTCCATCAGCCCCCAACTCACCAAACACGGCCGCGGCGAACGCGTCCGCGCCTACCACGGCCGCGTCCACATCACCGCCGAACTCACCGACTTCACCGCACTCGGCGAACTCACCAGCCGCCTCGCCGACCTCGACCTCACCCGCGTCGACGGCCCCTGGTGGGCCCTGCGCCCCGACTCACCCACCCACCGCCACGCCAGACAACAGGCCGTCCGCGAAGCCGTCCAACGCGCCCGCGAATACGCCGAAGCCCTCGGCACGCAACTCGCCGCCCTCATCGAACTCGCCGACCTCGACGCCGAGAACCCCAACGCCTACGGCTACGACGGCCCCGCCGTCATGCGCTCCGTCGCCTACGGCGGAGCCCCCGACCTGCCCACAGAAGCCGCACCCCTCGACCTCGAACCACAACGCCAGCACGTCTACGCCCAGGTCAACGCCCGCTTCACCATGACACCCCCACGACTGAACCCGTGACAGCCGAAAAACCGCTCATCAGAGCAGCCACCCGCACACTTCAACACTTGTCAACACCCCTTCACCCAAAGGTTGTTGAGCAGACACGCAGGCCCCCTTCTCTACTGACCGGTAAGCCCTAGGCTCGAACCATGCGCCGAGCCAAAATCGTCTGCACCCTGGGGCCCGCCACCCACTCGTACGACCAGATCAAGGCACTGGTCGAAGCCGGAATGGACGTGGCCCGCTTCAACCTCAGCCACGGCACCCACGCCGAACACGAGGAGCGCTACCAGCGCGTGCGCAAGGCCGCCGAAGAAACCGGCCGCAGCGTCGGCATCCTCGCCGACCTTCAAGGCCCGAAGATCCGCCTCGGCCGCTTCCACGAAGGCCCCGTACTCCTTGAACGCGGCGACGAATTCACCATCACCGTCGAAGAAGGCGCCCAAGGCGACCGCCAAAGCTGCGGCACCACCTACCGCGGCCTCGCCCAGGACGTCACCTCAGGCGAACGCATCCTCGTCGACGACGGCAAAGTAACCCTCCAGGTCACCCGCGTCATCGGCCCCCGCGTCGCCACCACCGTCCTCGAAGGCGGCATGGTCTCCGACCACAAAGGCCTCAACCTCCCCGGCGTCGCCGTCTCCGTCCCCGCACTCTCCGACAAGGACGAAGAAGACCTCCGCTGGGCCCTGCGCACCGGCTGCGACATCATCGCCCTCTCCTTCGTACGCAGCGGACGCGACATCGAAGACGTCCACCGCATCATGGACGAAGAAGGCCGCCGCCTCCCCGTCATCGCCAAAGTCGAAAAGCCACAAGCCGTCGACAACATCGAAGACATCGTCGCCGCCTTCGACGGCATCATGGTCGCCCGCGGCGACCTCGGCGTCGAAATGCCCCTCGAACAAGTCCCCATCGTCCAAAAGCGCGCCATCAAACTCGCCAAGCGCAACGCCAAGCCGGTCATCGTCGCCACCCAGATGCTCGACTCGATGATCGACAACTCCCGCCCCACGAGGGCCGAAGCGAGCGATGTGGCCAACGCCGTCATCGACGGCACCGACGCGGTCATGCTCTCCGGCGAGACCAGCGTCGGCAAATACCCCGTCGAAACCGTCAAGACCATGGGCCGCATCGTCGAAGCCGCAGAAGAAGACATCCTCGCCAAGGGCCTGCCCCCACTGACCGAGCGGAGCAAACCCCGCACCCAAGGCGGCGCCGTCGCCCGCGCAGCCGCCGAAATGGGCGACTTCCTCGGCGCCAAATTCCTCGTCGCCTTCACCCAGTCCGGCGACACCGTCCGCCGCCTCTCCCGCTACCGCTCACCCATCCCGCTCCTTGCCTTCACCCCCGACCCGGCCACCCGCTCCCAGCTGAACCTCACCTGGGGCGTGGAAACCTTCCTCGGCCCGCACGTCGACTCCACCGACGCGATGGTCGACCAGGTCGACGAGCTACTCCTGAAGATCGGCCGCTGCCAGAAGGGCGACGTGGTCGTGATCACGGCCGGCTCCCCGCCGGGGGTGTCGGGCTCGACGAACCTGGTACGGGTGCATCGCATCGGCGAGAGCGACGATCACGAGTAGCCTCCGGCGGTTCGGTCAGTACTTGGGGCCGATGTGGATGTCCATGAGGGCGACGTCGGCTTTGCGGGCGACGGAGATGTTGTACGGGTTGCCGTTGCGGGTGCAGTGCGTCCAGGTGATGCCGAGCTTGTCGAGGGTGCCGGTGAAGAGTTCCCTGATGTCGTCCGACTTGTTGGTGAAGAAGTACCGGGGGTACTCATAGCGCTTGCGCTCGCCGCGTACGAGACGGGTCGTCCAGTTGGTGATACGGCACCCGTCGGAGTGGATGAGCCCCCGGACGAACTCCCAGGGGTGCGCGTCGACGATCTCCTGCTGCCAGGGGTCGAGGGCGATCTTGCGGTCGTGCTTCTTGCCGGGGCCGTGCTGGGGGAACATGCACCACAGGTGGTTCGAGTACACCTTCACGTTGCGACAGCCGGTCCGGCGAACGCGGCAGACCGAGTTGTCGGGGAACACCGCGCGCATAGCTTCTTCGCAGAGATCCATGAGCCCGGGCCATGCCTCGGCGCAGACGATCATCAGGCTCGGGACGCGGTGGGCGGAGTACCGGATGATGTGTCCGTCGCCTAGATATAAGCCCAAGAGGTACGAGTACGCGCCCTCGTCGAGTTCGCGGCCGTCGCAGCGTGGGCATTTCGGGTCGTGCCTTCCTGGGCACTCTCCGCGTTTGGCTCGGTCCATGTGCTTCCAGTAGCCAATGGTGCCGAGGGGGACTTTCAGTTCGCGCGCGACTTGGGCGTTCCTTGCCCCGCCGCGCAGCAGTGTGAGCGCCTGCTGTCGTACTTCAGTGCTGTGGAAGTGCATACGGCAACTCTGTGCCACCGATCATGGCCGCGTGTAACGAAAAGCGGAGATCCACGAGAACGTGGACCTCCGCTTTCTGGCGGTGCCGGGTATGGGATTCGAACCCACACGTCCTTTCGGACAGAGGTGTTTGAGACCTCCGCGTCAACCAGTTGCGCCAACCCGGCTTTATAGTGCTGCGCGCTTCCGGAAGTGTACCGGGTCACCGCGTGCCACCGCAGCTAGGTACCCTGCTAGGGCAGCGCACCTGCCATAACGAGGAGCCCCCGTGACCGCCCCCGAGCCGCCACAGCCCACCGAAGCGTCGGACGACGACCAGTCGCACGTCCCTCCGCTGACGACCCGCGTCGTCATCGCCGAGGACGAGGCCCTGATCCGGCTCGACCTCAAAGAGATGCTGGAGGAAGAGGGCTACAGCGTCGTCGGCGAGGCGGGCGACGGTGAGAAGGCCGTCGAGCTGGCCCGCGAGCACAAGCCGGACCTCGTGATCCTGGACGTGAAGATGCCCGTCCTGGACGGCATCTCCGCCGCCGAGAAGATCGCGGAGGAGTCCATCGCCCCCGTGCTGATGCTGACGGCGTTCTCGCAGCGGGACCTCGTCGAGCGGGCGAGGGACGCCGGCGCAATGGCGTACCTGGTCAAGCCGTTCAGCAAGAGTGACGTCGTCCCGGCGATCGAGATGGCCGTCTCGCGGTTCGCGGAGCTGAAGACGCTGGAGAAGGAGGTCGCGGACCTCTCCCAGCGGCTGGAGACGCGCAAGCTGGTGGACCGGGCGAAGTCGATCCTTCAGACGGAGTACGGCCTGACGGAGCCCGCCGCGTTCCGGTGGATTCAGAAGACGTCGATGGACCGGCGGCTGTCGATGCAGCAGGTCGCGGAGGCGGTCATCGAGGACGCCGAGGAGAAGAAGGCGGCGAAGGGCTGACCCGGAGCGCCCATACGTACGTACGACGAGGCCCGCACCCCGAAGCCGGGGGTGCGGGCCTCGTCGTATGCGAGGGCGGGTGGACGGACGTGTGTCAGTCCTCGCCGAGGTACGCCTTGCGCACGGATTCGTCGTGGAGGAGGTCGCCGCCCGTGCCGGAGAGGACGATCTTGCCGACTTCCATGACGTGGCCTTCGTCGGCGAGGGAGAGCGCCGCTTGGGCGTTCTGCTCGACGAGGAGGATGGTGGTGCCCTGGGATTTCAGTTCGGCGATGGTCGCCATGATCTTCTGCATCATGATCGGGGAGAGGCCCATGGAGGGTTCGTCGAGCATGAGCAGTTTGGGCTGGGACATCAGGGCGCGGCCCATGGCGAGCATTTGTTGTTCGCCGCCGGAGAGGGTGCCTGCTGCCTGTTTTCTGCGTTCTCCGAGGATGGGGAAGAGTTCGTAGGCGCGGTTGATGTCCTTTTCGATGCCTGCTTTGTCGGAGCGGAGGTAGGCGCCGAGGCGGAGGTTGTTCTCGATGGTCATGCGGGGGAAGATGTGGCGGCCTTCGGGGGAGTGGGCGAGTCCGAGGGCGACGATTTGGTCGGCGCGGTATTTGCGCAGGGTTTTGCCGTTGAATTTGATGGTTCCGCCGACTGGCTTGAGCAGGCCTGACAGGGTGCGCAGTGTGGTGGTTTTGCCTGCGCCGTTGGTGCCGATGAGGGTGACGACTTTGCCGGCTTCGACGGTGAAGGAGATGCCTTTGACGGCTTCGATCTTGCCGTAGGCGACGCGGAGGTCCTCGACCTCAAGGAGTGGGGTCATGAGTTGTTCTCCTCGAAGGGTTCGCCGAGGTAGGCGGCGATGACGCGGTCGTCCTGCTGGACCGTTTCGCTGCTTCCTTCGATGAGTTTCTCGCCTTGGACGAGGACGGCTACGCGGTCGCAGAGGTTGAAGATGAAGCGCATGTCGTGCTCGATGACGAGGACGGCGATGCCCATGTCGCGGATGGCGAGGACGAGTTCTTCGGTGGCGCGGGTTTCTTGGGGGTTCATGCCGGCGGTGGGTTCGTCCAGGAGGAGCAGGCCGGGTTCGCTGGCGAGGGCGCGGGCGATCTCCAGTTTGCGTTGTTCGCCGTACGGCAGGTTCCGTGAGAGGTGTTCTGCCTTGTCGGCGAGGCCTACGAACTCCAGGAGTTCCATGGCGCGTGCTTTGGAGGCTGCTTCGGCGCGGTGGAAGCCGGGGCCGCGGAGGAGGGCTGACCAGAGGCCTTCTTTGGTGCGGGTGTGGCGGCCGACGAGGACGTTTTCCAGGACGGTCATGTTGGCGAAGAGCCGGATGTTCTGGAAGGTGCGGGCGATGCCTGCGGCGGTGACTTTGAAGGATTTGGCGGGGAGGAGCTGGCCTTTGTAGCGGACTTCGCCTTCGGTGGGGATGTAGAGGCCGGTGAGGCAGTTGAAGAAGGTGGTTTTACCGGCGCCGTTGGGGCCGATGAGTCCGACGATTTCGCCGCTGTTGACGGTGAGGTCGACGGAGCGTACGGCGGTGAGGCCGCCGAAGCGCATGGTGACGTTGCGGGCGTCGAGGACGGTCTGTCCGGCCGGGGTGTCGGGGGCCTGGCCTTTTTGGGTGGTGTCTGTGGTCATGGGTCAGGCCCCTGTCTTGCTGAGGACTGTGGGTGGCGGTGTGTCGCCGGGTTCGAGTTCGGCTTCGTGGAATTCGAGTTGGCGGCGGCGGTTGGGGATGAGGCCTTCGGGGCGGAAGCGCATGAGGAGGGCGAGGGCGAGGCCGAAGGCGAAGAGTTGGTAGTCGCCGAGGAAGGCGAGTTTGTTGGGGATGAGGTAGAGGAGTGCGGCGCCGACCAGGGGTCCGCTGATGGTGCCCATGCCGCCGAGGACGACGGCGGCGAGGAGGAAGGCGGAGTTGGGTGGGACGGTGTTGGCGAATTGGTATTGCTCGGGTGTCACGGTGTAGGTGACGTGGGCTTGGACGGTGCCTGCGAGTCCGGCGAGTGCGGCGCCGAGGGCGAAGGCGATGAGTTTGACGCGGAATCCGTTGATGCCCATGGCGAGGGCGGCGGTTTCGTCTTCGCGGATGGCGACCCAGGCGCGGCCGATGCGGGAGTCGCCGCTGCGGCGGAAGACGAGGACGACGACGAGGGTGATGAGCAGCATCAGGAAGAAGTAGTTGGCGAAGCGGCCGATGGTGAAGCCGCCGATGCTGTGTTCGAGGCCGAAGTCGAAGCCGAGGATTTTGAGGTTGGGGATGGAGGCGATGCCGTTGGAGCCGTTGGTGATGTCGGGTCCGGAGGCGCCGTCGGAGTTCATGGCGACGAGGCGGAAGATTTCGCCGAAGCCGAGGGTGACGATGGCGAGGTAGTCGCCGCGTAGTCGCAGGGTGGGGGCGCCGATGAGGACGCCGAAGATGAGGGAGGCGCCTGCGCCGACGAGGATGGCGGCCCAGAAGGGGAGGTGGACGTCGAAGGGGGAGGAGGGGGAGCCGGAGACCATGGATGCGGCGTAGGCGCCGACGCCGAGGAAGGCGACGTATCCGAGGTCGAGGAGTCCGGCGAGGCCGACGACGATGTTCAGGCCGAGGGCGACGGTGGCGAAGATGAGGATGTAGACGCCGATGGTGGCGTATTGGTCGTCGTTCTGGGTGAAGGGGAAGGCGGCTGCGGCGAGGAAGGCGCCGAGGAGTGTGACGTTGCGGTGGCGTGCGGTGTAGACGGAGACGTGGGCGACGAGTCCGGCTTTGGAGAGTGCGGCGAAGCCGAAGGCGACGGAGATGAGGAAGCCGATGAAGAGTTCGTCGTATTCGGTGCCGATGCCGTAGGTGAAGACGAGGAGGCCGGTGGCGAGTGCCGCGACGATGACGAGGATTTCGGCGTATCCGGGGAGTTGGCGGGGTGTGGGGGGTGCGTCTGCGGCGAAGGCTCCCTTGAAGACGGTGAGGCTGTTGCGCAGGCGGTGTTTGAACTGTTCCCAGCTGCTGTCCTCGGGGTCGACCGGGTAGGTCTGGGGCCTCTGGAAGGGGAGGGCGAGGGCGCCGGTGAGGGCGGTGAGGGTGGCGATGGCGACGATCCAGCCGCCGGGTTCGAGGTTGGCGAGGCCGCCGAGTTTGGTGCTGATGGCGAGGATTGTGTACCAGGCGGTGGTGAAGGCGGCGAGGGCGGCGTATTTGAGGGCGGCGTCGGCGTTGCCGGGGGCGATGGCGCGGATGCCTTTGGTGCCGTATGAGGCGAGGCCGAGGAGTGTGGTGAGGGCGCCGGTGATGAGGACGAGCCATTGGAGGCCGCCGGGGTAGCCGTAGACGGTGAGGTCGCCGGGGAAGGCGGCGGTCCAGGTCCAGGCGAGGAAGGCGGAGACGATGGTGAGTGCGCCGCCGCCGGTGGCCATGGCGCGGGCTGGGCCGGTGGGGATGGGGAGGAGGCCCGTGGGGGCGTTTTCCTTGTGGGGGCGGGTGTGGTCGGCCGCTGTGGTGTGTGTGTTCATGGTGGTCACGCCCTGTCCGCGACGCGCTCGCCGAGGAGGCCTTGTGGCCTGACGAGGAGGACGACGATGAGGAGTACGAACGCCCAGACATCGGCCCAGGACTGGCCGCCGAGCTTGTCCATGCCGGGGATGTCGTTCATGTAGGCGGTGGCCATGGCTTCGGCGACGCCGAGGACGAGGCCGCCGATCATGGCGCCGTAGATGTTGCCGATGCCGCCGAGGACGGCGGCGGTGAAGGCTTTGAGGCCCCAGAGGAAGCCCATGCGGAAGTTGACTTCGCCGTAGCGGAAGCCGTAGGCGATGGCGGCGATGCCGGCGAAGGCGGCTCCGAGGGCGAAGGCGACGACGATGACGCGGTCGGTGTTGACGCCCATGAGTTTGGCGGTGTCGGGGTCTTGGGCGGTGGCTTGCATGCCGCGGCCGACGCGGGTCTTCATGACGAACCAGCCGAGGGCGAACATGCAGAGGGGGGCGGCGACGACGAGGAAGAGGTCGCCGGGCTGGATGGTGACGCTGCCGATGTGGATGGAGTCGCCGGGAATCTCGGGGAAGGTGCGGGAGGACTTGGCGTGGGGGTACCAGGCCCAGACGGCTTGCTGGAGGGCGAGGGAGAGGCCGATGGCGGTGATGAGGGGGCGAGCCGTGGTGCGCCGCGCAGGGGCCGGTAGGCGAAGCGTTCGGCTCCGATGGCGATGGTGGTGGAGACGATGACGGCGCCGATGATCATGAGGGGGATGGCCACCCACATGGTGGTGCCGCCGGGGAGCCAGAGCCAGACGGTGAGGGCGCCGAAGCCGCCGACCATGAAGATCTCGCCGTGGGCGAAGTTGATGAGCTGGACGATGCCGTAGACCATTGTGTAGCCGATGGCGATGAGGCCGTACATGGATCCCAGTAGCAGGCCGTTGACCAGCTGTTGCGGCAGTTCGTGCACCGCAGGTCCTCCGAGTCTTTCGAGCGACGGATTTCGAATGCGACGGACGCGACGGACACGGCACCGCTGTGACGGTCGGGACGTCACCGTGTCGGATGCGACGCCGCGCGGGGCGCTGTCGGGCAGCGCCCCGCGCGGCGGTGTCGTGCTGCGGGTGGTGGGTCAGCCGGTGTAGGTGCCGGACTCGACGGGCTTCCAGCCCTTGGCCGGGTCGGCGGTGTCCTTGACCTGGTACACCGTGAGCTGCTTGTTCGTGGCGTCGCCGTATTCGTCGAAGGCGACCTTGCCGGTCACGCCGTCGAAGGAGACGTCCTGCATGGCGTCGACGATCTTGGCGCGGGCGTCGGAGGGCAGTTTGCCGTCGTTGTCCTCGACGACCTTTTTGATGGCCTCGATGATGGCCCAGGCGGAGTCGTAGGAGTAGCCGCCGTATGCCTCGTAGGCCTCTTTGTAGCCGGCCTTCTTGTAGTTGGCGATGAACTCTTTGGCGGAGGGCAGCTGTTCGACGGGCTGGCCGACGGAGGTGGCGTAGTCGCCCTTGCCGTCCTTGCCGGCGAGTTTGATGTAGTCGGCGCTGTAGATGCCGTCGCCGCCGACGAGCGGGATCTTGGCTCCGGCCTTCTTCATCTGCTTGCTCAGGGGGCCTGCGGCGGGGTATTCGCCGCCGTAGTAGACGACGTCGGCGTCGGAGTTACGGATCTTGGTGGCGACGGCGCCGAAGTCCTTGGTGTCGGGGTTGACGTGTTCGGTGGCGGCGACCTTGCCGCCGAGTTTGGTGAACTCGTCCTTGAAGGTGGCGGCGAGGCCCGCGCCGTAGGTCTTCTTGTCGTCGATGACGAAGACCTTCTTCTTCTTGGCCTTGTTGTACAGGTACTGCGCGGCGAAGGGGCCCTGGATGGCGTCGGTGGTGGCCGTGCGGAAGTAGGCCTTGTAGGGGCGTACCTTTTTGCCGCCGTTCCAGTCCGGGCCCTGGGTCATGGCCGGGTTGGTGTTGGCGGGGGAGACCTGGACGAGTTTGGCGTCGTCGAAGACCTTCTGCATGGATTCGCCGACGGAGGAGTTCAGGGGGCCGACGGCGCCGAGGAGCTCCTTGTTGGCGACGAACTTGGTGGCGTTCGTCTGGCCGGAGGAGGGCTGTCCCTGGTCGTCGGCGGCCTGCATCTTGAAGGTGATGCCGTCGACGTAGTTCTTGTCGTTGGCCTGCTTGACGGCGAGGTCGACGGAGTTGCGGATGCCGAGGCCCAGCGCGGAGAGGTCACCGGTCAGCGGGGCGTCGACGCCGATGACCACGGTGGTGCCGCCGCCGTCAGCGCTCTCCTTGTCCTTGTCGTCGCGCGAGCCACAGGCGGTGAGGGTGAGAGCCCCCGCGGTGAGTGCAGCGGTGATGGCTATGAGCGAACGTTGACGCACGATCAGTCCTTTCCCCTGGCACGGCTGTCCCTTGTTGGGATGCCGAGTCGAGCGCGGAACCGAACTGACGGGAATCCGGTGGGCGCGGTGACTGGCCGTGACTCTAAGGGCGCCTTTGTTCCAGGTGGAGTGGTCAGAGCAAGGCTGTGACGCTCTTGTTATGCCACGGAGTATTCCGGGCTGGAACGCAGGGGGCGGTTGAGGCCGAATCTGACCTTGTTCGGGGGATCTCGACGTATCCGCATGCTGAGAATCTCCAGGACAACCGGCAGGAGTGTAAAGGTGTTTGGCTCATGACACGCGTGTTCGTGGGCATGCGGCGGTCAGCGCTCCGGAAAGATCATTCGCGTATTCCGGACCCAGGATGTAACTCTGCTGATCGTTTGCGCGCACATTACGCAGTGTTACTTCCAGGAAAGGGAGTCCCGCATTCCGTGGCACTTCTCCGCATTCGCGGATGTGTATCGTGATGATCAACTTCCGGGGTGTTCCCGATTTCACCGTGAATGGGGTGGCGGGGGAGGTGCGTACCGAAAGCGCCGCCGAGGGCTGGGCGACCCGGCGCACGGACACCGGGGGGCCGGCCTCCTGGGTGAAGGTGACGGCGAAGGTGAAGTTCCGTTGCCCGGCCCCGGGGCGCGACATCTCGCCGGCGTACGTCACCGCCACACTCTGCGACGGCCAGGGCGGGCGTGGCGGGGGCGGCGCGGGCGGCGGCTCCGGGCGCGTCAGGTAGAGGCTCAGCCCGGCCGCGCCGAGGAGTACGGCCGCGGTGGCGGCGAGGGCCGTGCGGCGGTGACGGAGCCGGCGGGGGTCGCGCCATACCGCCTCCGGGGCGGGGACTCCCCGGCCGTGGGTGTTTTCACGCCTGTAGGTGTCCTCGCCCGGCTCGACCGGCCCGATGGCGTTCACACCCGGGGCCTGCCGCCTCCCCCGCCGGGCCCGGCGGGGGAGGCGGAGGTGGGGGAGGAGGGGGCGGGGCCGATGGTGTCCGGCGTGGCGCGGCCGGTGTCGAGGGTGAGCGGGAGGGCGAGGGCGAGCGCACAGAGCCGTACCTGGTGCTGTGTCCGGTGCCTCATGTGCCGACGCTAGACCGGGGGCACACGCCCCGACAATGCGTGTGCGCCGGCCCCGACAATGCGTGTGCGCCCGCCCCGTGACGCGTGTGCGCCGGCCGCGACAATGCGTGTGCGCCCGCCCCGTGACGCGTGTGCGCCGGCCCCGACAATGCGTGTGCGCCCGCCCCGTGACGCGTGTGTGCCCGGTCCCGCGACGCGTGTGCGCCCGCCCGCCGTCGGGTCAGCCGGTCGCGCTGTCCGATCCGGTCGTGCCGTCCGCGGGAGCGTCCCGCAGCATGCAGGTCAGGCGTGCGCTGCACACCCGCCTGCCCTCCTCGTCGCTGATCACGATCTCGTACGTGGCCGTGGAGCGGCCCCGGTGCACCGGCGTCGCCACGCCCGTGACCAGGCCGGAGCGGGCGCCGCGGTGGTGCGTGCAGTTCAGGTCGACGCCGACGGCGAGTTTGCCGATGCCGCCGTGCAGCATCGCGCCGACCGAGCCGAGGGTCTCGGCGAGCACCGCGGACGCGCCGCCGTGCAGCAGGCCGTACGGCTGGGTGTTGCCCTCGACCGGCATGGTGCCGACGACGCGCTCCGCCGAGGCCTCCATGATCCGCACGCCCATGCGGGTGCCGAGGTGCCCCGCGGAGAACAGGGCGGCCAGATCGACACCGAGCGCGGCGTACTCGTCGATGACCTCCTGCGGGAACTTCACGCTGTGCTGCTCACCCATGGGGCCCGGCTCCGTTCATTCATCCGTCGATCGGCACACTCGTCAGCTGTCGCTGACGCTGAGCAAACGCTCAGTCGAGCGACGATTGTTCCAGGCGTACGACGACGGACTTGCTGGCAGGGGTGTTGCTGGTGTCGGCGGTGGCGTCCAGCGGCACCAGGACGTTGGTCTCCGGGTAGTACGCGGCGGCGCAGCCGCGGGCCGTCGGGTAGTGCACGACGCGGAAGCCCGGCGCGCGGCGCTCCACGCCGTCCCGCCACTCGCCGACCAGGTCGGCGTACGTCCCGTCGGCGAGGCCCAGCTCGGCGGCGTCCTCGGGGTTGACCAGGACGACGCGGCGCCCGTTCTTGATGCCGCGGTAGCGGTCGTCGAGGCCGTAGATGGTGGTGTTGTACTGGTCGTGGGAGCGCAGCGTCTGGAGCAGCAGCCGTCCCTTCGGGACGGTGGGGTACTCGACGGGGGCGGCCGTGAAGTTGGCCTTGCCGGTGGTGGTGGGGAAGCGGCGCTCGTCGCGCGGGGCGTGCGGCAGGGCGAAGCCACCGGGGTGCGCGACGCGCGCGTTGAAGTCCTCGAAGCCGGGGATGACGCGCGCGATGCGGTCGCGCACGGTGGCGTAGTCCTTCTCGAACTCCTCCCAGGGGGTGCGGGAGGCGGGGCCGAGGGCGCGCCGGGCCAGGCGGCACACGATGGCGGGTTCGGAGAGCAGCTGGTCGCTCGCGGGCGCCAGGCGGCCGCGCGAGGCGTGCACCATGCCCATGGAGTCCTCGACGGTCACGAACTGCTCGCCGCCCGCCTGGACATCGCGTTCGGTGCGGCCGAGCGTCGGCAGGATCAGGGCGCGCGCGCCCGTGACGGTGTGCGAGCGGTTCAGCTTCGTGGAGACGTGCACGCTCAGGCGGGCTTTGCGCATCGCCGCCTCGGTCACCTCGGTGTCGGGGGAGGCCGACACGAAGTTGCCGCCCATGGCGAAGAAGACCTTCGCCTCGCCGTCGCGCAGGGCGCGGATGGCGCGGACGACGTCCAGGCCGTGGTGGCGGGGCGGCGCGAAGCCGAACTCCTTCTGCAGGGCGTCGAGGAAGGCGGGCGCGGGCCGTTCGAAGATGCCCATCGTGCGGTCGCCCTGCACGTTGGAGTGGCCGCGCACGGGGCAGACGCCCGCGCCGGGGCGGCCGATGTTGCCGCGCAGCAGCAGGAAGTTGACGACCTCGCGGATCGTCGGCACCGAGTGCTTGTGCTGGGTGAGGCCCATCGCCCAGCACACGACGGTGCGCTGCGAGACGAGCACCATGGCGAGGGCTTCCTCGATGCGCGCGCGGTCCAGGCCCGTGGCCTTCAGGGTCTCGTCCCAGTCGGCGTTCCGCGCGGCGGCGACGAACTCCTCGTACCCATGGGTGTGTTCGCGTACGAACTCCTCGTCGACCGCGCCCTCGGTCTCAAGGATCAGCTTGTTCAGGAGGCGGAAGAGGGCCTGGTCGCCGCCGAGGCGGATCTGGAGGAAGAGGTCGGTGAGGGCGGTGCCCTTGAGCATGCCCTGCGGGGTCTGGGGGTTCTTGAAGCGCTCCAGGCCGGCCTCGGGCAGCGGATTGACCGTGATGATCTTCGCGCCGTTGTTCTTGGCCTTCTCCAGGGCGGAGAGCATGCGCGGGTGGTTCGTGCCGGGGTTCTGCCCGGCGACGATGATCAGGTCCGACTTGTAGAGATCCTCCAGAAGGACGCTGCCCTTGCCGATGCCGATCGTCTCCGTCAGCGCGGAGCCGGACGACTCGTGGCACATGTTGGAGCAGTCGGGGAGGTTGTTCGTGCCCAGCTCGCGGGCGAAGAGCTGGTAGAGGAACGCCGCTTCGTTGCTGGTGCGGCCCGAGGTGTAGAAGACGGCCTCGTCCGGGGTGTCGAGGGCGGCCAGCTCCTCGGCGACGATGTCGAAGGCCCGCTCCCAGGAGACGGGTTCGTACCGTTCGGCGCCCTCCGCCAGGTACATGGGATGCGTGAGGCGGCCCTGCTGCCCCAGCCAGTACCCGCTGCGGGTGGCGAGGTCGGCCACGGGGTGCGCGGCGAAGAAGTCGGGGGTCACGCGGCGCAGCGTGGCCTCCTCGGCGACCGCCTTCGCGCCGTTCTCACAGAACTCCGCCTTGTGCCGGTGCTCGGGCTCGGGCCAGGCGCAGCCGGGGCAGTCGAAGCCGTGCTTCTGATTGACCCGCAGCAAGGTCAGTGCCGTGCGGCGCACGCCCATCTGCTGCTGTGCCATTCGCAGCGTATGACCGATGGCGGGCAGGCCCGCGGCCGCGTGCTGCACTTCGGCGACCTGTGGCGCGTCCTGGACCGGATCGCCCTTGGGCGGCTTGCTTGCCATGGTCGGCTCCCCTTCGAGCACGTACGTGAGCTACGTCTCCGATCCTCCCACGCACCGGTGACAATGCCGGGCTCAGGGGCGGGAGGGGACCGGACTGTCAGTGGGGCGTGGCAGGATCGGGGACGTGGCAGAAACAGCATCGAAGAAGAAGTCCGAGACCGTGGCGGCCAAGGCCCCGAAGGCGGGCGGCGAGCAGCGCCCGCGCCTGCTCCTCATGGACGGGCACTCCCTGGCGTACCGGGCGTTCTTCGCGCTGCCCGCGGAGAATTTCACGACCGCCACGGGCCAGCCGACGAACGCGATCTACGGCTTCGCGTCGATGCTGGCGAACACCCTGCGTGATGAGGCGCCCACGCACTTCGCGGTGGCCTTCGACGTCTCGCGCAAGACGTGGCGCTCCCAGGAGTTCCCCGACTACAAGGCGAACCGCTCCAAGACGCCGGACGAGTTCAAGGGCCAGGTCGAGCTGATCGGCGAGATGCTCGACGCGATGCACGCGGTGCGCTTCGCCGTGGACGGCTTCGAGGCCGACGACGTCATCGCGACGCTTGCCACGCAGGCGGAGGCGGCCGGCTTCGAAGTGCTGATCGTCACCGGCGACCGCGACTCCTTCCAGCTGATCACCGACCACGTCACCGTGCTCTATCCGACCAAGGGTGTCTCGGAGCTGACCCGCTTCACCCCGGAGAAGGTCACCGAGAAGTACGGCCTCACGCCCAGCCAGTACCCCGACTTCGCGGCACTGCGCGGCGACCCGTCGGACAACCTCCCGGGCATCCCCGGCGTCGGCGAGAAGACCGCCGCGAAGTGGATCAACCAGTTCGGTTCGTTCGCCGACCTCGTCGAGCGCGCCGAGGAGGTCAAGGGCAAGGCCGGGCAGAACTTCCGCGACCATTTGGAGGCGGTCAAGCTCAACCGCCGCCTGACCGAGATGGTGCGCGACGTCGAGCTGCCGAAGACGGTCGCCGACCTGGAGCGCGCTCCGTACGACCGCACGGCGCTCGCCATGGTCCTGGACACCCTGGAGATCCGTAACCCCTCGCTGCGCGAGCGTCTCCTGGCCGTCGACCCGGGCGCCGAGGAGGCCGAGCAGACCCCCGCCGCGCCCGGCGTGGAGCTGGACGGCGCGGTCCTGGGCGCGGGCGAGCTGGCCCCGTGGCTGGCCGAGCACGGCAAGGCGGTCCTCGGCGTGGCCACGGTCGACACCTGGCAGCTCGGTTCGGGCACCGTCACCGAGGTCGCGCTCGCCGCGGCCGGGGGAGCGGCGGCCTGGTTCGACCCGACGGCCCTGGACGAGGCCGACGAGAACGCGTTCGCGACCTGGATCGCCGACCCCGCCAAGCCGAAGGTGATGCACAACGCCAAGGCCGTCATGCGGGTCTTCCCCGAGCACGGCTGGTCGGTGGACGGCGTCACCATGGACACCGCCCTGGCCGCCTACTTGGTCAAGCCGGGCCGCCGCTCCTTCGCCCTGGACGCCCTCTCCCTGGAGTACCTGGGCCGTGAGCTGGCGCCCGCCTCCGCCGCCGACGGACAGCTCGCCTTCGGTACGGAGGAGGACGAGCGGGCCGAGGCGGACTTCTTGATGTCGCAGGCCCGCACCGTCCTGGACCTCGGCACCGCCTTCGGCGAGAAGCTGCGGGAGGTCGGCGCGAGCGACCTGATGCAGGACGTCGAGCTGCCCACGTCCACGCTCCTGGCCCGCCTGGAGCGGCACGGCATCGCGGCCGACCGCGCCCATCTGGAGGCGATGGAGCAGCAGTTCGCGGGCGCCGTGCAGCAGGCGGTGAAGGAGGCGCACGCCGCGGCGGGCCACGAGTTCAACCTCGGTTCGCCCAAGCAGCTCCAGGAAGTCCTCTTCGGTGAGCTGAACCTCCCCAAGACGAAGAAGACCAAGACCGGCTACACCACGGACGCCGACGCGCTGGCCTGGCTGGCCGCCCAGACGGAGAACGAACTACCGGTCATCATGCTCCGCCACCGCGAGCAGGCGAAGCTGCGCGTGACCGTCGAGGGGCTGATCAAGTCGATCGCCGCGGACGGCCGCATCCACACCACGTTCAACCAGACGGTGGCCGCCACGGGCCGCCTCTCCTCGACGGACCCCAACCTCCAGAACATCCCGGTCCGTACGGACGAGGGCCGCGCGATCCGCCGTGGCTTCGTGGTGGGCGAGGGCTTCGAGTCGCTGATGACGGCGGACTACAGCCAGATCGAGCTGCGCGTGATGGCGCACCTCTCCGAGGACGAAGGCCTCCTGGAGGCGTTCACCTCAGGCGAGGACCTGCACACCACCGTCGCCTCACAGGTGTTCTCCGTGGACCGTTCGAAGGTCGACGCGGAGATGCGGCGCAAGATCAAGGCCATGTCGTACGGCTTGGCGTACGGCCTGTCGGCGTTCGGCCTCTCCCAGCAGCTGAACATCGACGCGGGCGAGGCGCGTGCCCTGATGGACACGTACTTCGAGCGGTTCGGCGGCGTACGGGACTATCTGCGCCGCGCGGTCGACGAGGCGCGGGCCACGGGCTACACGGAGACGATGCTGGGCCGGCGGCGGTACCTGCCGGACCTCAACAGCGACAACCGGCAGCGCCGCGAGATGGCCGAGCGGATGGCGCTGAACGCCCCGATCCAGGGCACGGCCGCGGACATCGTCAAGATCGCCATGCTGAACGTCCACCGGGCGTTGACGGAGGCGAAGCTGGAGTCCCGGATGCTGCTCCAGGTCCACGACGAAATCGTCCTGGAGATCGCTCCGGGCGAGCGGGCGAAGGCGGAGGAGCTGGTCCGCCGGGAGATGGCCGGCGCGGTGGCCCTGCGGGCGCCGCTGGACGTGTCGGTGGGCGTGGGCCCGGATTGGGAATCGGCAGCGCATTAGCCTTCCGGGGGCGGGGCGGTGGGGAGCCGCGGCCTGGGCTGGGGCTTTCGTCTGCGCGACCAGCCCCCACCGCACCCGCAGAGAGAACCGCCCCGCAACCACCCCCTACCCCTCGGCAACCAACGCCCCGGGGGGCGCCCCCCGGCTCTAGCCCCGCGGCCCCGCAGGGCCCCTCACCCACGTGGCCCCCGCCCCCGCGCCCCCCGCACGCGGCCCCGCCAGGATGACCCCATGGCCCCTCACCTGCGAGACCTGCGAGCCCGCCGCCGGTCCATGATCGCCGCGGCGCTCACCACGGCCCTGCTGAGCAGCCCCATACCCGCGGCCGCCGCCGACGCCAGTGACCAGCAGGGCGCAGCCCTCTGCACGGCCGGCCGTGACGGTCCCCTCGCCGCCCGGGTGTCCCAGGACATCCGGGCGGCGCTGTCGTCCAGGGCCGGCAGCGTCTCCGTCTCCGTGCACGACACCCGCACCGGCCTCGTCTGCGAACTCGCGAGCCACCGCCAATACGACGCGGCCAGCCTCACCAAGGTGCTGATGATGGAGGCCGCGCTGCGCCGCGCGCAGGAGTGGGGCCGCGGCCTCACCGCCTGGGAGCACCGCCGGATCCGCCCCATGATCACCCGCTCGGACAACGACGCGGCCGGACGGCTCTGGAGCAACCTCGGCCGCCCCCACCTCTCCCGCTTCCTGCGCCGCGTCGGCACCACCGCCACCACCCTTGGCCCGTACGGCTATTGGGGTCTGACCCGCACCACGGCCGCCGACCAGCAGCGCCTGCTCGGCGTGCTCACCGACGCCCCGGGCGTCCGCGGGGTCCTCAGGCCGAACGCCCGTGCCTACGGCCTCCGGCAGATGGCCGACGTACGGAGCGACCAGCGCTGGGGCGTGCCCGCGGGCATGCCGCGCGGCGTCCGCGCCCACCTCAAGAACGGCTGGCTGCCGAGGACCGCGCACGGCTGGCGCGTGCACAGCGTCGGCGTGTTCACCGGCGGCGGCCGCACGTACCGCATCGTCGTCCTCAGCCACGGCAACCCCTCGATGGCCTACGGAGTGCGCACCGTGGAACGCGTCGCGCACGCCGTGCACCGCGCTCTCCACAGGGGCCGCGCCGTCGCCCAGGGCTTCACCCCGGAGAGCGAGATCAGTGAGGTCCCGGACGGGTCGGCCCCGCCGGAGGGCGACTTCACGGCGCCCGGGGAGGAGCCCGGCCGGGAGGGGGAGAGCCCCACGACGTAACAGCCCTGTCGCGGCGTACTGGCCAACTGGTAAAAACCGGGCACGAACGGGTGCCTGGGCGCGGGAAGTTGTCGTAGTGTCGCCAGAGCCGCCCCGCTGGGGAGCACGCGCGTACGAAGACGAGCGTGTACGGAGGTGGGGTCGGCGCGCAACAGTCGTCAAAAAGGGGAGGGGTGGCTCGGTCATGGCGCCGGTATTCGGCAGGCGACTGCGCAGGGGGGCGGTGACCAGCGCGGTGGCCGCGGCGGCGGTGGCGGCACTCGCCGCGTCGCAGGCCCCGGGCGTGACGGACGTCCCGCGCGGCGATCGCACGGCGGGAGCGGCGGACACGCCGCCGGGCGACTCCGCGACCGGTGACTCGCCCTACTACACCGATCTGCCGCGCCTCAAGAGCCCCACCCCCCTCCCGCCCAACGGTGGTGACAAGGAGGCCGAGGCGGGCGTGCCGGTCACTGTCCTCGACGCGTACAAGAAGGCCGAGGCCGCGCTCGCCGACGCCAAGCCCGGCTGCAACGTCCCCTGGGAGCTGCTCGCCGCCATCGGCAAGGTCGAGTCGGGCCACGCCTGGGGCGGCGGCGTCGACGCGAACGGCACGACGCTCAAGTCGATCACCGGCCCGCCCCTGAACGGCGACGGCTTCGCGAAGATCACCGACACCGACCGCGGCGTGCTCGACGGCGACACGACGCACGACCGCGCGGTCGGCCCCATGCAGTTCATCCCGTCGACGTGGGCCACCTCGGGCCAGGACGGCAACAACGACGGCAAGAAGGACCCCAACAACATCTACGACGCGGCGCTCGCCGCCGGCCACTACCTCTGCGCGAACGGCCGCGACCTGGCCGACGAGGACGACCTGCACAAGGCGATCCTGAGCTACAACCGCTCGACGGAGTACCTGAACACGGTCCTGTCGTGGCTGGAGTACTACCGCAAGGGCACCCACGAGGTCCCCGACGGCAAGGGCGTCCTGCCGGACGACCGCAGCGACGACCGCACGCACAACCCGGGCGTGACGCCGGGCGGCTCCGGCGGCAACGGCAACCGCGACATGACGGGCACCTACGAACCGCCCCGCGACAGCGGCAATCCGGGCAACGGCGGCAAGCCCGGCAATGGCGGCAAGCCCGGGAACGGCGGTGACGACAAGCCCGCCCCCACGCCCGCCGAGCAGGTCGCGCGGCTGACGGACGCGGGCACCGGCACGCTGGCCGCCACCGCGGGCGACGCCTTCGCCGGGCGCGTACAGGTGCGTACGGAGTCCGAGTCGGGCTCCGCCGTCGCCAAGGTCAAGGTGAAGTTCCGCGTCGTCGGTGACACGGACACCCGCTTCGAGGGCGGCGCGAGGAGCGTCGTCGTCACCACGAACGCCGCGGGTAAGGCCACCGCCCCCGCGCTCAAGGCGGGCGAGAAGGTGGGCCGGTTCACGGTGCGCGCCAGAGTCGTGGGCCGCACGCTGACGGGCCTCGACTACGCCGGTAAGGTGACCGCGCGTCAGGCCGATGCCCTGGCCAGGACCAGCGACAAGCCGCTGGTCTGTGAGGCGGGCAAGGAGTTCGCCGACCGGGTCGAGGTCAAGGCGACGTACAAGGGCCGGGCGGCCGCCGGTGTCGCGGCCACCGCCACCTTGATCAAGTCGGCGACGGACGCCACGCCCAACGACAAGGGCCCCTACTTCTCCAAGGACACGAGCGGCAATCCGGTCCGCGCCCTCAAGGGCCTCAAGACCGACGCGAACGGCCTGTTGAAGCTGCCGGTGCTGCACGCCGACGACGCGGCGGGCACGTATCTGCTGCGGATCGTCACGGCCGGCGGCGCCACCGTCACCGTCGAGCTGAAGGTGACCGCACCGACCACCCCGACGTCCCCGACGGATCCGGCCACACCGCCGGCCACCACCACCCCGCCGGCCACCACCACCCCGACCGGTCCCACCACTGCGGCCACTCCGACCGTCTGACCGCATCTCCCGCAGGCCCTACAGGACCGCCCCCGCGCCGCCAACGGCACGGGGGCGGTCCTGTAGGGCGCGACGTGTTCTCATCTCGCTCCCGCGTTGCTACGGTGCCCGACCTGACGCCCTATCAGTTCCGGTCGGCGGTCGACGGCCGACGACCGCCGACCGACTCGGGAGGCCCGCATGCGTGCCCTCATCGCCGCCGCCACCGGTCTCGCCGTCGCGCTCGCCCTGGTCCTGACCATCACGGCGATCGGCGCCCCGCCCGGCGAGACGTCCCCCAAGCCGCTGCTCACCACCGTCCCCAAGCACCCGTAGACGCACGGTCCCAAGCACCCGTAGACGCACTGTCCCGAGCACCCGTAGACGTAGGGAGGGTCGCCGCGATGCGCCGCAAGGCCAGCCTCGTCCTGCTCGCCTTCGCCGTGTTCTTCACGGCCATGTCCCCGCTCATGCGCTGGTACGCCTTCCCGCGCCTCGCGAAGATCCCGCCCGGCCAGTACCAGGAAGCCGTCCTGGAGGCGAAGAACCCCACGCTCATCGACTACGGCACGATGAAGGCCGAGAAAGTCGACAAGGTCACCATCGTGCAGACCCTCAAGGGCAACGTGGAGGCCTCGGAGGAGATCGAGAAGAGCGCTGACCGCGACGTCGTCGTCTGGGACGCGCTCTCCTACGTCCAGGACTCCGACGGCAAGATGGTCTCCAAGGTCCCCGAGCGCTACATCTTCGACGCGCACAGCCAGGAACCGGTGCACGCCACCGGGGAGTCGGTCGACGGGGACCCGGTCAAGCGCCAGGGCATCGAGTTCAAGTGGCCCTTCCTGACGGAGAAACGGGACTACGAGTACTTCGACGCGCAGGCCCGCGTCACCAAGCCCATCCACTACAAGGGCACCCGGACCTTCCGCGGCCTTGAGGTCTACTACTTCGAACAGACCATCCCCTGGACCGAGGTCCCCTTCCCCAAGACGATGCCGGTCAAGGGCATCACCCCGAAGTCGCTCGCCAAGACCGGCACCACCCGCTGGTACACCACCGTCCGCAAGTTCTGGGTCGAGCCGACCACCGGCGCCCCCGTCCACGGCGAGGAGATCCAGAAGAACGAACTGCGCGGCGGCACCCTCCTCGGCGGACGCGACAAGGTCACCGTCTTCGCCGGGCACGTGAAGATGCGCGAGGACTACATCGAGAGCACCGTCGACCTGGTCACGTCCCAGCGCGTCCTGGTGCTCCTGCTCACCTCCTACCTCCCCTGGGGCTTCCTCGGCCTCGGCCTGCTCCTGCTCGCGCTCTCCCTCTGGCTGGAGGCCCGCGGGCGCAGGCCGAGCGGCCCCGGGCCCGCGGCGAGGACCGGCCCCGAACCGGAACCCGTCAACGCCTAGGCGCTCCCGCCCTCCCGGGCCTGGCGCGCCTTGGTGTACCGGGTCGGCTCGGCCGACGCCGGGTCCTGCGGCCACGGATGCTTCGGATAACGGCCGCGCAGCTCCGCCCGCACCGCGCGGTAGCCCTCCCGCCAGAACGAGGCGAGATCGGCCGTGACGGCGGCGGGACGCCCCGCCGGCGACAGCAGGTGGACGACCACGGGCACCTGCCCACCGGCGATCCGAGGGGTCTCGGCCAACCCGAACATCTCCTGGAGCTTCACCGCGAGGACGGGCTGCCCGGGGTCGGAGTAGTCGATCCGGATCCTGGACCCGCTCGGCACCTCAAGCCGCTCCGGAGCGAGCTCGTCCAGGCGTACGGCCTCACCGGTGGCCCACGGCAGCAGCCGCCCCAGCGCCTGCCCCGCGTCGATGCGGCCGAGGTCGGCCCGGCGCCGCGCCTTGGACAGCTCGGGCTCCAGCCACTCGTCCACGCGCGCGTGGAGGGCGTTTTCCGATACGTCCGGCCACGGCGCCCCCAGGTGCCGGTGCAGGAAGGCGAGCCGCTCCCGCAGCTCCCGCGCCCCCCGCGACCACTTCAGCAGCCCGGTCTCTCCCTCCCGCAACCCGGCCAGCAGTGCTTCCCGTACGAGCTGGGGGTCGGGGTCCTTCAAGGGGCGTACCGTCAGCTCGACGGCCCCGAGGCGTTCGACGTGCCGCGCCACCAGGTCCCCGCCCGACCACGCCACCTCGTCCCGCTCGGAGCACAGCGGCGCGGCGGCGCTGCGCGCCGCGTCCTCGTCGATCTGCGCGCCGAGCAGCACGCGCGCGTGCCCGGCGCCGACGGGGCGGTCCGCCACGGCCACCGCGATCCACTCCGCCCCCGTCAGCGCGGAACCGGGGCGCAGCTCGGCGCGGGTGCCGTTGGCCATGAGGTACGTGCCGCCGCCGACCGCCCGGGCCACCCGCTCGGGAAACGCCATGGCGGCGACCACCCCGGCGACCCGTTCGTCGCTCCCGGCGCCGGAAGCCGTCGCACGGTCCGGGTCCCCGACCGCCGAGGCCAGGCGGCGCGTCTCCGTGCGCCAGCGCGCCGCGTAGCCGTCCTGGCCACGCCGAGCGGCCCGCCAGGCCGCGGCGAGCTCGTCGCCGTACTCCCGCGGCGGTTCCTCACTCAGCAGCGCCACCACCTCCGCGGCCCGCCGGGTGCCGACGAGCGGCGCCGCGTCCAGCAGGGCGCGGGCCAGGCGGGGATGCAGGCCCACCCGCGCCATGCGCGTGCCCCGCTCCGTCACCCGCCCCGCCGCGTCGACCGCGCCCACCGCCGTCAGGACGTCCCGCGCCGCCGCCATCGCGCCGCCCGGCGGGGGATCGAGCAGCGCGAGCCCAGAGGCGTCCGGATCGCCCCAGCACGCCGTCTGCAGGGCGAACGCGGCGAGGTCCGCCACCTTGATCTCCGGAGCCGGAAAGCGCGGCAGACGCCCGTCCTCGGCCTCCGCCCAGCACCGGTACACGGCCCCCGGCGCCTCACGCCCGGCCCGCCCCGCCCGCTGCCGCCCCGCAGCCTGCGAGGCCCGCACCGTCGCCAGCGCGCTCAGCCCACGCGCGTGGTCGACCCGCGGCTCGCGCGCCAGACCCGAGTCCACGACCACCCGCACGCCGGGCACCGTCAACGACGACTCGGCGACGGACGTGGCCAGCACGACCCGCCGCCCCGGCGACCCCGCGAGCACCGCGTCCTGCACGGCCGCCGGAGCCCGCCCGTGGACCTGCAACACCTCCACGTCCCCGAGGTCGCCCAGTTGCCCGGCCACCCGCGCGATCTCACCCACCCCCGGCAGGAAGCACAGGACGTCCCCGTCCCGCTCGGCCAGGGCCTGCCGCACCACCGACGCCACATGCGTGAGCAGCGCCGGATCGACGCGCATCCCGTGCGGCGGCCGCACCGGCCGGGCCGGCGGCGCCCACACCACCTCCACGGGGTGCGCGATCCCCTGGGCCTCCACCACCGGCGCGCCCCCGAGGATCCGCGCCCACCCCGCCGCGTCGGTCGTCGCGGACGCGGCCACCAGCCGCAGCTCGGGCCGCAGCGCCGCCCGCACGTCCACCAGGAAGGCCGCCACGGTGTCCGCGTCCAGATGCCGTTCGTGGCACTCGTCGATGACCACGACGTCCACACCGGCCAGCTCCTGGTCGCGTTGCAGCCGCTGGAGCAGCACACCCGTCGTCACGACCTCCACGCGCGCGCGTGGGCCCACGACGCGCTCGCCGCGCACGGTGAAGCCGACGCTCTCGCCCACCTTCTCGCCGAGTATCCAGGCCATCCGCCGTGCGGCGGCCCGTGCGGCGATACGCCGCGGCTCGGCGACGACGACCCGGCGTACAGCCTGTGAGCCGTCCAGCAGGCCGGCCAGCGCCAGCGGCACCAGCGTCGTCTTGCCCGTGCCGGGCGGGGCGCACAGCACCGCGCTGCCCGGTCCCTCCAGGGCGGCGGAGAGGCCGGGCAGCGCGTCACGTACGGGCAGGTTCAGGGCGGCGAGGTCACGGGTCACACGCTCAGTCTCGTACGCATACGTAGATGGCCGTCCCCGGGATCAGGTTTCCGCGCAGCGGGGACCAGCCGCCCCACTCCTGGGTGTTCCAGGCGGGCCACTCCGGCTCCACGATGTCGACGAGGCGGAAACCGCCCGCCACGATGTCGCGCACCCGGTCGCCGACGGTCCTGTGGTGCTCCACGTAGACGGCGTTCCCCTGCTCGTCCTGCTCCACGTAAGGAGTGCGGTCGAAGTAGGAGGCCGACACGGACAGGCCCTCCGGGCCCGGCTCGTCGGGGAAGGCCCAGCGGATCGGGTGCGTCGCGGAGAACACGAAGCGGCCGCCGGGACGCAGCGCGCGGTGCACCTCCTTGAGGACCAGCACCGGGTCGGCGACGAAGGGCAGCGCCCCATAGGCGGAGCAGGCGAGGTCGAAGGAGCCGTCCTTGAAGGGCAGCACTCCCGCGTCGGCCTGCACCAGAGGGACATCCCCGCCGATCCGCAGCGCGTGCTGGAGCTGGCGGTGGGAGAGGTCGAGGGCCACGGGGCGCGCGCCCTGGGCCAGCAGCCAGCGCGAGCACTGGGCGGCGCCCGCGCCGATCTCCAGGACGTCCTTGCCCTTGAGATCCTCGGGCGGGCCGAGCAGTTCCGCCTCCACCTCGTCGAGCCCTTCGGGGCCCCACACGAAACGGTCGTCCCCGAGGAACGTGCCGTGCTCGACCTGGTAGTCGTCGGCGTTCCTGTCCCACCAGCCGCGGTTGGCGCGACTGCTCTCCGTGACGTTCGCGGCACGGCGGGTGGCCTCGGGCTCGGGCAGTTCGGACTCTTGGATGATCGGCTCCATCGTCGTAATCTTCCGTCGAACTCGTCGAGGCGGGGCGCGGTGCGGCCCGTGTGGCCTCAGACGACAGCTTTTGTGCCGGGTATGCGGCGTTCCGCCCCGGGTGTGCGCCTTCGCGCATTGACCCTGTCCGGCTGCCCCCGTATGCTACAAGTTGCGCTGCGAGCCTGCGCTCCTCAGACATAGCAGGCTGCGCTCGCGTCTGTTGTATGTCCCCTCGGTTGTCGAGGCGCCTTCCCTTGCCGGAAGCCGCGTCTCCTAGGCTGTCCGGCTTCTGCAGAGCGAAATCGGCTCCCGGCGTTGCAGTACCTACGACTTCAATGTCCGTACCGGAGCCCTAACCCACATGACGAGCAGCACCGAGACCACCGCCACCACCCCGCAGGTAGCGGTCAACGACATCGGTAACGAGGAAGCCTTCCTCGCCGCGATCGACGAGACGATCAAGTATTTCAACGACGGCGACATCGTCGACGGCGTCATCGTGAAGGTCGACCGGGACGAGGTCCTGCTCGACATCGGTTACAAGACCGAAGGCGTCATCCCGAGCCGCGAGCTCTCGATCAAGCACGACGTCGACCCGAACGAGGTCGTCAAGGTCGGCGACGAGATCGAGGCCCTGGTTCTCCAGAAGGAGGACAAGGAAGGCCGTCTGATCCTGTCCAAGAAGCGCGCTCAGTACGAGCGTGCCTGGGGCACGATCGAGAAGATCAAGGAAGAAGACGGCATCGTCACCGGTACCGTCATCGAGGTCGTCAAGGGTGGTCTCATCCTCGACATCGGCCTCCGTGGCTTCCTGCCGGCCTCCCTCGTCGAGATGCGCCGCGTCCGCGACCTCCAGCCCTACGTGGGCAAGGAGCTCGAGGCCAAGATCATCGAGCTGGACAAGAACCGCAACAACGTGGTCCTGTCCCGCCGTGCCTGGCTTGAGCAGACCCAGAGCGAGGTCCGCCAGACCTTCCTCACGACCCTGCAGAAGGGCCAGGTCCGCTCCGGCGTCGTTTCCTCGATCGTCAACTTCGGTGCGTTCGTGGACCTCGGCGGCGTCGACGGTCTCGTCCACGTGTCCGAGCTGTCCTGGAAGCACATCGACCACCCCTCCGAGGTTGTCGAGGTCGGCCAGGAAGTCACCGTCGAGGTTCTCGACGTGGACATGGACCGCGAGCGTGTCTCCCTGTCGCTCAAGGCGACGCAGGAAGACCCGTGGCAGCAGTTCGCCCGCACGCACCAGATCGGGCAGGTTGTTCCCGGTAAGGTCACCAAGCTCGTTCCGTTCGGTGCGTTCGTGCGCGTCGACGAGGGCATCGAGGGCCTGGTCCACATCTCCGAGCTGGCCGAGCGCCACGTGGAGATCCCGGAGCAGGTCGTCCAGGTCAACGACGAGATCTTCGTCAAGGTCATCGACATCGACCTTGAGCGTCGCCGGATCTCGCTGTCGCTGAAGCAGGCCAACGAGTCCTTCGGCGCCGACCCGTCGGTCGTCGAGTTCGACCCGACCCTGTACGGCATGGCCGCGTCCTACGACGACCAGGGCAACTACATCTACCCCGAGGGCTTCGACCCCGAGACCAACGACTGGCTCGAGGGCTACGAGACCCAGCGCGAGGCCTGGGAGACCCAGTACGCCGAGGCGCAGCAGCGCTTCGAGCAGCACCAGGCTCAGGTCATCAAGTCCCGCGAGGCCGACGCCCAGGCCGAGGCCGAGGGTGCGGCGGCTCCGGCCGGCGCCGCTCCGGCCGCGTCCGGTGGCGGCGGCGGTTCGTACTCCTCGGAGTCGGACGACAACTCCGGCGCCCTGGCTTCGGACGAGGCGCTCGCCGCGCTTCGCGAGAAGCTGGCCGGTGGCCAGAGCTGACCTCGCGTCGCTCTCGCTAGGCGGTAGCTGAACGCTGCGGGCCCGCATCCCCTCCGGGGGTGCGGGCCCGCTGTGCTGTTCCGGGTGCGGGCCCGCTGTGCTGTTCCGGGTGCGGGCCCGGTGGCGGCTGAGCGCGCAGTTCCCCGCGCCCCTTGACGGCTGGTCCCTCCGGGACCTCGCCCTTACGGGGTTACCTCGATGTTCGTCAGGCCCCTGCCGCCCGCCGCCGTGTTGCTCGCGTACACCGTCGTCCGACAGGAACTGTTGTGGTTCGTGACGTTGATGGCGAGTTGCTTGTCGCCCGTCGCGCCCGTCAAGGTCGACCGGTTGTTACGGAAGACCGTGCCGCAGCCCCACCCCGACTGCTGGGTGTGGGTCTCGTAGCCGTTGTTCAGGGTGTTCTTGCCGGTGTTGTTCTCGATGACGTAGTTGTTGCCCTTCACGTCGACCCACGAGTCGTCATAGTGGTTGCCGGTCAGGCCCCTGCCGTCGAACGTGTTGCCCGAGACCCTGCCGCCCGTGGTGCCCTCCTTGAGGTCGATCGCCTCGCCGCCCACGTCCGGGCCGATCGTGTTCCCGAGGATCTGTACGTTGTCGCTCTTGTCGGAGAGCGTGTTGGCGGTGCCGACATAGACGCCCTCGCCCATGCCGCGGCCGTCGTTCCCGGTGTCATGGATCCGGGAATTCCTGATCACGCCGTCGCGGCTCGACGTGCGGAAATGGACGCCCTCCATATCGAGGCCGTGGACCGTGACGGTGTCCACGACGACGCCCCGCGCGGAGTCGATCATGATGCCCTTCTGGCCGCCGGTCACGGTGATGCCCTTCACCGTCCAGTACGCGGCGCCGTCCAGATGCAGGCCGTAGCCGCCGCCGGCCGTGAGCACCGCCTTCGCGGAACCGGTCAACGTGATGCGGGAACCGGCGCTCGCCGCCACGGAGGTCTTGAAGTTGCCGGAGTACGTTCCGTCGGCGAGGTGGATCGTGTCGCCGGGCGAGGCGCCGGTGAGCGCCGCCTTGAGCTGGGCGGCGGTGGCGACCTCGACGTTCCGCGCGGGCGCCGCGGCGGCGGGCGCGCCCAGGGTCACGGTCAGGGTCGCGGCAAGGGTCGCGGAGGCGGTCGTCGCCGTGAGTACGGCCGTCAGCAAGGTTCGTCGGGTGCGCATGTGGGGGGTGACCTTCCCGTCGAGGGGTGAGGTGAGGTTCTCGTACATGAACCATGAGTGCGCATATGAACGTGGAGAACGTAGAGGCGGGACATGTCCGCGTCAAGGTGTGGGTCGAATTGCCGGCCGCGCGGCCGGCATCGGCGGGAATGCCTGTGTCCCCCGTGCGTTCTCCGTTACGAACACGAGGAGGAGCGGTCACAGTGCTTGATCCGCAGGGTTTGTACGCATGGGAGCCGAAGGGCCTCGCCGTTGTCGACATGGCGCTCGCCCAGGAGTCGGCCGGACTGGTCATGCTCTACCACTTCGACGGATACATCGACGCGGGTGAAACCGGCGACCAGATCGTCGAGCGGCTCACGGACAGCCTCCCCGGGCAGGTGGTGGCGAGATTCGACCACGACCGGCTCGTCGACTACCGCGCCCGCCGCCCGCTGCTCACCTTCCGGCGCGACCGCTGGACCGACTACGAGGTGCCGACGCTCGACGTCCGCCTCGTGCAGGACGCCACGGGCGCGCCCTTCCTGCTGCTCTCCGGGCCCGAGCCGGACATCGAGTGGGAGCGCTTCGCCGTCGCCGTCCAGCAAATTGTGGAGCGCCTCGGCGTGCGCCTGTCGGTGAACTTCCACGGCATCCCCATGGGTGTGCCGCACACGCGCCCCGTGGGCCTCACCCCGCACGGCAACCGCACCGACCTGGTCCCCGGTCACCGCAGCCCGTTCGAGGAGGCGCAGGTGCCGGGCAGCGCCGCGTCTCTCGTCGAGTACCGCCTTCTGGAGGCGGGCCACGACGTGCTGGGCGTCGCGGCGCACGTCCCGCACTACATCGCGCGTTCCACCTATCCGGACGCGGCCCTCACGGTCCTGGAGGTGATCACCGGCGCCACCGGCCTGGTGCTGCCCGGCGTCGCGCACGGCCTGCGCACCGAGGCGCACCGTACCCAGACCGAGATCGACCGGCAGATCCAGGAGGGCGACGAGGAACTGGTCGCGCTGATCCAAGGACTTGAGCACCAGTACGACGCGGCGGCGGGTGCCCAGGACCGCGGCAACATGCTGGCCGAGCCGGCCGATATCCCCTCCGCCGATGAGATCGGCCGGGAATTCGAACGCTTCCTCGCCGAGCGGGAGGGCGACGCGTGACAGCGGGTGCCGGCGCGTAACGGCAGGCCCTAAGCTGCCGGTCATGCTGACAGTGGGCCTGACCGGCGGGATCGGCGCCGGCAAGAGTGAAGTCTCGCGGCTGCTTGTCGCGTCCGGTGCTGTGCTGATCGACGCCGACAAGATCGCCCGCGAGGTGGTGGAGCCGGGGACTCCCGGCCTCGCGGCCGTCGTCGAGGCCTTCGGCCGGGAGATCCTGGCCCCGGACGGCTCGCTGGACCGCCCGCGGCTCGGCGCGATCGTCTTCGCCGACGCCGCCAAGCTCGCCGCCCTCAACGCGATCGTGCACCCGCTGGTCGGCGCCCGCTCCGCCGAGCTCGAACGCTCCGCCGCCGGCGACGCGGTGGTCGTCCACGACGTGCCGCTGCTCACCGAGAACGGCCTCGCCCCGCTGTACGACGTCGTGGTCGTCGTCGACGCGAGCCCCGAGACCCAGCTGGACCGCCTGGTGCGGCTGCGCGGCATGAGCGAGGAGGACGCCCGCGCGCGGATGGCGGCGCAGGCCACTCGCGAGAAGCGCCTGGAGATCGCCGACATCGTGATCGACAACGACGGCCCTCTGGAGGGGCTCCAGAAGCGGGTCGGCGAGGTATGGGCGGACCTGGTGCGCAGGGCGCGTACACAGGATCAGTCCGCCCCGCGGGCGGCCGGCACGGAATAGGGGCGGCTGTGGCGGGCGTTGATCCAGGGGAGAGAAGGAGATCAGCGTGCCCGAAAGCACCCCGGAGACTCATGTCATCGACTTCCGAGCGGCGGAGCAGCTCCTCGCCGCGCGGGACCCGCGGGGCGCGGTGAAGCTGCTCGACGCGGTCATCGCGGCCCATCCCGAGAACACCGCGGCCCGGCTGCTGCGTGCCCGCGCCTTCTTCGCCGCGGCGCAACTGCGCGCGGCCGAGCTGGAGTTCAGCATCGTCTTGGAGCGGGAGCCGGACAACGCGTTCGCGCACTTCGCGCTCGCCCGCACCTATGAGCGCGGCGCCCGCCCGGAGCAGGCGCGCCGCCACTTCCGCCTCGCGGCGGCGCTGGACCCGCAGCCGGAGTACCTGGCGGTGGCCCGCTTCGACGAGCAGGGCTGACGGGGCTCAGGGGATGTCCGGCGGGTCGTACGGAGGGATGTCGCGGCCCGGCTGGTAGTGCGGGCCCTGTCGCATGCGGCGCACCACCCACACCAGGTCGGCCACGACCACCAGCAGCAGCACCCCGCATGCCACCGCCCACCCGGTCCGCCCGGCCAGCGCGAAGGCGGCCGCGCCGAAGGCGGCCCAGCCGAGGCCCCATACGCTGAACCAGAAACGCATCCGCAGGGGACTGCGCGCCGTCAGCGGTTCACTGCCTGTGCGCATGCGAGGTCATCTCCTCCTTCCAGGATAAGCGGGCGGGGCGGCCGCTGGTCTGGAGGGTGTGGCTGGTTCTCGCTGGTTCTCGCTGTAGATGGCGAGTCGTGGGGATGGCGGGGAACTGGCCCGCGGCCCGCTTCGTTGGCGGGGCATGAATGTGTGGATGCGTGAGGGGTACGAGGGGACGGGGCCCGGCGCGATCACCCCGGACGGCTGCGCGGTGGACCTGTACGCGCGGCTGTCCGCCGGGGACGAGCCCGAGGTCGTCGCCGGGGCGGTGCCGCCCGGCGCGCACCTCCTCGAACTGGGCTGCGGTGCGGGCCGCGTGACCCGGCCGCTCCTGGAGCGCGGCTTCCGCGTGACGGCCGTGGACGAGTCCGCCGAGATGCTGGAGAGAGTCGCCGCGCTCGACGGCGGGGTGCGCACGGTGCGCAGCCCGATCGAGGCGCTCGACCTCGACGAGAAGTTCCCCGTGGTGATGCTCGCGTCGTTCCTCGTGCACACCGGTGACGTGGCCGTGCGGCGCGGGATGCTGCGGGTCTGCCGGAGTCATGTCAGGGACGACGGCTGCGTGCTGATCCAGCGGGAGGGACCGGATTACCACACCGACCTGCCGAGGGAGCGCGTCGACCCGGGCGGCTGCACCATCCGGATCGTCTCGGCGGAGCCTGTCGGCGACGGCGTGAACCGCGTCCGCGCGGAGTACGCCTTCCCGGATGACCCGGATGACCCGGATGACCCGGATGGCCCGGATGACCCGGATGACCCGGATTCCCTGGATTCCCTGGACACTCCGGATGCCCCGGGCGTCGTATGGACGCATACCTTCCTCGCGCGGCCGCTCACCAAGGAGCAGTTCGAGGAGGCACTCGCCGAGGCTGGCCTGAAGGTCGACAAGTACCTCACGGGTGACGGGACTTGGGTGCGGGCGGTGCCTGTGGGCTGACGGCGCGGTCTCCCTTCTCCGGCCGCCCCGGCGGCCGGGAGCACGGCCCGCGACCGGGCGCACGCCGTGCGCAGACGTACTTACGTACGGTGGAGGCATGGACGGCCTGAGCGAAACGGATGAACTAGGTGAACTGGGCGAACCGGGCGGACTGGGTGAACTGGATGAACGGATCACCGGCTGCCGCGCCTGCCCCCGCCTCGTCGACTGGCGCGAGGAGGTCGCACGTACCAAGCGCGCCGCCTTCGCCGACTGGACGTACTGGGGGCGCCCGGTGCCCGGCTTCGGACCGCACGACGCCTCGCTCCTGATCATCGGCCTCGCGCCCGCCGCGCACGGCGCCAACCGCACCGGGCGGATGTTCACCGGTGACCGCTCGGGGGAGTTCCTCTACCCCGCGCTGTACGACGTCGGCCTGGCCTCGCGGCCCACCGCCGTGAGCGCCGACGACGGCCTGACCCTGTACGGCACCCGCATCACCTCGCCCGTGCACTGCGCCCCGCCCGAGAACAAGCCGACCACGGGCGAGCGCGACACCTGCCGGTCCTGGCTGGTACGCGAGTTGAAGCTGCTGGCCCCGACGCTCAAAGCCGTGGTCGTGCTCGGCGGCTTCGGCTGGCAGGCCGCGCTGCCGGCCTTCACGGCGGCGGGCTGGCAGGTGCCGAAGCCCCGGCCGGCGTTCGGCCACGGGGCGCACGTGGTGCTGCCGGGCGGCCCCGCGGGGGAAGGGCTCGACCTCTTCGGCTGCTTCCACGTCAGCCAGCGCAACACGTTCACCGGGCGGCTCACGCCCGCGATGCTGCGGAACGTCCTGCGCACGGCCGCCGTCGAGGCGGGGCTGCACCCGGATGGCCCACCAGAGCGAGCCGCGCCGGACGGCGATTCCTAGCGTGAGGATGTGGACCAGACCCGAGCAGCCAAGCCCTCCGCCGCCGCCTACCGCAACCTGGCCGTCGCGACCGTCGGCTTCACGCTCACCTTCTGGGCCTGGGACCTGGTGGCGCCGCTCGGCAGCGACTTCAAGGACCGGCTCGGGCTGAGCTCCTTCGAACAGTCGCTCCTGGTCGCCGTGCCGGTGATCGTCGGCTCGCTGGGCCGCGTACCGGTCGGCGCGCTCACCGACCGCTACGGCGCCCGCCTGATGTTCCCCCTGGTCTCGGCGCTGACCATCGTGCCGGTGCTGCTGATCATCCCGGCCAGGAACAGCTACCTCGCGATGCTCGGGGTCGGCTTCCTGCTCGGGCTCGGCGGGACGACGTTCGCCATCGGCATCCCGCTCGTCAACTCCTGGTTCCCGCCCGCCCGCAGGGGCTTCGCGCTCGGCGTCTTCGGCATGGGCATGGGCGGAGTGGCGCTCTCCGGCTACTTCACGCCCCGTATCGCCGAGCACGGCCACAACCTGCCGTTCATCGTTGTGGCGATCGCGCTCGCCGCCTTCGCGGCGCTCGCCGCGCTGCTCATCACCGACCGCCCCGACCGGCCCGTGCCCGCCGACCCGCTCACCACCCGGCTCGGGCGCGCGGGCCGGCTGCCGGTCACCTGGGAACTGTCGGCGCTGTACGCGATCGGCTTCGGCGGGATCGTCGCCTTCGGGGTGTATCTGCCCACGTACCTGAAGACCTGGTACGACCTGTCGCCCACCGACGCCGGGACCAAGGCGGCCGGCTTCGCGCTCGTCACCGTCGTCTTCCGGCCCATCGGCGGCTGGCTCTCCGACCGGATCCATCCCGCCACGGTCACCGCCGCCGCCCTCGCGGTGGTCGCGCTCTTCGCCGTCGTCCAGGCCTTCGACCCGGCGCTGTACCCGATCGGCACGATCTGCTTCCTCGTCATGGCCGCCGGGCTCGGCACCGCGAGCGGCAGCGTCTTCGCGCTCGTCTCCCAGGTCACCCCGCAGCCGCAGGTCGGCTCTGTCACCGGCATCGTCGGCGCGGTGGGCGGCCTCGGCGGGTTCCTGCCGCCGCTGGTCATGGGCGCCATCTACAGCGCCAAGGACTCGTACTCGATCGGCTTCATGCTGCTGTCGGACCTCGCGCTCGCGGGCTGCGTCTACGCGTACGGGCGGATGCGTACCGCCAAGGCGGTCTGATCCCCCGGTACAAGGCGGTCCGATCCCCGAGTGCAAGGCGGTCCGTCCCGAGTGCCGCCGCGACAGGAGCGGGCCGGCTCCGATCTGGAGGCGCGGGGGCCGGGACACGCCGCCGTAAGGGTGGTTTTCCGAGGACCTCGGTGGAGAACAGGTCCACGACGGGGCGCCGCGACCGCAGACTCCGGGGAACGCGTCGGGCAGGACCGGCGCCGACCACCTGGAGCCGTCCGGTGTCCCAGCCGACCAGCCCCCGCCGTCCCCGCTTCCCGCTCCTCCGAGGGGCCCTCGCCGCCGTCCTCCTTCTCGGCCTTCTCGGCGCGGCGGCCTCCGGCGGCGCACAGACGGCCCGAGCCGAGCCCGGGGACGCCCCGGTCTTCTGGACCGACCCGGACAGTGCCGCCGCCCGGCAGGCCGCCGCGTGGTGGGAGCAGGGGCGCATCAAAGACGCCCTGCTCATCGACCGCATCGCGGAGCGCCCCCAGGCCGTGTGGTTCAACGACGACGAGCCGGGCGCGGTCGTACGGGCCAAGGTGGAGGCGGCGGCGCGGGCGGACCGCACCGCGCTCCTCGTCGCCTACTTCATCCCGTACCGCGACTGCGACGGATACTCGTCCGGGGGCGCCCGCGACGCCGCCCACTACCGCGAGTGGATCGACGACTTCGCCACGGGCCTCGGCGCCACGGGCGCCTATGTGATCCTGGAGCCGGACGCCGTCGCGCACATGGTGGCGGGCTGCGGGGGCGCCGACGCCGACGAGCGGTACGCCCTGCTCGCCCACGCCGTCGAGCGCCTCAAGCTCCAGCCGAACACCACGGTGTACCTGGACGCGGGCAACGCCGGGTGGATCCCCGACGAGGGCCGCCTGGTCGCCCCGCTGCGCAGCTCCGGGATCGACGAGGCGGACGGATTCGCGCTGAACGTCTCCAATTTCCACACCGATGCCGAGAGTTCGGACTACGGGCACCGCCTCGCCGACGCGCTCGGCGGCGACAAGCACTTCGTCGTCGACAGCAGCCGTAACGGCAACGGCCCGTACACGGGTGACGAGTCCTGGTGCAATCCGCCCGGCCGGGCCCTCGGCACCCCGCCCACCACCGAGACCGGGGACGCCGCACTCGACGCCTATCTGTGGATCAAACGGCCCGGCGAGTCCGACGGGACCTGCCGGGGCGGCCCACGGGCCGGGCAGTGGTGGCCCGCTTACGCGCTGGGACTCGCCGAGCGGGCGCGCGGCTGATACGCGGCCACGCTAGGAGCGCGGACCGACGTCGGGGACGACCGCGGTGGCGGTGATCTCCACGAGCTGGCCCGGGTAGCCGAGGCAGGTGGTGCCGAGCAGGGTCGAGGTGTGCGGGCCCGCGCGCAGCCGGGAGGCGCTCACCACCTCCCAGGCCTCGTCGAGCACCGCGGGCGTGTCGCCGACGACGTACACCGTGCTGGCCACCACCTGCGACAGGTCGCTGCCGACCGCCCGCAGGGCCGTGTCGAGGTTGGCGATGACCTGCTCGGTCTGGCGGCCGATGTCGCCTTCCCCGACGAGCTTGCCCCCGGGGTCCAGCGGGACGGAACCCGCCATGAAGGCGAGGCGGGTGCCCGCCTCGACGACGGCGGCGTGGGCGTAGCCGGGGGGGCGGGAAGAGGGTGGGGACGACGGTGCGTTCCGGGACGGCGGTCATGAAGGGATCATGCGGGGCCCCGGTCGCGTACGCACGCGAATTTCGTACGCGACCGGGTGCCGTACCCCGTACGTGATCGGGTGCCGCACCTCGTACGCCACCAGGGTGTCCGCTCAGCGCACCGCCACCGGTGAACTGCCGCCCCGTACGCGCAAGGCGGGCTTTCCGGAGCCGTCGGAGGGTGTCGCCCAGATGTCCTGCTTGCGGCCGTCCCGGCCCGGCAGGGCGTACGCGAGGGTGTCGTCGTCCAGCCAGGCGGCCTGGTCGTCGACGTTGCGCCGCTCGGCGAGCGGGCGCTCCCGCATCGTGCGCAGGTCGAGGACATACAGCCGCCACGGGTCCCGGGTTCCCTCACGTACGCGCTTCTTGAAGGCGAGGCGGGTGTTGTCGGGGGAAAGGGAGGGGCATTCGACGTTCTCGCGCAGGGCGGTCGCCGCCCACTTCTTCATGTCGCCGCGCACGAGGTACGTCTTGCCCTTCGTCGAGACGGTCGCGTAGAAGACGTTGTCGTCCTCGGTGAAGGTCACGCCCCAGTAGTTGACGTCGGGGGCGTGGTGGCGGCGGCCGTCGAGGGTGAGGGGGATCTCCTCCATGTTCTTGATGAGGTAGCCGGTGCGGGTGTCCAGGATCGAGGTGCGGGTGGAGAAGGAGGAGCCCGCGTAGGAGTCGCCGGTGGCGAACATCGTCCAGGACAGCATCCGGCCCGACGCGGAGACACGGGCCCGGTTGGGGATGCCGGTCAGCGCGATGCGGCGCTTCTCGCGGAGCTTGTCGTCGAGGACGACGGCGTACGACGTGGGTGGGATCCCGGCGCGGCGCTGGAGGCACAGACCGGTGCGCCCGGCGGCGTGGAACCGCTCGCAGGACGGACCGCCGGTGGTCTGCGCCGCCTTCGGGAGGGCCCTGCCGGACGCCGCGGGGAGGCGGGCGACACGGCCCGCGCCCGCCTCGGTGCTGCGGAAGTACAGCTGCCCCCGGTCCAGTCCGAAGGCTGAGGTGGTGTCGGCGGACCGGGCGCGCTGCGCCGCGTGCAGGGTGTACGCGACCGCGACGCCCGCGAGGACGGCGGCCGCCACGGCGATCGCGACGATCCGGGAGCGCAGCGAGCGCGGCGTGCTGGGAGCCGGCTCGGTCGTGGGGGCCTTCATGAGGGCCTTTCGGGACGGGGTTTTTCGGGACAGGGCCTTTCGGGACAGGGCCTTTCGGTACGGGGTCCTTCGGGACGGGGCTATTCGGTATGGGACTCTTCGACACGGGGCTTTTCGGTACGGGGGAGCAGCACGGCCGCCCCCGTGAGTGCCACCGCCAGGGCGACGACCGCGCAGGTCAGCGCCGGACCGACGCCCCACAGCGTCCAGGCGGCGCCGAACCCCGCGGCGGCGACAAGGCGGGCGAGGGCCTGTCCTGTCTGGAGCACGGCCATGCCGCCGGCCCGCCGCTCGCTCGGCACGAACGGTGCGGCCAGGGCCATCAGGACGCCGTCGGTGGCGGCGTAGAAGACGCCCAGCAGGAGCAGGACGCCGATGAGCAGCGGCCGGCCGTCGGTGGGCGCGAGCAGGAGGACGTAACCGCCGAGGAGCGCCAGATGCCCGGCGAGGAAGGGCACGCGGCGCCCGACGCGGTCGGCGAGCCGCCCGGCCGGGACGGCGAGCAGCAGATAGACCGCGGCGGCGCCCAGCGGGAGCAGCGGGAACCACGACACGGCGAAGTCGAGCCGCCGCTGGAGGAGGAGGTAGAGGAACGCGTCGCCGATGGTGGCCGCGCCGAGCAGCGAGGCGGCGTACAGGACGCGGCGGAAGGCGGGGACGCGGAGCAGGTCGAGCGCCTTGACGGGCGGAGTGGCCGGGGGGTCCGGCGGCTTCGGCGTCACCTGCTCCCGGTGGCCGGGCACGAACGCGACCAGCATCAGCACGCCGAGCAGCCCGAAGCAGAAGCTGACGACGAACACGGCGTCGTACGCGTCCGCGGTCGCCCACAGCAGCGCGAACGCGGCGAGCGGCCCGAGCAGCGCGCCCGTGGTGTCCATCGCGCGGTGCACGCCGAAGGCGCGGCCGAGCGTGTCGGGTGGGCCGCTCAACGAGATGAGCGCGTCGCGGGGCGCGGTCCGCACCCCCTTGCCGACGCGGTCGGCGGCGAGCGCCGCGCCGATCCCGGCGGTGGCGCCGCCCGCGAGCAGCAGCCCGAGGCGGGAGAGCGCGGAGAGGGCGTAACCGCTTCCGGCGACGAGTTTGTGCCGCCCGCCGCGGTCGGCGGCGTACCCGCCGACCAGGCGCACCAGTGCGGTCACGCCGTTGTAGAGGCCGTCGAGGAAGCCGAACTGAAGGGGGGAGAGGCCAAGTTGGAGGACGAAGTAGAGCGGCAGGACCGCGGTGATCATCTCGGACGAGATGTCGGTGACCAGGCTGACCGCGCCGAGCGCGAGGACGGGCCCGGCGACGCGGCCGCGCCGGGCCTCGGAGGCGTTGGGCTTCTCCGAGACCTTGGCGACCGCGTCGGTGGTGGCCAGATACATGGCGCGCGCTCGTCTCAGCGACAGGAGTACGACGGGCTGGTGTCCTTCGTCGAGCCGTCCGTCGCGACGAGGTTCCAGGAGAACCCGGTGTCGGTGAAGTTCAGCTTGATCACGCCGAAGGTGCCGGTGATCCGTTTCTGGCTGTTGGGCTGCACCTCCTCGATGTCGTACGGGTTGGCGCCGCCCATGCCGCCGAGGAGTTCGACGATGCCGTTCGGGTCGGCCTTGCCGTCCGCGTTCTGCGGGGCGAACCGCTCGTAGTGGTGGTCGTGGCCGTTGAGCACCAGCTCGGCCTTGTTCTCCTGGAGCAGCTTCCACACCGGGCGGCCCACGGGGTCGTTGCCGTGGCCTCCGGAGGAGAAGAGCGGGTGGTGCCAGTACGCGGCGACGCACTTCTTGTCGTTGGCGGCGAGGTCGGCCTTGAGCCAGTCGATCTGCTCGTCGTCGTCGAAGCTGTTGGAGTCGAGGGCGATGAAGTGCCAGTTGCCCTGGTCGTAGCTGTAGTAGCTCTTGCCGTCGGGGTAGGCGATGGACCCGAAGTAGGACTTGTAGCCCTTGAGGGGACCGGCCGGGTCGTAGGTCTCGTGGTTGCCGGGGATGGGGCGGGTCTTGTTCTTGAAGGCGCCCCACGTCTTGTCGTAGTAGTTCTTGTAGTCCTTCAGCCGCGCGTCGTCGTACTGGTTGTCGCCCATGGTCATCACGAAGGACGGGTTGATCTGCTTGACCAGGGCCGCCGTCTTGGGGTGCTTGCAGCTGCTGCTGCTCGCGGTGCACTGCTCGGCGATGTCACCGGCGGCGACGGCGGTGAAGCCCGCCCGGGTCTCGGCGGTGGGGGAGGCGTCGGCCTCCTCGGCCGGGGACCAGAGCAGTACGCCGCCGATCGCCGCGAGCGAGGCGGCCGCGGCGATCGGGATGCTCCAGCGGGGTGTGCGTGGACGGGGTGTGTGTGAACCGGGCGTGCGTGAACCGGTTGCAGGCGTACGGGAGTTCATGGCGCGGGGGGTGGGCGGCATGTCCGTCTCCTCGGTTGGCGTGGGGGTGCCGGGCCGTCTCGGGGAATCCTGGCGATGCGACATGCGCGCGTCAATGAGTTGGAGGATTATTGTTAGGAAACTTTCCTTCCAGTGTTCTGGCCGGTTGTCGGTGGGCTGTCCAGGCGGGGTTGTCAGTGGCCTCGCCTAGGGTGGCGAGTGTGGGGGACGGGTGGCGTGAGCAGGGGCTGAGCGAGGTGGTGCGGCGATGACGGCAGAGGCGGCGGCGGTGGGCGACGCCCACGTCCTCGTACGTTCCTGCGCGGCTCTCTTCCTTCCGGCGGAGGTGCCGAGGCGGGGGCGGGTGGCTCTGTGGCGGCCGGAGGGTGGCGAGCTGCCTGGGGGATTCGGGGGGCGTGGGCTCGGCCCTGGCGACCCCGGGTGCCCTGAGGCGCTCGGCGAGCTCGTCGTGGCTCGTAGGCACGGCAAGGGTGCCCGTTCCCGTACGGTGCCCGCGCTGTTCCTGCCGGTGGCCGAGGCCGTGCCGCTCCTGTTGCGCGCCGCGCGCCCGCATCCCACCGCGGCCTGCTGGGCCGCCGCCGCCCGGCACGCGCTGCACCTGGCCGCGCGGGGCAGGCTGCTGCCCGGCCTCACCGCCGGGGACCTGGACGCGTGGCGGGCCGGACCGCTGGACGAGGCGGATGTCGTCCAGCTGCGGGCCATCGCCGCAGCCCTGCCCGTCGAGGGGCATGCCGTACCGCTGCCGGGCGGCGGGCCACTGCTGCTGCCCGAGCCGTTCGCCTTGGTCAGAGCCTTCGTGGACGCCGTGGTGGACACGCTGCCGCGCACCCCGGCCGCCGCCCACGCAGCCGGCGCCCCCTTCGCGGCGCGCGAGCCGCAGCGGCTGCCGGGCGCGCGGGAGTGGGCCGCGGAGGTCGCGGCCGGGATGGACGCGGGGGTGCGGGTCTCCCTGCGGCTCGATCTGCGGGCGCACGAGGTGTTCGACAGGGCGGAGGAGCAGGGGGCCGGGGCCGGGGGTGAGCCGGGAGCTGCGGCGTCGGAGCCCAGGGCCGCGGGTGAGTTGGGAGCCGCGTCGGAGTCCGGGGCCCGGGGTCGGCCGGGAGCTGCGTCGGAGTCCGGCGCCGGGGGTGAGCCGGGAGCTGCGTCGGAGTCCGGCGCCGGGGGTGAGCCGGGAGCTGCGTCGGAGTCCCAGGGTGCGGGCCGGGCGGAGGTGCCCCGCGCGGCCGTGGCCAGCCCCGCGGCTGCTGTCGTGCAGGTCCACAGTCTCGCCGACCCGTCGCTCGTGACCGACGTCCCCGGCCTCTGGGCGGGCAGCGACCACTTCGGTCCGCGCGCCAGGGTCGACACCCTGCTCGCGCTGCGCCGCGCCGCCCGCGTATGGCCGCCGCTCGCCGGACTCCTGGAGCGGCCGCGCCCCGACGTACTGCCGCTGAGCGAGGAGGAGTTGTACGACCTGCTGGGCTCGGCGGCCGCCCGGCTCGGCGCGGCCGGGGTGGCCGTGCACTGGCCGCGCGAGCTGACGCGCGGCCTCACCGCGACGGCCGTCGTCCGCCCCGCGCCCGGCACCGCCGCCGACAACTTCGACTTCTTCAAGACCGAGGAACTCCTCCAGTTCCGCTGGCAGTTGGCCTTCGGCGACCAGCCGGGCGACCCGCTGACCGACGCCGAGCTGGACCTGCTCGCGGAGGCGCACCGCCCGGTGGTCCGCCTCCGTGACCAATGGGTCCTGGTCGACCCCGAACTCGTACGCAAGGCACGCAAGCGCGACCTCGGCCTGCTCGACCCGGTGGACGCCCTGTCCGTCGCGCTCACCGGTACGGCGGAGGTCGACGGCGAGCAGGTGCCCGCCGTGCCCGTCGGCGCGCTGGCGAAGCTCCGCGCGCGCGTGACGGACGACCTCGGCACGATCGCCCAGCCGCCCGGCCTCCACGCCACCCTGCGGGACTACCAGCTCCGGGGCCTCGCCTGGCTGGACCGCATGACTTCGCTGGGCCTCGGCGGCTGCCTCGCCGACGACATGGGCCTCGGCAAGACGGTCACGCTGATCGCCCTCCACCTCCACCGCGCGCACCCCGCCCCGACGCTCGTGGTCTGCCCGGCGTCGCTGCTCGGCAACTGGCAGCGGGAGATCGAACGCTTCGCGCCGGGCGTACCGGTGCGCCGCTTCCACGGCGCGGGCCGCACCCTCGCCGGACTGACCGGCGGCTTCGTCCTCACGACGTACGCCACGATGCGTACGAGCGCGCCCGAACTGGCCGCACAGCCCTGGGGGCTGGTCGTCGCGGACGAGGCGCAGCACGTCAAAAACCCGCACGCGGCGACGGCCAAGGCGCTGCGCACGATCCCCTCCCCGGCCCGCGTCGCGCTCACCGGCACCCCTGTGGAGAACAACCTCTCCGAGCTGTGGGCCCTTCTCGACTGGACGACCCCTGGCCTGCTCGGCCCGCTGAAGGCGTTCCGCGCCCGGCACGCGCGTCTGGTGGAGGGCGGCGATCCCGCCGGGACCGGCGCGAACGACGAGGCACTGGCCCGCCTGTCCCGACTGGTGCGGCCCTTCCTGCTCCGCCGCAAGAAGTCCGACCCCGGCATCGCCCCGGAACTCCCGCCGAAGACGGAGACCGACCATCCGGTCACGCTCACCCGCGAACAGACCTCGCTGTACGAGGCGGTGGTGCGCGAGACGCTGGCGCGCATCGAGGCCTCCGACGGCATCGCCCGCCGCGGTCTGGTGATGAAGCTGCTGATGGCGCTGAAGCAGATCTGCAACCACCCGGCGCAGTACCTGAAGGACGGCGTGCTCACCACGCGGTCGGGCCGCGCCCGCTCGGGCAAACTGGAGCTGCTCGACGAACTGCTCGACACGATCCTCACCGAGTCGGAGAGCGCGGGCGCCGTCCTGATCTTCACGCAGTACGTGGAGATGGCCCGCCTCCTGGAGACCCACCTGTCGGCGCGCGGCATCCCCGCACAGCTCCTGCACGGCGGGACGCCGGTGGCGCGCCGCGAGGAGATGGTGGACCGCTTCCAGTCGGGCGAGGTCCCGGTCTTCCTGCTGTCGCTGAAGGCGGCGGGCACCGGCCTGAACCTCACCCGGGCGGGCCACGTGATCCACTACGACCGCTGGTGGAACCCGGCGGTCGAGGAGCAGGCCACCGACCGCGCGTACCGCATCGGCCAGACCCAGCCCGTCCAGGTCCACCGCCTGGTCACGGAGGGCACGGTCGAGGACCGCATCGCCGAACTCCTGGCGGCGAAGCAGGCCTTGGCGGACGCGGTGCTCGGCGAGGGCGGCGAATCCGCGCTCACGGAGCTGTCGGACGCGGAGCTGGCGGACCTGGTGGCGTTGAGGAGGACGACGTGAGCGGTGTGGGCGGCGCGGGCGCCGGCGAAGCGGGACCGGGAGCTGCGGACGGCGTCGGTATCGGTAGGGGCACCGGTGAGGGCCCCGGCCCCGGCCCCGGCCCCGGCCCCGGCCCCGGCCCCGGCCCCGGCCCCGGCCCCGGCCCCGGCCCCGGCCCCGGCCCCGGCCCCGGCCCCGGCCCCGGCCCCGGCTTTGGCCCCGGCCCCGGCTCCGGCTTTGGTCCCGGCCCCGGCTTTGGCCCCGGCCCCGGCTTTGGCCCCGGTCCCGGCCCCGGCCCCGGCTTTGGCCCCGGCCCCGGCTTTGGCCCCGGTCCCGGTCCCGGCCCCGGCCCCAGCCTTGGTTCCGGTCCCGGCCCCGGCCCCGGTCCCGGCCCCAGCCTTGGTTCCGGTCCCGGCCCCGGCCCCGGTCCCGGCCCCGGCCCCGGTCCCGGCCCCAGCCTTGGTTCCGGTCCCGGCCCCGGCTTTGGTCCCGGTTCCGGCCCCGGCCCCAGCCTTGGCCCCAGCCCCGGCCCCGGCCCCAGCCTTGGCCCCAGCCCCGGCCCCGGCCCCAGCCTTGGCCCCAGCCCCGGCCCCGGCCCCGGCCCCAGCCTTGGTCCCGGTCCCGGTTCCGGTGGCGGGCGGAGCGAGGGTGGGCCCGGTGGCGTGCGGGGCAGGGCTAAGCCGGCGCGTGGCGGGCGGGGCCCTTCGCGGGGCGGCGGCCTCGGCTGGGCCAGCGGCATGAGCGAGACGAGCCGCATGGGCAGCGGCCGCGTCTTCCCCGCCCTGCCGGCACACCTCGACGCCAAGGAGCCCTTCGCCGCGTCCTGGTGGGGCAACGCCTGGATCGACGCGCTGGAGGAGAGCGCCCTGGACCAGGCCCGCCTGGCGCGCGGCCGCACGTACGCACGCGAAGGCGCGGTCGATACGATCACCGTAGCGCCGGGCCGCATCGTCGCTTACGTCCATGGCAGCCGCCCCCGCCCCTACCGCGCGGAGATCCGCCTCCGGACGATGCTGCCCGAACACTGGGACCGCTTCCTGGACGCGGTGGCCACGGACCCCGCGCACATCGCGGCGCTGCTCGACAGGGACATGCCGCACGCGCTGGCCGAGGCGGCCGAGCGGGCCGGCGTCCAACTGCTCCCGGGTGCCCGTGAGTTGGCCCCCTCCTGCACCTGCCCCGACCGGGGCCACCCCTGCAAACACGCGGCGGCGCTGGCCTACCAGATGGCCCGCCTCCTGGACGCCGACCCGTTCGTCCTGCTCCTGCTGCGCGGAGGCGAGGAACAGGACCTCCTGGACGAGCTGTCCCGCCGGAACGCGCACAAGTCGGCGGCGGAGCGGCAGGCCGCCCCGCCGGCGCCCGCCACGTCCGCCGAACCAGCGCTGCCGGGCACTCCGGCGAGGGACGCGCTGACCTCGGAGTACCGCCCACCGCTCCCGCCCCCGATGGCGCCGCCGGCCCACCCCGGTGAGCCCCCGGTGCTGCCGTCCCTGCCCGGCGCCCCGGACCCGACGTCCCTGGAGTTCCTGATCACGGACACGGCGGCCAGGGCCCACGCGTTCCTCACCACGGGCACCGACCCCTTCACGGCCACGTCCCCCTGGCACGACGCGGTCCGCCTGGCGGCCTCGCACCCCGGCCTCACGGGCCGCCGCACCTTCAGCCGCCAGTTCGCCGAACTGGCCCGCTCGGTGGGCCGCACCCCCGCGGACCTCGCCCGGGCGGCGGCCGCGTGGCGCCAGGGCGGCGAGGAGGGCCTCGCGGTCCTGGAAACCCCCTGGGACCCCCCGGCGGGCCCTTTCGACCGCGCCCGCGGCGCCCTCGCGGCGGCGGACCTCCCCCGCATGACGATCCACCGCAACGCCCTCACGAACGCACCCGGCTCCCTCCAACTCCGCTTCGGCCACGACAACCGCTGGTACCCGTACCTGAGCGAGCCGGGCGCGGACGACTGGTGGCCGGAGGGGGAGGCGGACGTGGACGTGGTGGGTGCGGTGACGGGGGTGTGGGGAGCGTAGGGCCCCCGGTGAGGAGGTCTCTGCGTAAGAAGGAGGCCCTCACATGGCGAGGGGCCCTCATGTGGGCGAGGCGTCCTCATGTGGTGAGGGGACCTCACGTGACGAGGCCCTCACGTGACGAGGTGAGTCAGGAGCTCGTCGCCTCCCGGGTACACGCGTTCCTCGGGGAGCAGCGCTGTCGCCGCCGCGAGGTCGTTGTCGCGTACGTGGGCGTGGACTTCATGGGCCAGGTCCGTGACGTCCGTGATCGAGACCGTCCACTCGTCCGCGTAGCAGCGGGACGCCTCGCCCGACAGGCCCAGTTGGAGGGAGCGGTGAGGGAGCGGAGCCAGGTGGAGGTCGCGTTCCGGGTCCCATTGGACTCGGGCGGGGGAGCGGCGCAGGGCCTGTTTCCAGGCCGCCCGGTCGGGGTGGACGCCGCCGCGGGCGTAGTGCGAGAGGCAGGCGTTGCGCAGCGCCCAGTCGAAGCCCTCGCGGGTGATCTCCACCGCCAGGACCGTCTGCTGGCCCGGCTTCATGGCCCAGCCGCAGCGGTACATCATCCAGAGAAAGGACGGTTTGACCCACGTCATGCGGTCCCGCTTCCAGGCCGCGGGGAAGCGGCCGGAGCGGGCCGCCGGTCCGCCGATCTCCGGGGCGTACGCCTGGTAGACGGTGATCGTCGAGTCGGTGTGCACGGCGCGGATCTGATGGTTCATGGTCAGCCAGCCTGCCGGGGGCGGTGGCAGGGGCGCCAGTGAATTGTCGGTGCCGCGCGTTACCGTGAAGGTGTCGGAGTCGGAGAAGGGGGTTCCGTGGACGCTGAGTTGACCGCATTGGCGGCGGCCGGGGCGACGGCGCTCGTGCAGCAGATGGTCACCGAGGGATGGACGCAGGCCCGGGATCGCGTCGCCCGGTTCTTCTCGCGCGGCAGCGGGGGTGACGAGGCGGTTCTCGTCGGGGAGCTGGAGGAGGCGCGTGCCGAGGTCGTCGCCGCGCGCGACGCCGGGGACAGTGAGATCGCGGCCGACGTGCAGACGGAGTGGCGTTCCCGGCTGCGCCGCAGGCTGGCCGCCGATCCGGCCGCCGCCTCTGCCGAACTGCGGTCGCTGCTGGCCGAGTTGGCGTCGGCGGCCGAGGCCCAGGCGCTTCGGGGGAGCGACACGTACAACACCATCAGCGGTGGCATATATGGCGCCCCGGTGATCCAGGCGGGCAGTATCGGGCAGCTGAGCACCGGCGACGGCCGGTGAGCGCGACGACGGCACGGACCATGAGCGACGACCTCTTCCTCGACCATGTCGCCGACCGGCTCGCCGCCCTTCCCGGTGTCGAGGCCGTCGCCCTCGGCGGCTCCCGCGCGCAGGGCACGCACACCGCCGACAGCGACTGGGACACCGCCGTGTACTACCGGGGACCCGCCTTCGACCCCGCCGCGCTGCACGCGATCGGCTGGGAGGGCCAGGTCTCGGGGATCGGCGAGTGGGGCGGCGGCGTCTTCAACGGCGGGGCGTGGCTCACCGTCGACGGACGCCGCGTCGACGTGCACTATCGGGATCTCGACGTGATCGAGCACGAGGTGGAGGAGGCCGAGGCGGGGCGGTTCCGCTGGGAGCCGCTGATGTTCCACCTCGCCGGGATCCCCAGTTACCTGGTCGTCGCCGAACTCGCCGTCAACCACGTGCTGAAGGGTGAACTGCCGCGCCCCGCTTACCCCGAGGCCCTGCGCCGCGCCGCTCCCGGCGTCTGGCTCGGCCGGGCCCGCATGACCCTCGGCTACGCCCGCGCGAACTACGCCCCGCGCGCCCAGCACACCGAGGTCGCGGGCGCCCTCGCCACGGCCGCGATGGAAGGCGGCCACGCGGTGCTCGCCGCGCGCGGCGAATGGGTCACCAACGAGAAGCGGCTCCTGGAGCGGGCGGGCCTGCGGGGCGTCGACGCGATCCTGGCGTCGTTGGCGGCGGACGGGCCGGTGGGCCGTGCCGGCCTCATCGGGGCGCTCGACGAGGCGGAGCGGCTCATCGTGAGGGCCGTGGGGCGCTGAAAGCGGAGCCCCGGGTTGCCTGCCCTTGCAGCGGCCCTCCTCCGTACCCCCGGCCGTCAGAAATCGACCCTCGTCCGGTCATCGAGCCGCGCCACCGACTCCTGCGCGAACGCCTTCTCGTAATCGCTGCGGATCTCCTCGATCAGCACGTCCCGTTCGCGCGCCTCGCCCGCCGGGTACAGCAGGATCAGTTCGTACGAACGCTCGCGCTCGATCCTGCCGTTGGAGTCGCGCCACTGCCCGCGCCCGTCCTGGATGGTCAGCCCGTCGGGGAAGCCCGGCGTGACCTCCTTGTCGATGAAGGCCATGAACTGCTTGTCGGTGACGGCGGGACCGCCGTCGGGGCGTTCCGTGCCGAAGAAGAGCCGGGTCTCCGTGTAGGGCTTGCCCCTGAGGGGTGTTGACGGGGTGGCGGCCGTGGACGTGGAAGAAGAAGCCGTCGAGGCGGCAGCGGTCGAGGACGACGGCCGAGGGGCGTCGTCCAGCGAGGCGTACGCCGCAGGTGCCGCGACAGCCAGGACCGCGGTCGCGGCACCGGCCACGGCGAGTCGGGTACGGGTGAGGCGGGAGAGGGTCAGAGCCACGGGGCGGTCCCTTTCGGTTGAGGACGGTGCGCGGTCGGCGGCAAACCGTAGCGGACGTGTCCCGCCCTGCCCGCACCACCCGCCCCGCCCGCCCCGCGCGAATCGCTTGAGTCGTGCCCATCACATGCGTCCTTCGGCCGTCTTTGGGGAGCGCCTTCTCCGAGGCGGTACGTCCTCAGGTCCCGCCAGCCGCCCGCGCCGTCCGTCACGATCAGGTGGACCTCGTTCACCTGGCTGACGAGGGGCAGGTGCGGGGCGAGCCGGGACTCCAGAGCGTCGTAGGCGGCTTCGTACGTGTGCGGGCCCTCGTGGTTCGCGAGGGTCAGGTGGGGCGCGAGGGGCGGAGTGAAGATGCCCCGGTACGGGACCGCCTCGGGCCAGCGGTCGGTGAGCGACGCGGTGAGGGCGCGTACGGGGGCTTCGGGGTCCGGCGGGAGGTAGAGGACACCCGGGTAGCGGCGGAACTCGGTGAACGTCAAGGTGAAGGGGGCGTGGCCCGCGAACACCTCCGCCAGGTCGGCGTGGGCCGACGCGGAGAGGCGGGACTCGTTGACGAACGGGTAGAGCACCGTCACGTGGGCCGGAAAACCCGCGCTCACCAGGTGGTTCGCCTCGGGGACCCGGATGCTGAGCGCCGTGTCCCCGGGCAGGTCGGCCCAGCCGCCGGAACCGCCCCGCGTCGCCGCAACCGTCACCGCGCTCCGTCCCGCCCCACCAGCCCAGCCCAGCCCTCAGCTGACCTTCGTACGTTGAGTTTCGTACGTTGACCTTCGTACGTCAGTACGTACAGGGAGGCATCGTGTCACGGCCGCTCCGCGGGCCCGGCCTGCGGGGCGCACTCCGTCCACGCCGGAATCTCGGCGGCTCCGCGACGGGCAGCCGCTTCCGGGGCCCGGGCGAGCCGGCCGCAGACCGCTGGGACGTCCGGCACACCGTCCCGCACACCCTCCGGTCCCGCGAGCGCGTCCTGCACGCCGGCCTGCATCCAGTCGGCACGGTTGTCGTCGGCCTCGGCGACCGCCAGAGCGATCAGCCTCACCGCGGCCACCGTCCCCGCCCGGGCCAGGGCCTGTGCCGTCTGCCGGGTCACCGCCGTGTCCGAGGCGTCCAGCAGCAGAGCCACCAACGCTTCCGCGGCCTCAGGAACGTCAGCGAAGGAAGCGAGGTCATGCCCGGCACAGACGCGTTGCGACCACGAAGAGGACGAAGCCTCAGCCAAGGCCACCCGCAACCCGTGCATTGTTTCTGACACAGACGGACAGTCTCATGCCGCAAGGCGGAAGATCGCGCCCGGGGCGAAGACGCCCACGCGGTCGACGGAGAACATGGCGGCAGCCCCGCACTACCGTGAAGAAAACATGGCGGCAGCCCCGCACTACCGTGAAGAAATGACGCCCCCGCCCCCGCCCCCACTCACGCCGCCGTCACCTCCGACACCCACGCCCCCGGAGTCCACGCCCCCCGCCGACCTCCTCATCACCGGCTGCACCGCCCTGACCCACCGTCCGGACGGCGAGATCGTCTTCGTGGAGGACGCGGTGATCGTCGTACGTGACGGAGTCATCGCCTCCATCACGGCGGTCGGCGCGGCTGAAACCGCGAACACCGAAGCCACCGGCCTCGTGGCCGCGTGCCCCGAGGCCGTCCCCCTGAAGCCGCCGAGCACATCGACGGCCGCGGCACCATCGCCCTCCCCGGCCTCATCAACTGCCACACCCACACCCCGATGGCCGCTCTGCGCGGCCTCGCCGAGGACCTGCCCGCCCACGCGTGGTTCAACGACTGGATCTGGCCCATCGAGTCCAACCTGACCGAGCGCACGGTAGGGCTCGGTGCGCGGCTCGCCTGTGCCGAGATGATCCGCGGCGGCGTCACCACCTTCGCCGACCACTACTTCGCCATGGACACCGTGGCCGACGTCGCCGAGGAGAGCGGCCTGCGTGCCGTCCTCGGCCAGGCCTACTTCACCTCGCAGGGGCCGGAAGGGCGGGCCACCTCCCTCGACTTCGCGCTGCGGCGGCGCGGCGCCGCCGGCGGGCGCGTCACCACCTGCCTCGCCCCGCACGCCCCGTACACCGTCGACGACGCCGACCTCGCCGCGACCGCGGAACTCGCCCGCGAACACGGGCTGCTCGTCCACATCCACGCCGCCGAGAACCGCGAACAGACCCGGAACAGCCTCGCCCGGCACGGCCGTACGCCCATCGAGGTTTTGGAGCGCGCCGGGCTCCTCGACGCGGACCTCCTCATCGCCCACGCCACCGGCCTCGACCCCGCCCGCGACCTGCCCGCGCTGCGCCGCTCCGGCGGACGCGTCGCCGTCGCCTCGGCGCCCCGCGGCTATCTGAAGTTCGGCTGGGACACCACACCGGTACGGGCGTTGCGCGAGGCCGGCGTCCCGGTCGGCCTCGCCACGGACGGTGCCGCGTCCAACAACACCCTCGACGTGTGGGAATCCATGACGCTCACCGCGCTCGTCCAGAAGCACGCGGAGAACGACCCCACCTGGCTCACCGCCCGCCAGGCCCTGGACCACGCCACACTGCAGAGCGCCCGAGCCGTCGGCCTCGGGCGGGAGATCGGGAGCCTCGCCGAGGGGCGGCGGGCCGACATCATCCTCGTAGACCTGAACGGACCGCACACCCAGCCCGTGCACGACCTGGCCGCCACCCTCGTGCACAGCGCCCGCTCCGGGGACGTACGCACCACGATCGTGAACGGCAACGTCCTCATGCGCGACCGCGAACTGCTGACCCTCGATGTGCCCGAGACCGTCCGGGAGTTGGGCGAGCTGCTGCCCGGGCTCGTCGACCGGAGCCACGGCCGACGCGTCCAGGAGTACGACGGTTAGCGACAGCCGGCTGACCACACCGGGCTGGCCACAGCCGGACCACAGCCGGCTGACCACACCCACCCGCCTCTCCGGCTTTTTCTTGGCTTTTCTCATCCAGGAGCGATGAGTTCCGCACACCCCGCCGGTCCACCCATCGCCGAGGTACGCGCCCGAAGGGTGGAGGAGACACACCATGGGACTTCCGGACATCGTCACGCGCGAGGAGTGGCTGACCGCACGTGAGGAGTTGCTGGCCAAGGCGAAGGCCGCCACCCGCGCGCGCGACGCGCTCAACGCCGCGCGGCGCCGACTGCCGATGGTGGAGGTCGACAAGGAGTACTACTTCGACGGCTCCGACGGGAAGGCGACACTGCTCGACCTCTTCGACGGCCGGGACCAACTGATCGTCTACCACTTCATGTTCGCCCCCGAGTGGGAGGCGGGCTGCCGCAGCTGTTCCGCCTTCCTCGACCAGCTCGGGCACCTCTCGCACCTGCGGGCCCGCGGCACGAACTTCGTCGCCGTCTCCCGCGCGCCGTACACCGCACTCCTCACCTTCAAGGCCCGCATGGGCTGGACCGTGCCCTGGTACTCGACGCACGGCGGCGACTTCAACCACGACTTCGGCGCCTCCTCCACCGAGGAGCCGCGCGACATCCCCGCCATCAACTGCTTCCTGCGGGACGGCGACCGCGTCTTCCACACCTACGCGACGTTCGCCCGCGGCCTGGACGGCCTCGGCTCCACCACCAGCCTCCTCGACCTCACCGCGCTCGGCCGGCAGGAGGAGTGGGAGGAACCGAGAGGCCGGGCGTCGGCGCTCGGGGCCCCGGCGGGCAGCGCGCGGGTGCGCTATCACGACGAGTACGAGGACTGATCCCCTGGGGAGAACCCGGGAATTGCCGCAACTCCGTGTCAGTTCGGTCACGCCGCGAGTCCTGGAGGGTGCCGCGGGCGTTCTTCTCCGTACAGAGACCGCGCCGAACCACACCACACGGGGGCAGGAACACGATGAACGGACGACTGGTGCTGGAGCGTTTCCCCGCAGGCGGGCCCCGCGGGTCATGGCCCGCGGAGGAGTTCGCACGGGCCCGCCGAGCAGAAGGGCAGCCCGCGGAGGTCGTGATGGACCTCGCCTCCGACGCCTTCCTGGTGATCGTGCGCGTCACCGACTCCGAAGAGGTCCCAGCGGCCGCCTAAGCCGCCCGGCCCGCGCCCCGGCTCCGGGGCGGTGCCGTTGCGACCCCGGGCAACCCCTGCCCGCTCACCGGGCCCGGGGTCCCGCGCAGCACGTCACGCGCTCAAGGCCCGCGACCACCCCGGCGTCGTCCCCGTCGCGCGGCACAGCGCCAGGTAGAGGGGGATCGGCGGGGTGTAAGGGACGTCGCCCTCGGGGCAGTTGATCAGCACCGGGCGGCGGCGGCCGACGTCCCGCACGATCGCGCCCGCCGAGTACGCGACGGCCGCGGGCCACTCCATGGCGACGTCGGAGTCCGCGGGCACGATCCACCACCAGCGCGGCCCGTCCTCGTACACGCACCCCACGCGGGGCAGCCGGGACATCAGGCGCGGCCCGAGCACCGCCGGCACCGCCACCGCGTCGCGTCCGAGCGGCTCGGTCATACCCTCGGGCAGGTCGAGCCGCAAGGGTGGTGGTGGCGGAGCCCCGGCGAGCTGTCGCCGCCGGGAGAGCCGGACCAAAGTGTTCAGATCCAACGGCCGCACCGTACTCCCGCTACTCCCGCTCACATGCCCCCCGCCCGCATCACTGCCATGCTCGACTCACCCGTTCTCCGCACCTTCGGTACCTTCGGCACCTCTGGTGCCTTTGGCGTCCTCAGCGCCTTCAGTGCCTTTGGCGCCTTCCGTACCTTTGGCACTCTCGGTCCCGCCGTGCTGGTCCACGCCGGTCACGAGTCCTCGGCATTCGCGACACCGCCGGCGTGCTGATCCACGACGGCCGCGATCGATCTACACGAACCGCGACGTCTGTGACGCCTGTGATGCCTGCGACGCCTGCGACATCTTTTTCGTCTGTGACGCCTGTGACGCCTGTGATGCCTGCGACGCCTGCGACACCTTTTTCGTCCGTGACGCCTGCGACCTCTCCGAGGCCTGCGACCTCTCCGACGTCTGCGTCCTCTCCGACGTCTGCGACGCCTGTGTCGCCGTCTTCCGCAACTCCGCCCACACCGCGCGCCCGATACCGGGCCCCGCTTCGTGGACGCCCCACGCGCTGCTCACCGCGTCGACGAGAAGCAATCCCCTCCCGTGCTCCTCATCCACCCCCCTGTGCTCGGGGCGCGGCACGCCTGGCCCGCACCCTTCATCACGCACGGATATCCGCAGCTTCTCCGAGTCCGCGCAGAGCTCGCAGATGATCCACCGGCTCGTGGTGTGCACCACGGCATTGGTGACCAGTTCGGAGAGAACGAGTGCCGCCGCGTCGCAGGCGTCGTCGTCACGCACCGCCCACACGCCGAGCTGCGCGCGCAACAGGCGTCTGGCCTGCGCTACGGAGTTCGGTTGCGGGGCGAGGGCGAAACTGACGCAGACCTCGGCAACGCTCACAGGACGTGCCTCGGCGAGATCACCAAGACGGCCTTCGGCGGCTTCGGTTCCTAACGGCGCGGGCGGAGTCACGCTCTCCACTATCGCCCCGCCCAGAACACCTTGGCAAGAGCCACTCTGAAAAGTGCACAGTGGCGTGTTCCTCTGAGGCGGCGCATGGCACACTGCTCGCAACGACTCACGGTGCGGTGTGGGTTGGGGCAACGCGCAGTCAGGTGGAGGTAGGAGACGTGAGCGAACCGCGGTCCGCGCCGACCGTCGGCCAGGTCGTTCTCGGTCGTCGCCTCCAGGATCTGCGGGAACGCGCCGGCCTGAAACGCGAGGAGGCGGCGAAGGTCCTGCGTGTCGCCCCGGCCACCGTCCGCCGCATGGAGACGGCCGAGGTCGCGCTGAAGATCCCGTACCTCCAGCTGCTCCTGAAGGCCTACGGCGTGGCCGACGACGAGGCCGACGCCTTCGTGACCCTCGCCGAAGAGGCGAACAAGCCGGGCTGGTGGCAGCGGTTCCACGACATCCTGCCGGGCTGGTTCAGCATGTACGTCAGCCTGGAGGGCGCGGCCAGCCTCATCCGGTCCTACGAACCGCACTTCGTGCCCGGCCTGCTCCAGACCGAGGAGTACGCGCGCGGCGTGATGCTCTCCGGCGCCATCGGCCAGACCCGGCCCGCCGACATCGAGCGGTATGTGGCGCTGCGCATGGAGCGTCAGGCGCTGCTCACCCGCGAGGACGCGCCTCGGCTGTGGGTGGTGATGGACGAGACCGCGCTGCGCAGACCCGTCGGCGGCCCCGAGGTGATGCGCGAGCAGCTCGACCGGCTGCTCGAAGCCACCGAGATGCCCCATGTCACGCTCCAGGTCGCGCCGTTCGCGGCGGGCCCGCACCCCGGAACGTACGGACCGTTCGTGCTCTTCCGCTTCGCCATGGCGGAGCTGCCCGACATGGTCTATTGCGAGTACCTGACCGGCGCCGTCTACCTGGACGCGCGCAAAGAGGTGGCCACCCACCTGGAGGTCATGGACCGCATGGCGGCGCAGGCCGCCACGGCACAACGCACGAAGGACATCCTCCGGGACGTCCGCAAGGAGCTGTGACATGGACCGACATCGAGCAGGAACGCGCCCCGCCGGTCCGCGTTCACCCGCAGCCCGCGACGACTCGCGCACCGAGTCCCGGATCTACAACGGCATGCCGGCCCGCGACCTCGGCAACGACGGCTGGCACAAGCCGTGGAGCGGCGGCAACGGCGGGAACTGCCTGGAGGCCATGAAGCTGGCCGACGGCAGGGTCGCGGTGCGCCAGTCGGCCGACCCGGACGGCCCCGCGCTCATCTACACGCACGGGGAGATCAACGCCTTCATACAAGGGGCGAAGGCGGGCGAGGCGGACTTCCTGCTGTCGTGACCGTCATGTCCCTCCTCGCCGACCGCCGCTTACTCGTGGAGCCGCCATGACCGACCCGTCGCACCCCGACCCGTCGCACCCCGACCCGTCGCACCCCGGCCCGTCGCACCTTGACCCGTCGTACATCGACACCAGCAAGCCACACCCCGCACGGATGTACGACTGGTTCCTGGGCGGCAAGGACAACTACCCGGTGGACGAGGAGATGGGCCGCCAGCTCGTCGCCATGGACGGGCGGGTCCTGACGATGGCGCGGGCCAACCGCGCGTTCATGCAGCGCGCCACGCGCTGGCTCACGTCCCAGGGTGTCCGGCAGTTCCTGGACATCGGCACGGGGATACCGACCGAGCCGAACCTCCATCAGATCGCCCAGGGGATCGCCCCGGAGACCCGCGTCGTCTACTGCGACAACGACCCCATCGTCCTCGCCCACGCCGAGGCGCTGCTCCGCTCGACGCCGGAGGGCGTCACCGAGTACATCCAGGCGGACTTCCGCGAACCGGAGAAGATCCTCGAAGAGGCCGCGCGGATCCTCGACTTCGGCCGGCCGATCGCCCTCTCGCTCGTCGCGCTGCTGCACTTCATCGCGGACGAGGACGGCGCGTACGAACTGGTGGACCGCCTGATGAGCGCCCTGCCGCAGGGTAGCCACCTGATGCTGTCGCACGGCACGGGCGAGTTCACCCCGGACACGGCGCAGCAGGCAGGCGAGCTCTACAAGGCGCGCGGCATGACACTGGCCCTGCGCACACGCGCGGAGGTGGAACGCTTCTTCGAGGGGTACGAGATGGTGGACCCCGGAGTGGCCGTCATCGACCGCTGGAAGCCGGAACTGGGCGAGACGGCCCCGGAGACGGGGCAGGGGCCCACGCCGGGGTACGGGGCGGTGGGGCGCAAGCCCTGACTTCAGGTCGCACAACGCCAGGCCTCTCGCCAGGTCAGGTCAGGTCAGGGCGAGCGTGAAGCATGCCGCCGCGGCGAGTGAGGCCACGCCGCGAACGTGGTTCCACGCGGTCCACTCACGAACGTACGTACGCCAGTACGCCGCGCCCTCCGCGCTGTCCGGGTCGACCTCGGCGAGGCTGTCGTTGCGCGGGATGTTCGCGGCGACCGTCACGCCGAACGAACCGACGAGATACAGCGCGCAGCCGAGCAGCAGCTCGAAGGTGCCCTTGTCCGGCCAGAGCACGAACGTCACGACGGCGAGCACCGCGCAGAGCCCCGCCGCCCCCAGGAACAAGGCCATGAACGCCGGGTTGACCGCGGCGACGTTCATCGAGTTCATCGCGGCGATGCCCTGGGCGGGCGGCAGCGCGGCCAGGCCCTTCATCACGAAGGTCGAGAACGCGGCGAAGGCCCCGGCGACGAGACCGCAGCCGAGCGCCCCCAGCACGGTGAGGACGAAATACGGTCCGTCGATCATGGCAACTCCCGCGTGATTGGGGCCGTTACGCCGTTACGCCGTTACGCCGTTACGCCGTTACGCCGTTACGTCGAATGGGCGGGCCGCGAGTGATCCTGCACGGTGGCCCGCGTCCCCACAAGTCAATTGCCGGGGGAGGGGCGGTCAGTCGTCCGGGTGGACCGGGGCGTCGCGCCACCCCCGTAGCGTCGTCTCCACCAGAGGGGCGATCCGGCGCCGCGCCTCGCCGCGCGGCACCCCGCTCATCAGCAGTCGGTCATACGGCGTATCGGTGTGCCGCACCGCGGCGATGACCGCTGCCGTCACCGCCGCCTTCGAGAGCGCCCGCCCCGCCGCGCTGCGTCCCACCCGCCCGCTGCCCCGGACCGACGCGTGCGCGGCGATGGCGAGGACGCGCTCGGCCGGGCAACGCGGAAAGAGCCGCCGGATCTCACCGGCGAAGGCCGCGGTGAACCGCACGTCCTGCGCCGCCCGCCGCACCGCGTCCCGCTCTCTGCGCCGGGCCCGCGCCTCCGCGTCGGCGAGGCACCGCTCCTCGGCGTGGGCGAGGGCCGCCTCTTCGACCAGCACGCCCTGCCGTTCGTACCGGGCGCGGCGCCGGTGGAAACGGACGACCACGGCGGAGAGGCCACTGGCCTCACGCGCCCGTCGCGTGAGCGCGGTGTCGCCACGTGGCAGGTACATGAGGTGCCCGAGGTCGGCGCAGTCCAGGCAGCGCGGTTCGCCGCGTTCGAGGACCAGCAGCGGCAATGGCCCGGACCGGCACTCGACGCAGTGCCGCCGCTTCAGGGGCTGGAAGACCACAAGGCCACAGGAAGAGCTCGCCATGCCCGTGTCATTCCCCGCGTGGGGCGGGGCTCCCCGCATGGGGCCGGGAACTGCCGCCCCGGCCAGGTAATCGGGGCGCGGCGGCATCATGGGCCTGTGCGACTCGAACCGATCACCTGGGAACGCCTGTCCGACACCCTCGCCGACCGCCTGCTCGACCTGAAGACGGCGGACGGGAGCCCTTGGCCGCGCGTCGCCGTGGACGGGGCGCCGGCGGGCGCCCCCGGCGAACTGGCGCGGCGGGTCAGCGACGCGCTGCGCCTGCGCGGGCGGACCTCGCTCGTGGTCGCCACCGAGGGGTTCCTGCGGCCGGCATCCCTGCGTCTGGAGTACGGACATCAGGACGTGGAGGCCTACTACAGCGGGTGGTTCGACACCGGGGCGCTGTGGCGCGAGGTCCTCGGGCCGCTGGACCCGGGCGGCACGGGCCGTGTCCTGCCCGACCTCTGGGACCCGGCCACCGACCGCGCGACCCGCAGCCCATACGTCCAGCTTCCGCCCGGCGGCGTGTTGTTGCTGCACGGCCCGCTGCTGTTCGGCCACTGGTTTCCCTTCGACCTGACGGTGCACGTACGTCTCTCTCCGGGCGCCCTGCGACGGCGCACACCGGAGGCTGACCGCTGGAAGCTCCCGGCCTTCGAGCGGTACGAGAGGGAGACGGACCTGGCGGCCATGGCTGACGTGGTGGTACGGGCGGACGACCCCAGGCATCCGGCGTGGAGCTGGGGGTAAAGACCTGAGTGCGGCCGGCGGCGGTGAGCGGGAGCGGAGCGGGGAGAAGTTCCCCGGGCGCCTTGGCCCCCGGAGCCCCGTCGCGTGCCCCTGCGCAAGATCGTCACGTTCGCGCCCTGAGGCGACCGCCCGCTCCGGATGCGGGCAGCCGGGGGCGCCACGAGAATGAGGGGCACCGGGACCAGCGACGCGCTCGCGCCGCTCCGGACACTGCCCGGCCACGGGAGGTACCGATGACCACCGCCGGAGACATCATGCATCGGGGGGCCCAGTGGATCCCCCGGCACGAGACCCTGGACCGCGCCGCCCAGCTGATGCGCGACCTCGACGTGGGCGCCCTGCCCATCGGTGACGAGAACGAACGGCTCTGCGGCATTCTCACCGACCGCGACATCGTGGTCGGCTGTGTGGCCATGGGCCACGACCCGTCCCGGGTCACCGCGGGCGACTTGGCCCAGGGCACGCCCCGCTGGATCGATTCGAGCGCCGACGTCGACGAGGTCCTGCGGGAGATGCAGGGCCACCAGATCCGCCGCCTGCCGGTGATCGAGAACAAGCGGCTCGTCGGCATGATCAGCGAGGCCGACCTGGCCACGCACCTCACCGACGACCAGCTCGCGGGCTGGGTCGAGAGCGTGTACGCGAAGAACTAGCGCCCGCACGAAGCTCACAACCAGCCACTGCGCCGGAAGCCCCGGTACAGGGCGATACAGATCGTCGCCACCAGGCTCATCACCAGGGGATACCCGTACTGCCAGTGCAGTTCGGGCATGTGGTCGAAGTTCATGCCGTACATGCCGCAGACCATGGTCGGCACCGCGATGACCGCGGCCCAAGCGGTGATCTTCCGCATGTCCTCGTTCTGCGCGACGGTCACCTGGGCGAGGTGCGCCTGGAGGATCGAGTTCAGCAACTCGTCGAAGGCGGCGATCTGCTCGGTGGCCCGCTTCAAGTGGTCGTCGACATCCCGGAAGTACGCCTGTATCTCCGGGGCGATGACGCGCATCGGCTGGGTGGCCAGCACCTGGAGCGGGCGGCCCAGCGGCATCACCGCGCGCTTCAGCTCCAGCAGTTCGCGCTTGAGCTGATAGATGCGGCCGGGGTCGAGCCGCTCGCCGTCCGGGGCGAAGACCGCCGCCTCGACCTGGTCTATGTCGGACTGGACCGCGTCCGTCGCGGCGAGGTAGTCGTCCACGACATGGTCCGCGATCGCGTGCAGCACCGCGGCCGGGCCTTGGGCGAGCTGTTCGGGCGCGCTCTCCAGCTCCTCGCGCAGCGGGCCGAGCGAGCCGTGCCGGCCGTGCCGGACGGTGATGACGAAGTCGCGGCCCACGAAGACCATGATCTCGCCGGTGTCCACCACCTCGCTGGTCGCGGTCAGTTCGGTGTGCTCCACGTAGCAGACCGTTTTGAACACGGCGAACAGCGTGTGGTCGTACCGCTCCACTTTCGGGCGCTGGTGCGCGTACACCGCGTCCTCCACGGCGAGCGGGTGCAGGTCGAAGAGGTCGGCGATGCCGGCGAACTCCCGCTCCGTCGGCTCGTGCAGCCCCAGCCAGACGAAACCGTCGTCGGTCTTGCGGACGTGCTCCACCGACTCGACGAGGTTGCGGCCGACGGCCTGGCGCACCCCTTCGCGGTACGTCACGCAGTTCACCACCGACGAGCCCAGCGGGGAGCGGGCCGGGTGGCTCAGGTCGACGCGTGTGCTGCGGCGGCCCAGGCGGACCACCCTACGAAGGCTGCCGACCTTCCGCAGGCTTGTGACCCTGCCCAGGCTACCGGCCTTGCCCAAGCTTCCGACTTTCCGCAGGTTGCCGGCCATCGACATGTGGGGCTCCTCGTGCTGATGACGTGACGTGTCAGTCTGCCAGGACGTCCGCCACCCTGCGGAGCCCTGTGGGAACGGAATATTCCGCTCCGGAATGACCGGTTCTGCTTCCAGGGTGCAAGCCTGACAAATGGGATGATCTCGGCATGACGCGTATCGACGGTCACCTCCTCGACCCCCGGCGGCTCCCTGACCCCCGACATCTCTCCGACGCCCGGCAGGCCGAGGCGAAGCAGCGCTTCGCCGCTTACGCCGCCCTCTTCGACCCCACCACCTTCGGACACATCGAACGCCTCGGAATCGGCCCCGGCTGGCGCTGCTGGGAGGTCGGGGCGGGCGGCACCTCCGTGATCTCCTGGCTCGCCAAGCGGGTCGGCCCCACCGGCAAGGTCCTGGCAACGGACATCGACACGTCCTGGCAGACCAGGGCCGCGCGCTCGCCCCTGGAGGTGCGCACGCATGACGTCGCCGCCGATCCGCCACCCGTGGAGGCCTTCGACCTCGTGCACGCGCGGCTCGTCCTGGGGGAGGTGGCGGACCGGGAGCGGGCGCTGAAGACGATGCTCAGGGCGCTGCGGCCGGGCGGCAGACTGCTGATCGAGGAGGCCGACCCCGCGCTCCAGCCGCTGGCCTGCCCCGACGATCACGGCCCCGCGCAGGAGTTGGCCAACCGGCTGCGTCACGCGGTGCGCGCGCTGCTCGCGGAGCGCGGCGCGGACCTCGCGTACGGCCGCCGGCTGCCCCGGCTGCTGCGTGAGGCGGGCCTGCGGCAGGTGGAGTCCGACGCGTACTTCCCGCTGGCCTCGCCGGCCTGCGCGGCCCTGGAGACCGCGACGCTCCACCAACTCCGCCCGGCCCTGATCGAGGCGGGCCTGACCACCCCCGATGACGTGGACCACCACCTGTCCAACGTCACGACAACCCCCCTCGACCTGGCCGCCCCACCCTTGATCTCAACCTGGGGCAGAAAACCCTGACGCCCCCTCACCCGCGCCCCGAAAAGGGGCGCGGGAAACTGCGAGGGGCCCACCACAACCCGCACCCGCCCCCAAGCCACAGGACGACCCGACAGGCGTCCCCCAACCCGGCCCCTGCAAGGGGCGCGGGGACCTGCGCGACCAGCCCTCCACAACCCGCACACACCCCCCAGCCCAAGCCACCCTCCCCCCGGGGCCCAACCCCCAACCGGCGGACGTCCCCCGACCTCCACCCCCGGAAGGGGCGCGGGGAACGGCGCGACCAGCCCCCCACAACCCGCACACACCCGCAAGCCCAAGCCACCCTCCCCCCGGGGCCCAACCCCCAACCGGCGGACGTCCCCCGACCTCCACCCTCGGAAGGGGCGCGGGGACCTGCGCGACCAGCCCCCCACAACCCGCACACACCCCCAAAGCCAAACCACCCCACCCCACCCCACCCCACCCCCCGTCAAGACTCCGGCGGCCGACCCCCCACCCGCCCCACAGCCACCGCCCCCGCCCGACACCCTTCCCCCACAGCCCCCACGACCCCGACCCCCAAAATCCGCGAAGCGACAAACGCACCGGTGAACGCATCACCCGCCCCCGTCGTATCCCGCGCGCACACCCCCACCGAAGGCACCCTCCCGACCACCGCACCACCCCGCGCCACCACCGCCCCCTCCACCCCCGCGGTGACCACCACCAGGGAGAACCGCCGGCTAAGAGCCACTGCGGAATCCGCCAGGGACGCCGCCCCCACCACCCCCGCGAGCAACTCCGCCTCCCCCCGACTCGGCACCAGCACCGACACCCCCTCCACCGCCGCCAAGAACCGCTCCACGCCCAAGTCCCTCAGGAACCCCACCGACGCGGGGTCGACACTCACCGGCACCCCCCGCGCCCGCGCCTCCGCCATCGCCGCCGCGGCCACCGCCCGACTCGACTCGGCGAAGAACAGGTAGCCGGACAGATGCAGCCACGCCACGCCGTCGAGCAACTCCGGCGCCCAGTCGTCTGGAGAGAGCCGCAGCGAGGCCCCGCTGTCCGTGAGAAACGTCCGCTCGGCCCCCGCGCCCCCATCCACCAGGCAGATCACCGTCCCCGTAGGTTCTTCCGGGTCGACGACGAGCCGAGACCGCACCCCCGCGCGCGTGAGCGCCGCCTCGTGCCACGCCACGGAGTCCGCACCGACCCGCCCCAGGAGACGTACGTCCGGGCAGCCCCAATGCGCGGCCCAACACGCCACGTTGGCCCCCGCACCGCCCGGCACGGCACGGATCGCCGCGGCCGTGTCGGTGCCCGGCGCGAGCGGCTTACGGTGCCGGGCGACGATGTCCGTGACGACATCCCCGACGACGAGCAGACCTCCCGCCGGCCGCGGACTACCTGCGGGACGCGCACCCGCCGCCGGACCCAGGACCGGCCGCGCCATCCCCCGTACCGTCTCCGTCTCCGTCACCGACCCCGCCCCGCCCAGACCGCCGCGACCTGCCCGGCAAGCCGTACGTTGCCGCGGACCGCCGCGAGGTTGGCCTCCAGTGACGCCCCCTCGGTCCGCCGTACCAACTCGTCGAGCAGGAACGGCGTGATCGCCTGCCCCGTGATGCCCCGCTCTTCGCACGCACGGAGCGCCTCGTCGAGCACGCGCGCGTGGAGCGCGGGATCGAGCTGCTCGGCCGACGGCACGGGGTTCGCCACGATCAGCGCGGCCTCGGGCCCGCCGAGCGCGTCCTGCGCCCGCATCACCGCGGCGACCTCCTCGGGCGTCTCCAGCGTCCAGTCCACGCCGTGTCCGGAGTCGGCAAGGTAGAAGCCGGGGAAACGGTTCGTCCGGTAGCCCGCCACCGCGACCCCCAGTGTCTCCAGCCGCTCCAGCGTCGCCGCCACGTCCAGGATCGACTTCACGCCCGCGCACACCACCGTGATCCTGGTGCGGGCGAGCAGCCCCAGATCGGCCGACTCGTCCTGCGTCACCGTCCACTGCCGGTGTACGCCGCCGAGTCCGCCCGTGGCGAAGACCCGCACCCCGGCGCGCGCGGCCAGCAGGGCCGTCGCCGACACCGTCGTCGCCCCGCTCGCGCCCGTGGCGACGGCCAGGGGCAGGTCGCGGCGGCCCAACTTGCGGATGCCGTCTTCGTTCGCCACCCGCGCCAACTGCTCCTCGTCCAGGCCCACAAGGGGGCGCCCGTCAAGGACGGCGATTGTCGCAGGGAGGGCACCCTCCTCGCGTACGGCCGCTTCCAAGTCCTTCGCCACCTGGAGATTGCGCGGCCGCGGCAGGCCGTGCGCGATGATCGTGGACTCCAGGGCCACCACGGGCCGCCGCTCGACGACAGCCTTGCGAACCTCGTCGGACACCACCAGCACGGGCCTGCCTCCTGCCTGTCGGGTCTCCCCACATCCCTGGCGGGCGGCGTACCTCCCCAAACCCCTGCCGTGCGCGGAGAAGTCCGACCCCGGCCGGGGCGCCGCGCGAGTCCCGGCTAGGGTGACCGGCCATGACCACGAATGATCAATCTGTCCCGTCTTTCGCCGTGCACATTCCGGATGCCGAATTGGAGGCCGAACCGCTCGACCCGGAGCAGATCGTCTCCGGCGACCCGGTGGTGACCGGCAAGGTGCTGTGGGAGTCCGCGGACGGCAAGCAGCTGCGCGGCATCTGGCAGATCACGCCGGGCGTGGTCACCGACACCGAGGCCAACGAACTCTTCGTGGTCGTCAGCGGCCGGGCCACCGTCCAGGTCGAGGGCGGCGACACCCTGGAGATCGGCCCCGGCGACGCGGCCGTGCTGCGCGAGGGCGACCGTACGACGTGGACGGTGCACGAGACACTGCGCAAGGCGTACCACATCACGCTGCCCTGACCTCTGCCCCGCCTCGACCTCCGCCCCGCTTCCCCGGAGGGGGGTCACGCCTTCTTGCCCGCCACCGCCCGGCGTACGGCGAGCGCGGCCATCGGCAGCAGGACGCAGACCCCGACGAGGTTCAGCCAGCCGTCGCCAGCCCGGGCCACGATCAGGCCCGCGAGTGCGCCGCCGATGCCCGCCGCCGCGTTCATCGTGAGGTCCGAGAGGCCCTGCACGGCGGCCCGGGCGGGCGGCGCCACCGAGTCGGTGAGCAGCGCGGAGCCGGAGACCAGGCCCGCCGACCAGCCGAGGCCGAGCACGAAGAGACCGGCGGCGGTCTGTCCGTGGCTCGGCCCCGCGGTGCCGGCGAGCAGCGCGGCGCAGCTCAGCAGTGCCACCGTCAGGCCGATCACGGACAGGCGGCCGAACCGGTCGGCCAGCCAGCCCATCACCGGCGAGAACGCGTACATGCCCGCGATGTGACCGCTGATGACCAGCCCGATCAGTTGCAGGCTCGCGCCGTGGTGTCCCAGGTCGACCGGGGTCATCACCATGATCGAGACCATCACCGTGTGCGAGACGGCGACCGTCACCAGCGCCAGGCGGGCCATCGGGGAGGCGGCCACGGCGGCGATGCCGGCCCGCAGCGAGCGGCTCTGCGCGGTGTCGTCCTCCTGCGGCGCCAGGGCGCGCGCGGTGAGCAGCGGGTCGGGGCGCAGCAGCACCCCCACCACGAGCGCGGCGACCGTGAAGATCCCGGCCGCGAAGAGGAACGGTCCCGCCGTCTCGGGGATGGCGGTGCCGGAGAAGAGCCGGCTCGTGGGCGCGGCGATGTTCGGCCCCAGGACCGAGCCGATGGTGGTGGCCCAGATGACGAGGGAGATGGCGCGGCCCCGCCGCTCGGGCTCGGCGAGGTCGGCCGCGGCGAAACGGGCCTGTAGCGTGGCCAGCGACCCCCCGCCGAAGGCCGCCATGCCGAGCAGCAGCAGCGGGAGGTTCTCGATGACGGAGGCCAGCACCACGAGCCCCGCTCCGAGCGCGCCGATCACATACGCGAGGACGAGACCCGCCCGCCGCCCGCGTGAGGTCATCAGCGCGGCGAGCGGCAGCGAGAGCAGGGCCGTACCGGCCACGGAAGCGGTGGGGGCGAGACCCGACAGCGCCTCGGTCCCGCTCACCTCGGTGGCGAGCACAGGGGCCAGCGCGATGCCGACCGGAATGCCGAGCCCGCCGAGGATCTGACTGGCGATCAGCACCGCCGTCGTGCGGCGGCGCAGGGCGGGCAGCGCCTCCGGCGCGGGTATGTCAGGGGCGTCGAGGGTCTTGGTCACTGACGCAGTGTGCCAGGGGCTCCGCGGACGCGGAACCGGATCACGTCAGAACAACGGCTGGGGGAGCACCCCCTCCAGTGCGAGCAGTTGCCGTTTGGTCTCCAGACCACCGCCGAAGCCGCCGATGCCTCCGTCGCTCTCCACCACGCGGTGGCACGGCACCACCACCGGCAGGGGATTGGCGCCCATCGCGATGCCGACGGCCTGGGCGGCACCCGGCTGCCCGACGCGGCGGGCCAGGTCGCCGTAGCCCACCACCGTGCCGAACGGCACCCCGGAGGCGAGCTCGCGCAGCACCCGGCGGTTGAAGCCGGAGATCAGCGACCAGTCCAGCGGCAGCTCGAAATCGCGCCGCTCGCCCGCGAAGTAGGCCGCGAGCTGCCGTATCGGCTCGGCGAGCAGCGGTGACTCCGGTGCCCGCACCGGCTCGGCCCCCAGACGGGAGCCGAGCCGGTCCACGGCCTTGTCGCGCACGTCGTCCGTGGCGTGGAAGGCCACGGTGACGAGACCGGCGCCGGACGCGGCGAGGAGCAGAAGGCCGATGTCGCTGCCGACGACGTCCCACACGACCTGACGCGACTCCGGTCCCCGGCGCCGGCCCGGGTTTCCGCCCGCGCCCTGGTCCCCGCCCACGTCCTGGCCCCGGCCCGCGTCAGCACTCGGCCCCCGGCCCCGCTCCTGCGCATTGGCGTTCATGCCGACCACCGTACGACCGGCCACTGACAACGCGGTGCGTCAGCCGCCCAACGCGGTGCGTCAGTCGTCGCGCAGCGCCTCGCGTACGACGTCGGGCGTGTTGGTGATGATCCCGTCCACACCGAAGCCCGCGGCGCGCCGCGCGTTCGCGGCGTCGTTGACCGTCCACGTGTAGATCTCCAGGGGCTTGCCGTGCGGCCCCTGGAACGCGTGGATCGCGGCGACGTAGCCGGTCGAGATGGAGGTGTGCGTCGAGTTGATCTGGTCGGCGAACCTCGCGTACGCGGGCAGATCGGCGATCGCGGGTGTGCCGAGGAAGCCCGTCTTCACGTCCGGCCGCAGCTTGTGCACGGTCTTCACACTGTCGGCGCTGAAGCTCTGGATGACCAGCTTGCTCTTGACGTGGTGCTTGTCGAGCCAGCCCGTCTCGCGGAGCACCCGCAGGCCCTGCTTCTCGATGCCCGGGTAGAGCTCGGGCTTCTTGAACTCGAAGACGAGCTTCTGGTGGTTGCGCGAGACCCGGCGCATGTACTGCGCGAGGGTCGGCACGCGCTCACCCGCGTACTTCGGGCTGAACCAGCTGCCCGCGTCGAGCTTCGCGATCTCGGCCGCCGTGAAGTCGCGCACCTTCCAGGGGGCGCGGCCGGGGAAGACCTCCTCCACGTTCGTCGTCCGCTTCAGGTTGTCGTCGTGCATGATCACCAGCTCGCCGTCCTTGGTGCGCTGGACGTCGTTCTCGACCCAGCGGAACCCCATGGCGCGGGCCTTGTCGATGGCCGCCAGGGTGTTCTCCGGGGCGTAGGCGGAGGCGCCGCGGTGGGCGACCACCAGCGGTCTGTCGTGGTCGCCGGTGGTCGGCGCCACCGGCGTCCGCGCGGCGGCGGTGGCGGTGGGGAGGACGAGTGCACCGGCTCCCATGAGGGCGGCGGTGGCGGCAGCGGCAGCGCGTGCGTACACGGGTACTCCTCGCGTCGTTGAGATCGCGGACCGGTCGAGAGTGACAGTCCACGGCCAACGACAAACAGGTGCAGGATGGCCACAGGTTGAACGAAGTCACCACGGTCGAGGACCCCGCGCGCGGGTAACGCGGTTCTTTGCCGGAAAATCGTTTGGACGTCCCGGGTGAGCTTTACTCTCTGCCTCAACCAACGGTCTTTCAGATGGCCGACGGTAGGGGGTGTTTGGGGCGTTCCGGGACATTTGAGCACAACAGGCGGAAGGGCTACCGCGCATGCAGGGCACGGTCGACGGGTTCAGCTACGGAGTCGTCACACCGGTGGTGGCCTACGTCATGGCCTGCCTCGGAGGAGCGCTCGGGCTGCGCTGCACGACCAGATCGCTGCTCGTCTCCCACTCCTGGCGGCCCGGCTGGCTCGCGCTCGGCTCGGCCGCGATCGGCTCCGGCATCTGGACCATGCACTTCGTGGCGATGATGGGCTTCACCGTCAAGGAGGCGCCGATCCACTACGACAAGGCGCTGACCTTCGCGAGTCTCGCCGTCGCCATTGTCATGGTCGGCATCGGCATCTTCATCGTCGGCTACCGCGGCGCGACCGGCACCGCCCTGTTCACCGGCGGGACGATCACGGGCCTCGGTGTGGCCTCGATGCACTACCTGGGAATGGCCGGTATGCGTCTTCGCGGGACGCTGGAGTACAACACGCTCACCGTCGCAGCGTCCGTGGTGATCGCCATGGTGGCCGCCACCGCCGCGCTCTGGGCGGCCGGGCAGGTCAGAGGTTTCCTGTGGAGCCTCGGCGCGAGCCTCGTCATGGGGCTGGCCGTCAGCGGCATGCACTACACCGGGATGGCGGCCCTCAGCGTCCATCTGCACGGTCCGGACACGGCGCCGCCCGGTGACTCGCCCGCCGAGATCCTCGCGCCGATGATGATCGGCCCGCTCGCCTTCCTGCTCCTCGCGGGCGTCATCGTGATGTTCGACCCGCTCATGGTGATGGGCGGGCGGCAGCCCGACACCAGGAGCACCGGCCGGCAGCCGGGCCCCCGCAGCGGCACGCACCCCGGACGCCCCCGCCCGCCCTATGCCGTCCCCCGCCCGGGCGACCGGCACGCCCCCGCGCCCCGCCGCGGATCCGGCCGTCGGCCCCGCTCGCGCACCCCGCAGAGCTGGTGAGGGAGCGCCGCTGAGCCCTTGATCCCGCCCGGTTGTCAGTGCGGGGTCGTACGGTGGATTCCATGCGGCCCGTATCCAAGATCGAACGCACGGTGGCACCTTTCGAGGTCGTCAGTCCGTACCAGCCCAGCGGCGACCAGCCGGCGGCCATCGCCGACCTGGAGCGGCGCATCCGCGCAGGTGAGAAGGATGTCGTCCTGCTCGGCGCGACCGGCACCGGCAAGTCGGCCACCACCGCGTGGATGATCGAGAAGCTTCAGCGCCCCACCCTCGTGATGGCGCCGAACAAGACCCTGGCCGCCCAGCTGGCGAACGAGTTCCGCGAACTCCTCCCGGACAACGCCGTCGAGTACTTCGTCTCGTACTACGACTACTACCAGCCCGAGGCGTATGTCCCGCAGTCGGACACCTACATCGAGAAGGACTCCTCGATCAACGAAGAGGTGGAGCGCCTGCGCCACTCCGCGACGAACTCGCTGCTGACCCGCCGCGACGTCGTCGTGGTCGCCTCCGTCTCCTGCATCTACGGCCTCGGCACCCCCCAGGAGTACGTGGACCGGATGGTCCCGCTCAAGGTCGGCGACGAGATCGACCGCGACCAGCTGCTGCGCCGCTTCGTGGACATCCAGTACACGCGCAACGACCTGGCGTTCACCCGCGGCACCTTCCGCGTCCGCGGCGACACCATCGAGATCTTCCCGGTCTACGAGGAGCTGGCCGTCCGCATCGAGATGTTCGGTGACGAGATCGAGGCGCTCTCCACGCTCCACCCGCTCACCGGCGAGGTCATCAGCGACGACGACCACCTGTACGTCTTCCCCGCCTCGCACTACGTGGCGGGACCCGAGCGCCTGGAGAAGGCGGTCAACGGCATCGAGAAGGAGCTCACCGAGCGCCTCGCCGAGCTGGAGAAGCAGGGCAAGATGCTGGAGGCCCAGCGTCTGCGCATGCGCACCACGTACGACCTGGAGATGCTCCGCCAGATCGGCTCCTGCTCCGGCGTCGAGAACTACTCGATGCACTTCGACGACCGCGCGCCCGGCACCGCCCCCAACACCCTCCTGGACTACTTCCCCGAGGACTTCCTCCTCGTCCTGGACGAGTCGCACGTCACGGTCCCGCAGATCGGCGCGATGTACGAGGGTGACGCCTCCCGCAAGCGCACTCTCGTCGACCACGGCTTCCGGCTGCCCTCCGCCCTGGACAACCGCCCCCTGAAGTGGGAGGAGTTCCTCGGCCGCATCGGACAGACGGTCTACCTCTCCGCCACCCCGGGGAAGTACGAGCTCTCGCGCGGCGACGGCTTCGTCGAGCAGATCATCCGCCCCACCGGCCTCGTCGACCCCGAGGTCGTCGTCAAGCCCACCGAGGGCCAGATCGACGACCTGGTGCACGAGATCCGCACGCGCACCGAGAAGGACGAGCGCGTCCTGGTCACCACCCTCACCAAGAAGATGGCCGAGGACCTCACCGACTACTTCCTTGAGCTCGGCATCCAGGTCCGCTACCTGCACAGCGACGTCGACACCCTGCGCCGCGTCGAGCTCCTGCGCGAACTGCGCTCCGGGGAGTACGACGTCCTGGTCGGCATCAACCTCCTCCGGGAGGGCCTCGACCTGCCCGAGGTTTCCCTGGTGGCCATCCTGGACGCCGACAAGGAGGGCTTCCTGCGGTCGGGCACCTCCCTGATCCAGACCATCGGCCGCGCCGCGCGCAATGTCTCCGGCCAGGTCCACATGTACGCCGACAAGATCACCCCGGCGATGGAGAAGGCCATCGACGAGACCAACCGCCGCCGGGAGAAGCAGATCGCGTACAACAAGGAGAGGGGCATCGACCCGCAGCCGCTGCGCAAGAAGATCAACGACATCGTGTCGGCGATCGCGCGCGAAGAGGTCGACACCGAGCAGCTCCTCGGCTCCGAGTACCGCAAGCCGAAGGCCGGCAAGGGTGCCAAGGCGCCGGTGCCCGCGCTCGGCGGCGACGCGGCCAAGGCGGGCGGCGGAGCGGCCACTTCCGCAAAGGCCAAGGCCAAGGGCAAGAAGGGCCAGACGGTTCCCACCGACCGCCCCGCGGCCGAACTGGCCGAGCAGATCGAGGAGATGACGGCGCGCATGCGCGCGGCCGCCGCTGACCTCCAGTTCGAGATCGCCGCGCGGCTGCGCGACGAGGTGTCGGAGATGAAGAAGGAACTGCGGCAGATGAAGGAGGCGGGGCAGGCCTAGGAGCACGCCCGGGGCCTGGAAGCACGCCCTGGAGAGGGGGGAATCGGCGTACTGGCCGGTCTGTTGCAAGACCGCCACAAAGTGCGGTCACCCGTGCGGCCGCACGGATGACGCTGCATAGGGTGCTGGGCAACCGCAAGAGGCGGTCGCCCAGGCAGTTCGAGAGGGGACAGCGCGTGACGGTCAACATGACCAAGGGTCAGGCCATCAGCCTGCAGAAGAACGACGGGGGCGCCCTGACCGCGGTGCGCATGGGACTCGGATGGCAGGCGGCCCCGCGCCGCGGCCTGTTCGGCACCCGGACCCGAGAGGTCGACCTGGACGCCTCGGCGGTCCTGTTCGCGGACAAGCAGCCCGTGGACGTCGTCTTCTTCCGCCACCTGGTCAGCGACGACGGCTCCGTGCGGCACACCGGCGACAACCTCGTCGGCGGTGTCGGCCAGGGCGGCGACGACGAGGCGATCCTCGTCGACCTCCAGCGGGTCCCCGTCCACATCGACCAGATCGTCTTCACGGTGAACTCCTTCACCGGCCAGACCTTCCAGGAGGTGCGAGACGCGTTCTGCCGCCTGGTCGACGAGACCAACGGCCAGGAGCTGGCCCGCTACACCCTGGACGGCGGCGGCCAGTACACCGCCCAGATCATGGCGAAGGTCCACCGCGCGGGCGCGGGCTGGCAGATGACGGCCATCGGCAACCCCGCCAACGGCCGAACCTTCCAGGACCTGATGCCGTCGATCCTGCCGCACCTGTAAACACCGTCCGTACGAGGGGGAACAACGCGATGACGGCCGAGCTGGTGCGAGGGCAGAACCATCCGCTGCCCGGGACCCGCCTGGAGATCCGGGTCTCGGCCGGCGAGCCGATCGTGGCGGGGGCCACCCTCGGCGACGACCAGGGCAGGGTCCCCGGAGCGGAGTGGGTGGCCCACCCCGGCGCGCCCATCCTGCCGGGCCTGGAGGTGTCCAAGCAGGCGGCGGCCGACCACCGTCTCGCCGTCGACCTCGGCGCCCTGCCGGAGACCGTCCACCGGGTCAGCGTCCTGCTCGCGTTGCCCGCCGGCGCCGGGAGCCCCGTCAGCTTCCGCGCTCTCGCGGCGCCTTTCGTCGCGGTCACCGGACTCGACGGCACCGAGGTGGCCAGCTACACCATCACCGACCTCGACGCCGAGTCCGCGGTCGTCGCCCTGGAGCTCTACCGCCGCCAGGGCGCCTGGAAGGTCCGCGCCGTCGGCCAGGGGTACGCGGGCGGCCTCGCCGAGATGCTCACCGACCAGGGCCTGCCCCAGGCCCGCGAGCTCGCGGGCGCCATCGATGACGCGGTGGCCCAGGGCCTGGCCCGTTCCGTGGCCGCGCCGGCGCCCCGCCCCGCCGACGACGCCCGCCTGCGCACCACCACCCAGGACCACGCGGGCCCGGGGCAGGACCGCCCCGCTCCTGCCCCGCAGCGGCCGAGCGGCGAGAGCCCCGTGACGCCCGCCGAGACACCGGTCGGCGGCGGCCCCGTCGACTACATCCACCCCGCACCCGTGACGCCCGCCGAGACACCGGCCGGCGGCGGCCCCGTCGACTACATCCACCCCGCACCCGTGACGCCCACCGAGACACCGGCCGGCGGCGGCCCCGTCGACTACATCCACCCCGCACGACAGACCACCGCGCCACCGCCGCCGCCTCCCGCCGCGCCCCCGGTCGAGCCGGGCCTGTCCGCGCAGCCCGTGGCGGGCGACGCCACCGGCTGGTCCATGGAGGAGCGGCTCTACAACCAGGTGTGGGGCATGTTCGAAGACCTGGCCCGCACCACGGCCGCGTACCGCAGCGCCGTCGACTTCGCCGACTCCCGCATGGAGCAGGAGCTCGACAAGGTCCTCGACGACCCGCGCAGCCGCATCGGCGGCGCGGGCGACGCCGCCCGCGAGAGCGCCCGGACCAAGCACGCCGACCTCGTCGGCCAGGCCAGGGCGGCCCTCGACCGCGACCTCGCCCAGCTCACCGCCGAGGCCGACGTCGTCGAACCCGCGCTCCCCCGGCGTACGCGTCGTGGAGCAACCCCGTCTGGCACGCCTACCGCGCGCCCATGGAGATCCCGATGGCGCTGCGCCTCGGCGACCTCCACCTCCCCGAGCGCCCCGAGCTGCGCGTCCCGATGCTCGTCAGGCTGCCGCTGGAGCGCGGCCTGTGGATCGACAGCGGCAAAGCCCTCACCAACCACCGCACCGACTCCACCGCACTGCGCCGCCTCGCCATGGACACCGCGGTCACCCACGCCGCGCGGCTGCTCGCCGTCTATCCCGCGGGCGAGTTCCAGGTGCACGTCATCGACCCCGCGGGCTCCGCGACGGCCGCCCTCGCCCCGCTCGTGTCGGCCGGTGTCCTCGCCGGGCCCCCGGCAGCCGGGGCGGCCGGGGTCTCCGCCGTCCTCGCCCGGCTCACCCAGCGCGTGGACCTCGTCCAGATGGCGATCCGCGGCGGCGCCGCCGACGCGCTGCCCCCGGACCTGGACACCGCCGAGCAGCTCCTGATCGTCAACGACTTCCCGCACGGCTTCGACGACCGCGCCGTGACCCGGCTGCGCTACCTCGCCGACGAAGGCCCGGCCGTCGGCGTGCACCTCATGATGGTCGCCGACCGCGAGGACGCCGCCGAGTACGGGCCGCTGCTCGACCCTCTCTGGCGAGCGCTGCTGCGTCTGACGCCGGTGCCCGACGACCACCTCGCCGACCCGTGGGTCGGGCACGCGTGGACGTACGACCCACCGGTCCTCCCGGCGGGCAGCCAGATCCTGAGGCAGGTACTCGAACGGGTCGCCGCGGCCCGGCACACCGGCGGCCGGTGACGGCGGAGCGGGGCGGGAAGCAAGACGGTAAAGCGACTTCGGCCACCCCCTGAGCTGCGCTTTTGGTTTTTGTTTGCCATCGCCTTTACCAATCCTTGGTGTTTCGCGTACTCTTCTACCAGCGGAGGGGAGTACTCCCGGCTGCGACGTTCCCGTCAATACGGACCGCCATCGGTCCCGGGGCGTCGGCCCGATTCTCGGCGTGAGCGCCTCGGGTGGAAGAGACCTCCGGCAGCGACGACGCTGATCAGTAGCCGTACGAAGCCGGAGGCGCAGTGGACGTTTCAATGACCCTGTGGGTAACGACCGTTCTAGGTCTGTGTGCCCTGATCGCGGTCGACTTCCTCATCGGGCGCAAGCCCCATGACGTGTCGATCAAGGAAGCGGGAATATGGACGATCGTCTGGATCGTCCTCGCGGCGCTCTTCGGCGTCGGCCTGCTGGTCGCGGGTGAGAGCCAGGCGTCCGGCGAGTTCTTCGCGGGCTTCATCACCGAGAAGTCGCTCTCCGTCGACAACCTCTTCGTCTTCATCCTGATCATGGCGAAGTTCTCGGTGCCCTCCCACCTCCAGCAGCGCGTACTGCTGTTCGGCGTACTGATAGCACTGGTCCTGCGCGCGATCTTCATCGCCGCCGGCGCCGCGGTCATCGCCAACTTCTCCTGGGTCTTCTACATCTTCGGCGCGTTCCTCATCTACACGGCCTGGAAGCTCATCCAGGAAGCGCGTGCCGACGAGGAGGAAGAGGACTGGGAGGAGAACCGCCTCCTGAAGTCCGTCGAGAAGAAGTTCGGTGTCTCCGACCGGTACGAGGGCACGAAGCTCTTCATCCGGAAGAACGGCAAGAAGATCATGACGCCCCTCATGGTCGTCATGCTCGCCATCGGCACCACCGACGTGCTCTTCGCGATGGACTCCATCCCGGCCATCTTCGGCCTCACCCAGGACCCGTACATCGTCTTCACCGCCAACGCCTTCGCCCTCATGGGGCTGCGCCAGCTGTACTTCCTCATCGGCGGTCTGCTCAGGAAGCTGGTCCACCTCAGCTACGGCCTGTCGGTGATCCTCGGCTTCATCGGCGTGAAGCTCGTCCTCCACGCCCTCCACGAGAACGGGGTGCACGTCCCCGAGATCTCCATCCCGGTCTCGCTCTCCGTCATCTGCGGCGTCCTGGTGATCACCACGATCACCAGCCTCATCGCCTCCAAGAAGCAGGAGAAGGAGGCGGCGGCAGAGGCCGCCGCCGCGGGGGAGACCGAGAAGGACAGCGTCGAGGCCTGACGGTCTCACCCGGTGCCGCCCCCTCGCCGGGGGGCGGCACCGAGTCGCGACACCCGAGCGCCCGGGGCAGCATCGAGTCATGGTCACTCGGCTCCGGGCGCTCGGCACGCAGTGGACGGCCGTGGTCCCGCTCCTCGCGGTCGTCCTCCTCGCCCTCACCTGGGGACGCGACCTGCCCGGTGTGGTCGTCGCCGTGGTGACGCTGGTCCTCGCGGGAGCGGTGCTCGCCGCCGTCCACCACGCCGAGGTGATCGCACACCGTGTCGGCGAACCCTTCGGCTCACTCGTCCTCGCCATCGCCGTCACGATCATCGAAGTGGCGCTGATCGTGACCCTCATGGCCGACGGCGGCGACAAGAGTTCGACGCTGGCGCGCGACACCGTCTTCGCCGCCGTGATGATCACCTGCAATGGCATCGTGGGGCTCTGCCTCCTGGTCGGCGCGCTGCGCCACCGCGTCGCCCTCTTCAACCCCGAGGGCACCGGCGCGGCCCTCGCCACCGTCGCGACCCTGGCCACGCTCTGCCTGGTCCTGCCGACCTTCACCACCACCAAGCCGGGCCCGGAGTTCTCTCCCAGCCAGCTCACCTTCGCCGCCGTCGCCTCGCTCGTCCTGTACGGCCTGTTCGTCACCACGCAGACCGTGCGTCACCGCGACTACTTCCTGCCCCTGACCAAGCAGGGCGAGGTCATCGACGGCGACAGTCACGCCGAGGGCCCCTCCTCCCGGCAGGCGCTGACCAGCCTGGGACTGCTCGCGCTCGCCCTGATCGGCGTGGTCGGCCTAGCCAAGGGCGTGTCACCGACGATCGAGTCGGGCGTGGAGAGCGCCGGCATGCCGCACGCCGTCGTCGGCGTGATCATCGCGCTGCTCGTGCTGCTCCCGGAGACCATCGCGGCCGTGCGCGCCACCCGCCGCGACCGCGTCCAGACCAGCCTGAACCTCGCCCTCGGCTCGGCGATGGCCAGCATCGGCCTGACCATCCCCGCCGTCGCCCTCGCCTCCCTGTGGCTGTCCGGGCCGCTCGTGCTCGGCCTGGGCGCGACCCATATGGTGCTGCTCGCCCTCACCGTGATCGTCGGCACGCTCACGGTCGTACCGGGGCGCGCCACACCGCTCCAGGGCGGCGTCCACCTGGTGCTGTTCGCGGCCTACCTGGAGCTGGCGGTCACGCCGTAGGCACCGGCGGTCACGCCGTGGGCGAGCAGGGCTCACCCCGTGGCCGGCACCGCCTCGCGCACCGGCCGTGTCTCGGGGAGCAGCGCGAAACAGCCGAGGCTCAGCACGGCGATACCCGTCAGATACGCGGCCACGCCCCACGGCGTCCCGTCCCCCTGGGCCACCGTCGTCGCCACGATCGGCGTGAGCGCCCCGCCGAGCACCCCGCCGAGGTTGTAACCGACCGCGGCCCCCGTACAGCGCACACGCGGTTCGTACAGCTCGGGCAGGTACGCGGCGATCACCGCGAACATGGTGATGAACGCGATCATCGCCACCAGGAAGCCGAGGAACATCAGCAGCGGCTGCCCGGTCGCGAGCAGCGCGATCATCGGGAACATCCACAGCGCGGACACGGCGCACCCGAGCAGACACAGCGGCCGCCGCCCGTACCGGTCGCCGAGCACGGCCACCACCGGAGTCAGGGCGCCCTTCACCACCACCGCCGCCATGATGCAGGCCAGCATCACTGTGCGGCTGACGCCGAGCCGCTCCACTCCGTAGGAGAGCGACCAGGTCGTCACCGCGTAGAAGACGGCATAGCCGACCGCGAGCGCGCCCGCCGTCAGGAGCACCAGCCGCCAGTGGTCGCGGACCACTTCGACGAGCGGCACGCGCGCGTGCTCACGCACCCGCAGGAAGTCGGGGCTCTCCGCGAGTGAGGTGCGCAGTGCGAGCCCGACCGCCGCGAGCACCCCCGCCGCCCAGAACGGCACCCGCCATCCCCAGGCGGCGAACTGCGCGTCGGAAAGGGTCGCCGAGAGCATCAGCATGATGCCGTTGGCCAGCAGGAAACCGACCGGCGGACCGATCTGCGGAAAGCTCGCCCACAGTCCGCGCCGCTCGGCCGGCGCGTGCTCCGCGGTCAGCAGCACGGCGCCACCCCACTCGCCACCGAGACCGAGCCCTTGCAGAAACCGCAGCACAAGGAGGAGCACGGGAGCGGCGATCCCGATCGATGCGTACGTCGGTACGCAGCCGACGGCGACCGTGGCGAGGCCGGTGAGGAGCAGCGACCCGACGAGTACGGGCCGCCGCCCGCGCCGGTCCCCGATGTGCCCGAAGAGGACCGACCCCAACGGCCGTGCCACGAAGCCCACGCCGAAGGTCGCGAAGGCGGCGAGCGTGCCCGCCAGCGGGGAGAACGTCGGAAAGAACAGCGGTCCGAGGACCAGCGCCGCGGCCGTCCCGTAGATGAAGAAGTCGTAGAACTCGATGGCGGTCCCGGCGAGCGAGGCCGCCGCGAGCCGCGGCAAGGAGGGGGGTTCAGTGGTGCGCATGCCGCCTGACTACCCAGAGTGACGAATGATTACGGGGGCGCACGGTGGTGATCGGGTCGCTCAGTACGTCACCGTGATGCGCCGCCCCGGTCCGTCGACCCGCACGGTCCCGCCATAGGGGATCACCACTTGGGGGTCGGTGTGGCCGAGGTCCACGTCGAAGACGGCCATGGTGTCCGGGGCGTACGTGCCGAGCGCCCGCAGCACGGCTTCCCGCTGCTCATGGACGTGCGTGGCCTTCGCATCCGCGTCGTTGGGGCGGGTGAACGACCACGCCTTGGCGCGGCCCATCAGGAGGGCCGGGAAGCGGTGCAGCAGCCCGCGTTCGCCCATGGCGCGCAGGATGCGGAACACCGCGTCGGCGCTCAGCAACTCCTCCGAGGTCTCCAAGAACAGCACGCACCCGTCATACGCCGACAGGTCCCGCGCGATCTCACGGTCCGTCATCAGCAGCCAGGAGAGGATCTCCAGCTCGCCGCCCCAGGAGCGGCCCTCCACGACCCGCTCCGGCCGGTGCCAGTGCCAGCCGCCGCCCGGCTCGGTCGGTGGCTCTGCGGCGAGGCTCGCGGGATCCTCCCAGGGCAGGTCGACATCGCGGAAGCGGTCGGCGGGGGACAGCTCATGGGCCCCGGACCTGAAGAGGGCGGCGCGCAGCGAACGCTCCGTCAGCGGCGCCATCGCGCCCGGCCGGCCCAGCTCGCACATCACGGACGCGCCGTGGTAGCCGACGATGCCGCACTGCCAGAGGTAGGCGAGCAGGTTGGTGTTGTCGCTGTAGCCGAAGAACGGCTTCGGGTGCGACCGGATCAACTCCCGGTCCAGATGCGGCAGTACGGTGATCTGGTCGTCGCCGCCGATGCTCGCGATGACGGCCTTGACCGTCGGATCGGTGAACGCCGCGTGGATGTCGTCGGCCCGCTCCCGCGGCGTCGCGCCCATCTTGCGCGTCGTCGGATACTCCACCGGTTCGAGCCCGAACTCCTCGCGGAGCCGTTCGAGGCCGAGTTCGTAGGGGAGCGGGAAGATCTCCGGGAGGCCGCTGGAGGGCGAGATCACGGCGACGCGGTCACCGGGGGAGGGCTTGGGCGGGTACACGGGTTCGGCGAACATGCGGGCAGCGTAGGGCCGTATTCCCTGGAGACACACCCGAGTTCCCGCGCGCGGGAGGCGTGATAGACCTCGTCCATGACCCTCAGTACCCGTGGCCTCGCCACCGCCCCGATCATGATCCTGAACGGCCCGAACCTGAACCTTCTCGGGCAGCGCCAGCCCGAGATCTACGGCTCGGACACCCTCGCCGACGTCGAGGCGCTGTGCGCGAAGGCGGCGGCCGCGCACGGCGGCACGGTGGACCTGCGACAGAGCAACCACGAGGGCGAGTTGGTCGACTGGATCCACGAGGCGCGCGAGCACCACGCGGGCATCGTCATCAACCCGGCGGCCTATTCGCACACGTCCGTCGCGATCCTGGACGCGCTCAACACCTGCGACGGCCTGCCGGTGGTGGAGGTGCACATCTCCAACATCCACCAACGCGAGGCGTTCCGGCACCACAGCTACGTCTCGCAGCGCGCCGACGGTGTCATCGCGGGGTGCGGCGTCCAGGGGTACGTCTTCGCGGTGGAGCGGGTGGCGACGCTGGCGGCCGCCGGGGAGTGACGCCGCCCCTGCCCGGACTCACCAGCCCCGGGCGCGCCACTCCGGAAGGTGCGGCCGCTCGGCGCCCAGCGTCGTGTCGTTGCCGTGGCCGGGGTAGACCCACGTCTCGTCCGGGAGCGCCCCGAAGATCTTCGTCTCCACGTCGTCCATGAGGCTCGCGAAGGCGTTCGGGTCCTTCCATGTGTTGCCGACGCCGCCCGGGAAGAGGCAGTCGCCGGTGAAGACGTGCGGGTGGCCGTGCGGGTCGTCGTAGACGAGCGCGATCGACCCCGGCGTGTGGCCCACCAGGTGGCGGGCGGTGAGCTCGACCCGGCCGACGCGGAGGGTGTCGCCGTCGTCCATCGGCACGTCGGTCGGCACGGGGATGCCCTCGACGTCCTCGCGGCCCGCGTACGTCCGCGCGCGGGTCGCCGCGACGACGGCTTCGAGCGCCTGCCAGTGGTCGCCGTGCTGGTGCGTGGTGACGACGGACGCGATGCCGTCGTCACCGATCAGCGTCAGCAGTGTCTCGGCGTCGTTCGCCGCGTCGATCAGCAGCTGCTCGCCGGTGGTCCGGCACCGCAACAGGTAGGCGTTGTTGTCCATCGGTCCGACCGCGACCTTGGAGATCATCAGATCCGGCAGCTCGTGCACATCCGCGGGCCCGCCGACCTTCACCGCTCCGCTGTACGTCATGTGCGTCAGCCTATAGCGGGGGAAGGGCCGGGAGCAGGCCTCCCTCGGTCTTCAACGCGGCACCGTCACGGCGGCCGGCGAGCCAGCCGACCACCTCGGGCGCGGGCCCCGAGACGGTGACGGTGCCATCGTCGGGGGCGCCCTGCCGACCGGTGCTCCACGCGTGCGTGCCGTCCGTGATCCGCGTGGGCGGCACCTCCGGGTTCCCCGAGAAGCGTGCGGCAAGGAAGGCGATCTCCCGCTGCACGAACTCCTCCGGCAGGTCCTCCAGCTCGTACCCGATGCCGAGGTCGACGTGGTGCAGCTCGACCTCGACCCATCGCCGGAACGGCACCCGCGACGCGGAGTCCATGACGCCGTTGCGGAGCTCCACCGTGCGGGACCAGTCCGCGGGCTTCGCCGCCTCGTCCTGGAAGCGGGCGGCGCTCTCCCGTACGTCCGCCAGCTGCTCGGCGAGCGCGCGCGGGGCGTCCCGCTCGATGTCGGCGTCCCGCACCTTCGCGTCGGCGTACATGGGGCGGCCGGTGAGGACGTTCACCAGGGCATCCGCGTTCCGGGCGAGGTGGGCGAGGACATGGCCGCGGGTCCAGCCCCGGAGCCGTGACGGCTCGGCGGTCGAATCGTTGTTCAGTTCTCCGGCTGCGGCGAGCAGCCGTTCGGTCGCGTCACGTACAGACGCCAGGTCGCGCACATGATCAATCATGGGCCCGACGATAGCTGCGTCACACGTCCGGGTGAAGGAGTCCAGGTCACCCCGTAAATCGAATGTGCGTGCTATATGGTCGAGGACGGCATCGGGCATTCTTGACGGTCCGGATGTGTTCCTCAGGTGAACCAGGGAACCAGCCCGGCGTTGTCAGTGGCTCGCCCTAGTCTGTGAAAGACGGGGTTTCGTCCCTGTCACTTCTCTCTAGAAAGGTGCGGACCGGCGTGGCCGACCGTCTCATCGTCCGTGGCGCGCGCGAGCACAATCTTAAGAACGTCTCGCTCGACCTCCCGCGTGACTCCCTCATCGTGTTCACCGGACTCTCCGGGTCGGGCAAGTCCTCGCTCGCGTTCGACACGATCTTCGCCGAGGGCCAGCGGCGGTACGTCGAGTCGCTGTCCTCGTACGCCCGGCAGTTCCTCGGCCAGATGGACAAGCCCGACGTCGACTTCATCGAGGGCCTCTCCCCGGCGGTCTCCATCGACCAGAAGTCGACCTCGCGCAACCCGCGCTCGACGGTCGGCACCATCACCGAGGTCTACGACTACCTGCGCCTGCTCTTCGCGCGCATCGGCAAGCCGCACTGTCCCGAGTGCGGCCGCCCCATCACCCGGCAGTCGCCGCAGGCCATCGTCGACAAGGTCCTGGAGCTGCCCGAGGGCAGCCGCTTCCAGGTCCTGTCGCCGCTGGTGCGCGAGCGCAAGGGCGAGTTCGTCGACCTCTTCGCCGACCTTCAGACCAAGGGGTACTCCCGCGCGCGGGTCGACGGCCAGACGATCCAGCTCTCCGAGCCGCCGACGCTCAAGAAGCAGGAGAAGCACACCATCGAGGTGGTCGTCGACCGCCTCACGGTGAAGGACTCCGCCAAGCGCCGCCTGACCGACTCGGTGGAGACCGCACTCGGCCTCTCCGGAGGCATGGTCGTGCTCGACTTCGTCGACCTCCCCGAGGACGACCCCGAGCGCGAGCGCATGTACTCGGAGCACCTCTACTGCCCGTACGACGACCTGTCCTTCGAGGAGCTGGAGCCCCGCTCCTTCTCCTTCAACTCGCCCTTCGGCGCCTGCCCCGACTGCACGGGCATCGGTACGCGCATGGAGGTCGACCCCGAGCTGATCGTCCCGGACGAGGACAAGTCGCTCGACGAGGGCGCCATCCACCCCTGGTCGCACGGCCACACCAAGGACTATTTCGCCCGCCTGGTGAACGCGCTCTCCGACGCCCTCGGCTTCGCCACCGACATGCCCTGGGCAGGCCTCCCGCAGCGCGCCAAGAAGGCCCTGCTGTACGGCCACAAGACGCAGATCGAGGTCCGCTACCGCAACCGCTACGGCCGCGAGCGGGTCTACACCACCGCCTTCGAAGGCGCCGTGCCCTTCGTCAAGCGCCGCCACAGCGAGGCCGAGAGCGACGCCAGCCGCGAGCGCTTCGAGGGCTACATGCGCGAGGTGCCCTGCCCCACCTGCGAGGGCACGCGCCTCAAGCCGATCGTCCTGGCCGTCACGGTCATGGGCAAGTCCATCGCCGAGGTCTCCGCGATGTCCATCAGCGACTGCGCGGACTTCCTCGCCGAGCTGAGGCTGGGCGCCCGCGACAAGAAGATCGCCGAGCGGGTCCTCAAGGAGGTCAATGAGCGGCTGCGCTTCCTGGTCGACGTCGGCCTGGACTACCTCTCGCTGAACCGCGCCGCGGGCACCCTCTCCGGAGGCGAGGCCCAGCGCATCCGTCTGGCCACCCAGATCGGCTCCGGCCTCGTCGGCGTGCTCTACGTCCTGGACGAGCCGTCCATCGGTCTCCACCAGCGCGACAACCACCGGCTCATCGAGACCCTCGTACGCCTGCGCGACATGGGCAACACGCTCATCGTCGTCGAGCACGACGAGGACACGATCAAGGTCGCCGACTGGGTCGTCGACATCGGTCCGGGCGCGGGCGAGCACGGCGGCAAGGTCGTGCACAGCGGCTCCATGAAGGAGCTGCTGGCCAACGACAAGTCGGTCACCGGCCAGTACCTCTCGGGCAAGAAGTCCATCCCGGTGCCGGACGTGCGCCGCCCCGCCGACCCGGCGCGGCAGCTCACGGTGCACGGCGCCCGGGAGAACAACCTCCAGGACATCGACGTCTCCTTCCCGCTCGGCGTCCTCACGGCCGTCACGGGTGTCTCGGGCTCCGGCAAGTCGACGCTCGTGAACGACATCCTCTACACGCACCTGGCCAGGGAGCTGAACGGCGCCCGCTCCGTCCCCGGCCGCCACACGCGCGTGGAGGGCGACGACCTCGTCGACAAGGTCGTGCACGTCGACCAGTCGCCCATCGGCCGCACCCCCCGGTCGAACCCGGCGACGTACACGGGTGTCTTCGACCACGTCCGCAAGCTCTTCGCGGAGACCACGGAGGCGAAGGTGCGGGGCTACCTCCCCGGGCGCTTCTCCTTCAACGTCAAGGGCGGTCGCTGCGAGAACTGCTCCGGTGACGGCACCATCAAGATCGAGATGAACTTCCTTCCGGACGTGTACGTCCCGTGCGAGGTCTGCCACGGCGCGCGCTACAACCGCGAGACGCTGGACGTGCACTACAAGGGCAAGTCCATCGCCGAGGTCCTCGACATGCCGATCGAGGAGGCGCTCGGCTTCTTCGAGGCCGTGCCCGCCATCGCCCGCCACCTGAGGACGCTCAACGACGTCGGCCTCGGGTACGTGCGCCTCGGCCAGTCCGCGCCCACGCTCTCCGGAGGTGAGGCTCAGCGCGTGAAGCTGGCCTCCGAACTCCAGAAGCGCTCCACGGGCCGGACCGTGTACGTCCTGGACGAGCCGACCACCGGTCTGCACTTCGAGGACATCAGCAAGCTGATCACGGTCCTCTCCGGCCTGGTCGACAAGGGCAACACGGTCATCGTCATCGAGCACAACCTCGACGTCATCAAGACCGCGGACTGGGTCGTCGACATGGGCCCCGAGGGGGGCAACGGCGGCGGCCTGGTCGTGGCCGAGGGCACGCCGGAGGAGGTCGCCGGGGTACCGACGAGCCACACCGGCAAGTTCCTGCGGGAGATCATCTCGGCCGACCGGATCAGCGAGGCGCTGCCCTCGCAGGGGCGCAAGCCGGCCAAGAAGGCCGCGGCGAAGAAGGCCGCCAAGAGGGCGGTGGCGGCGAGTGCCACGGCCACGAAGAAGACGGCCACGGTGCGGACGGGCACGGCCGCCGGCAAGGCGGGGTCGTCGACGGCCAAGACGGCCGCCGCCAAGACGACTGCCGCCACCACGAAGAAGACGGCCACCACGAAGAAGACGGCCACCACGAAGAAGACGGCCGCCGCCAAGACGACTGCCGCCACCACGAAGAAGACGGCCGCCGCCACGAAGGACACGGCCTCGCCCAAGAAGGCCACCGCGAAGAAGACGGTGCGGGCCCGCAAGGCCTGACCTGCCCGCGGACTCCATCCGTGGCCGGACAGTACGTGCCCCGCGCCCTGCGCTTCGAAGCGCCCTGCCCCTCACCGGAGGCGGGGCGCTTCCCCGTAGGAGAGGGGGCCATGCCCTTGTCGGGCGCCCCTGCCCGTGGTCGGCTGGCCCCATGCCCGTACGCACTGAACGCACTGGCCCCGTCACCACCGTCGTACTGTCCCGCCCCGCCGCGCGGAACGCCGTCGACGGGCCCACCGCCCGCGCCCTCGCCGACGCCTTCCGCGCCTTCGACGCCGACCCCGAGGCGTCCGTCGCCGTGCTGTGGGGCGAGGGCGGTACCTTCTGCGCGGGCGCGGACCTCAAGGCCATCGGCACCCCCGACGCCAACGACGTGACGGAAGTCGGGGCCGACGACGGCCCCATGGGCCCCACCCGCATGCGCCTGTCGAAGCCGGTGATCGCGGCGATCTCCGGTCACGCCGTCGCGGGCGGCCTCGAACTCGCCCTCTGGTGCGACCTGCGGGTCGCCGAAGAGGGCGCCGTCCTCGGCGTCTTCTGTCGCCGCTGGGGCGTGCCGCTCATCGACGGCGGGACGGTGCGGCTGCCCCGGCTGATCGGCGAGAGCCGCGCCATGGACCTGGTTCTGACGGGCCGCCCGGTAAACGCGGCGGAGGCGTTCGGCATGGGCCTGGTCAACCGCTTGGTGCCGCCGGGCGCCTCGCGCGCCGCGGCCGAGCGGCTGGCCGCCGAGATCGCCGCGTTCCCGCAGACCTGCCTGCGGGAGGACCGGCTCTCCCTCCTGGAACAGGGCGGCCTGCCCGAACGGGAGGCGATGGCGGGCGAGCTGCGGCACGGACTGCGTTCCCTGACCGAGGTGAGCGAGGCGGCCGACGGGGCGGCCCGGTTCGCTGCGGGGGCGGGACGGCACGGGGCGTTCCCGGACGGCTGAGGGGCAACCGCATGCCGGCTGGAACCCTCACGACCTCATGCGCACACCCACGGCACGCCCGCTCGTCACCGCCGGTAACGTGGGGCTCCGCGGTTTCCGCGGTCTCCCTGTCCCTGAGGCGCCGAAGTTCCTTCACTGATGCGCAGTTGCCTGCCCCCGTACGCAATGACGCCTTTCTGCACGGCGGCCTTCGCTCCGGCCGGTCGGCGAAGGTGACGATGCAGAAGCCCCGGCTTCTCCCGGTCTCCTTGTTCGTGGGGCCGCGCACTCGATGACCTCCCCGAACTGCGAGAACAGCTCCGCGAGCGAATCCTCCGAAGCGGCCCACGGCAGACCGCTCACGAACACCTTGTTTCCCATGGCGAGTCACCTCCACAGGTGGTCCCGGATCCGCGATCCTTCAGAGGCGCCACCCGGCGTACAACGGCGTCGCGGCTTTTCCACCTGAACGAGTTTCCCGCTACCTGGAGGAGTGAGCCGGGCTCAAGGCCGCCCGAGTTCCGCCCCGTACGGAGGCTCCGCCCCCGCCCGTGAGCAGGTGATCGCCGCCGCGCGTGCCGCGAAGCGGAGGACGGCCGTCCAGTCCTCCTCGTCCAGGGCGGCCAACGCCTCCGCCGAGAGCGCGTTCCGTGCCGCGAGGCCGTGCAGGAGGGCCGCGTTGACGGTGTCGCCCGCGCCGATCGTGTCCACCACGTCGACCGGTTCGCCGAGCACGCGCAGCTCCGTACCGCCCCGGGTGTGGAGGGTGAGGCCGTCGCCGCCGTGTGTGACCACCACCGCCGAGGGGCCGGCCGCCAGCCACTCCCGCGGGGTGCCGCCCAGCCAGTCGGCGTCCTCCCGCGAGAGCTTGAGCAGTGAGACCGACGGAAGCCAGCTCTTGAACCGCGCGCGGTAGGCGTCGGCGTCGGGGATCAGCACCGCCCGTACGTTGGGGTCGAGCGCCGTGAACACCCCGCGTTCGGCCGCCCGGCGCAGCAGTTCCTCGTACGCGCTCGCACCCGGCTCCAGGACGAGCGAGCAGGTGCCGAACGACATGGCCCGCACCCCCTCGGGCAGGTGTTCGGGGGCGCTGAAGAGCCGGTCGGCCGTGCCCTCGACGTAGAACGAGTACCCGGCCGAGCCGTCCGCGCCGATCGTGGCCACGGCGAGCGTCGTCGGCTCGGGGCCCCGCTGGACGTACGAGACGTCGACACCGGCCGCCCGCAACCCGCCGAGCAGCGCCTCGCCGAACGCGTCCCGCGAGACGCGCGAGCAGAAGGCGACGGGGGAGCCGAGACGGCCGAGCGCGACGGCGGTGTTGTACGGGCCCCCACCGAGGCGCGGCGCGAGTGCCGGCAGCCCGGCAGCGGCGCCCTGGCCCGCCTCCTGGGGCACGAGGTCGATCAGGGCCTCTCCTGCGACGACTATCACGGCGGCTCCTCTCCGGCGCTGCTTCGGCTCGGCTCGGCGCGGGCCGCGCGGGCCCGGCGTCCCGCACAGGCTAGGCCGTGCGGGCCCCTCCGCAGGGCAGCGGGCACCACTCGGGCACCCCCGCGCCGCACCCGGGCCGAGCGCGCGGCGCCGGTATCGTCGGACCTGTCACCGACGCCCCTGACCTGTGGAGACACCATGCCCGGCACGCCCCCCGCCCGCCGCACCGTGCTGCGGGCCGCCGCCCTCGCCCCGGCCGTCGGGCTCGGGCTCACCGCCTGCTCCTCGGGCTCGGGCGACGGGGGATCGAACCGGTCGGCGCCGACCGCGCCGGTGGCGCTCGGGAAGTCCGACGACGTGAAGGTGGGCGCCTCGAAGCTGTACACGGACCACAACGTGGTCGTCAGCCGGATCTCCGACGACGACTACACGGCGTACAGCACGATCTGCACCCACGCCCGCTGCCCGATCAAGAAGCTGGAGGGTCGCAAGCTGATCTGCCAGTGCCACGGCAGTCAGTTCGACGCCACCAACGGCAAGGTGCTGAAGGAGCCGGCCGTCAATCCGCTGCCCGAGCTCCCGGTGAAGGTGGAGAACGGCAAGATCATCGCGGGCCCGGAGGCTTGACCGGACCTACTGGCCGGTCCTCACTCCCAGTCCCACGCGATCCCCAGCAGCCCCGCCCGCACCTGCGGCTCCACCAGGTGCACCGAGCGGTGGCTGCCGCTCAGCGTCAGCTCCTGGCGCCCGCCGCGCGGACCCGTGGCCGACTGCTGGGCGAAGCGGTGGCAGCGTACGGGCAGGGCCTGGCCGTCGAAGCGGATCTGGAGCGCGTACTGGCCGCCCGCGTAGGTGAAGCCGCGCACGTACTCGGTGGCCGTGCCCGCCGTGCCGTCCTCGAAGCCGTACGCGAACAGATGCGTGTCGCCCGCCCGCAGCCGCGTGTCGAAGAGCAGCTCCGCGACCAGGACGCCTGCCGCCTCATGCCACCGCACGCGTCCCGTCCGGCAGTTCTCCAGGGCACGCACTCGCACTCGGTCGGGGGCGCAGCCGGGATCACCGTGGTAGATGGCGACGTAGCGGTCCACGCCGTCCCGGTGGGCGCGCACGGCGTGCTGCGACTCCCGGCCCACCAGCTCACGCCGCGCGCCGATCCGCACCCGCTCGTGGTGGCCGATGGTGTGCAGCCCGCCGTCGACCGGGGAGCCCAGCTCGACGAGGAGCGCGCGCAGCACGTCGGAGGCCTCGACCAGAGAGCGGTACGAACGGGCGGCCGGTCGTTCGGTGTCGCCGCGCCCGGCCGGGTGGGCCAGGAGCCGGATCAGCGACTCCTCGGGCAGCTGAAGGATCTCCTCCAGGGCGCGTACGGCGCGCAGCGACTCGGCACGTTGGGGGCGCCGGGCGCCCTGTTGCCAGTAACTCAGGCTGGTCACGCCGACGTTGACGCCGTACTGGGCGAGATGGTGCCGCACCCGCTGGAGCGGCAGCCGCCGGGTGGCGATCGCGGTGCGCAGCGCGAGGTGGAAGGGGCCGGTGCGCAGGGCGGCCGCCAGGTCCGCCGAGTTCGCCGAACCCATCGGACTCGTCGAGTCCGCCGAGCCCATGGGACCCACCGACCCGGCCGACCCCGCAGGACCCGTCGAACCCGCTGACCCGGTTGGCCCGGCAGAACCCGCAGAAGCCGTCGCACCCGCCGACCCGGCCGACCTCGCAGAGCCAACAGAAGCCGCCGAGTCCGCCGGGTGTCCGCCCGCCGTCCGTGCCGCGGCCACCGTGGGCACGCCTTCCGCGAACCGTGTGCCGTTCCGCATGCGGACCCCTCCTGTGAACGTTCACTCCAGCCGCCCCGGCGTTCGCGCCGGTCGGAGCGGGTCGCCAGGTGGGCGTACGGCGCCTGTTCACTTCCGTACGCCCGCCGTTCACGGCCCAGGTAATTCCGCATTGAAGCGTGTTGACCTGCACTCGACAACACTCGATGCTCAATCGCAGCGTCCGGACGCGCTCCTCCACACCCCACACCCCGCTCGGGAGGACCGCGATGCGCCCCACGATCAGCAGGAACAGAGGTACAGGCAGACGTAGCCGCCTGTGCGCGCTCGCCGTCGCCGCGGCAGCGCTCCTCGCCGTACCGACGGCCACGGCCACGGCCACAGCGGCCCCCGCACCCGCCCCCGCACCCGTCACCACCACCGCGCCCATCGCCCGCACGGCGAACGGCGCGGCGAGCGGCACGGCCGCTGACCCGTCCCTGCTCGCGGCCAGGCGCCTGAACATCACGATGCAGGCGCAGCAGAAGACCAACTGGTGCTGGGCGGCCGGCGGTAACACCATCGCGGCCTTCATGGGCCGCAACTACAGCCAGAACCAGTTCTGCAACGCCGCCTTCGGGCGCAACCAGAACACCGAGTGCCCCAACAACCAGGCCACCCTCGGCAATGTCCAGAACGGCCTGCGCTGGGCGGGCATCAACCCCGGTTCGTACGTCACCGGCTGGCTCCGCTACCCCACGGTGAAGACGGAGATCGACGCCGGGCGCCCGGTGGAGACCCGCATCCAGTGGTCCAACGGCGGCGGCCACATGCACGTCCTGTACGGCTACGACGACGCCAACAGCTGGGTGTACTGGGGCGACCCGTGGCCCTCAAGCGACCGTTACAACTGGGCCTCGCACGCCTGGTACGTCGACAACAACACCTTCTCCTGGACCCACTCGCTCTACCGGATCGGGGCGTGAGCGCGATGACCCGTCACCTTCCCCGCCGTCCTCTGGCCAGGGCCGCGCTCGCCGGTTCGGCCATCACGCTGTCGCTGGGTCTGGCGGTCCCTGCCGCCTCCGCCGACTCCACCGACTCGGGCCCCGCGGCCCCCACGGCAGCCTCGCGCGCCGCCGCGCACAAGGCTGCGGAGGCGCCGAAGACCCTCGACACGCTCTCCCGCTTCTTCGCCCGGGAGGGAGCGGTCAGCAAGGCCGCCGCGGACCCGAGCATCGAGGGCAAGGCCGTGCCCGTGTACTACCTCTCCCCGGAGTTCGTCGCGGGCAAGAAGGGCGCGCCGGTCGCCCGCCTGGAGTTCCTCGCCAGCAAGGCCGTCTCCTCCGACGGCCAGAAGGCCTCCCTCTGGACCGTCGAGCGGGCAGGGGCATGGCAGGTGGTGAACATCGCCACAGGGGACGACGAGACGCGCTACGCGCGCGTGGGCGCCAAGAAGCTGCCCGGCGGCACCGTCTTCCACGAGCCGCAGATCAACGCGTGGTACGTGCAGGGCCACGCGCGCGTGCTGCCCCTGGACAAGGACGCGGTCCGTGCGGTGGGCGCCGAAGGGACCTCGCTCGCCGCCTACCGCAAGCGCGTCCAGAAGGCGTACGCCGACAAGCTGCCGGACTCCGCGTACGAGAAGTCGGGCAAGGCGGGCGGGTACGACGCCCCGAGGTCCGGGCAGGCAGCCGGGCAGGCGTCCGGCCAGAGCCAAGGGCAAGCCTCCGTGCAGGCTTCCGCCCAGGCTTCCGCCCAGGGGCAAGGCCAAGGGCAGGACCAGGGCCCCGTCACCGTCGCCTCCTCGCTGGCCGGCGCGGGCGCCCTGGCCGCTCTCGGCCTGTCCGGGACGCTGCTGGTGAGGCGCCGCCGGGCCCGGCACCAGGGTTGATCGGGAGGAACGGCGGCCGGCACCCCGGCCGCCGTTTCCGTACGTCATCCCGGCGGGACGGCGGCCGACCCTGACTGTCAGTCCACGCCAGTAGGCTGTCCGACATGGCCGACCCTTCCAGCTACCGCCCCAAGCCGGGACAGATCCCCGACGCCCCGGGGGTCTACAAATTCCGCGACGAGCACCGCCGGGTGATTTACGTCGGGAAGGCCAAAAGCCTGCGCCAGCGCCTGGCCAGCTACTTCCAGGACCTGGCCAATCTCCACCCCCGCACCCGCTCCATGGTGACGACCGCCGCCTCCGTCGAGTGGACGGTGGTGAACAACGAGGTCGAGGCGCTCCAGCTGGAGTACTCCTGGATCAAGGAGTTCGACCCCCGGTTCAACGTCAAGTACCGCGACGACAAGAGCTATCCCTACCTCGCGGTGACGATGAACGAGAAGTTCCCGCGCGTGCAGGTGATGCGCGGCCACAAGAAGAAGGGTGTGCGCTACTTCGGGCCGTACGGCCACGCGTGGGCGATCCGCGACACCGTCGACCTGCTCCTGCGCGCCTTCCCGGTGCGCACCTGCTCCGCGGGCGTGTTCAAGAACGCCACCCGCACCGGCCGCCCCTGCCTGCTGGGCTACATCGGCAAGTGCTCGGCGCCCTGTGTGGAGCGTGTCACCCCCGAGGACCACCGCGAACTCGCCGAGGACTTCTGCGAGTTCATGGCGGGCCGCACGGGGACGTACATCCGCCGCCTGGAACGCCAGATGGCGGACGCGGCCGAGGAGATGGAGTACGAGCGCGCGGCGCGCCTGCGCGACGACATCGATGCCCTCAGGAAGGCGATGGAGAAGAGTGCCGTCGTCCTTGCCGACGCCACGGACGCGGACCTGATCGCCCTGGCCGAGGACGAGCTGGAGGCGGCCGTCCAGATCTTCCACGTCCGGGGCGGACGCGTGCGCGGCCAGCGCGGCTGGGTCACCGACAAGGTCGAGGCGGTCACCAGCGGCGACCTCGTCGAACACGCCCTCCAGCAGCTGTACGGCGAGGAGAGCGGCGACGCCGTGCCCAAGGAGGTGCTCGTCCCCGCCCTGCCCGACCCCCTGGAGCCGGTCCAGGAGTGGCTGACGGAGCGCCGCGGGGCGAACGTCTCGCTGCGCATCCCGCAGCGCGGCGACAAGAAGGCCCTCATGGAGACCGTCGCGCGCAACGCCCAGCAGTCCCTGGTCCTGCACAAGACCAAGCGCGCCTCCGACCTGACCACCCGCTCCCGCGCCCTGGAGGAGATCGCCGCCGCCCTGGAGCTGGACAGCGCCCCCCTGCGCATCGAGTGCTACGACGTCTCGCACCTCCAGGGCGACGACGTCGTGGCGTCGATGGTCGTCTTCGAGGACGGCCTCGCCCGCAAGAGCGAGTACCGCCGCTTCCAGATCAAAGGCTTCGAGGGCCAGGACGACGTCCGCTCCATGCACGAGGTGATCACGCGCCGCTTCAAGCGCTACATCTCCGACAAGGAGAAGACGGGGGAGTGGTCCGAGGAGGGGGCGGCCGGAGCTGAGACCGGTGAGGCGAACGGCGAGGTGCCCGCGAGCGGTCTGACCGAGGAGGACGGCCGGCCCAAGCGGTTCGCCTACCCACCCCAGCTCGTCGTCGTCGACGGCGGCCAGCCGCAGGTCGCAGCCGCCCAGCGGGCCCTGGACGAGCTGGGCATCGACGACATCGCGGTCTGCGGCCTGGCCAAGCGCCTGGAAGAGGTCTGGGTCCCCGGCGAGGACGACCCGGTCATCCTGCCGCGCACCAGCGAGGGGCTCTACCTCCTCCAGCGCGTACGGGACGAGGCCCACCGTTTCGCGATCACCTACCAGCGCGCCAAGCGTGCCAAGCGCTTCAAGGCGGGGCCGCTGGACGACGTGCCGGGCCTCGGTGACGCCCGCAAGCGGACGCTGATCAAACACTTCGGTTCGGTGAAACGGCTGCGATCCGCGACAATCGACCAGATCTGCGAGGTGCCCGGCATAGGCCGCAAGACGGCCGAGGCCATCGTGGCGGCCCTCGCCGGAGCGGTGCCCGCGGGCCCCGCCGTGAACATGGCGACCGGAGAGATCCTGGAAGACGAGGACCCCACGGCGGGCGCCTCCGGCAGCGAGGCCGAGGGGCCCGCCTCAGCGGGCAGCTCTGGCAGTGAGGCCGAGGAGTCCGTGATGGTGGGGTTCCCCGGCAGCGAGGACGAGGAGCCCGCCTCCGTGGGTGCCTCCGGCAGTGAGGCCGAGGGGCCCGCCTCCGTGGGTGCCTCCGGTAGTGAGGCCGAGGGGCCCGCCTCCGTGGGTGCCTCCGGTAGTGCGCGCGAGGGGCCCGCCTCAGCGGGCAGCTCTGGCAGTGAGGCCGAGGAGCCCGTGATGGTGGGGTTCCCCGGCAGCGAGGACGAGGAGCCCGCCTCCGTGGGCGCCTCCGGTAGTGAGGCCGAGGGGCCCGCCACCGTCGGTGCCTCCGGTAGTGAGGCCGAGGGGCCCGCCTCTGTGGGTGCCTCCGGTAGTGAGGCCGAGGGGCCCGCCTCTGTGGGTGCCTCCGGTAGTGCAGGCGAGGGGCCCGCCTCCGTGGGTGCCTCCCGCAGCGAAGGCGAGGAGCCCGTGACCGCGGGTTCCTCCGGTAGTGCAGGCGAGGAGCCCGTGACCGCGGGCGCCTCAGAGGAGCGACGGGGGCAGGAGACATGAGCGAGCACGACGAAGGTGGAGAGCAAGTGAGTGCGGGCACGCCGATCGAGACGCCAGGAGTCCCCGAAGCGGCGATCCCCGAGCTGGTGATCATCTCCGGCATGTCGGGCGCCGGACGCAGTACGGCGGCCAAGTGCCTGGAGGACCTCGGCTGGTTCGTGGTCGACAACCTGCCGCCCGCGCTGATCCCCACCATGGTGGAGCTCGGCGCCCGCTCGCAGGGCAACGTCGCCCGCATCGCGGTCGTCGTCGACGTACGCGGCCGGCGTTTCTTCGACAACCTCCGCGAGTCCCTCGCCGAGCTGGAGTCCAAGAACGTCACGCGGCGCATCGTCTTCCTGGAGTCCTCCGACGAGGCCCTGGTCCGCCGCTTCGAGTCGGTGCGCCGCCCGCACCCGCTCCAGGGCGACGGCCGCATCGTCGACGGCATCGCGGCCGAGCGCGACCTGCTGCGCGAGCTGCGCGGCGACGCCGACCTGGTCATCGACACCTCCAGCCTGAACGTCCACGAGCTGCGCGCCAAGATGGACGCCCAGTTCGCGGGCGAGGAGGAGCCCGAGCTGCGGGCCACCGTCATGTCCTTCGGCTTCAAGTACGGCCTGCCGGTCGACGCCGACCTCGTCGTGGACATGCGCTTCCTGCCCAACCCGCACTGGGTCCCGGAGCTGCGCCAGTACACCGGCCTCAACGAAGAGGTGGCCGCGTACGTCTTCAACCAGCCCGGCGCCAAGGAGTTCCTCGACCGCTACGCCGAGCTGCTCCAGCTCATCGCCGCGGGCTACCGCCGCGAAGGCAAGCGGTACGTGACGATCGCGGTCGGCTGCACGGGCGGCAAGCACCGCTCCGTGGCCATGTCGGAGAAGCTCGCGGCGCGCCTGGCGTCCGAGGGCGTGGAGACCGTCCTCGTCCACCGGGACATGGGGCGCGAGTGAAGCCGAGCCGCCGGACCGTCCGCCTGAGCCGGCTGGGCCGCAAGCGGGGCGCCCAGCCGAAGGTGGTCGCGCTCGGCGGAGGCATGGGCCTGTCCGCCTCGCTCGCCGCGCTGCGCCGCATCACCGGCGCCGGTGACCTCACCGCCGTCGTCACCGTCGCCGACGACGGCGGCTCCAGCGGCCGGCTCCGCGACGAGCTGGGCGTACTGCCGCCCGGCGACCTGCGCAAGGCGCTCGCCGCGCTCTGCGGCGACGACGACTGGGGCCAGACCTGGGCCCGCGTCATCCAGCACCGCTTCCAGTCCCGCGGCGACCTGCACGAGCACGCGGTCGGCAACCTGCTGATCGTCGCCCTGTGGGAGCAGCTCGGCGACCACGTCCAGGCCCTTGACCTGGTCGGCCGGCTGCTCGGCGCCCAGGGCCGCGTGCTGCCCATGTCAGCCGTGCCGCTGGAGCTCCAGGCCCTGGTCAAGGGCCACGACCCGGGCCGCCCCGACGACGTGGACACCGTCCGCGGCCAGGCCACGGTGGCCCTCACCCCGGGCGAGGTCCAGTCCGTGCACGTCGTCCCGCACGACCCGCCGGCCGTCCCCGAGGCGGTCGCCGCCGTCCTCGACGCGGACTGGGTGGTGCTCGGCCCGGGCTCCTGGTTCTCCTCGGTGATCCCGCACCTGCTGGTCCCCGAACTGCTCGACGCGCTCACCGAGACGAAGGCCCGCAAAATCCTTTCGCTCAACCTCGCGCCGCAACCGGGAGAAACCGATGGCTTCTCTCCGCAGCGTCATTTGGAGGTTTTGGCCCGACACGCCCCTAAACTCGCCCTGGACGTGGTGCTGGCCGACGAGGCCGCCGTGCCCGACCGTGCGTCACTGACCGATGCCGCGAAGCGGCTCGGTGCCACGGTCGAGCTGGCGCCGGTGGCCCGGCCCGACGGAACTCCGAGGCACGATCCGGAGCTCCTGGCAGCCGCGTACGACCGTATTTTTCGGATGCATGGAAGGATCGGCCCATGGCGATGACGGCAGCGGTGAAGGACGAGATCTCCCGGCTCCCCGTCACCCGGACCTGCTGCAGGAAGGCAGAGGTCTCGGCGATCCTGCGGTTCGCGGGCGGCCTTCACCTGGTGAGCGGCCGCATCGTGATCGAAGCGGAGCTGGACACCGCGATGGCGGCACGCCGCCTGAAGCGGGACATCCTGGAGATCTTCGGGCACAGCTCGGAGCTGATCGTGATGGCCCCCGGCGGGTTGCGGCGCGGCTCGCGTTACGTCGTTCGGGTGGTCGCGGGCGGCGATCAGCTCGCCCGCCAGACGGGCCTGGTGGACGGCCGCGGCCGCCCCATCCGCGGTCTTCCGCCGCAGGTGGTCTCGGGGGCCACCTGCGACGCCGAGGCCGCCTGGCGCGGCGCGTTCCTCGCGCACGGCTCGCTCACCGAGCCGGGCCGCTCGTCCTCCCTGGAGGTCACCTGCCCCGGGCCGGAGGCCGCGCTCGCCCTGGTCGGCGCCGCGCGCAGACTCCAGATCGCGGGCAAGGCGCGCGAGGTGCGGGGCGTGGACCGGGTCGTCGTACGCGACGGGGACGCGATCGGCGCCCTGCTCACCCGCCTCGGGGCGCACGAGTCGGTGCTCGCCTGGGAGGAGCGGCGGATGCGGCGCGAGGTGCGCGCCACCGCCAACCGCCTGGCCAACTTCGACGACGCGAACCTGCGCCGCTCCGCCCGCGCGGCCGTCGCCGCGGGCGCCCGCGTGCAGCGCGCCCTGGAGATCCTCGGCGACGAGGTCCCCGAGCACCTCGCGGCGGCCGGACGGCTGCGCATGGAGCACAAGCAGGCCTCCCTGGAGGAGCTGGGCGCCCTCGCCGACCCGCCGCTGACCAAGGACGCCGTCGCGGGCCGCATCCGCCGGCTGCTCGCCATGGCCGACAAGCGGGCCCAGGACCTCGGCATCCCCGGGACGGAGTCCACCCTGGCCGAGGAGCTCGCCGACAACATGGCGGTCTGACCTCCCGTACGTCCCGAAAGCCTCTCCGGTATCTCTCCCCGTGCGTCTCGAAAGCCGCCGGCGCCCCGCAGGGCACCGGCGGCTTTCCCGTGCGCGCCCACCCCGCCTTCACCCGGTGTATTGACATGATCATGCACTGTCACGAGCCTGGCCTCCGGCACATCTGTGCCGGACCACCGCAAGGGGGGCTCATGAGACGAAGAGCGAACGCGAGATCGATCCTCGCCGCGAGCGCACTGCTCATCGGCGGCCTGGCCGCCGCACCGCACGCTCAGGCGAGCGGACCCGCGAAGGCCCCGGCCGCCGACGACCCGGCGGCCGTGCACGTCTACCGGGCCGACGTCACCGAGGAACAGATACCGGTCCTGGTCAGGGCGGGCCAGGACGCCCATGAGCTCGCGGGCCAGGCCCCCGAGCGCGGCACCGGCCCGGTCGAGCTGTATCTGACCGAGGGCCAGGCCAAGGCCATCGAGCGCCAGGGCATCGAACTGCGCGAGCACAAGATCTCCAAGGCGGCGCAGCAGAAGGTCCGGGCCGCGGGGGACGGGGTCTACCGGCCCTACAGCGGCAAGGGCGGCCTCAAGGAAGAGATCGTCAGGACCGGGCAGGCCCACCCAGGCCTCACCAAGGTCGTCTCCATCGGCAAGACCGTCCAGGGCAAGGACATCCTCGCCCTGAAGCTCTCCAAGAACGCCAAGAAGTCCAAGGACGGTTCCAAGCCCGCCACGCTCTACCTGTCCAACCAGCACGCACGCGAGTGGATCACCCCCGAGATGACCCGCCGCCTGATGCACCACTACCTGGACAACTACGGCAAGGACAAGCGCATCACCAAGCTCGTGAACTCCACCGAGCTGTGGTTCGTGCTCTCCGCCAACCCCGACGGCTATGACTTCACGCACGCCGCCGACGGCGAGCGCCAGTGGCGCAAGAACCTCCGCGACATCAACGGCGACGGCCGGACCGCCCCCGGCGACGGCGTCGACCTCAACCGCAACTTCGCCTACAAGTGGGGCTACGACAACGAAGGCTCGTCCCCTGACGCGTCCTCCGAGACCTACCGCGGCACCGGACCGATGTCCGAGCCGGAGACCAAGGCCCTCGACCGCTTCCAGAAGCGCATCGGCTTCGAGTACGGCATCAACTACCACTCCGCGGCCGAGCTGATCCTGTACGGAGTGGGCTGGCAGGTCGCCACGCCCACCCCCGACGACGTGCTCTACAAGGCGCTCGCCGGCACCCCTGAGAAGCCCGCGGTCGCCGGCTACCACCCGCAGGTCTCCTCCGAGCTCTACACCACCAACGGCGAGGCCGACGGCCACGCGGGCAACATCAACGGCATCGCGATGTTCACCCCGGAGATGTCCACCTGCCAGACCGCCTCGAACGTCGACCCGGACGATGCCTGGAAGCCGCAGGACTGCGCGTCGATCTTCACCTTCCCCGACGACGAGAAGCTGATCCAGCAGGAGTTCGCCAAGAACGTCCCCTTCGCGCTCGCCGTCGCCGAGACCGCCCTCCACCCCGACAAGCCTGTCTCCGTCACCGGCATCGAGGCCCCCGACTTCACGCCGGACACCTTCCCCACCTCGTACGCGCGCGGGGGCGACCAGGAAGTCGCTGTCACCGCCCGCAAGTCGGTGCGCGACAAGGAGCTCAACTACCGGATCAACGGCGGCCGTACGCATGATGAGGACCTCAGGGCCTGGAAGGGCGGCGAGACCTACGGCGGCGAGGACAACCTCCACTTCGACCAGTACCGCGCCGAGGTCGAGGACGCGCGCGTGGGCGACAAGGTCGAGGTGTGGTTCACCGGCCGCACCAAGAAGGGCCGTACCCACAGCGAGCACTTCACGTACACCGTCGCCGAACGGCCGAAGGCGAGCACGCTCGTCGTCGCCGAAGAAGGCGCAACGGCCGCCCAGACCCAGAAGTACGTCGACGCGCTGAAGGCCAACAAACGCTCCGCCGCCGTCTGGGACGTGGCCGAGCAGGGCGTCCCGCACCCGCTCGGCGTCCTGTCGCACTTCTCCGCCGTCGCGCACCACACCGGCGACGCCGTCCCCGGCGCGCCCACCCAGCTCGCCCTGCGCGCCTACCTCAACGAGGGCGGCAAACTCATCGAGTCCGGCGAGCGGACCGGCGGCGACGTCGATTTGGGGGAGGCCCTCACCGACGACTTCGCGCAGTACTACCTCGGGGCGTACGAACGGCTCCCCGCATCCGGCGCCAAGGCCTTCGAGGGCAGCGGCGCGCTCAAGGGAGTGAAGACGCCGCTCGGCGACGCCGACGCCAACCCGCTCGACAAGGCCGGCCGCTTCACCGTCACCTCCGACAACCTGCCCGCCCAGCAGTTCCCGCGGTTCAAGAGCGCCGCCGCGGGCTCCTACCCCGGCATCACCAACCCGTACGCCCCCTTCGCGGGCCAGGGCATGGCATCCGCCTCCCACGCCGACCGGGACTACAAGCGGCTCACCCGCACCCTCGATCTGACGGGCGTCCCGGCCGCCGACAAACCGGAGCTGCGGCTCGCGCTCAACTGGAGCCTGGAGTCCGGCTACGACCACGGGCTGCTCGAAGCCCACACCCCGGGCGCCGACGACTGGACGACGCTGCCCGACAAGAACGGCAACAGCCGGGCAACCGTGCCCGCCGAGTGCGCGGCCGGGTTCCTCCTCAACGGCCACCCCTTCCTGCGCCACTACCTGACCCAAGGGGCGGGCGGCTGCACGGCCACCGGCACCAGCGGATCCTGGAACAGCTTCACGGGCTCCTCCGGCGGCTGGCAGCCCGTCGCCTTCGACCTGAGCGCCTACGCGGGCAAGAAGGTCGAGGTCTCCCTCAGCTCGGTCACCGACCCCTCCAGTGGCGGGCGCGGCCTCTTCGCCGACCACGCCCAGCTGGTCGTCGGCGGCGACGCCAAGGAGACCGAGGGGTTCGAGACCTCGCTCGGCTCGTGGGCCGTCGGCGCACCCCCGGCCGGGAGCCCCACTATCACAGGCGACTGGGCGCGGACCGGGGAGCTCCACCGACCCCATGCGGCGGTCACAGCGCGTGACAGTGTGCTCCTCGGCTTCGGCTTCGAGCACCTCCCCGGAAAGGCCGAAAGAGCCGCTCTTATGGGCGCCTCCCTGGCACATCTGCGCAGCTGACGCTGCGTAATCGGGACCAAGGTCCCGGGGGTCCGTACCCCTACTCCGGGGTACGGGCCTTTTGTGCCGCTTGCGGCCCCTCTCGATGTCACCTCAGGGCCTTCAGAGAGGTAGGGTCGGAGGCGGTCGGGGACATCCCATACAACTCGCCGGCGTCTAAAACCGGCGTACCAACGAGGAGATCGGTTTCGTGACGATCCGCGTAGGCATCAACGGCTTTGGCCGCATCGGTCGCAACTACTTCCGCGCGCTGCTGGAGCAGGGTGCGGACATCGAAGTCGTGGCTGTCAACGACCTGGGTGACACCGCGACCACCGCGCACCTGCTCAAGTACGACACCATCCTGGGCCGCCTCAAGGCCGAGGTGTCGCACACCGAGGACACCATCACCGTCGACGGCCACACCATCAAGGTGCTGTCCGAGCGCAACCCCGCCGACATCCCGTGGGGCGAGCTCGGCGTCGACATCGTGATCGAGTCCACGGGCATCTTCACGAAGAAGGCCGACGCCGAGAAGCACATCGCCGGCGGCGCCAAGAAGGTCCTCATCTCGGCTCCGGCCAAGGACGAGGACATCACCATCGTGATGGGCGTCAACCAGGACAAGTACGACGCGGCCAACCACCACGTCATCTCCAACGCCTCCTGCACCACCAACTGTGTGGCGCCGATGGCCAAGGTCCTCGACGAGAACTTCGGCATCGTCAAGGGCCTGATGACCACGGTCCACGCGTACACCAACGACCAGCGCATCCTGGACTTCCCGCACAGCGACCTGCGCCGCGCCCGCGCCGCCGCCGAGAACATCATCCCGACCACGACGGGCGCCGCCAAGGCCACCGCCCTGGTCCTGCCGCAGCTCAAGGGCAAGCTCGACGGCATCGCGATGCGCGTCCCGGTCCCGACCGGTTCGGCCACCGACCTGGTCGTCGAGGTCTCCCGCGAGGTCACCAAGGACGAGGTCAACGCCGCGTTCAAGAAGGCCGCCGACGACGGCGACCTGAAGGGCTACCTCTTCTACACCGAGGACCCGATCGTGTCCTCGGACATCGTCAGCGACCCGGCGTCCTGCACCTTCGACTCGTCCATGACGATGGTCCAGGACGGCAAGTCGGTGAAGATCCTCGGCTGGTACGACAACGAGTGGGGCTACTCCAACCGCCTGGTCGACCTCACGGCCTTCGTCGGCGGTCAGCTCTAATATCCAGAGCAGGCATCTCGATGTGAGCACAGGGTCTGTCCCGCGCACCGCCGCGCCGGACGGACCCTGTTGCGTGCCAGCCCTCCCAAGGAGTCCAGTAGTGAAGACGATCGACGCACTTCTCGCCGAAGGGGTCAACGGCAAGCGGGTGTTCGTCCGCGCCGACCTCAACGTGCCGCTCGCCGACGGCACCATCACCGACGACGGCCGCATCCGCGCCGTCCTGCCGACGGTCAAGGCCCTCGCCGAAGCGGGCGCCAAGGTCGTCGTGGCCTCGCACCTGGGCCGCCCCAAGGGCGCCCCGGACCCGGCCTTCTCGCTGCGCCCCGCCGCCGAGCGGCTCGGGGAACTCCTCGGCGCGCCCGTCGCGTTCGCCGAGGACACCGTGGGTCCCGCCGCCCGCGACGCGGTGGACGGCCTCCAGCCCGGCCAGGTCGCCGTCATCGAGAACCTCCGCTTCAACGCGGGCGAGACGAGCAAGGACGACACCGAGCGCGGCGACTTCGCCGAGCGGCTTGCCGCCCTCGCCGAGGTGTACGTGGGCGACGGCTTCGGCGCCGTGCACCGCAAGCACGCCTCCGTGTACGACCTCCCGGCCAAGCTGCCCCACTACGCCGGCCACCTCATCGCCACCGAGGTCGGCGTCCTGAAGAAGCTCACCGACGACGTCAAGCGGCCCTACGCCGTCGTCCTCGGCGGCGCCAAGGTCTCCGACAAGCTCGGCGTGATCGACCACCTCCTGGAGAAGGCCGACCGCATCCTCATCGGCGGCGGCATGGCGTACACCTTCCTCAAGGCGCTCGGCCACGAGGTCGGCATCTCCCTCCTCCAGGAGGACCAGATCCCGGCGGTCAAGGAGTACATGGAGCGCGCCAAGGCGAAGGGCGTCGAGTTCGTCCTCCCTGTCGACGTGCTGGTCTCGCCGGACTTCCCGGACCTGAAGACCAAGGCCCCGGCCAACCCCACCACGGTCGCCGCCGACGCCATCCCGGCCGACCAGGAGGGCCTCGACATCGGCCCCGAGACCCGTAAGCTCTACGCCTCGAAGCTCGCCGACGCGGCCACCGTCTTCTGGAACGGTCCGATGGGCGTCTTCGAGCACCCCGACTACGCCGAGGGCACCAAGGCGGTCGCCCAGGCGCTCCTCGACACCTCGGCCTTCACGGTCGTCGGCGGTGGCGACAGCGCCGCCGCCGTGCGGACCCTGGGCTTCGACGAGAACGCATTCGGCCACATTTCCACCGGCGGCGGCGCCTCCCTCGAATACCTTGAGGGCAAGACGCTCCCCGGCCTCGCGGCACTGGAGAACTGACACCTGATGAGTACGCGCACCCCGCTGATGGCGGGCAACTGGAAGATGAACCTCAACCACCTGGAGGCCATCGCCCACGTCCAGAAGCTCGCCTTCGCCCTGGCGGACAAGGACTACGAGGCCTGCGAGGTCGCCGTCCTGCCGCCCTTCACCGATCTGCGCTCCGTGCAGACCCTGGTCGACGGCGACAAGCTCAAGATCAAGTACGGCGCCCAGGACATCTCGGCGCAGGACTCCGGTGCCTACACCGGCGAGATCTCGGGCTCGATGCTGGCCAAGCTGAAGTGCACCTACGTCGCCGTGGGCCACTCCGAGCGCCGCCAGTACCACAACGAGACCGACCAGATCTGCAACGCCAAGGTGAAGGCCGCCTACAAGCACGGCCTGACCCCGATCCTCTGCGTCGGCGAGGGCCTGGACATCCGCAAGGCGGGCCAGCAGGTCCAGTACACGCTGAACCAGGTCGACGGCGGCCTCAAGGACATCCCGGCCGAGCAGGCCGAGTCCATCGTGATCGCCTACGAGCCCGTCTGGGCGATCGGCACCGGCGAGGTCGCGACCCCGGAGGACGCGCAGGAGGTCTGCGGCGCGATTCGCGGCCGCCTCGCCGAGCTGTACTCCCAGGAGCTCGCCGACAAGGTGCGTATCCAGTACGGCGGCTCGGTGAAGTCCGGGAACGTCGCCGCGATCATGGCCCAGCCGGACGTCGACGGCGCCCTGGTGGGCGGCGCCGCGCTCGACGCGGACGAGTTCGTCAAGATCGTGCGCTTCCGCGACCAGTGAGTATGCGCTAGCGGCGGTCCAGCCGCGGAAGGGTACTCTTGCGGGGGCCGGGGGCTGCGTGCTTCCGGCCCCCGCCGTCGATTCAGATCCGAGGAAGTTGGTCCAGCCGTGGTTATGGGGTTCTCGATCGCCCTCATCGTCTTCAGCGCTCTGATGATGCTGCTGGTGCTGATGCACAAGGGCAAGGGCGGCGGTCTCTCCGACATGTTCGGCGGCGGCATGCAGTCGTCGGTCGGCGGCTCCTCCGTCGCGGAGCGCAACCTCGACCGCATCACGGTCGTGGTCGGTCTGCTGTGGTTCGCGTGCATTGTCGCGCTGGGTCTGCTCATGAAGGCGAACAACTAGCGCCAGGCACTGGTCGCTTGTCCGGTGCGAGCTCGTGTGTGCGGCTTATCATGGGGCTTGCGTCCGGGGGTGGGGTGTAACTCCCCGCACTGGACGCGCGTTGGGCCTTACGTAAACTGAGGCGCCCGCAGCAGCACCATCACGCAGGGAGTTACGACCGTGGCAAGTGGCAACGCGATCCGAGGAAGTCGGGTCGGGGCGGGGCCGATGGGCGAGGCCGAGCGCGGTGAGTCCGCGCCGCGTCTGCGCATCTCCTTCTGGTGCTCCAACGGGCACGAGACGCAGCCGAGCTTCGCCAGCGACGCGCAGGTCCCCGATACGTGGGACTGTCCCCGCTGCGGCTTCCCGGCCGGTCAGGACCGGGACAACCCGCCGGACCCACCGCGCACCGAGCCGTACAAGACGCACCTGGCGTATGTGCGCGAGCGGCGCAGCGACGCGGACGGCGAGGCGATCCTCGCGGAGGCGCTCGCCAAACTGCGGGGCGAGATCTGAGACTTGGCGACCGGCCGGACACCGAGAAGGTGTCCGGCCGGTTTCCTGTTTCGGTACGTGTGCGGACAGACAGCTCCAGATATCTCATACCGCCCGCTGATCGATTAGGTTGGACAGTGCAGCGGGGCAAGGTACGTACGCAGGTACGAGAGAAGGCTGAAGTCCGAGATGAACGCAGAAAGCCGCGCCAGGCTCAATCAGACGCCCGAGTGGACGGCGCTCGCCCGCCATCGCGACAAGCTCGGGGAGGTGCAGCTGCGCGAACTGTTCGCCGCGGAACCCACGCGCGGCACGGCCTACACCCTCCAAGTCGGTGACCTGCACATCGACTACTCCAAGCACCTCGTCACCGAGGAGACGCTGACGCTGCTGCGCGAGCTCGCCGCGGCGAGCGACGTCTTCGGGCTGCGGGACGCCATGTTCCGCGGCGAGAAGATCAACACCACCGAGGACCGCGCCGTCCTGCACACCGCGCTGCGCGCCCCGCGCGACGCCGTCATCGAGGTCGACGGCGAGCACGCCGGGAACGTCGTGCCGGCGGTGCACGCCGTCCTCGACAAGATGAGCGCCTTCTCCGAGAGGATCCGCTCCGGCGAGTGGACCGGCCACACCGGCAAGCGCATCAAGAACATCGTCAACATCGGCATCGGCGGCTCCGACCTCGGCCCCGCCATGGCGTACGAGGCGCTGCGCTCCTTCACCGACCGCGACCTCACGGTCCGCTTCGTGTCGAACGTGGACGGCGCGGACCTGCACGAGGCCGTGCGGGACCTGGACGCCGCCGAGACGCTCTTCATCATCGCCTCGAAGACGTTCACCACCATCGAGACGATCACGAACGCCACGTCGGCGCGCGACTGGCTGCTGACGGAGCTGAAGGCCGGTCAGGACGCCGTCGCCCAGCACTTCGTGGCCCTGTCGACGAACGCCGAGAAGGTGTCGGACTTCGGCATCGACACCGCCAACATGTTCGAGTTCTGGGACTGGGTCGGCGGCCGCTACTCCTACGACTCGGCGATCGGCCTCTCCCTGATGATCGCCATCGGGCCCGACCGCTTCCGCGAGATGCTCGACGGCTTCCACCTCGTCGACGAGCACTTCCGCACCGCGCCCGCCGAGGCCAACGTCCCGCTGCTGATGGGCCTCTTGGGCATCTGGTACGGCAACTTCCACGACGCGCAGTCGCACGCCGTCCTGCCGTACTCGCACTACCTCTCCAAGTTCACCGCCTACCTCCAGCAGCTCGACATGGAGTCCAACGGCAAGTACGTCGACCGCGACGGCAAGGAAGTCGACTGGCAGACCGGCCCGGTGGTGTGGGGCACCCCCGGCACCAACGGCCAGCACGCCTACTACCAACTCATCCACCAGGGCACGAAGTTGATCCCGGCGGACTTCATCGGCTTCGCCGAGCCGGTCGCCGACCTGCCGCCCGGCCTGGTCCCCCAGCACGACCTGCTGATGGCCAACTTCTTCGCGCAGACGCAGGCGCTGGCGTTCGGCAAGACGCCCGACGAGGTGCGTGCCGAGGGTGTCGCCGAAGAGCTTGTCCCGCACAAGACGTTCAAGGGCAACCACCCGACGACGACGATCCTCGCCAAGGAGCTGACCCCCTCGGTCCTCGGCCAGCTCATCGCGCTCTACGAACACAAGGTGTTCGTCCAGGGCGCTGTGTGGAACATCGACTCCTTCGACCAGTGGGGCGTCGAGCTCGGCAAGGTCCTCGCCAAGCGCGTCGAGCCCGCGCTGACCGAGGGCGCCGAGGTCCCCGACCTCGACGGCTCGACCACCGCTCTCGTCGCCAAGTACCGGGATCTGCGCGGCCGTTGAGCCGTACGGCGCGTTAATCGGATGCGTTCCTGAGGCCCGGCGGGTGACACTGCTTCGGCTCTGTCACCCGTCGGGAGGGACCCCGTCATGGACCAGCTGCTCGCCGCGCTCGCCGACCCCGAGAGACTGCGGCTGTACGCGCGCATCGTCCTCGACGACCTGCCGCCGCGCGAGGCCGACTCCCCGGCCGCCCGCAAACACCTGGGACGGCTGCTCGCCACCGGGCTCGTCGAGCGGCTGCCCGACGGATCGCTGCGCGCCGACCCGGCCGTCTTCCGGCGCGCCCCGGGAGCCGTGGACGCCCATCCCACCGTGCCGCGCCGCCTCACCGGCTTCTTCACGCACGGCCGCCTCACGGCCATCCCCGTACGCCCCGTCGTACGCCACGAACTCCTCCTCCACCTCACGGACACCCTCTTCGACGCCGACCGCACCTACAGCGAGCGCGAGGTGAACGACGCGTTCCGCACCGTGCACGACGACACCGCGGCGCTGCGCCGGTACTGCGTCACCGGGGGCCTCCTGGAGCGCGCCGCGGATGGCAGCACCTACCGCCGCGTCCACGCCCACGCGTAAGGGCCCCGCACCGAAGCGGTGCGGGGCCCTTGTCGCGCGTACGGCTACGCCACGGTCGGCTGATACAGCTCCGCGGGAAGCTGTGAGGCCGCCGCCGCGTCCAGCAGCCACAGCGTGCGCGAGCGGCCGCGGCGCCGGCCGCGGGGGCCTGCACCTCGCCCGCACCGGACAGGGCGATGGCCGCGGCCCCCGCCTTGTCCTCGCCCGCCGCGAGCAGCCACACCTCGCGCGCCGCCCGGATCGCCGGGAGCGTCAGGGAGACGCGGGTCGGCGGGGGCTTCGGCGCGCCGTGCACACCGACCACCGAGCGCTCCGTCTCGCGCACCGCCGGGTGCTCCGGGAAGAGCGAGGCGACATGTGTGTCGGGGCCGACGCCGAGCATCAGGACGTCGAAGGCCGGCACCTGGCCGTGGTCCTCCGGGCGCGCGGCGGCGGCCAGTTCGGCGGCGTAGACCTCGGCGGCGGCGTCCACCTCGTAGGGGCCGTCCGAGGCCGGCATCGGGTGCACCCGGGACGGGGTGAGCGGCACCGCGTCGAGCAGCGCCGCCTTGGCCTGGGTGTAGTTGCGCTCGGCGTCGCCGTCCGGCAGGAAGCGCTCGTCGCCCCACCACAGGTCCAGGCGCGACCAGTCGACCGCGTCCCGGGCCGGGGAGGCGGCGAGCGCCGCCAGCAGCCCGTTGCCGTTACGGCCGCCGGTGAGTACCACCGACGCGTACCCCCGCGCGGACTGCGCGTCGACGATCTTCGTGATGAGGCGGGCCGCCGCGGCCCGCGCCATCAGCTCCTTGTCGCGGTGGACGACGAGCTGCGGGGCCCCGGTCACTTGGCCGCCGCCTTCTTCGCGGTGGCCTTCTTCGCCGGAGCCTTCTTCGGCTCGGGCTCCTGCGCCTCGTCCTTGATCTCCGCCGCCACCTCCGTCACCGGGGCGGACGGCTCGACCAGGCGATCCACGCCGTACTTCAGCGCGGAGGCGTAGGTGTCGTCCGGGTCCAGGCGGCGCAGCTCCTCCGCGATCAGCTCGGCCGTCTCGCGGCGCTTGAGGGCCACGGCGCGGTCGGGCTGTCCCTGGATGGAGAGCGTGGCGAGCGAGCCGTCGGCCCGGTCGAGCACGATGGGACCGCAGGTGGTCTCCATGCGGACGCCGGTCAGGCCGGGACCCGCCGACACCGCGCGCTTGACCGGCACGCCCAGGCGGTCCGCCAGCCACATGGCCAACAGCTCACAGCTCGGGTTGAACTCCTCGCCGTCCACCTGCACTTCGGTGACCTCGCACGTGACCTGGTCAAGCGCCGCGGCGAGCATGGAGCGCCACGGGGTGATGCGGGTCCAGGCCAGGTCCGTGCTGCCGGGGTGGTAGGACTCGGCGCGGGCGGTCAGCTCCCGGATCGGCTGCTCGGCCGTGTAGGAGTCCGTGACGCGGCGCTGCGCCAGGGCGCCGAGCGGGTCGCCCGCGGCGTCGAGCGGGGCGTTCACCGGCCACCAGACGACCACGGGGGCGTCGGGCAGCAGCAGCGGCAGGACGACCGACTGGGCGTGGTCGATGACCTCGCCGTACAGCCGCAGGATCACCGTCTCGCCGGTGCCCGCCTCGACGCCGACCCGCACCTCGGCGTCCAGACGCGAGGTGGTGCGGTCACGGGGCGAGCGGGCGGTGCGCTTGATGACCACGAGGGTGCGCGAGGGGTGCTCGCGCGACGCGTCGTTCGCGGCCTTCAGGGAGTCGTAGGCGTTCTCCTCGTCGGTGACGATGACGAGGGTCAGGACCATGCCGACGGCCGGGGTGCCGATCGCCCGGCGGCCCTGCACGAGCGCCTTGTTGATCTTGCTGGACGTGGTGTCCGTAAGGTCGATCTTCATGGCCGACGCCAGCTCCGTCCGTCTCGTGCGAGCATTTCGTCCGCCTCGGTCGGGCCCCAGGTGCCTGCCGGGTACTGGGCGGGCTTGCCGTGCTTGTCCCAGTACTCCTCGATCGGGTCGAGGATGTTCCAGGACAGCTCGACCTCCTCCGTGCGCGGGAAGAGGTTGGCGTCGCCGAGCAGGACGTCCAGGATCAGGCGCTCGTACGCCTCCGGGCTGGACTCGGTGAAGGACTCGCCGTACGCGAAGTCCATCGAGACGTCCCGGATCTCCATGGAGGTGCCGGGGACCTTCGAGCCGAACCGGACCGTGATGCCCTCGTCGGGCTGGACGCGGATGACGATCGCGTTCTGCCCGAGCTCCTCGGTCGCCGTGTGGTCGAAGGGGGAGTGGGGCGCGCGCTGGAAGACGACCGCGATCTCCGTGACGCGGCGGCCCAGACGCTTGCCGGTGCGCAGGTAGAAGGGCACGCCCGCCCAGCGGCGGTTGTCGACCGCCAGCTTGATGGCCGCGTAGGTGTCGGTCTTCGACTTGGGGTCGATGCCCTCTTCCTGGAGGTAGCCGACGGCCTTCTCGCCGCCCTGCCACCCCGCCGCGTACTGCCCGCGGACCGTGCTCTCGCCGAGGTCCTTGGGCAGCCGGACGGCGCCGAGCACCTTCGCCTTCTCGGCGACCAGCGCGTCCGCGTCGAAGGAGGCGGGCTCCTCCATCGCGGTCAGCGCCATCAGCTGGAGCAGGTGGTTCTGGATGACGTCACGGGCGGCGCCGATGCCGTCGTAGTAGCCGGCGCGGCCGCCGATGCCGATGTCCTCGGCCATCGTGATCTGGACGTGGTCCACATACGACCGGTTCCAGATCGGCTCGAACATCTGGTTGGCGAAGCGGAGCGCCAGGATGTTCTGGACGGTCTCCTTGCCGAGGTAGTGGTCGATCCGGAACACCTGGTCCGGGGCGAACACCTCGTGCACGATCGCGTTCAGCTCACGGGCGGACGTCAGGTCGTGGCCGAACGGCTTCTCGATGACCGCGCGCCGCCAGGCACCCTCGGGGGCGTCGGCGAGGTCGTGCTTCTTGAGCTGCTGCACGACCTGCGGGAAGAACTTCGGGGGCACCGAGAGGTAGAAGGCGTAGTTGCCGCCGGTGCCCTGCGCCTTGTCCAGCTCCTGGATGGTGGCCTTGAGCTGCTCGAACGCCTCGTCGTCGTCGAAGTTGCCCTGGACGAAGCGCATGCCCTGGATGAGCTGCTGCCAGACCTCCTCGCGGAACGGGGTACGCGCGTGCTGCTTGACCGCGTCGTGGACGACCTGGGCGAAGTCCTCGTCCTCCCAGTCGCGACGGGCGAAGCCAATGAGGGAGAAGCCGGGCGGAAGCAGACCTCGGTTGGCGAGGTCGTACACGGCGGGCATCAACTTTTTACGGGACAAATCGCCCGTGACACCAAAAATGACCAGGCCCGACGGCCCCGCGATACGCGGGAGCCGTCGGTCTGCGGCGTCACGCAGCGGATTGCTGCTTGACAAAGTGGTCAGCCCTTCGAAGGAGCGAGGCGCTTCAGCTCGGCCTCGGTCGACTTGAGCAGATCGGTCCAGGAGGCCTCGAACTTCTCGACGCCCTCGTCTTCGAGCAGCTGCACGACGTCGTCGTACGCGATGCCGAGCTTCTCCACGGCGGCGATCTCGGCGCGGGCCTCGTCGTACGTGCCCGCGATGGTGTTGCCGGTGATCTGGCCGTGGTCGCCGGTGGCCTCCAGCGTCGCCTCGGGCATCGTGTTCACCGTGTTGGGCGCGACGAGCTCGTCGACGTACAGGGTGTCCTTGTACGCCGGGTCCTTGACGCCGGTCGAGGCCCACAGCGGACGCTGCTTGTTGGCCTGCGCCTTGTCGAGCGCGGCCCAGCGGTCCGAGGAGAAGACCTCCTCGTATGCCTCGTAGGCCAGGCGGGCGTTGGCGAGGGCGGCCTTGCCCTTGAGGGCCTTGGCCTCGTCGGTGCCGATGCCGTCCAGGCGCTTGTCGATCTCCGTGTCCACGCGGGACACGAAGAAGGACGCCACCGAGTGGATCTTCGAGAGGTCGAGGCCGCGCTCCTTGGCCTTCTCCAGGCCCGCGAGGTACGCGTCCATGACCATGCGGTAGCGCTCCAGCGAGAAGATCAGCGTGACGTTGACGCTGATGCCGAGGCCGATGACCTCGGTGATCGCCGGGATGCCCGCCTGGGTGGCGGGGATCTTGATGAGCGCGTTCGGCCGGTCGACCAGCCACGCGAGCTGCTTGGCCTCGGCGACCGTGGCCTTGGTGTTGTGCGCGAGGCGCGGGTCGACCTCGATCGACACGCGGCCGTCCTGGCCGTCCGTCGCGTCGAAGACCGGGCGCAGGATGTCGGCGGCGTCACGGACGTCCGCCGTCGTGATCATGCGGATGGCCTCCTCGACCGTGACCTCACGGGCCGCCAGGTCGGAGAGCTGCTGGTCGTAACCGTCGCCCTGCGAGATGGCCTTCTGGAAGATCGACGGGTTGGTCGTGACGCCCACGACGTGCTGCTGGTCGATCAGTTCGGCGAGGTTGCCGGACGTGATCCGCTTGCGCGACAGGTCGTCCAGCCAGATCGCGACGCCTTCTTCGGAGAGGCGCTTGAGTGCGTCTGTCATGGAATTACATCTCCTACTTGCTCGTATATGGGCGTCAGCGCCGGGTGGCGGCGATCGATTCCCGCGCCGCCTGGGCCACCGCGTCGGCGGTGAACCCGAACTCGCGGAACAGGACCTTGCCGTCGGCCGAGGCACCGAAGTGCTCCAGCGAGACGATGCGTCCGGCGTCGCCCACGAAACGGTGCCAGGTCAGACCGATGCCCGCCTCGACCGCCACGCGCGCCTTCACGGACGGCGGCAGCACGCTCTCGCGGTACCCCTGGTCCTGCTCCTCGAACCACTCGACCGACGGCATCGAGACGACCCGCGTCGGAACGCCGGCGGCCTGCAGCTGCTCGCGCGCCTCGACGGCGAGGTGCACCTCGGAGCCGGTGCCGATGAGGATGACCTCCGGAGTGCCGCCCTCGGCCTCGAACAGGACGTAACCGCCCTTGGCCGCGTCCTCGTTGCGGTCGTACGTCGGCACGCCCTGGCGGGTCAGCGCGAGGCCGTGCGGGGCGCCCTTGCCGAACTCCTTGGTGAAGCGCTTGAGGATCTCGCGCCACGCGATGGCGGTCTCGTTCGCGTCGGCCGGGCGTACGACGTTCAGGCCCGGGATGGCGCGCAGCGAGGCCAGGTGCTCGACCGGCTGGTGCGTCGGGCCGTCCTCGCCGAGGCCGATGGAGTCGTGCGTCCACACGTACGTCACCGGGAGGTGCATCAGCGCGGACAGCCGGACGGCGTTGCGCATGTAGTCGGAGAACACCAGGAAGGTGCCGCCGTAGACGCGGGTGTTGCCGTGCAGCGCGATGCCGTTCATCTCCGCGGCCATGGAGTGCTCACGGATGCCGAAGTGGATCGTGCGGCCGTACGGGTCGGCCTCCGGCAGCGGGTTGTCCGCCGGGAGGAACGACGACGTCTTGTCGATCGTCGTGTTGTTCGAGCCCGCGAGGTCGGCGGAGCCGCCCCACAGCTCGGGGATGACCGCGCCGAGCGCCTGGAGGACCTTGCCGGACGCGGCGCGCGTGGCGACACCCTTGCCGGTCTCGAAGACGGGGAGGTGGTCCTCCCAGCCCTCGGGCAGCTCGCCCGCGGCGACCCGGTCGAAGGTGGCGGCGTGCTCGGCGTTGGCGGTGCGCCAGGCGGCGAAGCCCTTCTCCCACTCGGCCTTGGCCTCACGGCCGCGGTCCAGCGCCTTGCGCGTGTGCGTGATGACCTCGTCGGACACCTCGAAGGTCTGCTCCGGGTCGAAGCCGAGGACGCGCTTGGTGGCGGCCACTTCCTCCTCGCCGAGCGCCGAGCCGTGCGCGGCCTCGGTGTTCTGCGCGTTCGGGGCGGGCCAGGCGATGATCGAGCGCATCGCGATGAAGGAGGGACGCTCGGTCTCGGCCTTGGCGGCCTGGAGCGCGGCGTACAGGGCGGCCGGGTCGAGGTCGCCGTTCTCCTTGGGCTCCACGCGCTGGACGTGCCAGCCGTAGGCCTCGTACCGCTTGAGGGTGTCCTCGGAGATCGCGGTGGCGGTGTCGCCCTCGATCGAGATGTGGTTGTCGTCCCACAGCATCACGAGGTTGCCGAGCTTCTGGTGCCCGGCCATCGAGGACGCCTCCGCGGAGATGCCCTCCTCCAGGCAGCCGTCACCGGCGATGACGAAGATGTGGTGGTCGAACGGCGACTCGCCCGCGGGGGTCGCCGGGTCGAACAGACCGCGCTCGTAGCGGGCGGCCATCGCCATGCCCACGGCGTTGGCGACGCCCTGGCCCAGCGGGCCCGTCGTCGTCTCCACGCCGGTCGTGTGCCCGTACTCCGGGTGACCCGGGGTCTTCGAGCCCCAGGTGCGGAAGGCCTTCAGGTCATCCAGCTCCAAGCCGAAACCGGCCAGGTAGAGCTGAATGTAGAGGGTCAGGGACGAATGGCCCGCGGAAAGGACGAACCGGTCGCGACCGGTCCACTCCGCGTCCGCCGGGTCATGGCGCATCACCTTCTGGAAAAGGGTGTACGCGGCGGGCGCGAGGCTCATGGCCGTACCGGGATGGCCGTTGCCGACCTTCTGTACGGAATCCATGGCCAGGACGCGAGCGGTGTCAACGGCTCGCTGGTCCAGTTCGGTCCACTCGAGGTCTGTGGTGGTCGGCTTGGTGCTCACCCTGAGTCAGGGCTCCTCTCCACATGTCGAATGCCGGCGATGAGAATCTCACCGGCCGTTGTCGAGCCTACCGCTGCCAGAACGTGCATTTTTTCGAGTCATTCCAGACTGCCGGGACAAGCGGGGATCCGCCTCCTGAAAGGAATGCGCGGCGATTCGCCAAGTGAATAGGGAACCGCTCATATGTCCGCTCAATGGTCGTTCGGTATCGCTCATGTGTCCGCTCAAAGGACGCTCCGCGCCGCTCACGCGACCGGCCGCCCGACCCTCGGTACCCCCGGTCCGGACGCTCAACACGACCCCACCCCCGCGAAGGGCAAGGTATGGGCAACGTCTACAGTGGCGTGGTACGCGCGAGCCTTTACCGGATCTTCATGTCAGAAGGTGCCGGGCGGCTCGCTGGGATGTCTCTGTCAGGGGTGTGCGTGACGGCCGTTGAATCCCGTCCAGCGGGGGTTTCCGGGACGGACCTTAGCCCGAGCCATCGGCCGTTCGGGGCCCGTGTCAAGGCGTTCGTGGCGCTCACCAAGCCGCGGATCATCGAACTCCTCCTCATCACCACCGTTCCGGTGATGTTCCTCGCCGAACAGGGCGTGCCGGACCTCTGGCTGGTCTTCGTGACCTGTCTGGGCGGCTACCTCTCGGCGGGCGGCGCAAACGCGCTCAACATGTACATCGACCGCGACATCGACGCCCTCATGGACCGCACGTCGCAGCGGCCGCTGGTCACCGGCATGGTGAGCCCACGCGAGTGCCTCGTCTTCGGCATCGCCCTCGCGGTCGTCTCCACGCTGCTCTTCGGCCTCGCCGTGAACTGGCTCTCCGCCTGGCTCGCGCTCGGCGCGCTGCTCTTCTACGTGGTCGTCTACACGATGATCCTCAAGCGGCGCACCTCGCAGAACATCGTCTGGGGCGGCATCGCGGGCTGCATGCCCGTCCTCATCGGCTGGTCCTCGGTCACGAACTCCCTGTCGTGGGCGCCGGTCATCCTCTTCCTCGTGATGTTCTTCTGGACGCCGCCGCACTACTGGCCGCTCTCCATGAAGGTCAAGGACGACTACGCCCGCGTGGGCGTGCCGATGCTGCCGGTCATCGCCTCCAACAAGGTCGTCGCCCGGCAGATCGTCCTCTACAGCTGGGTCATGGTCGCCGTCTCGCTGCTGCTCCAGCCGCTCGGCTACACCGGGTGGTTCTACACGGCGGTGGCGCTGGTGACCGGCGGCTGGTGGCTGTGGGAGGCGCACGGGCTCCAGAACCGCGCCAAGGCCGAGGTCACCGGCGGCAAGCTCAAGGAGATGCGGCTCTTCCACTGGTCCATCACGTACGTGTCGCTGCTCTTCGTCGCGGTGGCGGTGGACCCCTTCCTTCGCTGAGCCGTCAAGGCCGTGCCGACGGGCGGGGTGCGTGGTGTCGAACACCACGCGCCCCGCCCGTCGCCAGTTGATCTACCCGTCGGTAGCATCCTGCCCATGGCAGACACGCAGCAGGTGGACGAGCAGGTGGACGACGGCAAGCAGGCCGCTCGCGCGGAGCGGAAGGCGGCCAAGCTGGCCAAGGAGATCGGCGCCTTCGTCCGTGACCACGGCGGCGCCGAGGGACAGATCGCCTACCTCGGCCAGAAGGGCGCCCGCATCGTCCTCGTCGGCGAGGACGGCGGCTGGGGCGACCTGGTGGCCCCCACCCACGCCATCGCGCTCAGCGCCGTCGAGAAGTCCGGCATCACCGTCCACGAGGACTTCGACGGGGACTTCGCCGCGAAGGTGAGGACCGGGCCCTACGAGTGGACGCGCATGGCCGGCATCCAGCTCGGCGGCCCGAAGAACGCCTGAGACCGGGCACTTGTTCGGCCCGCCGAGACTGGCCGAAAGCAACACCTGACACGCGGGTCACCCGTTAGGACCGTAGGAGCAAGGTCCATTCAGCGGGAGCCCGCATGATCGAAACGCCGTCCCTGGTGGACCAGTACTGCCATGGCGTCCTCCGCACGGAGCTGGGCCTCGGCACCTTCGAGGCCCACCTCGGCCGGGGCGAGGGGCCGCCCGCCCCCGGCACCACCTTCTTCGACACCCAGACCGGCTTCGCGGTGCGCCGCTGGTGCCCGCCGCTGCTGGGCCTCGAACCGCACTGCCCGCCGGCCCGCTACCTCGCCCGGCGCCGCGACCTCGGCGTCCTGGAGTCGGGGCGGCGGCTGCTGCGGGGCAGCGGCATCACGACGTACCTCGTCGACACGGGGCTGCCGGGGGATCTGACCGGGCCCGGCGAGATGGCGTCCACCGGCGACGCGGAGGCCCGCGAGATCGTGCGCCTGGAGCTCCTCGCCGAGCAGGTCGCCGACACCTCCGGGACCGCCGACTCCTTCCTCGCCAACCTCGCCGAGTCCGTGCACGGCGCGGCCGCGCACGCCGTCGCCTTCACCTCGGTCGCGGGGGTGCGCCATCCGCTCGCCCTCGCGGCGCGGCCGCCGGGGCCGGGCGAGGTGCGGGGCGCGGTGGGGCGCTGGCTCGCGGGGCGCCAGGTGGGCGGGGAGCTGGCCGACCCCGTGCTGCTGCGGCACCTGCTGTGGATCGCGGTGGCCTCGGGCAGGCCGCTGCAACTGCACGCGGGGGCCGGCGACCCCCAGACGTACTTCGGGGACTTCGCGCGCGCCACGGCGGGCCTCGGCACCGATCTGGTGCTGCTGCACGGCTATCCGTACCACCGAGGCGCCGCCCACCTCGCGGCCGTCTTCCCGCATGTGTACACGGACCTGGGCCCCGCGCTCGTACGCACCGGGGCGCGGGCGGCGGCCGTGCTCGCGGAGATCCTCGAACTCGCGCCCTTCGGCAAGCTGCTGTTCTCCAGCGGCGCGCACGGACTGCCCGAGCTGCATGTGGTGGGGGCCCGGCTGTTCCGCGAGGCGCTCGGGCGCGTCCTCGGCACCTGGGTCGCCGAGGGGGCCTGGTCGCTCAGCGACGCGCAGCGTGTGGCGGGCCTGATCGCGGCGGGCAACGCCTGCCGCGTGTACGGCCTGTGAGGCCTGTCAGACCGCAGAGAGCCGTGACTCGTCCGCCCGGGCGGGCACCTCGGCCGTGGGCAGCGGCCGCTCCCGCAGGGACAGCAGCACGCGCAGCACGGCGATCCACACCAGGCACGAGCCGAACATGTGCAGACCGACCAGGACCTCCGGCAGGTCCGTGAAGTACTGGACGTAGCCGATGGCGCCCTGCGCGAGGAGGATCAGGAACAGGTCGCGGGTGCGGGTCAGCGGGCCGCGCGGCGCGTCCACCGCCTTGAGGACGAACCACAGGGCGAAGGCCAGCGTCACCACGATCCAGGCGAGCACGGCGTGCAGCTTGGTGACGCCCTCCCAGTCCAGGCCGATCGGGGCGAGGTTCATCCGCGGTACGTCGCTGGAGTCGCCCGCGTGCGGTCCCGCGCCGGTCACGACCGTGCCGACCGCGATCAGCAGCACCGAGGCCGCCACCAGGGACCAGACGAGCTGCACCACGGCCTTGCCGACCAGCGGACGCGGCTCGGCGTCGCCCTCGCGGGAGCGCTGCCACATGACGGCGGCCACCGCGATCAGGGCGGAGGAGAGCAGGAAGTGCGCGGCGACCGTGTACGGGTTGAGGCCGACGAGGACGACGATGCCGCCGAGTACGGCGTTGCCCATGACGAGCCAGAACTGCGCCCAGCCGAGCCGGGTGAGGCTGCGCCGCATCGGCTTCTGCGCGCGGGCCGCGATGATCGCCCAGCCGACGGCCGCGCACAGCACGTACGTCAGGACGCGGTTGCCGAACTCGATGTAGCCGTGGAAGCCCATCTCGCTGGTCGCGGTGAGGGAGTCCTCGGTGCACTTGGGCCAGGTCGGGCAGCCGAGGCCCGAGCCGGTCAGCCGGACGGCTCCGCCCGTCACCACGATGACCACCGTCATGGCGAGGGAGATGAAGGCCGCCCGCTGGACGGTCCGCTGGGTGGGGGTCCAGCGCTCGGCGATGAAGGAGAGCGGGTTCCGCGCGGCTTGAGCGAGGTCGGCTCGGGTCACGTTTGGCACGCGCCCCATCGTAGGGGGCCGCTTGTGCACGGCTTCACGAGGGGGACGTATCCGGCACGACTGTGACGGCCGTTACGCCGCAGGACGTACGCGCGCTACTCCCAGCGGAAGAACTTCGCCGCCGCGCCCAGCCCGAGCACCGCCCACACCGCGAGGATCCCGAGGTCGGCCCACGGCAGGCCCGCGCCGTGCTGGAGGACGTCGCGCAGCCCGTCCGAGAGCGCCGAGACGGGCAGCAGGCCGAGGACCGACTGGATGGCCCCGGGGAACTTGTCGAGCGGCACGATCACGCCGCCGCCCACGAGGAGGAGCAGGAAGACGAGGTTCGCGGCCGCCAGCGTCGCCTCGGCCTTGAGCGTGCCCGCCATCAGCAGGCCGAGGCCGGAGAAGGCCGCGGTGCCGAGGAGCAGGAGCAGGAGGACGGAGCCCGGGTTGCCGTGCGGCGACCAGCCGAGCGCGAGAGCGATGGCCGTGAGCAGCGCGACCTGGAGAACCTCGGTGACCAGCACGGAGAGGGTCTTGGCCGCCATCAGGCCCCAGCGGGGCAGCGGGGAGGCGCCGAGTCGCTTCAGCACGCCGTAGCGCCGCTCGAAGCCGGTCGCGATGGCCTGGCCGGTGAAGGCCGTCGACATCACGGCGAGCGCGAGTACGCCGGGCGCGAGGAAGTCCACGGCCTTGCCCTCGCCCGTGTCGATGATGTCCACGGCGCTGAACAGCACGAGCAGGAGGGTGGGGATCACCACCGTCAGGAGCAGCTGCTCGCCGTTGCGCAGCAGCATCTTCGTCTCCAGCGCGGCCTGCGCGGCGATCATGCGGGGGAGTGGGGCGGCGCCCGGCTTCGGCGTGTACGTACCGGCGGCGCTCATCCGCGCAGCTCCTTACCCGTGAGCTCAAGAAAGACGTCTTCCAGCGTGTGGCGTTCGACCGAGATCCGGTCCGGCATCACCCCGTGCTGGGCGCACCAGGAGGTGACGGTGGCGAGCAGCTGCGGGTCGACCGTGCCGCTGACGCGGTAGGCGCCGGGGGTCAGTTCGGCCGCGGCGGAGTCCGGGGGCAGCGCCTTGAGCAGCGAGCCGACGTCGAGGCCCGGGCGGCCGGTGAACCGCAGGGTGTTCTCGGCGCCGCCGCGGCACAGCTCGTCGGGGCTGCCCTGGGCGATGACCTGGCCCGCGTCGATGATCGCGACGTCGTCGGCGAGCTCCTCGGCCTCGTCCATGTGGTGCGTGGTGAGGATGACGGCGACCCCGTCGCGGCGCAGATCGCGGACGAGCTCCCAGGTGGCCCGGCGGGCCTGCGGGTCCAGGCCGGCGGTCGGCTCGTCCAGGAAGACCAGCTCGGGCCTGCCGACCACGGCCAGCGCGAGCGCGAGGCGCTGCTGCTGGCCGCCGGAGAGCCGCCGGTAGGTGGTGCGGCCGCAGGAGCCTAGTCCCAGGCGCTCGATGAGGGCGTCCACGTCCAGTGGGTGCGCATGCAGCTTGGCGACGTGGCGCAGCATCTCGTCGGCGCGGGCGCCGGAGTGGACGCCGCCGGACTGGAGCATCACGCCGATGCGGGGCCGTAGCGCGGCGGCCTCGCGGACCGGGTCCAGGCCGAGGACGCGGACGGTGCCGGAGTCCGGCTTCCGGTAGCCCTCGCAGGTCTCGATCGTGGTGGTCTTGCCGGCGCCGTTGGGCCCGAGGACGGCGGTGATCCCGGGCCGGCCGTCAGGTCGAGGCCGTCGACCGCGGTCTTGCTTCCATACCGCTTGACCAGACTCTCGATCTGGACGACGGACTCGTTTCGCATGGTGAGCCAGTCTAGGGACGTATCCCGGACGCCGGGTGGGCGGGGCGCGGCCGGTTCCGCGGAAGCCAGTGCTCCGCGTCCGCGACGGCGGACGCCAGGGGGAACAGGCACGACTCGGCGGTCCTGGGACGTCGTCCCGCGCGCACAAAGGGCCGGTGGGAAGGGGTGTCGGCCTGGTTCTGGAGGGTGCTGGACGGGCCCGGCGCGCGCCGTCGAACGGGGCGGCCATTTGATCGATCAGTGATCGTTTCCGCAGGTCAGGTTAGGTGAACCTAAGTGACGCACCGCACCGGGCGGTGATCGCGACGTGGGTTGTCAGGCTCCGAGGAATTACGCAACAATGGCGTTGTGAAAAACGTTGGCGAGGCTCCGCAGGAGGAACTCGCGACCGGTGAGCGCTCCACGCGCAACCGGGTCGCGCGCTCCATCCTGGATCACGGCCCCTCCACCGTCGCCGACCTCGCGACGCGCCTCGGCCTCACCCAGGCGGCCGTGCGCAGGCACCTCGACTCCCTCGTCCACGAGAACGTCGTCGAACCTCGCGAGCAGCGCGTCTACGGCGCGCGGACCCGGGGCCGCCCCGCGAAGGTGTTCGCCCTGACCGACTGCGGTCGCGACGCCTTCGACCAGTCCTACGACAAGCTCGCCGCCGAGGCCCTGCGCTGGATCACCGAGCGGCACGGCGAGGGCGCGCTCGTCGCCTTCGCCCGGGACCGTATCGCCGCGCAGGCCGAGGCGTACAAGGCGGCGATCGACGCGGCACCGCCCGCACAGCGCACCGAGGCCCTGGCCAAGGCCCTGACCGCCGACGGGTACGCTGCCACGGCGCGCAGCGCGCCGGTCGGCGAGCAGCTCTGCCAGCACCACTGCCCGGTCGCCCATGTCGCCGAGCAGTTCCCGCAGCTGTGCGAGGCGGAGACGGAGATGTTCTCCGCGCTGCTCGGCACGCATGTGCAGCGCCTCGCCACCATCGCCCACGGAGACGGCGTCTGTACGACGTTCATCCCGCGCAGTGGCAGCAGCGGCGGCAGCACCACGCAGACCACCACACCAGCATCAGCAAGTACGGCCGGGAGGAACCCCGCATGACGCTCCCCACGGAGACTGCCCACCCCGAACTCGAGGGTCTGGGCACGTATGAATACGGCTGGGCCGACTCCGACATCGCCGGTGCCTCCGCCAAGCGCGGCATCAGCGAGGACGTCGTCCGGGACATCTCGGCCAAGAAGTCCGAGCCGGAGTGGATGACCAAGCTCCGCCTCAAGGGCCTGCGCCTGTTCGACAAGAAGCCCATGCCGAACTGGGGCTCCGACCTCTCCGGCATCGACTTCGACAACATCAAGTACTTCGTGCGTTCCACGGAGAAGCAGGCGGAGTCCTGGGAGGACCTGCCCGAGGACATCAAGAACACGTACGACAAGCTCGGCATCCCCGAGGCGGAGAAGCAGCGCCTCGTCGCCGGTGTCGCGGCCCAGTACGAGTCCGAGGTCGTCTACCACCAGATTCGCGAGGACCTGGAGGAGCAGGGCGTCATCTTCCTGGACACCGACACGGCGCTGAAGGAGCACCCGGAGCTCTTCAAGGAGTACTTCGGGACCGTCATCCCCGTCGGCGACAACAAGTTCGCGTCGCTGAACACCGCCGTGTGGTCGGGCGGCTCGTTCATCTACGTCCCCAAGGGCGTGCACGTCGAGATCCCGCTCCAGGCCTACTTCCGCATCAACACGGAGAACATGGGCCAGTTCGAGCGGACGCTGATCATCGTCGACGAGGACGCCTACGTCCACTACGTCGAGGGCTGCACCGCGCCGATCTACAAGTCGGACTCGCTGCACTCCGCCGTCGTCGAGATCATCGTGAAGAAGGGCGGCCGCTGCCGCTACACGACGATCCAGAACTGGTCGAACAACGTCTACAACCTGGTCACCAAGCGCGCCGTGGCGTACGAGGGCGCGACCATGGAGTGGATCGACGGCAACATCGGTTCCAAGGTCACCATGAAGTACCCGGCCGTCTACCTCATGGGCGAGCACGCCAAGGGCGAGACGCTGTCCATCGCCTTCGCGGGCGAGGGCCAGCACCAGGACGCCGGTTCCAAGATGGTCCACATGGCGCCGAACACGTCCTCCAACATCGTCTCCAAGTCGGTGGCGCGCGGCGGCGGTCGTACGTCGTACCGCGGCCTCGTCGAGATCGGTGAGGGCGCCGCCGGATCGAAGTCGAACGTGCTCTGCGACGCGCTGCTCGTCGACACGATCTCCCGCTCGGACACCTACCCCTACGTCGACGTCCGCGAGGACGACGTGTCGATGGGGCACGAGGCGACCGTCTCCAAGGTCTCCGACGACCAGCTCTTCTACCTCATGAGCCGCGGCATGACCGAGTTCGAGGCCATGGCGATGATCGTCCGCGGCTTCGTGGAGCCGATCGCCAAGGAGCTGCCCATGGAGTACGCCCTGGAGCTGAACCGGCTGATCGAGCTGCAGATGGAGGGTTCGGTCGGTTAAGACCGGACACCGTCCCCGCAGCTAGCAGACTTCTTACGCAGAGCGCAGAGAGAGAGCACGACGACAGCCATGGCTGAGGCTCAGAACATCCCCGTGGGGTCGACGACCGCCGGGTCCATCGCGGTGGCCGCGGAGTCCACCGTCGCCACCCGCATGAGCGCCCCCCCGTCCTACGACGTGGCGGACTTCCCCGTCCCCCACGGCCGTGAGGAGGAGTGGCGGTTCACGCCCCTGGAGCGGCTGCGCGGGCTGCACGATGGCACCGCTGTCGCCGCCGGTGGCCTTCGCGTCGAGGTGAGCGCCCCCGAGGGCGTCACCCAGGAGACCGTCGGCCGGGACGACGCGCGCGTCGGCAAGGCGGGCAAGCCCGTCGACCGCGTCGCCGCGCAGGCCTACTCGTCCTTCGAGAAGGCCTCGGTCGTGACCGTCCCCAAGGAGACGGTTCTGACCGAGCCGATCCGGATCGCCGTGCACGGGGAATCCCGGAACGGACAACCCGCCATCGCCTTCGCGCACCAGGTCATCGAGCTGGGCGCCTTCGCCGAGGCCCTCGTCGTCATCGACCACACCGGTGACGCCGTGCTCGCCGCCAACGTCGACTTCATCGTCGGCGACGGCGCCAAGCTCACCGTCGTCTCCGTCCAGGACTGGGACGACAAGGCGGTGCACGTCGCCCAGCACAACGCCCTGATCGGCCGCGACGCCTCCTTCAAGTCCGTCGTCGTCACCTTCGGCGGCGACCTGGTCCGCCTCCACCCGCGCGTCGAGTACGCGGGCACCGGCGGCGAGGCCGAGCTCTTCGGCCTCTACGTCACCGACGCGGGCCAGCACCAGGAGCACCGCCTCCTGGTCGACCACAACACCCCGCACTGCAAGTCGAACGTCGTCTACAAGGGCGCGCTCCAGGGCGACAACGCCCACGCGGTGTGGATCGGCGACGTCCTCATCGAGGCCGCCGCCGAGGGCACGGACACGTACGAGATGAACCGCAACCTCGTGCTGACCGACGGCGCCCGCGTGGACTCGGTCCCGAACCTGGAGATCGAGACCGGCGAGATCGTCGGCGCGGGCCACGCCTCGGCGACCGGCCGCTTCGACGACGAGCAGCTCTTCTACCTCCAGTCGCGCGGTATCCCGGAGGACGAGGCGCGCCGCCTGGTCGTCCGCGGCTTCTTCGCCGAGCTGGTCCAGCAGATCGGTCTGCCGGATGTCGAGGAGCGCCTCATCGCGAAGATCGAAGAGGAGCTGGAGGCGACGGTCGCATGACCTTCGTACGCGTCTGTGGACTGGGCGAGCTGGAGGAGGACACCCCCAAGCGGGTGGAACTCGACGGCACGCCGGTCTCGGTCGTCCACACCGAGGGCGAGGTGTTCGCGATCCACGACATCTGCTCGCACGCGAACGTCTCCCTCTCCGAGGGCGAGGTGGAGGACTGCCAGATCGAGTGCTGGCTGCACGGCTCCGCGTTCGACCTCCGCACCGGCAAGCCGTCCGGCCTTCCCGCGACGCGCCCCGTCCCCGTATACCCCGTAAAGATCGAAGGGGGCGATGTGCTCGTTGACGTACACGCCTCCCCTTCCCAGGAGTCCTGAGGCACCCATGGCAACGCTTGAAATCAAGGACCTGCACGTCACCGTCGAGGCCGACAACTCCACCAAGGAGATCCTCAAGGGCGTCGACCTGACCGTGAAGCAGGGCGAGACCCACGCCATCATGGGCCCGAACGGCTCCGGCAAGTCGACCCTCGCCTACTCCATCGCGGGCCACCCCAAGTACACGATCACCCAGGGCAGCGTGACCCTCGACGGCGAGGACGTCCTGGAGATGTCCGTCGACGAGCGCGCCCGCGCCGGCATGTTCCTCGCCATGCAGTACCCGGTCGAGGTCCCCGGCGTCTCGGTCTCCAACTTCCTGCGTACGTCGGCGACGGCGATCCGCGGCGAGGCCCCCAAGCTGCGCACCTGGGTGAAGGAGGTCAAGTCCGCGATGGAGCAGCTCCAGATGGACCCGGCCTTCGCCGAGCGCAACGTCAACGAGGGCTTCTCCGGCGGTGAGAAGAAGCGCCACGAGATCCTCCAGATGGAGCTCCTCAAGCCGAAGATCGCGATCCTCGACGAGACGGACTCCGGTCTGGACGTCGACGCGCTGCGCCAGGTCTCGGACGGTGTCAACCGCGTCCGCGAGACCGGCGAGGTCGGCACGCTCCTGATCACGCACTACACGCGCATCCTGCGCTACATCAAGCCCGACTTCGTGCACGTGTTCGCGAACGGCCGCATCGCCGAGTCCGGCGGCGCCGAGCTCGCCGACAAGCTGGAGGCCGAGGGCTACGAGGCTTACACGAAGGGTGGCGCATCCGCGTGACACAGCTGCCGGGCCTCCTCGACACCGAGGCGATCCGCAAGGACTTCCCGATCCTGGATCGCCGGATCCACGACGGCAAGAAGCTCGTGTACCTGGACAACGCGGCGACGTCCCAGACGCCGCGCCAGGTCCTCGACGTACTGAACGAGTACTACGAGCAGCACAACGCCAACGTTCACCGCGGCGTGCACGTCCTCGCCGAGGAGGCCACGGCGCTGTACGAAGGCGCCCGTGACAAGGTCGCCGCGTTCATCAACGCGCCCAGCCGCGACGAGGTGATCTTCACCAAGAACGCCTCGGAGTCGCTGAACCTCGTGGCCAACATGCTCGGCTGGGCCGATGAGCCCTACCGCGTGGACCACGAGACCGAGATCGTCATCACGGAGATGGAGCACCACTCCAACATCGTGCCGTGGCAGCTGCTCTCGCAGCGCACGGGCGCGAAGCTGAAGTGGTTCGGCCTCACCGACGACGGCCGCCTCGACCTGTCCAACATCGACGAGATCATCACTGAGAAGACGAAGATCGTCTCCTTCGTGCTGGTGTCGAACATCCTGGGCACGCTCAACCCCGTCGAGGCCATCGTGCGCCGCGCCCAGGAGGTCGGCGCGCTCGTCCTCATCGACGCCTCGCAGGCCGCCCCGCACATGCCGCTGGACGTGCAGGCGCTCCAGGCCGACTTCGTGGCCTTCACCGGCCACAAGATGTGCGGCCCGACGGGCATCGGTGTGCTGTGGGGACGCCAGGAGCTCCTGGAGGACCTGCCTCCGTTCCTCGGCGGCGGCGAGATGATCGAGACCGTGTCGATGAACTCGTCGACGTACGCTCCCGCACCGCACAAGTTCGAGGCGGGCACGCCGCCGGTCTCCCAGGCCGTGGGCCTGGGCGCCGCCGTCGACTACCTCACCGCCATCGGCATGGACAAGATCGCCGCGCACGAGCACGCGATCACCGAGTACGCGGTCAAGCGCCTCCTCGAAGTCCCGGACCTCAGGATCATCGGTCCGACGACGGCCGAGGACCGCGGCGCCGCGATCTCTTTCACGCTCGGCGACATCCACCCGCACGACGTGGGCCAGGTCCTGGACGAGGAAGGCATCGCGGTCCGCGTGGGACACCACTGCGCCCGCCCCGTCTGCCTGCGCTACGGAATTCCTGCGACCACGCGAGCGTCGTTCTATCTGTACTCCACGCCCGGCGAGATCGACGCCCTTGTCGACGGCCTGGAGCACGTCCGGAACTTCTTCGGCTGAGGGGCTGGCTGGGAACGTGAAGCTGGATTCGATGTACCAGGAAGTCATCCTGGACCACTACAAGCACCCGCATGGTCGTGGTCTGCGCGATGGCGACGCCGAGGTGCACCACGTCAACCCGACGTGCGGGGACGAGATCACCCTGCGCGTCAAGTACGACGGGTCGACGATCGCCGACGTGTCGTACGAGGGCCAGGGCTGCTCCATCAGCCAGGCCAGCGCGTCCGTCCTCAACGACCTCCTGGTCGGCAAGGAGCTGGCCGAGGCGCGGAAGATCCAGGAAGTGTTCCTGGAGCTGATGCAGTCCAAGGGCAGGCTGGAGCCGGACGACGCCATGGAGGAGGTCCTGGAGGACGCGGTCGCGTTCGCCGGGGTCTCCAAGTACCCGGCGCGCGTCAAGTGCGCGCTGCTGAGCTGGATGGCGTGGAAGGACGCGACGGCTCAGGCGCTGGGCGAGACCGACGGCGCCGCAGCCGCTGACGCTGCCGCTGTCGCCGAGAGGAAGAGCGCATGAGCGAGAACAGTACGCAGGAAACTCTGTCCACGAAGCCCGCTTCCGAGGAAGAGGTCCGCGAGGCGCTGTACGACGTCGTCGACCCCGAGCTGGGCATCGACGTCGTCAACCTCGGCCTGATCTACGGCATCCACGTCGACGACGCCAACATCGCCACGATCGACATGACGCTGACGTCCGCGGCCTGCCCGCTGACCGACGTCATCGAGGACCAGGCGAAGTCCGCGACGGAAGGCATCGTCAACGAGCTGCGGATCAACTGGGTCTGGATGCCGCCGTGGGGCCCGGACAAGATCACGGACGAGGGGCGCGAGCAGCTTCGGGCACTCGGGTTCAACGTCTGAGCCGCCATCGCTTCGAAGCCCCCCGGAGGATCCTCCGGGGGGCTTCGTCGTGTTCACCGTGCCGCTGAGCGCAGCGCCGCATCCGCAAGGAAGGTCTGGCCAGGAGTCGGGTGAGCAGGGTTTGCGTACACCCGTACGCATCGATATGTACACTCGTACGCATGGGATACGCACTGCTGGCCGCGGCGATCGCGGCGGAAGTGGCCGGCACCACGGCCATGAAGTACAGCGAGGGGTTCAGCAAGCTGTGGCCCTCACTCATCACCGTCGCGGGCTATCTGCTCGCCTTCACACTGCTCGCGCAGACCCTCAAGACGCTCTCCGTGGGCACCGCCTACGCGATCTGGGCGGGCATCGGCACCGCCGCCGTCGCGGCGATCGGGATGCTGTTCATGGGCGAGCCGGCCGGCCTGCTCAAGGTCACCGGGATCGTGCTCGTCATCGCGGGCGTCGTCGTGCTCAACCTCGGCGGTGCGCACTGATGCCCCGCCGTTACGACCCCGAGCGCCGCCAGCGGATCATCGACGCCGCGATCCGCGTGGTCGGCGCGAAGGGCATCGCCGGGCTCAGCCACCGCTCCGTCGCCGCCGAGGCCGACGTGCCGCTCGGCTCCACGACGTACCACTTCAAGACGCTCGACGAGCTGCTGGTCGCCGCGCTGCGGCAGAGCAACGAGGGCTTCGCGAAGGTGATGGCCGCGGGCGGCGCCTTCGCGGACCCGGACGCCGACGTCGCGGGGGAGCTGGCCCGCCTCCTCGGCGAGTGGTTCGCGGGGGAGCGGGCCGGTCTTGAACTGGAGTACGAGCTCTATCTCGCCGCCCTGCGCAGGCCCGCCCTGCGTCCCGTGGCCGCCGAGTGGTGCCAGGGGCTCACCAAGGTGCTGGTGCCGCGCACCGATCCGGTCACCGCGCGTGCCCTCGTCGCCCTGATGGACGGGATCAGCCTCCAAGTGCTGCTCGCGGGCGGCGAGTACGACGAGGCGTACGCGCGGGACGTACTCAACCGGCTGATTCCGTCAGGAACGTGACCGCCGCCAGGACCGCCTCGACGCTCGCCGTGACGTCCGCAATCGGCTACTGCACGTCCCGCACCACCCGCTCGCGGTCCACCACCAGCGTCAGCCGCTTCATCCGGCTCACGCCTGCCGCGCGGAACCGACGGCAGGCGCAGGGCCGCCGTGAGGGCTGGCTCCGCGTCCGAAAGAAGCGGGAACCGCAGGCCCTCCTTCTCGGCGAACGCCCGATGCCCGTCGGGGCGCTGGGACGACACGCCGTGCACCGCCGCGCCCGCCGCGGTGAACTCCGCGAGGCGGTCGCGGTAGGAGCAGGACTCCAGCGGGCAGCCGCGCGGGCCGCCAGGGCTTCGCCGTGTGGCGGCTCGCGGCCAACGTGGGCTTCACCGTGGGGCCCCCGCTCCTCGCTCACGCCTCGTACGGCTGGCTCTTCGTCGTGACGGCCTCGGCACACTGGGCTTCGCCGCGTACGCCTGACGGATGCCGCCCGCACACGGCGCGGCGCGCGCCAAGGCGGCCGAGCCGGGGCAGCCCGGACCGGGGCAGCCCGGACCGGAGCAGCCCGGACCGGAGCAGCCCGGCGTCCTCGCCGCGCTGCGGCAGCGCCCCACCGTCCTCTTCACCGACCTCGTCCACCGCCAGCGGTACTCGACGCTCCCCGTCACCCCGGCCCTGCGCCGCCGCACGCCGCTGCGGGTCATCGGTGCCGGGCGGCTGCTCGTCGGCGCGGGGTACGCCGTGCTCGCCCTCGGCAACCGGACTCGCCACCGCCGTGGCCATGATGCTGCCGCTCACCGCGGGGAGATACAAGACACCGGCCAGGGCCGCTTCCCGAGCCTGTACCCGGGCGTCTCGGTCAGCGGCGTCGTGCTGTCGGCGCCACTCGGCGGGGCGCTGCACACCGTCGCGCCCGGGCAGCTGTGGGTCGGTGTGCGCGGTGCTCGCGGCGGGGCCGGGGCGGACCCGTGAACCGGCCGCCTCGTCGCCGTGGGCAGCCCGGACCCTGAGACCGGTTCGCCCGCGCGCCGTGCCTCCGGTTAGGTTTCACCCATGACCGACACGAACGCATCCCGCACCACCGGCGCCATCGCCGCAGGCCTCGCCACCGTCACCACCGACGGCACCGTCCTCGACACCTGGTTCCCCGCGCCCGAGCTCGTCGCCGAGCCGGGTCCCGCCGGCAGCGAGCGGCTGACCGCCGAGCGCGCCGTGGAACTGCTCGGTGACGGCGCCGCCAAGGCGATCGGCCCGGACGCCCGCCGCGGCGTGGAGATCGTCGCCGTACGTACGGTCATCGCCTCCCTCGACGACAAGCCGCTGGACGCCCACGACGTCTACCTGCGCCTGCACCTGCTCTCGCACCGCCTGGTCAAGCCGCACGGCGTGAACCTCGACGGCCAGTTCGGCTTCCTCGCCAACGTGGCCTGGACCTCGCTCGGCCCGGTCGCCGTCGACGACGTCGAGAAGGTGCGGCTCAACGCCCGCGCCGAAGGCCTGCACCTCGCCGTCACGTCCATCGACAAGTTCCCGCGCATGACGGACTACGTCGCGCCGAAGGGCGTCCGCATCGCCGACGCCGACCGCGTCCGCCTCGGCGCGCACCTCGCCGAGGGCACCACGGTCATGCACGAGGGCTTCGTGAACTTCAACGCGGGCACGCTCGGCACCTCCATGGTCGAGGGCCGCATCTCCGCCGGCGTCGTCGTCGGCGACGGCTCGGACATCGGCGGCGGCGCCTCCACGATGGGCACCCTCTCCGGCGGCGGCAACGTCCGCATCGTCATCGGCGAGCGCTGCCTGATCGGCGCCGAGGCGGGCGTCGGCATCGCGCTGGGCGACGAGTGCGTCGTCGAGGCGGGCCTGTACGTCACCGCCGGTACGCGCGTCACCATGCCCGACGGCCAGATCGTCAAGGCCCGCGAGCTCTCCGGCGCCTCGAACATCCTCTTCCGCCGCAACTCGGTGACGGGCACCGTCGAGGCGCGTCCGAACAACGCGGTGTGGGGCGGCCTGAACGACGTGCTGCACAGCCACAACTGACGTATCCCCGCCCCGGCGGGACAGAAGCGGTCATCCCTGCTGGAGGGGTGGCCGCTTTTTTCACGGCACAGGCATAGCGGGGGGTGCCCGGACCCGTCCTCATTCATACGGAGGGCAACAGGCCCACCAGGGAGCGAAGGTGACGATGGATGTCCAGGAGCAGGCGAGTTTCCGGGAGTTCGTGGAGACGAGATCGTCGGTGCTGCTGAAGACCGCCGTGCTGCTCAGCGGGGGCGACCGGCACGCCGGGGAGGACCTGCTGCAGAACGCGCTCGTCAAGGCGGCGGGACGGTGGCAGCGGATCGACGAGCCGGAGGCGTACGTCCGCCGGATCCTTTACCGGCAGCAGGTCAGCCGCTGGCGGCTGAAGTGGCCGCGACGCGAACAGGCCGTCGCCGAGCCGCCGGAGCGCGCCACGTCCGGCGACGGCACCTCAGCGGCGGAGCTGCGCGTCGTGATGCGCGGGGCGCTCGCCAGACTCACCACACGGCAGCGGACCGTGCTCGTCCTGCGCTACTTCGAGGACCTGCCGGAGGCGGAGGTGGCCGCCATCCTGGGCTGCTCCGTCGGCACCGTGCGCAGCACGACACACCGCTCACTGGCCCGGCTGCGGAGCTTCGCGCCCGAGCTGGCGCGGCTCGATGGACCGGACGACCGGCCCACGAGCGCTTCCCCCGACTTCTCGCCGATGGAGGTACGACCGTGAAGGTGGCAGATCTGGTCCGTGAGTCGCTGCGGGAGCAGGCGGACCAAGAGGGGCCCGTGCCGGGGGACTTCGCAGGCCGGGTGCTGGCCGCGCGCAGGCGGCGCAGGGCCCGGACGACGGTGGGCGCCTCCCTCGCGGTGGTGACGGCCACCGTCGTGGCGGTGGCGGCACCGGGCCTCGGCCAGGACTCCGTGGACGACGGACCGCGACCGGCCAGTGAACTGCGGAGCGGCGACGTCCTCGCACACCCCGGCCAGACACCGCCCCGCGAGCTGATCGCCGCGGGCGGCACCGCGCTGGCCGCCTACAGCACGAACAAACGTGTTAAGCAGCCCGACGGCGACGCCGTCGTCACCCGCACCTACCGGCTCCTCGACCAGAAGACCGGCACCTACCGCGAGGCGCCCCGCTGGTCCTGGCTCGACGTCGCGCCCGGGATGCGGACCGCCGCCGTCCTGGAGCGCGGCCTGCCCGCGAAGCGGATCGGTCTGCTGAACCTCATGACGGGCAAGGTCGAGCGCTGGATCCCGGTGGACCACGGGGTCGGAGGCGTCGAGTTCTCGCCCGACGGCAGGAAGCTCGTCGCGACGACGTACGCGAAGGACCCGGACCGGCTCGACAAGGACCGGCCGATGAGCGACGGGAAGCACGAGGAGCCGGGCCCCGCCGACCCGAGCAGGACCGGCTTCTACGTCCTTGACGTGGCTTCCGGGGAGGGGAGTTGGAGCAAGGTGAAAACAGAGACTGGCGAGTTCGGCATCGCGGACATCAACACCCGCCAGGACTTCGCCTTCAGCCATGACGGCTCCCTGGTCTACACGGGCCTCACCTCCGCGCCGCACCAGCAGTACTACGACTACGAGGGCCGCGAGCGGAGCACCCCCGCGAAGGAGAAGCATCTGCGCTGGTTCGTCGACGGCGGGCTCTCCCCGAACGGAAAACTCGCCGCCGGTGACTTCGCGGGCGGTGCCAATACCACCGCGACCGAAATCAATGACGCCCTCACCGGCAAGCGCGTCGCCAAGATCCCCGGCCAGCAGCTCCTGGCCTGGGCCGACGACAAGCGGCTCATCGCCTGGGACATCGCGCCCGGCACGAGCGAATACCGCAACCGTCTCGTCCTCGTCACCATCGGGAGCAAGAAGACCGTCCCGCTCAGCGGCTACCGCTCGCCGAAGGCGGACTCCGAGGGGCGCTGGACCCCGGTCTTCGCGGACCGCTAGCCGACGCACAGCCCGTCGGTCGCCTCGCGGCCGGCGGGCAGCGGCGGTGCCTGCGGCGGCGGCAGTGGGCATGTGAAGCGCGGTAACGCCACGCGATGGGGTGATGTGTGAGTGGAGGCCGAGGAGCGAACGCAAGGCATGTTCCGGGCGGGAGTGCGGTGAATTCGCGCCCGGTTGCGGCGAGTTGGGGTGAGGTCGAGCGGATGGTGGTGTCACATCGGCCTCTCGTGGGCCACCATGGCGGGACAGTCGGTCCCTAGGAGGCGTCATGAGGCTCGGCAAGGCACTCGCCACCGGAATCGCCGAAGAACAGCCGCGGCAGGAGGAGCCGGCGCGGCGGCAGTACGAGACGACCGCGCCCGAACCAGGCCCCCGGGCCACCGAGTCGGCGGAAGAACCCCGGCCGGTCGAGGCCACGGCCGGCCGATGAGGCTGCGGCTCCCCGAGGAACGCCCGACGGAGCCGCCGACCGGATACAAGATCGCCCGCCCCGTGCTGTCCCACGACGGCACCCGGGCCGCCTTCACCGGCGTCTCCCTCGGCGCGGGCCTGCCGTACGCGGTGCTCGACGAGGCGCGCTGCGTCTACGGCAGACGGCACAGCGCCCCCAACCGCCGCTGCGACTGCGGCTTCCACTGCGTGCACGACCGTGCCACCGCCGAGGGGCTGTTGTGCACCGCCGAGCATCGCAGGGCGGTGCTCCTCGAAGTGACGGTGCTCGGGGTGTACATCCGCTTCGAGCGCGGCTTCCGGTACGCCAGGCAGCGGGTGCGCGAGGCGACGGTGCCGCCGTGCGACTGCGGCGCCGCCGCCACGCTCCTCGCCGACGCCGGGTGGGGCAGGCCGGGATGGCGGGCCCTCGAACCGGCGTGCGGACGGTGCCGTGGCGCGCGGCCGGCCGTGTCCGTCGCGGAGTTCGCGCGGCTGGCGGGGGAGGGGCTGCGGGTCGTCACGTCGGCCCCACCGGCTTCCGGAGGCGGGACCTTGGCGCTCGGCATGCCCGAACTGATGGCCGAGGCCGCACTCCTCCAGGCCCGCCTCGACTGGTTCCAGGCGGAGCTGGCCCGGCTGACCGGGGACCAACGGGGATAGCGCGGCCCGTCGCGGGTACCCGGCCCTTCCAGCCACCAGCCGGAAGGGAGGCGGCACCCGTGACCGGGACCATGCACGAGCAGTCGACACGCGACCACTCACAGGACCGTGGCAGCCCGCAGCACTCGGTGGGGCAGCTCGTCGAGCGGGCCACCGCGCAGCTGTCGGAGCTCGTACGCCAGGAAATGCGGCTCGCCACCCGGGAGATGGCCGCCAAGAGCAAGCGCGCGGGCCGTGGCGGCGGGCTCCTCGGGGCGGCCGGCGCGGTCGCGTACGTCGGACTCATGGCGCTGGCGGCCACGGCGATCGCGGCGCTCTCCCTCGCCCTGCCCGTCTGGGCGGCAGCCCTCATCGTCACGGGCGTCCTCTTCGCCGTGGCGGGAGTGCTGGCCGTGATGGGACGCGGGCAACTGGCCCGTGCGGTACCGCCGGTGCCGGAGGAGGCCATCGAGAGCGTCCGGGCGGACGTCGAGGAGATCAAGGGAAGGGCGCACCGATGACGAGCACCCCGAAGAAGCCGCAGAGCCCGAAGGGCCAGAAGAGTCCGAACGGCTCCGACAGTACGGGCGTGAAGGGGCCGGACGAACTGCGCCGGCAGATCGAGGACACCCGCGGGCGGCTGGGCGAGACCGTCGAGGAACTGGCGGCGAAGGCGGACGTGAAGTCCCGCGCGAAGGACAAGGCCGAATCGGTGAAGAGCCAAGTACGTGGAACGGCGGCACAGGTGAAGGACAAGGTGACGGAGCAGGCGGCCCGCGCGAAGGAGAAGGCGGCGGGCGAGGCGGGGCACGCGAAGAACGTGGCCGCCGGGAGCACGGCACAGACGAAGGAGAAGGCGATCGAGGGCGCGGCGCAGGTCAAGGGCAAGGCGATCGAAGGCGCCGCACAGGTCAGGGGCAAGGCGATCGAAGGCGCCGCACAGGTGAAGAGCAAGGCGATCGAGGGCGCCGCCCTGGCCAAGGGAGCCGTGCTCGGGGCGAAGGCGCGCGCGGAGGAGCACCAGGCCGTGGCCCAGGCCGAGGAGAAGGTCACCGAGGTGGCGCGGCGCGTGCAGGACAACACGCCGGAGCCGGTACGGGCCGTCGCGACCGGCGTCGTACGGGCCGGCAGCCGGCGCCCCGGGGCGTTCGTTGCGGCGGGGGCGGGCGCGTTGCTCGCGTACGTGGTGCTGCGCGGCCGGAAGCGGGGTGGCCGCCGATGAGCAAGGCCACGATGCTCTACAAGCCGCTGGGCATGGCCTTCGGCATGCTCGGCGGCATGGCCGCGAGCGCCCTGTTCAACCGCACGTGGAAGATGGTCGCGGGCGAGGACGACGCCCCGGACGCCCACGACGAGGACCGCGCCTGGCGCGAGATCCTCGCCGCGGCGGCACTCCAGGGGGCGATCTTCGCCGTGGTCAAGGCCGCGGTGCAACGCGGCGGCGCGGTCAGCGTCCGCCGGGTTACGGGGCAGTGGCCGGACTGACGGGACGGTCTTTTTCGACGGGGCGGGCCGCTGCCGCTTGACGGAGGCGGGCCCGCCCTTCGGCGTTGGGTGGGGCGGGGCCGGGGTGTCTTGGCGGTGCGCGGTGGTGTGACCGGGGTTCGGCGGTGCGGTCGGCGTCCGCTGGGTGGCCGGGCGGTGGCCGGATTGACGGGACGGTCTTTTTCGACGGGGCGGGCCGCTGCCGCTTGACGGAGGCGGGCCCGCCCTTCGGCGTTGGGTGGGGCGGGGCCGGGGTGTCGGCGGTGAGGGCCGGTCGGAGCGGTGCGGCCGGTCCCGTACTGGGGTGCGTCGGACGCCCCGAGGGCATCGCGGAGGCGGGGACCGACCTCGTGAACTCCTCGTACATCACCGGGGAAGCGCTGCCTGTGGACGGCGGCGGCCACCTCCGCTGAGCCGCTCCCGCGCCACAGGCCCGCGCCCGCACCGCTGAAACCGCCGCGTTGACGAGGTCAGGTGCCCGGAGGAAGCTCTGCCCATGACCACCACGCAGCACCATCCGTACGCACGCTACGTCGCGCTCGGCGACAGCCAGACGGAGGGCATCGGGGACGGCGACGAGACGCACGGCTACCGCGGCTGGGCGGACCGGCTCGCCGAGATCCTCGCCGCGGTGAATCCGGACCTCGTGTACGCCAACCTCGCCGTGCGCGGCCGGCGCACGGCGCGGATCAAGGCGGAGCAGCTGGGCCCGGCGCTCGCGATGAAACCGGACCTGGTCACCGTCATGGCGGGCATGAACGACCTGGTGCGGCCGGGCGGCTTCGACGCCGCCCGCGTCGCCGCCGACATCGAGGAGATGTTCACCGAACTCACCGCGGCGGGCGCGCACGTGGCCACCGTGACCTTCCCGGACATCGGGCGGATCTCCCCGCTCGCGCGGCGCGCGCTGCCCCGCGTCCTGGACCTGAACGCCCGCATCCGCGCCGCCGCGGACCGGCACGGCGTGACGGTGCTCGACACCTTCCCGCACCGGGTCACCAGCGACCCGCGGCTGTGGAGCGGCGACCGCATGCACGCGAGCCCGCTGGGCCACGCCAGGATCGCCGCCGGGATGGCGGACGCCCTCGGCCTGCCCGGCCACGAGAACTGGCTGGCCACGCTGCCGCCGCTCGCCCCGGTGTCGGTGTGGGGGGAGGTGACGGCGCAGGCACGCTGGTGCACCGGGTTCATGGGCCCGTGGCTGTGGCGGCGGGCGCGGGGCCGCTCCTCGGGCGACGGCCGGGAGGCGAAGCGGCCGCTCCTCGGCGCGGTGACCGTACCGGATCACGATCACGAGCCGATATGACTTGACCTGAACCATGGTTGAAGTCCGAACGTGGGGTGTGCACGGAGGAGCCGGTCCCGCACCGGCCCCGGACCGACCCGCACCGACACGCCCCGAAACGGACGGATGGACAGCCATGTCTACGACCACGCCTACGACCACGACCCAGAGCACCGGCACCCACCCCGACCCGGCCCGCCCCGACGCGGGCCTCACCTTCCTCAGCACCTGGAGCACGGGCTCGCCCGAACGGCAGCGGGCCACCCTGGACGCCATCGCGCGGGCCTGGCAGAGCCGCCCCTGGCCGCACGAGGGGCTCCTGTCGTACTCGGTGTACGCGGGCTCCGACGGCTCGACGCTCCTGCACCACTCGCAGTGGCGGGACGAGCAGGCGTACCAGGACTTCTTCGCGAGCACGGGGAACGGCAGGGACGCGCGCAACGCCGACATCGACGCCGCCGTACCCGGCATAGAGCGCCTCGGTCTCGCCAAGACACGGCTGTACCGCAGCTGGACCGACGGCGCGGGCCGTCGCACGGACAGCGAGCCCGGCGCCGTCGTGATCGTGAACGTTCACTTCGAGAACACCGACGCCTCCCCAAACCCTCAAGACGGCAACCGTCCGCGCGCCTGGGTCGACACCGTGCTGACCGCCCTGGACAGCGACCCGGTGCGGGACAAGGGGCTGATCTCCGCGCACTTCCACGTCAGCACGGACGGCGGGCAGGTCCTCAACTACGCGGAATGGGAGAGCGAGCAGGCGCACATCGACGCGCTCGCCGCCGCAGGCGACGGAGTGGGATCGCCGACGCCCGAGTGGCGGCGCGTGCGCGAGTTCCCCGGCGTCGCGAGCGGCGGTTCGGTCGCCCGGTACCGGTTCGCGTACAACTTCGTACCGGGCCGTGCGTAGATTCGCGGCGTCCTGCCACCGACAGCTCCGCCCGCCTGGACAGAGGTAGGTGTCGGCGGGACGGTGGGGGGATGCTGGACGTCCCCGCGAAAGGCCCCGCCGACGGCGGCAAGCGCTTCGAGATCGCCCGGGAGTTCGAGGTCAAGGGTTCCCCCGCCGAGGTCTGGGCCGCCCTGACCACCGGCACCGGCGGCTGGCTGTGGCCCATGAAGTACGAGCCGCGCGAGGGCGGCGCGGCCCCCTTCGGCGGCACCGTCACCCGCTGGGAGCCGCCGCACCGCCTCACCGCCCGCGTCCAGGGCCCGGACCGCGGCCCGGGGCAGCCCCCCGACTGGCAGGACCGGCAGGACCGGCAGGACCGGCTCGACCGGCTCGACCGGCTGGACCGGCTCGACGAACTCGACCACACCATCGAGCCGCGCGACAGCGGCCGGCGCTCCTGGCTGCGCTATGTCCAGCGCGGCACCTTCGCCGACGACTGGGACCGCCGTCACGACGACGCCCTCAGACGCACCGACTTCCACCTGCACACGCTGCGCCAGTACCTGGCGTACTTCGCGGGCCGCCCCGCCGTCTTCTCCGCGCTCAACGGTCCGCCCACCTCGGTCACCCCGGACGCCTTCGCGCGCCTCGCCCGCGCCCTCGGCCTGCCCGACGACGCGGCCGACGGCGCCCGGATCCGCGTGGAGGCACCCGGCGAGGAACTGGACGCGGTGATCGACTTCCGCAGCCGGTACTTCATCGGCCTGCGGACGGACGACACCCTGCACCGCTTCTTCGGCCGCGACCACTTCGGTGCGCCGGTACGCGTCTGCGTGCACGACTTCGGCCCGCAGGCGGACACCAAACGCACCGAACTGGCCTGGCAGGACTGGCTGCACCACCTCTACGGGTGAGCCGGCCCGCGCCCGTCCCGGTTACGGCTCGAAGCGCAACACCTGCGGGTCGTGATCGCTGTTCTGCTCCGTGAACTCCGCGTTGATGTGCACACTGTCGTAGGAGAAGTCGTCCTCGTCGCCGACCCCGGGGCTGGTCAGGATCTGGTCGAGGACCTGCGAGTTGCCCTGGTAGACGTACGAGTAACGCTCGCTCTTCGGCAGCGACGTGACGGCCGCGCGCAGCGCCCCGCCGTCGGTGAGGGCCTTGGTGGTCGCCGAGAACTCGAAGTCGTTGATGTCGCCGAGCACGACGACGTCCGCGTTCCGCTCGACCTCGCGGATGTCCTTCACGAAGCCGTTCACGGCCTGCGCCTGCCGCAGCCGCTGGGCCTCCGAGGAGCGCACCGGCGGCTGGTGATGCGAGGTGAGTCCCTCGTCGCCGCCCTTGGACCCGAAGTGGTTGGCGATGACGAAGACCGTGCGGCCGCGGAAGACGAACTCGCCGGCCAGCGGCTTGCGGCTGTTGGCCCACGCCGCGTTCTGCGGGTCGATCCGGCCGGGGGAGTGGCTCAGCGCGGCGCGCTTGCCCGACCGTACGACCTCGGTGGCCGTCGTCGCGTCGCCGCCCGCGCGCTCGGTGAAGGAGACCCGCTCGGGATTGAAGAGGAAGACCTGGCGGATGTTGCCGCCGGGCTCGCCGCCGTCCTTGTTGTTCGCCGGGTCGATGGAACGCCACGCGTAGCGCGGCCCGCCCGCCGCGACGATCGCGTCCGTGAACTTCTTCAGGGTCGCGCCCGCTGCGACCGTGCCGTCGTTCTTCGCGCCGTTGTCGTCCTGGATCTCCTCCAGGGCGAGGATGTCGGGCGAGGCGAGGTTCGTCACGACGGCCCCGGCCAGCGCGTCGAACTTCGTCTGTGGGTCGGTCGGGTCGAGGTTCTCGACGTTGTACGTGGCCACCGCCAGCTCGCTCTTGGCCTGGCGCCGCGTCTTCTCCCGTACGAGACCCTTTTCGCGGAGGTCCCCCAGCTCACGGGCGACGAGGGTGTAGCCGCCGAACTGGTTGAAGTCCAGGGGCCCTTCGGCGCCGCCCTTCAGGACGTCACCCACGTTCGCCTTCGGGAAGGGGTGCTCGGAGACGGGCGCGAGCTGCTGGATCTGGAGCCGCCCGCCGTTCTGCGCGTCGTAGGAGCCGTAGACGGTGCCGCCGCGCCGGGTGCGGTTCTCGTGCGGCTTCACCGTCACCCACAGCTCGTTGTACGCGTCGGTCGCCCCGACCACGCGTGAGCTGCCGACCGCCACGTTCATGCCCTCCAGGGACTCGTACAGGTCCAGGGCGTACGTACGGGGCTTCAGCGGCAGGCCGTTGACGCTGTTGTCCTGCGCGGGGTCACCGGCGGGCGCGTACCGGGCGGGCACGGACTTCGCGCCGAGCCGGACGGGGGCGGGCACCGCGTTGCCGGACGACTCGACGGTCACCGTCGGCTTGGTGATCTGCGTGAGGGACTGGTTGCCGGACTTGGTGCCCCCGGGGACGTACTCCCCGACCGTCCCGGAGACCCGGACCGCGTCGCCGGGCTCGACGGTGAGTGCCGCCGAGCCCGTGTAGACGAAGACGCCCTCGCTGGTGGCCGGGTCCGCGTCGGCCTCGGCGGACTGGATCCAAAAGCCCTTGGAACCGTGGCCGCGGACGCCGGTCACGATGCCGAGCACGTCCGTGACCTGCTGCCCGGCCAGCGGCGAGAGCCGGGTCGTGCCCTGGATGTCGTGGATACGGACCTCGTCGGCCGAGGCGGCGGGCGAGGAGACGGCGAGCAGACCGGCCGCGAGGGCGGTGGCGGTGGCGGCGCTGACCAGGACGGTTCTCGGTATGTGGGGCATCAGGGAACTCCGGATGAGGGAAGGGAGGGAACTGAGGGAAACGCAGCGGGCGAGAGGCGTCCCGAACAGGCGCTCTACGCGCGTCAATCTCGTGTGTGACCAGGGGAGTTGTCAAGGTTGAACGGGTGCCCAATGCCCGTACGCCTTCTGACAGGGACATGAACCGGGCGGCATACGGCCAAATCCGTCTAGGCTTGCGCCTTGCCGACCCGTACCCTCGGCGCCCGCACCCCCGGAGGAGAACCAGCCGATGTCCGTAAGCCCCGCCACCCTGCCGCCGGTGCTGCTGCACTCCGAAGCGGAACTCGCCCGGGCGGCGCTCGCCACACCGCTGCTCTCCCGCGCTGTGCGGCTCGCCCGCTGGGCCGGCCCCGAGACCAGGGTCGGTGCGGGCGGCGAACTCGAGGAGGCGCAGCTCCCGGCGGCCGCCGCCGAGCTGGGCCTCGCAGCGGACGACCCCGACGCGGCGGCCCACGCGAGCGAGGCCTGGCGCATCGCCGTGGACACCGGCCTGGTCGAGGTCACGGACGCGGAGGAAGGTGAGGGGGCGGGTGCGGAGGGCACCGTCACCCAGGGCGAGGAGCTCGCACTGCTCTCCTCCGGCGGTCCCCAGGACGTCCTCGGCATCTGGCTCGGCGCCCTCGACACCGTGTACGGGGACGCCACCGTGCCCGACATGGAGGACCTCCTCGACGTCCTGGAGGAGAACGGCGAGGTCGACTTCAGCGAACTCGGCTGGGACCCGCAGGCCGAGGCCGACTTCCTGGACGGCGTCCTCGGCAACCTCTACCTGCTCACCGTGGGCGACGCCGCGGGAGGCGAGGGCCCGGTGCCGCTGCCGGCGCTCGCCGCCTCGATGATCGTCCCCGACGACATGGGCGAGCCCACGGACGACGTCCTGGAGCAGGTGTCGGACGCGATGATGAAGCTCGACGACCAGTTCCGCCTCTTCGAACCGCTCGGCCTGGTCGAGTACCAGCCGGTCGACGAGGCCCTCATGGCGGAGATCGACGAAACGGGCCCGGTGGCCGAACCCGCGCCGGTCGACGACGAGGACGTCACCCGCTACGGCATGGTGCGGCTCACCCCGCTGGGCCTCTACGGCATCCGCGCCCGCATGCTGGAGGCCGGCGTCGACGCGCCCGCCGTCGGCGAACTCGCCGACAAGGGCGCGGACGTGCTCCTGGAGGGCACCTCCGGCTTCCCGCAGGCCGCCGCGCAGGCCGAGATCGAGCTGTGGCTCGCCCGGCAGCAACCGCTGGACGCGGCACGGGAGTTGCTGGCCGCGGCGCGCGGCGGCGACGAGGGCGCGCCGCTGCGCAGGCTCCGCTGCCAGCAGGCGCTGTCCCTGGCCGGCGGCGAGGCGGAGCCCGCGCTGCGCGAGGTGCTCGACGACCCGGAGCTCGGCGGGCTCGCCCGGGTGTGGCTCGCCGAGCACGGCGCCGCCGATGTGCCGGCGCCGTCGGAGGCGCTCGTCTTCTGGCTGACCATCGACACGATCGCCGCGCAGCTCGCCGCCGAGGGCAACTCCGATGAGCTCCAGGGCCTCGTCGAGGGCCTCGCCCAGCAGCACAGCGGTTTCTTCGCCCAGGCGTGGCGGGTGGAGCATCCCGCGACGGCGGACGTCCTGGAGGCGATGGGGCGGCTGCACCCCGACAAGAAGGTGGCGAAGGAGGCCCGCAAGGCGGCCTTCAAGGCGAGGTCGCAGCAGGGGCTGTGACCGAGCGGGCCGACCGGTGAGCGGGGGCCGCCCCGCTCACCGGAGGACGCAGGTTCACGGAAGGTGGCCCTTTGGCGTAGGGCGGCGTTCAAGCGCCGTTCAAGCGGGGGCGGGACGGTTTCGCCGACGGCAGCCCGGTCGTACGCATCCGCCTTCGCGCCTCAGGAGAAACCATGTCGCTCACCCGCAGGGACTTCACCAGACGCTCCGCGATCACCGGGGCGGGGGTCTCCCTGGCCGGCAGCGTCGGCGCGCTCGCCACCGCGCCCGGCGCGCTGGCCGCCACGGAGACCGACGACATCGAGGCGGGCACGGGCGCGGACGCGGACGCGTGGGGCCATGGACATCACGCTCCCGGGTACGGGCCGCTGGTCCCGGAGCCGAAGGGTCTGCTGGCCCTGCCCGCCGGTTTCTCGTACCGCGTCCTCACCCACAGCGGGAAGACCAGGCTGGAGAGCGGCGAGTACACGCCCTCCCACCACGACGGAACCGCCGCCTTCGCGGGCCCGCGCGGGACCACCCTCCTGGCCAACAACCACGAGCTGAGCGGCCCCCGCACCAAGTGGAAGCACCCCGTCCCGCTCACCGAGGGGCTGGTCTACGACCCGGCCGCGTCCGGCGGCTGCACGGTGGTGGAGGTCCACCGCGACGGACGGGTCGCCAACGGGGTCTCCCCTGCTCGAACGTAGTTGAGAGCTTGGGGAAGGGTGGGCATCGCCGGCACCGCCACCAACTGCGCCGGTGGCAGCACTCCCTGGGGCACCTGGCTGACCTGCGAGGAGACCGAGGACAAGGCCGGCCAGAACGGCATGACCAAGGACCACGGCTACGTCTTCGAGGTCGACCCCGCGGACCGGCGGACCAACCGCGCCCCCAAGCCCATCAGGGCGCTGGGCCGCTACGCCCACGAGGCCGTCGTCGTCGACCCGAGGCGCGGCCACCTCTACCTCACCGAGGACGCCTCCAAGCCCGATGGCCTCCTCTACCGCTGGACCCCGCCGCACGGCTTCGAACACGGTCGCGGCAGGCTGCGCGCCCTCGCCGACGACGCGGGCGTCCTGAAAGCGCCCAAGTGCTTCGACTCCGGCGGCCGCTTCGTCGACGACCTGTCGCGCGCCACCAAGATCGGCACGGTGTACGGCGTGGACTGGGTGGAGGTGCCCGACCGCGAGGCGCGCACGGTGCCCGTGCGTGAGCAGTTCGACGACGGTGACATCACGCGTGCCCGCACGCTCGAAGGCATGTGGTGGGGCGACGGCGGCGTCTACATCGTGGCCTCCTTCGCCCGCGGCGAGAGTCCCGTCCAGCACGACGGCCAGGTGTGGTTCTACCACCCCGGCCGCCGCACCCTCACCCTGAAGGTCCTGCTCGGCGTCAACCCCGACCCGGACCGGGACGGCGCCCTGGACGGCCCCCACAACATCACGGTCTCGCCATACGGAGGCCTGGTCGTCGCGGAGGACGGCGACGGCGTCCAGCACCTGTTCGGCGCGACGGAGCGCGGCCGTACGTACCCGATCGCGCGCAACGAACTCAACATCGGCACGGCGAACGCCCCGAAGTACAGCGAGTTCGCGGGCGTCACCTTCTCGCCCGACGGCAGGACGCTGTACGCGAACATCCAGTCGCCCGGCATCCTCCTGGCGATCACGGGCCCATGGAAGCGCCACCACCGCTGAGGCCCTCCGGGGCCGGCGGGAGGGCGGTGCGGGGTAGGCGCGTGGCGTATGCGGCCGGTGGCGGTGTGGGCCGGGCAGGTGGCCGATACAGGCGGTCGCCCGCCCTTGGGCGGCAGCGGCGCTGAAGGCTCTACGGGGCCGGGGCCGGGGCCGGGGCGAGGGCGGTGCGTGGTGTGTGCGGGCCGTCGCCGATCGTTCTGTGCGGCGGGAGCGGTCGCCGTGCTGCTCCCTGGGGGCGCGTGGTGTGTGCGGTCCCCGGGGCGTGGGCTGGAGGTGTCGCCGGGCGGGGGCTGGGGCCAAAGGGGTGTCGGGTGGGAGGGGCGGCCGTGGTCGGGCGGGCGTGAGGTTCCGTCCGGGGGTCACCTCCAGAGGGTGCGGGGGTCCGTCGGGGCGGTGGCCGGGGCGGCCGGCTTCTCTCGTGGGGCGACGCCGAGGGCGCCGAGGATGCCGAGTTCGGCAGCCGCCGCGTACGGATCGCCCGGGTCCCGGGGTTCTCCGCCCTCCGTCGCCCATCCCAGCAGCTCCGCGATCTCCTCCTCCTGTACGCGGATCAGGTCGGCGACCGGTTCCGTCTCCCACCACGGGGGCGCGGCCGCCCGCCCCGCGCACCAGGCCAGCGTCTCCGCGACCGACGGGCGTTCCGCGGGGTCGCGGGCCAGGCAGCGGCCGAGGAACCAGGGCCAGGCGGCCCCTGGCACACCGAGCAGGTCCGGCTCCTCGTGCAACGTGCGGGAGAGCACCTCGGGCGCGCGCCCCGAACCGAACGGTCCACGCCCGGTCGCCGCCACCGCGAGGACCGCGCCGAGCGCGAACACATCGGCGGCGGGCCCCGGCCGGGCGCCCCCCGACAGCAGCTCGGGGGCGAGGAAGCCGGGCGAGCCGAGGGCCCGGCCATCCGCCGCGAGGCTCCCGGCGGCCGCGCGCTTGGCGACGCCGAAGCCGAGGAGTTTCGGGCCGTCACGGGTGATGACGACGTTCGACGGCTTCACGTCACCGTGCGGGCCACCCGCCGCGTGCACGCCCGCGAGAGCCTCCGCGAGCGCCGCGCCCAGCGCGCCCAGCCCGGCGTCGCCCAGCGGACCGCAGGTCGCCACCGCCTCCGGCAGCCCGGGACCCGCGCAGAACTCGATCGCCACCCACGGCTCCTCCGCGTCCGGGCCGGCGTCGAGCACGGCGGCCGAGTACCGGCCGGTCACGGCGCGCGCGGCGGCCGCCTCACGCCGGAAGCGCTCACGGAACCCGGGATCGGCCGCGCACCGCGCGTGGACCGTCTTGACGGCGACCGGCTGCCCGGACGCGGACCGCGCGAGATGCACACGGCCCATGCCGCTCTCGGCGAGCAGCGAAACGATCCGGTACCCGCCGACGTCCACGGGGCTCCTTCCAGCGGGCCCGGGCGGGCCCCTTTCGGCGACAGGACGGTCGGTCGGTCTTGTCGGTCTGGCGGTCTTGTCGGTCCGGCGGTCGGTGCGACGCCTGTGAGGCATCGTACGGTCGCGGCCACCGCGCCTCCGGCACGCCCGGTCGGTCTCGGCGGCGGCTGCCTCGTACGAGTGAAGAGTGAAGGGTGACGGCCACGGCGGGCCGACGGTGTGTCACCGAATGTGTACGGAACGTCATCGCCGCGCCGTACTCCGGGCGCTTCCAGGGCCCGCGAGGGCCCTCGTCGCCGGGGTTTGTGTGTCTGTTGCATACCGATGTGAGGGCGGTGTGAGCTCGGAGCATGGTGCGTCGGGCGTCCGGGGGCGCATACTTCGAATATGACGAGGCCCGCCGGCTCGCGCCGCCACCTGCCGAACAGTCCCTTCAACGTGCCCGCTCCGCCCGCCCCACCCGTAGAGCAGTTCGCCGTGGGCGACCGGGTCTCCCACGACCAGTACGGCCTCGGGAGGATCGTCGGCGTCGAGGGAGAGGACGCGGTCGTCATCGACTTCGCGGGCCGTCAGGGACGGTTCCTGAGTCCCTACTCGAAGCTCGCCAAGCTCTGACCCTCGAAGACCTGACCCGACACACGTGAGGGGCGGCGGACCGCGACGCGCGGCCCACCGCCCCTCACGCATGTGCGCCCACCGCGCCCATCGCGCCTACAGCGCCTGGGCCGCCGGCTTCACCATGCCGCGCACCGTACGCGACTTGACGAACTGCCCCATACCGGTCATGTCCCACTCGCCGCTGAACTGCTTGATCAGCTTGGCCATCATGACGCCGGTCTGCGCCTCGGCGTTGGTCAGGTCGAAGCGGACCAGCTCCTCGCCGGTCGCCGCGTCCATCAGCCGGCAGTAGGCTTTCGCGACCTCCGTGAACTTCTGGCCGGAGAACGAGTTCACCGTGAAGACCAGGCCCGTGACGTCCTGCGGGAGGCGCCCGAGGTCGACGACGATCACCTCGTCGTCACCGCCGCCCTCGCCCGTGAGATTGTCACCGGAGTGCTTGATCGCGCCGTTCACGATCGAGAGCTTGCCGAAGTAGCAGCTGTCGATGTGGTTGCGGTTCGGGCCGTACGCGATGACGGAGGCGTCCAGGTCGATGTCCTTGCCGCGGAACGCGGGCTCCCAGCCGAGGCCCATCTTGACCTGGGAGAGCAGCGGCTTGCCGCCCTTGACCAGCGACACCGTCTGGTTCTTCTGGAGGCTGACCCGCCCCTTGTCGAGGTTGATCTTCCCGGCGCCGGGGGCGGGCGCGGCGGGAGCCGGGGGAGCGACGGGCGCGGCCGGGGCGGCCTGACGCGGGTCGGCGACCGGCGGGGGCGGCCCCTGGACCGGCTGCCCCACCGGCGGAGCCATCGGAGCCGCGGGTGCGGCGGCCGGGGCCGGGGCGGGCTCCTCGACCGAGACGCCGAAGTCCGTGGCGATGCCCGCGAGGCCGTTCGCATACCCCTGGCCGACCGCGCGGGCCTTCCACGCGCCGTTGCGCAGGTAGATCTCGACGATCACCAGGGCCGTCTCGGTGCCGAGCTGCGGCGGGGTGAAGGTGGCGAGCACGGAACCGTCGTCCGCGTTGCGAATGGTGGCGGTGGGCTCGATGCCCTGGAAGCTCTGGCCCGCCGCGTCCGGGCTCGCGGTCACGACGATCTTCTCGATGCCGGACGGCACGGCGGCCGTGTCCACGGTGATCTTGTCGGGGGTCGTGCCACCCCCCGACTGGTACGTCACACCAGGCCCCGAGGGCTGGTTGAAGAAGATGAAGTCGTCGTCGGAGCGCACCTTGCCGTCGGCGGTGAGCAGCAGGCCCGATACGTCGAGCCGCACCGGAGCGGCGACGTCCACCGCCACGCGGGCGGCGGTCAGCGGGATGTTCGAGCCGGGGGTCATAGCTGTCATGCCAGGGGTAACGAACGACCCCGCTTTGCCGTTCCCTTACCCGGCCAAGGTTTTTCCTGGCTACCCGGGCAAGGTCTTTCCCGGCCATGCCCGTCCGGCATCGGATCACGGCACGACGACGATCTTGCGCCCGAGGCCCGCCGCGAACTGGTCCAGCGCCCGTGGGTAGTCGTCCAGCGGCAGCCGGTCGCTGATGAACACCTCCGGGTCGAGCACCCCCGCCGCGAACAGCTCGGCCGCCCGCTCATAGCTGTGCAGGACGGCCATCGAACCGGTGATGGTGATCTCCTGGTTGTAGATGCGGTACGGGTCGACGGTGACGCGCGTGGCGTAGTCGGCGACGCCGAACTGGAGGAACGTGCCCGCCTTGGCGACCCGGTCCAGGCCGTCCTGGATGGCGGCCGCGTTGCCCGTCGCGTCGATCACGACGTCCCAGCCGCCCGGCCGGTCCAGTTCGTCGGCGCCGGCCGCCGACGCCGAGACACCGAGCCGCCGCGCCGTCGCCAGCCGCTCAGGGTTGAGGTCGACCACGTCGACGCTCGCCGCGCCGGTCCGCTTGGCGAGCTCCAGCATCATCAGGCCCATCGTCCCGGAGCCGTAGATCAGGACGTGCGCGCCGAGCCGTGACCGCAGGACGTCGTAGCCGCGCACCGCGCAGGACAGCGGCTCGATGAGGGCCGCGTCCTGAGTGCGTACGTGATCGGGCAGGCGTACGCAGTTGGCGGCGGGCGCCACGGCGAACTGGGCGGCGCCGCCCGCCGTGGTCACCCCGATGGCGGCCCACCGCTCGCACAGGTTGCCCCGCCCGGCCCGGCAGTAGCGGCACTCGTGGCAGTGCAGCGAGGGGTCCACGGCGACCCGGTCACCGGCCGCCGGTTCGCGCACGTCACGGCCGAGGGCGACGACGGTGCCGGCGAACTCGTGGCCGGGCACCACCGGGAGCGTCGGCGCGAACTCGCCCTGGCGGATGTGCAGGTCGGTGCCGCACAGGCCGCACGCGGCGACCTCCACGACGACCTCGCGGGGCCCCGGCGTCGGGTCGGGCACCTCGCCGACGACGACCTTGCCCACCGACTCGACGATCGCGGCCTTCATTTCACGGCTCCCAACGACAGGCCCTGGACCAGCTTGTCCTGGGCGGCGAACCCCGCGGCGAGCACCGGCAGGGAGATCACGAGCGACGCGGCGCACACCTTCGCCAGGAACAGGCCCTGGCTGGTGATGAAGCCGGTCAGGAAGACGGGCGCGGTCTGGGCGACGACGCCCGTGAGCACCCGCGCGAAGAGCAGTTCGTTCCAGCTGAAGATGAAGCAGATCAGGGAGGTCGCGGCGATGCCCGGCAGGGCGATGGGCGCCACCACGCGCGCGAGGACGGTGGGCAGCCGCGCCCCGTCGATCTGCGCGGCCTCGATGACCGCCTTGGGTACCTCGGCTAGGAAGGACTGCATCATCCACACCGCGATCGGCAGGTTCATCGAGGTGTAGAGGATGACGAGCAGCCAGATGTTGTCCAGCAGGCCGGTGTTCTTGGCGAAGAGGTAGAGCGGCAGCAGGCCCGCCACCACCGGCAGCATCTTCGTGGACAGGAAGAAGAAGAGCACGTCCGTCCACTTCTTCACCGGTCTGATGGACAGGCCGTAGGCGGCGGGCAGGGACAGCATGAGCACGCACAGAGTCGAGACGAGCGAGGCCACGGTCGAGTTGATGAGCGAGGGCCAGGGGCTCGCGCCGCCGCCCGCGCCGAAGAACTCGCGGTAGCCGTCGAGGGTGAGCGAGGCGGCGAGCGAGGGCGGGTTGGTGGCGGCGTCCTCCTCGGAGTGGAAGGAGGTCAGCGTCATCCAGGCGATGGGCAGGAAGAACAGGATTGCGGCGAGCCAGGCGGCCAGACCGAGGCCGACACCTTTGGCGCTTTTGGCACCTTTGGTACGTACGTTGCTCATGCGCGGGAGGCCTCCTCACGGAAGAGGGACGACACGACCCGCAGCGCGAAGGTCGCGATGACGAGGGAGCCGAGGACGACGAGCACGCCGGCCGCGGAGGCCAGGCCGTTCTCGTGCGCCTGGTAGAAGCTCTGGTAGACGGTGTAGGGCAGGTTGGCGGTGCCGAGGCCGCCCGAGGTGAGCGTGAAGACGGCGTCGAAGTTCTGCACGATGTAGATCGAGCCGAGCAGCGCGCCCAGTTCGAGGTAGCGGCGCAGGTGGGGCAGGGTCAGGTGGCGGAAGACCTGGCAGTCCCCGGCGCCGTCCATGTGGGCCGCCTCGATCAGCTGGGGGTCACGGCTCTGCAGCCCCGCGAGCAGGATCAGCATCATGAAGGGCGTCCACTGCCACACCAGGGAGGCTGCGACGGCCGGCAGCGGGGCGTTCGAGATCCAGTCGGGCTGCGCGGCCCCGTCCCCGCCGATCCAGTGCAGGAGGCCGTTGAAGAGGCCGTACTCGGGGTTGTAGAGCACGTGCTTCCACAGCAGCGCGGCGGCCACCGGCACCAGCAAAAACGGCGCGATCAGGAGCGTGCGCACGAGGCCGCGCCCCTTGAACCGCCGGTCGAGGAGCAGCGCGAGGACGAGCCCGAGGACCAGGCTCGCGAGGACGACGGAGGCCGTGAGCAGGATCGTGGTCAGGACGGACTCGCGCAGGTCGGGGTCGGTGAGGACCTCGGAGTAGTTGCCGAACCAGGTGAAACTGCGGGCCTGCGGGTAGAGGGCGTTCCAGTCGAAGAAGGAGATCACCAAGGTGGCCACGAACGGCAGCTGGGTCACGGTGATCATGAAGATCAGGGCGGGCAGCAGCGGCGCCCTGGTGGCCCAGGCGCGCAGCCGGCCGGGGTTCCCGGGGCCTTGGCGGCGGGCACGCGCGCGTGGCCGACGGGCGCGGCGCTGGAGGCGGTGGCGGTCATCGTCCCTCGTACTCCTTGGAGATCTTCTCGGCGAGCCGCTGGGACGTCTCCAGGGCCGCGTCGACGGACTGGCGCCCGGCGATGGCCGCGCTGATCTCCTGGGACACCTTGGTGCCGAGGTCGGTGAACTCGGGGATGCCCACGAACTGGATACCGGGCGCGGGCCGCGGCTGCACGCCCGGGTTGCCGGGCCTGGCGCCCTCGATGGCGGCGCGGGTGACATCCTGGAAAGGGGCGGCTTCCTCGCGGTAGGCGGGATTCGCGTACGTCGAGGTGCGTTTGCCCGCGGGGACGTTCGACCAGCCGGTCTTCTCGCCGACGAGCCTCTCGTACTCCTTGCCGGACGCCCAGGAGATGAACTTCCAGGCCTTGTCCGGGTTCCGCGAGGTCTTCTGCATGCCCCAGGCCCAGGTGTAGAGCCATCCGGAGCTCTCCGTCCGCGCCACCGGGGCGGGTACATAGCCGATCTTGCCCTTGACCGGGGACGTGGCGGACTCCAGCGAACCGGCGGCGGCCGTCGCGTCGTACCACATGGCCGTCTTGCCCTGCGTGAGGTTGTTGAGGCACTCGGCGTAACCGGACTGGGCGGCACCGGCCTGGCCGTGTTCGCGCACGAGGTCTACGTAGAAGCGAGTCGCCTTTTCAAACTCGGGGGAATCCAGGCGGGCCTTCCAGTCCTTGTCGAACCACGTGCCTCCGAAGGTGTTCACCACGGTCGTCAGCGGCGCCATCAGCTCGCCCCAGCCCGGCAGACCGCGCAGGCAGATGCCCTTCATCCCCGGCTCCTCGCCGTCCACCCGGGCGGCGAGCTTCGCCACCTGCTGCCAGGTGGGGTGCTCGGGCATGGTCAGGCCCGCCTTCTTGAAGACGTCCTTGCGGTACATCAGGAAGGACGACTCTCCGTAGAAGGGCTGTCCGTAGAGCTTGCCGTCCTCTGCGGTAAGGGACTGCCTCATGGGCGGCAGGATGTCCTTCTCGTCGTACGCCGGGTCCTTGCGCGCGTACGAGCCGACCTCGTGCAGCCAGCCGTTCCTGGCGTAGATCGGTATCTCGTAGTTGCTCAAGGTGGCGACGTCGTACTGGCCCGCCTGGTTGGCGAAGTCCTGGCTGATCTTGTCGCGGACGTCGTTCTCGGGCAGGACGGTGAAGTTCACCTTGATGCCCGTCTCCTTGGTGAAGTGGGCGGCGGTGAGCTTGCGCAGCTGAAGCATCTGCGGGTTGTTCACCATGAGGACGTTCAGGGCGTCGCCTGAACCGGCCCCGCCCGCACCGGCCCAGCAGCCGGCGAGCAGCGGGGCGAGCAGCGTCCCTGCGGCGGCCGCGGCGAGCGCGCGCGGCCTCCGTCGGCTCGGGGTTCGCATGAAGTGCTTCTGGACTTCGAAGGACGATTACGGATGTCTACGGATGTTCCGGGCGTGCCCGAGGCGTACGGGGGCGTTGCGTGTCGCGTGGCGGGGAGCCGTCAGGCGCGGACGACCTGAGGGCCCAGGAGGGAGTAGCGGTGCGCCTCCGAGGCGGGCAGGCGGTTGCTGGTGACGACCGCGTCCAGGTCGGCGACGCCCGCGAACCGGCAGAAGCTCGTCGCGCCGAACTTGGTGTGCACGCCCGCGAAGACGGTGCGCCGCGATGCTCTGATGGCCTGCGCCTTCACCTCGCTGACAGCGGGATCGGGGGTGGTCAGGCCGTGCTCGCGGGAGATGCCGTTGGCGCCGATGTACGCCAGGTCGATGACGAACCCGGCCAGCATCTTGGTCGTCCAGTGGTCGACGGTGGCGAGCGTGCCCGGCCGCACCCGCCCGCCGAGCAGCAGCACGGTGACGTGCTCGGCCTCCGCGAGGGCGCCCGCGGTGGCGAGCGAGGCGGTGACCACGGTCAGCGGGCGCCCGGCCGCCGCACCGGGCAGCGCCTCGGCGATCAGCTGGGGCGTGAACCCCTCGTCGACGAAGACGGTCTCGGCGTCGCCGAGCAGCTCGGCAGCGGCGGCGGCGACGCGCCGCTTCTCCGGTACGTGCATGGTGGTGCGGAAGGCGAGGGTGGTCTCGAAGCCCGCGCTCTCCACGGGGTAGGCGCCGCCATGGGTACGGCGGACCAGGCCGTGGTCCTCCAGGGCGCGCAGGTCGCGGCGGACGGTCTCCTTCGCGACGCCGAGCTGGGCGGCGAGCGCCGTCACGTCGACGGAACCGGAGTGGCGGGCCGCGTCGACGATCCGCCGCTGACGTTCCTCCGCGGTCATCGGCGCCACCCTCTTCCCCTGGTCAAGCCCCCGGTCAGGGGCGTGCCTCGCGTGCCCGTTCGGGCCTGTGGGGAAGTTCTACCGCCCGGCCGGGGGCGGGACCAGGTGCGCGGCGGGCCCGATGCTGCCCGTTTGTGCCCGTTCGGCGGGGCGGTGGCCTGTGGTGCGGGCGGTGGCCCTGCCCGTTTCGGGGGTGCGCGCCGCCCGTTCGCCGCCCGGGACGGGGCAGGGCGTCAGTGCGGCCACACCGGCGGACGGGTGCAGAAGTGGCCGCCCAGGTGGGCGTGGTCGGGGTTGCCGGGGTCCAGTTCGCCCTGCTCGGCGATGAGTTCGGCCGCGTACTGCTCGGAGTCGTCCTGCGGGTCGTAGCCGAGCGCGCGGGCCGAGGAGAGGTCCCACCACAGGCGGGTGTTGGCGGACGAGCCGTAGACGACGGTGTGCCCGACGTCCTGTGCGGTGAGCGCCGCGTGGAAGAGCCGTGCGCCGTCGGCGGGGCTCATCCAGACGGACAGCATCCGCACGTTCGACGGCTCGGGGAAGCACGAGCCGATGCGGACCGACACGGTCTCGATGCCGTGCTTGTCCCAGTAGAACTGCGCGAGATCCTCGCCGAAGGACTTCGACAGGCCGTAGAACGTGTCGGGGCGGTGCGGGGTGTCGACCGGGATCAGCGGGTCGTCGCCCCGGGGGCGGGGCGTGAACCCCACCGCGTGGTTGGAGGAGGCGAAGACGATCCGCCGCACGCCTTCCTCCCGGGCCGCCTCGTAGAGGTGGTACGTCCCTTCGATGTTGGCCTTGAGGATCTTGTCGAAGGTGGTCTCCAGGGAGATGCCCGCGAGATGGAGGACCGCGTCGACCCCGCGCACGGCCTCGCGCAGCGCCTCACGGTCCGCGAGGTCGGCGACGATCGCGTCCGGCTCGCCCTCGATGGCGCGCATGTCGAGCAGGCGCAGCTCGTGGCCGTGGGCCGGCAGGAGCCCGCGCATCAGCGTGCCGAGGCCGCCTGCGGCGCCGGTGAGCAGGACGGTGCGGGGAGCGGGCATGCGGAGTCTCCTCGTCGTGCGGCCGTATGTATGTGCGTACAGGATTCACATTCATGGACAACCTAGAAATCGCTGTCGCGTCGCGTCAAGGGTGCCGTGTGGACCCCGGAGGCGGTAAATCCGCCCGTGCGTAAGCAGTTCCTCCGCTTGACCGGGCCCCAAAGGGCGCCCTAGCGTGAGCGTGTTCAGAGATATGGACGCAAATCAGAAACGTGCACGCTTAGGGAGAGCCCGTGACGCCAGCCCCTCTCGCTTCCCGACTCCGCGTCCCCAGCGGGCCGTTGTTCTTCCCTGTCACCGCGTTCGGACCGGACGACTCCGTCGACCTGGACGCCTTCCGCGCCCATGTGCGCGGCGGCGTCGAGGCGGGCGCCGCGGCCGTCTTCGCCTGCTGCGGCACGGGCGAGTTCCACGCCCTGACCCCGGAGGAGTTCCAGGAGTGCGTCGCCGCCGCCGTCGAGGAGGCGGCGGGCCGGGTGCCCGTCGTCGCCGGCGCCGGGTACGGCACCGCGCTCGCCGTGCGGTACGCGCGCCTGGCCGAGGAGGCGGGTGCCGACGGGCTGCTCGCCATGCCGCCCTACCTCGTCGTCGCCGGGCAGGAAGGGCTGATCCGGCACTACACCGAGCTCGCCGCCGCCACCTCCCTGGACGTCATCGTCTACCAGCGCGACAACGCCGTCCTCACCCCGGAGACGGTCGTCGCGCTCGCCCGCGCCGAAGGCGTCATCGGCTTCAAGGACGGCCTCGGCGACATGGACCTGATGCAGCGCACCGTCAGCGCCGTGCGCGGCGAAGTGCCTGGCGACTTCCTGTACTTCAACGGCCTGCCGACCGCCGAGCTGACCGGCCTCGCCTACCGCGGCATCGGCGTGCGCCTGTACTCCTCGGCGGTCTTCTGCTTCGCGCCCGACATCGCGCTCGCCTTCCACCGGGCGTTCAACGCGGGGACCGCTGACGGCGACGCCACCGTGAACCACCTCCTGGACGGCTTCTACCGGCCCTTCGTGGAGCTGCGCGCCCTCGGCCGCGGCTACGCCGTCTCCCTTGTCAAGGCGGGCGTGCGGCTCGGCGGTCTCGACGTCGGCCCCGTGCGCCCGCCGCTGCACGAGCCCGCCGCCGAGCACGTCAAACGCCTGGCCGAACTCGTCGAGCGGGGCAGAAAGCTGCTGGGGAGCGCGCATCCGGGGGCGGGCGCGTGAAGGCCGCCGCGTTCCTCTACCCCTGGGACGTCGTCGGCGACCCCGGCGCGCCCGCCCGCCTCGCCGCGCACGGCGTCCGGCAGGTCACCCTCGCCTCCGCCTATCACTCCACGCGCGCGCTGACCCCGCGCCACCCGCGCCACCGGATCGTCACGGCCGCGCACGCCGCCGTGCTCTACCCGCCGGGCGAGCGGTGGCAGGGGCGCGCGCTGCGGCCGTACGCCGCCGGGGAGTGGGCGCCCGGCGACGCCTATGGCGAGGCCGCGCGGGCGTTGCGAGCCGCCGGGCTCGACGTGCACAGCTGGGTCGTCCTCGCCCACAACTCCCGCCTCGGCGAGGAGCACCCGGCGACCTCCGTCGTCAACGCCTACGGAGACCGCTACCCCTGGGCGCCGTGCATCGCGCAGCCCGCCACGCGCGCGTACCTCGTCGACCTCGCCGCGGAGGCCGCCGTGCGTCCCGGTACCAGCGGCACGGAACTGGAGTCGTGCGGCTGGTACGGCCTCGCGCATCTGCACGCCCACGACAAGACCGCGGGCGTCGGTCTCGGCGAGGCGGGCCAGTATCTGATGTCGCTCTGCTTCTGCGCCTCCTGCCGCCAGGGGTACGCCGGCAGGGGCCTCGACCCCGACGCGCTCGCGGCAGCCGTCCGCGACGCCCTGGAGCCGTTCTGGCGCGGCCGGGCAGAGGACACGGGGAGCTGGCCGGGCGTCGAGAAGCTCATCGGCGTGGAGCGGGCGGCGGCCACGCGCGCGTGGCGCGAGGAAACGGCCCGCACCCTCCAGGAGGCCGCGATCGGCGCCGTCCGCGCGGCGGCTCCGCCGGGCTTCCAGGTGCTGCTGCACGCGGACCCGGTCGCGTACCACTGCGGGGCGAACGCGGGCGTCGACCCGGCGCACATCCTCGGCTCGGCCGACGGCGTGGTCGTGCCGTGCACGGGCGGCGCGAGGTCCCTGACGCCGTTCGCGGACCACGCGAGGGACGACACCGTGCTCGCCGCCAACCTCACCGTGGTCGCCGGCATGGGCGGCAGCCCCACGACCCTCACCGCCGACGCGACCCGGGCGGCAGAGCTGGGCGCCACGGAACTGCGCCTCTACCACGCGGGGTTGGCCTCGGACGCCGACCTGGCGCATGTGGCGCGGGCTCTGTCGGGCCGGGAGTGAGCGACCTCGCGCACGCGGTGCAGGCTCTGTTCCGGCCCGGCGTGAGCGCCCTCCCGCACCTCGTCCTGGCCCCGCCCGGCCCGGCGTGAGCGACCTTCCGCACGTTGTCCGGGCCCTGTCGCGCCCGGCGTGAGCGCCGCTACGATCCGCGCACCACGACCGCCGGCGGTACCGGTGACCACCACAACCGCCGCCGGTGCTACCGGGGGCCACCACCATCGTCCCCGGTACCAAGGGACACAGGGACACAGGGACACAGGGAGGCAAGGGTGCGCAACAAAGGCATATCCGTGCTGGTCTGCGCGGGACTGACGGCGGGTGCCGCGGTGCTCGGCGGTGCGGCGCCCGTCGCCGCACAGGCCACCGCGGCGGCCCCGCAGGGCGACGCGGCCGACGCCGTCCGTGAACGCCTGGAGAAGATACCGGGCATGAAGGTCGTCTCCGTCGCGGACAAGGAGGGCCACCCCCTCTACACACTGACGTACGTCCAGCCCGTCGACCACGCGAAGCCCCACGGCGCCACCTTCACGCAGCGCGCCACGCTCTGGCACAAGTCCACGGACAAGCCGACCGTCCTCTACACCGGCGGCTACACCCTCCCCGGCGGCACCGCCTCCCTCACCCGGCTCGTCGACGCCAACCAAGTCGGCGTCGAGCACCGCTACTTCGGGCCCTCACGGCCGACGGGTGCCGCGGCCGACGACTGGTCCAAGATGACCGTCCAGCAGGAAGCCGCCGACGAGCACCGCCTCACCCGGGCCCTGCGCACCATCGAGAAGGGCAAGTGGCTGGGCACCGGCGCCAGCAAGGGCGGCATGACCGCGGCCTACCACGAGCGCTACTACCCCGAGGACCTCGACGCGGTCGTCGCGTTCGTCGCGCCCAACGACGCCAACAACCGCGACGACAGCGGCTACGAGCGATTCTTCAAGACGGTCGGCACCAAGGAGTGCCGGGCCGCGCTGAACGCCGTGCAGCGCGAGATGCTCGTACGCCGCGACACGCTGCTCCCCAAGTTCGAGGCGGACGCCAAGGCCAACGGCGACACCTTCGAGGAGACCCTCGGCACCACCGACCGCGCCTACGAGTTCGCCGTCCTGGACCAGGTGTGGAACTTCTGGCAGTCCGGCACCGCCGCCGACTGCCCGACCGTGCCCGACGCGAAGAAGGCCACGGACGACCAGCTCTACGACTGGTCGACGAAGCACGGCCTGAGCGTCTACCGCGACGAGGACCTCGGCACCAACGGCTCGGGCCCCTACTACCATCAGGCCGCCACCCAACTCGGCTGGGCCGACCTGAAGTTCAAGCACCTCAAGGGCGTCCGCCACTACCCGGACATCTACCAGCCGAACTCGGTGCTGCCCGCCGCCATGCGGGGCACGTACAGCAACAGGACGATCGCCGACGTGGACCGCTGGGTGAAGACCCGCGGCGAGCGCATGATGTTCGTCTACGGCCAGAACGACCCGTGGAGCGCCGAACGGTTCACCCCGAGCCACCGCGACTCCCACCGCTACGTCGTGCCGGGCGCGGGCCACGGCGCGTCGATCGCCAAGCTCCCCGCCGCCGAACAGGCGGAGGCCGTCGCCACCATCAAGCGCTGGGCCGGCGTGAAGTAACCCGCCCCCGACGCCCGGAAAGCAGGGGCGCGGCGATCAGCAGCCGCGCCCCCGCGAGGACCGGCAGCAGGACGCGGACGTCGACGCTCTCCACGAGCGCCGCGCCCGCCGCGATGCCGAGCGCGGTCGGCGTGAACATCAGCGTGCTGGCGGTCGCCGCCGCCCGCCCCAGCAGCGCGTCCGGCGTCTCCCGCTGCACCGCCGTAAACCCCGCGATCAGCACGCAGGGCAGCCCGACGCCGTTCGCGAGACTCCCCGCGAGGACCGCCGCGTCGCTCGGCAGCGCGGTCAGGGCCGCCGACACACCGGTCAGCGCGATGCCCGCGCCGCCGAACCGCCACGCCCCGAAGCGCCGCACCAGCGCCCCCGAGGCCACGCCCACCGCCACGGAGCCGGCGCCCTGCACGACGTACAGCACACCCGTGTACGCGGGCGAGTGGCCGAGCCGCTCCACGATCGCGTAGACCGTCGCACCGCTGATCCCCGAGGTCAGCATGGTCAGGCCGCCCGCCACCACCAGCGGCCGCAGCCGCTCGTGCCCCCACAGGTACCGGGCCCCTTCCGCCGTACGGGCCCGCAGCGAGGCGCGCTCACGCACCGGAGCGGCCTCCCGCACCCGCAGCAGCGCGTACATACCGGCGGCGAGTACGAACGTGACGGCGTCCAGGAGCGCCACCCGGGCGCCCCCGTACGCGGCGAACAGGCCCGCCCCCGCGAGCGGCGCCACCAGCTTCATGCCCTCGTTGGCGGACATCCGCAGGCCGTTGAAGTCGCCGAGCAGTTCCTTGCCGACGGCCGTTGGGACCAGGGCGGCCTCCGCCGCGTCCGTGACGACGCCGCACGCCCCGTACACCGTGAGGACGGTGAAGAGGATCCACAGCCGTGCGGCGGAGTCCACGGTGAACAGGGACAGGAGCAGGGCGCCGAGCGCGAGGTTGGCGCCCACCAAGAGCGGTTTGCGGCGCGTGCGGTCGGCGAGCGTGCCGAGCAGCGGGCCGATCACAGTGGGCGCCCACAGGGCCAGCTGGCACAGCGCGGCGAGCCCGTCGGAGCCGGTCAGCTCCTTCACCCAGATCCCGGAAGCGAGCCACAACGCGGAGGTCCCGAAGCCGGAGACCACCACCGCGCCCAGATAGAGGCCGGCGTCGCGGTCCCGCAGGACGCGTCCGATCGTCGATGTCATGCCAGGTGATGCTGGTTCCTAAGGCGCCCGGAGCGGAATCGGGCGGTTTCCTTAAGGAGGCCGATGAGTTCGGGGCGCGCGCACGGTCCACCAGGGGAGACGTACCGAGAACGCCGCCTCAGTCCGCGAACCCCCGTCCGCGAACCTTGGTCCGCAGCCCTACGCAGCCCTTATGGAGGCCCCCATGACCGACGACCACCTCGACCTCGCCCCGCAGGCCCGCCTGGTGGCGCGGCTGGCCGAGCACGTCACGGACGAGCAGCTCGGGGCGCCCACCCCATGTCCCGAGTACGCCGTGCGCCATCTGCTCGGCCATCTGATCGGCCTGGCCCAAGCCTTCGAGCAGGCGGCGCGCAAGGAGTTCGGGCCGACGCTGGACCAGGACCCCGCGAACCTCATGCCGGACGTCGGAACCGGCTGGCGCGACGAGCTGCCCAAGGCCCTGGACGCCCTCGCCGAGGCGTGGCGCGACCCGGCGGCCCGGCAGGGCATGACCCGGGCGGGCGGAGTCGACCTGCCCGGCGAGGTCGCGGGCCTGGTCGCCCTCGACGAACTGGTCGTCCACGGCTGGGACCTGGCACGGGCCACGGGCCAGGAGTACGTGCCCGACGAGGCGAGCCTGGAGGCCGCGCGGGCGCTCCTGACCCCCACGGGGGAGGAGGGCGAGGAGTCGGGCGGCCTGTTCGGGAAGCCGGTGCCCGTGCCGGAGGGCGCGCCTCTCCTGGACCGGGTGATCGGCCTGAGCGGCCGCGACCCGGGGTGGCGGCCCGCAGGCTGACGCTCCACGTAAAGGTTTCGGCCAGGTGCCAGGCGCCAGGTATGGATCAGGTAAAGGGTCGGCTCACAGTCTCCCCAGACCGGGGTTGATGCGCGTAGACAGGCGGTGACCTGCCCGAACCCTGATGCGGAGACGCAACATATGCGGAAGTCCCTACGCCTGGCCGGCATGGCCACGGCTTGTACAGTCGCCGGTGCCGCCCTCTACGCCGCCGGAGCCGCCGGTGCCGACCAGGCCCCGCCGCGCCCCACCAAGGAGCCCCACAACATAGGCCTCCTCGTCGGCGAGATCGACGCCTACTACGGCGCGACCAAGGGCGCCGACGGTGTCTGGAAGGCCTCGCCCGACAGCCCCTACGCCAAGGACCTGGCCCGCATCCAGGCCAAGGCGAAGAAGGACATCAGGAAGGCCGCGCGCGAGGCCGGCCACGATCACGGCCAGGATCAGGGCCACGGCCGCGGTCACGGTAAGAAGCCCGCGATCGTCCTCGACGTCGACGACACCGCGCTGCTCAGCCTCGACTACGAGAAGGCCACCAACTTCACGTACAACAGCGACAGTTGGGACGCCTACGTCAAGGCGGCCAAGCGTCCGGCCGTCTTCGGCATGCCGGAGCTGGTGGCGTACGCCAAGAGCAAGGGCGTCGAGGTCTTCTTCCTCACCGGCCTCGCCGAGTCGCAGCGCGAGGGCGCCGTGACCAACCTCGCCAAGGCGGGCTACGCCACGGAACTCGACCGCGCGCACGTCTTCACCAAGGACAAGACGACCCCCCCGGCATACCTGAGCCACTGCGCCACGCCCGCCGCCTGGAAGTGCGACACCGTCCAGTTCAAGGAGGGCACTCGCCGGCACATCGAGTCGACCGGCTACAACATCGTCGGCAGCTTCGGCGACCAGCTGTCGGACCTCGCGGGTGGCTACGCCGACAAGACGTACAAGCTCCCGAACCCGACGTACTACGTGGGCTAGGTCCTCTCCGCCCCGCTCGGGTCCGTGCTCGGCTTACCGAGATAGGTTGCGTTCCTGACTAGGTAGCTCTACGGTCTAGGTAGCTCAGACGCTCATGGGGTCGCGGGCGCGTGCCACGGCAGAACGGCACACGTCCGCGGTCCCTTCGGGAAGGGGGACCCCGCCATGACCATCTCGCCGGACATCTCGCCGGACTTCTCACCCGCCGCCACGGCTCTCACAGCCGCGCTCGGCGCCTATCTGCTGGTCGGGGAACCCCTGCTCGGCCGCCGCATGTACGCCTCGCTGGCCCGTCGCCGCGCCACCGAACCGGGCGCCCTCGTCCGCTACTTCCGCCTCCAGCTCGGGCTGTGGTGGGCCCTCGCCGCCCTCGCGGCCGCGGCGCTGCTGCTCTCGCCGGGCGTGGCCGCCGCCGACCTCGGCATCGCCTCGCCCGACAAGCCCGCCGTCGTCGCGGTCGGCGTCCTGCTCTGCACGGTGATCGCGGTGACGTCCGGGCGCGCGCTCCGCGACCTCGACCGGCAGGGCAAGCACGTGCCGGGACGTGCCGCCATCGAGGCCATGCTGCCGGGCACGCCCCGCGAGCGAGCCCTCGCCGTCGCCTTCGGCGTGACCGACGGCGTCTGCGCCGAGTTCGTCTACCGCGGCCTGCTCATCGCCTTCGGCGTCGGCGTCCTCGGCCTCCACCTCTACGCCGCCGCGGCCCTCTCCGTGCTCGTCTACGCCGGCGCCGGGTACTACCAGGGCCGCCGGGGACTCCTCGTCTTCGGCGTCTTCGGCGCGCTGCTCAGCGGCCTCTACCTCGCCACCGGGAGCCTGCTCCTGCCCATCGCCCTGCATGTCGTCCTCAGCGTGCGCGACCTGACGACGCTCACCCCGCCGACGCCGTCCGCGGCGCCGCTCACCGTCAACTGAAGGGCAGGGGAACGTGACCGACCGCCGCGCCAGCTGGTTCAAGGGCGTACTCGACCTCCTCGTGCTCGCCAGCCTCACCGACGGCGAGAGCTACGGCTACGAGATCGCCAAGCTCCTCGGAGCCGCCGGCTTCGGACAGATCAAGGGCGGCACGCTCTACCCCGTGCTGAACCGCCTGGAGGAGGCGGGCCTGGTCGCCGCCGAGTTCCGCGCCGCCGAGAAGGGGCCCGGCAGGCGCTACTACCGGCTCACCGACGCCGGGCGCGAGACCCTCGGCGAGCAGGGCGGCCTGTGGCTCGCCTTCGACACATCCGTACGCGAGCTCCTCGCGAAGGCAGGAGTGGAACCGACCCGATGAACACCCGGTACGAGCAGGACAGCTACCTCACCGACCTCGCCGAGCGGCTCCTCGCGCACGGCCTGCCCGCCGACCGCGTCGAGGCGACCGTCGCGGACCTGACCGCGCACCTGGAGGAGTCGGGCGCCGAAGACGCGGAGGCGGAGTTCGGCCCCGCGGCGGAGTTCGCCCGGCAGCTGGCCCCCGAGGCCGCCGCCCCCGACGGCCCGCCGGAGGGACACGTCGAGACCTGGCGCTGGACCGCCGACACCCACGTCGACGAGGAGCTCCTGAACCGCTTCGGCGACCAGGGCTGGGAGGTCGAGCGCGTCGACGCCCTCGGCCGCTTCGTCAGCCACCGGGACCTGGCGCGGCCCCAGCGGTGGGAGTACCGCAGGGAGCTGATCACGCGCGGGCGCGAAGGCCTGGACGAACGCCTCGCCCCCGACGGCTGGGAGGCGTGCGGGACCTGGGTGATCTACGCCTGGTTCAAACGCCCCAAGGCGGCCGGCCTCGGCCCGGCGGCGGAGATCGCCGCGCCCCCGCCGGCGCCGGAGCGGTCGAACTTCCTCAGCCGGAAGTTCTACGCCCTGCTCGCCGTCCTCGGGGCGGCCGTGGTGCTGGGCGGCCTCGGGTCCGCGCTCGACGACGATGACGCGGGCACGGGGCTCGGCTTCGCGGGCGGACTGCTGGCCGGAGCGTGCGTGCCGTTCGGACTGATCGTCGGTTGCCGGCTGTGGACGGACCGCCGTAAGCGCTGTCCGTGGGTACGTAAGCGCTGACCGTGCGTACGTGGGTACGTAAGCGCTGACCGTGCGTACGTGGGTACGTACGCATGAAAGGCCCCGGGGGTGCACCCCCGGGGCCCGCGTGCGTCGCCTCAGCCCTTCAGTGCCGCCTTCATCATCGCCTTGGCGATCGGCGCAGCCAGGCCGTTGCCGCTGACCTCGTCGCGGGCCGCGCTGGACGACTCGATCATCACCGCGACCGCCACCTCCTGGCCGTCCGCGCCCTTGGCGTACGAGGTGAACCACGCGTACGGCGTCTTGCTGTTGTTCTCGCCGTGCTGGGCCGTGCCCGTCTTGCCGCCGACCGTCGCGCCGTTGATCTGCGCGTTCGAACCGGTGCCCTTCTCGACGACCGTCCGCATCGCCGACCGCAGGCCCTCGGCGACGGACTCGCTCATCACGCGCTGGGGGTCGCCGTCGCCGAACTCCTCCAGGACGTTGCCGTCCGCGTCGGTGATCTGCGAGACCATGTGCGGCGGGGCGAGCTCGCCGCCGTTGGCGATCGCCGCCGACACCATCGACATCTGGAGCGGCGTCGCCGTCACGTCGAACTGGCCGATGCCCGACAGGCCCGTCTGGGCCTTGTCCATGCCGGAGGGGTACACGCTCTTCGCCGCGCGCACCGGCACGTCCAGCTTGTCCGCGTTGAAGCCCAGCTTCTCCGCCATCGCCTTGACCTTGTCCTGGCCCAGGTCGACGGCCATCTTGGCGAAGACGTTGTTGCAGGAGTACTGGAGGCCCGTGCGGATCGTCGCGTTCTCGCAGGGCGCCGACGGGTTCTCGTTCCTCAGGACCGTCGCCGTGCCCGGCAGTGTGTAGGGGTTCGGGCTGGCGGTCTTCGCGTCCACCGAGGAGTACAGCCCGTCCTCCAGGGCCGCCGCGGCGACGACCAGCTTGAACGTCGAACCGGGCGGCAGCGGCTGGCGCATCGCGCGGTTCACCATCGGCTTGTCCTTGTCGGAGGTCAGCTCCTGCCACTCCTTCGAGTCCGTGGAGCCGCTGATCTTCGACGGGTCGTACGAAGGCGTCGAGACCATGCCGAGGATCTCGCCGGTCTTCGGGTCGAGCGCGACCGCCGCGCCCTTGGTGTCCCCGAGCGCCTTGTACCCCGCCTTCTGCACCGCCGGGTCGATGGTCGTCACCACGTCGCCGGGGTCGGCGCGCTTGTTGGTGACCGTGTCGAGCGGGTTCTTCAGGCGGTTGTCGGTGCCGTCCAGGAGGTCCTGGTAGATGCCCTCCAGCTGCGTGGCGCCGTACACCTGCGAGCTGTAGCCCGTCACGGGTGAGTAGAGCGCGCCGTTCTTGTACGTGCGCTTGTAGGCGAGGTCGCCTCCCGTCGTCCGCGCGGAGCCGGTGATGGCCTCACCGCCCACGATGATGTCGCCCAGCGGGTTCGCGTACTGCTCGATCGCGTTGCGCCGGTTGTGCTTGTCGTCCGCGAGCGCCTTCCCGTCGTAGAACTGCACCCACGTCGCCCGCACCAGCAGGGCGAGCACGAGCAGCAGTGCGAAGACCGAGGCGCGCCTGATCGTCTTGTTCATCCCACAAAAGGACGAGCGAAGGGGAGGGTTTCGTTCCCTTCTGCTCCGCTTGCGCCCGCTTTCTCAGAAAGTCCTCATGAACCGAGTCTTCATGAAAGCGCGAGGCGCCCGGGAGCATCGGGAGAGCGCATCGGGAGAGCGGCTCAGTCCGTGTTCATGAAACCGGCCTCGTACGCCGCGATCACCGCCTGCGTGCGGTCCCGCGCGCCCGTCTTGGCGAGGACGGACGCCACGTGCGTCTTCACCGTCGCCGCGCCCACCCCCATCCGCCCGGCGATCTCCGCGTTGGTCAGCCCCGCCGCCATCAGTCGCAGCACCTCGCTCTCGCGGCCGGTGAGCCGCGCCATCCAGGCGGGCGGCGCGGGCTTGGCGCGCCCGTGCTCGGCGGCCAGGGCGCGCACGGCCGAGGGGAAGAGCAGCGAGTCGCTGTGCGCGACGACGCGCACGGCCTGGACGAGGGAGTCCGCGTCCGCCCGCTTCAGCAGGAACCCGGCGGCGCCCGCCCGCAGCGCCTCGTACACGTACGCGTCGTTCTCGAAGGTCGTCACGACCACGACGCGCGGCGGTCGCGGCATCGTCCGCAGGATCTGCTCGGTGGCACGGATGCCGTCGATCTCCGGCATCCGTACGTCCATCAGGACCACGTCGGGTCGCAGCTCCCGCACGACCGACACCGCCTCGGCGCCGGTCGCCGCCTCGCCGACGACCTCGATGCCCGCCTCGGCGGAGAGGATCGCGCGCAGGGCGGTACGCACCATGCGCTCGTCGTCGGCGAGAACGACCCGCAGGGCCGGACTGTCAGGAGCGGGTGTGGTCGTCATGCGTGTCCCTTCAACGGAAGTCGTACGTCCAGTCGCCACACGCCGTCCGCCGGGCCCGCCGCGGCCGTGCCGCCGAGCAGCCGGGCCCGGTCCGCGATGCCGCGCAGACCGTGGCCGCCGCCGGGGCGGGCGGTGGGGGAGCGGAGCGGCAGCGGGTTCTCGGCGGTGACGGTCAGGTCGGGGCCGTCCAGGGCGACGCGCAGAGTGACATCGGCGCCCTCGCCGCCGTGCCGCAGCGCGTTGCTCAGCGCCTCCTGCACGATGCGGTACGCCTCCCGGGAGACCAGCGGGGGCAGGCCGGCGGGGTCCATGTCGACGGTGGCGGCCACCCGCAGGCCGCCCGCCCTGGTGCGGCGCAGCAGGCCGTCCAGGTCGGCTCCGAGGGTGGGCGCGGGCGCCGTCGAGCGGCTGTCGTCGGCCTCCCGCAACACGCCGAGGACGGCGTCGAGTTCCCCGACCGTGCGGCGCGTGGTGTCCTCGATGGCGGCCAGGGCCTCACGGACGAACTCCGGGTCGTGGTCGAGGACGCGGCGGGCCGCGCTCGCCTGGAGCGTGACGGCGCTCAGCGCGTGGCCCACCGAGTCGTGCAGCTCGCGCGCCAGGCGGTTGCGCACCGCGAGATCGGCGGCCCGCTGCTCGGCGGCCACGAGCCGGTCGGCGGGCGTGGGCCCGAGCAGCTCGGGCGCCCAGCGGGCCAGGAGCCCCCCGGCCGTGGCCGCGCACGCCGCGAGCGCGGCCAGCGACGCACAGCCGATGACCGGCGAGAGCGCCGCCATCCACGGTTCGCCGAAGACTTCGGGCAGCCCGATGCGGCTGTCCCCGAACACGACGAAGAACGGCAGCACGATCAGCACGCACGCGAACGGCGGCAGCGCCAGCGACATGCCGCTGACGATCCCGCCGAGGCCGAGGTGCAGCGTGAACCACGCGGCGGTCCGCCCGCGCGCCACCCGCCCCCGCGCGGGGGCCTCGGCGAGCGACTCGTCCGGCACCGCGCACAGCGTGCGCACGGCGGCCACCGACATCGGTCGGGTCAGCGGGAACAGCGCGGTGATCGCGGCGAGCGGCAATCCGGCGGCGAAGGAGGCGAGTTGGGAGGTCAGCGACCCGAAGAACCGGTCGTCGCCGACGAGCGGCCCGACGACCACCGAGCCGACGAACATATACGGCATGGAGAGCGCGCCGCCCAGGATCAGATGGATCCACCGGCGGCGCGTGCGACGCCCGAACAGGGAGATGGCGAGGGCTGTCACGCGGGGGAACCCGCCCGCTCCTTGAGGAGGCGCACCCCGACGGCGGCCACGAGTATTCCGGTGATCATCTGCACAGAGTAGGCCAGCAGCATCGGGCCGGTGGGCTGTCGGGAGAGGTCGTCCCAGGGGCCGACGAGCGAGGCGAACAGCAGCCAGCCGCCCCAGCAGCCCACCGCCCCCGAGCCCACCCAGGCCAGCGCGAGCGGAACCTTCACGGGCAGCGCCGGAAGCCGCCGGAAGGCCGGTATCAGGACGCCCGTCACAGCGGCGACGAGGTAGAGCATGTCCAGGCACTCCAGGACGTAGAAGTCGGTGGTGCGCCCCTCGGCCTGCGCCTCGTTGAGTCCGGCGGTGGAGCCGGTGGCCCACATCAGGTGGCATACGAGGAGGACCAGGGCCGGCAGCGCGGCGGCGACAGCGGTGGCCCGCACGCCCCTCGAACCGGCACCGGGACGCGGCAGGTTCCCCACACGCCCGCGCCACAGGTGCCCCCAGCGGTCCCGCGCGTACAGCACGAAGAGGGAGCCGAGCGCGATGCCCTGGAGGATGAAACCGGTGTAGACGACGCCGAAGACCCACTCGGCGAGGAACGGCTCGCCCCCGCCGCTCCCCGAGGGGCCGTGCACGCTCCCGCCGAACACCCTGACCAGCAGTTGCAGCGGAAACCCGGCCATGATCGGCACGAGCAGCCCGGTCGCGGCCCACATCGGGAACGCGAGCAGCCATGCGGGCGTCCGCAGGCCCCACGGCCGGGTCAGGAGCAGCACCAGCACGATGACGGCCGCGTCCATCAGGACGGTCAGGCCGTTCGCGAAGATCATCAGCGCGCGGTGGTCGAGCAGAGAGCTGCCCTCGGGAATCCCGAGGTGACTCCCGCAGATCCAGGCGGCCTTGAGGGCGAGGTAGGGGGCGCAGGCGGCCATGGCGAGGAACCGCAGCGCTCGGCGGAGCGGGCTGAGGGCGGCCGAGGTGAACGCCACCGGGTGGGCGGCGGCCTGCGGGGAGGAGGGCAGTGTCCGCGTCATGGCTCCACACTCCCGCCGGGCCGCTCCCGGCACCTCCTGCGCCGCGACGATCCGCCTCCCCCGCGCGGCGGAGGCTCAGGCGCGGTCCAGGACGAGGACCACCTCGTCGATCTCCGCCCCGCGCGCCGCCGCGTAGCCCCGGTCGGTCGCCGTCACGCGGAAACCGCACTTCTCCAGGACGCGGATCGACCCCGCGTTGTCCGCCGCCGCGCGGGCGTGGAGCGGACGCTCCGGGATCAGCGCGATCAGCTCGCGCAGGGCGGCGGTGGCCAGGCCACGGCCCCAGTACGCGCGGTCGATCCAGTACGTCACCTCACGCTCGCCCGGCGCGCCGTACACCGCGGCGTTGCCGACGACGTCCCCGTCGGCGAGGACCGTACGCACGTCGGTGCCGGGGGCGGTGCGCATCTTCGTCCAGTGCGCCTGGAAGCGGTCCATGTCGCCGGGGTCCTTCAGGGTGAAGGCGGCCATGTGGGCGGACTCGGGGTCGTTCATCTGCCGGAAGAAGACGGGCAGATCACTGTCGTGGACTTCGCGCAGGCTGACATCCATGCGGCAGAGCCTACGAGGTGGCGACGCCGGCATCTCATAGGCTCTGCCGCCGACGAGGCGTCAGAGCCGACGTGTTGCCAGCGTCAGCCGGTCGCGCGCGTCGAACAGGGCGTCCTTGACCATCTGTTCGTGGGCGGGCGTGAGCCGCGCCACCGGCACCGAGCAGCTGATCGCGTCCCGCGCCGGGGTGCGGTAGGGGATGGCGACGCCGAAGCAGCGCAGCCCGAGCGTGTTCTCCTCGCGGTCCACCGCGAAGCCCTGCTCGCGCACCGCGTGCAGCTCCTCGATGAGCCTCTCGCGGTCGGTGATGGTGTGCTCGGTGAGCGCGGGCAGCGCCTCCGGGAGCATCTTGCGGACCTGCTCGTCGGTGTGGGTGGCGAGCAGCGCCTTGCCGAGCGAGGTGGAGTGCGCGGGCAGCCGGCGGCCCACGCGGGTGAAGGGCCGCAGGTAGTGCTGGGACTGGCGGGTGGCGAGGTAGACGACGTTCGTGCCGTCGAGCCGCGCCAGGTGGATGGTCTCCGTCGTGTCGTCGGAGAGCCGGTCCAGGGTCGGCCGGGCGGCGGTCACCACTTCGTCGCCGTCGATGTACGAGGTACCGACCAGCAGGGCGCGGACGCCGATGCCGTACCGCGTGCCGGTCGCGTCCGTCTCCACCCAACCGAGCTCGACCAGGGTGCGAAGGAGCATGTAGAGGCTCGACTTCGGGTACCCGACGGCTTCCTGGACGGCGGCCAGCGAGTGCATCCCGGGGCGGCCCGCGAAGTACTCCAGCAACTCGACCGTGCGCACGGCGGACTTGACCTGCGCACCCCCTCCGGTCTCGCCAGTCGACATCGCCCTTGACCCCTTAGTTCGCCGAGAAATACTCTCCGAAGCCTCCGGTCATTCATGAACAGAGACGGCGTTCAGTATATCGAACAGCCCAGGTGAGTGGCATACCTCTGGAAAGGGAATCCGCGGTGGCAGCAGCACCAGTCTGGAGTGTCGACCCCCGAACCGGGAAGCAGCGTGAGCAGGTTGCGGTGGAAGCCACAGCCGAGGAGGTCGACCGCGCGGTTCTCGCCGCCCGGGACGCGGCGCCCGCGCTCGCCGACCGCGCGGTCCGCGCCGCCTTCCTGCGCACCGCCGCCGAACTCCTCCAGGAGGCGAAGGACCACCTCGTGGAGGCGGCGGACGCGGAGACCGCGCTCGGCCCCGTCCGGCTCACCGGCGAACTCGCCCGCACCTGCTACCAGCTGCGGGCCTTCGCCGACACAGTCGACGAGGGCGCCTTCCTCGGCGTCGTCATCGACCACCCCGACGCCTCGGCGACCCCGCCCGTCCCGGACCTGCGCCGCTACAAGATCCCGCTCGGCGTCGTCGCCGTCTACTCCGCGTCCAACTTCCCCTTCGCCTTCTCCGTGCCCGGCGGCGACACCGCCAGCGCCCTCGCCGCGGGCTGCCCCGTCGTCGTCAAGGCCCACCCCGACCACCCGGGCACCTCCGAGCTGGTCGCCTCCGTGCTGCGCGGGGCCGCCGCCGCGCACGGCGTCCCCGAGGGCGTCCTCGGCCTCGTCCACGGCTTCGAGGCGGGCGTCGAACTGGTCAAGCACCCCCTGATCGCGGGCGCCGGGTTCACCGGCTCCATCCGCGGCGGCCGCGCCCTCTTCGACGCCGCCGCCGCGCGGCCCGTGCCGATCCCCTTCCACGGCGAACTGGGCTCCCTCAACCCCGTCGTCGTCACCGAGGCCGCCGCCGCCGAGCGCGCCGAGCAGATCGGCACCGGACTCGCGGGCTCGATGACCCTCGGCGTCGGCCAGTTCTGCGTCAAGCCTGGCCTGGTCCTCGCCCCCGAGGGCCCGGGCGGCGACCGGCTCGTGAAGTCCCTCGCCGAGGCGGTGGGCGTCACCGAGGCCGGGGTGCTCCTCGACCACCGGATGCGGGACAACTTCGTCGCCGGGGTGCGCGAGCGCGCCGAACTCCCGGACGTCCAGGCCCCGGTGACCCCGGGCGCCGGCGACGAGCACACCGTCAGCGCCGGCTTCCTCACCGTCCCGGCCGCGCGCCTCGCGAGCGAGGGGGAGCACGACCTGCTCCTGGAGGAGTGCTTCGGCCCGGTCACCGTCGTCGCGCGCTACGCGGACGAGGCGGAGATCACCGCCGTCCTCTCGCGGCTGCCGGGCAACCTCACCGCGACCGTGCAGCTCTCCTCCGACGAGGCGGCGGGCGTGAGCGGCCGGGGCGCCGAACTGATCGCCGAGGTCACCCCGCTCGCCGGGCGCGTACTCGTCGACGGCTGGCCCACGGGCGTCGCGGTCGCACCCGCCCAGCACCACGGCGGCCCCTACCCGGCCACCACGTCCACGTCGACGTCCGTGGGCGGCACGGCCATCGAACGCTGGCTGCGCCCGGTCGCCTACCAGAGCACCCCCGAGGCCCTGCTCCCGCCGGAGCTGCGCGACGCCAACCCGCTGGGGCTGCCGCGGCGGGTGGACGGGCGGCTGGAACACTGACCGGCGGCGGGCTCAGGGGCGGGTGAAGACGGTGTGCGTGCCGATGCGGCGCCATACGACGTGAGGCTCGCCGTCAGTGAGGGCGTCCCCGTGGTGGAAGGTGGCCCGGCGTGCGGCAGGCTGCCTGGCTGCCCAAAGCCTCACACCGTCACCCGGGCGCCCGTGGCCGCCGCCCGCCCGATCGCGTCCAGCAGCCGCTGCCGCCGCACGGCGTGCGCGAAGTCCGGCGCGTGGGCGGTGTCCTCCGTCAGGTCGGCGAAGATCTGGGCGTACTGGGCCCCCACGTTGTACGCCACTTCGTACGACGGCGTCCCGCGCAGCCCGTCCAGTTCCGGCACGGCGAAGTGGCGCTCGGACACGGGCAGCTCGGTCAGGCCGGTGTCCGTGCCGCGCCCGCCGCGTACGGTCACCGCCGCCTGCTGGAGGTGGCCGGAGTCGCCGGTGACGACGAGGTCCCCTTCCGTGCCGTTGATCTCCCAGTGGAAGTCCGTGCCGCGCGACAGTCCTGACCGGAAGTGGGCGGAGACGACGGCGCCCGACTCCAGGCGCCCCGAGACGGCGATCTGGTCGGCGGCCGTCATCGGCGCGGTGCGTCCCGTGCCCGCCTCCCGCACGACGGGCCGCCGCGTCGCCGTGGTCGCCGAGACCTCGGTGAACTCCCCGAGCGCCATGGTCACCGCGTCGACGGTGTGCCCGAAGGGGATCGTCAGCATGGTCGCGCCATTGCCCTCGTCCAGCAGATACGCGCCGCCCGGCTCGAAGACCGGCCCCCACCCCCGCCCCGAGGCCACCAGAGTGGTCGACAGGACCTCGCCCACGTAACCGTCGGCGACCAACTCCCGGACGTACCGGACGGCGGGCGCCGACCGGGCCTGGAGCCCCACGAACGTCCGCACCCCGGCCCGTTCCGCGGCCGCCGCCAGCTCCTCGGCCTCGGCGAGGCCGTTGCCGAGGGGCCACTCGGAGAGCACCGCCTTGCCCGCGCCGAGCGCGGCGAGGACCACCTCGCGGTGCAGCGGCACGCGCACGCTCACCACGACGAGGTCGACCTGATCGCTGCGGACGAGCTCCTTGGTCGACCCGAAGGCCAGCGGTACGCCGTACTTCTCGCCCGCGGCCCGCGCGGAGGCCTCGCTCGACGCGGACAGGGCGCGCAGCTCGTACCCCTTCAGGGCGGACAGTGCGGGGAGGTGGGAGCGGGGCGCCCAGCCGCCGCGGGCGGACAGGCCGACGAGGCCGACGCGGACGGGGGAGCCCAGGGAGGAAGCAGCGGTGAAAGTCATGATCGGGACGGTAGGGCGAACCGCCTGGTTACCCGCAAGGGCCGTAACTATATTTTCGAAACCATGACCGCTCCCATGACCGCTCCCATGACCGCTCCCACGACTGCTCAGTCCCGCACCGGCTCCTCTCCTCACCCTCCCCACGACATCTACGGCCAGCTCTGCCCCGGCCGCGCGGTCTGGGAGCTGCTCGTCCACAAATGGACGGGCCTCGCCATCACCGCCCTGGCGGACGGCCCGCGCCGCTTCGGTGAGCTGCGCCGCAAGCTGGAGGGCGTCAGCCCCAAGGCGCTCACCCAGACCCTGCGCCGCCTGGAGGACCACGGCCTGGTCCTGCGCACCGTCCACGCGGAGGTCCCGCCCCGCGTGGAGTACGAACTGACCGAGCTGGGCCGCGGCGCCCTGGAACCGCTGGCCCACCTGCGCACGTGGATCCGCGCGAACACGGGAAAGTTCACGGCGGGGGAATGAGCCGCTTTGCCCGTACGTTGACACCGTGAGCGGAGGCAGCCTCCGCCCTGTACCGCACGACCTGGAAAGAGCCACACATGCGCGTCGAGATCTGGAGCGACATCGCCTGCCCCTGGTGCTATGTGGGCAAGGCCCGCTTCGAGAAGGCCCTCGCCGCCTTCCCGCACCGTGACGGCGTCGAGGTCGTGCACCGCTCCTTCGAGCTGGACCCGAACCGCGCCAAGGGCGACAGCGGTCCCGTCATCCCGATGCTCATGCGCAAGTACGGCATGAGCGAGGAGCAGGCCCGCGAGGGCGAGCGGCGGCTCGGGGAGAACGCCGCCGCCGAGGGGCTCGACTACCTCACCGAGGGCCGCGACCACGGCAACACCTTCGACATGCACCGGGTCCTGCACCTCGCCAAGGAGCGCGGCAGGCAGGACGAGCTGATCGGGCTGCTCTACCGCGCGAACTTCGCCGAGGAGCGGTCCGTCTTCGCGGACGACGAGCGCGTCGTCGAGGTCGCCGTCGAGGCGGGCCTGGACGCGGACGAGGTGCGTGCCGTCCTCGCCGACCCCCACCAGTACGCCGAGGACGTCCGTGCCGACGAGCGCGAGGCCGCCGACCTGGGCGCGAACGGCGTGCCGTTCTTCGTCCTCGACCGCAAGTACGGCATCTCCGGGGCTCAGCCCGCCGAGGTCTTCACACAGGCGTTGCGACAGGCGTGGGGCGAGCGTTCGCCGCTGACCACCCTCGCGGGCGCCGACGCGGGAGGCGGAGCGGGAGGCGAAGCGTGCGGGCCCGACGGCTGCGCGGTTCCGCAGAGCGGCTGAAGCGTATAAGAGTTGACCCCATGGCGATCACCATGGGGATCAACGACGTCCGCCGCAGCGAGTTCACGCCCACGTCGACGTATCTGAACACGGCGAACTGCTGCCTGCTGCCGCGCCGGGCCGCCGAGGCCGTGGGCGCGCTCGTCGCCGGACTCGGCGAGGGCAGGCCCGGCGGGGCGGGGGACTTCGAGGTCGTGGAGGAGGCCCGCGCCGCCTTCGCGCGGTGCGTCGGCGTCGACCCGGGGCGCGTGGCCACCGGCGCCGCCGTCGCCACGCACGTCGGGCTGATCGCGGCCGCACTGCCGCCCGGCGCCGAAGTCCTCATACCCGAGGGGGAGTTCGCCTCCGTCGTGAACCCCTTCGTCGTACGGGGCGACCTCCGCCCGCGGTACGTGCCGCTGGACTCCCTCGCCGAGGCCGTGCGGCCCGGCACCGCGCTCGTCGCGTTCTCCGCCGTCCAGTCGGCCGACGGCAGGACCGCGGACCTGACGGCGGTGCGGGAGGCCGCCGCCGCGCACGGCGCGCGTACGCTCGTCGACGCCACGCAGGCGGTGGGCTGGCTGCCGTTCGACGCGGGGCTGTACGACTACACCGTCACCGGCGCCTACAAGTGGCTGCTGTGCCCGCGCGGCACGCAGTTCCTCACGGTGAGCGAGGCGGCGCAGGAGACCCTCGTACCGCTGCACGGCGGCTGGCTCGCCTCCGCCGACACCTGGCACTCGACGTACGGACCGCTGACCGAACTCGCCCCGGACGCGCGGCGGTTCGACGAGGGGCCGGCCTTCCTCGCCTATCACGGGGCGGCAGCCGCGCTCGCGGTCCTGGAGGAGGCCGGGATCGAGGCGGTGCACGCCCACGACACGGCCCTCGCCGCTCGCTGCCGCGCGGGCCTCGCGGAGCTGGGCCATGCCCCCGTGCCCGGGACGTCCCCCATCGTGGCGGTGCCCGGCCTCGGCGGGCGTCAGGCGGAGCTCGCCCGCGCCAAGGTCGTCACCGCGGCCCGCGCCGGGCATCTGCGGGTGTCGTTCCACCTGTACAACACGGAGGCGGACGTGGACCGCCTCCTCGACGTGCTGTCCGGCTGACGGCCGTGCCGCCCCCCGGCGGGGCTCGGCCGCTCAGCCCTGCGCCGCCCGGCGCTCCGGGCAGTCCGCCGTCTCCGTGCAGAGGTTCGTCTCCACCCTGGTGAGCAGCCGCAGTAGCGTGGCGCGCTCGCCCTCGTCCAGACCGGCGAGCGTATGCCCCTCCAACCGGCCCCAGGCGCCCTCCACTTGGGCAAGCAGGCCACAGCTGGCGTCGCTGGCCTCGACCAGCACGGCCCGGCGGTCGGCCGGGTCGGGGCGGCGCCGCACGTGCCCGGCCTGCTCCAGGCGCTGGAGCATCTTCGTGACCGTCGAGGGGTCGAGGTCGACCGCCTTGATGAGATCGGACTGCCGCACCGGGCCGGCGTCCCACAGGTGCACCATCACGAACTCCTGGCCCGGGTAGAGGCCGACCCCCTTCAGGACCTTGCCCGCCGCGATGCGGTGCAGGCGCGCCACCCGGCTCAGCGCATGGCTGACGGGGCCCGCCTCGGCCACCGTGGGGAGCCCGGGGGGACAGGCGGGGTCGGCCGGTTCGGTCGGGGGGGTGTCGGCCTTCATCACGCGCTCCTGCTGGTCACTGGACGTCTTCCGAAAGATTACCTTGGTCGGCCAAGAAATGAGTTACAGTGAAGCCCGGCCATGTAGTTGGCCGACCACATAAAACCTGCCCGGGAGTCCTGATGACCACCGCGTTCGACCCGATCGACCTGTCCGGCACCCCGCTCACCAACCGCATAGCCATGGCCCCGATGACCCGTAGCCGTGCAGGTCAGGGAGGTGTTCCCACCGACCTGACCGTCGAGTACTACGCTCAGCGGGCCTCCGCCGGCCTGATCGTCAGCGAGGCGATCCAGCCTTCTGTGGTCGGCCAGGGATATCCGGACACTCCGGGCCTGCACAGCGCCGAGCAGGTCGCCGCCTGGCGCAAGGTCACCGACGCCGTGCACGCGGCGGGCGGCAAGATCTTCGCCCAGCTCATGCACGCGGGTCGCGTCGGCCACCCGGTACTGCTCCCCGACGGCCTGGTCAACGTCGCCCCCTCGCCCGTCCCGGCCCAGGGCCAGGTCTACACCGCCGAGGGCCCCAAGGACTTCGTCACCCCGCGTGAGCTGACCGACGCCGAGATCCGCGCCACCATCGCCGACTTCGCGACCGCCGCGCGCAACGCCGTGGACGCGGGCTTCGACGGCGTCGAGCTGCACGGCGCCAACGGCTATCTGATCCACCAGTTCCTCGCCCCCGGCACCAACCGGCGCACCGACGAGTGGGGCGGCTCCACGGAGAACCGCCTGCGCTTCGCGGTGGAGGTGGCCAAGGCCGTCGCCACCGAGATCGGCGCCGCCCGCACCGGCTTCCGCATCTCGCCCGGCAACCCCTTCAACGACATCACCGAGACCGACCCGGAGCCGGCGTACACCGCCCTGGTGAAGGAGCTGGCCGCGCTCGACCTCGCGTATCTGCACGTCATGGAGGTGGGCGAGATCCGTGAGCTGACCACCCGGCTGCGCAAGGACTTCGGCGGCACGTTCATCCTGAACCCGCGGACCGAGGGCCCCACGAGCCACGGCGAACTCGCCCTCATCGAGGACGGCACCGCGGACATCGTCGCGTTCGGCGCGCTCTTCGTCGCCAACCCGGACCTGCCGGCCCGCCTCAAGGCCGAAGGGCCGTACAACACACCCGACCCGGCGACCTTCTACGGCGGCACCGAGAAGGGCTACACGGACTACCCCGCGCTGTAGGGACGGAGGCGGCACAAGCCGTCGGCCCGGCGCAAGCCATCGGCCCGGCGCCCACGGGGGGTGCCGGGCCGAATCGAATCATGCCTGGGATCAGGTCACTTCACCGGCGTGAAGTCCCGCGCCCCGATGAACTCGGGCCTGCGCACGGGCGCCGCGAACGGCTCCACCGCCGTGTTCTCCACGCTGTTGAAGACGATGAAGACGTTCGACCGCGGGTACGGGGTGATGTTGTCCCCGGAGCCGTGCATGGCGTTGCAGTCGAACCACGTGGCCGAGCCCGCCTCGCCGGTGAAGAGGCGGATGCCGTGGTCGCCCGCGAGGCGGGTCAGCGTCTCGTTCGACGGGATGCCCGCGTCCTGCATCTGGAGCGACCGCTTGTAGTTGTCCTTCGGCGTGGCGCCCGCACAGCCGAGGAACGTCTTGTGCGACCCCGGCATGATCATGAGGCCGCCGTTGGTGTCGTGGTTCTTCGTCAGGGCGATCGACACCGAGACGGTGCGCATGTTCGGCAGGCCGTCCTCCGCGTGCCAGGTCTCGAAGTCCGAGTGCCAGTAGAACCCCGAGGCCCCGAAGCCCGGCTTCACGTTGATCCGGGACTGGTGGACGTAGACGTCCGAGCCGAGGATCTGCCGGGCCCGGCCCACCACGCGCGGATCGGCCGCGAGCTTGCCGAAGAGCTCACTGATCTTGTGCACCTCGAAGAGGGAGCGGATCTCCTGTGAGCGCGGCTCGACGATGGAACGCTCGTCCGCGCGCATCAGCGGGTCGTTCATGAGCCGTTCCAACTCGGCGTGGTACACGCTGACTTCGTCCGGGGTGATCAGCTGGTCGATGGCCAGGAAACCGTCCCGCTCGAACCCCGCCAGATCCCCGGCCGCGATGGGCCCCTCGGCACCCGGCTCGGACCACACCACCGGGTCCTTGCGTTCGATGAGGACCTCTTCGGCGCCTCGGGTCGGGTACAGGTCAGTGGTGGTGCGTTCGGGTGCGGTGGTCATGGTGTTGCCTGCCTCTCCTCTCGTACGGCCCTGTGCGGGATGTTCAGCCGACCTCTGCCGACCGCGCGCGGCTCTCAGCCCTCGTCGGGCTCGGTGAGCAGCGGGTACACGCCGTTCTCGTCGTGGTCCTCACGGCCGGTGACGGGCGGGTTGAAGACACACAGGCAGTGGAAGTCCTCCTTGATCCGCATGGTGTGCTTCTCGTGCCCGTCGAGCAGGTACATGGTGCCCGGAGTGATCGTGTACGTCTCGCCGGTCGTGTCGTCGGTCAGCTCGGCCTCGCCCTTGGTGCAGACGACGGCCTCGATGTGGTTGGCGTACCACATCGACGTCTCCGTCCCCGCGTACAGGATGGTCTCGTGCAGGGAGAACCCCACGCGCTCCTTGGCGAGGACGATGCGCTTGCTCTCCCAGGTACCCGACGCGGCCTTCACATGCCGGTCGGTGCCTTCAATGTCCTTGAACGAACGGACGATCACGGTGTGGTGGTTCCTTTTCTCTTACGGGGTGAAGGGCTCGGACTCTCGCTCGCTCAGGCGGTCTCGCGGACCGCGCGGGCCAGCGTGCGCAGCCCCTCGTCCAGCTCGTCGGGGGTGATCGTCAGCGCCGGAAGGAGCTTGACGACCTCGCCCTCGGGGCCGGAGGTCTCGATCAGCAGGCCCAGTTCGAAGGCCCGCTTCGCCACGGCGCTCGCACGGTCCTTGTCCAGGAACTCGATGCCCCAGACCAGGCCGCGGCCACGGAATTCCTTGATCTCGGCGCGGTTCTCGTCGACGATCGCGGTCAGCGCCTGCTCGACCTGCTCGCCGCGGGCACGGGTCTGCTTCTCCATCGCCGAACCGTCGGACCAGTACGTCTCAAGCGCGGCGGCGGCCGTGACGAACGCCGGGTTGTTGCCGCGGAAGGTGCCGTTGTGCTCGCCCGGCTCCCACACGTCGAGCTCCGGCTTGAACAGGCAGAGCGACATGGGCATGCCGTAGCCGCTGATGGACTTCGACACCGTCACGATGTCCGGCGTGATGCCCGCCTCCTCGAAGGAGAAGAAGGCACCGGTGCGGCCGCAGCCCATCTGGATGTCGTCGACGATCAGGAGCATGTCCCAGCGCTCGCACACGTCAGCGAGCTTGCGCAGCCACTCGGCGCGGGCGACGTTGATGCCGCCCTCGCCCTGCACCGTCTCGACGATGACGGCGGCGGGCTGGTTGAGGCCGGAGCCCTGGTCCTGAAGGAGCCGCTCGAACCATATGAAGTCGGGCGTCTGGCCGTCGAGGTAGTTGTCGAACGGCATCGGCGTGCCGTGCACCAGCGGGATGCCGGCGCCCGCCCGCTTGAAGGCGTTGCCGGTCACCGCGAGCGAGCCGAGCGACATACCGTGGAAGGCGTTCGTGAACGACACGATCGACTCGCGGCCCTTGACCTTGCGGGCCAGCTTCAGCGCCGACTCCACGGCGTTGGTGCCCGTCGGGCCCGGGAACATGACCTTGTACGGCAGGTCGCGCGGGCGCAGGATGATGTTCTGGAACGACTCCAGGAAGGCGCGCTTGGCGGACGTCGACATGTCGAGCCCGTGCACGACCCCGTCGCGCTCCAGGTAGTCGATGAGCGCGCGTTTGAGGACCGGGTTGTTGTGGCCGTAGTTCAGCGAACCGGCGCCGGCGAAGAAGTCGAGGTACTCGTGGCCGTCCTCGTCGTACATGCGGCTGCCCTGCGCGCGGTCGAAGACCGTAGGCCAACCGCGGCAGTAGCTGCGCACCTCCGACTCCAGGGTCTCGAAGACGCTCAGGTCGGGCTGGGTGATGGTCACAGCGGATCTCCTGGGAGATGGAAAGACGTGGAAGTGGGGGGTTCGGACGTGCGGGGGGAGGGGGGTGGGGCAGAAGTCAGGGAGCAGGGGGCGACGATCAGAGGCCGGTCGTGTCGACCGGGCCGATGCGGTAGAGCACCTCTGCCTCATGCCCGTCATCAGGGAATCGACCCGCGTCGAAGAGGATCTTCCGCTCGACCGACGCGCCGTGCCGTCGCGCGTAGGAGAGGAACAGCCGTTCCGACGCCGTGTTGCCCGGCGTGATGGTCGTCTCGATCGTGGTCAGCGCGCGTCCGGCGGCGACCTTCGCGGTCAGCCCGTCGAGCAGGGCACCGGCGAGGCCGCGGCCGCGGTGCGCGTGGTCGACGGCCACCTGCCACACCAGCAGGGTCTCCGGACGCTCGGGCCGGATGTAGCCGGTGATGAAACCGGCCGGCTCGCCGTCGGCGTCCCGGGCCACCACCGAGGTGGCCGCGAAGTCGCGGCACCACAGCAGGTAGCTGTACGAAGAGTTGAGGTCCAGCACCTTGGAGTCGCGGGCGATCCGCCACATCGCGGCGCCGTCGGCGACGGCGGGGCTGTCGAGTCGCAGCCCCTCCGGCATTTCCAGGAATTTCGCTCGCAGGTCGGTCGGTAGATCGGCTTGTGCAGCGGTCATGCGGATTGAATTTACCGAGCAATTTCTTGAATTGCATCGGGGGAGGGGGTTACGTGAGAGCGCCTTATGTGTTATCGCGCGCGGGTGTGCGCACGCATGAGATCTTTGCTGTTTGTGGCGATTTGACCCGGATTAATCGTGACAGAAGGGGCGCCATGTGGAGTGCGTCACATGGTTGAAACCTGGTCGAGACGCGCCCGAATTACGCCGTTTGGCGCTGACGAAACCTTAGTGTTTAGAACCTCGGAAAGCGGGCAGAAGGATACGGGAAGCTGAGCTGATAAAGAATTCGTGAGAATGCGCGGATGAATAGGCGAAGGAATGGTCCGGGGAATGGGCGGGGGAATGGTTGGAGGGCCCTCGGAGGGCGCGCCAACGGCGCGCCCGATTCATGTTCCGTCACGTCCCCGTGACCCCGTCGACGCGCTCCCGCAAGAGATCCGCGTGCCCGTTGTGGCGGGCGTACTCCTCGATGAGGTGCATCAGGATCCAGCGGAGGCTGACCTCCTCGTCACCGCCCACGACGGCCGCCTCCTCGGCGCCGAGCCGCCCTGTCTCGTCCAGCGATCGCCCCGCGCAGATCTCGCGGTTGACGGCGACCTCGCGCTCCCACACCGCGAGCACCTCGGCGAACGTCTTCGAGCGGTCCAGAGTGAAACCGCCGGGCGGCTCGCCGTAGAGCAGCGGGACCTCCCGCCGGGCGAACACCCGCTGGATCCAGTTGCGTTCGACCTCGGCGAGGTGCTGCACCAGACCGAACAGCGAGAGCGCCGACGGCTCGACGGGCGTACGCAGCGCCTGCTCGTCGTCGAGCCCCGCGCACTTCACGGCGAGCGTCGCGCGGTGCAGGTCGAGCCAACTCGCCAGCATGGTGGGCTCATCGGCGGTCAGTGGCGGGATACGGCGGCCGTCCGGAAGCGTGGTCATGCCCTGGACGCTGCCATGCGGAGGCCCCCCGGGAGAAGAGCGGCCTGTCGAAGCCCCGCGGGGCTTCGACGCGATCCGTACAGCGGGGCTTCGGTGGCGCTCCGGACGGCAGGGCTTCGGTGGTGCTCCGGACGGCACGGCAGCGCTGCGGTGGCGCTCCGGACAGCAGGGCTTCGACGCGATCCGGGCAGCCGGGGGTGGGCTACCGCCAAGCTGCGGTCACCGCGCTTCGCGCCGCCTCCAGGTCGACCGTGAGGCCGGCCTCGCCCATCGCGGCGCCCAGGGCCGCGAGGCAGGCGTGTACGACGCCGCGGGTGGCGTCCGGGCCGTAGTGGTTGATCCGGATCATCTCCTTGGCCAGCGCCCCGCCACCTGCGACCAGCGGAAGCACCGGGTCGGCGGCCAGCGCCTTGGCGACCAGCTCCGAGGCGTCGGTGCCCGAGGGCGCCCGCAGGGTGGTGGCGACCGGGGCCGCGTCCTGAGCCTCGTACACGTACGGCTCCAGGCCCCCGCCGAGCGCGAGCGCGCCCGCGCGGGTCGCGGCGGCGGCGGTGGCGTGCCGCGCCATCAGGGCGTCCGGGCCCTCTGCCTCGATGCGCTCCACGCACGCCTCAAGGGCCAGCATCTCCAGCTGGGCGGGCGCGTGCAGCAGCGCCTTGCGGCCACCGTCGATCCAGCGCTCCTTCCAGTCCAGCAGGGAGAGGTAGGAACGGCGGGGCGCCTGCGGGTTGGCGGCGATCCGCTCCCAGGCCCGCTCACTCACCGACACCGCCGAGACGCCCGCCGGGCCGCCCATCGCCTTCTGCGCGCCGATCACGCACAGATCCACGCCCCACGCGTCCGGCAGCAGCGGCTCGGCGCCCACCGAGGCCACCGCGTCCAGCATGAACAGCGCGCCGCGCTCGCGCACGACCTCACCGATCTCCGCGACCGGGTTGGTGTTGCCGGTCGCCGCCTCGGCGTGCACCAGTGACACGAAGTCGATCTGAGGGTGCTCGGCGAAGGCCTGGCGCACCTGCTCGGCCGTGACCGCCGTGTGGAAGGGCACGGCGAGGTCGATGACGGTCGCGCCGCAGTCCCGCAGCCAGTTACCGAAGGTCTGGCCGTACGGCCCGGTGATCACGTTCAGCGCGGTCGTGCCGGGCCGCGCGGCGCCCCGGATGCATCCCTCCAGGGGCAGCAGGGCCTCACCCTGCATGATCACGACGTCCTGCTCGGTCGCCAGCAGGCGGGCCACCCGGGCCTCGATGGCGGCGAAGTGCTGGGCGCTCAGCGGCGCCAGGTCCAGAAAGGGATGCGTCACAGTACTGCTCACGTCACTGCTCACTTCGCTCACGTCGCTCACGAGTTCGTTCGGGGTGCGGTACGAGCGTACCGAGCACCCCGCGGCCGGGCGTTCCCAGCGCCCCGTACCGTCCGCCGGGACCGCCTCCTAAGCTGCTGCCATGAGTGATCACGCGGTGCTGCACGTGAAGGGGCGGGTGCTCGTCGGGCCCGAGGACGTACGGGACGAACTGTGGGTCGTCGGGGGGCGAGTGACGTACGACCGGCCGGTCGCCCCGGCCGTCGAGACGGTCACCGTCGAGGGGTGGGCGCTGCCCGGCCTCGTCGACGCGCACTGCCACGTCGGCCTGGACGCGCACGGCCCGGTGGACGCCGCCACGGCCGAGAAGCAGGCGCTGACCGACCGCGAGATCGGGGCGCTGCTCCTGCGGGACGCGGGCTCCCCGTCCGACACCCGCTGGATCGACGACCGCGAGGACCTCCCGAAGATCATCCGGGCCGGCCGGCACATCGCGCGCACGCGCCGCTACATCCGCAACTACGCCCACGAGATCGAGCCCGAGGACCTCGTCGCGTACGTCGCCCAAGAGGCGCGGCGCGGCGACGGCTGGGTCAAGCTCGTCGGCGACTGGATCGACCGCGAGGCCGGTGACCTGACGGCCTGCTGGCCGCGCGAGGCCGTCGAGGCGGCGATCGCCGAGGCGCACCGGCTCGGCGCCCGCGTCACCGCCCACTGCTTCGCCGAGGACTCCCTGCGGGACCTGGTCGAGGCCGGCATCGACTGTATTGAGCACGCCACGGGCCTGACGGAGGAGACGATCCCGCTCTTCGCGGAGCGGGGCGTCGCCATCGTCCCGACGCTCGTCAACATCGCGACCTTCCCCGACCTGGCCGCGGGCGGCGAGAAGAAGTTCCCCCGCTGGTCCGCCCACATGCGCAGGCTGCACGACCGCCGCTACGACACCGTGCGCGCGGCCTACGACGCCGGCATCCCCGTCTTCGTCGGCACCGACGCGGGCGGCTCCCTGCCGCACGGCCTGGTCGCCGCCGAGGTCGCCGAACTGACCCGCGCGGGCATCCCGCCGCTGGCCGCGCTCTCCGCGACGACCTGGGGCGCGCGGGACTGGCTCGGCCGCCCCGGCCTGACGGAGGGCGCCCCCGCCGACCTCGTGGTGTACGAGGCGGATCCCCGGCAGGACGTACGGGTGCTGGCGGCGCCTCGGCGGGTGGTGCTGAACGGGAAGGTCGTCGGGTGTTGACCGGGCGTTACGTCCGGGCATGACGCGTCGTTGTTCTCGGCTGTCCGACGTCCTGGGGTGGTCAGTCTGGGGCGGGGCCGGGGTGCGCGGGGGTGCGCAGGGGGTGCACGGGGGGTGCGTGGGGGGTGCAAAGGGGGGTGCACGCGGGGTGCTCGGGTGACTCCAGGGAACGTACGTGCCTGGAGATTCGAAAGTACGGCCGGAAACCCCCCTTTGGAGTGAACTCACCACAGGTTGCTGACCGTTCACTCTCAGTGCGTAAAGATTCCCGCGTCGTCCTTCGTCGATGGAGGACGACGCCCTCGGCGCGCACGTGATGTCCCCATGTGGCGTGCGCCGCCGACGGCCCGTTTCTCCCGTGGGGGGTTCCACCACCTTGAACAGCAATACCTTCCGCCTGCCCGCGCGCCGCCTCGCCGTCGTCGCCGCCACCACCGCCCTCGCCGCCGGTCCCGCGGCGCTCGCCGGCTCCGGGCCCGCGCAGGCCACCGACGGCGACCACGACCGCGGCGGCCGCGGTGGCCGCGCCGACGCCGTCGTGCTGCGGACCGGGCTCGACGTCTCCCTGCTCAACAAGACCGTGAACGTCCCGCTCAAAGTCGCCCTCAACGAAGTGCAGGCTCCGGCCGACGCCCAGAAGACGGCACTCACCGCCCGGCTGGACGGCGTCAACGGCGGTCAGCCGTTCGACGTGCTGCGCGCGGACGTCGCCACGGCCAGAGCGACCGTGAAGGGCGGCCGGGCGGAGGGCTACAGCAACCTCGCGCGGGCCGAGGTCCACGTGCCGGGGCTGCCGCTGCTCTCCCTCATCGAGCTCGACCAGGTCACCTCCAAGGCCGTCTGCGAGACGGGCAAGCGGCCTGTCGCCGAGGCGAATCTGCTGGGCGGGGTGACCGTGCTCGGCAAGAAGGTCACGTTGACCGCCGGGCAGGCGACGGAGGTCAAGGTGCCCGGGGTCGGAGAGGTGCGGCTCGACCTGTCGAAGACGAGTACCACGTCGCGTACGGCGGTGGCGGCGGCGCTGGAGCTCAAGGTCTCGGTGAACCCTTTGAAGCTGAACGTCGCCGAGGTGGAGGGGACGGTGACGCTGGCGGGGGCCGGGTGTTCGGCGCCGGGGGTCGCGCGGGAGGAGGGCGGGACGGAGCCGCAGGGGGAGGCGGAGAAGCCGGCGAAGCCGGCCGATACGAAGACCGAGCCGAAGGCCACTGAGCCGAAGGCCACTGAGCCGAAGGCCTCCGAGCCGAAGGCCTCCGAGGCGAACCTCGCGGAGACCGGAGGGAGTTCGATGACACCGTACGTGGCGGGTGGCGCGGTGGCGTTGCTGCTCGCGGGCGCGGGCGGGGTGGCACTGGCTCGACGCAGCCGGGGGTAGCGGGCTGGGGGGTTTCTGGGGTGCGGGAGGCGGGGGGCGGGGGTGGGCTCGTCTCGCCGTCTGGGGGCGGGGCCGCGGGGGTACGTCCGTGCTCGCTATCTTGGCGCGGGCGCCTGGCTGCTCCGCCCCCCTCATGACCACCACTGTGCTCCGCGCGCACATACCCCCGCGTCCCCTCGGGCGCGAGGGCGCCTGCGGCCCCGTCGTCGGCTGATGCTGCCCCTCGGGGTCACCGCGCGCCTGCGGGCGGCGCCCACACTCCTCTCGCTCCTACCTCGACGCCGAGTCGACCCCGTTCTTCCTACCTTGTTGTCGAGTCGGCCTCGCTCCTACCCCGGCGTCGAGTCGACCTCGCTCTTCCTACCTTGTTGTCGAGTCGGCCCGCTTCTACCCCGGCGTCGAGTCGACCTCGCTCTTCCTGCCCCGCTGTCGAGTCGGCCTCGCTCCTGCCTCGGCGTCGAGTCGACCCCGCTCCTGCCTCCACATCTCGACGCTGAGCAACCCACCCCCACCCCGGCATCTCGACGCCGGACGCCCCCCGCCCGTCCCTACCTCGACGTCTCGGCGCCGAGTCACGGGCACCCCCGCCCGTCCCTACCTCGACGTCTCGACGCCGAGTTGCGGGCGGGTGGGTGGGAGACATCCGGCGCGGAGCGGCGGGGTGGGGGATACCGCCGGGTCCCTGTTCGTGGCTGGGGCGCGCGCCCCGGGGCCCGTCCCTACCTCGACGTCTCGACGCCGAGTCACGGGCGCCCCCGCCCGCCCCTACCTCGACGTCTCGACACCGAGTTGCGGGTGGGTGGGTGGGAGACGTCCGGCGCGGAGCGGCGGGGGAGGGGATACCGCCGGGTTCCCGTTCGCGGCGGGGGAGGGCATACCGCCGGGTATGGGGCAGTCGGGGGTGACGGGTACCGCCGGGACGTCAGGCGGTCAGCGTCGCCGCCAGCGCCGCGAGGAAGCGGTCCGACGTACCGCGGTCCCTGACCGCGAGGCGGATCCAGCCGGGCCCCAGGCCAGGAAACGTGTCGCCGCGCCGCACCGCAAAGCCCCGCTCACGCAGCCGGGCCCGCACACCCGCCGCGTCAGGCATGCGCAACAGTACGAAGGGACCCTCCGCCGGCCCCACCGCCCGTACCCCGAACGACGCCAACTCCCCCAGCCCCGCAAGGAGATACCCCCGGTCCGCCGCCACACGATGCGCCGCGTGCCCCGCCTCCGCCAGCGCCCGCGGCCCCACACACGCCCGCGCCGCCACCAGCGCCGGCGTGGACACCGGCCACAGCGGCTGCGCCCCCGCCAGCGTGGAGATCACGTCCGGCGCGGCCAGAACGTAGCCGATACGGAGCCCCGCGAGGCCCCACGTCTTGGTGAGGCTGCGCAGCACCACCAGGCCGGGCACGTCCGTCCGGCCCGCCAACGCCTCCCGCTCACCCGGCACCGCGTCCATGAACGCCTCGTCCACCACCAGGACCCGCCCCGGCCGGGCGAGCGCCGCAATCGACGCCGCCGGGTGGAGGACGGACGTCGGGTTCGTCGGGTTGCCGATGACCACGAGGTCGGCCTCCTCCGGCACCGCCGCCGGGTCGAGACGGAACCCGTCCTCCTCCCGCAGCAGCACCCGCCCCACCTCGTGCCCCGCGTCCCGCAGCGCCGCCTCGGGCTCCGTGAACTGCGGATGGACGACCACGGGATGACGTACCTTCAGGGCGCGCGCCAGGAGGACGAACGCCTCCGCCGCCCCCGACGTGAGCAGCACGCGATCCGGGGGGAGACCGTGCCGCGCCGCCACCGCCTCCCGGGCCCGACGCCCGTCCGGATACGCCGCCAGACCGTCCAGCGACTCGGCGATGACCTGCTTCAGCCAGGCCGGGGGCGTGTCGGCCCGTACGTTCACCGCCAGGTCGGTCAGTTCGGCGCCGTCGTCCCGTACCTCCGCGTCCCCGTGGTGACGCAGATCGTGGCCGGCGGCGCGGCGTACGACCGCGCACGTCGCCATCGGCGGCCAGCCGCCGGCGTCGACTTCCGCTTGGGGACGAGGAGTTCGCCGCCGCCCCGCAGCGCCGCCGCCTCCGCCACCGACGGCGTGCCCACCGCCGCGCCGGCCCACGCGGACGGGTTCGGAACCGTCACCTCCGCCAGCTCGGCCGCCGAGTACGTCACGAGCGGCACCCCGAGCCGCGCCGCCGCCGCGACGATCCCCGGCTCCTCGCCCTTCACGTCGACCGTCGCCAGCTCGGCCACCGCGCCGTCGGGCAGACCGGCCTCGCGGACCGCGTCCCGGACGAGGCCGAGCACCTCCTCCGGGGGCGCGCCCTCGCAGGCGCCGACGCCCACGACCAGAACCTGGACGTCAGCCATGGAATGGTCCTTTCATACGAGGAGGGGGGACACGGGGTGAGGGATGCGCGGGAGAGGGGGACGATCCGCTAGCAAGGGGCCATGGCGGTGTTCGTGGCGCTCGGCGCCTTTCTCATGACCCTGGCGGGCGGATGGACGGCCCAGCGGGTCACCGACCGGCGCCATCTCGTCCTCGGCCTCGCCGGTGGCCTGATGCTCGGCGTCGTCGGCCTCGACCTGCTGCCGGAGGCCCTGGAAGCCGCCGGGCGGCCCGTCTTCGGCGTACCGGAGGCGCTGCTCCTGTTCGTCGGCGGCTTCCTCGTCGCCCATCTCGTGGAGCGACTCCTCGCGGGGCGGCAGGCCGCCCACGGCGCCGACGAGCATGAGAGCGGGCGGGTCCCCCAAGTGGGGCTCACGGCCGCCGCCGCGATGGTCGGGCACAGCGTCATGGACGGCGTCGCCATCGGCGCCGCCTTCCAGGTGGGCGGCGGCATGGGCACGGCCGTGGCGCTCGCGGTCGTCGCCCATGACTTCGCGGACGGCTTCAACACGTACACGATCACCAGCCTGTACGGGAACGCCCGCCGAAAGGCCCTCGCGATGCTCTTCGCGGACGCGGCGGCCCCAGTGGTCGGCGCCGCCTCCACGCTGCTCTTCACCATCCCGGAACAGCTGCTCGGCGCCTACCTCGGGTTCTTCGGCGGGGCACTGCTGTACCTCGCGGCGGCCGAGATCCTGCCCGAGGCGCACCACGACCACCCCGCCCGCTCGACACTGCTGTGCACGGTGGCGGGCGCGGGGTTCATCTGGCTGGTGGTGGGCGTCGCCGAGTGAGCGGCACCGCGCGATGTTCACGGCGTGCATCGGTCGACGAAGCGGCGCGCCGCATCCGGGCGCGCGGCCCAGTGCGTGTGCAGGTAACTGGCGTGCACGTTGTGCTGTACGAACCCTTCGACGCGGCGCTCAGGGGCGTGCAGACCCCACGCCGGGGCCGGGCCTGCGCCCGGCTCGACGACCGTGCGGTGGAACTCGTGGCCCCGCGTGCGCGTCCCCGCCGCCGCGAGCACGCTGTCCGACACGGCGACCGCCTCGCGGTAGCCGAGCGTCAGCCGCTCCGACATCCGCGCCTCGGCGTCCAGGACCCCGCACATCGGCTTGCCGTCCAGCTCCCGGGCCAGGTACAGCAGCCCCGCGCACTCCGCGGCCACGGGCGCCCCGGAGCGCGCCAGCTCCGCCACGGCCTCGCGCAGCGGTTCGTTGGCGGACAGCTCGGGCGCGTACACCTCGGGGAAGCCGCCGCCGATGACCAGACCGGCCGTGCCGTCCGGCAGCCGCTCGTCGTGGAGCGGGTCGAACGGCACGACCTCGGCCCCGGCCGCCGTGAGCAGCTCCGTGTGCTCGGCGTAGGAGAAGGTGAAGGCGGCACCGCCGGCGACGGCGACGCGGGGCGCGCGTCCGGCGGTCGCGGGCGAAACCGACGCCGCGCCGGGGTCCCACGCACCGCCCGGCAGCGGCGGCGCGCTGCGGGCCAGCGCGAGCAGCGCCTCCAGGTCGCACCCCTGCCGCACCTGCGCGGCCAGCGCGGCGACGGACTCCACCGCCTCCGCCTGCCGCTCCGCGACCGGTACCAGCCCCAAGTGGCGTGAGGGCGCCCGCACTTGACGTGCCCGGCGCAGCGCGCCCAGGACCGGCACGCCGGACTCCTCAAGCGCCTCCCGCAGCAGCGTCTCGTGCCGGTCGGAGCCGACCTTGTTGAGGATGACGCCCGCGACCCGCACCTCGGGGTCCCACGAGGCGAAGCCGTGCACCAGCGCCGCCACCGAACGCGACTGCGACGACGCGTCGACGACCAACACGACCGGTGCGCGCAGCAGCTTCGCGACGTGCGCGGTGGAGGCCAGTTCGCCCTGTCCGGCGGCCCCGTCGTACATCCCCATCACGCCTTCGACCACGGCGAGATCGCACCCGGCCGACCCGTGCGCGAACAGCGGCGCGATCAGGTCAGGGCCGCACAGGTACGCGTCGAGGTTGCGGCCCGGACGGCCGGTCGCCAGCGCGTGGTAGCCGGGGTCGATGTAGTCGGGCCCGACCTTGTGCGGGGACACGGCGAGCCCGGCCGCCGCGAAGGCGGCCATCAGGCCCGTCGCGACGGTCGTCTTGCCACTGCCCGACGACGGCGCCGCGATGACGAGACGAGCTACCACTCGATGCCCCTCTGGCCCTTCTGCCCGGCGTCCATCGGGTGCTTGACCTTGGACATGTCCGTCACCAGGTCGGCGAAGTCGATCAGCTTCTGCGGGGCGTTGCGGCCGGTGATGACCACGTGCTGGGTGCCGGGGCGGTTCCGGAGGACCTCCACGACCTCGTCGGTGTCGATCCAGCCCCAGTGCATCGGGTACGCGAACTCGTCCAGGACGTACAGCTTGTACGTCTTCGCCGCGAGGTCCCGCTTGACCTGCTCCCAGCCCTCACGGGCCTTGTCCTCGTTCGTCAACTCGCCCTCGGCGGGCGCCCGCTGGATCCACGACCAGCCCTCGCCCATCTTGTGCCAGGCGACCGTGCCGCCCTCGCCGGAGGCGCCGAGGACCTTCAGCGCGTTCTCCTCGCCGACCTTCCACTTCGCCGACTTCACGAACTGGAAGACACCGACCGGCCACCCCTGGTTCCAGGCCCGCAGCGCGAGCCCGAACGCGGCGGTCGACTTGCCCTTGCCGATGCCCGTGTGCACGAAGACCAGCGGGCGGTTGCGGCGCTGACGCGTCGTGAGCCCGTCGTCCGGTACGACACTCGGCTGTCCCTGCGGCATTAAGCGGCCCTCCTAGAAGGCGAGTTCATTCCCTGTACGTCCTTGACGAGACCGGCGATCGCATCCGCCCGCAGCTCGTCGAGCGTCACGGCGGTGCCGCCCAGCTCACCCGCCAACTGGCCCGCGAGGCCCAGGCGTACGTAGCCCGACTCGCAGTCCACGACTACCGAGGCGACCTTGTCGGCCGCGAACAGCCGCGCCGCGCGCCCCGCTTGTGCCACCGGCTCCACGCCGCCCGTGGCCCGGCCGTCCGTCACCACGACCACCAGCGGCCGCCGCGCGGCATCGCGCAGCCGCTCCACGCGCAGCACGTCGTGCGCCTTCAGCAGGCCGGCGGCCAGCGGCGTACGGCCGCCCGTCGGCAGCGATTCGAGGCGGGCGGCGGCGGCGTCCACCGACGACGTCGGCGGCAGCGCCACCTCGGCGTCCTTGCCCCGGAACGTCACCAGGCCCACCTTGTCGCGCCGCTGGTAGGCGTCCAGGAGCAGCGAGAGCACGGCACCCTTGACGGCGCTCATCCGCTGCCGCGCCGCCATCGACCCCGAGGCGTCCACGACGAACAGCACGAGGTTGCCCTCACGGCCCTCCCGCGTCGCCTGCCGCAGATCGTCACGGCGTACGACGAGACCGGCGCCGGAGCGTCCACGGGCCTTCTGGTGCGGGGCCGCGGCCTGCACGGTCGCCGCCAAGTGCAGCTTGGTCAGGGCCCCTTGAGGGCGTCGCGAACCCGTCGTACGGCCGTGCTCGGTACGGGCGCGCGAGCGCCGCCCGGCCGCGCCCTCGCCGATGCCGGGCACGCTCAGCATCTTGGTGCGGAAGGGCTCGGCGGCGCGTACGGCCTGCTGCTCGCCGGCCCGGGGCCTGCGGTCGGGGCCGGTTCCTGCGGGGCCGCCGGTGCGTCGTCGGAGCCGGGGCCCTGCTGCTGGGAGGGGAGATCGGGGTGTCGGGGCCGCCGCCCTCCGGGGGCCGCCCACCGCCGCCACCATCGCCGGGACCGCCGCCGTCGGGGTCGTCCTCGGGAGGCTCGGGCGCCTCGGAAGCCTCGTCGTCGCGCGCCTCCTCCAGCGTCTCGTCGAGCTTGTCCTCGTCGAGCCCCGGCGCGTCGAAGGGGTTGCGGCGCCTGCGGTGCGGCAGCGCGAGCAGCGCGGCCTGCCGCACGTCCTCGCTCTCCACCTCCGTACGGCCCGCCCAGGCGGCCAGCGCGGTCGCCGTGCGCGCCATCACGATATCCGCGCGCATCCCGTCGACCTCGAAGGCCGCGCACGTCGCCGCGATCTGCCGCAACGCCCCATCGCCCAGGTCCACTTGGGGGAGCAGCGCCCGCGCCGCGACCACTCGCTCCCGTAGCGCCGTCTCGTCCTCGGCGAAGCGCCCCGCGAAGGCCTCGGGGTCGTCGTCGTACGCGAGCCGCCGCCGCACGACCTCGACGCGCTGGTCGGTCTCGCGGGAGGCGGCCACCTCCACGGTGAGGCCGAACCGGTCGAGCAGCTGCGGCCGCAGCTCGCCCTCTTCGGGGTTCATGGTGCCGACGAGCAGGAAACGCGCGGCGTGCCGTACGGAGACGCCTTCGCGCTCGACGTACGAGGCGCCCATCGCGGCGGCGTCCAGGAGAAGGTCGACCAAGTGGTCGTGGAGGAGGTTGACCTCGTCGACGTAGAGGATGCCCCGGTGCGCGTCCGCGAGCAGGCCCGGCTCGAAGGCCTTCACGCCCTCCGAGAGCGCCCGCTCGATGTCGAGGGCGCCGACGAGCCGGTCCTCGGACGCGCCGACGGGCAGTTCCACCATGCGGGCGGGGCGCGCGGTGGCGCCGCCCGCCTCATGGGGGCCGTCGGGGCAGTTCGGGTCGGGCGCGGCCGGGTCGCACGAGAAACGGCACCCCGCGACGACCGGCACCTCCGGCAGGAGCGCCGACAGGGCGCGTACGGCGGTGGACTTGGCGGTGCCCTTCTCACCCCGTACGAGTACGCCGCCGACGGCGGGCGAGACGGCGTTCAGCAAGAGCGCGAGCCGCAAGTCGTCCTGCCCTACAAGGGCGGTGAACGGGTACGGGGTACTCACATGGCCTCCTTGGCACGTTCTGGTGACGCCGACGGCGCGCCGGGAGCGATGAAGGGCAGTCCGGCCGGCGCCCCCTTCTCGATCAGGCTCAACAGCCCCTCCGTGTCCGCGTGTTCTTCGATCAGGTCACCGAGCAGGTCCAGCTGCGCCTCGCGCAGGGCGGCGAAGCCGGTGTCGGGCGCGGGTACGAAGCGGCGCCCGGCCGCGCGCGCCACCTCGGTGAGGAACCGGCGCCGGAACGCGTCGCTCTCCAGCGACCCGTGCCAGTGCGTACCCCACACCTCGCCGACCCGGCAGCCGTCCAGGAACGGCTCCCCGCCCAGGACTTCGGCCACCCCATGGTGGATCTCGTACCCCTCGACCGGCTCCCCGAGGGCCTCGCCCACCGGACGGGCCAGGGTCTTCTCGCGGGCGAACCGCACCCGCACCGGCAGCAGTCCGAGTCCGTCCACGGAGCCCGCGCGCGACTCGACGTCGTCCTCGATGTGCTCGCCGAGGGCCTGGAAGCCGCCGCAGATCCCGAGCACCGGCCGCCCCTCGGCCGCGCGGCGCGCGAGGGCGTCCGCGAGCCCGCGCTCCCGCAGCCACTGGAGCGCGCGGACGGTCCCACGGGTGCCCGGTACGACCACCAGGTCCGCGTCGACGAGCTCCTCGGCCCGGTCCACGAACCGCACGACGACACCCGGCTCGGCGGCCAGCGCGTCCACGTCCGTGAAGTTGGACATCAGCGGCACCGCGCACACGGCGACCCGCAGCACGTCCTCACCGACCGGCGGCGCCACCACGGACTCGCGCACGGCACCCCGCAGCGAGACCCGCAGCCCGTCCTCCTCGTCGATGCCCAGCCCGTGCTGGAAGGGCAGCACACCGAACGTGCGGCGCCCGGTCAGCTCGTACAGCATGTCGAGACCCGGTTCGAGGAGCGAGACATCGCCCCGGAACTTGTTGACCAGATACCCCGCGACCAGCTCCTGGTCGGCCGCGCTCAGCAGCGCCGTCGTCCCGAAGAACGACGCGAACACCCCGCCGCGGTCGATGTCCCCGACCACCAGGACGGGGAAGCGGGCGGCCCGCGCGATGCCCATGTTCACGATGTCGGTGCGCCGCAGGTTGATCTCGGCGGGACTGCCCGCGCCCTCACAGATCACGGCGTCATACGTGCCCCGCAGTTCTTCCAGGCACCCCACGACGGTCTCCAGCAGCGCCCCCTGGCGCCCTCCGTGGTAGCCACGGGCGCTCATCTCGCCCACCGGCTTGCCCATCAGCACGACCTGGCTGGAGCGGTCGCTGCCCGGCTTGAGGAGTACGGGGTTCATCAGGGCGCTCGGCTCGACGCGGGCGGCCTGCGCCTGCATGGCCTGCGCCCGCCCGATCTCGGCGCCCTCGCGGGTGACGAAGGAGTTCAGGGACATGTTCTGCGCCTTGAACGGCGCGACGGACACGCCCTTGCGGGCCAGCCACCGGCAGATCCCGGCGGTGACGACGCTCTTCCCGGCGTCCGAGGTGGTCCCGGCGACCAGCAGTCCACCACTCATGCGTTTCTCCCTGCCTTCGCCGACCGCAGCGCCCGGCGGGCCGCCACCGCGACCCCCAGCGCCAGCCAGCTGACCCGCCGCGACAGCCGCACGGCCCGTTCGATGTCCGCCACGCGCACGTCCCGCCCGTCCGCGTTCAGTACAGGCCGGTGCTCGACCCGCCCGCCGTACGAGAGGGTCCCACCGAGCCGTACGCCGAGCGCCCCCGCGAAGGAGGCCTCCACCGGCCCGGCGTTGGGGCTCGGATGCTTCGCGGCATCCGCGCGCCATGCCCGCACCGCCCCCGAGGGCGAGCCCCCGGCCAGCGCCGCGAGCCCCGCGGTGAGCCGCGCCCCCGGCCAGCCGAGGACGTCGTCGAGCCGGGCGGAGGCCCAGCCGTACCGCCGGTACCTGGGCGACTTGTGCCCGACCATGGCGTCGAGGGTGTTGACGGCGCGGAAGGCGACGAGCCCCGGCACCCCGCCGACAGCACCCCACACCAGCGCGCCGACCACCGCGTCGGAGGTGTTCTCGGCGACGGACTCGACGACGGCACGGGCGATGCCGTCGGAGTCCAGCGCCTGCGGGTCACGTCCGCACAGATGAGGCAGCCGCTCCCGGGCCACCTCGATGTCCCCGGCGTCGAGCGCGCCGCCGATGGCCCGCGCCTCACGCCCGAGCGAGGTCCCGCCGACCACGGCCCACGTCGCGGCGGCGGTCAGCGCGACGGATGCGGCGGGGGAGCGGCGTACGAGAGAAGCGGCGAGGGCGGCGGCACCGGCAGCGCCCCCGGCGCACACCGCGGTGTGCAGCGCGCCCCACCCGCGGTGGTCGCGCCACAGCACACGCTCGACGGCGCCCGCCACACGCCCGAACCCGGCGACCGGATGGCCCCGGCGGGGATCGCCGAGCAGCAGGTCACCGAGGAGGCCGGCGGCGGCGCCGTACGCGAAGTCGCGATCGGCACTCATGGGTCAGCCCGTCGCTGTGCCGGGCAGGGAGCTCACGCTCGGGAACAGGTCCGGCAACGGGCGGCCGCGCATGGCGATATGTCCTCACTCAGGGTGTCCGCGCCCTGGTTCGACGTGATCGGCGGCGAGAGTTCCTGGCTTCCGGGCGCGTCGGGGACGGCTGCCCGGTGACAGTGGCGGGACCGCGCCGGATTCGCACCGGCTTCCTCTTCTGCCGCCGTAGTTGGCCCCGGCAGTCCACCACGCCCCGCGAACGCCCGTCAACTCGCCGTTGACCTGCGGCGGGAGAGTGTGCGGAGCCCCACAGCCGAGCTCCACATACGGCGGTGGGGTGCGGGACGTGTGATCACGTCCCGCACCCCACCGTGAACCGCTGTCGTCAGGCGACGATCAGATAGATGCCGTACGCCACGGCCGCCGCGCACAGCGCGAAGCAGGCGTACGCGCCGGTGCGCGCCAGCGCCACGGAACCGCCGGAGCCGCCGGCGGACGCGGCCGCCGTCTCCTGCTTGGAGAGACCGATGATGCCGAGGGTGAACAGGCCCACGAGAGCCACCGTCACGGCGAGGCTGACTCCGAAGACGGAGCCGAGAGCTGCCCAGTCGATGTTCATGCTGATGTGTCCTTACACCGTCGCGGGCCGGGCGGGGTCCGCCATGGCGCCGGTCGTGGTCGAGGTGGGGGCCGAGATGGTGGCCTTGACCGGGTCGTCGGAGGAGGCGCCGACGGCGGCCAGCGCGCCCGCCGGGGGCGGCTGGACGGCGGCGATCGCGGTGGTGACCACGCCCGCGGGCTCGGCGCCCGTGGTGGTGGCGTCGTCGCGGATCTCATCGTCGGTGACGTTGGTGTGGGTGACGGCGTTGCGCCGCGAGAGCACCCAGATGACGGCCGAGCCCGCGATGAGGAGGGCGGCGGTGACCGCGACGCCCCAGGGGCCCTGCTTGGTGAGGAACTCGGCGCCCGCGCCGACCAGACCGGCGGCCGGCAGGGTCAGACCCCAGGCGACGAACATCCGGGTCGCGGTCGACCAGCGGACGACGCCGCCCTTGCGGCCGAGGCCCGCGCCCATGACGGCGCCGGAGCAGGACTGGGTGGTGGAGAGCGAGAAGCCCAGGTGGGAGGAGGCCAGGATGACCGTCGCGGCGCTGGTCTGGGCGGCGAAGCCCTGCTGCGGCTGGAGGTCGGTGAGGCCCTTGCCCATGGTGCGGATGATGCGCCAGCCGCCGAGGTAGGTGCCGAGCGCGATGGCGACACCGGCGGAGACGATGACCCACATCGGGGGGTTCGCGCCGGGGTTGAGGACACCGCCCGTGACCAGGGCGAGCGTGATGATGCCCATGGTCTTCTGCGCGTCGTTCGTGCCGTGCGCCAGGGAGACGAGGCCCGCGGAGGCGATCTGGCCGGCGCGGTAGCCCTTGGCGGTGGCCTTGGTGTCGGTGTTGCGGCCGATGCGGTACGTCAGGCGCGTCGCCAGCGTCGCGGCGAGACCCGCCACGAGCGGTGCGGCGAGGGCCGGGATGAGGACCTTGGTGACGACGGTGCCGCCGTTGATCGACGACCAGCCCATCGACATGACCGCGGCGCCGATGAGGCCGCCGAAGAGGGCGTGGGAGGAGCTGGAGGGCAGGCCCACCAGCCAGGTCAGCAGGTTCCAGAGGATCGCGCCGACGAGCGCGGCGAAGATGACCTCTGTCTTGAGGCCGTCCTCGTTGACGATCCCGCCTGAGATCGTCTTGGCGACTTCGACGGAGAGGAAGGCTCCGACGAGGTTCAGCACGGCGGACATGGCCACCGCCGTCTTGGGCTTGAGAGCGCCGGTCGAGATGGTCGTCGCCATCGCGTTGGCAGTGTCGTGGAAACCGTTCGTGAAATCGAACACGAGAGCGGTGACGATCACGATCCCGAGGAGAAGCGTGATGTGTTCCATTTACCCAGGCTTCTGTTGGACGTCAGTGGCATGTGGAACGTAGGCAACCTGGGTGAACGGAAAGTGAACTGGGCCGGGCGGTGCGGTGACCCAAAACGGAGTGCCGCCTCTCCTTATCGACCAGGTGTCTGCGAGCGATCGTACGGAGCGTGGGCGCGAGCCCCCTAATCCAGCCGGAGTGTCGCCTTCCACCACTCTCCCGCGCGCCCTCGCGCACCCCCTTCCCGCGCCCCAAACGGAATGGCGCGCCGAGCCCTCCAAGAGACCGATGTCACTCCGCCCGGGGCCCGGCGGGGGCCTACAGCGCCACGCTCCCGGCTGGCAGGATCGCCCCATGACTGAGCAGCGGCAGGGCACGGAACGGGACGCCGTCGGGCGGGCGTGGGACGAGCTGGTCGACACGGCCCGCAGGACGGTGGCGGACGGCCTGGTCGTCGGCACCTCGGGCAATGTCTCCGTACGGGTCGGCGACACGGTCCTGGTCACCCCGAGCGGGGTCCCTTACGACCGGCTGCGGCCCGAGGACGCGCTCGGCGTCGACCTCGAAGGGCGGCGGGTCATCGGCCACCTCGCGCCGACCAGCGAGCTGCCGATGCACCTCGCGATCTACCGCACCACCGGCGCGACGGCGGTGGTCCACACCCACGCGGTCCACGCCACGGCCGTCTCCATGCTGGTCCCCGAGCTGCCCGCGGTCCACTACATGACCGGCGTCCTCGGCGGCCCCGTCCGCGTCGCCCCCTACGCGCTCTACGGCACCGAGGAACTGGCCGAGCACATGCTCCGCGCGCTGAGCGACCGCACGGGATGCCTCCTCCAGAACCACGGGACGATCACCTACGGAGACTCCCTGTCCCAGGCGTACGACCGCACGGCACAGCTGGAGTGGATGTGCCGCCTGTGGCTCACGGCCACCTCGGTCCCGGGCCACACCCCGGCCCTCCTGACCGCCGCCCGCCTCCGCGAGGCCCAGGAGAAGCTACGGGGGTACGGGCAGCAGACGCCTTGACGGGCACCCGTCCCCGCACGCAGCCAGCCGGGTCACTCCGCGGGCACCGCCCACTGGCCGCCGGGCCCCCGGGCGCGGACACTGGGACGGTGCGCCCAGCCAAAGCGACGGCAGCGGCCGTCACCGCAGTCACAGCAGCCCTGGGGACAGCCGCGGTCGCGGTCGCGGCGGGGCGGTTCGCCAGCGACGCCGCCCTCAGGGCCCCGGCGGGCCGCCCCCTGCCGTCGGAGCCCCGCCTCACCGTGCACGCCACGGGCACCGGGCAGATCTCCCTGACCCGCGCCCTCGCGAGCCTGCGCCCCGGCACGTACGGCCTCAGCGGCAACGGCACCCACGCGGTCGTCGGCCCCGTCCTGGAGTCGGCGCCCCACGAGGCCGACACGGTCGTACGCCGCCTCGAAGCCGTCACCCGCGGCACCCTGGAACCCGGCGCGAAGGTCTGGCTCACCCCGCAGGTCCACATCGGCGACCCGCACACCGCCCTCGGCATCGATCACGCCGACGTCCGCATCCCCGGCGAACTCGGCCCCCTGCCCGCCTGGTCCGTGCCCAACATGCGCGACACCTGGGTCATCACCGTGCACGGCCTGGGCACCACCCGCGAGCACCCCATGGTCGTCATGGACTTCCTGCGCCGCCTCGGGCTGCCCGTGCTCGACTTCGCCTACCGCGGCGACCCCGGCGCGCCCCGCTCCGCGGACGGCCTCGGCCACCTCGGCGAGACCGAGTGGCGCGACCTGGACGCCGCCATCCGCCACGCCGTGCGCCACGGCGCCCGGAACGTCATCCTCCACGGCTGGTCCACCGGCGCCACCATGTGCCTGCACGCCGCCGCCCACTCGGCGCTGCGCGGCCACCTCCGCGGCCTCGTCCTCGACTCCCCGGTGCTGAACTGGGAGACCACCCTCCGCGCCCTCGCCGTGGCCCGCCGCACCCCCGGGCCGCTCCTTCCGCTTGCGGTCCGCGCGGCCCAGGGCAGGACAGGGCTGCGCGGCGACCGCACCCTCGCGGCCGCCGACCCCGCGCTGCTGCGGGTCCCCACCCTCGTCGTGCACGGCCCCGACGACACCGTCGCCCCCTGGGGCCTCTCCCGGCGCCTGGCCGAACAGCGCCCGGACCTGGTCTCGTTGCACACCGTCCCCGGCGCTCCCCACGGCGCCATGTGGAACGCCGACCCGGCCGGTTACGAAGAGGCGCTGCGCCGCTTCCTCACCCCCCTGATGTGACCGCCCGCCACCCCTTGACGCACGACCCGGCGCGCCCCCTCGCGCGACCCCCCAAAGGCCACCGACGCCATTCCGTTTGGGTTTTCGGACCGGCAACAGGAAGACTGCCCCCGTGACGTCCCGTACCCCGCGCGACTCCAGGCTCCGACTTGTCCGCGCGCCCTACCCGAGGGCCGAGAAGCGAGGAGAGACCCAGCGCGACCCAGCGCGGCCCCTCTCCGCCGCCCCCGGCGCGATGGGCAACCGCCGCGCGCGCCGTCCCGCGCCCCGCCCGCCCGAGGGCACCCCCGCCCGCTCGGAGCTGGCCCGGGCCGCACGCGCCGGCCTCGCCGACGCCGCGCGGATCGCCCGCTGGGCCGACGCCGCCCTGCGACCGGGCGCCGGCGGCACCGGAGGGACACCCGACGGCAAGGGCACCCTCTCCGACGCCACCGCCGAACGCGCCGCCGCCGAACTGGGACTGACCGCCGCTCAGGTCCGCGCCGACTGGGACACCGCCCGCCTCGCCGGCCTCGTCGAGGTGCACGGCGACCGCGCCCGCTCCGGCTGGCGCCTGCGCGCCTGGGACCGCGACGACACCGCCGTGCTGCGCGGCTGGGTCGCGCTCTTCGACGCCTGGTCGCTGGCCCACCCGGCGCCGGACGCGCTCGCGCCCGCCGCGGTCGCCGAGGTCGTCGAGGCCATGCCGCAGGTCCTGTCCTTCCTCCAGCTGTCGGCGGGCCCCGTCCCCGTGCCGCAACTGCTCGACCTCCTGGACCAGCGCGTTACGGAACTGCGCACCGAGCGCTGCGAGATCCCCTACGGGCCCCAGTCGGGGACCGCCCCGGAGGACCGCTCCGAAGAGGTGGCGCCGCTGCCCGCCCTCCTCGACTGGGCGCTGCACGGCCTCGCCGCCGTCGGCGCGCTGACCTACGCGGACGGCCAGGCCACGCTCACCCCGCTCGGCAGCTGGGCGGTCTGGGTCAAGCTGGAGCAGATCTGCGTCGCCGCGCAGAGCCCCGCCGGGCACATCGAGCAGTCCGCCGAGGACATGCTGCGCGGCTGCGCCCGCCTGCGCCCCAACGCGGCCCGCGCCGAGTACCGCGCCTGGCTCGCCGCCCGCCCCGTCGGCAGCGCCGTCACCGACCTGCTCACCGCCGCCCGCGGCGAGGACGCCTTGCTGCGCGGCCTCGCCTTCGAGGCCCTGCGCGTCGTCGGCGCCCCCGCCGAGGCGGAGGTCAGAGCCGTCGTCGACGAGCCCTCCCTGCGCCCCTACGCCCTGCTGTGGCTGGCCGAGCAGGAGGGCGCCGACCCCGAGGACGTCCACCTCGTGCTGAGCCGCGAGGAGACCACCTGGCTGTGGATCGACACGGCGGCGGCCGTCGCGGACCATGGGGAGGGCCAACTCCTCGTCCGCCACCTGGAGTCGGCGGTCCAGCCCACCGTGCCCGCCCTTCTCGACGAGGTGCGCCGCGCGGGCCACCCCCGCACCGTCCAGGTCCTGGTCGCCCTGGCCGCCGCCCACCCCGACCCGGCGCTCGCCAGGGCCGTGCGCCGCGCCGCCTTCCAGGTGCACACCGGCGGCGAATGAGCGTCAGCTCCCGGCGGTCCCGGGGGCGTACGTACCAAAACTCCAGACGTTGCCCTCGGCGTCCCGCGCCATGTAGTCCCGTGAGCCGTAGTCCTGGTCGGTCGGGGGCATCAGGATCTCCGCGCCGTGCTCCAGGGCCCGCCGGTGGTGGGCGTCGACGTCGTCCACGACGACGTACACCCCGCACGGGCCCGCCCCCTTCATCGCTCGGTCGAAGACGCCGCCCGTGCCCTTGGAACCGAGCATCACCACGCCGTTGCCCTGGGCGAGTTCGGCGTGTGCGACGCTGCCGTCCTCGCCCTCGTACACATGCAGCTCGGTGAAGCCGAAGGCCTCCGTCAGCTGCTTGACGGCGGCTTTCGCGTCCGCGTACAGCAGGGTCGGGAAGACGCTCGGCCGCCCGCTCTCGTGGCCTGCCATGCCGATCACTCCGATCAGGTCGTGCCGCGCCGGGGCCCGGGCGGCTCAGCGGAAGGTGTCGCACTGCCCCATGTCGCCCGTGCGGTAGCCGCGGTAGAACCACCGCTGGCGCTGCTCGGCGGAGCCGTGCGTCCACGTCTCGGGCGTGACCCGGCCCTGGAACTTCTCCTGGATCCGGTCGTCGCCCACCGCGGCCGCCGCGTCCAGGCCGTCCCGGATATCCGTCTCATCGAGGCTGCTGATCAGCGGCTTCCCGGTGCGCTCGTCCGGGCTGCGGGTCGCGTGCCGCGCCCAGACCCCGGCGTAGCAGTCCGCCTGCAACTCCACCCTCACGGCATTGCTGTCGCGGCCCGTGCGCCCGTCCTGGGAGCGCCGCAGGGTGCCCGCCAGGTTCTGGACGTGGTGCCCGTACTCGTGGGCCACCACATACGCCTGTGCGAAGGGACCGCCGGTGGAGCCGAATTTCGTGCGCAGCTCGTCGAAGAAACCGAGGTCCAGATAGACCTTCCGGTCACCCGGGCAGTAGAACGGCCCGACCGCCGATGTGGCCGTCCCGCACGCGGTGCCCACGCGGCTCGTGAACAGGACGGTCGACGCGGGGGAGTACGTGGCCCGCCTGCGCTGGAACTCCGGGCGCCAGAAGTCCTGCACGCTGTTGACCACCGCCACGATGCGGCAGTCGTCCTTGGTGTTGGCGTCCCGCCCCGTGCGGCAGCTCTGCTGGACCTGCGCCAGGGACGACGACGAGGCCTCGGGCTCCTCGTCGCCGGAGGACAGGCCCAGCTGATCGGGACCCACCCCGAAGAGGAGGCCGAGCACCAGCGCGATGAGTCCGGCGATGCCGCCGCCCACGGTCGCCCGGCCGCCGGGGATGCGGCTGCCGCGCACATCCTGCACCTCGGAGGTGTCCAGGCCCGCGTCGTCGTCGAACTGCATGGGCGCACCCTTCCGCGTCGCACTCGGGGCGGCACGTACCGCCCCGCACCGAGTCCCCGGCCACCTCATCCTCATGCGGCCGCCCTCCCGCGGCCCCGGACGGAGGTCCGAACGGGGGACGCGGACCGTTCCGCGCGCCGTGTCGCACGGCCGGGACCACGGCCGCCCTGGACGCCGCCGCTACGCTCTGCGCCTGATCCGTGGGCAGTGGTACCGAAGGGGGGCGTCGTGTCCGCTCTGCCGATCGAGTCGACCGCCGGGCCCGCCGCGGCAGCGCCCCCGCCGCCGCGCGGCGCGAGCAGCCGCAGAAGCACCCGCATCGCGCTCCCCGTCGCCCTCGCACTGCTCGCCCTGCCGCTCGTCACCGCCGCCCACCACTCGCGGCCCGCCCCCTACGGAGACCGTCTCGTCGCCCACGCGCGCGTGCCGGGCACGGACCCCGGCGCGGCCCCCGCCCTGCGGACCACGGGGCGCGCCGTCCAGGCGTACGAACCACGGAGCGGCGCGGCCCGCTGGACGTACACGCGGGAAGGGCGCCGGCCGCTCGCGGTGCTGGCCGCGCCCGGCCACGCCTTCGCGCTCTGGAGCGACGGCCTGGTCACCGACACCGAGCGCGACGGCGGCGGCTCCGTGCGCTGGCACCGGGCGATCCCCGAGAGCGCCGGCTGGCTGCGCACTCCGGCCGCGCGCGACGGCGCCGGAGTGCTGCGGCCGCTCACTCCCGGGGCCCGCATGCTGGCCGTCGTCACCCCGCGCCGCATCGCCGCCTATCGCACCGCCGACGGCGACCTGCGCTGGGTGCTGCCCGCCCGCCGCGGCTGCGCCTTCGAACCGGCCCGCTCGCTCCGCCGGGGCGGGGCCCTCCTGGTCGCGCAGCCCTGCGCGGGCACCGCCGCTTCCTGGACCGCGCAGGTCGTGGCGGTGGACGACCTCGGCAGGATCGTTCCCGGCCGCACCCCGCTGGGCAACGGCGACCTGGAGCGCGGCGGACAGAGGGGCGCGGGCGGCGGCCCAGAAAACTAGTTGCGTTCGCCCGTTAGACTGGCTGCCATGGCAGCTCCTCTTCTCAGTTGGACGGCGTAGACACCGGCCTAGAGCAACCAGTCGTCCCTCTCGCCGTCCACCCTGTTCAGGAGTACCCCCGTGATCACCGCTTCCGGCATCGAGCTGCGCGCCGGCGCCGCATCCTCATCGAGAACGCCTCCTTCCGCATCGCGAAGGGCGACCGCATCGGCCTCGTCGGCCGCAACGGCGCGGGCAAGACCACCCTCACGAAGTGCCTGGCGGGTGAGGGCATCCCCGCCGGCGGCACGATCTCCCGCTCCGGCGAGGTCGGCTACCTCCCGCAGGACCCCCGCACCGGCGACCTCGACGTCCTCGCCCGCGACCGCATCCTCTCCGCGCGCGGACTCGACACACTGATCCGCAAGATGCGCGAGAACGAACAGCGCATCGCGAACGGCCAGGGCTCCACGCGCGACAAGGCCATGAAGCAGTACGAGCGCCAGGAGACGGAGTTCCTCACCAAGGGCGGGTACGCCGCCGAGGCCGAGGCCGCCACCATCGCCGCCGCGCTCAACCTCCCGGACCGCGTGCTCGGCCAGCCCCTGCACACGCTCTCCGGTGGCCAGCGCCGCCGTATCGAGCTGGCCCGCATCCTCTTCTCGGACGCCGACACGCTCCTGCTCGACGAGCCGACCAACCACCTCGACGCCGACTCGATCGTCTGGCTGCGCGACTACCTCAAGACGTACCGCGGCGGCTTCATCGTGATCTCCCACGACGTCGACCTCGTCGAGACGGTCGTCAACAAGGTCTTCTACCTCGACGCCAACCGCTCCGCGATCGACGTCTACAACATGGGCTGGAAGCTCTACCAGCAGCAGCGCGAGTCCGACGAGAAGCGTCGCAAGCGCGAGCGGCAGAACGCCGAGAAGAAGGCGTCCGCCCTGCACTCGCAGGCCGACAAGATGCGTGCCAAGGCCACCAAGACCGTCGCCGCGCAGAACATGGCCCGCCGCGCGGACAAGCTGCTCGCCGGTCTGGAGGCCGAGCGGAAGTCCGACAAGGTCGCCAAGCTCCGCTTCCCCGAGCCCTCCCCGTGCGGCAAGACGCCGCTGATGGCCGAGGGCCTGTCGAAGTCGTACGGCTCGCTGGAGATCTTCACCGACGTCGACCTCGCGATCGACAAGGGCTCGCGCGTGGTCATCCTCGGCCTCAACGGCGCGGGCAAGACCACCCTGCTCAGGCTGCTCGGCGGTGCCGAGAAGCCCGACACGGGCCAGGTCATCGAGGGTCACGGCCTCAAGCTCGGGTACTACGCCCAGGAGCACGAGACCCTGGACCCGGAGCGCACGGTCCTGGAGAACATGCGCTCGGCCGCCCCCGACCTCGACCTCGTCGAGGTGCGCAAGACGCTCGGCTCGTTCCTCTTCTCCGGGGACGACGTCGACAAGCCGGCGGGTGTGCTCTCCGGCGGCGAGAAGACCCGGCTCGCGCTCGCGACCCTCGTCGTCTCCTCGGCCAACGTCCTGCTGCTCGACGAGCCCACCAACAACCTCGACCCGGCCAGCCGCGAGGAGATCCTCGGCGCGCTGCGCACCTACAAGGGCGCGGTCGTCCTCGTCACCCACGACGAGGGCGCGGTCGAGGCCCTCCAGCCGGAGCGGATCATCCTGCTGCCGGACGGCGTCGAGGACCTGTGGGGCCAGGACTACGCGGACCTCGTGGCGCTCGCCTGAGCCGTCCACTTCGCGTGATCGAACCACTGATCCACTGCGTATGGATCATTCGGCCGACCGGTGATCCCTCATCTGTGTGAGCCGTCCTCGTACCGAGGTGTGTCCTACACGGATTTCGTCGCCGTCGGGGCACGGTGCCGGGCATTCCCCCCGGCACCCTGCTGACCTGGCCATTCGTCGCGCGGTTCGGCCCGTCGTACGGAATTCAGCACGCGGAATGGCGAATTCCGATCGTGGTGGGCCCTTCCCTCGCGGCAAACCTCGTCGTACGGACCTTGCCGAATGGGTGGCCAGGAAGCCCGGGAGGGGTGATCATGAGAAGTCCAGAGCGCACTTCCCATGAGGAGGCACGGGTGGCCGAGACTCTGAAGAAGGGCAGCCGGGTGACCGGCGCCGCGCGCGACAAGCTCGCGGCAGACCTGAAGAAGAAGTACGACGGCGGTGCGAGCATCCGGGCGTTGGCCGAGGAGACGGGCCGTTCGTACGGGTTCGTGCACCGCATGCTCAGCGAGTCCGGCGTCACGCTGCGGGGACGCGGCGGGGCGACGCGAGGCAAGAAGGCCGCCGCCGGCTGACGGCAGGCGCGGCCCGCTGTACCCATGGTCCGATGGTGGCCACCCGGTCGATCACGTGATCGGTCGGGTGGTTACTGTGCAGTCACTTACGGGCGCTCCCGGGCGCCCGGCCCGACCGCACCCCATCGGAGGCACCCATGGCTTCGTCCGACAGCGAGCTCGCACCGGTTCTCGACAAGGACGGCGTACGCCTCACCATCGACGAGGCCGTCGCCACGGTGACGCTGACCAACCCGGCCAAACGGAACGCCCAATCTCCCGCGCTGTGGAGGGCGTTGGCCGAGTCCGGTCAGCTGCTGCCGGGCAGCGTCCGCGTCGTGGTGCTGCGCGGCGAGGGCAAGTCCTTCTCCGCGGGCCTGGACCGGCAGGCGTTCACGCCCGAGGGTTTCGACGGCGAGCCGTCGTTCATCGACTTGGCGCGCGGTGACGACGGTGTCCTCGACGCCACCATCGCCGAGTACCAAGAGGCGTTCACCTGGTGGCGGCGCAGCGACATCGTCTCCATCGCCGCCGTCCAGGGCCACGCCATCGGCGCCGGCTTCCAGCTCGCGCTCGCCTGCGATCTGCGGATCGTGGCGGACGACGCGCAGTTCGCCATGCGCGAGACCAGCCTCGGCCTGGTCCCCGACCTCACCGGCACGCACCCGCTGGTGGGGCTCGTCGGCTATGCCCGTGCGCTGGAGATCTGCGCCACCGGACGCTTCGTCCACGCGGACGAGGCCGAGCGGGTCGGCCTCGCCAACCTCGTCGTGCCCGTCGACCAACTCACCGCCACCGCCCAGGACTTGGCCGCCGCGCTGATCTCCGCGCCGCGCGACGCGGTCATCGAGACCAAGGCGCTGCTCCAGGGCGCCACGGGCCGTTCGTACGAGGAGCAGCGCGTCGCCGAGCGCGCCGCGCAGGGCCGCCGCCTGCGAGACCTCGCGGGCCTCGGCGACTGACGAGGGCCCCGCCTTCCGACAGCGCCCGCGGCCGAGCGGCGGCGCACCACCGCCGCGCGCACGTCGATGCCGGGGACGCGCGCAGGTGTTCCTTGTCATGGCATGATGCGGGCCCCTTCCGCATGCGGTGGCGGTACGGTGCGCCTGACCGCGTCGAGTCGAACTGTGGGGTGGGTGTGCTGTGTTGATCGAGGCGTTGACCGCGGTGGCGGCAGCGGGCGGTGGCGCGGTGGTGCAGGCCGCGGGGACCGACGCGTGGCTCGTGGTGCGGGAGCGCGCCGCGGCCCTCCTGGGACGGGGCGACACCGCGCGGGGCCGCACCGAATTCGAGCGGCTGGACCGCACGGCGCGAGCCCTGGAGCCGCGAGCCGCGGTGGACCCGGAGCAGGAGCGGCTGCGGCAGGAAGGCGAGTGGCGGACGCGTTTCGAGCTGCTGCTCGAATCCCTGGACGCCCACGAACAGCAACGCGCCGCACAGGAGTTGCGCACGCTGGCCGCGTATGTCGCCGACGCGGCCGGCGACGTCGCCGTGGCGACCGGAAGGGCCGTGGCGAGCGACGGCGGCAGCGCGGTGACCGGAGTGAAGCGCACGGGCGGCGACGGGCGGTCGGCGCGCGTGCGCGACACCGGCGACGCGCAGGCCACGGGTGCGGGCTCCAGCGCCGTCAGCGGCATAGTCCGCGACTAGGCGGGGTGGCCGGCATGGCGAAGTGGCACTGGGGCAGGAGACGCGACACCGGCAGGAGCACTCCGGCCAGGAGTACCCTCGGCGGCGACACACCCGCCGTACCCGACGGCCCCGTGCAGCAGGTGTCGGGAAGCGGGAACGCGACCGCGACGAACGGCGGCATCGCCGTCACCGGCATCTACAACGACCACTCCAGCGTCGTGCTGCCGCCGGAGGCCGTGATCCCCGCGGGCGGTGTCGACACCCGTCCGGGCCTCGACAACCTGCCGTACCGGACCGGCCGTTTCGTCGGCCGCACCGCCGAACTCGACCGCCTGGACGCCGCCATGGCCGGGGATCCGGGCCGCCCGGGCGGAGTGCTGATACAGGCCGTGCACGGGCTGGGAGGGATGGGCAAGAGCGCCCTGGCCGCTCACTGGGCGGCCACCCGGGCCGGCCGCCTCGGCCTGACGCCGGTCCGCTGGATCACGGCGGACAGCCCGGCCGGCGTCGAGCAGGGCCTCGCCGCTCTGGGCAGGGCCCTCCAGCCCGCCGCGTCCAAGGCGATGACCGTCGAAGCCCTGGTCGACAACGGCAAGGAGTGGCTGGCCACGCACACCGGCTGGTTGCTCGTCCTGGACAACGTCAACGACCCCGCCGACATCGCCGAACTACTGGCGCGCGCTCCCGCCGGCCGCTTCCTGATCACCAGCCGGCTCGCCACCGTATGGCACGACGCCACCGCCGTCGTCCGGCTCGACGTGCTCAGCCCGGTCGACTCCCTGGCCCTCCTCATGGACATCGCCACCGGCGGCGGCCCCCGCGACATGGCCGGAGCGGACGAACTCTGCGCCGACCTCGGCCACTTGCCGCTGGCCGTCGAGCAGGCCGCCGCCTACCTCGCACAGAACCCGCTGCTGACCCCGCGCTCCTACCTGGACCTGCTGAGGGACGACCCCGCCACGATACTCAGGCGGGGCGCCGCGGGCGTGACCGACTCCGAGCGCACCGTCGCCCTCACATGGCGCGTGGCGCTGGATCGCATCGCCGACCGGGAACCCCTCGCCGCCGAGGTGCTGCGCATCCTGGCCTGGTACGCCCCCGACAGGATCCCCGTCGGGCTCCTCGACGACCTGGCCGAACCGGCCCCGCTCGCGGACGCCATCGGCACACTGAACGCCTACAGCATGATCAGGGTCGACGCCGCCAGCCGTTCCGTGGCCGTACACCGACTCGTCCAGTCGGTCACCCGGGCACCCGACGCCGACGACCCGCACCGGACGCCCGAACTCGTCCAGGAGGCCCGTTCGTACGCGACCGCCGCGCTGCTCGCGGCCGTCCAGCCGTGCCAGTGGCAGGACCCCGCCACGTGGCCCACCGGCCACAGCACGCTCCCGCACATGGAAGCCGTCGCCCGCCACACGCCTCCGGAGGCCGACACCACCAGGACCGCGAGGCTCCTCAACCACGCCGGGGTGTTCCTCCTCTCCCAGGGGCGGGCGACCCGCGCCTCGGCACACCTGCGTCGCGCCCTCGCCCACCACGAACGGACGCTGGGCCCCGACCACCTCGACACGGTCGCCTGCCGGCACAACCTGGCCCACGCCTACGACGAGGGCGGCGACCGGAAGCGCGCCATTCCGCTCTACGAACAGGCCCTGGAAGACGCGGAACGCACCCTCGGCGACACGCACCCCCTCACCCTCGCCGCCCGCAACAACCTCGCCGACGCCCACCGGGCGGCCGGCGGCACGGACCGGGCCCTCGACCTGTTCGAACAGAACGTCGCCCTGGGCCTGCTGCGGTCCACGGACGAGCACAGCGCCCTCGCCGCCGTCACCAACCTCGCCCGCGCGCAGCAGGCCGCGGGCAACTTCGACGAGGCCGTCCGCCTCCTGGAGGGGAACGCCGACGCCTGCGTGCGCGAGCTCGGCGAAGACCACCACCTGACCCTCGTCACCCGCCAGAATCTGACGGCCGCCCGCCTGGCGGCAGGCCGACAGCTGCCCGCCACGGAGCTCTTCGAACAGGACCTCCTCGACATGGAACGGGTCCTGGGGGAGGACCACCCCGACACCCTCACCGCCCGCGGGAGCCTGGCGCACGCCTACAGGGAAGCGGGCGATCTCGGCCGGGCCGTCCCGCTGCTGGAGCGGACACTGCGCGACATGGAGCGCGTCCACGGTGAGCATCACGGCAGGACCCGTGCCGTCCGGGTGGAACTCTCCCTCGCGTACCGGGAGGCGGGCGACCTCGACAGGGCCCGCTCCCTGGCCGCCCGCAAACCGGGAGAACCGACCGATGCCGACACCCGCCGCGCCGACACCGGCCACGCCGACACCGGCCACGCCGACATCGGCTATGCCTTTCTTGCTGCCGGCGACCCGGACAGCGCCATGCCTCTGTTGGCGGAGGATTACCGGCGGCGCCGGGAGCTGAGCGGTGAGGACGACCGGAACACCCTCACCGCCCGTCACAACATGGCGGTGGGCCACCTGATGAAGAACGACCCGGGCCGGCCATCCCGCTGTTCCAGCAGAACCTACGGGTGAGAGAACAGACCCTGGGCGAGGACCACCCCGACACGCTCCACACCCTCAGACACCTAGCCGACGCCCACCGGCTGGCCGGCGACTTCGACCGGGCCGTCCACCTGTACGACAGGGCCTTCCGGGGACGCGTACGAGCACTCGGCGCCGCCCACACCGACACCCTCGCGGTCCTCAACCTCCTCGCCTACAGCCTCAGGCTCGCGGGCCTGATCCAGGAAGCCATTCCCCACTACGAACAGGCGCTCCACGGGATGGAGGCGGCGCTGGGTTCCTCCCACCCCGACGTCCTCACCACCCGCAACCACCTCGCCGACGCGTACAAGGAGACGGGGGACCCCCGGCGAGCGCTCGCGCTCTACGAGGACAACCTCCCCGCCTTAGTGGTGTCCCTGGGAGAAGACCACCCGCACACCCTCCTCACCCGGTCGAACATCGCCTCCGCCCACCTCGCGATGGGGATGCGCAAGGAAGCCCGCCACCTGTACACGCAGACCCTGGAGGCCTGCGTCAGGGCTCTCGGGACCTCTCACCCCCTCACCCGGGCCGTCTACCACCAGCGGCGTTCATCCCGGCGCGGAAAGTCCTGACACCGGCGCCCGCGGGTTCGCACGCTCAGTCCACCGCGGTGACCAGCACGGCCACCGAAGGGTGGTCCGGCAGCGCGTCACCGACCGCCGCGCGGGCCGCGAGCGCCACGTCCAGGGCGCGGTGATCGCGGTCCGTCGCGAGTTCCACGCGCGCGTGGCGCCGGGGCAGCGCGTCCGTCGCCGGGCGGCGCTCCTCCAGGTGCACGGCCGGGCCGAGCGCGCCGGTCAGCCGGGTCACGCCGGGCACCGCCAGCGCGGCCCGCCCGGCGCGCGCCTCGTCGCTGTCGCCCGTGGGTGCCTGACCCGCGGGCGTGCGGGGCGTTTCCTGGCGTACGTCCTCGGGGCCGGCGCCCTCGTCCAGGAGCGCCGTCACCCGCAGGTCCACCTCGGCGACCACCAGGCCGAGCTGGTCCGCCGCCCCGGTGAGCGCCGCCCGCAGCCGGTCCGCGGCGGCCGGCAGGGGCTGGACAGCGGCCGCGAAGTCCGCCGTGATCCGCAGCGGCCCGGGCGGCAGCGCGCTCGGCGGTGGCGGCACGGCCGCGGCGTACGACGTGCCGGGATCGGCGAGGGCGACGCGTACCGCACCCAGGCGCACCCCCGTGACCCGTTGCCCCGCATGGCGCAACGCGCCGTCCGCCGCCGACTCCGTCACCCACGTGCCGTCCCGCGCGCCGCCCAGCGGCAGTACCCGCCCGAGGCCGAGCTGCCTGCGTACCGTCTGGGTCCACTCGTCACCCGTCATGCCTCCACCCTGCCGCATCCCCGGAGCGCCGCAGCGCAACCCGTCTTAATGTGGGTGAAGAAAGCAGATTCCCTTGCGAAACGGACGGGACGGCGATGACCGAGACCGGAGAGCAGAAGACGTCTCAGACGCTGCGGAAGGACCCGGGCCAGGGGCTGGCGGGCGCCGCGACCGCGCGCGGCGGCGGTGACCCCGGGAGCCGGGGCCGTACCACCATCGCCGACGGAGTCGTCGAGAAGATCGCGGGGCTCGCCGCGCGGGACGTCGAAGGCGTGCACGCGATGGGCGGCGGCCTCGCACGCACCTTCGGTGCCGTGCGCGACCGGGTCCCCGGCGGCTCGAAATCCGTCACGCGCGGCGTGAAGGCCGAGGTCGGCGAGGTGCAGACCGCGCTCGACCTGGAGATCGTCGTCGAGTACGGAGTGGCGATCTCCGACGTCGCCCAGGATGTGCGGGAGAACGTGATCGCGGCCGTCGAGCGCATGACCGGCCTGGAGGTCGTCGAGGTCAACCTCGCGGTGAGCGACGTGAAGCTGCCGGACGAGGAGGACGAGGACGAACCGCAGGGCCGCCTCCAGTAGCAGGGCCGCCTCCAGTGACAGGCCGCTTCCAGTAGCAGGGCCGCCTCCAGTGACAGGCCGCTTCCAGTAGCAGGTCGCTTGCAGTAAGAGTCAGACAGACCCCACTCGCGTCTCGCGAAGGAGCGCACGATGAGCATGGCCGTGATCGGCATGGTGGCGGGAATGGCGCTCGGCTTCGCCGGATACTTCGGCGGATTCGGTGCGTTCCTGCTGGTGGCCGCCTTGGGCGCCGTCGGCTTCGTGGCCGGGCGGTTCGTGGAGGGCGACCTCGAACCCGGCGAGTTCTTCCGCGGCCGCGGCGACCGGCGGCGGTGAGCGGTGGCGGCACAGGTCGCGCCCGGGGAGCGCGGCGCCACCCGGATCGCCGACCGGGTCGTCGCGAAGATCGCCGCGCGGGCGGCGCGTGAGGCGGTCCAGGCGGTGCCGGACGGCGGCTCCCCGCCGCACGCCACGGTCTCGGTGACCCCCCAGTCCTCCGGCTCCGCCGCAACGGGGGAGGCCCTCTTCGGCACTGCCCGCGTCCGCGTCAGTCTCGAACTGGTCTACCCCTGCGACATCGGCCGCCAGTGCGGTGCCGTGCGTCACCAAGTCGCCGAGCGGGTAAGGGCGTTGGCGGGGATGGACGTACCCGAGGTGGTGGTCCAGGTGGAGCGGCTGCACTCGGCGCGGGTCCGCGCCGCGGCACAGGGGAGGACACGATGAGCGAACCCCCGGGGAGCGGCGGCGCCCGGCCGCTGCCGGTCGTCGAACAGGCGCCGCGGCGCGAGGACGGGGAGGACGGGCTCGACCAGTCGGCTTCCGGCGCCTCCTACCATCCGCTGCCCACGCTCTCCGCCGACGGCAAGGCCTCCCGCTTCTGGTCGCCGCGCCGGGTGCCCGCCGCCCTTCTCGCGCTGCTGGTCCTCGCCGGCGCCGGACTGCTCCTGTACGACGTCGTCGCCGTGCGGGCAGGCCACCCCGCGATGCGCTGGCGGCGCGGACTGGCCCACCAGCTCGGCGAGCGGCCCCTCGACGACGTCGCGGTGCTCATCGGAGCCGCCGTCGCCGCCCTCGCCGGACTGTGGCTCCTCGTGCTCGCCGTCACGCCCGGGCAGCGCGGGCTGCTGCCGATGCGGCGCACCGACCCCGACGTACGCGCCGGCCTGCACCGCGGCGCCGCCGCCACGGTGCTGCGCGACCGGGCCATGGACGTGGCGGGCGTCCAGCGCGCGCGGGTGCGCATGACGCGTTCCAAGGTGGACGTGCGGGCCGTCTCGCACTTCCGTGAACTCGACGACGTACGCGGCGACCTGGACGCCACGCTGGCCGAGGGCATCCGTGACCTCGGCCTCGCACACACGCCCAGACTCTCGGTCCATGTCGCCCGACCCGGAAGGAAGGGGTGAGCTCCATGCTCCGCACGGTCAACCGCGTGCTCCTCGGCCTCGCCGGGCTCGTGCTGCTCGTCGTCGGCGGTTCGGTCCTGGCGATCGGGCTCGGCGCCTCGCCGCCCTCCTGGTGGTTCCACGACGGCCGGCGCGACGTCCTGGTCAGCGCCGCCGACCGGGCCCGCTGGCGGGACGACGGGTGGTTCTGGCCCACGGTCATCGCCGTACTGGCACTGCTCGTGCTGCTCGCCCTGTGGTGGCTCTCGGCGCAACTGCGCAGGCGCCGCCTCGCGGAGGTCCTGGTGGAGACCGGGGACGGCGAGGGCGCGCTGCTGCGCGGCCGCGCCATGGAGAACGTCCTGGCCGGGGAGGCCGAGACCCTGGACGGCGTCGAGCACGCCCAGGCCGCCCTGAGGGGGCGGCGCACCACCCCGCGGGCACGCGTGGACCTCGCCCTGGCACCCGACGCGACCCCCTCCGACGCCCTGCACCGCTTCTCCTCGGAGGTCCTCACCCGCGCCCGCGAGTCGTCGGGCCTGACGAGCCTGCCCGCGACGGTGCGACTGCGGGGTGTCAAGCACCGCGCGGAACGGGTGAGTTGAGGGCTGGGCAGCTCGGCGGGGCGGGGCGTTTCAGAACCTGCGGCGCGTCCACCGGTCAAGCACCGCCGCCCGGTCAGAAGCCGCTGCGTGATCCGCCGTCCACGGGCAGCATGACCCCCGTCAGGTACGAGGCGGCGGGTGACAGCAGGAATGTCGCCGCGCGGCCGAACTCCTCCGGTGTGCCGTAGCGGCGCAGCGGGATGCCCGCCTCGTTGGCCGCGCGGGTCGCCTCCGGGTCCGGGGAGAGGCCGTCGAGCTGACGCATGCGGTCGGTGGCGATGCGGCCGGGCAGCACGCCGACGACCCGGATGCCGCGCGGGCCCAGCTCGTCCGCCAGGGACTTGGCGAAGCCGGCGAGCCCCGGCCGCAGACCGTTGGAGATCGTCAGGCCGGCGATCGGCTCGTACACCGAACCGGAGAGCACGAAGGCGATGACGCCGCCTTCGCCCAGCTCCGCGGCGGCCGCGCGGGCGAGCCGCACCGCGCCCAGGAAGACCGCCTCGAAGGCCGCCTGCCACTGCTCGTCGGTGTTGTCCGCGACGAAGCCGGGCGGGGGCCCGCCCACACTGATCAGTACGCCGTCGAAGCCGCCGAAACGCTCACGCGCCGCCGCGATCAGCCGGCCCGCGGCGGCCGGGTCGGCGTTGTCGGCGGCGACCCCGGCCGCGTTCGGGCCGAGCTCCGCCGCGGCCTCGGCGACGGTCTTCTCGTCGCGCCCGGTGACGACGACCTTCGCGCCGTCCGCGACGAGCTGCCGCGCGGTGGCGTTGCCGAGGCCGCGGGTGGCGCCGGTGACTACGTAGACACGGTCCTTCAGTCCAAGATCCATGGCCCTATCCTCGCGCCTCCTCACCGAAGAGCGCGAGGGCGGTGTTCACCAGACCGATGTGGCTGAACGCCTGCGGGAAGTTGCCGAGCTGGCGGCCGGACACCGGGTCGTACTCCTCCGCCAGCAGCCCCACGTCGTTGCGCAGGGAGATCAGGCGCTCGAACAGTTCGCATGCCTCCTTCGTGCGCCCCGTCATGTGCAACGCGTCCACCAGCCAGAACGAGCAGACGAGGAAGGTGCCCTCCGTGCCGGGCAGACCGTCGATCTCCTTCTGGTCGGAGGTGTAGCGGCGCAGCAGACCGTGGTGGGTGAGGTCCGCGCGGACCGCGTCGATCGTGCCGATGACGCGCGGGTCGTCGGGCGGCAGGAAACCGGTGTGCGGGATGAGCAGCAAGGAGGCGTCGAGTTCGGTGGAGCCGTAGGACTGCGTGAAGGTGTTGCGCTCCGGGTCGTAGCCCTTCTCGCACACCTCGCGGTGGACCTCGTCCCGCAGCTCCCGCCAGCGGTCCGGGTCGCCGCGCAGCTCCGGGTTCTCCTCCAGGGCGCGTACCGCACGGTCGGCGGCGACCCACACCATCACCTTCGAGTACACGAAGTGGCGGCCAGGGCCACGCACCTCCCACAGCCCCTGGTCCGGCTCGCGCCACTTCTCCCGCAGGAACTCCAGGAGACTCAGCTGGAGGTTCCAGCCCGGCGGGCGCGTGGTGAGGCCGGAGCGGTGCGCGAGCGCGAGGGAGTCGATGACCTCGCCGTACACGTCGAGCTGGAGCTGCTCCACGGCTTCGTTGCCGATGCGCACGGGCGTCGAGCCCTCGTAGCCGGACAGCCACGGGACCTCGTACTCCGGAAGGCGCCGCTCACCGGCGAGGCCGTAGACGATCTGGAGGTCGGCGGCGCTGCCCGCGACCGCCCGCAGCAGCCAGTCGCGCCAGGCCTCGGCCTCCTCCAGATAGCCGGCCATGAGCAGCGCGCCCAGCGTGAGGGTGGCGTCGCGCAGCCAGCAGTAGCGGTAGTCCCAGTTGCGTACGCCGCCGATCTCCTCCGGCAGGGAGGTGGTGGGGGCGGCCACGATGCCGCCGGTCGGGGCGTAGGTGAGGGCCTTGAGGGTGATGAGGGAGCGCATCACCGCGTCGCGGTAGGGGCCGTCGTACTGGCAGCGCGAGGACCAGGCACGCCAGTCCTCCAGGCAGTGGCGCAGCGACTCGTACGGGTCGACGACGGGCGGGCGCGGCTCGTGCGAGGGGTGCCAGGTGAGGACGAACGCCACCTTCTGCCCCTCCTCGACGGTGAACTCGGAGTAGGTGCCGAAGTCGCGGCCCCAGGTGCGCACCTCGGGTTCGCTGCGCAGCCACACGGAGTCCGGGCCCGCGACGGCGACGCGGTGGCCGTCCACCTTGCGCATCCACGGCACGACCGAGCCGTAGTCGAAGCGCAGCCGCAGCGTGCTCCGGACGGTGACGCTGCCCTTGAGGCCCTCGACGATGCGTACGACATCGGGGGCGCGGTCACGCTGCGGCATGAAGTCCGTGACGCGGACGGACCCCTCCGCCGTGTCCCACTCGGAGTCGAGGACGAGAGTGTCCCCGCGGTAGGCGCGGCGGGTGCAGGGGCCGGCGTCCTTCGGGGCGACGCGCCAGTGACCGTTCTCCTCGTCGCCGAGCAACGCCGCGAAGCAGGCGGCGGAGTCGAAGCGGGGCAGGCAGAGCCAGTCCAGCGAACCGTCTTTGCCGATGAGGGCGGCGGTCTGGTGGTCGCCGATGAGTGCGAAGTCTTCGATTCGTCGTGACACGGAGAACGGGTTCCCTGGGGAGTGCCATGTCAATCGAAGGGGGAGCTACACCGCCGCCGGCGCCTTCTCCTGCGCGGGAGCCTCCGCCGCGGCCGCCCGGTCACGGCGCTCCCTGCGGACCAGGACCACCCAGCCGATGGGGACACCCGCGGCGAACAGCCACCACTGGACCGCGTACGCCATGTGCGCGCCGATGCCGCTGTGGTCGGGTTCGCCGATCAGCTCGGGGGAGTCGTCGCGGGGCTCGGGCGAGGTCTGTTCGACATAGCCGCCGAGGACCTGCTTGCCGAGGCTGTCGGCCTGCTGGCCGCTGCTGATCAGCATGATCTGGCGGTCCGGCAGGCCCTGGACGTCCTTGATGCCGCTGGCCGCGGACGTCTCGTCGGCCATCAGACGGCCGGTGACGGTCACTTCGCCCTTCGGCGGGGCGGGGATCTTCGGGAAGGCGGTCTGCGGGCCGTCCGCCGGGATCCAGCCGCGGTTGACGAGCAGGACCTTGCCGTCGTCCAGGAGGAGCGGGGTCAGGACGTGGAAGCCGACCTCGTCGTCGTCGTTGGTGCGGCGCCGCACGACGACCTCGTGCCGCGTGTCGAACGTCCCCTTGGCGCTCACCCGGCGGTACAGGTCCGCCCTCGGCACCTCGTGGCCGGGGGCGGTGAGCTCCTCGGCCGGGACCGGATCGGCGGCCAGCGCCTTGGAGATCCGCTCGTTCTGCGCGACGCGGTGCTCGTGCCGGTGCAGCTGCCAGAAACCCAGCTCGACCATCACGGGGATGAGAACGAGGGCGATCAGGGTGAGGATCACCCACTGCCGGGTCAACAGGAAGCGGTACACCCCACGACGGTACAACTCGGTCGTGGGGTGTCTTGACGTGGGGTGTCCGGAAGCGGGCAGAGGGCTCAGACCTTGTCGACGATGCCCACCCGCCCCTCCGCGCGTGAGCAGTGGGCGCCGCAGTACCAGTGGCCGTCCGCCTCGACGCCCTGGCCGATGATGCGGCACCGGCAGTGCTCGCAGATGGGCGCCATGCGGTGGATGGCGCAGGAGAAGCAGTCGAAGACGTGCACGGAGCCTTGCGCGTGCACCTCAAAGGACATGCCGTAGTCGTTTCCGCAGACCTCGCAACGTGCCATGCGCCACAGGGTGGGTCGCCGCGGCGGTGCGGAGCGAGTGGTGTGCGGGCGAGTCGCCCGCAATCACCCGTCTGACGGTCACCGCCCCGCCGTCACCCGTCCGTGGCGGGCGTCACGTCCTGGAGGAGCTGTCCGAAGGCGGCCTCGTCGATGACCGGCGTGCCGAACGAGCGTGCCTTGACGGTCTTGGAGGTGCCCGAGTCCGGGTCGTTCGTGACGAGCAGGCTGGTGAGCCGGGACACGCTCGTCGCGATGTGCAGCCCCGCCTCGACCGCCCGGTCCTCAAGGAGGTCGCGCTCCACGGAGGTGTCTCCGGAGAACGCCACCCGCATGCCCTGCTTGAGTGGTTTGCCCGGTTCGTACCGCCCTGGGTTCGGGTACGGGCACGGCGGCCGCTTGCGTGAGGGGCGCCAACTCCCGGGCCGGTACGACGAGGAGGACGCCGGTCCCGTCGACTGGCGGCCGATGCGGGGCGCGCCGTCGGACCACTCGGTGAGCGGGCGGCACTCCAGGAGCGGCAGGCGCACATTGCCGCCGGCCGCCGCGAGCAGGCTCGGGCGGAACGCCTCGGCGAGCACGCGCGCGTCGTCCAGGGCATTGTGCGCGTGGCGCTGTTCGACCCCGAAGTGCGCGGCCAGGGACTCCAGCTTGTGGTTGGGCAGCGGCAGCGCCAGCTCCTTGGAGAGCGCGATGGTGCACAGCCGCTGCCGCACGGGGGCGGTGCGCTCCGCGCGCGCGTACTCCCTGGCGATCATCGACCAGTCGAAGACGGCGTTGTGCGCGACGAGGACGCGGCCTGCGAGGCGGCTCGCGAACTCCTCGGCGATGTCCTCGAACAGGGGCGCGCCCGCGAGCATCTCACTGGTGAGGCCGTGGATCCACACGGGGCCCGGGTCGCGCCGGGGGTTGACCAGCGTGTACCAGTGGTCCTCGATCTCCCCCTGGGCGCCCACCCGGTAGACGGCGGCCGACACTATGCGGTCGTCGCGGGCCAGGCCGGTGGTCTCCACGTCGACGACCGCGTACCCCGTTGGATACGCGGCCGGCCAGGGGGCGGCGGACGCTGCGGTCGTGCGGTCTTCGAGCATGGTCCATGAGGATACGGGCCGCGACCGACAGTCAGGTCCCCGGTCCGGACCGACAGTCAGGCCCCGGCCCGGACCGACAGTCAGGTCCCTGGTCCGAGAAGGCCCGTCACCAGAGCCTTGACAGAGGCGGTGAACAGCGCCTCGGGATCGAGGGGCCCGGCCAGCGCGCGGGCGAGCGCGGCGTCATGCTCCGCCGCCTCGGCCGTCCACAGCTGCTCCTCGCCGGGGCGCCGGGCCGGGGCGCGTTCGCGGTTGCGTTCGACCAGGACGTGGCCGACCACGTGGACGTGGACGGCGCGGACGGCGTCGGCCGCGCGGGCACCGCGCAGACCCGCCTCGTGCACCTCGTGGACCAGCGAACGCTGCGCGGGCAGGAACATCCGCTCGGTGAGCCCCCGTTCGTGGACCATCGCGACGAGATGCGGATGGCCGAGCAGTTGACGGCGCAGGGCGCGGGCCACGGAGACGACGCGCTGGGCCGGGGTACGGCCGGCGGGCCGGATCTCGCCGAGGTCGGCGAGGGTGCGCTCGACGAGGGCGTCCAGGAGCGCCTCGCGGTTGCCGACGTGCCAGTAGATGGAGGTGACGGCGGTGTCGAGCTCGGCGGCCAGCCCGCGCATCGTCAGGGCCTGCGGGCCGTGCCGCTTGACGAGGCGCTCGGCGGCGGCCAGGACGTCCTCCCGGCCGAGATGCGTACGCGTCTCTTTACCCTTCACGGCTCCTGTTGTAACTGTGTTACAGAACCTCCGCAAGCCCGACCCCCGCAAGCCCCGGTCGCGGCCTCATCGGTCCGCGCTGACGAAGGGTGGTACGACATGGCACGCGTACGGTACGGGGCGCGCACCGAGGCGGAGATCGCCGCCGCGCGCACCGCGAGTTCCCGCCTCCCCGACATCTGGTCCACGGGCGTCGTCGCCGTCTGGGAGAGCGATCCCGACGCGGTCGCGGCGGTCCTGCCGCCCCCGCTGAAACCCACCGGGCGCCCCCTGGTGCGGGCGAACATCAGCAAGGTGGACCTGCCCGGCCATCCGCTCGGCGCGGGGTCCGTGGCCGTCGCCGCCGAGCACGGGGGAGTGGCCGGCTGGTATCCCCTGGTGATGCCGATGACCCACGAGCGGGCCCTGATCGGCGGGCGCGAGGTCTTCGGCGAGCCGAAGAAGCTCGGCGAGGTCGAGGTCGAGCGCGACGGCCTGGTCGTGCGTGCCTCGCTGGCCCGGCACGGCATCGCGTTCGTGGAGGTGCGCGGCGCGGTCGACGGCGCGCTCCCCCTCCCCGAGCCGACCCGCAAGACGGACTTCTACTTCAAGTTCCTGCCCGCCGTGGACGGTTCGGGCTTCGACGCGGACCCGGTGCTCGTGCACTGCGTACGCAACGAAAAGGTCCGCAAACTGGAGAGCGTCACCGGCGACGTCGTCCTGCGGGAGTCGATGTACGACCCGGTGGCCGACCTGCCGGTGCGCGCGCTCGTGGAGATCACCATCGGCGAGAAGACCACCGACCAGCGGGGCCGCGTCGTGGAGCGCGTCAGCGCGCGGGCGCTGCTGCCCTACATCCACCAGCGCTACGACGACCCCGCGCAGATCCTCGACGGCCCGCCCGAGGGGAGCGCCTGACATGGAGCTGCGCGAAGGACAGGTCGCCGTCGTCACCGGCGCGGCGAGCGGCATCGGGCTCGCCATGGCGCGGCGGTTCGCGGCGGACGGCCTGCGGGTGGTCCTCGCGGACATCGAGGAGGGCGCCCTGGAGAAGGCCGCCGAGGGCCTGCGCGCGGACGGGGCCACCGTGCACGCGCGCGTGGTCGACGTCGGAGCGCGCGAGCAGGTCCTCGCCCTCGCCGACGAGGCGTACGAGAAGTTCGGCGCCGTGCATGTGCTGTGCAACAACGCGGGCGTCGGATCGGGCGCCGAGGGCCGCATGTGGGAGCACGACCCGAACGACTGGAAGTGGGCCTTCGAGGTCAACGTCTGGGGCGTCTTCCACGGCATCCAGGCCTTCGTGCCCCGCATGCTGGCGGGCGGCGAGCCGGGGCACGTCGTCAACACCTCCTCCGGCGACGGCGGCATCGCGCCGCTGCCCACCGCCTCCGTGTACGCGGTCACCAAGGCGGCCGTGGTCACGATGACCGAGTCCCTGTACGCGCACCTGAAGGCGGAGCACGCGCGCGTGGGCGCCTCGGTGCTCTTCCCCGGCCCCCACATGCTGCGCACCGGCCTGTGGGAGTCACACCGCAACCGCCCCGACCGGTACGCCAAGTCCCGCCCCCGCAGGGCCCCGTACCGCAGCCTCGACCAGTGGGAGGCCGCGATGAAAGAGGCCGGACAGGAGGTGCGGTTCACGCCCGTCGAACAGGTCGCGGACTTCGTGGCGGACGGCATCGCGGCGGACCGCTTCTGGCTGCTTCCGGAGAGCGAGCACAGCGACCGGCAGATCAAGGCGCGGTCGCGGTCGATGCTGGACCGCTCCGATCCGTCGTACCTCGAACACTTCATCTTGGACTGACTGGACTGATTGGACTGACTGGGCCGCCTGGACTGACTGGGCCGACTGGACTGAAGGGAGCGCCACCGATGAGCGCTCAGGACCCGTACCTGATCATCTCCTCCGACTGCCACGCCGGGCTCCCCACCGAGGAGTACCGCCCCTACCTGGACAGCCGCTTCCACCGCGCCTTCGACGACTTCCTCGGCGAGCGGGACGCCCGCCGCGAGGAGGCGACGCGGCTCGGCATCCGCAACGACGCGTTCGCCGCCAAGTGGTTCCACGACAACGAGGAAGGCCTGCGCGGCGGCTGGGACACCGCGCAGCGCCTCAAGGAGCTGGACGGCGACGGGGTGGCCGCCGAGGTCGTCTTCCCCGACGCGGACGCCGTGGACAGCCGGACGGCCGCCCCCTTCGGCGTGGGGCTCGGCCTCTCCGGCGACCAGGACCCCGCCCTCGGCATGGCCGGCGCGCAGGCGCACAACCGCTGGCTCGCCGACTTCGTCTCCGAGCACCCCGAACGCCACTGCGGCGTCGCGCTGTTGCCCATCACCGGTGAGGCCGACCGGGTCGTCGCCGAGATCCACCGCGCCAAGGAGACCGGGCTCGGCGCGCTGATGATCCCCTCCATGTGGGTCGACAAAGCGCCCTACCACGACCGGCGCTACGACCCGGTGTGGGCGGCGGCCGCCGAGTGCGCGATGCCCGTCGTCACGCACTCGGGGGCCGCGCCCCGCCAGGAGTACGGCGACCACCTGGGGATCTACGTCTCCGAAGTGACGTGGTGGCCCGCGCGCCCCCTGTGGTTCCTGCTCTGGTCCGGCGTCTTCGAGCGCCACCCCGGGCTGAGATTCGGCGTCGCGGAGTCGGGCTGCTGGTGGCTGCCGAACCTCCTGTGGTTCATGGACCGCCTCTACCTCGGCGCGCACGGCGGCAAGAAGCTCTCCCCGTTCGCCGAGCTGAAGCGCCCGCCCCACGAGTACCTCGACCGGCAGATCTTCGTCTGCGCCACCAACACCAAGCGCCGCGAACTCGCCCAGCGCTACGAGATCGGCGTCGACAACATCCTCTGGGGCAGCGACTTCCCGCACCCCGAGGGCACCTGGCCCGACACGCGCGCGTGGCTGCGGAAAACCTTCCACGACATCCCCGTGGCGGAGACCCGCCGGATGCTGGGCCTCGCCGCCGCCGAGGTCTTCGGCTTCGACACGGAGAAGCTGGCGCCGCTCGCCCGCCGCATCGGCCCGACCCCCGCCGATCTGGGCCAGGACACCGATCAGACTGCCGTGGAGGCCTCGTGGGCCCGCTCGCGCGAGGTGGGCCGCCACTGGCTGACCGACCACGACTTCCCGGCGCTGGGGGCGACCCCGTGACGGAGGACCGCTACACCGTCATCTCCGCGGACTGCCACGCCGGAGCCGATCTCCTCGACTACAAGCCCTACTTGGAGTCCCGCCACCACGACGCGTTCGACGCCTGGGCGGCCACCTACGTCAATCCGTACGAGGACCTCCTCGCGGACACCGCCGACCGCAACTGGAACTCAGACCGCCGCATCGCCGAACTCGAAGCGGACGGCATCGTCGCGGAGGTCGTCTTCCCGAACACCATCCCGCCGTTCTTCCCCTCGGCCTCGCTGATGGCCCCGGCCCCGACCCGTGAGGAGTTCGAGCTGCGCTGGGCGGGGCTGCGCGCCCACAACCGCTGGCTCGCCGACTTCTGCGCCGCCGCGCCGGGCCGCAGGGCGGGCGTCTTCCAGATCCTCCTGAACGACGTCGACGAGGCGGTGGCGGAGATCCACCGCTCGGTGACGGCGGGCCTCACAGGTGGACTCCTGCTGCCCGGCACCCCGCCGGGCTCGGGCCTGCCGGAGCTCCACTCGGCGGCGTACGACCCGATCTGGGCCGCCTGCGCCGAGCTGGGCGTGCCGGTCAACCACCACGCGGGCTCGGCCTCGCCGCCGCTCGGCGAGGAGCCCGCGGCGCGCGCGGTGTTCATGGTGGAGACGACGTGGTTCTCGCACCGGGCGCTGTGGCACCTCGTCTTCGGCGGCGCCTTCCGTCGCCACCCGTGCCTGCGCCTCGTCCTCACCGAGCAGGGCTCCGGCTGGATCCCTGGCGTCCTGGACATGCTGGACTACTACCACGCGCGCCTCGTCGTCGCCGCGAGCAGGACGTCGGGCGCCGATACCGCCGAGTCCAAGTTCGGCGCGGGCCTCGCCGATTCGATGGGCAAGGGGCCCTCCGAGGTGTGGCGCGAGAACTGCTTCGTCGGCGCCAGCTTCATGCGCCCGCACGAGGCGGCCCTGCGCCACCGCATCGGCCTCGACAAGATCATGTGGGGCAGCGACTACCCCCACGACGAAGGCACCCACCCCTACTCCCGCGAGGGCCTGCGCGTCGCCTACGCCGGCCTGCCCAGGGACGAGATCGCGGCCATGGTCGGCGGCAACGCCGCCCACGTGTACGGCTTCGACCTGAAGCGGCTCGGCCGCATCGCCGCGCGCGTGGGACCGTCGGTCCAGGAACTGGACGAACCCCTCAAGGAGGCCCCCGCCGACGCGACGAGCCCCGTCTTCGCGCCGGGAGGGTCGGTACGGGTCTGGTGACGCGGGTGGTGCGATGCTCCCTGCGTGACTGAAGCAACGCACGAGGAAGCGCACGGCGGGGCCCTCGGCGCGCGGCTCAACTGGCTGCGGGCCGCGGTCCTCGGGGCCAACGACGGCATCGTCTCCACCGCGGGCCTCGTCGTCGGCGTCGCCGGAGCCACCCACGACCGCGGCACCCTGCTGACGGCGGGCCTCGCCGGGCTGCTCGCCGGGTCCATGTCCATGGCCGCCGGCGAGTACGTCTCCGTCTCCACGCAACGCGACTCGGAGAAGGCCGCCCTGGCCATGGAGAGGCGCGAACTGCGCGAGCAGCCCGAGGCCGAACTGGCTGAACTGGCCGGCCTGTTGGAGGAGCGCGGGCTCAGCCGTGACGTGGCCCGCGAGGCCGCCCAACAGCTCACCGAACGCGACGCGCTGCGCGCCCACGCGCGCGTGGAGCTCGGTATCGACCCCGACGAGCTCACCAACCCCTGGCACGCCGCCTGGGCCAGCTTCGTCGCGTTCACCGTGGGCGCGCTGCTGCCGCTCCTGGCCATCGTCCTGCCGCCCGCCGACCGGCGCCTCGGTGTCACCGTCGTCTCGGTCCTCGCCGCCCTCGCGCTGACGGGCTGGAGCAGCGCCCGCCTCGGCGCGGCGGCGGCGCGCCCGGCCGTGCTGCGCAACGTGGCGGGCGGGGCGCTGGCGATGGCGGTCACCTACGGAGCGGGGGCCCTGCTCGGGGCGGTCGGGGTGTGAGACCGGCGGGCGGCGTTCGCCCGGCGGCCACGGCTTTGGCGAGGATCACCAACAACGCCTCCCGTACCGCCGGTAATACTTGTCGGTAACCACCCCTAGTCGCGGGCGAAGAGCCGTTCTACGGTGCACGCATGTCCCCGAACCTGCCCGATGTCGTGCTGTGGTCCATCCCCGCCTTCGTGCTGCTCACGGTCGTTGAGATGGCCAGCCACCGGATCCACCCCGATGACGAGGCCGCGGGGTACGAGACCAAGGACGCCGCCACGAGCGTCACCATGGGCCTCGGCAGCCTCGCCTTCGACCTGCTGTGGAAGATCCCGATCGTCGCGATCTACACGGCCGTCTACGAGCTGACACCCCTGCGCGTCCCCGTCCTGTGGTGGACGATCCCGCTGATGCTCCTCGCGCAGGACTTCTTCTACTACTGGTCGCACCGGGGCCACCACGTCATCCGCATCCTGTGGGCCTGCCACGTCGTGCACCACTCCAGCCGCAAGTTCAACCTCACGACGGCGCTGCGCCAGCCCTGGACGAGCCTCACCGTCTGGCCGTTCTATCTGCCGCTCATCGCCTGCGGCGTCCACCCCGCGGCGCTCGCCTTCTGCTCGTCGGCCAACCTCGTCTACCAGTTCTGGATCCACACCGAACGCATAGGCAAGCTCCCGCGCCCCTTCGAATACGTCCTCAACACGCCCTCGCACCACCGCGTGCACCACGCCTCCCAGGGCGGCTACCTGGACCGCAACTTCGGCGGCATCCTCATCATCTGGGACCGCCTCTTCGGCTCCTGGGTCGCCGAGACCGAGCGGCCCGTCTACGGCCTGACGAAGAACATCGCCACGTACAACCCACTGCGCGTCGCCACCCACGAGTACGCCGCCATCGCCAAGGACATGAAGAAGGCCACCAGTTGGCGCGAGCGGGCCGGGCGGGTCTTGCGCGGTCCCGGCTGGCAGCCGAAGGCCACCGGGGCGCCGGCGGCCCCCGTGCGGGCCGCCGAGGCGACGGTCGCGGAGCGCGCGGCGTGACGCGGCGGCTCTCGCCGGCGCTGCTCCTCGGCGCCTTCGGCCTGGCCGCGCTCGGCGACCTCGTCGCACTCCTCGCCGCCTGGGACCCCGGCCACGCCGTCTTCAAACCGCTGCTCATGCCGCTCCTCGCGGCGTACGTCTCGACCCGGCGCGGCCCGCGGCTGCTGATCGCCGCCCTCCTCTTCGGCTGGGGCGGCGACACCTTGCTGCTCTTCGGCGCCGAACCCGCCTTCCTCGCCGGGATGGGCTCCTTCGCCGCCGGGCACGTCTGCTACCTCGTCCTCTTCAAGCGGTACGGCGACACCGGCGGGTACGCGGGCCCTGGCGGCTCACCCCGTGCGCGTGGGGCGGCGCTCGTGGCCGCGTACGCCCTCGCGCTCCTCGGGACCGTGGCACTGCTCTGGCCGGACCTGCCGGCCGACATGCGAGGCCCTGTCGCGGGCTACAGCCTGCTGCTCACCACGATGGCGTTCGGCGCGACCGGGCTGGGGGTGACGGCCGCGGCGGGCGGGGCGCTGTTCCTGCTGTCGGACACGCTCATCGCCACCGGCGTCGCCGACTGGCCGCAGCCGCCCCGGCCCGACTTCGCGATCATGCTCACGTATCTCGCGGCGCAGTTCCTGCTGGCCCGAGCCGTGCTGCGGGAAAGCGGGAATCACCAGCGGATCGGCACCGGCACCGCGGTCAACAGGGCCGACAGGGCCACGACGACGCCCAGCGCGACCACTTCCCGGCGCGCGGGAGCGTAGGCGCTCCCGCGGTCGCCCGAGCCGCGCAGCCGGTGGCGGGCCAGCAGCGCGAGCACCGCGACGACGGCGACGAGCAGCGCCTTGGCGAGCAGTGTGCGGCCGTACGCCGTCCCGGTGAGCTGGTCGGCGACCGTGCTCGGCGGCATCCGACGCAGCGTGCTGAAGGCCCCGGTCACGGTGATCGCCGCGAACAGCACGGCGGCCACGCGCGCGTAGAGCCCGAGAACGGCCACGCTCGCCTCCGGAGCGGCTCTCCGCCACTGCCGCAGCATCCGCAGGACGTACAGCAGGCCACCCGCCCAGAGTGTCCCGCAGGTCAGATGGACGAGCGTCAGCCCGCTGCCGACCAAGGGGTAGTCCTCCACCGGGGGGTGGGCCCGCAGCGCCTCGGCGACGATCACCGCCGCCAAGGGGAGCGCCGCCGAGGAAGGGCGCCGCGAGCGGGCGCACAGCGCGGCCACGATGAACGCGTTGACCTCCAGGAGGGCGAGCCTGCCGTCACGGGAGCCGGACAGCCGCCCGAGATCCAGGGCGGACAGCCGCTGCGGGACGAGGTTGCCGTTCGCCACGGTCGCGGCGAGCACCAGCGCTGCGGCGCACCCCGCCCACGCCGCGTACGCCGACCAGGGGCGAGGCGCCCGCTCCAGCGGCGCCCCCGGGACGCGCCGCGCGAGCCGCGTCGCGAACACCTCGCCCACCTGCACGCACAGCGCCGCGAACATGACCGTCCGCAGGAACGTGATGCCGCCGGCGCCGGGCGCCAGAGCCTCGCCGGTGCCGCGCAGCGCCGCAGAGGGCCCGAGCAGCGGGATCAGCGAGGCCGCGGCCAGCAGGACGAGCACGGCCACGGCGCGCCCCACGGGAGGGGCCGCCACGTCGGCCGCGGCCTCGCCTCCGGGCTCGGCGGACGGTCGTATGGAGCTCACCACAAGATCTTCACCAAGGGTCCGCGAGGCGGGCAAGTCCTGTGGGACAAGTGGGGCAATACCGTTCCGATCGGGCTATCGCGTTCGGTCCCCGCAGGTACGGAGAAGGCCGGACGGTGCACCATCGCCCGGCCCGACCCGTCATGCCAACAGGCCCCTCGACTCCGGCGCGTTACTTGCGCACGGCGTCCAGCGCGTCGGCCATGCCGGCGCCGTAGAAGCCGTTCTTGTCGGTGCCGCCCTCGCAGACCGCGTCCACCTTGCCGTCACTGTCGAAGTCGTACGCGTCGGTGCACGCCATCGCGTCCGCCTGGTGGTACAGGAGCGACTTGATCCGCGCCACCGAGGCGTGCGGGTGCGTGGACTTGAGCAGGGCGACGACGCCCGCGGCGTGCGGCGACGCCATCGACGTACCACCCTTGTAGCCGAACTTGCCGCCGGGCAGCGTGGACAGGATCCTGCCGTCGACGGCGGGCGGCCGCGGCGCCTGGTACTCCGTCCTGTCGCCGCCGGGCGCCGTGATGTCGATGACGCCCTGGCCGTAGTTCGAGTACGACGCCTTGATGTCCTTGGCTCCGGTGGCCGAGACGGTCACGACACCGGGCAGCTGCGACGGGAGGTCGAGGCAGTCCTTGGTCTTGACCGTGCGCGGCACCGGCGTGGTGTCGTTCGGGCTCGTCTTGTCGAGGATCTCTTCTTGCGCGAGGTCGGTCTTGGCGTTGCCCGCGGCCGCGACGTTCACCGCGCCCTTGCGCTCCGCGTACCGCGCGGCCCGGCCGACCGCGTCGACCAGCGCCTTCTGGTCGGCGTCCGTCGTGCAGTTGAACAGCCACGGGTCGGTGTAATAGCTGTTGTTCGTGACGTCGACTCCGTGGTCGGCCGCCCACACGAAGCCGCAGACCACGGCCTCCGTGTAGTACAGGCCGGTCGCGGGCTCCGCCACCTTCAGGCTCGCCACCTTCACGCCGGGCGCGACGCCGGTGACGCCGGTGCCGTTCTTCGCGGCGGCTATCGAGCCCGCCACATGCATGCCGTGGTCGCTCTCCTTGGCCACCGGGCGCCACGCGTTGTCCTTCTGGACGGGCACGCCGCCCAGACAGCTCGCGGACGCCCGCCGGTCGAAGTTCGGCGCTATGTCGGGGTGCGTGTCGTCGACCCCGGAGTCGAGCACGCCGACCGTCACCTCGCGGCTGCCGAGCGATATCTCGTGCGCCTTGTCCGCCTTCATGGCAGGCAGGTCCCACTGGAGCGGCTCCAGCTCGTCCTGGCCCGCGGCCGCCTTGCCCGCCGCGGCCTTCGCCTCGGCGGCGGTCAACGGCCGCTCGGAATCGAGGGCGTTGTCGGACTGCGCGGACAGCGGAGCCGTCCGGGTCGCGCCCGCCGAGTCGACGCCCTTCACGGTGCGGATCGTCTTCGCGAAGTCCGGGTTCGCCGAGTGGACGACGATGACGCCGATCTTGTCGTACGCGATGACGACGTCACCGCCTGCCTTGGCGATGGCCCTCTGGACGCGCGCCGAAGACCCCTTGCCGGGGCGGGCGTTGACGACGTAACTCATCGACGCGGCATCCGAACCGGCACCCGAGGCGGACGAGGCGGAGGACGCCGAAGCGGGCGCGTCCGGTATCGCGGCGGGCCGCGCCGACGCCGAATCCGGCAGGAAGGCGACGGCCGAGGCCACCGCGATCCCGAGAGGAAGGGCCAGCGCGCGGCGGGAGCGCGGAAAGCCGGTGGTCTTGCCGGAGAACCTGTTCATGTCCACGCTCCCCGTCACTTCTTCTTCACGGCGTCGAGCGCGTCGACGAGCCCGCTGCCGTAGAAGCCGTTCCTGCCCTTGCCGCCGCTCTCGCAGACCGCGTCGACGTCACCGTCGCTGTCCGGGTCGTACGGCTCGGCCGGGCACTCCATGGGGTCGGCCTGCTTCTTCAGGAGGCGCTGGAGTTCGGCGGGGCCCGCCTTGGGGTGCGTGGACTTCAGCAGCGCGGCGACGCCCGCGGCGTGCGGCGCGGCCATCGACGTACCGCGCAGCCAGCCGTACTCGCCGCCCGGCATGGTGGAGAGGATGTTGCCGTTCTTCGACGGGGTGTCGGCCGGCAGCTGGAACTTGTCGCCGCCCGGGGCCGTCACGTCGACGACGCCCTTGCCGTAGCTGGAGTACGACGACTTGAGGTTCTTGACGCCCGTCGCGCTCGTCGTGACGACGCCCGGCAGCTGGGTCGGCACGTCCAGGCACTCGCTCGGGTCGATGGTGCGGGTGACCGGCGTGGAGTCGTCGGGGCTCGACGTGTCGACGATCGCGTCGGAGGCCAGGTCGTGGTTGGAGTTGCCCGCGGAGGCGACGTTCAGGATGCCCTTGCGCTGGGCGTACAACTGGGACCGGTTGACCGCGTCCAGGATGGCCTTCTGGTCCGGGTCGTCCTTGCAGTTGTACAGCCACGGGTCCACGTAGTAGCTGTTGTTGGTGATCTCGACGCTGTGCTCGGCGGCGAACACGAAGGCGCAGACCACGTTCTCCGGGTAGAACAGCTCGTCGACCGGGTCGGCGACCTTGATGCCCGCTATCTTCACGCCGGGCGCGACGCCCGCGACGCCGACGCCGTTGCGCGCGGCACCGATCTCACCCGCCACGTGCGTGCCGTGGTAGTGGTCCTTCTTCGCCGGGCGCCAGGCCCCGGCCGAGGTGTCCGCCTTGCCGCCGACACAGCTCGCGGACTGCGCCGCCGAGAAGTTCGGGGCGAGGTCGGGGTGGGTGTCGTCGACACCGGTGTCGATCACCGCGACGGTGACCTTCTTGCTGCCGGGGTTGATCTTCGCCGCCTTGTCGGCGCCGATCGCCCGCAGGTCCCACTGGTCGGCCTCCATCGGCTCGGCGCCCGGAGCGGCGCTCTGCTTCAGGGCCTTGGCGTCGGCCTGCGACAGCAGCTTCGCCTCGCCGTCGTCCGTGGTGCCGGCCGCCCGCAGCGGAGCGGTGTGGGTCGCGCCCGCGGACTGCACGCCGCGGACGTCACGTATCCGCTCGCCGAACTCCGGGTCCGAGGAGTGCGCGACGATGACGCCGATCTTCTCGTGCGCGACGACGACGGAGCCGCCGGCCTTGGCTATCGCCCGCTTCACGTACGCGATCGTCCTGTGGTCGACGCGGGTGTTGACGACGTACGCGAAGACGGGGGCGTCCTTCGCGGCTCGGGCCGACACGGGGGCGGGCGGCTCGTTCGGGGCCGCCGACGCGGCGCCGGGGACGAAGCCCACCGAGGCGGCGAGCGCGACACCGAGCGGCAGGGTGAGCGCCGTGCGGCGTCTTGAACGCAGATGAGCCATGGGATCTCCACATCATCCGGATACGGAACCGCCCGAACACAGCTGGTGCTCGGGCAGGTACATGACGGGTTGTGCAGGGGTGAAGCTATCCCCCGAACTCCCAGGCCAGCAATGCCCTGTGGAATAAACCGGAGAGATCTCGGAGAGATCAGGGAGTTCGGGCGCGTCGTACGCGCCGCCGTGACGTTGAGCAGACAACAGAAGCAACATCAAGCCCTGTCGGATCACGGCCCGTGGCCCTAGCATCGCCAACCGTGGCTCACGTGATCCGCGTCACGCCGGAATGTGAGACCAGACAGCGCATGGAACAACTGTCCGTCCCCACCCCACCCGCACCACGAGGAGACTCCGTGGCCACCGACGCACCGCCCCCTTCGAAGGGTGGCGCAGGAAAAGAACCCGCTCCCCACGCGCCCTCCACGGAGGAGTTCACCGAGGTGCAGGAGAGTGCGGAGTTCGGCGAACTGCGCCGCGCGCACCGCTCGTTCGCCTTCCCCCTCACCGTCGCCTTCATCACCTGGTACCTCGTGTACGTCCTGCTCTCGAACTACGCGGGCGACTTCATGGGCACCAAGCTGTTCGGCAACATCAACGTCGCCCTGGTCCTCGGCCTCGGCCAGTTCCTGACCACATTCCTCATCGCCTGGTTCTACTCGCGGCACGCCGCCGCGAAGCTCGACCCGAAGTCCGAGGCGATCAAGTCCCGTATGGAATCCCGTATGGACACCGGTAACTCCGGCAACTCCGGTAACTCCGGTAACTCCGGCAACAAGGAGGGCGACGCATGAGCCCCGCGCAGACGACCGCCGCCGTCATCGACCTCGCGGCGGCGTCCGACGCCTCCGAGCACCGGCCGCTGATCATCAGCCTCTTCGCCGCCTTCGTCGTCGCCACCCTCTGCATCACCGTCTGGGCCGGCCGCCAGACCAAGAGCGCCGCCGACTTCTACGCGGGCGGACGCCAGTTCACCGGCTTCCAGAACGGCCTCGCGATCTCCGGCGACTACATGTCCGCCGCGTCCTTCCTCGGCATCGCGGGCGCCATCGCCCTCTTCGGCTACGACGGCTTCCTGTACTCCATCGGTTTCCTGGTCGCCTGGCTGGTGGCGCTGCTCCTGGTCGCCGAGCCGCTGCGCAACTCCGGGCGCTACACCATGGGCGACGTCCTGGCCTACCGCATGCGCCAGCGCCCCGTCCGCACGGCCGCCGGCACCTCCACCATCGTCGTCTCGATCTTCTACCTGCTCGCGCAGATGGCGGGCGCGGGCGTCCTGGTCTCGCTGCTCCTCGGCATCACCTCCGACGCGGGCAAGATCCTCATTGTCGCCCTCGTCGGCGTCCTGATGATCGTCTACGTCACCATCGGCGGCATGAAGGGCACCACCTGGGTGCAGATGGTCAAGGCCGTCCTGCTCATCACGGGCACCTTGCTCATCACCTTCCTGATCCTGCTGAAGTTCCACTTCAACGTCTCCGACCTGCTCGGCTCGGCCGCCTCCAACAGCGGCAAGGGCTCGGCGTTCCTGGAGCCCGGCCTCAAGTACGGCGTGAGCGCCACCTCGAAGCTGGACTTCATCTCGCTCGGCATCGCCCTCGTCCTCGGCACCGCCGGCCTGCCGCACATCCTCATCCGGTTCTACACGGTGCCCACCGCCAAGGCCGCCCGGAAGTCCGTCAACTGGGCCATCGGGATCATCGGCGCCTTCTACCTGATGACCATCGTGCTCGGCTTCGGCGCCGCGGCCCTGCTCAAGCCCGGCGACATCATCGCCTCCAACAAGGCGGGCAACACGGCGGCACCCCTCACCGCCCTGGAGATCGGCGGCGGTGGCGACTCCGCCGGCGGCGCCATCCTGCTCGCGGTGATCTCCGCGGTCGCCTTCGCCACCATCCTCGCGGTCGTCGCGGGCCTCACCCTGGCCTCGTCGTCGTCCTTCGCGCACGACATCTACGCCAACGTGATCCGCAAGGGCAAGGCCACCGAGAAGGAGGAGATGAAGGCGGCCCGCTGGGCGACCGTCTTCATCGGCGTCGTCTCCATCGCGCTCGGCGCCCTCGCCCGCGACCTCAACGTCGCCGGCCTCGTCGCCCTCGCCTTCGCCGTCGCGGCCTCCGCGAACCTGCCGACGATCCTCTACAGCCTGTTCTGGAAAAGGTTCACCACCCAGGGCGCCCTCTGGTCCATCTACGGCGGCCTCGCCGCCGCCGTCGGCCTCGTGCTGTTCTCCCCGGTCGTCTCCGGCAAGCCCACCTCGATGTTCCCCGACGCGAACTTCGACTTCTTCCCGCTGGAGAACCCCGGCCTGATCTCCATCCCGCTGGGCTTCCTGCTCGGCTGGCTCGGCTCGGTCCTCTCCAAGGAGAAGCCCGACAAGGGCAAGTACGCCGAACTGGAGGTCAAGTCCCTCACCGGCGTCGGAGCCCACTGACCAGAAAACGTTCACACGTTCGTAGCGGCCGCGTCGTAGAGTCCTACGACGCGGCCGCCGCGTTCCTCGTGGCAAATGGCCCATGGCGTTGTCAGAGGTGTCGCGTAAGGTCGTAAACGAGTGGGAGCCACCTGGAGCCCATCAGGAACCAACCGCCGGGGAGGGGGCCGCAGTGCTCATCGACACCTATGGCCGAGTAGCCACTGACCTGCGCGTATCACTGACCGACCGCTGCAATCTGCGCTGCACTTACTGCATGCCGGAAGAGGGTCTGCAGTGGCTGGCCAAGCCCGACCTGCTCACCGATGACGAGATCGTCCGCCTCGTGCGGATCGCCGTCACCCGGCTCGGCATCACCGAAGTCCGCTTCACCGGCGGAGAGCCCCTCCTGCGCCCCGGCCTCGTCGGCATCGTCGAGCGCTGCGCCCAGCTGGAGCCCCGCCCGAAGATGTCCCTGACGACGAACGGCATCGGGCTCAAGCGCACCGCGCAGGCCCTCAAGGCCGCCGGCCTCGACCGGGTCAACGTCTCCCTGGACACCCTGCGCCCCGACGTCTTCAAGACGCTCACCCGCCGCGACCGCCACAAGGACGTCCTCGAAGGCCTCGAAGCCGCCCGCGACGCCGGCCTCACCCCGGTCAAGGTCAACACCGTCCTGATGCCGGGCCTGAACGACGACGAGGCCCCGGACCTCCTCGCCTGGGCCGTCGAGAACGACTACGAACTGCGCTTCATCGAGCAGATGCCCCTCGACGCCCAGCACGGCTGGAAGCGCGACGGCATGATCACCGCGGGGGACATCCTCCAGTCCCTGCGCACCCGCTTCGAGCTCACCGAAGAAGGCTCCGCAGAGCGCGGCTCGGCCCCCGCCGAGCGCTGGCTCGTGGACGGCGGCCCGCACCGCGTCGGCGTCATCGCCTCCGTCACCCGCCCCTTCTGCTCGGCCTGCGACCGTACGAGACTGACGGCCGACGGCCAGGTGCGCACCTGCCTCTTCGCCACCGAGGAGACCGACCTGCGCGCGGCACTGCGCGCGACCCCGGCCGAGGGCGCGGACGGCACGACCGGCGCGGACGGCACGACCGGCTCGGACGCCACGACCGGCTCGGACGAGGAGATCGCCCGTATCTGGAAGCTCGCCATGTGGGGCAAGAAGGCGGGCTCGGGCCTGGACGACCCGTCGTTCCTCCAGCCGGACCGGCCGATGTCGGCGATCGGCGGCTAGCTACGGCGGCCGCTAACCCCGGCCCTGCCCCGCCGAGGCCTCCCACTCCGTCAGCGTCACGACGTCTTTCAACATGCCGCGTACACCAAGGAATTGAGAGAGGTGCTCGCGGTGTTCCTCGCACGCGAGCCACGTCTTGCGCCGCTCCGGCGTGTGGATCTTCGGGTTGTTCCAGGCGAGGACCCACACCGCGGCCACGCGGCAGCCCTTGGCCGAGCAGATCGGCGTTCCGTCACTCACAGTCGCGTCCCAAAACGTTCCGAAACAAGGCGACGCCGAGCAGCCACGGGGGGAGCTGCCCGGCGTCGGTCTGTCGCTCCGACGGGGGATGCGGAGCGCGTACGAAGTATGTCACGGTCGACCCGGTCACTGGCACCGGAACTACATGATTGATCTGAGCTTTTCTTGAGCTTGGCGGAACGTCGACGGTCAGTTCTGCCGGTGTGAAGCGCCCCGCTGCTGGTCGTACGCGGCACCCAGGGGATCTTCCGGGACGGATTCCGCGCGACCGGCCGGGGCGGGCGGCGCCAGCATTGGCCGAGAAGGGGCGGGTACGAACGTCGACGGCAGCGAACGGTTGCTCTCGCGGCCCGCGTTGGCGATCACCACGGAGATGTAGGGGAGCAGGACGCCGAGCACCAGGGCGACGATGGCGACGTGCCGCTCGACGTTCCACAGCACGGCCGCGGCGACGACGGAGACGGTCCGGACCGACATCGAGATCACATAGCGGCGCTGCCGGCCGCGCACGTCCTCCGCGAGTCCCTGCCGAGCGCCCGTGATCCGGAAGACCTGGTCATCGCTCCGCTTCCGCATCACGTTCCACCACCCTGTCCGCTGTGCCGGACTCTCCCCGGTATCTACCCCGGTCCGGCTCCCTCCACGTTACGCCTGACCTGCGCGGCCCACGAGACCGGGGCGGCCCCCACCTCGGCGGGGCTCCTGCGCCGCGCCACGTATGGGGGCGCCCGACATGCGCCGTACGGCGCACGGGCCGACACTGGCGGTAATGCTCACGTAGAGCCGTACAAGGAGGCAGCTATGGGCTGGTTGTGGGCGATCATCGTGGGATTCGTGCTGGGGCTGATTGCCAAGGCGATCCTGCCCGGTAAGCAGCACAGTCCGATCTGGCTCACCACGGTGTTCGGCATCATCGGAGCCGTCCTGGGCAACTGGCTCGCGACGCAGTTCGGCATCAACGAGACCAAGGGCATCGACTGGGGCCGCCACGCCCTGCAAGTGGCCGCGGCGGTCGTGATCGTCGGCCTGGGCGACGCGCTCTACAAGATGGTCAAGGGCAACAGACGAACGGCATAGCCGCACGGAAGGGGCCGGTCCGCGAGGGCCGGCCCCTTCCCTGTGCGCGCGGGCGGATCAGCCCGCCGTGACCTCGACCGCCGCCAGGTTCTTCTTGCCGCGCCGCAGCACCAGCCAGCGCCCGTGCAGCAGCTCCTCGCGCGCCGGCACGGCGTCCTCGGCGGCGACCTTGACGTTGTTCACGTAGGCACCGCCCTCCTTCACCGTGCGCCGGGCCGCGGACTTGCTCGCCACCAGGCCGACCTCGGCGAACAGGTCCACGACCGGGCCGAGCTCGGCGACCTGGACGCGCGGCAGCTCGGAGAGCGCCGCCGCCAGCGTCGCCTCGTCCAGATCCGCCAGCTCGCCCTGGCCGAAGAGCGCCTTGGACGCGGCGATGACCGCGGCGCACTGGTCGGCGCCGTGCACCAGTGTCGTCAGCTCCTCGGCGAGCGCGCGCTGCGCGGCGCGCGCCTGCGGACGCTCCTCGGTCTGCTTCTCGATCTCCTCCAGCTCCTCGCGGGACTTGAAGGACAGGATCCGCAGGTACGACGAGATGTCCCGGTCGTCCGTGTTCAGCCAGAACTGGTAGAACGCGTACGGCGTCGTCATCGCCGGGTCGAGCCAGACCGCGCCGCTCTCGGACTTGCCGAACTTGGTGCCGTCCGACTTGAGCATCAGCGGCGTACCGAGCGCGTGCACCGCGGCGTCCGGCTCCAGGCGGTGGATCAGGTCGATGCCCGCGGTGAGGTTGCCCCACTGGTCGCTGCCGCCGGTCTGGAGCGTGCAGCCGTACCGCCGGTAGAGCTCCAGGAAGTCCATGCCCTGGAGGAGCTGGTAGCTGAACTCCGTGTAGGAGATGCCCTCCTGCGACTCCAGGCGCCGGGCGACCGAGTCCTTCGTCAGCATTTTGTTGACGCGGAAGTGCTTGCCGATGTCACGCAGGAACTCGATCGCGGACATGCCCGCGGTCCAGTCGAGGTTGTTGACCATCGTCGCGGCGTTCTCGCCCTCGAAGGACAGGAACGGCTCGATCTGCGCACGCAGCCGGGCCACCCAGTTCGCGACCGTCTCCGGGTCGTTCAGGGTGCGCTCGGCGGTCGGCCGCGGGTCGCCGATCTGGCCCGTGGCGCCGCCGACCAGCGCCAGCGGGCGGTGCCCCGCCTGCTGGAGCCGGCGCACGGTGAGGACCTGCACGAGGTGCCCGACGTGCAGGCTCGCCGCGGTGGGGTCGAAGCCGCAATAGAACGTGACGGGACCGTCCGCGAGCGCCTTGCGCAGTGCGTCTTCATCGGTGGACAGGGCGAAGAGCCCTCGCCACTTCAGCTCGTCGACGATGTCCGTCACGGGTCTCGCGTCTCCTTGGATGTACGGGTGGGCTGCACGGATGTGCAGGCGCAGGGTCCGAGGTTATACGCCCTGGCTGATCGAACTCATATTGAAATCCGGGACGCGCAGCGCGGGCATCGCGGCCCGCGTGAAGTAGTCGCCCCACTCGCGCGGCAGCGTCTTCTCCGTACGGCCCGCCTCCGCGGCCCGGCCGAGCAGGTCGACGGGGGATTCGTTGAACCGGAAGTTGTTCACCTCGCCCACGACCTCACCGTTCTCGACGAGGTAGACGCCGTCCCTGGTCAGGCCGGTCAGCAGCAGGGTGGCCGGGTCGACCTCGCGGATGTACCAGAGGCAGGTGAGCAGCAGGCCGCGTTCGGTGGCGGCGACCATCTCGTCCAGGGAGCGGGCGCCGCCGCCGTCCAGGATGAGGTTGTCGACGGCGGGCGTCACGGGCAGCCCCGTCAGGCCCGCGCTGTGCCGGGTGGTCGCCAGGTGGGCCAGCTCACCGGCGCGGATCCACTCCGTGGCGGTCAGCGGCAGACCGTTGTCGAAGACGGACGTGTCGTCTCCGGAGGCGTGGGCGAGGACGAACGGCGCCGACTCCAGACCGGGCTCGTACGGGTCGCTGCGCAGCGTCAGCGGCAGCTGAGCGAGCCGCTCGCCGAGGCGCGTGGCGCCGCCCGGCTTGGAGAACACCGTGCGGCCCTCTGCGGCGTCCCGGGCCGAGGAGGACCACATCTGGTAGATCAGCAGGTCGGCCACGGCGGTCGGCGGCAGCAGCGTCTCGTACCGCCCGGCGGGCAGGTCGACGCGCCGCTGGGCCCAGCCGAGGCGCTGCGCGAGCTCGGCGTCGAGGGCGGCCGGGTCGACGTCCTTGAAGTCACGGGTGGCGCGGCCCGCCCAGGCCGACTTGGCGCGGTCCGGCGACTTGGCGTTGAGCTCCAGGGTGCCGTTGGGCTGGTCGTGCCGCAGGCGCAGCCCCGTCGACGTACCGAGGTAGCTCGACACGTACTCGTGGTTCGCGAAGCCGTACAGTTCGCGGCCGCCCGCGCGGGCCCGGGCGAAGGCCTCGCCGAGGGCCGGGGCGAAGTCCGCGAAGACCGCGGAGGAGGTCTCGACCGGGGCGTCCGTGAAGTCGGGGGAGGCGGCGGTGCCGGTCACCAGCGGCTGCGCGTCCTCGGCGGGACCCGCCTTCCGGGCGGCTTCCTCGGCGGCCCGGACCAGCGGCTCCAGGTCGTCGGCGGTGACGGCCGAGCGCGAGACGACGCCGGAGGCGGTGCCTTCCTTGCCGTCGACGGTGGCGATGACGGTGAGGGTGCGGCCGCGGGTGACGCCGTTGGTGGTGAGGGCGTTCCCCGCCCAGCGCAGGTTCGCCGTCGACTCCTCGTCGGCGATGACGACGCAGCCGTCGGCGGTGGACAGGTCGAGGGCGCGCTCGACGATCTCGTGCGGTTTGGTGGCGCTGCGGCTCATCGGCCGGCCTCCTGCGTGGTGTTCAGAATGTTCACGCCCCGGAACAGGGCGGACGGGCAGCCGTGCGAGACCGCGGCGACCTGGCCCGGCTGGGCCTTGCCGCAGTTGAAGGCGCCACCGAGGACGTACGTCTGCGGGCCGCCGACCGCGGCCATCGAGCCCCAGAAGTCGGTGGTCGTGGCCTGGTAGGCGACGTCGCGCAGCTGCCCGGCGAGCCGCCCGTTCTCGATTCTGTAGAAGCGCTGCCCCGTGAACTGGAAGTTGTAGCGCTGCATGTCGATCGACCAGGACCGGTCGCCGACGACGTAGATGCCGCGGTCGACGCCCGCGATCAGGTCCTCCGTGGAGAGCCCGCCGGGGTCCGGCTGGAGCGATACGTTCGCCATGCGCTGCACGGGAACATGGCCGGGGGAGTCGGCGTACGCACAGCCGTTCGAGCGTTCGAAGCCGGTGAGTTTCGCGATGCGCCGGTCCAGCTGGTAGCCGACGAGCGTGCCGTCCTTGACCAGGTCCCAGGACTGCGCGGCGACGCCCTCGTCGTCGTACCCGATGGTGGCGAGTCCGTGCTCGGCGGTCCGGTCGCCCGTGACGTTCATCAGCGACGACCCGTACGCGAGCCTGCCGAGCTGGTCGAAGGTGGCGAAGGAGGTGCCGGCGTACGCCGCTTCGTAGCCGAGCGCGCGGTCGAGTTCGGTGGCGTGGCCGATGGACTCGTGGATGGTCAGCCAGAGGTTCGACGGATCGACGACGAGGTCGTAGGAGCCCGCCCGGACGCTCGGCGCCCGCATCTTTTCCGCCAATTGCTCGGGGATGCGCTCCAGCTCGCCCTGCCAGTCCCAGCCGGTCCCGGTGAGATACTCCCAGCCCCGCCCCACCGGCGGCGCGATCGTGCGCATGGAGTCGAACTCACCGCTCGACTCGTCGACGGCGACCGCGGTGAGCTGCGGGTGCAGGCGGACCCGCTGCTGCGTGGTCACCGTGCCCGCCGTATCCGCGTAGAACTTGTTCTCGTGCACCGTGAGGAGCGAGGCGTCGACATGCGCGACCCCCTCGGCGGCCAGCAGCCGCGCGCTCCAGTCGGCGAGCAGCCCCGACTTGTCCTCGTCGGGGACCGAGAAGGGGTCGATCTCGTACGCCGACACCCACGTCCGGTCGGCGTGGACGGGCTCGTCCGCCAGCTCCACCCTCCCCCACTGCCCGAAAGGCGTGGGAGGTGCCCCCATGTCGGACCCGGCGGCCTTGCTGACCTGCGCGGACAGCTTGGCCATGGCCACGGCCCGCGAGGCCACCTTCGCCGCGGCGTCCATCGTCAGGTCGACACCCGAGGCGAACCCCCACGTCCCGCCGTGCACGACCCGGACCGCGTACCCGAGGTCGGTGGTGTCCGAACTGCCGGACGGCCTGGCGTCCCGCAGCCGCCACGACGCGCTGCGCACCCGCTCCAGACGGAAGTCCGCGTGGTCGGCGCCGAGCGCCCGCGCGCGGGCGAGCGCGGCGTCGGCGAGAGCCCGCAGCGGCAGCGCCGTGAAGGCTTCATCGATGGAATGAGGCACGAAGGTCTCCCTGCTGTCGGCACCGGTCGGCTCCGATCATGTCGCGCCCGGCGGGTCCGCGGCCAGAGGCTTTCTGTAGGGACCCGACAGGGAGTGCTGCCCGCCACTGTCGGGCACCGATTCTCCGTATCGCGGAAGGTACCGATAGGTTTTCGAGGTACCAGACCGCTTATCGAAAGGGTGATCCGTTGAGCCGCTCGGTTCTCGTCACCGGAGGAAACCGGGGCATCGGCCTCGCCATCGCCCGCGCCTTCGCCGACGCCGGCGACAAGGTCGCGATCACCTACCGCTCGGGTGAGCCGCCGAAGGAGCTCACCGACGCCGGGGTCCTCGCCGTCAAGTGCGACATCACCGACGCCGAGCAGGTGGAGCAGGCCTACAAGGAGGTCGAGGAGAAGCACGGGAACGTGGAGGTCCTGGTCGCCAACGCGGGCATCACCAAGGACCAGCTCCTGATGCGCATGTCGGAGGAGGACTTCACGTCCGTCCTCGACACCAACCTCACCGGCACCTTCCGCGTCGTCAAGCGCGCCAACCGCGGCATGCTGCGCGCCAGGAAGGGCCGCGTCGTCCTCATCTCCTCGGTCGTGGGACTGTACGGCGGCCCGGGTCAGGCCAACTACGCCGCCTCCAAGGCGGGTCTGGTCGGTTTCGCACGCTCGCTCGCCCGCGAGCTCGGGTCGCGCAACCTCACCTTCAACGTCGTCGCGCCCGGTTTTGTCGACACCGACATGACCAAGGTGCTGACGGACGAGCAGCGTGAGGGCATCGTCTCTCAGGTTCCGCTCGGCCGTTACGCGCAGCCGGAGGAGATCGCCGCCGCGGTCAAGTTCCTCGCCTCCGACGACGCCTCGTACATCACTGGAGCCGTCATCCCTGTTGACGGCGGATTGGGCATGGGTCACTGATCACATGAGCGGAATTCTCGACGGCAAGCGCATCCTCATCACCGGTGTGCTGATGGAGTCCTCCATCGCCTTCCACGCGGCCAAGGTCGCCCAGGAGCAGGGCGCGGAGGTCATCCTGACCGCCTTCCCGCGGCCCACCCTCACCGAGCGCATCGCCAAGAAGCTCCCCAAGCCCGCCAAGGTCATCGAGCTGGACGTGACCAACCAGGAGCACCTGGACCGCCTCGCGGGCGTCGTGAAGGAGGAGCTCGGCGGCCTGGACGGCGTCGTCCACTCCATCGGCTTCGCCCCGCAGGGCGCCTTCAACTTCCTGGAGGCCACCTTCGAGGACGTCTCCACGGCGATGCACGTCTCGGCGTACTCCCTGAAGTCGCTCACGATGGCCTGCCGCCCGCTGTTCGAGGACAGCGCCTCGGTCGTCGGCCTCACCTTCGACGCGCAGTACGCGTGGCCGAAGTACGACTGGATGGGCCCGGCCAAGGCCGCCCTGGAGGCCACCAGCCGCTACCTCGCCCGTGACCTGGGCAAGGAGAACATCCGCTGCAACCTCATCTCCGCGGGCCCGATCGGCTCCATGGCGGCCAAGTCCATCCCGGGCTTCGCCGACCTCGCGGACATCTGGAACAGCCGCTCCCCGCTGGAGTGGGACATGGCCGACCCGGAGCCCGCGGGCCGCGGCATCGTCGCCCTGCTCTCGGACTTCTTCCCGAAGACCACCGGCGAGATCATCCACGTCGACGGCGGCGTGCACATGATGGGTGCCTGACCGAGAGATGCCGTCCTGACCAGGCATGACGTACGAAGGTGACGCCCCGTTCCCCGCGCTGCGCGGGAGGCGGGGCGTCACCCGTTCGGCCCACCGGCCGGGCGGCCGCCGGGGCGGACCGCGCACCCTGAAGTGTGCGTCTCTCCGGTGCGGTGCTCGCCGCTCTCGCCCTGCTGGTCGCCGTGCCCACGGGCGCCGCGTCCCTCGGCGACACCGGTCCAGACCGCCACGCGCGCGCGGGGAAGCCGGGCGAGCGCGAGCCCCGGCCCTTCGGCGCCGAGTGCCGCACTCGCGTCCATGGCTCCGCGGTCATCGCGTACTGCCACAACCCCTACCCCGAGACCGACCGGGTCCGCCTCCACGTGGAGTGCGACCGGTGGTGGGACATCGACGTCGACAGCGCCCCGGTCGAGGCGGGGCCCGCCCAGACCGTGCGGCTCGCGGGACGGTGCTGGAAAGAGGTTCGCTCGGCCTGGGTCAGCCACCAGAAGTAGGTGTCCGGTGTCCGGGGGCTCCCGGGCGGGCCCGGCGAGGGTCAGCGCCGGCCGGTGCCCTGGGTGAGCCGCTCCGGGCGGCACATGAAGGGGTAGCTCGCCGCCTCCGTCGCGGCGGCCTCCGTGTCCCGCGCGCGGATCGCGTCGACCAGGCGGGCGTGGTCCATGTGGGCCTCGGGGCTCAGGTCCTCGCCGATGTCCTCGCGCAGCCAGTCCCGCAGCACCTCGCCGAGGTCGGCGTAGAGCGCCGTCATGACGTCGTTGTGCGACGCGGCCACCACGGCCATGTGGAAGGTCGCGTCCGCCGTCACGAAATCCTCCGCGTTCCCCGCCGCCCAAGCCTGCTCGCGGCGCGCGAGCAGGCCGTCGAGCTGTTTGAGGTCGCGTTCGCTGCGGCGCTCGGCGGCGAGCTTCGCGGCGCTCGACTCCAGCGTGCTGCGGAGTTCGGCGATGTGCCGGGGGTCCGCGCCGGCGAACCTGCGGTGCATCACGCCCGCCAGCTCGCTCGTCGCGATGACGAAGGTGCCGGAGCCCTGCCGGATGTCGAGCAGGCCGTTGTGCGCGAGGGCGCGGACGGCTTCCCGCACGGTGTTCCTCGCCACACCCAGCTGTTCGACCAGCTCGGACTCGGTGGGGATGCGCGAACCGACCGGCCACTCGCCCGAGGAGATCTGATTGCGCAGCTCGGAGATGACTTGTTCGGAGAGCGCCGAACGGCGAGGAGTGGTCAGCGGCATGACGTTCCTTCGTGCGGGTACCGAAACGGATTGGACAGCCAATCATCCCATGATTCTATGATGGGTCTATGGCTAGTGAGGAAACCACGACGATGAGCCCGACCCCGCCCCCGACGGCGACACCCTCCCCGCGTACCGGGGCGGCGGAGGAACAAGCCCCCACGCGCGCGTGGGCGACGCGTCTGGTCATCGTCGGCATCGTCCTCGCGGCCCTCAACCTCCGCCCGGCCATCACCAGCTTCGGCGCCCTCCTCGAAGAGGTACGCGACGGCCTCGGCATGAGCGGCACCCTCGCCGGACTGCTCACCTCCGTGCCGCCGCTCTGCTTCGCGGTCTTCGGGGTCATGGCGCCCAGGTTCGCCCGCCGCTACGGCCCCAGCGCGGTGGTCTGCGTGGGCATGGCCGCGATCGCCACGGGTCTGGTGATACGTCCCTTCGTCGGGGGCGCCGCCGGCTTCCTCGCCGCCACCGCGCTCGCCCTCATGGGCATCGCGGTCAGCAACGTCCTGATGCCGGTCATCGTCAAGCGCTGGTTCCCCGACCGGGTCGGCTCCATGACCGGCCTGTACTCGATGGCCCTCGCACTCGGCACCTCCCTCGCCGCGGCCCTCACCGTCCCGATGACCGACGCGCTGGGCGGCCGCTGGCAGACCGGCCTCGCCGTGTGGGCGGTGCTCGCCGTCGTCGCCGTCGTGCCGTGGATCCCGCTCGTCCGTGACCGGAGCGCGGCCTCCGCCGCCCCGGAGCACATCAGCTCCACCGTCCGGCACGAGGACGCGGAGCTGCGCATCACCCGCAGCCGCACCGCCTGGGCGCTCGCCGTCTTCTTCGGGCTCCAGGCCACGGCCGCGTACATCACCATGGGCTGGATGCCGCAGATCTTCCGGGACGCGGGCGTCCCGGCGGGCGAGGCGGGCGTGCTGCTCGCCGTCACGATGGCCATGGGCGTGCCGCTGGCCTTCGTCATCCCCAGGGTCGCCACGCGCCTGAACAACCAGGGCCCGGTCGTGGTCGTCCTCGGCCTCTGCGGCCTCTCCGGATACGCGGGCCTCTACCTCGCCCCCGCGGGCGGCGCGTGGGTCTGGGCGCTGCTGCTCGGCATCTCCAACTGCGCCTTCCCGCTCGCCCTCACCATGGTCGGCATGCGGGCCAAGAGCAGCGTGGGCGTCGGCAAACTCTCCGCCTTCGCGCAGAGCACCGGCTACCTGATCTCGATCCCCGGGCCGCTCCTGGTGGGCGTCCTCTACCAGCACAGCGGCGGCTGGGGCCTCCCGATCGCGCTGATGGCGGGGCTGATGGTGCCGCAGATCATCGTCGGCACCCTCGCGGGCCGCGACCGCACGGTCGAGGACGAGGTGGCGGCGAAGGCGGCGAAGGCGGTCAAGGCGGCCTGACCCCGGGGGAGGGGGCGCGGGCCGAGGGTGCGAGACTGGCGGTATGCCCGTCCTTGACCCGAACCCCCAGAACGGCCAGAAGAAGCTGCTCATCGTGCTCGGCTCGATGCTGGCCATCACTGTGATCATCGGCATCGTCGCCTCCATCGCCTCTCCGTGAGCCGTCCCCCCATGAGGCGTCCCCCCATGAGGCGTCTCCCCGTGAGACGCCTCCCGGTGAGCTGACCTCCCGCAGCGTCCGAACGGACTCCGCAGCGGCGGATGGTGGGGTTAGCACCCCCATCCCCTAGGGGGTCAGTCTCAGGGTCAAGTGGGTGGATCACCGGATGGGCCGAGGGCCGCCGATCGCCTAGTTTCGAGGTGTGCCCGCGATGCGGCGGGCACGGACCACGCGAAGACCACGGAGGCGGCATGTCGGTCCGTACGCACACCCGGCGCGACCCCGCGGAGTCGGGCGGCGTCGAGATCCAGCTCCCGTGGTGGGCGATCGCCCTGCCCGCCGTCGCCTTCGCGGCCCTGCTCCTGCTGATCCTCCACCCCGTGGACGCGCACGCCGCGAGCAGCGAGCCCGCCGCGACCCACCTCGTCGAGCACATACAGGCCCTGGTCCTGCGCACGACCCCGTGATCCTGGCGCACGGCCCCGTGAGGCAGGCTCTGCCGTCGGCGGCGTCACCCGCGCCGGGCGACCGCGTCAACTACCCGCGCCCTGTGGCGCGTTTCATGCGAAGCTGGGATGCATGAGCGTCGCAGAACCCCGCAGGATTGTCCTCTTCCGGCATGCGAAGGCCGACTGGCCGCAGGTTTCCGACCACGAGCGGCCGCTCGCGGACCGAGGCCGCAGGGACGCCCCCGTCGCCGGACGCAAGCTGGCCGACAGCGGCATCCCCTTCGACCTGGCCCTCTGCTCGACCGCGGCCCGCACGCGCGAGACCTGGAAGCTCGCCGTCCAGGAGCTGCCGCAGCGGCCGAAGACCGTCTACGAGGACAGGGTGTACGAAGCCTCTCCCGGCGAGCTGATCGCCGTGCTCAACGAAACCCCGGACGACGTACAGAACATCGTGCTCATCGGGCACAACCCCGGGATCCAGGGCCTGACCGACGTGCTCGCCGGCGAGGCCGAGGGCGACACCCGGGAGCGGCTGAACCGCCGCGGGTTCCCGACGGCGGCCTTCTCCGTCCTGACGTACTCCGGCTCGTGGAAGGCGCTCGAACCGGGCGTGACCACGCTCGTCGACTACTGGGCGCCGTCCGAGTAACCTCCACCGTCCCTCCGGCCCAGGTACGCGGACAGGGCCCCGCACCACAAAGGTGCGAGGCCCTGTCTGTGCGTGCTGGGCAGCGAAGGGAGCGGCCGGTAGTCAACGATCAGCGGCGTCGGGGGGAGCCGCCGGCTCTCAGTCCAAGTGGGTGTCCGCCGCCTCGACCTCTTCGCGAGTGATGCCGAGGAGGTAGAGGACGGTGTCCAGGAAGGGCACGTTCACCGCGGTGTGCGCGGCCTCGCGTACCACCGGCTTGGCATTGAAGGCGACCCCTAGCCCGGCCGCGTTCAGCATGTCGAGGTCGTTCGCGCCGTCACCGATCGCGACGGTCTGCTCCAGCGGGACCCCCGCCTCCTTGGCGAAGCGGCGCAGCAGCCGGGCCTTGCCCGCCCGGTCGACGATCTCACCGGTCACCTTGCCGGTGAGCTTGCCGTCGACGATCTCCAACGTATTGGCCTGGGCGAAGTCGAGGCCGAGACGTTCCTTCAGATCGTCGGTCACCTGGGTGAAACCACCCGAGACGACGCCCACTTGGTAGCCGAGGCGCTTGAGGGTGCGGATGAGGGTGCGGGCCCCGGGGGTGAGCCGGACCTCGGAGCGCACCTTGTCGACGACCGACGCGTCGAGTCCCGCGAGCAGCTCCACGCGCGCGTGCAGCGACTGCTCGAAGTCCAGCTCGCCGCGCATCGCGGCCGCCGTCACCTCGGCGACCTCGGCCTCGCAACCGGCGTGCGCGGCGAAGAGCTCGATGACCTCGTCCTGGATGAGCGTCGAGTCGACGTCCATCACGACCAGCCGCTGCGCACGGCGGTGCAGGCCCGCCGCGACGACCGCGACGTCCACGCCGAGCTTCGCGGCCTCTATGGCGAGGGCGGTGCGCAACGGCTCGGTCCCGGTGCCGGACACCGCGAACTCGACGGCGGTGACCGGGTACTTGGCGAGCCGGAAGATACGGTCGATGTTGCCGCCGGTGGCCGTTATACGGGCGGCGATCGCGGCCGTCGACTCCGAGGTGAGCGGGTGTCCGAGCACGGTCACGAGCGAGCGGCCGAGGCCGCGCGGTCGGTTGTCGCCGATACCGGAGATGATCTCGGCCTGCATCTTCATGGACTCCGCCCAGCTGTGGACGGTGGCGCGCAGATCACCCTCCAGACCGGCGGGCGGCGCGGTCACGAGCGCGCACAGCACTATCCGGCCGCGGGTGACGACCTGCTCGATGTCGACGACGTCGACGGAGTAGGCGGCGAGGGTGTCGAAGAGGCCGGCGGTCAGGCCGGGGCGGTCCTTGCCGAAGATCTTGACGAGGAGCGTCGGGATGTCGGCCGGCTGAGGGGGCTGCGAAGCACTCATGGTGATCCCTACGGTATCCGCCCACTCCTCCCCGCTGCCCGGGCGGTCCGCGTGCCGGACACCACGGGCCGGCCCCGCCGCAGAAGGCGTACGTCAGCGGGGTCCGCCCGGTGCCTTCGGGGGCGGCGGGGGAGGCGGCGGCGGGGGAGGCCAGTCACCACCACGGCGCCGGGGTTGTTTCGGCTCAGCAGGGGGCGGCGGCACGAGCGGCCCCGCGACGGTCGGCGCGCTGGCCACGTCGTCCTGCGGTGGCGGCCGCAGGTAGGGGTTGGTGTCCGGGTTCGGCGGCCGGTGCGGGGCGCCGGGCCGGTACGGCCCCGGCCCGTCCGGCACCTCTGCACCGCCGGGGCCGGGGCCGACGCCTGGGGCCGCCCTGGAGCCCGGGCCCCAGCCCGAGCCCGCAGCCGCAGTGGACCCTGAGCGTCGGTCCGAGTCCGAGCCGGAGCCCGAGCCCGAGTCCGAGTCCGCGTCCGAGTCCGAGTCCGCCCTTGGGCCCCGGTCCGAGCCCGCCTCTGGTCTCGGCTCTGGCGCGGTTCCTGGTTCTGGGGCCCAGTGTGGGCTTGAGCTCGCAGCCGCCTCGGGTCCTGTGTCTCGGCGCGACCCCCAGTCCGAGCCCACCCCTGGTCTCGGGTCTGCCGCGGTACCTGGCCCTGGGTACCAGTGCGGACCTGAGCCGGTAGTTGCCGTGGGGTCTGAGTTGCGGTGCGGGCCCCAATCCGGCCCCGGCCCCGAGTCCCGCCCCGGGCCGCAATCCGGCCCCGGCCCCGACCCCGCACACCCACCCAAAGCCGGCGGCGGCCCCAAGGCCGTCAGAGCCAAGGGCGCAGCCCCGCTGCCCGCCGCCCCCGTGGCGTACGCGAGCAGCGCCCCCGTCGCCCCCGCCGCGAATCCCCACGCCGCCCCGAGCAGCGCCGCCGGTCCCAGGCGGCCGTGCAGCTCGATGCCCGCGCCGAACGCGTCGATGCCGAACACCGACAGCGAGGCGTCGGCGGACACCCCGGTCAGCCACACCAGCAGCGGAAGCCCGGCCGCGGTCACGGCCCCGAGCCGCACCCCGCAGCGCCCGGCGAACCCCAGGGCGCCAACCGCGGGCACCGAAGCCGCCCGCGCCAGAGGCGTTCGTACCGCCCCCAGCACCCCCGCGAACAACATCATCAGCGCAGCCGCCACCCCCAACAGCCATACCCTGCCGTCGAGTTCGGCAAGGCGCCCCAGCGTGAGCGCCCGCTCCGAGCTGCCGGACAGCAGGTCGTCCACGGGATCCGGCAAGAAGCGCGTGAGGACGCCCGTCGCTCTGCCGTCCCACGGCACCAAGAGTCCCACCGGGATGCCGAGCCACACGCCGTTCGGCGCTCCGAGCAGCGCGGCCCCGGCGATCCGCCGGGGGTGGTCGTCGCCGATCATCGCGTACGCCGCCGCGGCGAACCCCGCAGCGACCGCGAGCAGCGCCACCGTGACCAGCGCGGAAGCCGCGGGCCGCACCGCCCGGTGCAGCCCGCCGAGGCCGCGCGGCAGCGGCGTGCGGCGCGACGCGAGCAAGGCGATGAGCAGGACGCCGGTCACCCACACCGTCCCGCCGAGCAGCGTCGGCACGGTGTCGACGGTGAAGCCCACCGAGGCCTCCGCCTGCGTCAGGTCCCCGAGCCGGTCGGGCAGGAGTCCGCCGATGTCCCCCAGGTCGCCGAGACCGAGCCCGTCGGGCAACCTGTCGCCGATCCCGTCGGGCAGCCGACCCAGCCCCTCCTCGATTCCGTCGCCGATCCCCTTGTCGAGCCCCTCGTCGATGCCGAGCTGCTCGCCGTCGATCGTGACGACGTCGTGGCCCGCCCAGACGAGCCCCGCGAGCATCGCCAGGAAGAGCACGATCACGAAACCCCCGCGCGCGATGAGTTCGGCGGGACTGACGACAACGCCCGCCGCGCGCAAGGACCGCAGGAAGAAGTAGGCGAGGAGCAGCGCTCCGACCAGCCCCACGCCCAGTGGCGCGATATCGACGGCCGTGGTCGCCTCGGCCTCGTCCAGACCGAACGCCGAGACGTCACCGGACGGGGTGACCGAGCCTCCCGCGCCGAGTGCCACCGTCGCGGCCGTCATCGGCCCGAGGGAGCCCAGCGAGTCCGCGCCGAGCAGGTGCAGTCCCAGCGCGGCCGTCCCGGCCATGCCGATCAGCGACCAGCTCACCGCGGCGACCGCGCAGAGAAGTACATCGCCCCACCGCATGCCTGACCGCATGCCTGACCGCACACCCGACCGCCCGCCCCGGCCTCCGCCCCTGTCCGCACCGGCCTGCATAGGACCCCCGAACCGCAGTGCGCCGCCTCATCACCATCGTCCGATCACCACGCTGCTCGCGCTCCATACGGAACATGAGTTTCACGTATCTCATGCGCATAAAGGACGCGATGGGCGCTTACTACTCTCCAGGGCGGTTTATTCTCCGTCAACGGTGCCTTCAACGGTGCCTTCACCAGTTCCGCTCGCGACGCACCCGCACACGCCTGTACTCAGCCTTCACAAGGCCCGACTTTCGGTCAGAGCCCTACGCCTGAAATAGTTCCTCCCGATGTTCGACATCCCTAGACTCCCCATCGATGGGGGCTAGCTCGGGGGACAACTCAGTGGGGCATGGAGTGCCGGAACTCGTACTGGAATTGAATGGAAGGACCTGGACGCTTGACGCGTCCAGGCCATACACCCTCGGACGTGATCCGCAGGGAGATATCGCGCTCGACGACGCCAGGGTGTCCTGGCGTCACGCTACGATCAGCTGGAGCGGGCGCAGTTGGGTCATTGAGGACCACGGCAGTACCAACGGCACCTTCGTACAGGGCCAGCGGATCCACCAGATGGAGATCGGCCCCGGTTCGGCCGTGCACCTCGGCAACGCGACCGACGGCCCCCGCCTGAACCTGTCCGGCGCCGCCGCCGACGCGTCCGCGGCCATGCCCGCGCCGCAGCAGCACGCCCAGCAGCAGGCTGTGCCGCAGCAGCACGCGCCCCAGCAGGAGGCTCCCGGCTGGGCCGCGCACCAGCAGGCACCCCAGCAGCAGGCCTCGCATCAGCCGCAGGCCTCGCATCAGCCGCAGGCCTCGCACCAGCCGCAGCAGCAGAACTGGCAGCAGCCCCAGCACCACCAGCAGCCCCAGCACCACCAGCAGGCCCAGCACCACCAGCCGCCGCAGCCTCTGCAACACCAGGCACCGCAGCAACACCAACCGCCACACCAGCCACACGTGCCGCAACAGCAGCGCGGCCCCGCCGAGCAGTACGTACAGAAGAACCCCGGTTCCGGCGGCGTCGCGGGGGCCCCGCCGGTCTACGGCGATCGCAGCCCGACGACGTTCCACCAGCTGGCGCTCGGCCGCAAGATGCGTATCGGCCGCGCTCTGGAGAACGAACTGGTCGTCTCCGACCTCCAGGTCTCGCGCCACCACGCCGAGTTCACGGCGACGCCGGACGGCCGTTTCGAGATCCACGACCTCGGCTCGCACAACGGCACGTACGTCAACGGCCAGCCGATCGCGAAGTCCTCGACCGTCCTGATCGGCCCGAACGACATCGTCGGCGTCGGCCACTCGACGTTCCGCCTCGTCGGCGGACAGCTCGAAGAGTTCGTCGACACCGGTGACGTCTCCTTCTCGGCCCGCCACCTCACGGTCACGGTCGACGGCGGCAAGCAGATCCTCAAGGACGTCTCCTTCGGCGTCCCGGAGAAGTCGCTCATCGCGGTCATCGGCCCCTCCGGTTCCGGCAAGTCCACCCTGCTCAAGGCGCTCACCGGCTACCGGCCCGCCAACCAGGGCGACGTCCTCTACGACAACCGGAACCTGTACAAGCAGTTCGCCGAGCTGCGCCAGCGCATCGGTCTGGTCCCGCAGGACGACATCCTGCACAAGGAGCTGACCGTCAAGAAGGCCCTCAAGTACGCGGCCAAGCTGCGCTTCCCGGCCGACACCACCGACGCCGAGCGCGACTCCCGCATAGACGAGGTACTGCGCGAGCTGAAGCTCGACATCCACAAGGAGAAGAAGGTCACCTCCCTCTCCGGTGGCCAGCGTAAGCGCGTGTCGGTCGCCTTGGAGCTGCTGACCAAGCCCTCGTTGATCTTCCTGGACGAGCCGACCTCCGGCCTCGACCCGGGCATGGACCGCGACGTCATGCAGCTCCTGCGCGGCCTCGCCGACGACGGCCGCACGGTCCTCGTCGTCACGCACTCCGTCGCCGAGCTGGCGATCTGCGACAAGCTCCTGGTGATGGCGCCGGGCGGCTCGGTGGCGTACTTCGGCCCGCCGGAGGAAGCCCTGAACTTCTTCGGCTACAGCACCTGGGCCGACGTCTTCTCCGCCTTCGAGAACTACCGCGACTACGACTGGGCGGGCCGCTGGAAGGGCTCGCAGCACTACCAGATGTACGCCGCGGACATCGACGCCGTCGCCGCGCAGTCCGTACCGATGCCGCCCCCGCAGGCCGTGAAGCCGCCCAAGCCGCAGGGCTGGGGCTCCCAGCTGTGGACGCTGATCCGCCGCTACACCTCGGTGATCGCCTCCGACAAGGGCTTCCTTGGCCTGATGGTGATCCTGCCGGCGGTCCTCGGCATCGTCAGCGTCGTCATCCCGGCCGACTTCGGCCTCGCCCCGCCCAAGCCCCCGGCCAAGTTCAACGGCGACGCCGGCACGATCATGCTGATCCTCGCGGTCGGCATGTGCTTCTCGGGCGCCGCCAACTCCGTACGTGAGCTGATCAAGGAACGGGTCATCTACGAACGGGAGCGGGCCACCGGCCTCTCCCGCTCGGCGTACCTGATGTCCAAGGTCATCGTCCTCGGCGTCATCACGGCCTTCCAGGGCGTCATCATCTGCGCCATCGGCTTCGCCCCGCGCGAGCTGCCGGAGGAAGGCCTGATCATGCCGCCGGCCGTGGAGATCTGCCTGACGATCATCGCGCTCGGCTTCACCTCGATGATGTTCGGCCTGGTCATCTCCTCGCTGGTGAAGACCGCCGAGAAGACCATGCCGCTCCTGGTCATGTTCGCGATCGTCCAGGTCGTCTTCACCGGCGTCCTCTTCCAGGTGTACGGCTCGCCGGGGCTGGAGCAGTTCGCCTGGCTGATGCCCTCCCGCTGGGCCATCGCGGGCGCGGGCGCCACGCTCGACCTCGCACACCTGATGCCGCCGTGGGACGCGAAGAACCCGACCGACCTGGACCCCCTGTGGGAGCACTCGGCGGGACAGTGGGGCATCAACATCACGGTCCTGCTCGCGCTCGGCATCATCTGCGGTTTCGCGGTCGCCCGCCTGCTGCGCCGGCACGAGCCGGAGGTCATGCGCAAGTAAGCACGCCACGGCGTACGGGCACACGCCACGGCGTACGGGCATACGAGAAGGGCGGCACCCCGCACGGGGTGCCGCCCTTCGGCGTCTGCGGACCGAGTCTTCGGCTGAAGAGGTCCAGTGATCAGGCGATCAAGGTCAGTAGGCGCCGTTCACGTTGTCCATCGAGCCGTACCGGTCGGCGGCGTAGTTGGCCGCGGCCGTGATGTTGGCGACCGGGTCGTAGATGTTCGTCGAGGTGCCCTCGACGTGGTACGCGTCGAACGTCGGCTTGATGACCTGGAGCAGGCCGATCGAGGGAGTGCCGTTGATCGCGTTGATGTCCCAGCCGTTGATGGCGTTCGGGTTGCCCGAGGACTCCCGCAGGATGTTGCGGTGCAGACCCTCGTACGAACCGGGGATGCCCTTGGCCTTCATGATGTCCAGGGACTGGCGGATCCAGCCGTCGAGGTTGTTGGCGTAGACGGGCTTGCGGGCGGCGGCGCGGCTCGCGGCCTCCTTGGCCTTGCGCTCGTCCTCGGCCTTCTTCTTCGCGGCGGCCTCGTCGGCGGCCTTCTTGTCGGCGGCGGCCTTCGCGGCGGCGTCCTTCGCCTGCTTGTCGGCGTTCGTCTGCTGCTTGGAGACACCGGCGTGCACCGCCTGCTGCGCCTGCGAGGACGTGGCGAAGGCGACGGGGGAGACGTCGGCGGCCTGCGCGCTGGCCTCGGGGCTGCCCGGCACGAGCGAGAAGGCGAGGGCGGCGGCGCCGAGCGTGGCGACACCAGCGATCGAGAACTTCTGGGTCTTGGTCAGATTGTTGCGACTATGACCGGGAGCGGTGTACTGGGACATGCGAAAGGGACCTCTTCAAGTAGCGGAGGTCGCCCTGGGCCGGTGGGGGACAGTTGCTTACCCGACACAAACGCCGCGGTGCGAGAACCGCGGCGCCGAGCGACGAGAGCAATTCTTAGCGGCCGCAAAATTCTGTGGCAAAGGAGTGACGTACGATCCCGGGTAGTGGATCAGGGGGTACGAGGGCGCTCGATAACAGCCCGCATCCCGCCTACGTAAAGGGAACTCTCATCCACTAGGCACCCTCGTACGTGATGCGTGTCCTATGCGCGGGCTCACATCAGGCACGTAACACTCTCACCAGTAGTTGCCGCAGCAATGCGCTCCGTGAGAATCCGGAAACCCCGGCCGCTCACCTCCTGCCCATGCGCGGCGCACGCACACACACCCCTCTTTTCGTGTCCCTCCCCGGACCTAGGGCTCGCGGCCTAGGCAGGGGACGCCACAGGTCGGATACGCACTGTCACACCCCGCCGGTACGGTGTGGCCATGAGTCAAGGACCCCGATCCGGCCTGAACGCGGTGAGCGCCGCGCTGCTCGCCATGAGCAGGCATCTGGAGGTCCGGGACGTCCTCAAGACGATCGTCGCCTCCGCCCGCGACCTGCTCGACGCCGAGTACGCCGCGCTCGGGGTCCCCGACGACCACGGCGGCTTCGCCCAGTTCGTCGTCGACGGCGTCAGCGAGGAACAGTGGAGGGCCATCGGCCCGCTCCCCAGACAGCACGGCATCCTCGCCGCGATGCTCCAGAAGGCCGAGCCCGAGCGCCTGGCGGACGTGCGCGAGGATCCCCGCTTCGAGGGCTGGCCCCCCGCCCACCCGGACATGTCCGACTTCCTCGGCCTCCCCATCCGCTACGGCGACGAGACCCTCGGCGCGCTCTTCCTCGCCAACAAGCGATGCCCCAAGCCCCAGGGCGGCTGCGGCTTCACCGCGGACGACGAGGAACTGCTCTCCATCCTCGCCCAGCACGCCGCGATCGCCCTCACCAACGCCCGGCTGTACGAGCGCAGCCGCGAGCTGACCATCGCCGAGGAGCGCTCCCGCCTCGCCCACGAACTGCATGACGCGGTCAGCCAGAAGCTCTTCTCGCTGCGCCTGACCGCCCAGGCCGCCGCCGCCCTGGTGGACCGCGACCCCTCCCGGGCCAAGGGCGAGCTGCAGCAGGTCGCCGCGCTCGCCGCCGAGGCCGCCGACGAACTGCGCGCCGCGGTCGTGGAGCTGCGCCCCGCCGCCCTGGACGAGGACGGCCTGGTCGCCACCTTGCGTACGCACGTCCAGGTGCTGCACCGCGCGCACTCCGCCGACGTCACCTTCGAGAGCAACGGCGTACGGGCGCTGCCGGCCTCCCAGGAGGAAGCCATGCTCCGCGTCGCCCAGGAAGCCCTGCACAACGCCCTGCGGCACTCCGGCGCCGGACGGGTCGAGGTGCTCCTCGACAAGCGGGGCGCCGGCGCCGCACTGCGCGTCGTCGACGACGGCACGGGTTTCGACCCGAAGGCCATACGGCGCGCGGGGCGGCATTTGGGCCTGGTCTCCATGCGGGACCGGGCGAGCGGGGTCGGCGGACGGCTGACCGTGGAATCGGCGCCCGGCAAGGGCACGACGATCGAGATGGAGGTCCCCGGTGGCTGACGCGGTGCGCAAAGCGAGGAACGGAATCCGGGTGCTGTTGGTCGACGACCACCAGGTGGTGCGCCGCGGTCTGCGGACGTTCCTGGAGATCCAGGACGACATCGAGGTCGTCGGCGAGGCCTCCGACGGAGCCGAAGGGGTCGCCCGGGCCGAGGAGCTGAAGCCGGACGTGGTCCTGATGGACGTCAAGATGCCCGGCATGGACGGCGTCGAGGCCCTGCGCAAACTCCGCGAGCTAACCAACCCCGCGCGCGTGCTCATCGTCACCAGCTTCACCGAGCAGCGCACGGTGATCCCGGCCCTCCGCGCGGGCGCCGCGGGGTACGTCTACAAGGACGTCGACCCGGACGCCCTCGCCGGCGCCATCCGCTCCGTGCACGCGGGACACGTCCTGCTCCAGCCCGAGGTGGCGGGCGCCCTGCTCTCCCAGGAGGAGGCCAACGGCAGCCAGGGCAGGGGCGGCTCACTGACGGAGCGCGAGCGGGAGGTCCTCGGCCTGATCGCCGACGGCCGCTCGAACCGCGAGATCGCCCGCGCCCTCGTGCTCTCCGAGAAGACCGTCAAGACACACGTCTCGAACATCCTGATGAAGCTGGACCTGGCCGACCGCACCCAGGCCGCGCTCTGGGCCGTACGGCACGGCGTGGCCGGCTGACCCCCGCGGCCGGGTCATCCCGGACCGTCGCGTTCCGGGCTGAGATTCATACCGTCGTGTAGATGTCCCCCATTCGGCGCAACCTCCGGGGCGCCCGGGCGTTCCCCAGTGCGTGCTGCGGCGCCCGGCCGCAGCTTCCGTTCAGGAGGACCCCGAAATGAAGAACCTGAAGAAGGCCGCTGCCGTCACGATGATGGCCGGCGGCCTGGCCGCGGCCGGTGCCGGTATGGCCTCCGCGCACGGTGGCGCCCACGCCGACGGTGTGGCCAAGAACTCCCCGGGCGTCGTCTCGGGCAACGTCGTCCAGGTCCCGATCCACGTCCCGGTGAACGTCTGCGGGGACTCCGTCACGGTCATCGGCGCCTTGAACCCCACGTTCGGGAACGTCTGCGAGAACCGCTGACCGCGCGCCCACGCACCCTTGGCCCCGCCGGCAGGGGCCATCCACGTCAGCAGGAGGAGCACGTCCTATGCGCAGCATCGCCAAGAACGCCGCCCTCGCCGTCGTCACCGCCGGACTCGCCGCGGGTGCCTCCGCCGGAGTGGCCTCCGCCGCGGCGGGCGCCGAGGCCGAAGGCGTGGCCACGAAGTCCCCGGGCGTCGGCTCCGGCAACCTCGCCCAGGTCCCGGCCCACGTCCGGGTCAACGCCACGGGCAACAGCGCCAACGTGATCGGTGTGCTCAACCCCGCCTTCGGCGACGCCTCGGCCAACCACTGACGCACCGCCCCCGGGCACTGCCCCCGGGCCACCGAAGGCCCCGCGGAACCCCTGGCCCGCGGGGCCTTCCCACACGCCGGGCCGCGATTCCCGCCCGGTCCCAGCATCCGCCTGGGCTCGCGCCGGGCCGCGGCTCCTGCCCGTTCCCAGGACCTGTCTGGGCTCCCGCCGGGCCCAGGACCTGTCCGGGCCCCCGCCGGGCCGCAGCTCCGGCCCGCCCTCAGCATCCGCCTGGGCTTCCGCCGGGCCGCAGCTTCCGCCCGATCCCAGGCCCTGCTTGGGCTCCCGCTGGCCCCAGCACCCGCCCGGTCCCGACACCCGCTTGGACTTCTGCCCGGCCGCAGCTCCCGCCAAGGTCCCAGGCGCGTGGGCTCGCGGCGGGCCGCCACTCCCGCCAGCCCCCAATAATCGCCAGCGCTGCCGCCCGCCCCCAGCTTCCGCCCGGCCCAGCGTCCGCCTGGGCTTCCGCGGGCGCAGCTTCCGCCCGGTCTCAGGAACTGTTTAGCCTTCCGCCGGGCCGCAGCTGCCGCCCGCCCCCAGCTTCCGCCCGGCCCAGCGTCCGCCTGGGCTTCCGCGGGCGCAGCTTCCGCCCGGTCTCAGGAACTGTTTGGCCTTCCGCCGGGCCGCAGTTGCCGCCCGGCCCCAGCATCTGCCCGGTCTCAGCGTCCGCCTGGGCTTCCGCGGGCGCAGCTTCCGCCCGGTCTCAGGAACTGTTTGGCCTTCCGCCGGGCCGCAGCTTCCGCCCGGCCGCAGCTTCCGCCCGGTCTCAGCGTCCGCCTGGGCTCCCGCGGGCCGCAGCTTCCGCCCGGCCCCAGCTTCCGCCCGGCCCAGCGTCCGCCCGGGCTCCCGCGGGCCGCAGCTTCCGCCCTGTCCCAGCGCCCGCCTGGGCTCCCACCCGGCCGCAGTACCCCGCCCGCGCCCAGCACCCGCCTGCGCTCCCGTCCACCCCCCCCCGGCACCCGCCCACACTCCCGCCCGGCCCGACGCCCTGTCAGCCCCCTCAGCCCCGCTCCCGCTCCTCCACGTACGCGTTGTAGGCGGCCACCTGCGCCCGCCTGGCCGTCCGCTCGACCGGCCGCAGCGCCTGCCCACGCGCGGCCATCTCCGAGGCGCTCACCGCGCCCCCGTGGCCGTTCTCGTACGCCAGGGAGATCAGTAGGCCGACCCGCTGCGCCAGCTCCAACACCCGCACCGCACGCGGCGGATACCCGGGAGCCAGCACCTCGCGGCCCGCCTCCGCCCGCGCTCGGTACGCGTCGAGCGCGGCCTCCGCCGCCAGCCCGACCCCGCGACGTCGAGCCGCGACAGGACCCGCGTCGCGTCCCGCAGCGCCTCCGCGAGCTCGCGCTCCGCCTCGCCCAGCGAGGGCACATCGGCCGGCGGCGCCTCACGGACCGGCAAGCAGTGCCACAGGACCTCCACGTGCACATCGCCCTCGGGCCCCACCTCGTACACCTCGGGCACGAGCCCGTACGGGGCGCCGAACCCGACGACGGCCTCCTCCGCCTCCAGAGCGCGCGCGTTGAACTCCGGCGGGCCGCTCAGCCCGAGCGGATGCCCCGGCGCGGGCAGCGCCACCCGAAGGCCCGTCACCCCGAGCGTGCGCAGCCGGCCCATCGCGAGCGTCAGACCGACGGGCCCCGATTCCCCGGGAAGCCCTTCCACCCGGTGCACCGCGTCGGCGCCGACCATCGCGAGCACCGCGTCATCCGGAGATACAAACCCGGCCAAAAGGGCATTTCCCCATGCCGCCAACCGTCCTGAACGTGGTTCCGAGAGCATGCACACAGCCTAAGGACCGGCCTCACGACAGGAACGCCCGGCCGGTGGCGTAGGTTTTATCCGGGGGCCGCGTCCACCGGCGCGAGCGACGACCAAGACTGCAATGGGAGACAGCGCGCTCATGAGCGATGTACTGGAGCTTGAGGACGTATCTGTGGTCCGCGAGGGCCGGGCTCTGGTGGACCAGGTCTCCTGGTCGGTCAAGGAGGGGGAGCGCTGGGTCATCCTCGGCCCGAACGGCGCCGGCAAGACGACCCTCCTCAATGTCGCGTCCAGCTACCTCTTCCCGAGCACCGGCTCCGCCACCATCCTCGGCGAGACCCTCGGCAAGCCCGGCACCGACGTCTTCGAGCTCCGCCCGCGCATCGGCGTCGCGGGCATGGCCATGGCGGACAAGCTGCCCAAGCGCCAGACCGTCCTCCAGACGGTGCTCACCGCCGCCTACGGCATGACCGCCGGCTGGCACGAGAACTACGAGGACGTCGACGAACAGCGCGCCCGCGCCTTCCTCGACCGCCTCGGCATGAGCCACTACCTCGACCGCAGGTTCGGCACCCTCTCCGAGGGCGAGCGCAAGCGCACCCTGATCGCCCGCGCCCTGATGACCGACCCCGAGCTGCTCCTCCTCGACGAGCCCGCCGCGGGCCTGGACCTCGGCGGGCGCGAAGACCTCGTACGCCGCCTCGGCCGCCTCGCCCGCGACCCCATCGCCCCCTCGATGATCATGGTCACGCACCACGTCGAGGAGATCGCCCCCGGCTTTACGCACGTCCTGATGATCCGCCAGGGCAAGGTCCTCGCCGCGGGCCCGCTGGAGCTGGAGCTCACCTCCCGCAACCTCTCCCTCTGCTTCGGGCTCCCGCTCGTCGTCGAGCAGCGGGGCGACCGCTGGACCGCCACGGGCCTGCCCCTCTCCTGAGAGGGTCTCGTCAAGGTCTCCTGAGGTTTCCTGAGGTCTCCTGAGGTTTCCTGAGGGGCGCGCCCCGCCCGTCTGATCGCGCCCTGTCCCGGAAGGGACACGCGGTCCTACCATGGCCCCCGTGGACATCGACGCATGGGTGTGGTGGCTGATCGGAGCCGCCGCGCTCGGAATCCCGCTCGTACTGACCGCGATGCCTGAGCTCGGCATGCTCGCCGTGGGGGCCGTGGCCGCCGCCGTGACCGCGGGCCTCGGCGGTGACACGGTCCTCCAGGTCGTGGTCTTCGCCCTGGTCTCGGTCGCGCTCATCGCCGTCGTACGCCCCATAGCGACCCGGCACCGAGCGCAACGGCCCGAACTGGCCACCGGAGTAGAGGCGTTGAAAGGCAAATCCGCCGTCGTCGTCGAACGGGTCGACGGCTCCGGCGGCCGCATCAAGCTCGCGGGGGAGATCTGGTCGGCGCGCTCGCTCGACGGCGACCTCGCCTACGAGGCGGGCCAAGCGGTGGATGTCGTGGAGATCGACGGAGCGACGGCCATCGTCATGTGAATGCCCCACGGGCCGTGCGGCGGTCTGACAGACTCGACCAGCAAGATCTTTGAGATCGCGGGCCTTCGAACCCGCAGGCCCCCAGAGGCCTTTGAGATCCCACGGACAAACGCCGAGGCATGAAGGGTACGGGGAGTCACGATGCAACCCATCATCATCGTCCTGATCATTCTGGTGGTGCTGGTCTTCATCGCCCTGATCAAGACCATCCAGGTCATCCCACAGGCCAGCGCCGCCATCGTCGAGCGCTTCGGCCGCTACACCCGCACGCTGAACGCCGGACTGAACATCGTCGTCCCGTTCATCGACTCGATCCGCAACCGCATCGACCTCCGCGAACAAGTCGTCCCCTTCCCGCCGCAGCCGGTGATCACCCAGGACAACCTGGTGGTCAACATCGACACCGTCATCTACTACCAGGTCACCGACGCGAGGGCCGCGACCTACGAAGTCGCCAGCTACATCCAGGCGATCGAGCAGCTCACCGTCACCACACTGCGCAACATCATCGGCGGCATGGACCTGGAGCGGACCCTCACCTCCCGCGAGGAGATCAACGCGGCCCTGCGCGGCGTCCTCGACGAGGCCACCGGCAAGTGGGGCATCCGCGTCAACCGCGTCGAGCTCAAGGCGATCGAGCCGCCGACCTCCATCCAGGACTCGATGGAGAAGCAGATGCGCGCCGACCGTGACAAGCGCGCCGCGATCCTCCAGGCCGAAGGTGTCCGCCAGTCGGAGATCCTGCGTGCCGAGGGCGAGAAGCAGTCGGCGATCCTGCGCGCCGAAGGTGAGGCCAAGGCCGCGGCCCTGCGTGCCGAGGGCGAGGCCCAGGCGATCCGGACGGTCTTCGAGTCCATCCACGCCGGAGACCCGGACCAGAAGCTCCTCTCCTACCAGTACCTCCAGATGCTCCCGAAGATCGCCGAGGGCGACGCGAACAAGCTCTGGATCGTGCCCAGCGAGATCGGCGACGCCCTCAAGGGCCTCGGCGGCGCGCTCGGCAACTTCGGCCCCATGGGCGGCGGTTCGGTCCCCGCCCAGGCCAAGGAGCGCCGCGAACAGCCGCCGATCGACTGATGCGAGAAACCCGCGCCCCGAAGGGGCGCGGGCGCAGTGCTAGGCGGCGGGCTGCGCCAGCCACTCCGGCAGCGAGGCCAATTCGTCCCGGCCGAGCGCCAGCAACATGGCATCGGCGGGCGTGGGCTCGAACGGCTGCCGCAGCAACGGCATCCCGGCCTCCTCCGGCGTCCGATTCGCCTTGCGGTGATTGTCCGGCGCACACGAAGCCACCGTGTTCAGCCACGAGTCGGCGCCGCCCTGCGACCGCGGCACCACGTGGTCCACCGTCGTCGCACGTCTGCCGCAGTACGCGCACCGGTGCTGGTCCCGCACCAGGACACCCCGCCTCGACCACGGAGCCTGTCTTCGGAACGGCACCCGGACATATCTGCAGAGCCTGATCACCCGCGGTACCGGAATCTCGACCGCCGCGGCACGCAGACGGAGTCCGGGGTGGGCCTGTTCCACCACCGCCTTGTCCTGGAGCACCAGAACGACGGCTCGGTTGAGCGTCACCGTCGAGAGCGGCTCGAAGCTCGCGTTCAGCACCAGCGTGTCCCGCATCAACCTGCCCACCTCCCGTATGCACCCGCCCACCGCCCGGCGGACTGGGATCAACTCTGGCCGGGCACGCCGAGATGGACAACGCAATAAAAAATGCCCGTCTCTGATCACTTCCATGACCAGAGACGGGCAAACAATCGGTGAACGGTCAGTTCTCCGCGGGGGCGGCGTACTCACCGACGAGCTGCGCACGCGCGAGCGTGTGGAACCGCAGATTGAAGCCCACGACCGCGGGCGAGGCGTCCGAGTCCGGACCCAGCTTCTCCTGGTCCACCGCGTACACGGTGAACACATAGCGGTGCGCCGGGTCGCCGGGCGGCGGCGCGGCACCGCCGAACTCCTTCGCCCCGTAGTCGTTGCGCACCTGCACCGCGCCCTCGGGCAGCCCCTCGAACTTGCCGCTGCCCGCACCGGCCGGCAGCTCGGTGACCGACGCCGGGATGTCGAAGACGGTCCAGTGCCAGAACCCGCTGCCCGTAGGGGCGTCCGGATCGAAGCACGTGACAGCGAAGCTTTTGGTCTCCGGCGGAAAGCCCTCCCACCGCAGCTGCGGCGAGGTGTTCCCGCCGGACTGGACCTGAGCGTCCTTAAGGACCGCTCCCGGCTCGACGTCCTTACTCACGACCGTGAACGACGGCACGGGCGGGTGGAAGTCATGGGGAAGCGGCGGCCTCTTCGGCTCGGTCACGTGAGCACCTCCTGGTCGATTGCTGTGCGTCCGAGCCTAGAACCAGTTGCGCTTGCTGCCGACCTGTGACAGCCACTCGTTCAGGTACGCCGACCAGTCCGTGCCCTGGAAGTCGTTCAGCCCCACCTTGAACGACCGGAACGAGTCGCTGCTCTCGCTGAACAGACCCGGCTTCTTGTCCATCTCCAAGACGACGTCCATCTCCCGGTCGTCCGCGACGAAGCTGAGCTCGACCTGGTTCAGACCGCGGTACTGCTGCGGCGGGTAGAACTCGATCTCCTGGTAGAACGGCAGCTTCTGGCGCGTACCCCGGATGTGGCCGCGCTCCATGTCGGCGCTCTTGAAACGGAAGCCCAGTTGGATGAAGGCGTCCAGGATGGCCTGCTGCGCCGGCAGCGGGTGCACGTTGATCGGGTCCAGGTCACCGGAGTCCACGGCGCGGGCGATCTCCAGTTCGGTGGTCACCCCGATGTCCATGCCGCGCAGCTGCTGCCCGTCGATGCTCGTGACGGGCGTCTCCCAGGGAATCTCAAGGCCGAACGGCACCGCGTGCACTTCATTGGCCAGCAGCGTGAAGGCACCGCCGAGCCGCTGCTTGGCGAACTCGATGTCCTGCTTGGTCTCCTGGTCGGTTCCCTCGACCTCGACGCGGGCCTGCAGCCCGACGGAGAGCCCCTCGATCTGCTGGTCCACGGACCCGCCCTGGATCCGCACCTCTCCCTGGACCACACCGCCCGGGACCACGTTGACCTCGGTCAGCACGGTCTCCACGGAGGCACCGCCGGCTCCCAGACTCGCGAGCAGCTTCTTGAACCCCATGACTCTCCTCCCCAGGCACCGGCCTGTGGTTCATCTCGACTTGGATCCTTGATCGGTACAAACGCGAGGCGACCCCACCCGGTTCCACACCCTCACCTCGGCGACCGGGTGGCCCGAAGGCCATCCGTGTATTACGGACCGGGTGCAGTACGCTCGATAGGCATGATCGACGCGGCCCTTGACCGTACGCCCTTGACCCGAGACTTCTTCGACCGCCCTGTCCTGGAGGTCGCGCCCGACCTCCTGGGACGTGTCCTCGTACGCGACTCGGATGACGGCCCCATCGAACTCCGCCTCACAGAGGTGGAGGCGTACGCGGGAGAAGCCGACCCGGGTTCGCACGCCTTCCGTGGCCGGACCCCCCGCAACGCCGTGATGTTCGGTCCCCCCGGACATGTATACGTCTACTTCACCTACGGCATGTGGCACTGCATGAACCTCGTGTGCGGCCCGGAGGGCAAGGCGGGCGCGGTGCTGCTGAGGGCGGGCGAGATCACGGCGGGCGCCGAGCTGGCCCGCAAGCGTCGACTCTCGGCCCGCAACGACAAGGAACTGGCCAAAGGCCCGGCCCGTCTGGCCACGGCTCTTGACGTGGACCGGTCGCTGGACGGCGCGGACCTCTGCGGAGACCCGGACAGCCCCTTCAGGATCCTGACGGGCGCTCCCGTCGAAGCCGACCAGGTCAGTGAGGGTCCGCGCACGGGAGTAGGGGGAGACGGTTCGGTCCACCCCTGGCGGTTCTGGACGGCCAACGACCCTACGGTCAGCCCCTATCGGCCCCATGTGCCCCGTCGCCGCCGAACTTGACTCGGTCGGAGGGCCTCCGTAATGTAGTCCGAGCCGCTGAGCCGGTCCCAGCAATCTGCTGGGAGCTGGAAGCGGCCAAACACTACCTACGACTTCCCCCTCGGTGAGGGCGTATTTCGCGTGTTCGCATGCCGAAATTCGAACTCACGGAACTCGATCGGAACTCGATTATGAGTTGCGGAGGGAATCCGCTAACGTAGTGGACACGCCGAAAGGCAGCCGAAAGGCAAAGGCCCTCCAGCGGCCACCGGAAATGAACTCCGAACCGGGAACGGAACGGAAAACGGATCTGGTAAGGTTGGAAACACGAAATACCGAAGGGAAGCGCCCGGAGGAAAGCCCCAGAGAATACTCTGAGGTGAGTACGAAGGAAGCGTCCGTTCCTTGAGAACTCAACAGCGTGCCAAAAGTCAACGCCAGATATGTTGATACCCCGGCTCACTTCGGTGAGTTGAGGTTCCTTTGAAAAAGTCCTTCCACGGAAGGCACACAGCGAGGACGCTGTGAACGGACGGGATTATTCCTCCCGACCGTTCCGCTCTCGTGGTGTTCATCCCGATTACGGGAAAACATTCACGGAGAGTTTGATCCTGGCTCAGGACGAACGCTGGCGGCGTGCTTAACACATGCAAGTCGAACGATGAACCACTTCGGTGGGGATTAGTGGCGAACGGGTGAGTAACACGTGGGCAATCTGCCCTTCACTCTGGGACAAGCCCTGGAAACGGGGTCTAATACCGGATAACACCTCCACTCTCCTGAGTGGAGGTTAAAAGCTCCGGCGGTGAAGGATGAGCCCGCGGCCTATCAGCTTGTTGGTGAGGTAATGGCTCACCAAGGCGACGACGGGTAGCCGGCCTGAGAGGGCGACCGGCCACACTGGGACTGAGACACGGCCCAGACTCCTACGGGAGGCAGCAGTGGGGAATATTGCACAATGGGCGAAAGCCTGATGCAGCGACGCCGCGTGAGGGATGACGGCCTTCGGGTTGTAAACCTCTTTCAGCAGGGAAGAAGCGAAAGTGACGGTACCTGCAGAAGAAGCGCCGGCTGAACTACGTGCCAGCAGCCGCGGTAATACGTAGGGCGCAAGCGTTGTCCGGAATTATTGGGCGTAAAGAGCTCGTAGGCGGCTTGTCACGTCGGGTGTGAAAGCCCGGGGCTTAACCCCGGGTCTGCATTCGATACGGGCTAGCTAGAGTGTGGTAGGGGAGATCGGAATTCCTGGTGTAGCGGTGAAATGCGCAGATATCAGGAGGAACACCGGTGGCGAAGGCGGATCTCTGGGCCATTACTGACGCTGAGGAGCGAAAGCGTGGGGAGCGAACAGGATTAGATACCCTGGTAGTCCACGCCGTAAACGGTGGGAACTAGGTGTTGGCGACATTCCACGTCGTCGGTGCCGCAGCTAACGCATTAAGTTCCCCGCCTGGGGAGTACGGCCGCAAGGCTAAAACTCAAAGGAATTGACGGGGGCCCGCACAAGCAGCGGAGCATGTGGCTTAATTCGACGCAACGCGAAGAACCTTACCAAGGCTTGACATACACCGGAAAGCATCAGAGATGGTGCCCCCCTTGTGGTCGGTGTACAGGTGGTGCATGGCTGTCGTCAGCTCGTGTCGTGAGATGTTGGGTTAAGTCCCGCAACGAGCGCAACCCTTGTTCTGTGTTGCCAGCATGCCCTTCGGGGTGATGGGGACTCACAGGAGACCGCCGGGGTCAACTCGGAGGAAGGTGGGGACGACGTCAAGTCATCATGCCCCTTATGTCTTGGGCTGCACACGTGCTACAATGGCAGGTACAATGAGCTGCGATACCGTGAGGTGGAGCGAATCTCAAAAAGCCTGTCTCAGTTCGGATTGGGGTCTGCAACTCGACCCCATGAAGTCGGAGTTGCTAGTAATCGCAGATCAGCATTGCTGCGGTGAATACGTTCCCGGGCCTTGTACACACCGCCCGTCACGTCACGAAAGTCGGTAACACCCGAAGCCGGTGGCCCAACCCCTTGTGGGAGGGAGCTGTCGAAGGTGGGACTGGCGATTGGGACGAAGTCGTAACAAGGTAGCCGTACCGGAAGGTGCGGCTGGATCACCTCCTTTCTAAGGAGCACTTCTTACCGATCCCTTCGGGGTGAGGTCAGAGGCCAGTACATCGGCGAATGTCTGATGCTGGTTGCTCATGGGTGGAACGTTGACTACTCGGCCTGTTTCTCGGGTCGGAGGCTGCAAGTACTGCTCGTAAGGGCGTGGAAAGCATGATCTTCGGACGGGGACTGGTCGGGCACGCTGTTGGGTATCTGAGGGTACGGGCTTGTTCCCGACCTCAATGCCGACCCCAGTGTAGGTTCGCTTCGGCGGGCTGTGATGGGTGGTTGGTCGTTGTTTGAGAACTGCACAGTGGACGCGAGCATCTGTGGCCAAGTTTTTAAGGGCGCACGGTGGATGCCTTGGCACCAGGAACCGATGAAGGACGTGGGAGGCCACGATAGTCCCCGGGGAGTCGTCAACCAGGCTTTGATCCGGGGGTTTCCGAATGGGGAAACCCGGCAGTCGTCATGGGCTGTCACCCGCTGCTGAACACATAGGCAGTGTGGAGGGAACGCGGGGAAGTGAAACATCTCAGTACCCGCAGGAAGAGAAAACAACCGTGATTCCGGGAGTAGTGGCGAGCGAAACCGGATGAGGCCAAACCTACGACGTGTGAGACCCGGCAGGGGTTGCGTCGTGGGGGTTGTGGGATCTCTCTTTCACAGTCTGCCGGCTGTGAGACGAGTCAGAAACCGTTGATGTAGGCGAAGGACATGCGAAAGGTCCGGCGTAGAGGGTAAGACCCCCGTAGTCGAAACATCAGCGGCTCGTTTGAGAGACACCCAAGTAGCACGGGGCCCGAGAAATCCCGTGTGAATCTGGCGGGACCACCCGTTAAGCCTAAATATTCCCTGGTGACCGATAGCGGATAGTACCGTGAGGGAATGGTGAAAAGTACCGCGGGAGCGGAGTGAAATAGTACCTGAAACCGTGTGCCTACAAGCCGTGGGAGCGTCGGGATGGAGCTTGCTCCATCCTCGTGACTGCGTGCCTTTTGAAGAATGAGCCTGCGAGTTTGCGGTGTGTTGCGAGGTTAACCCGTGTGGGGAAGCCGTAGCGAAAGCGAGTCCGAATAGGGCGATTCAGTAGCGCGCTCAAGACCCGAAGCGGAGTGATCTAGCCATGGGCAGGTTGAAGCGGCTGTAAGAGGTCGTGGAGGACCGAACCCACCAGGGTTGAAAACCTGGGGGATGACCTGTGGTTAGGGGTGAAAGGCCAATCAAACTCCGTGATAGCTGGTTCTCCCCGAAATGCATTTAGGTGCAGCGTCGTGTGTTTCTTGCCGGAGGTAGAGCACTGGATAGGCGATGGGCCCTACCGGGTTACTGACCTTAGCCAAACTCCGAATGCCGGTAAGTGAGAGCGCGGCAGTGAGACTGTGGGGGATAAGCTCCATGGTCGAGAGGGAAACAGCCCAGAGCATCGACTAAGGCCCCTAAGCGTACGCTAAGTGGGAAAGGATGTGGAGTCGCACAGACAACCAGGAGGTTGGCTTAGAAGCAGCCACCCTTGAAAGAGTGCGTAATAGCTCACTGGTCTAGTGATTCCGCGCCGACAATGTAGCGGGGCTCAAGCGTACCGCCGAAGTCGTGTCATTTCAGCATGAGGGCCAACGCCCGCTGGGATGGGTAGGGGAGCGTCGTGTGCCGGGTGAAGCTGCGCCGGAAGGCAGTGGTGGACGGTTCACGAGTGAGAATGCAGGCATGAGTAGCGATACATACGTGAGAAACGTGTGCGCCGATTGACTAAGGGTTCCTGGGTCAAGCTGATCTGCCCAGGGTAAGTCGGGACCTAAGGCGAGGCCGACAGGCGTAGTCGATGGATAACCGGTTGATATTCCGGTACCCGCTGTGAAGCGTCAAACATTGAATCAGGCGATGCTAAGTCCGTGAAGCCGTTCCGGACCCTTCGGGGAATGGAAAGTGGTGGAGCCGACGGACCAGACTTGTAGTAGGTGAGTGATGGGGTGACGCAGGAAGGTAGTCCAGCCCGGGCGGTGGTTGTCCCGGGGTAAGGGTGTAGGCCGTGCGGTAGGTAAATCCGTCGCACATAAGGCTGAGACCTGATGCCGAGCCGATTGTGGTGAAGTGGATGATCCTATGCTGTCGAGAAAAGCCTCTAGCGAGTTTCATGGCGGCCCGTACCCTAAACCGACTCAGGTGGTCAGGTAGAGAATACCGAGGCGTTCGGGTGAACTATGGTTAAGGAACTCGGCAAAATGCCCCCGTAACTTCGGGAGAAGGGGGGCCATCACCGGTGATGAGTCTTGCACTCTGAGCTGGGGGTGGCCGCAGAGACCAGCGAGAAGCGACTGTTTACTAAAAACACAGGTCCGTGCGAAGCCGTAAGGCGATGTATACGGACTGACGCCTGCCCGGTGCTGGAACGTTAAGGGGACCGGTTAGTGCACTTTCGGGTGTGCGAAGCTGAGAACTTAAGCGCCAGTAAACGGCGGTGGTAACTATAACCATCCTAAGGTAGCGAAATTCCTTGTCGGGTAAGTTCCGACCTGCACGAATGGCGTAACGACTTCTCGACTGTCTCAACCATAGGCCCGGTGAAATTGCACTACGAGTAAAGATGCTCGTTTCGCGCAGAAGGACGGAAAGACCCCGGGACCTTTACTACAGTTTGATATTGGTGTTCGGTTCGGCTTGTGTAGGATAGGTGGGAGACTGTGAAGCATGCACGCCAGTGTGTGTGGAGTCGCCGTTGAAATACCACTCTGGTCGTGCTGGATGTCTAACCTCGGTCCGTGATCCGGATCAGGGACAGTGTCTGATGGGTAGTTTAACTGGGGCGGTTGCCTCCCAAAGAGTAACGGAGGCGCCCAAAGGTTCCCTCAGCCTGGTTGGTAATCAGGTGTTGAGTGTAAGTGCACAAGGGAGCTTGACTGTGAGACCGACGGGTCGAGCAGGGACGAAAGTCGGGACTAGTGATCCGGCGGTGGCTTGTGGAAGCGCCGTCGCTCAACGGATAAAAGGTACCCCGGGGATAACAGGCTGATCTTCCCCAAGAGTCCATATCGACGGGATGGTTTGGCACCTCGATGTCGGCTCGTCGCATCCTGGGGCTGGAGTCGGTCCCAAGGGTTGGGCTGTTCGCCCATTAAAGCGGTACGCGAGCTGGGTTTAGAACGTCGTGAGACAGTTCGGTCCCTATCCTCTGTGCGCGTAGGAATATTGAGAAGGGCTGTCCCTAGTACGAGAGGACCGGGACGGACGAACCTCTGGTGTGCCAGTTGTCCTGCCAAGGGCATGGCTGGTTGGCTACGTTCGGAAAGGATAACCGCTGAAAGCATCTAAGCGGGAAGCCTGCTTCGAGATGAGTATTCCCACCCCCTTTGAGGGGTTAAGGCTCCCAGTAGACGACTGGGTTGATAGGCCAGATCTGGAAGCCCGGTAACGGGTGGAGGTGACTGGTACTAATAGGCCGAGGGCTTGTCCTCAGTTGCTCGCGTCCACTGTGTTGGTTCTGAAACAACGAACAGTTGTGTCGGCTGAACAGCGTCCACTATTTAATTGAAGAGTGTGCTTGTTCGCTGCCCTGTTTGAGATCCTGCTTTACAGCGGGATATTTCATAGGGTTTCGGTGGTCATAGCGTGAGGGAAACGCCCGGTTACATTCCGAACCCGGAAGCTAAGCCTCACAGCGCCGATGGTACTGCAGGGGGGACCCTGTGGGAGAGTAGGACGCCGCCGAACAATTTTTGGAGGACCCTTGGTCCCAGCGTCCACGCTGGGACCAAGGGTCCTTTTGTTTTTGTCGAAGCGCGCCGGCACCCCGGCTGCGCGAGAATGACTGCGGTACCGAAGACTAGGAGTCACCGATGTCCACCAACTCTCCCGACGAGCGACCGGACCGAGAGCAGCGCGGCCGGGACGGTGGCGACCGGGGCGGATACCGCGGGGCTCCACGGCGGGACAACGACCGTGGTGGCGACCGCGGTGGCTTCCGCGGGCGCGATGACCGGCGTGACGACCGTCGCGACAACGATCGTGGCGGTGACCGTGGTGGGTTCCGTCGTGATGACAACCGTCGTGATGACAACCGTGGTGGTGGCTTCCGCGGGCGTGATGAGCGTGAGGGGGGTGGGCGTCCGCCGTTCCGCCGTGACGACCGGCCCAGTGGGCCTCGTCGCGATGACCGCCGTGACGACCGCCGCGATGACCGTTCCAGCGGGCCTCGTCGTGAGGAGCGCGGTGGGTTCCGTCGTGACGGTGAGCGGCCGGCCTTCCGCCGTGATGAACGGCGCGACGACCGTCGCGACAATGACCGTGGCGGTGACCGTGGTGGGTTCCGTCGTGATGACAACCGTGGTGGTGGCTTCCGCGGGCGTGATGAGCGTGAGGGGGGTGGGCGTCCGCCGTTCCGCCGTGACGACCGTGACCGTGGCGGGTTCCGCCGTGACGGTGAGCGGCCGGCCTTCCGCCGTGATGACCGGCGCGATGACCGTCGCGACAACGATCGTGGCGGTGACCGTGGTGGGTTCCGTCGTGATGACAACCGTGGTGGTGGCTTCCGCGGGCGTGATGAGCGTGAGGGGGGTGGGCGTCCGCCGTTCCGCCGTGACGACCGGCCCAGCGGGCCTCGTCGCGATGACCGCCGTGACGACCGCCGCGATGACCGTTCCAGCGGGCCTCGTCGTGAGGAGCGCGGTGGGTTCCGCCGTGACGGTGAGCGGCCGGCCTTTCCGCCGTGATGAACGGCGCGACGACCGTCGCGACAATGACCGTGGCGGCGATCGTGGCGGGTTCCGTCGCGATGATCGGCGTGACGACCGCCGGGACGACCGTGGCGGTGACCGGCGGGACGATCGCGGTGGTTTCCGTAGGGACGACAGCCGTGGTGGCGGTGGTTACCGCGGGCGGGACGACCGTGGGCCGCGCCGTGACGACAGCCGTGGTGGCGGGCGACCCGGTGGCTTCCGTGGGCGCGATGACCGGCGTGACGGGGACCGCGGTGGGTACCGCGGCGGGCGTGACGACCGGGACCGTGAGCGCGAGCCCATCAAGCGGCTGCCGATCCCGGACGACGTCACCGGCCACGAGATCGACAAGGACGTACAGCAGGAGCTGCAGAGCCTTCCCAAGGGGCTCGCGGAGGACGTCGCCAGGAACCTGGTGATGGTCGCCAAGCTCATCGACGAGGACCCCGAGCAGGCCTACGCCTACTCGCGGATCGCCCTGCGACTGGCCTCCAGGGTCGCTGCCGTGCGCGAGGCGGCCGGCTTCGCCGCGTACGCGAACCAGAAGTACAGCGAGGCACTCGCCGAGTTTCGGGCCGCGCGGCGGATGACCGGCAGCGTCGAGCTGTGGCCCGTCATGGCGGACTGCGAGCGCGGCCTGGGCCGGCCCGAGAAGGCGCTGGAGATGGCCGGTGCGCCGGAAGTGCACAAGCTCGACAAGGCGGGGCAGGTCGAGATGCGGCTCGTCGCCGCCGGGGCCCGCCGGGACATGGACCAGATCGACGCCGCCATCGTCACGCTGCAGAGCCCCGAGCTCGCCTCGAACTCGGTGCAGCCCTGGACCGCGCGGCTGCGCTACGCGTACGCCGACGCGCTGCTCGCGGCCGGACGCGAGGACGAGGCGCGCGAGTGGTTCGCGAAGGTCGTCGAGTCCGACAAGGACGGCAGCACCGACGCGTCGGACCGGCTCGCCGAGATGGACGGTGTCGAGTTCGTCGACGCTCTGGGCGAGGACGACGAGGACGCCGAACACCTCAGGCACCTTGAGGTGGTGACGGGCGCGGAAGACGCTGAGCAGGCGGAGAACGAGCCCACCGGCTCGCGCGACGCCGACTCGGACGACACCGACTCGGATGACGACAAGCACTGATCGGCGGATCGGCGGATCGGCGGTAAGCGAAACGGGCGGGACTCCCTGGAGGGGGTCCCGCCCGTTCGTCGTATACGGGCGGGCGGGGCGTATACGGAGGCGTCTGTTTCAGAAGGCCAGGGCGCGCAGCACCAGGCCCGTGGCCGGCTTCGGACCGAACGACGTGGACTTGCGGGGCATCGTCACGCCCTGACGGGCCAGGTCGCGGACGACCTCCTCGCGTACCGGGTGCATCAGTATCGCCGTGCCGCCGTCGCGCTCGGCCTTCTCGACGGTCGCCGCCGTGTCGTGGATGTACGCGATGTGTTCCGGGGCGTCCGGGATGCGCCACACATGATCGAGCAGGGTGGCGTGCAGGACCGTCGCGTCCAGGGTGCGCCAGGCCTCCGGGTGGTCGCCCGAGATCGTACGGGCGAGGAGGTCCGGAGAGGGGCGGTCGACGAGGTGGAAGGCGCCGTCGCCCGCGAGGACGAAGGCGTTGCTCTTCGCGGCGGCCTCGGCCAAGGCGTCGAGCGCGTGGTCGAGAGGGCCCTCCACGGTGCGTACGCGGAAGGAGTCGCCGAGGGCGGCGAGGGCCTCGGACACCGGCAGCCGGTGGAGGTAGCGGTGGATGGCGCGGACGCGCAGGGGATAGCGGGCGGTGTCGACCAGAAGGACCAGGCCGTAGTCCCACGCGCTCGGCGAGGGGTGCTCGGCGCGCAGGCGCAGGTTGGTCGCCCAGCGGTGGTGGCCGTCCGCGATCAGTGCCTGGTGAGCGGCAAGATCTGACTGGATCTCGGCGATCTCCGCCGGGTCCGTCACGGACCACAGGCGGTGCTGGAAGCCGTCCTCGGTGGTCGTCGAGAGGAGGGGCGGGCGTTCGGCTGTGCGTTCGATGACGGTCATCGCGCCGGTGGCTTCGCCGTCGGGCCGGCTCTTGTTGTCGCTGCGGTAGGTCAGCAGGAGCGGTTCGAGGTTGGCGGAGGTGGCCCGCATCAGGGCGGCGCGGTCCTCGACGACGTGCGGCATGACGTCCTCGTGCGGCAGGACGACGCCCTCCTCGGCCTCGGAGAGGCGGAGCGCGCCGATGAGGCCGCGCTGGAGGATCTCGCTGTCCCGCTGTTCGTAGACGTACAGGCTCGGCTCGGCGTCCGGCGCGAGGATGCCTTCGCGGAGCCAGGAGTGCAGGGTGTCCGCCGCCTGTTGGTTGCGGGCGGCCGGGGTCGTGGCCTGCGGGAGGATCAGCCGGACGATGTTGTGGGGGTCGGCGGACTCCAGGTGGAGCAGACCGTCGGGGCGTACGACCACGTCGTACGGGGGAGAGGTCACGGCCGCCAGACTGCCGACCTGTTCGGGGACGTAACGCAGGCCCCGGAACGGGATCAGGTCGAGGCCGGCTGCGTCCGTGTGACCCGCTGTGTTCATTGGGGCATCGTATGTGTGTCAGTGGCATGGGCGATGATCGGGGGGAGTGGGATCGAGCGAGGAGCGATGTGTAATGAGCCAGACCGCAGGCCACGGTGCGGGTGGGAGCGTCAGGACGCGGCCCGAGGGCAGCAGCCGGGCGTTGAGCGAGGCCTATGACACGGCTCTGCTCGATCTGGACGGGGTGGTGTACGCGGGCGGTCACGCCATCGCGTACGCCGTCGAGTCGCTCGGGGCCGCGCGCGAGGGCGGGATGCACCTGGCGTACGTGACGAACAACGCGCTGCGCACGCCGGACGCGGTGGCGGAGCATCTGACGGAGCTGGGGATCGCGACGGACGCCTCGGACGTCATCACTTCGGCGCAGGCCGTGGCCCGGCTGGTGAGCGAGCAAGTACCCGAGGGCGCGCGGGTGTTGGTGATCGGTGGCGAGGGGCTGCGGGTCGCGCTGCGGGAGCGGGGCCTTGAGCCGGTCGAGTCGGCGGACGATGATCCGGCGGCGGTCGTGCAGGGGTACGGCGGGCCGGAGTTGGCGTGGGGGCGCTTCGCCGAGGCCAGTTACGCGGTGGCGCGGGGTGTGCCGTGGTTCGCGTCCAACACCGACCTGACGATCCCGAGTGCGCGAGGCATCGCGCCGGGCAATGGGGCGGCCGTGCAGGTCGTACGTATCGCCACGGGCGCCGAGCCGCAGGTGGCGGGCAAGCCGCTGCCTCCGATGCACCGGGAGACGATCCTGCGGACGGGGGCCGAGCGGCCGTTGGTCGTGGGGGACCGGCTGGACACGGACATCGAGGGGGCGTTCAGCGGCGGGGTGGACTCGCTGCTCGTGCTGACGGGGGTTACGGACGGCGCGCAGCTGGTCGCCGCGCGGCCGGAGCACCGGCCGACGTACGTGGACACGGATCTGCGCGGCATGCTCACCGGGCAGCCCGAGGTCGCCCCGGTGGAGGGCGGCGGCTTCGGCTGCGGTGGCTGGACGGCGGCGGTGCGGGGCGGGGAGCTGGCCCTGGACGGCGACGGCGAGGCCATGGACGGGCTGCGGGCGCTGTGCGCGGCGGCCTGGACGGAGGCGGGGGAGGGGGTGTGCGAGCTGGACGCGGGCAAGGCGTTGTCGCGGCTCGGGGTGTAGCTCGGGGGAGGGGGAGAGGTGCCGCGGCTCGGGGGGTGCGGCTTGCGGCTCGGGGCGTGGGCCGGCGTTCGGGGCTGGGCTGGGGGCTAGGGCTGGCGGTGCGGGGCGCAGGGCTGGTGATGGGGGCCAGGGGGCGCGGGGCTGGCGGTACGAGGCTCGGGGCGTGGAGCTGTCGTTCCGTGGCTGGTGGCTGGTGGCTGGTGGCTGGTGGCTGGCGGCTGGCGGCTCGGGGCTGCGGTTCGTGGCTGGTGGCCGGGGTGGGGTTGCGGTTCGTGGCTGGGCTGGGGGGTGTGGGGCTCGGGGCGTGGAGCTGTCGTTCCGTGGCTGGCGGCTGGCGGCTGGCGGCTCGGGGCTGCGGTTCGTGGCTGGTGGCCGGGGTGGGGTTGCGGTTCGTGGCTGGGCTGGGGGGTGTGGGGCTCGGGGCGTGGAGCTGTCGTTCCGTGGCTGGTGGTCGGCGTGCGAGGCTCGGGGCCGCGGTTCGTGGCTGGTGGCTGGCGGTGCGGGGCTGCCGCTTGTGGCTGTGGCGTGGGCCTGCCGTTCGTGGCTGACGGCTGACGGCTGACGGCTGACGGCTGAGGGTGCGGGGTCGGCGGTGCGGGGCGCAGGCTGGCGTTCATGGGCGGAGTGCGGGGCTCGCGGTTGCCGTTCGTGGCTGGTGGCCGGCGGTACGGGGCTGCCGCTTGTGGCTGTGGCGTGGGGCTCGCGGCGCGGGCCTGCCGTTCGTGGCTGACGGCTGACGGCTGACGGCTGACGGCTGAGGGTGCGGGGTCGGCGGTGCGGGGCGCAGGCTGGCGTTCATGGTCGGGGTGCGGGGCTCGCGGCTGCCGTTCGCGGTTGCCGCTCGTGGTTGGCGGCTGCCGGTGTGGGGCGAGGCGGGTCCCGGCCCCCGTGCCTTCCCGCTGCCCCCTCAACCCGGCGCACACCCCTCAGCTCCCGCTCACGCCCCGCGACGCCCCCTCACGGGTTCTCCCCGCGGTCGATCAGGTCGTCCGTCGTCGTGTTCTTGCGCCAGTAGCCCGAGAACGACACCCGCTTGCGGTCGAAGCCCCGGTCGGAGACCAGGTGGCGGCGGACCGTTTTGACGGTCGAGGATTCGCCGGCGAGCCAGGCGTAGGGCGTGCCCTCGGGGAGGGTGGTGCCCCGGATCGCGTCCGGGGTGGTGCCCTCCCCGATGAGCCAGTGGATCTCCGCGTCCGCCTTGGTGGGCAGGGTCTGGCGGTCGGCGAGGTCGTGGACCTCGATCCAGACGCGCGTCGGCAGGGCGGGCGGCAGGGTTTCGAGGATGGCCGCGACGGCCGGGAGCGCCGACTCGTCGGCGGCCAGGAGCAGCCAGTCGGTGTCGTGCGGCGGCCGGAAGTCGTACGCCGCGTTCTCCTCCTCGACCGGGGCGAGGACGCCGATGCGGGCGCCGGGCCGCGCGGTCCGTGCCCAGCTGGTCGCGGGACCGTCGGCGAGTGAGGGGGCCGCGCCGTGGACGGCGAAGTCGACGATCAGCTCGTCGGGGTCGCGGCGCAGCTCGCGGGTCGTGTACGTGCGCATGATGCCGCGTACCGAGGGGGCGCGGGCGCACCATGCGGCGTACCAGTCGGAGGTGTCGCCGGTGTCTGTGGCCGGCATGACGGGGGCGTCCTGACCGGGGTGCGGCAGAAAGATCTTGATGCGCTGGTCACGGCCGCCGGACGCCATCCGCCGCAGGCCGGGGCCGCCGAAGGTGACGCGGATCATGGCGGGCGTCAGGTGCTCGGCGCGCAGGACCTCGACGTCGAAGTACTGGTACGGGGAGTCGGTCATCGCTTGAGCCTCTTCGACTTCGCTGACGGGGAGCGCGTCGCCGTGGCGGGCGCACCGCTCCTGCTGGGGGGCGGACCAAGGGTGGCGCGAGGGTAGGCTAACCTAACCCGGTGTTGGTCGACAGTCCCCCAGAAGCCCGCGCGGAGACCGCTCCCGCGCCTCCCAAACGCCTTGCGATGCGCACGACCGTGTTGCTCGTCTCCGCGGCCGTCCTCCTGCTCGTCTTCCTCACGAGCATCGCGGTCGGCGCCAAGTCGATGCCCCTGGACCAGGTCTGGCACGGGCTGTTCCACGACTCGGGGACGTACGGCGACGTGGTCGTCGGGGAGCGGCTCGCGCGCAGCCTGCTCGGGCTGCTCGCCGGTGCCGCCCTCGGGCTCTCCGGCGCCGTCCTCCAGGCACTCACCCGCAACCCGCTGGCCGACCCCGGGCTCCTCGGCATCAACCTGGGCGCGTCGTCGGCGGTCGTCACCGCCATCAGCTTCTTCGGCGTCACCTCGCTGAGCGGGTATGTGTGGTTCGCCTTCCTGGGGGCGGCGCTCGTCGGTGTCCTGCTCTACCTCCTCGGCGGTGCGCGCGGCGCGACGCCGGTGCGGCTCGCGCTCGCCGGTACCGCGCTCAGCGCCGCGCTCTACGGCTATCTCCAGGCCGTGATGATCATGGACGGTGCCGCGCTCAACAGGATGCGGTTCTGGACGGTCGGTTCGCTGGCCTCCGCCAACATGGAGACCATTCGGCAGGTCCTGCCCTTCCTCGCGATCGGCACCGTGCTCGCGCTCGGCCTCGCCCGGCCGCTGAACGCCATGGCCATGGGCGACGACACCGCCCGCGCGCTGGGCGCCCACCTCACGCGTACGCGCGCGCTGTCCATGGCGGCGGCGACGCTGCTGTGCGGGGCCGCGACCGCCGCCTGTGGGCCGATCGTGTTCGTCGGCCTGATGGTGCCGCACATCGTGCGCTCCTTCACCGGGCCCGACATGCGCTGGATCCTGCCGTACGCGGCCGTCCTGTCGCCCGTCCTGCTGCTCGGCGCGGATGTCGTCGGGCGGATCGTGGCGCGGCCCTCGGAACTTCAGGTGGGCATCGTGACCGCCGTCATCGGCGCGCCCGTCTTCATCTTTCTCGTGCGGCGGCGAAGGGTGGCCCAGCTGTGAAGGCGATACGTACCCGGGGCGGCCTCTCCGTCCGGCTCGACGTCCGCACGACCGTGGTCGTCACCCTGCTCCTGCTCGCCGCGCTCGCCGCGAGCGTCGTCCTGATCGGCACCGGCGACTTCGAGATCCCGGCCGCCGACGTCGTACGCACCCTGCTCGGCGACGGCAACGCCGGGCAGGAGTTCATCATCAACGAACTGCGGCTGCCGCGGGTCCTCGTCGGGCTCCTGGTGGGCTCGGCCCTCGGGCTCGGCGGCGCGCTCTTCCAGTCCATCGCCCGCAACCCCCTCGGCAGCCCCGACGTGCTCGGCCTCGGGCAGGGGGCGACCGCCGGCGCGCTCACCATGATCGTCCTGTTCCACGGCAGCGCGGCCGCGGTCGCGGGCGGCGCGCTCGTCGGCGGTCTCGTCACCGGCGCCGCCATCTACCTGCTGGCCTGGAAGCGCGGGGTGCACGGCTACCGGCTCGTCCTCGTCGGCATCGGCGTCTGTGCCTTCATCACGGCCATCAACGGCTATCTGCTCACCAAGGCGGACTTCGTCGACGCCGCCCGCGCGGTGGTCTGGATGACCGGCTCCCTCGACGGCCGGGACTGGGACCAGGTCTGGCCGCTGCTCGCGCTCTGCGCCGTCCTCGTGCCGCTCGTCCTCGTGTACGGGCGTCCGCTGCGGATGCTGGAGATGGGCGATGACGTCGCGAACGCCCTCGGCGTACGCGTGGAGCGCACCCGCCTCGTCCTGCTCACCGCCTCCGTGCTGCTCACCGCGGCCGCCACCGCCGCCGCGGGCCCGGTCAGCTTCGTCGCGCTCACCGCGCCGCAACTGGCCCGCCGCCTCACGCGCTCGCCCGGCCCCAACCTCATGCCGGCGATGTTCATGGGCGCCGCCCTGCTGATCGTCGCGGACTTCGCCTCGCAGCGGGCCTTCGGCGCCGACCAGCTGCCGGTCGGCGTCGTCACCGGCGTACTCGGCGGCGTCTATCTGCTGTGGCTGCTCGTCACGCAGCGCAAGGCGGGGCGCATATGAGGGCGCCCATGAAGCCCGCCGCCGTGACCCTGCAGACCGCCATGAACATGAACTCGTACCACCCCACGACCAGGAGCGTGCTGCTGTGAACCGGCTCATCGCCGACGACGTCACCCTCGGCTATGACCAGCGCGTCATCGCGGAGAAGCTGTCCGTCGAGATCCCCGACAACTCCTTCACCGTGATCGTGGGCCCCAACGCCTGCGGCAAGTCCACGCTGCTGCGCGCCCTGTCCCGGATGCTCAGGCCCGCCGCGGGACGCGTGCTGCTCGACGGGAGCGTCATCCAGTCGATGCCCGCGAAGAAGGTCGCCAAGACGCTCGGCCTGCTGCCGCAGTCGTCCATCGCGCCCGACGGCATCACGGTCGGCGACCTGGTCGCGCGCGGCCGCTACCCCCACCAGGGGCTCCTTCGGCAGTGGTCGAAGGAGGACGAGCGGATCGTCGACGAGTCGATGGACGCGACAGGCGTACGAGAGCTCGCCGATCGCTATGTCGACGAACTCTCCGGCGGCCAGCGCCAGCGCGTGTGGATCGCGATGGCGCTCGCCCAGCAGACGCCGCTGCTGCTGCTCGACGAGCCGACGACGTTCCTCGACATCCAGCACCAGCTCGACGTCCTGGACCTGTGCGCCGAGCTCCACGAGAAGCAGGGCCGCACCCTCGTCGCCGTCCTGCACGACCTGAACCACGCCGCGCGCTACGCCACCCACCTCATCGCCCTGCGCGACGGCGCGGTGATCGCCGAGGGCGCGCCCGCCGACATCGTCACGGCGGAGCTGGTGGAGCAGACCTTCGGCATCCAGTGCCAGATCATCGACGACCCGCAGAGCGGGACGCCGCTGGTGATCCCGGTGGCCCGCGCGGGGCGCACAACACTGACCAAGAGTGGCTAGTTGCCGGCAACCAGTGGCTAAAGCAGCGACCTGAGCTTCAGCAGGTCCCGGAAGCCCGCCTCCAGCTTGACCCGGCCGGAGGCCCAGGCCTTCGCGAAGTTCAGCTCGCCGTCCACCATCGCCACCAGGTCGTCGCCGGTCATCGCGAGGCGGATCTCGGCCTTCTCGCGGGGCGGGCCGGAATGGGTGTCCAGCACCGTGATCCGGCCGTTTTCGAGACGGCCGGTGAAGGTGGCGTCGAGGTCGGTGATACGGCAGCTCAGCGAGCGGTTCAGGGCAGCGGCGCCCCGCACGTCGCCGTCGGCGGACGCGAGAGTGTCCGAGAGTCTGTCGAGTGCCGTGCGGCACTCCGCCATGGTCGCCATCGTGATCGACGGTACCGCAGCGCTTCGGGGTAGCGTCGTGCCATGAGCGACTCTCACGCGGGCCCTGAAGAGGGGGAGACGGTGGAGCCGGAGCCTCAGGTTCCGGACGAAGCGTCGTACGAACCGTCGTACGACCCCGCCACCCCCGCACCCCTCGGCGTCGAGCGCACGCCCACAGGGAACGCCGAGGTGGACGCCTGCCTCGCCCGGCTCGGCGACGCCGACCACCTCGCCACGGACGGCCACATCGAGGTGTACGAGGATGTACACGGAGGCCTGCGCGACGCGCTGACCGCGCTCGACGCGCGCCCCGGCCCACCGGCACCCACCGGGGCGCCGTCACCCTCGTATGACAGGAGCTGAACCGAACGTGGCAGGAGTGGCACGACGCCGCCTCGACGCCGAGCTCGTCCGCCGGAAGCTCGCGCGCTCGCGCGAGCACGCGAGCCAGCTGATCGCCGCCGGCCGCGTCGCGGTCGGCAAGACCGTCGCGACCAAGGCCGCGACGCAGGTGGAGACGGCCGCCCCGATCGTGGTCTCGCAGGACGACAGCGACCCCGACTACGTCTCGCGCGGCGGGCACAAGCTCGCGGGCGCCCTCGCCGCGTTCCTGCCGCGGGGGCTGGTCGTCGAGGGGCGGCGCGCACTGGACGCGGGCGCCTCCACCGGCGGCTTCACGGACGTGCTGCTGCGGGCCGGCGCCGCACACGTCGTCGCCGTCGACGTCGGGTACGGCCAGCTCGCCTGGTCGCTCCAGAGCGACGACCGGGTCACCGTCAAGGACCGGACGAACGTACGCGAGCTGACGCTGGAGGCGATCGACGGCGTGCCCGTCGACATCGTCGTCGGCGACCTCTCCTTCATCCCGCTCGGCCTGGTGCTGCCCGCCCTCGTGCGGTGCGCGGCCCCTGACGCGGACCTGGTGCTCATGGTCAAGCCGCAGTTCGAGGTCGGCAAGGAACGGCTCGGCAGCGGCGGCGTGGTGCGCAGCGCCGAGCTACGGGCCGACGCCGTACGCGGCGTGGCACGGCAGGCGTGGGGGCTCGGACTCGGGGTACGCGGGGTGACCGCCAGCCCGCTGCCCGGGCCCTCCGGGAATGTCGAGTACTTTCTGTGGCTGCGTGCCGGGGCCGACGAACTCGACCCGGCGGACGTTGACCGTGCCGTGGCGGAGGGGCCCCGTTGACTCAGACCCGAGTGACCCAGACCAGAGCGCGTACCGTTTTCCTGCTCGCGCACACCGGACGGCCGGCGGCCATCCGCAGCGCCGAGCTGGTCGTCCAGGGGCTGCTGCGCCATGGCATCGGCGTACGGGTCCTCAAGGCGGAGGCGGCGGACCTGCCGCTGCCCTCCGAGGTCGAGACGGTCCAGGAGGCCACGGCCGACTGCATCGACGACTGCGAGCTGATCGTCGTGCTCGGCGGTGACGGGACGCTGCTGCGAGGCGCAGACTTCGCGCGGGCCTCCGGAGTGCCGATGCTCGGCGTCAACCTCGGGCGCGTGGGCTTCCTCGCGGAGGCCGAGCGGGACGACCTCGACCGGGTCGTCGACCGCGTGGTCACCAAGACGTACGAGGTCGAGGAGCGCATGACGATCGACGTCATCGTGCACCGCAACGGCGACATCGTGCACCGCGACTGGGCGCTGAACGAGGCCGCCGTGCAGAAGGTGTCGCCCGAGCGGATGCTCGAAGTCGTCCTGGAGATCGACGGGCGGCCGGTCACCGGCTTCGGCTGCGACGGCATTGTCTGCGCGACGCCGACCGGATCGACTGCGTACGCGTTCTCGGCGGGCGGGCCCGTGGTGTGGCCCGAGGTGGAGGCGCTGCTCATGGTGCCGATCAGCGCGCACGCCCTGTTCGCCAAGCCGCTGGTGACCTCGCCGGACTCCGTGCTCGCCGTCGAGGTCCAGCCGCACACCCCGCACGGGGTGCTGTGGTGCGACGGGCGGCGGACCGTCGAACTGCCCGCCGGGGCGCGGGTGGAGGTGCGCCGGGGCGCGGTGCCGGTGCGGCTCGCGCGGCTGCACCACGCGTCGTTCACCGACCGGCTCGTCGCCAAGTTCGCGCTGCCGGTGTCGGGTTGGCGGGGGGCGCCGCACTAGTCGTACGTACGTAGGGTACGCACGTCTGTTACGCCGCGTCGCCGACCACCGAGATCGCCCGCTCGCGCAGGACGGCGCGCACCGGGAGCCCGGTGGCCAGCAGGGTCAGCAGCAGCGTGCCCGCCACCACCCCGGCGGGCACCGGCCACGGCAGGTACGGCAGGGCCGAGCCGAACGCCGTGCCGAGGATCGGCGCCAGCGTGGCCAGCGCGATCGCGCCGCCGAGCAGCAGCGCGGTCCCGGCGACGACCACGGCCTCCCAGGCCGCCATCGCCCGCACCTGGGCGCGCTGACTGCCCACGACCCGCAGCAGCGCCACGTCACGGCGGCGCTCGAAGGAGATCATGGCGAGGGTGTTCGCCGCGGCGATGGCGGCGAAGCCCGCGTAGAGCCCCGTGCCGACGTAGTCGAGCCAGACCTCGCCGGGGCTGCCCGCCGAGCCGGTGCGGTGCTGGGCCGTCGTATGCATGCCGATCTTGGTGAGGCCGAAGCCGACGACGAGGACGAGGGGCACGACCGCGGCGGAGAAGCGGCGGGGCTGCGAGCGGACGTTGAGCATCGCCAGGCGCGCGCTCGGCCCGAACCGGCAGGCCGGCGCCGAGACCAGCCAGGCCGCGGGGCCGACGATGCGCGGCCCGAGCAGGCCTGCGCCGACGCAGAAGAGGATGAGGACGAGGAAGGCGCCCTCACTCGCCTCGGCCGCGGGCTTCCGCGACAGGAGTACGGAGACGGCGCACGCCCCCGCGACCGCGATCACCCCGAGCGGTGCCCGCAGCAGGCCGAGACCGTGCCGCCCGGTCGCCGCCTCGGAGAGCGCGCGGGCCGGGCGCAGCAGGGAGAAGCGCAGCGCCGAGAGCAGGGCCGCGAGCGTCGTCGTCACCACGGCCACGCCGACGCACACCGGCAGCGCGAGCCAGCTGAAGCGGAAGCCGGCCTCGGCGGGCAGCAGGCCGTGGGAGACCATCCCGGCGTGCCACCAGCGGGCGCCGAGACCGCCGAGGGCGAAGCCGATGAGCGAGGCGGGCACCGACGCGGCGAGGGCCTGAACGGCCACCGCGCGGCGGATCTGGCGGGGCTTGGCGCCGATCGAGCGCACCATCGCCAGCTCGCGGTGTTGCTGCGCGACGGCGGTGCCCATGGTCGACACGACCACGAAAATCGACATGTAGATGGAACCGATCAACAGCACGAGCGCCATGTCGCCGACGCCGTTCTCCGCGATCTGCCGCCGCGCCGAGGCGGAGAGCCCGGTCGTGCCGCCGGTGCCCGTCGAGGTGAGCATCATCGTCGACGCGCTCACCACGGTCGCCGCGAAGAGCGCGGCCACCGCGGTGCCCACGAATGCCGGGCGGTGCGCGCGCAGCGCCGCCTGTGCCAGTCCTGTTGCCATGTGGATCATGGTCGTGCCGGGGGCGGGACAGGGGCCATGCGGTGAGCCGGTGGATCGTGCGGGGGATATCCCCCCCACCGCGACGCGCCTTCGGGGGCCCACCCCCGCGAGTGACAGTGGGCGCGGAGGCGCTGCCGCCACCTGGGGCTTCGCGGCAGGAGCCCAGGGCCCGTCGCACGGCGGGCCCGCGACCTCGTAAGGTCTTGTCCGTGTTGGAGGAGATGCGGATACGGTCGCTCGGAGTCATCGACGACGCGGTCGTCGAGCTGTCACCAGGGTTCACCGCCGTGACGGGTGAGACCGGCGCGGGCAAGACGATGGTGGTCACGAGCCTTGGCCTGCTGCTCGGCGGGCGCGCGGATCCCGCCCTGGTGCGGATCGGCGCGAAGTCGGCGGTGGTGGAGGGCCGGCTCGCTGTGCCCGCCGACTCCCCGGCGGCCGTGCGGGCGGAGGAGGCCGGTGCCGAGCTGGACGACGGGGCGCTGCTGGTCAGCCGTACCGTCTCGGCGGAAGGGCGCTCCCGGGCGCACCTCGGGGGGCGGTCGGTCCCGGTGGGTTTGCTTTCCGAACTCGCCGATGACCTGATCGCCGTGCACGGCCAGACCGACCAACAGGGGCTGCTGAAGCCCGCCAGGCAGCGCGGCGCCCTCGACCGGTACGCGGGCGACGCGGTCGCCGTGCCGCTCGCCAAGTACACGGCCGCCTACCGCAGGCTGCGGGCCGTCACCGCCGAGGTCGAGGAGATCACCACGCGCGCGCGGGAGCGTGCCCAGGAGGCGGATCTGCTGCGTTTCGGCCTTGAGGAGATCGGCGGCGTCGAACCGCGCGCGGGCGAGGACGTCGAGCTCGCCGCCGAGGCGGAGCGGCTCGGCCACGCGGAGGCCCTCGCCTCCGCCGCCACGGCCGCGCACGCCGCGCTCGCGGGCAACCCCGAGGACCCGGAGGTCGTCGACGCCTCGACGCTCGTCGCGGGCGCCTCCAGGGCCCTGGAGGCCGTACGCTCGCACGACGCCGCCCTGTCCGCCCTGGCCGATCGCCTCGGGGAGATCGGGATCCTGCTGGCCGACGTGGCCGGGGAACTCGCCGGGTACGCCGATGACCTGGACGCCGATCCGCTGCGGCTCGCCGCGGTCGAGGAACGGCGGGCCGCGCTGACCCAGCTCACCCGGAAGTACGGTGCCGACATCGACGAGGTGCTCGCCTGGGCCGAGGAGGGCGCCGCGCGCCTGACCGAGCTGGAGGGCGACGACGACCGGCTGGACGAGCTGGTCGCCGAGCGGGACGCGCTGCGGGCCGAACTCGCGGGGCTCGCGCAGGCGTTGACGGACGCGCGGCAGGAGGCCGCCTCGCGGTTCGCGGCGGCCGTCACCGAGGAGCTCGCGTCGCTGGCGATGCCCCACGCGCGCGTGTCGATCGCCATCAGCAGCACGGAGGTTCCGGAGGGGGCCGACGGAGTGGTGGTCGGTGGCCGCACGGTCGCGTACGGCCCCGCGGGCGTCGACGAAGTGGAACTCCTCCTCGCCCCGCACCCGGGCGCGCCGGCCCGGCCCATCGCCAAGGGCGCTTCCGGCGGTGAGCTGTCGCGCGTGATGCTCGCTGTCGAGGTGGTCTTCGCGGGCACGGACCCGGTTCCGACGTACCTCTTCGACGAGGTCGACGCGGGGGTCGGCGGTAAGGCGGCGGTCGAGATCGGCCGACGCCTCGCGCGGCTGGCCAAGTCGGCCCAGGTCGTGGTCGTCACGCACCTTCCGCAGGTCGCGGCGTTCGCCGACCGGCAGCTGCTGGTCGAGAAGACGAACGACGGCATGGTGACGCGCTCCGGGGTGCAGGTCCTGGAGGGCGAGGACCGCGTGCGGGAGTTGTCGCGGATGCTGGCGGGCCAGGAGGACTCGGAGACGGCCCGCGCCCACGCGGAGGAGTTGTTGGCGACGGCCAGGGCGGACATGTAGCTGGCGGAGGGTACGGCTACGGCTACGGCTACGGCTACGGGGCGGGGCGGGTACGGCTGCGGGCTGCGGGGTGGGTGCGGGTTGTGGGGGGCTGAGCGCGCAGTTCCCCGCGCCCCTTTTTTGGGGGGGGGCTTCGGCTGGTGCCCGCTTGGGGTGAGCGGCAATGGGTGTGCTGGGAGCTGCGTCTGTTGGGTGGCTGTGCGGGTGCGTCTGCGGGTTGTGGGGGCTGAGCGGGCAGTTCCTCGCGCCCCTTTTGGGGGGGCTTCGGCTGGTGCCCGCTTGGGGTGAGCGGCAATGGGTGTGCTGGGAGCTGCGTCTGTTGGGTGGCTGTGCGGGTGCGTCTGCGGGTTGTGGGGGCTGAGCGCGCAGTTCCCCGCGCCCCTTTTTGGGGGGCTTCGGCTGGTGCCCGCTTGGGGTGAGCGGCAATGGGTGTGCTGGGAGCTGCGTCTGTTGGGTGGCTGTGCGGGTGCGTCTGCGGGTTGTGGGGGCTGAGCGCGCAGTTCCCCGCGCCCCTTTTGGGGGGGGCTTCGGCTGGTGCCCGCTTGGGGTGAGCGGCAATGGGTGTGCTGGGAGCTGCGTCTGTTGGGTGGCTGTGCGGGTGCGTCTGCGGGTTGTGGGGGCTGAGCGCGCAGTTCCCCGCGCCCCTTGAGAGGGCTTCGGCTGGTGCACCGTTGCTTGCGCCCCCTCGGCGCCGCATCTCCGTAACGTGCCACCCCTCACCCGTGTGGGTGATAGCGCTCACGGAGTTGCCCCTCCAGACGCGGAAGTGACCTTTCAGCAGTGCCGGAACGTCCGTGCGGGCTGGCATTCTTGGCCGCAGTATCCGCCCGCATCCGCCCGAAGCAGACCAGGAGTCCCGGCCACGTGAGCCACGTGAGCAGCCACTCGCCGCACGGACAGGCGCCGCTGCACACCGTCCAAGTCCTCGGCGGCGGCAGCGCGGGCAGCAGCGCGCACGTCAGGTCGCTGGCCGCGGGGCTCGCCGCCCGGGGCGTGCGGGTCACCGTGTGTGCCCCCGACGAGGCCGCCCGCGCGTACGACTTCACCGGCGCGGGCGCCCGTCACGTCCACGTGCCCCGCAGTGGCGACCCCGCCTCTGTCGCCGCCCTCCGCGCGGCCTGCGCCGACGCCGACCTCGTGCACGCGCACGGGCTGCACGCCGCCTTGCGTGCCGTCCTCGCGCTGGCCGGCCGCCCCACACCGCTCGTCGTCACCTGGCACCACCACGCGCACGCGGCGGGTGCCCGCGCCCGCGTCCTGCGGTTGCTGGAGCGGCGCGTCGCCAAAGCCGCCGCGGTGGTCCTCGGCGCCTCGTCCGACCTCGTCGACCGGGCCCGCCGCAGGGGCGCCAGGGACGCCCGCCTCGCGGCGGTCGCGCTGCCCACCCCCCGCCACACCGCCCTCCGGGACTCCGGCCAGGAGGAACCGGACCGGCTCCTCCACAAGGCCCGTGCCGAACTGGGCGCCGTGGACCGGCCGTTGGTGCTGGCCGTCGGCGCTCTGGAAGAGGGCCGTGGTTACGACACCCTCATGGACGCCACGCGCGCGTGGCGGCATCTGGACCCGCTGCCGCTCCTGGTCGTCGCGGGGGAGGGCCCGCAGCGGACCGCCCTCCAGCGCCGCATCGACGCCGAGCAGCTCCCCGTCCGGCTCGTCGGTCGGCGTGACGACGTCCCCGAACTCCTCGCCGCCGCCGACCTCGCGGTGCTGCCCCACAGCGCCGAGCCCCGCCCGGTCCTCGCCCAAGAAGCCCTGCACGCGCGCGTGCCGCTCGTCGCCGCCGCGGTCGCCGGCGTGCCCGAACTGGTCGGCGACGCCGCCGAACTCGTCCCGTACGCCGACGCCCAGGCCCTCGCCACCGCCGTCGTACGCCTGCTCGCCGGCCCGGCCCGCAGGGCGGAGCTCAGGGACAGGGGCACGGCCCAGGCCGCCACCTGGCCCTCCGAGGACGACACGGTCACCCAAGTCCTCAGCGTGTACGACGAGTTGACCCAGCCGGTGCCCTACAGCTGAGGACCGACACGTGAGCCCTACGGCACGTGTCTGCGGGCCCGAAGCGCGAGGCTGAGGGCCAGGACCGTCTGCGGGTCGTCGAGATCCGTGCCGAGCAACTCGCTGATACGGGCGAGGCGGTTGTACAGCGTCTGCCGGTTCAGGTGCAGCTCGCGCGCCGTCTCCGCCTTGCGGCCCGCATGCGCCAGGTACGTCTGGAGGGTCGGCAGCAGCGGCGGCTTCGAGCGCTCGTCGTGGGCGCGCAGCGGGCCGATCGCGCGGTCCACGAACGCCGCCAGGACCCCGTCCTCGTCATGGCGGTGCAGCCGCCACAGCAGCAGGTCGATGTCCAGGCGCCGCGCGTCGTGCCAGGGGCGGTCGGTCAGGCCCTGCGCGGCCGTCGCCGTCTCCGCCGCGTGCCGCAGCCCCGCCGACGCCGCCGCCCAGCCGCCCGCGACGCCGACCACCACGACCGGCGGCTGCGCCCCGGGCCGCCGCATCCCCGCCCGCTCGACCCCGGCCCGCAGCGCGGCGGCGACCCGGTCCGCCACCGCCGTCCGCTCCGACTCCGACCGCAGGCCAAGGAGCAAAGGCACGCGGCCCTCGACGGGACGTACGCCCAGAAGCACCGGCACGCCCACCGACGCCAGCTCCTCCGCGACCGCCCGCGCCAGCACCGCCCAGCCGCCCCCGGTCGGCAGCCCGTCCGCGAGCCGCATCACCACCGGCAGCAGCGGACTCCCCGCGGGGCCCGGCTTGAAGCCGAGGACGCGGGCCTGCGCCGGGGCGTCGTCGGCCGCGATCCGCCCCTCCGCGAGATCGGTCAGGAAGTCGCCCCGGCCGCGCGCCGCCAGCTCCTCCTCCTGGCGGGCCTGCATCAGCACCACCGCGAGGCTGCTCGCCGCCCGCTCCGCCGCGATGCGGTGCACCGGCAGCGGCGCCGACTCCACGGCCAGCAGCACGAGCCGGGCCCGCACCGAGCCCGGGCCCGGCCCGCCGCCCGGCACGTCGACGATGACGGCGCTCGCCGGCGGCCCGTCCCGGTCGACGGGGCGCCCCCGCAGCCCCTCCCACACCTGGAGCGGGTCCGCGCACTCCGTGCCCGCCCCGGCGGCGTACAGCAGCTGCCCGTCCGCCGTCTCCAGGAACACCGGGTTGCCGCTGAACTCCGCGAGGACAGCGAGGACTTGGGGCACACCGCCCCCGCCGAGCAGCGCCTGCGTGCACCGCCCGTGCACCTCCTCGGCCCGCTGGAGCAGCGCGTAATGGCCGTTGACGATCTCCGTGTGCACCTCTTCGGTGACCGTCACGAACGGCACCTCGCGGTGCAGCTGCACCAGCGGCAGGCCGGCCGCCCGCGCCGTCTCCACGATCGCCGCGGGCAGCCGTGCGAAGCGCGGCCCCAGCTCGACGACCAGCGCCGCGATGCCCCGCTCGGCGAGCTTGCGCACGAAGGCGCGCTGCTCGGCCGGGCGCGCCCCCAGCCCGAGCCCCGTGGTGAGCAGCAGCTCACCGCCCTTGAGCAGCGAGGCGATGTTGGGCACCTCGCCCGCGTGCACCCACCGCACCGTCCGCTGCAACCGGTCCGCGCCCGCGACGACCTCGGGGAGCCCGCCGCGCAGCCCGGGAAGTTCCAGCGCGCGCTGCACGGTGATGCCGCCCTGAGTGCCCTGACTGTCCATGGCGCGGACGCTACCGGGGCGCACGTCACCGGAACATCTCCGACCGGTCACGGCGGCGGCCCACGGGCCCTCGCGGTGCGACAACTCGTCGCTTCCGCGCGGCAATTGCGCGACCCCCTGTCGCTTGTGGCGTACGTCACGCCACGGCAGGGTGCCCGCCATGCCCGATCACACGCCCGATCACCTGTCAGAGCAACCGAGCACACCCGAGGTCCACCGCCTGAAGGCGAACTCCGTCGGTGTCGTCGGCGTCGTCTTCATGGCGGTCGCCACCGCCGCGCCCATCACCGCCATGACCGGCAACCTCCCCATCGCCGTCGGCGCGGGCAACGGCACCGGCGCCCCCGCCGGCTACCTCTTCGCCACGCTCGTCCTGACGGTCTTCTCCGTCGGGTACGTCGCCATGGCCAAGCGGATCACCGCCGCCGGCGCGTTCTACGGCTACATCTCGCACGGTCTCGGCCGCATCGCGGGCATGGCCTCGGGGATGCTCGCCGTCCTCGCGTACATCGTCTTCGAGGCGTCGATCGTCGGCGTCTTCTCGTACTTCGCGCAGACCACCGTGGAGGACCAGCTCGGCGTCGACCTGCCGTGGATCGCCTACGCGGCCGCGATGCTCGCCGCCACGGCCGTCCTCGCGTACTTCGACATCAACCTCACGGCGAAGGCCCTCGGTGTGATGCTCGTCGCGGAGATCGCCGTCCTCTTCGCGGTCGCCACCGCCGTCCTGCTCCACGGCGGCGGCCCCGACGGCATACCCGTCGAACCGATCAACCCGAAGAACGCCTTCACCGGCACCTCCGCCGGGCTCGGCCTGTTCTTCGCCTTCTGGTCGTGGGTCGGCTTCGAGTCGACCGCGATGTACGGCGAGGAATCGCGCGACCCCAAGCGCGTCATCCCGCGGGCGACCCTCATCTCGGTCGTCGGCGTCGGCCTCTTCTACATCTACGTCTCCTGGATGACGATCGCCGGGAACGGTCTGAGCGGCTCGGTGAAGGTCTCCCACTCGACCGGTCCGCTCGACCTGTTCTTCGATCCGGCGCACAGCTTCATCGGCGCCTGGGCGGTCGACACCTTCCAGTGGCTGCTGATCACCGGCTCCTTCGCCTGCGGGATGGCCTTCCACCAGTGCGCGGCGCGTTACCTGTACGCCATCGGCCGCGAGGGCTTCCTGCACCCCGCCCTCGGCCGCACCCACCCGGCGCACGGCTCCCCGTACATCGCCTCGTACGTCCAGTCCGTCATCGCCGTCGCCCTGGTGGCCGCGTTCTGGCTGACCGGGCAGGACCCGTACATCCACCTGTACACGCTGCTGGCGATCCTCGGCACGATGGCGATCCTCATCGTGCAGACCCTCTGTTCGTTCGCCGTGATCGGTTACTTCCGGCGCAACCATCCCGAGGACCGGCACTGGTTCAAGACGCTTCTCGCGCCGCTGCTCGGCGGCCTCGGCATGATCGCCGTCGTCGTCCTGCTGGTGATCAACATGGACACCGCGGCGGGCTCGGCGGCCGACTCGCTGCTGTTCAGGGCCATCCCCTGGATCGTCGGCCTCGTCTTCTCCGGCGGCCTCGCCCTCGGCCTGTATCTGCGGGCCAGGCACCCGCGCCGCTACGAGATCATCGGCCGGGTCGTCCTGGAGGACGCGGCCGAACGCACGGACGGCGACGGGAAGCCCGTCGCCGTCCGAAGCCAAGCGGCCCCTTAACCTCCGTACGCACCCGACGCCGTCAGCCGCAGTGCCGTGTCGATCAGCGGCACGTGGCTGAAGGCCTGCGGGAAGTTGCCGACCTGGCGCTGCGCCGTGGAGTCCCACTCCTCGGCGAGCAGCCCCAGGTCGTTGCGGAGCGCGAGCAGCTTCTCGAAGAGCTTGCGGGCCTCGTCCACCCGGCCGATCATCGCGAGGTCGTCGGCCATCCAGAACGAGCAGGCGAGGAACGCGCCCTCGTCGCCCTCCAGGCCGTCCACGCCCTCGTCGTCACCGGCCGTCGGGTAGCGCAGGATGAAGCCGTCGGGCGTCGACAGCTCCCGCTGGATGGCCTCGATGGTGCCGATGACGCGCTTGTCGTCGGGCGGCAGGAAGCCCATCTGCGGGATCAGCAGCAGCGAGGCGTCCAGCTCCTTGGAGCCGTACGACTGCGTGAAGGTGTTGCGCTCCGGGTCGTAACCCTTCTCACACACGTCCCGGTGGATGTCGTCGCGCAGCTCGCGCCACTTCTCCAGCGGGCCGTCCGCGTCCCCGGACTCCAGGAGCTTGATGGTGCGGTCCACGGCGACCCAGGCCATCACCTTGGAGTGCACGAAGTGGCGGCGCGGGCCGCGCACCTCCCAGATGCCCTCGTCCGGCTCGTCCCAGTGATCTTCCAGATAGCGGATCAGCTTGAGCTGGAGCAGCGAGGCGTAGTCGTTGCGGGCCAGGCCCGTCATGTGCGCAAGGTGCAGCGCCTCGGTGACCTCGCCGTACACGTCGAGCTGGAGCTGGTGGGCGGCGCCGTTGCCCGCCCGGACCGGCTGGGAGCCCTCATAGCCGGGCAGCCAGTCGAGCTCCGTCTCGCCCAGCTCGCGCTCGCCGGCGATGCCGTACATGATCTGGAGGTTCTCCGGGTCGCCCGCCACCGCGCGCAGCAGCCACTCGCGCCACGCGCGGGCCTCCTCGCGGTAGCCGGTGCGCAGCAGCGACGACAGGGTGATCGCGGCGTCCCGCAGCCAGGTGAAGCGGTAGTCCCAGTTCCGCGAGCCCCCGATGTCCTCGGGCAGCGAGGTCGTGGGCGCCGCGACGATGCCGCCGGTCGGGGCGTAGGTGAGGGCCTTCAGGGTGATCAGCGAGCGGATCACGGCCTCGCGGTAGGGGCCGTGGTACGTGCAGTGCTCGACCCACTCGCGCCAGAAGTCCTCCGTGGCGGTGAGCGACGCCTCCGGCTCCGGCAGCGCGGGCTGGCCCTTGTGCGAGGGCTGCCAGGAGATGGTGAACGCGATCCGCTCACCCGGCGCGATGGTGAAGTCCGAGTACGTGGTCAGGTCCTTGCCGAACGTCTCGGCGTCGGTGTCCAGCCACACGGAGTCGGGGCCCGCGACGGCCACCGTCCGGTGGTCGACCTTGTGGACCCAGGGCACCACACGCCCGTAGCTGAACCGCATGCGCAGCGCCGAGCGCATCGGCACCCGGCCGCTGACGCCCTCCACGATCCGGATCAGCTGGGGTGCGTCCGTGTCGCGCGGCGGCATGAAATCGATCACGCGGACGGTGCCGCGTGGTGTGTCCCACTCGGATTCGAGCACCAGGGAGTCGCCGCGGTAGGTGCGGCGGGCAGCCGTCGGGGGCTGCTCCTCCGGTGCGTACGCGGGCCCGAGGCGCCAGAAGCCGTGCTCCTCGGTGCCCAGCAGGCCGGCGAAAACGGCGTGGGAGTCGAAGCGGGGAAGGCACAGCCAGTCGACTGTGCCGTCCCGGCAGACCAGGGCTGCGGTCTGCATGTCTCCGATGAGTGCGTAGTCCTCGATGCGCCCGGCCACGTGCATCTCCAGTCGAACGGCCACGTTCGCCCCGCGGGGCGCTTACTTACTTATCAGCGGTCAAGTGATCGTTGCCGAGCGCTTGTTCCGGGTGCAAGGCGGGGTGGTGCCGTGTGCCGGATGGGGCTCGGCAGCGAGTGTCCGAGCAGGATACGACGCACGTCGCTGATCTGCGCGCCCCTCCCGGCAACGAGGCGCGGCCGAACGGGTGAGCGGCAGGTGAGAGGCGGTGTCGCATGATCTCTTGGCGGGTCGGAGCGGGTCGGAGCGGGTCGGAGCGGGTCGGAGGGGCGTGAGAGTCTGCCGGTGTCGTGTGTGCCCTGTGAGGGCGGTGTGTATGCCCGGGCTGTTCTGACGCGCGTACGTCCGGGTGTCCTACGGCCGTACGTCCGAGTCTCCTACGGCGGCGGCGTATGCGCCTGATGGCGGAGCGTGGCCGGAAGCATGCTCCTCCCGTCGCTGATACCCTGGTAGCCCGTGAGCCGGTGGTCATAGAACCCCCGAACCGCAGCGACGGCACCTCCCCCGAATCCCCGGTGAGGTCGCCGGTACGCACCTCCAGACCGCGACCACGGGAGCCCCCTCTTGGCCATGCAGCCGAAATCCACGACGACCAAGCACATCTTCGTCACCGGGGGTGTCGCCTCTTCCCTCGGCAAGGGATTGACTGCCTCCAGCCTGGGTGCGCTCCTCAAGGCGCGTGGCCTGCGCGTCACGATGCAGAAGCTCGACCCGTACCTGAACGTCGACCCGGGCACGATGAACCCCTTCCAGCACGGCGAGGTGTTCGTCACCAACGACGGCGCCGAGACCGACCTGGACATCGGCCACTACGAGCGCTTCCTCGACGTCGACCTCGACGGCTCGGCGAACGTCACCACCGGCCAGGTCTACAGCCAGGTGATCGCCAAGGAGCGCCGCGGCGAGTACCTCGGCGACACCGTCCAGGTCATCCCGCACATCACCAACGAGATCAAGCACCGCATCCGCCGCATGGCCGCCGCCTCCGACAGCGTTGACGTAGTCATCACCGAGGTCGGCGGCACGGTGGGCGACATCGAGTCGCTGCCGTTCCTGGAGACCGTCCGCCAGGTCCGCCACGAGGTCGGCCGCGACAACGTCTTCGTCGTGCACATCTCGCTGCTGCCCTACATCGGCCCCTCCGGCGAGCTGAAGACCAAGCCGACCCAGCACTCCGTCGCCGCCCTGCGCAACATCGGCATCCAGCCCGACGCGATCGTGCTGCGCGCCGACCGCGACGTCCCGACCGCCATCAAGCGCAAGATCTCGCTGATGTGCGACGTCGACGAGGCCGCCGTGGTCGCCGCCATCGACGCCAAGTCGATCTACGACATCCCGAAGGTGCTGCACACCGAGGGCCTCGACGCCTACGTCGTACGCAAGCTCGACCTGCCCTTCCGTGACGTCGACTGGACCCAGTGGGACGACCTCCTTGACCGCGTGCACAACCCGAAGCACGAGGTCACCGTCGCGCTGGTCGGCAAGTACATCGACCTGCCCGACGCCTATCTCTCGGTGACCGAGGCCATGCGCGCCGGCGGCTTCGCGAACAAGGCCCGCGTCAAGGTCAAGTGGGTCACCTCCGACGACTGCAAGACCCCGGCGGGCGCCAAGAAGCAGCTCGGCGACGTCGACGCGATCCTGATCCCCGGCGGCTTCGGCGAGCGCGGCGTCGACGGCAAGGTCAGCGCCATCCGCTACGCCCGCGAGAACAAGGTGCCGCTGCTCGGCATCTGCCTCGGCCTCCAGTGCATCGTCATCGAGGCCGCCCGCAACCTCGCGGACATCCCGGACGCCAACTCCACCGAGTTCGACGCCGCCACCTCCCACCCGGTGATCTCCACCATGGCCGAGCAGCTCGACATCGTCGCCGGTGAGGGCGACATGGGCGGCACGATGCGCCTGGGCATGTACCCGGCCAAGCTCGCCGAGGGCTCCATCGCCCGCGAGGTGTACGACGGCAAGGAGTACGTCGAGGAGCGCCACCGCCACCGCTACGAGGTGAACAACTCCTACCGCGCCGACCTGGAGAAGAAGGCCGGGATCCTGTTCTCCGGCACCTCCCCGGACGGCAAGCTCGTCGAGTACGTCGAGTACCCGCGCGAGGTGCACCCCTACCTGGTCGCCACCCAGGCGCACCCGGAGCTGCGCTCCCGCCCGACCCGCCCCCACCCGCTCTTCGCGGGCCTGGTGAAGGCGGCCGTCGAGCGGCAGGAGGCCGCCCGCAAGGCGGGCGCCAAGCCGGGCAAGTAACACCAGGCGATACGGTTGCCGGGGTGCGCGCCTTTTGGGGCGCGTGCCCCGGTTTTCGTTTGCACGTGTGGGAGGACAGCGCGACATGACGATCAAGGACACCGCCGAGGAGTGGCAGGTCACCGCGACGGAGACCCCCTTCGTCGGGAACAAGACCTCGGTGCGCACCGACGACGTGGTCATGCCCGACGGGTCCGTCGTCCACCGCGACTACCAGGTCCACCCCGGCTCGGTGGCCGTCCTCGCGCTCGACGAGGAGGGCCGAGTCCTGGTCATCCGCCAGTACCGCCACCCCGTCCGCCAGAAGCTCTGGGAGATCCCGGCGGGCCTGCTCGACGTCCCCGGCGAGAACCCCCTGCACGCCGCGCAGCGCGAGCTGTACGAGGAGGCGCACGTCAAGGCCGAGGACTGGCGTGTCCTCACCGACGTCTACACCACCCCCGGCGGTTGTGACGAAGCCGTGCGGATCTTCCTCGCCCGCGACCTCGCCGAGGCCGAGGGCGAGCGCTTCGAGGTCTTCGAGGAGGAGGCCGACATGGAGCTCACCCGCGTCCCCCTCGACGAGCTCGTACGCGGGGTGCTCGCCGGTGAGCTGCACAACAACTGCCTGGTCGTCGGCGTCCTTTCGCTGTACGCCACGCTGAACGGTGACGGCGTGGACGCGCTGCGCCCGGCCGAGGCGCCCTGGCCGGCGCGGCCCTTCGAGTCCTGACCGCGGGAGCGGCTCCACCAACGGCCCCACCGATATGACGATCTGCTGATCCGATCGAGGGACTTGTGGGTGTCGCGCGGCGGGGAACGCCGCAGGGCCTGAACTAGGCTCTGAAAGCGTCCCGCCCAAAGTCCCGGCGGGTTCGTGCGCACGCGGACGGGAGTGACCCGTGACGGATCAGGCGGTCGACACGGACGGTACGACGGCGGGCGGTGCGGTGCCGCCACCCGCCGGCGCCGCCGCGGAGTCGACAAGCGCTCAATTCGTCGGTCGGCAACGCGAGTTGAAGGAACTGCGCGCCGACATCGACCGGGCGGGGCTCGACACCCTGTCCGGCCGCAAGGCGCCCCGCGCCCGCGTCCTGCTCATCGCGGGCCGCCCCGGCTCCGGCCGCACCGCGCTCGCCGAGGAACTCGCGCGGCAGCTCGCCGAGGACTACCCCGACGGCCTGTTGCGGGCCCGCCTCACGGAGCCCGACGGCACGCGCGTCCCCACGGAACGCACCGCCCGCGAACTCCTCGACGCCCTCGCCGTCCCCGCACCGCCCGGCGCCTGCGAGGACGACCTGTCCGAACTGCTCAGGGACGCCCTGAAGGAGCGCCGGGCCCTGCTGCTCCTCGACGACGCGGTGGACGCCGAGCAGGTCGACCCGCTGCTTCCGGACACCCCCGACTGCCTGGTCGTCGCCGTCTCCGGGGGGCCGCTCACCGGCATCCCCGACGTACGGCCGTGCACGCTCGGCGGCCTGGACAAGGCGGCCGCGGTGGAACTGCTCACCCGCGCCGCCGGACCCGTACGCATCACGGTGGACCCGCGCGCCGCGGAATCCCTGGTCGAGGCGTGCGAGGCCCACCCGGCGTCCCTCATGCTCGCCGGGGGCTGGCTCTCCGCGCGGCCCAAGGCCGCCGTCGCCGACCTGGCCAAACAGGTGCACGACCTGTCCGAGGAGACCTCGCCGCTGGCGCGTGTCTTCCGGCAGGCGTACGCCACGCTCTCCGGGCCCTCCGCGCGGATACTGCGTCTCCTCTCCCTGGCCCCGGCCGGACACGTCGACCCGCACACCGCCTCGGCGCTCGCCGGCTGCTCGGTCTCCGGCGCCAAGGCCGCGCTTGGCGACTTCGCCGCCCTGGGACTCGTCAGGCCCGTGGAATCCCCGGTCCCGCAGTACGAGGTGCCGGGCTGCCTGGTGCCGCTGCTGAGGAACCTCACCGAGACCCTGGACCGCCCGGCCGAGATCCAGCTGGCCCGCGCCCGGATGCTGGAGCGGACCGTACGGCTGCTCCAGGCCTGCCGGGCGGTCACCGAGACCGACGGCATCGGCGCCCTCGGTGACCGCGGCAAGCACGAGGGACTGCCGCGCGCCCTGCGCTTCCCCTGCCGCGCCGACGCCGCCCAGTGGCTGCGCGTCCGGCAGCCCGCGCTGCTCGCCGCCGCCCGGCTCGCGGTGGCCGACGGCGAGCTCGACACCCTCGCGCGGCGCCTGATGGCGGCCCTGACCCGGGCCCTGGTCGCGCACCGCGGCCCCCAGGACGCCGCCCCCGAGCTCTACGGCATCCACCAGCTGGTCCTGGACGTGGCGGAACGTCGCGACCTGCCACGCGAGAAGGCCGCCGCGCTGCTGAACCTCGCCGATCTGGACGCGCGCACGGGGCGTACCCGCGAGGCGCTGGCGCGCTACCGGGCGGCGCTGGACGCGGGACGGGAGGCGGGCGATCCGTACGCCACCGGTCGCGCGATGGAATCCGTAGGCGGCGCCTATCAGGAGCTGGGGGACTGGTCCCGGGCCTGCGACTGGTACGGCAGGGCCCTGGCCCAACGCCTCGCCCGCGGCGAGCGCGCCGACGCCGCCCGCCTGTACGGCCGCATCGGCGTCGTGCACACCTACGCGGGACGCTACGGCGAGGCGCTGCGCAACTGGAGCTCGGCGGTCACCGGCCACCGCAAGAACGGCGATGTCGCCGCCCAGGCAAGGGCATTGAGCGAGATGGCGCGCGTGCAGGAGTACGCGGGCCGGCCCGAGGAGTCGCTGCGCACCTGCCAGGAAGCCGTCGAGTGGGCGCGGCACGCCAAGGACGTACGCCTCCAGGCGGCGCTTCAGCTGCGTCTCGCGGACACCCTGGAACGGCTCGGGGACCCGACGGCCGCCCGGCTGCACCGGGGGGCCGCCGAGCGCATGCTGGGAACGGAGCACCAAGAGGCCATGAGGCTTGAAACAAACGGTGGAGCAGTACCCTCCGCCTACGAAATCCGTAGTGCATCCGCAGAAGATTGAAGTATTGGAAGGCTAGACAGCGGGAAATCCTTCATTAGACTGGCTCCGCCGCGTACATCCGTGGTGCCCCCGTTGCGCCGTCGTGTGCACCGGTCTGAGTTGCATTGCCCGAAACATCCCCTGAGCCAAGGACCGTGATCGACGATGAAGGTCGGCATCCCCCGCGAGGTCAAGAACAACGAGTTCCGGGTGGCCATCACCCCCGCCGGTGTGCACGAGCTGGTGCGCCACGGCCACCAGGTCGTCATCGAGCGGAACGCCGGCGTCGGCTCCTCGATCACGGACGACGAGTACGTCTCGGCCGGTGCCCAGATCCTGGACACCGCCGATGAGGTCTGGGCCGCCGCGGACCTGCTCCTGAAGGTCAAGGAGCCCATCGCGGAGGAGTACCACCGCCTCCGCAAGGACCAGACCCTCTTCACCTACCTGCACCTGGCCGCGTCCAAGGAGTGCACGGACGCCCTCCTGGAGTCGGGCACCACCGCCATCGCGTACGAGACCGTCGAGACCGCGAACCGCGCGCTCCCGCTGCTCGCCCCGATGTCCGAGGTCGCGGGCCGCCTCGCCCCGCAGGTCGGCGCCTACCAGCTGATGGCCGCCAACGGCGGCCGCGGCGTCCTGCCGGGCGGTGTCCCCGGCGTGGCCGCGGGCAAGGCCGTCGTCATCGGCGGCGGCGTCTCCGGCTGGAACGCCGCGCAGATCGCCATCGGCATGGGCTTCCACGTGACCCTGCTCGACAAGGACATCAACAAGCTCAAGGAAGCCGACAAAATCTTCGGCACGAAGATCCAGACCGTCGTCTCCAACGCCTTCGAGCTGGAGAAGGCCTGCCTGGAGGCCGACCTCGTCATCGGCGCCGTCCTCATCCCGGGCGCCAAGGCCCCGAAGCTGGTCACCAACGAGCTCGTCTCGCGCATGAAGCCGGGAAGTGTTCTTGTCGACATCGCGATCGACCAGGGCGGCTGCTTCGAGGACTCGCACCCGACCACGCACGCCGAGCCGACCTTCCCGGTCCACAACTCGGTCTTCTACTGCGTGGCCAACATGCCCGGCGCGGTGCCCAACACCTCCACCTACGCGCTGACCAACGCGACGATGCCGTACATCGTCGAGCTGGCGAACCGCGGCTGGGTCGAGGCCCTGCGCCGCGACCCGGCGCTGGCCCTGGGTCTCAACACCCATGACGGCAAGGTCGTTTACAAGGAGGTCGCCGAGGCCCACGGTCTCGACCACATCGAGCTGGAGTCGCTCCTCGGCTGACCCCAGGCGACTGACTTCGGTCAATCCCGGTGACCGACTTCGGTCGGTCCCGGACGACTTTCGGCACCATCCGTCAACGAAAGTCGTCAATCTCACGCCCACGGCCGGACCTTGAGAGGGGTCCGGCCGTATGCGTATCAGTGTGGACACGCTCAACTCGCCTTGAACGTAGCGCTTTAACCGTTTCGCCCACCCCGAAAACGCGCCGTAGACATGCCGCATGCCCTTGACATCGGGGTGTTCCTTTGCCGACACATCGGGTCCGGTCCGGCGGATTGTGTTGCTGCGGAGTGGTGACACGCCATAGAGTCGCCAACCGTCGGCATGGTGCCACGCTGACCTATCGAGAAATTTCCTGGTCACCAAGGAGGTAAGACGACTTGTGAATGAGTCGACATTTGCTCCCGGGGGTGGTCAACCAGGAATGTCTGTGCGGGACCGAGGACCCGTCGGGCTCGAGGCTGTCGGCTCCGTCGCTGTCCGCACCTTCGAAGCCCGGCAGAGCCCCCAGCCGAGACAGTCAGCACCCCAGAGCATGGATGGCCATCACGTGAACGCCATGGCCGGCGACCGGAGTGGCGATAACACCCACACCCACCTCGCCGACTACGAGGAACTGCCCCAGGGGCACTTCTACGACCCCGACGCCGAGTACGAGCCCGATCCGGAGTACGCGGCCACGCTCGCGCCGGACGCCGCCCGTCAGCGCCGCGAGCGCATCGGTCCCACGGGACGTCCGCTGCCGTACTTCCCGATCCCGGGTCCGCTGACCGACCACGGTCCGGCGAAGATCATCGCGATGTGCAACCAGAAGGGCGGCGTCGGCAAGACGACGTCGACCATCAACCTGGGCGCGGCTCTCGCGGAGTACGGACGCCGGGTCCTGCTCGTCGACTTCGATCCGCAGGGCGCCCTCTCGGTGGGCCTCGGGGTGAACCCGATGGAGCTGGACCTCACGGTCTACAACCTCCTCATGGAGCGCGGCATGTCCGCCGACGAGGTGCTCCTGAAGACGGCGGTCCCGAACATGGACCTGCTGCCCAGCAACATCGACCTGTCGGCCGCCGAAGTGCAGCTGGTGAGCGAGGTCGCGCGCGAGTCCACGCTCCAGCGGGCGCTGAAGCCGCTGATGCAGGACTACGACTACATCGTGATCGACTGTCAGCCCTCGCTCGGCCTGCTCACGGTGAACGCCCTGACGGCGGCTCACAAGGTGATCGTGCCGCTGGAGTGCGAGTTCTTCGCGCTGCGCGGTGTGGCCCTGCTGACGGAGACCATCGAGAAGGTCCAGGAGCGGCTCAACCCCGACCTGGAGCTCGACGGCATCCTCGCGACGATGTACGACTCCCGCACGGTGCACAGCCGTGAGGTGCTCGCGCGCGTGGTCGAGGCCTTCGACGACCACGTCTACCACACGGTCATCGGGCGCACGGTCCGCTTCCCGGAGACCACGGTCGCCGGTGAGCCGATCACGACGTACGCCTCCAACTCGGTCGGCGCGGCCGCCTATCGTCAGCTCGCCAGGGAGGTGCTCGCCCGGTGTCACGCCGAGTGAGTCTGCCCGGGGCCGACGAACTGTTCCGCACGACCGGGGGGATGGCTCTTCAGTCGTCGTCCCCGCGGCGCCCGGCGAACGGCGAGGCGAGGGTGCCCGCTCCGGCGGGCGAGAGCGACGAGACGGCGGCCGCGGCCGAGGACAGCGCGCAGGGCGACGGCGGCGAGAGCGCCGAACACGCCGCGACGGACGCGGAGTCGGGCTCCGGCGAGTCCCGCAGCCGGTCCGCCGGTGACGCGGACAAGAGCGCGGGGCGCGGCTCGTCGTCGCCTTCGGCGACGCAGGAAGGTTCTGCCGCCCAGGGCGGCGGCAAGTCCGGCGGCTCGTCGACCGCGCAGGCGCGGCGCCGGGCGCGGGCGGCCAACCGGCGGCCCAGCGGACGCGAGCGGCACGACGAGAAGATCACCGTGTACGTCTCCGCCGAGGAGCTCATGGACCTCGAACACGCGCGCCTCGTGCTGCGCGGCGAGCACGGCCTCGCGGTCGACCGCGGCCGCATCGTGCGGGAGGCCGTCGCGGTCGTCCTCGCGGATCTGGAGTCGCGGGGGGACGCGAGCATTCTCGTACGCAGGCTGCGCGGGCGGTAAGGGGTAGCCTTCCCGCCTGATGGCCACGAACGACGACCCCGCACCGCCCGCCCGTAGGCGTGCCCTGGGGCGGGGGCCGGGGCGGCTCCCGCGGAGCCTGCCGCTGAGCCCGAGGCTGCGGACGAACCCGATGACGGGCGGTTCAAGGTTCGGCTCGCCAACTTCGAAGGGCCCTTCGATCTGCTGCTCCAGCTCATCGCCAAGCACAAGCTGGACGTCACCGAGGTCGCGCTGTCCAAAGTGACCGATGAGTTCATGGCGCACATCCGGGCCATGGGGACCGACTGGGATCTCGATCAGACGACCGAGTTCCTGGTGGTCGCCGCCACGCTGCTCGATCTGAAGGCGGCGCGGCTGCTGCCCGCCGCCGAGGTCGAGGACGAGGCCGATCTCGCGCTGCTCGAAGCGCGGGATCTGCTCTTCGCGCGGCTGCTCCAGTACCGCGCGTACAAGCAGATCGCGGACATCTTCAGCGGGCGCCTGGAGGAGGAGGCCCGGCGCTATCCGCGTACCGTCGGGCTCGAACCGCACCATGCCGAGCTGTTGCCGGAAGTCGTCATCAGCATCGGCGCGGAAGGGTTCGCCAAGCTCGCCGTGAAGGCTATGCGGCCCCGCGCGAAGCCGCAGGTGTACGTCGACCACATCCATGCCCCGCTGGTGTCCGTGCAGGAGCAGGCAGGGCTGGTCGTCGCCCGGCTGCGCGAGCAGGGGGAGGTCAGCTTCCGGGTGCTCGTGGCGGACGCGGGGGACACCCTGACCGTCGTCGCGCGCTTCCTCGCCCTGCTGGAGCTGTACCGGGAGAAGGCCGTCGCCCTGGACCAGGAGGACCCCTTGGGAGAGCTGATGGTGCGCTGGACCGGCGGGGACGGCGCCGAGGAGCCGGCCGTGACCGACGAGTTCGACCGGGCCCCCGAGCCGATGGAGGAGAAGGCGTGAGCACGCAGAGTCCCGCGGGGGAGCTCGCCGGTGCCGTCGCGGAGCTGGAGCTGCGGCCCGCGCTGGAGGCCGTCTTGATGGTCGTCGACGAGCCGGCCACCGAGGAGCACCTGGCGAAGGTCCTCCAGCGGCCGCGGCGCGCGGTCGCCGACGCGCTGCGCGAGCTGGCCGACGAGTACACCGTGCAGAAGCGCGGCTTCGAGCTGCGGCTCGTCGCGGGCGGCTGGCGGTTCTACACCCGGCCCGAGTACGCCGCCGCCGTGGAGGGCTTCGTACTCGACGGGCAGCAGGCGCGGCTCACCCAGGCGGCCCTGGAGACGCTCGCGGTGGTCGCGTACCGCCAGCCGGTCAGCCGTGCGCGGGTCTCCGCGGTGCGCGGCGTGAACTGCGACGGCGTGATGCGCACCCTCCTCCAGCGGGGTCTGGTGGAGGAGGCGGGCGCGGAACCCGAAACAGGTGCGATCCTGTACAGGACGACGAACTACTTTCTGGAGCGGATGGGCCTGCGCGGCCTGGACGAGCTCCCGGAGCTCGCGCCCTTCCTCCCCGAGGCGGACGCGATCGAGGCCGAGACCCAGGAAGGCGTTCCGTCGTTCGACCCGGACGCACCCGATGCGCCGGGGTATGGGTACACCCAGGACACAGCCGACTAGACGGAACTTTTGATGCGAAGCAGCAACGGCAGGAACAGCAGCGGAAACAACGGCGGGAGCCGTGGTGGGAACAGCGGCGGCCGTGGCAGCAGCGGTGGCCGCGGCAATTACCGGGGTGCCGGTAACAGCCGCGACGACCGCCAGGGTCCCAAGCAGGGCTTCAATCAGGGCGGCGGCAAGCCGGGCGACAAGCGGGACGACAGGCGCGACGACAAGCCGAGCCGGCCGAGCAAGCCGCGTCCCGAGGAGCGCCGCTACGACGTGGGCGGCTCCGACGCGGTCTTCGGGGCCGGAGCGCGGAAGGGCCGTGGCGCGGCCGCGCGCGGTGGCGCCAAGGGCGGCCCCCGCACCTCCCAGGGCACCGGAGCCCGCGGCAGCCGTCGCGGCGCCCCCGCGACGTCCCGCGAGTTCGACACCCGGCAGGAGGAGCGCAACCGCGAGCGGTACGCGGACAAGCCCAAGGTGAACCTCCCCAAGACCTTCCCCGGCGCCGAGCAGGAGGGCGAGCGGCTCCAGAAGGTCCTGGCCCGCGCGGGCTACGGCTCGCGCCGCGCCTGCGAGGAGCTGGTCGACGAGGCCCGCGTCGAGGTCAACGGCGAGATCGTCGTGGAGCAGGGCCTGCGCGTCGACCCCGAGAAGGACGAGATCAAGGTCGACGGCCTGACAGTGGCCACGCAGTCGTACCAGTTCTTCGCGCTGAACAAGCCCGCCGGTGTCGTCTCCACCATGGAGGACACCGAGGGCCGCCAGTGCCTCGGCGACTACGTGACCAACCGCGAGACGCGGCTCTTCCACGTAGGACGGCTCGACACCGAGACCGAGGGCGTCATCCTGCTCACCAATCACGGCGAGCTGGCGCACCGCCTGACCCACCCCAAGTACGGCGTGAAGAAGGTCTACCTCGCGCACATCGTGGGCCCGATCCCGCGTGACCTGGGCAAGCAGCTCAAGGACGGCATCCAGCTTGAGGACGGCTACGCCCGCGCGGACCACTTCCGCGTCGTCGAGCAGACCGGCAAGAACTACCTCGTCGAGGTCACCCTGCACGAGGGCCGCAAGCACATTGTGCGGCGCATGCTCGCCGAGGCGGGCTTCCCCGTCGACAAGCTGGTGCGGGTGGCCTTCGGGCCGATCACCCTGGGCGACCAGAAGTCCGGCTGGCTGCGACGGCTTTCGAACACGGAGGTCGGCATGCTGATGAAGGAAGTCGACCTCTAGATCGACCCGCGGGAATTCCTTGCGTAGGCCACCCCCCTCTCTTTATAGTCAGCTAGACCATAAAGAGAGGGGGGTGGTCGTGCATGCGGGGATACGACAAGCACGCCTACGAACCGTTCGCCGTCACCGTCGACCTCGCGGTGTTCACCATCCGCGAGGGCACACTGCACGTGCTGCTCGTCGAGCGCGGCCAGCAGCCGTACGCGGGCCGCTGGGCGCTGCCCGGCGGCTTCGTACTGCCCGACGAGTCCGCCGAGAGCGCGGCGCAGCGCGAGCTGGCCGAGGAGACCGGCCTCGCGGACGTCACCGGGCTCCACCTGGAACAGGTACGCACCTACAGCGAGCCGGACCGCGATCCGCGCATGCGGGTCGTCTCCGTCGCGTTCGCCGCGCTCGTCGCCGATCCGCCGGAGGCCCGCGGGGGAGGCGACGCGGCCCGCGCGGCCTGGCTGCCGTACAGCCCGGCGGCCTACCGTCCGCTCGCCTTCGACCACGACCGGATCCTCGCCGACGCCCACCACCGGGTCGGCGCCAAGCTGGAGTACACCAACCTCGCCACCGCCTTCTGCGCGCCCGAGTTCACCCTCGGCGAGCTGCGGCAGGTCTACGAGGCGGTGTGGGGCGCCGACCTCGACCCCGCCAACTTCCGGCGCAAGGTCGTCGGCACCCCGGGCCTCGTCGAGGCCATCCCCGGAGCCGCCCGCCTGACCGGCGGCCGGGGAAAGCCCGCGGCGCTCTTCCGCGCGGGCACCGCCACCGCCCTCCACCCGCCTCTGCTGCGCCCCGCCTCGGAAGGACGGTCCTCATGAAGCGCGCCGCCACCGGATCCCTGCTGGGCCTCGCCCTCGGGGACGCGCTGGGCTTCCCCACCGAGTTCAACGATGTGCCGTCGATCCTCGCCACGTGCGGGCCCTGGCGGGAGATGGAGCTGCCGGAACCCGCGTACATCACGGACGACACGCAGATGACGCTGGCGCTGAGCCGGGCCCTGCGCACCGCCACGGGCCGCGGAGTGCTCGGGCCGAAGCGGCTGGAGCGGCCCCTGCGCGAGGAATTCGTGGACTGGTACCAGTCGCCGGAGAACAACCGCGCGCCCGGCAACACCTGCATGAAGGCGTGCTACCTCCTCAAGACGGGCAAGCCGTGGGAGGAGGCCAGTCAGGTGCACTCCAAGGGCTGCGGCGCCAACATGCGGGTCGCGCCGCTCGGGCTGCTGCCCGGCATCGACGACGACGTGCGGGCCGGCGCCGCCCAGTTGCAGTCCGCGCTCACCCACGGCCACCCCACCGCGCTCGCCGCGAGCGACCTGACGGCGTACGCGGTGCGGCTGCTGGCCGGGGGCGCGGAACCCATGGGCCTGGTGGGGCTGCTGCGCTCGTACGCGCTGGAGAACCGCACCCGCTACCGGGAGGCGTGGCTCGGCGACCTGTGGACCCGCTTCCCGGCCTCCTCGCCGGAGCGGTTCATCGCCCACGGCTGGGACGAGTGCCTGGCCGTCCTGGAGCGGCTGGAGGGAGCGCTGCGGCACGCCAACCCCGAGACCGACCCGTGCCTGGCCACGGGCGAGGGCTGGATCGCCGAAGAGGCGCTCGCCACCGGCCTGCTCTGCTTCCTGATGTTCGTCGACGAGCCGGTCACCGCGCTGCGCAGGGCGGCCTGCACGTCCGGCGACTCGGACTCGATCGCCTGCCTGGCGGGGGCCTTTGCCGGTGCCCATCTCGGCGCCGACGCCTGGCCCGCCGAGTGGGTCCAGCGGGTCGAGCACCGGGAGGAACTGCTCGGGTTCGGGGCGCTCTGGGACGCCTGAGCCCGCCGGTTCGCGTCCCGGACCGCCTCCCGTGCCTCGGCAGCCGAGGCGGCATGGGCCCGGACCAGAGCCAGGTCCGGGCCCATGCCCGGGGCGGGCCGTGGTCGGCCGTGGACCTGAGGCTGCACGCGGGGAGCCTGGCATCACCGCACGGCAGCCCTCAGCCGGCCCAAGTGGCGACCGGGGGCGAACGGCGCGACATTGTTCCCGAGGCACCGAACCGAGCCGCCGAGGAGGCCGGAGAGCCGCCGCCCCCGGGCAGGACGCGAACGACATCGCCCGGGCCGCGGGGCCCCGCCCCGCCTCGGCGAGGTGCGCGGCGCCCGTCTCGGCAGACGGGCGCCGCGCGCTCCCGCCCCGGGCGCTGACTACGCTTGCCGTACAGCAGTCAGACGTACGCGAGCGAGGAGCAGCACTGTGGCGGTACGAGCGGTCCGGGGCGCCGTCCAACTGGAGCGGGACGAGGCCGGGCACATGGGCGAGCAGGTCAGGGCGCTGCTCACCGCCATCCTGGAGCGGAACGGACTGACGGACGACGACCTGATCAGCATCTGGTTCACGGCCACGCCCGACCTGCACGCCGACTTCCCCGCGGCGGCCGCGCGCGGCATCGGCCTCGCCGACGTACCGCTGATCTGCGCCCAGGAACTGGACATCGAGGGCGCCATGCCCCGCGTCGTCCGCGTCCTCGCCCACATAGAGACCGACCGCCCCCGTTCCGAGATCGCGCACGTCTACCTCGGCGCCGCCGCCGCACTCCGCAAGGACATCGCCCAGTGAGAACCGCCCTCGTCATCGGCACCGGCCTGATCGGCACCTCCGCCGCCCTGGCCCTCGCCTCCCGCGGCGTCACCGTCCACCTCGCCGACCACGACCCGGCGCAGGCCCGCACCGCCGCCGCGCTCGGCGCCGGCACCGACGAACCCCCCGAGGGACTCGTCGACCTCTGCGTCGTCGCCGTACCGCCCGCGCACGTCGCCGCCACCCTGGCCGAGGTCATCCGGAGCGGGGCCGCCCGCGCCTACCTCGACGTGGCGAGCGTCAAGGGCGGCCCACGCCGCGAGCTGGAGGCGCTCGGCCTCGACCTCACCCCGTACATCGGCACGCACCCCATGTCCGGCCGCGAGCGCAGCGGCCCGCTCGCCGCCACCGCCGACCTCTTCGAGGGGCGGCCCTGGGTGCTCACCCCGACCCGCGACACCGACACCGAGGTGCTCAACCTCGCCCTGGAGCTGGTCGCGCTCTGCCGCGCCGTGCCCGTCGTCATGGACGCCGACGCCCACGACCGCGCGGTCGCCCTCGTCTCCCACATGCCGCACCTGGTCTCCAGCATGGTCGCGGCCCGCCTGGAGCACGCCGAGGAGACGGCGGTACGGCTGTGCGGCCAGGGCATCCGCGACGTCACCCGCATCGCCGCCTCCGACCCCCGGATGTGGATCGACATCCTCTCCGCCAACCCCGGCCCGGTCGCCGACCTGCTGGCCCAGGTCGCGGACGACCTCGACGAGACCGTGACGGCGCTGCGCGCACTCCAGTCCGACGACGAGGAGAAGCGGGCCGAGGGCGCCGCGGGCGTCGAGAGCATGCTGCGGCGCGGCAACGCGGGCCAGACCCGGGTGCCCGGCAAGCACGGCTCGGCCCCGGCGGCGTACGAGATCGTCGCGGTGCTCATCAACGACCAGCCCGGCCAGCTCGCCCGCATCTTCGGCGACGCGGACCGCGCGGGCGTCAACATCGAGGACGTCCGCATCGAACACGCCACCGGCCAGCAGGCGGGCCTGGTGCAGCTCATGGTCGACCCGAAGGCCGCGCCCGTGCTCAGCGCGGCGCTGCGGGAGCGGGGCTGGTCGATCCGGCAGTAGGCGCCCGCCGGAGGGCCCGGGGAAGGGGCTGTCGGGGCCGGGTGCGCGAGCCAGTAACCTTGTGCGGGGCGTGTTCGCGTCCCGCCTCCCCGCCCCGCGTACCGCGAAAGGTGCCCGCCCCCCGTGGAAACCGCAGCAACCGCCGCCCCGGCAGCAGTGATCGTCGCCATCGACGGGCCCTCCGGCACGGGCAAGTCGAGCACCTCGAAGGCCGTCGCCGCCCAGCTCGGCCTCAGCTACCTGGACACCGGCGCCCAGTACCGCGCGATCACCTGGTGGATGGTGCACAACGGCATCGACCTCACCGACCCGAGCGCGATCGCCGCCGTGGCGGGCAAGCCCGAGATCGTCTCCGGCATAGACCCGGGCGCCCCGACCATCACGGTCGACGGCACGGACGTCGCGGGCCCGATCCGCACCACCGAGGTGACCTCCAAGGTCAGCGCGGTCAGCGCCGTCCCCGAGGTGCGCACCCGTATCACCGAGCTCCAGCGCGCCATCGCCCGCTCGGCCGAGAAGGGCATCGTCGTCGAGGGCCGCGACATCGGTACGACCGTGCTGCCCGACGCCGACCTGAAGATCTTCCTCACCGCCTCGCCCGAGGCGCGCGCCGCCCGCCGATCCGGCGAGCTGAAGGGCGCCGACGTCAAGGCGACCCAGGAAGCCCTGATCAAGCGGGACGCGGCCGACTCCAGCCGCAAGACGTCCCCGCTGGCCAAGGCCGACGACGCCGTCGAGGTCGACACCACCGAGCTCACGCTCCAGCAGGTCATCGAGTGCGTCGTCACCCTCGTCGGGGAGAAGCGGGCCGCGAAGTGACCGAAGGAGCTTCAGGGCGCGGCGCCCCCGAACAGGCCGCCTCGGAGCGGGGCGCGGAGGTCGGCCGCCGCATCGGCGTCGGCCTCATGTACGGCCTGTTCAAGCCCCGCGTGCTGGGCTCCTGGCGGGTCCCCGCCCGCGGCCCCGTGATCCTGGCCGTCAACCACGCGCACAACGTGGACGGCCCGATGGTCATGGGCGTCGCGCCCAGGGCGACGCACTTTCTGATCAAGAAGGAAGCGTTCATCGGCCCGCTCGGCACCTTCCTGGACGCCATCGGCCAGGTGAAGGTGGACCGTTCGATCGCCGACCGGGCAGCCATCACCCGCGCCCTCGGCGTCCTGGAGCAGGGCGGCTGCCTCGGCATCTTCCCGGAGGGCACCCGCGGCGAGGGCGACTTCGCCTCGCTGCGCGCCGGGCTCGCGTACTTCGCCGTCCGGTCCGGCGCCCCGATCGTCCCGGTCGCGGTGCTGGGAAGCACCGAGAAGCGCGGACGGTTGATAAAGCAGCTGCCCCCGCTGCGCAGCCGGGTCGACGTCGTCTTCGGCGACCCGTTCGAAGCGGGCGACGGCAGCGGACGGCGTACACGCAAGGCGCTGGACGAAGCCACCGTGCGCATCCAGGAGCGGCTCTCCGCCCACCTGGAAAACGCCAGGCGCCTGACCGGGCGCTGAGCGAGACTTATCAAGTAGTGCCCCGGTCCGACGTACGGGCCGCTGCACCGATCACCACGATGAACGACGAGGTACGGACTTCATGAGCGACCAGATCCAGCCCGAGGGCGACGGCTTCGCCGAGCACGACCACGGGGCGCTCGGCGACGCCGAGTACGCGCAGTTCATGGAGCTCGCCGCCGAGGAGGGCTTCGACGTCGAGGACGTCGAGGGCGCCATCGAGGAGGCGGGCCACGGCCCGCTGCCCGTCCTCGCCGTCATCGGCCGCCCCAATGTCGGCAAGTCGACGCTGGTGAACCGCATCATCGGCCGCCGCGAGGCCGTCGTGGAGGACCGCCCCGGCGTCACCCGCGACCGCGTCACCTACGAGGCCGAGTGGTCGGGCCGCCGCTTCAAGCTCGTCGACACCGGCGGCTGGGAGCAGGACGTGCTCGGCATCGACGCGTCCGTCGCCGCCCAGGCGGAGTACGCCATCGAGGCCGCGGACGCCGTGGTCTTCGTCGTCGACGCCACGGTCGGCGCCACCGACACCGACGAGGCCGTCGTGCGCCTGCTGCGCAAGGCCGGCAAGCCCGTCGTCCTGTGCGCCAACAAGGTCGACGGCCCCTCCGGCGAGGCCGACGCCACCGCCCTGTGGGCCCTCGGCCTCGGCGAGCCGCACCCCGTCTCCGCGCTGCACGGCCGCGGCACCGGCGACATGCTGGACGCCGTCCTGGAGGCGCTGCCCGAGGCGCCCGAGCAGACCTTCGGCACGGCCATCGGCGGCCCCCGCCGCATCGCGCTCATCGGCCGCCCGAACGTCGGCAAGTCCTCGCTGCTCAACAAGGTGGCGAACGAGGACCGCGTGGTCGTCAACGAACTGGCGGGCACCACCCGCGACCCGGTCGACGAGCTGATCGAGCTGGGCGGCATCACCTGGAAGTTCGTCGACACGGCGGGCATCCGCAAGCGCGTCCACCTCCAGCAGGGTGCCGACTACTACGCCTCGCTGCGCACCGCCGCCGCCGTGGAGAAGGCGGAGGTCGCGGTGATCCTCATCGACGCCTCCGAGACCATCTCGGTGCAGGACCAGCGCATCGTGACGATGGCCGTCGAGGCGGGCCGCGCGATCGTGGTCGCGTACAACAAGTGGGACACCCTCGACGAGGAGCGCCGCTACTACCTGGAGCGGGAGATCGAGACCGAGCTCGCGCAGGTCGCGTGGGCGCCGCGGGTCAACGTCTCGGCGACCACCGGCCGGCACATGGAGAAGCTCGTCCCGGCGATCGAGACGGCCCTCGCGGGCTGGGAGACGCGCGTGCCGACCGGCCGCCTGAACGCGTTCCTCGGCGAGATCGTCGCCTCCCACCCGCACCCGGTCCGCGGCGGCAAGCAGCCCCGCATCCTCTTCGGCACCCAGGCGGGCACGAAGCCGCCGCGCTTCGTCTTCTTCGCCTCCGGCTTCATCGAGGCGGGCTACCGCCGCTTCCTGGAGCGCCGTCTGCGCGAGGAGTTCGGCTTCGAGGGCACGCCGATCCACATCTCGGTGCGGGTGCGCGAGAAGCGCGGCCGCAAGAAGTAGCCGCCGCCACGTGGGTGTACGTACGTGAATGCCCGGCCCTCCGATTCCAGGGGGGCCGGGCATTTCGCTGTGCTCTGGGGGCCTCAGAGCTCGCGGCGGGGAGCCGGTGGCAGGGCCGCGGGGACGTGGTGGTGGCCTGCGGCGTGGTGATCGTGCTGGCCGTAGCGGCTCAGGTGGAACTGCCCGAAGTGTGGCGTGCCGTACGGCCCTGTGCCGAAGGCGGTGAACCCCAGATGCTCCTCGCCGCTGCGGTCGCCGGGCAGGGCCCGGAAAGACCGGCGGTACTCCGAGTACAGCGTGTCGTAGATCGGTGTGGCCGAGCGCTCGCCCGTGGCGTCCTGCGCGGTGCGCATGGACGGGATCGGGTTCTGATACGCCGGTCGGGAGCGGGAGGGGTCGTATGTGTGCACGTCTGTGCCAACGAAACCGTCGCCCGACGGATGCGGGGGGCGGCGCCGCTTTCCGGCTCGGCAGGAGCGTGACCGGCGCGTTCACGGCTCGGGGCGGCTCGCGCGGGCACCGGTCCGGTCCCCTGTCCGGGGCCGTTCCGCGCCCCGGTCAGGTCCCGGCGAGCGGCATCATCGACGCGACGAGCTGTCCGCGGGCCGCGGTCCTGTCCAGGGCGTCCCGCAGCAGGTCCTCGCGCGGTTGCCGACCGATGGATCCTGCCGGGGCGGCGAAGAGCAGCACGCTCTGCGTCTTGTTCGCCGCCGTCCGCCAGGCCTCGGTGACCTGGAGCGGCTGGTGGGCCTGCCACCAGGCGACGGGGGCGCCGCCGCCGGTACCGGGCTGGAGGACGGCGTGCAGCCGGCCCATCGCGAGCAGCACCGACCAGCCGTGCAGCACGGGCGGGAGGCCGTCGAGGGAGACCACCGGCATGAAGCCCTGCTCGATCAGGAGCGGCAGGAACTCGTCGCCGCCGTCCGAGGCGGTGCCCGGGCGGGCGATGGGCCCGGTGGGCTCCACGACGAGCGCGGGGTGCAGTTCGCCCTTGATGAGGACCAGGCCGCTGGTCACGCCGAGCACGGCTTGGCTGGGGGCGGCGTCGCCGGGCGCTTCGGCGTCCTCGCCGGTGATGGACCGCACGGCTCCCTGGAGCTGCTCCTCGGAGACCGTGACGATCTGGGAGGGCAGGCAGGTGGCGTGGGCGAAGGCGAGCACGGCGGTCTCGTCGCCGATGAACAGGACCGTGCTGGTGCGTTCCTGTTCGGAGTCGCCCGGGGTGCGGCAGGACGTGCAGTCGTAACTGCCCGGGGTGTTCTCTCCGGCGAGCAGCCGGTCGGCTTCTTCGTCGCCGATCTCGGCGCGTACGTCGTCGCTGACGTCGAGCATGCGCGGCACGGGTGGCTCCTCGGGATCGTCACGTGGGGTGCTTGGGGCGGGTGCGCCGAGCCGGGGGGCCCGGCTCGTAAGAAGACAACGGCGGATCAGTGGCGCGAGTCACGGATGGCGGCGAACGGAATCGACCCATCCGCGGTGGAGCGTGAGCCGACCGCCGGAAACTGCCACTCCGCTCCAACAGGACGCCTGTGCAGGGAAGTTGGGGTGGCGGGGTGGGGCGCAGTCCCCAGGGGGCGATGGTCGATAAATGGGGATAACAGCGAATGAAGTGGATGGCTGAATCTCGCTGATGCTCGCGGTAACGATGGGGTAACGCGCAACTCGGCCGGAATGGTGGGGAGTTGGTCGATATCGGGGTGAATGGGCGAGTGGACCCCTGGAATCCGCCACCCTATGCGGCCGGGCCGCCCGGGCGCGTCCGCCGATCGGGCCACCGGGCGCCGGGGCCCGGGGTCCGGGGTCCGGGCCGAGGGTCCGTCCGGGTGGGGTCGCGGCCGGGGCGGCGCGGCACGCCGCGGGCGCGGGGAGGGGGCGCCTAGCGTGGCCCGATGCATGTGACGCATTCGAGGCATATCACGCATTTCGGTCACCTGGGGCGCCTGGGACCGGCGCGCGGTCTGAGGTCCTTGGCGACGGTCGTGGGCGTGGCCCTGGCCGCGGTGGTGCTGCCACCGGCCGCCGCGTCCGCGGCCCCGTCGCCGCCGAGAAGCGCCCCGTCCGAGGCGTACGACTGCTCCACGGCCAAGGGCCGGTGGAACTGTCTCGCCGAGTGCGAGAGCAGCGGACGGTGGGACGCGAACACGGGTAACGGCTTCTACGGAGGGCTGCAGTTCTGGCAGCCGACCTGGGAGGAGCACGGCGGGCTCCAGTACGCGCCGCGCGCCGACCTGGCCACGAAGGAGGAGCAGATCAAGGTCGCCGAGAAGGTGTTGCAGAGCCAGGGGTGGAAGGCCTGGCCGGCCTGCTCCAAGAAGCTGCGACTCGAACAGTTCGACCGGCGCGTTCATGTGGTCCGGTCCGGCGAGACGCTGAGTTCGATCGCCCGGCAATACGGGGTCGTGGGGGGCTGGAAGGCCCTCTACAAGGCCAATCGGGATGTCGTCGGGGGCAACCCCGACCGGATCCGTGTCGGGACGGAGCTGGTCATTCCGGGGCGGGCCTGAGCTCTGCCGCCTCTCCGCTGAAGACCACCGCGCCCCGGCGCAGTTCATGCACCACGACCGCCGCCCGCCCCGCGCGAACGCGCGGGGCGGGCGGCAGTCGATGTTCGGCCACGACCACGCAGGTGTCCGGTCCGGCCAGGCCGGCCAGCAGGGCGTGGGTGCGGGCCGCGAGGGGCGGTGACATGCCCTGCGTCGGTTCGTCGACGAGGATCACCGAGGCCCGCGCGAGCAGGGCGCGGGACAGGGCGAGCATGCGTTGCTCGCCGCCCGAGAGGGTGCCCGCGCGGCGGGACAGCAGGGGGCGCAGCTCCGGGTAGGCGGCGAGGGCGGGGCCGAAGCCGCCGTCGGCGCGGGAGAGCTCCAGGTTCTGCGCGACGGTGAGGGAGGAGAACACCGCCTGGCGGTCCGGTACGAAGCACAGGCCCCGGGCCGCCCTTTCGTGGGCCGGGCTGCGGGTGATGTCGCGGCCGTCGTGGAGCACGGCTCCGCAGGAGAGGCGGAGCGTGCCGGCCAGGGCGCGCAGGGCCGTGGTACGACCGGAGCCGTTGCGGCCCAGGAGGACGGTGAGGGCGGCGGCGGGGGCGGCCAGGGTGATGCCGTGCAGGGCCTCCAGCGGGCCGTAGTGGACGTGGGCGTCGCGCAGTTCGATGCCCTTCATCCGGTGTGCTCTCCCTCGGCCGCGCGGGCCTCTGCCAGGACCTGGTGCGGCGGGCCCGACGCGATGACGCGGCCCGCCGCCATCAAGTGCACGGTGTCGGCGAGGTCCGCCACGAGGTCGAGGTCGTGCTCGACGACGAGGAGCGCCATGCCGTCGGCCGCCAGGGCGCGCAGCAGGGTCGCCAGGGCGGCCGCTTCGGAGGCGTCCAGACCCGCGGCCGGTTCGTCCAGGAGGAGGGTGTGGGGGGTGCCGGCGAGGGCTCTGGCGAGTTCGGTGCGGCGCAGTGTGCCGGTGGGGAGGCCGGTCGCGGGGTGCGCGTGGAGGTGCGTCAGGTCCAGGAGCCGCAGCGCGAGGGGAGTGGCCAAGGGCGCGGACCGGGCGGTCTGCTCCGCGCCCACCTGGATGTTCTCGGCGATCGTCAGGGACGGGAAGACCGCCAGTTGCTGGAAGGTGCGGGCCATGCCGAGGCGCGTACGGGCGTGGGCGGGGAGCCTCGTGATGTCGCGGGCGCCGAGGGTGACGCGGCCTGTATCGGGGCGCAAGGTGCCGGCCAGGCAGTGGAAGAGGGTGCTCTTGCCCGCGCCGTTGGGGCCGACGACCGCGGTGACGTGGCCTCGGGGGACGGCGAGCGTGACGTCGCGCAGGGCGGTGAACCCGTCGTAGGTGAGGGTGAGGTGGTGGGCCGTCAGCGGGGGTGGACCGCCGGGGCCGCCGGGGGCGGTGGCGGTACGGGGGTGGCGTGGGCGAGGGGCTGCGTCCGGTGCGAGGTGCTGCGGGCGTGGGCGTCCGTGGGCCTCCCGAGGCGGGGCCTGCGGGGCGGGGCGGAGGGCGGTGCGGGCGGCCGTGCCCAGGGCGGTGAGGCGGGCCGGGCGGTGGAGGCGGCGTGTGGCGGCGCGCAGCGCCTCGTAGGGCCCGCCGGGAAAGCGGCCGATCAGTACCGCGAGGACGCCGATCACCGCCGCGGCGACGCCGCCGCGCGTCCCCGCGTCGAGGCCGACCAGCAGGGCCGCGGCCGCCAGCGCCCCGAGGACGCTGTCCGAGCCGAGGACCACCACCGCCGCGAACCAGAGCAGCCCGCGCACGGGGTCGTACGCCTCGGAGTCGAATGCCCGCTGGCCCATCGCGAGCATCCCGCCGCCCAGCGCGGCCAGCGCCGCCCCGGTGACGAACGCCCCGAGCTTGAGGGCCCGTACGGGCACTCCCGCGGCCGCCGCCCCTGCCTCGTGGTCCCGCATCGCGGCGAGCGCGCGCCCCGTACGGCCTCGCCGCAGCGCGATGACGACGAGCAACGCCCCTGTCAGGAGCGCGAGTTCGAGGACGTAGTACGCGCGGTCGCCCGTGAAGCCGGCGGGGCGGTCCACGGTCAGTCCCGAGGTCGCGTACGGCTGGGTGAAGACGAAGCGGCTGACGCCCACGCCGACCGCGAACGTCGCGAGGGCCAGCGCCAGGCCGTGGCGGCTGATCGCGGGCCACCCGGTGAGCAGGCCGAGCGGTGCGACGAGCAGGACCGTCACGGCCAGGGCCGGCAGGTGCGGGAGTTCGGGCAGGCCGGGGAAGCGGCCCGCCGCGAGGAGGGCGGTGAAGAGGGCGCCGAGGCCCGCGTACGCCGCCTGACCCAGGGAGATCCGGCCGCCGCGGCCCGTGACGATCACGAGGGAGAGCAGGATCACCGCCAGCGCGGGGACCTGGACCGACGTCGTCAGATCCGTGCCCGCGAAACCGAGGGGGATGAGGAAGAGGACCGCGGCCACTATCCAGGCGCCCGGCGGGGTCGGCATCCGGGCCGTCGCCGTGCGCGGGAGCGCGTCGCCGGAGCCGATGCCGGGCAGGATCAACGCCGCGAACAGGAGCGCGATCACGAAGAGGTTCGCCCCGGCGGTCTGCACGAGCTGTTCCAGCGCGCCCCCCGGGTGCAGGCGCGTCAGCTGGCTCTGCGCCACCCCGAGCCCGATCGCCACGGTCACGGCGACGGGCAGGCTGCGCATCCCGGCCGCCACCGCCACCGCGACCACCTCCATGACCAGCAGCGGCATGCCGTAGGGGTCCAGGCGTACGAAGGGGGCGAGCAGGACGCCGGTGAGGCCCGCCGTGAAGGAGCCGAAGGCCCACCCCGCGGCGGCCACCCGGTCCGCGTCGACGCCATGGAGCACGGCGAGCCCGCGGTTGTCGACCACGGCGCGCAGCGCGCCGCCGAAGCGGGTCCAGCGGGTGACGGCCCCGACGGCCGCGGCGAGCAGGAGCGCCGCCCCCAGCGGGCCCCACGGGTCTGCGGGCAGCAGCGTGGGCGCGTCGTCGCGGGCGCCCGGCCCCCACAGCAGGGCGGCCCCGCCGACGAGGAGGACGAAGACGCCGAGGGAGGCGACCAGGGTCTGGGCCGGATCGCTGCCGAGGACCGCCAAGGGGCGGAAGACCGCGCGGTCCAGGAGCAGGCCGATGCCGGGGGCGACGACGAGCAGGGTGAGCGCCGCGGCGAGGGGGAGCGGCCAGTGCCACTCCGCGGTCAGCTGCCGCAGGACGTAGGCGCAGACCATGGCGATCGCGCCGTGCGCGAAGCTGAGGACCCCGGTGGCGCGATACGTGACGATCAGCCCGATGCCGGTGAGAGCGGCGGCACCCCCGACCGAGAGCCCGGCCAACGTCAGCTCGTAGCTCAGGGACGACACCGGGTCAGGACTCCTGGCCGGGCTCGGTGGCCCCCGACGGCCCGTCCAGCTGCGCGGTGGGCCCGGACGGGGCATCAGGCGGCTCCGTCTCCGTGCCGGGCCGCTGCGGCTCACAGATCGGGCAGGGGGCCAGGGTGCCCGTGGCCACGGTCGTGGTGTCCGCGGGGAGCGCCTCCGGCTTGCCCGCGACCAGGGGGCAGTCCGCGCGGTGCCGGAGTGTGCCGCCGGGGACCATGAGGAGCGTCCCGCTGGTGGCCACGGGAACCTTCGGCCGCTCCTCGGCTTCCGTGGTCCCGGTCGCCACCAGCAGCCCGTACAGCTCCTCGACGCGCGCCGCCGCCAGGGCGCTCCTGCCGTGGGTGAGGAGCACCGCGCCCGCCACGATCAGCGCCGCGCCCGGCACCGTGCAGGAGGCGAGGTAGGGCAGCTGCCGCTCGGCGAACCGTTCCCCCGAGACGCCGTACCAGCCGAGCACGCAGAGCACCGCGCCGCCGGCCAGCGCCGCGAAGGCGGCCCACAGCACGGGGTGCGCGGCGCGCGGCCGGGTCGGGCCGGACGCACCGGCCGTCCGAACTGTCTGAGCCGCCCGCATCGAGGCCCCCTGGGACACGTCGTCGGTCACATCAGCAACGTCGGTGGGCTGTCCATGTCAGCCGATGGCTTGCACTATGCCTTCTGCGAGCTGACCCTGAAAGCACCGGGCCGTCACGGCCCGGACCGACACCCGGTGGTGAGCCAGATGGTTCTCGGGAGCAACCCCAGGCGGGGCGCGGCACTGGCGGCCGCCGCGGCCTTGCTGATCGGCCCGGCCGCCGTGGCCTGCGGCGACGACAGCGGAGGCGGGGGCGGCGGCACACCGCCCGAGCCGTCCGTGGAGAAGACGACCGAACCGGCGAAGGACACCGCCACCGCCACCGCGCCCGCCGACCCGGCGGCCGCGGAGAAGGAAGTCCGGGAGAACTGGGAGAAGTTCTTCGACCCCAAGGTGTCGCTGAAGGACAAGGAAGCCGTCCTGGAGAACGGGGCCAAGATGCGCGCAGTCCTGGAGGGCTTCAGCGGCGACGAGCGCGGCAAGCAGGTCGCGGCGAAAGTCGGCGAGGTCGAGTTCACCTCGGCGAAGGAAGCCGACGTCACGTACGCGCTGACCCTGAAGGGCGCCACCGCGCTGCCCGACGCCTCCGGCACGGCCGTCAACCAGGACGACACCTGGAAGGTGTCCGTCAAGACCCTCTGCGCGCTGGTGAAGCTGAGCGGTAATGCGTCGCCCGGCCCGGGCTGCTGAGGCGCTGCTCGTCGCGGCCCTCCTCGTGGGCGGCGCGGCCTGCGGGTCCCGGCTGCCCGAGAGCGACTTCGAGCGGCGCGGCACGGCCCCCGCGCCCGACCGGAAGGCGCCGGTCAGGGTCGGCATCATCACCAGCGCGACCAGCCCGGTGGGCGGCGCCGCCTTCACCGGGCCGCGCGACGGGGCGAAGGCGTACTTCGACCGGCTGAACGCGCGCGGCGGCATCCAGGGCCGCGAGGTGGAGGTGCGCACCTGCGACGACGGCGGCAGCGGCGTCGGCAACAACGACTGCGTGCGCGAGCTCGTCGAGGAGCAGAAGGTCGTCGCGCTCGTGGCCACCGCCTCCCTGGACTACGCGGGCGCCTCCCGCGTCTCCCGCGCGCGGGTGCCCGACATCGGCGGACAGCCGATCGGAGCGGCGTACGAGACGTATCGGCATCTGTACGGGATCTACGGCAGCCTGGCCCCGCGCGAGGGCAAGCCGGGGTGGGACGGCAAGCTCTACGGCGGCACCGAGGTCTACCGCTACTTCAAGCGGGAGCAGGGCGCGCGGACCGCCGCCGTCGTCTCCTACAACCAGGCCGCCTCCGCCGCGTACGCCCGCCTCGTCACCAGAGGGCTGAAGGCGGAGGGCTACAAGGTCGTCACCGAGCAGGTCGACTTCGCGCTGCCCAACTTCCGCGCGGCCGCCGCCGATCTGAAGGAGCAGGGCGCCGACCTGGTCTTCGACGCGATGGACACGCACGGCAACGCCCGGCTCTGCGAGGCGATGGACGAGGTCGGGGCGGAGGTCACCGCCAAGGTCACCAACGTGCAGAACTGGACCTCGACCGTCGGCGAGGACTACAAGGACGCGCCGCGCTGCCGCAACGCCCTGTGGGCCACCGGGTCGAGCAGGAACTACGAGGACACCGCGCATCCGGCCGTGCGGGAGTTCCGTTCGGCCATGAAGGGGAAGACGCTCTCCCAGTGGCAACTGGAGGGCTGGGCCGCCGCCATGTGGTTCACCGACGCGGCGAGGGCCTGCCTGAGCGGAAAGGGCGAGGGTGCGGATGAGGTGACGCGCGCGTGCGTGGACAGATTCATGAACCGGAACGAGCCGTATGCGGCGCGTGGGCTGCTCCTGCCCGTGACCTTCGAGCAGCGGTCCGAGCCCCCGGCGCACCGCAGGACGTGTGTGTCGGTGGCCCGTTGGCGGGACGGGAAAGGCTGGATCACCCAAGGGCGAGCCCAAGAGGGAGCTCACGGGGGAACTCAAGGGGGAGACATGACCGAGAACTGTTTCGACGTTCCCCAGCTCGCCTACCAGCCTTGATGCGTGGGAGTGCGGGAAAGTTCCCGTTCTTGGCTCTCGATCATGTATCTGTTCCAAAACAGGATGGTAGTGACACCCAACCTTTGGCCACGAATTACCGTCTAACCCTGCGGTAGGCGGACGAGGGGGGACTGTCCGCATAGAAACGCGGGATACGGGGACGCATGCACATCTCTTTCCTCATACACAACGCGTACGGGATCGGAGGGACGATCCGGACGACGTACAACTTGGCGAACACGCTGGCCCAACAGCACGACGTCGAGATCGTCTCCGTCTTCCGGCACCGCGACGAGCCGGTGTTCGCGCCTGACCAGCGCGTGCGCCTGAGCCACCTCGTGGACACGCGCAAGGACAGCCCGGGCTACGAGGGGGAGGACCCCGAGTACCTGCGGCCCGCCCGTACGTTCCCCAGCGCCGAGGGCCGCTACGACCAGTACAGCGCGCTCACCGACCGGCGCATCGCCGCGCATCTCGGGGCCCTGGAGGCGGACGTCGTCGTCGGCACCCGGCCCGGGCTCAACGTGCACATCGCCCGGCAGACCGCGCGCGGCCCCCTGCGCGTCGGCCAGGAGCACCTCACGCTCGACAGCCACTCCAGGGAACTGCGCCGCCAGCTGCGCAGCGTCTACCCGCGCCTCGACGTCCTCACCACGACGACCGAGGCCGACGCCCGCGCCTACCGGCGCAAGATGCGGCTGCCCGGCGTCCATGTGCAGGCCCTGCCGAATCCCGTGCCCGCGCCCGGCATAGAGCCCGCCGACGGCACCCACAAGTGGGTCGTCGCGGCCGGGCGGCTCGCCCCCGTCAAGCGGTACGACCTGCTGATCAGGGCCTTCGACAAGGTGCGGCGCGAGCGCCCCGACTGGCGGCTGCGGATCTACGGCAGCGGCAAGCAGAAGGAGAAGCTGCGCGCCCTGATCGACGAACTCGGTCTCTACAACCACGTCTTCCTCATGGGGCCCGCCCACCCCATCGAGCCCGAGTGGGCCAAGGGTTCCATCGCCGCCGTCACCTCCAGCCTGGAGTCCTTCGGCATGACGATCGTCGAGGCGATGCGCTGCGGCCTGCCCGTCGTCGCCACCGACTGCCCGCACGGCCCCGGCGAGATTATCGACAACGGCGTCGACGGGCGCCTCGTCGAGGTCGGCAACCCCGACGCCATCGCCGGCGGACTGCTCGAACTGATCAACGACGACTCGCTCCGGCACCGGATGGCGGACGCCGCGCTCCAGGACTCCGAGCGCTTCGACCCGGTCCGCATAGCCGAGCGCTACGACGCGATGTTCTCCGGGATGCTCGCCCGCGGGACCTCGTTCGGGGGCCGGATGCGCGGCTCCCTGCACCGCACGCGCGGCGCGCTGCTCGGGGGCGCGTACGCGGTGCGGGATCTCCGACGCGTCCAGACGAAGGGATCGACCGCATGACGGCCTTGGCCACCTCGCACGAGGCGTCCCACACCGGGGACGACCACAAGGCCTCCACGGCGCCGCGCGCCGACTGTGTCGCCGACTCAGCCGGGGGCCTCACCTTCGACGTGACGGACCCCGGGGAGGCGGGGGCGAAGGACGCCGCCTACCTGCTGCTGCGCCGCCGGGACGCCGACTCCGCCGAGGACTGCGTCCGGCTGCCGCTCTCCCCGTCGGCCGACGGGCGGCTGCGGGCCGCGCTGCCCAGCACCGTCGAGCTCGCCGAGGGCCGCTGGAACGCGTACGCGCAGGTCGCGGGCGGTGAGCCGCGCCGCCTGATGCCGGGCGTGAACGACCTGCGCTCGCTCGTCGACCGCGCTCCCAGCGGCAGCCGCGGCCATGTCGCGGTGCGCATCCCCTACGCGACGAAGCAGGGCAACCTCTCCGTGCGCAGCTGGCTGCGGGCACCGCACGCCGAGGCCGGCGAGATCGAGCTGGCGGACGGCGCCATGACCGTCCACGGTCGCGTTTACGGCACGTCGCTGACCGGCGCCGCGTACGCCGAGGCCGTCCGGCGCGCCGAGCCCGGTCTCGTCCACCGGGCCGAAGTCACCGCCGATGGACCGGAGTTCACGCTCGGGATGCGCCACAGCCTGCTCGCGGACAGCGGGCCGGGCCCGTGGGACCTGTGGCTGCTCCCGGACGGCGAGAGCGGGCAGCGCGTGCGTCTGGCCCGGCTCCTGGACGACGTACCGGACAAGAAGGCGATCTTCACGTATCCGGTGACGCGCTGCGAGACGGTGCACGGGGTGCTGGAGGCGGGCCCGTACTACACCCTCGACAACGACCTGTCCGTCCGCGTCCGCGAGGCCGGGAGCGAATAGCTCTCCGGGGGGGCAGGGCCCCGTAAGGGGGGCGGGGAACTGCGCGATCAGCCACCCACCATCCACAGACGCCGACCCGCCTGCCGCCTGCCGCCTGCCGGCAACGGTCGTACGGCGACCGCGGGCCGCCCTCGGCCGCTCGCGCAGTTCCCCGCGCCCCCTTACGGGGACTGGTCCTGGGCGGCAGGGGTGCGCCCCTACGGGAGGTTGTCCGCACCCCCCGTCAATGAGGACCGTCGCTGTCCTGAAGGCCGGGCACAATCGCCTCCATGCTGGAGACCTCGGCACGACTGCTCCGCCTGCTCCGGCAGTGGGGGCGGTCCGGCGCCGACCTCGCCGACCGCCTCGGCGTCACCGCGCGCACCGTGCGCCGTGACGTGGACCGGCTGCGCGAGCTCGGCTACCCCGTCAACACCGGCCCCGGCACCGGCGGCGGCTACCAGCTCGGCGCGGGGGCCGAGCTGCCGCCGCTGCTACCGCGACCATGCGGGCAGTTCCACCCGCCGGACCGTCGAACCGCACCGGCTGGTGCGCACCGAGCGCCGCCGGTATCTCGTGGCGTGGGACCTGGAGCGCGCGGACTGGCGTACGTTCCGCGTGGACCGGCTCACGCCGAAGCCGCCGCACGGGCCGCGCTGCGCGCCGCGCACCCCGCCGGCCGACGACCATGGCCGCGTACGTCGCCGAGGGCGTCTCCACCCGCGCGTACGCCGCGCACGCCGTGGTCCGCCTCCTCGTGCCGCTGGAGGAGGCCGCCGAGCGGATCCCCCGGCCGACGGCACCCTGGAGGCCGAGACCGAGCGGAGCTGCCTGCTGCGCACGGGGGCGGCGAGCCTGGACGTGATGCTCTTCCACGTGATGTTCCTGGGACTGGAGTTCGAGGTGGTGGAGCCCGCCGAGCTCACCGAGCGGATCAGGGTGGCCCGGAACCTCCTGACCCGGGCCCTGGACCGGGGAGCGCCGTCCGACCCGGGCGCGTCGCCCGACCGGTCGTAGGCCGCGCCAGGGGTGGCGCCAGGGCCGGCGCTGGACCGGAACCATGAATTCCCTATGCTCCCTCAATGCCGGTACGCGGGACCCGGATTCCGAAATGCGGAGGGTCCGTAAAGGCGATGCGGGATTATGCGGGGCGGTTGTCGCCGGGGGCGTTGGGCGACTTTCCGGGGTATCGAAGACTTCCGCGAATTACTCCGTCAGACGTACGGAACCGCCCATACGTGTGACGGAGTTCGACCGAAACGCACGTCGTGATCCTGTGACAAAAGCGTGACCGGAGAGGTATCAGTCACGCATGGTGTCCGGCCTCCCGGCCTTCCCTCGGCAGCGCCGCGCCGCCTAACGTGGCGTCCATGGCACCTATTCCGACCCCTCCCGCAGAGCCCCAGGACAGCCCGGACCGTTACGTGGGCCTGGCGGCCGAAGCCGCCGAGCGGCAGGCGCGCGAGCACGGCTGGTCCACCGTCAGGTCGCTGCCGCCGGGGGCGATCATCACCATGGAGTACCTCGCGGGGCGGCTCAACTTCGAGGTCGAGGGGGGCGTCGTGACGCGCTCCTGGAAGGGCTAGCACCGTGCCACGACGAAGGCCCCGGCTCCTCGACGGAACCGGGGCCTTCGCGATGCGTCTTCGCGATGCGCCTTCATGGGCGGGCGGGGGATGGCGGTGCGTACCGGCCCCCGCCCTCTGTCGGGTCAGCCGCCCGCCACCGGACGGGCCGACGTGGTGCCGCGCGTCGCGCGGTCGGAGTGCGGCGGCCTGCGGCTGCCGGCCGGCGTGACCGGAGTGCGTTCCGAGCGGGCCGTGTGGGGGCCGGGCGCGAGGTAGGCCGGGGTCCGTGCCGAGCGGGCCGCGCCGACCGGCTCGCGGGCGGGCATCTGCTCCTCCGCGCGGGGCCGCTGCGGCACCATCGCGGGGGCGCCGACCGGAGCTCCGGGAATCGCCGCGGGCTCGGGCAGGGCCGCCGTACCGGCGCGGCGGGCGCGCCAGGACTCGCGGACGCCGAAGATCACGGCCTCGATCCGGGTGATCAGCGGCTCGAACCAGGGCAGCGCGAGCAGAATGAGCAGGCCTGCGGCCCAGCCGAGGAAGACGTCGCTCAGCCAGTGCGTACCGAGGTAGACGGTGGTGAGGCCGACGCTCAGCGAGACCACGGCCGATACGGCCGACAGATAGCGGCGGGTGCGCGGGGTCGAGGCGAGGTAGGCCAGGATTCCCCAGGTCACGACGGCGTTGGCGGTGTGGCCGCTGGGGAATATATCGCCGCCGAGCCACATCTCGTTGGAGCCGATCGTGGTCGCGTAGTGCGGACCGAGGCGGCCCATGCCGAGCTTGGCGGCGCCGACCGTCACATTGAGCAGGAGCAGCGAGGCGCCGAACATCAGCAGCGGGCGCAGGGTGTGCTGACGCCAGGAGCGCCAGCCGAGCCAGGCCGCGACCATGACAGCCGTGGGGCCGCGCTGGCCGAGGACGACCCAGTAGTCGAGGAAGGCGTGGATCTCCGGCCACTGCTGGTAGGGCCGGAAGAACATGACCTGCCAGTCGAACCGCACCAGCCACGAGGTGGTCAGCACGGCGACGACGATGGCGAGGTAGAAGGCCAGGGTCGCGCTGAAGAGCACGACCCGGTGCCGGCTCATCCTCGGTACATCGAGGTGGGTCGGTCGTTCCGGCTCACGGTCGAGCCGGGCGAAGACCCGGTCAAGACGGGTGAGGTTTCGTTCGGTACGCACCCAATCGACGTTACAGCGGGTGAGTCTTGCACTAGGCCGAATCAGTGGCTTTGTGATGACGATGTGATGTGGGATTCATCTCAGCGAGGTGTTTATTCCGCGGATTCCTTATTCGGCCGCCAACGCATTGCCTGAATTCGTTGATCGTCTCCGATGGCGTTTTATGGGCCTTATGAATTCGTTCACCGGGAGCCGGTGGGGATTTTCCCTTACGGTCACCGCGGGCCCGGAAATGATCATGACGGGATCGGGTGGGATCACGGCGGCCCCGACCCGTGCAGCCAGAACGCCCCGTACACCGCGCCGACCACGGCCACACTCCCGAGGACCAGCGCCGACCTGGACGTACGCAGCCGGGCCAGCGCCACCGCGAGGGGCAGCAGCAGCGGGAAGGCGGGCAGCAGAAGACGCGGCTTCGAGCCGAAGTAGCCCGCCGCGCACAGCGCGAGCGCGACGACGATCCCGGTGTGGACGAGCAGCGGCAAGGGCTGGCGCTGCCGCACCCCGACGACGTACAGCCAGACCACCAGCGCCACCCCGACGATCAGACCCAGCCCCGCGAGGGCGCCGGGGACGGAGGTGAACTTGTCGCCGACGAAGCGCGCGAAGGCGTAGCCGAAGTCGAAGCCGTTGCCCCAGCCCGCCTGGACGTCGAGATAGCCGAAGAGGCCGTCGCCCGTGCGGTGGCCGACCCACAGCACGTACCCCGCGGCGCCGAGCGGTGCCAGGAGCGCCCCGAGGATCATGCGCCAACCGGCCCGCCGCTCCCGGTACACCCGCACGGCGACCGTCACCCAGATCGCGGCGACCACCGCGGCGCCCACCGGCCGGGTCAGCCCCGCCAGGGAGGCCAGCACGCCCGCCAGGACCCAGCGCTCCCTGAGCACGGCGTACAGCGACCAGGCGGCCAGCGCCGTGAACAGGGACTCGCTGTACGCCATCGACTGCACGATGCCGACCGGCAGCACCGCCCACAGCGCGGCGGCGCAGACCCCGGCCCGGCGCCCGTACAGCTGGTCGGCGACCGCGAAGATCCCCGCGGCGGCGAAGAGCGACGCGAGCCAGCTCACCACCAGGCCCGCGTCGGCGTACGACAAGGGGCTGACCGCCGCGCCGAGCCGCTCCAGCCAGGGCAGGAGCGGGAAGAACGCGAGGTTCGAGTGCACGCTGCCGTCGGGGAGCGTCACCTCCCAGCCGTAGCCGTGCTCGGCGACGCGGGTGTACCAGAGCGAGTCCCAGCGGGCGGCCAGCAGCGTGTGCGGGCTCCTGCCCGCCACCGCGCTCCACACCGCCAGCACCGCGAGGCCCAGCGCGCGCACCCCGGCGTACACCAGGAGGGCGGGCGCCGCGCGGCGCAGCGTGAAGCCGGCCGACGGCGGCGAGAGGCGTTGATCAAGATCGGTCACGGGCTCGATTATCGGCCGTGGCGGGGAACGGATGCCCGCCCGGGAGCACAGACCGGGCGCGCAGGGCGTGGCGCACGCCACACCACGTCCGTACAACCGTGAGAGGTCCACCACGCGCCCCAGGGATGAACTCGCGTACTCTGGCCGCTCACTCGCCTTTGTCTGCGCCGCCGGAGCAGCCAGTCCCCATCCCGCAGGCCGCCGAAGCGAGGGATCACTGGGAGGTACGCACATGTCCGGGACGACCACGGCCGCAGCACCGCAGGGCCGTCGGGGATCCGGGGCCGGTGCCGGGGCCAACCGCTGGCTCGTGCTCGTCGTCCTCTGCGTCAGCCTGCTGCTGGTCGCCGTCGACGCCACCGTCCTGCACGTCGCCGTGCCCGCGGTCACCGAGGACCTGAAGCCCGGCGCGATCGAACTGCTGTGGATCGTCGACATCTATCCACTGGTCTGCGCCTCGCTCCTCATCCTCTTCGGCACGCTCGGCGACCGCGTCGGCCGCAGACGCGTCCTGCTGCTCGGGTACGCCCTCTTCGGCGTCGCCTCGGCGGTCGCGGCCGTCGCGGACAACGCGCAGGTGCTGATCGCCGCCCGGGCGCTGCTCGGCGTCGGCGGCGCGATGATCATGCCCGCGACGCTGTCGATCCTGCGCCAGGTCTTCCCCGACCGGCGCGAGCGGGCCGTCGCCATCGGCATCTGGAGCGCGGTCGCCGCCGTGGGCGCGGCCGTCGGGCCGCTGCTCGGCGGGTTCCTCCTTGAGCACTTCTGGTGGGGCTCCGTCTTCCTCATCAACATCCCGCTGATGCTGGTCAGCCTGCCGATCGGACGCTGGCTGCTGCCCGAGTCGACCGGGGAGCGCGACGGGCCGTGGGACGTGGCCGGCGCGCTGATGGCCGCGGGCGGTCTCTTCGGCGTCGTGCTCGGCGTGAAGCGGCTCGGCGGCGGCGAGTCGCCGCTCGGCGTCACGACGCTGCTGTCCCTGGCCGTGGGCGCCGCCCTGCTCACCGGCTTCGTCCGCAGGCAGCGGCGGCGCAAGCACCCCCTGGTCGACCTGTCGATGTTCCGGCGGCCCGCCTTCAGCACGTCGGTCGGCTGCATCGTGCTCGCCATGCTCGCGCTCGTGGGCCTGGAGCTGATCGCCGCGCAGTACCTCCAGCTGGTCCTCGGCCTCTCCCCGCTGGAGACCGGCCTGCGGCTCCTGCCGCTCACCATCGCCGCGATGGCCGCGGGCCTCGCCGGGTCGAAGCTGCTGCACCGCTTCGGGCCGCGCACGATGGTCTGCACGGGGTTCTGCCTCACCGCGGCCGCCGTGGTGGTGCTGACCGGCATGGGCGGCCACGCCAACGACATCCTGCTGCTCACCGGCTTCGTTCTGCTCGGCTTCGGCCTGGAGACCACGCTCTTCGGCGCCTACGAGTCGATGCTCAGCGAGGCCCCGCCCGCGCAGGCGGGCGGCGCCGCCGCCATCGGCGAGACCTCCTACCAGCTGGGCGCGGGCATCGGCATCGCACTGCTCGGCACCGTCATGAACGCCGCGTACGCGCCGGGCCTCTCCTCGGTGCCGGGCGTCCCCGCGGCGGACAGCGCGGCGGCGAGCCACTCGCTCGGCGAGGCCTACGAAGTGGCCGCACGGCTCGGCGGCGGTGCGGGCGAGGCCCTGCGCGCCGCGGCCCGCGACTCCTTCGTGCACGGCCTGCACGTGACGCTGCTGGTCAGCGCCGGACTGCTGCTGCTCGGCGCGCTCGCCGCGCTGAGGCTGCCGCGGGCCATGGAGTGCGGGGCGCCCGCGGCCCGGGCCGACTCGGCCGAGCAGGGGATTCCGGCACCGCGGGACCCCGCGGGCGTGGGCGTGGACTCCCTGCGCTGAGCCACGCCGGGCGTGGCGCCCCCGCGCCGAGCCACCCTGGACGTGCGGCACACCGCGTCGTAACGTCAGCGCGAGCCGTAGCTGACTACCACCGCTAGTTTTGTGCCGCCGGAGGCCCGCATGTCCGCAAGCGCCCGCACCCCTCTGCCGCCCTTCGACCCCGCCGACCCCCTCGGCATCGACGACCTCCTCGGCCCCGAGGACCTCGCGATCCGCGACACGGTCAGGGCCTGGGCCGCCGACCGGGTCCTGCCGCACATCGCGGACTGGTACGAGAAGGGCGAACTGCCCGGCATCCGCGAGCTGGCCCGCGAGCTCGGCTCCCTCGGGGCGCTCGGCATGTCGCTGGAGGGCTACGGCTGCGCGGGCGCGAGCGCCGTCCAGTACGGGCTCGCCTGCCTGGAGCTGGAGGCCGCCGACTCCGGCATCCGCTCCCTGGTCTCCGTGCAGGGCTCCCTCGCCATGTACGCCATCCACCGCTTCGGCTCCGGGGAGCAGAAGCAGCGGTGGCTGCCCGGGATGGCCGCCGGCGAGATCATCGGCTGCTTCGGCCTGACGGAGCCCGACCACGGCTCGGACCCGGCGTCCATGCGGACGTACGCGAAGAGGGACGGCGCGGGCGCGGACGGCGCCGACTGGGTGCTCAGCGGGCGCAAGATGTGGATCACGAACGGCTCGGTGGCGGGGGTCGCCGTCGTCTGGGCGCAGACCGAGGAGGGGATCAGGGGGTTCGTCGTACCGACCGACAGCCCCGGCTTCTCGGCACCGGAGATCAAGCACAAGTGGTCGCTGCGCGCGAGCGTCACCAGTGAGCTGGTGCTGGACGAGGTGCGGCTGCCGGCCGACGCGGTCCTGCCGGGGGTCGTCGGCCTGAAGGGCCCGCTCAGCTGTCTGTCCCACGCGCGCTACGGCATCGTCTGGGGTGCGATGGGCGCCGCCCGGTCGTCCTTCGACGCGGCGGTGGAGTACGCGAAGACCCGGGAGCAGTTCGGCCGGCCCATCGGCGGCTTCCAGCTGACCCAGGCCAAGCTCGCCGACATGGCGGTCGAGCTGCACAAGGGCGTCCTGCTCGCCCATCATCTCGGACGGCGCCTGGACGCCGGCAGGCTCCGTCCCGAACAGGTCAGCTTCGGCAAGCTCAACAACGTGCGTGAGGCGATCGAGATCTGCCGCACGGCCAGGACGATCCTGGGCGCCAACGGGATCTCGCTGGAGTACCCCGTCATGCGGCACGCGACGAACCTCGAATCGGTGCTCACCTATGAGGGCACCGTCGAGATGCATCAGCTGGTGCTGGGCAAGGCGCTCACCGGCCTCGACGCCTTCCGGTGACCCCGGCCGGCTCCCGGTGAGCGGCCTTGCCCCTAGCTCTGGTTGAAAAAGCCGTCCGAGGGGCGGCTCGTGGCCTCGCCGTTGACGATGTGCGTGTCGGCGGGGGTGAGCAGGAAGACCCGCGTCGCCACGCGCTCGATCGAACCGCGCAGGCCGAAGGTGAGGCCGGCCGCGAAGTCGACCACGCGCTTGGCGTCCGTGGGCTCCATGGACGTGAGGTTCATGATGACCGGCACGCCGTCCCGGAAGAGCTCGCCGATGGCGCGCGCGTCCCGGAAGCTGTCCGGGGTCACGGTCCCGATCCGGCGCCCGTCGTCCGTGGCCTTCTCGTCGGCCACCCGCCCGCGCGGGTCGGTGACCCAGGCCTCAGGCTGGCCGGGCCCCTCGTCCCGGTCGTCTTCGTAGCCGTCGTCGTAGTAACGCTCGTCGTTGTTGTCGTCGACGAGGCCAAGCCAAGCACTCGCCTTGCGCACCGATCCCATGGACGCCTCCTCTCACTGCGGTTTCCCTGCGTTCCGCATCCCTATGCTCGTCCATGATGCGGATGGTGCGCCAAGTGGATAGTCGCCGCGCGGGGTTTTCGTGACGGTACTGGTGCACAGTCAACACGCCGACGCATGCCGTACTTCAAGGGCCGTACTGTGCGCGGTTGCTGACAGAGAGTGAAATATGATGATCGACGGCGTATGGGTGACGGTGGGTGCGGACGGGTGAACGGTTCTCGCTGCGATGCGGGAGTTGATCAGTCAAGGGTCGCTCGGGGGAGTCGTCGACTACGACGGGCTGATCGTCCCGGTTCTGACGGGGGCTCAGGCCGAGCGGTCGACCGGTGGGTCGCAGTCATCAGGTGACAGGGCATCAGGCGGGGGCGCACGTGCACGATGTGCTGCGTCGACGCACCCCGCGGTCGGTCGCCGAGGAACACCTCGGGCCGCGCGAGTCCGTATGGAAGGGTTGATCACCATGAGCACCGAGCACCCCGAAATGAGCACCGAGCGTCCCGATCACACAGAACACGCTTCGGGCCCCGACCCCGTACGGGACTGGGAGCGCTGGCACGCGCAGCGCACCGAGACGGTCGCGGCCCCTTACGGGCCGCTCTCCCTCACCGGCACGCACTGGCTCGCGGACCATCCGGACGGTTCAATTCTGGACATCCCCGGGCGGTGGACAGAGACGCCCGACGCGGTCGTCCTGACCGCCCGTGCGGAAGACGGCCTGACCGTCGACGGACAGCCCCTGGACGGCGAGGTCCGGCTGACCGCCGACAGCGGTCCGGCCGCCGAGGCCCGCGTCGCACACGGGGAGCGCCGGCTCGTCGTCATCCGGCGCGAAGGTCTGTGGGCGGTACGCGACTTCGACCCGGGCGCCGCAACGCGCCGCGCCTTCAAGGGCATCGACGCCACCCCGTACGACGCGCGCTGGGCCGTGCCCGGACGCTTCACCCCGTACGCCGAGGACCGCACCGTCACCGTAGGCAACGCGGACGGCAAGGAGCGTGGCCTCGGGCTCGGCGGTGAGCTGTCCTTCCGGCTCGGAGGCCACGGAGGGTCCGGGGGCACCGAGCACACCCTTCAGGTGAGCGTCGAGGCCAACGGTTCGCTGTGGGCCGTCTTCGCGGACGCCACCGGCGGCGTCTCCAGCTACCGCTTCCGTTTCCTGCGGCCCGCCGCGCCCGACGCCGAGGGGCATACGACGGTCGACTTCAACCGGGCGCTGCTGCCGCCGTGCGCCTTCGCCGACCACTTCATCTGTCCCTTCCCGCCGCCGGGCAACACCCTGACCACGGAGATCGCGGCGGGCGAGCGGAATCTCCTGGACCGCTGACCGGACCCGACAGCGGGGGAGACCGGGACCGGTTCACGGCCGAAAGGCGCCCTTGTGCGGCCGGTCCTCGCCCCTCAATACTCCCGAGCAGCGCTTGTCAGGGGCACGACGTATCCGGAATCCGGGCTCGCTCTTGGCTGCGCCTCACGGGTCCTCAACCCACAAGGACCCACTGACTTCCCTCGGGAGGGAACAACGTGAGGATCAAGCGCACCATCCCCCACACCGGCATGGCCAGACGCACCCGTCTGCTCGCGATAGCCACCGGGCTCGTCGCCGCCGGAGCGCTCGCCGTCCCCGCGGCGAACGCGCAGGACGGCATGGCCACCTTCAGCGCCTCGCAGCTGGAACAGGCCAGTGACGCCGTCCTCGAAGCCGATGTCGCGGGCACCGCCTGGGGCGTCGACCCGAAGACCAAGCAGGTCGTCGTCACCGCCGACAGCACGGTCTCCAAGGCGGAGATCGCCGAGCTCAAGGCGGCCGCCGGATCCAACGCGGGCGCCCTGAAGATCGAGCGCACCCCGGGCAAGTTCCAGAAGTACATCTCCGGCGGCGACGCCACCTACGCGAGCAGCTGGCGCTGTTCGCTCGGCTTCAACGTCCGCAACGGCAGCACCTACTACTTCCTGACCGCGGGGCACTGCACCGACGGTGCGGGCACCTGGTGGGCCAACTCGGCGAAGACGACCGTGCTCGGCACCACGCACGGCTCAAGCTTCCCGACGAACGACTACGGGATCGTGCGCTACACCAACACCTCGATCACCAAGTCGGGCACCGTGGGCAACCAGGACATCACGAGCGCCGCCGACCCGACGGTCGGACAGAACGTGACGCGTCGCGGCTCCACCACCGGCACGCACAGCGGCCGGGTCACCGCGCTGAACCAGTCCGTCAACTACGGCGGCGGCGACGTCGTCTACGGCATGATCAAGACCACGGTCTGCGCCGAGCCCGGCGACAGCGGCGGCCCCCTGTACGCGGGTTCCACCGCACTCGGGCTGACCTCCGGCGGCAGCGGCAACTGCTCGTCCGGCGGCACGACGTTCTTCCAGCCGGTCACCGAGGCGCTGCGCGCGTACAACGTCAGCGTGTACTGACGTACGACGAGCACCGCGTACTGGCACCGCGTACTGGCACCGCGTACGGAACTGGTTCCACCGGCAGCACGACGAGCCCCCGCCCGGTCCTCGGGTGGGGGCTCGTCCGTGGTCCGGTTCCGTGAGGCCACCGGCGAGAACCGGACAGGACTAGTCCTCACACGCTGATGACCCTTCCCTCGCACACGGTGTTTGCAACGGGAACGACGTGGCGCGATGGGGTCGTGTGAGAGCTGAAGGGCGCACTGCCCGTTTTCGCGTGCGCGTCCTGAAGTGGACCTTGTGTGCGACCGCGAGGCGTCGGGATAGTGGGCGAGCAACTTGGCATGGACGCGGTCACTCCGGTGCGGCGAACGCCGCTGTCCGGCGTGGTCATCACGTGCCACGTACCACCTACGACCCGTCAGGCCCCCACGCCGGACGGGTCGTTCCCCCACAGGAGGTCGTGAGTTTTGAAGCACCGACGCATATCCAAGCGGCGTGCCGCCGTGGCAGGCGCGGGCATCGCCGCGCTGGTCGCCGCGGGAATCACCTTCCAGACTGCGAACGCGAGCGAGAGCACGCCGGACCCGACCCCGGATGTCCTCTCCGTGGCGAAGGCCGGAAAGCTCGCATCGACCCTGACCCAGGATCTCGGCGCGGACGCCGCGGGCACGTACTACGACGCCAAGGCCAAGGCGCTCGTCGTGAACGTGCTGGACAAGAGCGCGGCGGACGCCGTGGAGTCCGCGGGCGGCAAGGCCAGAATCGTCGAGAACTCCCTGGCGGAGCTGACGAGCGCCCGCACCACGCTCGACGAGAAGGCGGCCCTGCCCGGTACCTCGTGGGCGATGGACCCGGCCACCAACAAGGTCGTCGTCACAGCGGACCGCACCGTCAAGGGCGCCGCGCTCGACCAGGTCGGCTCGATCGTGAAGAGCCTCGGCGGCAAGGCCGAACTCAGGCACAGCAAGGGCGAGTTCAAGGCCTTCATCGCCGGCGGCGACGCGATCTTCGGCGGCGGCTCGCGCTGCTCGCTCGGCTTCAACGTCGTCAAGGACGGCCAGCCCCACTTCCTGACGGCGGGCCACTGCGGCAACGCGGTCAAGAGCTGGTCCGACGCGCAGGGCGGCCAGGAGATCGGCACCACGGAGGAGTCGAGCTTCCCGGGCAACGACTACGCCCTCGTGAAGTACACGGCCGACACCCCGCACCCGAGCGAGGTGAACCTCTACAACGGCGGCGCCCAGGCGATCACCAAGGCGGGGGAGGCCACGGTCGGGCAGAAGGTGCAGCGCAGCGGCAGCACCACGCAGCTCCACGAGGGTGAGGTCACCGCTCTGAACGCCACGGTGAACTACCAGGAGGGCCAGGTCGACGGTCTGATCCAGACCACGGTCTGCGCCGAGCCCGGTGACAGCGGCGGCGCGCTCTTCGCCGGTGACACCGCGCTGGGCCTCACCTCGGGCGGCAGCGGCGACTGCTCCTCCGGGGGTGAGACCTTCTTCCAGCCGGTGCCGGAGGCGCTGAGCGCCTACGGCGCGGAAATCGGCTGAGGCTGAGGCTGAAGCCGACTCAGGCTGAGACTGCCGGATGCCGGATGCCGGATGCCGGATGCCGGATGCCGGACGCCGGACGCCGGACGCTGTGCGCCCCGTCCCCGCGACCTGCGGGGCGGGGCGCACGCGGTTTCCCGCGCCCCTCAGGGGGTGAGGGGCCTGCCGTACTGCGTGCCGCTGAGGTCGATCGAACCATTGGCCGGGCGTCCGCGCCGAGCGGACAGGGCGAGGGTGACGACCACGCCGACCAGCGCCCAGGCGGCCAGGACCAGGAGCGGGCCGGTGAGCGCGTTCCCCTCGAAGTACGCGATGGAGCGCGCCGACCAGGTGCCCGCGCCGGGCGGCAGCCAGGGCCCGATCGCCTTCCAGAACGCCGGCAGCATGGGCAGCGGAAAGGCGCCGCCCGCGCTCGGGTTGCCGCCGATGACGATGATGAGGACGGCCAGGCCGATGCCCACGATGCCGGTGAGCGCCTGGAGGGCGAGCGTGATCGCGCCGACCCCGAAGACGACCAGGGCGCCGAGGCCCCACAGCCCCATGATGCTGCCGGGCAGGGCGCCGAGGATCGGCCCGATGATGATCGCGCCGCCGAGTCCGCCGACGATCGAGTAGAGCGCCATGGTGCCGAGCCTGATGATCGCGCGCGGCAGGTTCGAGGCCCGGGAGCCCGCGCTGATCGCCAGGATCGACGCGCACAGATAGCCGCCGACGCACCAGCCGACGACCAGGTAGAAGGACGAGAGGCCGTTGAAGTCCTTGTCCGAGGCGGCGGCCACGTCCTCGGTCTTCACCGTGCGCTTCTCGGCCGCGTCCACTTCGGTGAGGAGCGTGGTCAGGGTCCTGGAGAGCGCGGTGCCGCCGCCGGAGGCGACCAGGAGGGTGTCGGTGGTGCCGCGTGGGTCGACGACCAGGGCGCCGTCGATGTCGCGGTGCATGATCTGGCGCCGGGCCGTGGCCTCGTCCTTGAGGACGCGGGGGTCCAGCGGTCCGCCGGGGAGCTTCCCCAGCTTGTCGGCGGTCCGCTCGGCCGCGGGGCCCGGGGCGACCACTCCGAAGGCCACGTCCTTCGGTCTCGGGTCGTGCAGCGCCCCCACGTAGGAGGCGATGAACAGCAGCTGGAGGGCGAGTACGCCGATGACGAGCAGGGCTGCTCGCGGAGTGACGGCGCTCTTCAATTCATCGACGAACCTCATGCCCCCACGCTCCGGGGCGCCGGTCGTTCCCGCAGGTGGGATGGGCCGAACGGGCGATGCCGGGGCGTCGCCGGGGGTGTTCGGGGAGGGGCCTCGCACACGTGTCGTACATGCGTTCGAAACTTGGTCTATGGTGGAGGTGGGGGATACGAGATCGGATCGGTTCAGGGTTACAGGAGGTGCGTGTGCCCGGCTTCACGCATCTGCACACCGTCTCCGGGTTCTCCCTGCGGTACGGCGCCTCGCACCCGGAGCGGCTCGCCGAGCGCGCCGCCGAGCGGGGCATGGACGCCCTCGCGCTCACCGACCGGGACACCCTCGCGGGCACGGTCCGGTTCGCCAAGGCCTGCGCGAAGGCAGGGGTACGGCCGCTCTTCGGCACCGAGCTGGCGGTGGCGGAGCCCGCCCCGGCCAAGGGTGAGCGGCGGCGCGCCCCCGTGCGCGGCGGTGCCTTCATCGACGAGTCGACCCCGCGCGTGACCTTCCTCGCCCGCGACGGCGCCACCGGCTGGGCCGCGCTCTGCCGCCTGGTCACCGCCGCGCACCGCGCCGACGCCGACGGCACCGATGGGCAGCCCGTCCTGCCGTGGCAGGAGAACCACGGCGAGGGCCTGACCGTGCTGCTCGGCCCCGCCTCCGACGTGGGGCGCGCGCTCGCCGCCGGACGCCCCGACCGGGCCGCCCGCCTCCTCGCGCCCTGGCGCGAGCGGTACGGCGACGCGCTGCGCCTGGAGTCCGTCTGGCACGGCCGCGAGGGCACCGGGCCCGGCTCGCTGCGCCTGGCCGCGCGCACCGTCGGCTTCGCCGCCGAGCAGGGGGTGCGGCCCGTCCTGAGCAACGCCGTGCGCTACGCCGACGCCGGGCAGGGCCCCGTCGCCGACGTCCTCGACGCCGCGCGCCGCCTCGTCCCCGTCGACCCGACCAAGGAACTGGACAGCGGCGAACGCTGGCTGAAGGGCGCCGACGACATGCTGCGCGTCGCCGAGCGGGTCGTCGAGGCCGCGGGCTTCCGCCGCGACACCGCGCACCGCCTGATCGAACAGACCCGGGCGACCGCCGCCGCGTGCCTGGTCGACCCCGAGGACGACCTCGGCGTCGGGACCGTGCACTTCCCCGAGCCGCGCCTGGTCGGCGCCGGGCGGCGCACCGCCCAGCGCGTCCTCGCCTCGCGGGCGGCGGCGGGCATGGTGCTGCGGGGCTACGACTCCCGGCGCGCGTACTGGGAGCGCATGCACCACGAGCTGGACATCATCGCCCACCACGGCTACGCCTCCTACTTCCTCACCGTGGCCCAAGTGGTCGATGACGTACGCGACATGGGCATCCGCGTCGCGGCGCGCGGCTCCGGCGCCGGGTCCCTCGTCAACCACCTCATCGGCATCGCGCACGCCGACCCCGTCGAACACGGGCTGCTCATGGAGCGGTTCCTGTCCAAGCGGCGGCACGTCCTGCCGGACATCGACATCGACGTGGAGTCCGCCCGCCGCCTGGAGGTCTACCGCGCGATCATCGGCCGCTTCGGCGCCGAGCGGGTCGCGACCGTCGCCATGCCCGAGACCTACCGGGTGCGCCATGCCGTACGCGATGTGGGCGCCGCCCTGTCCATGGACCCGGCCGACATCGACCGCGTCGCCAAGGCCTTTCCGCACATCCGCGCGCGCGACGCCCGCGCCGCGCTGGCGGAACTGCCCGAACTGCGGTCGGTCGCCGAGGAGTTCGGCGATCGTGACCGGCTGTGGGAGCTGGTCGAGGCGCTGGACGCGCTGCCGCGCGGCGTCGCCATGCACCCGTGCGGGGTGCTGCTCTCCGACGCCTCGCTGCTCGCGCGCACGCCCGTGGTGCCCACCAGCGGCGAGGGCCTGCCCATGTCGCAGTTCGACAAGGAGGACGTGGAGGACCTCGGCCTGCTCAAGCTGGACGTGCTCGGTGTGCGGATGCAGTCGGCGATGGCACACGCGGTGACGGAGGTCGCGCGGGCCACGGGGGAGCGAGTCGACCTGGACGCGGTGGAGCCGGGGGACCCGGCGACGTACCGGCTCATCCAGTCCACCGAGACGCTCGGCTGCTTCCAGATCGAGTCGCCGGGCCAGCGCGACCTGGTCGGACGGCTTCAGCCCTCGACCTTCCACGACCTCGTGGTCGACATCTCGCTGTTCCGGCCGGGCCCGGTCGCGGCCGACATGGTGCGGCCCTTCATCGAGGCCCGGCACGGCCGCGCGCCCGTCCGCTACCCGCACCCGGACCTCGCGGAGCCGCTGAAGGAGACGTACGGCGTCGTCGTCTTCCACGAGCAGATCATCCACATCGTGGACATCATGACCGGCTGCGGGCGCGACGAGGCGGACCGGGTGCGGCGCGGGCTCTCCGACCCCGAGTCGCAGGGGCGCATCCGGTTCTGGTTCGCGCAGCACGCGGCGGCCAAGGGGTACGACGCCGAGACCATCGCCCGCGCCTGGGAGATCGTCGAGGCCTTCGGGTCGTACGGCTTCTGCAAGGCGCACGCCGTGGCCTTCGCGGTGCCGACGTACCAGTCGGCGTGGCTGAAGGCCCATCACCCGGCCGCGTTCTACGCCGGGTTGCTCACGCACGACCCCGGCATGTACCCGAAGCGGCTGCTGCTCGCGGACGCGCGGCGGCGCGGGGTGCCGATCCTGCCGCTGGACGTGAACCGGTCGGCGGTCGCCCACCGTATCGAACTGGTGTCTGATAATCCGGGGCCCCGGGAAAGGTGGGGCCTGCGGCTCGCGCTCTCCGACGTGCACGGCATCAGCGAGGCCGAGGCCGCGCGCATCGCGGACGGACAGCCCTACGCCTCCCTCGTCGACTTCTGGGAGCGGGCCAGGCCCTCGAAGCCGGTCGCGCAGCGGCTCGCCCAGGTCGGCGCGCTCGACGCGTTCGGCGCCAACCGCCGCGACCTGCAACTGCACCTGGCCGAGCTGCGGCGCGGCAGCCGGGGAGCGGCCGGGGCCCAGCTCCCCCTGGCCGGTGGGCGGAAGACGGCGCCCGCGGGCCTGCCCGACCTGGACGACGCGGAGCGGCTCAGCGCCGAGCTGGGCGTCCTCGGCATGGACTCCTCGCGCCACCTCATGGCGGACCACGGCGCCTTCCTGGCCGAGCTGGGCGTACTCAGCGCCCGGCGGCTGCGCGAGGCCGAACACGGCGCGACCGTCCTGGTCGCGGGCGCCAAGGCCGCCACGCAGACCCCGCCGATCCGCTCCGGCAAGCGGGTCATCTTCACCACGCTGGACGACGGCACGGGCCTGGTCGACCTGGCCTTCTTCGACGACGCGCACGAGCGGTGCGCGCACACCGTCTTCCACTCCTGGCTGCTGCTGGTGCGCGGCGTGGTGCAGCGCCGCGGGCCGCGCAGCCTCAGCGTCGTCGGCTCGGCGGCGTGGAACCTGGCGGAGCTGGTGGAGGTGCGCGAGGAGGGCGGCCTCGACGCGGTGGCGCTGCGTCTGGCGGAGCCCGGGCCTGGGCCCGGACCCGACCCCGAGCCGAAGCCCGGACAGGGCCCGGACCCGGACCCGGTGGCGGGCGGCCGCCGCATCCGCATGGCCACGGGGTACGAGATGCACCCCTGGGCGGATCTGCGCCCGGCGGGCGAAGGGCCGGCGGGCACGAGCAGGAAGCTGTGGCACCAGAGCCCGGGGAGCGCGGGATGAACACCTTCGACACGGCCCACACCGCCCACACCGACCCCACTGTTCCCACCGGCGGCGTGAGCACCCTCTACGTGCGGTTCCTGCTGGAGCCCATGTACGAGGCGCTGCTGCCCCAACTGGTCGGCCTGCTCGGCGAGTTCACCCCGCAGGTCGAGGCGCTCCCGCCCGACGCCGCCCTCATGGACATCCGCGGCGCCCGGCGCTACTTCGGCCGGAGCGCCGTCGAGATGGCCGCGCTGATCCGGGTGCGGGCGCTCGCGCTGTACGGGGTCGAGTGCGCGATCGGCGCGGGGCCCGGCCCGATGCTGGCACGGATGGCCGCGCGCGGCGCCGCCCCCGGCGTGACCCGCGCCGTGCCCGAAGGCCCTGACGGCGTACGCGAGTTCCTCGCCGAGAGGCCGGTCGGCGAACTGCCCGGCATCGGCCGCGCCACCGCCCGCACCCTGTGCGAGTACGGCCTCGACTCCCTCGGGAAGGTCGCCGCCGCACCGCTGTCCACCCTGCAACGGCTGGTCGGCGCCCGCGCGGGCCGCGAGCTGCGCGAGAAGGCGCGGGGCATCGACCGTACCCGGGTCGTACCGAACTCCGCCGCCCGCTCGATCGCCGTCGAACGCCCCTTCCCCCGCGATGAGGTGGATCCCTTCCGGCACCGCCGCGCCCTGCTGTCCGGCGCCGAGGAGCTGGGCATCAGGATGCGCGGCGAGGACCAGGTGTGCCGCGCGCTGACCCTCACCGTGCGGTACGCGGACCGGAGCACGACCGTCCGGACCCGGGCCCTGCCCGAGCCGACCGCGCACTCCACCGCGCTGACCACGGCCGCGTACCGCATGTATGAGGCGCTCGGCCTGCAACGGGCCCGGGTGCGCGCGATCAGTCTGCGCGCCGAGGGGCTCGGCCCGGCCGAACGCGCCGCCCACCAGCTGACGTTCGACCCGGCGGACGAGAAGGCCCGCCGCATCGAGGAGGTGGCCGACCGGGCCCGGGAGAAGTTCGGCCCCGGCGCGATCGTGCCGGGAACGCTGGCGGCGTGAAGCGAGCCGCGTCGTGCGGCGCGGGACCTCAGCACACCTTCAGGGCACCTTCAGGGCACCTTCAGAGTATTTCAGAGCATGATGAGCAGCCGCGTGTTCGGCTTGAGCTTCCTGTTCACCGAACGGCTCTGCACATAGACCTCCAGCTTGGGGTTGTTCCCCGCCTTCACCGAGACGGTGCCCTGGATGCCCGAACCGAACAGGAGGCTGCGCGCCGCGTCGCCGGTGTAGGCGCGGTCGGTGTCCTTCTCGACCACGATGACTTCCTTGTTCGGCTGGACCTGTGCGCGGGCGCCCAACTGGTAGTAGCAGGCACCGCGTTCGTACGTCACACCCGGGTGCGAGTCGACGAAGGGGCGGATCTCGACCTCCTTGTCCACCTTCAGGAGCCGGTACTTGTTCGCCGGAATCGGTTCGAGGTTCGCCCGCACCTCGTCGATCGAGATGTCCTGGCCGACGGCGAAGAGGTTCTTCGTGCCGCGCACCCCCTTCTCGCGGGCCCGCAGGAAGCTGGTGGCGGCGGCGCGCACCGTGCCGATGGCCTCCTCGACGCCCTCCTGGGAATCCGCGTCCCAGATGGCGATGTTCCCCGCCGGGAAGCCGTAGTTCTGCGCGGTCCGCTTGGCCAGGGAGTTCGGCACGAGGATCGCGGACGTCCAGTGTTCCGGAAGCCCGCCCATCTTCGCCGCGATCCTGTCGAGCCAGGGGCCGAGGACGGCCATGTCGCCGTCGTGGCGCCGGTCGCCGCCCGAGGCGTTCTCCTCGCCGTCCGTCACCACGATCTGGAGGAAGCTGTGCTCGCCGTACTCCTCCCATATGTGGCCCAGGTCGTCGAGGGACTTCAGGGAGGCCTCGATGAGGGCCGTGGCGCCGTTGTTGACCCGGTACAGGCCGCGCATGGACGGCAGATGCTTCACGTCCATGTCCCACACCAGGTTCTCCACCCGGTGGTCGAAGGAGTAGAGGCTGATCCGGGTCTCGTGACCGAGGCTGTCCGACTCGGCCTTGAGACCGGCCACGAACTCGTCCACGACACGCACCAGTTGATCCTGGTGCGGACGCATGGAACCCGAACAGTCCACGACCAGCGCGACGTGATTGACCTTGTGCTGGATCCTGTTTGCGGACATGGCTCTGCTCCTTCTGCTAGGCGGCTTGCCGAGGCAGCTTGCCGAAGTGATTGCACTCTAGGAGGAGGCACTGACAACGCCGTCCGACGCTTCCCGGGGTAGCCCATGGGCGTAAGCCCGGGGACCGATGCCCAGGTCAGGGGCGCGCGCCTACGATCGGGTCATGCTTGAGACGCGGGGCGCCCCCGCTCTGCCGACCTCACCGGCCGTCACCACCCCACGGCTCCCGCGTGCGTGGCTGACGCCGCTGTCCTGGTGCGCCGGGCTCGCCTACCCCTTCGCCGTGTTCCTCGTGACGCTCGACGGGCGCGGCGGCTTCAGCGCCCTGACCGTCGCCCCGCTGATCGTCCTCACCGCGCTCGTCGGCGTACTCCTGCGGAGCAGGCCGCTGCCCGCGCTGGTGCTGCTGCTCGCCGGGTGGGCCGCCGCGCGTACGCAGATGCAGAACTCGGAGGTGGTGTACCTCCAGGTGCTGCTCGGCGATCTCGCCGTCGGCTACATCGCCGCCACCCGGCCGCGCCGCACCTCGCTCGCGGCGGCGGCCCTGGCGTTGGGCACGCAACTCGGCACGCATCTGACCTCCCTCGGCCCGACCCCGGTCCGGGCCGTACAGCTCGTCCTGTTCCTCGTGCTGGCGACGCTCGCCGCCTGGCTGGGGGGCGACTCCGTGCGGGAGCGCCGCGCGCACGCCGAGGCGCTCGCCGTGCGCGCCGCAGAGCAGGCGGTCACCGCCGAACGACTGCGCATAGCAAGGGAGTTGCACGACATGATCGCGCACAGCCTCGGCGTCATCGCCATCCAGGCGGGCGTCGGCAGCCGCGTCATCGACACCCAGCCCGCCGAGGCGCGCAACGCGCTCACCACCATCGAGGCCACCAGCCGGGAGACCCTCGCGGGGCTGCGGCGCACCCTGGTCGCACTGCGCCGGCCGGGCCCCGAGGCGGCAGAGGGCGCCGCGCCCCTGGCGCCCACCCCCGGCCTCGCCGGTCTCGACGGCCTCGTCACCTCGACGCGCGACGCCGGGGTCCGCGCCGCCGTGCGCCTGCGGGGCGAACAGCGGCCGCTGCCCGCCGACATCGACCTGGCCGCGTTCCGCATCCTCCAGGAGGCGCTCACCAACGTCGTACGGCACGCGGGCGCCGACATGTGCCGGGTGAGCGTCACGTACGGCGCCGACGAGGTGACCGTCGAGGTCGAGGACGACGGCCGCGGCGGGCTGCCCGCGGGCACCGGATACGGCATCGTCGGCATGCGGGAGCGCGTCGCCCTGCTGGACGGCCGTTTCACCGCCGGGCCGCGCCCCGAGGGCGGCTTCCGCGTGACGGCCCGGCTGCCCATGCCCCCGAGGCAGACCCGGTGACGGCGGTCCGCGTCGTCCTCGCCGACGACCAGCCGCTGGTCCGCGCGGGGCTGCGCGTCCTGATGGCCGACGCCCCCGACATCGACGTCGTGGGGGAGGCGGGCACGGGTGCCGAAGCGGTGCGGCTGGCCAGGGACGTACGCCCGGACGTCGTCGTCATGGACATCCGCATGCCCGGCATGGACGGCATCGAGGCCACCCGCCTGATCAAGGAGGGCGGGGGATCGGTCCGTGTCCTTGTCCTGACCACCTTCGACGACGACGAGTACGTCTACGGCGCGCTCCGGGCCGGCGCGAGCGGCTTCCTCGTCAAGGACATGGCCCTGGAGGACATCCTCGCGGCGATCCGCGTGGTCGCCGCCGGGGACGGGCTGATCGCGCCGAGCGTCACCCGGCGCCTGATCGCGGAGTTCGCCGCCCGCCCCGAGCAGCCGGGCCCGCCGCCGGAGCCGTGCGCGGTGAAGGGGGCGGTGGAGGACGCCGTGGAGGGCGTCACCGACCGGGAGCGCGAGGTCCTGACCCTCGTGGGACGCGGCCTGTCCAACGCCGAGGTGGCCGCCCAGCTCCACATCACCGTGGCCACGGTGAAGGCCCATGTGGCACGGCTGTTCACCAAGCTCGGCGCACGCGACCGGGTCCAGCTGGTCATCATCGCGTACGAGGCGGGCCTGGTAGCTCCGCCGCGGTGAGCCCACCCGTACCGGTCCCGGAACCGCGCCAGTGAACACTGGAAGTTTTGCCGACGTGCGACTTCACTCTTCACGTACTCGCGCGTAGCTTGTCGTGCACGCAACAACCGTGCGCCAGCCGTACGCGTTCCCGCACCGACCTGGTGATCCGGATCCCGGGGCACGCCGCCATCGCAACTCCCGCAACTCCCTTGAGCCGCAAGGAGATCACACGATGCTGCCCTGGAGACGCGCGCTGCGCGCGTTCGCCGCCGCCCTGCTCGTCACGGGCGCGGCCACCACCCTCGCCCCGGCGGCCGCGGCCGATACCGCCGCATCGGCCGCCACCGCCTCCGTGTCGAGGGGCTGGAACGACTACGACTGCAAGCCGTCCGCCGCGCACCCCCGCCCGGTCGTCCTCGTGCACGGCACCTTCGGGAACTCCGTCGACAACTGGCTCGTCCTCGCGCCCTACCTCGTCGCGCGCGGCTACTGCGTCTACTCCCTGGACTACGGCCAGTTGAAGGACGTGCCGTTCTTCCACGGGCTCGGGCCCATCGAGAAGTCGGCCGAGCAGCTCGACGGCTTCGTCGACAAGGTGCTCGCCTCGACGGGCGCCAAGGAGGCGGACCTCGTCGGCCACTCGCAGGGCGGCATGATGCCCCGCCACTACCTCAAGTTCCTCGGCGGCGCCGCCGAGGTGAACGCCCTCATCGGCCTCGCGCCCGACAACCACGGCACGACTCTGCTCGGCCTCACCAAGCTGCTGCCGCACTTCCCGGGCGTCGAGGACCTGCTGACCACGAAGACGCCCGCCCTCGCCGACCAGGTGGCCGGATCGCCCTTCCTGACCAAGCTCAACGCGGGCGGCGACACCGTGCCGGGCGTGCGCTACACCGTCATCGCCACCAAGTACGACGAGGTGGTCACCCCCTACCGCAGCCAGTTCCTGGACGGCCCCGGCGTGCGCAACGTGACCGTCCAGGAACTGTGCCCCTCGACGTCTCCGAGCACGTGGCCGTCGGCATCCTGGACCGCGTCGCCCACCACGAGGTGGCGAACGCGCTGGATCCGGCGCACGCCACCCCGAGCACGTGCCTGTCGTGACAGCGGAGGAGGGCTGAAGAGACGGCTCAGCGGCCGTGGCGTCCCGCCGCGCGGCGGCGCGTCGTGGCGAACATCGCCGCGGCACCGACGGCGAGAGCGGCGGCACCGCCGATCGCGATGTACGAGGTGGTGCTGTCGCCGCCGGTCTCGGCGAGGTTGTCGCCGGCGGCCGTGGCGGGCTTCTCGGCACCGCCGTTCACCTCGGGCTCGTTGCCGGAGGCCTCGGAAGCCTCCGCGGCACCGGCACCGGCACCGGCACCGGCACCGGCACCGGCACCGGCACCGGCACCGGCACCGGCACCGGCGTCCGGGGCGGCCTCCGTGGCCTTGGCGCCCGTCTTCTCGTCGGAGTCGCCGTGGCCCTGGTGCTCGACCGTGGACTTCTCGGCGCCCGCCGCGATCTCCTCGTCCGAGGGAGCCGACGCGACCGGGCCCGGGGCGGGCGCCGAGCCGGAGCCGGATCCGGAGCCGCCGGTGTCCTTGCCGAAGACGACGTCGGAGCAGGTGTAGAACGCCTCGGGGGAGTCCGAGCGCTGCCAGATCGAGTAGATGAGGTGGCGGCCCGACCGGGCGGGGATCTTGCCGTCGAAGACGTAGTCGCCGTTCACCATCTTCGGGTCGGTGACCTTGACGAAGGGCCTTTTCTCCAGGTCCGACCACTTCAGGGGCTTCGTCGGGTCGTACGAGCTCTTCGTGACGTACAGCTCGAACGAACCCCTGTGCGGGGCGGTGCCCTTGTAGTGGAAGGTGTGCTTCCCGGACGTCAGCCTGCTGGACGGCCAGTCGGCGCGCGGCAGGTCGAGGCCCTTGTACTTGTCGTTGCCGGCGCTGCACAGCTTGCCGTCGGGGATGATCTGCTTCGACTTCCCGGCGGCGTTGGCGATGTTGACGCCGTTCCAGTCGTAGAAGGCCTGCGCGCCGCTCGCGGCGACGGCGGCCTTGCACGCGGCCGACCTGGGCGACTCCGGGCCCTCCTGGAAGCAGGCGGAGACCCGGCTGACCGGGTCCGTCATCGAGCCGTGCGCGGCGGCGGGGTGTGCCGACAGGGCGGTCAGGGCGAGCGGGGCGACTCCGGTGGCGGCGATCGCGGCGACCTTGCGGCGTGCGGGCATGCGGGTTCTCCTCAAACGGCGGTTCTGGGGGCGCGGGGCGGTGGCGAACGGGCGGCACCGCCCCCCGAACACCAGCGGCACCGACGGTTCGGCACCGCCCCGGCGATCAGAAAGCTAGCCCCTGTGATCCGCGGAATCCCTGCTGAGGACGGGGAACAGAGATCCTTATGGTGCGTTTAAGGGAGCGCTAACCAAGGGCTCAGGTAGAGCCTCGGTCACGGGTGCATCCGCGCTCCCTTCAGCACCTTGTCGACCGCGCTGCGTGGTCCGTGGACGGCCAGCCCGACGACGTCCAACTCGTCCCCGGCGACGGCGCGGACGGCCGCCCGGTTGTCGGTGTCGTTGCCGGTGGCGAAGAGGTCGGAGGTGAACACGGAGCACGGCAGGCCCCGCCCCAGCGCCCGGCCGCGCGCCGCGGCCAGCACCTCCTCGCCGCCCTCAAGGACGAGCACCGGCTGCCGGAACATCGGCAGGTAGGCGGTGCCGTCGGCGTCCTCGTACGGCTCCCCGACCAGCTCGGGCAGCCGCGTGCCGAGTCCGCTCACGAGGAACGCGGTCACGTTCAGCCGCTGCCAGCTCTCCAGGTCGTCCCGGAGCAGTACGGCGATCTTGGTGTCGAAGCGGACGGGTCGCCGGTCGACGGCGGTGGCGGTGAACGGGGTGGGCGTGGTGGCGGTGTCTGTGCTCATGCGTCGAGACTGCCGATCACCGCGCATCCCGGTCTTGTACGTTCTTTGCATGGCGGCCGGCGAGGAGATCACCGCGTGGCGTCCCGCGGTGCGCGGGGTCACGGAGGTCTTCCACGCGCACTTCACGCGCCACGCCTATCCGATGCACGTGCACGACACCTGGACCCTGCTGATCGTCGACGAGGGAGCGGTCCGCTACGACCTGGAGCGCAACCCCCACGGCACCCCGCTCGGCACGGTCTCGCTGCTGCCGCCGCAGATCCCGCACAACGGCTCAGCGGCCACCCCGGACGGCTTCCGCAAGCGCGTCCTGTATCTGGAGGCGGCGGAGGACGGGCCGCTCGACGCGTCGTTCATCGGGGCCGCCGCGGACGCCCCCGACCTCGTCGACCCCCTGCTGCGGCACCGCATCGGACAGTTGCACACGGCCCTCGCGCACCCGGGCGACGAACTGGAGGCGGCCGCCCGGCTCGCGCTCGTCGGGGAACGGCTGCGCGAGCGGCTGCGCCCCCGCCTGGCCGGGGCGGCCAGGCCCGCCCCCGACCGCCGGGTCGCCGACGCCCTGCGCGAACTCCTCGACGCACGCGTGGTCGAGGGCATCGCCCTGGAGGAGGCCGCCGCCCTCCTGCACGCGCACCCGGCGCACCTGGTGCGCTCCTTCACCGCGGCGTACGGCATCGCCCCGCACCAGTACCTGATGGCCCGCCGCGTGGACCGGGCCCGCCGCCTCCTGCTGGACGGGCGGCCGCCCGGCGAGACGGCGGCGGCCTGCGGCTTCTACGACCAGTCACACCTGACCCGGCACTTCAAGCGCGTGGTGGGCGTTCCCCGGGCCGCTATGCCCGCGGCCACTGACGACGCCCCACCGGCGTACCCCCAAGCCCCGAGCCCAGAAGCCCCCAAGCCCCCAGCCCTCACCCCCGCCACCGGTACCGCCGCTCCGGCCGCCCCGTCCCCCCATAGCGCAGTGTCACCTCGGCGCGGCCGGTGTCCACGAAGAACTCCAGGTAGCGGCGGGCGCTCACGCGGGAGAGCGAGCCCGCCGCCGCGCACTCCGAGGCCGACAGGCCCCCGGGATGCTCCCGCAGGGTCTGCTCCACCAGCTCCGCGGTGTGGGCCGCGAGTCCCTTCGGCAGCTCCCGGGAGCCGGGCGGCCGCGTGCCGAAGATCTGGTCCACGTCCTCCTGGCGCGCCTGACCGAGCCCGTCGAGCCGTGCCCGCACCGACGCCACGTGCCGCAACTGCTCTTGCAGGGCGGCTTGGTTGAACGGCTTGATCAGGTAGTGCAGGGCCCCCGCGCGCAGCGCCGCCCGTACGATCCGGGCGTCCCGTGCCGCCGTGATGAACAGGGCGTCCACCGGCCGGCGCCCCGGATCACGTTCCTCGGCGGCCCGCAGCTCCCGGAGCACCGCGATCCCGTCCATGTCGGGCAGATAGACGTCGAGGAGCACGAGGTCGGGACGGAGCCGCTCCGCCGCGCCGAGCGCCTCGGCGCCGGTGTGGGCGGCGCCGACCACGGTGAACCCGGCCACCGCGGTGACGTACCGGCTGTGCAGCCTGGCGACCATGAAGTCGTCATCCACGACCAGGACCCTTGTCATCGCCGCAGGCTATGGGCGTGACCACAACGACCACAACGTCCGTTGCTTCCGGAAGAGAGACAGGTTGTCAACGCCCGGGCAACATGTGGGCCACCTCACACCCGCATGTCCCCCCGCCCTCCGCAAGGTCCCTTCGACGTACCGACTGGTGGTGGCACCCGTGCGCCTGCGCACACCCCTCGCCCTGCTCGGCGCCGCGCTCCTCGTGCTCGTGGCGCCGCCCCTGCTCACCGCGGGCAGCGGCGCCGAGACCGGCACCCAGATCCCCGGCCTGCGCCTCATGGTCCCCAACACCCCCGGCGGCGGCTACGACATCACCGCCCGCACCGCCGCGAAGAACGCCGAGGACGCCGGACTCACCCACAACATCGAGGTGTTCAACCTGCCCGGCGCCGGCGGCACCGTCGGCCTGACCCGGCTCGTCGGCGAGCACGGCAACGGCAAGCTCGCCATGTCCATGGGGCTCGGCGTCGTCGGCGCCGCCCGCTCCAACCACTCCCCGAAGACCCTCTCCGACACCACCCCGATCGCCCGGCTCACCGAGGAGCAGGACGTCGTCGTGGTCGCCAGGAACTCCCCGTACAAGACCATCGACCAGCTCATCGGGGCCTGGAAGAAGAACCCCGGCAAACTGCCCGTGGGCGGCGGCTCCGCCCCCGGCGGCCCCGACCACCTCGCCCCCATGCTGATGGCGCGCGCCGCCGGCATCGAACCGAAGAAGGTCAACTACGTGCCCTTCGACGGCGGCGGCGAACTCCTCGCCTCCATCCTCGGCAGCAAGGTCGCCTTCGGCGTCTCCGGAGTCGGCGAGTACCTGGACCAGATCAAGTCCGGGGAGCTGCGCCTGCTCGCCGTCACCGGGCCCAAGCGGGTGCGCGGCCTGGACGGGCCCACCCTCAAGGAGTCCGGCTACGACGTGGAGTTCACCAACTGGCGCGGCATCGTCGCCCCGCCCGGCCTCAGCGACGCCGAGCGCGAGAAGCTCACCGTGCTGATCAAGAAGCTGCACGCCTCGCCCGAGTGGCACAAGTCCCTCAAGACCAACGGCTGGGACGACGCGTTCCTGACCGGGGAGAGGTTCGGTGATTTCCTGGACGCCCAGGACAAGCGCGTCGTCTCGGTCCTGAAGGAGCTGGGCCTGTGACCACCACCGACGTCACCCCCGAGCGGCCGGACCGCCGCTCCTGGCTGCGCGAGCACTCCGAACTCGGCGTCTGCGTCATGCTGCTGGCCCTCGGCGTCCTCGTCCTCACCGACGCGCTCACCATGGACGTGGAGATCGCCCAGCGCGGCCCCATCGGCCCCAAGACCGTGCCGGTCGCCGTCGGCATCGGCCTGCTCGTCGTCGCCCTCCTGCTCGCCGTCGACGTACTGCGCGGCGGCCGCGGCGAGGCCGAGAGCGGCGAGGACATCGACCTGTCCGAACCCGCCGACTGGCGCACCGTGCTGCTCCTAGCGGGCGTCTTCCTCGCCGCCGCCGTCCTCATCGAACCGCTCGGCTTTCCCGTCACCGGCGCCCTGCTCTTCTGGGGCTCCGCGTACGCGCTCGGCAGCCGCCACCTCGACCGGGACCCGCTGATCGCCGCCGTGCTCTCCGTCGTCACGTACGAGATCTTCAACAACCTGCTCGGCGTTCCGCTGCCGGGCGGCCCCCTGATGGGAGTGCTGTGACATGAACGCCTTCACCTCCCTCGTCGACGGCTTCGGCACGGCCCTCACCCCGATCAACCTCCTGTGGGCCGCCGTCGGCGTCCTCCTCGGCACCGCGATCGGCGTGCTGCCCGGCATCGGGCCCGCGATGGCCGTCGCCCTGCTGCTCCCGGTGACGTACGGACTCGAACCGACCGGCGCCTTCATCATGTTCGCCGGCATCTACTACGGGGCCATGTTCGGCGGCTCGACCACCTCGATCCTGCTCAACACCCCCGGCGAGAGCGCCGCCGTCGTCGCCGCCATGGAAGGCCATCCGATGGCCAAGGCGGGACGCGGCTCCCAGGCCCTCGCGGCCGCCGCCATCGGCCACTTCGCGGGCGGCATGATCGGCACGCTCCTCCTGGTGGCGCTCGCCCCGACCGTCGCCGACCTCGCCGTGGACATCGGCGCGCCCGACTACTTCGCGATCATGGTGCTCGCGTTCATCGCGGTCACTTCGGTGCTCGGCTCCTCCCGCATCCGCGGCCTCGCCTCGCTCCTGATCGGCCTCACGATCGGCCTGGTCGGCCTCGACCAGATGACGGGCCAGCAGCGGCTCACCTTCGGCTCGCTCCAACTCGCCGACGGCATCGACGTGGTGATCGTCGCGGTCGGGCTCTTCGCGATCGGCGAGGCCCTGTGGGTCGCCGCGCACCTGCGCCGCACCAGCGCCGAGGCGATCCCCGTCGGCCGCCCCTGGCTCGGCAAGGCCGACGTACGACGCACCTGGAAGTCCTGGCTGCGCGGCCCTCTCATCGGCTTCCCGTTCGGCGCGATCCCGGCCGGCGGCGCGGAGATCCCCACCTTCCTCTCCTACGTCACCGAAAAACGCCTCTCCAAGCACAAGGAGGAGTGGGGCAAGGGCGCCATCGAAGGCGTCGCGGGCCCCGAGTCGGCGTCGTCCGCGTCCGCCGCGGGCACCCTCGTCTCCATGCTGACGCTCGGCCTGCCCACCACCGCCGTCGCCGCGGTGATGCTCGCCGCCTTCCAGCAGTACGGCATCCAGCCCGGCCCGCTGCTCTTCGAACGCGAACCCGACCTGGTCTGGGGCCTGATCGCCTCCCTGTTCGTCGGGATGGTGCTCCTGCTGGCCCTGAACCTGCCCCTCGCCCCCCTCTGGGCGAAGCTGCTGCGCATCCCGCGGCCCTACCTCTACGCGGGCATCCTGTTCTTCGCCGCGGTCGGCGCCTACGCGGTCGGCGGCGAACCGCTCGACCTCGTCATCCTGCTCGTCATCGGCCTGATCGGCTTCGGCATGCGGCGCTACGGCCTGCCCGTCCTGCCCGCCGTCATCGGCGTCATCCTCGGCCCCAACGCCGAACAACAGCTGCGCCGCGCCCTGCAGATCAGCGACGGCAGCGTCCGCGGGCTCATCGACACCCCCTTCTCCGTGACGGTCTATGGCCTCATCGTCCTGATCGTGACGTGGCCGTTGTGGAAGAAGGCGCTGTCGCGGGTACGTCGCCGTGACATAGACGTGGAGGCATGACGACGACACCCAGCATCTTCACGGACATCCGCCCCGCCACCGCCGCCGACGTGCCCGCCGTGCAAGCGGTGACCGACGCGGCGTACCACCACTACATCGAACGCATCGGACGCGTCCCCGCACCGATGGAATCGGATCACGCGGCCGATGTGGCGGCGGGGCGGGTGTACGTCGTCGGGGACCCGGTCGTCGGACTGCTGGTCCTCGACCCCCTCCCCGAACCGCGCGAGGACGCGCACCTCTTCCTGTACTCCATCGCGGTCCACCCCGATGCGGCGGGGCAAGGGGTGGGCCGGCACCTGCTCACCTTCGTGGACGCCCACGCGCGGGCCCTCGGGCTCCCCGAAGTCCGGCTCTACACCAACGCGTTGATGTGGGAGAACCAGAAGATCTATCCCCGCTACGGCTACGAACTCCTGGAGCGCCGCGTCGAAGGCCCCTACGACCGGCTGCACTACCGCAAGCGGCTGACCACATGAGGGGGTCTCATCCGTCCGGCCACCACGTCCGCTGGACGTCCTTGCGGACCTCCGGCCTCTCCCTCGGCTGAACCTCGGCTTCCTGGCGTTCCCGCACCCGGCGGCTGACGGACTTGCCGGCGGGTTTGTGTGTGGTCACTCGGCGCATGGCTGCCTCCCTGCCTTACCGATGTCCACCGAAGCCGCGCGCTAGACCTCCCCGCCCCACCTTTCTGATCGAGCACCTGCCCGAACCCGGCGGCCTGGCCGCCCCCGGACGCCGCTCCGGGCCCCGTTGTCAGTGGCGGATGCCACGATCGACGCATGACGACGAATGAGGCCGCCGAGGCCTGGGCACACATCGACTGGGACGCGGCCGCCGCCACTTTCGACGACGCGCCGGACCACGGCCTGCGCGACGAGACGGTGCGTCAGGCCTGGGCCGAGCGGCTCGGACAGTGGCTGCCGGACACCCCCGGCGACGTGCTCGACCTGGGCTGCGGTACCGGCAGCCTCACCCTCATCGCCGCCGAGCGCGGTCACCGGGTCACCGGGGTCGACCTCTCGCCGCGGATGACGGACCGGGCCCGCCGGAAGCTGGCGAACCACGACGCCGAGATCCTCACCGGCGACGCGGCCCAACCACCCGTGGGCGAGCGGAAGTTCGACACGATCCTGGCCCGCCACGTCCTGTGGCTCCTCCCGGACCCCGAGGCGGCCCTCCACCACTGGCGCACCCTCCTGCGCCCCGGCGGCCGGCTGATCCTCGTCGAGGGGGTCTGGGGCAACACCGCCCCCTGCGGCCTCCCGCAGTCCCGCCTGACCGAGGCCCTGACGCCCCTGACCGCCCGCCTGCACTCCGAACGCCTCTCGGGCGACCCGCGCCTGTGGGGCGGGCCGGTCGACGACGAGCGGTATGTGGTCGTGGGGGTGGTGCCCGAGGGCCGGCACCGGCACGCGGAAGTCGTCGACGTCCACCTGATCCTGCGCCGGGGCGAGGACGTGCTGCTGGCCCGCCGGGCCAACACCGGTTACGGCGACGGCTTGTGGAACCTCCCCTCCGGGCACCTGGAGGACGGCGAGGACGTCCGCGCGGCGATGATCCGCGAGGCGCGCGAGGAGATCGGCCTCGACCTCGCCCCTGCGGACCTGCGGGCCGAAGTGGTCGTCCAGCACCGCGGGCCCGGCGAGGAGCCCCGCATGGGCTGGTTCTTCTCGGCGGAGCACGGAGCGGGCGGCGACCCGGTCAACGCCGAACCGGACAAGTGCGACGAGATCGCCTGGCACCCCCTGTCCGCACTGCCGGACGACATGGTGGCGTACTGCCGTGCGGCCCTGACCGCCTGGCGCGAAGGCGAGCGGTTCGCCGTGCACTGGCAGTCGGACGACGAGCCGGTCGGGTACGACGGTGAGCGCTGCGCCGCGCCGGTTCCGTTGGCGCCCGCGAGAACCGGAGCGGTCCACCACGTGGAGCTGTGGGTGCCCGATCTCGCGGCGGCGGAGGCCTCCTGGGGCTGGCTCCTGGGCGAGTTGGGCCATGTGCCGTACCAGCGCTGGGCGGCCGGCCGCAGCTGGTGGCGCGGGGAGACGTACGTCGTCCTTGAGCAGTCGCCGGACCTGCGTCCCGGCAGCCATGACCGGCGGCTGCCGGGACTGAACCACCTGGCCTTCCACCTGCCGGACCGGGCCGAGCTCGACCGCGTCGCCGCCGCCGCGCCCGGCCACGGCTGGACCCTGCTCCACCCGGACCGCCACCCCCGCGCGGGCGGCGCGGGACAGTACGCCGCCTACCTGGAGGACCGGCAGGGGTACGAAGTGGAGCTGGTCGCCGAGTGATCCGGCGGGAGCGGCCGCACGGCGACCGCGTGGTCAGAGCGTCCGCAGAAACCCCCCGCGCGCCAGCGACTCCAGTTCCGCGAGGGCGCGCAGGGCCGCCGACGCGGCGGCGGGGTCCGTGGTGGTGAGGGCGCTCGCCTCGAACTCGTCCTCGTCCAGGCGCAGGACCGTCGCGCCGTCCGCCGAGCACCACAGGTCGAGGTCCAGGTCCTCCACCCTGAGGACGTCGCCTTCACGGGCCGCGGGGCGCGTCACGTCGCAGTACCAGCCCTTGAGGGTGCCGTCGGCGGCGTACACCTCCTTGACCGCGTACCAACGGTCGCGCCAGTAGTGCTCGGTGAAGACGTCGCCCGGCTCGAAGCGGACGAAGCCGAAGTCGCGGACGCCGGGGGCCGCCCAGGGGGCGCGGACGGTGATCCGTGTGCCGTCGTCGTGGAGGAGGTCCGCCGGGTAGCGGATCTTGGTGCGGCCGGCCTTGACGAGGGCGACCTCCAGGGTGGCCAGGGCCTCAGCCGAGGTCTCGGACATGGCGCACCTCCGTAGCGCAGATCTCATAGCCGAACCAGTCGTTGATCGCCAGCATCGGCTCGTTCTCCGCGTCGTTGCCCGTGAACGCCTCCGTGCAGCCGGCCGCGCGGGCGCGGTGCAGGGAGTCGTTCTTCGCGAGCTTGGCGAGGCCCCGGCCGCGGTGGGCGCGCGCGGTGCCCGTCATGCCGGAGGCGTAGCGGCCCGCGCCGTCGGTGCGGGCCAGGCTGAACGCCGCGGGGCGGCCGTCCACCAGGGCCACCGTGGTCAGCTCCTGGCTGACCAGCGGGTGGTGCCAGGTCTCGGCGAGCCAGTGTTCGTAGTCCGTGAACTCCGCGGCCACATCGTTCGGTTCGTCCGCCACCGTCTCCGCGTCGAGCGCGAAGAACGGCCGCGCGTCGTCCGCGTACACCGAACCGCTGACCAGCTCCACCCCGGCGGGCGGCTCCTGGCGGGGCGGCAGCGCGCCGTGCGCGAGGTCCAGGCGCAGGAAGTGCGCGCGACGGCTCGCGCGATAGCCGTGGCGGGCGGCGAAGGCGAGGTTCGCCGGCTCGTCGAGCACCCACGAGTAGACGGTGGTGGCGCCCGCCCCCGCCAGATGGTCCTCGGCCGTGCGCAGCAGGAGCGTTCCGGCGCCGGCGCCGAGCCGCTCGGGGTGCACGTAGACGTTGGCGAAGCCCTGGCCCGGCTCGGGGCTGTCGTGGGCGATGCCCACCTGCGCCGTCCCGATGACCTCGCCGTCGGCCTCGGCGACCAACTGCCGGTAGTGCGCGTCAGGATGAGCGTGCGCGCGGTCGAAGGCGATCGACTCGGCGGTGGCGAGCATGGCGGGCACACAGGCCCGGCGTACGGCGGCGAAACCCGCATCGTCCGCCGTGGCGGTGGCGGTGGCGGCGTCGGTGCGGAGGGTTCTGACGATCACAGTCATGGGCCCGCACGGTACGCGGCGAGTGCCTCGGCGTGCCTCCTCTTTTTCCACGGGCCCGCGTCCGTTTTTTTCCACGGGCCCGCGTCCGTTTTTTTCCACGGGCCCGCGTCCGTTCGCGCCCCCGGAACGGGGGGCCGTGGGGGACAATCACCCCGTGACTTTGAAGATCGACATCGACGAGGGCGCGGGCGACGCGCCGTACGAGCAGGTGCGGGCCCAGATCGCCGGGCAGGCACGCTCGGGTGCGCTGCCCGTCGGCTACAAACTGCCCACGGTGCGCGGGCTCGCCCAGTCGCTGGGCCTCGCGGCGAACACCGTGGCCAAGGCCTACCGCGCACTTGAGGCCGACGGGGTCATCGAGACCCGCGGCCGCAACGGCACGTTCATCGCCGCCGCGGGAGACGCGGCGGCGAAGAGCGCGTCCGCCGCCGCGCAGTCGTACGCCGAACGCGTCCGGCGGCTCGGCCTGTCCGAGGAGGACGCGCTGGCCGCGGTGCGGGACGCGGTGCGCGCGGCGTACGGGGAGTCCGGCTAGCGGGCGGCGGCGCCGTGCTGGGGAGCTGCGGCAAGCCCCCCGGCACACTGCCCTTACCGCACGGGCGCGCCTTACCGCACGAGCACGACGGAGTTGATCGGCGTGAAGTCGTACGGTGCGTACTCGCCCACGTGGCGTGCCACGGCGGAGCAGTTGGTTCCGTTGTACCCCTTGCAGACCTGGAAGCCGGCGCCTCCCGTCTGGTTGTTGACGAGCACACGGACGCCGGTCACGTTGTTCAGGTTGTGGGCGCCGTAACGGTAGAAGATGTTCTTGTTGAGGATGGTGCCGTTCGTCTCACGGATGCAGACCGCCCCGGACGGACAGGGCGTTGCCGCGGTGGCGCTGGGAGCGACGGTGAGTCCGAGGGCGCTGAGGGCGAGGGCCATGCCTGCGGCCGACGCAGCGAGCTTGCGCATTGTTCCCCCTTGGTCGAGATGCCCCGGTCCGGGCATCGTGGACCCGAACGTAGGCCTGGTCGGCCGGGGGGCACCAGAGCGTCTGTACAGGTCGTGACCCGTGGTGCCGGCGGGCATCCGGAGGCGGACGCGTCATCGAAAACGCCATGGGTGTGCGGTTCGGCCGGAGTGACGCGGGCGTCACAGATACAGCCCCGCGTCCGCCCCCTCGCGCCTCTCCCGCTGGTCCGGCACCGACGTCGGCGTCGTGCCCCGGCGCAGCGCGAAGAGCTCGGCGAGGGTGGCGCCCTCACGGGAGACGCCCTCCTCCGTGCCGAGCCACTCCACGGCCTCGGGACGGGTCAGCGGACCGACCTCGATCCGGGCCAGGCAGCGGCCGGGGCGCACGACCGCCGGGTGCAGGCGCTCCAGGTCCTCGTTGGTCGTGACGCCGACCAGGACGTTGCGGCCCTGGCCGAGGAGACCGTCCGTGAGGTTGAGGAGACGGGACAGCGCCTGCCCCGCCGTGTGCTTCGCCTCGCCGCGGATCAGTTCGTCGCAGTCCTCCAGGAGCAGCAGCCGCCAGCGCCCCTTCGCCGTGCCGTCGTCCTCGCCGATGGCGATGTCCATCAGATAGCCGACGTCACTGAAGAGCCGCTCCGGGTCCAGGACGCAGTCCACCTGGCACCAGTCGCGCCAGGAACGCGCCAGCGTCCGCAGCGCCGACGTCTTGCCCGTGCCCGGCGGGCCGTGCAGCAGGAGCAGCCGCCCCGAGATGTCCTCGGGCGTCGTCTTCATCAGCTTGTCCATGGCGTCGGCGACCGGCGCCGTGTAGTTGGGCCGCACCTCATCCCACGTACCCGCCGAGATCTGCCGGGTGGTGCGGTGCGGGCCGCGCCGCGGGGACACGTACCAGAACCCCATGGTCACGTTCTCCGGCTGGGGTTCCGGCTCGTCCTGCGCGCCGTCCGTGGCCCGCTTCAGGACCGTCTCGGCGAGCTCGGCGCCGGTCGCCGTGACCGTGACGTCCGCGCCGCGGTTCCAGCGGGAGATCAGCAGCGTCCACCCCTCGCCCTCGGCGAGCGTCGCGCTGCGGTCGTCGTCGCGGGCCGCGCGCAGCACCGTCGCGCCGGGCGGGAGCAGCGTGGCACCGGACTTCACGCGCTCGATGTTCGCGCTGTGCGAGAAGGGCTGCTCGCCCGTCGCGAAGCGGCCGAGGAACAGCGCGTCGACGACATCCGACGGGGAGTCGCTGTCGTCGACGTGGAGCCGGATCGGCAGGGCGTCGTGAGGGTTCGCAGACATGCCGCCATGATCCGGCACGCACCGTCCTCGTGCATCCGGTTTGCCACCGTCCTCGTGCATCCGGTTTGCAGGGGTACGAAAGCTGTCGCAGTGGTGCGAAACCTGTCCCACCGCCGAGACCCCCCGATACGCTGGTCGCCGATGGGACGTCATGGGTGGTTCTCGGGGGCACGGCGGTGGCGGCTCGCCGCACTGCTCGGCGTGGGTCTGGCCGCACTGGCCCTCGTGGTCACCCTGGTCAATACGCTGCCCGGCGACGGCTCCGGCACCGCGGGCACCACTCCCGACGGCGACAAGGTGCACGGCACCCCCGCCGTCCCGCCCGACGAGGCGACGCCGGAGGTGGGCTGGGGCTTCACCCACACCCAGTACAGCGCGGACGAGGGTGAGGAAGCGGCCGTCGAGCGCGTCCGCGCCCACCTCGCCGGCCGGCAGCCGCCCGTCCCGCAGCTCCAGCACATCATGGGCTGGGGCGCGGGCAACCCCGAGCCCGTCGAGGGGCGTTACGACTTCTCCGACATGGACCGGCGCATCGACTTCGTCCGGAAGAGCGAGGGCACGCCCGTGGTCACGCTCTGCTGCGCCCCGGACTGGATGAAGGGCGGCGAGCCGGGCGCGGACCACACCGACTGGAGCCGGCAGGCCCTGGAGACCGCCCCGGAACCGGAGCACTACGACGACTTCGCGAAGCTCGCCGCGACCGTCGCCAAGCGCTACCCCGACGTGCGCCACTTCGTCGTCTGGAACGAATTCAAGGGCTTCTGGAACAACGACAAGGCCCGCTGGGACCACGAGGGCTACACCGAGCTCTACAACCTCGTCCACAAGGAGCTCAAGAAGGTCGACGAGGACATCATGGTCGGCGGCCCCTACCTGGTCATGGACAGCGTCCACCCGCGCCAGAGCGCCAACGCCTCGCGGGTGCGGGGCCCTTGGGGCCGCCTGGACCAGCGGGTCCTCGACGCCTTCACGTACTGGAACAAGCACAAGGCGGGCGCGGACTTCGTCGTCGTCGACGGCGCCAGCTACACGACCGACGACGAGATGTTCCCCGACGAGTTCAAGGCCACCGACAAGCTGACGGCCGTCGGCGAGTGGGTGCGCGAGCGGACCGGCGATCTGCCTCTGTGGTGGGCCGAGTACTACGTGGAGCCCGGTGACCGCCAGGACAACCGCGACGACTGGTCCGAGGCGCACCGCGTCGCCGTCCACGCGTCGGGCCTGATGGCGATGGCCCGCGGCGGCGCCACCAGCGGCTTCTACTGGAACCCGCAGAAGCGGGGCGCCAAGTGCGCGGGCTGCCTGTGGACGCCGACCCAACGAGCCGACGGCGGACAGGAGTTGCCCATGCTGAGGCTCATCGAGCGGTTCGGCGCGGAGTTCGGCCCCGGCACGCGGTTCGAGCAGATCTCGATCGCCGCCGACGACCGGCCGAACGTCCGCGTCCTCGCCGACGACGAGGCGGTCCTCGTGGTCAACACTCTCGACCGGCGCATCAGCGCGAAGGTCGACGGCAAGCGGTTCGACATGGAGGGGTACGAGGTGAAGTGGCTCAAGCGCTGAGCCGCTCACCCCCTGTTCCCGTCACCCCCGGATCCGCTCACGCCATCGTCACGAACCGCTGGATCAGCGACGCCACCAGCACCGCCAGCAGCGGCAGCGAGAACCAGAAGCTGCTCTGGAGCCACCGCTGCCGACGCACACTCGGCGCCGCCGCGACCCGCACCACCTCACGCGCGGTGAGCAGCAGCACGAGCGCGACGGCGGCGAGCGCGCCCACCACCGACCACGGCGTCCACGTCACCTTCGGCCCGACCGGCCCCGGATCGGCCTCGCGCGCCGCGCCGTCCGGCTCCTCCCGCAGGCTGTAGAGGGCCGCGTCGTCGTTGGCGAAAACCTTCTTGAGCTCCCGGCGGTCGTCGAGGTGGCGCAACAGCCGCTGCTCCCACGTCCGCGCATAGCCCGCGTTCAGCTGGAGATACGTCGACTGACTGCGGTTGACGACGAGATACGAGCGAGGTCCCGCGTCCCTGAGCGCCTTCACCAGACCGGAGACGAGAACCGGGTCGGCGGGTGCGAGCGTCGGCACGTACTCCACCTTCTCCATGGCACGGGCGCCCCACGGCAGCGCCGGAGTCACGTTCTCGACCGTGTCGTCGCTCATCCACAGCAGCCGCACCGTCGGGTCGTCGTGCGCGTACACGTACTCCATCGCCGCGACCTCGCCGGGCCGGACCCGCTCGAAGGGTTCGTTGCCCCAGCGCGCCACCAGGAAGCCGCCCAGCAGCACGAGCCCGGCCATCAGCGCGGCCAGTGGCGCGAGGCTCACCCGGTCGCGGTCCCGCTCCTGCGCCGTGACGCCCGCGCGCGGGAAGAGCGCGAGCCCGGCGAGCAGCGCCGCGCCCGGCAGCGCGAACATGAAGACACGCAGGGCCATCTCACCGCCGTACGACTGCATGGCGAAACCGAGGAACGGCACGAAGGTGAGGACGAGGAGCGAGCGCTCGCTGTACTTGTGGAAGCGCCGCCGCCACCAGCCCCAGCAGGCGAACGCCAGAACCGCGCCGGCCATCGCCACGCGCGCGTACAGCACCAGCTGGTGCGTCGAACTGCCGCCCTCGATGCGCCCGGAGACCGACGACGACACATTGCCGCCGACGCCGCCGACGCCGCCGAACAGTTCGTCGAAATGACCCGACCAGTACGGCTCGGCGAGGAAGCCCAGCCAGACGAGGACCATCACCGTGAAGAGCGTCGGCAGGCCGCGCAGCTCCGAGCGCCCGACCAGGACCAGCACGGTCAGGACGCCGAGCATCACGAACGGCGTCAGCTGGTGGGCGGGCACGGTCGCCGCGAAGAGGCCGACGAGGACCAGGAGCAGCACCGCGCGCTCCCGGCGGCCCGTCGGCTCGACCTCGCTCTCCCCGGGGCGCCGCTTGGCCCACAGCACGCGCGGGGCGCGGAACCACACCAGGAGTACGGCGACGAAGGCGAGGTAGAGCAGGTACGTGAAGCCCTGCGGGGAGAAGTAGTCCTGGCCGACCCAGCCGCTCAGCACGAAGATCCACAGGCCCGCCCACTTGGCGCGCCAGGCCGCCCGCAGGGAGCGCGCGAGCAGGAACATCGGCGCCAGATACAGCAGTTGCATGGCCGTCGGCCACCAGCGGATCACCTCGGTCATGTCCGAGACGCCGCACGCCCGCGCGACGAACGTGGCCGCGGCGAAGAAGCCGGGCCAGCTCCAGCGCGCGTCCAGATCGGGCACCGCGGTGCCCGTCCGGTCGATGTACTCCATGAAGCCCACATGCTGCCAGGCCGTGGCGAACCGCGGCTCGGCCTCGATGACGGCGGGCAGCGCGTGCAGCGACACGACGGTGGCGAGCAGCGTCACCAGGAGCAGGCCCTTGAGGGGGCGGTCCATCCACAGCAGTACGGCGAACACGACGATCAGCAGCGCGGCGCCGATCAGCGTGGGCACCGGCAGGACGGAGACCAGGCCGAGCCCGCCCATGCCGTCCAGATCCTCCTCGCCGAGGCCGAGGACGGGCAGCCAGTACAGGGCGAGCGCGGCGGCGAGCAGCAGCGCCACGAGCAGGGCGCGGAGCCGGTGGGCGCGCGGGGAAGCGGGCTCGTCGGGCGTGAACTCCTCGACGTCGCCGGGCCCGGCGGACTCCTCCCGCGACGCCTCCGATAGCTCAGAAGGCTCTAAAGGCTCCGGAGGAGGCGAGGACGGCCCGGCGGCCGGGGTTCTCAGCGCCCACGTGGGCCGGTGGTCCATGTCGTCCCCCTCGCTCCGCGCCGCCACAGACGGGCCCGGCCGCACGTCCGGCCTGCGCTCCTGGTGTTCGAAGTCGAGCTGTACGGCGAGCTGAAGCGTGTCCGAGTCCAGCGACTCCCGCAACGCCCAGGCGGGCCCGTGCCGCTCCTTGCGCTCCGCCGGGACACCACCGGCCCGCACCTGCGCGCAGGGCGTGCCGAGGTCGGCCAGGTCGCCGTCCGGGGCCGCCGCGCCACCGGCCGGCCCACCCGACGGGACCGCTCGTGTCACGCGGTACAGCCGGGGCGCCGCGATCGTCACGATCACGGCCAGCCCGGCGATCTCCGCGATGCCCGCGCCGGTCAGCCCCATCCGCGGCAGCAGGATCAGCGTGAGGCCGAGGACCAGCACGCACAACAGGCCCTGCAACCAAGCGATCCCGGAGGTCTGGCTCTGGGCGCGCCGCACCGCGAAGTACGTCTCCATGACCACCCGCAGCAGCGCCCCCACCGCGAACCAGCGCAGCAGGGGAGTGGCGGCGTCCGCGTACCCCTGGCCGAACAGCCGGAGGATCAGCGGCGCGGCCAGGAAGAGGACGCCGCACACCGGCAGCATGATCACCGCCATCCGCCGCAGCGCGGAGCGGGTGTTGGCGGCGAGCAGCGCCGGATCGTGCGCGCCCTCGACGGTCAGCGAGGCGCCCATGTTGACGGCGAGGAGGTTGACGGTGCCGCCGATGGTGGTGGTGATGTAGAAGTACGCGTTGTCGACCGAGCTGACCTGCGAGGCGACGATCACCGGCACGAGATAGACCACGGCGAGCGAGAAGAGCGAGCCGGTGTAGTCGCCCGCGAGGAAGCGGCCGATCTCGCGCGGCGTCGGCGGCCTCGCCCGGCCGGCGGTGGCCTTCACATGGCGCGGCACCAGGCGCCGGAAGACCAGCCAGCCCAGCGGGATCACCGATACGAGGATCGAGGCGACCCAGGAGACGAAGACGCCCGCGGTGGGGATCGCCGCGGCCATCGCGATGAGCAGCGCCAGTTTGGCCATGGAGAAGACGGTGTTGCCGACGGGCACCCACAGCGCGTTGCGCAGCCCGGTCAGCACGCCGTCCTGGAGGGTCAGCACCGACCAGGCCACCACGGCGAGGACGAACCCGGCGCCGTGGACGGGCCCGTGCAGGAAGCGGTACGAGGGCCCCCATGAGTCGAGGGTGAGCAGGAAGACTCCGGCGGCGAACGCCACCGCCATCGAACTGCCCGCGTACGTACGGAAGATGAGGCGCCCCGTGGCGCGGCCCGCGATCGGGATGAACCGCGCCAGCGCGCCGGTCAGCGTCAGGGCGGTGAGCCCCGCAAGGAGCTTCATCGCCGCGATCGCCGCCGAGCCCTGGCCGACCGCCGGCTCCGAGTAGTAGCGGGCGGCGGCCAGCCAGAAGCCGACGCCGAGCACACCGGAGATGCCCGTGTTGAGCATCAGCGCGTAGGCGTTGCGGAACAGCGGGCTGCCGCCGCCCGGCCCCGGCAGGCGTATGCCGCGCGGCCTGCCGGACGTGCCAGGCCTGGGCGGTGGTCGTGTCAGACACGGGAACGGATGGCCTTCCGGCGGACCTGGCGGGCTCGGCGGACCACGGCGTACCCCTTGGTCAGGGCGTGGTCCCTGGCGAAGGTACGGGTGAGCGCGCGGCCCTCCACGAGGCGGGCGAACTCCTCCTCCCCGGTGGAGCGGCGCACGGTGACCCGCCGCAGAGCGTAGGGTCCCTGGGAGCGGCGGGCCAGGGAGTTGCCGACGGCGAGCGACTGGGTGAACCCCGCCTCCCGCACATATCCGCGCACCCTGCGGCTGGAGTAGCCGTACGGGTATGCGAAGGAGGCGGGCCGGGTGCCCAGCTCGGCGGCCACGATGTCCCGGCAGCGGCCCAGCTCGGCACGGAGCTCCTCGTCGTCGAGCTGGTCGAGCTCGGGGTGGGTGTGGCTGTGCCCGCCGATCTCGGTGCCCGCGGCGGCCAGTGCGCGCACCTGGTCCCAGTCGAGCATGAGGTCGAGGCCGCCCCCGGTGTCGTGCTCCCCGCGCAGCCAGCCCGTGGAGACGAACAGGGTGGAGGCGAAGCCGTGCCCGGCGAGCACGGGCAGCGCGTGGCGGTGCACGCCCTCGTAGCCGTCGTCGAAGGTGATCAGGACGGGGCGGTCGGGCAGCGGGCCGCCCGGCGAGCGCCAGGCCGCGGCCAGTTGAGCGGTGGTGAGCGGGGTGAACCCCCGCTGACCGAGCATCTCCATCTGGCGTGCGAACGCGTCGGGGGATACCGACAGATCGCGTGCCGCCTCGTTCGGCCGGCGCGCGACGGAGTGGTACATCAGTATCGGCACGGGTCTGCCGTCGCTCATGGGGCGGTCCCCTCGACGGCGGAGAACAGGGCGGCTCCCCTGCGCGCACGGACGCTCCCGACCACGAACCCCCCGGCCGCGGCGGCCACGCCCGCCACGATGGCACCCGCGCGGCCCGCGCCGCCGGGCCGTCCCAGCACGGCGTCCCGCAGACCGCGCCCGACGCCGGCGGGCAGCACCCGCGTGGTGTAGCGCCGCTCGGACTCAAGGCCCTTGCCCGCGCCGGCGCTCCGGGCCACCAGCGCCTTCGAGAGGCCCTCGGCGTACGCCCTCGTACGGAAGTAGCCGAAGCGCTCCCGCGCCGCGGGCACCCGGTGGTGGATCACCGCGCGGTCGTCGACCAGCAGGACCGCGTCCGGCCGGGCCCGGGTGAGGCGGATGCAGAACTCCGTCTCCTCGCAGCCCAGCGGCCGCCGGTCGCCGTCCCTGCCGATGCCGGACGCGAAGCCGCCCGCCACGTCGAAGGCCGAGCGGCGGAACGAGGCGTTGCCTCCGAGGACGTTGCGCACCCGGGCCCGGCCCCCGGGGTGCCCCCGGTACGTGCAGCCGACGACCCAGTCGAACTCCTCGGGGAACCACGCGGGCCGCCGACCCGACTCCCACAGGGGCAGGGTGCGCCCGCCGACGGCGAGGACCCGCGGGTCCTCGTACGCCACGGCGAAGTGGCGCAGCCAGTCCCGCTCGGCGACGGCGTCGTCGTCCAGGAAGGCGATGACGGAGCCGCGCGCGGCGGCGACGCCGGTGTTGCGCCCCGCCGAGAGGCCGCGGGGGCCCGCGTTGGCGAGCACCCGCACCTCCCCGGTCGCCGCGCACTCCTTGTACTCCCCGGCCAGACGGTCCAGGAGCGCGGCGTTGTGGTCGACCACGAGCAGCGTCTCCAGGGCCGCCAGGGACTGGGCGCGCACCGAGGAGACCGCCGCGAGGATGTCCTCCCAGCGGTCCTCGGTGTACACGCAGACGACGACGGATATGTCCGTGCTCAAGACACCTCTCCCTGGCCCTTGCCGAAGGGGAGGACCCGCGCGCCCTTGCGCCGCGCACTCCGTCTGCGGCCGGAGCGCTCGGTGAGGATCACCTTCAGTACGCGGATGCCGTCCCGGACGGCCCTGAGGTTGCTGGCGCCGTGGATCCGCAGGTACTCGTGGCTCGGGATCTCCTGCACCTTGAGCCCCGCCTTGACGACCCGGATGTTCATCAGGGTCTCGACCTCGAACCCGGTGCAGTCCAGCTCGATCTTGTCGAGGCAGTGCCGCCAGAACGCGTTGTACCCGTAGCACAGGTCGGTGTAGCGCGCGCCGAACTTGGCGTTGACCACGGAGCACAGGACGTGGTTGCCGAGTCTGCGGATCGGCGTCATGTCGTCCGTGCCGCCGCCGTTGGCGAACCGCGAGCCCTTGGCGAAGTCCGCGCCCGAGACGAGGGCGGAGACGTAGGAGACGATCTCCTGCCCGTCGGCGGAGCCGTCCGCGTCGACCATCACGATGATGTCGCCCGTGCACGCGGCGAAGCCGGTGATCAGGGCGTCGCCCTTGCCCCTGCCGAGCTGGCGGACGACCTTCACGTCCGGCCGCAGCTCGCGGGCGACGGTCACCGTGTCATCGGTGGAGTTGCCGTCGACGAGAACGACCTCGTGGATCCAGTCGGGCAGTGTCTTGAATACGTAGGGAAGATTCTCCGCTTCGTTCATCGCGGGTATCACCACACTCACCGGCGGTGTGATCGCCAAGTGCGTGGAGATCGGGCGATAGTCCCTGGAGATCTCTTCCAACGGGTCCTGGCCGGCGTCCGCCGGGCGCACGAAAGAACTCATGAGTTCGGTGGTCCCTCTCGTCCGGTGGACCGCCCACCCCCGGGCGGTCCGGTAATTGATCCGGTTCGAAAGGGGGGTTCTCACTTGAGCATGACGAAATGGATCTCATTGCATGCCGAGTGAGCTGGCATCGCGCGGGACGTGACCCGGCCGAAGAGCGTTCACCGGGCACGGCACCCCCCTACCGCGCCCCGCACCGGTACCATCGCGATCTCGAGCCCTCCCCTTGATCGCATTGCGTGATGGACCGTTGCGGGTGGATGTACGACGGTATTGATGATGGAGACTGTATGGCAAGACCTGAAACGTGGCCTCACGTTCTGCATGATTTGAGCAATCTATGCGGTCACATTCGGACCGCCCTATTCCTTGGTCGACTCCTTTGTCAGCGATCGGATTTTGCCCATCCGCTTGAGCAATTTGTCGGCCGGTTCGAAGAATTCCGGCCTGGAAAGCACGGTGTTCCGCAGCGCCCGGACCGGAGCGCGTCGCGCCCGGTGTCCGAGAGCCACCGGGTGGCGCAGCGCCACCCACCCTTCGGACACGGCCAGTTCGCGTGTCTTGAAGGAGTCCTTGTAGTCCTTCTGGCCGCGGCCGAGATCGAGGTACGCGATCCCGTCGGCGGCGGCCGCCTCGGCCATGCGCAGGTGCAGGACCAGGCCCGGCGAGTACTTGGCGAACACCGGGTCGTACGCGGGGAACCAGCAGGCGAGGATCCGCTCGCCGCGCAGCCCGAAGTGGGCCGCGACCGGCACGTCGGCCGCGTACAGCACCGACAGGATCCCGGCGAACGGCCCGGTCCTGGTGTGGAAGAGCCGGCGCACCAGCTCGGTGATCCAAGGGTGTGCGAAGCGGTCGCTGCGGCCCGTCCTGCGGTACTGCGCCGACTTCCAGCCCATCAGGGTGGCCAGGATTTCGGGGTCGCGCTCGTCGTGGACGTAGCGCACCGCTCCGTGGTCACGGCCGAGCCTGCGCTCCTTGGCGAGGGTCGTGCGGGTGAACTTCGGCGCGCGCTCGTGCAGGTGGCCGAGGTAGGTGTCGTAGCCCTGCTCGACGTCGATGACGGGCGAGGGGAAGGCACAGGCGCCGCCGGCGCCCGTCTCGAACGGCTCCTGCCCGCCGACCAGGTGATCGAACTCCCACAGCACCAGCCCGCAGGCCCGCAGCAGCTCCCGGGCGTCCCAGCGGAAACCGGGGCGGTGCACCAGGCCCTGGCAGTCCGAGACGCCGAGACCGACGGCCCGGCCCACGCCCGTGACGGACCGCTGGAAGGGGAAGAACGCCGCCGGTTCGCCGTCCTCGCGTACGACGGCGATGCGCACCCCGCGCCGCCCGTGCGCCGTGGCGAGGGTGAACTCCGGGGCGAGAAAGGGATTGGCGAGCTCGGGCGAGCCGTCGAGATGCGCCTTGGACTGCAACGCGGTCCACGCCGCCCGGTCGGCGGCGGTGAGTTCGCCGGGGCGGTGCACGGTGATGTCCACGTCAGGCGGTCCACCTTCTCGCGGCACGGCGGCGCAGGCGCCATGCCACGGTCAGCAGGAGAGCGAGCGCGCTCAGGACGGTGACGGCGACGACTCCGCCGCGCACCGACCACACACGCAGTGCCAGCATCCCCTGCGCCACCAGGACGTTGACCGCGATGGCGCCGGCCACGCAGACCACGGCGCGGCCCCATGGCGCGAGCGCCCGCAGCGCCGCGGCGAGCGCCGCCGCGGGTGCCGCGAGAAGGAAGAAGAAGGTGAAGGGGCCGCGCAGCGGCGAACTGAGGTCGACGAGCGCGAGCATCGCGCCGACGCCCCCCACGGCGACGGCCGCCCCCGCGAGCAGCGGCAGCAGGTCCCTCTCGCGGCCCTGTCCGGTGCGCCGCCCGGTGTCTGATGACGGCACCTTGATCCCGATGGTCTGCATTGGCGACTTCGCCCCCCGACGCGCCGGATGCCGGGCTTCAATGTCGCGCAGCCCCTGGCGGCCCGTCAAGACGCGGAGGAAGCGTGCAGATGTTCGCCCGTCAGGCCATGTGGCGGGTGAACTCCTGACGCAGGCAAGCGGATTGGCGGCGAATTTGTTGACATGGACACTATCGACGGGCCGGAGCGCGTGCTACCACGGTCGAAGCGGAAACCCTGCTAAGGGAGGTTCCATGAGATTGTCCCGCATCACGGCATACACGTCCTCACTCCTCCTCGCCGCCGCCTTCGCCCTCACCGGGGCCACAGCGGCACAAGCGGACCAGAACGCGGCGGCCACCGGCTATGTGGCGCTCGGTGACTCCTATTCCTCGGGCGTCGGCGCCGGCAACTACGACAGCGCGAGCGGCGACTGCAAGCGCACCAAGCGCGCGTACCCGGCTCTCTGGGCGGCCGCGAACTCACCCTCCAGCTTCAACTTCACGGCTTGCGCGGGCGCCCGTACGGGTGATGTTGTGGCGAATCAGCTCGGCCCGCTCGGCTCCGGCACGGGCCTCGTCTCGATCACCGTCGGCGGCAACGACGCCGGCTTCGCCGACGTCATGACGACGTGTGTGCTCCAGTCCGAGAGCAGCTGCCTGGCCCGCATCGCCCAGGCACGCGCGTACGTCGACTCCACGCTCCCCGGCAACCTCGACAAGGTCTACTCAGCGATCAGTGCGAAGGCCCCCTCCGCCCGTGTGGTGGTGCTCGGCTACCCCCGCTTCTACAAGCTGAACGGCTCCTGCACGACCGGCCTCTCCGAGCGTGAGCGGGCCGCCATCAACGACGCGGCCGACTACCTCAACACCGCCATCGCCAAGCGCGCCGCCGACCACGGCTTCACCTTCGGCGACGTCACCCGCACCTTCACCGGCCACGAGATCTGCTCGGGCAGCGCGTGGCTGCACAGCGTGAACTGGCTCAACATCGGCGAGTCCTACCACCCCACGGCCGCCGGACAGTCCGGTGGCTACCTCCCCGTGTTCACCTCGGCGGCCTGACCCCCACCGGCTGAACCGACGCGTACGGCGAGTAGGAGCCCCCGCCCGTCGGAGTCTCCTGCTCGCACGTCACCGAGTACGCCACGGCGTCGGAGGTGACGTCCACGGGACCACGCACCTGCACGCCGATCGAGTTCGTGTACGCCCCGCCCTCCTGGCCGTACGCCGTCTCCGCGTGACTCACCTGCTTCGACCTGCCGCTCCCGGCGGGGAAGTCCAGCGTCTTCCACCCCGGCTCGCTCGGCTCCCCGGTCTTCGTGACCCAGCGGTACTCGACCTCGACCGGCACCCGCCCCACGGTGAACGCCGCCGTGAAGGACGGTGCCTGACCGGCCGCCGGCGGACAGGGGCCCTCGTACCGGGTATGGGCTCCGGAGACGTGCACCTTGACGGTCTGGGCGGGCGGAGGGGTCGTACCGCCGCTCCCGCCGCTCCCGCTCCCGCCGCCTCCGTCGGAGCCGCCGGTCGAGGAGCCGCCGCCGTCGGAGCCGCCTTCGGACCCGCCTTCCGACCCGCCGTCCGACCCTCCTGGCGCGCTGCCGTCGTCGTCGCGGGCGACCAGCGCGTACGTGAGTCCGCCGAGGGCCAGCGCCAGGGCGACGAGCCCGGCGATCAGGACGGCCACCGTGCGGCCGCGGCGCGTCGGGTCGGTCGTCGCGGTGTCCGGGGCCGTGGCGGCGGGGACGGGCGCGGGCGGCGTGGAGCCGGATGGTGCGCGTGCGGCTGTGACGGTCGGCGGGTGGGGGAGCGGGGTCTCGGTGAGCGGCCTGCCGCCGGAGACGATGAGCCGCAGATCGCGCTCGGCGTCGGCGGCCGGCATCCGCTCGTCCGGGTCCTTGCGCAGCAGTCCCTCGATGACCGGCGCGAGCGGTCCCGCGGCGCGGGCGGGCGGCAGCTCCTCGTCCACGACCGCGCGCAGCGTGCTCAGCGGGGTGTCCTGGCGGAACGGCGAACCGCCCTCGACGGCCGCGTAGAGCAGCACACCGAGGGACCACAGATCGGACGCGGTGCCGGGGCGCTGCCCCAACGCCCGCTCCGGGGCCAGAAATTCGGGCGAGCCGACGGCCTCTCCGGTCATCGTCAGCGCGGAACGTCCCTCGACCGTCGCGATGCCGAAGTCGGTGAGGACCACGCGGCCGTCATTGGCGATCAGTACGTTGCCGGGTTTGACGTCGCGGTGCAGGACCCCGGCGTCATGGGCGGCGCGCAGGGCCGCGAGCACCTCGGCGCCGATGCGGGCGGCGCGCCGCGGCGGCAGGGCGCCCTCCGCGTCCAGCACGTCGGAGAGCGAGAGGCCCCGCACGAGCTCCATGACGATCCACGGGCGGCCCTCCTCCGTCGCCACGTCATAGACGGTGACCACGTTCCGGTGGGGGATGCGGGCGGCGGCCCAGGCCTCCCGCTCCAGGCGGGCGTAGAGCCGGTCGGCCTCGCTCGCCGGGAGCCCGGCCGGGGCGCGCACCTCCTTGACGGCGACCTCACGCCCGAGAACGTCGTCCCGGGCCCGCCACACGGTGCCCATGCCGCCCTCGCCCAGCGGCGCCAGGAGGCGGTACCGCCCGGCGATCACGTGCTCTGGCCGACTCATGGGGCGCCCCCATCCGCAGCGGTGCGTTTCTCCACAAAAGTACCAACCGGCCGAGGTCATGGCGACAGGTGAGATAGCCCACGCGGCAGGCCATGGACCGGAGTAGCACCGCGCTGTATGTCCAACTCGCCCTGCAATCAGCCATATTCGGAGAGTAATCGTCAACCCCCTTGTGGGGGAGGTGAATCCTGTGACCGGGATACGCGTGTGTCAGGGCGGGGCGATAGGGTTAACCTGCCCTGGGCCGGGTGCCCTCGTATGGGTGGGGAGTGACATGGAACAGATAACGGTGCGCAGCAGGGCGCGTGTCCCTGCGATCACTTGTGGGAGCAGCGCGAGCAGCTCGCGCCTCGACCGTCACCTCTCGGTGCTGGGCGGCCCTGCCGTCCCGCAGCGTGAGGCGCACGAGGCGACGCTGCTGATGCGTGAGCTCACCTCACGTGATGCCGTGCACGCCCGTAGCGGCAGGGGTTCTAGAGTGAGGCATGTCTCGCTCTTCGCGCCGCTGCGCAGGCTGCGGCGGTCGCTTTTCGGCGGACGCTGACACGGGTGGTCCCCGGGACTGAGCCGCCGCTCCGCGGCGGATCTTTCCCACCCACCCGCTCACCCCGCTTCCCTTGTCACCCCAGTCACGGCTTCCCCGTCGCGCGGCGCGGGCCGGCTCTCGCGCGGCTCAGATCAGCGCGAACTGCCCCTCCGGCCCTTCTTCACGGTGATCGAGGACGGACGCGGGCCGCCGCGCCCCGCCGGGCACGGGCAGCACTCCCGCCCCGCCCAGCTCGTCCACCGTGATCCGGCGCTCCATCCCCGACGCCAACTCCCGGCGCTGCGGCTTCAGTTCGGCGATCAGCGCGAGAACCGTGATCAGCTCCAACAGCTCCGACGTCCAGGCCTGCGGCCACACCGCGGGCCGGATCGCCTCCAGTGTCCCCGGCTGAGCGTCCCCGCCCGCCACTCCCGCCGCGCGCGCCGTGAACCACCGCTCGATCACCCGCACTCCGCTCACCTCGAACTCCCAGGCCTCGCTCGGCACCGGCGAGATCACCCCCTCCTCGCCGACCCGCAGCACCCGCTCCTCGGCGTCGTACGACAGTGAGCCGGGGCGCGCGGGCAGGGGCGCGCGGACGTAGGGCCTGTGCCCTCCGGGCAGCTTCGGGCGTTCACCGTCGCCGCGCAGGTGCAGCCGCAGCAGCCGCTCCCCGAGCCCCACGCCCCGCGCCCACAGCCCGGCGTCCGCCGTGAGCGGCACTCGGCAGCCCGCCGCCGAGCCGGACGCCGTGGCGAGCACCCACGCGAGCAGCGCACGGGCCGTGACGTCCTGGCGGAGCACCGCCGACAGATGCCCGAGCAGCCCGGGCGCCACATTGGGCTCAAGGCCCCCGGGGCGGCGGAAGAGCGGCCGGATCCGCCCCGGCCGCCCGGCCGGCGAGTGCCCGTCCGGCAGCACGGCCGAGGCGAGGACCACGGGCCCCGCGGCCCCGGGGACGTACCCCTGCTCGACCGCGAAGAGCTGGCCCGCGCCCGCGACCCGCCACAGCTCGGGCCGGGCGACGTCGATGAGGCGGTGGTCGGGGATCAGCCACTGCTCGTCGAAGGGGCCGTGGAGGATCCGGACGGGCTCGGGGCAGGGCCCGCCCTCCCTGGCAAGGCGGGCCGTGCCGCCCTGGTGGCCCGGGAGTTGGGCGACCGCGGTGTGCAGCGTGCGGGAGCGGGACGGGCGGAAGAGGGCCTCGCGCTCCGACTCCCGCGCACGCACGAGGGCGGCCCAGCGGGACTTCAGCGAGGCGGCGTCCGGCCCCATCGGCCACCCGCGGCCCGGCCGGAGCGGTGCGACGGACCACGGCATGAGGTCCGCGAGCAGCGGCGCTTCGTCGTGCGTCACGCCCGGCATCGTACGACGTGTCCGCCCGGGTCCGTCAGGTCGCTTCGAGCGTGACCGAGAAGGAGAAACGGTCGCCGCGGTAGTGGATGCGGGCCACGTCCAGGGTCCGGCCGTCCTCGTCGTACGTGATGCCCGTGTAGTGCAGGATCGGGCTGAGCAGCGGCACTTGGAGGAGGCGGGCGGTCTCCGGGTCGGCGAGCGTGGCCTCGACGGTGTCGGTGATGCGGCTGATGCGCACGCCCACCACGTCGCGCAGGACCTTCGTCATCGGCCAGCGCGCCAGGTCGTCCGGGTCGATGCGGGCGGCCAGTTCGGGGCGGATGTAGTTGCGGGCGTGGTTGGTCGGCTCGCCCGTCTTCTCGTCGCTGCGCAGCCGGTGGTAGGTCGCCACCTCGGCCGAGCCAGGGAAGTGCCCGGCCAGTTCGGCGGGGAGCGGGGCAGTGCCGTGGTCGAGGAGGCGGGTGGTCATGCCGGACTGCTGGGCCACGATCGCGTCGACCGAGCCGAGGAGACGGACGGGTGAGCCGCGTCGCGCACTGGGCTCGATGAACGTGCCGCGGCGCCGGTGGCGGGTGATGAGCCCCTCGTCCTCCAACTCCTTGAGGGCCTGCCGCATGGTCAGCACGCTCACCCCGTAGTGCCCCGCCAGCTGCTCCTCCGTGGGCAGCCGGAGCGGGGCGTCCGGGGTGCGGCCGAGTATCGAGGCGCGCAGCGACTGCGACACCTGGTACCAGAGCGGCAGTTTCCGATTCAGGACGATCGAGTCCGGGGCGAAAGCAGTCACGGTCTCTCCGAATCGGTAGCGCTGCCTCAGTTGTGCCGCGTCCGTCGTGTCGCGTCAGTCACGGAAGTGGCGCTCCAGACCTTGCCATACGTCGTCATAGCCGCGCTGCAGGTGGGACGCGGTGGCCGCCTGCTCCGTCGCCGTCACCGGCCACCGGGTCTCGAACATGAAGGCGAGGCCGTCGTCGATCTTCTGCGGCTTCAGCTCGGCCGCCGACGCCCTCTCGAAGGTCTCGCGGTCGGGGCCGTGCGCGGACATCATGTTGTGCAGCGAGCCACCGCCCGGCACGAAGCCCTCCGCTTTGGCGTCGTACGCGCCCTCGATGAGGCCCATGTACTCGCTCATCACGTTCCGGTGGAAGTACGGCGGCCGGAACGTGTCCTCGCCCACCAGCCAGCGCGGCGCGAACACGACGAAGTCGACGCCCGCGAGGCCCGGGGTGTCGGACGGCGAGGTCAGCACGGTGAAGATCGACGGGTCGGGGTGGTCGTAGCTGATCGAGCCGATGACATTGAAACGGTGCAGGTCGTACACGTACGGCACGTGGTTGCCGTGCCAGGCGACGACGTCGAGAGGGGAGTGGTCGTACGTCGCGTGCCAGAGGTTGCCGCAGAACTTGTTCACCACCTCCACCGGGCCCTCGACATCCTCGTACGCCGCGACAGGCGCCCGGAAGTCCCGTGCGTTCGCCAGGCCGTTGGCGCCGATCGGGCCGAGGTCGGGGAGCTGGAAGGGGGCGCCGTAGTTCTCGCAGACGTACCCGCGGGCACTCGCGTCGAGCAGCTCCACGCGGAAGCGGACGCCTCGCGGGATCAGCGCGACCTCGCCGGGCTCGGCGTGCAGCAGGCCGAACTCGGTGCGCAGCAGCAGCCCGCCCTGCTCGGGGACGAGGAGCAGCTCGCCGTCCGCGTCGCTGAACACCCGGTCCGTCATGGAGGAGTTGGCGTGGTAGAGGTGGATGCCCATGCCGGTGCGCTGCGTCGCGTCGCCGTTGCCGCCGAGGGTCCACAGGCCGGCGAGGAAGTCCGTGCCGGGCGCGGGCTCGGGGAGCGGGTTCCAGCGCAGCCGGTTCGGGTCCGGCGCCGTCTCGGTGAAGGGGGCCGTGCGGATCGCGCCGTTGTCCGCGCGGGTGAACGCGGGGTGCGCGGCCGAGGGGCGGATGCGGTACAGCCACGAGCGGCGGTTGTGCGCGCGGGGCTCGGTGAAGGCCGAACCGCTCAGCTGCTCGGCGTAGAGGCCGAGGGGGGCGCGCTGCGGGGAGTTGCGGCCGTGCGGAAGCGCGCCGGGCACCGCCTCCGAGCTGTGTTCGTTGCCGAAGCCGGAGAGATAGGTCAGCTGCTCGGCTGTCTTGCGCGCGTCGCCCTCGCCCGCACGGCTCGCGTCCCTCACGTGGTCCCCGCTCATCATCGCTCCCTCGTGACTGATTCCTATGGGACACCGTAGGATTCGGGATTTCCTTCCGCAAGAGGAAACGCCCTCCTTCTGCCTCGGGAGGAGGACCCTTCGTCCGGCCGCGACCGGAATGTGGTCGGGGGAAGCCGTGAGGCCGAGTGGTGCCCTACTCTCCCGGAATGCCCCACCGGAACCCTCCCAAGGAACCGCGGCTCCCGGCCTCCCTGCGCCGCGTGCCCGTGCAGGAGCGCAGCGCGGAGCGCCTGACCCGGATCCTCGACGCCTGCGCCGACGTCCTGGACGAGGTCGGCTACGAGGACCTCACCACCCGCGCGGTCGCCCAGCGCGCGGGCGTCCCGATCGGCTCGGTCTACCGCTTCTTCGGCAACAAACGCGCCCTCACGGACGCCCTCGCCCACCGCAACCTCGACGCCTACGCCGAGCGGGTGGCCGCCCGGGTGAGCGGCGTCGGGCACGCCGACTGGCGCGGCGCGGTCGACGCCGCCTTCGACGAGTACCTGGACATGAAGCGGACCGTGCCCGGCTTCGGCCTCGTCGACTTCGGCGTGCCCTGCGCCCCGGACGCGATGCCGGACGCCAACGTCCAGGTGGCCGAGCGGGTGGCGGCCCTGCTCGCGGACCACCTCGGCAGCCCGCTGGACGAGCGGCTGCGCCGGACCGTGCTCGTCGGCGTGGAGGCGGTCGACGCGGTGCTCCAACTGGCCTTCCGCGGCCGCCCCGCGGGTGACCCGGACCTGGTCGAGGAGGCTCGGACCCTCCTGCACGCGTACTTCGCACGGACGCTGGACTGAGCCGCCACGCCCGCACTTACCGGCGTTGACCTGGAGTTTTGCGCTTATTGCTCGCGCGTCAACATCTTGTTAACACTTCCTGGCGGGTCCTACCGTCGACCGGACCGCCAGACCTGGTGGGAGTTCGATGGTGAACGTTAGGTAGCCCCCATGCTGACAATCCTCGGATTCGTCATGATCGCCACCTTCCTGGTGCTGATCATGATGAAGAAGATGTCGCCGATCGCGGCGCTGGTGCTGATCCCCGCCCTCTTCTGCGTGTTCGTGGGGAAGGGAGCCCATCTCGGGGACTACGTCCTCGAAGGCGTCGGCAATCTGGCGCCCACGGCGGCCATGCTCATGTTCGCCATCGTGTACTTCGGCGTCATGATCGACGTCGGCCTCTTCGACCCGATCGTCCGGGGCATCCTGCGCTTCTGCAAGGCGGACCCGATGCGCGTCGTGGTCGGCACCGCCGTGCTCGCCGCCATCGTCTCCCTCGACGGCGACGGCTCGACCACCTTCATGATCACGGTCTCGGCGATGTACCCGCTGTACAAGCGCCTCAAGATGAGCCTCGTCGTGATGACGGGCGTCGCGGCCACCGCCAACGGCGTCATGAACACCCTGCCCTGGGGCGGCCCGACGGCCCGCGCCGCCACCGCGCTGAAGGTCGACGCGGCCGACATCTTCGTCCCCATGATCCCGGCGCTCGCCATGGGCCTGGTCGCCGTGTTCCTCCTCTCGTACGCACTGGGCCTGCGCGAGCGCAAGCGCCTCGGGGTGCTGTCGCTGGACGAGGTGCTGGAGAAGGAGACGGCCGCCGAGACGGTTCTGGTGGGCGCGGGCGGCGACGACGACCGCACGCCGCTCATCAAGAGGACCACTGGCGGCGTGGGCGCCGACGCCGATCCCGCACAGGACCCGGAGGACGACGGGTTCCAGGGGCTGGACCCGCACCGCGCGACCCTGCGCCCCAAGCTCTACTGGTTCAACGCGGGCCTCACCGTCCTGCTGCTCACCGCCATGATCATGGAGTGGCTGCCGATCCCGGTCCTCTTCCTGCTCGGCGCCGCGCTCGCCCTCACGGTCAACTTCCCGCACATGCCCGACCAGAAGGCCCGTATCGGCGCCCACGCGGAGAACGTCCTCAACGTCACCGGCATGGTCTTCGCCGCCGCCGTCTTCACCGGTGTCCTCACCGGCACCGGCATGGTCGAGCACATGGCCGACTGGCTCGTCGGCGCCGTCCCCGAGGGCATGGGCCCGCACATGGGCCTGGTGACCGGCCTGCTCTCCATCCCGCTGACCTACTTCATGTCCAACGACGGCTTCTACTTCGGCGTCCTGCCGGTCCTCGCCGAGGCGGGCCAGGCCCACGGCGTCTCCACCCTGGAGATCGCCCGCGCCTCCATCGCCGGCCAGGCGCTGCACATGTCGAGCCCGCTGGTGCCCGCCGTGTACGTGCTCGTCGGCATGGCGAAGGTGGAGTTCGGCGACCACACCAGGTTCACCGTCAAGTGGGCGGTGCTCACCTCGCTGGTGGTGCTCGGCGCCGGAATCCTCTTCGGCATCATCTGATGCCGTACGCGATACCCGGGCCCGGTGGCGGGGGCGGGCCAGGAGGCAGGGGCTGGCTGCTCCGTCTCGTCATCGCCTTCGGCTTCGCGCAGGGGGCGGTGTCGATGGCGCGGCCCGCCGTCTCCTACCGGGCCCTCGCGCTGGGCGATTGGGGCCTCCCCTGCTCGAACGAAGTTGAGAGCTCGGGGAAGAACGCGCCATCGGCGTCATCGCGGGCGTCTACGCCCTGCTGCCGCTCTTCGCGGCCGTACCGCTCGGGCGCCGAACGGACCACGGGCGGTGCGCGCCGCTGCTGCCCCTCGGCGTCGTCCTGATCTCCGGCGGCTGCGCCCTGAGCGGCATGGCGGGCTCGCCCTGATGCTCGCCGCGCTCGGCTTCTGCCTCGGCGTCGGCCAGCCGCTCTCCATGACGACCGTCGTCCAGACCGCACCCACCGGCGCCCGCTCGACCGCCCTGGCCCTACGCCTCACCGGCAACCGCCTGGGCCAGGTGGCCGCCCCCGCATCGGCGGGCCTGATAGCCGGAGCAGCGGGCGTGGCGGCACCGTTCGTGATGCTGGGCGCCTTGCTGCTCGTCGCAGCGAGCCTGGGCGCACGAACCCCCCACCCTTGACGGCAGCACCCCACCAGCGGCGCGAAAACCGGCACGCTCAGCCACAAACGACCCGCACTGACCAGCGGCGAGGTCACCGAAGAGGGGCGCGGGGAACGGCGCGCTCAGCCACCCACGCCCCGCACCGGCCAACGGCCAGAACCCGGCAGACGCGTCGGCCGACGGCACGGGGGCAAGGGGCGCCGGCCAGGGCCTTGCCTCGGGGGCGCGGGGAACTGCGCGCTCAGCCACCCACGCCCCGCACCGGCCAACGGCCAGAACCCGGCAGACGCGTCGGCCGACGGCACGGTACGGAAAACGCCCCGGAGGCGTCGACAACCTCCGGGGCGCAACTACCCGTACAGAATCAGCGAGTTACGGCACGATCTTGAGGAGCCGGTTCGGAGAACCGGACCCCGGGCTGGTCACGACACTCGGCGTGGCCCCGTTCACCAGGGCGGAAGCGACCTGCGAAGGCGTGGCCGAGGTGTGCCCCGCCAAGTACACCGCCGCGGCCCCCGCGACATGCGGCGTGGCCATCGACGTACCGGAGATGGTGTTGGTCGCCGTGTCACCGGTGTACCAGCCCGCCTTGATGGAGACGCCGGGCGCGAAGATGTCCAGGACCGAGCCGTAGTTGGACCAGCTGGCCTTGGCGTCGTTGCTGCCGGTCGCGCCGACCGTGATGGCCGCGGGGACCCGGGCGGGGGAGGAGTTCGCCGCGTTCACGCCCTCGTTGCCCGCGGCGACCGCGTAGGTGACGCCGTCGGCGATGGAGTTCTTCACCGCGTTGTCCAGCGCGGTGGAGGCGCCGCCGCCGAGCGACATGTTGGCCACGGCCGGGGCACCGGCGGTGTGGTGCCGGGTCACCCAGTCGATGCCCGCGATGACCCCGGCGGTGGTGCCGGAGCCGTTGTTGTCGAGGACGCGGACGGCCACGACCTTGGCCTTCTTGGCGACGCCGTACGTCGTGCCCGCGACGGTCGTGGCGACGTGCGTGCCGTGGCCGTTGCCGTCCTGGGCGGTGGTGTCGCCGTCCACGGCGTCGTAGCCGTTGACAGCGCGGCCGCTGAGCTCCGAGTGCGAGATGCGGACGCCGGTGTCGATCACGTAGGCCGTGACGCCGGAGCCCGCGCTGTCCGGGTAGGTGTAGCTGCCGTTGAGCGGCAGCCTGGCCTGGTCGATGCGGTCCAGGCCCCAGGGGGCGTTGGTCTGCGTCGCGGTGGCCTTGACCCGCTGGTTCTGCTCGACGGAGGCGACCGTGGGGTCGGCGGCGAGGCGTCTCGCCTCCGTCGCGCTCAGCTTCGCGGCGTAGCCGTTGAGCGCGGACTTGTAGGTCTTCGTCACCGAGCCGCCGTACTCGGATATGAGGCCCTTGCCCTGGCTCGTGGCGGCCTTGAGGCCCGAGCTCTTCTTCAGCGTGACGATGTAGCTGCCCTTGACCGCGTCGGCGGAGCCCGCGGCGATCACGGTGCCCTCGGCGGGTGCGGCCTGGGCGGGCAGAGCGGTGACCGTGCCGAGAACGGCGGCGGCGGCGGTCGAGATCGCGGCGGCGATCACAGTCTTCTTGCTACGCGGCATTGCCATTACGAGGGAGTCCTCCTCATAGGCGGCGCGCCCATGGTGGGGCGACGCGACTGTGGGGGGTGTGCGCGTGATCGCACACACAGAAGGGAGCGGTGCGGTTCCGCTCCCGTCGCGAGCAGTAGCGTGGCCGCTCCACGGGTGTAGATCAAGAGAGTCGACGCGTTGTCATGCGTATGTCATGCAACGGAAATCAAATTCCGGGCAAATGCGCGGCGAATGTGGGGTTTTCAGCCCCGCTTCAGCCTCGCGTGTGCTCCTCGAAGTCCCACACCGCGCGTGCACCCGGCCCGACCGTGAGAGTCGAGTGGCCCAACCGCTCCACGTGACGCTGCTTTACGGCCTTGTTCAGTACGAACGTGAACTGCCGCAGGCCCACCCGGTCGCGCGGCACCGCGTCGAGGCGGATCGTGGTGCCACCACGGTCCGCGACGACGCCGCCGCCCGCCGCCGGCCGTACGACGAAGCCGCCGGCCCGCAGCAGCGGCACCGTGTTGTCCAGGTCGCGCGCGGTCACCGCGATACGGACCGAGGTCACGTCGCGCATCAGACGGTCGCGGTAGACGTCGGGGAGGTAGCGCTCCCGGCCGACGTCACCGGGGTAGGACGGCGGTTCCGTCTTGCCGCGCGGATCGGCGAAGTACTCGGGCCGGTACTCCATCGCCCAGGTGCCGAAGGTGTCGTACTGGTCGGTGGTGAACGCCCCGTCGAACCACGGCACCGGCACGCCGTCGCCGAAGTCACGGGTCTGCTGGAACACGAGCGGGTCGGTGACCCCGAGGTCCGGCAGCCGTTCGAGCACGGTCTCCAGGTCGCCGTCGCGTTCGGTGGAGATCCCCATGCCGGCGCTGCCGAGGGCGGTGTCGGGTACGTCGCCCACCCCGAAGACCTCCAGATAGGTCTCGCGGCCCTTCAGGTAGCGGCCGGTCCACGTGGTCCCGTCGGCGCCGGTCGTGGTGCGGACCTCGAAGTCGGCGAACTTCCGTAGGTAGGCGGAGTGTTCGACCGCGTCGGCGGTCTCCCGGTCGAAGACCCCGTAGGCATGGTTGTAGAACAGCAGCTGCCGCTCGCGCGGCGGTTTCTCCTCGGCGCGTGCCGTGCTCACACCCCCTTCGGTCGCCCCGAAGAGGGCGGCGGCGAGGGTCATGGTGAGGGCCAGGGTCATCCGCAACTTCCGGCGCAGCAGCATAGGGGCGAGAGTAGGGCCGGGAGGGCGGCGGACGCGGCTGTTCCGACGAGTGCGACGGTAAAGCCCCCCGCTCGGCCGCGCGCGGGGGCCCTGCCCGGCGCCAGGCCGACCCTGGTGCCAGAAAACTATCAGCGCTAGTTTGTATGGCGGACGACTCCCTGGAGGAATGCGATGAAGGCCCACGACGGCGCGAACGAGGCCCACGACGACCCGAACGAGGCGCACGACGGCATGCACAAGGCCCACAACGGCATGTACATCGACGGCACCTGGCGCCCGGCCGTCGGCACCGAGATGATCACGGTCGTCGACCCGGCCGGCGAACGGCCCATCGGCCAGGTCCCGGCCGGCACCGCCGAGGACATCGACGCCGCGGTGCGCGCCGCCCGTACCGCCCTGCCCCGCTGGGCCGCCACACCGCCCGCCGAGCGCGCGGCCCTGATCGGCGCGCTCCACGACCGGCTGGTCGCCCGCAAGGACGAGATCGCCGCGACCGTCACCGCCGAGCTGGGCGCCCCGCCGCCGTTCGCGCAGGCCGTGCACGCCGGGGTGCCGATCGCTGTTTGCGGTTCGTACGCCGAACTGGCCGCGGCGCACCCCTTCGAGGAGAAGGTGGGCAACTCCACCGTCTACCTGGAGCCGGTCGGCGTGGTCGGCGCGATCACGCCCTGGAACTACCCCCTCCATCAGATCGTCAACAAGGTGGCCCCGGCGCTCGCGGCGGGCTGCACGGTGGTGCTCAAGCCCGCCGAGGACACCCCGCTCACCGCCCAGCTCTTCGCCGAGGCGGTGCACGAGGCGGGCGTCCCCGCGGGCGTCTTCAACCTCGTCACCGGCCTGGGCCCGGTCGCGGGCCAGGCCCTCGCGGAGCACGAGGGCGTCGACCTCGTCTCGTTCACCGGTTCGACGGCGGTCGGCAGGCGGATCGGTGCCACCGCGGGCGCGGCGGTCAAGCGCGTCGCCCTGGAGCTCGGCGGCAAGTCCGCCAACGTCATCCTGCCGAGCGCCGACCTCGCCAAGGCCGTGGCCGTCGGCGTCGCGAACGTCATGTCCAACTCCGGCCAGACGTGCAGCGCCTGGACCCGCATGCTGGTGCACACCGACCGGTACGACGAGGCGGTGGAGCTGGCGGCCGCCGCCGCGGCCAAGTACGGCCCCCGCATCGGCCCCGTCGTCAACGCCAAGCAGCGGGCGCGGGTACGCGGCTACATCGAGAAGGGCGTCGAGGAGGGCGCCCGGCTCGTGGCGGGCGGCCCCGAAGCGCCCAAGGAGCAGGAGCAGGGCTACTTCGTCCAGCCGACCGTCTTCGCCGACGTCACTCCGGAGATGACCATCGCCCAGGAGGAGATCTTCGGCCCCGTGCTCTCCCTCATCCGCTACGAGGACGAGGACGACGCCCTGCGGATCGCCAATGGCACGGTGTACGGTCTCGCGGGCGCCGTCTGGGCGGCCGACGACGCGGAGGCGGTGGCCTTCGCCCGCCGCATGGACACCGGCCAGGTCGACATCAACGGCGGCAGCTTCAACCCCCTCGCGCCCTTCGGCGGTTACAAGCAGTCGGGCGTCGGGCGCGAACTGGGCGCGCACGGCCTCGCGGAGTACCTCCAGACGAAGTCGCTCCAGTTCTGACCCCCCGCCGGCTCCGTGAGCCCGCCCGCTTCCCCAAGGAGTACGTGAACGTGGTCCGCGCCGCCATTCTCTCCGCCGTCGGCTCCCCGCTGGAGATCGCCGACATCGAACTGCCGGAGCCCGGCCCCGGCCAGGTGCGGGTGCGCCTCGCCGCCGCCGGGGTCTGCCACTCCGACCTGTCCCTGTCCAACGGCACGATGCGGGTTCCGGTGCCCGCCGTCCTCGGCCACGAGGGCGCGGGCACCGTGGTCTCCGTCGGCGAGGGCGTCACCGGGGTCGCCCCCGGTGACGGCGTCGTCCTGAACTGGGCGCCGTCCTGCGGCGGTTGTCACGCCTGCTCGCTCGGCGAGGTGTGGCTCTGCGCGAACGCCCTCGCCGGCGCCGCCGACGTCTACGCGCAGCGGTCGGACGGCACGGACCTGCACCCGGGCCTGAACGTCGCCGCGTTCGCCGAGGAGACCGTGGTCTCGCAGCGGTGCGTCCTGCCGGTGCCGGACGGCGTCCCGCTCACCGACGCGGCCCTGCTCGGCTGCGCCGTCCTGACCGGCTACGGCGCCGTGCACCACTCGGCGAGGGTCCGCGCGGGCGAGAGCGTCGCGGTGTACGGCGTGGGCGGGGTGGGCCTCGCCACGCTTCAGGCGGCCCGGATCGCCGGTGCCTCGCGGATCGTCGCGGTCGACGTCTCTCCGGAGAAGGAGGAGCTGGCGCGTGCGGCGGGCGCCACTGACTACGTGGTCGCCTCGGAGAAGACCGCCCGCGACATCCGCGGGCTCACCGGCGGCCACGGCGTCGACGTGGCCGTGGAGTGCGTGGGCCGCGCGGTGACGATCCGCACCGCCTGGGAGTCCACGCGGCGCGGCGGACGCACCACGGTGGTCGGCATCGGCGGCAAGGACCAGCAGGTCACCTTCAACGCCCTGGAGCTCTTCCACTGGGGCAGGACCCTGTCCGGCTGCGTCTACGGCAACTCCGACCCGGCAGCGGACCTGCCGGTCCTCGCCGAGCACATCCGGGCGGAGCGCCTCGACCTGAGCGCCCTGGTGACCGACCGGATCGCCCTCGACGGCATCCCGTCCGCCTTCGACCACATGATCGCGGGGAAGGGGGGCCGGGCGCTGGTCGTCTTCTGATCGGCGCCGGCCAACTTCTGACCGGGCGCCGGGCCTGGGGCAGGGGCTCCGGTCAGGCCGCCTCGGGTGAACCGCCCAGGCGCGGAAAGGACTTGGCCCCCGCCAGGAACACCAGTGTCGTCACCACGAACGGCCACGTGAAGGCGTGGCCGCCGGACGGGGCGAAGAGGGCCGCCACGGCCGGGCCGGCCGCCGCCGCGGCACCGGCGCCCACGAGCGCGTACGCGAGTGTCGCGGGCCGCGCCGGCAGGAAGACGCCGCACAGGGCGAGGGCGACGAGGACGGAGTTGTAGCCCGCCGTGCCGTCGGCGATCCGCTCGGCGGGCGCGCCCAGCGCCCACGCCGTGGCGATCCCGGCGGCGCTGCCGAGACACGCCACCCCCGCCGCGTGCCGGTCGGCGAGGAGAAGGCCGAGGAGCAGCAGAGCGCCCACGTACCACTGCGGCATGAAGAAGATCTCCGCGAAGCCGGCGAAGAATCCGCGGGCCAGTTCGGCGGGCTGGACCGCGGTGGTGCCGGTCGCGGATCCGGGGAGGACCGCGAGGCCCTCGCCGTGGTGCCAGACCCGCTGGAAGCCGGGCGCGCCGATGGTCATGGCGCTCGCGACCAGGCAGTACGGCAGGGTGAGCGACGGCAGCCCCCAGGTGCCCAGGAACCGCACCACGGCCGCGGTCACGACGGTGACGACCACGCAGCCCGCGAGCGCGAGCAGTGCCGTCGAGAGGTGGCGCGGGCCGAGGAAGACCGCGGAGCAGAGCGCCGTCAGGCAGGCGTTGAACCCTTCGAGGCCGGCTGCGACCCGGTCGCGGTCCACACCGAGGAGCCGCGCGGTGGCCGTGCCCACGGCGGTACCGGTCAGACCGTAGAGCCCGTACTCCCAGCCCGCCGCGGAGAGCGCGAGGAAGAAGACCGCGCCCGCGACGGCGCTCGGCAGGAAGGTGACCTGGGCCTGCCCGCGCAGCACCTGGACGGCGAAACCGCGGAGGCGTGGCGGCCCAAGTGCCCGTACTCCGGCCTGAGTCGAGCTCCCCGCGGCCTTCGCCGAGCCCTCGGCGTCCGGCGCATCCGTCACGTGCCCCACGGACCCCTCCCGTGTGATGTTCCCGTTGCGTCCGACAGAACGGATGCAGGTTACAGCTATATGCCGGGGCGGGGCGCCGCGCCGACGTCACCGGCGGGCGGCGAACCAGGTGATCGTGACGTCGTTGGGGAACGGCTCGCGCCTGGTCACGCGGAACGCCGTCGGGCTGAACTCGCCGTCGAACACCGGGATTCCGGTGCCCGCGACCACTGGATAGCTCTTCACGATCAGCTCGTCGAGCTCGGGCAGCAGCGCCGCCGCGAGCCGTCCGCCACCGCACAGCCAGATGTCCTTGCCCTCCTGCCGCTTGAGATCGCGGATGAGGGAGAGCGGGTCGCCGCCGACCACGGTGACCGTGGGGTCGGGGGCGGAGCCGAGCGTGTTCGAGACGACGTACTGGCGCAGGTGTGCGTAAGGGCTCGGGGTGCCGTGGGCCAGGGCAGGGCGGTACGTGCCGTGGCCCATCACCACCGTGTCGAAGCGGCGGTTCGGCGCGTCGGCGAGACCGACGAGCGGGCGCAGGGCGGTGGGGACCGTCTCGGGGTAGCGGGTGTTGACCCACGCGGCGTAGGCGGTGGCCTGCTCCTCGTCGCCCACGGGATAGAAGTCGACCTCGCCGCCGGGACCTGCGATGTAGCCGTCCAGGGAGGCGCCGATGTAATACACGAGCCTACGCATGAGATGACTCCCTCTATAGTACTCTTTCTATAGTGGTGTCAACATAGTACTGCAAATGGAGTGGTGTCAATGGTGCGCAGGAACGACGAACGGCGTGCGGCTCTGGTCGACGCCGCCATCGAGGTGCTGGCCGCGGAAGGCGCCCGCGGGCTCACCTTCCGCGCGGTCGACACCGAGGCCAAGGTGCCCACCGGTACGGCCTCCAACTACTTCGCCAACCGCGACGACCTGCTGACCCAGGCGGGCGCCCGGGTCTACGAACGGCTTCAGCCCAGCGAGGAGGAGGTCGAGCGCCAGCGCGGCGCCAAGCCGGACAAGGAGACGTACGCGGCGCTCATGCGCGAGGTCGTCGGACGGGTCAGCGGTTTTCGCACCGGCTATCTCGCCCTGCTCGAGCTGCGCCTGGAGGCGATCCGGCGCCCGGATCTGCGCGCCGTGCTCACCGAGCGCGTCCGGGCGGACCTCGATGCCAATGTCGCCTATCACGAGAGTTCCGGCCTGCCCGGCGACGCGACCGCCGTGCGGCTGCTCTACCTGGCTTTCAACTGGCTCATCGTCGAGCAGCTCACGCTGCCGGGCGTGCTCTCGCAGGACGAGCGCGACGCGCTCGTGACCGCGGCGGTGGACCGCATCGTCACGGAGTGACGGCCTGTCGGCGGCCCGGCCACGGGCTGGAACGCAGTTCCCCGCGCCCCTGAAAGCAGGGGCCGCGCCCCGCTTTCCCCCTCGCCCGCGGAGCCGTCAGCGTCCGCGCACCGCGCCGACCACCTGCTCGTACTGCAACGCCAACCCGTCGAGCAGAGCCCTGAGGCCCGTCTCGAAGGCGCGGTCGTCGATGAGCTGCTGGCGGTCCGCGAGGAGGTGGGCCTGGCCCAAGTGGGGGTAGTCCGCCGGGTCGTACGCCGTCTCGTCGTCCACGAAGCCGCCGGCGAAGGAGCCGAGCGCGGAGCCCATGATGAAGTACCGCATCAGCGCGCCGATCGACGTGGCCTGCGCCGGCGGCCAGCCCGCGTCGACCATCGCCCCGAACATGGCGTCCGCGAGCCGCAGTCCGGCCGGGCGGCGGCCGGGGCCGCGGGCGAGCACCGGGACGATGTTCGGGTGCCGGGTGAGCGCGGCCCGGTAGGAGGCCGCCCAGTCGTGCAGCGCCGTACGCCAGTCCCGCCCGTCGGCGGCGTCGAACATCGACAGGTCGACCTGCGCGCTCACCGAGTCGGCCACCGCCTCCAGGATCTGGTCCTTGGTGCGGAAGTGGTTGTAGAGGGACGGCCCGCTGACGCCCAGTTCGGCGGCGAGCCGGCGCGTGGAGACGGCCGCGAGACCCTCCGCGTCCACGAGGGCGCGCGCCGTCTCGACGATGCGTTCTCGGCTGAGGAGGGGCTTGCGCGGTCGGGCCATGCGGCACATAGTAGGGCTGCCACCAGAAACTAGCGCTGCTAATTTAAATGTCGACGACGTGAAGAGGGTGTCCACGATGAACCTGGAGCTCAGCGAGGAGCAGACCGCCGTCCGGCAGCTGGCCAAGGACTTCGTCGCGCGCGAGGTCGCCCCGCACGTCGTCGAGTGGGACCGCGCCGAGAGCGTCGACCGGGCCCTCGTGAAGAAGCTCGGCGAGGTCGGCTTCCTGGGGCTCACCATCGACGAGGAGTACGGCGGCTCGGGCGGCGACCACCTCGCGTACTGCCTGGTCACCGAGGAGCTGGGCCGCGGCGACTCCTCCGTGCGCGGCATCGTCTCCGTCTCCCTCGGCCTCGTCGCCAAGACCATCGCGTCCTGGGGCAGCGAGGAGCAGAAGCGGCAGTGGCTCCCGGGGCTCACCTCCGGCGCGTACGTCGGCTGCTTCGGGCTCACCGAACCCGGCACCGGCTCCGACGCGGGCAACCTCACCACCAGGGCCGTGCGCGACGGCGACGACTACGTCATCAACGGCACCAAGATGTTCATCACGAACGGCACGTGGGCCGACGTCGTGCTGCTGTTCGCGCGCACGAACGACATCCCCGGGCACAAGGGTGTCTCCGCCTTCCTCGTGCCCACCGGCACGCCAGGCCTCGGCCGCCGCACCGTCCACGGCAAGCTCGGCCTGCGCGGCCAGGCCACCGCCGAGCTCGTCCTGGAGGACGTCCGCGTCCCGGCCTCGGCCATGCTGGCGCCCGAGGGCAAGGGCTTCTCCGTCGCCATGTCGGCGCTGGCCAAGGGCCGCATGTCGGTCGCCGCGGGCTGTGTGGGCATCGGGCAGGCCGCCCTGGACGCCGCGGTCGAGTACGCCGGTGAGCGCGAGCAGTTCGGCAAGACCATCGCCCACCACCAGCTGGTCCAGGAGCTGATCAGCGACATCGCCGTGGACGTCGACGCGGCCCGCCTGCTGACCTGGCGCGTCGCCGACCTCATCGACCGCGGGCAGCCCTTCGCCACCGAGTCCTCCACCGCCAAGCTCTTCGCCTCGGAGGCCGCCGTGCGCGCCGCCAACAACGCCCTCCAGGTCTTCGGCGGCTACGGCTACATCGACGAGTACCCGGCGGGCAAACTGCTCCGGGACGCCCGCGTGATGACGCTCTACGAAGGCACCAGCCAGATTCAGAAGCTGGTCATCGGCCGCGCGCTGACGGGTGTTTCGGCGTTCTGAGTACGTGCCTGAGTAGCCGAGCGGATGTGATGGGGCGACGCGCTCCCCGATGCTTGCCCCATGACTGAGCCGCACATCAAGCAGCAGAGCACCACGGCGTTCTACGGCCAGGCCATCGCGTCCTTCGCCGTCGCCCTGGCCGCGGTGTCCATCGGGATCGGTTACCTGGACGCCTCCGCCTGGGTGCGGGCCTTCCTCGCCATCTCGGTGCTGTATCTGACGACCTCCGCCTTCACTCTCTCCAAGGTGATCAGGGACCGCCAGGAGGTGGAGCAGATCGTCAGCAGGGTCGACCAGGCCCGCGTCGACAAGCTGCTCGCCGAACACGACCCGTTCACCAAGGCCTGACCCGGCCGGCTCCCTAAGCGCTTGCTCACCATCAGCGGTATGGTGTCCCTCCCGACAGACCGGGTCAGGTGCGAAGGAGTGGGCATGAGTGCGGCGGAGGAGACCGGCGTCGAGGAGCAGCCGTGGGGCGAGGTCAGCCCCGACGCGGCGAGGCGGCTGCTGATCGCCGCCGTCGAGGCCTTCGCCGAGCGCGGCTACCACGCGACGACGACCCGCGACATCGCGGGCCGCGCGGGGATGAGCCCCGCCGCGCTCTACATCCACTACAAAACCAAGGAAGAGCTGCTCCACCGCATCAGCGGGATCGGCCACGACAAGGCCCTGGCCATCCTGCGCACCGCGGCGGACGGCGAGGGCACCGCGGCCGAGCGGCTCGCGGCGGCCGTGCGCTCCTTCGTCGGCTGGCACGCCGCCCACCACATGACCGCCCGCGTGGTGCAGTACGAACTGGACGCGCTCGGCGAGGAGCACCGCACGGAGATCGTCGCGCTGCGCCGGCAGACGGACGCGGCGGTACGGGAGATCATCAACGACGGTGTGCGAGCCGGGGAGTTCGACGTCCCGGACGTGCCGGGCACCACGCTCGCCGTGCTCTCGCTCTGCATCGACGTGGCTCGCTGGTTCAACGCGGCGGGCCGCCGGACGCCCGACGAGGTCGGCGCGCTCTACGCCGACCTCGTGCTGCGCATGGTGGGCGCCCGCCCGGAGGCGGGGGCTCAGAAGTAGTAGCGCGACACCGACTCCGCCACGCACGCGGGCTTGTCGGCGCCCTCGCGCTCCACGGTCACCTGTGCCGTCACCTGTACGCCGCCGTCCTTCGTGGGCGTCACCTCGGTGAGCGTGGCGGTCGCCCGCAGCCGGGAGCCGACCGGCACGGGGGAGGGGAAGCGGACCTTGTTGGTGCCGTAGTTGATGCCCATCTTCATGCCCTCGACCCGCATGACCTGCGGTACGAGGCTCGGCAGCAGCGACAGGGTCAGATAGCCGTGCGCGATGGTCGTCCCGAAGGGGCCCGCGGCCGCCTTCTCGGCGTCCACGTGGATCCACTGGTGGTCGCCCGTCGCCTCGGCGAAGAGGTCGATCCGCTTCTGGTCGATCTCCAGCCAGTCGCTGTGCCCCAGCTGTTCGCCGACTCCGGCGCGCAGTTCCTCGGCCGACGTGAAGATCCTCGGCTCCGCCATGTCCCTGGCCTCCTAGACGTGTGCGACATACACAGACTGCGCGGACTAAGCGCTTGCTCAGCATGCGGGGTGCGTCGACGCGTGTCAACGGACCAGCCATTAGGGTTCGAGGGGTGCCCCAGATTCCAGAGAAAGTCCATGAACTGACGGTCGGCCAGCTGTCGGCCCGCAGCGGCGCCGCCGTCTCCGCCCTGCACTTCTACGAGTCCAAGGGCCTCATCGTCAGCCGCCGCACCCCGGGCAACCAGCGCCGCTACCACCGGGACACGCTGCGCCGCGTCGCCTTCATCCGCGCCTCCCAGCGCGTCGGCATCCCGCTCGCCACGATCCGCGAGGCCCTCGACTCGCTGCCCGAGGAGCGCACGCCCAACCGCGAGGACTGGGCGCACCTGTCGGAGCACTGGCGCGCGGAACTGGACGAGCGCATCAAGCAGTTGGGCCGGCTGCGCGACCACCTCACGGACTGCATCGGCTGCGGCTGCCTGTCCCTGGAGACCTGCGTGCTCTCCAACCCGGACGACGAGTTCGGCGAACGACTCACCGGCTCCCGCCTACTGGTGGAGCGCCGCCAGCGGTCCTGAGCGGGGGCGGGGGCGGCGCGCCGGGCTCACTCGCCGTACGGGGTGAGAGCGCGCGGGCTCACTCGCCGTACGGAGGTGAGAGGCGGCGCGCTCTCACCCGCAGTGCGGAGGCCGCGGGGATCACCCCGTAGTGGACGGGGCGGCAGGCGGGCTCGCCGGTAGTACGGGGCGGTACGCGGGCTCACCTGTAGCACGAGGGCGGTACGCGGGTCCGCTAGCCGTCCGGAGGCGAGGGCGGTGCGCGTCACCCGTGGCACGGGGGCGGCGCGCGGGCTCACCCCGTGGTGCACGGGGGCGGCACGCGGGCTCACCCGTAGCACGAGGGCGGTACGCGGGTCCGCTAGCCGTCCGGAGGCGAGGGCGGTGCGCGTCACCCGTGGCACGGGGGCGGCGCGCGGGCTCACCCCGTGGTGCACGGGGCGGCACGCGGGCTCACCCGTAGTAGGAGGGCGCCGCGCCGGGGTCGCCCCCTAGTGCACGGGGCCGCGCGCGGGCACCCGTAGCACGAAGGCCGCGGCGGCTCACTCGTACTCGGTGCCGCCCTTGCGTGTCAGATAGGCCGTGCTGATCGCCTTCGCGATGGCCCGACCGCCGGTGACCGGGCTGTGGCGCTCCACCGCCGGTCGGATCACCACGCCCTCGCGCAGATGCAGCTCGCGCCCCGACACCGTTTCGCGGCCCGAGGCGAGCTCCAGGACGCGCCCGGCGTCGTAAGGCCCCTCGTGCAGCCGCGGCACCAGTGGGAGTTCGCCGTCGAGCAGCTGCGCCGCGTCGAGCCAGCGCACCCGGCCGTCGATCTCCGCGCTGACGTCGAAGACGGCGTACCCGAGCGTGTCGCGCCGCCCGTCCGCGCCGTACGACAGGTCCTGCACCCCCTCGCCGTACACCTCCCCGAAGACGCCGACCCGGCGCGCCCCGAGCCGCTCGGCGAGCTTCGCCGCGGCGGCCGCGACGCCGTGGCCTTGGACCGCCCGCCAGTACAGATTGCGCGGGTCCTCCTGGAGGGCCAGCGACTTGGCGCCGAAGCCCTTGGAGGAGACGTGGACGCGCCCGCTCCCGGCGACGTACGTGACGAGGCAGGCCGAGCCGTGCAGCTTCTCGGTCACGACGACCGGCTCGCCGGGCGCGAAGATGCCGGGGTAGCGCTGGATGTTCTCGATGTCGACCCACGGCAGGAGCTCCGGCGCGGCCTCGACGTCGCCGTTCATCGTCGGCGGGATCGGCGGCACCCACTTGGTGACGCCGAGCCGCTCCGCGAAGTCCGTGCCCTCCCGTGCGGCCCGCGCCAGGTCGACGTCCGCGAGCGCCGCCGGGCGGCACACGATGCCCTGGGACAGCTCGCCGCGCAGCCGTACCGCCTTGACCCGGTCACGGTTGCCGCCGGCGAGGCGTCCCGTGAGGCCCAGTTCCTCGATCAGCCCGGCCGGCAGGACCGCCTGCTCCGGGATGTACACCGCGCTGTCCCCGGTCCGGTAGGCGCCCTTCGCGACGACCGCGCGGTACAGGCCCACCTGGGCGAGTTCGAGGGCGTCGGCGCCCGGATGCTCGTGGATCGTCAGGGTCTCGGCGGTGACGCGCAGCGTCGACATGGGTGGGTGCTCCTCAGGTGTCCGGGATGATCCCTCATCGCCGGTCACTCTCTCCCGGAGGCAAAGCAGGGGACTACCGAATTTTCCCCGTGGTATGGAACCGTGGGCGTGGGGCACCACACGACATCACTCAGGGGGAGGGCCGATGTCCGTTGCCATCTGCTCGTTGAAGTGGGACGCGGCGCAGGACGAGCCGCAGCGCATCAGGTACGACAGCGACGGCTACCACCTCGTGCGGTTCCCCTACGGGGCGGACGAGGAGTCGTACGACCCGTGGCACATGCACGACCCGGCCAAGGGCGGAACCGGCCCCGCGCGGTTCCCGAGCCCCCGCTCGGGGCTGATATGGCCCAGCCACGACGGCTGGGGCGTGCTCTCCGCGCTGGTCTTCTGGAAGCCGGACGGCGATCCCACCGAGTACCGCGCCCGCTTCGTCCGCGACCCGCTGGGCCTGGCGACCGGGTACGACTCGACGGGCACCACCGACTCCGCGCCCACCAGGGGCAGTCAGTTCAGGTCGTACGTCTGGCAGATGTTCGTCCACCCCGAGATCCCCGTCGGCCTGAAGATCTCGGCACGCGGCGTGGGAGACGTGAGGCTCGCCACGCCGCTGACGCACGCCCAGTTCAAGCTCGCCATACACACGGACGTGATCAGACCCTGAGCCACGCCCTGACCGCGCCGTTCCTCACGTCCGCACACCGAACGTCCGCACACCGAACGTCCTCACGCCGACACCAGTGTGCGCAGCGCGCGCGCTCGCGCACGGGCCACCGCGTCCGGCGTGAGCACCGGAGCGGGCACGACGATGCCGCAGCCCGTGCAGACCGCCCCCGAGGACGGCTCGTGCGCCAGGCCGCGCTTCCACACCAGGGAGGTGTCACCGCAGACCGGGCAGGAGGCGCCCGGCTCCCGCTCCAGCGCCGCGATCAGGCGGCGCAGCACTTCGGCCAGAGGGGCACGGGGGTGGACATCGGGGTCGTCGCACCAGGCGACCCCGCAGCCGCCCCAGGTGCGGCGGTGCCAGTCGTCGTCGCTGCCGGGGCGCCTGAGCCCGTCGTGCTTCTCCTTGCGGCGGCGCTCGGCGAAGTCCGCCTCGTAGGCGAGCCAGACCGCCCGCGCCGCCTCCAGCTCCTCCAGCGCGGCCACCAGCCTCGCCGGGTCGGGCGACCTGTCCTCGCACCCGAATCCCGCCCGGGAGCACAGATGGTCCCAGGTCGCCCGGTGTCCGTATGGGGCGAACCTCTCCAGGCACTTGCGCAGCGAGTAGCGCCGCAGTGCCAGATCGCTCTGCGGATCACGCACCTGTCTCGCGAGACTCCGGAATCCGGCCATCGCCCTGCACCTCCGTCACACGTACTTCGTACTGGTACCCCGTGTTCCGTATCTGCCGGCGTCGCAGTCGAGTCGAAGTCGAAACGACGTCGCCGAGTAGACGTATCGACACGCGATTCGGCTCCCTTTCGGGGCGACCCTTTTCGCCTGCCCGCGTGAGCTGTGCTGATGCGCCCACGAGGGGGGCGCGTTGTGGTGATTCGGAAAAGGCGAAGGTTGCTCATCTTTCCGGTTCGCCGACCCGCCAGTAACCTCCGCCGCAACCGCCTTCCGCAGGACCCCGGAGGAGCACCCATGCGACCACGCACCGTCAGACTCAGCACGCTCACGGCGGGGGCGGTGCTCGCCCTCGGCGCCGGTCTCCTGACACCGCTGACGGAGGCGGGGGCCGAGGCCGGGGCCGGGGCCGCGGCGGGGCAGTCGGCGGCGGACCGGCCCGCGGAGAGCGGCGACTACTGCGAGGGCCAGTGCGCGGACGTCCTGCCGCCCGGCGCCAACGGCAACGCGCCCCTCGCCGAGATCCTCGCCCACCGCGCCCTCGGCACCCGACCGGCGCACGCCGACGACCAGTTGGCCCCCTACGACGCGCTCTCCTCCGGCTATCCCTCACTCACCGACGACCGCCTCACCGAGTTCTTCGACGACGCCTCCTTCGGCGTGCGCGACGGTCAGGTCGCCTCCGTCACCAGGCCGCGCGACGACGTGACCATCACCCGCGACAAGAAGTACGGCATCCCGCACATCAAGGGCACCACCCGCTACGGCACCGAGTTCGGCGCGGGCTTCGCCGCCGGGCAGGACCGGCTCTGGCTCATCGACCTCTTCCGGCACATAGGCCGCGGGCAGCTGACCTCGTTCGCGGGCGGCGCGCCCGCCAATCAGGGACTTGAGCAGCAGTTCTGGCCGCAGGCCCCGTACACCGAGAAGGACCTGGAGAAGCAGGTCGAGTACATCAAGGAGACACAGGGCGAGCGCGGCAAGCAGGCCATGGCGGACGCACAGGCCTACGTCGACGGGCTCAACGCCTACCGCGTGAAGGCGAAGAACGGCCGCTACTTCCCCGGCGAGTACGTCCTCACCGGCAAGATCGACGCGATCACCAACGTCGGCGAGATCGAACCCTTCAAGGTAACGGACATGATCGCGCTGGCCTCCGTCGTCGGCGGCCTCTTCGGCAACGGCGGCGGCGGGGAGGTCGAATCCGCGCTCTCCCTCCTCAAGGCCCAGGAGAAGTACGGCGTCGAGAAGGGCACCGAGGTCTGGGAATCCTTCCGTGCCCGCAACGACCCCGAGGCCGTCCGGACCATCCACGACGGCACGAGCTTCCCGTATGCCGGAAAGCCGGACAAGGCGCGCGGCGTCGCGCTCCCCGACCCCGGATCGGTCGAGCGCGAGCAGCTCGTGTACGACCGTGAGGGCGGCGCGAGGACGGGCGCGAAAAACCCGGTGAAGGCCCCGAGGAAGCTCAAGCCGCTCCAGGGCATGTACGACAAGGGCGTCCTGCCCTCGGACCTCTTCCGGGCCGACGGCCACAAGAAGGGCATGTCGAACGCCCTGTTGGTCTCCGGCAAGCACACCGCGAGCGGCCACCCCGTCGCCGTCTTCGGCCCTCAGACCGGCTACTTCGCGCCGCAGCTCCTCATGCAGCAGGAACTCCAGGGCCCCGGTATCAGCGCGCGCGGCGTCTCCTTCGCGGGCGTCGGGATGTACGTCCAGCTGGGGCGCGGCCAGGACTACGCCTGGTCGGCGACCTCGGCCGGGCAGGACATCACCGACACGTACGCCGTCGAACTGTGCGAGCCGGGCGGCGGCACCCCCACCAAGCAGTCCACCGGCTACCTGTACCGGGGCGCCTGCACGCCCATGGAGAAGCTGGAGCGCAAGAACGCCTGGAAGCCGACCCTCGCCGACTCCACGGCCGCCGGCTCCTACCGCATGCAGGTCTTCCGCACCGAGTACGGCGTCGTGACGCACCGCGCGAGCGTCGACGGCAAGCCCGTCGCGTACGTCTCGCTGCGCTCCACCTACCGCCACGAGGCCGACTCGATCATCGGCTTCCAGATGCTGAACGACCCCGGATACGTGCGGGACGCCGCGAGCTTCATGAAGGCGGCACAGCACATCAGCTACGCCTTCAACTGGTTCTACGCCGACGCGCGCGACATCGCGTACTACAACAGCGGCGCCAACCCGGAGCGGGCCAAGGACATCGACCCGGCGCTGCCCGTCAAGGCCCAACAGGGGTACGAGTGGCGGGACTTCGATCCAGAGAACAACACCTCGGCGCAGACCCCGCCCGCCGAACACCCGCACTCCGTCAACCAGGACTACTACATCTCCTGGAACAACAAGCAGGCCAAGGACTTCAGCACGGCCGGCTTCGGGGTGAGCGCCGTGCACCGCGGTGACCTGCTCGACGGGCGGGTCAAGAAGCTCACCGAGGAGGGCGGCGTCACCCGCGCCTCACTGACCCGGGCCATGTCCGAGGCCGCCGTCACCGACCTGCGCGGCGAGCAGGTGCTGCCGGAACTGCTGAAAGTCGTACGGAGCAAGCCGGTCACCGATCCGCAAGTCGCCAAGGCGGTGCGGCAGTTGGCGGCATGGCGCAAGGCGGGCGCGCAGCGCAACCAGACGTCCGCGGGCTCCAAGACGTACGCCCACCCCGACGCCGTGCGCGTCATGGACGCCTGGTGGCCGCTGTTGATCAAGGCCCAGTTCGAACCGGGCATGGGCAAGGACCTGTATGACGCCCTGACCGCGCAGCTGAGCACCGACGAGGCGCCCTCGGCGGGCCACGGACCCACCGGGGCGCACGCCGGATCGGCCTTCCAGTACGGATGGTGGGGGTACGCCGACAAGGACCTCCGCAAGGTCCTCGGGCAGCCGGTCCAGGGCGAACCGGCCCACACCTACTGCGGCGACGGCACGCTCGACGCCTGCCGCGACACCCTGCTGACCACCCTCGCGCAGGCCGTCGCCAAGCCCGCCACGGAGGTCTATCCCGGCGACGACGCGTGCAGGGCCGGCGACCAGTGGTGCGCGGACGCGATCATCCACCGGGCGCTCGGCGGCATCACGCACAAGCCGGTCCAGTGGCAGAACCGTCCCACTTACCAGCAGGTCGTCGAGTTCCCCCGGCACCGTCCCTAGCCGTCAGGCCATCGGAATCCGCCCTGCGGCGAACACGGCGCGCGCCAGCTCCTCATGGCACACGTCGCTGTGCGCGCCACAGGGCGGTCCGCCGCGCCGCACCACCGACGCCGCGTCCACGCTCACACACCCCTTGGCGGGCAGCCGCTCGCCGAGCTCGACGCGCTTGGCTCCCTCCACCGCCCGGATGCCGCCGTAGCCGACGGCGCCCCACCGCTCCCACAGGCTCAAGAAACTCGTGGAGTCACCGGCCAGCTTCGACGCCAGGGGGTACAGCCGCCCCAGCGCGTCGTCGTGGCGCGAGTAGCAGGAGACCAGGGGGCCGTCGATACGCCGTTGTACGCCGCGCAGGGCGCCGCCGCGCGACCTGTCGTGGGGCAGCCGGTCGGCGAACGCGTAATGCGAGAAGGCCCCTTGGAGCAGCGTCACCGACTTCACCGTGCGGACGCCGGCGGGCATGCCGCGCAGCGCGTACGAGACGAGGCGGGCGCCGAAGCTGTGCCCGATGAGGTGCACCCTGATCCCGGGCGCGTCGGCGGCGAGCAGGCCGATGGCGGGGCCGAGCCCCAGCTGGCCGACCGCGCCCGCCCGGCGCTTCATCGCGTAGTAGGAGCCCTGCCGCAGCAGCTCGTGGGCGCCGTCCCACACGCGTTTGCGCAGCCCGCTGAGGAGTTCGGGCTGCCCGCTGTCCGCGCGGGCCGCCGCGAACACCTCGCAGACCTGGACCGCGTCGTCGGTGAGCATGGCGGGCTCGCCCGCGCCGGTGTCCTCCCCGAGATGGCGGGCCGGGCTCGTCTCGCGCAGGGAGACCAGCTCCCGTACGTGCCGTCCGAACTCGTAGACGCGGGAGGGGACGTCCGAGCGCTCCGCGAGCAGCTCGGCGATGCGGTCGAGCGTCGGGCCGTGGTCGGGGAAGGCGCGGTCCAGTGCCTGCCGGGTGGCCGCGTCGAGCAACGGTTCACCCGGCGGCGCGGGGGCGGCGGGCACCGCCGAGGGATCGAAGTCGGGGATGGGTTCGTCGGGGAAGCGGATGGCGGGCCACAGCACGCCGACGTAGCCGAGGCGCACTTCCGGCGCGGCCAGGCGCTGACAGGGGGCGAAGAAGCGCCGGTACAGCGAGCGGGCGCCCTTCTTGTCGTTGTTCCAGCCGTGCGCGAAGACCAGCAGATCGCAGACGCGTGCGCGTTCCGCGCCGGACAGCAGCTCCGCGCGCTGCGCGGTGTCGACGTCGCCGTCGGCGTCGAAGGTCAGTTCCCAGTAGGGCTTCACGCCCGTATGGTCCTGCCGCTTCGGCCACCTGGCCATACTCCGCGCGCGTCAGGTCAGTTCGCGCTCGCCGGTCTCCGGCAGCGCGAGGACGCACACCAGCGACACGACCGCCATCGCGCTCACGTACCAGCCCACCGAGGAGGAGCCGAACGCCGACTGGAGCCGGGTCGCCACCAGCGGCGACACCGCGCCGCCGAGGACACCGCCGAGGTTGTAGGCGAGCGAGGCGCCCGAGTAGCGGACGTTCGTGCCGAACAGCTCGGGTAGATAGGCGCCCATCGGGCCGTAGACCACGCCCATGCAGAACAGGGCCCCGCCGAGCGCGAGCGCGATCAGCGCCGGCTGCTCGGTGTCCAGGAGCGGGAAGAGGACGAGCCCCCACACCGCCGAGAGCCCCGCGCCCGCGAGGACCAGCCTGCGTCGCCCGGCGCCGTCGGAGCGCGTCGCGGCGAGCCAGGTGCCGGCCGCGAGGAAGAGGCAGGCCACGAGAGACAGTCCCAGCATGGTGTTGCGGGGGACGTCCAGGGTGCCGGTGGCGTAGGCGAGGCAGTAGGTCGTCGCGGTGTAGAAGAGGCCGTACGCGACGACCATGCCGCCCGCGCCGAGCAGCAGTTCGCGCGGGTGGCGGCGGAGCACGTCGAGCGCGGGGACCTTGCTGGCCTCCTGCGCCTCCATGACCTTCGCGAAGACCGGCGTCTCGCTGATCCGCAGCCGCACGAAGAGGCCGACGCCGACGAGCAGGAAGGAGAGCAGGAACGGCACGCGCCAGCCCCAGCCGCGAAACGCGTCGTCGGAGAGCACGGACGAGAGCAGCCAGAAGACGCCGGTCGCCGCGAAGAACCCGACCGAGGGCCCGAGTTGGGGGAAGGCCGCGTACAGTCCGCGCTTCTTCTTCGGCGCGTGCTCCACCGCGAGCAGCGCCGCCCCGCCCCACTCGCCGCCGAGCCCGATGCCCTGGAGGAAACGGAGCAGGATCAGCAGCAGCGGCGCCCAGACGCCGAGGGTGCCGTAGCCGGGGAGGAGCCCGACGAGGGCGGTCGAGAGGCCCATCAGGAGCAGCGAGGCCACCAGGACGGACTTGCGGCCCACCCGGTCGCCGAAGTGGCCGAAGACCACCGAGCCGATGGGCCGCGCCGCGAACGCCACCGCGTACGTGGAGAACGACGCGAGGGTGGCGTTGACCGGGTCGAGGGTCGGGAAGAACGCCTGGTTCAGGACGAGGGCGGCCGCCGTGCCGTAGATGTAGAAGTCGTAGAACTCGATGGCCGTCCCGATGAAGGAGGCCACGGCGACCCGCCGCATGCTCTCCGGGCTGCCTTCGGCGCCCTGCGCGTCGGGGGTGGCCGGCTGTTTCTTCGCTGCCGTCGTTTCGCTTGCTGTCGTTTCGCTCCGCACGAGCGGCACTCTCATGGTGGATGTAGGGGCCAGTCAATACCTGGGACGGCCTGTCTCGTCCCATGAGACCGCCGGTGGGGCCGGGTCGGCCGCCCCCCTTTCGCCACGACATACCGACTGGTTAGTCTGCCGTGTCAGACGGGCCGCCCGAGCTGTGGTCGAATCGTGGTCGAGTCCGTGGTCGAGTCCGACGTCGAAGGAGACCGGTCGTGGAGACCCTGCGGGACAAGGGAGTTGTCGTCACCGGCGCCGGGGGCGGGATCGGGGCCGCGCTCGCCCGCCGCTTCGCCGCCGAGGGGGCGCGCGTCGTCGTCAACGACCTGGACGGGGCCAAGGCGCGGGCCGTCGCCGACGAGGTGGGCGGCATCGCCGTCCCCGGCGACGCCTCGCTGATCGTGCCGCAGGCCGCCGAGGCGCTCGGCGGCACGGTCGACGTGTACTGCGCCAACGCCGGGCTCGGCTCCGGCGGCAGCGAGGCCGCGCCCGAGGCGGTCTGGGCCGCGGCCTGGGACGTCAACGTCATGGCGCACGTACGGGCGGCGCACGCGCTGCTGCCCGGCTGGCTGGAGCGCGGCAGCGGACGCTTCGTCTCCACCGTCTCCGCGGCCGGCCTGCTCACCATGATCGGCGCCGCGCCCTACAGCGTGACCAAGCACGGCGCGTACGCCTTCGCCGAATGGCTCTCGCTCACCTACCGCCACCGCGGCCTCAAGGTCCACGCCATCTGCCCGCAGGGCGTGCGCACCGACATGCTCGCCGCCACCGGCAGCGCGGGCGACCTCGTCCTCACGCCCACCGCGATCGAACCGGAGGACGTCGCCGACGCGCTCTTCGCGGGCATGGCCGAGGACCGCTTCCTGATCCTGCCGCACCCGGAGGTCGCCGCGTACTACGAGGCGCGCGCCGCCACCCCCGACAAGTGGCTGACCGGAATGAACCACATCCAGCAGAAGTGGGAGGCGACGCAGCGATGACCGAATCATCCGAGGCCCCCCGGGTCTCTGAGGCTTCCCGGACCCCCGAGGCCCCGAACGGCTCCATCTACGCCGCCAAGCCCTGGCTCGCCCGCCTCAACGACGCCCAGCGCACCGCCGTCACCCCCGCCGCCTCCGTGGTGCACGCCTTCCGCGCCGCCGTCGCCAGAGCCCCGGAACACACCGCCCTCGCCTACTTCGACGGCTGCCTCAGCTACCGCGAGACGGACGCCCTCAGCGACTCCGTCGCAGGCCACCTGGCCGCGCGCGGCGTCGCGCGGGGCGACCGCGTCGCGATCCTCCTCCAGAACACCCCGCACTTCGTGCTCGCCCTCCTCGGCGCCTGGAAGGCGGGCGCGACGGTCGTGCCCGTCAACCCCATGTACAAGTCGGCGGAGGTCGCCCACGTCCTCGCCGACGCCGGCGTGACCGCGCTGATCTGCGCGGACCGCGCCTGGGAGACGTATCTGCGCGACACGGCGGCGGGCTCGTCGGTGCGCGTCGTGCTCACCGCCTGCCAGCTCGGCCTCCAGAGCCGGAACGACACCCGCGTCCTGGACTTCGAGCGCCTGCCGGTCCCGGCCGACGCCGACGACCTGGTGACGGTCGCGCGCCAGGGGCTCCCGCCCCCGCCGACCGCGAACTCGGCCCGTCCGACGTGGCCCTCATCAGCTACACATCCGGCACGAGCGGCACCCCGAAGGGCGCCACGAACACCCACGGCAACATCACCTACAACGCCGAACGCCAGCGCACCGGCTCCGGCATCCCCGAAGGCGCCTGCTACTTCGCGCTGGCGCCGCTCTTCCACATCACCGGCATGGTCGCGCAGCTCGCGGGCTGTATCGCCAACGCGGGGACCCTCGCCCTCACCTACCGCTTCGAGGCCGGGGTCGTCCTCGACGCCTTCGCCGAGCACCGCCCCGCGTACACCGTCGGCCCGTCCACGGCCTTCATGGCGCTCGCCGCCCACCCCTCGGCGACGCGCGCCCACTTCGACTCCTTCGTGCTGATCTCCTCGGGCGGCGCGCCGCTGCCCCCGGCCCTGGTGGAGAAGTTCCGCGCCGCCTTCGGCCCCTACCTCCACAACGGCTACGGCCTCACCGAGTGCACCGCGCCCTGCGCCTCCGTGCCCCCGGGCCAGGAGGCGCCCGTCGACCCGTTCTCCGGCACCCTCGCCGTCGGCGTCCCGGGCCCCGAGACGGTCGTCCGCATCCTGGACGAGGCGGGCCAGGAGGTCCCCTTCGGCGAGCACGGTGAGATCGTCGTACGAGGACCCCAGGTCGTCCCCGGTTACTGGCGCCGCCCCGACGCCACCGCCGAGGCCTTTCCCGGCGGCGAACTGCGCACCGGAGACATCGGATTCATGGACCCGGCCGGCTGGCTCTACGTCGTCGACCGCAAGAAGGACATGATCAACGCGTCCGGCTTCAAGGTCTGGCCCCGCGAGGTCGAGGACGTCCTCTACTCCCACCCGGCCGTGCGCGAGGCGGCCGTCGTCGGCGTGCCCGACAGCTACCGAGGGGAGAGCGTCAAGGCGTACGTCAGCCTCAGCCCGGGCAGCGACACCGGCCCCGAGGAGCTGACGGCGTACTGCAAGGAGCGGCTGGCCGCGTACAAATACCCGCGCGAGGTCGAGATCCTGACGGAACTGCCGAAGACGACAAGTGGGAAGATCCTCCGGCGGGAACTGCGTTCCCTCCCGATGGACAGCCCGATGGACAGTCAGTGACACGAAAGGCAGGTGGCGGCAGTGGCCAGGACGACGGACGGTGACGGCACGCCCGTCCCGCAGCGGCTACTGGCCGCCGCCACCCGGCTCTTCGCCGACCAGGGCTACGACCGCACCTCGGTGCAGGAGATCGTGGAGGCGGCCGGCGTCACCAAGGGCGCGCTCTACCACTACTTCGGCTCCAAGGACGACCTGCTGCACGAGGTCTACGCCCGCATGCTCCGCGTCCAGCAGGAGCGGCTGGACGCCATCGCGGACGCGGACGCCCCCGTCGAGCGGCGGGTCCGCGACGCCGCCGCGGACGTCGTGGTCACCACCATCGACAACCTCGACGACGCCTCGATCTTCTTCCGCTCCATGCACCACCTCGGCCCCGAGAAGAACAAGCAGGTGCGCGCCGAGCGGCGCCGCTACCACGAGCGCTTCCGGGCCCTGATCGAGGAGGGCCAGGAGTCGGGCGTCTTCTCCGCGGCGACCCCGGCGGACCTGGTGGTGGACTACCACTTCGGCTCCGTCCACCACCTGTCCACCTGGTACCGCCCCGAGGGCCCCCTGACGCCGCAACAGGTGGCGGACCACTTGGCGGACCTGCTCCTGCGCGCGCTGCGCCCGTGATGGGCGCCCCGTAGGGGCGCGGGGAACTGCGCGAGCAACCACGACGCGCCCGCAGACGGAACACGCCCCGCACCTCCTACACGTACCGCTTGAGCTCCCGCCGCGCCAGCGACCGCTGATGCACCTCGTCAGGCCCATCGGCCAGTCTCAGCGTCCTCGCCGCGGCCCACAGCTCCGCCAGCGGGAAGTCCTGGCTCACCCCGCCCGCGCCGTGCACCTGCACGGCCCGGTCGAGGATGTCGACCACCGTCCGCGGCGTGGCGATCTTGATGGCCTGGATCTCCGTGTGGGCACCGCGGTTGCCGACCGTGTCCATCAGCCAGGCCGTCTTCAGGACGAGCAGCCGCAGCTGCTCCACGGCGACCCGTGCGTCCGCGATCCACTCCTGTACGACGCCCTGCTGGGCCAGCGGCTTGCCGAACGCGGTACGCGCGACCGCCCGCCGGCACATCAGCTCGATGGCCCGCTCGGCCATGCCGATGAGCCGCATGCAGTGGTGGATGCGGCCGGGCCCGAGCCGCGCCTGCGCGATGGCGAAGCCGCCGCCCTCCTCGCCGATGAGGTTCGCCGCGGGCACCCGGACGCCGTCGAAGACGACTTCCGCGTGGCCCCCGTGGTAGTGGTCCTCGTACCCGTACACCCGCATGGCGCGCCGCACTTCGAGGCCGGGGGTGTCGCGCGGGACCAGCACCATGGACTGCTGGCGGCGTATGTCGGCGCCGTCCGGGTCGGTCTTGCCCATCACGATGAAGATCTCGCAGTCCGGGTTCATCGCCCCGGAGATGTACCACTTGCGGCCCGAGACGACGTACTCGGAGCCGTCCGCCGACCGCTCGATGAGGGTCGTGATGTTCGTGGCGTCCGACGACGCCACCTCCGGCTCGGTCATCGCGAACGCCGAGCGGATCTCCCCGGCGAGCAGCGGCTCCAGCCACCGCTTCTTCTGCTCGGCGGTGCCGAACTGCGCGAGCACCTCCATGTTGCCGGTGTCCGGCGCCGCGCAGTTCAGCGCGGTGGGTGCCAGCTGCGGGGAGCGGCCGGTGATCTCGGCGAGCGGTGCGTACTGGAGGTTGGTGAGCCCCGCGCCGTGTTCCGCGTCGGGAAGGAAGAGATTCCACAGGCCCTGCCTGCGGGCCTCGGCCTTCAGCTCCTCGACCACGGCCGGGGTCTGCCACGGGGAGGCGAGGGCGGCGCGCTGCTCGTCGGCGACGGCCTCGGCCGGGTACACGTGCTCGTCCATGAAGGCGAGCAGCTTCGCGCGCAGCTCTTCGGTGCGGGCGTCGTATGCGAAGTCCATGGCGCTGTCTCAGCCTTCCTGTCCCTGGAGCGTGCGGTGGCCGTGCTCGATGAAGACCGGCACCAGCTCGCCGATCCGGTCGAAGCCCGCGCCGACCGTCTGGCCGAGCGTGTAGCGGTAGTGGATGCCCTCCAGGATCACGGCGAGCTTGAACCACGCGAAGGCGGTGTACCAGGAGACCGCGGAGACGTCGCGCCCCGAGCGCGCGGCGTACCGTTCGATCAGCTCGGCAGGGTCGGGGTGGCCGGGCGCGCCCGCCGTGGTGCTGACGGGGGAGTCGGGCACCTCCAGCCTCGCGCTGTACATCACCAGCAGGCCGAGGTCGGTGAGCGGATCGCCGAGCGTGGACATCTCCCAGTCGAGGATGGCCTTGATCCGGTCGTCCTCGCCGATCAGGACGTTGTCCAGGCGGTAGTCGCCGTGGATGACGGTAGGCGCGGGCGAGGCGGGCAGGGAGCGCCCGAGCGCCGCGTGCAGCTCGTCGACGCCGGGGAGGTCGCGGTTGCGGGACGCGTCCAGCTGCTTGCCCCAGCGGCGCAGCTGACGGTCGAGGAAGCCGTCGGGCCGTCCGAAGTCGCCGAGGCCGACGGCCGCCGGGTCCACGGCGTGCAGGTCGACGAGGGTGTCGACGAGGCCGAGCACCGCGGCGCGGGTGCGCTCGGGGCCGAGGGGCGCGAGCTCCTCGGCGGTGCGGTACGGCGTGCCGTCCACGAACTCCATCACGTAGAAGGGCGCCCCTATGACGGTGTCGTCGTCACAGAGCAGCACGGGGGCGGGCACCGGCACGTTCGTGGGGTGCAGCGCCTCGATCACCCGGTGCTCGCGCCTCATGTCGTGCGCGGTGGCCAGCACGTGGCCGAGCGGGGGCCGCCGCACGACCCAGCGCGAGACGCCGTCGGTCACGGCGTACGTGAGGTTGGACCGGCCGCCCTCGATGAGCCGGGCGGTGAGCGGCCCGCCCACCAGACCCGGCCGCTCGCGGTCGAGGTGGCCGCGCAACTGGTTGAGGTCGAGGCCCGGCGGATGGTCTGCGCTCATCTTCGCTCCTGATCGGCGTGGTGGTGGCGTGCCACCCCATGATGCCGACCAGTCGGTATGCCGTCCAGAGCGAGGGCGCCCCCTCAGGGGCGCGGGGCACCGCGCGACCGGGCGTGGCCGCGCCCGCGGCCGGTCGGCGCGCCGGTGAACCGCTCAGTGATCGTCCCAGTGCCCCTCGTGGGCGGCGTGCCGATGTCCGTCGTGCACATAGTCGACGTGGTCGCCGTGCAGGACGGAGTCGTGGCCGCAGCCGTCGCCGTGCTGATGGTCGTGGCCATGGTGCGCGACGTGGCCGGCCGGCTCGCACTCGTCGTAGTGGTCGCTGTGGCGGCGGTGCAGGTGGCCGTCGTGCGCGTAGTCGACGTGGTCGCCGTGCGGCACCTCGGGGTGGCCGCAGGCCGGGCCGTGGATGTGGTCGTGCACCGGGTGTTCGTGATGGAGCGTGGTCATGACGCGCACCTTCTGTGACTTCCGGGGAGGCTGACCCTCTCAGGCTAGCCCTCGATGCCCCCTTTTATTCCTTTATGTCAGTCTGGCGATGTTTCCCCGACCTCCGCGCAGGTGACCCATGCGGGTGTCCCGTGAAAGCGACCCCACGAAGGTGGCCCCCCATGAAGGCGATCAGCTACAGCGGCTACGGCGGACCCGACGTCCTGGAATACGGCGAGGTGCGCGACCCCAAGGTCGGCCCCGACTCCGTCCTCGTGAAGGTGCGTGCCGCGGCCGTGAATCCCGTCGACTGGAAGTGCCGCGAGGGCTACCTCGACGGCCTCCTCGACCCCGTCTTCCCGGTGATCCCGGGCTGGGACGTCGCCGGAGTGGTGGTCCATCCGGGCGCCTCGGCCCCGGAGTTCGCCGTCGGTGACGAGGTCATCGGATATGTGCGCGAGGACCTCCTCTCCCGCGGCACCTTCGCGGAGTACGTCGCCGCGCCCGTGCGCACCCTCGCCCCCAAGCCGCGCAACCTCAGCTTCGAGGAGGCCGCGGGGCTGCCGCTCGCCGGACTCACCGCGTACCAGGTGATGGTCAAGGCGCTCCAGGTCAAGGACGGCGACACCGTCCTCGTGCACGCGGCGGCCGGCGGCGTCGGCTCCCTCGCGGTGCAGCTCGGGCGGCACGCCGGCGCCCGCGTGATCGGGACGGCCAGTGAACGCAACCACGACTTCCTGCGGGAGCTGGGCGCGGAGCCGGTGACGTACGGGGACGGCCTGGTCGAACGGGTCCGCGCCCTCGCGCCCGACGGTGTCGACGCGGCCTTCGACACGATCGGCGGCGACACCCTCAAGGCGTCCGCCGAACTCCTCGCGAGCGGCGGCCGGCTGGCGTCCATCGCGGACGGCGGGGTGCTGGGTCTCGGCGGCCACTACTGCTTCGTCCGCCCCGACGCGGCGGACCTGCTGCGGCTGACGGAGCTCGCGGAACAGGGCGTGGTGACGGTCCACGTCGACAAGACGTTCCCACTGGAGCGGGCCGCAGACGCCCACCGCCTGAGCGAGGAGGGCCGCACGCGCGGCAAGATCGTCGTGACGGTGGAGCACCAGGACTGACCCGCGGTTCGGGCCGCCCGGGTACCGGTCGCCCTCACACCACCATCGCCGCCGCGCACCCCGCCAGCGCCAAGGTGCACAGCGCCGCCGTCCACGCGCCCCGCACGGTCAGCGTCCGCGGGCGGCGGGCGGTCAGCGCGACCATTCTGTGGTGGGCGACCGTGAGGAAGCCGAGCCAGAGCAGCAGGCACAGGGCGCAGGCCAGGACACCGGTGGCGGTGGGACCGTGGTGCAGCACCGTGCGGGCGGCGAGGACCGCCGCCACCGTGCAGGACAGCGTCGTACGCCGCCACGCGAGCCGCGTCCGCTCCGGCTGGAGCCCGGGGTCGCGCGCCGGCTCGGGGCCGGGCCCGCTCACCCCTCCCACCCGAAGAGCACGACCACCACCATGGCGAGCGCCACCACCGCGACGACCAGGCCCAGCACCGTCGGGAAGCGGCCCGCGGGCAGGTCCTCGCCGCGCCGCATGGCCCGCTCGCACCGCACCCAGTGGTTGACCGCCCGCAGCGAGCACAGGACGCCCGCGGCGAGCAGCGCGAGCGCGAGCCCGATCCGCCAGCCCCAGCGCAGGTCCGGCAGGAACTGGTCCACGGCGAAGCCGCCGCCGATCAGCGCGAGCGCGGTGCGCAGCCAGGCCAGGAAGGTGCGTTCGTTGGCGAGCGAGAAGCGGTAGTCGGGGGTGTCGCCCTCCTCACGGATGCGTTCGGGCGCGAACCACAGCCTCAGACTCCGTACGAAATTGCTCACCGCCGCACCATAAGCCGTGCGGCCCCCAGGGCCGTGGCGATCAGCTCGCGCGGAAGGCCCTCAGGCGGTGGTACGCGTCGAGCCCGTCCGGCACCCACTCCCACTCCTCCAGCCGCCGCTCCAGCTCGTCCTCGGGGAGGAAGGCGTGCCAGGCGACCTCCTCGGCCTGCGGGTTCACCGGCGTCTCGCAGCGCACCTGGTAGAGGTACGCCCACCAGGACTTCCCGGCGCCGTCGTCGAAGAGGAACGTGAAGAGCGGGGTGGGGCGCGGCAGGTCCTGGACCCCCAGTTCCTCTCGCGCCTCGCGCAGGGCCGCGTCGTCGCAGGACTCCCCGGCCCCGACCACGCCGCCCACGAACATGTCGTACAGGGAGGGGAAGACCAGCTTCGTCGCGGTGCGGCGGTGCACGAAGACGCGGCCCTCGGCATCGCGCGCCTGGATGAACACACAGCGGTGGCGCAGCCCTCGCGCGTACACCTCACCGCGCGGGGCCTCGCCGATGACCTCGTCGTTCTCGTCGACGACGGTCAGGATCTCTTCACGGGGGTCGGGCGGCGGCCCGCTCTGTGTCGCCATGCCGGCCATCCAACCTCACTGGCCCATGACGTACTTGACCGTGGGACCGGCCGTCCAGCCGCCGTCGACGGCGAGCTCCGCGCCCGTCACGTACGACGCGGCGTCCGAGAGCAGGAAGACCATGGCGGCCGCGATCTCATGCGGCTCGCCGACCCGGCCCATGGGGGTGTTGGGGTACCTGCCCTCACCCTTCTCGATGCCGACCTCGGCGGTCATCGGGGTGTACGTCATACCGGGGTGGACGGAGTTGACCCGGATCCGGGCGGTGCCGAGCTCCACCGCGCCGATCTTGGTGAGGCCGCGCACGCCCCACTTGGAGGCGCCGTAACCGGCGGTGAGCGCGAGGCCCATCAGGCCGGCCGCGGAGGAGATGTTGACGATCGAGCCGCCGCCCGCCTTCTTCATGGCCGGGACCACGGTCTTCATGCCGATGAAGACGCCGGTGAGGTTGATGTCGAGGACCTTGCGGAAGTGCTCGACGGACTCCGACTCCAGGAACTGGCCGGCCGATATCCCGGCGTTGTTCACCAGGCCGTGCAGGCCGCCGAACTCGGCGACCGCGAGGTCCGCGACGCGCCGCCAGTCCTCCTCGGACGTCACGTCGTGGTGCGCGAAGCGGGCGCGCTCGCCCAGCTCGGCGGCGGTGGCCGCGCCCTCCTCGTCGAGCACGTCGGTCAGGACGACGTTCGCACCCGCGGCGACCGCCTGCCGGGCGGCCTCGGCGCCGAGGCCGCGGGCGGCGCCGGTGATGAGGACGGTCTTGCCGGCGAGGTCGTGGGCCGGGGCGGGGGCAGGCGTGGCGGTCGTGCCGGTCATGAGGTCTCCAAGGGTGGGAGCGGGGCCCGCAGCAGGGCCGCGGTGGTCTCGACGAGGTCCGCGAGGAAGACGTCCTCGCCGGTCAGCGGTGTGGTGCCCGTCAAGTACTGCCGGGCGCGGTCGCCGAGGGCGGCGCCGATCATCGTGAGCGCCAGGTCGAGCCGCTCCAGGCGGACCGGTTCCGGCACCTCGGCGGCGAGGCACTCCTCCAGCCGCCCGATCAGCTGCCAGTAGACGGTGCCGGCGAGGGTGGGATGCGGGGTGCGGGTGCGCACGCCGCTCTCGTGGCTGAGCTGCGCGGAGATCCGCAGGCAGCGCCGCCCGCGCTCGGTGCGCAGCTCGGTGGCCTCCGCGGTGACCAGGGCGGTCAGCAGGCCGTGCAGGCGGCGCGGTCCGGTATCGGCGCCGGTGTCGGCCCCCGTGCGCGCCAGCTCGGCGGCGAGCACCCGCTCGGTGCGCTCCTGGCGGGCGGCCATCACGGCGTCGAGGAGCCCGCCGCGGGAGCCGAAGTGGTACTGGACGGCGGAGGGGTTGCTCTGCCCCGCGAGGCGGACGATGTCCCGCAGTTGGGCGCCGTCGACGCCCTGGGCGGCGAAGACCTCCTCGCCGGCGCGGAGGAGTTTCTCCCGGGTCTCGGGGCCCGATGTCCTGGCCATGCCGTCACTCTAATGCTGGCCATTATTAAAAGCCACCGCCGGCAGCGGGCCCGTCCGGCGCGCCCCGCCGATCAACTTCCCCGGCCCCACCTGTTGACGTGCGCCGGCGTGCTGCCCAGGATCGGACCCAGGGCCTGACCCACCGGTAACTTCGCGGGCCCCTGTCGAGGAGGACGACCCCTATGGCGTACGACGCAGACGTGATCGTGATCGGGGCGGGGCTCGCCGGACTCGCGGCCACCGCGGAGCTCGTCGACGCGGGCCGCCGGGTCGTGCTCGTCGACCAGGAGCCCGAGCAGTCCCTCGGCGGCCAGGCCCACTGGTCCTTCGGCGGGCTGTTCTTCGTGGACTCGCCCGAGCAGCGGCGCCTGCGCATCAAGGACTCCCACGCGCTCGCCCTCCAGGACTGGATGGGCACCGCCGCGTTCGACCGCCCGGAGGACCACTGGCCGCGCAAGTGGGCCGAGGCGTACGTCGACTTCGCGGCCGGCGAGAAGCGGTCGTGGCTGCACGGGCAGGGCGTTCGGTTCTTCCCCGTCGTCGGCTGGGCCGAGCGCGGCGGGTACGACGCGCAGGGGCACGGCAACTCCGTGCCCCGCTTCCACATCACCTGGGGGACCGGCCCGGGGCTGCTCGCGCCGTTCGTACGACGCGTGCGCGCGGGAGTGGCGCGCGGCCTCGTCGAGCTGAGGTTCCGCCACCGCGTCACCGGGCTCGGGCGCAGCGCGGGCACCGTCGACACCGTCACCGGCGAGATCCTCGAACCGTCCGACGTCGAGCGCGGCAAGGCCAGCGGCCGCGAGGTGACGGGCACCTTCGAACTGCGGGCCCAGGCGGTCATCGTGACCTCGGGCGGCATCGGCGGCAACCACGACCTGGTGCGCGCCAACTGGCCGGAGCGGCTCGGCGCCCCGCCCGAGAAGATGATCTCCGGCGTGCCCGCGCACGTGGACGGCAAGATGCTCGGCATCACCGAGGCCGCCGGGGCCCACCTCATCAACCGCGACCGCATGTGGCACTACACCGAGGGCATCGAGAACTGGAACCCCATCTGGGAGCGGCACGGCATCCGCATCCTGCCTGGCCCCTCGTCGCTGTGGCTGGACGCGCGCGGCGACCGCCTGCCCGTGCCCCTCTTCCCCGGCTTCGACACCCTCGGCACGCTGCACCACATCATGGACACCGGCTACGACTACACGTGGTTCGTGCTCAACCAGCGCGTCATCGGCAAGGAGTTCACGCTCAGCGGCTCCGAGCAGAACCCCGACCTGACCGGCAAGTCGGTGCGCGGCGTCATCGGCCGCGCGCGGGCCGACGTGCCCGGCCCCGTCAAGGCGTTCATGGACCACGGCGTCGACTTCGTCGTCGAGAAGGACCTCGGCGCGCTGGTGCGCGGCATGAACGCGCTCACCGAAGAAGCACTCATCGACGAGGCCGCCCTGCGCCGCACCCTCGCCGCACGTGACCGCGAGATCGCCAACCCCTTCACCAAGGACCTCCAGGTCACCGCCATCCGTGGCGCCCGCAAGTTCCTCGGCGACCGCCTCATCCGCGCCGTGCCCCCGCACCGCCTCCTGGATCCCAAGGCCGGCCCGCTCATCGCCGTACGCCTCAACATCCTCACCCGCAAGACACTCGGCGGCCTGGAGACCGACCTCTCCTCGCGCGTCCTGACCGAGGGCGGCGAACCGCTCGCGGGTGTGTACGCGGCCGGGGAGGCCGCCGGTTTCGGCGGCGGGGGAGTGCACGGCTACCGCTCGCTCGAAGGCACCTTCCTCGGCGGCTGCCTCTTCTCGGGCCGCGCGGCGGGCCGCGCCGCCGCCCGCGACGTGAGTTGAGCAGCTCTTTGCCAACGACGAGTAATCGCAGGTGAGAGGCGAAGTGCGCCGATTATGAAACGAGTTGGTGAAGGAGGAAAGGGTAGCCTGGCCTTGACGTGAACTGGTGCCTACCGGTTTGCTGTGCGTGATCATCCGTACGCGAGCCGCGCCGGGGAGGAAGTCCCGCGGTGTCACCACCCCCACCCCCACTGGGCCGTTCCCGCAAGAAGAGGGCCGCGGCACACGCCTTCGACGCCGCACTCGGCGACGCCGAACTCGTGGGCGCCCGGGCCGCGTTGGCCCAGGGACGCTGGATCGAGGCGCGCGCGCTGCTCGCCGCCACCGGCGACGACTGGGACCGCAGGGGCCACCGCTTCGACGTCCTCGCACAGGAACCCACCACCGCCGCCTGGGCCCGCGACTGGCGGCTCGTGGAACCGGAGAGCTACGACGCCGAGGTGCTGCTGGCCTTCGCCGCCGTCCACAAAGCGCTGCGCGGCAAGGAGCGTTCGGACACGGCGCGCGCCCTGTGCCGTGACGCGGCAGGCCGCGTCCCCGTCGACCCGACGCCCTGGCTCGCGCTGCTCCTGCTGGAACGCTCGCTGGGCCGCGAGGAGGACGTCGTACGCCTCTTCGACGAGGTCCGTCACCGCCACCCCGAGCACCACCACGCCCACCACCTGATGGTCGCCCGGCTCGCCGAGCGGCGCCCCGCGGCGGGCCAGGACCCACTGCACGAGGTCTACGACTTCGCCTCCTGGGCGGCCGAACAGGCGTCCCTGGACTCGCCGTTGGCGGTCCTGCCCGTCGTCGCGCACGCCGAGCGCTACCGCGTCCTCGCCACCGCGGGCATGGAACCGGCCGACCCCCTGGCGGGCACGCACTGGGCGGGGCGGCGCGCCCGCGGCGTCATGAAAGCCGCCTTCGACTGGTGGCTGGAGTGGGAGACGCCCGACGCGCCGGCCCACCCGCGCTGCCACATCGACCTCAACTTCCTCGCCCACGCGAAGTCCTGCGAGGGCAGGGCCGCCGAGGCCGCCGCGCTCTTCCACCGCATCGGACGGCACGCGACCCCGGCTCCCTGGTCCTACCCGGACCGCGACCCGCACGAAGCGTTCTCCGTCGCGCGCGCCACCGCGCTCGGCTCCGCCTGAGAGCCGGAACGCACGTCCGACGCAGGGCACACGCCTGAACGCCAGGACACATGCCTGAATATCCGTACCCCCTGAAAGGACGACCGCGCCATGGCGACGGGCAGTTCGAGCACGAGAGGCACCAGATCCCTCAGCGAACCGACGGGTGACAGCGGGATCAGCACGTACAAGGGGCAGGAACGCGCACTGCGCGCGGGTCGCCTCGGCACAGCGGGCCTCCTGCTCTCCGTGCTCGCCGCGACCGGCCCCCTGATGGTCGTCGCCGGCGTCATGCCCACCACCTACGGCGTGATGGGCATCGTCGGGCAGCCCCTGCTCTTCCTCATCCTCGGCGTCGTCCTCGCGCTGTTCAGCTTCGGCTACGCCGAGATGAGCCGCCACGTGCACAACGCCGGCGCCTTCTACGCGTACATATCCCGCGGCCTCGGCGGCACCGCGGGCGCCGGCGCCGCGCTGGTCGCGCTCGTCGCCTACAGCGCGCTCCAGGCCGGCCTGTACGGCATGCTCGGCTTCGAGGTGGCCGGGCTGCTCCAGACGTACTTCGAGGTCGAGGTCGCCTGGTGGCTCCCGGCGCTGGTCGCCGTCGCCGCCGTCGCCGTGCTGGCCTGGCTGAAGATCGACCTGAACGCGCGCGTGCTCGGCGTGCTGCTGCTCATCGAGGTGGCACTCGTCGTCATCTTCGACATCGCGGCCGTCGCGGACCCGGCCAAGGAAGGGCTCTCGCTGGAGGCGTTCCACCTGGACACGCTCTCCGGCGCGGGCGTCGCCACCTCCCTGTGCTTCTGCATCGCCGCCTTCACCGGCTTCGAACAGGCCCCCGTGTACGCCGAGGAGACCAGCCGCCCGCAGGTCGTCGTCGCCCGCGTGATGTTCTTCGCCGTCGGCTTCGTCGCCGTCTTCTTCGCCCTCAGCTCCTGGGCGCTCACGGTCGCCGCGGGGCCCTCGGGGATCGTCCCTGCCGCGCGGGAGCAGAGCGCGGGACTGCTGTTCAACCTCACCGAGTCCCGGCTCGGCGGCACCTTCACCGACGTACTCCACGTGCTCTTCGTGACCGGCATGTTCGCGGCGGTCCTCAGCTTCCACAACGTGGTCGCGCGGTACGCCTTCGCGATGGGCCGCGAGGGGCTGCTGCCCGCCGCGTTCGGCCGTACCAACACCGCGACCGGCGCCCCCGGCACCGGCTCGCTGCTCCAGACCGTCGTCTCCGTCGTGGTCGTCGTGGGCTTCGCCGTCGCCGACGACGGCAAGGCGGGCGACCCGACCGCGCCCGTGCTGCAACTGTTCACGTGGGGCGGCAACATCGGCGCGCTCGGCGTGATCCTGCTGATGGCGACCGCGTCCGTCGCCGTCATCGTCTTCTTCGCCCGCAGGGGCGCAGCCCGCGCCCAGGCCTGGCGGATCGCCGCCTCCGCGCTCGCCGCGGCCGCCCTGCTCGTCATCGCGGCGTACACCGTCAAGGACTTCGACGTTCTCGTGGGCGCGGGCCCGGACTCGGCGCTCAGCTGGGCGCTGCCCGGCATCATCTTCCTGGCGGCGGTCGTCGGCGTGACGTACGGGGCGATCCTGCGCTCGCGGAACCCGGCGGCACACGCGCGGATCGGCCTCGGCAACGAGGCGTTCCAGCTGGAGAAGGCGTCTTCCTCGCCGGGGGCGTGACGGGGGTGCTTGGCTCGGCCCGTCCCCGGCTTAGCCGAGTTCGTCCTCAATCGCCGGACAGGCTCAATGGTTCGTGGCCGCGCTGAGGACTTCAGCGCGGCCATGAGGTTTTCCGCGGGTTTCCCGGGACGGTTACCGGCGGGTTTCCCGGGACGGTTCTGGCGGGTTCCCCGGGACGCTTCTGGCAGGTTCCCCGGGACGGTTCGCCGGCCTGCGGGGCGTTCAGAGGGCTGGGGACAACGCAGCGAGCTCCGGAAATCCAGCCCCTCCGGCGTTTGAGGAGCGGGGTCCGGGGCGGAGCCCCGAGGCGGTACGGGGTTCGCGCCGCTAGATGATCAGGGACAGCAGCAGGACCAGGCCTCCCGCGACCACCGAGATGATCGTCTCCATCACCGACCACGTCTTGATCGTCTGGCCGACGTCAAGGCCGAAGTACTCCTTGACCAGCCAGAACCCGGCATCGTTGACGTGCGAGAAGAACAGCGAACCCGCGCCGATGGCCAGGACCAGCAGCGCCGTGTGCGAGGTCGACATGTCGGCGGCGAGCGGCGCGACGAGACCCGCCGCCGAGATCGTCGCGACCGTCGCCGAGCCTGTCGCGAGCCGGATCGCCACCGCGATCAGCCAGGCGAGCAGCAGCGCGGGGATCGACCAGTCCTCGGAGAAGTCCAGGATCATCTGGCCCACGCCGACGTCGATGAGCGTCTGCTTGAAGCCGCCGCCCGCGCCCACGATCATCAGGACGCCCGCGATCGGGGCGAGCGACTTCTCGACGGTTGTCGACAGGCGCTCCTTGGTGAAGCCCGCCGCGCGGCCCAGCGTGAACATACCGACGATCACCGCGGCGAGCAGCGCGATCAGCGGCGAGCCTATGACGTCGAAGACCCGCTGCACGGTGGTCCCGGGGTCGTCGACCACGATGTCCACCAGCGCCTTGGCCAGCATCAGCACGACCGGCAGCAGCACGGTGGCCACCGTGACGCCGAAGCCCGGACGCTTCTCCAGGTCCTCCGACGGGCGCTGCGGAATCATCTTCTCGGGGGCGGATACGTCGACCCAGCGCGCCGCGTACTTCGAGAACAGCGGCCCCGCGATGATCACCGTAGGGATCGCGACGAGGACGCCGAGCGCCAGCGTGACACCGAGGTTGGCCTCGACCGCGTCGATGGCGACGAGCGGGCCGGGGTGCGGCGGGATGAGCCCGTGCATCACGGAGAGACCGGCCAGCGCCGGGATGCCGATCCGCATCAGCGAATAGTTGCCGCGCTTGGCGACCATCAGGACGACCGGGATCAGCAGCACGATGCCGACCTCGAAGAAGAGCGGCAGACCGATGACGGAGGCGATGAGCACCATCGCCCACGGCATCGCGCGCCCGCCCGCCCTGGCGAGGATCGTGTCGACGATCTGGTCCGCGCCCCCGGAGTCGGCGAGCAGCTTGCCGAGGATCGCACCGAGCGCGATGAGCACCCCGACACCCGCGACCGTGGACCCGAGTCCGGCGGTGAAGCTGGCGATGGCCTTGTCGAGCGGGGCGCCCGCGAAGGCGCCGAGCGCGAGCGACCCGACGGTCAGCGCGAGGAACGCGTGCAGCTTGAACTTGGTGATGAGCAGGACGATGACGGCGATGCCCGCGAGGACGGCGATCCCCAGCTGGGCATGGCCCGCCGAGGTGATCGGCTCGACGGGGTCCGCTGCCAGCATCTCGACGCTGAGACTGGTCACGGTGCTTTCCTTGTACGGGGGTAGGGAAAGCGCCCCCGTAGGGGCGCGGGGAACTGCGCGGCCGGCCGCGGCCGGCCCGCAGGCGAAGACTCTTCCGGCCGAACGCTCAGCCGAGCCGGCTCAGGGCCTCGACGGCCCGTTCGGCGATCTCCTCCGGAGACCCGGCGACATCCACGGCAACCCCCGCCTCATCCGCCCCGAGCGGCTGCAACGTGGCGAACTGCGAGTCCAGCAGCGCCGTAGGCATGAAGTGCCCCCTGCGCTGCCTCATCCGGTCCTCGATGAGCTTCCGGTCACCGGTGAGGTGGACGAAGACGGCCCCCGGCGCGGCGGCCCGCAGCCGGTCCCGGTAACTCCGCTTCAGCGCCGAGCTGCTGACCACACCGCCGCGCCCCTCCCGCCCGTGGGCCCAGGCGCCGATGGCGTCCAGCCAGGGCCACCGGTCGTCATCGGTGAGCGGGGTGCCGGAGGACATCTTCTCGACGTTCTGAGGCGGGTGGAAGTCGTCGCCCTCGGCGTACGGGACGCCGAGCCGGTCCGCGAGCAGGGGGCCGATCGTCGTCTTGCCGGTCCCTGCCACGCCCATGATCACGACGACGTGGGGGGTGTGCTGCTGCCGCATCGTGCTCTCGCTGTCTTCATCGACATCGGTCGGTTCGGTCGGTTCGGTCGGTTCACTCGGTTCGTTCACGTCACTGAAACCCATTAGGTATGACGAATTCAAGAGGCTGTGACATAAAAGTCTGACTTATTGTTCACGGGTCCCTCCTCGTAGGCTTTCGTCATGACCGCACAGGCCCGAGGGCTGCACTCCCGCGTACTGGAAAGCCTCGGGCCCGCCATCACCGCGGGCGAGTACCCGCCGGGCAGCGTTCTGCGCACGGACGAGCTGGCCCAGCGCTTCGAGGTGTCCCGCTCCGTGATGCGGGAGGCGGTCCGGGTCCTGGAGTCCATGCACCTCGTCGCGTCCCGGCGGCGCGTGGGGGTGACCGTACTGCCCGCCGAGGAGTGGAACGTCTACGACCCGCAGGTCATCCGGTGGCGTCTCGCCGGCGCCGACCGGCCGCGGCAGCTGCGCTCCCTCACCGTGCTGCGCTCCGCGATCGAACCCGTCGCCGCCGGACTCGCCGCCCGGCACGCCACGGCCGCGCAGTGCGCGGAGCTGACCGAGTGCGCGCTCGGCATGGTCGCCCACTCCCGCGGCCACCAGCTGGAGGGCTACCTCCAGCACGACGTCGCCTTCCACCGCGTCATCCTCAACGCCTCCGGCAACGAGATGTTCGCCCGCCTCGGCGACGTCGTCGCCGAGGTGCTGACGGGACGCACCGCCCACCAGGTGATGTTCGAGGACCCCGACCCGCCCGCCGTATCCCTGCACGTCCAGGTCGCGGAGGCGGTCAGGGAGGGCGACGCGGCCCGCGCGGAGGCCCTGACGCGCGAGATCGCCCTGGGCGCGCTCGAAGAACTGGACATCCTGGCGCCCTGAGGCCCTGAGGCCCTGGCGCCGGGTGCGCCGACTGGTCGGCGACAATGGACGCCATGTCCCGACGCGCCGCACGCCCCACGTCCTGCCCCTGCGGGCGCCCCCAGCCGTACGAGAAGTGCTGCGGCCGCCTGCACCAGGGCGAGGCCGCCGCCACGCCCGAAGAGCTGATGCGCTCCCGCTACAGTGCCTTCGCGGTGCGGGACGAGGCCTACCTCCTGCGCACCTGGCACCCGGCGACCCGGCCGCCCCGCGTCGAGTTCGACCCGGCGCTGCGCTGGGTGGGCCTGGACATCGAGGAGACCACGGAGGGCACCGCCTTCCACACCACGGGCACGGTCACCTTCCGGGCCCGCTACACCGACGGGGGCCGTCCGGAGGTCCTGCACGAACACAGCCGCTTCGAGCGCCTCGACGGTGCCTGGGTGTACGTGGACGGCAGCTTCATCGCCTAGGGGACGTGGCCGGCCGGGCCGAACCTGCGCCGGTAGTCCGACGGACTCAGCCCCGTCCCGCGGCGCAGCTTGGCCCGCAGATTCGCGGCGGTGCCAAGGCCGCTGCGCCGCGCGACCACGTCCAGACGTTCCTCGCCGCGCTCGATCAGCCGGCAGGCCAGGGCCACGCGTTCCCCGGTGAGCCAGGCCAGCGGGGTGGTGCCGAGCTGGGCACGGAACCGGCGGTGCAGGGTCGCGGGGCTGAGCCCGGCGCGGGCCGCGAGACCGGCCACCGTGAGGGGCTCGTCCAGCCGCTCCTGCGCCCACGCCAGCAAAGGGGCGAGGGACTCGTCCCGTATCTCGGGGACCGGCCGCTCCACGAACTGCCGCTGCCCGCCGTCCCGGTGGGCCGCGAAGACGAGACGCCTGCTCACGGAGTTGGCGACCTCGGCGCCGAAGTCCTTCCGCACGACGTGCAGCGCCAGGTCGAGCGCGGCCGCGCTGCCCGCCGCGGTGAGGATGTCGCCGTCGTCGACGAAGAGCACGTCCGGTTCGAGCCGCACGGCCGGGAACCGCTGTCGGAAGGAGGGCGCCCACTGCCAGTGCGTGGTGGCCGGGCGCCCGTCGAGGATGCCCGACTCGGCGAGCGCGAAGGCGCCGGTGCAGAAGCTCATGATCCGGGCGCCGCGCGCATGGGCCCGCCGGATGGCGTCGAGTACGTCCGGTGCGCGCGGCACGGTGCTGTCCGGCCGCCCCGGCATGATCAGCGTGTCCGCGCTCTCCACGGCGTCGAGTCCGGGCACCCCGGTGAGCGTGAAGAACCCGTGGTTCATCCGGATGCCCGGCGCCGGCGTACACAGAACGATCTCGTACAGGGCGCCGGACAGGCCGAGTTCGGGCCGTGGCAGGCCGAAGACCTCCGTGGCGGCGCCGACTTCGAAGGGGTTGGTCCCCTCGTCGACGACGACCACGACCCGGTGAGGTGACCGCCGCGCGGCCGGTTGCGAGGATCCTTGCGCCATATGCGGTTTCTAGCACTCGTGGTGGCGGCCCGTCACGTCGCAAGATCACTTCATGAACAGCGAAAGCATCGACAACACCCCCGTGAACGGTGACCCCATCGCCCTCGACCAGGCCCTCGCCTCCTTCGACGCCCTGTGGAGCCCCCGCATCGTCACCACCGTCAACGACTACGACGTACGCGTGGCCAAGGTCCAGGGCGAGCACCTCTGGCACGTCCACGACGACACCGACGAGTTTTTCCTCGTGGTCGGCGGCGAACTCCACATCGACCTGCGCGAGCCAGCCGGGGAGCGCAGGGTGACGCTCCCACAGGGCTCCGTCTTCACGGTCCCGCGCGGCACCGAACACAAGCCGTACGCCCCGCAGGGCGCCCACATCCTGCTCTTCGAACCCACCGGCACCTCGACCGTCGGGGACCGCCACGAGGAGATCCCCGACCACGTGGACGCCACGACGGGGCACGCGCTGTCCGGGTGACCCCCGGCGCCCTTGCCCGCCATTCCTACGCGGAAGGCTCCCGACCCCGTCAAGAGCGCCGTCGAGAGCGCCGTCAAGAGCGCGTGAAGACCGGGCCGTCGCGCGCGAAGATCGCGCAAGGGAAGCGCTTCACCGACTGGATCCGGACAGAACCTGAGCGGACCTGTCCGGGCTCCAGAAGGAGTACGCATGTCCGTCCTGACCACCGAGCCGGCGAAGCCCGCCCCCGACGTCGCGGAGCCGCCGGACACCGGCGAACGCCACCGGCTGACGGCGGTCACCGGCCTCGCCGCGCTGTCCCTCGACGCGATGGCCTCCGTCGCCTACGGCCCCGAGGCGATCGTCCTGGTCCTGGCCGCCGCCGGCGGTCACGGCCTCGGCTTCACCCTTCCGGTGACGCTCGCCATCGCCGGTCTGCTCGCCGTCCTCGTCGCCTCCTACCGCCAGGTCATCGCCGCCTTCCCCGACGGCGGCGGCTCCTACGCCGCCGCGAGGACCCACCTGGGCCGCCGGGCCGCCCTGGTGGCCGCCGCCTCCCTGGTCCTCGACTACGTCCTGAACGTCGCCGTCGCCGTCACCGCCGGAGTCGCCGCCCTCACCTCGGCCTTCCCCGGGCTGTACGGCGAGAGGCTGTGGATCTGCCTGGCCGTCCTCGCGCTGATCACCGCGGTCAACCTGCGCGGCATCGCCGACTCCGCCAAGGCCTTCCTCGCGCCGACCGCCGTGTTCGTCCTCGCGATACTCACGCTCATCGCCGTCGGCCTCTTCCGCTCAGCCCCCGTCAGCACCGAGGCCGCACAGGGCCACGCCTCGGTCGTCGCCGACAACGCCACCACCGTCGGCGCCCTGCTCCTGCTGAAGGCCTTCGCCGCCGGCTGCTCCGCGCTCACCGGCGTCGAGGCCATCGCCAACGCCGTGCCGTCCTTCCGCGCCCCTCGCGCCCGGCGGGCCCAGCACGCGGAGATCGCCCTCGGCGCCGTCCTCGGCGTGATGCTGATCGGCCTCGCCGTGCTGATCTCCCGCTTCCACCTCCAGCCCGTCGACGGCGTCACCGTCCTCGCCCAGCTCGCGGACGCCTCACTCGGCCACAACTGGGCTTTCTACGTCGTCCAGTTCGCGACGACGACCCTGCTCGCCCTCTCCGCCAACACGTCCTTCGGCGGTCTCCCCGTCCTCCTGAAACTCCTCGCCCGCGACAACCACCTGCCACACGTCTTCGCCCTCAAGGCCGACCGTCAGGTCCACCGGCACGGCGTCCTCACCCTCGCCGCGGTCTCCGCCGCGCTCCTCGTCCTCTCCGGCGGCGACACCAACACCCTCGTCCCGCTCTTCGCGATCGGCGTCTTCGTCGGTTTCACCCTCGCCCAGACCGGCATGGTCGTCCACTGGCGCCGGGAGCGCGGCCCGCGGTGGCGCGGCAAGGCGGTGCTCAACGGCTTCGGCGCGCTCCTCACCGGCGTCAGCGCGATCGTCGTTGCGGCGACCAAGTTCCACGACGGCGCCTGGCTGATCGTCGTCGCCCTGCCGCTGCTCGTCGCCGCCTTCGAGACGGTCCACCGCGCCTACACCGCGATCGGCGAGCGGATCGGCCTCGGCCGCGTCCCCGACTGCCCGCGCCGCCACCGCTCCCTGGTCGTCGTCCCTGTCTCCTCGCTGTCCCGCCTCACCAGCGAGGCGCTGACCGCCGCCGTGTCACTGGGCGACGAGGTACGCGCGGTGACCGTCTGCCACGCGGACCCCGAGGACCGTGCCGCCGCCGAGGCCCTGGAGCGGGACTGGGCGCTGTGGGACCCCGGCGTGCCCCTGGTCCGCCTGCCCTCCGACCGCCGCACGCTGGGCCGCCCTGTCGCCGCGTACGTACGACAGATCCAGGCCGCCCGCCCCGGCACCCGCGTCACCGTCCTGATCCCCGAGGTCGAACCGGCCCGCGCCTGGCAGCGGCTCCTGCAGAACCAGCGCGGCGCGGTCGTCGCCCACGCGGTCCGCAAGGACACCGACGCCGCCGTCTGCCGCCTGCGCCTGCGGCTCTCGTAAGAGACCCGTCAAGACGACCGGCGACGCCGTATGGAGGGCGTCAACGGTGGCCGAAAACGCCCTGAACAGCGATTACCTCTAACCCGTCGGACCGACTAGTTCACCCATCCACTTCCTTCAGGAGCTCACGATGGCCGATCTGGCCTTCGTCGTCACCACGATCGCGGTCTTCGCGCTGGTGGCCCTCGTCGCCAAGGGGGTGACGAAGCTGTGACCGCCGAGAACGTCGTCGGCCTGATCGTGGCCGTCGCCCTCCTGGGCTATCTCGTCCTCGCCCTCGTCTTTCCGGAGAGGTTCTGAGTACGGATATGAGCCCCGTCCTTGCCGGCGTGCTCCAACTGCTCGCCCTCATAGCGGCACTCGCCCTGGCGTACCGCCCCCTCGGCGACCACATGGCCCGCGTCTACGGCTCGACGAAGCATCTGCGCGTCGAGAAGTGGATGTACAAGGCCATCGGCGCCGACCCCGACGCCGAGATGCGCTGGTCCGCGTACCTGCGCGGCGTCCTCGCCTTCTCCGCGGCCGGTGTCCTCTTCCTCTACCTCCTCCAGCGGCTCCAAGGCTCGCTGCCCGGCTCGCTCGGGTTCCGGTCCATCGACCCGGACCAGGCGTTCAACACCGCCGCCTCCTTCGTGGCGAACACCAACTGGCAGTCGTACAGCGGCGAACAGGCCATGGGCCACGTCGTGCAGACCGCCGGCCTCGCCGTGCAGAACTTCGTCTCGGCGGCGGTGGGGATCGCCGTGGCGGTGGCCCTGGTCCGCGGCTTCGCCCGGTCCCGCACCGGTGAACTCGGCAACTTCTGGGCCGACCTGGTGCGCGGCGTCGTCCGCGTCCTGCTGCCGATCTCCGTGCTCGGCGCGCTCGTCCTGGTCGCCTGCGGCGCCCTCCAGAACTTCTCCGGCATCCACGAGGTCGGCCAGTTCCTCGGTGGTACCCAGCAGTGGAACGGCGGCGCGGTCGCCTCGCAGGAGGTCATCAAGGAGCTGGGCACGAACGGCGGCGGCTACTTCAACGCCAACTCCGCCCACCCCTTCGAGAACCCGGGCCCCTTCTCGAACCTCTTCGAGGTCTTCCTGATCCTCGTCATCCCCTTCTCGCTGACCCGCACCTTCGGCAAGATGGTCGGTTCCGTCCGGCAGGGATACGCGATCCTCGCCACGATGGCGACGATCTGGATCGGCTTCACCGCGCTGATGATGTGGACGGAGTTCCACCACGGCGGCCCGGCGTTCGACCTGGCGGGCGGCGCGATGGAGGGCAAGGAGACCCGCTTCGGGATCGGCGGCTCGTCGATCTTCGCGGTGACCACGACCCTCACCTCCACGGGCGCGGTGAACTCCTTCCACTCCTCCTACACCGGCTTCGGCGGCGGCATCGAACTGCTCGGCATGCAGCTCGGCGAGATCGCGCCCGGCGGAGTGGGCTCCGGCCTCTACGGCATGCTCGTCATGGCGGTCATCGCCGTCTTCATCGCGGGCCTGATGGTCGGTCGTACGCCGGAGTACCTCGGCAAGAAGATCGGCACCCGCGAGATCAAGTTCGCGGCCTGCTACATCCTCATCACCCCGGCGCTCGTCCTCGGCTTCACCGCCGTGTCGATGGCGCTGCCCACGCCCAAGGACTCGATGCTCAACTCCGGTGCGCACGGCTTCTCCGAGGTCCTGTACGCCTTCACGTCCGGCGCCAACAACAACGGCTCGGCCTTCGCGGGCCTCGGCGCGGACACGACCTGGTTCAACACCACGATCGGCCTCGCCATGCTGCTCGGCCGCTTCCTTCCCATGGTGTTCGTCCTCGCGCTCGCGGGTTCGCTGGCCGGGCAGACACCGGTCCCGAAGACGGCGGGCACCCTGCGTACCGAAAAGCCGCTCTTCACCGGGCTGTTGGCCGGCGCCATCATGATCATCACCGGTCTGACCTACTTCCCCGCCCTCGCGCTGGGACCGCTTGCCGAGGGGCTGGCGTCATGAGCACACACACGAAGAAGTACAAGACGCACGAGACGCACGAGCGCGACGCCGGGCCTCTCGCCACCCCCGCCCCGCACCACGACGTGCCCACGGGACACCGCACCGCCGACGAGGGCAAGGTCGGCGCGGGCCTCTTCGACCCCGCCCAACTGCTGAGGTCCCTGCCGGACGCCTTCCGCAAGCTGGACCCGCGGGTCATGGTCAAGTCGCCGGTCATGTTCGTGGTCCTGATCGGCTCGGTGGTCACCACCGTGCTCGCGGTGAAGGACCCGGGGGACTGGTTCGGCTGGGCGATCACCGTCTGGCTCTGGCTGACCACGCTCTTCGCCAACCTCGCGGAGGCGGTGGCCGAGGGCCGCGGCAAGGCGCAGGCGGACACGCTGCGCAAGGCCAAGACGGACACGGTCGCGCGCCGCCTCGCGGGCGACACCGAGGAGAACGTCCCCGGCACCGACCTGCGCGTCGGCGACCTGGTGGTCTGCGAGGCGGGCGACATCATCCCCGGCGACGGTGACGTCGTCGAGGGCGTCGCCTCCGTCGACGAATCCGCGATCACCGGCGAATCGGCCCCCGTCATCCGGGAATCCGGCGGCGACCGCTCCGCCGTCACGGGCGGTACGAAGGTCCTCTCCGACCGCATCGTCATCAAGATCACGACGAAGCCCGGCGAGACGTTCATCGACCGCATGATCAACCTGGTCGAGGGCGCGGCCCGCCAGAAGACACCCAACGAGATCGCCCTCAACATCCTCCTCGCGTCCCTCACCATCGTCTTCCTGCTCGCGGTGGTCACCCTGAAGCCCTTCGCGATCTACGCGGGGGCTGACGACCAGACTTCCCTGATCGTCCTGACAGCGCTGCTCGTCTGCCTCATCCCGACCACCATCGGCGCCCTGCTCTCCGCGATCGGCATCGCCGGCATGGACCGCCTGGTGCAGCGCAACGTCCTCGCCATGTCGGGCCGGGCCGTCGAGGCCGCGGGTGATGTCTCCACCCTGCTCCTCGACAAGACCGGCACCATCACGCTCGGCAACCGCCGGGCCGCGGAGTTCGTCCCGGTACGCGGCACCACCGAGGCCGAGCTGGCGGATGCCGCCCAGCTCTCCTCACTGGCCGACGAGACGCCCGAGGGCCGCTCCGTCGTCGTACTCGCCAAGGAGAAGTACGGCCTGCGCGAGCGGCACCAGGGCGAGCTGACCGGCGCCGAGTGGGTGGCGTTCACGGCGCAGACCCGTATGTCGGGCGTGGACGTGGACGGCCGCAAGGTCCGCAAGGGCGCGACCGGTTCGGTCATCGCCTGGGTCGAGGAGCGCGGGGGAGAGGTCGCCGAGGATGCGCGGGAGCTCAACGACCGGATTTCACAGGCTGGTGGCACGCCGCTGCTGGTGGCTGTGGAAGACGCTGACGGCGCCCGGGTCCTCGGGGTGATCCACCTCAAGGACGTCGTGAAGGAGGGCATGCGCGAACGCTTCGACGAACTGCGCCGCATGGGCATCAAGACCGTCATGATCACCGGCGACAACCCGCTGACCGCCAAGGCGATCGCGGACGAGGCGGGCGTGGACGACTTTCTCGCCGAGGCCACGCCCGAGGACAAGATGGCGCTGATCAAACGCGAGCAGGCCGGCGGCAAGCTGGTGGCGATGACGGGCGACGGCACCAACGACGCCCCCGCGCTCGCCCAGGCGGACGTGGGCGTGGCGATGAACACGGGAACGTCGGCCGCCAAGGAGGCCGGCAACATGGTCGACCTCGACTCGAACCCCACGAAGCTCATCGAGATCGTGGAGATCGGCAAGCAACTCCTCATCACCCGGGGCGCCCTGACGACCTTCTCCATCGCCAACGACGTCGCGAAGTACTTCGCGATCATCCCCGCGATGTTCGCCGTGGCCTACCCGTCGCTGGACAAGCTCAACATCATGAACCTGTCCTCGCCCGAGTCCGCGATCCTCTCCGCGGTGGTCTTCAACGCCCTGATCATCGTGGCACTCGTACCGCTGGCCCTGAAGGGCGTGCGGTACCGCCCGATGAGCGCGGACCGGATGCTGCGGCGCAACCTCGGCGTCTACGGCCTCGGCGGCCTCGTCGCCCCGTTCATCGGCATCAAGATCATCGACGTACTCCTCTCCCTCATCCCCGGAATCGGCTGATCGGCTATGAACAACTCCGTAGGCAACACCACCCGCCTGCTCGGCGCGGGCCTGCGCGCCCTGCTCGTCCTGACCGTGGTCTGCGGCGTCCTCTACCCGCTCGCGGTGACCGGCGTCGCCCAGGCCCTCTTCCACGACAAGGCCAACGGCTCCGAGATCGAGGCGAACGGCAGAGTCGTCGGCTCCGACCTCATCGGCCAGCGCTACGACCTCCCCCTCAAGCAGGGCCGGCAGACCCCCGAGCCCGACCTGAGGTGGTTCCAGCCGCGCCCCTCCAACGGCCTGGGCGAGAACAGCGTCAACACCCGGTACAAACTGCTCCTGTCCGGCGCGACGAACCTGTCGGGCGACAGCAAGGACCTGATCGCACAGGTCAAGAAGGCCAAGGCGGCGATCATCAAGGACAACTCCACCACGACCCACGAGGTCCGCCCCGCCGACGTCCCCGCGGACGCGGTCACCTCCTCGGCCTCGGGCCTGGACCCGCACATCTCCCCGGCCCACGCCGCCCTCCAGGTCCACCGCGTGGCGCAGAAGAACCACGTGAGCGTGGCCAGGGTCCAGACCCTGGTCGACGAGAACACCGAGGGACGAACCCTCGGCTTCATGGGGGAGCCGCGCGTGAACGTCCTGCGCCTGAACATCGCCCTGAAGGAACTGACGGCGCGGGGCAGCGGCTCCTGACCCGCACACGTAAGGCCCCAGTTCGGTGAACTGGGGCCTTCACGAGGTTCGATGGGGGCCGCACCGGCTTGGTCACGCACCGCTCAGAAAAGCAAAAAACCCCAGATCAACTGGGGTCTTGCTGGTGTCCGAGGGGGGACTTGAACCCCCACGCCCGATAAAGGGCACTAGCACCTCAAGCTAGCGCGTCTGCCATTCCGCCACCCGGACCAGGTGTCTGTCTTCGCGGGGTGTTTCCCGCGGCGACACAGAGAACATTACCAGGCTTCCGGGGGCGCTCGATCACCCCTCCACCCACCGTGAACTGCAGATGACGCACCCGCCCGCCCTTGGGCGCGGAGCCGTGGAGAGGGAGGATGAGGGGGACCACCAGCAGCGAATGCGGGAGGAGCCAGCGTGAGCGGGTCCAGCACGGGCAAGGCCGTCACCGGTGAGGACGAGGTCGTCGACCTCTGTCGCGAACTGATCCAGATCGATACGAGCAATTACGGCGACCACTCGGGCCCGGGGGAGCGCAAGGCCGCCGAGTACGTCGCCGAGAAGCTCGCCGAGGTCGGCCTCGAACCGAAGATCTTCGAGTCCCACCCCGGCAGGGCCTCCACGGTGGCGAGGATCGAGGGCGAGGACCCGTCGCGGCCCGCGCTGCTCATCCACGGCCACACCGACGTCGTACCGGCCAACGCGATGGACTGGACGCACCACCCCTTCTCCGGGGAGATCGCGGACGGCTGCGTGTGGGGGCGGGGCGCCGTCGACATGAAGGACATGGACGCGATGACCCTCGCGGTCGTCCGGGAGCGGATGCGCAGCGGCCGCAAGCCCCCGCGCGACATCGTCCTCGCCTTTCTCGCGGACGAGGAGGCGGGCGGCACGTACGGCGCGCGCCACCTCGTCGACAACCACCCCGACCTCTTCGAGGGGTGCACGGAGGCGATCAGCGAGGTCGGCGGTTTCTCGTTCACCGTCAACGAGAACCTGCGGCTCTACCTCGTCGAGACGGCCCAGAAGGGCATGCACTGGATGAAGCTGACCGTGGACGGCACCGCCGGCCACGGCTCGATGATCCACAAGGACAACGCGATCACCGAGCTGTCCGAGGCCGTCGGGCGCCTCGGGCGGCACAAGTTCCCCGTACGGGTCACCAAGACCCTGCGTCACTTCCTCGACGAGCTGGGCGACGCCCTCGGCACCGAGCTCGACCCGGAGAACATGGACGAGACGCTCGCCAAGCTCGGCGGCATCGCCAAGCTCATCGGCGCCTCCCTCCAGAACACCGCCAACCCGACGCAGCTAGGCGCCGGTTACAAGGTGAACGTGATCCCCGGCCAGGCCACCGCGCACGTCGACGGCCGCTACCTGCCGGGGTACGAGGAGGAGTTCCTCGCCGACCTGGACCGGATCCTCGGCCCGAACGTCCGGCGCGAGGACGTGCACGCGGACAAGGCTCTGGAGACGACGTTCGACGGCGCGCTCGTCGACGCCATGCAGACGGCCCTGCGGGCCGAGGACCCGATCGCGCGCGCGGTGCCGTACATGCTCTCCGCCGGCACGGACGCCAAATCCTTCGACGACCTCGGTATCCGGGGCTTCGGCTTCGCGCCGCTGAAGCTGCCGCCGGAGCTGGACTTCGCGGGCATGTTCCACGGTGTCGACGAGCGGGTGCCGGTCGACGGCCTCAAGTTCGGTGTCCGGGTGCTCGACCGGTTCATCGACGCGTCCTGACGGGAACCGGCCGGGAGGGGCTGGAGATCATGTGCTTTTCATGGTGAAACGACACTCCAATAATCGCCAGCGCGTGCGTACTTGACTGAAAAGAGTGAAAGCACTCTTCAGCTCGTAGCCCGCCAACTCCCTCCTCGTTACAGGTGATGCAGTCCGCGGCTGGGACTGCATTGCCAACAAGGAGGAACAATGATCAAGAAGATCGTCGCCGCTGCGGCTGCCACTGGTGGTCTCGTGCTCGCCGGCGCGGGTGTCGCCGCTGCCGACGCCGGTGCCCAGGGTGCCGCCGTCAAGTCTCCCGGTGTTGTCTCGGGCAACGTCATCCAGGCCCCGATCCACATCCCGGTGAACGCCTGCGGCAACACGGTCAACGTGATCGGGCTGCTGAACCCCGCCTTCGGCAACACCTGCATCAACAAGTGACGTTGTTGTGCCTCACCCCTTGAGGGGTGAGTCCGTCGGCCCCGGAGCGCGTGCCATGCGCTCCGGGGCCGACGGGCATTCCAGGTCCGGGCGAGGCCCGGATGTCTTCCGGAAGGTAAAAGGCAGGGAACAGCTATGCGACAGGGCACCCGCAAAGGTCTGATCACCGTGGCGGCCGCGACCGGCGTACTCGCCATGTCCGGTGGCTACGCGCACGCGGACTCGACCGCCAAGGGGGGCGCTTCCGGCTCCCCCGGCGTGCTGTCGGGCAACACCGTCCAGGCGCCCGTTGACGCCCCGGTCAACGTGTGCGGCAACACCGTGAACGTCGTCGGGGTCCTGAACCCCGCGATGGGCAACAAATGCGCCAACACCTCCAAGGGGGGCGGCTCGCACAAGCCCTCCGGCGGGTCCAAGGCCGAGGGACGCAGCAGCGACTCACCGGGCGTCGGTTCCGGCAACACCGTGCAGGTGCCGGTGAACGCGCCGGTGAACGTCTGCGGCAACAGTGTCACCATCGGCGGTCTCGGCAACGCGACCCATGGGAACAACTGCGCCAACAACGGCGGCCCGGGGACCCCGCCGGGCGCCGAGAAGCCCCCGACGGACCCCGAGCACCCGGGACAGCCGGAGGAGCCGGGACAGCCGGAGGAGCCGGGCAAGCCGGGCGATCCGGGCAAGCCGGAGGAGCCGGGGAAGCCGGGCGATCCGGGCAAGCCCGAGCAGCCCGGTAAGCCGGGCGATCCGGGCAAGCCGGGTGAGCCGGGTAAGCCCGAGCAGCCCGGTAAGCCGGGCGATCCGGGCAAGCCGGGTGAGCCGGGTAAGCCCGGCAACCCGGGCAACCCGGGCGAGCCGAACCACCCGGGCACGCAGACCGTCACCCCGCCCGCGGGCACCTCGCAGCTCGCGGAGACCGGCAACTCACTGCCGGTCGGCCTCGCGCTGCCGGTGGGCGCGGGCGTGCTGCTCGCGGGCACCGTGCTGTACCGCAGGGCGCGGGCGTCGGCCTGAGTCAACCCGTGCCCGAGCGGTCACCTGCCGCCCGGGCGCGGACGGAACGGAGCGGGCCCCGCCGTCGCGGGGCCCGCTCCGTTCCGTCCGCGCCGCCTCAGCCGGGCTGGCGCCCGCTCACCAGGTGGCCCGCACCTGGCGGATGATCCGTCGTTTCAGCCGAACCCTGCGGCTTCCGTCGGTGTGCAGACTCAGGCGGTCCAACTCCCAGTGTCCGTACTCTGCGTGGTCCGTCAGCAGACGTGTGGCTTCTTTGCGGGTGACCCCGCGCGGTACATACACGTCGACAAATTCGTATTCCGGCATCGCATCTATTGTGCGGGCACGGGCCCGGTACGGATAGCGTCTGCACTATGTCTGATGCTGCGCAGCCCACCGCTGCCGAGGTACGTGCCGCCGCCGAGGCGGTCAAGACCGCGCTCGACCGCCACCTGGCCGCGGTCGAACGCAGGTCGGGCGAGGACGATCCGGCCGTGTACGAAGCGTTCAACGAACTCGCCGCCGCGGCGGAGGAGTACGACGAACTCCTCTACGACCGCTACGACGAGGTCACGCCCTTCGAGATCCCCGGCACCGACGACGCGTTGCCGCCCTATCAGGGCCCGGAGGAGGCGAACGCGCTGAGCGTGCTGATCCGCCGCGACTACGCCGTGGCGGAACCGCAGCGGCTCCTCGCCCAGGCCCAGCGGGTCGCCGACCTCGACGCGGGCAGGCCGTCGGGGAACGGCCCGGCCGACACGGTGCACGGCGCGCTCGGCGTCCTCTTCGGCGAGTTCGAGCCGGACGAGATCGCCTCCCGGCACAAGGAGTTCGGCCTGGAGGAGGGCGACTCCACGCTGTGGGTCACCGCGGCGGACACCTCTGCCGAGCCGGGGGAGTGGCTCGACGCCCCCTTCGACCAGGCCGACCCGCGCCACGTGGTCTGCCGTTTCGACGTCAGCTCGGTCTTCGACGACGAACTGGACCACGACGGAATCGATGGTCTCGACGGGCTCGACGGGCTCGACGCGGACCCCGACATCGACCCGGACGTGGCCGTGCCCCTCGACGAGATCGAAGAGGTCGACGATGCCGAAGGCGCGGGCGGCCGCGAGGCCGATGAGGCGGACGGCACCGGTGGGACGGGGCCCGGCGCCCGGGGAGCCGGTCGCTGACGCCCTTCGGTGACGTCCCTCGCGTAAACGGTGACGTGACGTGCCTCGCGCGATCCGGTGAGCCGCCGCCCCTCCTGGCCTGGGTCGGCGGGCTCACTCATGGAGCCGGGGCCGGTCGGTGCCGTGCCGACCCGGGCTCAGCGGCTCAGGACGCCGCCGAGGGGACCTGGGGGCGCAGCAGCGTCCGCAGGCGCGTCGTACGGCCCTTCCAGAGGCGCTCCGCCACCGCGCGCGGCAGGGCCTGCTCGACGCCCTGCACGACCGACAGATGCCGCTCGCCCCGGCTGAACGCGGTGTAGACCCACGGCCGGGTCAGCGTCTGCGCCGCGTCGCCGGGCAGCACCACGACCACGGCGGGCCAGCGCAGCCCGGCCGCCTGGTGTGCCGTGAGCGCCCAGGCGTGCCGCACCTCACGGTCCACCCGCTCCCTGCGTACGAGCACGGGGGCACCGTCGCACTCCAGGTGCAGCCCCTCGGCGTCGGCCCGCACCACACGGCCGAGCGTCGTGCGGCCCGGCTCCGGGACGTGGGCGACCCGGTCGCCGGGGTCGAAGCCGCCGAACCGGCCGGGGCCGGGGTTCAGCCGCTCCTTCAGCGCGGCGTTGAGCACGCGGGTGCCGGCGGCGCCGCCGTGGCCCGGGGTGATGACCTGCGTCTGTTCGGCGGGCACACCGATCGCCCTGGGCACCGAGTCCGCGACGAGCTGCACCGTGCGGTGGATCGCCTCGGCGGCGTCGCGCACCGGGACGAGCACGACCTCCTTGCCGGGCGCCTCGACCTGGTTCAGCTCGCCGATGCCGATGCCGGACGTCAGCTCTCCGAGCGGGCCGGGGTCCGGGGTGCGCGAGACGACCTGCGGGCAGCAGCGGGCGGCGACGAGGTCGGCGAAGACCCGTCCGGGGCCCGCCGACCACAGCCCTGCCGGGTCGCCGCTGAGCACCAGGCGGACGCCGTCCGGCAGGGACTCCACGAGCATCGCCGCGGACTCCACGTCCAACTGTGGGGCGTCCAGGACGACCAGGAGGTCGAGGGCGAGGGCGCCGTCGGCGTCACGCCCGGGGCCCTGCGTCCCGGCGAGCAGCCCCGCCACGGTCACGGCCGTCTCTGCCGCCTCGCCTGTCTTGTCGGGGCTCGTCGCCTGCGCGAGGCGGCGCCGTCCGTCGGTGCTGTGGGCGGCGGCGCACACCCGAAGGCCGAGCGCGGCGGCCACGGCCACCAGCGCGGCGGGCTCGGCGCGCGCCGCCTCGCCACCGGAGTGCAGCACGAGACCGTGGCCGCCCACGGCACGGATCAGCTCGGCCGTGGACCCGGGCGCCTGGGCCGCGGCGGCCTCCCAGTCGGCGTCCCGGGGGCCCGGGCCGTCCTCCTTGGGCAGGGAGTTGACGATCCGGGCGAGTCCGTCGGCGAGGCTCTCCTCCGCCAGCGCGTACCGCTCAAGTCCGATCAGGACGCGGACGGGACGCTCCTGTTCTTCATGGCCGCCTTCCGCCTCTTGCTCGTCCTCGTCGTCCGAGCGCTGGACCGGTACCGCCTCGGCCCCTTCGAGGGCGTCCTGGAAGACCAGGGCGTCGCCCTCCGCCAGGGCGCTCTGCACCGCGGCGTCCGGGTCCGGCACAGAGCGCTGCGCCAGGGCCGCGGTCAGCGCGGCGGCGTCCAGCGCCGTGTGTCCCGCGACGGCCGCCTGCTCCAGGAGCCACACGGTGATCGCGCGGCCCCTGCGCTCGTCGTCGGGCCCGCACGCGGGGCCGAGCAGCGCCCGCGCGAACCCGTCGGCCTGCTCGGGGCGCACGCCGCCGACCCGCAGCAACTGCCAGGGGTCCGCGCGCAGCTGGTCGTCCGCGCCCTCGCCGAGCGCGGCCGCCGTCGGCGCGGCGAGGGTCTCCGGCGCGCCTCCTTCGGCGAGCACGGCACGGACCGCGGCGACACTCTCCTCGGCGGGCGCCGCCTGTGCCGAGGGGCGGGGGCGCACGGGCTCCTGCACGGGCACCGGGCCGGCCTGCGCCGTGCGGGCTCCGGCTCCCGGAAGGCGCTGGCGACGGGCTTCTCACCGCTCTCCACGGCGCGCACGGCGGCGAGCAGGTCCGCGGCGGTCCCGCTCAGTTTCGTCCCGGCCGCGATGGGCCCTTCCTTGGACGCCTTGCGCTGCTCGATCCGCTCCCGCAACTCCCGCTGCGCGGCGATCTCCGCCTCGGCCTCGGACAGCTGAGCGGCTTCATCGCTCCCGGCGGTGGCGTCGGCGGCTTCGCTCTCCGCCTTCTCCGCCCCTTCGGAGCCCGCGGGGCCCTCGTCCGGGCCATTGTCTGCCGCCGGTGCGGCAGGCTCTGTCGGAGCTTTGGGGGGCTGGTCGGGCTCGGTCTCGGCCTCGGACGGCTGAGCGGGCTCACCGCTTCCGGCGGTGGCGTCGGCGGTCTCGCTCTCCGCCTTCTCCGCCCCTTCGGAGCCCGCGGGGCCCTCGTCCGGGCCATTGTCTGCCGCCGGTGCGGCAGGCTCTGTCGGAGCTTTGGGGGGCTGGTCGGGCTCGGTCTCGGCCTCGGACGGCTGAGCGGGCTCACCGCTTCCGGCGGTGGCGTCGGCGGTCTCGCTCTCCGCCTTCTCCACCCCCTCAGAGCTTTCCTCCGCGCCCTCCCGGTCCGCCGGCGCGGCAGGCCGCACCGGAGCCTCGGCGTCGGAGGGCGGCGGCGGGGTGGTGTCCTCCGCGCCGGGGGACTCCACTCGCTCCGCGGCAGCGGTCCCGGGGTCCTCCGCGGCAGCGGGTTCCGTACTCACAGCGTGCTCCAGTCGTGATCGGGATAGCGGTGCACGGGCGCCGACACATCGTCGAGCGCCTGGCAGATCTCGTCAGGAAGACTAAGGGTCTCCACTGACAACGCGGCCGTGAGCTGCTGTGCGTTGCGCGCGCCGACGATGGGGGCCGTCACTCCGGGGCGGTCCCGCACCCAGGCCAGCGCGACCTGGAGCGGCGTCGCCGCGAGCCCGTCGGCGGCCGTCGCGACCGCGTCGACGATGTGCCCCGCCGCGTCGTCCAAGTACGGCGCGACGAAGGGCGCCATGTGGTCGGAGCCGCCGCGCGAGTCGGCGGGCGTCGCGTGGCGGTACTTCCCGGTGAGCACCCCCCGGCCGAGCGGCGAGGAGGGCAGGAGCCCCACGCCCAGGTCGATGGCGGCGGGCAGCACCTCGCGCTCGACGCCGCGCTGGAGCAGGGAGTACTCCATCTGCGTACTGGCGATACGGGTGCGTGTGCCCGGCATCGAGAGCTGCCAGGTCGCGGCCTTGGCGAGCTGCCAGCCGCAGAAATTGGACACTCCCGCGTAGCGCGCGCGGCCGCTGCTGACCGCGATGTCGAGGGCCTGCAGGGTCTCGTCCAGGGGAGTGCGGGGGTCGAAGGCGTGCACCTGCCACAGGTCCACGTAATCCGTGCCGAGGCGGGCGAGCGAGGCGTCGAGCGCGGAGAGCAGATGGCCCCGCGAGCCGTCGAAGCGCCGCTCGGGGTCGGGCACGCTGCCCGCCTTGGTGGCGATGACCAGGTCACGCCGGGAGACGAGCCGCTCGATCAGGCGACCGAGCAGATACTCGGACCCGCCGTCGCCGTACACGTCCGCCGTGTCGACGAGGGTGCCGCCCGCCTCCCAGAACACCTTCAACAGCTCGGCGGCGTCGCTCTCCTCGGTATGGCCCCACGTGAGGGTGCCGAGTCCGATGCGGGACACGCGCAGGCCGGTCCGGCCGAGATGCCTCTGCTCCATGGGCGCTGAGATTACTGGCCACGCCCCGGCGGCGGGCGAGCCTGTGGACAAACCCGCGACTGTGGAGAACTCGGCCACCCCTGAGGGGAACCGACCGACCCGACCAGCCCCTGACGGATTCCGCGCCCGCGCGCTACAGTCCCCGGCACAGGAACGTTACTCGTGAGTACAGCGGTTAGGGGATCGGCCATGCAGCTCGGGATCAACCTCGGCTACTGGGGCGCCGGGATGGACGCGGACAATCTCGCGGTCGCCAAGGAGGCCGACCGGCTCGGCTACGCGGTCTGCTGGGCGGCGGAGGCGTACGGCTCGGACGCCGCGACGGTGCTCAGCTGGGTGGCCGCGCAGACCGAACGCATCGACATCGGTTCCGCGATCTTCCAGATCCCGGCCCGGCAGCCCGCGATGACCGCGATGACGGCCGCCACCCTCGACTCGCTCTCCGGCGGCCGGTTCCGCCTCGGCCTCGGTGTCTCGGGCCCGCAGGTCTCCGAGGGCTGGTACGGCGTCAAGTTCGACAAGCCGCTGGCCCGCACGCGTGAGTACGTCGAGATCGTCCGCAAGGCCATGACCCGCGAGCGTCTCTCCTACGAGGGCGAGCACTGGACGCTGCCGCTGCCCGGCGGCCCCGGCAAGCCCATCAAGCTGACGGTCCACCCCCAGCGGGAGCACATCCCGCTCTACATCGCAGCGATCGGCCCGAAGAACCTGGAGCAGACCGGCGAGATCGCCGACGGCGCCCTGCTGATCTTCCCGGCCGCCGAGCACCTGGAGGAGACCGCGCTGCGCCCCCTGCGCGCCGGGCGCGAGAAGGCCGGCAAGACCATGGACGGCTTCGACGTCGTCCCGACGCTGCCGATCGCGGTCGGCGGGGACGACCAGGTGGACACCCTGGCGGACATGTTCCGGCCCTACACCGCGCTGTACGTCGGCGGCATGGGCAGCCGCAAGCAGAACTTCTACAACCAGCTCGCGCGGCGCATGGGGTACGAGAAGGAGGCCGCCGAGATCCAGGACAAGTACCTGGCGGGCGACAAGGACGGCGCGGCCGCGGCCATCCCGCGGCAGCTGATCGACTCGACGACGCTGCTCGGCTCAGTGGACCGGATCGCCGACCGGATGCAGGCCTACGCGGCGGCGGGTGTCACCACGCTCACGCTGTCGCCCGCGGGCTTCACGCTGGAGGACCGGATCGCCGCGCTGCGGGCGGGCACCGAGGCACTGGAACGCGCCGGACTGGCGTAACCGGGGAGAGAGGGATTTCTGCGGCCGTGGTGGGGGCTCGGGGGGTCTTCCCCGCCACGGCCGTCACGGGGAACAACGCGGCACGGGCCCCCTCGGTTACGGCCTCGGACCCGCCACCGGCGTCCCTCGTCCGGCCGAGACGGCCCGCACCCCTGTTGCCCGGCGGCGGACCTCGCACTTGACTGCTTCTTCGCGGAGGTCCGCGTACAGGGGGCCGCGTACGAGGGCCCGCGTACAGGGGCATGGAGGTGCCAGTGATGCTTTCGGCCAGGAGTGTCTTCGAGGAGATCCTCGGCAACGACGAGTCCTTCCGGCTCTTCTGCTCCATCGCCGCCAGCGGCGAGGCACAGGGCGGCTGGGAGAACGGCCGCATCGCCGCGCTCGTCCCCGCGACCGAGCGCGCACTCGCACCCAAGATCACCCGGCACGGCGCCGACGAGGACAAGCACGGCCGGATCTTCCGCGCCCTCCTGAAGAAGCGCGGCCTGCGGCCCGTCGACGTACCGCACGAGACGGACTACACGTTGCTCCTGGAGAAGCACGGCATCGGCCTCGCCCACGAGCAGCTGAAGGCCGACCGGGAACTGACCGTCCGGGACATCCTTGTCTACCTCGCGCACAGCCGCGTCACCGAGCAGCGCGCCTCGGAGCAGCTGCGGCTGCTGCTCAGGTACTTCGCCGACCACCCGGAGATCGGCCGCGCGGTCCGGATGATCTCGAACGACGAGGACAACCACCTCGCGTACTGCCACGAGGAGCTCCTGCGCCTCGCGTCCGCCGGGCACGGCCACACCATCCAGCGCCTCCTGCGCGAGTGCGCGCTCGCCGAGATCCGTCCACCGCGATGTGAGCCTCGCCGTGCTGGACCACATGGGGCGCATCCTGCGCTGGCCGCCCACGAAGCGGAAGGTGCTCGCCACGGGCATCCACGGCGTGTACGCGTACGAGCGGCTCGGCGGCTGGCGACGCATGGTCTCGCTGAAGCGGCCCGAGCGGCGCGACGCCCTGGGCGGGCCCGCGGCCCCCGCCCCCGAGTTCGCCTGAGAGGGCCTGGGGCACCTCTCCGAAGACCTGGGCCACCTCTCGGAAGAGCCGGCCTACAGCCAGCCGCGGTGCTTGAACATGCGGTACAGGAGCACTTCGAGGACGACCATCACGACGATCACGGCGGGGTACGTCCATGTCCAGTGCAGCTCCGGCATGTGGTCGAAGTTCATGCCGTAGATACCCGCGATCATCGTGGGGACCGCGGCCATGGCCGCCCATGCCGAGATCTTCCGCATGTCGTCGTTCTGCCGCACGCTCATCTGCGCCAGATGCGCGGACAGGATGTCCGAGACCAGCCGGTCAAGACCCTCCACGGATTCGTTCACGCGGGTCAGGTGGTCGTTGACGTCCCGGAAGAAGGGCTGCGCCGTCTCGTCGACGAAAGGCACCGGAGGCCCGAAGGGGCCCGCTCCGGAGAGGCGCGCCAGCGGCAGGGACAGCGGCCCGGTCGCCCGGCGGAATTCGAGGATCTGCCGCTTGAAGTTGTAGATCCTGGACGCCGTGTGGCGCGAACCGCCGCCGTCCGGCGAGAAGACCTCCGTCTCCAGAACCTCCAGGTCCTCCTGGAGCTCGTCCGCGACCTCCAGATAGTGGTCCACGGAGGCGTCGGCGATCGAGTACAGGACGGCAGTGGGTCCGTGCCGCAGGACGTCCGGGTCGGCCTCCAGGCGGTCGCGCACGGCCCCGAGGGGGGCGCCCTCGCCGTGCCGGACGGTCACCACGAACGAGTCACCCATGAAAATCATGACCTCGCCGGAGGAGACGTTGTCGGTGTGCGGCTCGTACACGACCGGCTTGAGGACCATGAACAGGGAGTCGTCGTACACCTCCAGCTTGGGCCGCTGGTGGGCCTTCAGGGCGTCCTCCACGGCCAGCGGATGGAGCCCGAACTCCTCGCTGACCTTGTCGAACTCGCTCTCGGTCGGCTCATGCAGGCCGATCCAGACGAACGCCTCACTCGCGGCTCGCGCCTCGTCCAGGGCGTCGGAGAAGTCCTGCGGGCCCTCGCTGCGGCGACCCTCGCGGTAAATGGCACAGTCGACAATCACACTGCACAGGGTTCCCAGTCACCCCGGGGGTATCACTTCCCGGCGCTTAGGCTGGTCCGCATGCCCACGCTGATCCTCGTCCGGCACGGACGTTCCACAGCCAACACCGCGGGTCTGCTCGCCGGGTGGACCCCCGGCGTGGCCCTCGACGAGCGCGGCGCCGAGCAGGCCGCCGCGCTCCCCGCCCGGCTGGCGGGCGTCCCCCTCGCCGAAGTCGTCACGAGCCCCTTGCAGCGCTGCCGGGAGACCGTCGCACCGCTGCTCGCCGCCCGCCCCGGGCTCCCGGCGCACACCGAGGACCGCATCGGCGAGTGCGACTACGGCGACTGGTCGGGCCGCAAGCTCGCCGAGCTGGCCGACGAGCCGCTGATGGAGGTCGTCCAGCGGCACCCGTCCGCGGCCGCCTTCCCCGGCGGCGAGTCCATGCGGGCCATGCAGACACGCGCCGCCGAGGCGGTACGCGAGTGGAACGCGCGCGTGGAGCGCGAGCACGGCGAGGACGCCGTCTACCTGATGTGCTCGCACGGGGACATCATCAAGTCCCTTGTCGCCGAGGCCCTCGGGCTCCACCTCGACCTGTTCCAGCGCATCTCCGTGGAGCCCTGCTCCGTCACCGTCATCCGCTACACCCGGCTGCGCCCCTTCCTCGTACGCCTCGGGGACACCGGCGACTTCGCCTCGCTCGTGCCGAGGGAGGAGCCGCCGGGCGACGACGCGACGGTGGGGGGCGGTGCGGGCGCACCGTGATCGTCGCCCGCAGTAGGGTGAAGCGGTTGAAGCAGCCCCCTTGCAGTCGATCCAATGGAGACAGGACGTGTCCCGTCAGGTGTTCCTCTACGACCCTCCGGAGCGTTTCGTCGCGGGAACGGTCGGGCTGCCAGGACGGCGTACCTTCTTCCTCCAGGCCTCGGCGGGCGTCAGGGTGACCAGCGTCGCCCTGGAGAAGACCCAGGTGGCCGCGCTCGCCGAACGCATGGAGGAACTCCTCGACGAGGTGGTGCGCCGCAGCGGGGGCAACGCCGCCGTGCCGGCCGTCGCGCCCGCCGAGATCACCGACAGCGCGCCGCTCGACTCCCCCGTGGAGGAGGAGTTCCGCGTCGGCACGATGGCGCTCGCCTGGGACGGCGAGGAGGAGCGAATGATCGTCGAGGCACAGGCTCTCGTCGAACTGGACGCCGACTCCGACGACGACCTCGCCGAAGCCGAGGAGAAGCTCCTCCAGGACGAGGAGAACGGCCCGCCGATGCTCCGCGTGCGGCTCACCGGCGCCCAGGCCCGCGCGTTCGCCAAGCGGGCCCTCGATGTCGTGAACGCGGGCCGACCGCCGTGCCCGCTGTGCAGCCTCCCGCTCGACCCGGAAGGACACGTATGCCCGCGTCAGAACGGATACCGGCGGGGAGTGTGACCACCGACCCCGTCACGCTCCTCACGCACGGGGAGCTCACCGTGCGCGGGCAGATCCGCGAGGCCTCCAACGCGGTGCTCTACTGCACGGTCGCGTACGAGGGCGAGGAAGCGGCCTGCGTCTACAAACCGGTCGCCGGGGAGCGCCCCCTGTGGGACTTCCCCGACGGCACGCTCGCCCAGCGCGAGGTCGCCGCCTACGAGGTGTCGCGGGCCACCGGCTGGGGCCTCGTGCCGCCGACCGTGCTGCGGGACGGGCCCTACGGCCAGGGCATGTGCCAGCTGTGGATCGAGCCGTCGGGCGACGAGGCGCTGCTCGCCCTGGTCGACGCCGACGAGCCGGAAGAGGGCTGGAAGGCGGTCGGGCGCGCCCAGGTCGACGAGGACCGCACCGCGCTGCTCGTGCACGCGGACGACGCCCGGCTGCGGCGGCTCGCGGTGCTCGACGCCGTGATCAACAACGGCGACCGCAAGGGCGGCCACCTGCTGGCCGCCGACGGGCGTCTCTACGGCATCGACCACGGCGTCACCTTCAACGCCGAGGACAAGCTGCGCACCCTCCTGTGGGGCTGGGCGGGGGAGCCGCTGACCGAGGAGGCCGTCGAGGTCCTCCAGGCCCTGCGGGACGCCCTCAAGGAGGGAGCCGCCCTCGCCGAGCGGCTCGCCGGGCTCATCACGGCGGCGGAGACCGACGCACTGCGCGCGCGGGTGGACTCCCTGCTGGAATCGGGCCGCCATCCCGAGCCGTCGGGCGAGTGGCCGGCGATCCCCTGGCCGCCGGTCTAGAGCCCCGCACCGGCCCCCGCACACGGCACCGCACAGGCCGGTCGTGACCGCAAGAGGGTCCGTCCGGCCACCGATCGATGATCCCCACTCGTATACGGACGCCCCGTCCGGTTAGGCTCAGGTCATGCATGCCTGGCCCGCTTCTGAGGTCCCCGCCCTTCCCGGCAAGGGCCGCGACCTCCGGATCCACGACACCGCGACCGGTGAGCTCGTCACCCTCGACCCCGGTCCCGTCGCCCGTATCTACGTCTGCGGCATCACTCCGTACGACGCGACCCACATGGGTCACGCGGCGACCTACAACGCGTTCGACCTCGTGCAGCGCGTGTGGCTCGACACCAAGCGGCAGGTTCACTACGTCCAGAACGTGACCGACGTGGACGACCCGCTCCTGGAACGCGCCACCCGCGACGGCAAGGACTGGGTCGAGCTCGCCGAGGGCGAGACCGCTCTGTTCCGCGAGGACATGACCGCGCTGCGGCTCCTGCCGCCGCAGCACTACATCGGGGCCGTCGAGGCGATACCCGGCATCGTGCCGCTCGTCGAACGCCTCCGCGACATGGGCGCCGCCTATGAACTGGAGGGCGACACCTACTTCTCCGTCGAGTCCGACGCCCACTTCGGGGAGGTCTCCGGGCTCGACGCCGCCGCCATGAAGCTGCTCTCCGCCGAGCGCGGCGGCGACCCCGAGCGCCCCGGCAAGAAGAACCCCCTCGACCCGATGCTCTGGATGGCGGCCCGCGAGGGCGAGCCGAGCTGGGACGGCGGCTCTCTGGGCCGCGGCCGGCCCGGCTGGCACATCGAGTGCGTGGCCATCGCCCTGGACCACCTGGGCATGGGCTTCGACGTGCAGGGCGGCGGCTCCGACCTCGCCTTCCCGCACCACGAGATGGGCGCCTCGCATGCCCAGGCACTGACCGGCGAGTACCCCTTCGCCAAGGCGTACGTCCACGCCGGCATGGTCGCCCTGGACGGCGCGAAGATGTCGAAGTCCAAGGGCAACCTCGTCTTCGTGTCGAAGCTGCGGCGCGACGGCGTCGACCCGGCGGCGATTCGCCTCGCCCTCCTCGCGCACCACTACCGCGCGGACTGGGAGTGGACCGACGCCGTCCTCACGGAGGCGATCGAGCGGCTCGGCCGCTGGCGCGCCGCCGTCTCCCGCCCTGACGGACCCTCCGCCGAGGCGCTCGTCGAGGAGATCCGCGAGGCCCTCGCCAACGACCTGGACGCGCCGTCCGCGCTGGCCGCCGTCGACCGCTGGGCCGCCCGCCAGGCCGCCGAGGGCGGTACGGACGAGGGGGCGCCCGGCGTCGTATCGCGGGCGGTGGACGCGCTGCTCGGCGTGGCCCTGTGACACCCGCCTGCCCACACCTTCCCTGAATGGGCCGCTCCACAAATCCAGGAGCGGCCCAGCAAAGTCCATGGCCCCGGCGGGGGTCGACGCGCTAGACCTCCGCCATGAGATCTCCCACGCGCTTCAGATCGGCGGTCGCCGCCGCCCTGCTGGGCCTCCTCGCGGCGTTCGCGGTGCCCGGCGGCGACGCCCCGGCGCAGGCCGCCGACGACGGCGCCACCACCGTCGGGGACGTCACCGGCTTCGACCACGCGGGCGGCGTCTACCGCCTGAGCGCGGGCAAGGCCGTGGCCCGCGTCACCTTCGTCTCCACGGAGACCTTCCGCCTCGAACTCGCCCCCGACGGCACGTTCACCGACCCGGCGGGCAAGGACATCGTCCTGCCGCAGGGCCGGGCCCCGTACACCAAGTGGCGCGAGAAGAGCGACCGTTACGAGTTCAGCACCTCCAAGGTGACGCTGCGCGCCTATAAGTCGCCGCTGCGCTTCGCCCTGCACCGCGCCGACGGCACGCGCCTGTGGGCCGAGACCAAGGGGCTGTCCTGGACGAAGGACACCACCACGCAGAGCCTCGCGCGCGGCACCGACGAGCAGTTCTACGGCGCCGGCATGCAGAACGGCCGCGGCAACACCTCGCACCGCGGCCAGAAGGTCGAGGTCGCCGTCGACTACAACTGGAACGACGGCGGCCACCCCAACTCCGTGCCCTTCTACCTCTCCTCGGCCGGCTACGGAGTCTTCCGCAATACCTACGCCCCCAACACGTACGACTTCGCCGAGCCGGTGACCGCCACCGCGAAGGAACAGCGTTTTGACGCCTACTACTTCGCCGGGCGCGGCACCGACGCGGCCAAGGACGTCATCGGGCAGTACACGAAGCTCACCGGTAAACCCTTCCTGCCGCCCGTCTACGGCATGGAGATAGGCGATGCCGACTGCTACCTCCACAACGCCAACCGCGGCGAGCGGCACACCCTGGACGCCCTGAAGGTCGCCGACGGCTACGTGGAGCACGACATGCCGAACGGCTGGATGCTCGTCAACGACGGCTACGGCTGCGGCTACGAGGACCTCGCCGAGACCTCCAAGGGCCTCGCCGAGCGCAAGATGAAGATGGGCCTGTGGACCGAGGACGGCCTCGAAAAGATCGCCGAGCAGGTCAGGGCGGGCCAGCGCGTCGCCAAGCTGGACGTCGCCTGGGTCGGCGACGGCTACAAGAAGGCGCTGGACGGCTGCAAGGACGCGTACCAGGGCATCGAGGACAACAGCGACGCCCGCGGCTTCACCTGGGCCCCCGAGAGCTGGTCGGGCGCGCAGCGCTGCGGGGTCCAGTGGTCCGGCGACCAGAGCGGCAGCTGGGAGTACATCCGCTGGCAGATCCCGACGTACGCCGGGTCCACCATGTCCGGCCTCGCCTACACGACCGGTGACGTCGACGGCATCTTCGGCGGCAGCCCCAAGACGTACGTACGCGACCTCCAGTGGAAGATGTTCCTGCCGGTCACAATGACGATGGACGGCTGGGCAGCCAGGGACAAGCAGCCCTTCCGGTACGGCAAGCCGTACACCTCCATCAACCGCACGTACCTGAAGTTGCACGAGTCCCTGCTGCCCTACCTCTACTCGTACGCGCACGAGGCGACGGAGACCGGTGTCGGCGCCGTGCGGCCGCTGGCCCTGGAGTACCCCGACGACCCGAAGACGGCCACCGACGCCGCCAAGTACGAGTTCCTGACCGGCGAGGACTTCCTCGTCGCACCCGTCTACAAGGACACCGCCACCCGCGACGGCATCTACCTCCCCAAGGGCACCTGGATCGACTACTGGAGCGGCCGCACCTACCAGGGCCCGACCACGGTCGACAACTACAGCGCGCCCCTCGACACCCTGCCCCTGTTCGTCAGGGGCGGCGCGAGCGTACCGATGTGGCCGGGCGGCATCCGCTCCTACGAGGACCGCACGGCTGACTCACCGCTCGCCTGGGACATCTACCCGCAGGGGAATTCCTCCTTCGAGCTGTACGAGGACGACGGCGTGACCCGGCGGCACCGCGACGGCGAGTACGCCACCCAGCGCGCCGACGTCCGGGCGCCGCGCTCCGGAGCGGGCGACGTGAGCGTGCGGATCGGCGCGAGCAAGGGACGCTTCGACGGGAAGCAGAGCACCCGGCCCTACGCGTTCACACTGCACACCGGGGACGCGCCGAGCCGTGTCGAGCTGGACGGGAGCGGGCTGCCGCGGCTCACGTCGAAGGCCGCGTACGAGAAGGCGGCGCGGGGCTGGTTCTACGACCGGGACGACCGGGGCGGTGTGGTGAACGTCAAGACGACTTCCCTGCGCACCGACCGCGCCTTCGAGCTGACCCTCGACGACACGAGCGCCGTCGGCGGCGCCGTACCCGGGGCTGCCGCCACCGTCGGCGTGCCCGCGGGCCAGGAGCTGGGCGCGGGCACGCCGGGCAAGGTCACCGTCGACGTCACGGCGGGCACGAGGGACACCACCGACGTCGAGGTCACCCTCGACGCGCCCGAGGGCTGGACCGCCGGCACCGCGAAAGCCGACAAGATTGCGGCGGGCACCACGCGCCGCGTCGAGGTGCCCCTCACCCCGGCGAAGGACGCGAAGCCGGGCGAGCAGACGTTGACCGCGCGTGTCCGCCACCGCTCGGCGGGTCAGGAGCGCACCGCCGTCCAGCGGTTCGCGCTCGGCGTGATGCCCGAGGCGCCGGACAAGCACGTCACGTGGGCGAGCGACATGGTGTGGCTGAAGTCCACCAACGGCTACGGGCCGGCCGAACGCGACCGCAGCAACGGCGAGTCGGGCGCCGCCGACGGCCGGACGCTGACCCTCGCGGGCAAGATCTACGAGAAGGGGATCGGGGCGCACGCGGACTCCGTCATCGAGGTCTACCCGGGCGGGCGCTGCACGAAGTTCACCGCCGACGTGGGCATCGACGACGAGATCAACGGCTACGGAGAGGTGGCCTTCTCCGTCGAGGCCGACGGCAAGGTGCTGTGGACCTCGCCGAAGGTGACGGGGGCCTCGGCGACCGTGCCGGTGGACGTCGACGTGCGCGGCGCCCGGCACGTGGAGCTCACGGTGAAGGACACCAACGGCTCCAAGAGCGGGGACCACGGAGACTGGGCGGCGGCCAAGTTCAGTTGCGCGTAGGAAGTGGGTGACAGGGGCGGAGGGAGCAACCCTTCCGCCCCGTGCCGACCGGCGGGAATCTCTCAGTCGTCCGAGGAATCCGAGGAATCCGACGGGCTCTCGCCGCCGCCCTCGCTCTCACCCTCCGCCACTGGTCCCTCCGCCACCGGCCCCTCCGTGTCCTGTCCGGGCCGCTGGGTGGGCTTGGGCTTCGGGGGGCGGGTGCGGTCGCTCGGCGGGGTGTCGCGGGAGAAGGGCCCGCCGCCGTCACCACCGCCGCCACCGTCACGGCGCCGCAGATAGCGCTCGAACTCCCGGGCGATGGCCTCGCCCGAGGCCTCCGGGAGCTCGGCGGTGTCCCGCGCCTCCTCCAGCGACTGGACGTACTCGGCGACCTCGCTGTCCTCGGCGGCCAGCTGGTCCACGCCGAGCTGCCAGGCGCGCGCGTCCTCGGCCAGCTCGCCCAGCGGGATGCGCAGGCCGATCAGGTCTTCCAGACGGTTGAGGAGCGCGAGCGTCGCCTTCGGGTTCGGCGGCTGCGAGACGTAGTGCGGGACGGCCGCCCAGAGGCTGACCGCCGGGACGCCCGCGTGCGTGCACGCCTCCTGGAGGATGCCGACGATGCCCGTCGGGCCCTCGTACTTCGTCTCCTCCAGATCCATGGTGCGCGCCAGGTCCGGGTCGGACGTCACGCCGCTGACCGGGACCGGCCGGGTGTGCGGGGTGTCGCCGAGCAGCGCACCCATGATCACCACCAGCTCGACGCCCAGTTCGTGCGCGAAGCCGAGGATCTCGTTGCAGAACGACCGCCAGCGCATGGACGGTTCGATCCCGCGGACCAGGACGAGGTCACGGGGCTTGTCGCCGCCGACGCGGACCACCGAGAGCCGGGTCGTCGGCCACGTGATCTTGCGTACCCCGTCGTCGAGCCAGACGGTCGGGCGGTTGACCTGGAAGTCGTAGTAGTCCTCGGCGTCCAGCGCCGCGAACACCTCGCCCTTCCACTCCTTGTCGAGGTGCGCGACCGCGGCGGAGGCGGCGTCGCCGGCGTCGTTCCAGCCCTCGAACGCGGCCACCATGACCGGGTCGACCAGCTCGGGAACTCCCTCGAGCTCGATCACCCAGGCCTCCTTCCGATGTTCCCTTGCGTACGCCCCAACCTTACGGCGTCGGAAGGGGCCCTCAGCAGCCCCCTCGCTATGGGGAATGCGTGATCACTGCCCACCTCCGGCGGCGGGAAACAGCGGGGAACGGGGGCGTTCCATGGGCCCGGAGCGCCGTCACAGCGTGGAGCGCAGCCACTGCTCCACGCTCGCGATGTGCACCGTCGCCCACGACCTGGCCGCCTCCGCGTCGCGGTCGCGCAGCGCCGTGAGGATCGCGCGGTGCTCGTGCAGCGTGCGGCTGACGGCGTCCTCCTGGGTCAGGCCGCGCCAGACGCGGGCGCGGGTGGTGGGCCCGGACAGGCCGTCCAGCAGGGAGCACAGGACGGAGTTGCCCGAGGACCGCACGATGCCGCGGTGGAACTCCAGGTCGCAGGCGACCAGCTCCTCCACGGACGGGGCGCCCCCCAGCTCGTCCAACTGCCGCGCCAGCGCGTCCAGTTCCGCCTCGCCGATGTGGGCGCAGGCCATGGCGGTGGCCGCCGGTTCCAGGATGCGGCGTACGGCGAGGAACTCCAGGACCGTGTCGTCGCGGTGGAAGTCGACGACGAAGCTCAGCGCCTCCAGGAGGAGTTGGGGGTCCAGGCTCGTCACGTACGTGCCGTCGCCCTGGCGCACGTCGAGGATGCGGATCAGCGAGAGCGCGCGGACCGCCTCGCGCAGGGAGTTGCGGGACAGGCCGAGGCCGGCGGCGAGTTCGCTCTCCTTGGGCAGCCGGTCGCCGGGGCCCAGCGCGCCGGAGACGATCATTCCCTTGATCTTCTCGATGGCCTCGTCGGTGACAGCCATGGGACCTCGCCTCAGGATTCAAAGAACCAACAGACATCCGATGTGTGTGCTGATTATGTCCCCTGCGCTGCGCGGCTTCAGCCGAAGCGTTCGATCCTGATCCGGTCCACCGGCTGGCCGCCCTCCACCAGCAGCCGCGAGGCATGCTCCGCGAACCCGTTGGAGCCGCAGACGTACGCCTCCCAGCCGCCCTCGGGCCACCCTGACCAGCCGCCCTCGGGCCGCCCCGCCCCGCCGAGGAAGGGCGCCAGGTGGGCCGCGTTCAGCCGGCCTTCGGCGCGGGTCAGCACGACGCTGGTCTCGTCCGCGTACTCGTCGGCGTAGATCAGGTCCTCGGGCGTGCGCGCCGAGACGATGAGCCGCAGCGGCACGGTGAGACCCGCGAGGCGGTGGTGGCGGATCATCGACATCAGCGGCACCACGCCCGACCCGGCCCCGAGCAGCAGCGCGGGACGGTCGCCGGGCCACGCGAAGAAGCCGGACAGCGGCCCGCGCACCTCGACCGTGTCGCCGACCCGGGCCACGGTGTGCAGATGCCCCGACACCTCGCCGCCCGGCACATGGTCGAGGGTCAGCTCGATCTCGCCGCTCGCATCGGGCGCGGAGGCGATGGAGTAGTGCCGCTGGGCGACGTAGCCGTCCGCCGCGGTGAGCCGCAGCATGAGGTGCTGGCCCGGCAGGTGCCCCTGCCAGTCGGGGACCTTGAGCCGGAACGTCGACACGGCCGCCGTCTCCCGGCGGATGTCCGTGATCAGCGCCCGCTGCCACAGGGCGGCGGCGCGGTTGCTGACGGCGATCCGGCCGGGCACGGCGAACCGCGTCGGCGGCACGAAAGCGCCCTCGTGATACGGGGTCTCAGTCACCTGCGTAACGCTCCTCGGCCCACGGGTCGCCCCGGTGGTGGTAGCCGTTCTGCTCCCAGAAGCCCGGCTCGTCGCGGTCCAGCAGGCGCAGCCCCGCGATCCACTTGGCGCTCTTCCAGAAGTAGAGGTGGGGGACGATCAGCCGGGCCGGGCCGCCGTGCTCGGCGGGCAGCGGCTCGTCCCCGTACTCCCAGACGATCCACGCCTTGCCGCCCGTCACGTCCGCGAGCGGCAGGTTGGTGGTGTAGCCGGTGTGGGAGTACGCGACGACGTGCGTGGCCGTGGCCAGCGGCCGGGCGGCGGCCAGGAACGTGTCCAGGCTCACCCCGCCGAACCGCACGCCGAACTTGGACCAGCTGGTCACACAGTGGATGTCACCGCGGTACTCGGAAGGCGGCAGCGCGTGCGCCTCGTCCCAGGTCCAGGTGTGCTCCGCCGCCACCAGGCCGTCCACGCGGAACGTCCAGTCGGCGGCGGCCAGCTGCGGCGTCACCTCGGCGGACAGGACGGGCCAGCCGTCGCGCGCGTCGTACTGGCCGGGCGGCAGGCGCGGGTCGCGGTCGGCCGCGCGGGCGCGGCCGGTGAAGCCGCGGGTGGGCTCGGAGGGCTCCGCCTCGGCGGGCGTCGTGCGCGATGGGGAGGTCATACGGTGCTCGTCACTCCGGGGTCGGTCGCCGCGTCCCGCAGGGCACGCAGGACAGCCGGTTCATCCAGCGTACGCAGGGTGCGCCCGCGCATCAGGACCCGCCCGTCGACCACGGTGTCCCGCACGTCACCGGCCGTGGCGGCGTACGCGAGCGTCGACCAGGGGTCGTGCCGGGGCGCGAGGTGCGGCCGGTCCAGGTCGACGACGACGAGGTCGGCGCGCTTGCCCGCCTCCAGGGAGCCCAGTTGGGCGTCGAGGCCGAGCGCCCGCGCCGACTCGATCGTCGCCATCCGTACGGCCTGCTCGGCGCCGACCGCCGTGGGATCGCCGCCCGCCTTGTGCACCAGCGCGGCCACCTTCACCGCGCCCAGCACATCGAGTGTGTTGGAGCTCACGGCGCCGTCGGTACCGAGGCCCACCGTGACACCCGCTCCGAGCAGCTCGGGCACGCGCGCGATGCCGCAGCCCAGCTTGAGGTTCGACACCGGGCAGTGCGCGACGGCCGTGCCGGTACGGGCCAGCGTCGCGACCTCCGCGTCCGTGAGGTCGACGGCGTGCGCGAGCAGCGTGTCGGGGCCGAGGACGCCGAGCGAGTCGAGCAGCTCCACCGGGCGCATGCCGTGCCGCTCGGTGACCATCGCCACCTCGCCCGCGTTCTCGGAGGCGTGCAGGTGCAGTAGGGCGCCGTGCTCCCGGGCCAGCGCGGATATCTCCGTCAGCTGCGCGGGGTCCAGCGTGTACGCGGAGTGCGCGAAGACGACGGGGCGGGTGCCGGGCGCCGGCGTACGGGACTTCAGGTCGGCCGCCGCCCAGTCGGCCCGCTCCGCGTAGGGGCGGCCGTCCGGCGGGCCCGGCACGTCCATGAACGTCGGCCCGGTCAGCAGCCGCCACCCGGCCTCGCGCGCCACCGCCTCGGCCGCCTCGTGGAACCAGTACATGTCGAGGGCGGTGGTCACCCCGCCCCGCACGGACTCGGCGATCGCGGCGCCGAGGGCGGCCGTCACCGTGGCGGGGGAGAGGATCTCGGCCTCGCGCGGGATCACCCGGGCCAGGAAGCCCTGGAGCGTGACGTCGTCGGCGATGCCCCGCATGAGGTTCATCGCCAGGTGCGTGTGGGTGTTGATGAGCCCCGGCAGCACGAGGCAGCCCCGCGCGTCGATCTCCTCGGCGGCCTCGTACGCGGCGCGCAGCCGCCCGGCGGGGCCCACCTCGACGATCCGGCCGTCCCGGACGGCCACCGCGCCGTCCGCGACGACCGTGCCCGAGGCGTCGACGGTCAGCACGTCCCCGCCGTGCACCAGCAGGTCGAGGGAGCCGCCGCGGGTCTGGGCCGGCAGGTCGGTGGTGTGCATCGGTCGCGTCTCTCCCTGTTCAGTGCTCGGCCGCGGCCAGCAGACGCAGCGCGTCCAAGGCTATCCGGGCGCCCCGGTCGACCCCTTCGGCCACCACGTCGCGGTGCGGGTCGTAGCCGCTCGTCGAGAACGGCGCGTCCTCGGCGACGAGTTCGTCCGCGTTCGCGCCGTCCACGACCAGCGCGCCGCCCGCCGTCAGGCCGTGCGTGGAGGCGAAGACGTACAGCGCGGACAGCTCCATCTCGATGGCGGCGATCCCGGCGGCCGTGTACGCCTCGCCGGGCAGCGGCAGGAAGCCCGGCTGGAACGCGGCCCGCGTCCACACCACGCCCCGGTGGTAGGGGCGCCGGCCGCCCGCGCCGCGCGCTCCAGGGCGATGACCGCCTCCGGGGCGGAGAACGCCGGGTACTCGGCGGGGATCAGCTGCTGGGTCACGCCGTCGTCGCGTACCGCCGCGTCCGCGATGACCAGGTCGCCGTCGCGGATGCCGGGGCGGATGGCGCCCGCCGTGCCGAGCCGCACCATCGTGCGGACGCCCGCCTCGGCGAGCTCCTGGAAGAGCAGGATCGCCCCGGGGGCACCGACGCCGTGCGAGGAGACGACGACCTCCGTGCCCTGCCAGGAGCCGGTGAAGGTGCGGTACTCGCGGTGGTACGACACCTCCTTCGCGTCGGACAGCAGATCGGCGACGGCGGCCGCGCGCCCCGGATCGCCGACCACCACCGCCTGGGCGGGCAGTCCGGTGCGCGGGACGCGGGTGATGGGCAGGGCGTCGGTGAGCGACGTCATGAGGAGACTCCTACCAGGGGCTCGGGGGCCGGGGGCGCCGAGCCCCCGGCCTTGGGCCCCACGGACTTGAGGCGCTTACGCCGCTTGCGGCGCGCCGTGGACAGGAAGAGGGCGATCAGGGTCACCACGTAGGGGGCGGCGTCGGTCGCTTGTTGCGGCAGGCCATGGCCCTGGAGCCGGAAACCGACCGCCTCCGCGACACCGAAGAGCAGCGCGGCGAGCAGCACCCCGAGCGGCAGCGCCCGGCCCAGCATGACCGCGACCACGGCGATCCAGCCGCGCCCCGCCGTCATGTTCTCCGAGAACAACGTGACGTTGCCGAGGGCGAGTTGGGCGCCCGCGAGACCGCACAGGAGGCCGCTGGTGAGGACGGCCGCGTACTGGTACGTGGCCGGGCGCACGCCGAGCGTCGCCGCCGCGTCCGGCGCCTCGCCCACCCCGCGAAGCCGCAGGCCCCAGGGGTGCCGGGCGAGGAACACGGCCGCGACGGCCACGGCCGCCCAGGAGACGTACACGAGCGGGGAGTGGCCGGAAAGGACCGGTCCGACGAAGGGGACGGCGTCAAGGCCCGGCAGGTCGACGCCGCCGAGCCCCGCCAGCCGCGGGTCGGAGAAGGTGCCCTGCACGCCGAAGACCGTACGCAGAAGGAACCCGGTCAGGCCGACCGCCAGGAGGTTCAGCGCGACCCCGAGGACGACGGCGTCACCGCGCAGCGTGATGGTTCCCACGGCGAGGATCATCGCGTACGCCGCCGAGGAGAGGGCACCGAACAGGACACCGAGCCACGCGCTGCCGGTGAACCAGCTGCCCGCGACCGCGCTGAAGCAGCCGATCAGCATCATGCCTTCGAGGCCGATGTTGAACACGCCCGCCCGCTCGCAGACCGCGCCGCCGAGCGCGGCGAGCAGGATCGGCGTGAGGGCGAGCAGCGCCGAGTGGAAGAGTGCGGAGTCGACGGACATCACAGGTCCCCCTTGCGGCGTGTGGCCTTGGCGGCGCGCCGCCAGGTCAGTCGGAGCCGCGCGGCCAGGAAGACGATGACGACGGCCTGGAGCACCTGCGTCAGCTCACGCGGCACCTCCGTGGCCCGCTCCATGGCGAGCCCGCCGACGTCGAGCGCGGCGAAGAACAGCGCGGCGAGCGCCGTGCCGAGCGGTGCGGCCGAGGCGAGCAGCGCGGCGGTGAGCCCGGTCCAGGTGTGCCCGGCGGCCGTCAGCGAACCGTCGATGAAGCGGTACGGGAAGCTGAGCACCCCGATCGCGCCGACCAGCCCCGCGACGGCCCCGGACAGGGCCATCAGGCGCAGTGTCAGGCGCGGCCTGTCGACACCCGCGTACGCCGCGAAGCGCGGATTGAGCCCCGTCATGCGCATCTCGTAACCCGTGGCGGTGCGGGCGTCCGCGAAGGCGAACACCGCGGCGGCGAGCGCGACGAGCACGAGCCCCACGGTGACCGTCGACGAACCGAAGGCAGGCAGCGCGACACCGTCCGGCAGCGGCCTGGTCTGCGGCAGGCTGGAACCGTCCTCCTTGAGCGGGAAACGCGCGAGGTAGGAGGCGAACGACATCGCCGGATAGCCGAGCAGCAGACTGCTCACCAGCAGCGGTACGCCGAACCGGTTCTGGCAGGTGGCGGCGAGCGCGGCGTAGGCCCCGCCCGCCAGCATCCCGGCGAGCAGCGCGGCGGCCACGGCGAGCGGCGCGGGCAGCGGGACGTACAGCCCGGTGGTCGCGGCGGCGATCCCGCCGAGCACCAACTGGCCGTCACCGCCGAGGTTCAGCAGCCCCGCCCGCATCGGAATGGCGAGCGCCACGGCGAGCCCGAGGATGCTGGTGCCGGTCGTCAGGGTGGACCCGATGCCGTCGGGCCCAAGGGCCCCGCTGACGACGGAGCCGTACGCCCCCACGGGGTCGGCGCCGGTGCCGACCAGGAAGAGCGCGCCGACGAGCACGGCGGCGACGACGGAGTGCAGGGCGGAGGAGCGCAACAGCCGCGACACAGCCGCGGACCGCCCCTCGGACAGACTCTGGACGGCCATGTCAGGGGCCTTCCTTGGCGGGGGCGGGGGAAGTGGCGGGGGAGGGGTGCGGGGCCGGCCGGGGCGGTCGGAGCCGTCGGGCCGGTCCGGGCCGTTGGGGCCGCCGGGTTCGTCAGGCGGAGTCGGGGTGTCCGAGCCGCCCGTGGCCTCTGCGGGTGTGGCAGGCCGGGAGTCAGGGGTCTGGTGAGGAGTGGCTTCGGTCAGGAGCGGTGCCTCGGCGGGTGTGCCCGGGTGGGAGCCAGGAACCTGGTGCGGCACGCGCGGCGCTTCGGCGAGGGCCGGTGCCCCGTCGGTCCGGCAGGTCCGGGCGCTCCCCGGGATCTCGGCGCCCGCGCAGGACCCCGCCCCCGCCATCGCCAGCCCGAGCGTCCTCTCGTCCGCCTCCGCGCGCGCGTACTCCGCGACGACCTCGCCCTCGTACATCACGAGGACCCGGTCCGCGAGGCCCCGGATCTCGCTCAGCTCCGCCGAGACCAGCAGGAGCGCGTGGCCCGCGTCGCGGTGGGCGATCAGCTGGTCGTGGATGGTCTGTACGGCGCCGATGTCCACGCCCCGCGTGGGCTGTTCGACGATCAACAGCGGGGATTCGTGGGCCAGTTCGCGGCCGATGACGAGCTTTTGCAGGTTGCCGCCCGACAGGGACCGCGCCGCGTGCCCGGTCGACGCCGCCTTGATGCCGAAGCGGTCGACCAGCGCCCGCGCGTGCGCCCGCAGCCGGGCCGGGCGGAGCAGGCCGTGCCCCCGGTGGTGGCCCATGGCGAGGTTCTCCGCGATCGTCGCGTCCGGCGCCGTGCCGACCGCCGAGCGGTCCTCGGGGACGTACGCGAGACCGGCCGCACGCCGTTCCGCCACCGTCGCGTCCGTGATGTCCCGCCCGGCGAGCGTGACACGCCCCGCCGTCAGCGGCCGCAAGCCGGTGACGGCCTCGATCAGCTCCGACTGGCCGTTGCCCGCGACGCCCGCGACACCGACGATCTCCCCGGACCGGACCGTGAGCGAGACGCCCCGCACCCCGTCCGCCGTCAGCTCCGAGACCGACAGGACCTCGGCGCCCGGCGAGCCCGCCGGATGCGTCCGGTCCAGCTCCACCGCCCGCCCCGTCATGGCCGCCGCGATGCCGTCCGCGCTCGTGTCGGCGGTCCGCATGCGGGCCGCCACCCGACCGTCCCGCAGCACGGTCACCGCGTCACTGCCCTCCATGACCTCGCGCAGCTTGTGCGTGACCAGCAGGACGGTGCGGCCCTCGTCCGCGAGGGAGCGCAGCACGCCGAAGAGCGCGTCCGCCTCGGCGGGCGTCAGCACGGCCGTGGGCTCGTCGAGGATGAGCGTACGGGCGCCCCGGTAGAGGAGTTTGAGGATCTCCACGCGCTGGCGCACACCGACCGGCAGCTCCCCGACCCGCGCCGCCGGATCGACGGCGAGCCCGTGCTCATCGGCGAGCGCCGCGACCCGCCGCAGCGCCTCGGCGCGGTCGACCAGAGCGAACCGGCGCGGCTCGGCGGCGAAGACGACGTTCTCGGCGACCGTGAAGGAGGGAAAGAGCTTGAAGCTCTGGTGCACCATCCCGAGCCCGGCCGCGATCGCCTCGCTCGGGCTCGCGAAGGACACCTCGCGCCCGTCCAGCAGGATCTGCCCCGCGTCCGGCCGCGTCAGGCCGTACAGGACGGACATCAGCGTGGACTTGCCCGCGCCGTTCTCGCCCATCAGCGCGTGGATCTCCCCGCGCCGGACGGTCAGGTCGACCCGGTCGTTGGCGAGCGTGCCGGGGAACTCCTTGGTGATGCCCCGCAGTTCGACGGCGGGCGCGCCGCCGGTCTCCTCAGGCGGCGGGGTCATCGACGGTCAGCTTCCCGGCGACGATCGCATCACGCAGCTCCTCGACGCGCGTCAGCACGTCCTTGTTGGCGGGCTTCGCGATCAGGCACTTGGAGTCGGCCACCCCCGGCTCCAATCCGGTCAGCGACATGCCGCCCTCCTTCAGGCCGTACGACACCGTGGTGCCGCCCTTGCCGCCGAGGATCTGCGCGATGCCCTTCTCCACGGCGACATCGGTCTTCTTCAGTACGTTGTCGACGACCACGCCGGGGCTGCCCAGGCACTGGTTGGCGTCCACGCCGTACGCCTGGAACCCCTTGCCGTTCGCGCCCTTCGCCGCCTGGAAGACGCCCGTGTTGCCGCCGGCCGCGGCCGCCATCACCTGGTCGGCCCCGCCCGAACGCAGCGTCGTCGCCTGGTCCTTGGCGCGCGCCGCGTCGTTGAACGGCGACTGCCCGCCCACGAACAGCGTCCGGGCGCTCACCTTCGGGTTCGCCTTCTTCGCGCCCGCCGCGAACGGCTCGCTGTACCGCCGGAACTGCGGGGTGTCGAGCACGTCGACGGCCCCGACCTTCCGGCTCTTCGTGAGCAGCCCGGCCTCGGCTCCCGCCAGATACACCGCCTCGTGCTCGCGGAAGACGGCGCACGTGACGTTCTCGTACGTCTTCTTCGTGCACGCGTCGACGAGCAGGAACTGCTGTTCGGGGTGCGCCTCGGCCTGCTGCGCCACGATGTCCGCGAACTCGAAGCCGACCAGCGTGACGACGTCGGGCGCGGCGTCCACGGCCGAGGCGACGTTCTGCTGGCGCGAGTCGTTGTCGCCGCTCTGGAAGACCTTCTGCGAGCCGCCGTGCGCCTTCGCCGCGGCCTTCACACCGGTCACGGCGAGCTTCAGGAACTCGTTCTGGGCGACCGGGTCGGGCGTGACGAGCGTGAACGTCCTGCCGCCCCCGTCCTCGCCCGAGTCCCCGCCCTTGGCGGCGGCGTTGCAGCCGGTGGTGAGGAGCGCGGCACAGACGGCACCGGCGGTGAGCCTCAGGGACGTACGCGTACGCAAGAACATCAGGGACACAGGGCGCGCCTTCGTGAAGGTGCCCGGGAGCGGCCCGGGCGGTGGCAGGAGAGTCGTACGTGCGTGAGCGGTGTCGCTCAGCGAGAACAGCGGCGACAGCCACACATGCGGTGGCCGCGGGACACGGCGGGGCAGCGCGGCGCGGCGACTGTCGCGGTCATGGGCTGGCCTCCTCGCACCGTGGATCGGACCGATCTGTCCTGGGTGGCGGTGAGAGTAGCACCGGGTTTCGGACAGTCGCACGAACGTCTCGAAATGTGGTTCGCGCACGTCAGGTACGGTGACTGCACCCCTCAGCCCATGGCCAAAATCGCCCCATTCATTCGGAGTTGAGCCCATGAACAGCCAGGATCTGCGCGCCGTGACCTGGACGGCCGCCACGGGGGACGGCGCCCCGTCCGTGTCCCTGATCGACCAGACGGCCCTCCCGCAGACGCTGGAGCGGCTCGACGTCACGACGGTCGACGCGCTGATCGACGCGATCGTGCGCCTCGTCGTCCGCGGCGCCCCCGCGATCGGCGCGGCGGGCGCGTACGGAGTGGCGCTCGCCATGGCGCAGGGGCGGCGCGAGGGCTGGGACCGCGCCCGCCTGGACGCCGAGATCGCCCGCGTCCGCGCGACCCGGCCCACCGCCGTGAACCTCATGGTGTGCGTGGACCGCGTGGCGGCGCGCGTCGACGAGGGCATCGCCGCGGTGCTCGCGGAGGCGGACGCGGTCGTCCGCGAGGACCTGGACGCCAACCACGCGATGGGCGCGCACGGCGCGGACTGGCTCCTCAAGCGCGTCGCCCCCGAGGGGGACCGCCCCCTGCGCGTCCTCACCCACTGCAACACCGGCGCCCTCGCCACGGCGGGCTGGGGCACCGCCCTCGGCGTCATCCGCGAACTCCACGCCAGGGGCCGCGTCGAGGCGGTGTACGCCGACGAGACCCGCCCCTTGCTCCAGGGCGCGCGGCTGACCGCCTGGGAACTCGTCCAGGAGGGCATCCCGCACTACGTCCAGGCCGACGGCGCCGCGGCCGGCACGATCCTGCGGGGCGAGGTCGACGCGGCGGTCGTCGGGGCGGACCGCATCGCCGCCAACGGCGACACGGCCAACAAGGTCGGTACGGTCGCCGTCGCCCTGGCGTGCGCGCACGCGGGCATCCCGTTCATGGTGGCGGCGCCCACCACGACGGTGGACCTCGGCACGGCCTCGGGCGCCGACATCCCCATCGAACTGCGCGGCGAGGACGAGGTGTTGGAGTGGTCCGGCGTCCGCACCGCCCCGGCGGCCTCGCGCGGCCACAACCCCGCCTTCGACGTGACGCCCGGCTCGCTGGTGACGGCACTGGTGACGGAGCGGGGCGTACTGGAGGTGGCGGCGGGGGAGCTGCCGGGCACCCGTCTCAGGTAACGCCCGAACCTCCCCCGCCCGGTACTCGGTCCGCCCGGTACTCGCGGTCCGCCCGGTACTCGGTCCGCCCGGTACTCAGCCCCGCGCCAGCTCCAGCTCCAGGAGCCACTCCACGACCTCGGCCCGGTGCCGTGCCTCCCGGGGGTCCGCGCCCCACACGTAGATGCCGTGTCCGGCCACGACCACCGCCGGCATCCCCGGCCGCAGGGCGGCCTCCAGGCGGTCGCCCAGCTCGGTCATGTCCTGGCTGTTGGCGATCACCGGCAGAGTCACGGACACCTCGTGCGTCGGATGCCCGAGCCCCTTCAGCATCTCCAGGCCCTCGAAGGGGATACCGCCGGGGGAGCGCTGCCCCATGACCACCGAGGCGACCGTGTGCACATGCACCACGGCGCCCGCGCCGGTGAGCCGCACCACGCGCGCGTGCAGGGCCGCCTCCGCCGAGGGGCGGCCCGGTCCGACGGCCGCACCGCCCCCGTCCGTCACCACCACGTCGGACGGCGTCAGTTCGCCCTTGTCCCGTCCGCTCGCCGTGACCGCGAGCCGCAGCGGCTCCCGCGAGAGCACCAGGGACAGATTCCCGGACGTGCCCCGCATCCAGCCGAACGACGCGAACCGCGCGGCCTCGGCGGCCAGCACGGCGCCGGCCTCCTCCACGTCCAGGGCGGCGGCGGGGGTGGTCTCGGTCATGAACTGCTCCTCGTCATGAACTGCTCCTCGTCATGAACTGCTCCTCGTGAGGAACTGCTCCTCGTCATGAACTGCTCGCGGAAAAGGTGATGTCGGAGAAAGCCGAGGCCTCGGGGTGATCACCGAACTCCGCGGCGGCATACGGCTCCCCGGCCCGGCGCACACCGGCCGCCCGCCAGCCCGCGGCCCGCGCCGCGTCCAGCTCGCCGGGCCGGTCGGAGAGGAAGAGCAGGCGCCCGGGGGCGTCACCGGTGTCCGCGGCGATGGCCCGGTAGGAGTCCGGCTCCTGCTTGGGCCCGGCGTTCACGGTGTCGTACAGCCCGCTGACGAGCCCCAGCAGATCACCCTCGGGCGAGTGCGCGAACCACGCCCGCTGCGCCGCCACCGAGCCCGACGAGTACACGTACAGTCGCAGCCCGTCCGCGTGCCAGCGCCGCAGGACCGGAAGGACATCGGGGTAGAAGTGGGAGACCAGCTCGCCGCGCGCGAAGCCCTCCGCCCAGAGGATGCCCTGGAGCGCCTTGAGGGGCGTGGCCTTGCGGTCCTCGTCGATCCACTCGCCGAGGACGTTCTCGATCCGGCCGGCGTCGGCGTCGGCCTCGCCGATCTCGGCCCGCACCTGGGCGACGGCCCGCGCGACCTCCGGCTCCTCGCCCCGCGCGGCGAGCAGCGCGCCGAACCGCTCGCGCGCGTACGGGTACAGGACGTCCACCACGAACCCGGTGGCGCTCGTGGTGCCCTCGATGTCGAGCACCACGGCGTCCACGTCGAACCGCAGATCCGGGGCATGCGGAACGCTCACGCCGCGTACCCCGCGTGGATCTCGTCGAAGTCGGGGAAGCGGTCCGCGATCGGGCTGCCCGTGAAGTTGCCGATCCAGCCGTCCTCCTCGTGGAAGAAGCGGATCGCGGTGAAGGCGGGGGAGGTGCCCATGTCGAACCAGTGCGTGGTGCCGCGCGGCACGCCGAGCAGGTCGCCCTTCTCGCAGTAGACGGCGTGCACTTCGCCGCTCACGTGGAGGTAGAAGATGCCCGCGCCCGCGACGAAGAAGCGGACCTCGTCATCGTCGTCGTGCGTGTGCTCGGCCAGGAACTTCTGGCGGGCGGCGGCCGCCTTCGCGGGCCACTCAGGAGATCCATCGGGATGCAGCGCCACCACGTCGACCGTCTGGAAGCCCTCTTCGGCGTTGAGCTTGTCGATCTCCGTGCGGTACGCGGCGAAGACCGTGTCGCTGTCCGCGTCGGCCGGCACGTCCTCGCGCACCGGCCACTGTTCGAACCGCACGCCTATCGGTGCGAGGGCGGCGGCGATCTCGGCCGGGTCCGAGGTACGGCGGACGACGGTGTCGGGCCCGGCCTCCGGCCAGGTCGTCAGGAGAGTCATGAGTCACTCCAGGGCAGGTCGGACGGGTGTTTCCGGGATCGTAGCTCCCGGCCCGGACCCGCCACAGGGTGTCCCAGTGCGTGGACGCGTAAGGGGCGGCCTCCATGGAAGCCGCCCCTTACTACGTGACTACGTACTGCCGATGGTCCGTCAGGCCTTCTTGCCCAGCAGATCCTCGACCTTGCCCCGCACCTCGTCCGTGGCCAGGCCGCGGATCGTCAGGGTCGTACGGCGGCGCAGCACGTCGTCCGCCGTCTCGGCCCACTCGTTGTCGCGGGCGTAGACGACCTGCGCCCAGATCTCCGGGGCGTCCGGGTGGACGCGCTCGGCCAGCTCCGGGTTCTCGTTCGCCAGGCGCGCGATGTCGAAGGAGAGCGAACCGTAGTGCGTCGCCAGGTGCTTGGCGGTGTCGGCGGCCATGCGCGGGCCGGGCGCCGGACCGTCCACCAGCAGGCGGTGGGCGACGGCACGCGGGTTGGCGATGCCCGGCAGCGGCAGCTTCTTCGGCAGCTCGGAGATCGGCTCGTAGTCGTCGCCGAGCGGGTGCCCCGGCAGCGACTCCAGCTTCTTCATCACCGTACGGCCGATGTGCCGGAAGGTCGTCCACTTGCCGCCCGCGACCGACAGCATGCCGCCGCGGCCCTCGGTGACGACCGTCTCGCGCTTGGCCTTGGACGTGTCGCCGGGACCACCGGGCAGCACGCGCAGACCCGCGAAGGAGTACGTGATCAGGTCGCGCGACAGCTGCTGGTCGCGGATGGAGAACGCGGCCTCGTCCAGGATCTGCGCGGTGTCCGCCTCGGTCACCTTCACATCCGCCGGGTCGCCCTCGAACTCCTCGTCCGTGGTGCCCAGCAGCAGCATGTCCTCCCAGGGGAGGGCGAACGTGATGCGGTACTTGTCGATCGGGGTCGCCAGCGCGGCCTTCCACGGGGCGGTGCGCTTGAGGACCAGGTGCGCGCCCTTGGAGAGGCGGATGGAGGGCGCCGCGTCCGGGTTCTCCATCTTGCGCAGGTGGTCGACCCACGGGCCGGTGGCGTTCAGCACGAGCCGCGCGTTCACCCCGAACTCGTCTCCGCTCATGCGGTCCTTGAGCTCCGCGCCCGTGACCCGGCCGTTGGTGAAGCGCAGGCCGGTGACCTCGGCGTGGTTGAGGACGGCGGCACCGGCCTCGACGGCCGCGCGGACCGTCATCAGGGCCATGCGGGAGTCGTTCATCTGGTCGTCGCCGTAGACCGCGACGGCCTTGAGGTTGTCCGTGCGCAGCTCCGGCACGTCCTGTGCGGCCTTCGACGGCGACAGCAGGTGGCCGACGCCGTCACCGAACGCGGACAGCGCGCTGTACGCGAAGACGCCCGCGCCCAGCTTGGCGGCGCCGTGCGGGCCGCCCTTGTAGACCGGCAGGTAGAAGGTGAGCGGGTTCGCCAGGTGGGGGGCCACCTGACGGGAGACCGCGCGACGCTCGAAGTGGTTCTCCGCCACCAGCTTCACCGCGCCGGTCTGCAGGTAGCGCAGACCGCCGTGGAGCAGCTTGGAGGAGGCGGAGGAGGTGGCGCCGGCGAAGTCACCGGCGTCCACCAGGGCCACCCGCAGTCCCGACTGCGCGGCATGCCAGGCGGTGGAGATGCCCAGGATTCCGCCGCCGATCACCAGGAGGTCGTACGTCGCCTTGGAAAGCTGCTCCCGGGTCTCGGCGCGGCTCGGGTTGAGGCCGGCAGCCGGATGCGTCCCGAGGGCAGGGACGCTCTGCAGGGTGGTCATTGTCTTACTCCTCGCCACTCTCATCGAGCCAGCCCATCGACCGTTCCACGGCCTTGAGCCAGCTCTTGTACTCACGGTCGCGGGTGCCCGCGTCCATGTTCGGGGTCCATTCGGCGGCCCGCCGCCAGTTGGCGCGCAGCTCGTCGGTCGAGGACCAGAAGCCGACGGCGAGACCGGCGGCGTAGGCGGCACCGAGGCAGGTCGTCTCGGCCACCATCGGGCGCACCACGGGCGCGTCGAGGAAGTCCGAGAGGGTCTGCATCAGCAGGTTGTTGGAGGTCATGCCGCCGTCGACCTTCAGGGCCGCGAGTTCGACGCCGGAGTCCTTCGTCATGGCGTCGGTGATCTCCCGGGTCTGCCAGGCCGTGGCCTCCAGGACGGCGCGCGCGATGTGCGCCTTGGTGACGTACCGGGTCAGGCCGGCGATCACACCGCGGGCGTCGGAGCGCCAGTACGGGGCGAACAGACCGGAGAAGGCCGGTACGAAGTAGGCGCCGCCATTGTCCTCGACCGACGACGCGAGCGTCTCGATCTCGGCGGCGGAGTTGATCAGGCCCATCTGGTCGCGCATCCACTGCACCAGCGAACCGGTGACCGCGATGGAGCCCTCCAGGGCGTAGACCGGCTTCTGGTCGCCGATCTGGTAGCCGACGGTGGTCAGCAGCCCGGAGTAGGAGTTGATGGCCTTGTCACCGGTGTTCATCAGCATGAAGGTGCCGGTGCCGTACGTGGACTTGGCCTCGCCCTCGGCGAAGCAGGTCTGGCCGAAGAGGGCCGCCTGCTGGTCGCCGAGCGCGGAGGCGACGGGGATGCCGCCGAGCAGGTCGCCGAGCTGTCCGCCGGTGACCTCGCCGTAGACCTCGGCGGAGGAGCGGATCTCGGGCAGCATCTGCTTCGGGACGCCGATGGACTCGCAGATGCGCTCGTCCCACTCCATCTTGTGGAGGTTCATCAGCATCGTGCGGGAGGCGTTGGTGACGTCGGTGACGTGCCTGCCGCCGTCGACGCCGCCGGTGAGGTTCCAGATGACCCAGGAGTCCATGGTGCCGAAGAGGATGTCGCCCGCCTCGGCGCGCTCGCGCAGGCCCTCGACGTTGTCGAGCAGCCAGCGGGCCTTCGGCCCGGCGAAGTAGGAGGCCAGCGGCAGGCCGGTCTCGCGGCGGAAGCGGTCCTTGCCGACGTTGCGCGCCAGCTCCCGGCAGAGCGCGTCGGTGCGGGTGTCCTGCCAGACGATGGCGTTGTGCACCGGCTCGCCGGTGTTCTTGTCCCACAGCAGCGTGGTCTCACGCTGGTTGGTGATGCCGATCGCCTTGATGTCGTCGCGGGTGATCCCGGCCTTGGCGACGGCCCCGGCGACGACCTCCTGGACGTTGGTCCAGATCTCGGTGGCGTCGTGCTCGACCCAGCCCGGCTTCGGGAAGATCTGCTCGTGCTCCTTCTGGTCGACGGAGACGATCCGGCCGTCCTTGTCGAAGACGATGCAGCGGCTAGAGGTGGTGCCCTGGTCGATGGCCGCAATGAACGGCCCCGCGTGGGAAGGAGTGCCTGCGGTGTGTGCGTCGGTCACGGTGTGCTCCAGAAGTTCTTTGCTGACGGCTCTCAAGCGTCTGCGGCGGTCATCCGTCTTAAGCGGTCATCGGTCGCTGTCGCGGGTCTACTTGAACGCCCATGCCAACGCCTACTTGAAGGCGACGTTGTAGAGACCGCCGGCGATGGCGCCGCCGATCAGCGGACCGACGATCGGCACCCAGGCGTACGACCAGTCCGAGCTGCCCTTGTTCGGCAGCGGGAGCACCGAGTGGACGATGCGGGGACCGAGGTCACGGACCGGGTTGATGGCGTAGCCCGTGGGGCCGCCGAGCGAGAGGCCGATGCCGACCACGACGAGGGCGGTGATGAGGGCGCCGAGGACACCGAGGCCGTTGCCGCCGTCGTTCAGGCCCTGCGTGAGGATGGCGAGGACCAGGACGACCGTGGCGATGATCTCGGTCAGCACGTTCTGGACGTAGTTCCGGATCTCGGGACCGGTGGAGAAGACGCCGAGCACCGGACCGGCGGCGGGGGCGGCCTTCTGGTCGACCATGCCCTCTTCGGCGGGCTGCGCGGCGAGGATCTCGGGGTCGGTCAGGTGGGCCTTGAACTGGCCCAGGTACGTGACCCACACCAGGACGGCACCGATCATGGCACCGAGGAGCTGCGAGGCCAGGTAGAGCGGAACGTCGCTCCACTTGGTGCCGCCCTCGATGGCGAGGCCGAGCGTGACCGCCGGGTTGAGGTGGGCGCCGGAGACGCCGCCCGCGAGGTAGGCACCGGTCAGTACGGCGAAGCCCCACCCGAAGGTGATCGCGAGCCAGCCGGCGTCCTTGGCCTTTGAGCGCTTGAGCGTGACGGCGGCGCACACGCCGCCACCCAGCAGGATGAGCACGGCGGTACCGATGGTCTCGCCGATGAAGATGTCGGAGCTGGACACCCGCGACTCCTTTGTCCTTCGTCCAGGGGAAGGCGGACCCCGGGTCCCTCCGGTGGTCCGCGACCTCAGGTGAGGTCGTTGCCGGCCCTTGGCCTTGTCACACTCTAGCGCGTAATGCCGGTAGGTGTTCGACAATGCCGACCGATGGACGCGAGTCTCACCCCGGGGTTACTTGCTCGTCAAGAGTTCTGTTATTGAAAACACGATCGTTATTGATCGTTTCGCGTTATCGATGATTCCGCAGCTCGACGGCGGCTCGGCGGCGGCTCGGCGGGGCCGGCAGGAAGGGTTCGTAGGCGCCCTCGGGGCGGCTCAGAAGCGCCCGGCGCCCAGGTCCCGGGAGACGGCGCGCGCGCAGTCCCGTACGGCGGCGATCAGCTCGGGGCGCAGCTCCCCGTCCTTGCAGACGCGCTCCACGGCGCCGGTGACGCCGACCGCGCCGACCGGCATGCGGCGCCGGTCGTGGATGGGCGCGGCGACGGACGCGATGCCCTCCCAGGTCTCCTCGACGTCCGCGGCGTACCCACGCGCGCGCGTGAGGTCAAGGACGCCCTCGAACCCCTCGGGGTCGGTCACGGTGCGCACGGTGAAGGCCTCGCGCTCGACCTCGACGGCTTCGTTGTGCGCGACCGGGTCGTAGGCCGACAGGACCTTGCCGAGGGCCGTGGAGTGCAGTGGCTGCATGGCCCCGACCTCCAGGACCTGGCGGCTGTCGTCGGGCCGGAAGACGTGGTGGACGATGAGCACGCCCCGCTGGTGCAGCACGCCGAGGTGGACGCTCTCGCCGCTGGAGCGGGCCAGGTCGTCGGTCCACACCAGGGCGCGGGCCCGCAGCTCGTGCACGTCCAGGTAGCTGTTGCCGAGGCGCAGCAGTTCGGCGCCCAGCTGGTAGCGGCCCGACGCGGAGTCCTGCTCGACGAAGCCCTCCGCCTGGAGGGTGCGCAGGATGCCGTGGGCCGTACCCTTGGCCAGATCGAGCGCCGAGGCGATCTCCGAGAGGCCGAGCCGTCGCTCGCCGCCCGCGAGCAGCCGCAGCATCGCCGCGGCCCTTTCGAGCGACTGGATGTTGCGTGCCATCGCAGCCCCGACCTCCGTTCCCTCGCACCCTGCACGTTCGACAATGCTGAACACTATCGGTCGTTGTCGACCTCCCGCTAACGCCCGGGGAGCCTGTGTCGCTCCCCTTTCCCCTGTCAAGCACCTGTACGAGCCAGGCCCGGGGAGCACGTCGACTCCCGTCCGCCCCGTGGACGCCTTCCCCACAGGACCTTGGTCCCGGCTACGCTGGCCGAGTGCGCCCTCCAACAGAAGGCGCAAAGCCGACAGCCGTCGCACTCCAGGGAGCTCTTTCATGGCCTCGTCGCCAACCCCGTCCTCGCAGTCCACGACCGTCTCGTCCGAGAGCAGGGCGCGGACCGACGCCTTCCGTGAGGCCCTCGCCACCCGCGTGGTCGTGGCCGACGGCGCGATGGGCACGATGCTCCAGGCGCAGGACCCGACCATGGAGGACTTCCAGAACCTGGAGGGGTGCAACGAAGTCCTGAACGTCACCCGCCCCGACATCGTGCGCTCCGTCCACGAGGAGTACTTCGCGGTCGGCGTCGACTGCGTGGAGACCAACACCTTCGGCGCGAACCTCGCGGCCCTCGGCGAGTACGACATCCCCGAGCGCGTCTTCGAGCTCTCCGAGGCCGGCGCCCGCATCGCCCGCGAGGTCGCCGACGAGTACACCGACAAGACCGGGCAGCAGCGCTGGGTCCTCGGCTCCATGGGCCCCGGCACCAAGCTCCCCACCCTCGGCCACGCCCCCTACACCGCCCTGCGCGACGCCTACCAGCAGAACGCCGAAGGCATGATCGCCGGCGGCGCCGACGCGCTCCTGGTGGAGACCACCCAGGACCTCCTGCAGACCAAGGCCGCCATCCTCGGCGCCCGCCGCGCCCTGGACGCCACCGGCGCGAACCTCCCGGTGATCTGCTCGGTCACCGTCGAGACCACCGGCACCATGCTGCTCGGCTCCGAGATCGGCGCCGCCCTGACGGCCCTGGAGCCGCTCGGCATCGACATGATCGGCCTGAACTGCGCCACCGGCCCCGCCGAGATGAGCGAGCACCTGCGCTATCTGGCCCGCCACTCGCGCGTCCCGATCTCCTGCATGCCCAACGCCGGCCTGCCCGTCCTCGGCAAGAACGGCGCCCACTACCCCCTGTCGGCGCCCGAGCTCGCCGACGCCCAGGAGACCTTCGTACGCGAGTACGGCCTCTCCCTGGTCGGCGGCTGCTGCGGCACCACCCCGGAGCACCTGCGCCAGGTCGTCGAGCGCGTACGCGGCATGCAGACCCCGGCCCGCGACCCGCGGCCCGAGCCGGGCGCCGCGTCGCTGTACCAGACGGTGCCCTTCCGCCAGGACACCGCGTACATGGCGATCGGCGAGCGGACGAACGCCAACGGCTCGAAGAAGTTCCGCGAGGCCATGCTGGAGGGCCGCTGGGACGACTGCGTGGAGATGGCCCGCGACCAGATCCGCGAGGGCGCGCACATGCTCGACCTCTGCGTCGACTACGTGGGCCGCGACGGCGTCAAGGACATGGCGGAGCTGGCCGGCCGCTTCGCCACCGCCTCCACCCTGCCCATCGTCCTGGACTCCACCGAACTCCCCGTCATCCAGGCGGGCCTGGAGAAGCTCGGCGGGCGCGCCGTCATCAACTCCGTCAACTACGAGGACGGTGACGGCCCCGAGTCCCGCTTCGCGAAGGTCACCGCCCTCGCCAAGGAGCACGGCGCCGCGCTGATCGCGCTGACCATCGACGAGGAGGGCCAGGCCCGCACCGTCGAGCACAAGGTCGCCGTCGCCGAGCGCCTCATCGAGGACCTGACCGGCAACTGGGGCATCCACGAGTCGGACATCCTCATCGACACGCTGACCTTCACCATCTGCACCGGTCAGGAGGAGTCCCGCAAGGACGGCGTCCACACCATCGAGGCCATCCGCGAGCTCAAGCGGCGCCACCCCGACGTGCAGACCACGCTCGGCCTGTCCAACATCTCCTTCGGCCTCAACCCCGCCGCCCGCGTCCTGCTGAACTCCGTCTTCCTGGACGAGTGCGTCAAGGCGGGCCTGGACTCCGCGATCGTGCACGCCTCCAAGATCCTGCCGATCGCGCGCTTCGACGACGAGCAGGTCACCACCGCGCTCGACCTCATCTACGACCGCCGCGCCGAGGGCTACGACCCCCTCCAGAAGCTCATGGAGCTCTTCGAGGGCGTCAACATGAAGTCGATGAAGGCCGGCAAGGCCGAGGAACTCCTCGCCCTGCCGCTGGACGAGCGCCTCCAGCGCCGCATCATCGACGGTGAGAAGAACGGCCTGGAGGCCGACCTCGACGAGGCGCTGACGGACACGCCCGCCCTCGACATCGTCAACAACACCCTCCTGGAGGGCATGAAGGTCGTCGGCGAGCTCTTCGGCTCCGGCCAGATGCAGCTGCCCTTCGTGCTCCAGTCCGCCGAGGTCATGAAGACCGCGGTCGCCTACCTGGAGCCGTACATGGAGAAGGTCGAGGGCGAAGAGGAGGGCAAGGGCACCATCGTCCTCGCCACCGTCCGCGGCGACGTGCACGACATCGGCAAGAACCTCGTCGACATCATCCTCTCCAACAACGGCTACAACGTCGTCAACCTCGGCATCAAGCAGCCCGTCGCCGCGATCCTGGACGCCGCCGAGGAGCACAAGGCCGACGTCATCGGCATGTCCGGCCTCCTGGTCAAGTCCACCGTGATCATGAAGGAGAACCTGGAGGAGCTGAACCAGCGCGGCATGTCCGCCGACTACCCGGTCATCCTCGGCGGCGCCGCCCTCACCCGTGCCTACGTCGAGCAGGACCTGCACGAGATCTACGAGGGCGAGGTCCGCTACGCCCGCGACGCCTTCGAGGGCCTGCGCCTGATGGACGCCCTCATCGCGGTCAAGCGCGGCGTGCCCGGCGCGACCCTGCCCGAGCTCAAGCAGCGCCGCGTCCCCACCAAGGCCACCGCCGCGGTCCTGGAGGCCGACGAGGCGGAAGGCCCCGCCCGTTCGGACGTCGCCACCGACAACCCCGTGCCCACCCCGCCGTTCTGGGGCACCCGCGTCGTCAAGGGCATCCAGCTCAAGGAGTACGCCTCCTGGCTCGACGAAGGCGCTCTCTTCAAGGGCCAGTGGGGCCTGAAGCAGGCACGCACCGGCGACGGGCCCTCGTACGAGGAACTCGTCGAGACCGAGGGACGGCCGCGGCTGCGCGGCTGGCTGGACGAGCTGCACACCAAGAACCTGCTGGAGGCGGCCGTCGTGCACGGCTACTTCCCGTGCGTGTCCAAGGGCGACGACCTCATCATCCTGAACGACGACGGCTCGGAGCGCACCCGCTTCACCTTCCCGCGCCAGCGCCGCGGCCGCCGCCTGTGCCTCGCGGACTTCTTCCGCCCCGAGGAGTCCGGCGAGACCGACGTCGTCGGCCTCCAGGTCGTCACCGTCGGCTCGAAGATCGGCGAGGCCACCGCCGAGCTGTTCGCCGCCGACTCCTACCGCGACTACCTCGAACTGCACGGCCTGTCCGTGCAGTTGGCCGAGGCGCTCGCCGAGTACTGGCACGCCCGGGTCCGCGCCGAGCTCGGCTTCGGCGGCGAGGACCCCACCGACGTGACGGACATGTTCGACCTGAAGTACCGCGGCGCCCGCTTCTCGCTCGGCTACGGCGCCTGCCCCGACCTGGAGGACCGCGCCAAGATCGCCGACCTCCTCCAGCCGGAGCGGATCGGCGTCCACCTCTCCGAGGAGTTCCAGCTCCACCCGGAGCAGTCCACGGACGCGATCGTCATCCACCACCCGGAGGCGAAGTACTTCAACGCGCGCTGATCCGAGCTCAGTCGTACACTGGTCGGTCCAGTGCAGGCCGGCTGCCTCGTCGTCACAAGCGGGCAGCCGGCCTTCTCGTCCCTCATGGAAGCCTCATGGAAGGTGTGGTCGCATGACCAGTACGGTTCCGGCGCTCGGCACCCCTCTCCACTCCCTCGGCCCCGCCACCCAGGCACCGGCCCCCCGTGTCGAGGGGGCCACGCTGCAAGGCGTCCTGCTCGACATGGACGGCACGCTCGTGGACACCGAGGGCTTCTGGTGGGACGCGGAGGTCGAGGTCTTCGCACGCCTCGGCCACACCCTCGACGAGGCCTGGCGCGACATCGTCGTCGGCGGTCCGATGACGCGCAGCGCCGGCTTCCTCATCGACTCCACGGGCGCCGACATCACCGTCGACGAGCTGACGGTGCTGCTCAACGACGGCTTCGAGGAGCGCATCTCCCGCTCCCTGCCGCTGATGCCGGGCGCCGCGAGCCTGCTGGCCGAACTCGCCGCGCACGACGTCCCGATGGCCCTGGTCTCCGCCTCGCACCGGCGCATCATCGACCGCGTCCTGGACTCGATCGGCGCCCACCACTTCGAACTCACCATCGCCGGCGACGAGGTGCCCCGCACCAAGCCCCACCCGGACCCCTACCTCCTGGCGGCGGCGGGCATCGGCGCCGAACCCACCCGATGCGCCGTCATCGAGGACACCGCCACCGGGGTCGCCGCCGCGGAGGCCGCCGGCTGCCGCGTGGTCGCCGTGCCGTCGGTCGCGCCCATCCCGCAGGCCGCGGGACGCACCGTCGTCCCCTCCCTCGAACACGTCAACCTTCCTTTCCTGCAAGGGCTCATGACCCTGTGACAGCTCCGGCCGGTGCCCGATCCGGCGTGTGACGTTTCCCACTCCGGCGGGGGTCGACAGTGGGGCCGGTGTGTGCAGTGACCCCTTCCGGGGCCCCTGAGGGCGTGACGTTTGGTCCCGTTTGGTGGGAGCGTGCACGAATCCTTCCGGTGTCGGGTTATCGGTGCGTCCACGCCCGGTTTCACTGTGTGATGAGGGCTCGGCTCCCACCTCAACAACTGGTCAAGTGGTGCGGACTAATGTCGTCGCGAGAACATCGCCCCACCCCCCGTGCCCCCCGTCAACCCACACCCCGCGTTGCGGGACCCACGGGATCCAAGAGCTCTGGAGAACGTCGAGCATGAACCGCAAGACTTTGGTGCTGCCGGCTGTCATAGGTCTGCTCGCCCCCGCTCTCGCCGCTTGCGGTGGTTCGGGCAGCGGAGACGGCGACGACGCGATCACTGTCGGCACCACGGACGCGTTCGCCATCTCCGAGGAGGTCCCGGCACCCTTCGACCCGGCGTACGCCTACGACGCCGGTTCCTGGAACCTGCTGCGGCAGACCGTCCAGACGCTGATGGCGATGCCTCGCGGCGGCGGCGATCCGCAGCCGGAAGCCGCCGAGAGCTGCCGCTTCACCGACACGGGCAACGAGCGCTACGCCTGCACCCTGCGCAAGGGCCTGACGTTCTCCGACGGCAAGCCGCTCACAGCCGCCGACGTGAAGTTCTCCATCGAACGCGTACGCGACATCAAGATCAAGGACCCCAGTGGTTCCGACGCTCTGGTGGCGAACGTCGAGGAGATCGAGACGCAGGGCGACCGCGAGGTCGTCTTCCACCTCAAAACCCCCGACGCGACGTTCCCGTACAAGCTGGCCACACCCACCGCCGGCATCATCAGCAAGGACCACTACAGCAAGAACAAGCTGCGCGAGGGCTTCGAGGTCTCCGGCTCCGGGCCGTACACGGCGGAGCAGGAGGTCAAGGACGACCGCCTGGTCAAGACGGTGTTCACCAAGAACCCCAAGTACAAAGGCCAGTTCGAGCCGCACAGCGACAAGGTGGAGCTGCGCAACTTCGCGGACACCGCGGCCATGGGCAAGGCGCTCAAGGATGGCGACATCGACCTGATGACGCGCACCATGTCGCCCCAGCAGGTCAAGGAGCTCGACAACTCCTCGGACGGGAAGATCGACCTGGTCGAGATGCAGGGTCTGGAGATCCGCTACCTCGCCTTCAACACCGAGGCCCGGACGGTCAAGAACAAGGCCGTGCGCCAGGCGATGGCACAGCTCATCGACCGTGGCGCGCTGGCCTCTTCGGTGTACGGCTCGACGGCCGACCCGCTGTTCTCGCTGGTGCCCTCCACCATCACGGGCCACGCCAACTCGTTCTTCAACAAGTACGGCAACCCGAGCCCGGCCAAGGCCCGTTCGCTGCTCGACAAGGCGAACATCTCCACGCCGGTGAAGCTCACGCTGCACTACACCACCGACCACTACGGTCCGGGCACGAAGAAGGAGTTCGAGCTGCTGAAGAAGCAGCTGAACGACTCCGGCCTCTTCGACGTCTCGATCAAGGGCACGCCCTGGAGCACGTTCCGCGCGGCCGAGCGCGACGGCAAGTACGACGTGTACGGCATGGGCTGGTTCCCCGACTTCCCCGACGCCGACAACTTCCTCGCGCCCTTCCTCGACAAGGACAACTTCCTCGGCTCGCCGTATGTCAACCGCGACATCAACGACCAGCTGATCCCCACCTCGCGCCGCGAGGCCGACCGGCTGGCCGCCTCCAAGAGCATCCGCAGGATCCAGGACATCGTCGCCGAGGATGTCCCGGTGCTCCCGCTGTGGCAGGGCAAGCAGTACATCGCCGCGCGCGACGACATCACGGGCGCGCAGTGGGCCCTCAACTCCTCGTCCAACCTCCAGCTGTGGGAACTGGGCCGCGGCGTGAGCGGCTGACACCGCCCCTCAGCCTCCCCCCACAGGTTCCACCGAACGACCTCGACAACTAAGGCACGTACGTGAAAAGTCGTAACCAGTGGCTGGTCCTCCCTCTCACGGGAGGACTCGCCGCCGCCCTGCTGACCGGCTGCGGAACGGAGTCGGGCGGGGCCGGGGACACGGGCGACGCGGTCGTGATGGGGATGTCAGACGACGTCCTCGCCACCGACCCGGCGTCCGGCTACGACCCCGGGTCGTGGCTCCTGTTCAACAACGTCTTCCAGTCCCTCCTGAGCTTCCCCAAGGGCGCCACGGAGCCGGAGCCGGAGGCCGCCAAGAGCTGCGGCTTCACGGACACGGAGACGAAGGTCTTCAAGTGCGAGCTACGTGACGGCCTGAAGTTCAGCAACGGCAACGACCTCACCTCGAAGGACGTCAAGTTCTCCTTCGACCGCATGCGGAAGATCAACGACGACGCCGGCCCGGCGATCATGTTCCCGATGCTCGACAGCGTCCAGGCCCCGAACGCCAAGACCGTCGTCTTCCGGCTCAAGTACTCCGACGCGACCTTCCCCAGCAAGGTCGCCTCGGGCGCGGGTTCGATCGTGGACCACCGCGAGTACGACATGAACGGGCTGCGCAAGGACGGCAAGGCGGTCGGTTCCGGCCCCTACAAGCTCGACTCGTTCGACAAGGAGCAGGCGACCTTCTCCGTCAACTCCTCCTACAAGGGCACCGCCAAGGTCAAGAACGAGGGCGTCGCACTCAAGTTCTTCCACGGCGACCAGAAGGGCCTGAAGAAGGCGCTCCTGGACCACGACATCGACGTGGCCTACCGAGGTCTCGCCGCCGCCGACATCGCGGACATCGAGCAGGACACCTCCGAAGCCGGCCGGGCCGTCGACATCGTCGAGGGCAGCAGCGCCGAGGTGCAGCACCTGGTCTTCAACATGAAGGACCCGGTCGCGGGCAAGCTCGGCGTGCGCAAGGCCATGGCCTATCTCCTGGACCGGGACGCCCTCGTCCAGGAGGTCTACCAGAACACGGCCACGCCGCTGTACTCGATCGTCCCGGCGGGCATCGGCGGCCACAACACCGCGTTCTTCGACACGTACGGTGCCCGTCCGCAGCGCGCGAAGGCCGCCTCCGCGCTCCGCGGCTCCGGCATCGACGGCAAGGTCAAGCTGACGCTCTGGTCGACCCCCACGCGTTACGGCCCCGCCACGGACCAGGAGCTGGCGGCCATCGCCAAGCAGCTCAACGCGTCCGGCCTCTTCGACGCCGACGTGAAGTCCGTGGAGTTCGAGCAGTACGAGAAGGACATCGCCGCCGGCAAATACGGCGTCTACGTCAAGGGCTGGGTGCCGGACTACCCGGACCCGGACAACTTCACGCAGCCCTTCTTCGGCAAGGGCAACGTCCTCGGCAACCACTTCGAGAACAGCGAGATCACCGGGAAGATCATCCCCGGCACGGCGACCGAGAGCGACCGCACCAAGACCGACAAGCAGTACTCCGCGCTGCAGGACATCGTGGCCGAGCAGGTGCCGGTCCTGCCGGTCTGGCAGGCCAAGCAGTACGCGGTCGTCCGGGACAACGTCTACGGCCTGGAGTCGTGCCTGGACGCGTCCACGGTCTTCCGCTTCTGGGAGATCAGCAAGGGCTGACGGCGCCCGACCGCACTGACGACGGTGGCCGCCCCCTCGGGGACGGCCACCGTCGTCGTTCGTCGTTGAGCGGTTACTTACTGCGCGCCGGGACGCACCAGCCCGCTCTCGTACGCGTACACGGCCGCCTGGACCCGGTCGCGCAGGCCCAACTTCGTGAGCACGTGGCCGACATGGGTCTTCACGGTGGTCTCGCTGACGAAGAGGTCCGCGGCGATCTCCGCGTTCGACAGGCCGCGGGCCACCAGCTTCAGGACCTCGACCTCGCGGTCGGTGAGCGTGTGCAGGGTGTCCGGCACCGGCTCCTCGCCGGACGGCAGGTGCGCGGAGTACTTGTCGAGCAGGCGGCGCGTGATACTCGGCGCGAGCATCGCCTCACCCCCGGCGACCACGCGGATCGCCTGCACCAGTTCGTTCGCCGGGGCGTCCTTGAGGAGGAAGCCGCTGGCGCCGGCGCGCAGCGCCTCCACCACGTACTCATCAAGGTCGAAGGTGGTCAGCACCAGGACCTTGGCCGGGCCGTCACGGCCGGGCCCGGTGATCTGCCGGGTCGCCTCGACGCCGTCCATCCGCGGCATGCGGATGTCCATGAGCACCACATCGGGCTGGAGCGCCCGCACTTGATCGAGAGCCTGCAGGCCGTCTCCGGCCTCGCCGACGACCGCGATGTCCTGCTCGGCCTCCAGAATCATCCGGAACCCGGTGCGCAACAGCGGCTGGTCGTCGACCAGTAGGACGCGGATGGCCACGTAACTCTCCTTAGCTAGCCCGGGCCCATTCTGCCCTGCTCGCCCTCGGCGGACTCCGGCGCCCTGAGAGGAAGCGGATACGGCGGGGGAGTCCCTCCGAATTCAGGACAGACCGCCTGATGGTCGCACCAACCGCACAATTTGGTCGGCCGGGGCCGCCACTCGCCCGTCGCCGTGGCCAGCTCGATCGCCTCCCAGAGCGCGAGCAGCTTCCGCTCGACCCGCTCCAGGTCCGCCACGACCGGGTCGTACGTGATCACGTCACCGCTGCCCAGATACACCAGCTGGAGGCGGCGCGGGACGACGCCCTTCAGCCGCCACACCACCAGGGCGTAGAACTTCATCTGGAAGAGCGCGCCCTCCGCGTACTCCGGACGCGGGGCCTTGCCTGTCTTGTAGTCGACGATGCGGACGTCCCCCGAAGGGGCGACGTCGACGCGGTCGATGATGCCGCGCAGCTTCAGGCCCGACGCCAGCTCGGCCTGCACGAACAGCTCGCGCTCGGCCGGCTCCAGGCGCGTCGGGTCCTCCAGGGTGAACCAGCGCTCGACGAGCTTCTCCGCATCCGACAGCCAGCGCGCCATCCGCTCGCCCTGCGGATCGTCGGCGAACAGCTCGGTCAGCTCGGGCTTCGTCTCGCGCAGCCGGTCCCACTGGCCGGGGATGAGCGACTTGGCGCGCGGCGCCGTGCGCTCGCTCGCGGGGGCGTCGAAGAGCCGCTCCAGGACGGCGTGCACCAGCGTGCCTCTCGTGGCGGCCTCGCTCGGCTTCTCGGGCAGCTTGTCGATCACCCGGAACCGGTAGAGCAAGGGGCACTGCATGAAGTCGCCCGCGCGCGAGGGCGACAGGGATGCCGGGCGCACGGCCGCCGCGGCACCGTCGGTGCTGGTTTCCATGAGGACAGACCCTACGACCCGCCACTGACAATGGCCGCATACCATCGACGACAGACCCTCTCGCCCTGCATGATCGTGCGAGTAATCGCGCCATACCGGGCGAGGGACGCTTCGAACGAGGGGACATCGTGGACGAAAGCGGCGAGAGCGGCAGGCCGCAGTCCGACGGCACCGAGGGGCTGCGCCCGAGCGAGACGGCCGGCCCTTCCGGGCCGCCACGCCCGGACGCCCCTTCCGGGCCGCCACGCCCGGACGCCCCTTCCGGGCCGCCACGCCCGGACGCCCCTTCCGGGCCGCCACGCCCGGACGCCCCTCCCCACCAGACCCCGAGGCCCCCGGCAACCACCCCCGCCGACCCGCCTGCGAACCACGCCCCGGAGCCCCCCACCCCACCGACACCCCGGCCGACCACGCCTGTGACGAAGCGCTCAGAGAACACGCACGCCAGGGCCGAGCGGTCCACGTCCTCGACTGGCAGGGCCGAGCGGTCCACGTCCCCGGCAAGCAGGGCCGAGCGGCCAACGCCCCCGATCGGTACGGCCGAGCGGTCCACGCCCCCGACCGGTACGGCCGAGCGGTCCACGCCCCCGACCGGTACGGCCGAGCGGTCCACGCCCCCGACCGGCCGGGCTGAGTCAACGACGCCTGATGACCGGGCTGAGCGGCCGACGCTTGACGGCCGGGCCGAATCAGCTGCGCCTGGCGGTCGGGTCGAGCGGTCTGTGTCCGGCGGCAGGGCTGAGTCGCCCGCGCCTCGCGGCCGGGCCGAGTCGCCTAAGCCCGACGACCAGGCCGAGTCGCCCACGCCCGACAACCGGGCCCGGCCGACCGCGCCCTCGGAACTCGCCCGGCCGACCGCGCCCTCGGAACTCGCCCGGCCGACCGCGCCCTCGGAACCCGCCCAGCCGACCATGCCCTCGGAACCCGCCCCTCGGCCGGAGACCCCGCAGCAGCCTGCGCCCGCCGCCCCGGTGGTGCAGCCGTCGCAGGGTGGCGAGCAACCGTCGACGGGGGAGCAGCGACCGGTGCCCACGCTCGACGAGGCGGCGCCGGGGTCCGGTCAGCGAGCAGAGGCCAAGGCCCCCGCCGCAGACGCCCCGCAGCAGCCTCCCGCGCGGCCGGGCGTCCCCATGACGAAGCCTCCGCGCGACGGCCAGGACCAGGACACCGCATCCGACGCCCCCCAGCACACCCCTCAGTACCTCCCCAGCGACGACGCCCGACCCGCCGAGCAACTTCCCACGCCACGTCCCGGCGACCCCGGCGCCCCTCAAGCCCACCGCCCCCGGACCGCATACGCCGGCGGTGACGGTGACAGCGACGGCGACGGCAAGGGCGGGGCGGCTCGGGGCAAGGGGCGGAAGAATCCGGGCGGTGGGCTGCTCATGGGCAGGCCCTTCGGCGTGCCCGTCTACGTCGCGCCCAGCTGGTTCCTCGTCGCCGCCCTCATCACCTGGGTCTTCGGCGGCCAGCTCGACCGCGTCCTGCCCGAACTCGGCGGCGCCCGCTACCTCGTGTCGCTCTTCTTCGCCGTCGCCTTCTATGCCTCCGTACTCGTCCACGAACTGGCCCACACCGTCGCGGCCCTCCGCTTCAAACTGCCGGTACGCCGCATCCAGCTCCAGTTCTTCGGCGGTGTCTCCGAGATCGAGAAGGAGTCGGAGACCCCCGGCCGCGAGTTCGTCCTCGCCTTCGTCGGCCCGCTCCTCTCCCTCGTGCTGGCCGGTGTCTTCTACGCCGGCATGCGCGTCGTCGAGCCCGGCACCGTCCCCGGCGTCCTGCTCGCCGGCCTGATGATCTCCAACCTCATCGTCGCCGCCTTCAACCTCCTGCCGGGCCTGCCCCTGGACGGCGGCCGCATGCTGCGCGCCGTCGTCTGGAAGATCACCGGCAAGCCCATGAGCGGAACCATCGCCGCCGCCTGGGTCGGCCGCGCGCTCGCCATCTCCGTACTGATCGGCCTGCCGCTCCTCAACCAGTCCGGCGCCCTCGGCGGCGAACCCCAGGACATCGGCGGCATGAACACCGTCACCGACGCCCTGCTCGCCGCCATCCTCGCCGCGATCATCTGGACCGGCGCCGGGAACAGCCTGCGCATGGCCCGACTGCGCGAACACCTGCCCGAACTCCGCGCCCGCACCCTGACCCGCCGCGCGGTCCCGGTCGAATCCCACACCCCGCTCTCCGAGGCCCTGCGCCGGGCCAACGACGCGGGCGCCCGCGCTCTCGTGGTCGTCGACCCCGACGGCGACCCGATGGCGGTCGTCCGCGAGGCGGCCATCGTCTCCGTCCCCCAGCACCGCCGCCCCTGGGTCGCGGTCAGCGGCCTCGCCCAGGACATCACCGAAGGCATGCGGATCTCCGCCGAGCTCGCGGGGGAGGAACTGCTCGACACCCTGAGGGCCACCCCCGCCACGGAGTACCTGGTCGTCGAGGACTCCGGCGAGATCTACGGAGTACTGTCCGCCGCGGACGTGGAACGCGCCTTCGTCAAGGCGATGGCCAGGCCGTCCTGAAGCACCGCTCTCAGATCATGGAAGGGCCTCAACGGCGTACGCGGCCGTGAGGCCCTCTCGACGGTCGGTGATGCCGCGCTTACCGTGTGTCGAGTTGGATACCGGGGAGTGTGCTGGCCTCTGGGGGCGGGATGCAGCGCAGGGACGGGTTTCGGCGGGTCATCAGTGAGTTCGGTGCAGCGTGCAAGCAGGTATTGCCGCACGGACAGAAGGAAGCCGCGATCCGTCGTGCCGTGGAGACGCTTCTCGTCGACGCGGCGAACATGTTGGGGCTACAGGCTGTCCTGCATGCAGAGGTGGCGATCGCCGCGCACCGAATCCGCCCCGACCTGGCTGTGCGGATCGGGCAGTCATCCCGCGACATCGTCGGCTACGTCGAGCTGAAGAGCCCGGACAAAACCGTGATCCATCCTGGCGGGCTGAACCAACGTGATCGACGGCAGTGGGAGGGTATGGCGAAGCTACCCAACTTGATCTACACCAACGGCCAGACGTGGATCATGTATCGCTCCGGTCGACAACACGGCGACACGATCCACCTCGAAGGCGATCTGCGTACTGCCGGCTCCCGCCTGTGTCTATCGGCGGCCGGCGAAGCCGCCTTCGAATCAATGCTGACAGCGTTCTTCACTTGGCAGCCGCATCCACTGACATCGATGCGGGAAGTTGTCGCTCAGGTAGCCCCGCTGTGCACACTCCTGCGCGACGCCGTCCACGACCGGCTCGACGCCGAGGCCAGTCTCCCGCGCCACCGGCGTCCCTTCACGGACCTGGCCTCCACTCTCGAAGTCGACCTCTTTCCCACCACCGATGACCGGGACAAACGCGCGGCCTTCGCCGACCGCTACGCCCAATCCGTCACCTTCGCGCTCCTGCTCGCCGGCTCGGACACCGCCGACGGCCATGACAGCTCCCTGGCGAAGATGAGCCTGCATGAGGTCGGCCGCCGCCTGGGCGCGGAGCATTCCGTCATGGGGCGCGCCCTGCAGATCCTCACCGACCAGGTTGAGGGTGAATTTCGCGACAGCCTCGACATGCTCGTGCGCGTCATCGACGCCATCGACTGGCGGAGCGCCCTGGCCAGCGAACCCACCTTCCACATCCACCTTTACGAACACTTCCTGCAGGAGTACGACCCCGACCTCCGCAAGGACTCCGGCACCTACTACACCCCGGCGCCGCTGATGGAGGAGATGATCCGCCTTGTTGACGAAGTGCTGATCACCACGCTGGGTTGCCAAGACGGTTTCGCCGACCCCGGTGTGTCCATCATCGACCCGGCCATGGGCACCGGCACCTTCCTCACCGGCATCATCGACCTCGTCGCCCGCAAGCAGTCCGAGGGCGGCAATGAGGGTTTCCGCACCGAATCCGTCCAGGAGCTCGCAGGCCGGCTGATCGGCTTCGAAAAGCAGATGGGCGCTTTCGCCGTTGCGCAGATGCGCGTCGGGCAGATGCTGCGCCGACTCAATGCCCGGGTCCGACTGCGCGACATGCGACTGCACCTGGCCGACACGCTCGCTGACCCCTGGCGGCCCAGCGAACTCTTCGATCGATACGGTGCCTTGTGGGGCCCTTTACGGGATGACGCCGAAGCCGCGAGCACCATCCAGCGCAATGAACGCATCACCGTGGTCATCGGCAACCCTCCCCACCGCGAACAGGCAGAAGGCCAGGGCGGATGGATCGAGAAGGGTTCCCCGGGCCGCGGCGCCCCACCCCTGGACGCATTCCGGCTGCGCGGTGCGGCAGGCGTGTACGAGAACAAGCTGAAGAGCCTGTGCACCTACTTCTGGCGCTGGGCCACCCACAAGGTCTTCGACCAGCACGACGACCACCGTCATGGTGTCGTTTGCTTCGTCAGCACCGGCGGCTTCATCCGCGGCGCGGGCTTCCAGGGAATGCGCTCCTACCTGCGGCGTACCTGCACAGAGGGCTGGGTCGTCGACCTGACGCCCGAGACCAAGAGGCCGCCGGTCAACAGCCGCTTCTTCCCCGGAGTCCAGCAGGAGCTAGCCATAGCGATCTTCGTCCGCCGGCAAGGTGAGCGACAGGACCAACTGGCCCCCGTCCATTACGCGGCCGTTCATGGCACCCGTCAGGACAAGGAAGAACAACTGCACAATTTGCGCATCAACGGTCCTGGCTGGCGCACGTCACGACCCGCCGAGCCCGTGTCCTTCACACCCGCCTCCCAGAGCGGGTGGGACACCTTCCCGGCTCTCACCGACCTCATGCCCTGGCACAAACCTGGCATCAAGCCCAACCGGAACTGGGTCTTCAGCCCCTCGAAAACCCTCCTGCGACGACGCTGGAACCGCCTCACCCAAGAACGTGACCCCGCCACGAAACAAGCGCTCTTCAAGGAGACCGGCGACCGCACCCTGGATAAGGAAGCTCTCCAGATTCCGGGCCACCCCCACCCTCCGATCCTCCTACGCGACGAGCGGAACCCCTGTCCTGCTCCGATACGCATCGCCCGCAGAGCCTTCGACCGTCAGTGGCTCATACCCGACGGACGCGTCATCGACCGCTCGCGTCCAGAGCTGTGGCAAGCCACCGTCGACGATCAGCTCTTCGCCGTCGAACAGCACACACAACGTCTGAGGACCGGCCCAGCGCTGCTCTTTACCGCCCTCATCCCCGACATGCACTACTTCAACGGCAACGGCGGTCGTGTGCTGCCGTTCCTGCACGCCGACCGCACCCCCAACGTCGCCCCCGGCCTGTTGCATCACCTCGCCAACTCCTACGGTCTCCAAGAGGTCATCCCAGAAGATCTGCTGGCCTACATTGCCGCCGTCACCGCCCATCCCACTTTCACCGAGCGTTACGCAGACGACCTCAACTCACTCGGCGTACGCATCCCCTTAACCGCCGCTGGTGACCTCTGGCGCGAGGCCGTCAGGCTGGGACGCCACATTCTCTGGGCCTCCACCTTCGGCACACGGAGCATCAATCCAAGCGACGGCCGCCCCGCAGGCACATCGAATTGGTGGCGACGCCTGCATCCTGAGATCACGTACGCCCGAGAAATCGCACCTGACGCGCTCCCTTCCACGATCACTTACGACTCCGAAAACGAGCACCTGATCATTGAGGGAGGCGTCTTCACCGGCGTCACACCGCGCATGCGTGAGTACGCCGCCGGCGGGCGCAACGTACTGGACAGTTGGCTCGCGTACCGCAGCAACCGCAGCGCCGGCAAGGTGACCAGTGAACTCGACCGCGAGCGCCCAGAGCGCTGGGAGCACGAGTGGAGTCGGGAACTCGTGGAGATGCTCGCTGTACTCAGTCACCTGACGGCCCTGGAACCGCGGCAGGCAGAGTTACTCGATCGCATAGCGACCGCCCCTCTGATAGATGTGGCTGAGCTGAATCGGCGCCGCATCCTCCCGGTATCCGAACGCGCCAAGAACGCTCGTACCGACAAGGACCACGCGTTTCTGCCGGGCCTGGAAACAGTCGATGGCCAATCTCCTGGACCTGTCGAGCCTCTGACGCCCCCGAACGACTCCCCGGCTGACGCGGCACCCGGCCGGCACTCACCTGTGCGGCCCGGCCCTCATACCCGACGGCACCGCGGTCGGGCATGACCTGCGCTCTTGCCCACCACCTCACTGAGCGCTGACCGCCTGAAGGAGGAAGGGGCCGTGAGAAAGCCCTCTCGGAGATCACTCCGAGAGGGCTTTCTCACGCTCTGGGGGACAGGCGGAGAACAGGCGGGGACACGGGGCAGGCCCACCCATCGCCACCCGCTTGAAGTGGTCCTTGGCACTCACCGGGAACAGCGCGTCGGCGATCAGACTCATCTTCGCCTCGCCCCCGACCACGTACCGCGATGACGCGGTCGAGGGCCGGCGACCGCCTGGCACACCGCGGACACGACCGGCTCCCCGCTCGGCAGACCAGTGGCGGATTCCCGCAATGCCGCCTCCGCCACCCGGTACAGCTCGCCGAACAACGTGTGCCCGCTGTCAGCGAGCCTTGCGAGGCCATCGGCGGCCCGGGCCTGGATGGCACTGGCGTATGCGCCCGCCTCCACGACGACCACCCGCACCCCACCGGACCCGGCCCCCCTCCGCAGTACGTCGTTGATGGCGCCCAGCGCCGACTTGCCGGCGCGGTACCACCCCATGCCGGGCGCCGCGACCCGGCCGGCGAGCGAGGAGACGTTGACGATGCGGCCCTGCCCCGCTTGCGCATGGCCGCCCGGACGAGCCGCGCCATGCGGCCGCTCCGACCACCACCGACGGCTACCACTACGCTGCCCCGCATCCCGAAGGCACCGGCATCACTCGCGCCTTCACCGCCGCCCTGGCCGACGCGGGCCTGGACACCCACGACATCGGACACGTCAACGCCCACGGCACCGGCACCCCGATGAACGACCGCATCGAAGGAGCCGCCCCCTCCACGAAGGGGGTGGCCGTGGCCAGCAACCCCTGTGGCTTCGGCGGTCACAACACGGTGTTGATCACGCAGCGGGCATGACCGGGGCCGCCAGTCAGTCGGTCTGCTCCACGCTGCCGTTCTCGACCACCTCGTACCAGGCCCCGGGGCCGACAGGAGCCGGGCGCCGGGCGGCACGGTGAAGGCGACGCGCCAGTTCCTGACGGCTGCCTTGCGGGCCTTGAACGTGATCCGGTACGGGCAACCTCACGTGCCCTTGAACTCCTCGGGCGAGGTGATCGGGTAGAGGTCCTGCTGACGGCCGGGGCCGGGCCGTCAGAGCCCACTTCGGTCTTCACGGAGAAGGCGCCGCGATCCCGTACGCGCTGGAGAACGCCTCGTCGAGCAGAGCCGTCCCCGCCTGTGTCCGCTGAGGCCTGCCTGTGACGACGGCCGGGGCGCGGGTGCCGGCACCGATTCGGTGTGTACGACGTGGCCGACCGGTACGGCGTCGTTGACCGCAGCTGTTTTGTCGCCTCATCGGTTCCGGCTCGGGAAAGCTGGACTCCCGGACGCCGTGATCCAGGAACACGACAATGGCAACACGGTCCAACGTCACCATGGGCTCGCCCACGACATCTCAGGGTGAGCGGGAAAAGGGGGAAGTCGTGAGTGAGACGCAGCGGACCCTGCCGACCCAGCACCCGTCAGGTGTGTCCCGCGGGCTGAATACCGCGGTCGCACACAACGCGCGCGTGTGGAACCACTGGATCGGCGGGAAGGACAACTACGAGGTCGACCAGCAGGTCGGGGACCAGATCGCCACGATGTTCCCGGTGATCAGAGACGTGGCCCGCGCCGACCGCGCCTTCCTCGGCCGCGCGGTCCAGTTCCTGACCGCCGACCGCGGGGTGCGGCAGTTCCTCGACATAGGCACTGGCTTGCCGACCCTGGAGAACACCCACGAGATCGCCCAACGGATCGCACCCGAGTCCCGGATCGTCTACGTCGACAACGATCCCATGGTGCTCGTCCACGCCCGTAGCCTGCTGATCGGCACCCCACAAGGAGCCACCGATTACATCGATGCCGACGTCCACCGACCGGACAGCATCATCGAAGGCGCCTCAGCAACGCTCGACCTCGACCGGCCCGTCGCGGTCATGATGCTGGGCATCCTCAATTTCGTCCTCGACGCGGGCGAGGCACAGGACATCGTGCGCCAGATCATGGCCTCGGTCCCCTCCGGCAGCTATCTCGCCTTGACCCACCCGACCACCGACGCCGATCTCGGCGGCGAGGGCAACGTCGAAGCCATGCGGTTCTGGAACGAGAACGCCACCCCGCCGATCACAGCCCGCAGCCGTGCGGAGATCGGCACCTTCTTCGATGGCCTGGACCTCCTCACTCCTGGCCTTGTGTCGTGCTCGCAATGGCGCGCGGAGTCCGGCTCCGCTGCCGTACTCCCGCACTTCGGCGCGGTCGCCGTGAAACCGTGACCGGACGCTGTCTCGCCCGTCTGCTACCGGGCCTTCCCAGCCGCTGAACGGGGCTCCGGTCGACCCACGGCGCCTCAGGATTCCGGCAGCCCAGAAGCCCTCTTCAGGCGGCGCGTCGCGCGGTGCGGGTCTCCGGGCCACGGCTACGCGCGGTGACCATCGCGCCCCGGCCCGCCCGACCCCCGCCCGACCCGCCGCGCGGCTCCCGGGCGCCCCGAGCCGTGGTCCGAAGCCCCTCCCGCTGCCGGTAGGCTGGTCACATGTCCGAACCGACCGGTGCCGCCCGCCGTCGCGGGCCCTTCAAGGTCGGGGACCAGGTCCAGCTCACCGACCCCAAGGGACGCCACTACACGTTCACGCTCGAAGCCGGGAAGAATTTCCACACCCACAAGGGTTCCTTCCCCCACGACGAGCTGATCGGCGCTCCCGAGGGCAGTGTTGTCCGTACCACGGGAAACGTCGCCTACCTGGCGCTGCGCCCCCTGCTCCCCGACTACGTCCTGTCCATGCCCCGCGGCGCCGCCGTGGTCTACCCCAAGGACGCGGGGCAGATCCTGGCCTTCGCCGACATCTTCCCCGGCGCCCGCGTCGTCGAGGCGGGCGTGGGCTCCGGCTCGCTCAGCAGCTTCCTGCTCCGCGCCATCGGCGACCAGGGAATGCTGCACTCCTACGAGCGCCGCGAGGACTTCGCCGACATCGCCCGGCAGAACGTGGAGCGCTACTTCGGCGGCCCTCACCCCGCCTGGCAGCTCACCGTCGGCGACCTCCAGGACAACCTCAGCGACACCGAGGTCGACCGCGTCATCCTCGACATGCTCGCCCCCTGGGAGTGCCTGGAGGCCGTCTCCAAGGCGCTCGTCCCCGGCGGCATCCTCTGCTGCTACGTGGCGACCACCACCCAGCTCGCCCGGACCGTCGAGTCCATCCGCGAGATCGGCGGCTTCAATGAGCCGACCGCCTGGGAGTCGATGATCCGCAACTGGCACATCGAGGGCCTGGCCGTCCGCCCCGACCACCGCATGATCGGGCACACCGGCTTCCTGCTCACCGCCCGCCGCCTCGCGGACGGCGTCGAGCCCCCCATGCGCCGCCGCCGCCCCGCCAAGGGCGCCTACGGCGAGGACTACTCCGGACCGAACGCCGACGGCGGCACCCCGCGCTGACCCGCGCGGCGAGCCCCGTCCAATGAGCGGGCGCCGCCGCCGAGTTCCCTGACCGACCAGGGAACTCGGCGGCGGCGCCGTTTCGTTGACGGGACCAAGCCGCGTACCAAGCCGCGTACCAAAAGAGCCACGAGTACCCGCGGACCCCGGTGTTCCACCTCACTGTGACGTATGGCACGATGCTGGCCACCCCACCGGCACAGCCCTCACAGGAGACACTTCCTCGTGCAGCACCCCGCCGTCCCGGAACTGGCACACACCATCGCCCGCCCCATCCACTGGCTGGCCACCGCCGCCGCGCTGGCCACCGTCGTCGCGGCCTCCGCCTTCCTGCAGCCCGACCCCGCGACCGCCGCCCAGTCAGGGCCCCAGACGCACACCAGGGCCGCCGCGGGCGCACCCGCACCCGCACCGGCCCCCGCGCCCGACCCCGCCTCCGTGGAGTTCCCCCTCGACTGCGGCCCCGTACAGACCGCCGTGAAGAAGAAGGCCACCGGCGACCTCGACGGGGACGGCAGGGCCGAGACGGTGGCGGTCGTGCACTGCCGGGCCGGCTCGGGCACCCCGCCCGACGGGGTCTACGTGATCACCCGCCCCGAGACGGGCAAGCCACGCGTGGTGGCCACCCTCGTGGACCCGAAGGACCGCCTGAACGTGACCGGCTTCGCCGTGCGTGACGGCGTGATCACCGCGACACTCCTCGGATACTCCTCGCTCGACGTCCCCCGCTGCTGCCCCGACCGCGAGGACGCGGCCAAGTGGCAATGGAAGGGCGGCACGTTCGAGCGGACGACGCCCGCCGGGTCGCGCAGCGTCTGACGCGGCGGCGGCGGACGGCGGCGGCCGGGCGGGCGGCGGCTTACTCCGCGTCGGGTCCGTAGACCTCGACCCTGTCCGAAACGCGACGTACATGGATGCAGTCGCCCGGACACTCCTTCGCGGAGTCGGCGACATCGCGGAGCAGCGGCAGCGGCACGGGTGTTGTGGCCCCAGGGGCCTGGAGCAACTCGTCGTCGCCGCTCTTCACATAGGCCAGACCGTCGATGTCCAGCTCGAAGACCTCGGGCGCGTACTGCGCGCAGATGCCGTCCCCGGTGCAGAGGTTCTGGTCGATCCAGACCTCCAGCAGATCATGGCCCTCACTGCCGGTCTCGGCGTCGTGCCGCACGGTCATCTCTCCTGCCGGTCGCTGCGTCGAGCGGCCCGACCATCGGGTAAGTCGGGCCAGCTCTGACGGGTGTTGAACACTTCGACGATACAACCGCCCGCTTTCCGATGTTGTTGGGTGGGTAATGAGCTGGTGTGAGGGAGAGCGCAAGGGTGAAGATCGGACACACCCCCTCGTCTTTGTGATCTAGGGGTTTCAATCGACACCCACCCAGGTAGGGTCTGGAAGCGTCCAGCTCCCCTTGGAGGAGGTGAGGACCGTGGCAGCCCACGACGACGAAAACAACCGCGGCATCCGGCCGGGACGAGGGTCTGAAGACCCTGCCGGTCAGGTTGCCTATCTTGAGCAGGAAATCGCCGTCCTGCGACGCAAGCTCGCCGACTCTCCGCGTCATACGAGGATTCTCGAAGAGCGGATCGTCGAGCTGCAGACCAACCTGGCCGGCGTGTCCGCACAGAACGAGCGGCTCGCCAACACGCTCCGCGAGGCCCGCGACCAGATCGTGGCCCTCAAGGAGGAAGTCGACCGGCTCGCACAGCCGCCGGCCGGCTTCGGAGTCTTCCTCGTGGCGAACGAGGACGGCACGGCGGACATCTTCACCGGCGGCCGCAAACTCCGGGTGAACGTCAGCCCCAGCGTCGAGCTCGACGAGCTCAAGCGCGGCCAGGAAGTAATGCTCAACGAAGCGCTCAACGTGGTCGAGGCCATGGAGTACGAGAGCGTCGGCGACATCGTCACCCTCAAGGAAATCCTTGAAGGCGGCGATCGAGCCCTGGTGGTCGGACACACCGACGAAGAAAGAGTGGTACGGCTCGCCGAACCCCTCCTCGACGTCACCATCCGCGCCGGCGACGCCCTCCTGCTCGAACCCCGCTCCGGCTACGTCTACGAAGTCGTTCCCAAGAGCGAGGTCGAAGAACTCGTCCTCGAAGAAGTCCCCGACATCAGCTACGAGAAAATCGGCGGTCTCGGCGGCCAGATCGAAATGATCCGGGACGCCGTGGAACTTCCGTACCTCTATCCCGATCTCTTCAAGGAGCACGAACTGCGGCCGCCCAAGGGCGTGCTGCTGTACGGGCCCCCCGGCTGCGGCAAGACGCTGATCGCGAAAGCCGTCGCCAACTCCCTTGCCAAGAAGGTCGCCGAGGTCACCGGCCAGCCCGCGGGGAAGAGCTACTTCCTCAACATCAAGGGCCCCGAGCTCCTCAACAAGTACGTCGGCGAGACCGAGCGCCACATCCGCCTGGTCTTCCAGCGTGCCCGCGAGAAGGCGAGCGAGGGCACCCCCGTCATCGTCTTCTTCGACGAGATGGAATCCCTCTTCCGCACCCGCGGATCCGGTGTCAGCTCGGACGTGGAGAACACCATCGTCCCCCAGCTGCTCGCCGAGATCGACGGCGTGGAAGGGCTGGAGAACGTCATCGTCATCGGCGCCTCCAACCGCGAGGACATGATCGACCCCGCGATCCTGCGGCCCGGACGACTCGACGTCAAGATCAAGATCGAACGCCCGGACGCCGAGGCGGCGAAGGACATCTTCGCCAAGTACCTCACCGAGCGGCTCCCCCTGCACTCCGACGACCTGTCCGAACACGGCGCCGACCGGCACGCCACCGTGCAAGGCATGATCCAGTCCGTCGTCGAGCAGATGTACGCGGAATCCGAGGAGAACCGCTTCCTAGAGGTGACGTACGCCAACGGCGACAAGGAAGTCCTGTACTTCAAGGACTTCAACTCCGGCGCCATGATCGAGAACATCGTGGGCCGCGCCAAGAAGATGGCCATCAAGGCCTTCCTTGAGGCGAACCAGAAGGGCATCAGGGTCGCCCACCTCCTCCAGGCTTGCGTCGACGAGTTCAAGGAGAACGAGGACCTGCCCAACACCACCAACCCCGACGACTGGGCCCGGATCTCCGGAAAGAAGGGCGAGCGGATCGTGTACATCCGCACCCTCGTCACCGGAAAGCAGGGCGCGGACACCGGACGCTCCATCGACACGGTGGCCAACACCGGTCAGTACCTGTAGAACCCAGGGCGGCTGCGGGTGTCCTTCACGGGTACCCGCAGCCGTCTGCTTTTCAATGAAGGCAATGATCTCCCCACCAGCGCAAAGGCGTTCTAGGCTCTTCGGTACCGCCGAGTCGCGCAGTGCGGGGACGGGCACCGCACACGCACCGGAGAACCAGCGGTACTTGAGCGCCGTTCCCGAAGGGGAGCGCCGCCGGGCAAGGAGGGCCGCATGACCGTACGGCGAGTAATGGGCATCGAGACGGAGTACGGCATCTCCGTCCCCGGCCACCCCAACGCCAATGCCATGCTCACCTCGTCCCAGATCGTCAACGCCTACGCCGCGGCGATGCACCGGGCGCGACGCGCCCGCTGGGACTTCGAGGAGGAGAACCCGCTGCGGGACGCGCGGGGTTTCGACCTCGCCCGCGAGGCCGCCGACTCCAGCCAGCTGACCGACGAGGACATCGGCCTCGCCAACGTCATCCTGACGAACGGAGCACGCCTCTACGTAGACCACGCGCACCCCGAATACAGCTCACCGGAGATCACCAACCCCCGGGACGCCGTCCTGTGGGACAAGGCCGGCGAGCGCATCATGGCCGAGGCGGCGGACCGGGCGGCCCAGCTCCCCGGCGCCCAGCCGATCCACCTGTACAAGAACAACACCGACAACAAGGGCGCCTCGTACGGCACGCACGAGAACTACCTGATGAAGCGGGAGACCCCCTTCTCGGACATCGTGCGGCACCTGACGCCCTTCTTCGTCTCCCGCCAGGTCGTCACCGGCGCCGGACGCGTCGGCATCGGCCAGGACGGCCACGAGCACGGCTTCCAGCTCAGCCAGCGCGCGGACTACTTCGAGGTCGAGGTGGGCCTGGAGACCACCCTCAAGCGACCCATCATCAACACCCGGGACGAGCCGCACTCCGACGCCGAGAAATACCGCAGGCTGCACGTCATCATCGGCGACGCGAACCTCTCGGAGATCTCCACCTACCTCAAGCTGGGCACCACCTCGCTCGTCCTCGCCATGATCGAGGACGGCTTCATCGCGGTGGACCTCGCCGTGGACCAGCCGGTGCGCACCCTGCACCAGGTCTCCCACGACCCGACGCTCCAGCACCTCGTCACGCTCCGCAGCGGCCGCTCACTGACCGCTGTGCAGCTTCAGATGGAGTACTTCGAGCTCGCCCGCAAGTACGTCGAGGAGCGCTACGGCTCCGACGCCGACGAGCAGACCAAGGACGTCCTGGCCCGCTGGGAGGACGTGCTCAGCCGCCTGGAGAGCGATCCGATGAGCCTCTCCGGAGAACTCGACTGGGTCGCCAAGCGGGAGCTCATGGAGGGCTACCGCCGCCGCGACAGCCTCGACTGGGACGCCGCGCGGCTGCACCTCGTCGACCTCCAGTACGCCGACGTACGGGCCGAGAAGGGGCTGTACAACCGCCTGGTGGCCCGCGGCAAGATGAAACGGCTCCTGGACGAGGCGGACGTGGAGCGGGCCACCACCAAGCCGCCCGAGGACACCCGCGCGTACTTCCGCGGGCGCTGCCTGGAGCAGTACGCGGACGACGTGGCCGCGGCCTCCTGGGACTCGGTCATCTTCGACCTGCCCGGCCGTGACTCTCTGCAACGAGTACCCACCCTGGAGCCCCTGCGCGGCACCAGGAACCACGTCAAGGAGCTCCTGGACCGCTGCCGCTCGGCAGAGGAACTGGTTCGGGTGCTCTCCGGCGGCTGAAAGGTCACCGGCGGGGGAATCACAGAGGTGGGTCCCGCACGTTGAACGAATGCGGGACCTATGTCGGACCCGGCTTGTAGGGTCTGATCAAGAACGTCTAACCGAGCGAGCGGGGTGAGGTAGATGGCGACCAAGGACACCGGCGGCGGACAGCAGAAGGCGACGCGCTCCACCGAGGAGACCGAGGAGCAGGCGCAGGACGCGCAGGCCTCGGAGGACCTCAAGGAGCGCCAGGAGAAGCTGAGCGATGACGTGGACTCCGTGCTGGACGAAATCGATGATGTCTTGGAAGAGAACGCCGAGGATTTCGTGAGGTCGTTCGTTCAGAAGGGTGGACAGTAATTCAGGGTTGTGAACGCGGTGAACAAGAAGTGCTCGCGGTGTCAGCGGGTTCTGCCGGGGAGCGCGTTCGCGGGGAACAAGTCCATGCGTGACGGTCTGCAAGCGTACTGCCGGGAGTGCTCTGCCGAGTACTACCGGCAGCGCCAGGAGGCCAAGGGGAAAGCGGTGCGCGTCAAAGTGCCCGTCCCGCGCGGGCACAAGCGCTGTCCCCAGTGCTGTGAGGTGAAGCCGCATTCCGATGGGGAGCGGAACAAGTCCTCGTCCGATGGCTGGGCCAGCTACTGCAGGGAGTGCCGGGCGGAGCGCAATCGGGTCAGTTACTTCCAGCGCAAGTACGGCCTGACTCCAGCGGAGTTGGAGAAGCTGATTGCTTCTCAGCATGGTGTGTGCTGCATCTGTCTGGCTGCTCCGGCGGAGCATGTGGATCACTGCCACGAGACGGGTAAAGTCCGAGGCGTATTGTGCTTCAGCTGCAACGCGGCGCTGGGGCAGTTCAAGGATCGGCCGGATGCCATACGGCGTGCGGCCGCATATGTGGAAGGAAACGCGTGGAAGCCAACACTCGTAGCACCGGGCGTCTACCAGCTGCCTTCCTGACGCCTGGCTCGTCGTCCTTCATGGATTTCCTGTCCGAGCACCAGCCCGAGTTCCTGCCCGGCAATCGCCAACTGCCGCCCACCAAGGGCGTCATCGAGGCTCCGCACGGCACCACCATCGTGGCCGTGACGTTCCCCGGCGGTGTGGTCCTCGCCGGTGACCGGCGGGCGACGATGGGGAACGTCATCGCGCAGCGGGACATCGAGAAGGTCTTCCCCGCCGATGAGTACTCGGCGGTGGGCATCGCCGGTACGGCGGGCTTGGCCGTCGAGATGGTGAAGCTCTTCCAGCTGGAGCTGGAGCACTTCGAGAAGGTGGAGGGTGCCACGCTCTCCCTGGAGGGCAAGGCGAACCGTCTCTCCACGATGATCCGCGGCAATCTCGGCATGGCCATGCAGGGCCTCGCCGTGGTGCCGCTCTTCGCGGGCTATGACGTGGACCGCGAGAAGGGTCGCATCTTCTCGTACGACGTCACGGGCGGCCGCTCCGAGGAGCACGGGTTCGCGGCGACCGGCTCCGGGTCGGTCTTCGCGCGGGGTGCGATGAAGAAGCTGTACCACGACGGTCTGACCGAGGAGCAGGCGACGACGCTCGTCGTCCAGGCGCTGTACGACGCCGCCGACGACGACTCGGCGACGGGCGGCCCCGACATGGCGCGTCGGATCTTTCCCCTCGTCACCGTCATCTCCGACGAGGGGTTCCGGCGGCTCACGGACGAGGAGTCGTCGGTGATCGCGCGTTCGATCCTGGAGAGGCGGCTGGAGCAGCCGGACGGCCCGCGTGCCGCGCTGCTCTGATCGCTCCGTATTCGCCACTGACTGAAGTTTTTTGACAGAAAGGGACGGATCCGGTGTCGACGCCGTTCTATGTATCACCCCAGCAGCAGATGGCCGACCGGGCGGAGTACGCCCGCAAGGGCATCGCGCGCGGCCGCAGTCTGGTCGTCCTGCAGTATGCCGATGGCATCGTGTTCGTCGGTGAGAACCCGTCCCGTGCGCTGCACAAGTTCAGCGAGATCTACGACCGCATCGGTTTCGCGGCCGCCGGCAAGTACAACGAGTACGAGAACCTCCGGATCGGCGGCGTCCGTTACGCCGATCTGCGGGGTTACACCTACGACCGCGACGACGTGACGGCGCGCGGCCTGGCGAATGTGTACGCGCAGACGCTGGGCAACATCTTCTCCAGCGCGGCCGAGAAGCCGTACGAGGTGGAGCTGGTGGTCGCGGAGGTGGGTGAGACCCGTGAGGGCGACCAGATCTACCGCCTGCCGCATGACGGTTCGATCGTCGATGAGCATGGTTCGCTGGCCGTCGGTGGCAATGCGGAGCAGATCAGCCAGTACCTCGATCAGCACCACAACGACGGCATGACGCTCGCGGAGGCGCTCAAGCTGGCCGTGCGTGCGCTCTCACGTGACACGAACGGCACGGAGCGGGAGATCCCGGCCGAGCGTCTTGAGGTCGCGGTGCTGGACCGGACGCGTCCGCAGCAGCGCAAGTTCAAGCGGATTGTGGGGCGTCAGCTCTCGCGTCTCCTGGACGAGGGCGGTGCGACGGACGCGGCCGGGGACACGGACGAGGACGCCGGGCCCGCACCTCGGTCCGGCGGCGACGTCGAGTAGTCCACCCACGTATAACGCCCCGTGCCCCGACTGAAAGGTCGGGGCACGGGGCGTTCGTGTCATGCGGGCTGGTGGGCGGGGCCTGTCGAGCCGCGGACGATCAGTTCGACGGGGAGCGGGGTGGCTTCGGGGGTGCGGCCCTCGATGACGGCGACCAGGGATTCCATGCCGCGCTCGCCGAAGTGTTCGGCGGGCAGTCGTACCGTGGTCAGTTCGGGTTCGACGGCGGTGGCGAGGGTCATGTCGTCGAAGCCGGTCACCGAGATGTCCTCGGGGACGCGCAGTCCGAGGCGCCGTGCCGCCTTGCAGACGCCGGCGGCGAGGAAGTCGTCGTCGCAGATGACCGCTGTGGGGCGGCGGCCCGGAGCGGCCAGGGCGGCCTCTGCGGCGGCGCGGGCCGCCTCGACGGTCAGGGGGGCCGCCACGCGTCGTACGGCCGCGTCCGTGCCGTGCAGCGCCGTGGCGAGGGCTTCCGCGCGTACGTCGAAGGTCCAGGAGTCGACGGCCGCCGCGAGGTGCAGGAGATCGCGGTGGCCGAGGGCGAGCAGGTGCTCCGTCACCTGGCGCATGCCCTCGGCGAGGTCGAGGTTGACGGTGGCCGCGCCCAGGCTGTGCGCCGGATCGCTGTCGAGCATGACCAGGGGCAGGTCGTCGCCGCGGATGGTGGCGAGCGCGTCCGAGGCCATGGAGGAGGCGAGCACGCCGTCCAGTGAGGCCCGCGCCGATTCGAAGGGGTCACGGGCGGGGCCGGTGCCCTCAGGGGAGGGGTAGAGGAGGACGCCGAAGCCGTGCCGGGCGGCGACGCGGGCGGCTCCGGTGTAGACGTGCGCGAAGAACTCGTTGGTGAGGGCGGGGACGACGAGCAGTGCCGTCCTGGTCCTGCCCAGGCGAAGGTTCCGGGCGGCGAGGTTGGGGCGGTAGCCGAGCTGCCGGGCGGCGGCGCGCACCCGCTCGGCGGTGGGTTCGGCGACCCGGCCGTGCCATTTGTCGCCGAGCACGAGGGAGACGGTGGCCTGCGAGACACCGGCGGCGCGTGCGACGTCGCGGCTCGTGGGGGGCCTGGTGCTCCCGGTTTCCTGCGGTGGCCCGGCCACTGTCACCTCCTTGTCGTGTCCGCGGTCCGCCGGCGCGGTGGACCGGCGGACAGGGCTCATGGTACGTATGACGCTCGACGTTATACGTAAAACCCCGGCCGTGACGGCGTGGGGGAGGGGCAGGACGGCATGGCTGCGGGATACGCGGAGATCCTCCGGACGCGATACGCCACACGGCTGCTCGCCGGCACGCTGGTGGGCCGGCTGCCCAACGCCACGGCCGCGATCGCGATCGTGCTGTTCATCCGGGCCGAGGGCGGCACCTACAGCCTGGCCGGGGCCCTCGCCGCGGTGTACGGCGTGGCCAACGCGGTGGGGCAGCCGCTGCTCGGGCGCCTGGTCGACCTGCACGGCCAGCCGCGCGTGCAGCTGCCCGCGGCCCTGCTCTCCGCCCTCGGCATGACGGCCTTCGCGTTCACCGGCCCCGACCAGCTGCCCCTCGCCTACGCCGCGGTGGGCGCCGCGGGCCTGTTCACCCCGCCCCTGGAAGGCGGCCTGCGGGCCCTGTGGCCGAGCGTCCTCGGCAAGGAGGAGCAGGTCCACACGGCGTACGCCATGGACGCCATCGCCCAGGAAGTCATGTTCACCGTCGGGCCGTTGCTCGTCACGGGGTGCGTGGCCCTGTGGTCGGAGCAGGCGGCGCTGCTCGTCGTGAACGCCGTGGGTGTGCTCGGTGCCCTCTCCGTGGTGGTGTCCGAACCCTCGCGCGCGTGGCGCTCGGCGCCCCGCGAGGCGCACTGGCTCGGCGCCCTGCGCTCGCCGGGGCTCCTCGTGCTCCTCGGGTCGTTCCTCTTCATCGGGATGGCGCTCGGCTCCATCACCGTGGCCGGCGTGTCGTACGCGGACGGGCACGGCGGCGACGCGGTGTACGGCTGGATGATGGCGGCGCTCGGGCTCGGCGCGCTGGTCGGCGGCTCCGTCTACGGCGCGCGGCAGTGGGCCGGCGTGCCGGAGAGGCGCCTCAGCGTCCTGGTGGCCCTGCTCGCCGTCTGTTACCTGCCTTTGATGCTGGTGCCCGGCGCGCTCGCGATGACCGCGCTGTCCGCTCTCGCGGGGGTCTTCCTGGCGCCGTCGCTGGCCTGTGCCTTCATCATCGTCGACCGGCACGCCCCGCGCGGGACCGTCACCGAGGCGTTCTCCTGGCTCGTGACGACGTTCACCGTCGGGGCCTCGCTCGGAACTGCCGCCGCGGGGCCCGTCGTCGAGTGGGGCGGGACCGCGGGGGGATTCGCCGTGCCGGGGCTGGCGGGAGCGGCCGCCCTGCTGGTTTTGCTGGCCACCACTCGGGTACTGGTTCCGGCCCATGAATCAGGGATCGTTGCGGGTTCATCGGAAAATGATCGAAACGGTGCCGTCGAACCCGGTTTCAGTGCCGGGCATCAGGCGTAATGTTCAGTCATGGACCGCCGCATTTTCGGGCTGGAGAACGAGTACGGCGTCACGTGCACGTTCAGGGGACAGCGCCGCCTGTCGCCTGACGAGGTGGCGCGCTACCTCTTCCGCCGTGTTGTGTCATGGGGCCGCAGCAGCAACGTCTTCCTGCGGAACGGCGCCCGCCTCTATCTTGACGTGGGGTCACATCCGGAATACGCCACACCCGAATGTGACAACGTGACCGAGCTGGTCACCCACGACAAAGCAGGCGAGCGCATTCTCGAAGGCCTGCTCGTCGACGCCGAACGCCGCCTGCACGAGGAGGGAATCGCGGGCGACGTCTACCTCTTCAAGAACAACACCGACTCGGCGGGAAACTCCTACGGCTGCCACGAGAACTATCTGGTGGCCCGTCACGGAGAGTTCTCCCGGCTCGCGGACATCCTCATTCCGTTCCTGGTGACCCGGCAGCTGCTGTGCGGCGCCGGCAAGGTGCTACAGACGCCGCGTGGCGCCGTGTACTGCGTCAGCCAGCGAGCCGAGCACATCTGGGAAGGGGTCTCGTCCGCGACCACCCGCTCCCGACCGATCATCAACACCCGCGACGAACCGCACGCGGACGCCGAGCGCTACCGCAGGCTCCACGTCATCGTCGGCGACTCGAACATGTCCGAGACGACCATGCTCCTCAAGGTCGGCGCCACCGACCTGGTGCTGCGCATGATCGAGGCCGGCACGGTCATGCGCGACCTCACCTTGGAGAACCCCATCAGGGCCATCCGCGAGGTCAGCCACGACATCACGGGCCGCCGCAAGGTGCGCCTGGCCAGCGGCCGCGAGGCGTCCGCCCTCGAAGTGCAGCGCGAGTACTACGAGAAGGCGGTGGACTTCGTCGACCGCCGCGGCATCCGCACCGGCACCGTCGAGCAGGTGCTCGAATTGTGGGGCCGTACGCTGGACGCGATCGAGTCCGAGGACCTCGACCGCATCGGCACCGAGATCGACTGGGTCATGAAGTACAAGCTCATCGAGCGGTACCGCGCCAAGAACAACATGACCATGTCGCATCCGCGGGTCGCCCAGATAGACCTCGCCTACCACGACATCCACCGCCGCCGGGGCCTCTACTACCTCCTGGAGAAGAAGGGCCAAGCCGCCCGGATCTGCAACGACTTGAAGATCTTCGAGGGCAAGTCGGTGCCCCCGCAGACCACCCGGGCACGGCTGCGCGGCGACTTCATCCGGCGGGCCCAGGAGCAGCGCCGGGACTTCACGGTCGACTGGGTGCACCTCAAGCTCAATGACCAGGCACAGCGCACCGTGTTGTGCAAGGACCCCTTCCGGTCGGTGGACGACCGGGTGGAGAAGCTCATCGCCGGGATGTGAGCCGGTGGGCCGGTGAGAGCCGTGTGAGGTGAGCGGCGTTGTGGGAACGCAACGCGGGCGCCGTACGTTCCTCGTACGGCGCCCTTCTCACGCCGTAGAGTTGCGCGCACGCCAACCCACAAGATCGACCGATACGAGGCCCCCACCGTGCGCCGACGCTCACTCCTTCTCGCCGTCCCGGCCGGCCTGCTCACGCTGGCAGGCTGTGGTGACGACAAGGCCGACAAGGCCAAGTCCAAGCCCAGCGACAGCCCGACCAACTCCCCGTCGGCCGCGCCGACGGCGAAGATCGTCGCCGGGCCGCTGCCCGAGATCACCAAGGGCACGAAGTTCGGCCAGAAGCCGACCGTCGCCAAGGGCCCCGGCAAGGCGTCCTCCGACCTCGCGGTCAAGACGCTGATCGAGGGCAAGGGCAAGGAGGTCGCCAAGGGCGACTACTTGCAGGCCGACTACCTCGGCCAGATCTGGGCGACGGCGAAGGTCTTCGACAACTCCTACGACCGGGGCAAGCCCTCGGTCTTCCCGATCGGCGTCGGCCAGGTCATCCCGGGCTGGGACCAGGCCCTGGTCGGCAAGAAGCTCGGCAGCCGCGTGGAGCTCGCCATCCCCCCGAAGATGGGGTATGGCACGGAGGGCAACAAGCAGGCCGGCATCAAGGGCTCGGACACTCTCGTGTTCGTCGTCGATCTGGTGGGCACCTTCAACGGCAAGAGCTCGGTGAAGGGCAAGGAAGTCGCCCAGTCCAACAAGGACCTGCCCAAGGTCGGCACGAACACCGACGGCAAGGCCCCCTCGATCGACGTCCCGAAGACCGACGCGCCCGAGAAGCTCGTCGCGTCGTACATCCTGGAGGGCGACGGCGACGAGCTCAAGGAGACCGACGGCGTCCTGTGCCAGTACCGGGGCGTCCTGTGGGCGGACGGCAAGGAGTTCGACTCCTCGTACAAGAACGGTCAGCCCGTCCAGTTCCAGCTCGCGCAGGTCGTCAAGGGCTGGGCGCAGGGGCTGACCGGCAAGAAGGTCGGCAGCCGCGTCCTCGTCGTGGTCCCGCCGAAGCTGGGCTATGGCGAGAAGCCGCCGGAGGGCACCCCCATCAAGAAGGACTCCACGATGGTCTTCTGCGTGGACATCCTGGCGAAGGCGTGACCCCTTCGGGATGTAAGACTGTCCGCGCTGACTTTCCGTACCAAGCAGGAGCATTCCGTGAGCATTGAGAAGCCCGAGGTCGACTTCCCGGGTGGCGAGCCGCCGACCGAGTTGCAGATCAGGGACATCTGGGAGGGCGAAGGCCCGGTCGCCAAGGCGGGCGACTTCGTCAAGGTCCACTACGTGGGCGTCGCCTTCAGCACGGGCGAGGAGTTCGACGCGAGCTGGAACCGCGGCAACCCGCTGGAGTTCCAGCTGGGCGCCGGCCAGGTCATCTCCGGCTGGGACCAGGGCGTGCAGGGCATGAAGGTGGGTGGCCGGCGCGAGCTGATCATCCCCGCGAACCTCGCGTACGGCGACCGCGGCGCCGGTGGCGGCCGCATCGCCCCGGGCGAGACGCTGATCTTCGTCTGCGACCTGGTCTCCGTCTGAGGACGTCGTTGACCTGATCCTTTCGCCAGGGGTCCATGCCTGACCAGGCATGGACCCTCGGCTTTTGCCCGGACACCCCGGGGCGGTACGGTCATCGGTCGGAAGCACAATCTGAACAGCCGAGAAAGGGCGTCGATGGCCATTGCCAAGGCCGAGCGGCTGATGAACCTTGCGCTGTGCCTGCTCGGGACCCGGCGGCCGCTCAGCAAGCGAGAGCTGCGGGAGTCCATCGAGGCCTACCTGGAAGCAGGGTCGGACGACTCCTTCAACCGGATGTTCGAGCGCGACAAGGACGATCTGCGCGAGCTGGGCCTGGTCATCGAGACCGTGGAGAACCTCGACGGCGAGGTCGGCTACCTCGCCCGGCGCGACAGCAACCGCCTGCCGCCCATCACCATCGACGCCGAGGAGGCCGCCGCCCTCGGCCTCGCCGCCAAGGTCTGGCAGCAGGCGCGCCTGGCCGGAGCCGCCAGCGGCGCCCTGCAGAAGCTGCGCGCCGCCGGCCTGCCCGAGGACGCCGACCCGTACGGCGCGCACAGCGCCCTGGAACCTCGCATCCCCGCGCACGAGGCGGCCTTCGAGCCGTTGATGCTCGCCTGCCGCGACCGCCGCCCCGTCGTCTTCGACTACCGCAAGGCCACCGCCGCCCGCCCCGAGCAGCGCCACGTCGAGCCGTGGGCGCTCGAATGCTGGCGCGGCCACTGGTACCTCGCCGGCTGGGACCGGGACCGGGGCGCCGAGCGCGTCTTCCGCCTCTCACGGATCACCGGCAAGGTGCGCGCCCGCGCGGGCAAGTACACCGCCGACGTCCCGGACGTCGTCACCGTCCGCGAGACCGTCGCGAGCTGGGCCGGGGAGAGCGCCGAGCGCACGGCCCGGATCAGGCTGCGTTCGGGTGCGGGCTACCCGCTGCGCGCCAAGGCCGCGTCGGTGCGGGAACTGGGCGAGGGCTGGGACGAGTTGGAGATTCCGTACGGTCACGGTCTTGACGCCTGGCTGGTGGAGTTCGGGCCCGACGTGGTGGTCCTGGAGCCCGCCGAGCTGCGGGCCGACGTCGTGGACCGGCTGCGCGCCGTGGCCAAGGGCTGAGGGGGACGGAAGACCAATGGCCTCGAACGCCATCGACCAGACGCGGCGGATGCTGTCGCTGGTGACCTATCTGCGCGAGCGGCCCGGCGCCCACGTCGGCGACGTCGCCCGCGCCTTCGGCATCACCCCGGACGAGCTGATCTCCGACCTCGACGTGCTGCCCATGTGCGGGACCAGTTTCCGCGGCGGCGACCTGCTCGACATCGACACCGACGGTGACCGCATCTGGTGGCACAACCCCGACGACGTCGCGGCTCCGCTGCGGCTGGCCGCCGACGAGGCGACCGCGCTGCTCGTGGCCGCCCGCGCCGTGGCCACCCTGCCCGGCCTGCGCGAGAGCGACCGCCTCGCCCTGCTGCGCGCCACCGCGAAGCTGGAGACCGCGGCCGGTGAGGCGGCGGGCGCCAGCTCCCGCCTGTCGGTGACCTTCGAGTCCGAGGGCGGCGTCTTCGCCGACGTCGACCGGGCCATCTCCGAGCGCCGCAGGCTCTGGATCCGCTACTACTCGCCCGCGCGCGACGAGGTCACCGAGCGCGAGATCGACCCGATCCGCCTCGTGAGCGTCGGTCACACCTATGTAGAGGCGTGGTGCCGCCGCTCCGAGGCGCGCCGCACCTTCCGCCTGGACCGCGTCGCCGAGATCAAGATCCTCGACGAGCCGTCCGCGCCGCCCGAGGTCGAGCTGCGCGACCTCTCCGAAGGCCTCGTGCAGCCCGCCGCCGAGGACCCCGAGGTCGTCATCGAGGTCGGCCCCGGCGGCCGCTGGGTCGCCGAGTACTACCCCCACGACAGCGCGGAGGAGCTGCCCGACGGCGGCCTGCGGATCACCCTGCGCACCCCCGAACCCGCCTCCCTGCGCCGCCTCGCGCTGCGCCTCGGCAGGGACGGCCGGATCGTCTCCCCGCCCCAGCTCGCGGACAGCGCCCGCCAGGCGGCCCGCGAGGCCCTTGCGGCCTACGACCAGGCCGGCGGCCGGGTGCGGGTTGGTGGCCAAGCGCAGGTCAGCGGGCAGGCGGAGGCCGGTGGCCAGGCACAGGCCGGCGATCGAACGCAGGCCAGCGGCCAGGCGTCTCACCAGCCGCCGTACGGCCAGGCGCCCGACCGCCCCCCGTACGGCCCGGCGTCCGACCGGCCGCCGCACAAGCAGGGCCAGGCCCATGACCGGCAGGAGCAAGGGCGTTGAGTTCACCGACCATGTCCGGGCTGCCGGGAGTGCCGACGCAGCGGACCGCACCCGTTCTCTTCACGGCCGCCTGCACCGAATGCCGCGCCCGCTTCGAGCTCTCCGCGGGAGCGTTGCGCCTGGTGATGGGCGCCAGTCGCCGTACGACCTTCTACTCCTTCACCTGCCCCGAGTGCGGGGCCGCGGTGCGCAAACCCGCGGGTGAGCGCATCGTCGAACTTCTCACCGGCGGCGGGGTGCGGACTCTGCGTCTGCACTCGACCGTCTAGGCTCGGCGCATGTTCTGGGCGATGCTCGCGATCGCGGCGGGCTTCTTGGGTCTCGCCGTCCTCGGCGTCATGGCGGTCAAGGTCTTCGTGGAAGCGCAGCGCCTCGCGCGTCAAGTGACCGAGACCACACGTCAGATCAACCGGGCGGCCGAGGACCTGGAGAAGGCGGCGGCCACAGTGGCCCGTGCGGGACGAGAGGCTCTTTAGCGTTCGCGGCCTGTCGACGCGCCGAGACGTGCGGGTACGCTGCGAACGCGGCCCGGATCGAGGCGCGGGGCCGCACTCGGAGTACGCGCGGGGATTGCCGAGCGTTTACCCCGGGGGGTTACGATCGCTGACAGCGCGGAGATCGGATGTATGTCCGGTCTGCCAAGCCCCAGACTCCTGTCGCCTCGGTGAAGAAGGTAAACAGCTATGGGTAGGCTCGGCCCCACCGAGATCATCCTCATCCTCGTCGTCATCGTCCTGCTGTTCGGAGCCAAGAAGCTGCCGGACATGGCGCGCTCCCTCGGCAAGTCGGCCCGCATCCTCAAGAGCGAGGCCAAGGCGATGAAGTCCGAGAGCAAGGACGACGCCGCCGCTCCGGCCGACCCGCCGAGCGACCCGGTCGTCCAGCCGCGCACGATCCAGGCGGCCCCCGGCGACGTGACCAGCTCGCGCCCGGTCACCGAGCCGACCGACACGACGAAGCGCTGATCCAAGGCCGGCGACGGCCGGCCTGCCGCACGAGATGAGGACGTGGGTTGCTCAAGTCTGCCCGCAAGAAGGAGAAGGACCCCGAGGGACGGATGCCCCTCGCGGAGCACCTTCGCGAGCTCCGCAACCGGCTCGCCAAGGGGCTCCTCGCCATCACGGTCGTGTCGATCGTGGCGGCTTTCTACAGCCAGGACCTCATGGAGTTCCTGGCTGATCCCGTGCCCCGCTGCAAGCCCGGCATGAAGGTGACCGGCGGCCACTGCGCGAAGGTGACGTTCAACGACCTGCTGTCGCCCTTCACCACCACGGTGAAGGTCAGCCTCATGGTCGGCATCATCGTGTCCAGCCCGGTCTGGCTCTACCAGCTGTGGGCGTTCGTCGCCCCGGGCCTGCACAAGCACGAGCGGAAGTACACCTACTGGTTCGTCGCCGCCGCCGTGCCGCTCTTCTTCGGAGGCGCCTGGCTGGCGTACACGATCCTCCCGGTCAGCATGCGTGTCCTGCTCGGCATCACGCCGGACGGGGCCGAGAACCTCCTTCCGATGGACACGATCCTCGACTTCACCGTCAGGATGGTCCTCATCTTCGGCATCTCGTTCGAGCTCCCGCTGCTCCTGGTGATGCTCAACATGACGGGCATGGTCACCGGCCGCCGCATGGCGACCTGGTGGCGCGGCGTGGTCATGGGCGTCTTCATCTTCGGCGCGGTGGCGACCCCGACCACCGACCCGGTCGGCATGATCGCGCTCGCGGGACCGATCGTCGTCCTCTACTTCATGGCCGTCGGCATCTCCCTCCTGAACGACAAGCGCCGCCGTCGCAACGACCCCGACGCCGAGCTCGACGACGACGAGGCCTCCCACATCGACCTCACCCCCGAGGCCGTCGGCGGGATTGAGCCCGTCGCCTCGGCCAAGGCCCTGCCCGAGCAGGCGGGCACCGGCCGGGCCGACCACCGCGTCAACGGTTTCGACGACGTGACGTGACGTGACCTTGTAGGGTCCCCGCCGTGACAAGCGAGATCACCCTCTTCGTCAATCCCACCGCTGGCCGCGGCCGGGGCGCTCACGCGGCGCAGCCGGCCGCCTCCGCGTTACGGGACCGTGGTTTCTCCGTGCGGACGGTCATCGGTGAGGACGCCCCCGATGCGCTGCGACGGGCCCGTGAGGCCGTCGGCGGCGGTACGGGGGCGCTGATAGCCGTCGGCGGCGACGGCATGGTGAGCCTCGCGCTCCAGGCCGTCGCCGGGACGCGCACCCCGCTCGGGGTGATCGCCGTCGGCACCGGCAACGACTTCGCGCGGGCTCTCAGCCTGCCGGTGCGCGAGCCGGGCGCCGCGGGACGGCTCGTGGCCGAGGCGCTCAAGAAGACCCGCACCCGCGACATCGACCTCGGCAGGGTGGGCGGGACCTGGTTCGGGACCGTGCTCGCGTCCGGCTTCGACTCGCGGGTCAACGACCGGGGCAACCGGATGCGGTGGCCCACGGGCCGCTTCAAGTACGACCTGGCGATGGTCGCCGAACTGGCGGCCTTCACGCCCGTCCCGTACCGGATCACACTGGACGGCGGCGACGTCCACGAGACCGAGGCCACGCTGGTCGCCGTCGGCAACGGCTCCTCGTACGGCGGCGGCATGCGGATCTGCGCCGGGGCCGAGCCGGACGACGGGCTCTTCGACATCACCGTGGTGGGGGCGTGCAGCCGCACGACGCTGCTCAAGGTGTTCCCGCGGATCTACAAGGGCACGCACCTCGACCACCCCGCGGTCACCGTCCACCGGGCCACCACGGTCGAGCTGGCCGCGTCCGGGATCACGGGGTACGCGGACGGGGAGCCCCTGGGGGCGCTGCCGCTGACCGCCGAGTGCATGCCGGGGGCCGTGCGGGTCCTGGTCCCCTGAGCGCCCCTGTCCGGGCCCTTGCGCTTCCGGATAATGATCGTCCGTTGTCAGTGGTGCCCGGTAGTCTCGAAAGCACGATGACAGAGGACCTCTCACCGGCCGAGCGGTACGTGGCGGCGCGCAAGCGCGCTGTCGAGCAGGCCACCGCACTCGCGTCCTTCCGCGAAATGTACGAATTCGGCCTCGACCCCTTCCAGATCGAGGCCTGCCAGGCGCTGGAGGCCGGCAAGGGTGTGCTCGTCGCCGCCCCCACCGGTTCGGGCAAGACGATCGTCGGCGAATTCGCCGTGCACCTCGCCCTGCGCCAGGGCAAGAAGTGCTTCTACACCACCCCCATCAAGGCGCTCTCCAACCAGAAGTACACCGACCTCGCCAAGCGGTACGGCGCGGACAAGGTCGGCCTCCTCACCGGCGACAACAGCGTCAACAGCGACGCCCCGGTGGTCGTGATGACCACCGAGGTCCTGCGGAACATGCTGTATTCGGGCTCGCAGTCGCTGCTGAACCTGGGCTATGTGGTCATGGACGAGGTGCACTACCTCTCCGACCGCTTCCGCGGCGCCGTCTGGGAGGAAGTGATCATCCACCTCCAGGAGTCGGTCACGCTGGTCTCCCTCTCGGCCACGGTGTCGAACGCCGAGGAGTTCGGTGACTGGCTCGACACGGTCCGCGGGGACACCGAGGTGATCGTCTCCGAGCACCGGCCCGTGCCGCTCTTCCAGCACGTGCTCGCCGGGCGCCGGATGTACGACCTCTTCGAGGAGGGCGAGGGCCACAAGAAGGCGGTCAACCCCGACCTCACGCGCATGGCGCGCATGGAGGCCAGCCGCTCCTACAACCCACGCGAGCGCCGCAAGGGCAAGATGGTCCGCGAGGCCGACCGCGAGCGTGAGCGGCGCCAGCGGTCCCGGATCTGGACGCCGGGGCGCCCCGAGGTCATCGAGCGGCTCGACGCGGAAGGCCTGCTGCCCGCGATCACGTTCATCTTCAGCCGCGCCGGCTGTGAGGCGGCCGTACAGCAGTGTCTGTACGCGGGCCTTCGGCTGAACGACGACGAGGCCCGGGCGAGGGTCCGCGAGATCGTCGAGGAGCGCACCGGCTCGATCCCGGACGAGGACCTCCACGTCCTTGGCTACTACGAATGGCTGGAGGGCCTGGAGCGCGGCATCGCCGCGCACCACGCGGGCATGCTGCCCACCTTCAAGGAGGTCGTCGAGGAGCTGTTCGTGCACGGCCTGGTCAAGGCCGTCTTCGCCACCGAGACCCTCGCCCTCGGCATCAACATGCCCGCGCGCAGCGTGGTGTTGGAGAAGCTCGTCAAGTGGAACGGCGAGCAGCACGCCGACATCACCCCCGGTGAGTACACCCAGCTGACCGGCCGCGCGGGCCGGCGCGGCATCGACGTCGAGGGCCACGCGGTGGTGCTCTGGCAGCGCGCCATGAGCCCCGAGCACCTGGCCGGACTCGCGGGCACGCGCACGTACCCACTGCGCTCCAGCTTCAAGCCGTCGTACAACATGGCGGTGAACCTGGTCGAGCAGTTCGGGCGGCACCGCTCGCGCGAACTCCTGGAGACGTCCTTCGCGCAGTTCCAGGCCGACAAGTCGGTCGTCGGGATCTCCCGGCAGGTGCAGAGGAACGAGGAGGGCCTGGAGGGCTACAAGGCCTCCATGACCTGCCACTTGGGCGACTTCGAGGAGTATGCCCGGCTGCGGCGCCGGCTCAAGGACCGCGAGACCGAGCTCGCCAAGCAGGGCGCGGCCCAGCGCAGGGCCGCCGCCGCTGCCGCCCTGGAGAGGCTCAAGGCGGGTGATGTCATCCACGTGCCCACGGGGAAGTACGCGGGCCTGGCGCTCGTCCTCGACCCGGGACTGCCCGCCGGACGGGCCAACGGCCACCGCGGCTTCGACCACGTGGACGGCCCGCGGCCGCTCGTGCTGACCGCCGAGCGGCAGGTCAAGCGGCTCGCGTCGATGGACTTCCCGGTGCCCGTCGAGGCCCTGGAGCGGATGCGCATCCCGAAGTCCTTCAACGCCCGCTCGCCGCAGTCCCGCCGCGACCTGGCGTCCGCGCTGCGCACCAAGGCCGGGCACCTGGTGCCGGACCGGCACCGCAGGGGGCGTGCGGCGGCGGCCGACGACCAGGAGATCGCCCGGCTGCGCGCGGAGCTGCGCGCCCACCCGTGCCACGGCTGCGACGAGCGCGAGGACCACGCGCGCTGGGCCGAGCGCCATGACCGCCTCAAGCGCGACACCGCCCAGCTGGAGCGCCGCATCGAGGGGCGTACGAACACCATCGCCCGCACCTTCGACCGCATCGTCGCGCTCCTCGCCGAGTTGGATTACTTGCGGGGCGACGAGGTCACCGAGCACGGCAAGCGGCTCGCCCGGCTCTACGGCGAGCTGGACCTGCTGGCCAGCGAGTGCCTGCGCGCCGGGGTCTGGGAGGGCCTCGCCCCCGGCGAGCTGGCCGCCTGCGTCTCCGCGTTGGTGTACGAGTCGCGGGTCGGTGACGACGCGCTCGCTCCGAAGCTGCCGTCCGGCGCCGCGAAGGCGGCGCTCGGCGAGATGGTGCGGATCTGGGGCCGTCTTGACGCGCTGGAGGAGGAGTTCCGGATCAACCAGGCCGAGGGCGTCGGCCAGCGCGAGCCCGACCTCGGCTTCGCCTGGGCGGCGTACATGTGGGCGAGCGGCAGGGACCTGGACGAGGTGCTCCGCGAGGCGGAGATGCCGGCCGGTGACTTCGTGCGCTGGTGCAAGCAGGTCATCGACGTCCTCGGCCAGATCGCGGCGGCGGCCCCCCGCGAGGGCAGCACGGTCGCGAAGAACGCCCGCAGGGCGGTCGACCAGCTGTTGCGGGGCGTGGTGGCGTACAGCTCGGTGGGCTGACGCGATCCGGTCGGTGGTGTGCTGCTGAAGGGCGTCGACTCCCGAGCCCCGTAAGGGTGTTGGTGCACCATGGCCCTACTGACGTGCTAGTGCGCAGGGGGTCGCTATGACCACGCGCCGGAGACTGCTGGCCGCCGGAGCGATCGCCGTGGCGGGGGCGGAGTTCCCGCCACGGCGCACGCCGACGACTGCGACCACGCCGACGACTGCGTCCACGACTGCGACTGCGTCCACGCCCACGAATGCGACCAGCTGCTCGGCATCGCCATGGAGGGCTTCCCCTCGCCCTTCCCGGTGCGTTTCCTGCGGCTTGTGATCGAGGGCGAGACCGTGCACACGGCGTACGTGGACCTCGCGCCCCGGGGGAGGCCGTCCGGGCGGACGGTTCTGCTGCTGCACGGCAAGAACTTCGACGGCGGGGCGTGGGAGCCCACCGCACGGGCGTTCGCCGCCGCCGGGCACCGCGTCGTGGTGCCCGACCAGATCGGCTTCGGGCGGTCCTCGAAACCGGCCCTGAAGAACTACAGCTTCGAACTGCTCGCGTCGAACACGGTCGCGCTTCTCGACCGTCTTGGCGTCGAACGGGCCGATGTCGCCGGGCACTCCATGGGGGGCTTGCTCGCCGTCCGCTTCGCTCTGCGGCACCCGGCACGCGCCCCCAAACTCGTCCTCGCCAACCCGGTCGGCCTGGAGGACTACCGCGACCTGGTCCCGGCGCTGCCGACCGAGCGGCTGTTCGCCGACGAACTGGCCAACACCGACCTCGCCGCGATCCGCGCCGTCTGCCGCGCGTATGTGGTGCGTTGGCGCCCGGCGTACGAACGCAACGTCGAGATCCGCCACCGGATCACCCTCGGCGCCGAGTACCCGCGCTGGGCCATGGCCTCCGCCCTCACCTACCCAATGGCGTACCACCAGCCGGTGGTGGCCGACCTGCGGCAGCTGCGGCTTCCCGTGCTGCTCGTCATCGGGCAGCACGACCGTACCGCCATCGGCAAGCCGTACGCGCGTTTCGAGCGGCAAGTGCTGGCTTTCCTGCGCTAGGAGCGGGGAGGCGGCACACCTGGCGGGGGAGGGGGCTCTCCGGGCCGCACGCCGTTCGAAAGCGTCACGCCACGTGTTCGAATGATCGCCAGGCGTGTAAATGGGCGAGTGTATTCCTGTCGACCGGGCCCGTGCAGGGGGTTGCCGAATATGACTCGGCGATGTTTGCGGCGGACTAAGCTCGCCCGGAGCGCGGCGAGTTGAAGTGACTTGCGACGATATTCGCGCGTTTGTTCTCAAATCTTTCGATAGTTCGTTTTTGCTCCCCCCTTCCCCGAGTTCCCCAAGACGACTGTTCAGAGGGCATACATGGTGAGTGTTCAATCGCCTCCCGGTGGCCGAGAAGTCCCTTACACGCGCGTGCTGTTGCTGCCCGCCATGCTCATGGCGGCGGCGACCGGAGCCGCGGTCGCGGCGGTGACGGAGCCGGCCCGGCCCGCGGTCGGCTGGTGCGGCGCCGTCGCGACGCTCCTGGTCATCGTGGTCGGCGCCGAAGCCGTGCGGCGCGGCCGGACCATCAGGGCCCAGCGCGCACAGTACGCGGAGCGGCTCGCCCACCTCGAAGGGCGCATCGCATCCCACGACGCCGAGACGGTCCGGCTGGGCCGGGACATCCTGCCCGACGCGCTGTGGCGGCTGCGGCAGGGCGAAGGGGCCGTGGAGGTGATCCGCAACGTCGTCGACAAGAGCGAGGAGTACCGCGATCTTTCCGGCCCCCAGCGGGTGTTGCTCCGGTCGATCCTCAAAATCCTGGAGGAGGAGGAGACGAGGCGCGACTCCGCGCAGCGCTCCTTCGTGAACATCGCCCGGCGCGTCCAGTCGATCGTCCACCAGCAGGCCGCGGAGCTGCGAGAGATGGAGGAGTTCCACGGCCGCAACCCCGAGGTCTTCGACGACCTGCTGCGCATCGACCACGGCACCGCGCTGATCGGCCGTCTCGCCGACTCCATCACGGTCCTCGGTGGCGCCCGGCCCGGCCGCCAATGGCCCAACCCCGTACCGCTGTTCAGCGTATTGCGCGGCGCGATGTCCCGGATCCTCGACTACCCGCGCGTCAACCTGCACTCGATCGCCGACGTCGCGATCAGGGGCATCTCCGTCGAGCCGCTCATCCACGCCTGTGCCGAGCTCCTCGACAACGCCACCCGCTACTCGCCGCCCCACACCAAGGTGCATGTCACCGCCGTCGAGGTCCAGACCGGCATCGCCGTCGAGATCGAGGACGGCGGCGTCAGCCTCAGCGAGGAGGCCCGGGCCCGTGCCGAGCGCTTGCTGGCGCAGGCCCGGGCGGGCGTCGACCTCAACGACCTCGGGGACACGCCGCGCCTCGGTATGGCCGTCGTCGGCCGCCTCTCGAAGATGTACAACATGCAGATCGCCCTGCGGCAGTCCGCGTACGGCGGCGTCCGCGCGGTGCTCATCGTGCCGCGCGAGATGATGACCACCGGGCCGGCCCCGGCCTCGCCCACGGCATCGGCGCCTCCGCCGTGCCCCGCGTGGACAACGCCGGACGCCTCATCGAGGAGCCCGCCCGCAACATCCGCCGCAAGAAGCCCCGCGTCGTCACCGCGGGACCCCCGCTGCGCTCCCAGCGCGCCGCGGTCATGGGGAACGAGATCCCCGAGGTCACCGAGTGGACCGAGAACGGTCTGCCGCAGCGCCGCAGCCGCGTCACGATGTCCCTCAAGGAGCGGTACGCCCAGGCGGCCGAGGCCGAGCGGATCGCCCAGGCGCACGCCGCCGCGACCGCGCCGCCCCCGGCGCCCAAGAAGCAGACGACCGAACCGGGCCTGTGGGTCGAGGCGTTCATGAAGGGCGTCAAGGGTGACGGCGCGGGTGACGCCGATCCCTCCGCCCCGCAAGGAACCACCCCGTCGCAGGGAACGACGCCCCCGCAGGGAACCACCCCTCCGCAGGGAACCACCAAGAACAACCACGGCAACGCCGACGAGGGGGGCTGGCAGTGATCCAGCAGCGCGCCAATTTCGACTGGATGCTGAAGGAACTCGCCGACGGGGTGCCGCAGACGCGGCAGATCGTGGTGCTCTCCGCCGACGGACTGCGTATCGCGCGCTACGGCGGCGACCCGGACGCCGCCGACCGCATCGCAGCGGCCTGCGCCGGTCTGCAGAGCCTCGCCACCGCCGTGGCCACGGAGATCCCGCACAGCGACGGCGGAATGAAGATGGTCATCATCGAGATCGACGGCGGCTACTTCTACATGATGGCCGCGGGCGCCGGCGCCTATCTGGCGGTGCTCGCCGACGTGACCGTCGACGCGGGCCTCGTCGCCGCCCGGATGCGCGACCTCGTCGTACGCATCGGAGCACATCTGACGAGCCCGCCCCGGCGTGACGGGCAGGCCGTATGACTCCTCCGCAAGGCCCGTCGCCCGGCCCTTCGAACGGGGACCTGCCGTCCCGGCGGGACGCATCCGCCCGGGATGCGCCCGCCCGGGACGCGCCCGACCCCGACGCCCCTCCCCAGCGCGAGCGACGCAGCCCCGACAACCCCGAGCGGCTGTACATCCTGACGGGCGAGGACTCCGAGCGGGCGCCCCTCGACCTCGTCACGCTGATCGTGGCCAACGGCGAGGCGTCGCCCACGGCACAGCCGGAGCACTCGGCGGTGCTCCGGCTGTGCGCGACGCCGCTCTCCGTCGCGGAACTCTCCGCGTACATGGCGCTGCCGTTCAGTGTGGTGACCGTGGTCCTGACCGAGTTGCTCGCGGCCGAACTGGTTCAGGCGCGTGCCCCCATCGTCCGCTCCGCGATCCCCGACCGATCCCTTCTCGAAGCGGTGATGCATGGACTTCAGAAGCTCTAAGAGCACCGACACGATCACCGGCCCCCGCAGCGAGGACGTCCTGCCGCACACGGCCACGGCCGCCGTGAAGGTCGTCATCGTCGGCGGGTTCGGGGTCGGCAAGACGACGATGGTCGGCTCGGTCAGCGAGATCCGTCCGCTGACGACCGAGGAGACGATGACCGAGGCGGGCATCGGCGTCGACGACAACTACGGATCGGAGTCCAAGACGGCCACCACCGTGGCCATGGACTTCGGCCGCATCAGCATCTCCGAGGAACTGGTGCTCTACCTCTTCGGCACCCCCGGCCAGGAGCGCTTCTGGTTCCTGTGGAACGGCCTCTTCGAAGGAGCGCTCGGGGCGGTCGTGCTCATCGACACCCGCCGCCTGGAGGTCAGCTTCGACGTGATCGGGCGCCTTGAGGAGCGCGGCGTGCCGTTCGTCATCGCCGTCAACGACTTTCCCGACGCGCCGCATCACCCGGTCGAGACGCTGCGCAGGGCGCTGGATCTGGAACCCGGAGTGCCGATCCTGGCCTGCGACGCCCGCCGCAGGGAGTCCAGCCGGGACGTCCTGATGACCCTGATGCGCTACCTCCACTCCCTGGCCGTGGCCCGCGCCTGAGCCGCCTGACCCGCCTGGCTGCCCGTCCGATACATCCGGCCCCTTGCGACCTCTGCCCCACCGGAACCCTCCCGTCAACCCGGAGCGACGACCGTGACGACCCCCTCTCCCTCCTGGCCCGGCACCGACGACCCCGCCGCGCCGCCCCCCGGCTGTCCCGCCCATGGCCTCGGCCTCGGCCCCGGCGGACTGCGCCGCCTTTATGGCCCCGAGGCGGACACCGATCTGGCCGGCCTGTACGAGAAGCTGCGCGCCGAGCACGGCCCGGTCGCCCCCGCGCTGCTCCACAACGACGTGCCGATCTGGGCCGTGCTCGGACACAGCGAGAACCTCCACATGGTCCGTACGCCCTCGCAGTTCACGCGGGACTCGCGCATCTGGCGCGCGGTGCGGGACGGCAGCGCCGGGCCCGACCATCCGCTCGCGCCCGTCTTCGGCTGGCAGCCCATGTGCAGCTTCGTCGAGGGCGACGAGCACCAGCGGCTGCGCGAGGCGGTCACCGGCGCCATGTCGACCATCGACCACCGCGGCCTCCGCCGCTACATCAACCGCTACACGAACCAGCTGATCAACGACTTCTGCGAGCGAGGCGAGGCCGACCTGGTCAGCCAGTTCGCCGAGCACCTGCCGATGATGGTGATGTGCCACGTCCTCGGCATGCCCGAGGAGTACAACGAGCGGATGGTGCAGTCGGCCCGCGACATGATCAAGGGCACCGACACGGCCATCGCCAGCAACGCGTACATCATGGAGGTCCTGATGGGCCTCGTGGCGCGGCGCCGTGTCCAGCCCGAGGAGGACTTCACCACCACCCTCATCGCGCACCCGGCGCAGCTCACCGACGACGAGGTCGGCGCGCATCTGCGCCTGGTGCTCATCGCCGCGTACGAGGCCACCGCCAACCTCATCGCGAACGTCCTGCGGACGGTCCTGACCGACCCCCGCTTCCGCGCGCAGCTCAACGGCGGCCAGATGACGGTCCCCGAGGCGGTCGAGCAGTCGCTGTGGGACGAGCCGCCGTTCACCGCCATGATCGGCTACTTCGCCAAGCAGGACACGGAGCTCGGCGGCCGGCAGATCCGCGCGGGCGACGGCCTGATCCTCGGCATCGCGCCGGGCAACGTCGATCCCGTCGTACGCCCGGACCTCGCCGCCAACATGCGGGGCAACCGTTCGCACCTCGCGTTCAGCGGCGGGCCCCACGAATGCCCGGGGCAGGACATCGGCCGCGCCATCGCCGACACCGGCGTCGACGCGCTCCTGATGCGGCTGCCGGACGTCGAACTGGAGGTGGACGAGCGGGAGTTGCGGTGGACGTCGTCGATCCTCTCGCGGCACCTGGTGGAGCTGCCGGTGCGGTTCATGCCGCTTCCCCGCAGGACGTCATGGCCCGGCCGTCGGCGCAGGTGCCTGGGCCCCGCACGGACTGGCAGATCTCCACGCCGCCGCCTCAGCCGCAGCCCGCCGCCGCCCCGGGCCCGCCGCGGCAGGAAGCCCCGGCCGCTGCTCCCGCCCCCGCGCCCGTACCAGCGCCCGCGCCGCAGCCGGTGCAGGCCCAGGGGGCTTGGCGGCGTTTCGTCACCTGGTGGCGCGGCAACTGAGCGCGGGCCGCGGACCGGCTACTGGCCGTACTGGTCCCAGTCGCCGTACGCCGACCACGCGCCCAGCGTCCGCCCGCTCACGAAGCGGTGCCGGGCGCCCGTGACCGGGTCCGTGAACTCCAGGACCCGCGCGAGGAGTTGCAGCGGCCGCCGGAAGTCGCCCGGCTCCGCGGGTCCGGTCACCACCGGGTAGACCGGGTCGCCGAGGATCGGCAGGCCCAACGCGTTCATGTGGACGCGCAGTTGGTGGGTGCGGCCGGTGTGCGGGGTCAGGCGGTAGCGGCCGAGGGCGCCGCGGTGCTCGATGAGCTCGACGCGGCTCTCGCTGTTCGGCTCGGCGCCCTCGACCTTGTACGCCGCGATGACTCCGCGCTCCTTCTCGATGTGGCTGCGGACGGTGCGGGGGAGCGGCACGCGCGGGTCGTAGGGCGCCACCGCCTCGTACTCCTTGTGTACGAGGCGGTCACGGAACAGCGTCTGGTACGCGCCGCGTTCCTCGGGCCGCACGGTGAACAGGAGCAGCCCGGCGGTCAGCCGGTCCAGGCGGTGGGCCGCGCTCAGCGTCGGGATGCCGAGCTGTACGCGCAGCCGGGCGAGGGCGGTCTGCGTGACGTGGCCGCCGCGCGGCATGGTGGCGAGGAAGTGCGGTTTGTCCACCACCACGATGTGCTCGTCGCGGTGGACGACGTCGAGGGCGAACGGCACGGTGACCTCCGCCGGGAGATCCCGGTGGAACCAGACAAAGGCACCCGGCGCGTACGGGGCGTCCGGCGCGACCGGCGTGCCGTCCGCGCCGACGATCTCGCCGCCGCGCAGCATCGCGTCGATGACGCCGGGGCCGGCCGCGAGCCGCTCCACGAGATGGTCGCGGACGGTCGGCCACGCCCCGTCGGGCGGCAACCTGACCCGGACGGCATCGACGCCGTCGCGCTGGGGCAGCGGGGCGGGCGGGATGCGGGGCTTGCGTCTCATCAGGAGGCCAGCGTAGGGGGCACCGCGGGCACGCCGCAGGCCAGGGCGGGCCGCCGGTCGCGGGGGCCCGGAAAACCAGTGCCGTCGCGTGCGCCCCGCTGCCAAGATGAGGTCATGCCCTTCAAGGTCTCCGACGTAGTCGCCCCCGGCGCCCTCGCCCACCAGGAGCAGCCGACGCTCCCCGCCCCCGGAGGCCTGGTCCTGCGCCCCTGGGCGCCCACCGACGCACCCGCCGTGTACGAGGCTTTCCAGGACCCCGTCCTCCAGCGCTGGCACGCCCGGGTGGCCGACTCCGAGAGCGAGGCGCTCGGCTGGATCGAGGACTGGCGGAAGGCCTGGGCCGGTGAACGCGCCGCGCACTGGGCGATCGCCGACACCGCCACGGACCGGCTCGTCGGACGGGTCGCCCTGCGGCAGATCGAACTCCCCGACGGACAGGCCGAAGTCGCCTATTGGACGGTGCCGTCGGCGCGCGGACGCGGCGTCGCCTCACGCGGCGTCGAGACGCTCACGCGCTGGGCCTTCGACGAACTGGGCCTGCACCGCCTGGAACTGACGCACGCGACGGCCAACGAGGCGTCGTGCCGCGTGGCCTCGAAGACCGGCTTCACCGCGGAGGGCACCATGCGCAGCGCGGTGCTGCACGCGGACGGCTGGCACGACATGCATCTGCACGCGCGTATCGCGGGGGACGGCGCAGTGGGGTGACGGGGCCTGACATGGAGGGCCACCTCTCAGCTGCGGGGAGTGAGCGCTCCTGGAAGGGGCGCGGGGAACCGCGCGAGGACGGACCACGGCCGGCCGTCGGCCACGGACATCAGCCCCACGTCCGTTGACCGGCCGACCTCGCGGAGCCAAACGCCGCAAGGCCGACCGGGCCGACGGCAGGCGCGGCGCCTATGCCGCGCTTTCCTGCTCCGCCTCCACCTGCGCGTTCCACTCCCGCTTCGAGGCCTGCCAGCCGTCCTCGTTGTGGCCGAGGCGCCAGTAGCCGGAGATCGACAGGCGCTCGCGCGGGATCTCGCGCTCGACGCGGAGGTGGCGGCGCAGCTCCTTCACGAAGCCCGCCTCGCCGTGGACGAAGGCCTGGACGTCGCCCGGCGGGAACTCCAGGGAGCGCACGGCCTCGACCAAAGCCTGGCCCACCGGGCGGCCCGCGCGGTGCAGCCAGACGACCTGAGCGTCCGTGGCGATTTTCTGCTCCTCCTCGGGGCCCTCGACCTCCACGAGGATCCGGGCGCTCGCACCGGCGGGGAGCGCCTCGGCCGCGGCGGAGATCGCGGGCAGGGCGCTCTCGTCGCCGGCCAGCAGATGCCAGTCGGCGTCCGTGTCCGGGGCGTAGCCGCCGCCGGGGCCGAGGAAGCGGATCGTGGTGCCCGCCTCGGCCTCGCGCGCCCAGGGGCCCGCGAGGCCCTCGTCGCCGTGGATCACGAAGTCGAGGGCCAGCTCGCGGGCCTCGGGGTCCCACCAGCGCACTGTGTACGTCCGGGTGACCGGCCACTGGTCGCGCGGGAACTCCTCGCGGATGCGCTGTATGTCGAAGGGCTCCGGGTAGGTGACACCCTCGGCGTCGAAGAGCAGCTTCACGTAGTGGTCGGTGCACTCGCCCGCGGTGAACTCGGCGAGGCCCTCGCCGCCGAGCACCACGCGCTGCATGTGCGGAGTCAGCCGCTGCGTGCGCACGACTCGCGCGACGTGGGCCTTCGGCGCTTTGCGTGCCGGACGTTCTGCCATCGGCGACGGCCTCCCCTGATCCATAGTTACTTAGGCTTACCTAAGCTAACACTTTCAGCTCTGGAGGGTGGAGAGAAGCCGCTGGAGCGAGCCGCCCAGGTTCCACCGCTCGGCGAGCGCGTCCAGTGCCGCCGGATCGCGCGGTGCGCGGGGCAGCGCCACGTCGACCTCGGGCAGGGGCACGTCGGCGGCGACCCGGACGACCTTCGGGGCGACCGCCACGTACGCCCTCGACTCGTCGAGCCGCCTGCGCTGCGAGGGGGTGAGCTTCGACCTCGGGTCGTCGACCGCGGCCATGACCCCGGCCAGGTCGCCGAAGGCGTCCAGCAGCTTGGCCGCCGTCTTCTCACCGATGCCGGGCACGCCGGGCAGGCCGTCGCTCGGGTCGCCGCGCAGCAGCGCGAGGTCGACGTAGCCGGGGCCGTCGACGCCGTACTTCTCGCGCAGCCAGGCCTCGTCCGTGACCTGGAGGGTGCCGACGCCCTTCAGGGGATAGAGGACGCGGATGCCGCGCCCGTCGTCGACCAGTTGGTACAGGTCGCGGTCGCCGGTGACGATGTCCACCGGGCCCGTGGCGCGCGCCGCGAAGGTGCCGATCACGTCGTCGGCCTCGTACGCCGGCACGCCCACGCGCGCGATGCCGAGCGCGTCCAGGACCTCCTCGATCACCGGGACCTGCGGGGAGAGGGTGTCGGGGATCTCCTCGGCGTCCGGGCCCTGCGCGGTCTCCTCGGCCACGCGGTGCGCCTTGTACGAGGGGATGAGCTCGACGCGCCAGTGCGGGCGCCAGTCCGCGTCCATGCAGGCGACCAGGTCGTCCGGGCGGTGGTCCTGGACGAGGCGGGCGATGAAGTCGAGCAGTCCGCGCACGGCGTTGACCGATGTGCCGTCCGGTGCCTTCACGGAGTCGGGGACCCCGAAGTAGGCCCGGAAGTAGAGGGATGCCGTGTCGAGAAGCATGAGCCGTCGTGTTCGCTGAGTCACGGTGCGCATCATGCCGCACGGCACCGACACCCGGCCCCGACCTGGGGCGACGACATACGGACCGGCGGTGAAGTGAGCTGGGTCACTTCTGTGTTTGGTTCTCGCGAGTCAGGGCAGGCGCGCCGCCGGAGTGCACCCCGTCGAGGATTCAACATTTCGATGGGCAAGTGGGCAGAGGCCACGGCGCTCCACGGCCCGCCGACGGGGGAGGCGGGCCGTCTTGGTTCGACCCGAGAGGTGTATGTGTCCAGGCTGCAGGCCGAGCACTTGTACAAAGTGTTCGGCAGACGACCCGCTGACGCGGTGGAGCGACTCCGCCACGGAGCCGACCGGGGGGAGCTGCGCGCCGACGGCACCACCGCCGCCGTGATCGACGCCTCCTTCGAGGTCGAGCCGGGCCAGATCTTCGTCGTCATGGGTCTCTCCGGATCCGGCAAGTCCACGTTGCTGCGCATGCTCAACGGGCTGTCGGAGCCGACGGCCGGTCACGTCCGCTTCGACGGTCAGGACCTCACCGAGCTGAGCGCGCGCGAGATGCGCCAGGTGCGCTCCAAGAAGATCAGCATGGTCTTCCAGCACTTCGCGCTCTTTCCGCACCGCAGCGTCCTGGAGAACGCCGGTTACGGCCTTGAGGTGCAGGGCGTCCCGCGCGCCGAGCGCGAGCGGCGCGCCACCGAGGCGCTGGAGCTCGCCGGGCTCAAGGGCTGGGAGAAGTCCTGGCCCGACGAGCTGTCCGGTGGCATGCAGCAGCGCGTGGGCCTGGCCCGCGCGCTCGCCACCGACGCCGACCTGCTCCTCATGGACGAGTCGTTCAGCGCGCTCGACCCGCTGATCCGCCGCGACATGCAGGACCAGCTCCTCGAACTCCAGAAGAGGCTGAAGAAGACCATCGTCTTCATCACCCACGACCTGAACGAGGCCATGCGCCTGGGCGACCAGATCGCCGTCATGCGCGACGGCCGCATCGTCCAGATCGGCAACGCCGAGGACATCCTCGTCACCCCGGCCAACGACTATGTCGCCGCGTTCACGCAGGACGTCGACCGCTCCCGGGTGCTCACCGCGGGCGCGATCATGGCCGACCCGGACAGCGACTATGTGCGGGGCGACGCCCCCGCCGCCGTCACCGAGGACACGCCGATCATCGAGCTGTTCACGCCGTGCTCCACCAGCGACGTGCCGGTCGCCGTCACCGACGCGGCCGGCGAGCTCGTCGGCGTCGTACCGCGGACGCGGCTGCTCGCGGTGCTCGGCGAGCCGATGACCTCCGAGGGCGAGCCGCGGGACGCCGCCGCTTCCGTCGCGCGAGACAACGGCGGACAGGCCGTGGGCAAGGTGGTCAGCGGTGCCTAGGATTCCGTTCGGTGAGTGGGTCAACGACACCGTCGACTGGCTGCTCAGCCACATGTCATGGCTGTTCGACTTCTTCAAAACCGTCTTCCAGGGCGCCTACGACGGCATAGCCGACGTGCTCCAGGCGCCCGAGCCGCTGCTCCTCGCGGGCATCTTCGCCGTCATCGCCTTCTGGCTGCGCGGTGTGGTCGCCGGTGTGCTGACCTTCGCGGGCTTCGCGTTCATCGTCTCGCTGGAACTGTGGGACCACGCGATGATGACGCTGGCCCTGGTGCTCGTCTCGACGATCATCGCGCTGGTCATCTCCGTGCCCGTGGGCATCTGGGCGGCGCGGTCCAGCACGGTCAGCGGCATCGTCCGCCCGGTGCTCGACTTCATGCAGACGCTGCCGGCGATGATCTACCTCATCCCCGCCATCCTCTTCTTCGGGATGGGCGCCCCCGCGGGCATCGTGGCCACCCTGATCTTCGCCCTGGCCCCCGGCGTCCGCATGACGGAGCTGGGCATCCGCCAGGTCGACAAGGAACTGGTCGAGGCCGCGGACGCGTTCGGCACCACGCCGCGGAACATCCTGCTCCGCATCCAGCTGCCCCTCGCCCTTCCCACGATCATGGCCGGTGTCAACCAGGTCATCATGCTGGGCCTGTCCATGGCCGCCATCGCGGGCATGGTCGGCACCGAGGGCCTGGGCGCCGACGTCAACGAGGCCATCGGCCAGCTCAACGTGGGCCTCGGCTCCGAGGCGGGCGTGGCCATCGTCATCCTGGCGATCTATCTGGACCGGATGACCGGCTCGCTGGGCACCCAGGTCTCGCCGCTGGGCCGCCGCGCCGCCGCCAAGCTGCGCGCCGCGCGGGGCCTGAACATCTGGACCTACCGTCCGCAGGCCGCCGTCGCGGTCGTCGGCGTGGTCGTCCTCGCGCTCGTCGCGGGCGGCATGGGCGTCTTCGGCGGCTCGAAGTCCGAGGAAACCGCCTCGGACGCGAAGAACGTCGGCCAGGGCAAGCAGATCAACATCGGCTACATCCCCTGGGACGAGGGCGTCGCCTCCACCTTCCTCTGGAAGGAGATCCTGGAGCAGCGCGGCTTCAAGCCGCAGACCAAGCAGCTGGAGGCGGGCCCGCTCTACACCTCGCTGGCACAGGGCAGCGTCGACTTCCAGACCGACGCCTGGCTGCCGACGACGCACGCCTCGTACTGGAAGAAGTACGGCGACAAGCTGGAGGACCTCGGCCCGTGGTTCGGCCCGACCTCGCTGGAGCTGTCCGTGCCCTCGTACGTGAAGGGCGTCGACTCCCTTGAGGACCTCAAGGGCAAGAGCGGCACCTTCAAGGGCAAGATCGTCGGCATCGAGTCGAGCGCCGGGATGATGGGCCTGCTCAAGGACAAGGTGCTCGGGGAGTACGGCCTCGACAAGGAGTACAAGGTCGTCGACGGCTCCACGCCCGCGATGCTGGCCGAGCTCAAGCGCGCGTACGCCAAGAAGGAACCGATCGTCACCACGCTCTGGTCGCCGCACTGGGCGTACAGCGACTTCGACCTGAAGAAGCTCAAGGACCCCAAGGGCGCCTGGGGCAAGGGCGACGGCGTGCACACCCTGGCGCGCGAGGGCTTCTCCGACGAGAACCCGCGGGTCGCCAAGTGGCTGAAGGACTTCAAGATGAGCGAGAAGCAGCTCACGGGTCTTGAGGCGGAGATCAACAAGGCGGGCAAGGGCAAGCAGCAGGAAGCCGTCCGTGCCTGGCTGAAGAAGAACCCGGGTCTCGTGGACAAGCTGGCCCCGCTGCCCGACACGTCCGCGCCCGCCGAGGCGAAGCGTCCGCTGAACGCCGCGTACTTCGCGTGGGACGAGAACATCGCCGTCACCAACCTCTGGAAGCGTGTCCTGGAGAAGCGCGGCTACAAGATGAAGCTGACGCCGTCCGACGTCGGCCCGGTCTACACCGCGCTCGCCCAGGGCGACCTCGACCTGGACCTCGACGCCTGGCTGCCCACGGCCCAGAAGCAGTACTGGGAGAAGAACAAGGCCAACCTCAAGGACCTCGGTTCCTGGTACAGCCCGACGTCGCTGGAGATCGCCGTTCCGTCCTACGTCAAGGACGTGAAGTCGCTGGCGGACCTCAAGGGCAAGGGCGACACGTTCAAGGGCAAGATCATCGGCATCGAGCCCGGCACGGGCGTGATGACGGCGCTCAAGGACAAGGTCCTGCCCGGCTACGGCCTCGACAAGGAGTACAAGATCGTCTCCGGTTCGACGCCCGCGATGCTCTCCGAGCTGAAGTCGGCGTACGCCAAGAAGGAGCCGGTCGCGGTCCTGCTCTGGTCGCCGCACTGGGCGTACAACGAGTACGACCTGACCAAGCTGAAGGACCCCAAGGTCGCCTTCGGCAAGGGCGACACGATCCGCACGATCTCCAGCAAGGACTTCCCGAAGCAGTACCCGAAGCTCACGAAGTGGCTCAAGGACTTCAAGATGAGCGAGGAGCAGCTGGCCAGTCTGGAGAACGAGATCAACAAGGCGGGCAAGGGCAACGAGCCCGAGGCCGTCGACGCCTGGCTGAAGAAGAACCCGGGCTTCGAGGAGAAGATGACCTCCGCGAAGTAGTACCGGGCAGTAGCACCGGCCGGACGGTGTCTCCCGAGGGGTGGGCTCGCCTTGTCGCGCCTTGTGGCGCCTTGTGGCAAAGCCCACTCCTTCCGGCGTTCTCGTGGTGGCACTCGACTCCCTAACCTCGACCGGGCATCTTCTCGGACAGCTGAACGTGAGACCCCACCCGTGACCGCAAGGCAGCCCAGGACGGCGCTCTTCACCGTCGCCGCCGTCCTCGCCCTGGCCGCGGCCCTGCTCCTCGCGCAGCTGGCCCGGGCCGACGCCGCCCCCGCCTCCGCCGGCACCGCGCGCCTGGCCGCGCTCGCCGAGGACGTCACGGCCGCCGACGGCCACCGCTACGACGCGCGGGACCACACCGGCCGCACCATGGACGCCGCGCAGATCGAACAGGCCCCGGACGGCACCTACCTCGCCGTCTACCACACGCTGCTCACCGACGGCCGCTTCCACGCCGCCGTCGCCACGTCCGCCGATCTGCGGCACTGGCAGCGCCGCCACGACTTCGGGCCCGGCACCCACCAGGCCTCGCTCGCGCACGACGGCCGCGGCGGCTATGTCCTCGCGTACGAGAAGGATCCGCGCAACCACATCGCGGTCCGGGCGTACGAGGATCTGGCCGCGCTGCTCGACGGGCGTGCCCACCGGGCCTTCGACGCGCCGCGCACCTTGTCCCGCTGTGCCGAGGGCACGCCCGGCATCACCGCCGTGCGCGGCGCGACCATCCACCTCACCGGGCACTACCGCGCGGGCTGCGACACCGACCGCCAGCTGCGCGCCACCCTCACCGGCTTCCGGCACTGGCACGCGGAGCCCGACCGGCGGCTCGATCGCGCCGTGCACGCCTGGGGCAACGGCGGCAACATCGGCGACCGGGCGCCCATAGAGCTCGGCGGACAGCGCGTGGTGATAATCGAGGGACAGAGGAGGCGAGGTGACTTCGGCAGCTGGGGCACCTACGCGTACGACCCCGCCGGCGGGCGGGCGGACCGCCTCCACATCCGTACGCACGGCGGCAGCCGCGCCTTCGCCAACCCCTCCGCGACCCTGCTGACCGATCCGCGGGGCCGGCCCGCGCTGCTCGTCAGTCTGTTCGTCCCGAGTGAGGGTTCCGCCTCCGGCGAGGCCGGACAGCTGCTGTACTGGCACCGGCTGTAGCAACGACCACCACCGGCTGTAGCAGCGGGGACCGGCACCGGCTGTAGCAACAGGGCGGAACCGTTTGGCGAACATGCGTAGGGTGCAGAAAACCCGTCAGGGTTGAGAGTGGACCGACGCGCTGAAGGGAGCCGAGGCGATGGACGAGCACAAGGAGACCCTCCGGGTGGGCTCGGCCGTGCGGCGGCGGCGCCGCCAGCTGGAGCTCACCCTCGCCGTCGTCGCCGAGCGCAGCGGCCTGTCGGTGCCCTTCCTCAGCCAGATCGAGAACGAACGTGCCCGGCCCAGCAGACGCTCCTTGCAGCGCGTCGCGGACGCCCTGTGCACCACGGACGTGGAGCTCCTCGCCGCCGCCGACCCGGCCCGCACCGTCGAGGTGGTGCGCGCCGACGACGACACGGACCTGACCGGCTCGACACCCGAGGCGCGGGTGCGGGAACTGACCCGCGGCCATCACCAGCTGCACGTCCTGGAATTCATCGGGGACCACGACGAGGGCCGCGAGTTCCAGCACCGCAACGACGAGTTGATGTACGTCGTCGAGGGCGCCGTCGAGATGGAGGCCGAGGGCCGCGCCTACCGCCTCGGGCGCGGCGACAGCCTGTTCCTCACAGGAGGGGTCCGCCACCGCTGGCGGGCCACGGTCGCGGACACGCGGGTCCTGGTGGTCGCCGTGGGGGACCACATCGAGGCGGTGGACGACGGGGGGCGCTGAGATGCCGCTCGCCAGGCCTCTGCCCCGGACTCCGCCGCGGGTCGTCTCGCTGGTGCCCTCGCTGACCGAGGCGGTCGCCGTGACCGTGCCGGGCGCGCTGGTCGGCGCCACCGACTGGTGCAGCCATCCGGTGGACCTCGACGTCACGCGGGTGGGCGGCACCAAGAACCCCGACGTGCCCCGGATCACCGCCCTCGCGCCCGACCTGGTGATCGCCAACGAGGAGGAGAACCGCGCCCCCGACCTGGCCGCGCTGCGGGCGGCGGGCATCGAGGTCCTCGTCACCGAGGTGCGGACACTGGACCAGGCCTTCCGGGAGCTGAGCCGGGTCCTCACCGCGTGCGGGGCGGGGCAGCCGCGCTGGCTGGAGCAGGCGCAGGCCGCGTGGGGCGACCCGCCCCGCACGGCGGCCCGGCTGCGGGCGGCGGTCCCCATCTGGCGGCGGCCATGGATGGTCCTTGGCCGCGACACGTTCGCGGGCGACGTGCTCGCGCGTCTGGGCGTCGACAACGCCTACGCCGAGCACGCCGAGCGCTACCCCCGCGTCCCCGTCGAGGACCTGCGTTCGGCCGGCCTCGACCTGGTGGTGCTGCCCGACGAGCCGTACCGCTTCACGCGCGACGACGGCCCCGAGGCGTTCCCGCCGGGTACGCCGGTGGCGCTGGTCAGCGGCCGTCACCTCACCTGGTACGGCCCGTCCCTGACCCGGGCCCCGGCGGTCCTGGACGCGGCGCTGCGAGCAGCCTGCCGGTGACGGTGCCGCGCAGGGTGTGGGCCAGGGCCGCCGCCCAGGTGACCACCAGGAGAACGTAGAGGCCGGTCGCCAGCCAGTCGAAGGCAGGGAGGCCCGTGTGGGCGCCGAGGCCCTCGGCCCCCGTCACGCAGGTGCCGACCGGGAAGGTGAACGCCCACCAGGTCATCGCGAAGCCCATGCCGTCCCGCCGAGCGCGCCGCACCATGGCGGCCGCGAGCGCCAGCCACAGCAGCGCGAAGCCCGTCACGGGCACGCCGTAGAGCACGGCGAAGGCCAGGAAAGCCTGGTCGAGCGGGGCGGGCACGACACCTGGCGCGACGTCCGCGAACTTGTTGGCGGCCGTCGTCGACTGGCCCAGCGGGCCGAGGACAAGGAAGAGCGTGGGGGTGAGCGCCGTGGGCAGCGGGCCCGCGGTCACCAGGCGGGCGAAGATCACCGGCAGCGTCATCAGCGTCGCGAGCAGGCTCAGGCCGAACATCGCGCCGCAGGCGTACAGCATCGTCTGCTGGGCCTGGCCCGGGGGCAGGTGCGGCAGGAGCAGCGGGCCCACGGCCGCCGACACCATCGGGGCCACCACGGGAAGCAGCCACACGGGCGAGGCCTGGTCGGCGGTGATGCGGTGGCGGACCACCATCAGGTACGGGATGGTGACGGCTCCGGCGAGCCCGATGGCGGTGCCGGCGGTGAACAGTACGGCGTCGATCGCCACGGCGGCGCCGGTGCCCACCCAGTCCTTGCCCACGATCAGCGTGCCGGCGCCGACCGCGAGCAGGGCCATCGACAGACAGCCGTAGAAGGGCGCCACCGCCGGGTCGAGGAGGTGCGCGCGGGCCTGGTCGCGGTGGTGGATCCAGTGCGCGGCGCGGGCGGCGAGCAGCACGGCGAGCAGCAGGAAGGAGAGCGCCCATACGGCGGCGCAGGCCGTACGCGACCCCGTGAACTGGTAGGGGAGCGTGGCGCCGGCGTTGGCGACGATGGCGGTGCCCATGACGGAGGCGTACCAGTTCGGGCCGAGGTGGCGGACCGCCGGGAGGCGGGTGCGGGGGGCGGTGGTGGCGGTGGCCAGGGGAGCGGGGCGGACGGCGGTGACCATGCGTCCACGGTCGTACGGGGACGGGGCGGCCACCAGGGAGTACTTACCTATGAGGGCATAAGCTGCCTTTATGAGCCGCCACCCCGCATCCTCCGTTTCCCGGTCCGTACCGGCAGCGGTGCTGGTGCCGGTGCCGGTGTCGCTCGCGCACCGTGTCCCCGACCTCGGGGCGCTCCAGCTGCTGCTGGCCGTGGCCCGGCTGGGCAGCCTCGGGCGGGCCGCGCGGGAGCTGGGCATCACCCAGCCCGCGGCGAGCAGCCGGGTACGCGCCATGGAGCGGCAGCTCGGCGTCGCGCTCGTCGACCGGTCGCCGCGCGGCTCGCGCCTCACGGACGCCGGGGCCCTGGTCACCGACTGGGCCGGGCGGATCGTGGAGGCGGCGGAGGCCTTCGACGCGGGGGCGCAGGCGCTGCGCGACCGGCGGGACTCACGGCTGCGGGTCGCGGCGAGCATGACGATCGCCGAGTATCTGCTGCCGGGCTGGCTGATCGCCCTGCGGACCCAGCGGCCGGACACGGCGGTCTCGCTGCTGGCCGGCAACTCCGCGGCCGTGGCGGCCCGGCTGCTCGCCGGGGAGGCGGACCTCGGCTTCGTCGAGGGGCTCACCGTGCCCGGCGGCCTCGACGACGTGGTCATCGCCCACGACCGCCTGGTCGTCGTGACGGCGCCGGGGCACCCCTGGGCGCGGCGCGGGAAACCGCTCGGCGCGGCGGAGCTGGCCGCGACGCCGCTGATCCTGCGCGAGGAGGGGTCGGGCACCCGGCAGGTCCTCGACGCGGCGCTCGGCGGCCTCGCCCGCCCGCTGATCGAACTGTCGTCCACGACGGCGGTCAAGGCGTCGGCCGTCAGCGGCGCGGGCCCCTCGGTCCTGAGCGAACTCGCGGTGGGGGAGGAGCTGGCAGCGCGGCGCCTGGTGGAGATCCCCCTGAAGGACGTCCGCCTCCGCCGGGAGCTACGAGCCGTCTGGCCGACAGGCCACCGTCCGGCGGGGCCGGGCAGGGACCTGCTGACGCTTACGCGGGGCGGGAAGGGCCAGGGCAAGCCCTGAGGCAGGCGGACCTGCCGCCGTCGCTGCCGGTCGTCGTCGGCGCGCCGCTCGGTGATGCGCATGAGCGAGGCGTAGTCGCGCTGGGCCTGAGCTGCGTCGGGGCGTGGGGCGTGCAGGGGGCGGCAGGCTGCCACGGCCTGCCCTCGGCCCCGCACGAAGCGGTCCGGCTGGTGGCGTTCCCGCTCAGCGGCGCCGCGAGGCCGGTCGAGGGCGAGCGGGAGGCCGATCACGCCGACATCACGGCGGCTCCCAGCCTACTGCCGCCGGCCCACGGCGAGATGGACGGGCTGGGGACCGGGCTGCTCCAGATGGCGCGGGGGCGCGGCATGACCTGGCCGGAGATCGCCTTCGGCCTCGGCCTCGGGTCCCCGCGGGCGGCCCGGCAGCGCTACGAGCGGCCGGCCTTCCCGTACGGCGACTGGCGACGAGGAACGCGCGGCGGAGAGCTGACCCTGGCCACCCCCGGAAGAACCGGAAAATTCCTCGCGGTACGCGCCAAGGCCGCGGGTGTCCGGAACGCCCTGGAGGAGTAGCTCGGCGCGGCGGGTTCTCGCCCGGCGTCGGGGCCGGGCACTCCGCCGCGCTGCCGGAGTCCGTCTCCCCGGGCGGCCCCGGCCCCGAGGGTGTCTTCACCGCCCGGCCGCCCCCGCCGGCTCAGGAGGCGGCGGCCCGGACCAGCGCCGTCATGACGCGGGTGTCCGTACCCATCTCCGGGTGCCACTGCACGCCCAACGCCCAGGTGGGCCGCGGGAGTTCGATGGCCTCCGGGGTGCCGTCCTCCGCGTAGGCCGATGCCGTGAGGCCCTTGCCGAGGCGGTCCACGGCCTGGTGGTGGTAGGTCGGCACGTCCGTGGAGGCGTCCGGGACGATCGACTCGTACAGCGTGCCCGGCACCGGCTTCACTGTGTGCGTGCCGAAGACGCCCGGTGCCACCGTGTGCCCGTCCATGTGCTGGACCAGTGTCCCGCCGAGCGCCACGTTCAGCAGCTGCATGCCCCGGCAGATGCCGAGCAGCGGGGTGCTCGACGCCAACGCGGCCTCGATCAGGGCCAGTTCCCAGGCGTCCCGCTCCCGCGCGGGCGGCCCCGTGTGCTCCTCGCGCTCCGCGCCGTACCGCACGGGCTCGACGTCGGGCCCGCCCGAGATGACGACGCCGTCGAGACGGGCGACGACGGACGCCGCGTACGAAGGATCGTCCGGCGGCAGCAGCGTGGCGATGCCGCCCGCCCGCTGCACCAGGCGCGGATACCCGGCCGGCAGCAGGACCGAGGGCAGCTCCCACACGCGCCAGGTCGCCTTCTCCTCCAGGTAGGTACTGATACCGATCAGTGGCCTGCCGCTCACCGCGTTCTCCCTCACTGTGCTCTTGTCCGTGGTCATCAGTCGCGTGCCAACTCCGCCTCGGCGGCGGCCAGCGCCGCGAACTCCTCCTCCGGCGCACGCGCCACCAGATGCTTGCGGCTGTACATCCCGAAGTACGCGATCGCGACCACGTACACCGCGAGCGCGATGAGCGCCGCCGTCACGTCCACCAGGAACGTCGCGACCAGCGCGGCGCAGGCGAGGACCAGCGCGACCGACGAGGTGAGGATGCCGCCGGGCGTACGGTACGGCCGCTCCAGGCCCGGCTCGCGGCGGCGCAGCACGATGTGCGAGAGCGACATCAGGGCGTACGAGATGGTGGCGCCGAACACCGCGACGTTCAGCATGCGCGCCCCGTCCCCGGTCGCCGCGGCGAGCCCGAAGCCGATCGCGCCGGGCACGAGCAGCCCGAGGTAAGGGGCTTTGCGGCGGCTGGTCAGGGAGAGGAAGCGGGGGAGGTAGCCGGCGCGGGAGAGCGCGAAGAGCTGGCGCGAGCCCGCGTAGATGAGCGAGAAGAAGGACGCCACCAGGCCGGCCAGGCCCGCGTAGTTGACGACGCGGCTGAGCGCCGTCGCCTCGCCGTCCGGTTGCAGCGCCTCCACCAGCGGGTTGCCCGCGTCCTGGAGCGCGTTCGCGCCGCGCGCGCCCGCCGAGGCGAAGAACGTGAGGAGCGCGAGCACGACGAGGATGGCCATCGACCAGCGGATCGCCCGCGGCAGTGTGCGCGCCGGGTCCTTGGTCTCCTCGGCGGCCAGCGGCACGCCCTCGACGCCGAGGAAGAACCACATGCCGAACGGGAACGCCGCCCAGACCCCCAACAGCCCCATCGGCAGCCAGGAGTTGGCGCCGAACGCGTCCGCCTCCACCGGGATGTCGTTCAGCTTCGAGGCGTCGAAGTCCATGAACGCGCCGACCGCGAAGACCAGCAGCGCCGCCACCGCGATGCCGGTCACGACGAAGCTGAAGCGCAGTGCCTCGCCGACGCCCCACAGGTGGATGCCGATGAAGAGGACGAAGCAGGCCAGATAGACCGGCCAGCCCGAGGTCAGGCCGAACAGGCCGAGCGACTCGACGTAGTCACCGATGAAGATCGAGATGGCGGCGGGCGCGAGGACGTACTCGATGAGGATGGCGGTTCCGGTGAGGAAGCCGCCCCACGGGCCGAGCGCCCGGCGCGCGAAGCCGTAGCCGCCGCCGGCGGTCGGCAGGACGGAGGAGAGTTCGGCGAGCGAGAAGACCATGCACGCGTACATCACGCCCATGAGTCCCATGGCGATGCCGAGGCCGCCGAAGCCACCCTCCGCCAGGCCGAAGTTCCACCCCGAGTAGTCGCCGGAGACGACGTAGGCGACGCCGAGTCCGGTGAGCAGCAGCCAGCCCGCGCTGCCCCGGCGGAGCGTTCTGCGCTCCAGATAGTCGTCGGGCGGTTCGGCTGGGCTCGGCTTGCTGGACTCCACGGTCATGGCACGGCTCCCCTACGACGCTACGACGGCACTGCGGCGGGTGACTCAATGGAACGGATCCATACCTTTGCCGTCCGGGGTACGAGAAAGCAAGACCCCTGCGTTACGCGATGGTTAACCGCTCCTCACGGGCGCCCCCCGAGCTCCTCAGGTCAAGAATCCCCGCAGCAGCGCCGCCGTACCCGCGCAGTGCTCCCGCATCATCTCCCGCGCCCCGTCCGCGTCCCCGTCGAGCACCGCCTCGACGAGCGCGGTGTGCTGGCGCTGCGAGTGCTCCAAGTTGCGTACGAGCAGCGGGATGCAGTCCAGGAGGTCGTTGACGGTCGCGCGGACCGCCGCGTACTGCGCGGTCAGCGTCGGCGAGCCGCACAGCTCGGCGAGGGTGAGGTGCAGCAGCGTGTCCTGGCGGCGGTACTCCGACAGCGGCGCGTCATGCGTCTGCGCGAGCGCCCCCCGCAGCCGCTCCGCCTGCTCGCCGGTGAGGCCGTGCGCCGCGCAGAGCCCGGCCGCGCCCACCTCAAGGACCTCGCGGAAGCGCAGCGCGTCCTCCACGTCGACGTCCTTGATCCGGCGCCGCAGCTCGTCCTCGCCCGGCGCCTCGGGGCGCGGGCGCACGAACGTACCGCCGTAGCGGCCGCGCCGCGACTCGACCAGGCCCTGGTCCGTCAGGACCTTCAGGACCTCGCGCAGCGTGACCCGGCTGATGCCGAGGCGGTCGGCCAACTCCCGTTCCGCCGGCAGGCGTTCACCGCCGGGCACCAGGCCGAGGCGGACCACCTGGAGGATCTGCTCCAGGGCCTCCTCGAAGCCGTTGCCCGCCCGCACCGGGCGCAGCACCGGAGTCAGCCGGTCGTCGTCCTGCGCCGCGGGCCACCCGCCCTGCGTCGTGCCCTCTTCCGGGTGCGACATGTCCGTACCCCCTTCCCAAGCAAAGGTTCTCCGCAATACCTTATGGCTCCCGGCTGACCCAAGGAGGCTTTTCCCGTGGCAGACCGCACACCCCCGCTCGCCGTCCAGGAGCTGACGGCCCTGGTCGCGAGCGGCGAGATCGACACTGTCGTCCTGGCCTTCCCCGATATGCAGGGGCGGCTCCAGGGCAAGCGGTTCGCCGCCCGCTTCTTCCTCGACGAGGTCCTCGAACACGGCACGGAGGGCTGCAACTACCTCCTGGCCGTCGACCCGGAGATGAACACCGTCGACGGATACGCGATGTCCTCCTGGGACCGCGGCTATGGCGACTTCGCCATGCACGCCGACCTGAGCACCCTGCGCCGCGTCCCCTGGAACGAGGGCACCGCGATGCTGATCGCGGACCTCGCCTGGAGCGACGGCTCACCCGTGGTCGCCGCGCCCCGGCAGATCCTGCGCCGCCAGCTGGAGCGCCTCGCCGCGCTGGGCTACACCGCCCACGTCGGCACCGAGCTGGAGTTCATCGTCTTCAAGGACACCTACGAACAGGCCTGGGACGCCGGTTACAAGAACCTCACCCCGGCCAACCAGTACAACATCGACTACTCCGTCCTCGGCACCGGCCGCATCGAGCCGCTCCTGCGCCGCATCCGCAACGACATGACCACCGCCGGGCTCGTCGTCGAGTCCGCCAAGGGCGAGTGCAACCCCGGCCAGCACGAGATCGTGTTCCGCTACGACGAGGCCCTCGTCACCTGCGACCAGCACGCCGTCTACAAGACCGGCGCCAAGGAGATCGCGGCCCAGGAAGGCGTCTCGCTCACCTTCATGGCCAAGTTCAACGAGCGCGAGGGCAACTCCTGCCACATCCACCTCTCGCTCCAGGACGCCGACGGCAACAACGCCATGCGGGGCTCCCAGGACGACCCGGGCGGCATGTCGCCCGTCATGCGGCACTTCCTGGCCGGACAGCTCGCCGCGCTGCGCGAGTTCTCCCTCCTCTACGCGCCCCACATCAACTCCTACAAGCGGTTCGTGCCCGGCTCCTTCGCGCCGACCGCCGCCGCGTGGGGCTACGACAACCGCACCTGCGCCCTGCGCGTCGTCGGCCACGGCCGCTCCCTGCGCTTCGAGAACCGGCTGCCCGGCGGCGACGTGAACCCGCACCTCGCCGTCGCGGGGCTGGTCGCCGCCGGCCTGTACGGCATAGAGCAGAAGCTCGAACTGCCGGACGAGTGCACCGGCAACGCCTACACCGGCGACTACGAACACGTCCCCACCACCCTGCGCGAGGCCGCCGAGCTGTGGGAGAACAGCGCCATCGCTAAGGCCGCCTTCGGCGACGAGGTGGTCGCGCACTACCGCAACATGGCGCGGGTCGAGCTGGACGCCTTCGACTCCGCGGTGACCGACTGGGAGCTCCGCCGCTCCTTCGAACGCATGTGAGGCACCTTTGCTTGAGGTCCAGAAACTCGACGTGCTGAACCCGGCGACGGAAGAGGTCGTCGCGACCGTCCCCGCCGCCACCGCGCAGGACGTCGACGCCGCTGTCACCCGCGCCGCGCGGGCCCAGGAACAGTGGGCGGCCACCGCCCCCGCCGACCGCGCCCGGCTGCTGCGCCGCTTCGCCGCCCAGGTCGACGACCACCTGGAGGAACTGGCGCGGCTTGAGGTCCGCGAGGCCGGTCACCTCATCGGCAACGCCCGCTGGGAAGCGGGCAACGTCCGCGACCTGCTCGACTTCTCCGCCGGGGGAGTCGAACGGCTGAGCGGCCGGCAGATCCCCGTACCCGGCGGCCTGAACGTCACCCTCCTGGAACCCCTCGGAGTCGTCGGCGTCATCGCCCCATGGAACTTCCCCATGCCGATCGCCGCCTGGGGCACGGCGCCCGCGCTCGCCGCGGGCAACGCCGTGATCCTCAAGCCGGCCGAGACGACACCGCTCACCGCGCTCCGCCTCGCAGAACTCGCCCTGGCGGCAGGCCTGCCCGAAGGCCTCTTCCAGGTCCTGCCCGGCGAGGGCGCCATCGCGGGCAACGCGCTCGTCGAGCACCCCGGCGTCGCCAAGATCGTGTTCACCGGCTCCACCCGCGTCGGCAAGCAGATCATGGCCACGTGCGCCGACCGGGTGAAGCGGCTCACCCTCGAACTCGGCGGCAAGAGCCCGAACATCGTCTTCGCCGACGCCGACGTGGAGGCGGCCGCCCTGGCCACCCCCATGTCGTACCTGGACAACTCCGGCCAGGATTGCTGCGCCCGCACCCGCGTCCTCGTCCAGCGTTCGGTGTACGACCGCTTCCTGGAGATCGTGGCGCCCGCGATCGAGTCGGTCGTCGTGGGCGACCCGGCCGACGAGAAGACCCAGATGGGCCCGCTGATCTCCAGGGCCCAGCTGGACCGCGTCCGCTCCTACGTCACCCCGGGCGACGGCATCCACGGGACGGCCCCCGAGGGCCCCGGCTTCTGGTTCCCGCCGACGCTGCTCACCGACGTCGACCCGGACGCGCCGGTGGCCGCCGAGGAGGTCTTCGGACCCGTCGCCGTCGTCATCCCCTTCGAGGACGAGGCCGACGCGGTGCGGCTCGCCAACGCCACCGAGTACGGCCTGTCCGGCTCCATCTGGACCCGTGACGTGGGCCGCGCCCTACGCGTCTCCCAGGCGGTCAGGGCCGGGAACCTGTCCGTCAACTCGCACTCCAGCGTCCGCTACTGGACCCCCTTCGGCGGCTACAAACAGTCCGGACTCGGACGCGAACTCGGCCCCGACGCCCTGCACGCCTTCACGGAAACCAAGAACGTCTTCATCAGCACGGAAGGTCCCGCACAGTGACTGAGCAGAACATCTGCCGCCGCCTCGTCGGCCGCACCGCCGTCATCACCGGCGCCGGCAGCGGCATCGGCCTCGCCACCGCGCGCCGCCTCGCCTCCGAGGGCGCCAACGTCGTCTGCGGCGACATCGACGAGCAGGCGGGAAAGCAGGCCGCCGAGGAGGTCGGCGGGACCTTCGTGAAGGTCGACGTCACCGACGCCGAGGAGGTCGAGGCGCTCTTCAAGACGGCCTTCGACACCTACGGCTCCGTCGACATCGCCTTCAACAACGCGGGCATCTCACCGCCCGACGACGACTCCATCCTGGACACCGGCCTGGAGGCCTGGAAGCGCGTCCAGGAGGTCAACCTCACCTCCGTCTACCTGTGCTGCAAGGCCGCCATCCCCTACATGCGCCGCCAGGGCAAGGGCTCGATCATCAACACCGCCTCGTTCGTGGCGCGGATGGGCGCCGCGACCTCGCAGATCTCCTACACCGCGTCCAAGGGCGGCGTCCTCGCCATGTCCCGCGAGCTGGGCGTCCAGTTCGCCCGCGAGGGCATCCGCGTCAACGCGCTGTGCCCCGGCCCGGTCAACACCCCGCTCCTCCAGGAACTGTTCGCCAAGGACCCCGAGCGCGCCGCCCGCCGCCTCGTGCACATCCCCGTCGGCCGCTTCGCCGAGGCCGACGAGATGGCCGCCGCCGTGGCGTTCCTCGCCAGCGACGACTCCTCGTTCGTGAACGCGACGGACTTCCTCGTCGACGGCGGCATCTCCGGGGCGTACGTCACTCCGGTGTAGGCCCGGTCACACCCCACCCGCAGTTCACCCAGCAGCCACCCTCAGGTCAGCCGGGCGTCGCACGGCGCCCGGCTGACCTGCGTAGACACGGGAGTGTGTTCGTGAACTTCAAGCGCCGCGCCGTCGCGGCCGCAGCCGTACTCGCCGTCGCCTCCGCCGGTCTCGCCGCCGTCCAGGCCACCGCCGAAGCCACCCAGCCCGAACCCCAGGCGCGGCCCGCGGCCTGCCCCGACCTCACCGTCTCGCGCGGCTGGTACGGCGAGAACAAGGCGCGGCTCCAGCACATGATCGACACGTACGGCCACTGCGGCCCCGGGCAGCACCGAAGCGGCGACGCCAAGCCTGTCGCTGTCTTCGACTGGGACAACACCGTCATCAAGAACGACGTCGGCGACGCCACCATGTTCTGGCTGCTGCGCCACGGCAAGATACGTACGCCCGAGGGCGGCGACTGGCACACCACCAGCCGCTATCTCACCGGCCCGGCGGCGAAGGCCCTGGCCGAGGCGTGTCCGGCCACCGGCGCCACGCTGCCGACGCACCGGAACACGGCCCGTGGCGCCGCCTGCGCCGACGAGATCCACTCCGTCTACGGCGAGGGCACCACGACCTCCGGCAAGGCCGCCTTCACCGGGTTCGACCACCGCCGCATGGAACCGCAGTACGCCTGGCTCGCCCAGCTCACCCGCGGCTGGTCCACCCCCCAGGTCAAGTGGTTCGCGGCCGCCGCCCGCACGGAGAACCTCGCCGCGCCCATCGGCACGGAACAGCGGGTCGGCACCGGCAAGGCCACCGGCTGGGTCCGCTACTACGACCAGCAGCGCGACCTGATCCGCACCCTGAAGAAGGCCGGTTTCGACGTGTACGTCGTCTCCGCGTCACCCGAGCCTGTCGCCGAGGTCTGGTCCCGGAGCGTCGGCGTCGACGCCCGGCACACCATCGGCATCCGCAACGTCACCGCGCACGGCCGCCACACCGCCCACCTCAAGGGCTGCGGCACCGTGAGGGACGGCGACGACTCGATGATCACGTACATCGACGGCAAGCGCTGCTGGATCAACCAGGAGATCTACGGCGTGCGCGGCGCCGCCGCCGAGAAGGTCCGACCGGCGGCGAAGCGGCAGGTGTTCGCCGCGGGCGACTCCGACACCGACATCTCCTTCCTGCGCGACGCCACCGGCCTGCGGCTCGTCCTGAACCGCAACAAGAACGAACTGATGTGCCGCGCCTACGACAACGGCGACCGCCGCTGGCTGATCAACCCCATGTTCATCGAGCCCAAGGGCGCGAAGAGCGGCCCGTACCCGTGTGCCACCACCGGCTACACCGAACGGAACGGCCACGCCGGGCCGGTGCGCCGCGCCGACGGCTCCGTGATCCCCGACCAGAAGGACACGGTCCACGCGGCCACGCGGACTCCCTGATCTCACCGGCACCGCGGTCCTGCGACCTCGCGGGCGTCGTCAGACCTTCAGAAAGAATGTACGGTCCACTCACATGCGTAACAGAAACATCTTGGCGCTGACCCTGGCCGCGGCCGCCACCCTGGCGGCCGTGCCGGCAGCTCTCCCCGCGGCCGCCGCCACGCCCGCGAACTCCCCTGCCACCGACAGGCATTGCCCCCAGCTGTCGAAGAAGCTCAGCTGGCACGGCGACAACCGCGCCAAACTCCAGCGGATGATCGACGAGCGCGGCCGCTGCTCGAACCCCCACCTCGGACACGGCCAGAAGCGCCCCGTCGCCGCCTTCGACTGGGACAACACCGTCGCCAAGAACGACGTGACCGACGCGACCATCGCCTGGTCCCTGCGGCACGACAAGATCCTGCGCCCCAAGAGCTGGAAGTCCACCAGCAAGTGGATGACGGATGAGGCGGACCGCGCCCTCACCGAGGCCTGCGGCACCGACGTGCCCGTCGGCAAGCCCCTGCCGACCTCAACGGACACCGCCTGCGCGGACGAGATCTTCGAGGTCCGCGAGGACGGGAAGACCATGAGCGGCGCCGCCGCCTTCGCGGGCCAGTGGGACCACCGCCACACCGTCCCGCAGTACGCCTGGGTCCCGCAGCTCTTCGCCGGGCACACCGTCCCCGAACTGGAGTCGTACGCCGCGAAGGCCCGCAAGGAGGCGCTCGCCGCCCCGGTCGGCGCCACGCAGACCGTCGGCACCCACGAGATCCCCGGTTACGTCCGCTACTACGACCAGCAGCGCGACCTGATCCGCACCTTGAAGAAGGCCGGCTTCGACGTCTACATCGTCTCGGCGGGCTCCGAGCCGGTCGCCGAGGTGTGGTCCAAGAGCGTCGGCATCGACCGCGCGCACACCATCGCCATCCGCTCCGTCCTGGACCGCAAGGGCCGTATCACCACCTGGAACCAGGGCTGCGGCGACGTCCCCGTCAACAAGGGCGAGGCCATCCCGTACATCGACGGCAAGCGCTGCTTCATCAACCAGGAGATCTTCAAGATCAAGGGCAAGTCGGCCTGGGAGAAGCAGGACTGGGGCCACCGCATCGCGCTCGGCAGTGGTGACGCCGACACCGACGTGACGTTCGTCGGTGACGCGACCGGCGCGCACCTCGTGCTGAACCGCAACAAGAGCGAGTTCATGTGCCGCGCGTACGACAACGCCGACGGCCGCTGGGTCGTGAACCCGATGTTCATCGAGCCGATGCCGCAGAAGAGCGGCACGTACCCGTGTTCGACCGCCGCGTACAACGAACACGACGGCCGTAAGGGCCCGGTGCTGCGCGAGGACGGCTCGGTCGTGCCCGACCAGCGGGACTCGGTGTACTGACCTTCGGGTCACGTCCTAGAGTGCCGGGATGAGCATGACACCTCCGCCCGGCTGGTACCCGGACCCGAACCAGCCCTCCGTCGAGCGCTGGTGGGAGGGGACCGCGTGGACCGAGCATCGGCGCACCCCCGGGAACGCCCAAGTGGCGCCGGTGCGGCAGGGCTTCGGCCCGGCACCGGACCCGGCGGCGACCGCGGTCATCGCGCCGGCGGCCCCGTCCGGCGGTGGCCGAGCGAAGATCATCGCGCTCGCCGCCGCCGGAGCCGTCCTCGTCGCGTCGATCGTCACCGGTGTGGTCGTGCTCGGCAAGGACGACGGCGACCCGCGGGGCGGCGGCCCCGCGCCGAGTCGGTCGGCCACCACCGCCCCGACGCCGACCGCCACGGAGTCCAAGTCGGCCTCGCCGACGGCCGACCCGAACGTCCTCGTCGACGACCTCAACGGCATCACGATCCCCGTCATCGACGGCTGGGAGAAGGCCGAGGGCGCCATCAACGACGAACCGACCCTCCAGACGCCGGACACCTTCGACTGCCCGGGCGACCCGGGCAGCTGCCGCTACGGCGAGGTCACCTCGCACACGGTGACCGCCACCGACGAGACGTCACCCAAGGCGCTGGCCCGAGGCGACATCAAGGACGCGACCGACAGCGTCTACGGCAAGGACGTCCTCGACAACGAGCACTACGGCGGCGTGACCGGACACCAGAAGGTCAAGGAAGGGACGGTCGCCGTCGCGGGCCGCAGCGGCTACTACGTCCGCTGGAAGGTACGGACCGGCAAAGGCGCCGGAGGCCACGTGCAGTCGGTGGCCTTCAAGTCCAGCATCGGCTCCGAACCGATGGTCATCGTCCGCCTCTCCATCGATGTCGCCGAGGAGGCCCCGCCCCTCTCCGACATGGACCGCATCGTCAAGGGCATCCGGTCGGCCGAGGACAGCGCCACGGGCGGCGGCGTCGGCGAGGACGTCGGCGCGACGCCGGGCTCATAAAGGGGGGCGGGCGAGGTCACAAGAAAGTGCGGCCCTCGCCCCGGTACGTCGGAACGCTCCCCGTCACCCGGTCGCCCTCCACCAGATACAGCGCGTCGAACCGCTCGCACAGCTCCCCGGCCTTCGCGTGCCGGAACCACACCTTGTCGCCGATCCGCAGATCGTCCGCCGGGGACCCGTGCAGCGGCGTCTGCACCTCGCCCGCGCCCTCCTGCGGGTCGTACCGCAGCCCCTCCGGGAGATACGGCACCGGTGAGCGGTCGGGGCCCGCGACCCCCGACGCGGGGTAGCCGCCGCCCAGCACCGTCACGGTGCCCGGGCCGGGCCTGCGCACCACGGGCTGCGCGAAGAGCGCGGCCGGACGCCCGTTGAACGACGTGTAGTGGTCGAAGAGCCGCGGCACGAACAGCCCCGACCCCGCGGCGATCTCCGTCACGGCGCGCTCGGCCGCGGTGTGCTGCACGCTGCCCGTCCCGCCGCCGTTCACGAACTCCAGGTCCGGCGCGACCGCCCGCACCGCGTCGATGGCCCGCGCCCGGCGCTCCACCAGCTCCTTGCGGGCCGCGGCCTGCATCAGCCGGATCGCCCGCGAGCGCGCCGCGTGCCCCTCGACCGCGTCACCCACCCCCGCGACATGCCCTTCGTACGCCATGACGCCCACGAGACGGAAACCGGGCCGCCGGGTGATCGCCCGGGCGAGGGCGGCGACCTGCGCGGGGGAGTGCAGGGGCGAGCGCAGCGCGCCGATCCGCACCTTGCCGCGCAGCGGCCGGAAGGAGGTGTCCAACTCCAGGCAGACCCGCACCTCTTCGCTGCCGCCGTCCCTCGCCTCGTCGATCAGCCGCAGCTGCGCCGGGTCGTCGACCATCACGGTCACGGCCGCGGCGAGCTTCGGGGCGGCGGTCAGTTCGGCGAAACCGGCGCGGTCGGCGGAGGGGTAGGCGAGCAGGACGTCGTCGAAGCCGGAGCGGGCGAGCCACAGCGATTCGGCCAGCGTGAACGACATGACCCCGGCGAAGCCCTCGCGGGCCAGGACCCGTTCGAGCAGGGCCCGGCAGCGCACGGACTTGCTGGCGACGCGGATCGGCTTGCCCCCGGCCCGGCGTACGAGATCGTCGGCGTTGGCGTCAAAAGCCGTCAGGTCGACGATGGCGAGGGGCGCGTCGAGGTGTGCGGTGGCCCGGTCGTAACGGGCCCGGTCTGCGGCACGGGCAGTCATGGCCGAAGCCTGCCAGACACGATTACCCGAGGGTAGGGGGATGATCCGGGCAGATCGCCCGGGGCCGCGGACCGAGTTCCCGTACGACCTGCGTCTGCCCGTAGAGTGACGCGCACGGAGCCTCGCCGGGCCGAGCGTTCCGGCAGCCGGAGTGCGAGGAGACGGGGGAGCATGACCACGGAGGCGGGACGCACCCCGATCCCCCCGCGCCCCACCGTGCCGCCCCGCCCCACCACCCCACCGGACGAGCCGCCTCCGCCCCCCTCCGCCCGCTTCCCCGACGTCCGCCCACCGGTCGACCAGGACTGGCTCCTGGACGCGCCGAGCCGGGCGGAGAGGCCGGACACGGACGGGAACGCGGGGCCGCGCGACACCGACGCCGACGACCTCGACCAGGCGTCCCGCGTGGCAGACCTCCTGGCCCCGTTCACCGAGGCCACCCGCGACAGGGCCCCCGCCCCGACACCCGGGGACGCGGCGTCCGCCGAGCGGGACGACTCCCCGCCGCCCCCGCCAGCCGCCTCCGCCCGGCTCCCCGACGCCCCGCCCGCCACCACGGGCTCCCCGCGCGTCCTCGACGCCGCGGGCGACGCGCCGAAGCGGCGCGCCGGGGACGCGACCGTGCCCCCGCAGCCCGCCGGGCCTCCGGCTCCGGAGCTGCCGTACGAGGAGGCCGCCGTGGTGCCCGCGCAGCCCGCCGGGCCTCCGGCTTCGGAGCTGCCGTGTGTGGAGGCGGCCGTGGTGCCCGCGCAGCCCGCGCGGCCCTCGGCTCTGGAGCTGCCGTGTGTGGAGGCGGCCGTGGTTCCCCCGGCACCCGTCGGGCCTCCGGCTCCCGAGCTGGCGTGTGTGGAGGCCGTCGTGGTGTCCCCGCCGCCCATCCGGCCCCCGGCTCCGGAGCCGCCCCGCGAGGACACCGCCGTGGTTCCCTCGCAGCCCGCCGGGCCTCCGGCTCCCGAGCTGCCGTGTGTGGAGGCGGCCGTGGTTCCCCCGGCACCCGTCGGGCCTCCGGCTTCGGAGCTGGCGTGTGTGGAGGCCGTCGTGGTGTCCCCGCAGCCCATCCGGCCCCCGGCTCCGGAGCCGCCCCGCGAGGACCCCGCCGTAGCGCCCCCGCGACCCCCCGGCCCTCCGGCCTCGGACCTGGCGGCCGAGGCGGCCGCCGCCCGGTCGCAGGCCCTCGCCGACGGTAAGGGCGTTGCCGGTCGCCGTCCCTTCGTGTCCTTCGCGCGGCCCGCCCTGTATGACGACACCGCCCCTTGGTCGCGCCCTCTCCGCGTCCGCCCCCGCGCGGTCGCCGCCGTGGCCTGTGCCGTCCTCGGGCTCGGTCTCATCGGCGGTGCGGTGACCGGCAGTTGGCTCACCGGTGAGTCGTCGGCCACCGGCTCCACCCGCAGCGCGTACGCGGTCACCGGCGAGCTCTGGCACAGCCTCCCCGTCGACCGGCTCTTCCCACCCACCCTCAAGGGCGAGGGCGCGGGCCCCGGCGGCGCCGACCGCTCCTGGACCCGCGTCGCCGTCGCCCCGGACAGCACCTGCGAGGCCGCCTTCGACCCGCTGCTGAGCAAGGCCCTCGCGCCCGTCGGCTGCCTGCGGCTGCTCCGCGCCACGTACACCGACGCGACCCGCAGCCATGTCACCACCGTGGGACTGCTGTTCACCAAGGCGGACGCCGACGGCATGCGGGCCCTGCGGAACCGTTTCACGGAGGAGGGCCTGGACCGGCGCTCCGACCTGATGCCCCGGTCGTACCCGGCCAAGGACACCGTCGCCGAGGGCTTCGGGGACGCCCAGCGCGCCTCCTGGACCTTGTCCGTACTGCCGGACGCGCCCGTCGTCGCGTACGCCGTCTCCGGGTTCGCCGACGGCCGCACCGTCACGGACCCCGAGCCCGCCACCGAGGCCATGGGCAGCAACACCGCCTCGGCGCCCGCGCAGTCGGGCCTCGGCCACGAGGCGAAGGGCATCGCCGACCGCGTCGAGCGAGGCCTGCGCAAGAGCATCGCCCGAGCGGAGGAGGTCTGATGAGGGCCCACCGCGCCCGCCGGCCCTCGTCGCCGCCACCCTCGCCGCCGCGCTGGCCCTCACCCCCGCCGCCACGGCGTACGCCGACGACGGTATCCGCGCCCAGCAGTGGGCCCTGGACACCATGCGCACCGGCGAGGCCTGGCAGACCACCAAGGGCGCGGGCATCACCGTCGCCGTCCTGGACACCGGCATCGACGCCCAGCACCCGGACCTCGCCGGGAGCGTCCTCGAAGGCAAGGACATGGTCGGCTTCGGTGCCCGCCGCGGCGACCGCCCCTGGGCCCGGCACGGCACCGCCATGGCCGGCATCATCGCGGGCCACGGACACGGCGAGGGCAACGGCGACGGCGTACTCGGCATAGCCCCCGAGGCACGGATCCTGCCGGTCCGCGTGATCCTCGAAGACGGCGACCCCGCCCGCAAGAAGGCCCGCAACACCCGGGGCAACGCCCTCGCCGAAGGCATCCGCTGGGCCGTCGACCACGGTGCCGACGTCATCAACCTCTCCCTCGGCGACGACTCCAAGTCCGCCCACCCCGAACCCGCGGAGGACGCCGCCGTCCAGTACGCCCTGAAGAAGGGCGTCGCCGTCGTCGCCTCCGCGGGCAACGGCGGCGAGCGCGGCGACCACATCTCGTACCCGGCCGCCTACCCCGGCGTCATCGCCGCGACAGCCGTCGACGAGAACGGCGGCCGCGCCCCCTTCTCCACCCGCCGCTGGTACGCCACCGTCGCCGCGCCCGGCGACGACATCGTCATCGCCGACCCCGACCGCAAGTACTACGAGGGCTGGGGCACCAGCGCCGCGTCCGCCTTCGTCTCCGGCGCCGTCGCCCTGATCCGCGCCGCCCACCCCCGCCTCACCCCCGCGCAGATCAAGCAGCTTCTGGAGGACACCGCCCGCGATGCCCCGCCCGGCGGACGCGACGACTCCCGCGGCTTCGGCCTCATCGACCCGGCCGCCGCCCTCGACCGTGCCGGCAGGCTCACGCGGGACAAACCCGCGGCGGCGGTGTACGGCGAGAAGTACTTCGGGCGGGGCCCCGACGCGCGCCAGGGCGACGACGGCCCCGCGGGCTGGATCGGCCCGGCGGCGGGCGGCCTCGGCGTCGTCCTGCTCGGGGCGGCGGTCTCGCTCTGGCGCGGCAGGCGCATCCCGCCGGAAGGACGCGGCGCGGAGCCTCTGTAGGGTCGGACAGTGGTGAACATGGTGAACAAGAACATTCCCGACCCCGGCTTCTCCGACGACGACGGCACCGCCGACCCCCGGCTGGCCGCGGCGCTCACCGCCTGGTCACAGGAGCGCACGGCCCACGGCCCCGTCCTGGAAGCCCTGGCCGGAGCCCGGCTCCTCGTCCCCGTCGTCGCCGTGCTCGGCGAGGTGGAAGAGGACGAGAACGGGCTGCGCCGGGAGAAGACCAGCGACATGGCCGTCCCCACCCTGAAGGCCGGTGACCGCAAGGCGCTGCCCGCGTTCACCTCCATCGAGGCCCTCGCCCTGTGGGACCCGGCCGCCCGGCCCGTCGCCGTCCCCCTGCGCCAGGCGCTCCAGGCCGCCGCCCACGAGCAGGCCGACACGATCGTCCTGGACCTCGCGGGACCCGTCCCCTACGAACTGGGCCGGGCCGCGTTGATCGCCCTCGCGGAGGGCCGCGCCAGCGCCGACCCCCTCGCCGACCCCGCCGTCACCGGCGCGGTGCGCGCGGCCGTCGCCGCCGAGCCCGCCGTGCTCCGCGCCCACCTCGGCCCCGGGAGCTCCGACGGCACCCTCGCCCTGGTCCTCGACCCGTCCGCCGACCCGTCCGAGGCCGCGCGGCGGGTGGCCCGCCGCATCGCCGCCGACGAAACACTGAGGGCCCGCCTGGTGCGCGGCCTCGACCTGGCATTCCTGCCGGCCGAGGCCACGCCACCGGGCGAGCCCCTTTACGTACGTATGCCGTGACGTACGTACGTACCCACGAGGTGAAGGCTCAGCCGAAGACCGGGCCCGTGTACTTCTCGCCCGGGCCCTGACCCGGCTCGTCCGGCACGAGGGACGCCTCGCGGAACGCCAGCTGCAAGGACTTCAGGCCGTCCCGCAGCGGCGCCGCGTGGAACGAGCTGATCTCCGTGGCGCTCGCGTCCATCAGGCCGGCCAGCGAGTGGATCAGCTTCCGGGCCTCGTCCAGGTCCTTGTGACCCTCGCCGCCCTCGGCGAGACCGAGGTTCACGGCCGCGGCGCTCATCAGGTGGACCGCCACCGTGGTGATCACCTCGACCGCAGGGACGTCCGCGATGTCACGGGTCAAGGTGTCGAAGTCGGGGGAGTCGGGCCCGGGGGCCGGGGACTCGGGGGTGGGGGTCGCGTCGCTCATGTCCCACACGATAAGCCGAGAGCGTCGGCCGCCGACCTCCGGGAGCCGCCGCGCGCACCGGTTCGCCCCACCCCGGGGGAGCTGCTAACCTTGTGTAACGACCGGCCGGAGATCCGCGTGGCAACGCAAGGACCCGGCCCACAAGTGGAGGCTCCGATCTCCCACCTGACCGCTCCCCGGAGCGGCGGGTCACCGGTCAGGCGGCCGAAGTCCCCGAGGCTTCGGGTCGCCCGATGTGCGCCCCGCGATCACCGCGGAGGTGCTCCGGTTGGTTTCTGGAGCCCCTTCTGTGATCGGTCGGGGCATTTTTTGTGGCCTCGCTCGGTTGGTCCAGTCAACAGACGTAACGCGGCTGTCCGCCAGACGGTCGCGTGGTGCTACCGAGGAGGATCCATCAGCGCCGAGCCCCGCATCAACGACCGGATTCGCGTTCCCGAGGTGCGACTTGTCGGCCCCAGCGGCGAGCAGGTCGGGATTGTTCCGCTTGCCAAGGCCCTGGAGCTTGCGCAGGAGTACGACCTCGACTTGGTCGAGGTCGCGGCGAACGCCCGTCCGCCCGTGTGCAAGCTCATGGACTACGGGAAGTTCAAGTACGAGTCGGCCATGAAGGCCCGTGAGGCGCGCAAGAACCAGGCGCACACGGTCATCAAGGAGATGAAGCTCCGGCCGAAGATCGACCCGCACGACTATGACACCAAGAAGGGTCACGTCGTCCGGTTCCTCAAGCAGGGCGACAAGGTCAAGATCACGATCATGTTCCGTGGTCGCGAGCAGTCCCGCCCCGAGCTGGGCTTCCGGCTGTTGCAGCGGCTCGCTTCGGACGTCGAGGACCTCGGGTTCATCGAGTCGAACCCGAAGCAGGACGGCCGAAACATGATCATGGTTCTCGGTCCGCACAAGAAGAAGACCGAGGCGATGGCCGAGGCCCGTGAGGCCCAGGCGGCCCGCAAGGCGGACGCGAAGGCCAACCCGGGCCGCTCGCAGAACTCCGCCGAGGGGGAGGAGCCTTCCGAGGCTCCCGCCGAGGCCCCGGCCGAGGCCAACGCCGAGGCCTGATCCTCCCGGACGCACGTCCAGGGGATCGCCACCTGACACATATGGCTCCCGGATGCCCGGTTTCACGACCGGGCATCGGAGTGCCACTGACGAGGAGAGAACGGCGCTATGCCGAAGAACAAGTCGCACAGCGGTGCCAGCAAGCGCTTCAAGGTCACCGGCTCCGGCAAGGTGCTCCGTGAGCGCGCCGGCAAGCGCCACCTGCTCGAGCACAAGTCGTCCCGTCTGACGCGTCGCCTCACCGGCAACGCCGAGATGGCCCCGGGCGACGCCAAGAAGATCAAGAAGCTTCTCGGCAAGTGAGCCGGGGCGCGCACCGCGCGCCTGAGCTCTGACCGGGACCCAATCGATATCGGGTCGTGTGAGTCCAACCACGGCCCCGCTACAAGGAGTTAACAAGTGGCACGCGTCAAGCGGGCAGTCAACGCCCACAAGAAGCGTCGGGCGATCCTCGAAGCGGCCAGCGGCTACCGCGGCCAGCGGTCGCGCCTGTACCGCAAGGCCAAGGAGCAGGTCACCCACTCCCTGGTCTACAACTACAACGACCGCAAGAAGCGCAAGGGCGACTTCCGTCAGCTGTGGATCCAGCGCATCAACGCCGCTGCCCGCGCCAACGGCATCACCTACAACCGCTTCATCCAGGGTCTGAAGGCCGCCAACATCGAGGTGGACCGCAAGATCCTCGCGGAGCTGGCCGTCAACGACCAGAACGCGTTCGCCGCGCTGGTCGAGGTCGCGCAGAAGGCGCTGCCGAGCGACGTGAACGCGCCCAAGGCTGCGTGACGCCGCGCTCAGCTGAGCGTTGTTCCGGACCCGCAGGCCGTTGGCCTGCGGGTCCGTTGCTGTTCGGCGCTCGTCTGCCCTCTGCTGTCTGCTGCCGTCCGCGGGTTGTTCTCGGCTGGTCGCGCCCACGCGGCGGAGCCGCATATCGATACAGCCCCGCGCCCCTTGCAGGGGCGCTGTTCCCGAGGTGAGTTTTATGGTTGCCGCTGAGTTGATCTCCCCCAAGTCGCCGCGTGTCAGCGCCGCCCGGCGGCTTGCCAAGCGGAATTTCCGGGGGAAGGAGCGGCTGTTCCTCGCCGAGGGGCCGCAGGCCGTGCGGGAGGCCGCGGGGCACGCAGGGACCCTTGTCGAGCTGTTCGCCACCGTCGACGCGGCCGAGCGCTACGCCGACATCGTGGGGGAGGCCCGTGCCGCCGGGGCCCGGGTGCACCTCGCCGACGAGGACGTCATCGCCGACATCTCGACGACCGTCACGCCGCAGGGGCTCGTCGGGGTCTGCCGGTTCCTCGACACCCCCTTCGAGGAGATCCTCGCCGCGCGGCCCAAGCTCGTCGCCGTCCTCGCCCACGTACGCGACCCCGGCAACGCCGGGACGGTGCTGCGCTGCGCCGACGCCGCGGGCGCCGAGGCCGTGGTGCTCACCGACGCCTCCGTGGACCTCTACAACCCCAAGGCCGTGCGCGCCTCGGTCGGGTCGCTGTTCCATCTGCCGGTGGCTGTCGGGGTGCCCGTGGAGACGGCCGTACGAGGGCTGAAGGACGCCGGTGTGCGTATCCTCGCCGCCGACGGAGCGGGCGAGGACGACCTCGACACGGAACTCGACAAGGGCACCATGGGCACCCCCACCGCCTGGGTCTTCGGCAACGAGGCCTGGGGGCTGCCGGAGGAGACCCGCGCACTCGCCGACGCCGTGGTGCGCGTTCCGATCCACGGCAGAGCCGAGAGCCTCAACCTCGCGACGGCCGCGGCAGTGTGCCTCTACGCCTCCGCTCGTGCACAGCGCGCCGCCGGAGGGTGCCGCTCCGTCACATCGAGCTAGTAGTGTGACGGGCTCGGGGGCCCTCCCCCAAGCTCACACCTTTGCTCGAGCAGGGAGGCAACCCCCACCGCCAGTCCGAGAGGTGGGGTACGGGGAATGAGTGTCGGCACCAGCAGAGCACCGGGAGTACAGGACATCGTCCGTGCTCGCGCGGACCGCCGCGGCCCCGGTGATCTCGGCGACCTCGGACTCGACCCCGACGAACTGCCCGACGGGCTCGTCGTCGCGGACGAGACGGGCCAGGTCATCTGCTTCAACGCGGCGGCCGCCCGGATCACCGCCGTCCCCGCCGCCGACGCCCTCGGCACGCCCCTGGAGCACGCCCTCCCATTAGAGGACCTCGAAGGCCGCCGCTGGTGGCAGCTGACGAACCCCTACGGAGGCCTCGCCATCCGCGTCGGCCAGCCCGAGCGCAATCTGCTGCTTCCGGGCGGCCGCGAGGTCCTGGTCTCCGCCCGCTATCTGCGGACCACCCGCACCGGGCCCGTGCGCCGCGTCATCGTCTGTCTGCGGGACACCGAGGCCCGCCGCCGCACCGAGCGCAGCCACGCCGAGCTGATCGCCACCGTCGCCCACGAGCTCCGCTCGCCGCTCACCTCGGTCAAGGGCTTCACGGCGACGCTGCTCGCCAAGTGGGAGCGGTTCACGGACGACCAGAAGAAACTGATGCTGGAGACCGTCGACGCCGACGCCAACCGCGTCACCCGGCTGATCGCCGAGCTCCTCGACATCTCCCGCATCGACTCCGGGCGGCTCGAACTGCGCCGTCAGCCCGTCGACATAGGCGCCGCCGTCGGCCGGCACATCCAGGCGCACGTCGCCTCCGGCCAGGACGCCGCCCGCTTCCTGCTCCGCCTCCAGCAGCCGCTGCCCGACCTGTGGGCCGACCCCGACAAGATCGACCAGGTGCTGAGCAACCTCCTGGAAAATGCGGTGCGGCACGGCGAGGGAACCGTCACCATCGACGTGGCGCCCTCCTCGTCCCCGCGGGAGCGAGGCGGCGCCGAGACCGCCGTGACCGTCAGCGACGAGGGTCCCGGCATTCCGGAGGAGTCGATGGGCCGCGTCTTCACCCGCTTCTGGCGGGGCAGCAAGCGCGGCGGGACGGGACTGGGGCTGTACATCGTGAAGGGCATCGTGGAGACACACGGCGGGACGATCACCGTCGGCCGCGCCCCGGGCGGCGGCGCCCAGTTCCGATTTACGTTGCCCGTGGGGGCTCCCGCGTACCTCCAGTGAGTCCACGACGGACTCCGGCCAGGACGTTCCGAGCAGCCCGCGGGCGCATTCGATCATCACACCCCCGTTAGACTCGGTCGTTGGCACTTTGCGTCCCCAACCTTGGGACACTCCGTCTCCGATTCGTCGACGGGGACCATCCGCCAGCCAACCGGAAGCACGGGAAGAGATGTCGGCACCGAACAAGTCGTACGACCCTGTCGAGGTCGAGGCACTGAAACCTGAAGAGATCGAGCGCATGCGGGACGAGGCGCTCGCCGCCTTCGCGGCCGCGGACTCCCTCGACGCGCTCCAGGAGGCCAAGGTCGCGCACACCGGCGGCACCTCGCCGCTGGCCCTCGCCAACCGCGAGATCGGCGCGCTGCCCCCGCAGGCCAAGGCCGAGGCGGGCAAGCGCGTCGGCATGGCGCGCGGCGCCGTCAGCAAGGCGCTGGCCGCCCGCCAGGCCGAGCTGGAGGCCGAGCGCGACGCCCGCGTGCTGGTCGAGGAGGCGGTGGACGTCACGCTGCCGTACGACCGCACCGCCGCCGGCGCCCGGCACCCGCTGACCACGCTCATGGAGCGCGTCGCGGACGTCTTCGTCGCCATGGGCTACGAGGTCGCCGAGGGCCCCGAGGTCGAGGCGGAGTGGTTCAACTTCGACGCCCTCAACTTCACGCCCGACCACCCGGCACGGCAGATGCAGGACACGTTCTTCGTCGCAGGCCCGCAGAGCGGCAAGGGCGCGGCGGGCGACGAGTCCGGTGTCGTGCTGCGGACGCACACCTCGCCCGTGCAGGCCCGCGCGCTCCTCGAACGCCGTGAGCCGCCCGTCTACATCGTCTGCCCCGGCCGCGTGTACCGCACGGACGAGCTGGACGCGACGCACACCCCGGTCTTCCACCAGATCGAGCTGCTCGCCGTCGACGAGGGCCTGACCATGGCCGACCTGAAGGGCACCCTCGACCACATGGTCCAGGCGCTCTTCGGCCCGGACATGAAGACGCGGCTGCGGCCGAACTACTTCCCGTTCACCGAGCCGTCCGCCGAGATGGACATGGTGTGCTACGTCTGCCGCGGCGAGTCCGTCGGCAACCCCGACCGCCCCTGCCGCACCTGCGGCAGCGAGGGCTGGATCGAGCTCGGCGGCTGCGGCATGGTCAACCCCAAGGTGCTGACCGCCTGCGGCGTCGACCCCCAGAAGTACAGCGGATTCGCCTTCGGGTTCGGCATCGAGCGGATGCTGATGTTCCGCCACAACGTCGAAGACATGCGAGACATGGTCGAGGGTGACATCCGGTTCACCCGGCCGTTCGGGATGGAGATCTGATGCGGGTCCCGCTTTCCTGGCTGCGGGAGTACGTCGACCTCCCCGCCACCGAGACCGGCCGTGACGTGCAGGCCAAGCTGATCGAGGTCGGCCTTGAGGTCGAGACCGTCGAACAGCTCGGCGGCGGCCTCAAGGGCCCGCTCGTCGTGGGCAAGGTCCTGACCATCGAGGAGCTGGAGGGCTTCAAGAAGCCCATCCGCTTCTGCACCGTCGACGTCGGCACCGCCAACGGCACGGGTGAGCCGCAGGAGATCGTCTGCGGCGCCCGCAACTTCGCCGTCGGCGACAAGGTCGTCGTGGTCCTGCCCGGCGCCGTCCTGCCCGGCGACTTCGCGATCGCCGCGCGCAAGACGTACGGCAAGACCTCGCACGGCATGATCTGCTCCGGCGACGAGCTCGGCATGGGCGACGACGGTTCAGGGGGCATTATCGTGCTGCCGCCCGAGCACGAGGTCGGCACCGACGCCATCGAGCTGCTCGAACTGGTCGACGAGGTCCTGGACATCGCCGTCACGCCCGACCGCGGCTACGCCCTGTCGATGCGCGGCGTCGCCCGCGAGACGGCCATCGCCTACGGCCTGCCGCTGCGCGACCCGGCGCTCCTGGACGTGCCCGCGCCGAACTCCTTCGGCTACCCCGTCAAGATCAGCGACCCGCTCGGCTGCGACCGCTTCACCGCGCGCACCGTCACCGGCCTCCAGCCCGAGGCCCGCTCGCCGATCTGGCTCAAGCGGCGCCTCCAGAAGGCCGGGATGCGCCCCGTCTCGCTCACCGTCGACGTCGCGAACTACGTGATGCTGGAGCTGGGCCAGCCCCTGCACACGTACGACCGCTCCCGCATCCAGGGGACGATCGGCGTGCGCCGGGCCGAGCAGGGCGAGAAGTTCACGACGCTCGACGGCGTCAAGCGCGTCCTCGACGCCGAGGACCTCGTCATCACCGACGAGCGCGGGCCCATCGGCCTCGCGGGCGTCATGGGCGGCGCCAACACCGAGATCGCCGACCACGAGAGCGAAGCAGGCACCACGGACGTGGTGATCGAGGCCGCGCACTTCGACGCGCTCTCGATCGCCCGCACCGCGCGCCGCCACAAGCTGGCCTCCGAGGCCGCCAAGCGCTACGAGCGCGGCGTCGACCCGCAGGCCGCGTCGGCCGCCGCCCAGCGGACCGTCGACCTCCTCGTGCTGCTCGCGGGCGGCACCGCCGAGGCCGGCGTCACGGAGATCATCGCCCCCACCGCGCCGCGCACGATCACCATGCCCGCCGACCACCCCGACAAGGTCGCCGGTGTCACCTACGGCCGCGAGACCGTCGTACGCCGCCTCCAGCAGGTCGGCTGCGACGTGTACGGCCAGGACGACCTGACGGTCACCGTGCCGTCGTGGCGCCCCGACCTCGCGGAGCCGAACGACCTCGCCGAAGAGGTCATCCGCCTTGAGGGGTACGAGAACCTCCCCTCGACCCTGCCGAAGCCCCCCGCGGGCCGTGGCCTCACCGAGCGGCAGCGCCTGCACCGCCGCGTCGGGCGCGCGCTGGCCGGTGCCGGGTACGTCGAGACGCTGAGCTACCCCTTCATCGGCGAGAACGTCTTCGACCAGCTCGGCCTGGAGGCGGACGACCCGAACCGCCGCGTGGTCAAGCTCGTCAACCCGCTCTCGGACGAGGAGCCCGCCCTCCGTACGACGTTGCTGCCGGGGCTGCTCTCCGCGCTGCGCCGCAACGACGGGCGGGGCAGCCACGACCTGGCGCTCTTCGAGACGGGCCTCGTGTTCCACCCGCGCGAGGAGCTGAAGGTCGCGGTGCGGCTGCCCGTCGACCGGCGGCCCACCGACGAGGAGATCGCGTCCCTCACCGACGCGCTGCCCGTCCAGCCCCGGCACGCCGCCGTCGTCCTCGCGGGCGCCCGCGAGCAGGCCGGCTGGTCGGGCAAGGGCCGCCCGGCGGACTGGGCGGACGCCGTCGAGGCGGCGCGCACCCTCGCCCGCGAGGCCGGCGCCGAGCTCATCGTCGACCAGGGGCAGTACGGCCCCTGGCATCCGGGCCGCTGCGCGGAGCTCAAGGTCGTCATCGACGGCGACATCGTCTCCGTCGGCCACGCCGGTGAGCTGCACCCGCGCGTCGTCAAGGCGCTCGGCCTGCCCGCCCGCACCTGCGCGATGGAGGTCGACCTGGACCGCCTGGAGCAGGCCGGCGAGGGCGCGCTGCGCGCGCCGCGCATCTCCACCTTCCCGGTGGCCACGCAGGACGTCGCGTTGATCGTCGACAAGGAGGTGCCGGCCGCCGTGGTCGAGTACTACCTGACCGGCGGCGCGGGCGACCTGCTGGAGTCCATCCGGCTGTTCGACGTCTTCGAGGGCGAACAGATCGGCGAGGGCAAGAAGTCCCTGGCGTACGCGCTGCGCTTCCGAGCGCCCGATCGCACGCTGACGGTCGACGAGGCGTCGGCGGCCCGTGACGCGGCCGTCGCCCTGGCGGCCGAGCGCACGGGCGCGGTGCTCCGCGGAGCGTAGTCACCGCCGGTAGGCGACATCAGCGCACCACGGGGCGCGAAGAGGGGCTCATCCGGATCGCCGGGTGAGCCCCTCACTCGTTGGGGTGATAAAGGGCTTCACTCTGGCCCGTCCGGGTCACTCGGTCGACAGAATCATTCCGGCCGTAGGGGTCGGTCTGCGCGCCGCACGGGGCTGAGGGGGGCCGACAGCATGATCCGTATCAAGGCTGGGGCTCCCCGCGGAAGGCTGTCGCGGGCGAGAGCCGGGGCCAGGGGAGCGCGAGAGCGTGGTAAAGGCCCGCGTGGCCTTGAGAGCGGTCCCCGGCTGCCCTGCGTGGGCGGCCGTCGTCGCTTCCGGCGGGTCCTCGCACTGGGCCTGCCGACGGTGTGGGGCGCCGTCGCCATCACGTACAAACTGGCCTGTCCGCTGGCGCAGCAGGACGGCATGGGGGCGCGGGTCGTGAGCAGCGCGGTCTTCTTCGCCGTCGGGACCGGGCTCATGGTGCACGTCCACCGGACGCTGCTGCGGGAGCTGAGACAGGTCCGCGAGGTCGCGGGCGCCGCGCAGAACGTGCTGCTGAGGCCGCTGCCGCCTGTCGTGGAAGGGCTCGCTCTCGCCGCCGGACGGGTCTCGGCGTCATGGGGCGCCTGTGTCGGCGGCGATCTGTACGAGGTCGCCGCCACAGACCACGGCGTGCGCGTCGTCATGGGTGACGTCCGGGGGCATGGCCTCGGCGCCATCGGGACCGTCGCCGCCGTCCTCGGGAGCTTCCGCGAGGCCGCCCACGACGAACCCGAACTGCCGGTGGTGATGCGCCGGTTGGAGCGGGCGCTCGGGCGGCACCTGCGGGAGCGCGCGCACGCCGAGCAGCCCGCGAGCGGCAGAGCGGCGCAGGACGGTGCGCTGGCCGAGGAGTTCGTCACCGTACTGCTCCTGGAGATCGGCGAGGACGGCGAGCTCCTGGCCGTCAACTGCGGTCACCCGTGGCCGTATCTGCTCAAGCAGCGGGCCCGGCCGCTGGCGGACGCCGAACCGCTGCCGCCGCTCGGCCTCTTCCCGCTCCCCGAGGTGCTGCCCGTGCTGCGCTGCGGGCGGCTGCTGCCGGGCGAGACGCTCGTCCTGCACACGGACGGCATGGAGGACGCCCGCGACGCGGCGGGCGAGTTCTTCCCGCTCCAGGCCGCGCTGACCGAGGCGGCGCGGGTCCCGTCGACCTCCCCGCAGGACCTCATCGACGCGGTCTACGCCGACCTCCTGCGCCACGCGGGGCGGTCGCCGTCCGACGACGCGGCGCTGCTCGTCCTGCGCAACGACCGCAAGAACGACCGCGAGGAGGCCCCTCTCCCGCAGCAGGAGCCGGGACGGCGCATCACCCGCCCCGTGAGCTGAGCTCCCCGATGGCTGGAAACGAGCCGCGTGCCGTCCGCCCCGCCATGGAGTTGTCGGGCAGACGGCGGGACGGACGGCGCCGGGCAGGGCCGCCGCACTGTATTGAGGGGGGAGCCGGCGACCCACCGGCCTCATCGACTGATGAGGCACCTCAGTCAAGCGACCCCACACGGGACGCGGCAGAGCGCACACCCCCCGGATCCGGGCACTCCGTTCACACCCCGTGTGAAGGCGACTCCACTACCCTGAACAGCACCGAGCCACCGGAGGGCATCCATGCAGCCCAACACCTTGCTCGACGCGATCCTCGACGAAGCGGGCATCTCGCACGCGGGACTCGCCGCCCATGTGAACCAGGCCGGGAAGTCCAGAGGTCTCGCGCTGCGCTACGAACACACGGCCGTCTCCCGCTGGTTGAAGGGCCAGCGCCCGCGCGGCCAGGTCCCCGACCTGATCTGCGAGGTGCTCGCCGCCCGGCTCCAGCGGCCCGTCACCCTCGACGACATCGGCCTCGGAGTGCCGGGTGTGCCCGCCGCCCACGTCGGGTCGGCGACGTCCACGCTCTCCGGCTTCGTGGAGCGCGCCACCGCCCTGTGGCGCTCGGACGAACAGCAGCGCCCCCATCTGCTCGGCGCGCCCGCGGTCACCGGCACCCCCGCGGTGATGCCGGTCTGGGAGTGGGAGAACCCGCCCGAGGACGTCGACGTGTCTCGCGGCGGACGCCACCCCGTCAGCACGGCCGACATCGAGATGATGCGCGCGGCCCGCGCCCACTACGAGCAGATGTACCGCAAGACCGGTGGCGTCGCGACCCGCACCCGCATCGTCGGCTTCCTCAACGCGGAGGCGGCGCCCCTGCTGCGGGGCAGCTACACCGACGAGATGGGCCGTCAACTGCACCGCTCCACCGGCGGGTTGGTGGCCATAGCCGGCATCTGCGCCTACGACTCCGACGCGCACGGCCTCGCCCAGCGCTACTTCCACCAGGCCCTGCGGTTGGCCAAGGCCAGTGGGGACAGGGGACTCGGGGCGTACGTCATCGCGTTGCTGGTCAACCAGTCGCTGTTCATGCGCGATTACCGCCAGGCCGTGGCGTTCGCCGAGGCGGCGCTGCGGGCCGCGGGCCGCGACCTCACCCCGGCGCTGGCGTCCGATCTGTACGCGATGCAGGCCAAGGCGTACGCACACCTGGGCGACGGCAGGAGCGCGCTGTCGTGCATCCGGCGTGCGGAGGCCGCGGCCGACCGGATCCTGCGGGGCCGTGAGCCGGACGAGACGGGCTATGTCCAGCCGGGACTGGTCAACGTACAAGTGGCGGAGGCCCTGCTCAGCCTCGGCGATCTGGTGAGCGCCCGCGAGCACGCCGCCGCGGCCGTCGACACGCCGGCGCACGACCGGGGCCGGGTCCACCGCCTCGCGATGCTCAGCCAGATCGAACTGCGCCAGGGCAACACCGACGAGGCGGTGGCCACAGCGGTGGAAATGGCGCAGCAGGCACGGGGGATGGAGTCCCAGAGGCTGCGGGACCGGCTGCGCGCGGTGCGCGAGCACCTGGTGCGCAGCGACTGCGCGGGCACGGCCGAGGCGGCCGAACTCATCGACGGGGCGTTGCGCGTGCCGCTGTGACCCCTTGCCGCCCCGCCGTGCACTCTGCTCAGAGGTCGCCTCCTGCTGCGATATTGCCACCTACTCCGCGAAAGGTGGCAGAACCGTGCAGTGGACGAAACAGAGCGAACAAACTGTGTATGGAAACCGGTGGTTCACGGTCAATCTCGCAGATGTCGAGCTGCCCGACGGCCGGCATCTGGACCACTTCCTCATACGGATGCGGCCCGTGGCCGCGGCCACCGTCGTCAACGACGCCAACGAAGTGCTGCTGCTGTGGCGGCACCGCTTCATCACCGACAGCTGGGGCTGGGAGCTCGCGGCGGGCGTCGTCGAGGACGGCGAGGACATCGCGTACGCGGCGGCCCGCGAGATGGAGGAGGAGACCGGCTGGCGGCCGGGCCCGCTGCGGCACCTGATGAGCGTCGAGCCCTCGAACGGGCTCACCGACGCCCGGCACCACATCTACTGGTCCGACGAAGGGACCTACGTCGGCCATCCCGAGGACGACTTCGAGTCGGACCGCCGTGAGTGGGTCCCTCTCAAGCTCGTCCCCGACATGGTGGCCCGCGGTGAGGTCCCGGCCGCCAACATGGCCGCGGCGCTGCTCCTCCTGCACCATCTGCGCCTCGGCCAGGACGCGCGCTAGCCGGCCGGCCTAGTGGCCGAGGGCCTGCCAGACCGCCACGGCGAGCGCCGCGACCGCCGCGAGAGCGACGATCGTGGGGAGCGGCCAGCGCGTGTGTTCCAGGGCGGTGACCCGGGACTGCAGGGCCTCCACGTTCTTGGCGGTCTGCTGGTCGTGCTGCGTCAGCAACGCCAGCCGTCCGTCGACGCGGGCCAGGCCCACGTCCAGGCTACGGCGTAACTCCGCGAGTTCTTCCGGGACCACGGCACTCTCGCCATCGGTGGTCACGAGTCCACTCCTCTCTGTAGTGGCGCGTCCCCCCTTCATCCGCACCGGAAGTCAACTCGCGTGGCGGACAGGGCGGGAGAGTGTGCGATGGGCATATGCGAGCCCACCGCGCACACGGTGTGTGAACGCCGCGGGCCCGGCACTCGAAGGAGTGCCGGGCCCGTCGTACGGAGCGGTTCGTACGGGCGAAATCCCGTCAGGCGTACCGTCAGGCGCGCGTTCAGGCGTACGTGTAGAAGCCCGAGCCGGTCTTCCGGCCGAGGCGGCCCGCGTCGACCATCCGCTGGAGCAGCGGGGGAGCGGCGTACAGCGGCTCCTTGTACTCGGCGTACATGGAGTCGGCGACCGAGGCGACCGTGTCCAGGCCGATGAGGTCGGCGAGCTTGAGCGGGCCCATCGGGTGGGCGCAGCCCATCTCCATGCCGTTGTCGATGTCCTCGCGGCTCGCGATCCCCGACTCGAACATCCGGATAGCGGAGAGCAGGTACGGGATGAGGAGCGCGTTGACCACGAAGCCCGAGCGGTCCTGGGCGCGGATCGCGTGCTTGCCGAGCACCTTCTCGACCATGACCTGCGCCCGGCTGATGGTGCCCTCGGACGTGGTCAGCGCCGGGATCAGCTCGACGAGCTGCTGCACCGGCGCCGGGTTGAAGAAGTGGATGCCGATGACCTGGTCGGGCCGCGAGGTCGCGACGGCCAGCTTCACCAGCGGGATGGAGGAGGTGTTGGAGGCGAGAATCGCGTCCTGGCGGGTCACCACCTGGTCCAGTACCTGGAAGATCTCGGTCTTGACCTGCTCGTTCTCCACGACGGCCTCGATGACCAGGTCACGGTCGCTGAACTCGCCGAGGTCGGTCGTGAAGCTGAGCCGGGCCAGGGTCGCGTCCCGCTCCTCCTCGGAGATCTTGCCGCGCTCGGCGGCCTTGGAGAGGGAGTTGTACAGCCGGGTGCGGCCGATCTCCAGGGCCTCGCCGGTGGTCTCCGCGACCTTCACATCCAGTCCGGAGCGGGCGCAGACCTCTGCGATTCCGGCGCCCATCTGGCCACAGCCCACCACTCCGACGCGTGCGATATCGGTCATGGAGTCGGTCACCTCGTGCCTTTCGCTGATCAACGGGGCCGGCAGGGTCCCCCGTATGGATGCGGTCCCTGCCTCGGCCGTGAACGTTACTCCGCAACTGGGGGTCCATGGCGTGCCGGGTCGGGCATGCTGGCCGCAACCCGGCGAAAGGTGCCGGACACAGCGAGCTCAGGGGCGTACAGATGAGGCGTATGTCACGTCGGGGTTTCTCGGTGGTGGCCGCGGCGACGATCGCGGGCCTGGCGACGGCGGGGGACGCGGTGGCGGCCCCCGACCGGCGTCGGAAGAAGGAGCGCGAACTGCGGGCCATGTGGCTGGCGACCGTCGTCAACCGCGACTGGCCCTCCAAGCCGGGCCTGACCGCGCAGCAGCAGCGGAGCGAGCTGCTTGCGTTTCTCGACTCGGCGGTGAACCGCAGACTGAACGCGGTGGTCTTCCAGGTGCGGCCCACCGCCGACGCCCTGTGGCCCTCGCCGCACGAGCCGTGGTCGCAGTACCTCACCGGCACGCAGGGCAAGGACCCGGGCTGGGACCCGCTGGGCACCGCGGTGAAGGAGGCGCACCGCAGGGGCCTGGAGCTGCACGCGTGGTTCAACCCCTTCCGCATCGCCAACCACACCGACCCGTCACGGCTGGTGGCCACGCACCCCGCGCGCGTGCACCCCGACTGGGTGGTGCCCTACGGCGGGAAGCTCTACTACAACCCGGGCCTGCCCGAGGTGCGGCGCTTCGTGCAGGACGCGATGCTCGACGCGGTCCGCCGCTATCCGCTGGACGCGGTGCACTGGGACGACTACTTCTACCCGTACCCCGTCGCGGGCCAGACCTTCGACGACGACGAGGCCTTCGCCCGTCACGGCGGCGGCTTCCCGGACCGCGCCTCCTGGCGCCGGGACAACATCGACCGGCTGGTGCGCGAGATGTCCGGCCGGATCAAGAAGACCCGGCCGCGCACCCAATTCGGCATCAGCCCCTTCGCGGTCTGGCGCAACATCGCCACCGACCCGACGGGCTCGGACACCCGGGCGGGCGTGCAGACGTACGACGACCTGTACGCGGACACGCGCGGCTGGGTGAAGAAGGGCTGGCTCGACTACATCGTCCCGCAGGTGTACTGGAACATCGGCTTCCCCGCCGCGGACTACGCCAAGTTGGTCCCGTGGTGGAACGACGTCGTACGCGGCACGGGCGTGCGCCTGTACATCGGCGAGGCCCTCTACAAGGCGGGCGACCCGGCGCAGCCCGCCGCCTGGCAGGACCCGGCGGAGCTGTCCGCCACCTCACGTACGCCGAGGGCTTCCGCGAGGTGCGCGGGCACATCTACTTCTCGGCCAAGGAGGTCGGCGTCGACCGGAACGGCGCCATGGCGCGGGTGGTCGCCGACCACTACCAGGAGCCGGCGAAGCCGCCGCGCTGACGCTCCGGTCCTGTCTCGCGCCCTAGCTCGCCGGGTCCTCGTGCCGTACGACGGTGTCGGGGCCCGGCGACATCAGGGTCTCGTGGCCGTCCTCGAAGCGGACGCGGTACGGCGGCGTGCCGTCCGCGCCGAGCACCTCGACGACCTCCGCGACCCGGTCGTGCTGCCCGACGATCCTGCCGTGCACCACCAGCCTGTCACCTACGGTTGCGCGCATGTGGAGTACTCCCTCGTCCCGCTCTGCGGTCGCGATCCGTGGCCTTCAGTCTATGACGGGGTGCGGGAGTTGGCGCCTGGCCGGACGCCGGACGGGTCAGCCTCAGGTCAGCCGCGGGCCCGTTGGGTGACCGCGATGCAGACGAGTACGGCGGCCGCCGTGAGGGGCGCGGCGACGGGCAGGTGCTCACCGAGCAGGAACACCGACCAGACGAGTGTCAGCAGCGGCTGGGCGAGCTGGAGCTGGCTGGCCTTGGGGACGCCGATGGCCGCCATGCCCCGGTACCAGACGACCAGGCCGAGGAACTGCGAGCCGATCGCGGAGTAGAGCAGGCCCGCCGTGCTGTGCCCGGTGAGCTGGAAGGACTCGTGCTGGAGGGCGATGGCCGCGCCGACGAGGTTGAGCGGCAGGCAGAGCATCAGCCCCCAGCCGATGACCTGCCAGCCGGGCATCTCGCGGGCCAGGCGGCCGCCCTCGGTGTAGCCTGGCCGCGCAGATCAGGAGCGCGCCGAAGAGGTAGAGGTCGGCGGCGGACAGCGCGCCGCCGCTCTGCTGCACGGTGAACGCGATGACTGCGGCGGCCCCGGCGAGCGCCGCGGCCCAGAACGTGCGGGAGGGGCGCGCCCCGGTGCGCAGCGCCGAGAGGACGGCGGTCGTCAACGGAAGCAGACCGACGACCACGGCCGCGTGCGCGGTGGTGGAGGTCTGCAGGGCGAGCGTGGTCAGCAGCGGGAAACCGACGACGACTCCGGCGCCGACCACCGCGAGCCCCGCCCAGTGGCGGCGGTGCGGGACCGGGACGCGCAGGGCGAGCAGACAGCCGCCCGCGACGAGGGCGCTGAGCACGCCGCGCAGGGTGACCAGGCTCCAGGGGCCGATGCCTTCGAGGCCCCAGGCGGTGGAGGGGAAGGTGAGCGAGAAGGCGGTGACGCCGAGGGCGGCCATCACGGTGCCGGCGCGGCGGGGGCCGTGGGGGGCGGGGGCGGCGGCTGCGGGGCCGGCGTACTGGTGGCGGCTTCGGTGACCGCTATCCGCTGCGGGCGAGTAGCGCTATCCTGTGCTGTCATGCAAGACAGTAGCAGTGTGGGCGAACTGGCGAAACAGCTGCGGGCCGAACTGGACCGCTACTCACCTGGAGGAAAGCTGCCGTCGAGCCGGTCGCTCGTCGAACGGTTCCGGGTGAGCCCCGTGACCGTGTCGCGGGCCCTCGCGCAGCTCGCCGCCGAAGGGCTCGTCGTCACCCGGCCCGGCGCCGGTGTCTTCCGCGCCGAGCCGTCCGCGCCCGCCGTGCCCGCCGGGGACACCTCGTGGCAGGAGGTGTCCCTGAGCGCCGACGCCACGGCCGAGCTGGTGCCGCGGGCGGTCGACGCGTCCGGGGTGCTCGCCACCCTCGCCGCCCCGCCGCCGGGCGTCATCGAGTTCAACGGCGGCTACCTCGACGCCTCCCTCCAGCCCGAGCGCGCGATGGCCGCGGCGCTCGCGCGGGCGGGACGACGGCCCGGGGCGTGGGGACGGCCGCCGGTCGACGGCCTGCCGGAGCTGCGGGAGTGGTTCGCGCGGGGTATCGGCGGGGCCGTCACGGGCGCCGAGGTGCTGATCACGGCGGGCGGGCAGAGCGCGCTGACCACGGCGCTGCGCGCGCTCGCCCCGCCGGGGGCGCCGGTGCTCGTCGAGTCGCCCACCTACCCGGGCATGCTGGCCATCGCCCGCGCGGCGGGCATGCGTCCCGTGCCGGTGCCCGTCGACACGGACGGGGTGCGCCCGCAGCTCCTGGAGGCCGCCTTCCGCGCCACGGGCGCCCGGGTCTTCGTCTGCCAGCCGCTGTTCCAGAACCCGGCGGGGGCCGTACTCGCCGCCGAGCGCCGCCCCGAGGTCCTGCGGATCGCCCGCGAGGCGGGGGCGTTCGTCATCGAGGACGACTTCGTGCGCCGCCTCGTCCACGAGGACGCGGGGCCGCTGCCGCCGCCGCTCTCCGCCGACGACAGGGACGGCGTCGTCGTGCACGTCTGTTCGCTCACCAAGGCCACCTCGCCGAGCTTCCGGGTGAGCGCGCTCGCCGCGCGCGGACCGGTCCTGGAGCGGCTGCGCGCCATCCAGGTCGTGGACCACTTCTTCGTGCCGCGCCCGCTTCAGGAGGCGGCCCTCGAACTGGTCGGCTCCCCGGCCTGGCCGCGCCATCTGCGGGCGGTGTCAGGGGAGTTGAGGGTGCGCAGGGAGGCGATGGCCGCGGCGCTGCGGCTGCGCCTGCCCGAGGCCGCGATGCCGCACATCCCCGCGGGCGGCTACAACCTGTGGGTACGGCTGCCGGACGGCACCGACGAGACGGCGCTGGCCTCGGCCGCCCTGCGCGCGGGCGTGGCCGTGGCCCCCGGCCGCCCCTACTTCGCGGCGGAGCCTCCGGCGGCGTACGTCCGGCTGAGCTTCGCGGCGGTCGCGGGGGTGGGGGAGATCGGCGAGGGGGTGCGCAGGCTGCGGGTGGCCTGCGACGAGGTGCGGGGGTAGCCGCCGGGCGGAAAGCGGTCGACGGGAGGCACGGCGTGCTGCGAGGGTCGGGGCATGAACGACAGTGTCACGCTCCACGGTACGTACGACATATCCGCCGACCCCGCCCGCATCGACGCGGCCCGCGTCCACCAGTGGCTCTCCACGGACGCGTACTGGGCCCTCGGCCGCAGCCGCGCCAAGCAGGACGCGGCGATCGCCGGATCGTTGAACTTCGGCGCTTATGACGGGAGTTCGGGGGAGCAGGTCGCGTACGCCCGCGTGGTGACCGACCGGGCCACCTTCGCCTGGCTCTGCGACGTGTATGTCGCCCCGGTCGCGCGCGGCGGAGGGCTCGGCACCGCTCTCGTGGACGCGGTCCGCGCGCACCTGGAGCCGTTCGGCCTGCGCCGCGTGCTTCTGGCCACGGCCGACGCGCACGGTGTCTACGAGAAGGTCGGGTTCAAGCCTCTGGAGGACCCGGGGAATTGGATGGCGCTGGGCAGTCAGTGACCGCCGGGCCCTGGGTGGCCCGTACGTACTCCGTGACGAGCCGCAGGTCTTTGGCGGGGCCGCCGACACGCCACCGGGTGCGCCAGCGGTCCGCGTCGTACACCTCGAACTCACCCCGGTAGAGGTCCGCCGCGCACGGGTGGTCCGTCTCGTGGCGGCCGGTGCGCAGGTCCAGGTCGTGGAAGAAGCGGCCGTCGGCGAACTCGACGCGGGCCGTGCCCGGGGTGGCGCCCGGCAGGAAGCGCAGGGTGCGTTCGGCGGGGCGCGCGGCGCCGTGCCAGGTGAAGACGCCCGACTCGTGGTGGAGGAGCCCGCCCTCGTCCGGGGCGGGCAGCGGTGACGTCAGCGGTGACGTCAGCGGCGAGAAGAGCGTCGTACCGGTGAAGCGGCCCTCCGAACCGTCGGCGAGGTCGCGGACCGAGCGGGTCACGCGCCACTCGCCGACGAGATGCGCGAGGGCATCGGGGACGGGGCGGAGGGAGGACGTACCGGCACGCATACCAGCAGGTTAACCGCTACTTGTCGACCACCGACATGCTGCGCTCGTCGTACCGCGTGCCCGCGACCTTGTCAGCGGGGGCCGCCGCGTCGATGGCCGCGAGGTCCTCGGCGGACAGCTCGATCGTGGCGGCCGCGACGTTCTCCTCCAGGTACTTCTCGCGGCGCGTGCCCGGGATCGGCACGACGTCGCCGCCGCGGTGCTGCACCCAGGCGAGCGCGAGCTGCCCGGCGGTGACGCCCTTCTCGGCGGCGAGCGCGTTCAGGGCGTCCACGATGGCGAGGTTCTGCTCCAGGTTGCCGTCGGCGAAGCGGGGCTGGGTGCGCCGCAGGTCGTCCTCGGGGAGCGCGTCGAGCGAGGTGTAGCGGCCGGTGAGGAAGCCGCGGCCGAGCGGCGAGAACGGCACGAGACCGATGCCGAGCTCCCGGCAGACCGGCGCGATCTCCGCCTCCAGGTCCCTGGTCCACAGCGACCACTCGCTCTGCAGCGCGGCGATCGGATGCACGGCGTGCGCGCGGCGGATCGTGTCCGCGCTCGCCTCGGAGAGCCCGAGGTGGCGCACCTTGCCCGCCTCGACCAGCTCGGCGAGCGCGCCGACGGTCTCCTCGATCGGCACGGTCTTGTCGACCCGGTGCGCGTAGTACAGGTCGATGTGGTCGACGCCGAGGCGCCGCAGCGAGGCGTCGCAGGCCTCGCGGACGTACGCGGCGTCGCCGCGGATGCGCGTCGGCTCACCGAGGCGGTTGGCGAAGCCGAACTTCGTCGCGAGGACCGCCTGTTCACGGCGCGGACCGGCCAGGGCGCGGCCTATGAGCTGCTCGTTGTGGCCGCTGCCGTAGAAGTCGGAGGTGTCGAGCAGGGTGACGCCGAGGTCCAGGGCACGGTGGATCGTCGCGATCGACCGGTCATCATCCGACGCGCCGTAACCGTGGCTCATTCCCATGCATCCGAGCCCCTGGGCCGAGACCGTCAGCGCGCCGAGCCGGCGGGTGGGAAGAGTGGTCATGGTGGTACCTCCTGGTTGCTGCTTGGTGGTCGGCTCCGACCCTAGGAGTTGGAGCGGACTCCAGGTCAAGGCGGCGGCCGCGGGGGAACCGGAGCGTTGGTACGGGGGTTGTCCCCAGGGGAGTTCGGCCCGGTGGCCCGATGGTGGCGGGCCGCGCGCGTTCCTAGCGTGGTGATCGTCTCCGGCCGGGTGGGCCGGAGCGGACACCGACGGACCAAGGAGCACGATGCGCGTCGCCTCGACCATCACCGCGGGCTTAGGGCTGGCCGGCCTCCTCACGGGGGCGGTGGCCGCCCCGGCCCTGCCGGACATGCCCAAGAAGCCACGCCCCGCGCTCAGTTGGGGCCACTGCTCCGCCGACCAGAAGGAGCTGAACGAAGCGGGCGCGCAGTGCGCGAAGGTCACCGTTCCCCTCGACTACGCCGACCCCGGCGGCCGTACGATCCAGCTCACGATCTCCCGCATCAAGGCGAAGTCGCCGGAGCGGCGCGGCATCCTGCTCTCCAATCCCGGCGGCCCGGGCGGCACCGGGCTCGCCAGCACCCTCGCTCTGCGTCCCGCGTTGAAGGACGTCGCCGACCACTACGACCTGATCGGCTTCGACCCCCGCTTCCTCGGTGAGAGCACCCCGCTCACCTGCGGCCCCGCTCCGCGCCCGGCCCCGCCCACGCCGACGACCACGCCGCGCGCGGACTTCGAGGCGTCGGTGCGCGCCGCACGGGACACCGCACGCCGCTGCCAGGAACACGGCGACAACGCCGCGCTGCTCCCGCACGCCTCGACCCGCAACGTCGCCCGCGACATGGACGCGATCCGCGCCGCCCTCGGCGAACGCGAGCTGTCGTACTACGGCGTCTCGTACGGCGCGGACCTGGGCGCCGTCTACACCCAGCTGTTCCCGCGCCGCGCCGACCGCGTCGTCCTGGACTCCTCGACCGACCCGGCGGCCACGCAGTACGAGCTGTTCCAGCGCTCGGGAGCGCCCGCGGAGGCGGCGCTGGGCAGCGGGGTGCGGGCGGACATACGCGCGCTGCTGGAGCGGGCCGAACGCCGCCCCGTCCCCGTCAAGGGGCAGCGCCTCAACGCGCCACTGCTGCGCATGATCTTCAAGCAGCTCGTCCAGCACGAGGAGTACGACCCCCAACTGGCGGAAGTCGTCGGCGACTTGAGGAAGGCCGCGGCGGGCGAGGACATCGAGCCGGGCCCCGCGCTCACCGGACTCCTCGCACTCCTCTCCTCGCCGGAGCTGGAGAGCAGCATGGTCGGCGGCGCGATCTTCATGTGCGGCGACGGAGGGTGGCCCGCAGGCGGCTGGCCGAAGAACCCGGAGACGTACTGGAAGAACATGCGGCGCAGCCGCGCCACGCAGCCGGTCTTCGGCCCGTACGTCAACGGCATGATCGCGCCGTGCGCGTTCTGGGGGAGCGAGCCCCGCGAACCCGGCACGAAGATCGGCAACGACGTGCCCGTCCTGCTGCTCCAGGCCCGCCACGACAACAACGTGCCCTACGAAGGCGCCCTCGCCCTGCACCGCAGGCTCACCGGATCGCGCCTCCTGACGGCGGACATCCGCGCGCACGGCGTCTACGGCCGGGGGAACGACGGCCTGACCCCTGTCCCCTGCGCCGACCGCGCGGTCAACACCTACTTGCGCGACGGCAAGCTGCCCGCCGCGGACCTCACCTGCCGGAAACCGGAGGAGGCCTCATGACAGACATGGCAGGCATGACAGGCGTGACAGGCATGACGGCCATCAGCAGGCGCACGGGGCTCGCGGTGGCCACCGCGGCGCTGCTCACCGGGGCGGCGGCTCCCGCCTCGGCGGCGGCGCCCCGGCGGGAGCGGGCCCTGCAACGCCACGTGGACGCCATCGTCGCCACCGGCGTGAGCGGTGTCCTCGCCGAGGTGCGGGGCCCGCGCGGCCGGTGGGCGGCCGCCCGCGCGGGCGTCGCCGACCTCGCTGCGAAGGCTCCGGTGCCCTGGAACGCGTACTACCGGATCGGCAGCGACACCAAGACGTTCACGGCCGTCGTCGTCCTCCAACTCGTCGGCGAAGGACGGCTGAAGCTCACCGACACCGTCGAGCGGTGGCTGCCCGGCGCGATCCGGGGCCACGGCAACGACGGCCGCCGGATCACCGTCACCAACCTGCTGCGGCAGACCAGCGGCCTGAACGACTACTTCGCGGTCGGAGCGGACCCCGCCGACCTCACCCCGGAGGCCTACCGGCGCAACCGCTTCCGCCCGCAGAGCCCCGAGGAGCAGCTGAAGGCCGCCCTGAGCAGGCCACCGCTGTGGCTGCCCGACGCCGACGACCCGGCGGGGGAGCGGCGATGGGGTTACTCCAACACGAACTATGTCGTCGCCGGGCTGCTCATCGAGGCGGTCACGGGCCACCCCTGGGCCCAGGAACTCCACGAGCGGATCATCGAGCCGCTCGGCCTCCGGGATACGTTCACCCCCGGCACGTCGTCGTACGTGCCGCGGCCCACGGCCACCGGCTACACGTACTTCCCGAACGGCACCCGGCCCGTCGACACCACCCTCGGCTTCGGCGGCGGCGCGGACGGCTGCCTCATCTCAACACCCCGCGACCACGGCGTCTTCCTGCGCGCCCTGCTCGGCGGCCGCGTGCTGCGCCCCGCTCAGCTGGCGGCGATGCGACAGACCGTGCCCGTGCAGGACTGGATCCCCGCCGAGGGTGTCCGCTACGGCCTCGGCATCGCCTGGCGGCCGGTCGCCGGCCGCCGCGACGGCATCTGGTTCCACGGCGGAACCAGCCTCGGCTGCGTCTCGGAATGCGGAGTCACCCCTGACGGCACCACGGCCGTGACCAGCGCGGCCTTCACCCTGCGCCTGGACAGCCCCGAGCAGAACGAGAGGCAGGCGCGGGCTACCTTGCGGATGGTGGATGCGGTGCTGGGGGGAGGCGCGGGGGCGGCCGCTAGCCTCGGCGGCCGGGACCTGGGTGGCGAGGCGCCTGGTGGCCGGCTTCCGGCGTCCTGGCCCCCGGCTTTTGCCGTGCGGCCTGGGAGGCTGGTGGCTGTCGGTGCCGTGCGGAGTGGTTGATGTGGTGGTTGGGGGCTGATGCCGGAGGCGGTCGCCGGCCTTGGCCGGAGGGGGCCTCGGTGGGCGGGGTGCCCGGCGTCCTGGGTCTGGGCCTTTGCCGCTCGGCCCGGCGGCCGATCCCGGGATCTGCCGCTAGCCCCGGCCGGAGGGCGCCTCGGTGGCCGGGAGCTTCGTGGCCTCGTCACCGGTTTGCGCCGCTCGGCCCGGCAGCCTCGTCGCCGCCACCGCGCCGAGTACCGCCACGGCCGCCAGCGCTGCCAGGGTCGGGCCCATCGCGGTGAGGAACGCGCCGTCCCTCCAATAGGGCTCCGCACCGGGGGCGTGGCCCGTGAGGGTGGTCATCAGCGTCGTCGCCGCGGCGATGCCCAGCGTCGGGCCCACGTTCATCGCGGTTTGCTGGAGGCCGCCCGCGACGCCCGCGTCGGCCACCGGGGCGTGCCGTACGACGACGGCCGTCGCGGCGACCATCACCGTGCCGAAGCCGGCGCCGACCAGCAGGAATCCGCTGCCAGCTGCCATGGCTCCCGACGCCTGGTCCAGACGGGACAGGGCGAGGACGCCGAGAGCCAGCACCGCCATGGCGGCCGTGATCGTTTGCCGGGGCCCGTACCGGCGCAGCAGCACCGCCGCGTACGGCGCGCTCACGATCATCATGATCGCGAGCGGCAGCGCCCTCACCGCGCTGTGCAGCGGATCGAGCTCCAGCACGTCCTGAAGGAAGTACGTCCCCACGAACAACGCCCCGAACATCGCCGAGGAAGCCGCCACCAGGACGCCGAGGGCGGGCCCGACCGCGGCCGAGCCGATCAGGCGGGGCGGTATGAGCGGGCTCGCGGCGCGGCGTTCGTGCCGGATGAACGCGGTCGCGCCGAGCGCCGCCCCGCACACCCCGAGCGCGGTGGCCGCAGGCCGGCCGCTCTCCGCGACGCCGACCAAGGCGTGCACGAGGCAGGCCAGGGTCACCGCGAGCAGTCCGGCACCGGGCAGGTCGAGTCCGGGCGCGGGCCCCCGGCGAGGTGAGGCGGGAACGCGGACCACCAGTGCCAGTACCCCGATCACCAGTGCGGGCACGACGCTCAGGAAAAACACCGAGCGCCACCCCAGTTCCGTCGCGAGTGCCCCGCCGAGCACCGGCCCGGCCGCAGCCGCGAGCCCGATCGCGCTGGTCCGCACCGCGATCGGCATCCCGAGTCTGTCCGGTGGGTACGCGGCCCGCAGCATCCCGAGAGTGGCGGGCTGGAGCAGCGCGCCGAACACTCCCTGGACGACCCGCAGCGCGATCACCGGGCCGACGCCGGGCGCGAGACCGATCCCCGCCGAGGCGAGCGCGAAGCCGAGTGTCCCGACCGCGAAGATCCGCCGGTGGCCGTAGCGGTCACCGAGCCGCCCCGCGAAGACCAGCAGGCTCGCCACGGCGATCAGATACCCGGTGCTGGTCCACTGCACCTGCGTGAACGACGCGTTCAGATCGCGCTGGAGGGCGGGCTGTACGACGGTCAGTACGGTGCCGTCCAGCGCGACGATCATGGCACCGATGACACTGCAAGCGAGAGTCAGCCTCCGCCGCACCCCCGGAGCGGATGCCGACCGCGGCTCCGGAGCGGACGCCGACCGCGCCTCCGGGGCAGAGGTCTGCCGTGCCTGTGAAGCGGACGCCGACCGCGGCTCCGGGGCAGAGGTCTGCCGTGCCTGTGAAGCGGACGTTGACCGCGCCTCCGGGGCGGGCGTCTGCCGTGTCTCCGAAGCGGGTGCCGATCGCGTCTCCAGAGTGGAGGACAGCCGCACCCCCAAAGCGGACGCCCACCGGACCCTCAAACCCGACGCCCACCGCTCCCCCGAAGCGGACGTCGGCCGCGCCTCGGCAGCGGACGCTGACCGCACCCCCAAGCCCGACGCCCACCGCACCCCCGGGCGGCCGGCCGTCACCGTCCCTCCGGACCGACGTGCGCGTCCAGCGCCGCCTCTATCAGGGGCTCCACGCCCGCCGCCCCCGACGCGAGCCGCAGGCTGCCCCACCCCCACAGCTGCGCGATGCCATGCAGGTTCGCCCACAGCGCCCCCGCGGCGACCCGCGCCCCGGCGCCGGACGCGGGGCGCGCCTCGGCGACCAGGCCGACCAGTACGTCGAAGAGCGGCAGGCTGGTCTCCCGCAGACCGAGCTCGTTGCTCTCCAGGAGGTCGTGGCGGAACATCAGCTCGAACATGCCGCGGTGGTCCGCCGCGAAGCCGAGATAGGCACGGCTCAGCGCCCTCAGCCGCGTACGCGCGTCCCCTTCGGCCGCTGCCCGCGCCACCTCGGCCGCCAGCTCGGCGAATCCCCGCCGCGCGATGGCGGAGAGCAGGGCCACGTGCGTGGGGAAGTGGCGCCGGGGAGCGCCGTGCGAGACCCCGGCCCTGCGGGCGATCTCCCGCAGGGTCAGCGCCTGTACGCCCTCGGCCGCCAGGAGTTCCACGCCCACGTCCACCAGCCGGGCCCGCAGCCCGGCCTCCTGTGCGCTCTGATCGCTGACGTTCCGTTCGTGCACCCGTTCACTCATCCGTTCGCCCATCCGTTCGCCCATAGACACTGTCTACTACGGCGCGTAGACACTGTCTACCGGGACGCATGGGCGGTGTCTACCGCGAATCGCCCCGAAATTCGCACCCAAGAGGACCCCGAGGGCCCTGTCCACCCCGGGGGAGGTACGAGGTATCTTGATGTCGAGAAATGTTGCAGACGCGGAGCGGAGCACCCGGTGACTGACTCGACCATCATCTACACCCACACTGACGAGGCCCCGGCCCTGGCGACCCATTCCTTCTTGCCGGTGGTCCAGGCCTACGCCTCCACCGCGGGCGTCAGCGTGGAGACCCGTGACATCTCGCTCGCGGGGCGGATCATCGCGAGCTTCCCCGAGCGCCTGGAGGAGGGCCAGCGCATCAACGACGCCCTCGCCGAGCTGGGCGAGCTGGCCAAGACGCCCGGGGCGAACATCATCAAGCTGCCCAACATCTCGGCCTCGATCCCGCAGCTGAAGGCCGCGATCGCCGAGCTGCAGGGCCAGGGCTACGCGCTCCCCGACTACCCGGACGACCCGAAGACCGACGAGGAGCGCGACATCCGCGCCCGCTACGACAAGGTCAAGGGCAGCGCCGTCAACCCGGTCCTGCGCGAGGGCAACTCCGACCGCCGCGCCCCCGCGTCGGTCAAGAACTACGCCAAGGCCCACCCGCACCGCATGGGCGCCTGGACGTCCGAGTCGAAGACGAACGTCGCCACCATGGGCGAGAACGACTTCCGCTCCACCGAGAAGTCCGCGGTGATCACCGAAGCCGGCGCGCTGCGCATCGAGCTCGTCGGTGACGACGGCTCCACCACCGTCCTGCGGGAGTCCGTACCGGTTCTCGCGGCCGAGGTCGTCGATGCCTCCGTCATGCGCGTCGCCGCCCTGCGCGAGTTCCTCAAGCAGCAGGTCGCCCGCGCCAAGTCCCAGGGCGTGCTCTTCTCCGTGCACCTCAAGGCCACGATGATGAAGGTCTCCGACCCGATCGTCTTCGGCCACGTGGTCCGCGCCTTCTTCCCGAAGACCTTCGCCGCGCACGGCGAGACCCTCGCCGCCGCCGGCCTGACCCCGAACGACGGCCTGGGCGGCATCTTCAAGGGCCTGGACTCGCTCCCCGAGGGCGACAAGATCAAGGCGTCCTTCGAGGCCGAGCTCGCCGAGGGCCCGGAGCTGGCCATGGTCGACTCCGACAAGGGCATCACCAACCTGCACGTCCCGAGCGACGTCATCGTCGACGCCTCCATGCCGGCCATGATCCGCACCTCCGGCCACATGTGGGGCCCGGACGGCGAGGAGCACGACACGCTGGCCGTCCTGCCGGACAGCAGCTACGCGGGCATCTACCAGGTCGTCATCGACGACTGCCGCGTCAACGGCGCCTTCGACCCGGCGACGATGGGCTCCGTCCCGAACGTCGGCCTGATGGCGCAGAAGGCCGAGGAGTACGGCAGCCACGACAAGACCTTCGAGATCCAGACCACCGGCACCGTCCGGGTTCTGGACGGCGCGGGCAAGGTCGTCCTGGAGCAGGCCGTCGCCGCCGGTGACATCTTCCGCATGTGCCAGACCAAGGACGCGCCGATCCAGGACTGGGTCAAGCTCGCCGTCACGCGCGCCCGCGCCACCGGCAGCCCGGCCGTGTTCTGGCTGGACGAGACCCGCGCCCACGACGCCGTGCTCATCGGCAAGGTCAAGCAGTACCTCGCCGACCACGACACCGCGGGCCTGGACATCCGCATCATGTCGCCGGTCGAGGCCACCGCGTTCTCCCTGGAGCGCATCCGCCGCGGCGAGGACACCATCTCCGTCACCGGCAACGTCCTGCGCGACTACCTCACCGACCTCTTCCCCATCCTGGAGCTGGGCACCAGCGCCAAGATGCTGTCGGTCGTCCCGCTGATGAACGGCGGCGGCCTCTTCGAGACCGGCGCCGGCGGCTCCGCCCCGAAGCACGTCCAGCAGCTGGTCAAGGAGAACTACCTGCGCTGGGACAGCCTCGGTGAGTTCCTCGCCCTCGCGGTGAGCTTCGAGCACCTCGCCACCACCACGGGCAACGCCCGCGCGCAGATCCTCGCCGACACCCTGGACCGCGCCACGGCCACGTTCCTGGAGAACGACAAGTCGCCGAGCCGCCGCCTCGGGGGCATCGACAACCGCGGCAGCCACTTCTACCTCGCCCTGTACTGGGCGCAGGAGCTGGCCAAGCAGACCGAGGACACGCAGCTCGCGGAGGCGTTCGCGGCCCTGGCCAAGGCGCTGACCGAGCAGGAGCAGACCATCGTCGACGAACTGATCGCGGTGCAGGGCTCCCCGGCCGACATCGGCGGCTACTACCAGCCGGACGTCACCAAGGCCACCGCGGTCATGCGTCCGTCCGCGACGCTCAACCAGGCGCTGTCGATCCTGGGCTGACGCTTCGCCACGCAGTCGTGAAGAGGGCCTCCCGCCGCTCGGCGGGAGGCCCTGTTCACGTGTGTACGCGGCCTACGACCGCCGCCGCGGCTTACCGCGCTTGGCGGCCTTGGGGCGGGACACCGGTTTCTTCTTCGGTTGCGCCGCGGCCTTGGACCTGGCCTTGGGCTGCGGTTTCGCCCGCGGCTTCTCCTTCACCGCCGGAGACTGCGCGCGCCCCCGCGAGCTGTTGACCGTACGGCCCCGGACGATGCCGATGAAGTCCTCGACCAGGTCGGTGGTCGCGTCCTCCGGCCACGACAGGGCCACCCGCGACTCGGGGGCGTCCGTGACGGGGCGGTAGGTGAGGTCCTTGCGGTGGTGCAGACGTGCGAGGGACTGCGGGACGAGGAGTACGCCCACGCCCGCGGCGACCAGTTCGACCGCGTCGGCCGTCGTCGCCGGGCGCTCGGCGGCTGGCCGCCCCGGGCGCCGCTCCCATTCAAGCGTCTCGTCCAGCGGGTGGAACACGATCTCGTCGGCGAGGTCCTCGGGGGACACCTCGTCGACCGCGGCGACGACGTGGTCCTTGGGGATCACGACGACCGTGGTCTCGGTGTAGAGGGGGATCGCGCTGAGATCCGTACGGTCGATCGGCAAGCGTACGAACCCGGCGTCGGCGCCGCCCGCGCGCAGCACGTCAGGTGCCTCGCCGGGGGAGACCTGGAGAAGGGTCAGGGGGACGTCGGGCAGCCGCTCGTTCCAGATACGCACCCACTTGGTGGGCGTCACCCCCGGGACGTAGGCGAGCCGGAACGAAGGGGTTACTTCCGAGCCTGTCACCTCGCCAGGCTACCGGTCGTGGTCAGAGGTAGCGCACATGCTCGATACCCTTGACACCATGACGTCGCACCAGAACACCCAGACCATGAAGCCCGCGACCGCGGCGAAGAAGCTGGGTGTGCTCCTCCAGGCCACGCCCGCCGAGTTCCAGGAGGGTGTCGTCTCCCGCAGCGAGCTGAACGCGCTCCAGACCGACCCGCCCCAGTGGCTCCAGGACCTGCGGCGCACCGGCCCCCACCCCCGCCCCGTCGTCGCCGCGAAGCTGGGCGTCTCCATCGCGGGCCTCGCCCGCGGCGGGGTCACGGAGCCGCTCACCACGGAGCAGATCGACGCCCTGAAGGACGAGATGCCCGGCTGGCTGCGCCAGGAGCGCGCCACCCAGGCCGAGGTCCGCAAGGAAGCGGTGCGGATCAAGGAGAAGCAGGCCGAGCAGGCCCAGAAGCGCGCGGCCCGCACCGACGAGGACGCCCGCTCCTGACCCCTGGCAGCAGCTGACCAAGGGGCCCGCGCGTACACCGGGCCCCTTGGCCGCGCATTCCCTTGGCTCGTGGAGGGGCCGCACGCCCCCTCGGCTCGTGCAGCCGCGCACTCCCTCGGCTCGTCGGGTGGCCGTGCCCCCCTCAGCCCGTCGAGTCGCCCGGAGCCCGGCCGGAGCCCGCCCGGAGCCCCTCGGCCCGTCGAGTGGGCGCGGACCCCTTGGCCCGGCGAGCGGCGCCGAGCCCCTCGGCCCCTCAGTCCGTCGAGCGCAGGCTCACCACCAGCTCGCGCGGCAGGCCATGGGCGTCGTGCAGATACCGGAAGTCCTCCTCGCCCAACGGTCCCCGGGAACGGGGCCGGGCCAGCACCCGCCGCCCGCGCTCCAGGATCCGCCGGAAGCGGCGCTCCTCCTCGGTCAGCACCCGGTGCACGGCACCCGGATCGGCGTCCTGCCGGAAGCGGTCCAGAGTGTGCCGCACCAGCTCGTCCGGGAGGTCGCCGAGCGTGCGCGAGGCGTCGTCCCGCCACAGCACGGCGAGCACGCGCCGTACCAGCCTGCGCAGCACATAACCGCGTCCGGAGGCGGCCGGGCGCACGCCGTCGCCGGTCACCACGACGGCGGAGCGCAGGTGGTCGCAGACCAGCCGCAGCGACGGCTCGTCCAGCGGCCACAGGCCCGGCACGAGCCGGCGCCACGGGTCGAAGACATCGCACTCGAACACCGACCGGCGGCCCTGGAGCAGCGAGGCCAGCCGTTCCAGGCCGAGGCCGGTGTCGATGTTGCGCTGGATCAGCGGGACGAGCGAGCCGTCGTCGAGGCGGCGATGACGCATCATCACGTGGTTCCAGACTTCCACCCAGCGCTCGTCGCGCGTGGGCGTCGACTCAGGCGGCCCGTCCCCGGTCCACAGGAAGATCTCCGAGTCGGGCCCGCACGGCCCGGCCGAACCGCTGGGCCACCAGTTGTCCTCGACGGTCGGCTCCACCGGCACCCCGCGCTCCTGCCACAGCTCCAGGGAGGCGGTGTCGGGCCCGGTCCGGTCGTCACCGCCGAAGACCGTGGCGTGCAGCAGCCCCGGATCGACCCCGAGCCCCTCGGTGAGCAGCCCGTATCCCCAGTCGAGGCTCTGCGGGCCCTCGTAGTCGCCGAGGGACCAGGTGCCGAGCATCTCGAACACGGTCAGGTGGGTGGGGTCGCCGACCTCCTCCAGGTCCGTGGTGCGCAGACACCGCTGTACGTTGACCAGCCGGCTGCCCAGCGGATGCGGCCGCCCCTCCAGGTACGGGATGAGCGGATGCATGCCCGAGGTGGTGAAGAGCACCGGGTCGCCGGGCGGCGGCAGCAGGGTCGAGCCGGTGATCCGGCGGTGCCCGCGCTCCTCGTAGTACTCGACGAACGTACGGACGATCTGTTCGGCGCTCGGTCCGGTGCTCGGCCGGGTGCTCGGTGGGGTCTTCATGGGAGTGGCTCCTTCGCGTCGCGGCGGGGAGGCACCGGAAGACGGCCGTGCGATCACCGGAACCGGGACGAGAGGACCACGGAACCACCGGCGGGCCGTGTCCGGGCGCCGGTGGAGAGTTCAGGACGTGCGTACGTCAGGCGGCGGCGACCGGCGAGCGGGGCGCTCGCGCGGTGGCGGTGAGGCTGAGGCCGATGACGTTCATACGGCCGACGGTAGCGCGGCCAGGACATGGGCGGCACGCGATGTACGGGCCGTCGTCCCCTTCCTCGCGCCTTCCTCGCGCCGCGTCGAGGGTAACTAAGGGTACCCTTGCCTAAGTCTCTGGCCCGGCCGTCGCGGTTGGCCCACTCCCTTGGCGCCCATTGCATAAAAGTGCGGTTGTGCGTATAGTCATGCCATCCAGAAGGAGGGTTCCATGGCGGTACGCGCAGCAGTGGCAGGGGCGAGTGGGTACGCGGGCGGCGAGTTGCTGCGTCTGCTCCTCGCCCACCCCGAGGTGGAGATCGGCGCTCTCACGGCGCACTCGAACGCGGGCGAGCGCCTCGGCGCGCTGCAACCGCAGCTGCTCCCGCTCGCCGACCGTGTCCTGGAGCCGACCACCGCCGAGGTGCTGGCCGGGCAGGGCCGCCCGCACGACGTCGTGTTCCTCGCGCTGCCCCACGGCCAGTCCGCCGCCGTCGCCGAGCAGCTCGGCCCCGACGTCCTCGTCGTGGACATGGGCGCCGACTTCCGGCTGAAGGACGCGGGGGACTGGGAGAAGTTCTACGGCAGCCCGCACGCCGGCACCTGGCCCTACGGCCTCCCCGAACTGCCCGGCGCCCGCGCCGCGTTGGCGGGCGTCAAGCGCATCGCGGTGCCCGGCTGTTATCCGACCGCCGTCTCCCTCGCGCTCTTCCCCGCGTACGCGGCGGACCTCGTCGAGCCCGAAGCGGTGATCGTCGCCGCGTCCGGCACCTCCGGCGCGGGCAAGGCCGCCAAGCCGCACCTCCTCGGCTCGGAGGTCATGGGGAGCATGTCCCCGTACGGGGTCGGGGGCGCCCACCGGCACACCCCCGAGATGATCCAGAACCTCAGCGCCGCCGCGGGCACCCCCGTCACCGTCTCCTTCACGCCGACCCTGGCCCCGATGCCCCGCGGCATCCTCGCCACGTGCAGCGCGAAGGCCAAGGCGGGCGTCACCGCCGGGTCCGTGCGGGAGGCGTATGCCAAGGCCTTCGCCGACGAGCCGTTCGTCCACCTGCTCCCCGAGGGGCAGTGGCCCGCGACCGCCGCCGTGTACGGCTCGAACGCCGTACAGCTCCAGGTCGCGTACGACGAGGCGGCCGGCCGTGTGATCGTGATCAGCGCCATCGACAACCTCGCCAAGGGCACCGCGGGCGGCGCCCTCCAGAGCATGAACATCGCCCTCGGCCTCGACGAGGCCACCGGGCTCTCTACGATCGGAGTCGCGCCGTGAGTGTGACGGCAGCCAAGGGATTCACGGCGGCGGGCATCGCCGCCGGCATCAAGGAGAACGGCAACCCGGACCTGGCCCTCGTGGTCAACACCGGGCCCCGACTGGCCGCCGCGGGCGTCTTCACCTCCAACCGCGTCAAGGCCGCCCCCGTCCTCTGGTCGGAGCAGGTCCTCAAGGGCGGCCTCGTCTCCGCCGTCATCCTCAACTCCGGTGGCGCCAACGCCTGTACGGGACCCAAGGGCTTCCAGGACACGCACGCCACCGCCGAGAAGGTGGCCGAGGCCCTGTCCCTGAACGCGGGCGAGGTCGCCGTCGCCTCGACCGGGCTCATCGGTGTCACGCTGCCGATGGACAAGCTGCTGCCGGGCGTCGAGAAGGCCGCCGGTGAACTCTCCGCGCACGGCGGCGAGAAGGCCGCCATCGCCATCAAGACCACCGACAGCGTCCACAAGACGTCGGTGGTGACCAGGGACGGCTGGACCGTCGGCGGCATGGCCAAGGGCGCCGGCATGCTCGCGCCCGGCCTCGCCACGATGTTGGTCGTACTCACCACCGACGCCGACCTCGAAGCCGGCGTCCTGGACAAGGCGCTGCGGGACGCCACCCGCGTCACCTTCGACCGGGTCGACTCCGACGGCTGCATGTCCACCAACGACACCGTGCTGCTCCTCGCCTCCGGCGCGGCCGAAGCCACCCCGGAGTACGCCGAGTTCGCCGAGGCCGTCCGCGAGGTCTGCGACGACCTCGGCCGGCAGCTCATCGGCGACGCCGAGGGCGCCAGCAAGGACATCAAGGTCGAGGTGGTCAACGCGGCCACCGAGGCCGACGCCGTAGAAGTCGGCCGGTCCATCGCCCGCAACAACCTCCTCAAGTGCGCCCTGCACGGCGAGGACCCCAACTGGGGCCGGGTGCTCTCCGCGATCGGCACCACGTCGGCCGCCTTCGACCCGAACCAGCTCAACGTCGCCATCAACGGCGTCTGGGTCTGCAAGAACGGCTCCGTGGGCGAGGACCGCGACCTGGTCGACATGCGCTACCGCGAGGTCGTCATCACCGCCGACCTGGCGGCGGGCGATCAGACCGCGACCATCTGGACGAACGACCTCACCGCGGACTACGTCCACGAGAACAGCGCCTACTCCTCATGAGCAAGGACCCCGGCAGTCAGCCCACCGCCCGCAAACACACCGCGCTGCCCAAGGCGCAGACCCTCATCGAGGCGCTGCCCTGGCTCACCCGGCACCGCGGCAAGACCGTCGTCATCAAATTCGGCGGCAACGCCATGGTCGACGAGGAGCTGAAGGCCGCCTTCGCCCAGGACGTCGTCTTCCTGCACCACGCGGGCCTCAAGCCCGTCGTGGTGCACGGCGGCGGACCGCAGATCAGCAAGGCGCTCGAACGGCACGGCATCGTCAGCGAGTTCAAGGCGGGCCTGAGGGTCACCACCGAGGACGCCATGGACGTCGTGCGCATGGTGCTCGCCGGTCAGGTGCAGCGCGAGCTGGTCGGCCTGCTCAACCGGCACGGGCCGATCGCCGTCGGCCTCACCGGCGAGGACGCGCACACCATCACCGCCACCAAGCACCGGCCCCGCATCGAGGGCGAACTGGTCGACATCGGCCGGGTCGGCGAGATCACCGAGATCGACACGGGCGCCATCGAGGCGCTTCTCGCCGACGGCCGTATCCCGGTCGTGTCCTCGATCGCCCGTTCCCAGGACGATCACCATGTCTACAACGTCAATGCTGATACGGCGGCTGCGGCACTCGCTGCGGCGCTTGATGCCGAGACCCTGATGGTGCTGACCGACGTCGAGGGCCTGTACGAGGACTGGCCGAACTCCGACGAGGTCATCAGCAGGCTCACCGCCACCGAGCTGGAGAAGCTCCTGCCCGAGCTGGCCAGCGGCATGGTCCCGAAGATGGAGGGCTGCCTGCACGCCGTACGCAACGGCGTGGAGACCGCCCGCGTCATCGACGGCCGCGTCCAGCACTCGATCCTGCTGGAGATCTTCACCGACGAGGGCATCGGCACGATGGTCGTGCCGGACGGCACCGACGCACAGCACGACACCGAGGGGGAGTCATGAGCAACCAGGAGCTGACCGCGCGCTGGCAGGGCGCGCTCATGGACAACTACGGCACGCCGCGGCTGCCCCTCGTGCGCGGCGCGGGCAGCACGCTGTGGGACGCCGACGGCAAGGAGTACGTCGACTTCGTCGGCGGCATCGCCGTCAACGCGCTCGGCCACGCCCACCCGGCGGTCGTCGAGGCGGTCAGCGCCCAGATCGGCGCGCTCGGCCACGTCTCGAACCTCTTCGTCGCCGAGCCGCCCGTCCGGCTGGCCGAACGGCTCCTGGAGCTCTTCGGGCGCGAGGGCCGCGTGTACTTCTGCAACTCCGGGGCCGAGGCCAACGAAGGCGTCTTCAAGATCGGCCGGCTGACCGGCCGCCCGCACATGGTCGCCACCGACGGCGGCTTCCACGGCCGGACCATGGGCGCGCTCGCCCTCACCGGCCAGCCCGGCAAGCAGGAGCCGTTCCTGCCGCTGCCCGGCGACGTCACGCACGTCCCGTACGGCGACGTCGAGGCCCTGCGCGCCGCCGTCACCACCGAGACCGCCTTCGTGATCATCGAGCCGATCCAGGGCGAGATCGGCGTCGTCGTGCCACCCGCGGGCTACCTCAAGGCGGCCAGGGAGATCACCCGCGCCACCGGGACCCTCCTCGTCCTCGACGAGGTGCAGACCGGGATCGGCCGCACCGGCCACTGGTTCGAGCACTTCGCGCACGAGGGCGTCGAGCCCGATATCGTCACACTCGCGAAGGGTCTGGGCGGTGGTCTGCCGCTCGGCGCGACCGTCGCGTTCGGCGCCGCCGCGGAGCTGTTCAAGCCCGGTCACCACGGCACGACGTTCGGCGGGAACCCCGTCGCGTGCGCCGCGGGGCTCGCGGTCGTCGACACCATCGCCACCGAGGGGCTCCTGGAGAACACCAAGCGGGCGGGTGAGAAGCTGCGGAGCGGGGTCGAGTCACTCGGACACCGGCTCGTCGGACATGTCAGGGGCGCGGGCCTGCTCCTGGGTATCGTGCTCACCGAGCCGCTCGCGCCGCAGGTCCAGCAGGCGGCTCAGGACGCCGGCTTCCTGGTGAACGCCCCCGCCCCCGATGTCGTACGGCTGATGCCGCCGCTGAACGTGCGCGACGACGAGGTGGACGCGTTCCTGCGGGTACTGCCCGGCGTACTGGACAAGGCCGCCGAGGCCGACGGGGACGGACGATCCGGAGAATGAGACGACGATGAGCCAGGCGCAAGGCAACGAGCACGGCGATCACGCGGGTCCCGCCGTGCCGCAGACCCGCACCGCACGCCACCGCCGGATCGTGGACATCCTCAACCGGCAGCCGGTGCGCTCCCAGAGCCAGCTCGCGAAGCTGCTCGCCGACGACGGTCTGACCGTCACTCAGGCGACGCTCTCGCGGGACCTGGACGAGCTGAACGCCGTGAAGATCCGCAACGCCGAGGGCGACCTCATCTACGCGGTGCCGAGCGAGGGCGGTTTCCGCACCCCGCGCGCGCCGCTCGGGGAGTCGGCCAAGGAGGAGCGGATGCGGCGTCTCTCCGCGGAGCTGCTGATCTCCGCGGAGGCCTCGGCCAACCTCGTGGTGCTGCGGACGCCGCCGGGCGCGGCCCAGTTCCTGGCGTCCGCCATCGACCAGGCCGAACTGCACGACATCCTCGGCACGATCGCGGGCGACGACACGCTGATGCTGATCAGCAGGGAGCCGGCGGGAGGCCAGGCGCTCGCGGACCACTTGCTGCGGCTGGCCTCCAACGAGTGACCCCGGGGCGCGCCCGGCTGGTCCTCAGCTGCCGGAGGGGCGTGCGCTCCTGCGCGCCATCCACGCCGCCACCAGCGCCCCCGACACGTTGTGCCACACCGAGAACACCGCCGAGGGAAGCGCGGCCAGCGGGCTGAAGTGGGCCGTGGCCAGGGACGCCGCGAGGCCGGAGTTCTGCATGCCGACCTCGAAGGCCATGGCGCGGGAGGCGGGCGGGCCGAGGCGGGCCAGCTTGCCCGCGCCGTAACCGAGCGCGAGGCCGAGGCCGTTGTGCAGGAACACGGCGAGGAACACCAGTGCCGCGGCCGACTTGATGGCCGCGGCACTGCCCGCGACCACGATCGCCACGATCGCGGCGATGGTCAGCGCCGACAGCCACGGCAGCGCGCCGATGACCCGGTCGACGTACCGCCCGAAGAGCAGCCGCACGACCAGGCCCGCGAGCACCGGCAGCAGCACGGTCTTGAGGATGTCCGTGACCATCGAGCCCGCGTCTACGGGCAGGTACTCGCCCGCGAGCAGCAGCGTCAGCGGCGGCGTGACCAGCGGCGCGAGGACGGTCGAGACGGTGGCGACCGACACGGACAGCGCCACGTCGCCGCGCGCCAGATACGTCACGACGTTGGACGCGGTGCCGCTCGGGGCGCAGCCCACCAGGATCACCCCGGCCGCCAACTGAGGGGAGAGGCCGAGCGCGTGGGCGATCAGCCAGCCGAGACCGGGCATGATCACATAGTGAGCGACGAGCCCGAGCGCCACCGCCCAGGGCCGCTTGACCACGCCCTGGAAGTCGAGCGGGGTCATGGTCAGCCCCATGCAGAACATCACCACGCCCAACAGGTACGGGACGTTCGTGCCCCACCCTTCGAACGTCCCCGGCACGGCGAGACCGACGGCGCCGGCGGCCAGGACGAGGACGGGGAAGACGGTCACGGCACGGCGGGCGGCCTTGTCGGCGCCGCTCGTGTCGTCGGCGGGGTGAGGGATCGTCTGTTCGGGTCGCACGGCGCGATGCAACGCTCCGGCCCCGCGCACGTGCAACCCCGTCTCGATATGTGGTCGCTACACGCAGAGCCGAACCGTCGGCCTCAGTACCGCGCGAGGGCGGCGAGCGGGGGGTCGGCGGCGCGGGCGACGGCTCCCGGACGCATGGCTCAGACGCTGGAGGGCGGCAGCGGAAGCGGCAGCCCGGGAAGGCCGTCGATGCTCTGTGCGATGTACTCCTTCTTGCCGAAGTACGCGCTCAGCGAGGCGTCGTCCTCCCGCGCGAAGCGCTTGCTGTGCAGGTCGCGGTCCTCGTCGTACGTCATGAAGGGCACCGCGTAGCCGCAGGTGTCCCGGACGAGATCGGCCCGCACGAGGATGATGGCGCGCAGGCCGTGCGGCGTGGGGTCGATGTCGGGGAAGTGGCCGAGCAGATCCTTGAAGCGCGGGTCGTCACGGAAGACGGGTTCGCCGCGGCCGTGCACCCGCACGATGTTGGGCGGTCCCTGGAAGGCGCACCACATGAGCGTGATGCGGCCGTTCTCGCGCAGGTGCGCGATGGTCTCGGCGTTGCTGCCCGCGAAGTCCAGGTAGGCGACGGTCAGTTCGTCGACGATCGCGAAGGAGCCCTTGAGGCCTTTGGGGGAGAGGTTGATCGTGCCGTCACCGGAGAGAGGAGCGGTCGCCGTGAAGAACATCGGCTGTTCTTCGATGAAGGTGCGCAGCCGGCCGTCTATGCGTTCGTAGGTCTTTCCCATGGTGCCGAACTTATCGACAGAATCATTCGGCTGTCTAATTACTTAGAGAAACCGTCCCGGAGGGGTGATTGACGAATCATGCAGCGTTCTGCATACTCATGCATAGTGCGCAATGCGTATCGCGTATCGCGTATCGGTGAACCTGCAAGCGACAGCCCTGAGGAGCACGTGCAGTGAGCAGCAACAACGGCGGTGACGTTCGGCTCTGGGGCGGACGGTTCGCCGACGGGCCCGCCGAGGCCCTGGCCAAGCTGTCCGCGTCGGTCCACTTCGACTGGCGCCTCGCGCCGTACGACATCGCCGGCTCCGCGCCCACGCGCGCGTGCTGCACAAGGCGGGCCTGCTCACCGAGGGTGAACTGACCCGCATGCTGGCCGGGCTCGACCGTCTCGAAGCCGATGTGGCCGACGGCTCGTTCGTCGGCACCATCGCCGACGAGGACGTCCACACCGCCCTGGAGCGAGGTCTCCTGGAGCGGCTCGGCCCCGACCTCGGGGGCAAGCTGCGGGCCGGGCGTTCGCGCAACGACCAGGTGGCCACGCTCTTCCGGATGTACCTGCGCGACCACGCGCGAATCATCGGCGGCCTGATCGCCGACCTCCAGGGCGCGCTCGTCGGCCTCGCCGAGGCGCACCCGGACGTCGCCATGCCGGGCCGCACGCACCTCCAGCACGCCCAGCCGGTGCTCTTCGCCCACCACGTCCTCGCGCACGTCCAGTCCCTCTCCCGGGACGCGGAGCGGCTGCGGCAGTGGGACGCGCGGACGGCCGTCTCGCCGTACGGCTCGGGGGCGCTGGCGGGTTCCTCGCTCGGCCTCGACCCCGAGGCGGTCGCCGCGGACCTCGGCTTCGAGCACGGCAGCGCGGCCAACTCCATCGACGGCACGGCCTCCCGTGACTTCGTCGCGGAGTTCGCCTTCATCACCGCGATGATCGGCGTGAACCTCTCGCGGATCGCCGAGGAGATCATCATCTGGAACACGAAGGAGTTCTCCTTCGTCACCCTCCACGACGCCTTCTCGACCGGCTCGTCGATCATGCCGCAGAAGAAGAACCCGGACATCGCCGAGCTGGCGCGGGGCAAGTCGGGCCGCCTGATCGGCAACCTCACGGGGCTCCTCGCCACCCTGAAGGCCCTGCCGCTCGCCTACAACCGCGACCTTCAGGAGGACAAGGAGCCGGTCTTCGACTCCTGCGACCAGCTGGAGGTCCTGCTGCCCGCCTTCACCGGCATGATGGCGACGCTCACCGTCCACCGCGAGCGCATGGAGGAGCTGGCCCCGGCCGGTTTCTCGCTCGCCACCGACATCGCCGAGTGGCTGGTCAGGCAGGGCGTGCCGTTCCGCGTCGCGCACGAGGTCGCGGGGGAGTGCGTCAAGGTCGCCGAAGCCGAGGGCAAGGAGCTGGACGGCCTCACCGACGAGCAGTTCGCCGCGATCTCCGAGCACCTCACCCCCGAGGTCCGCACGGTCCTGAACGTGCCGGGCGCCCTCGCCTCCCGCGACGGCCGCGGCGGCACCGCCCCGTCCGCCGTCGCGGTCCAGCTCGCCGAGGTCAAGGCGGACCTGGCGGCGCAGCGGGAGTGGGCGGCGGCGCGGAAGTGACGGCCGTGCGGGGGTGACGGAGGGCCGCGCGGGTTACGTTGGCGACGGGAAGATCCGTCACGACCACGAGGAGCCCGCGATGCCCTTCGCCCGGCTGGCCGCAGCCACGACCCCGACCGCGCACATAGGCATCGGCCTCGCCGCCGTCGGCAGGCCCGGCTACATCACGCTGGGCCGCGAGAGCGACCTGCCGCCGTCCCGCAGCGTCGAGGCCCTGCGCGAGCGCACCTTCGAACTCCTCGACGCCGCGTACGCGTCGGGAGTCCGCTATGTCGACGTGGCGCGTTCGTACGGCCGTTCCGAGGAATTCCTCGCCGACTGGCTGCACGCGAGGCCCGACAACCGCGATGTCGTCGTCGGCAGCAAGTGGGGCTATACGTATACGGCCGACTGGCGTACCGACGTCGACGGCCCGCACGAGGTCAAGGACCACAGCGCCGCCGCCTACGACCGGCAGCGCGCCGAGAGTGCCGATCTGCTCGGCGACCGGCTCGACCTCTACCAGGTCCACTCCGTCACCCCCGAGAGCCCGGTGCTCACCGACAAGGAACTCCACGCGCGCCTCGCCGCGCTGGCCGACGAGGGCGTGACCGTCGGCCTCTCCGTGAGCGGTCCCGAACAGGCGGCGGCGATCCGCGCCGCCCTTGAGGTCACCGTGGACGGGGAGCCGCTCTTCCGTACCGTCCAGGCCACGTACAACCTCCTGGAGACCTCGGCGGGGCCCGCGCTCGCCGAGGCGCACGAGGCGGGTCTCACCGTCATCGTCAAGGAGGGCATGGCCAACGGCCGCCTCGCCGCCCCGCACGCCCCCGCACCGCTGCGCGAGGTCGCCGAGGAGACGGGGCTCGGGTGCGACGCGGTGGCGCTCGCCGCCCCGCTCCGCGAACCGTGGGCGGGGGTCGTCCTGTCCGGGGCGGCGACCGCGGTCCAGCTCGTCTCCAACCTGCACGCGGCCGCCGTCGACCTGGACGCGGGCCGCCTGGAGCGGCTCGCGGGCCTGGTGGAGGAGCCGCGGGAGTACTGGACGCGCCGGGCCAGCCTTCCCTGGCACTGACCACGCGGCGGTGAGGCCTGATGCCTGACCCATCCTGAGACGTAACTGTCTCAAAGGGCTTATGGTTGTCTCATGTCTGTCGATCGCGACCAGGTCCTGCGCAGCGCCGCGGCCCTGCTCACCCGCAAATCCACCTCCACCATGGACGAGGTCGCCCGCGCCGCCGGGATCAGCCGGGCGACCCTCCACCGCCACTTCGCGGGCCGCGACGCCCTCGTACGCGCCCTGGAGGACCTGGGGCTCCAGGAGTGCGAGGCGGCGCTGGACCGGGCCGGACTCGGGGACGGCAGCGCACAGGAGGCCCTGCGGCGCCTGGTGCAGGAGATCGAGCCCGCCGCCGGACTCCTCGCGTTCCTCTACACCGAGAACCAGCTCTTCGAGGGCGAGACGCAGAACGAGGGCTGGTCCCGCATCGACGCCCGTCTCGCCGCGCTCTTCCGGCGCGGCCAGGAGAGCGGGGAGTTCCGCATCGACCTGACCCCCGCCTGGCTCACCGAGGCGCTCTACGGGCTCATCGGGTCGGGCGCCTGGGCCGTGCAGGACGGCCGGGTGGCGGCCAAGGACGTCTCGTACATGATCTCCGAGCTGCTGATCGGCGGCGCACGGCGGAGAGTGGAGTCATGACCAGCACCCACCATCGGGCCGCCGGGGCGGACGTGGAGCGCGGCCCCGGCCGCTGGCTCGCGCTCGCCGTCCTCGTCCTCGCCGTACTCCTGGTCGCCGTCGACGCGACCGTGCTCGGCCTGGCGACGCCGTACATCAGCGAGGACCTCAAGCCCTCCGGCACCCAGCTGCTGTGGATCGGCGACGTCTACTCCTTCGTCATCGCCGGCCTGCTGGTCTCCATGGGCAGCCTCGGCGACCGTATCGGCCGCAAGAAACTGCTGCTCACCGGCGCCGTCGCCTTCGGCGCGGTCTCCGTCCTCAACGCCTACGCCACGAGCCCGGAGCTACTGATCCTGGCCCGCGCGCTGCTCGGCGTCGCGGGCGCGACCCTGATGCCGTCGACGCTGGCGCTGATCCGCAACATCTTCCACGACCCGCGCGAGCGCAGCCTCGCGGTCGGCATCTGGGGCGCCATGGCGTCCGCGGGCGCCGCCGTGGGACCCGTCATCGGCGGCTTCCTGCTCGAACACTACTGGTGGGGTTCGGTCTTCCTCATCAACCTGCCGGTGATGGCGGTACTCGTCATCGTCGGCATCAAGCTGCTGCCCGAGTCGAAGAACCCGGCGCCGGGCCCCTGGGACCTGATCAGCGTCGTGCTCTCGCTCATCGGCATGATCGCCGTGGTGTACGCCATCAAGGAGGCGGCCGCGAACGGTCTGCGCTGGGACGTCGTGGTGGCCGCGGTCGTCGGCGCGGCGGCGCTCACCTGGTTCGTACGCCGCCAACTGACCCTCCCGGCGCCGCTCCTGGACATGCGGCTCTTCCGCAACCGGGGCTTCTCCGGGGCGGTGCTCGCCGACCTGCTGACCGTCCTAGGCCTCTCCGGCCTGGTCTTCTTCCTCTCCCAGTTCCTGCAACTGGTACAGGGCAGGCGGCCGTTCGAGGCGGGCCTCGCCGAACTGCCGGCCGCGGTGGGCGCGGTGGGGGCGGGCCTGATCGCGGGCGTGGTCGCGCGGCGCTTCTCCGTCCGCGTCGTGGTCGCGGGCGGCCTCGCGGCGGTGGGCCTCGCGCTCGCCGCGCTCACCGGCCTGAGCCAGCACACCGGCTACCCGCTGCTGGGTGCCTCGCTCCTGGTCGTCGGCATCGGCGCGGGCTTCTCGTTCACGGTGACCGCCGACGTCATCCTCTCCAGCGTCCCCAAGGAGCAGGCGGGCGCGGCCTCCGCGGTCTCTGAGACGGCGTACGAACTGGGCGCGGCGCTCGGCATCGCCCTCCTCGGCTCCATCGTCACCGGCGTCTACCGCGACTTCAGGGCGCCCGCCGGGACCCCACCGGAAGTGGCATCAGCCGCGCATGAATCGCTGGGCGGCGCGGTGGAATCGGTGACGGCCCTGCCGCCCCACGAGGCGGACGCGATCCTGGCAGCGGCCCAGACGGCCTTCGTGGACGGCCTGAGACTGGCGGCGACGGCCGGCGCGGTGGTCCTCCTGGCGACGGCGGTAGCGGCATGGTTCCTCCTGAAGGGCCAGAAACTGGAAGAAAGCCCATCCCCCGACTGAGGCCCTCCCCGTAAGGGGCGCGGGGAACGGCGCGAGCAACCACAACCAGCCCGCGGACGAACCACCCCGCCCCGCCCCCCTGCAACGCCCACCCCCCAAAACCACAGAACGCCCGCCCCGGCCCGGAGGGCAAAGCCCCCCACACCGACGCGGGCGCACCAACAAACCGCCCAAGCCCCGCAGGACTACGCCGCTTTGGCCTTAGTGGCGTACATGTCCACATACTCCTGCCCGGACAGCCGCATGACCTCCGTCATCACAGAGTCCGTCACCGCCCGCAGCACATACCGGTCCCGGTCCATCCCGTCGTACCGCGAGAACTCCATCGCCTCACCGAACCGCACCCTCACCTTCCCCGGCCGCGGCAGCCCCTTGCCGCCGGGCTGAAGCTTGTCCGTGCCGATCATGGCGAACGGCACGACCGGCGCACCGGTCATCAGCGTCAGCCGCGCGATGCCCGTACGGCCCCGGTACAGCCGTCCGTCGGGCGACCGCGTGCCCTCGGGGTAGATGCCGAAGACCTTGCCGTCGTCGAGAACGCGCCGCCCGGTCATCAGCGCCGCGACCCCGCCGCGCCCACCGTCCCGGTCCACCGGGATCATGCCGACGCCCGTGAAGAACCACGCCATCAGGCGGCCCTTGAGGCCCTTGCCGGTGACGTACTCGTCCTTGCCGATGAAGAACACCGGACGGTTGGTCACGAGCGGCAGGATCATCGAGTCGATGAACGTCAGGTGGTTTCCGGCCAGAATGACGGGCCCGGTCCCGGGAATGTTCTCGGCGCCTTCTACCCGTGGGCGGAACATCAGGCGCAAGATCGGTCCGAGCACTGCCTTGATGAGCGCTAGACGGGACAACAGGCCCTCCGGTGTCAACGGGTCGACGACGAGCAGGTGACGAGTAAGTGCAGGTAAGTGCAGGTGAGGACGATACTCGCGGGTCACCGCCGTTTGCACATCGGGTTCACGCACCCGATACGCAGTGTTGACACGGCTCTGCGCCACGTCGCTCCGGGTCGTGGCCCCTGCGACGACCGTATCCCCGTGGGACCGGTGTGGCCCGAAGTAGTGGTGCTTGTCACCCACACACTTCTCTGTGCGTAGCGGCCGTTCCGCACGGGCCGCAGCCTCCACGGTGCGCCCACTCGCCATGCCGCGTCACCCCGCCGTTCGGCCCAGGGTCTCCCATACGTCACTCGCGGCCACCTACGATCAGTCCCGCTTTGTCAGGTGCAAGGCGGATGCACAGCGGGAGGAGCGCCCATGGCGACGCAGGAATCGGGTCAGCAGGAATCGGGTCAGCAGGGGTCGGGTCAGCAGCCGGGAACGAGCCGGGGGCGTCGAGCGGTACTGGGAGCGGCGCTCCTCGGCGCGGGCACCGCCGCGGTCGGCCTGCCGGGAGTGGCGAGAGCCGACGAGCGCCGCGGCCCTGGACACGGCCACGGCCACGACAACGGCCACGGCGGGTACGAGAGCCTGCCGAAGCCGACCGTCGTCGCGCACCGAGGGGCCAGCGGCTACCGGCCCGAGCACACGCTCGGCTCGTACCAGCTCGCCCTGGACATGGGCGCCCACGTCATCGAGCAGGACATCGTGCCCACCAAGGACGGTCATCTCGTATGCCGTCACGAGAACGACATCACCGGGACGACGGACGTCGCCGCGCGCCCCGAGTTCGCCTCCCGCAAGACCACCAAGTCCGTGGACGGCGCCAAGCTCACCGGCTGGTTCACCGAGGACTTCACGCTCGCCGAGCTGAAGACGCTGCGCGCCAAGGAGCGCATCCCGGGCACCCGCCGGCACAACACCCTCTACGACGGCCGCTGGGACATCCCCACCCTCGAAGAGGTCTTCGAGTGGGCCGAGCAGCAGGGCCGCAAGCGCCGCAAGCCGGTCTGGCTGCACATCGAGACCAAGCACCCCACCTACTTCCGCGAGCTGGGTCTCGGCCTCGAAGAGCCGCTCGCCAAGCTCCTGCGCCGCTACGGCCGCCACAAGAAGAACTCCCCGAACTTCCTCCAGTCCTTCGAGCCCGGCAGCATCCAGCGCCTGGCCAAGCTCGTCGCCGCGCCCCGCGTCGTGCTCCTGTCGAGCGCGAACTCCCGGCCGTGGGACTTCGTCGAGGCGGGCGACCCGCGTACCGTCGCCGACCTGATCAAGCCCGAGGGCTTGGAGTGGATGGCGCGCTTCGCGCAGGGCATCGGTCCGACGCTCGACCTGATCATCCCGAAGAAGGCCGACGGCAGCCTCGGCACGCCGACCACGCTCGTCGAGGACGCGCACGCGGCGGACCTCATCCTGCACCCGTACACGATGCGCAACGAGAACACCTTCCTGCCCGCGAACTTCAGGAAGGGCACCGACCCGGCCGCCTACGGAGATGCCTTCGGCGCCTTCAAGACCTACTTCGAGACGGGCATCGACGGCATCTTCTCCGACAACCCGGACACCGCGCTGCTGGCCGCCGCGGACTTCAACAGGGACTGAACGACACGGCTCCCCGCTCGTCAACGGCGAAGGGCCCGCCCCCGGTTGGGGTGAGAGACGGCCGCTCCGGAAACCTTCCGCCGGAGCGGCCGCGTCCCGCCGTGCATGACGTACGAGCCCATCCCCACGCTCAGCCCCGAGCTCAGCCCCCAGCTCAGCCCTACGCTCATCCCCACCCTCCGTCCGCTGCTCGCCGCCGAGGCCTCCGCGGAGGCACTCGACTCCGGCGCCGACGCGGGCGACCTGGAACAGGCCGTCTGGCTGCGCCTGTTGGAGCGGTTGCAGTCCGAGGGCCCGCCCACCGACCCGGCGCTGTGGCTGCGCGGCGCCGTCCGGTCCGAGGCGCGCCGCTGCCGCCGCGCCAGCCGGCACGAGGTGGCGTACGCGGCCGAGCCCGCCGACGACGCCGACCGCGGCCCCGAGCAGCGCGCCCTGACCGCCGACCGGCACCGCACCCTGCACGCCGCGGTGCGCAGGCTGCCCGGCCGCTGCCCCCGCCTCCTGGCGGCGCTGCTGTCCCCCAAGGACCTCACCTACCGGGAGATCGCAGGGGAGTTGGGAATGTCACAGGGCAGCCTGGGGCCGGAACGTTCCCGATGCCTCGGATGCCTGCGCAGAATGCTGGCGGCGGAGGTTGCAGCTCCTGAACCGCGGGGAAAGGAGCGTTAGACAACCGGTGGAGCAGGTGAGCGGGAGGCATGCACACATGGGCATGAGCGTGACCATCTCGGAGGCGGTGTCCGAAGCGGACGCCGAGCAGATCCTGAAACTGCAGTACCTCTGCTACCAGAGCGAGGCCGAGCTCTACGGCGACTACTCGATCGAGCCGCTGACCCAGTCCCTCGACTCCGTCAAGGCCGAAGTCGCCTCCGACACCGTCTTGGTGGCCCGGCTCGGCGACGAGGTGGTGGCCTCCGTGCGTGGCACCGTCGACACCGACGGCACGGCGCGGATCGGCAAGCTCATCGTCCACCCCCGCATGCAGCGGCACGGCCTCGGCGGCCGGCTCCTGAACGCGATCGAGCGGCAGCTCGGCGCGGACAGCACGACCAAGAGCTTCCAGCTCTTCACCGGCCACCGCAACGAACAGAACCTCCAGCTCTACCGCAAGCACGGCTACGCCCCCGTGAAGACCCAGCGGGTCAACGACCGGCTCACCGTCGTGACCCTCGCCAAGGACTCCGACACGCGCGCGTACGCGGCGAGCGCCTAGCGAAGCCGTCGGCCCCCCGACGCCGGCCGGCCGACGCGAACACCCCTCCGACCGAGGGGCCTTCGCGTCGCCCGGCCGTCAGGTCACCGTCGGCGCCCCGCCCGCCGCGCCCTCACCAGCCAGAAGATCGCTGTCACCGGCAGGATCACCGGGATGAACAGATAGCCCATCCCGAAGTCCGACCACACCGTGGCGTCCGGGAAGGCGGACGGTTCCGCCAGCGTCCAGGTGCCCACGGCCAGCACGCCCACCAGTTCGGCGGCGCAGCACACCAGCGCCGCCTTGCGGGCCGTGTCCCCGCCGCGCACCAGCGAGTACGTGATGAAGCCGTAGACGACGCCCGCGAGCGCGGACAGCGAGTACGCGAGGGGGGCCTTGTCGAAGTCGGTCGAGATCTGTACCGCCGAGCGCGACACCGCGCCGACGACCATCACTCCGTACAGCCACAGCAGCAGGATGCCCGGCCCCGTGATCAGCTTCTGGCGGCCGTCGGCCTGCGCGCTTCCCTTGGTGCCCGCCACCTCAGCCACCCCAGATGTCGTAGAGCCGTACCTGGAGCACGGCGAGGACCACGCCGCCCGCGGCGACCGTCACCGAGCCCCAGCGCGTGCGCTCGGCCAGCGACATGAAGCCCGCCGCCGGGACGCACGCGAGGGAGCCGAGCAGATACGCCACGAAGATCGTCGTGCCCTGTTCCGGGTCCTCGCCGCGCGCGAGCCGGACGATGCCGACGATCAGCTGGACCAGCGCGAGGAGGGTCACCACGCCCATGCCGATGAAGTGCCAGTCCTTGGTCGGCTGGTCGCGGTAGGCGGCGAAACCGCACCAGGCGGCGAGGGCGAGCGCGGCCACGGCGGTCGCGATCGTCAGGGGAACAAGCATGCCCGTGACTTTATTACGGGCCCTTTGACCCGATGCGCCTGCCCCCGGGGCGCCCCGTACGCTCGGACACCATGAAGATCCAGGCTGAAGCGCTCCTGTTCGACAACGACGGCACCCTCGTCTCCTCCCTGGAGTCGGTGTACCGCTGCTGGACACAGTGGGCGCGGGAGTACGGGATCACCGCCGAGGAATTCGCCCGCGTCGAACTGCACGGCCGCCCCGCCGCCGAGATAGCCGCCGACCTGCTGCCCCCGGAGAAGGTCCCCGGGGCCGTCGCCCGCATCGAGGAGCTGGAGGTCTCGGACGTGGCCGACGGCGTCGTGCTGCTGCCCGGCACCCGCGAGCTCCTGGAGTCGCTGCCGATGGACCGCTGGGCCGTGGTCACCTCCGCGACCCGCGTCCTGGCCGAGGCCCGGCTCGCCGAGGTCGGCATCCGGCCCGGCCTGCTGATCGCCGCCGACGACATCACGCGCGGCAAGCCCGACCCCGAGCCCTTCCTGCTCGCCGCGGACAAACTGGGCGCCGACCCGGCGCGTTGCGTGGTCTTCGAGGACGCCCCGGCAGGCCTTCAGGCCGGACGGGCCGCGGGCATGACCACCGTGGCCTTGGCCACAACCCACGACGCCTCCGAGCTGTCCGCGGACGTCCTGGTCAAGGACCTTTCCGCCGTGTCCGCGCAGGCCACGGCCGGTGTCGTGGAGATCACCGTCGCCGGCTGAGCGTCCCGCCCGCACCGCCTGTCCCCGTCCCACCGCTGTCCGCTATACGGACAGCGGTGGCGGACGGCGACCTCACGCGTGTTTTACTTGGGCCCATGACCACGACGAGCAGCCGCACCCTTGCGACCGAGGCGACGATGACGCCCGGTGCTCGTTGTATGTGTCGAATGTGCGCCTTCTGAGGGCCCCCGCACCACGAAGAGCCTCGCGCCCCGAAGCGAAGCCGCTGTGCCCCGCCCCTGCACGACGTACGCGACGAAGAGCCGTACTGACGTAGGAAGCGAGCCTGCCCCGCGCACACGTCCTCCGGTTCCTTTCGCCACCGCGAGAACCGTGCCGCGTTCCGAACGAATGCCCCGTGCCCGGCGACACCCGCGCCGCGCACTCGACAGTGACGGAAACCCCTGTGATCACCACTTCCGGCCTCACCAAGGTCTACCGCTCACGCGGTCGTGAAGTAACCGCCCTCGACGGAGTCGACCTGCACGTCCGCGAGGGCGAGGTGTACGGCGTCATCGGCCAGTCCGGCGCCGGCAAGTCCTCCCTCATCCGCTGCGTCAACCTCCTGGAGCGCCCCACCTCCGGCACCGTGACCGTCGCCGGTCAGGACCTCACCGCCCTGGCCGGACGCGGTCCGCGCGCGGGCAAGGAGCTGCGCCGGGCCCGCAGCCGCATCGGCATGGTCTTCCAGCACTTCAACCTGCTGTCCTCGCGCACCGTGCAGGACAACGTCGAACTGCCGCTCGAAATCCTCGGCCTCTCCGGTCAGGAGCGCTCCCGCAAGGCCCTCGAACTCCTCGACCTCGTCGGCCTCGCCGACAAGGCCAGGTCCTACCCGGCGCAGCTCTCCGGTGGCCAGAAGCAGCGCGTCGGCATCGCCCGCGCGCTCGCCGGCGACCCGAAGGTGCTGCTCTCCGACGAGGCGACCAGCGCCCTGGACCCGGAGACCACCCGCTCCATCCTCCAGCTCCTGCGCGACCTCAACCGGCAGCTCGGCCTGACCGTCCTGCTCATCACGCACGAGATGGACGTCGTCAAGAGCGTCTGCGACTCCGCCGCCCTCATGGAGCGCGGCCAGATCGTCGAGTCGGGCACCGTCAGCGAACTCCTCGCGACGCCCGGCTCCGAACTCGCCGCCGCGCTCTTCCCCGTCAGCGGCGACGCCACCGGCGAGAACCGCACGGTCGTCGACGTGACGTTCCACGGCGAGGCCGCGACCCAGCCCGTGATCTCGCAGTTGTCGCGCACGTACAACATCGACATCTCGATCCTCGGCGCCGCGATGGACACCGTCGCGGGCAAGCAGGTCGGCCGCATGCGCATCGAACTGCCGGGCCGCTTCGAGGAGAACGTCGTCCCGATCGGGTTCCTGCGCGAGCAGGGCCTCCAGGTCGAGCTCGCGGGCGAGGACCCCGTGCCCGCGCCCCGCAACGAGACGCTGCTGGTCAAGGAAGGTGCCAAGTGACCTGGTCGGAGATGCGGCCCCTGCTGGAGCAGGCCTGTTGGGACACCCTCTACATGGTGGGCTGGTCGACGCTGATCGCCGTCGTCGCCGGACTGCCGCTCGGCATCCTGCTCGTCCTCACCGAGCGCGGCGCGCTGTTGCAGAACGCCGTGCTGAACAAGGTCATCGGGCAGGTCGTGAACATCGCCCGCTCGATGCCCTTCATCATCCTGATGGTCGCCCTGATGGGCTTCACACGCTGGATCACCGGCACCACGATCGGCCGCGAGGCCGCCCTCGTGCCGCTCGCCGTCGGCGCCATCCCGTTCTTCGCGCGCCTGGTCGAGACCTCGATCCGTGAGGTCGACGGCGGGCTCGTGGAGGCCGTGCAGTCGATGGGCGGCTCCACCTGGACCGTCGTACGCAAGGTCCTCGTCCCCGAGTCGCTGCCCTCGCTGATCTCCGGCGCCACCACCACGATCGTCGCGCTCATCGGCTACTCAGCGATGGCGGGCACGGTCGGCGGCGGCGGCCTCGGCGACCTCGCGCTGCGCTACGGCTACCAGCGCTTCGAGACCGAGCTGATGTGGATCACCGTGGCGATCCTCGCCGTGGTCATCTCGATCATCCAGTTCGCGGGCGACTACGCGGCCCGCAGGCTCCACAAGCGCGGCGGCGGCTCCGGTCCGCTGCTGCTGTTCCGGCCGCTGCGCGGCGTCCTGCCCGGCACCGTCGCCGCCGAGTCGACCACCAAGACCGGCTGACTGGGGGCCCCGCAGACCTCCCTGCCAACCCACGCGGGGCCGCACCACCAGCACCACCAGCACCATCTACGGAGAAAGGCACTTTTCGTGCGTAACACCGCCAAGATCACCACCGCTGTCCTCGCCGCCGGAGCCCTCACCCTCGGGCTGACCGCCTGTGGCTCCGACAAGGGCTCCGCGGGCGACAAGGACGGCCCGCTCGTCGTCGCCGCCACCCCGACGCCGCAGGGCGAGATCCTGGACTACGTCCAGAAGAACCTCGCCAAGAAGGCCGGCCTTCGACCTGGAGGTCCGCGAGTTCACCGACTACGTCACGCCGAACACCGCCGTCCAGCAGGGCGAGGTCTTCGCGAACTACTTCCAGCACAAGCCGTACCTGGACGACTTCAACAAGAAGAACGGCACGGACGTCGTGCCCGTCCCGAACGGCACCGTGCACCTGGAGCCGCTCGGCGTGTACTCGAAGAAGATCAAGAAGCTTGGCGAGCTGAAGGCCGGCGCCACCGTCGCCGTCCCGAACGACACCACGAACGAGGCCCGCGCCCTCAAGCTCCTCGCCGACAACGGCCTCATCGAGCTCAAGAAGGGCGTCGGTTACGACGCGACCCCCAAGGACGTCGCGAAGAACCCGAAGAACCTCAAGTTCAAGGAGCTGGAGGCCGCCCAGCTGCCCCGCTCCCTGAGCGACGTCGACGCCGCGGTGATCAACGGCAACTACGCCCTTGAGGCCCAGCTCAGTCCCGCCAAGGACGCCCTCGTCGCCGAGAAGGCCAAGGGCAACCCCTACGGCAACTTCCTCGCCGTGAAGAAGGGCGACGAGAACGACCCGCGCGTGAAGAAGCTGGCCAAGCTCCTCACCTCGCCCGAGGTCAAGAAGTTCATCGCCGACAAGTACGACGGCGCCGTCGTCGCGGCTTTCTGATCATGCGTACGTCCGTCATCGCCGCCGCGGCGGGCACCTTGGCCCTCGGCCTGGGGCTCACCGCGTGCGGCGCGGACTCGGGCAACGGCTCCGACGGCGACCGGCTCGTCGTCGGGGCCACCCCGACCCCGGCCGGCGAGGTCCTCACGTACATCCAGGAGAACCTCGCGCGGAAGGCGGGGCTCGACCTGGAGATCACGGAGTTCACGGACTACGTCACGCCGAACACCGCGCTCCAGGAAGGCTCGCTCGACGCCAACCTGTACCAGCACACCCCGTACCTCAAGGACTTCAACGCGTCCAAGAAGATGGACCTGGTCCCGGTCGCCGAGGCCTACCTGCCGCCCATGGGCGTGTACGCGAAGAAGGGCACCCGCGACATCGCGAAGCTGAGGGCGGGCGCGACCGTCGCCGTCCCCAACGACACGACCAACGAGGGCCGGGCGCTCCAGCTCCTCGCCTCCAAGGGCCTCATCGGGCTCAAGAAGGGCGCCGGCACCACCGCGACGCCCGAGGACATCACGTCCAACCCGAAGAAGCTCACCATCAAGCCGCTCGACCCGGCGCAGCTGCCACGCTCGCTCGACGACCTCGACGCGGCCGTCATCAACAACAACTACGCCCTCGACGCCGGCCTCAGCCCCAAGAAGGACGCCATCCTCCTGGAGTCGCCGAAGGACAACCCGTACAACAACGTCCTCGTCGTCAAGAAGGGCGACGAGGACGACCCGCGGGTGAGGAAACTGGCGAAGCTGCTCACCTCGCCCGAGGTGAAGCGGTTCATCGAGGACAAGTACAAGGGCTCCGTCCTGCCCGTCGACGGAACGCCCGCCGAAGGGAACTGACGCACAGTCCGTTCCCGCCCGCACCACGGGGTCCCCTCCTGATGAAGGAGCGGACCCCGTGGTGCGTCCGCGCGCCGACATGCTGCATGCTGGGCACTTCAGCAGGCCCGAGGGTTCCAGGTTACGGAGCGGCGCATGACAACCACCTTCCCCGACATCTCCATCAGCACGGAGCGGTTGGTACTGCGCCCGTTCGAGGACGCCGACGTCCCCGCGTACGCGGAGATGATGAACGACGAGATGGTCACCGCCTGGACCTCCGTCCCGCAGCCCTACACCGAGGCCGACGCCCGCGACTGGATCACCCGCCTCGCCCCCGCCGAGCGCACCGAGGGCCGCGGAATCGCCCTCGCCGTCACGGAGTTCCTCACCCAGCGCCTGGTCGGCGTGGTACACCTGCGCAACACCGACTGGCGGGTGCGCGCCAGCGAACTCAGCTACGTCGTCGCCCCCTGGGCCCGCGGCGAGGGCTATGCCTCCGAGGCCGCGCTCGCCACCGCCCAGTGGCTCTTCAAGGACCAGGCGTTCGAGCGCATCGAGCTGCGCACCGCCGCCGACAACACCGCCGCCCAGCAGGTCGCCCAGAAGATCGGCTGCATCAGCGAGGGCGTCCTGCGCGGCGCCTGGATAGCGCGGATGAGAAACGGCGGCGACCCGTTCGGCGGCTGGCTGGAGGTCCGCACCGACCTCATCGTGTGGAGCCTGCTCCCCGAGGACCTCGAAGGCGTCAGCGACAGCCTCGCCGACAGCGGTTTCTCCGCCTTCTCCGACTGGAACTGAACTCCGCGCCCGCCCGGCGCCCGGCACACCCCCGCGGACCCGGACACCCCGGAGCCCCACCAGGTACGCTCGCCCCTGGCCGCGTGCGCGGTCGCTTCCGCAGCCACCGCCGCCCCGCACTGAAGACCCGCGAGAAACCAGGAGACAGACGACGATGGCCGACCGGGTCACGGTGATCGGCTGGGACGGTACGCCGCTGACCGCCGCGGCACGCTCCGCGCTCAGCGCCGCCACGCTCGTGGCGGGCGCCGCCCATCACCTGGCACTCGACGAACTTCCCGCCCGCGCCGAGCGGATCCGCCTCGGCAGCGTGAGCCTCGCCGCCCGCCGCATCGCCGCCCACCGCGGTACCGCCGTGGTCCTCGCCGACGGCGACCCCGGCTTCTTCGGCGTCGTACGCACCCTGCGCGCCCCCGAATTCGGCCTGGAGGTCGAAGTGGTGCCCGCCGTCTCCTCCGTCGCCCAGGCGTTCGCCCGCGCGGGCATGCCCTGGGACGACGCCGAGGTCGTCGTCGCCCACCGCCGCACCCTGCGCCGCGCCGTGAACGTCTGCCGCGCCCACACCAAGGTCGCCGTCCTCACCTCGCCCGGCGCGGGACCCGCCGAGCTGAGCCTGCTGCTCCAGGGCGTCCACCGCACCTTCGTCATCTGCGAGGAGCTCGGCACCGACCGCGAGCGGGTCACCGTCGTCACCTCCGACAAGGCCGCCGACCACACCTGGCGCGACCCGAACGTCGTCATCGTCATCGGCGGATCCCGCACCGCGCCCTCCTCCGACACCGGCTGGATCGCCGGGCGCGAACCGGCCACGTCGCCGCGCGGCTGGGCGCTGCCCGCCGCCGAGTACGGCGGGGACATCTGGCTCGGCGAGGGGGAGAACGACCGGCTGCGGGCCGCCCAACTCGCCCGCCTCGGGCCGCGCGTGGGAGACCTCGTCTGGGACATCGGCTGCGGCAGTGGCGCCTTCACCGCGGAGGCGGCCCGCTTCGGGGCCGCCGTGATCGCCGTCGACCGCGACGCCGACGCCCTCGGCCGGACCACCGCCGCCGTGCGCCGCTTCGGAGTCCAGGCGCAGACCGTGCACGGCGTCGCCCCGCACATCCTCGAAGACCTGCCCGAACCGGATGTCGTACGCGTCGCGGGCGGGGGAGCCGCGGTCGTCTCCGCGGTCGCCGACCGGCGCCCGGAGCGCATCGTGACGCACGCCGCGACACGCGACGCCGCCGAACTCATCGGCAGGGATCTGTCCGAGCACGGATACTCCGTCGAGTGCGCCCTCCTCCAGTCCGTGGAGCTCGACACCCGCGCCTGGCGGGAGGAGAAGCGGACCGTGGCATTCCTGCTCTCCGGGCGCCTCCCCGACCGTTCCCCGTGACCCTGGCGCGGCAGGGCGCGAGGTAGGCTGGCCGATCGTTGTACCGCACCCGGGTGCCCGGCAATTCGTTGGTCAAGGTCCGGAAAGTCCACCCGTTTTGGGGGACCTGTGTGGTACGGCAAGACCGGAGGACGCGCAACGTGGCGCAGTCCACAGCGGGCCGTGGCCGATCAAGCTGCCGTGGCGGCGGGCCGACCGGGACAATACCTGTGTCCGGTAAGCGGTTCGTGCCGCCCGGCGCGCACGCTCGTTGAGGATGACGGGCGGTTGGTGCGCCGCTCCGGTCAATGGGGCCTCCCCGGCCGAAGGCTGAGGGGCGGTCGAAGAAGCACTAACCGATGGGCGAGGGGTTACGCATGACCGACACCGGCCAGGTCCCGGGCGAGGGGCTGCCGGAGGGCGCAGGCAACAGTGTGCCTTCCGGGCCCGTGCAGGACATGGGGGCACAGCAGCCGGGCGTCCCCGCTCCGGGTGCGTATACCTTCGTGGACCCCGTTGCCCCCGCTGACGCCTCCGATCCGTCGCTGAACCCCGCCGATGACGACGACCTGTTGCTGATGCCGAGTGCCCAGGGGGCGTGGAGCGAGGCCCAGGCCGCCGCGCACGGCGCGCACCAGGGCCAGGCCGCTCACCAGCCGGGCCCGCACGAGACGGCAGGCCGGGACAGCGGCTCGGTCGACCTCAACGGCGTCCGTATGCCCGGCGCCGCCCCGGCCGCGTCCCACGCGGGCTCCTCCCGCAGACCGCTGCACCACGGCCCCTCGGGCCCCGCGGTGCCCGACAGCTCCGGCAGCCCGGTGCGCTCGCTCGCCGACCGCGGCCCCGCCGGAGCGGTGACGCCGCCGGCGCCGCAGCAGGCCGCGCCCGCCCGGCACGCCGGGCCGCCGACCGCCGGGCCCGAGTACTTCGACACCCCGCGCGACGACGCCGCCCTGCCGGGACCGCAGCTCGGCGAGATCCCGCCGCAGGGCGGTGCGCCGTGGACGCAGCAGCAGCAGCCACAGCCACAGCCGCAGCAGGCGGCCTACGCCGCGCCAGCAGAAACGGTCGTCCCAGAGGGCACGGTTGTCCCAGAGGGCGCGGCTGACACGAATGTCTCTGGCGTCGCGGACGTCACAGCCGCCCCGGACGTCCCGGAAGCGGCTGACGCCGCCGTGGCAGCGGACGTTTCGGCGGTCGTTCCGGCAGCCGTTCCGGCGGCCGTCGCACCGCCCGTGGCGCACGCCCCGCAGGCCATGGCACAGGAGCCGCAGGACCCCGAGGTCGCCCGGTTCCCGCAGGACAAGCGGCTTCCCGGAGCGCAGTCGATGGCGGAAGCCGCGCAGCCCGCCCCCGAAGCCGCGCAGCCCGCTGCCGAAGCCCCGCAGCTCGCTGCCGCATACCCGCAGGGCACAGAGGCTCCGCAGGCACCGGAAGCCGCTCCCACGGAACTCGCTCCCACGGAACTCCCCGCCGAACTGCCCACCGAGCTGCCGGAGCAGGGCGTCCAGGCGGCCCCCGAGGCCGCCGCCTTCCCGCACGCCGCCGAGGCCGGACAGGTCCCGGCGGGGGAGCAGCCCGCCTTCGCCGAGGCCGGGCCCGCCGGTGTGGGGCAGCCCCCGTTCGCCGTCGCCTCCGCACAGCCGTGGGGCGCCAGCGCCCCGGCTCCGCACACCGACGAGGCCGCGCAGCCCGGCTTCGCCCCCGACACCGCCCAGGACGCGTACGCCGCTGCCGTCGGCGCCCACTCCGGCCGCGCTCCGGACGGCGGCCACCCGGCCGATGCCCGGCACGCCGCGCCCGCCCCGCAGGGCGCCGGCGCCCCGGAGTACGCGTCGCTCCCCGGAGAGCTCGGCGAGGCCCAGGCGCCCATGCCCATCGGCCAGTTCGTGCCGGTCGAGGGCTCGGTGCCGACCACGCCCCACCTGGCGCCGGTGCCCCCGCGCCACGTCGGCGTGCCGCAGGACGAGCCGACCGCCGAGGCCGGGCCCACCCCGGACGCCACCGAGGCCACCGAGCCCGCCCCGGACGCCGAGCAGCTCACGGCCCAGCAGGCGCCTGCCGCACCGGCCGAGCCCGCGGAGCCCGGCGTCGCCCCCGTCCCCGTACAGCCGACCGAGGCGATGGTCAGCGAGCCCGCGCCAGTCGAGGCCCCGGCCGCCGACGAGAGCCCCGAGGCCGCGCAGCCCGCCGCCACCGTGCCCGCTCCGCGCGACGGAACCGAGTCCGCGGCGACGGTCGCCGAAGCGGCTGCCGAAGCGGCGCCCGCGCCGGACACCGCGCTGCCGCAGGACGAGGCGAGCGAGGCGACGGCAGAAGCGGCCCAGCTCCTCCAGGAGACGCCGGTTCCGGACGCGCCCCCGGCGGAAACCTCGGCTGTCGCTGATCCCCCTGTTTCCCCGGTGGTGGCCCCGGACGAGTTCCCGGCCGCCCCCGAGACGGCCGACCCGGCCGACGAGTTGGACGAGGCCGACGAAGTCATCTCGTTCGAGCCCATCGAAGCGAACGAAGTGACCGAAGTGGCCGAAGCACCTGAGATGGCCGAAGCGCCTGAAGCACCCGAGACGCCGGAGGAGGCGCTGCCCGCCGCCGAAGCCCCCGGACTCCTCGTCATCGAGGACGACGAGGACGACGAGGCCGTCGAGCACGATGAGCACGGCCAGACCGGCCAGGCCGCACCGCACGGCCAGAGCGCCCCGCACGGCGAGCCCGGTGAGACCGGGGAGCCTGGTGAGACCGGCGAGGCCGAGGCCGCCGAGCCCGTGACCTCCCCCGGCCCCGCCGCCCCCGGCTACGACGACGCCGAGCGCGAAGCCGTTCTGCGTGTCATGCGTGAACGCCGTGACATCCGCAACGGCTTCCGCTCCGACCCGATCCCCCACGAGGTGCTGCTCCGCGTCCTGGAGGCGGCCCACACGGCGCCCTCCGTGGGCCACTCGCAGCCCTGGGACTTCGTCGTCATCAAGTCCGCGGAGACCCGGCGCACCATGCACGAACTGGCCGCGCGCCAGCGCGACGCGTACGCCAAGTCCCTGCCCAAGGGCCGCGCGAAGCAGTTCAAGGAACTGAAGATCGAGGCCATCCTCGACACCCCGGTGAACATCGTGGTCACCGCCGACCCCACCCGCGGCGGCCGCCACACCCTCGGCCGGCACACCCAGCCGCAGATGGCCCCGTACTCCTCGGCGCTCGCTGTCGAGAACCTCTGGCTCGCCGCCCGCGCCGAAGGCCTCGGCGTCGGCTGGGTCAGCTTCTTCGACGAACGCGAGATGGTCCGTGCCCTCGGTCTGCCCGAGCACCTCGAAGTCGTCGCCTACCTCTGCGTGGGATACGTCGACGAGTTCCCGGACGAGCCCGAGCTGATGCAGGCGGGTTGGTCCAAGCGCCGCCCGCTGTCCTGGGTCGTCCACGAGGAGACGTACGGCCGTCGCGCCCTGCCCGGCGAGGACCCGCACGATCTGCTCGCCGAGACCATCACCAACATCCGCCCGCTGGACGCGAAGGCGCTCGGCGAGGCATGGGAACGCCAGAAGCGGATGACCAAGCCGCCGGGCGCCCTCGGCATGCTGGAGATCATCTCCGCGCAGCTGTCGGGCCTGTCCCGGATGTGCCCGCCGCCGATCCCGGAACCCGCGGCCGTCGCGATCTTCGCGGGCGACCACGGCGTGCACGCCCAGGGCGTCACCGCCTGGCCCCAGGAGGTGACCGCGCAGATGGTGGCCAACTTCCTCGGCGGCGGCGCGGTCTGCAACGCCTTCGCCAACCAGGTGGGCGCCGAGGTCTGCGTCATCGACGTCGGCGTGGCGGGCGAGCTGCCCGCCACGCCGGGCCTGCTGCCCCGCAAGGTGCGCGCGGGCACGGCCGACATGACGATCGGCCCCGCCCTGACCCGCGAAGAGGTCAAGGCCGCCCTCGAAGTCGGCATCGAGACGGCCCGCGACCTGGTGGCGGCGGGCAACAAGGCCCTCCTCACCGGCGAGATGGGCATCGCGAACACCACCGCGTCCGCGGCCCTGATCTCCGTCTACACGGAGACGGACCCCTCCGAGGTCACCGGCCGCGGCACCGGCATCAACGACGAGATGCACGCCCGCAAGGTCGACGTGGTCCGCCGCGCCCTGGACCTGCACCAGCCCGACCCGGCGGACCCGATCGGCGTCCTCGCGGCGGTCGGCGGCCTGGAGCACGCGGCCATGGTCGGCCTCCTCCTCGGCGGCGCGTCCCTGCGTACGCCGGTGATTCTGGACGGCGTGAGCGCAGGCGCGGCAGCCCTGGTGGCCCGCGCCATCGCCCCCGAGGTCCTCGCGGCCTGCATCGCGGGCCACCGCAGCGCCGAGCCGGGCCATGTGGCGGCCCTGAACAAGCTGGGCCTGCGGCCCCTGGTCGACCTGGACCTGCGCCTCGGCGAGGGAACGGGCGCGCTGCTCGCCCTGCCGATCGTCCAGAGCGCGGCCCGCGCGATGCACGAGGTGGCCACGTTCGACTCGGCGGGCGTCACCGAGAAGTAACCGCCGCGGGGCGAAGCCCCACTGCTCGGCAAGGGGCGGGGCTGGGGAGAACCCCGGCCCCGCCCCCGCCATACTGAACCCGCACATCACAGCAGCCGCCCCACCGTCTCAGCAGCCGCCCCACCGTCGCAGCGGCCCCCGCACAGCCCGCACGAGGAGCCCCCAGCCATGGCCATGGCCGAACACCCCGCCTATCCCGTAGGCCTCCGCCTCGACGGCCGCCGCGTCGTCGTCCTCGGCGGCGGCCAGGTGGCCCAGCGCCGCCTCCCCGCCCTGATCAAGGCGGGCGCCGACATCCTCCTCGTGTCCCCCTCGGCGACCCCTTCCGTGGAGGCGATGGCCGACGCCGGCGAGATCACCTGGACCAGGCGCCGGTACGAGCACGGTGACCTCCAGGACGCCTGGTACGCCCTGATCGCCACCAGCGACGCCGAGGCGAACACCCGTGCCTCGGCGGAGGCGGAGGCCGGCCGCGTCTGGTGCGTACGTTCGGACGACGCGGAGGCGGCCACCGCCTGGACCCCGGCGACAGGCCGCTCCGAGGGCGTCACCGTGGCGGTGCTCAGCAGTGACGTGCACGACCGCGACCCGCGGCGCACGGCCGCCATCCGCGACGCGGTCGTCGAAGGCCTGCGCGACGGCAGCCTCGTCGCCCCCCACCTGCGGACGCGTACTCCTGGCGTCGCCCTGGTCGGCGGCGGGCCCGGCGACCCCGACCTGATCACGGTCCGCGGCCGCCGCCTGCTCGCCGCCGCGGACGTCGTCATCGCCGACCGGCTCGGCCCCCGCGACCTCCTCGACGAACTGCCGCCGCACGTCGAGGTCATCGACGCCGCGAAGATCCCCTACGGCCGCTTCATGGCCCAGGAGGCCATCAACAACGCCCTGATCGAGCACGCCAAGCAGGGCAAGGCCGTCGTACGCCTCAAGGGTGGCGACCCCTACGTCTTCGGCCGCGGCATGGAGGAGGCCCAGGCGCTCGCCGAGGCGGGCATCGCCTGCACGGTCGTCCCCGGCATCTCCAGCTCGATCTCCGTCCCCTCGGCCGCCGGCATCCCGGTCACCCACCGCGGCGTCGCCCACGAGTTCACCGTGGTCAGCGGCCACGTGGCGCCGGACGACGAGCGCTCCCTCGTCGACTGGGAGTCCCTCGCCAAGCTGCGCGGCACCCTCGTGATCCTGATGGGCGTCGACAAGATCGGCAAGATCGCGGCGGCCCTGATCGCCCACGGAAAGGCGTCCGACACCCCGCTCGCCCTGATCCAGGAGGGCACGACGGCCGCCCAGCGCCGCGTCGACGCGACGCTCGGCACCGTCGCCGAGGCGGTCCGCACCCACGAGGTGAAGCCCCCGGCGGTCATCGTCATCGGCGACGTCGTGAAGGTCGGCCCCGAGGCCCTCGCCCGGCCGACGCCCTAGTCAACGGCCGACGCCCTAGTCAACGGCCGACCCGGGAACCACCCGAGTAACCAGCGGTAACGGAACACGCCCCCGGCCGTTGGCACCACACCCAGGACAAGGCAGTATCACCCTGTGGCTGATCTCATCACCGTCGACGACCCCGACGACCCCCGCCTGCGCGACTACACGGGCCTGACCGACGTCGAGCTGCGCCGCAGGCGCGAACCGGCCGAGGGCCTGTTCATCGCGGAGGGCGAGAAGGTCATCAGACGGGCCAGGGACGCCGGTTACGAGATGCGGTCCATGCTGCTCTCGGCCAAGTGGGTCGACGTCATGCGCGACGTCATCGACGAGCTCCCGGCCCCCGTGTACGCGGTCAGCCCCGACCTCGCCGAGCGGGTCACCGGCTACCACGTGCACCGCGGCGCCCTCGCCTCGATGCAGCGCAAGCCGCTGCCGACGGCCGACGAACTCCTCGCGACCACCCGCCGGGTGGCCGTCATGGAGGCGGTGAACGACCACACGAACATCGGTGCGATCTTCCGCTCGGCGGCGGCACTCGGCATGGACGCGGTCCTGCTCTCCCCGGACTGCGCCGATCCGCTCTACCGCCGCTCGGTGAAGGTCTCGATGGGCGCGGTCTTCTCGGTCCCGTACGCCCGGCTGGAGTCCTGGCCCAAGGGCCTGGAGGGCGTGCGCGAGGCGGGGTTCAACCTCCTCGCCCTCACCCCCGACGAGAAGGCGAAATCCCTGGACGCGGTGGCTCCGCACCGCATGGACCGCGTCGCGCTGATGCTCGGCGCGGAGGGTGACGGCCTCTCCACGCAGGCGCTGGTCGCGGCCGACGAATGGGTGCGCATCCCGATGGCCCACGGCGTGGACTCGCTCAACGTCGGCGCGGCGGCGGCGGTCGCGTTCTACGCGGTGGCCACGGGCCGCCCGCACGCCTGACGCCGCGGCTCAGCTCCGGGGTGCCTGCCCCGGAGCGACCGAACCGCTCTGCGTCCACTGCTGTACATCCATGTCGCCGAGGCTCTTCGCGGGCCCCTGGCAGCCCTGCGCCGCCGCGATCCCGAGCGCCACGAGCAGCGTGACGACCACGAACACGAAGAGGCGCTGCCGCAGCAGCCGCGGATTGGCGGGCATCCGCCTGCCCGTCCCCGTGGCGCGCGGCCCCTGGCGCCCCGTGCCGCCCCGCGGGGCGGTCCTGCCGCCGGAGCGCGTGGCCTCGCGGGGCGGACCGGGCCGGGGCCCGGTCCGCCCCGCGCCGGCCCTCGACGAACCAGTCCGCGACGACCCCGTCCGCGACGCACCGGTCCTTGACCCCCCGGTCCTGGACGATCCCGTCCCGGATGACCCGGCCCCGGCCGGTCCCGTCCTGGCCGGACCGCTCCTGGGCGCGCCGGGGCGGGGCGGGGGAGTGGCGCCGGGGGCGGGCCGCCGCTGGGTGCGCTGATCGGCGTAGCTCTCGGCGAGCCGTCCGGTCGGCCGGTCGTGGTCCTGGCGCGGTGCGGGCGGCCGCACCGCGCCGAGGCCCTGGGCCTCGCGCGCGGCGATCTCCTTGAGCCGGAGCGACAGCTGTAGCGTGCTGGGCCGCTCCTCCGGGTCCTTGGCGAGGCAGGCCCGGATCAGCGGGGCCAGGGCGTCCGGGACGCCGTGCAGCTGCGCCTCCTCGTGGACGACCCGGTAGAGCATGACCTCCGAACTGCCCTGCCCGAAGGGCGAGTCCGCCATGCCCGCGTACGCGAGCGTCGCACCGAGCGCGAAGACGTCGGTGGCGGGCGTGACGGCCGCACCGCGCACTTGTTCGGGCGCGAGGAATCCGGGTGACCCGACGGCCGTACCGACGTGGGTGAGCGTCGAGGCACCGGTGGCCCAGGCGATGCCGAAGTCGATGATCCGCGGCCCCTTCGGGGACAGCAGGATGTTCGACGGCTTCAGGTCACGGTGTACGACACCGGCCTCGTGCACGGCCACGAGCCCCTCGGCCAGCGCCGAACCGACCACGGCCACGTCGGCCGCGGAGAGCGGCCCCTCCGCGGCGACCTTGTCGTGCAGCGAGGGGCCGGGAACGTACTGGGTCGCGAACCACGGCCGGTCCGCCTCAAGATCGGCGGCGACGAGCCGGGCCGTACATCCGCCGCGAATGCGCCGGGCGGCCGAGACCTCCCGCGCGAACCGTGACCGGAACTCCTGATCCTCCGCCAGATCGGGCCGGATCACCTTCAGGGCGACGCGCTGCCCTCTCCGGTCCGACCCCAGATAGACGACCCCCATGCCGCCGGCGCCCAGGCGCCTGTGCAGCCTGAACGAGCCGACGACACGCGGGTCCTCGCGCCGGAGCCGCATCATCGCCATGTCCATCCCCGCTACCCGGTCCGTTTGACGAGCCCCAGCTTACGTTTCCACGGGCGGGCACGTGCAGAGGCCGCGCCCTCGCGAGGCGACCGATTGTCAGTGCCGGGTGAGAAAATCGAAGAGTGGTCAGGGGGCGGGGGAGCAGGGGCCGTTGGCGCCTGCCCGAGCCCCAACCGTCCATCGCTGAAGGGGGATTGATCCCGTGAAGGGTGATCGCGTGGAGATAGTCGTGGATGCCGGGGACACGACGAGGACGTACGAGGTGGTGGCGAGCCGGGCGGGGCGCCGCGTGGAGACGGCCGTGCGCAGAGGAGTGGTGGAAGTGAGCGAAGTCACCCGTACCGGCACAGTGGTGCGCACGGCCCGGTTCATGGCGACCCGTGTCCTGGCCCTGGTGGAACAGCCGGTCCCGAGGGAGGACGCCTCCGAGGCCACGAGCCGCCCCCTCCGGGAAGACCCTGAGTCCTAGGCCCCCGTCTCCACCCACGGGAGTACGCGCGCGGGGGACGCTCATCCTCCGGGAGGCCAGCCAATCGGTACGAAGGCATGACGCCAGGGGCTGCCCGCGCACCTAGATTTGAGGTCAAGCGGCGGGTGCAGCACTCGTCCCCCGAGGTCAGACACCCGCCGCTGCCAACACCACAACAAGATCGGTCAGGAGAGGAACCATGGCGGACATGGCACCGCGGACCCTGGTCCGCACGCAAGGGCGCAGATTCTCCGCGTTCGGCGTCCGCCCGTCCGGTACGCGCCATCCCTTGGTGGCGACGGCCATGGTCCTCCCCCTGGCAGCCCTGCTCGTGGTCGTCTTCGGCGGCTGGGAAGCAGTGGTCACACAAGCGTCGTCCGTGGGCGTGATGCTGGGGCGCTGAGCGGCGCCCCAGGCCCGGAAGAGCGGTCCGGGCGGGGACATCCGGCCAGGAAACCCCGTGGGGACGGGGGTGCGGCGGACGGCACAGATGCCCGCGCGGCTGGGGAGCTGCGCGGGCATTGCCGTGCCGCGCCCCCACCTGTGCGCGGTCAGCCGTCCCGCCCGTCATGGGCAGGCGTTCCGCACGGCGGAACGGGCGGGCACACGCACGCCCGCGGTCCGCAGACGGACGAACGGCCCGGAGGCGAAGCCCCCGAACCACGCTGCGTAGGCTTCCCCGGTACGCCCACCACTCACCCCGGGGGACCCGTGACCGCCCTCCTCCCCGCGCTCACCGCCAAGGCCAGACACGCGGCACACCGCCCCCCGGGCTCCTGCCCCTGCGGCGAAGGCGACGTCGCAGCCGAGGGCGGCGGCACCGGCACCGTCCTCGCGGACCGCCCCGACGCCACGGTCGTACGCCACGGCGACGTTGTCGCGAAGGCCCACGCCCAGGACACCGACCCGGCGGCCCTGGCGGTACGCCTCACCGCGGCCGCCCGCCTCCCCGACACCCTCCTCCCGCCCCTGCACACCACCCCCATCCCCCTCCACGGCCGCCTCGTCACCTTCTGGCCCCACGGCACGCCCGTGGACCGCGACGACCCGGACGCGGCCCCCTGGGAGGCGGCCGCCCGCCTGCTGGCCCGCCTGCACCGCACCGACCCGGCGAGCCTCCCGCACCCCCTCCCCGCCATGCGCGGCCCGGCCAAGGCGGCCCGCGCCGTCACCCGCCTGCACGCGGCAGGCCCGCACCCCGCCGCACCTCCGGTCCTGCGGGCCTGGCGGGCCCTTGCGCCCTGGGCCCGCGCCGAGGCACCCGCACCCGGCCGGCCCCGCTTGTGCCACGGCGACCTCCACCTGGGCCAGCTCGTCCGCGCCCCGGACGGCACCTGGCTGCTGATCGACGTGGACGACCTCGGCGCGGGCGACCCCGCCTGGGACCTGGCCCGCCCCGCCGCCTGGTACGCCTGCGGTCTGCTCCCCCCGAGGAGTGGACCCGCTTCCTCGACGCCTACCGCGGCGCCGGTGGCCCGGCCCTCCCGGCGGACGGTGCCGACCCCTGGCCGGCCCTCGACGTCCCGGCCCGCGCCCTGACCGTGCAGACGGCCGCCCTGGCGATCGCCAAGGCCGTCGCCGCCGACCGCCCCCTGGACGAGATCGAGCAGACCTTGATCGACGCCTGCGACCGGATGAGCCGGACCCCCGCGCGGGGCTGAGCCGAGTGGGCACCGTCCCGCCCGAGTTGACCAGAGACGCGACGAAGTAGGGTGCAACGCACCGAAGCCGGGCAGAGATCCGGCGAAGCAGTTACCACCGGCGAGGAGTTGAGCCGTCCATGCAGTGCCCCAAGTGTCACGCACCGATGCACACGTACAACCGCAATGGCGTCCAGATCGAGCAGTGCAGCGGCTGCCGCGGCATATTCCTGGACTACGGCGAGCTGGAGTCCCTGACCCGCCTGGAGGCCCAGTGGGGCGGCCAGCAGGTTCCGCCGCCGCCCGCGCCCCCGGCCCCCCAGGCCTACCCCGCGGCTCCCGCCCCCGCCTGGGGCGCCCCGCAGCACCACGGCGGCCACAGTGGTCACTACGGTCACGGCAAGCGCCACAAGAGCTTCGGGCACATGCTCTTCTCCTCCTGAGCGCCCACGGGAACGACGAAGCCCCCGGCCGTGGGAACGGCCGGGGGCTCCGGTGTGTGGTGCGCGATACTGGGATTGAACCAGTGACCTCTTCCGTGTCAGGGAAGCGCTCTCCCGCTGAGCTAATCGCGCAGGTCAACCTGTGTGTGGTGCGTACTGCGTGCGCGATACTGGGATTGAACCAGTGACCTCTTCCGTGTCAGGGAAGCGCTCTCCCGCTGAGCTAATCGCGCGGGTTCGACCCTCATGAAGCACACCGTCGAAACGGCGCTCGTGAAGATCAGTGGACGATACTGGGATTGAACCAGTGACCTCTTCCGTGTCAGGGAAGCGCTCTCCCGCTGAGCTAATCGTCCTTGGAGGTGGAGACGGGATTTGAACCCGTGTAGACGGCTTTGCAGGCCGTTGCCTCGCCTCTCGGCCACTCCACCAGGAGTGCAGGGGTTCGGGAAGATCCCCCACGTTCCTGCGAGCGGACGACCAGGTTCGAACTGGCGACCTCAACCTTGGCAAGGTTGCGCTCTACCAACTGAGCTACGTCCGCTTGTCTTTCCCGGTCCGCTTGCGCGTCCCGGCGACGTGTTGAACTCTAGCGGATTCCTGGGCCAGTACAAAAACGCGTTTGCGCAGCGTGCTGCGCTGTCGTCGGCCCGGGGCGCCGCCGGGACGCCGGTCATAGACTCGCAGCCGTGCACAACCCCCCTCAGACGTCGTCTCCGGCGCTCCCTCCCATGGCACGCTTCGGCGGCCTTGTCGCCACCGGCCTGCGCGACGTGACCAGCGACCCCGCGGCCCTGGACTCCACCGGCTTCTGGGCGGTGTCCGCCGACTTCGAGGGGGGTCTGGTCTGCGCCCGCTTCGACGACGTACACGAAGAGCCCGTGCCCGCTCCCGTGCCGGGCCGGTGGCAGGGGCCCGCCGCCGATGACTGGACGTCGTCCCTGGACCGCGCCGCGTACACGGAAGGCGTACGGCGGATACGCGCGTACATCGCGGCCGGCGAGGTCTACCAGGCGAACCTGTGCCGCGTCCTGTCCGCGCCCGTCCCGCCCGGCGCCGACGTGGACGCCCTGACGGCCCTGCTCGCGCGCGGGAACCCCGCACCATACGCAGGAACGATCCGCCTGCCCGCGCACGGCGTGGAAATAGCCACCGCCTCCCCCGAGCTCTACCTGCGGCGCGCGGGCCGCGACGTGGAGTCGGGCCCCATCAAGGGCACCGGCCGGACGGAGGCGGACCTCCTGGAGAAGGACTACGCCGAGAACGTCATGATCGTGGACCTCGTCCGCAACGACCTCGGACGCGTCTGCGCGACCGGCTCGGTCACCGTCCCCGACCTCTGCGTGGTGGAGAAGCACCCCGGCCTCGTCCACCTCGTCTCCACCGTCCACGGCGAGCTGCGCCCCGGTGCGGGCTGGCCCGAGCTGTTCGAGGCGACCTTCCCGCCCGGCTCCGTCACCGGCGCCCCCAAGTCCAGCGCCCTGCGGATCATCGACGAGCTGGAGACCGCCCCGCGAGGCCCGTACTGCGGCGGCATCGGCTGGGTCGACGCCGACCGGGGTACCGGAGAGCTGGCCGTCGGCATCCGCACCTTCTGGATGGACCGTGCCGAGGGCGTGCTGCGCTTCGGCACCGGAGCGGGCATCACCTGGGGCTCGGACCCCGAGGGGGAGTGGCGGGAGACCGAGCTGAAGGCCGCGCGACTGCTGGCGGTAGCGTCAGGGACGTACGAAGCGAGCGGAGGAACCCCAACGTGAAGATCTGGCTCAACGGCGGGCTGCGGGATGTCGACTCCGCCCACGTCTCCGTGTTCGACCACGGGCTGACGGTGGGCGACGGCATCTTCGAGACGGTGAAGTCGGTCGAGGGCCGGCCCTTCGCCCTCACCCGGCACCTGGCCCGGCTCACCCGGTCGGCGCATGGCCTCGGGCTGCCCGAGCCGGACCTCGACGAGGTGCGCCGCGCCTGCGCCGCCGTCCTGGGGGCCAACCCGCTCCCGCTGGGGCGGCTGCGGATCACCTACACCGGGGGCCTTTCACCGCTCGGATCCGACCGCGGCGACCAGGGCACCACCCTCATCGTGGCTCTCGGCGAGGCCGCGCGGCGCCCCGACTCCACGGCCGTGATCACGGTGCCGTGGACCCGTAACGAACGGGGCGCGCTGACCGGCCTGAAGACCACCTCGTACGCGGAGAACGTCGTGGCCCTCGCCCGCGCCCGCGAGCAGAGTGCCTCGGAGGCCCTCTTCGCGAACACCGTCGGGCAGCTCTGCGAAGGCACCGGCTCCAACGTCTTCGTCGTACTGGACGGAGAGATCCTCACCCCGCCGGTCGCCTCCGGGTGCCTCGACGGCATCACCCGCGCGCTGGCCGTCGAGTGGACGGGCGCCCGCGAGACCGACCTGCCCCTGGACGTCCTGGACCGCGCCGACGAGATCTTCCTGACGTCGACGCTGCGCGACATCCAGGGCGTGCACCGCGTGGACGGACGCCAACTGACCGGCGCGCCGGGCCCGATGACGGCCAAGGCGATGCGGACGTTCGACGAGCGGGCGGCCGACGACCTGGATCCCTGAGTCCCGCGGCCCGCGAAAACCCTGGTGACGCGGTGGGGCGGGGGTGGGTAGAACACCTGTGATGACCACGACCCTGCGGCCGACCGGGCCGCTCCAGCAGAGCGCCGACGGCGCCAAGGCGCGCACGTACGACGTGTGCGTGAACAGCCGCCCCGTGGGTTCCGTCGACCTCGCCACCCATGAGGTCTTCGGGCCGGAGGTCTGCCAGGTGCGCGCCCTGCGGATAGCGGAGCCGGACCGCAGGCGTGGCCGCGGCACGGTCGCGGCGCTGGCCGCCGAGGAGGTGGCGCGCGGCTGGGGCTGCAAGCGCATCGAGGTGACCGTCCCCGCCGAGGCCCCGGGGGCCCTGCCGCTGGCGACGGCGCTCGGCTATGTGGAGCGCAACCGCCGGATGGCGAAGCCGGTGCCGGCCGAGCCCGCCGCGCTGCCGCCGGGCGTCGAGGGGCGGCCGATGACCGAGGGCGAGTACGAGCCGTGGCTGGCGCGGGCCAAGCGGAGCTACGCGCGCAACTGGATCGACCGGGGCGTGCCCGAGGCGCAGGCGCACGCCAAGTCCGAGGCCGACTACGCCGAACTCCTGCCCCGGGGTCCGGCCACCCCCGGCACCGTGCTGAGCGTGCTCACCCAGGGGGGCGCGGGGGTCGGCACCCTGTGGCTCAAGCTCCGCGACGACGACGGGTTCGTCTACGGCGTCGTGGTCCACGAGGACCGCCGCGGGCGCGGCCACGGCCGTTCCCTGATGCTCCTGGCCGAGGCGCAGACCCGCGCGGCGGGCCGCGACCGCATTGGACTCAACGTCTTCGCGGGCAACGCACCGGCCCTGTGCCTGTACGACTCGCTCGGCTACGAACCCGTCTCGTACTTCCTCTACAAGCCGCTGTTCTGACGGCCAGGAGCTATCAGCCGCTGCTCCCAGGGACTAGGAGACCTCGGCCGCCAGCAGCCGGTCGGTGATCTCCTCGACGCGTTCGCGCAGCCCTTCCTGGCTCTTGCCGCCGTCGAGGCGTTCGCCGTCGATGACGTACGTCGGCGTACCGGTGACCCCGAGCGCCTTGCCCTCGGCGTGGTCGGCGTCGACGATCAGGATGTGCCGGCCGTCGATGAGGGCCGTGTCGAACTCCTCCGCGTCCAGGCCGAGTTCCCGGGCGGTGTCCACCAGGAAGGGCTCGCCCCGGCGGTCCAGTTCCTCGACCCCGGCGAGCACCGCCTCGACGTACGGCCAGCCCTTGCCCTGCTCGAAGGCCTCCTCGGCGGCCTGCGCGGCGGCGAAGGAGTGCTTGTGCTTCTCCAGGGGGAAGTGCCGCAGCCGCAGCTCGACGCGGTCGCCGTACCGGGCGCGCAGGGCACGCACGTCGTCCAGGGCGGTACGGCAGTCGGGGCACTGCAGCTCGCACCAGACGTCGAGGACGACGGGGCGGGCGGGGTGTTCAGGAGAGGAGTCGCTCATGGGTCCAGTCTCCCAGCCCCCGGTCCCGCCACCCAACCGGGACCGGGGCGCGGACCGGCACCTGGGGAGGAGCCCGGACCCCGAGACGACCCGGATATGTCCCTGAGGTCCTGCCCCAAGCGTGGCCTCACGGCACCCGCGCGGTGCAGGATGGAAGGGACCACCGCGTCACGCACGACGTACGCCTGTATGCCTGGAGGGCCGGATGATTGCCGAGACCGTGTGTTCCGCCGTATCCGCGGCCGGGCTCGGCATCGCCGCGGTCTCGGCCTACCGCAAGCGTTTCCTGACCGCGGCCCGCCTCGCCGCGTACTCCCTGGTGCCCATCGGGCTCGTCCTGACGGGCGTCGTCGGCTGGGCCGCCGACACCGCCTTCAGCCTGAAGGCGTGGGTCGGCTTCGGCGTCCTCGGCGCGGCCTGGCTGATCTTCCTCGGTGCGCGCGCGGTGGAGCGCCGCAGGGGCGGCACCCGCAAGGAGCGCAAGGCCGCGAAGGCCGACCGGCGCGAGGCGGTGGCCCCCACGGCCTCGGCGCCCTCGCTCGGCGGGAGTGCTCCTGCGCCCGCCGCACGGCCCGCGGCCAGTCCGAAGGCCGCCGCGCCCGCGGAGGACTTCAGCGACATCGAGGCCATCCTGAAGAAGCACGGCATCTGACACCGAGTGTTGCGGCTCCCTCGTTCGAGTGCGGACGGGGCCGCCGAGTGTCACGGGCGTGAACGGCCGGGGCATGGACGGAACGCCTCGGGCGCTGGACTTTTCCCTGTTCACGGAATCCGGCGAACTGCCCCCTCATCCGGGCGTGTTGGTCAACGGGGACCCGCCGCCTGCGTCATCATCAGCGCGAGATGCTGGACACCACCCCACAGGGCGATGCGGCCGCGCCGGACGACGGACGGCACACGGCACCGGCCCAAGAGCTGCGACCTGCCGACGAAGAGCGGCATCCCACCGACGAAGAGCGGCAAGCCGCCGACGAAGAACCACGGGGCTGCCTCTTCGCCCTCTCCCAGCCACCGCTGATGATCTTCCTGACGGTGGTCGGCATGCTGATCCTGCTGGCGTCCCTCCACGACCTGCTGCTTCTCTAGCTAGCGGCCTCGCTGGCCCGCGGCTTCCTTGCGGCGGGCCCGGTACGCGGCGACGTGCAGGCGGTTGCCGCAGGTACGGCTGTCGCAGTAGCGGCGGGAGCGGTTGCGGGAGAGGTCGACGAAGGCCCGTCGGCAGTCCGGTGCCTCGCAGCGCCGCAGCCGTTCCTGCTCCCCGGCGACCACGAAGAAGGCCAGCGCCATGCCGCAGTCGGCCGCCAGATGGTCCGCGACGGACGCCCCTGGCGCGAAGTAGTGGATGTGCCAGTCGTAGCCGTCGTGGTCGGTGAGGCGCGGCGTGGTGCCCGCCGCCGCGATCAGCTCGTTGATGATCGTGGAGGCGGCCCGGGGCTCGGGGTTGGCGAAGACCTCGGCGAAGCGGCCGCGGACCCGGCGCACATCGGTGAGGTCACGCTCCGCGAGCACCCCGACCTCGCTCACTTCGTGTCTTCGTACGAAGTCACGGAGCGCCGTCAGGTCCGCGAGTCCGTCGGCGCCGCCCTCCTCGGGGGCGGTGTTCACCAGATCGACCACGGCGTCGAGAGAACACCGGTTGTCGTGGGTGATCAGCACGATGCGCTCCCTGGCCTGAGGAACGGGCCGGTGCCCGCCGATGCTGGCCGATGCTAGCGGCTTCCCCGAAGACACACCGGCGCCGTCGCCGCGGGGGTCCCGCGGCGACGGCGCCGGTGACTGCTTTCTGTTCGCCTTGTCTCGGCTTGTCTCGCCTTTGTGTCGTGACTGCCTGCGCCGTCGCCCCGAGTCGGACGGCGTGAGGGGGATCTCGACGCTCCCGCGCCGTTAGCTTTCGGCCAGGATGTGTGACAGCTCCGTGTCGAGATCGAAGTGGCGGTGCTCCGTGCCGGGCGGCACGGCCGCGTCTGTTCGCTTCAGGAAGGACTCCAGGGCCCGCGCCGGGGCCTCGAGCAGAGCCTCGCCCTCCGGCGAGCTCAGGGCGATGCAGACAACGCCCTGACCGTGGCTCCGGGACGGCCAGACTCGGACGTCGCCGGTTCCGGTGGGCCGGTGCAGGCCCTCGGCGAGGAGGTCGCGGGCGAACACCCACTCGACCGTCTCCTCGGCTCCGGTGTGGAAGGTGGCGTGCACGGCATAGGGATCGGCCGTGTCATACCGCAGTCCTGCGGGTACAGGCAGTGAGGACTCGCTCGACACAACGAGGCGCAGGTGCAGCTCGCAGCTGACCGTGGTGTTCATAAGCGCCAGGGCCTTTCGCTCAGTGTGCGCTCGGGGATTCGCACGTCGGCGAAATCGACATGCCACCTACGGTGCCGTTGTAAACCCCTCTGAGGGTTTTGCGTGTCTTTAGGTAGCTCGACTGGCGGGTTCTCTCTTCTGTTCGTGCACCCATTCCGGTGACGGGTTTCCGTCCGGTAGGGTTTGGCCGTATGAATACGGGGAGTAAGGGGCGTAGCGAGCCCATGGACGTCGCGGAACCGGCCGGCGGGGCGCAGGCCGAGCCGCCGCTCGGGTCGCGGGCGCCGCAGTACATCCAATCCCGCAGGGTGCTGCACCTGTCGTGGCAGGTCGGCGTGTTCATCGTCGGCCTCGCGGTGGTCGTGGCGGGCATCATCATGCTTCCGCTGCCCGGCCCCGGCTGGCTGGTGATCTTCGGCGGCATGGCGATCTGGGCGACCGAGTTCGTCTGGGCCCAGCTGGTGCTGCGCTGGACAAAGCGCAAGGTCACCGAGGCCGCACAGCGCGCGCTCGACCCGAAGGTCCGCCGCCGGAACATCATCCTGACGACCATCGGGCTGGTGATCGTCGCGGTGCTGGTCGCGATCTACGTGTGGAAGTTCGGCATCACGATGCCGTGGAAGATCAAGGAGTGACCGAGGGGTGACTCCGAGGCGGTCGGAAGCACCCGCTGACATGCGGTAATGTTCTCTGTGCGCCCGGGCGATTAGCTCAGTGGGAGAGCGCTTCGTTCACACCGAAGAGGTCACTGGTTCGAACCCAGTATCGCCCACCCCGGATTGCGGCCCGGAGGCTTTGAGCCTCCGGGCCGTTCTCGTATTCCCTTTGCCTTTCAAGGGAATTGACGGGTCCACATATGTCGGCGGGGAGCGCGGTGGGCCGTATTTCAGTGCATTCGGCCGAGCGCATTCCGCAACCGCCGTGCGTCGCGCAGTCGTTGCTCGTATGTCGCCCCGGCGCCCAGGAGCAGCAGCCCCGCGAGGGCGGGTGGCAGCCAGCGGGGCAGGGTGCCCGCCACCTGCACGAGATACGGGGCCAGTTCGTGCAGCGCGTCCAGGGCGAGCACCGTGCCGCCGAGGACCAACGGGGCGCGCAGCCGGTACCGGGCGCCGATCAGCGTCACGGTGAGCGCCGCGGCACCGAGCAGCAGCGGGCGCTGCCAGTGCGGGTCACCCAAGGCGGCGGCGAGGCTCGGCAGCAGTGTCAGGGCGAGGCCGGGACCGTAGGCCACCCAGGAGGAGACCTCGGGGTCGCGGCGGCGTCGCAGCACGCCGAGGAGCAGCGCGGGGACGGTGGCCGGCAGCGTGTACGCCTCCGGTGTCACCACCTCCCAGGCGGCCAGGCGCACCCAGCTCGCCAGGAGGAACAGCACCCCGGCCGCGTATCCCACCCGGCGGCGGTCGGGACGCAGCGCCGTGGCCGCCGCGATGAGCCCGCAGAGGGCCAGCGCCAGCGCGAGCGTCGGGGCGTGCCCCGAGGCGAGGGTCAGGGCGAGGCCGCCGGACCCGGCCGCCATGACCTCGACCGGCAGGGTCAGCGGGTGCGGCCCCAGGCGGGCGGCGGCGAACGCGGCGAGGGCCGGGACGGTCAGGGCGGCCAGGCCGATGTGCTCCAGGCGCAGCCCCGTAGCGGCGCCGGCGGCGCAGACGAGCGCGGCGGCGTACGCGAGGGCCGCGCAGGCGGCGAGGGCGGCCGCGCCGGGCTCACGGGGCACGGGAACGGTATCCGTCGCTTCGCCCCGGGCCGACGGTGCCCGGCGGCTCATCCAGACGCAGGCGGCCAGGAGCAGGGCCGCGAGCGCGCCCAGGGTGCCGAGGGTCGCCGCCTCGGTGGACAGGGCAAGGAACGCGACGCTCACCGAGGACACCAACGCCAGGGCCGAAGCTGTGAGGGCGAAGGCGGTGGATGTGGCACGGGCGGCCATGATCAGTAGGACCGCGGCCACCGCCAGCTGGGCCGCCAGTCCGGCGGCGTACGGCAGGCGCAGCGCGGACGGCAGCGCGACACCGGCGGCCCAGGCGAGCGTCGGTGCGGCGTAGCGGGCGACGCGGTGGAAGGTGGTGTTGTTCCTGAAGAGCGAGCCGAGCGGAGCGGCCCCCCTGCTGAGCGACCCGGAGGCCAGGAGCAGGACCGCTGCGGTCGTCGTGAGGACCAGCGGGGCCAGGAGCGGATGCGGCAGCGGCAGCTCGACGAGGAGGGCGGCCCGGGCGTCCGGCGGGGTGCCCGTCCACGCCCGCGTGGCCCAGCCGAGCGGGCCGAGCAGCGCCACGGCGGTGACGGGGAGCGCCCACAGCACCGCGAGGCCCTGGACCACGGCCGACGCGCCTGCCGCGCCGAGCCGCACGGGCCGGGGCAAGGCCGTGCGGACGGCGGCCGACAGCGCGAGGCCGCACACCAGATAGGCGGGGACGGTCCACTCCGGGGGCAGGGCGGTGCGCAGCACTCCACCGCACGCGGCCACCGCGAGCAGGCCGCCCGCGCCCGCCGCACCCGTGGCCGTCTGCGGCTCCTTCGCCCGCCACGCCACCACCAGGACGATCAACGCGGCGAAGAGCAGCAGCACCCCCGCGCGTGCCGCCTCCGTCGGGTCCACGGCCCGCGCGGACAGCAGGCCCGCGCCCGCCGCGCCCCACAGGCCGAGCGTGCAGCCGCCGACGGCCGCGACGATTCGTACGGACCTGACGGTCGCCCACAGCGCGAGCGCGGTGTCGAACGCCGCCGTCATGAGCAGCGCGGCCGTCACGGCGTGATCACCCGCCTCCGCGGCGCCCGCCCAGAGGATCAGGGGCAGTTGGGCCGTCGCCACCGCTGTCGGCAGCGGCAGGCGCAGCTCGCCGAGGAGCAGGCCGTACCCCGCCCACAGTGCCGCGAGGACGGCCGAGGTGCCCGCCGCGTAAGCGAGCGTTCCCGTCTCGGGGAGGGCGAGGTAGCGCAGCGCGTACGAGTCCAGGACGGTCAGCGCGAGCCCCAGACCCGCCACCGCCTCCGCCGTCGAGCGCAGTGAACGCCGCAGCAGCACCGCGGGGGCGCCGAGCGCCGCCAGGGTCACAAGGCCGAGGACCGCGCCGCGCCCGGCGATGCCGAGGTGCCCCCAGCTCACCACCGTGAAGGCGATCGCCGCGATGGTCAGCAGCACGCCGCCCAGCGCCAGCAGGACGTTCTGCACGCTCGGGGGAGCGGTCTCGGGGGCGGGCCGGCCGGGCGAGGGGGCGGCCCGGCCGGGCCCGCCGCGCGCAGGACACCGAGCAGCCAGGCCCGGCGGTGCAGCAACTGCGCCTTGCGCGCCTCCAGTTGGCGCAGCTCCCAGTCGAGGAGACGCAGCTCCTCGGCGGGTGGCGGAATGTTCGTCATGGCTGAGGAGTGTGGTCCGTGCCCCGCGCGGCGGCATCGGCGCGGATACTCAGGACATACTCAAATGCGGTGCCCACCCGTCTCACCGGGCAGGATCCCTCCATGAACTGGTCGCACTACCGCTTCCGCAGCCTCTGGGACCTGCCCGGCACGCCCGCCGAGGCCTACGCAGCCCTGGAGCGGGTGGAGGACTACCCCCTGTGGTGGCCGCAGGTGCGCGAGGTGACCTCGGTCGACGGCCACAGCGGCGTCTTCCGCTTCCGGTCCTTCCTCCCGTACGACCTCGTCGTCACCGCGCGAGAGCGGCGGCGCGAACCCGAAGCCGGGGTCCTGGAGATCACCATGGCCGGGGACCTGGAGGGCTGGGCGCGCTGGACGGTGGCCGGCGGGGCCGGGGGGACGCGGGCCCGCTACGACCAGGAGGTCGAGGTGCGGCGGCCGCTGATGCGGCGCCTCGCGGTCCCCGGCAGGCCCGTGTTCCTGCTCAACCACGCCCTCATGATGCGGGCGGGCCGCGGAGGTCTCACGGCGCATCTGGCAGCGGTTTGAAGGAACGGCGCCCCGACCTGTATTGTTCAGTGCGTTCCCGGGCGATTAGCTCAGTGGGAGAGCGCTTCGTTCACACCGAAGAGGTCACTGGTTCGAACCCAGTATCGCCCACCCGGAGAATGCCGGTCCGTCAGCAGACGGACCGGTTTTTCTTGCCCGCGCGTCTTTCCCGCCCAGGCGGTGTCGTGCCGCGAGTGCGCGCGCCGCCGACGCTCAGGCCGCCGCGCGGAGTTCGGGACGCAGCGGCCACGCCGGGTCCACCGCCTCCGGTGAACCGCTCTTGGCGAACCACGCCTGGAGACCGCGCGCCTGCGCCGCGTGCCAGACCGCCTGGAGCGTGTGCAGCTCGGCCGGGGAGAGCCGCTCCAGACGGGCCGCGAACCGGCGCCCCACCGCTCGTACGACATCGAGCGCGGCCTGCGCGTCCGCCGCCGCGTCGTGCGCCTCGGCCAGCTCCACCTCGTAGTGCGCGCACAAGTCGGTCAGCGTGCGGCGGCCCTTGCGGTAGCGGTCCAGATGCTTGTCCAGGACCCGCGGGTCGATCACACACAGGGGCGAGCCCTCCATGTAGCGGCTCAGCGACGAGGCGCGGTGCCGGCGCAGCTCCCGGTCCAGGATGGTCAGGTCGAACGGCGCGTTCATCACCACGATCGGCCGTCCCGCCGCGCCCTGCTCCGCCAGATCGCGCGCTATCTCCTCCATCACCGGCGCGGGCCAGCGGCCGTTGCGCTGCAGGTGATCCTCCGTCAGTCCGTGTACGGCGGTGGACTCCTCGGGCACCGGAACGCCCGGGTTCACCAGCCAGCGGGTGATGCGCGGACGGGTCCCCGCGCCCTGCTGGACGACGACGGCGGCCGACACGATCCGGTCGGTCTCGACGTCGACGCCCGTGGTCTCCGTGTCGAATGCGGCCAAGGGCCCCTCGTACCAGCACGTCATGGTGACGCAACTCCTCGGTCAGTCCCGGCAGATGACGTCGGTCCCCTGCCCACGCTGGTGATACCCGGGCCGTTTGCGCTGTACGCGGCCCGGAGACAACAGAGGTACCGGGCCTTGACATTGACGGCCCGAGCGGGGAAGTACCGTCGGGGAAAGGCCAGTTGGACATGGCGCTCGCGCGGCCCGAACAGGGTGGGCTGCTGCCCGAGCGGATCGCACCGCCGCGCGGCACACTCGCCACCACCGCCTGTATGGAGACCCTCCAGGTGGGCTATCTGCACGCCGTCGCGGCGGCCGCGGGATGCTCGCTCTCCCAGCCCTTCCCCGACAACGGCATCGACTGGCACGTCAGCCACAGCGCCCCCGGCCACACGGTCGACGACGAGGCCACCATCAAGGTCCAGCTGAAGTGCACGTACCAGACGGCACCGGACCCGGACAGGCCCGCCTTCTCCTTCACGCTCGACAACCCGCACCTGGAGAAGCTCGCCCGTACCCCGGTCTCGGTCCACAGGATCCTCGTCGTGATGCTCGTGCCCCGGTCGCGCGACGACTGGTTGCGCGCCGGGCACGACCGGCTCGACCTGCGGCACTGCTGCTACTGGACCAACCTCGCCGGGCACCCCGTGACCGGCCGGCGCAGGACCACCGTGCGCATACCGACCTCGCGGATCTTCGACGACCGCGCGCTCTGCGAGATCATGAGCCGGGTCGGGACGGGAGGAAGACCCTGATGCACCGCCCCCACGACACACCGGAACCCGGCGCGGTCGACCCCGCGGTCCTCGCCGCGCTGCTCGCCCGCCACGGCTGGCAGCGACGCGGTGGAGCCCCCGGCCGCTACGCCCGGTGGACGCCGCCGGGACCCGGCGGCAGGGGCACCAGCCTCCTGGTGCCCGAGAGCCGGGCTTTCCCCGACTGCGAGGACCTCATCGGCGAGGCCCTCGTCGCGCTCTCCCGCAGCGCCTCGCCGGCCGCCCGTGACGTGCTCGTCGGGCTTACCGTGCCCAGCGACGAGATCCGCTGGTGGCGCGATGTGCCGCCGGGGCCCGCCGGGGCCGCGCCCTGGCCGGTGGAGGAGCAGCTGCGCTCCGCGGCCCGGCGGATGCTGCTCGCCGGGGCTCTCGCCGCGCGCGGCCGGGCGGGGTACTACGGCGCCCGCTACCGCAGGCCGGCCACCGCCGCGCTGGAGAACGTCCTGGTGGGGCCCGCGCCCGGCGGGCGGCACCTCACCGCCTTCGTGCCCGTGCTCACCGGGCGGCCGCTGGCGGTCCGGCTGCACCAGGCGCTGTACGCCGCGCGCGAGGCCGTCGACTATCAGCGCGCCACCGGCGGCATGGACGCCTTCGACGGGGCGGTCGAGGCCGGCGTGAGCCATGAGCTGACCGAGGCGATCGTAGCCCTGGTCCGGGGCACGGAAGGAGCGCGTATCGCCGTGGAGTGGGCGCCCGGCGCGCAGGTGCCCGAGGGGTGCGCCGCGCACGCCGAGCCCGTCGAGTTCTCGCCCGGCGACCTGACCGTGCTGCGCGAGGCGGGCGCCCGCTATCTGCGCGAGGAGCCGTCGGTGCCGGTGCGGATCACCGGGACCGTGGTGCGGATGCGGCGCTCCTCGCCGTGCGGGGAGGGCACGGTGCGGCTGCGGGTGATCGGCGGGGCGGAGATCCCGCAGGTGCGGATGACCCTGGACGAGGAGTCGTACCGCGTCGCGGGCCACGCGCACCTGGTCGGGCTGCCGATCCGGGTGCACGGGCGGCTGGAGAGCCGGGGCGGGTTCCGCCGGCTGACGGGGGCGACCGGGGTGGCGCCGGTGCAGGTGGACGAGGGGGACCGGGATCGGCTCATGAAGTCGCTCCAGGAGAACCTCGACTTCTTCGAGGAGGCGTGCGGCGGCGACTGAGCGCACCGGACCGGAGGCCGGGCTTCCGGGGGCCCGGGGACAACCGTTTCGCGGCGGGCGCCCCCGGCTCGGTACGATCCTCAGTGCGCGCGCATCAGAGAGAGCGCCGCAGCCCCCTTCTGCAAGGAGAGACCGGTGTCTGACGTCCGTGTGATCATCCAACGCGATTCCGAGCGGGAAGAGCGCGTGGTGACGACGGGCACTACGGCCGCCGACCTCTTCCCCGGTGAGCGCACCGTCGTCGCCGCCCGCGTGGCCGGCGAACTGAAGGACCTGGCGCACGCCGTGGCCGACGGCGACGAGATCGAGCCCGTCGAGATCTCCTCCGAGGACGGCCTGAACATCCTGCGCCACTCCACCGCGCACGTCATGGCGCAGGCCGTGCAGGAGCTCTTCCCCGAGGCCAAGCTCGGCATCGGCCCGCCCATCCGGGACGGCTTCTACTACGACTTCGACGTCAAGGAGCCGTTCACCCCCGAGGACCTCAAGCGCATCGAGAAGAAGATGCAGGAGATCCAGAAGCGGGGCCAGCGCTTCTCGCGCCGCGTCACCAACGACGACGACGCCCGCGTGGAGCTGGCCGACGAGCCGTACAAGCTGGAGCTGATCGGCCTCAAGGGCAACGCCGCGAACGCCGCCGACGGCGCGGACGCCGAGGTCGGCGCCGGCGAGCTGACCATCTACGACAACCTCGACGCGAAGACCGGCGAGCTGTGCTGGAAGGACCTCTGCCGGGGTCCGCACCTGCCCACCACCCGGAACATCCCCGCGTTCAAGCTGATGCGCTCCGCCGCCGCCTACTGGCGCGGCAGCGAGAAGAACCCGCAGCTCCAGCGCATCTACGGCACCGCCTGGCCGTCGAAGGACGAGCTGAAGGCGCACCTGGAGTTCCTCGCCGAGGCCGAGAAGCGCGACCACCGCAAGCTCGGCTCCGAGCTGGACCTCTTCTCCTTCCCGGAGGAGCTGGGCCCGGGCCTCGCGGTCTTCCACCCCAAGGGCGGCGTGATCCGCAAGGAGATGGAGACGTACTCCCGCAAGCGGCACGAGGACACGGGCTACGAGTTCGTGAACACCCCGCACATCTCCAAGGAGCGCCTCTTCGAGATCTCGGGTCACCTGCCGAACTACTCGGACGGCATGTTCCCGGCCATCGAGTTCGACGAGCAGAACTACCGCCTCAAGGCGATGAACTGCCCGATGCACAACCTCATCTTCAAGGCGCGCGGCCGCTCCTACCGCGAACTGCCCCTGCGGCTCTTCGAGTTCGGCACGGTCTACCGCTACGAGAAGTCCGGCGTGGTGCACGGCCTGACCCGCTCGCGCGGCTTCACCCAGGACGACTCGCACATCTACTGCACCAAGGAGCAGATGGCGGACGAGCTGGACTCGCTCCTCACCTTCGTCCTGGACCTGCTGCGCGACTACGGCCTGAACGAGTTCGAGCTGGAGCTGTCCACCCGCGACCCCGAGTCGGACAAGTTCATCGGCGAGGACGCGGAGTGGGAGGAGGCCACCGAGGCGCTGCGCCAGGCGGCCGCCAAGCAGGACCTCCCGCTCGTCCCGGACCCGGGCGGCGCCGCGTACTACGGCCCGAAGATCTCCGTGCAGGCCAAGGACGCCATCGGCCGGTCCTGGCAGATGTCGACCATCCAGGTCGACTTCCAGCAGCCGAAGCGCTTCGGCCTGGAGTACACCGCCTCCGACGGCACCAAGCAGCAGCCCGTCATGATCCACCGGGCGCTCTTCGGCTCCATCGAGCGGTTCTTCGCGGTGCTCCTGGAGCACTACGCGGGCGCCTTCCCGGTGTGGCTGGCCCCCGTGCAGGCGACCGGCATCCCGATCGGTGACGCGCACGTGCCCTACCTCCAGGAGTTCGCCGAGGAGGCGCGCAAGCGCGGGCTGCGGGTCGAGGTCGACGCCTCGTCGGACCGTATGCAGAAGAAGATCCGCAACGCCCAGCGCAGCAAGGTGCCGTTCATGGTCATCGTCGGTGACGACGACATGAACGCCGGGACGGTGTCCTTCCGCTACCGGGACGGGTCGCAGGAGAACGGGATTCCCCGTGACGAGGCGATCGCGAAGCTCGTCGACGTGGTGGAGCGTCGCGTACAGGTGTGATGTGGCCCCCCGCACGCGTGGGGCCGCAGGGGCGGTCCCGCTCGGGGCCGCCCCTCGCCGCGTACCCGCCCCTCGCCACACACCCGCCGAGGAATATGCTGACCACCATGACGAGTGAGCCGGAGCAGCAGATCGGAGTGGGTACGCAGGACGCGTTCCAGCGCCTGTGGACGCCCCACCGGATGGCGTACATCCAGGGCGAGAACAAGCCCACGGGCCCGGGGGCCGACGACGGCTGTCCCTTCTGCTCCATCCCGGCCAAGTCCGACGAGGACGGCCTGGTGATCGCGCGCGGCGAGCATGTGTACGCGGTGCTGAACCTCTACCCGTACAACGGCGGTCACTTGATGGTCGTGCCCTACCGCCACGTCGCCGACTACACCGACCTGACCGGCCCGGAGACGGCCGAGCTGGGCGAGCTGACCAAGCAGGCGATGACGGCCCTGCGCACCGCGTCCGGCGCGCACGGCTTCAACATCGGCATGAACCAGGGGGCCGTGGCGGGCGCCGGTATCGCCGCGCACCTGCACCAGCACGTCGTCCCGCGCTGGGGCGGCGACACCAACTTCATGCCGGTCGTGGGGCACACGAAGGTGCTGCCGCAGCTGCTCGCCGACACCCGCAAGATGCTCGCGGACGCCTGGCCCGCGGCTCTGTAGCGCCGCGGGGCCGTGGGCCGACCGCCCTCACGCGTCGTACACGTCCGCCTTCCTCGGCATCGGGTCCTGGATCGCCCCGCTGAGGAAGCCGGAGCGGGCGCCGAACTTCTCCGTGTCCACGCCGTTCTCCGCGAGGACCTTGATCGCCGCCGAGTGCACCACGCGCAGCACGGGCGTGGCGGCGCGCAGCGCGTCGTCGGCCATGAAGCGGTGCCGCCACGGCTTGTCGGCCCAGGCGTGCCGCAGGCCGAAGGGCTCGGGCAGGACCAGCTTGCCGCCGAGGTGGTCCAGGAGCGGTGGGTACCAGGTGAAGGGGGCGCGCACGGCGAGACGTACGACCTCGTCGGCGTCGACCAGCGGCAGGTGGCGGTCGACGGTCTCCCAGAACTTGATGGCCTTGGAGACCGTCTTCGTCTTGGGCTCGGGCTTGGTGGTGAACAGGGAGTTCACCGGTCCCAGCGCGTGCCCGGTGACCTCGATGCGCAGCGTCTCGTGCAGCACGGTCACCGTGATGAGCATCGTGATGACCAGCTGGCCGTCCCAGAGCGTGAACTGGACGCCCAGATAGTGACGGTCACCGCTGCCGAACTGCTGTTCGTTGCAGATGCGCTGTATTTCGTGGCCACGGATCTGGAAGGCCTCGACGTCCGTGCCGGTGGGGCGGGCCACCGACCCGGCGTTCTCCCCGATGGGGGAGACGATCCAGTGGTTTATCGACGGGGTCGGGAAGCCACCGGTGTGCAGCGGACCGCGCTCCAGCATGCGGAGCTGGTCGTGCACCGCTCGTATGACGTCCCAGCTGCGGAAGGGGTGGATGTCCTTGCCGGCCTCGGCGGGGACCAGCTCCTCGGCCAGCTGCCAGCTGCCCCAGCGCGTGCCCATGCCCAATATGCCCTTGGGGCCGGCGTAGAACACGGAGTTGCTCTGCTGTTCGGCGGAGAGCCTGGCGAGGCTCTGGCGCAGCCGCTCGGCGGCCGTCTCACCGGGGCTGCCCGGCACCGCCTCGGGGATCTTGGCGCCGATGCCGCCGCCCGAGAGCAGGGCGCCCCAGCGCTCGCGCATGTCCCTGGCCGTGCGCTCGGCGATCTGCTTGGCCCAGAACCAGCCCACCACCGGCAGGACGATCGACGCCCGCAGATACCACGCCCAGAAGCCGTCGAAGGGCAGCTTGAGCAGGGCGAGCACGGCCAGCACGCCCATGGCGACCAGGACCGCCGAGGCGAGCGCGCCCGCCCGCTTGTTCTCGCTCTTGGCGACCTGGCGCCTGATGGTGAAGACGAGCAGCCAGACGAACAGGCCCGGCAGGAACAGCAGGCCGCACAGGACCATCACCGCCGTGAGCCAGCTGTCGCGCTCCTTGCGGATGCGGTTCGCCGCGAGGCAGTGCTCCACCACCACCTGCGGCTCGATCCCGAAGGACTGGATGAGCGGCTTGCGGCCGCCGCCGAGCATCCGCACCTGCACGGTCCGCGCGAACGCCTCGCCGAGGCTCGGCTTGAACAGGGACCAGAGCCCCGGCTTCACCACGGACTTGTGCCACTCGCTGTTGGCCTTCAGGATCTCGTCGGCGTCTCCGTCCCGGTACGCCGCCGAGGCCAGGGCATGGGTCGCCGCGGTCTGTCCCGCGGCGCCCGAGAGCGGGACCTGTGCCCCGGGCCTGAAGTCGAATACATCGTCCGCCACTGCCGCCCCCTCGCCGCGACGCCTTCGCTCCTGCGGCTCTTCCCGACTTCCCTGTCCGGCACACCTGTTGCCGTCCGGCACATCCGTTGATCAGGTCATCAGCGTATCGGGGAGCACCGACATCCGTCAGGGCGCACCGGAGCCGCCGGGGAGCGCGGAAGGCGGCCCGCCCGGGAGGGACGGGGGCGGGTGGCCCCGTTCGCCGGCCGGCTCCGGCCGGGCTCAACTAGGCGGCGCCGCCCGCCCGTTGGCGTATCCGCTCCGACAGCTGAGGGGGCATCGGCTCATGGCGGGCGTAGGTGCGGCTGAACCGGCCGGTGCCCTGCGAGAGGGAGCGCAGATCCACCGCGTACCGGCCGATCTCGATCTCGGGGACCTCGGCCCGTACGAGTGTGCGGCCGCCCGGTGCCTGCTCGGTGCCGACCACCCGGCCGCGGCGGCCCGACAGATCGCTCATCACCGCGCCGACGTGGTCGTCACCGACCAACACCTGCACCTCGGCCACCGGTTCGAGCAGATGGATCCTGGCCTCGGCGGCCGCCTCCCGCAGCGCGAGCGCGCCCGCCGTCTGGAACGCGGCGTCGGAGGAGTCCACCGAGTGCGCCTTGCCGTCCAGCAGCGTGACGCGTACGTCGATGAGCGCGTACCCGGCCGCGACGCCCCTCGCCGCCTGCGCGCGCACGCCCTTCTCGACGGACGGAATGAACTGCCGCGGGACCGCGCCGCCGACGACCTTGTCGACGAACTCGATGCCGCTGCCGCCGGGCAGCGGCTCCACCTCGATCTCGCAGATCGCGTACTGGCCGTGTCCGCCGGACTGCTTCACATGCCGGCCGCGCCCCGTCGACCGGTCCGCGAACGTCTCCCGTAGGGAGACCTTGTGCGCTACGACGTCGACCTGCACGCCGTACCGGCTGCGCAACCGCTCCAGGGCCACGTCGGCGTGTGCCTCGCCCAGGCACCACAGGACCACCTGGTGGGTGTCCTGGTTGTGCTCAAGGCGCATCGTCGGGTCCTCGGCGACCAGGCGCGAGAGCCCCTGCGAGAGCTTGTCCTCGTCCGCCTTGCTGTGCGCCTGGATGGCGAGCGGCAGCAGCGGGTCCGGCATGTCCCAGGGCTCCATCAGGAGCGGGTCGTCCTTGTCCGAGAGCGTGTCGCCCGTCTCCGCGCGGTGCAGCTTGGCCACGCACGCCAGGTCGCCCGCCACGCACCGCGTGAGGGTGCGCTGGTGTTTGCCGAAGGGGGAGGAGAGCGCGCCGACGCGCTCGTCGACATCGTGGTCCTCGTGGCCCCGGTCCGCGAGGCCGTGGCCGGAGACGTGCACCGTCTCGTCGGGGCGCAGGGTGCCGGAGAAGACGCGTACGAGCGAGATCCGGCCGACATACGGGTCGGAGGCGGTCTTGACCACCTCGGCCACCAGGGGCCCTTCCGGGTCGCAGGTGAGCGCGGGCCGGGCCTTGCCGTCCGGTGTGGTCACGGCCGACGCGGAGTGCTCCAGCGGCGTGGGGAAGCCGCCGGTGATCAGCTCCAGGAGTTCGACCGTGCCGATGCCCTGGCGGGCGCCCTGCGCGGCGGGTCCGGCGGCGAGCACGGGATGGAAGACGCCGCGCGCGACGGCGCGTTCCAGGTCGTCCACGAGTGTCTTGTAGTCGATGTCCTCGCCGCCGAGGTAGCGGTCCATGAGGGACTCGTCCTCGCTCTCGGCGATGATCCCCTCGATGAGTGTGCCGCGGGCCTCCTCGATCACCGGCAGCTGTTCCCCGCCCGGCTCGGACTCCTTGCGCTCCCCGGAGGAGTAGTCGAAGACCCGCTGCGAGAGCAGCCCGATCAGCCCCGTCAGCGGCGCGTGCCCGTCGGGGCCCTGCTCGCCGTGGAGCGGCAGGTACAGCGGCAGTACGGCGTCCGGGTCGTCGGCGCCGAACGCCTCGGCGCAGCAGCGCGTGATGTCGGTGAAGTCCGTGCGGGCCGACTCCAGGTGCGTGACCACGATGGCCCGCGGCATGCCGACCGCCGCGCACTCCTCCCACACCATGCGGGTCGCGCCGGTGATGCCCTCCGTGCCCTCCGCCGCCGAGACGACGAAGAGGGCCGCGTCCGCGGCGCGCAGGCCGGCCCTCAGCTCGCCGACGAAGTCGGCGTACCCGGGGGTGTCCAACAGATTGATCTTGATGCCGTCCCATTCGAGGGGCACCAGGGAGAGCTGCACCGAGCGCTGCTGCCGGTGCTCGATCTCGTCGTGGTCGGAGACGGCCGTGCCGTCCTCGACCCGGCCCGCCCGGTTCACCGCCCCCGCGGTCAGCGCGAGGGCCTCCACCAGGGTCGTCTTGCCCGATCCGCTGTGGCCGACCAGCACCACGTTCCGTACGGAAGCGGGGTGGTCGGCCGTCACTGCCCTGCCGGCGGCTCCGGGGTGTGCGTTCGCCTTGTCGCCCATGCCTTGCCTCCCGGTCACGTGCGCGGTGAGGAGGCACAGCCCCCTCGGGGATGCTGGCTGCTGCGGACGCGCTGGGGCCCGGTGCGGGGCGGCTCCGACGGCGCCCGTGGTGCTTTCGAGCTTTCCACTCGCCTCCCGGTGCGTCCATACGTCGTACGCCATCGTGAGGGGGCGAGCCGGGCCCTCAGGGGCGTGACTACGATGGGTCGGCCGGTGGCCAACGGGGCCACGCGGCGCACCGACCCCTCGGGAAGGCCATGCTGAACAAGTACGCGCGTGCATTCTTCACGCGTGTCCTCACACCGTTCGCCGCGTTTCTCATCCGCCGCGGGGTCAGCCCCGACGCGGTCACCTTCATCGGCACGGCCGGTGTGGTGGCGGGAGCGCTGGTCTTCTTCCCTCGTGGCGAGTTCTTCTGGGGCACGATCGTCATCACGCTGTTCGTGTTCTCGGACCTCGTCGACGGCAACATGGCCCGCCAGCTCGGCCGCTCCAGCCGCTGGGGCGCCTTCCTCGACTCGACGCTCGACCGGGTGGCCGACGGTGCGATCTTCGGTGGCCTCGCCCTCTGGTACGCCGGATCGGGCGACGACAACATTCTCTGCGCCGTCTCCATCTTCTGCCTGGCGAGCGGCCAGGTGGTCTCGTACACGAAGGCGCGCGGCGAGGCCATCGGCCTGCCCGTCGCCGTCAACGGCCTGGTGGAGCGCGCCGAGCGCCTGGTGATCTCGCTGGTCGCAGCGGGCCTCGCGGGCCTCCACAAGTTCGGCGTCCCCGGCATCGAGATCCTGCTGCCCATCGCCCTGTGGATCGTCGCGGGGGGCAGCATGGTCACCCTCGTCCAGCGGGTCGTGACCGTGCGCCGCGAGTCCGCGGAGGCGGACACCGCCACGAGCCTGGAGGGTGGGAGCGCGCAGTGAAGGACCGCCTCACCGACGCGCTGTACGGTCTCGGCTGGAGCACCGTCAAGAAGCTCCCGGAGCCGGTCGCCGAGCGGCTCGGCAGGACCATCGCCGACACGGCCTGGAAGCGCCGCGGCAAGGGTGTGCTGCGCCTGGAGTCCAACCTCGCGCGCGTGGTGCCCGACGCCGGTCCGGAGCGGCTCGCCGAGCTCTCCAGGGCGGGCATGCGGTCGTACCTGCGCTACTGGATGGAGTCGTTCCGGCTGCCCTCCTGGAGCCGCGAGCGCATCAAGGAGGGCCTCGACGTCAAGGACGTCCACCACCTCACCGACGGCCTCGCCGCCGGCAAGGGCGCCATCGTCGCCCTGCCGCACCTGGGCAACTGGGACCTCGCGGGCGCCTGGGTCACCACACAGCTTGAGACGCCCTTCACGACCGTCGCCGAGCGGCTCAAGCCCGAGACGCTCTACGACCGCTTCGTCGCCTACCGCGAGAGCCTCGGCATGGAGGTCCTGCCGCACACCGGCGGCTCGGCCTTCGGCACGCTGGCCCGGCGGCTGCGCGCGGGCGGTCTCGTCTGCCTCGTCGCGGACCGCGACCTGTCGGCCTCCGGCGTCGAGGTGAAGTTCTTCGGGGAGAGCGCCCGGATGCCCGGGGGACCCGCCATGCTGGCCCAGCAGACCGGCGCGCTGCTCCTGCCCGTGACGCTCTGGTACGACGGTCCCGTCATGAAGGGCCGGATCCACCCGCCCGTGGACGTCCCCGAGACAGGTACGCGCGCCGAGAAGACGTCTGTCATGACGCAGGCGCTGGCCGACGCCTTCGCCACCGGTATCGCCGACCACCCGGAGGACTGGCACATGCTCCAGCGACTGTGGCTCGCCGACCTGGAACCCCGCACCGAAGGGTCCGCGGCGGGGGAGCCCTCGTGAAGATCGGCATCGTCTGCCCGTACTCGTGGGACGTGCCGGGCGGCGTCCAGTTCCACATCCGCGACCTGGCGGAGCACCTCATCCGGCTCGGCCACGAGGTGTCCGTCCTGGCCCCGGCCGACGACGAGACCCCGCTGCCGCCGTACGTCGTCTCGGCGGGCCGCGCCGTCCCCGTGCCGTACAACGGCTCGGTCGCACGGCTCAACTTCGGGTTCCTGTCGGCCGCGCGGGTGCGGCGCTGGCTGCACGACGGCACGTTCGACGTCATCCACATCCACGAGCCGACCTCGCCGTCGCTGGGGCTGCTCACCTGCTGGGCCGCGCAGGGCCCGATCGTCGCGACGTTCCACACGTCCAACCCGCGCTCCCGGGCCATGATCGCCGCGTATCCGATCCTTCAGCCCGCTCTGGAGAAGATCAGCGCCCGCATCGCCGTGAGCGAGTACGCACGCCGCACTCTCGTCGAACACCTGGGCGGCGACGCGGTCGTCATCCCGAACGGCGTCGACGTCGACTTCTTCGCCGAGGCCGAACCCAAGCCCGAGTGGCAGGGGGAGACCATCGGCTTCATCGGCCGCATCGACGAGCCCCGCAAGGGCCTGCCGGTCCTGATGAAGGCGCTGCCGCAGATCATCGCCGAGCGGCCGAACGCGCGCCTGCTGGTCGCCGGGCGCGGCGACGAGGACGAGGCGGTGGCCTCGCTCCCCGCCGAGCTGCGCCCCCGCGTGGAGTTCCTCGGCATGGTCAGCGACGAGGACAAGGCGCGGCTGCTGCGCAGCGTCGACCTGTACGTCGCCCCGAACACCGGCGGCGAGAGCTTCGGGATCATCCTGGTCGAGGCGATGTCCGCCGGCGCGCCGGTGCTCGCCAGCGACCTGGACGCCTTCGCCCAGGTCCTCGACCAGGGCGGGGCGGGCGACCTCTTCGGCAACGAGGACGCGGAGTCCCTCGCCAAGGCGGCGGTGCGCCTCCTCGCCGACCCCGAGCGCCGTGCGGGCCTGCGCGAGCGCGGCAGCGCGCACGTGCGGCGCTTCGACTGGTCGACCGTCGGCGCGGACATCCTCGCGGTGTACGAGACGGTGACGGACGGCGCGGCCTCGGTCGCCGAAGACGAACGATCGAGCCTGCGGGCCCGCTTCGGGCTGGCCCGGGGCTGACCTTCTGGTCCGCGGGGGCGGTCCTGCTGGCCTCCGGGGGTGGGCCTTCTGGCCCGCAGCGGTGGGCCTGTTGGCTTGGCGGGGGCGGCGTGTGCGGGGGTGGGGTTGGTGGCCTGGGGGGGGCAGGCGTGGTTGGCCTGGTGGGCAGGCCGGTGTTGGGTGGCCTGGTGGCCTGGTGGCCTGGTGGCTGGTGGCCCGGTGGCCCGGTGGGAGAGACGCCTTGACTCTGCCCGGCTGTGAACTGCGTCGGGAGTGGGCCTGGGGGGGCAGGCGTCTTGGCTTGGCGGGGCTGGCCTCTGTGCTGGGACGGCCTCTTGGTCCGGCGGGGCGGACTTCCTGGCCCGGCAGGACTGATCTCCGCTGGTGCGGTATGTGGGCCCGGCGGGGCAGGCGACTTGGCCCGGCGGGGCTGGCCTGTGCCGGGACGGCCTCCTGGCCCGGGCAAGGCAGACCTCCTCGCCCCGGCAGGGCTGGCCTTCGTCGGGTCGCCTCGTGGTCGGACAGGGCCGGGCTTCTCACCCGCTGGGGCTGACCTCCCGGCTTGCCGGATGCCTGGCGTGACCGCTCGGGGCGCTCGGCCTGGCCCCTGGGGGCGCCCGGCGGCGAGCCGGGCATCCCGGGGGGACTAGCCTTTGGGCTCGTGACCTCCACACTGATCTGGATCGCGGTAGTCCTCTTCGCGATCGGCCTCTACCTGAGCTGGACCGCCGGCCGGCTCGACCGGCTGCACGCGCGCATCGACGCGGCCCGCGCCGCCCTCGACGCACAACTGCTGCGCCGCGCCTCGGTCGCCCAGGAGCTGGCCACCTCCGGAGTCCTCGACCCCGCTGCCTCGATCGTGCTCTACGAGGCGGCGCACGCGGCCCGGCAGGCGGAGGAGGAACAGCGCGAGGTCGCCGAGAGCGAGCTGAGCCAGGCGCTGCGGGCCATCTTCGGCGAGGGCCAGCAGGTCGAGGCGGTGCGCGAGGCCCCCGGCGGGGACGAGGCGGCCACCGAACTGGCCGCCGCCGTACGCCGGGTGCCGATGGCCCGCCGCTTCCACAACGACTCCGTACGCGCCGCCCGCGCCCTGCGCAGGCACCGCAAGGTCCGGTGGTTCCGCCTCGCGGGCCACGCGCCCTTCCCGATGGCGTTCGAGATGGACGACGAGCCGCCGGTGGCCCTGGCCGACCGGGCCACGACGTAGATCTGACGGCGCTGACCAGGCACGTATCGAAAAAATGAGCCACCGGTCGCTCATTGGCCCTTGCTGTGGCCTGGGGGCCGGGAGTTTCCTCGGAACTGCAGAACCGTCTTCAACGAGTCTTCAGCGAGTGAGGTCAACTCCGTGTCCAGCATCGCCAGCAACAACCCGTCCCCCGAGACCGGCACCGCCCGTGTGAAGCGCGGCATGGCCGAGCAGCTCAAGGGCGGCGTGATCATGGACGTCGTCAACGCCGAGCAGGCGAAGATCGCCGAGGACGCCGGCGCCGTCGCCGTCATGGCGCTGGAGCGGGTGCCCGCCGACATCCGCAAGGACGGCGGCGTGGCCCGGATGTCCGACCCGAACATGATCGAAGAGATCATCGAGGCCGTCTCCATCCCGGTCATGGCCAAGTCCCGCATCGGCCACTTCGTCGAGGCCCAGGTCCTGCAGTCCCTCGGCGTCGACTACATCGACGAGTCCGAGGTCCTCACCCCGGCCGACGAGGTCAACCACAGCGACAAGTTCGCCTTCACGACGCCGTTCGTGTGCGGCGCCACCAACCTGGGCGAGGCCCTGCGCCGCATCGCCGAGGGCGCGGCCATGATCCGCTCCAAGGGCGAGGCCGGCACCGGCAACGTCGTCGAGGCCGTCCGCCACCTGCGCCAGATCAAGAACGAGATAGCCAAGCTGCGCGGCTACGACAACAACGAGCTGTACGCCGCCGCCAAGGAGCTGCGCGCCCCCTACGAGCTCGTCAAGGAGACCGCCGAGCTCGGCAAGCTGCCGGTCGTGCTCTTCTCCGCCGGTGGCGTCGCCACCCCCGCCGACGCGGCCCTGATGCGCCAGCTCGGCGCCGAGGGTGTCTTCGTCGGCTCCGGCATCTTCAAGTCCGGCGACCCGGCCAAGCGCGCCGCGGCCATCGTGAAGGCCACCACCTTCTACGACGACCCGAAGATCATCGCGGACGCCTCCCGCAACCTCGGCGAGGCCATGGTCGGCATCAACTGCGACACCCTGCCCGAGACCGAGCGCTACGCGAACCGAGGCTGGTGATGACCACTCCCGTAGTGGGCGTCCTCGCCCTCCAGGGGGACGTACGGGAGCACCTGATCGCCCTGGCCTCGGCGGACGCCCTGGCCAGGCCGGTCCGGCGCCCCGAGGAGCTCGCCGAGGTCGACGGCCTGGTCATCCCCGGCGGCGAGTCCACCACCATCTCCAAGCTGGCCACCCTCTTCGGCGTCATGGAGCCCCTCCGCGCGCGCGTGCGCGAAGGCATGCCGGTCTACGGCACCTGCGCGGGCATGATCATGCTCGCCGACAAGATCCTCGACCCGCGCTCGGGCCAGGAGACGGTCGGCGGCATCGACATGATCGTGCGGCGCAACGCCTTCGGACGGCAGAACGAGTCGTTCGAGGCGGCCGTCGACGTCAAGGGTGTCCAGGGTGCCCCTGTGGAGGGCGTCTTCATCCGCGCGCCCTGGGTGGAGTCGGTCGGTGCCGAGGTGGAGGTGCTCGCCGAGCACGAGGGCCACATCGTCGCCGTGCGCCAGGGCAACGCCCTCGCCACGTCCTTCCATCCCGAGCTGACGGGCGACCACCGGGTCCACGCTCTGTTCGTGGAGATGGCGCGGGGTAACCCGCGCGCGGGTTCCTTGTAGGATCTCCCGGGGTATCTCCCGGGCCCGCACGGCCCGGGAGTTCGTACAGGTTGGGTAACGCGAAGGAGACAGGCAGATGTCCGGCCACTCTAAATGGGCTACGACGAAGCACAAGAAGGCCGTGATCGACGCCAAGCGCGGCAAGCTCTTCGCGAAGATGATCAAGAACATCGAGGTCGCCGCCCGTACGGGCGGCGCCGACCCGGCCGGTAACCCGACCCTGTTCGACGCCATCCAGAAGGCCAAGAAGAGCTCGGTCCCGAACAAGAACATCGACTCCGCGGTCAAGCGCGGCGCCGGCCTCGAAGCCGGTGGCGCCGACTACGAGACGATCATGTACGAGGGTTACGGCCCGAACGGCGTCGCGGTGCTCATCGAGTGCCTCACCGACAACCGCAACCGCGCCGCGTCCGACGTCCGCGTCGCCATGACGCGCAACGGTGGCTCGATGGCCGACCCGGGCTCCGTCTCGTACCTCTTCAACCGCAAGGGCGTCGTGATCGTCCCCAAGGGTGAGGCCGGGCTGTCCGAGGACGACGTGCTCGGTGCCGTCCTGGACGCCGGTGCCGAAGAGGTCAACGACCTCGGCGAGACCTTCGAGGTGCTCAGCGAGGCCACCGACCTGGTCGCGGTCCGCACCGCGCTCCAGGAGGCCGGCATCGACTACGACTCGGCCGACGCCAACTTCGTCCCGACCATGCAGGTCGAGCTGGACGAGGACGGCGCCCGGAAGATCTTCAAGCTGATCGACGCCCTGGAGGACAGCGACGACGTGCAGAACGTCTTCGCCAACTTCGACGTCTCGGACGAGGTCATGGCGCAGGTCGACGCGTAAGCGCTCCGCCGGGTCTCCGGATCCGATGGCTGCCGGGCCGTCCGTGATTGCTCGCGCAGTTCCCCGCGCCTATGGGGCGTTCGAACGGGCCGACGGGACACACCCCGTCGGCCCGTCGCGTTGTCGGCGTTGTCAGCGGGAGCCTATAGCCTGCACGGACAGGCAATGGGGAGGGGTTACGTGCGCGTGCTGGGAGTCGACCCGGGGCTCACCCGGTGTGGTGTCGGCGTCGTCGAAGGCGTGGCCGGGCGCCCCCTGACCATGCGCGGCGTCGGAGTCGTACGCACCCCGGCGGACGCGGAGTTGGGCCACCGCCTCGTCGCCATCGAGCGGGGCATCGAGCAGTGGCTCGACGAGCACAGCCCCGAAGTCCTCGCCGTGGAGCGGGTGTTCAGCCAGCACAATGTGCGTACGGTCATGGGCACCGCCCAGGCCAGCGCCGTCGCCATGCTCTGCGCCTCGCGCCGCGGCATCCCCGTCGCCCTGCACACCCCCAGCGAGGTCAAGGCCGCCGTCACCGGCAGCGGCCGCGCCGACAAGGCCCAGGTGGGCGCCATGGTGACGAGGCTGCTGCGGCTCGACGCACCGCCGAAGCCCGCCGACGCCGCGGACGCCCTGGCCCTCGCCATCTGCCACATCTGGCGCGCCCCCGCGCAGAACCGCCTCCAGCGGGCCGTCGCCCAGAACCGCCTCCAGCGGGCCGCGGCCCTGCACGCCGCCAGGACCCCGGCGGCGAAGACCCCGGCAGCGAAGACTCCCGCAGCGAAATCCCCGGCAGCGAAGTCCCCGACAGCACAGAAAGGCCGTACGGCATGATCGCCTTCGTCAGCGGCCCCGTCGCCGCCCTCGCCCCCGACACCGCGGTGGTCGAGGTCGGCGGCATCGGCATGGCCGTCCAGTGCACGCCGAACACCCTCTCCACGCTCCGCGTCGGCCAGCAGGCCAAGCTCGCCACCTCCCTGGTCGTGCGCGAGGACTCCCTGACCCTGTACGGCTTCGCGGACGACGACGAGCGGCAGACCTTCGAGCTGCTCCAGACCGCGAGCGGCGTCGGCCCGCGCCTGGCCCAGGCCATGCTCGCCGTGCACAGCCCCGACGCCCTGCGGCGCGCGGTCTCCACCGGCGACGAGAAGGCGCTGACCGCCGTGCCCGGCATCGGCAAGAAGGGCGCCCAGAAGCTGCTCCTGGAGTACAAGGACCGCCTCGGGGAGCCGCTCGGCACCGGCGGCCCCGCCGTCGGCAAGGCCGTCACCTCCGGCTGGCGCGACCAGCTGCACGCCGCGCTCATCGGCCTCGGGTACGCCACGCGCGAGGCCGACGAGGCCGTCGCCGCCGTCACCCCCCAGGCCGAGGCGACCGAGGGCACCCCGCAGGTGGGCCAGCTCCTCAAGGCCGCGCTCCAGACCCTGAACCGCACCCGCTGAGCGCTCCCGCGCCGGCCCCCGACCCCCGAACCGCATCGCGAGGCACACCGCATGAACTGGGACGACACCACCGACGAAGCTGCCGCCGCGGCCGAGCGGCTGGTCGGTGCGGCCGCCGACGGCGAGGACCAGGCCGTCGAGGCCGCCCTGCGCCCCAAGGACCTGGGCGAGTTCATCGGCCAGGAGAAGGTCCGCGAGCAGCTCGACCTCGTCCTGCGGGCCGCCCGCGCGCGCGGCGCCACCGCCGACCACGTCCTGCTCTCCGGGGCCCCCGGCCTCGGCAAGACGACCCTCTCCATGATCATCGCCGCCGAGATGGGCGCCCCGATCCGCATCACCAGCGGCCCCGCCATCCAGCACGCGGGCGACCTCGCCGCGATCCTCTCCTCCCTCCAGGAGGGCGAGGTCCTCTTCCTCGACGAGATCCACCGCATGTCGCGGCCCGCCGAAGAGATGCTCTACATGGCGATGGAGGACTTCCGCGTCGACGTCATCGTCGGCAAGGGCCCCGGCGCCACCGCCATCCCGCTCGAACTGCCGCCCTTCACCCTGGTCGGCGCCACCACGCGCGCGGGTCTGCTGCCCCCGCCGCTGCGCGACCGCTTCGGCTTCACCGCGCACATGGAGTTCTACGAACCCGCGGAGCTGGAGCGCGTCGTCCACCGCTCCGCCCAACTGCTCGACGTGGAGATCGACCCGCAGGGCGCCGCCGAGATCGCGGGCCGCTCGCGCGGCACGCCCCGTATCGCCAACCGCCTGCTGCGCCGCGTGCGGGACTACGCCCAGGTCAAGGCGGACGGCAGGATCGACCGCGAGATCGCGGGCGCGGCCCTCGCGGTCTACGAAGTCGACGGACGCGGCCTCGACCGCCTCGACCGCGCCGTCCTGGAGGCCCTGCTCAAACTGTTCGGCGGCGGCCCCGTCGGCCTCTCCACCCTCGCGGTCGCCGTGGGGGAGGAGCGCGAGACCGTCGAGGAGGTCGCCGAGCCCTTCCTCGTACGGGAGGGGCTGCTCGCCCGCACCCCCCGCGGGCGCGTCGCCACCCCCGCGGCCTGGGCGCACCTGAACCTCACCCCATCGCAGCAAGTGGGCGGGAGCACGGGCGGGAAGGGACAACAGGATCTGTTCGGAGCGTGACGGCGGCGCGTCGGCCCCGCCGGGGCGGCACGCGGGCGTCGGAACGGCGCGGATAGTCGTCCGGTCAGGAACTGCGGTGCCATGCTGAGCGTTGTTCCTTAGGCGCGGACTCGCTTAGACTCCGCCGACGCCGCCTTTGCGGGCGGCGTGCCCACCCCCATCCATCAGGCCGCTTCACCCGCGCGGTCGTGCGAAGGAAACTCCGTCCCGTGAATATCGTGACCCTCCTCCCGTTCATCGTGCTCATCGGGGCCATGTTCCTGATGACCAGGTCTGCCAAGAAGAAGCAGCAGGCCGCCGCGCAGATGCGTAACGACATGCAGCCCGGCACCGGCATCCGCACGATCGGGGGCATGTACGCCACCGTCAAGGAGGTCCACGACGACGCCGTCCTCCTTGAGGTGGCCCCCGGTGTCCACGCGGTTTACGCGAAGAACGCGATCGGCGCCGTCCTGGCCGACGACGAGTACAACCGCATCGTGCACGGCACCGAGGACGACCTGAACGAGGACGCCCCCGTCGTTCCGGACGACGCCTCCTCCCTGACCGAGCCCGCCGAGCCCGCCGACGCCTCCGACGACTCGCGCATCGACCTCGGCAAGAAGGACGCGGCCGCCGAGGCCGACGACGCGCAGCCGAAGAAGACCGACGGCGAGTCCGACGCGAAGTAGTCACGACCGGGGCCCGTGGGGCGCGCCGCTCGCGCGCACGGGCCCCGGATCACGTGCATTTCGCGCCGAATCTCGACACCACTTCATGGCCGCCCGACCGGGCCCTCCCCGCACCGTTCGGGGCCGGACCGGACGCCGGGCGGTTGGACAGGGAGAACGAGAAGGTGGCAGCACCGAAGAAGGGCCGAAGGCAGAGCGCACCGGGCAAGCCGGGCCGCGCGCTGGCCTTCATCCTGATCGCCCTCGTGGCGCTGACCGGGGGAATGTTCCTTTCCGGGCACACCACACCGCGGCTGGGCATCGACCTCGCGGGTGGTACGAGCATCACGCTGGAGGCGAGGAACGAGCCGGGCCAGGCGAACGCGATCAACCCGACCAACATGAACACCGCCGTTGACATCATCAACAACCGTGTCAACGGCCTGGGTGTCTCCGAGGCCGAGGTTCAGACCCAGGGCGATCGCAACATCATCGTCAACATCCCCAAGGGGACGAACGAGAAGCAGGCGCGCGAGCAGGTCGGTACGACCGCTCAGCTCTACTTCCGTCCGGTGATCACGCAGGCCCCCAGCGGCCCGGCTCCCGAGCCGTCCCCCAGCTCCTCGTCCGGCACGGACAAGGAGAAGGACAAGGGCAAGGCCACCGACAAGGCGACGGACAAGGCCACCGACAAGGACGAGGCGAACTCCCCGTCCTCCTCCGCGTCGCCCCAGGGCCGCGCCGTCAGCGAGGCCCTGAAGGCCGACCCGACCCCGTCCGCGTCGGACAAGGCCAAGGCCGAGGACGACAAGAAGAAGGACGAGAAGCCCTCGCCCACGCCGTCCACGGACGCGTCCACGGCCAAGCTCCAGGAGCAGTTCACCAAGCTGGACTGCACGGACAAGAAGGCCCGCGCGGCGGCCGGCAAGGGCATCAAGCCCTCCGAGCCCACCATCGCGTGCGGCAAGAGCCCCGACGGCAAGACGTGGGACAAGTTCATCCTTGCCCCGGCCGAGGTCAACGGCAAGGACGTCGACGAGGCGCAGGCGACCATCAAGCAGGACACCGGTGCCTGGGTCGTCAACATGGACTTCACCAAGGGCGGCGCGAAGAAGTTCGCGAAGACCACGAGCAAGCTCTCGCAGCAGCAGTCCCCGCAGAACCAGTTCGCGATCGTCCTGGACGGCGAGGTCGTCTCGGCCCCCAGCGTCCGCACGACCCTGAGCGCCAACGCCGAGATCTCCGGCAGCTTCAACCAGGACTCCGCGAAGGACCTCGCGAACATCCTGTCGTACGGCGCCCTGCCGCTCACCTTCCACGAGCAGAGCGTCACCACGGTCAGCCCGGCGCTCGGCGGCGAGCAGCTCCAGGCAGGTCTGATCGCGGGCGCCATCGGCCTCGCGCTCGTCATCATCTACCTGGTCGTGTACTACCGCGGTCTGTCCCTCATCGCCATCGCGAGCCTCCTGGTCTCCGCGGCGCTGACGTACACGATCATGACGCTGCTCGGCCCGACCATCAAGTTCGCGCTGAACCTGCCCGCGGTCTGCGGCGCCATCGTCGCCATCGGCATCACGGCGGACTCGTTCATCGTCTTCTTCGAACGAGTCCGCGACGAGGTCCGCGAGGGGCGTACGCTGCGCCCCGCCGTCGAGCGGGCCTGGCCGCGTGCCCGGCGCACGATCCTGGTCTCCGACTTCGTGTCGTTCCTCGCCGCCGCCGTGCTCTTCATCGTCACGGTCGGCAAGGTGCAGGGCTTCGCGTTCACGCTCGGCCTGACCACGCTGCTCGACGTCGTCGTGGTCTTCTTCTTCACCAAGCCGCTGATGACGCTCATGGCCCGCAAGAAGTTCTTCGCGAGCGGCCACAAGTGGTCCGGCTTCGACCCGAAGCGGCTCGGCATCAAGCCCCCGATCCGCCGCTCCCGCCGCGCCGCCGGCTCCTCCGTCGGCCCTGTCGACCCGAAGGAGGCGTGAGATGTCGAAGCTCGGCAATCTCGGCGCCAGGCTCTACCGCGGCGAGGTCGGCTACGACTTCGTCGGCAAGCGCAAGATCTGGTACGCCGTCTCGATCCTGATCACCATCACGGCCATCGTCGGCCTGGCGGTGCGCGGCCTGAACATGGGCATCGAGTTCGAGGGCGGCGCCGTCTTCAACACCCCGAAGACGAGCGTCTCGGTCGCGAAGGCCGAGGAGTCCGCGGAGAAGGCCGCCGGGCATGACGCGATCGTCCAGAAACTGGGCGATGACAGCATGCGCATCCAGATCGCGGGCGTGGACATCGCCAAGTCCGACCAGATCAAGACGGCGCTGGCCAAGGACCTCGACGTCAAGGCCGCGGACATCAACGCCGACCTGGTCGGCCCCAGTTGGGGTGAGCAGATCGCCAACAAGGCCTGGCAGGGCCTGGCGATCTTCATGGTCCTCGTGGTGATCTACCTCGCCATCGCCTTCGAGTGGCGCATGGCGCTGGCGGCACTGATCGCGCTCATCCACGACATCACCATCACGGTGGGTGTGTACGCCCTCGTCGGCTTCGAGGTCACGCCGGGCACGGTGATCGGTCTGCTGACCATCCTCGGTTACTCGCTCTACGACACGGTCGTGGTCTTCGACAGCTTGAAGGAGCAGTCGAAGGACCTCACCAAGCAGACCCGCTTCACCTACAGCGAGGTCGCCAACCGCAGCATCAACGGCACCCTGGTGCGCTCCATCAACACCACGGTCGTCGCGCTGCTCCCGGTGGCGGGCCTGCTGTTCATCGGTGGCGGTGTCCTCGGCGCCGGCATGCTCAACGACATCTCCCTGTCGCTGTTCGTCGGCCTCGCGGCCGGCGCGTACTCCTCGATCTTCATCGCGACGCCGCTCGTCGCCGACTTCAAGGAGCGCGAGCCGCAGCTGAAGGCCCTCAAGAAGCGGGTGCTCGCCAAGCGTGCCTCGGCCGCGGCCAAGGGGGACTCGGCGGAGGAGGGCGCCTTCACGGGTGACGACGAGCCGCAGGACAGCGCCCCCGACGACGCCACCCCGGCTGTCGTCGGCCCGCGGTCCCAGACTGCCGCGCGCAGCCGCGGCAAGGGCCGCCCCTCGGGGAAGCGCCGATGACCGAGCTCGCAGGCGTCACAGAGCTGCTGCTCAGCCGCATCCGTGACGTCCCGGACCATCCGGTGCCGGGCGTGACGTTCAAGGACATCACCCCGCTCCTGGCGGACCCGGTGGCGTTCACGGCACTCACCGACGCGCTGGCCGACTTCAGCGTGCGGCACGGCGCCACGAAGATCGTCGGCCTGGAGGCCCGCGGCTTCATCCTCGGCGCCCCGGTCGCGCTCCGCGCCGGGCTCGGCTTCATCCCCGTACGCAAGGCGGGCAAGCTCCCCGGAGCGACGCTGCGGCAGAGCTACGACCTGGAGTACGGCAGCGCCGAGATCGAGGTGCACGCCGAGGACCTGGCGGCGGGCGACCGCGTCATGGTCATCGACGACGTCCTGGCCACCGGCGGCACCGCCGGGGCCTCGCTGGACCTGATCCGGCGCTCCGGCGCCGAGGTGGCCGGCGTCGCGGTCCTGATGGAGCTCGGCTTCCTTGAGGGCCGGCGCAAGCTGGCCCAGGCCCTGGACGGGGCGCCCCTGGAGGCGCTGATCACCGTCTGAGCCGACACGCGCGACAGCACGACGGACGCCCCGGCACCGGCCGGGGCGTCCGTCGTGCCATGGGCCGCAGGGAATCCGGGGAATCGGCGCCTCGCCCCGCGCGTTTCTCCAGTACAGCGGTGTCTCACCCGCCGCAGGCGAGCGGAAGCCCCAGGATCGATACCATGGGTACTTCGGGGCCTGTCCGGGGGACCCCGATCGCGCACAGGGAGCGCTCTTGCCAGACGAGTCCCAGCCACTCACCGCCGCCAAGGCCGCCCAGAAGGCCCAGAAGGCCCAGCAGGCCTCGGCGGGCTCCGCCGTGCCCGCGAAGAAGGCAGAAGGCGCGCAGGGCGGCTCGTCCGCGCAGCGCGCCAAGGGAGAGGTTTCCCGGGGCGACAAACCGGCCGAGCAGCCCCGCCCGAGGCCGCCCGCGGACCACCACCCGACGGCCCCCGCGATCCGTCCCGCCACGGGCCAGCCCGCGCGCTCCGGCTCCTCCAACCGCGTACGGGCCCGCCTCGCCCGCCTCGGCGTCCAGCGTTCGAACCCGTACAACCCGGTCCTGGAGCCCCTGCTGCGGATAGTGCGCAGCAACGACCCCAAGATCGAGACGGCCACGCTCCGCCAGATCGAGCGGGCCTACCAGGTCGCCGAGCGCTGGCACCGCGGCCAGAAGCGCAAGAGCGGCGACCCGTACATCACGCACCCGCTCGCCGTGACGACCATCCTCGCCGAGCTCGGCATGGACCCGGCCACCCTGATGGCCGGTCTCCTGCACGACACCGTCGAGGACACCGAGTACGGCCTGGACACCCTGCGCCGCGACTTCGGCGACCAGGTGGCCCTGCTCGTCGACGGCGTCACCAAGCTCGACAAGGTCAAGTTCGGTGAGGCCGCGCAGGCCGAGACCGTGCGCAAGATGGTCGTCGCCATGGCCAAGGACCCGCGCGTCCTGGTCATCAAGCTCGCCGACCGCCTGCACAACATGCGCACCATGCGGTACCTCAAGCGCGAGAAGCAGGAGAAGAAGGCGCGCGAGACCCTGGAGATCTACGCGCCGCTCGCCCACCGCCTGGGCATGAACACCATCAAGTGGGAACTGGAGGACCTCGCCTTCGCGATCCTCTACCCCAAGATGTACGACGAGATCGTGCGCCTGGTCGCCGAGCGCGCCCCCAAGCGCGACGAGTACCTCGCCATAGTGACCGACGAGGTCCAGGCCGACCTGCGCGCCGCCCGCATCAAGGCCACCGTCACCGGCCGCCCGAAGCACTACTACAGCGTCTACCAGAAGATGATCGTCCGCGGCCGTGACTTCGCGGAGATCTACGACCTGGTGGGCATCCGTGTCCTCGTCGACACGGTCCGCGACTGCTACGCGGCGCTCGGCACCGTCCACGCGCGATGGAACCCGGTCCCCGGCCGGTTCAAGGACTACATCGCGATGCCGAAGTTCAACATGTACCAGTCGCTGCACACGACGGTCATCGGCCCCAACGGCAAGCCCGTCGAGCTCCAGATCCGTACGTTCGACATGCACCGCCGCGCCGAGTACGGCATCGCCGCGCACTGGAAGTACAAGCAGGAAGCCGTCGCCGGCGCCTCGAAGGTGCGTACGGACGTACCGAAGAAGGCGGGCGGCAAGGACGACCACCTCAACGACATGGCGTGGCTGCGCCAGCTCCTCGACTGGCAGAAGGAGACCGAGGACCCCAGCGAGTTCCTCGAATCCCTGCGCTTCGACCTCTCGCGCAACGAAGTCTTCGTCTTCACGCCGAAGGGCGACGTCATAGCGCTCCCCGCGGGCGCCACCCCCGTCGACTTCTCGTACGCCGTGCACACCGAGGTCGGCCACCGCACCATAGGGGCGCGGGTCAACGGCCGCCTCGTACCGCTCGAATCGACCCTGGACAACGGCGACCTGGTGGAGGTCTTCACCTCCAAGGCCGCTGGCGCCGGGCCGTCCCGCGACTGGCTGGGCTTCGTCAAGTCGCCGCGGGCGCGCAACAAGATCCGCGCGTGGTTCTCCAAGGAGCGCCGCGACGAGGCCATCGAGCAGGGCAAGGACGCCATCGCGCGGGCCATGCGCAAGCAGAACCTGCCGATCCAGCGCATCCTGACCGGCGACTCCCTGGTCACCCTCGCCCACGAGATGCGCTACCCCGACATCTCCTCCCTGTACGCGGCGATCGGCGAGGGACACGTCACCGCGCAGTCCGTCGTGCAGAAGCTCGTCCAGGCCCTCGGCGGCGAGGAGGCCGCCACCGAGGACATCGCCGAGAGCGCGCCGCCCTCGCGCGGACGCGGCAAGCGCCGCTCCAACGCCGACCCGGGCGTCGTCGTCAAGGGCGTCGAGGACGTATGGGTCAAGCTGGCCCGCTGCTGCACGCCCGTCCCCGGCGACCCCATCATCGGCTTCGTCACGCGCGGCAGCGGGGTGTCGGTCCACCGCAGCGACTGCGTGAACGTCGACTCGCTCTCGCGTGAGCCCGAGCGGATCCTTGAGGTCGAGTGGGCGCCGACGCAGTCCTCGGTCTTCCTCGTCGCCATCCAGGTGGAGGCCCTGGACCGCTCCCGCCTCCTGTCCGACGTCACGCGCATCCTCTCGGACCAGCACGTGAACATCCTCTCGGCGGCGGTGCAGACCTCCCGCGACCGCGTCGCCACCTCCCGCTTCACCTTCGAGATGGGCGACCCCAAGCACCTGGGGCATGTACTCAAGGCGGTGCGAGGGGTAGAGGGTGTGTACGACGTGTACCGGGTGACGTCGGCGCGCAGGCCCTGAGCGGGCGCGGCGGGTGGAGCGGGGGGAAGGCGATGGACCACGGGGAGGGCGCGATCGTCGCCGGGCGGTACCGGTTGCTCGGGCTGTTGGGGCGCGGCGGCATGGGTGTGGTGCACGAGGCCGAGGACACCCGGCTCGGGCGGCGCGTGGCGGTGAAGGTGCTGACGGCCGTCGAAGGCCTCGCCGAGGACGGCGAGGCCCGCGACCGGTTCCTGCGCGAGGCACGGGCCCTCGCCCGCATCGAACACCCGGCCGTGGTCACGCTGTACGACGCCGGGCTGGTCGAGGGCACGCCCTACCTCGTGATGCAGGTGCTCGACGGACTGAGCCTCGCGGAACTGGTCCAGCGGACCGGGCCGCTGCCGGCGCCCGTCGTCGCACAGGTCGCCCTGGACGTGGTGCGCGGGCTCGCCGCGGCGCACGAGTCGGGAGTCCTCCACCGGGACGTCAAGCCTTCCAACATCGGCATCAACCACGGCGGCCACGTCGTCCTGCACGACTTCGGGCTCGCCCGGCTCGCGGGGGAGCGGGCGATCACCAGGACGGGGGAGCTCGTCGGCACCCCGCAGTTCATGGCCCCGGAGGCCATCCGGGGCGCGGCCCCGTCACCGGCCGCCGACCTGTACGGCCTCGGCGCCTGCATGTACCTCATGCTCACCGGAGAGCTGCCGCTCGGTGACGCCACGGTGGACTACGGCGCCATCGTGGACCGCGCCCTCGGCGACGGCGTCCCCCGGCTCGCCGGACGCCTCCAAGGACCTCCCCGCGAGCTCCTCGACCTCGTCGACCGGCTCTGCGCCCAGAGCCCCGCCGACCGGCCGGGGCCCACCGGCACCACCGAAGAAGTGCTCGAACGGCACGCGGACGGCGGCCGGGACACTCTGGCCGCGCTCCTGGCCGGTCAGGTGAGGGACGAGGCGGTGCGCTCCCTGCACGAGGCGGCGGCCGTCGCCGAGGAACCGGAGTACGACTGGGAAGAGGCCGTCCCGCACCCGAGGGCCGAGCTCGCCGACCCGCTGCACCCGCCGACGCTCAGCGACGCCACCCGCCGCATCGTGCTCAGCAGCATGACCCCGCAGAACGCCCTGTCCCGCCAGCGCGAGGCGGTCAACCTCGTGCTCCGGGGCGAACTGCAGGAGGCCGCGCAGATGCTGGCCGCGGTCGTCCCCGTCTGCCTGTCGTCGCTCGGGCCCGCCCACCCGACCACGCTCATCAGCCAGTACTGGCAGGCCGTGTGCCTGGCCCGGCTGGGCGCGGGCGACAAGGCCGTCGAACTGCTCGCCCGGGTGAACCGTCAAGTGGACCAGCGAAGAGGGAGCGAGCGGTGACCGATCTGGTGGTGGAGGTACGCGAAGCCGACGCCGAGGACGCACTGCGGTCCCTGGCGGGCTGGCTGCGAGCGGACGAGTCCCTCGACGGGCAGCTGCGCAGCAGGGTCGCCCCGGCCGCGCCCGCCCCGGCGGACCACATGGGCACCGGTTTCGACGTGCTCGAACTCGTCCTCGGCAGCTCCCTGTCCACCGCCGCCCTGGTCGTCTCCCTGCTCCAGTGGCAGCTCTCGCGCCGCAGGGCCCCGGCCCTCGTCCTGAGCCGCGGCGACGTACGCGTGGAGCTGACGCCGGAAGCGGCCCGCGACGAGGAGACCCTGCGGCGCGTCATGGCGGTCCTGGAGCGCGGCGAGGGGGGCGCGGCCGATGGCGACGGCGCTTCCTGACCCGGCCCGCTCCCGCGCCGTCCTGATCGGCACCGCGTCCTACCGCCACCTGCCGCAGCTGCCGGCCGTCGAGGCCAATGTGGTGGACCTGGCGGCCGAGCTGTGCGACGCGACCGTCTGGGGACTTCCCGTCCAGCACTGCACCGTGGTCACCGACCCGCAGAGCGTGCCCGCCATGCTCGACCCCGTGCACCAGGCCGCCGATGAGGCCACGGACACCCTCGTCGTGTACTACGCCGGACACGGCATGCGCGACTCCGAGTCCGCCGACCTGTACCTCGCCCTCGGCGACTCCCGCGACACCATGGGCTACACCGCGGTCGCCTACCAGCATCTGCGCACCGCGCTGCGCGGCTCCCGCGCCCGGCGCAAGATCGTCGTACTCGACTGCTGCTTCAGCGGACGCGCCGCGCGCACCCTGTCCGGCGGTGACGTGCTCGCCGCGCAGGCCGCCGTCGACGGGGCGTACGTCCTCACCGCCTCGCCCCGCGACCGCGTGGCCCTCGCACCCGACGGGGAGCGCTACACGGCGTTCACCGGCGAACTCCTGACCGTGCTGCGCGGCGGTGTCCCCGACGGCCCCGAGCTGATCGACCTCGAAACGCTCTACCGCGTCCTGGAGGAGCGGCTGCGCGCCAAGAACCGCCCGCTGCCCCAGCGCTCCCAGGAGAACGGCGTCGGCCGGCTGCCCTTCGCCCGCAACAAGGCCCGCGCCGCCCGCAGCGCTCCCGCGGGCCCGGTCCTCGCGACCGACATCCGCGCGGCCATGGTCGCCACCGGACTGAACATCGCCCGGCTGCTGCGCGCCGAGGGGAACACCCGCGACGCCCTGCCGGTGCTGCGCCTCGCGCTCCAGGAGCAGGTCAGCGACGGCCGGGGCGAACTGCTCGCCGTACAACTGGAGTTGTCGGAACTACTGGCCGAGACGGGGCAGATCCGCGAGGCCATCGAGGTCCTCGAACTCGCCTTCCAGCAGGTGCACAAGGTGTACGGGCCCGAGGCCGTCCTCGTCTGCCGCAGGCTCGCCGATCTGCTCCAGGAGTCCGGCAACCACATCCAGGCCTGCGAGGTCCTCAAACACGCGCTGGACCTCACCGAGTACGGGGGAGTGGGCACCGCGCCGTAGGCACCGGGAACGCCGCAGGGCCCGGCCGGTGCGCTCGCCACCGGCCGGGCCCTCCTCGTGTCGCGGGATCAGCCGCCGAACTCGTGCAGGCCCTTCAGCGCCTGGTCGAGCAGCGCCTGACGGCCATCGAGCTCCTTCTGGAGCTTGTCGGCCTTGGCGTTGTTGCCCGCCGCGCGCGCCGTCTCGATCTGGCCGCGCAGCTTGTCCACGGCCGCCTGGAGCTGGCCGGTGAGCCCCTCGGCACGCGCGCGTGCTTCCGGGTTCGTGCGGCGCCACTCGGCTTCCTCGGACTCCTGGAGCGCCCGCTCCACGGCCTGCATACGGCCCTCGACCTTGGGCCGGGCGTCACGCGGGACGTGTCCGATGGCCTCCCAGCGTTCGTTGATCGAGCGGAACGCGGCACGGGCCGCCTTCAGGTCCGTCACCGGGACGAGCTTCTCGGCCTCCTCGGCCAGCTCCTCCTTGAGCTTCAGGTTCTCCGACTGCTCGGCGTCGCGCTCCGCGAAGACCTCGCTGCGTGCCGCGAAGAACACGTCCTGGGCGCCGCGGAAGCGGTTCCACAGGTCGTCCTCGTGCTCGCGCTGGGCGCGTCCCGCCGCCTTCCAGTCGCCCATCAGCTCGCGGTACCGCGCGGCCGTCGGACCCCAGTCCGTCGAGCTCGACAGCGCCTCGGCCTCGGCGACCAGCTTCTCCTTGGCCTTGCGGGCCTCCTCGCGCTGCGCGTCCAGCGACGCGAAGTGCGCCTTGCGGCGCTTGGAGAACGCCGAGCGCGCGTGCGAGAAGCGGTGCCACAGCTCGTCGTCCGACTTGCGGTCGAGCCGCGGCAGGCCCTTCCAGGTGTCCACCAGGGCCCGCAGCCGCTCACCCGCCGACCGCCACTGCTCGCTCTGGGCCAGCTCCTCGGCCTCGACGACCAGGGCCTCCTTGGCGTGCCGCGCCTCGTCGGACTGCTTGGCCTTCTGGGCCTTGCGCTCCTCGCGGCGGGCCTCGACGGTCTCCACCAGCTTGTCGAGCCGCTTGCTCAGGGCGTCCAGATCGCCGACCGCGTGCGCCTCGTCGACCTGCTGGCGCAGATGGCCGATGGCGGTCATCGCGTCCTTGGCCGACAGGTCGGTCGTCTTCACCCGGCGCTCGAGAAGTCCGATCTCGACGACCAGACCGTCGTACTTGCGCTCGAAATAGGCGAGGGCCTCGTCAGGAGAGCCTGCCTGCCACGAACCGACCACTCGCTCGCCGCCGTCGGCCGTACGCACGTACACGGTCCCCGTCTCGTCGACGCGGCCCCACGGGTCGCTGCTCACAGCGCCTCCTCCACATGATGCCTGCGCAGGGCCGTCGGGCCCCCGGCATCGTCCACAGTTTCGTCACCGCCAACATAGGCGACCGGCGGGGCGGCTGTCCGCATCCCGCACGACCGAAGTTTGCCCGGCGGCGCTCAGGATTTCGTGACGGTCGCCTTGTCGATGACGACGGTCGCGTTCGGGGCGCCGTCGCCCCGCCCGGAGCTCTCCCCGGCGGCGGCGATCTTCTTCAGCACCTTCATCCCGGAATCGGAAATGGTCCCGAACGGTGTGTAGTCGGGCGGGAGCTGACTGTCCTGGTAGACGAGGAAGAACTGGCTGCCGCCGGTGTCACGGCCCTTCTTCTCCCGGGCGTTGTACTGGTTCGCCATGGCGACCGTGCCCGCCGGATACACATTCCCCTTCAGGCGCTTGTCCTTCAGGTTCTCGTCGGGGATCGAGTAACCCGGGCCGCCCTCGCCGGTCCCCTTCGGGTCGCCGCACTGAAGGACGTAGATGCCGCCGGTGGTGAGGCGGTGGCACTTGGTGTGGTCGAGGTAGCCCTTGTTCACCAGGAAGTCGAACGAGTTGACCGTGCGCGGGGCCTTCGCCGCGTCGAGGTCCAGGCTGATGTCACCGCACGTCGTCTTCAGGTTCATCGTGTAGTCGGCGGACTCGTCGACCTTGAGGGCCGGCTCCTTCTTGAAGCTCAGCGGCTTCACCTTGCCGGGAGCCGCCTTCGCGCACGGGTCCTTGGGCGTGCTGGTGGGCTCGGTGGCAGCGTCGTCCTTCGTCGCACCGCCGCCGTCGAAGGCGCCCGCCGCGTACGACACCGCGCCGCCCGCCACCACCACCGCGAGCGCCCCCGCGATCACGCCGTTGCGCAGGCGCGCCCTGCGCCGCGCGGCCTCCCGCCGCCGCTGCTGACGCTCGAACTTCTCCCGGGCGAGCTGCCGCCGCCGTTGATCGCTGCTGACCACCGGGTTCTCTCCCCTTTTGCCGTTCGGCCCGGCTCCCCGGACCTTTCTCAAGACCGCCTGAATGTGCCCCGTACCGTATATGGGTTACCTGTGGAATCGGCAGCGCCGGTAGGCTCTGATCTGCCGCATTCTCCCGTTCCGGGGGCTGCGGCCCCTCCCGCCGGACGACGAACGAAGGACGATCGTGCTCATTGCCGGGTTCCCCGCCGGGGCCTGGGGCACCAACTGCTACTTGGTCGCCCCCGCCGCAGGCGAGGAGTGCGTGATCATCGACCCGGGCCATCAGGCCGCCCAGGGAGTCGAGGACGCACTCAAGAAGCATCGGCTCAAGCCCGTCGCGGTCATCCTCACCCACGGCCACATCGACCACGTCGCCTCGGTCGTCCCGGTCTGCGGAGCGCACGACGTGCCCGCGTGGATCCACCCCTGTGACCGGTACATGATGAGCGACCCCGAGAAGGCGCTCGGCCGCTCCATCGGGATGCCGCTCATGGGGGAGCTGACCGTGGGTGAGCCCGACGACATGCGGGAGCTGGCCGACGGCGCCGAGCTGAAGCTGGCGGGCCTCGACTTCTCCGTCGCGCACGCGCCGGGCCATACGAAGGGGTCGGTGACCTTCCAGCTGCCCGAGACGGCCGAGATCCCCTCGGTCTTCTTCTCGGGCGATCTGCTCTTCGCCGGCTCCATCGGACGCACCGACCTGCCCGGCGGCAGCCACCCCGAGATCCTTGAGTCGCTGGCCCGCGTGTGCCTGCCGCTCGACGACTCCACCGTGGTGCTGTCCGGCCACGGCCCCCAGACATCCATCGGCCAGGAGCGCGCCACCAACCCGTATCTGCGGCAGGTGGCCTCCGGCCTGGGCGCGGACCAGACGTCCGCCCCGCGACGAGGAATGTGACGAGAGAAATTCCGTGAGCACCTTCAAGGCCCCCAAGGGCACGTACGACCTGCTTCCGCCGGACTCCGCGAAGTTCCTCGCGGTGCGCGAGGCGATCTCCGCCCCGCTGCGCACCTCCGGGTACGGCTACATCGAGACGCCCGGCTTTGAAAACGTCGAGCTGTTCGCGCGCGGTGTCGGTGAGTCCACCGACATCGTCACCAAGGAGATGTACGCCTTCACCACCAAGGGCGGCGACGAGCTCGCGCTGCGCCCCGAGGGCACCGCGTCCGTGCTGCGCGCGGCCCTGGAGGGCAACCTCCACAAGGCGGGCAACCTCCCGGTCAAGCTCTGGTACTCCGGCTCCTACTACCGCTACGAACGCCCCCAGAAGGGCCGCTACCGGCACTTCTCGCAGGTCGGCGCCGAGGCGATCGGCGCCGAGGACCCGGCGATCGACGCCGAGCTGATCATCCTGGCCGACCAGGCCTACCGCGCCCTCGGCCTGCGGAACTTCCGCATCCTGCTCAACTCGCTGGGCGACAAGGAGTGCCGTCCCGTCTACCGCGCTGCGCTCCAGGACTTCCTGCGCGGCCTGGACCTGGACGAGGAGACACGTCGACGTATCGACATCAACCCGCTCCGCGTCCTCGACGACAAGCGGGCCGAGGTGCAGAAGCAGCTCGTGGGCGCCCCCTCGCTGCGCGACTACCTGTGCGATGCGTGCAAGGCGTACCACGAGGAGGTCCGTGAGCTGATCACGGCGGCCGGCGTCGTCTTCGAGGACGACGAGAAGCTGGTCCGCGGCCTGGACTACTACACCCGCACCACCTTCGAGTTCGTCCACGACGGCCTCGGCTCGCAGTCCGCCGTCGGCGGCGGCGGGCGTTACGACGGCCTCTCCGAGATGATCGGCGGCCCCTCGCTGCCCTCGGTCGGCTGGGCGCTCGGCGTGGACCGCACGGTGCTCGCCCTGGAAGCGGAGGGCGTCGAGCTCGCCCTGCCCTCGTCCACCAGCGTCTTCGCGGTCCCGCTCGGCGACGAGGCGCGCCGCGTGCTCTTCGCCAAGGTGACGGAGCTGCGCAAGGCTGGTGTGGCGGCGGACTTCTCGTACGGCGGGAAGGGGCTGAAGGCGGCCATGAAGGCGGCCAACCGCTCCGGTGCGCGGTACGCGCTCGTCGCCGGTGAGCGCGACCTCGCCGAGGGCGTCGTCCAGCTCAAGGACATGGAGTCCGGGGAGCAGGAGCCGGTCGCGGTCGACGAGATCGTCGCCGTCCTCAAGGGCAAGCCGGCGTAGGCGAGTTCGCTTCCGGTGTCGAGGGGCGAGGTCACGGGCAGAGCCCACCGGCCTCGCCCTTGGCGACGACCGTGCCCCGTACGTCCACGGCGAGTTCGTATGCGTGTGCTGTCATGCCGTCGAGCGTCCCGTGGAGGCCGGCGCCCCGCTCCCCCCGTGCGGACCTACTTATGTCCATCGAACGGTGGACACACAGGCGCGTACGGCACAATGTGCGTGCCCGCAGGCCACCACAAGCGACGGAACGGCGTGATGACCAAAACGATGTCAGCGAAGGACGGCGCCCAGGACCACGACGAGCGGGTGGAGGCTCCACGCGCCGTCGGCGGAAGCCGCGCGTTCGCCGTGCTCCTGGTGATCACGGGCGCGGCCGGTCTGCTCGCCTCCTGGATCATCACCCTCGACAAGCTGGAACTCCTGAAGAACCCGAATTTCCAGCCGGGGTGCAGCATCAACCCCATCGTGTCCTGCGGCAGCATCATGAAGAGCGAGCAGGCGACGGTCTTCGGCTTCCCCAACCCGCTGCTGGGCCTGGTCACCTACGCCATCGTCATCGGTGTCGGCATGAGCCTGCTCGCCGGGGCGCGCTTCCCGCGCTGGTACTGGCTGACGTTCAACGCGGGCACTCTCTTCGGAGTCGGGTTCTGCACCTGGCTGATGATCCAGTCGCTGTACCACATCAACGCGCTCTGCCTGTGGTGCTGCCTGGCCTGGCTCGCCACGCTCCTGATGTTCTGGTACGTCACGTCGTTCAACATCCGCCACGGCTTCCTGCCCGCGCCGCGCTGGGCCAAGAGCTTCCTGGAGGACTTCACCTGGGCGCTGCCCGTGATGCACACCGGCGTCATCGCGATGCTGATCCTCACGCGCTGGGGCGCCGACCTCTGGGCCTGAACCGCGTCAGGAAGGATTGTCAGTGGGGTGACATAGGGTTTTGGACGTGGAGCCCGACCTGTTCACCGCCGCAGCCGAAGACCGCCAGGAGAAGGATCCGTCCAGTAGTCCCCTGGCCGTCCGGATGCGCCCCCGTACCCTCGACGAAGTCGTCGGCCAGCAGCATCTGCTGAAGCCGGGCTCGCCCCTGCGCCGCCTGGTGGGCGAGGCCGGGGAGGCCCGGCGGGCCCCTCCTCGGTGCTCTTGTGGGGCCCGCCCGGCATCGGCAAGACGACCCTCGCGTATGTCGTCTCCAAGGCGACGAACAAGCGCTTCGTGGAGCTGTCCGCGATCACCGCGGGCGTCAAGGAAGTGCGCGCGGTCATCGACGGCGCCCGCAGGGCCATGGGCGGCCACGGCAAGGAGACCGTCCTCTTCCTCGACGAGATCCACCGCTTCAGCAAGGCCCAGCAGGACTCCCTCCTGCCCGCCGTCGAGAACCGCTGGGTGACGCTGATCGCGGCGACCACCGAGAACCCGTACTTCTCGATCATCTCCCCGCTCCTCTCCCGCTCCCTGCTGCTCACCCTCGAACCGCTCACGGACGACGACCTGCGCGATCTGCTGCGCCGGGCCGTCACCGACGAGCGGGGCCTCGGCGGCGCGGTCGAGCTGCCCGAGGAGGCCGAGGAGCATCTGCTGCGGATCGCGGGCGGCGACGCCCGGCGCGCGCTCACCGCCCTGGAGGCGGGCGCCGGCTCGGCCCTCGCCAAGGGCGAGAAGGAGCTCACCCTCCAGACCCTGGAGGAGTCCGTCGACCGGGCCGCGGTGAAGTACGACCGCGACGGCGACCAGCACTACGACGTGGCGAGCGCCCTCATCAAGTCCATCCGCGGCTCCGACGTCGACGCGGCCCTGCACTATCTGGCCCGCATGATCGAGGCCGGCGAGGACCCCCGCTTCATCGCGCGGCGCCTGATGATCTCCGCCAGCGAGGACATCGGCCTCGCCGACCCCACGGCCCTGCCCATCGCGGTCGCCGCCGCCCAGGCCGTCGCCATGATCGGCTTCCCCGAGGCCGCGCTCACCCTCAGCCACGCCACGATCGCCCTCGCCCTGGCCCCGAAGTCGAACGCCGCGACGATCGCCATCCAGCAGGCCCAGGCCGACATCCGCGGCGGCCTCGCCGGCCCCGTCCCGCCCCACCTGCGCGACGGTCACTACAAGGGCGCCGCCAAGCTGGGGCACGCGCAGGGTTACGTCTACCCCCACGACGTCCCCGGCGGCATCGCCGCCCAGCAGTACGCCCCGGACACCATCGAGGGCAAGCGCTACTACCAGCCGACGCGCTACGGCGCCGAGGCGCGGTACGCCGACGTGGTCGAGCGGGTCCGCGCCCGGCTCAAGGGCGAGCAGCCCGAGAGCTAGCACCGCACCGCACGCGCCCCGGCTGAGGCACCCCGCCGCACCCGGTACACTTGCCCGAAGTGCTGCGTCCCGTGCCCGGTCTCGTACCGGCACCACCAGAACGGGACATCCAGCCGGAACCCCACCGCCGTAAGGCGCGGGGATCCAGGAGCGTCGCGCACCGTCGAAGGTGTCGCGGGCAGCCCACCACCACCCCGGAGCCCAGCCCCGGGAACCGGTCGGTGGGCCACTCGCGTACTGCACATAGTGCCCAGACCAGGGAGCGGCTGCCTTGAGAGCCCATGGTGGCTCACGAGGTTTCCCAGGCTGCGGATGCGACCTCCCCTAACCACTGGTGAAGCCGAATTCACATTGAACAGAGAGGTTGGTTCATGCCGAACCAGTCCCGCCCCAAGGTCAAGAAGTCCCGTGCTCTTGGCATCGCGCTGACCCCGAAGGCCGTCAAGTACTTCGAGGCCCGCCCCTACCCGCCGGGCGAGCACGGCCGTGGGCGCAAGCAGAACTCGGACTACAAGGTCCGTCTGCTGGAGAAGCAGCGTCTGCGCGCGCAGTACGACGTGTCCGAGCGCCAGCTCGTCCGCGCCTACGAGCGTGCCGCCAAGACGCAGGGCAAGACCGGTGAGGCCCTGGTCATCGAGCTGGAGCGTCGTCTCGACGCCCTGGTTCTGCGTTCGGGCATCGCCCGCACGATCTACCAGGCCCGCCAGATGGTCGTGCACGGCCACATCGAGGTCAACGGCCAGAAGGTCGACAAGCCGTCCTTCCGCGTCAAGCCGGACGACGTCGTCATGGTCCGCGAGCGCAGCCGCGAGAAGCCGCTGTTCCAGGTCGCGCGTGAGGGTGGCTTCGCCCCCGACGGCGAGACCCCGCGCTACCTCCAGGTGAACCTGAAGGCCCTGGCCTTCCGCCTGGACCGCGACCCGAACCGCAAGGAGATCCCCGTGATCTGCGACGAGCAGCTCGTCGTCGAGTACTACGCCCGCTGACCCGGACGTAGCTCACCCTGCTTCAGCCCGTCGCCTCCCCGCCCTTCCCGGCGGGGCAGGCGGCGGGTTCGGTCGTTTCCGGGGCCGGGGCGCAGCGCCCGCGCGACCGCCGCGTCCAGATTCAGCCCCGCCCCCGTGCGTACGCACTCCTCGTACCGCTCGTCGCCGAGCGCCGCGCGGGCCCGCTCCTCGCACAACACGTGCGGCCCGCCGAAGTTCCCCGACCCGAACAGCGGCAGCCCCACCGAGGGCCAGATGCGGGACGCGGCACCCTGGAGCACCGCCGCCTCCGCCGGGTCGCCCTCCGTGACCGTGAACAGCGCGAGCAGCTCCAGGGACAGGACCGTACCCAGCAGATCGTGGAAGCGGTGGTTGAGGGCGAGCGACTCGGCCAGCAGCGCCCGCGCCTCCTGCGCCTCGCCGTGGGTCCAGGCCGCGAAGCCGAGGACATAGAGGGCGTACGCGAGGGCCCAGCGCTCGCCGTGGTCCTCGCAGATCCGGCGGACGTCCTCGCACAGCTCCACCGCCCCGGCGAGGTCGCCGCGGAAGGCCAGCGCCATCGCCAGCTCGACCTGGCCCATCAGCACATTGCTGTTGAGCTCACCGATCTCCCGGTAGCGCTCCAGCGCCGAGCGCAGCAGCCTCTCCGCGCGTGGGATGTCGTCCGTGACCAGCGCCAGACAGCCGATGCGGTGCTCGGCGTAGGCCGCCGCGACCGCACTGCCCGAGCGCTCGGCGCCGTCACGGCACTCGTGCAGCGCGGCCACGGCGGCGACGGTGTCGCCCTGGAGCACCGCCACGTAGCCGAGCACCCACAGCGCCTTGAGTCGCGCGTCCGCGTGGCCGCCGTCCAGCTCCAGCGCCCGGTCGAGCCAGTGCCTGCCCTCCGCGAGCCGACCGCAGCCGACCCAGTAGAACCACAGTGTGCCCGCGAGGTACTGCCCGAGGTGGGCCTCGCCGCCGTCGTCGAGGCAGAACTCCAACGCGGCGCGCATATTGGGCAGTTCCGCGTCGACCAGGGCCGCGACCTCGGGCTGGCGCGGCGAGAACCAGTCCAGCTCGCACCACGTGGCGAGCCCCATGTACCAGTCGCGGTGCCTGCGCCGCAGCCGCGTGGCCTCACCCGCCGCCTCCAGCCACTCCGCGCCGTACGCCCGGACCGTGTCGAGCATGCGGTACCGCACGCCCGCGGGCCACTCCTCGCGGTTCACGACGGACTGCGCGAGCAGTTCGTCCAGTACGTCGATGATGTCGTCGGCGTGCAGCCCGTCCCCGGCGCACACGTACTCGACCGCCTCCAGATCGAACTGCCCGGTGAACACCGAAAGCCGTGACCACAGCAGCCGCTCGCGGGGCGTGCACAGCTCATGGCTCCAGCCGATGGCCGTGCGCAGCGTCTGATGGCGGGGCGGCACGTCGCGGCGCACCCCCGTCAGCAGCCGGAAGCGGTCGTCGAGGCGGGAGACCAGCTGCGCGGGGGAGAGGACCCGCAGCCGCCCCGCCGCCAGTTCGACGGCGAGCGGGATGCCGTCCAGGCGCCGGCACAGCTCAAGGACGTCCTCGCGGTTGCCGTCGTCCAAAACGAAGCGGGGCACGCACGCCGCCGCCCGGTCCGTGAAGAGGTCGGCAGCTTCCTTCGGGGGCAGTGGCGCGAGCGACAGGAGCCGCTCGCCCTCGGTCTCCAGCGGCCTGCGCCCCACCGCGAGCACCCGGAGCCCGGGGGAGTGCACCAGCAGCTCGCGCACCAGCGAGGCGCACGCGTCCACGAGGTGCTCGAACCCGTCGACGACAAGGAGGAGTTCCCGCTCCGCGAGGTGCTCGCGCAGCACCTGACGCGGCGGCCTGCTCGTGTGGTCGGTCAGCCCCAGGGCCTCGGCGACGGCGTGCTCGACCAGGTCCGCGTCCCGCAGCGGCGCCAGGTCCACCAGCCAGGCCCCGTCGCGCGGCCGGCGCCGCCCCGCGGCCCGCACGGCCAGCCGCGACTTCCCCACTCCGCCGGCCCCGGTGATCGTGACCAGCCGCCCGGCCTCCAAGGCCGCGGCCAGCTCGGCCAGTTCGGTGCCGCGCCCGACGAAGGCGTTCAGTTCCAGGGGGAGGTTGCCGGGGTGAGAGGCTCGCATGAGATACGGAGCGTACTCACGCGGATGCGGTCCGTACAACCGCGTGAGGCATGTCCTGTGACGGCGGGCGGGAATGCGGTACGGACCGAGCGCCCCGGCGCGATAGGCTCGGGGGACGACTTCTCGATGTTCAGGTTCGATGTTCAGGGACGATGTCTCGGACGATGTCTCAGGGAGCGGTGCCAAGTGTCCGGTGGAGAGGTTGCCGGGATCCTGGTGGCCGTCTTCTGGGCGATCCTGGTCTCCTTCCTCGCGGTGGCACTGGCGAGGCTGGCCCAGACGCTCAGGGCGACCACCAAGCTCGTCGCGGACGTGACCGAGCAGGCGGTCCCCCTCCTGACGGACGCCTCCTCAGCGGTGCGCTCCGCGCAGACGCAGATCGACCGCGTCGACGCCATCGCCTCCGACGTCCAGGAGGTCACGTCGAACGCGTCGGCGCTCTCCAGCACAGTCGCCTCCACCTTTGGCGGCCCGCTCGTCAAGGTGGCCGCGTTCGGTTACGGCGTACGCCGGGCCATCAGCCGCAAGCCCGGCCCGGAAGTGAAGGACATGCCCGCCAAACCGTCCCGTCGTACGGTGATCGTGGGCCGCACCGTCCCCTCCGCACGGCAGCGGAAGCGGGACAACCGGAATAAGAGGGACTGACGCAGCGATGTTCCGCCGTACGTTCTGGTTCACCGCGGGCGCAGCCGCCGGCGTATGGGCCACCACCAAGGTCAACCGCAAGCTGAAGAAGCTGACGCCCGAGAGCCTCGCCGCGCAGGCGGCGAACAAGGCGATCGAGGCGGGTCACAAGCTGAAGGACTTCGCACTCGACGTCCGCGACGGCATGGTCGAGCGCGAGGCCGAACTGGGCGAGGCCCTTGGCCTGAACGACCACCCCGACACCGCACTTCCCGCCGGGCGCCGCTTCGCGGTCATCGAGAACACCACACACGACAGCGACAACAAGAAGACGCAGTACCTCGGCGACACGAGGCACTCGTACAACCGGAATGAGGACCACTGATGGAGTCGGCTGAAATCCGCCGCCGCTGGCTGAGCTTCTTCGAGGAGCGCGGGCACACCGTCGTCCCTTCGGCGTCGCTCATCGCCGACGACCCGACTCTGCTCCTGGTCCCCGCGGGCATGGTGCCCTTCAAGCCCTACTTCCTCGGTGAGGTCAAGCCGCCCGCGCCGCGCGTGACCAGCGTGCAGAAGTGCGTGCGTACGCCCGACATCGAAGAGGTCGGCAAGACCACGCGCCACGGCACGTTCTTCCAGATGTGCGGCAACTTCTCGTTCGGCGACTACTTCAAGGAAGGCGCCATCGAGCTGGCCTGGGAGCTGCTCACCGGCTCCGTGGCCGACGGCGGCTTCGGCCTCGACCCCGAGCGCCTGTGGATCACGGTCTACCTCGACGACGACGAGGCCGAGCAGATCTGGCGCGAGAAGATCGGTGTCCCGGCCGAGCGCATCCAGCGCCTGGGCAAGAAGGACAACTTCTGGTCCATGGGCGTCCCGGGCCCCTGCGGCCCCTGCTCCGAGATCAACTACGACCGCGGCCCCGAGTTCGGCGTCGAGGGCGGCCCCGCCGTCAACGACGAGCGGTACGTGGAGATCTGGAACCTCGTCTTCATGCAGTACGAGCGCGGCCAGGGCACCTCGAAGGAGGACTTCGAGATCCTCGGCGAGCTGCCGACCAAGAACATCGACACCGGTCTCGGCCTCGAACGTCTCGCCATGATCCTGCAGGACGTACAGAACATGTACGAGACCGACACCCTGCGCGTCGTCATGGACAAGGCCACCGAGCTGACCGGCGTGCGCTACGGCGCCGACCACGGCTCGGACGTCTCCCTGCGCGTGGTCGCCGACCACATCCGTACGTCCGCCATGCTCATCGGCGACGGCGTCACGCCCGGCAACGAAGGCCGCGGGTACGTCCTGCGCCGCATCATGCGCCGCGCCATCCGCAACATGCGCCTGCTCGGCGCCACCGGCCCGGTCGTCAAGGACCTCATCGACGTCGTCATCGACACGATGGGCCTCCAGTACCCCGAGCTGATCACCGACCGCAAGCGCGTCGAGACCGTCGCCCTCGCCGAAGAGGCCGCCTTCCTCAAGGCCCTCAAGGGCGGCACGAACATCCTCGACACCGCCGTCACCGAGACCAAGGCCGCGGGCGGCAAGGTCCTCTCCGGCGACAAGGCGTTCCTGCTGCACGACACGTGGGGCTTCCCCATCGACCTCACCCTGGAGATGGCCGCCGAGCAGGGCCTCTCGGTGGACGAGGACGGCTTCCGCCGTCTGATGAAGGAGCAGCGCGAGCGCGCCAAGGCCGACGCCCAGGCCAAGAAGACCGGCCACGCCGACCTGCACGCCTACCGCGAGATCGCCGACGCCGCGGGCGCCACCGACTTCACGGGCTACTCCCTCACGGAGAACGAGGCCGTGATCGTCGGCCTGCTGGTCAACGGCGTCTCCTCGCCCGCCGCCACCGAGGGCGACGACGTCGAGATCGTCCTCGACCGCACCCCGTTCTACGCCGAGGGCGGCGGCCAGATCGGCGACACCGGCCGCATCCGCCTGGACAGCGGGGCCATCGTCGAGATCCGTGACGTGCAGAAGCCGGTCCCCGGCGTGCACGTCCACAAGGGTGTCGTCCAGGTCGGCGAGATCACCGTCGGCGCCCCGGTGTGGGCCTCGATCGACTCGCACCGCCGCCGCGCCATCGCCCGCGCCCACTCCGCGACGCACCTCACCCACCAGGCGCTGCGCGACGCGCTCGGCCCCACGGCCGCCCAGGCCGGTTCGGAGAACCAGCCAGGCCGCTTCCGCTTCGACTTCGGTTCGCCGTCCGCCGTGCCCACGGCCGTGATGACGGACGTCGAGCAGAAGATCAACGAAGTCCTCGCCCGCGAGCTGGACGTCCAGGCCGAGGTCATGTCGATCGACGACGCCAAGAAGCAGGGCGCCATCGCCGAGTTCGGCGAGAAGTACGGCGAGCGCGTGCGCGTCGTCACCATCGGCGACTTCTCCAAGGAGCTGTGCGGCGGTACGCACGTCCACAACACCGCCCAGCTCGGCCTGGTGAAGCTGCTCGGCGAGTCCTCCATCGGCTCCGGTGTGCGCCGCATCGAGGCCCTGGTCGGCGTCGACGCGTACAACTTCCTCGCCAAGGAGCACACCGTCGTCGCCCAACTCCAGGAGCTGGTCAAGGGCCGCTCCGAGGAGCTGCCCGAGAAGATCTCCGGCATGCTCGCCAAGCTGAAGGACGCCGAGAAGGAGATCGAGAAGTTCCGCGCGGAGAAGGTCCTCGCGGCCGCCGCCGGTCTCGTCGACTCCGCCAAGGACGTCCGCGGCGTCGCCCTCGTCACCGGCCAGGTGCCGGACGGCACGGGCGCCGACGACCTGCGCAGGCTCGTCCTCGACGTGCGGGGGCGCATCCCGAGCGACCGCCCCGCCGTGGTCGCCCTGTTCACGACGGCCAACGGCAAGCCGCTCACGGTCACCGCCACCAACGAGGCCGCCCGTGAGCGCGGCCTCAAGGCCGGCGACCTGGTCCGTACGGCCGCCAAGACCCTCGGCGGTGGAGGCGGCGGCAAGCCGGACGTCGCCCAGGGCGGCGGCCAGAACCCGGCCGCGATCGGCGACGCCATCGCCGCCGTCGAGCGCCTCGTCACCGAGACGGCCTGATGACCGAGCCTGCCCGGGGCATGCGCAGGGGCCGACGGCTGGCCGTCGACGTCGGTGACGCCCGGATCGGGGTCGCCTCGTGCGACCCCGACGGGATCCTCGCCACGCCGGTGGAGACCGTGCCGGGACGCGACGTCCCGGCCGCCCAGCGCCGATTGAAGCAGCTCGTCGACGAGTACGAGCCGATCGAGATCGTCGTCGGCCTCCCTCGCTCCCTCAACGGGCGCGAGGGCCCGGCGGCCGCGAAGATCCGCGTGTTCGCACAGGAGCTCGCCCGCATGGTCGCCCCCATCCCGGTGCGGCTCGTGGACGAGAGGATGACCACGGTGACGGCCAGTCAGGGCCTGCGTGCCTCGGGCGTGAAGTCCAAGAAGGGCAGGTCCGTCATCGATCAGGCAGCGGCCGTGATCATCCTCCAGCAGGCCCTGGAGTCCGAACGGGCGTCAGGGAAGGCACCCGGCGAGGGCGTCGAAGTGGTCATCTGATCGCGATACGGTAACGTTCCGCGCGATGCGGCGGTGTTCGAACAGCTGCCGCACAGCATCAAGAGGCGGAACGGTTGCCCGGCCATCCCAACGGCGGCCCCGCCTCGCGGCATGTAGGGGATCGATGACTGAGTATGGCCGGGGCCCAGGCTCCGAACCGTGGCATCCGGAGGACCCGTTGTACGGGGACAGCGGATGGGGAGGACAGCAGCCCGCGGGCGGCCAGTCCCCCTACGGCGGCCAGGGGCAGTACCACCACCAGCCGCATCAGCATCAGCAGCCGCACCAGTCCCAGTACGGCGGTGACTGGGGCACCGGGCAGCAGCAGGCCGCGTACGACGCGCAGGGTTACGAGGGCGGACAGCAGCAGTACGAGGGCGGCCCCGCTCAGGCGTACAACGGCCCTGACCACGGTTACAACGGTGGTTCCGGCCAGGGTTACGACGGCGGGTCCGGCCAGGACTACAACGGCGGGTCCGACCAGGGCTACAACGGTGCGCCCGGTCAGGGCTACGGCGGGGGATCGGACCAGCATCACAACGGCGGGTCCGACCAGGGCTACGGCGGGGGATCGGACCCGCATCACCAGGGCGGCCAGGACGCACCCAACGGTGGCTGGCACGCCCGGCAGCAGGGACAGGTCCCTTACACCGACCCGATGGACCCCCTGGACCCCTACGCCGGCCAGCAGGCCGGTTACGGCCAAGAGGCCCCCGACTACTACGCCACCCCCGACGCCTACGCGCCCCCGGAGCCGCCGACCCGCCGCCGGCCCGAACCGGACCCCGAGGCCGAGCCCGACCCCGAGACCGACTGGGACCCGGGGCCCGACCGCGGCGAGCACGCCTTCTTCGCGGGCGGCGACGAGGACGACGACGATGAGCCCGGCCGCCGGGGTAGCCGCGGCGATCGGCGCGGGGGCCGCGGCGGCAAGAAACCGAAGAAGCGGCGCAGCGGCTGCGCCTGCCTGGTCGTGACGCTCGTCTTCGGCGGTGGCCTCGGCGGGGTCGGCTACTTCGGCTACCAGTTCTACCAGGACCGTTTCGGCACGGCGCCGGATTACGCGGGCGACGGCTCGGGCTCGGTGACCGTCGACATCCCCGAGGACTCCCTCGGCTATGCCATCGGCCAGAAGCTGAAGGAGAAAGGTGTCGTCAAGAGCGTCGACGCCTTCGTCTCCGCCCAGGGCAAGCACCCGCAGGGGCAGACCATTCAGGCGGGCGCCTACGTCCTCAAGAAGCACATGTCGGCGGCGAGCGCCGTCGAATTGATGCTCAACCCCAAGAGCCGCGCCAACCTCATCGTCCCCGAGGGCAAGCGGAACGCGTGGATCTACGAAAAGATCGACGAGCGCCTCAAAGTGGACTCGGGTACGACGGAAAAGGTCGCCAAGAAAGAATGGCGGACCCTCGGTCTGCCCAAGTGGGCCAACACCAACAAGGACATCAAGGACCCGCTGGAAGGATTCCTCTTCCCCGCCAGCTATTCGGTCGCCCCGGGGCAGAAGCCCGAGGACGTCCTGCGCAAGATGGTCGCCCGGGCCAACGAGAAGTACGAGGAACTGGGCCTCGCGTCGAAGGCCGCCGAGCTGAACCTGAAGGACCCGCTGGAAGTCCTCACGGTGGCGAGCCTGGTCCAGGCGGAGGGCAGGTACAAGCACGACTTCGAGAAGGTCGCGACAGTCGTCTACAACCGCCTGAAGCCGAACAACACCGAGACATACGGCCTGTTGGACTTCGACTCCACGGTGAACTACCTCAAGGGCGAGTCCAAGCTCGCCATCGGCTCGGTCGACGAGCTGCGCAAGATCAAGGACCCGTACAACACCTACAAGGTCAAGGGTCTGCCGCCCGGACCGATCAGCAACCCCGGAGAGGTGGCGCTGAACTCGGCGCTGCACCCGGCCAAGGGAAACTGGTACTACTTCGTCTCGATCCCCAGCGAGGACAAGACGCTCTTCGCCGAGACGAACGCAGAGCAGAACCGCAACCGCGAGAAATACCTGAAGGGGCAATGAGCGCGCCACAGCGTCGAGCCGCCGTCCTCGGCTCCCCGATCGGTCACTCCCTCTCCCCGGTGCTGCACCGCGCCGCTTACGAGGAACTCGGGCTGATCGACTGGACGTACGACCATTTTGAGATCGACGAGGCGGCGCTGCCCGAATTCATCGGGGAACTCGGCCCGGAATGGGCCGGGCTTTCCCTGACGATGCCGTTGAAGCGGGCGATCATTCCGCTGCTCGACGAGGTCAGCGGGACCGCCGCCTCCGTGGAGGCCGTGAATACCGTCGTGCTCGGTGAGGACGGCAGGAAAGTCGGCGACAACACCGACATCCCCGGCATGGTCGCCGCGCTGCGCGAACGCGGCATCGAGCAGGTCGACTCCGCCGCGATCCTCGGCGCCGGTGCCACCGCGTCCTCCGCGCTCGCCGCCCTCGCGCGGATCTGCACCGGCGAGGTCGTGGCGTACGTACGCAGTGACGCCCGCGCGGCCGAGATGCGGCAGTGGGGCGAGCGGCTCGACGTGGAGGTCAGGACCGAGGCCTGGGAGGACGCCCGCGAGGGGCTGAGCGCGCCGCTGGTGATCACCACCACTCCGGCGGGTGCCACGGACGCGCTCTCCGGGCTTGTGCCCGAGCGTCCGGCGACCCTCTTCGACGTGCTGTACGACCCGTGGCCCACCGAGCTCGCGGCCCGCTGGTCCGCGTACGGCGGGGCGGTCGTCAGCGGACTCGACCTGCTCGTGCACCAGGCGGTGCTCCAGGTCGAGCAGATGACCGGCCGCGGCCCCGTGCCGCTGGACGTGATGCGCAAGGCGGGGGAGCACGCGCTCGCCCAGCGATAGCTCCGTGGCCCCGGGACGCGTCGAGGCCGTGTCCGGGAGGTGGGCGCGGCGTCCGCCTGGTGGACCGGAGGCCGGGGGCGCCCCGCGGACGTGGGAGGATCGGGGGCGGCGGGCCAGGGCCGCGCACCCGGCCGCGCCGTCGAAGACCGTAGTTCCAGGCGCGAGCATGAGGAGCACCGTTGAGCAGGTTGCGCTGGCTGACCGCTGGGGAGTCCCACGGACCCGCACTCGTCGCCACGCTGGAGGGACTTCCCGCCGGCGTGCCGATCACCACGGACATGGTGGCGGACCACCTGGCCCGGCGGCGGCTCGGCTATGGACGCGGCGCCCGCATGAAGTTCGAGCGCGACGAGGTCACCTTCCTCGGCGGCGTGCGGCACGGCCTGACCATGGGCTCGCCGGTCGCGATCATGGTGGGCAACACCGAGTGGCCCAAGTGGGAGCAGGTCATGGCGGCCGACCCGGTCGACCCCGCCGAACTCGCCGAGCTGGCCCGCAACGCCCCGTTGACCCGCCCCCGCCCCGGCCACGCCGACCTCGCGGGCATGCAGAAGTACGGCTTCGACGAGGCCCGGCCGATCCTGGAGCGCGCCTCCGCCCGCGAGACCGCGGCCCGCGTCGCGCTCGGCGCGGTCGCCCGCTCGTACCTCAAGGAGACGGCCGGGATCGAGATCGTCAGCCATGTGACGGAGCTGGCGGCCGCCAAGGCCCCTTACGGCGTCTACCCGACCCCCGCCGATGTCGAGAAGCTCGACGCCGACCCGGTGCGCTGCCTGGACGCCGACGCGTCGAAGGCGATGGTCGCCGAGATCGACCAGGCCCACAAGGACGGCGACACCCTCGGCGGCGTCGTCGAGGTCCTCGCGTACGGCGTCCCGGTCGGCCTCGGCTCGCACGTGCACTGGGACCGGCGGCTGGACGCGCGGCTCGCCGCCGCGCTCATGGGCATCCAGGCCATCAAGGGCGTCGAGGTCGGCGACGGCTTCGGCCTCGCGCGCGTGCCCGGCTCCCAGGCGCACGACGAGATCGTCACCACCGAGGACGGCATCAGGCGCGCCTCCGGCCGCTCCGGCGGTACCGAGGGCGGCCTGACCACCGGTGAACTGCTGCGCGTACGGGCCGCGATGAAGCCCATCGCGACCGTGCCGCGCGCGCTCGCCACCATCGACGTGGCCACCGGCGAGGCCGCCAAGGCGCACCACCAGCGCTCCGACGTGTGCGCCGTGCCGGCCGCCGGCATCGTCGCCGAGGCCATGGTCGCGCTCGTCCTCGCCGACGCCGTCGCCGAGAAGTTCGGCGGCGACAGCGTGCCCGAGACCCGGCGCAACGTGCGGTCGTACCTCGACAACCTCCACATCCGGTGACCGGCCCGCAGATCGTCCTCATCGGCCCCATGGGCGTCGGCAAGACCACGGTCGGCGAGCTGCTCGCCGACCGGCTCGGCACCGCCTTCCGGGACACCGACGCCGACATCGTCGCCGCCCAGGGCCGCCCGATCGCGGACATCTTCGTCGACGAGGGCGAGCCGTACTTCCGTGAGCTGGAACGGCAGGCCGTACGCGCCGCCGTCGAGGAGCACAGCGGCGTCCTCGCGCTCGGCGGGGGCGCGGTCCTCGACGAGTCGACGCGCGCGCTGCTCGGCGCGCACCCCGTCGTCTACCTCTCGATGGACGTCGAGGAGGCCGTCAGGCGCACCGGCCTCAACCAGGCGCGCCCGCTGCTCGCGGTCAACCCGCGCAAGCAGTGGCGCGAGCTGATGGACGCCCGCCGCCACCTGTACGCCGAAGTCGCCCGCGCGGTCGTCGCCACCGACGACCGCACCCCTGAAGAGGTCGCCCAGGCGGTCCTCGACGCACTGGAGTTGAAGGAAGCATGACGACCGAGCAGAGCCCCACCCGCATCCACGTCGGCGGCACCGCCGGCACGGATCCGTACGAGGTCCTGGTCGGTCGGCAGCTCCTCGGCGAGCTGCCCGGCCTCATCGGGGACCAGGTCAAGCGTGTCGCCGTCATCCACCCCGAGGCGCTCGCCGAGACCGGTGACGCGCTCCGGGAGGACCTCGCAGGCCAGGGGTACGAGGCCGTCGCGATCCAGGTGCCCAACGCCGAGGAGGCCAAGACGGCCGAGGTCGCCGCGTACTGCTGGAAGGCCCTCGGCCAGTCCGGGTTCACGCGCAGCGACATCATCGTCGGCGTCGGCGGCGGGGCCACCACCGACCTCGCCGGGTTCGTCGCCGCGACCTGGCTGCGCGGCGTGCGCTGGATCGCCGTCCCGACCACGGTGCTCGGCATGGTGGACGCGGCCGTCGGTGGCAAGACCGGCATCAACACCGCCGAGGGCAAGAACCTCGTGGGCTCCTTCCACCCGCCGGCCGGGGTCCTGTGCGACCTCGCGGCGCTCGACTCGCTGCCGGTGAACGACTACGTCTCCGGGCTCGCGGAGATCATCAAGGCCGGGTTCATCGCCGACCCGGTCATCCTGGAGCTCATCGAGGCGGACCCGCAGGCCGCCCGCACGCCCGCGGGACCGCACACCGCCGAACTCATCGAGCGCTCCATCAAGGTCAAGGCCGAGGTTGTCTCCGGCGACCTCAAGGAGGCGGGCCTGCGCGAGATCCTCAACTACGGGCACACCCTCGCGCACGCCATCGAGAAGAACGAGCGCTACAAGTGGCGGCACGGCGCCGCGGTCTCCGTCGGCATGCTCTTCGCCGCCGAACTGGGCCGACTGGCCGGGCGCCTGGACGACGCGACCGCCGACCGGCACCGCACCGTCCTGGAGTCGGTCGGGCTGCCGCTGACCTACCGCTACGACCAGTGGCCCAAGCTTCTGGAGACCATGAAGGTCGACAAGAAGTCCCGCGGTGACCTGCTGCGCTTCATCGTCCTGGACGGCCTCGGCAAGCCGACCGTCCTGGAGGGCCCCGACCCGGCGGTGCTGCTCGCCGCGTACGGCGAAGTCGGGCAGTAACGCGCTTTCGTGGCCCGTCGATCCGGCCACGGGCACTTCAGCGCCTCCCCGGCCGTTCACACAACGGCGGCCGGGGACGGTACCGTTCGGTGACGGGCGGCCCGGCCGCCGCCCGACCAGCGTCAGTCGCACGAGACGGAGTGGCACCGGATGCAGCACGCAGTGGGGTCTCCGCTGCCGCCGCCCCATCAGCCGGGGCACGGACCGGCCACCGGCTGGTCCCCGGCCGCACATCACCCGCCCGGGGCCCCGCAGCCCCCCGCACCGGGTTTCACGGGCGGCCCCGCCGCCCCGCACACCCCGGGGCAGGCCCCGCACGCCCCGGGCCACGCTCCCCACGTCCCGGCACCGCCGCCCCGTCCGCAGGGCCAGGCGCCCGCGACGCTCCAGCTGGGGCCCGGCCCCGTGCCGCCGGCCCCGGACACCACGGGGCACGTCCAGCTGCCGCCCGGCGGTCCCGTCGCGATGCCGAGCCCCCCACCGGGCACGGCACAGGCCGACTCCGGGGCCACGACGCTCGCCGTGCTGCTCATCGGCCCCGCGGGCGCGGGCAAGACGAGCGTGGCGAAGTTCTGGGCCGAGCACCGGCGGGTGCCGACGGCCCACATCAGCCTCGACGACGTACGCGAATGGGTCCGCTCGGGGTTCGCCGACCCCCAGTCGGGCTGGAACGACCACTCGGAGGCGCAGTACCGCCTGGCCCGCCGCACCTGCGGCTTCGCCGCCCGGAATTTCCTGGCGAACGGCATCTCGTGCATCCTCGACGACGCGGTCTTCCCCGACCGCCCCGTCGTGGGCCTCGGCGGCTGGAAGCGCCACGTGGGGCCGGGACTGCTGCCCGTCGTGCTCTTGCCGGGCCTGGAAGTCGTCCTGGAGCGCAACGCCGAGCGCAGCGGCAACCGCCGCCTCTCCGACGAGGAAGTGGCCCGCATCCACGGCCGCATGGCCGGCTGGTACGGCTCGGGCCTGCCCATCATCGACAACTCCCAGATGGACGTCCCCGCCACGGCCCGCGTCCTGGACGACGTCCTGGCCCGCGCCATCGCGAGCCCGCCGCAGTGGTAGCGCAGGGCCCTCCACAGTCGTAGGGAAGGGCCCGCCGCCCGGTCGGACGCGCTGACCGGGCCGGGTCGCCGCGGCGCTCATAGGCTCGCCCCATGTCAGAGGTGTACGCGGTCCGCAGGGAGCGGGTGAGGGAGCGGTGTGCCGCCGGCGGTGGCGCGGCGGCACTGGTCTCCCGGCCCGCCAACGTCCGCTATCTCGCCGGAGCGGCGCCCCGCGGCGCCGTGCTCCTGGTCGGCGCGGACGAGGACGTCCTGCTGTGCGGGCGCCCACCCGGTGACCTGCCGGGCGAGGGGCGGCCGGACGAAGCGCTGCGGACGCGGCTGCTGCCCGTGCCGGGCGCCGATCCGGCCGTCGCGGGGGCCAAGCTGGCAGCCGCCCGCGGAGCCGACTCGCTGGCCGTCGAGGAGCACCACCTGACGGTGGCCCGGCACCGGGCGCTCGGCTCGGTCGCGCCGCGGCTGCGGCTCGTGGACCTCGGCGGCGCGGTGGAACAGCTGCGGTTCGTCAAGGACGAGGAGGAGATCTCCTGTCTGCGGATCGCCGCGGAGATCGCCGACCAAGCGCTGGGGGAGCTGTTGGAGTCCATCCTCGTCGGCCGCACGGAGCGGCATCTGGCGCTGGAGCTGGAGCGGCGGCTCGTCGACCACGGCGCGGACGGGGCCGCCTTCCCGACCTCGGTGGGCACCGGACCGAATTCCGGCAAGGGCGGCCACCGGCCCACCGACCGCCGGGTGGAGGAGGGCGACTTCCTCTCCGTCTGCCTGGGGGCGAGTTACCGGGGATACTGCTGCGAGATCGGCCGTACGTTCGTGATCGGGACGTCCCCCGCGGACTGGCAGATCGAGCTGTACGACCTCGTGTTCACCGCTCAGCGGGCGGGCAGGGAGGCCCTCGTACCCGGTGCGGCCTGCCGCGACGTGGACCGCGCGGCACGTCACGTACTGGACTCGGCGGGCTATGCGGAGGGGCTTGCTCCGCTGATGGGACACGGTGTGGGGCTCGAAATCGACGAGGACCCGCAGTTGGCGCCCTCGGCCATGGGTAAACTGGACGCTTGCGTGCCGGTCACCGTCGAACCGGGGGTTCACCTCCCTGGCCGGGGTGGTGTCCGGATCGATGACACGCTCGTCGTGCGCCCCGAGGCGGACGGCGGACCCGAGCTACTCACCATCACGACCAAGGAACTGCTCGCGCTCTAGCGCGCGTGCCCGACCGGGGTCGTCCACCAGTCAGTCAGTGCAGGAGATTCCGCAACCGTGGCTTCCACGAACGACCTCAAGAACGGCCTGGTGCTCAAGCTCGAAGGCGGCCAGCTCTGGTCCGTCGTCGAGTTCCAGCACGTCAAGCCCGGCAAGGGCCCGGCCTTCGTGCGCACCAAGCTCAAGAACGTGCTCTCCGGCAAGGTCGTCGACAAGACGTTCAACGCCGGCGTCAAGGTCGAAACGGCCACGATCGACAAGCGCGACATGCAGTTCTCCTACATGGACGGCGACTACTTCGTCTTCATGGACATGGAGACCTACGACCAGCTGCACATCGACAAGAAGGCCGTCGGCGACGCCGCCAACTTCCTGATCGAGGGCTTCACCGCCACGGTCGCCCAGCACGAGGGCGCGGTTCTCTTCGTCGAGCTGCCCGCCGCCGTCGAGCTGACCATCAAGGAGACCGAGCCGGGCGTCCAGGGCGACCGCTCCACCGGTGGCACCAAGCCCGCCACGCTGGAGACCGGCCACCAGATCCAGGTGCCGCTCTTCATCACCACCGGCGAGAAGATCAAGGTCGACACCCGTGACAGCGGCTACCTCGGCCGGGTGAACAGCTAACCGTGGCTGCTCGTAATACGGCCCGCAAGCGCGCCTTCCAGATCCTCTTCGAGGCGGACCAGCGCGGAACGGACGTCCTGACGGTCCTCGCCGACTGGGTGCGCCACTCGCGGTCCGACACCCGGCAGCCGCCGGTGAGCGAGTACACGATGGAGCTCGTCGAGGGGTACGCGGAGCATGAGCGCCGCATCGACGAGCTCATCTCGCAGTACGCCGTCGGATGGACCCTGGACCGCATGCCGGTCGTCGACCGGAACATCCTGCGGCTCGGCGCCTACGAACTGGTCTGGGTCGACGGCACCCCTGACGCGGTGGTCCTCGACGAGGCGGTCCAGCTTGCCAAGGAGTTCTCCACGGACGAGTCGCCGTCCTTCGTCAACGGTCTGCTCGGACGCTTCAAGGACTTGAAGCCGTCCCTGCGCCGGGACGAGTCGTAAGGCTGACGAGTCGTAAGGCTCCTTCCGTACGTCACCGCCGGGGCCCGCAGCAATCCGCTGCGGGCCCCGGCGGTTTTCCCGTCCCAGGTTTTCGCCGGGGCGGCCCGGGGAATTGCTCCGGAATAGCGAAAAGCCGCCGGGGTGGCTCCAGCCTTTTGGCTGGAGCCACCCCGGCGGCACGTTTCTGCTGCCGTTTCGGGCGTGGGGGTCAGACCTCTTCGTGGGCCACGGCGCGGCGCGCGTCCGCGTCCAGGACACCCCAGCTGATGAGCTGCTCGGTCAGGACCGAGGGGGACTGGTCGTAGATGACGGCGAGGGTGCGCAGGTCGTCCTGGCGGATCGAGAGCACCTTGCCGTTGTAGTCACCGCGCTGCGACTGGATCGTGGCGGCATACCGCTGGAGCGGGCCCGCCTTCTCCGCCGGCACGTGGGCCAGGCGCTCCAGGTCGAGGACGAGCTTCGGCGGCGGCTCGGCGGCGCCACCGGGAGCCGTGCCAGGCAGGAGCTCCTGTACGGGGACGCCGTAGAAGTCCGCCAGCTCGGCGAGGCGCTGCACGGTCACGGCGCGGTCGCCGCGCTCGTACGACCCCACGACGACCGCCTTCCAGCGTCCCTGGGACTTCTCCTCGACGCCGTGGAGGGAAAGGCCCTGCTGGGTACGGATCGCGCGGAGCTTGGCCCCGAGCTGCTTGGCGTATTCGCTGGACATATAGCTCCCCGGACGCTGCGACAATCATGCGGCTCCGCCGCGTGGCTGGTAACTCACTGTGAGGTTACGCAGCGTTACTTGCCTGCGTCAAGCCGAATGGTCCGTACCGCCCCTTCGGTGGAGGCCGATGACGCGTTCGGTCATCAGTACTGGTAGTGTGACTGGCGCAATTTCGACGTCCTTTAATGTCCGTCCCGTGAGGCGGAGAAGGAGGTCCGTTTCATATGGACACGCAAGGCTCCAAAGACTCCGTTGTCGCGCGCCCCGTACTCGAAGGGCCGGACATCGCGCGGGTGTTGACCCGCATCGCCCACGAGATCGTCGAGCGCGCCAAGGGCGCCGACGACGTGGTGCTCCTCGGCATTCCCACCCGCGGCGTCTTCCTCGCCCGCCGGCTCGCCACGAAGCTCGAAGAGATCACCGGCAGCAAGATCCCGGTCGGCTCCCTCGACATCACTATGTACCGCGACGACCTGCGCATGCACCCGCCGCGCGCGCTGGCCCGCACCGAGATCCCCGGTGACGGCATCGACGGCCGCCTCGTCGTCCTCGTCGACGACGTGCTCTTCTCCGGCCGCACCATCCGGGCCGCCCTCGACGCGCTGAACGACATCGGGCGCCCGCGCGCGGTGCAGCTCGCCGTGCTCGTCGACCGGGGCCACCGCGAACTGCCCATCCGCGCCGACTACGTAGGCAAGAACCTCCCCACGTCGCTGCGGGAGACGGTCAAGGTGCAGCTCACCGAGGAGGACGGCCGCGACGCCGTGCTGCTCGGCGCCAAGCCCGCTTCCGCTTAAAGGACCGGCTTCCCACCGCACGGGCCCAGGGCACGACCCTGCGCGCCCGCGTGCCCGCAGACCTCCACACACCGGAGTACCCCCCGATGATGCGACACCTCATCTCGGCCGCCGACCTCTCCCGCGACGACGCCGTCCTGATCCTCGACACGGCCGAGGAGATGGCCCGGGTGGCCGACCGGCCGATCAAGAAACTGCCCGCCCTGCGCGGGCGCACCGTGGTCAACCTCTTCTTCGAGGACTCGACCCGGACCCGGATCTCCTTCGAGGCCGCCGAGAAGCGCCTCTCCGCCGACGTCATCAACTTCGCCGCCAAGGGCTCGTCCGTCTCCAAGGGCGAGTCCCTCAAGGACACCGCCCAGACCCTGGAGGCGATGGGCGTGGACGCCGTCGTCATCCGGCACGGCGCCTCCGGCGCGCCCTACCGCCTGGCCACCTCCGGGTGGATCGACGCCGCCGTGATCAACGCCGGCGACGGCACCCACCAGCACCCCACCCAGGCCCTGCTCGACGCCTTCACCATGCGGCGCCGCCTCGTGGGGCGTGACGCGGGCCTCGGCCAGGACCTCGCGGGCAAGCGCATCACCCTCGTCGGCGACGTCCTGCACAGCCGCGTGGCCCGCTCCAACGTCGACCTGCTGCACACCCTCGGCGCCGAGGTCACCCTGGTCGCCCCGCCCACCCTGGTGCCGGTCGGCGTCGAACAGTGGCCCTGCGAGGTCTCGTACGACCTGGACCGCGTGCTCGCGAAGTCCGACGCCGTGATGATGCTGCGGGTGCAGCGCGAGCGCATGAACGCCGCGTTCTTCCCCACCGAGCGCGAGTACTCGCGGCGCTACGGCCTGGACGGCGAGCGCATGGCGAAGATGCCGGAACACGCCATCGTCATGCACCCCGGCCCGATGGTCCGCGGCATGGAGATCACCGCCGAGGTCGCCGACTCCGACCGCTGCACGGTCGTCGAACAGGTCGCCAACGGCGTCTCCATCCGCATGGCCGTCCTCTACCTGCTCCTGGGCGGCAACGAACCTGCCCTCACCCCCACCCGCCCCACCGGTTCCGAGGAGAAGTAACAACCATGAGCAAGATCCTGATCCGCGGTGCGAAGGTGCTGGGCGGCGAGGCGCAGGACGTCCTCCTCGACGGGGAGACCATCGCCGACGTCGGTGCCGGCCTGTCCGCCGAGGGCGCGGCCGTCGTCGAGGCCGAGGGCAAGATCCTCCTGCCGGGCCTCGTCGACCTCCACACCCACCTGCGCGAGCCGGGCCGCGAGGACTCCGAGACCGTCCTGACCGGTACGCGCGCCGCCGCCTCCGGTGGCTACACCGCCGTCTTCGCCATGGCGAACACCTTCCCCGTCGCCGACACCGCCGGCGTCGTCGAGCAGGTCTACCGCCTCGGCAAGGAGTCCGGCTACTGCGACGTACAGCCCATCGGCGCCGTCACCGTCGGCCTTGAGGGCAAGAAACTCGCCGAGCTGGGCGCCATGCACGAGTCCGCCGCCGGAGTCACCGTCTTCTCCGACGACGGCAAGTGCGTCGACGACGCCGTGATCATGCGGCGCGCCCTGGAGTACGTGAAGGCCTTCGGCGGCGTCGTCGCCCAGCACGCCCAGGAGCCGCGCCTCACCGAGGGCGCCCAGATGAACGAGGGCGTCGTCTCCGCCGAGCTGGGCCTCGGCGGCTGGCCCGCCGTCGCCGAGGAGTCGATCATCGCCCGGGACGTGCTGCTCGCCGAGCACGTCGGGTCGCGCGTCCACATCTGCCACCTGTCGACCGCCGGGTCCGTCGAGATCGTGCGCTGGGCCAAGTCCCGCGGCATCGACGTGACGGCCGAGGTCACCCCGCACCACCTGCTCCTCACCGACGAGCTGGTCCGCTCGTACAACCCCGTCTACAAGGTCAACCCGCCGCTGCGCACCGAGCGCGACGTCATGGCGCTGCGCGAGGCCCTCGCCGACGGCACCATCGACATCGTCGCCACCGACCACGCCCCGCACCCGCACGAGGACAAGGACTGCGAGTGGGCCGCGGCCGCCATGGGCATGGTCGGCCTGGAGACCGCGCTGTCCGTCGTCCAGCAGACGATGGTCGACACCGGCCTGCTGACCTGGGAGGCGGTCGCCGACCGCATGTCCTTCAAGCCGGCCGCGATCGGCCGCGCCACCGGCCACGGCCGTCCCGTCTCGGCAGGTGAGCCCGCGAACCTCGTCCTGGTCGACGCCGATTACCGTGGGGAAGTGGACCCCGCGCGCTTCGCCTCGCGCAGCCGCAACACCCCCTACGAGGGCCGTGAGCTGCCGGGCCGCGTCACGCACACCTGGCTCCGGGGCCGGCCCACGCTCATCGACGGGAATCTCGCGTGACAACACTTCTGGAACTGGCCGCCGAGAAGGAATCGGCGGACGTGACCGACTGGGCCGCACGGCTCGGCTGGGTCGTCGGACTGCTGCTCTTCATCGCGCTCGTCTACTGGCTGATGCGCGAGGGCTGGAAGTGGCGCGGCACCCTCCAGGGTGACCTGCCCGAGCTCCCCGGCGCGCCGAGCGACCCGGGCCCGGCCAGACTTGAGCTGAGCGGCCGCTACCACGGCTCCACCACGGCGGGGCAGTGGCTCGACCGCATCGTGGCGCACGGCCTGGGCACCCGTAGCCGCGTCGAGCTGACGCTCACCGACGCGGGGCTCGACGTCGTACGCCCGGGCGCGGCCGACTTCTTCATCCCCGTCGGCCAACTGCGTGAGGCCCGTCTCGACAAGGGCATCGCCGGGAAGGTCCTCGCGGAGGGCGGTCTGCTGATCGTCACGTGGGAGCACGGCGAGAAGCTCATCGACTCCGGCTTCCGCTCGGACCACGCGGCCGAGCAGGCCGAATGGGTCGAGACCATCAACACCATGATCAAAACCGCTACTACGGAAGGCATCGCACGATGACGACCTCCACTCGGGGAGCCGGCAAGGCTCCCGCCGTACTCGTCCTGGAGGACGGCCGCATCTTCCGCGGCCGCGCCTACGGGGCCGTGGGGGAGACCTTCGGCGAAGCGGTGTTCTCCACCGGCATGACCGGCTACCAGGAGACCCTGACCGACCCCTCGTACGACCGCCAGATCGTGGTCGCCACCGCCCCCCAGATCGGCAACACCGGCTGGAACGACGAGGACGACGAGTCGGGCCGCATCTGGGTCTCCGGATACGTGGTCCGCGATCCCGCCCGCATCCCCTCCAACTGGCGTTCCCGGCGCTCGCTCGACGACGAGCTGATGAAGCAGGGCGTCGTCGGCATCTCCGGGATCGACACCCGCGCCCTCACCCGCCACCTGCGCGAGAGCGGCTCCATGCGCTCCGGCATCTTCTCCGGCGAGGCGCTGGCGTCCGACGCCGAGCTCGTCGCCCGCGTCCAGGCGCAGCCCCACATGAAGGGCGCCAGCCTGTACGAGGAGGTCGCCACCAAGGAGGCCTACGTCGTCCCGGCCGTCGGTGAGAAGAAGTTCACCGTCGCCGCCATCGACCTCGGCATCAAGGGCATGACCCCGCACCGGATGGCCGAGCGCGGCATCGAGGTGCACGTGCTGCCCGCGACCGCCACCGAGGAGGAGGTGTACGCCGTCGCCCCCGACGGAGTCTTCTTCTCCAACGGCCCCGGCGACCCGGCCACCGCCGAAGGGCCGGTCGCGCTGATGACCGCCGTCCTCAAGCGCAAGACGCCGCTGTTCGGCATCTGCTTCGGCAATCAGATCCTCGGCCGCGCCCTCGGCTTCGGCACGTACAAGCTGAAGTACGGCCACCGCGGCATCAACCAGCCGGTGCAGGACCGCACCACCGGCAAGGTCGAGGTCACCGCGCACAACCACGGCTTCGCCGTGGACGCGCCGCTCGACAAGGTCTCCGACACCCCCTACGGGCGTGTCGAGGTCTCCCACGTGTGCCTCAACGACCAGGTGGTGGAGGGGCTCCAGCTTCTCGACCAGCCCGCGTTCAGCGTCCAGTACCACCCCGAGGCGGCCGCCGGCCCGCACGACGCCGCGTACCTCTTCGACCGTTTCGTATCGCTGATGACCGCAGAAGGAGCCCAGCGTGCCTAAGCGCACCGATATCCAGTCCGTCCTGGTCATCGGCTCCGGCCCGATCGTCATCGGTCAGGCCGCCGAGTTCGACTACTCCGGCACCCAGGCGTGCCGGGTCCTCAAGTCCGAGGGCCTGCGCGTCATTCTCGTCAACTCCAACCCGGCGACGATCATGACCGACCCGGAGATCGCCGACGCCACGTACGTCGAGCCGATCACCCCGGAGTTCGTCGAGAAGATCATCGCCAAGGAGCGCCCCGACGCGCTGCTGCCGACGCTGGGCGGCCAGACGGCCCTCAACACGGCGATCTCCATGCACGAGCAGGGCGTCCTGGAGAAGTACGGCGTCGAACTCATCGGAGCCAACGTCGAGGCGATCAACAAGGGCGAGGACCGCGACCTCTTCAAGGGCGTCGTCGAAGAGGTCCGCAAGAAGATCGGGCACGGCGAGTCCGCCCGCTCGTACATCTGCCACTCCATGGACGACGTCCTCAAGGGCGTCGAGGAGCTCGGCGGCTACCCCGTCGTCGTCCGCCCCTCCTTCACCATGGGCGGCGCCGGTTCCGGCTTCGCGCACAACGAGGAGGAGCTGCGCCGCATCGCCGGGCAGGGCCTCACGCTCTCGCCGACCACCGAGGTGCTCCTTGAGGAGTCCATCCTCGGCTGGAAGGAGTACGAGCTGGAGCTGATGCGCGACAAGAACGACAACGTCGTGGTCGTCTGCTCCATCGAGAACTTCGACCCGATGGGCGTGCACACCGGCGACTCGATCACCGTCGCGCCCGCGATGACGCTGACCGACCGCGAGTACCAGGTCCTGCGGGACGTCGGCATCGCGATCATCCGCGAGGTCGGCGTCGACACCGGCGGCTGCAACATCCAGTTCGCGGTGAACCCCGAGGACGGCCGGGTCATCGTCATCGAGATGAACCCGCGTGTCTCCCGGTCCTCCGCGCTCGCCTCCAAGGCCACCGGCTTCCCGATCGCGAAGATCGCCGCCAAGCTGGCCGTGGGCTACACGCTGGACGAGATCCCGAACGACATCACCGAGAAGACGCCGGCCTCCTTCGAGCCGACCCTCGACTACGTCGTCGTCAAGGCCCCGCGCTTCGCCTTCGAGAAGTTCCCCTCGGCGGACTCGACCCTGACCACCACCATGAAGTCGGTCGGCGAGGCCATGGCCATCGGCCGCAACTTCCCCGAGGCCCTCCAGAAGGCGCTGCGGTCGCTGGAGAAGAAGGGCTCACAGTTCACGTTCGTGGGCGAGCCCGGCGACAAGAAGCAGCTTCTCGAAGAGGCCGTCCGCCCCACCGACGGCCGCATCAACTCCGTCATGCAGGCCATCCGCGCGGGCGCCACCCCGGAAGAGGTCTTCGACGCCACGAAGATCGACCCGTGGTTCGTCGACCAGCTCTTCCTGATCAAGGAGCTCGCGGACGAGCTGGCCGCCGCCGAACGCCTGGACGCCGACCTGCTCGCCGAGGCCAAGCGGCACGGCTTCTCCGACGCCCAGATCGCCGAGATCCGCGGCCTGCGCGAGGACGTCGTCCGCGAGGTGCGCCAGACGCTCGGCGTGCGCCCGGTCTACAAGACGGTCGACACCTGCGCCGCGGAGTTCGCCGCGAAGACCCCGTACTTCTACTCCTCGTACGACGAGGAGAGCGAGGTCGCCCCGCGTGAGAAGGCCGCGGTGATCATCCTGGGCTCGGGCCCGAACCGCATCGGCCAGGGCATCGAGTTCGACTACTCCTGCGTCCACGCCTCCTTCGCGCTGAGCGACGCGGGCTACGAGACCGTGATGGTCAACTGCAACCCCGAGACCGTCTCCACGGACTACGACACCTCCGACCGGCTCTACTTCGAGCCGCTCACCCTGGAGGACGTCCTGGAGATCGTCCACGCCGAGGCGCAGGCCGGGCCGATCGCGGGCGTCGTCGTCCAGCTCGGCGGCCAGACCCCGCTCGGCCTCTCGCAGGCCCTCAAGGACAACGGCGTCCCGATCGTCGGCACCTCGCCCGAGGCCATCCACGCCGCCGAGGACCGCGGCGCCTTCGGCCAGGTGCTCGCGGAGGCCGGGCTGCCCGCGCCGAAGCACGGCACCGCCACCACCTTCGCCGGGGCCAAGGCGATCGCCGACGAGATCGGCTACCCCGTCCTCGTACGCCCCTCGTACGTGCTCGGCGGCCGCGGCATGGAGATCGTGTACGACGAGGTCCGCCTCGCCACGTACATCGAGGAGTCGACCGAGATCAGCCCCTCGCGGCCGGTCCTCGTCGACCGCTTCCTGGACGACGCGATCGAGATCGACGTGGACGCCCTCTACGACGGCACCGAGCTGTACCTCGGCGGCGTCATGGAGCACATCGAGGAGGCCGGCATCCACTCCGGCGACTCCGCGTGCGCGCTGCCCCCGATCACGCTCGGCGGCTTCGACATCAAGCGCCTGCGCGCCTCCACGGAGGCCATCGCCAAGGGCGTCGGCGTCCGCGGACTGATCAACATCCAGTTCGCCATGGCGGGCGACATCCTGTACGTCCTCGAAGCCAACCCGCGCGCCTCCCGCACCGTCCCCTTCACCTCGAAGGCCACCGCGGTGCCGCTGGCCAAGGCCGCCGCCCGGATCTCGCTGGGCGCGACCATCGCCGAGCTGCGCGCGGAGGGCATGCTGCCCAGGCACGGCGACGGCGGCACGCTGCCGATGGACGCGCCGATCTCCGTCAAGGAGGCCGTCATGCCGTGGTCGCGCTTCCGCGACATCCACGGGCGCGGCGTCGACACCGTCCTCGGCCCGGAGATGCGCTCCACGGGCGAGGTCATGGGCATCGACTCGGTGTTCGGCACCGCCTACGCCAAGTCGCAGGCGGGCGCGTACGGCCCGCTGCCGACCAAGGGCCGCGCCTTCATCTCCGTCGCCAACCGCGACAAGCGCTCGATGATCTTCCCAGCGCGTGAACTGGTCGCGCACGGCTTCGAGCTGTTCGCCACGTCCGGCACGGCCGAGGTCCTCAAGCGCAACGGCCTGCCCGCCACGGTCGTGCGCAAGCAGTCCGAGGGCGAGGGCCCGAACGGCGAGAAGACCATCGTCCAGCTCATCCACGACGGCGGCGTCGATCTCATCGTCAACACCCCGTACGGCACCGGCGGCCGCCTCGACGGCTACGAGATCCGTACGGCCGCCGTGGCGCGCTCCGTGCCGTGCCTGACGACGGTCCAGGCGCTCGCCGCCGCGGTCCAGGGCATCGACGCGCTCAACCGCGGCGACGTGGGCGTCCGGTCACTCCAGGAACACGCGGAACACCTGACCGCGGCCCGCGACTAGCAGCCCTGAGGGGGACACCGGAAACGGTGTCCCCCTCTTCATGAGGCTCTTTCTGAGGACAACGACCATGTACAAGTTCTTCTTCAACCTCGTCTTCAAGCGCATGGACCCGGAGCGGGCCCACCACCTGGCCTTCCGCTGGATCCGCCTCGCGGCCCGCGTCCCCGTGCTGCGCACGTTCCTCGCGGCCGCCCTCGCGCCCCGCCACAAGGAGCTGCGCACCGAGGCCTTCGGGCTGCGGATGCACGGCCCCTTCGGGCTCGCCGCGGGCTTCGACAAGAACGCCGTCGCGATCGACGGCATGGCGATGCTCGGCTTCGACCACATCGAGATCGGCACCGTCACGGGCGAGCCGCAGCCCGGCAACCCCAAGAAGCGGCTCTTCCGCCTCGTGCAGGACCGCGCGCTCATCAACCGCATGGGCTTCAACAACGAAGGCTCGGCGGCCGTGGCGGCCCGTCTGGCGGCCCGCGAGGCGGTCTTCAAGACCGTCGTGGGCGTCAACATCGGCAAGACCAAGGTCGTCCCGGAGGAGGAGGCCGCCGCCGACTACGTGAAGTCGGCCGAGCGCCTCGCCCGCCACGCCGACTACCTGGTCGTCAACGTCTCCTCGCCGAACACCCCGGGGCTGCGCAACCTCCAGGCCACCGAGTCGCTGCGCCCGCTGCTGACCGCCGTGCGTGAGGCCGCCGACCGCAGCGTCGAGGGCCGCCGTGTACCGCTCCTCGTGAAGATCGCCCCGGACCTGGCGGACGAGGACATCGACGCGGTCGCGGACCTCGCCGTCGAGCTGGGCCTGGACGGCATCATCGCCACCAACACGACCATCGCGCGCGAGAGCCTCGGTTTGAAATCCGAACCCTCGCTGGTCAAGGAGGTCGGCGGACTCTCCGGAGCGCCCCTCAAGGAGCGCTCCCTGGAGGTTCTGCGCCGCCTCTACGCGCGCGTGGGCGACCGCATCACGCTCGTGGGCGTCGGCGGCGTCGAGAGCGCCGAGGACGCCTGGCAGCGCATCCTCGCGGGCGCCACGCTCGTCCAGGGCTACAGCGCCTTCATCTACGAGGGGCCCTTCTGGGCCCGCGCCGTCCACAAGGGCCTCGCCGCGCGCCTGAACGCCTCCCCGTACGCCACGCTCGCCGAGGCCGTCGGCGCCGACGCAAGGAAGTCCGCATGACCGCCGAGGAGATCCGCATGAGCGCCCTCGAACCCTTCGGTACGCGCCTGCGCCGCGCCATGGACGAGCGGGGCCCGCTCTGCGTCGGCATCGACCCGCACGCCTCGCTGCTGTCCGCCTGGGGCCTGGACGACGACATCGCGGGCTTGGAGCGGTTCACGCGGACCGTCGTCGAGACGCTCGCCGGGACCGTCGCCGTCTTCAAGCCGCAGAGCGCGTTCTTCGAGCGCTTCGGGTCGCGCGGCATCGCCGTCCTGGAGAAGGCGGTCGCCGAGCTGCGGGCGGCCGGGGCCCTGGTCGTCATGGACGCCAAGCGCGGCGACATCGGCTCGACCATGGCCGCGTACGCCGAGACCTTCCTGCACAAGGACTCGCCGCTGTTCAGCGACGCGCTCACGGTCTCGCCCTACCTCGGCTACGGCTCCCTGAAGCCGGCCGTCGAACTGGCCCGCGAGAACGGCGCGGGCCTCTTCGTGCTCGCCCTCACGTCCAACCCGGAGGGCGCCGAGGTGCAGCACGCGCTCCGCGAGGACGGCCGCACGGTCGCGGCCACCGTCCTCGGGCACCTCGCCGACGAGAACGCCGGGCAGGCGCCCCTGGGGTCCTTCGGGGCCGTCGTCGGCGCGACGCTGGGCGACCTCTCCTCGTACGACCTCGGCGTCAACGGCCCGCTGCTCGCCCCCGGGATCGGCGCCCAGGGCGCGACTCCAGCGGATCTGCCGGGCGTCTTCGGAGCGGCCGTACGCAATGTCGTGCCGAGCGTCAGCCGGGGCGTGCTGCGGTACGGGCCGGATGCGGCGGGCCTGCGGGGTGCCGCGGAGCGCTTCGCGGACGAGATCCGGGCCGCGGTCGAGGCAGCGTGAACGGGACGGCGGGGCGCGCGCTTGGCTCTCGCCGCCGGTTCACCGGCGACTCGGTGAGGGCTCACTGAGGGCTCACCGACGACTCGCTGGCTCAAATCGGAGTCGATATGCCCGATATGTACGGCTCGACAGAGGCTGACCAGGACTTTTCGTCTGTTCTCGCTGACTCCAGCGGCCATGGCCGCTAGTCTCCGAGGGAGCCAACGAGCAAGCGCGTTGCACGTTGCTCCCCTGGTGTGGGGCGAATAGGTTCCTCACCGGTCCGTATCCGACAGTTCGACATCCGAGGTGACGTAGGCGTGGCTCTTCCGCCCCTTACCCCTGAACAGCGCGCAGCCGCGCTCGAAAAGGCCGCCGCGGCTCGCCGGGAGCGGGCCGAGGTCAAGAATCGACTCAAGCACTCCGGCGCCTCGCTTCACGAGGTCATCAAGCAGGGCCAGGAGAACGATGTCATCGGCAAGATGAAGGTCTCCGCCCTCCTGGAGTCCCTGCCGGGCGTGGGCAAGGTCCGCGCCAAGCAGATCATGGAGCGTCTTGGCATCTCCGAGAGCCGCCGTGTGCGCGGTCTCGGCTCCAATCAGATCGCGTCTCTTGAGCGCGAGTTCGGCGGTGGCGCTGCCTGACGTTCTCAGGCACTCCTGAGAACCTGGATAATCGCTGCATGGCTGCAACATCCCGGGGGACGACCCCCGTACCCCCGGACGTACGTCCGCGGCTGACCGTGCTCTCCGGCCCCTCCGGGGTCGGCAAGAGCACGGTCGTCGCTCATATGCGCAAGGAACACCCCGACGTCTGGCTCTCGGTCTCCGCCACCACGCGCAAGCCGCGCCCCGGTGAGAAGCACGGAGTCCAGTACTTCTTCGTCTCCGACGAGGAGATGGACAAGCTGATCGCCAACGGCGAGCTCCTGGAGTGGGCCGAATTCGCGGGCAACCGCTACGGCACCCCGCGGCGTGCGGTCCTCGAACGCCTGGAGGCCGGTGAGCCCGTCCTCCTGGAGATCGACCTCCAGGGCGCGCGCCTGGTGCGCGAGTCGATGGCCGAGGCGCAGCTGGTCTTCCTCGCCCCGCCGAGCTGGGACGAGCTGGTCCGCCGGCTCACCGGCCGGGGGACCGAGGCACCCGAGGTGATCGAGCGCAGGCTGGCCGCGGCGAAGATCGAGCTGGCGGCCGAGGCCGAGTTCGACACCACCCTGGTCAACACCTCCGTCGAGGACGTGGCCCGTGAGCTGCTAGCCTTGATGAAAGTTCTCTGATCTGTACCCCTGTCTTGACTTCTGGTCTTGACTCACTTGATCCCACCGGAAGGCAGAGCGTGTCCTCTTCCATCACCGCGCCCGAGGGCATCATCAACCCGCCGATTGATGAGCTGCTCGAAGCCACCGACTCGAAGTACAGCCTCGTGATCTACGCCGCCAAGCGCGCGCGCCAGATCAACGCGTACTACTCGCAGCTCGGTGAGGGCCTCCTGGAGTACGTCGGCCCCCTGGTGGACACCCACGTCCACGAGAAGCCCCTCTCGATCGCGCTCCGCGAGATCAACGCGGGCCTGCTGACGTCCGAGGCCATCGAGGGCCCCGCCCAGTAGGCAGCGGCTCAGCTTCACAGCACACGTACTTCACCACAGGCCCGGCAGCGCGACTGCCGGGCCTGTGGTGTGTCATGGAGTCGAACGTCTCCGGTCGCGGAGATCCAAGTGCGGGGAGGCACGGACGGTGGACAAGCCCAAGGTCGTTCTGGGGGTCAGCGGTGGCATCGCCGCCTACAAGGCGTGCGAGTTGCTGCGGCGGTTGACCGAGTCGGGCCATGATGTGCGCGTCGTGCCGACCGCGTCGGCGCTGCACTTCGTCGGCGCCGCGACCTGGTCCGCGCTCTCCGGCCACCCCGTCTCGACCGAGGTCTGGTCGGACGTCCACGAGGTGCCGCACGTCCGTATCGGCCAGCACGCCGACCTCGTGATCGTCGCTCCCGCCACCGCCGACATGCTCGCCAAGGCGGCCCACGGCCTCGCCGACGACCTCCTCACCAACACGCTCCTCACCGCCCGCTGTCCGGTGGTCTTCGCCCCGGCCATGCACACGGAGATGTGGGAGCACCCGGCCACGCAGGAGAACGTCGCCACGCTGCGCCGCCGCGGCGCCCTGGTCGTCGAGCCCGCCGTCGGCCGCCTCACCGGCGTGGACACGGGCAAGGGCCGCTTCCCGGACCCCGCGGAGCTCTTCGAGGTCGTACGCCGTGTCCTCGCGCGCGGTGATCTGACGCAGGACCTCGCCGGGCGCCACGTCGTCGTCAGCGCCGGCGGGACCCGCGAGCCCCTCGACCCGGTGCGCTTCCTCGGCAACCGCTCCTCCGGCAAGCAGGGGTACGCGCTCGCCCGGAGCGCGGCGGCACGGGGCGCCCGCGTCACGCTCGTGGCGGCGAACGCGGCCCTGCCGGACCCGGCGGGCGTCGACGTCGTGCCGGTGGGCACCGCCGTGCAGCTGCGCGAGGCCGTCCTGAAGGCCGCGGCCGACGCCGACGCCGTGGTGATGGCGGCCGCCGTGGCCGACTTCCGGCCCGAGACGTACGCGGCGGGCAAGATCAAGAAGAAGGACGGCCAGGAGCCGGCGCCCATCGCCCTGGTCCGCAACCCCGACATCCTCGCCGAGATCGCGGGGGAGCGGGCGCGTCCGGGCCAGGTGATCGTCGGCTTCGCCGCAGAGACGGACGACGTCCTCGCCAACGGCCGCGCCAAGCTCGAACGCAAGGGGTGCGACCTGCTCGTCGTCAACGAGGTCGGCGAGCGCAAGACGTTCGGCTCCGAGGAGAACGAGGCCGTCGTGCTCGGCGCGGACGGCAGCGAGACGCCGGTGCCGTACGGGCCGAAGGAAGCGCTCGCGGACACGGTGTGGGACCTGGTCGCGCGGCGGCTGTCCTGAGACGGTGCGGGGCATCCTGAAACGGCCCGGACATCTCTGACCGTCCGTGGTCGTCTTTGTCCGGCTTTTCGCGACCGTCCATCCGCCGTCTTTCGTCTCTTGGCGGAACTCGGCCACAATGTGACGTGTTACTTGACGAGACCCACCGGCGGGGCTCACTGTCATCTTCGTCTCACCAGGGGCCTCAAACCCGGGGAAATCGGGGTGAAGCCCCTTGGCGGGGACTGATCGTCGTACCGCACAAGGCAGTGCCGCAGGTCACAGGGCTCCCAAGTGGCGAGATATGTGGTCCGGCGGACGAGTGTGACCGATAAACTGGTCTCGGACGACGTCGGGCGCAGCTCCCGGCCGTTCACCAATGATCAGACAGCAGCCGCTGCAACCACAGGGAGCGATGTGTCCCGGCGCCTCTTCACCTCGGAGTCTGTGACCGAGGGTCACCCCGACAAGATCGCTGACCAGATCAGCGACACCATTCTCGACGCGCTTCTGCGGGAGGACCCGACCTCCCGGGTCGCCGTGGAGACGTTGATCACCACCGGCCTCGTCCACGTGGCCGGCGAGGTCACGACGAAGGCGTACGCGCCGATCGCGCAGCTCGTGCGCGACAAGATCCTCGAGATCGGTTACGACTCCTCGAAGAAGGGCTTCGACGGCGCCTCCTGCGGCGTGTCGGTGTCCATCGGCTCGCAGTCCCCCGACATCGCGCAGGGCGTCGACACGGCTTACGAACAGCGTGTGGAAGGCGACGAGGACGAGCTGGACAAGCAGGGCGCGGGCGACCAGGGCCTGATGTTCGGCTACGCCTGCGACGAGACGCCGGAGCTGATGCCGCTCCCGATCCACCTCGCGCACCGCCTCTCGCGGCGCCTGTCCGAGGTCCGCAAGAACGGGACCATCCCGTACCTGCGCCCCGACGGCAAGACCCAGGTCACCATCGAGTACGACGGCGACAAGGCCGTCCGGCTCGACACGGTCGTGGTCTCCTCGCAGCACGCGAGCGACATCGACCTGGACTCGCTCCTTGCTCCGGACATCCGTGAGTTCGTGGTCGAGCCCGAGCTGAAGGCCCTCCTTGAGGACGGCATCAAGCTGGAGACCGAGGGCTACCGCCTCCTGGTCAACCCCACCGGCCGCTTCGAGATCGGCGGCCCGATGGGCGACGCCGGCCTCACCGGCCGCAAGATCATCATCGACACGTACGGCGGCATGGCCCGCCACGGCGGCGGCGCCTTCTCCGGCAAGGACCCGTCCAAGGTCGACCGCTCCGCCGCGTACGCGATGCGCTGGGTCGCCAAGAACGTCGTCGCGGCCGGCCTCGCGGCCCGCTGCGAGGTCCAGGTGGCGTACGCGATCGGCAAGGCCGAGCCGGTCGGCCTCTTCGTCGAGACCTTCGGCACGGCCACGGTCGACACCGAGAAGATCGAGACGGCCATCGCCGAGGTCTTCGACCTGCGCCCGGCCGCGATCATCCGCGACCTCGACCTGCTCCGCCCGATCTACTCCCAGACCGCCGCGTACGGCCACTTCGGCCGGGCGATCCCCGACTTCACGTGGGAGCGCACGGACCGCGTGGACGCGCTGCGGAAGGCGGCGGGGCTGTAGTCCTCGCAACGTTCGGTTCGCGGTGAGGCCCGGTGCCCCTGGTGGGGTGCCGGGCCTCGGCCGTTCTTGCGGCGCTGTCAGTACGGTCTGGTAGGAATGCTGCTGTGAGCAGCGAGAACGGGTCGGGTGTGGGTGAGGGTGCCGGGGGTGGGGTGCCTGAGGCCGAGCAGCTCGCGCTGATTCGGGAGAGTGTGCGGGGGGCCAAGGTGCCGCGGGCCAAGCCGCGGACGTGGCGGGGGGCCGCGCTGGCCAAGGAGCTGCCCGTGGCGCGGGTGCTGGTGGACAAGGGAGTGCTGCATCTCGACCGGTACTTCGACTATGCCGTGCCCGAGGAGCTGGACGCGGCCGCACAGCCCGGCGTCCGGGTCCGCGTGCGCTTCGGGGCCGGGTCGCGGAACGTGCGCGACGGACGGCGTGAGGGCGGCGGGCTGATCGACGGGTTCATCGTCGAGCGGTGCGCCGAGAGCGAGTACAGCGGGCCGCTGGCCGCCCTGGCGCAGGTCGTCTCGCCGGAACCGGTCCTCGACGCCGGGCTGCTCGGACTCGCCCGCGCCGTCGCCGACCGGTACGCGGGAAGCCTCGCCGATGTGTTGCAGCTGGCGGTCCCGCCCCGCCACGCGCGCGCCGAGTCCCGGGCGGCCGCCGCCCCTCCGGCGCCGCCGGCCGCCCCGGAGGCGGGGACCTGGCGGCGGTACGGGCACGGGGCAGAGTTCCTCGGGGCGCTGGCCTCGGGAGGGGCGCCGCGTGCGGTATGGACCGCGCTGCCCGGGCCGCAGTGGGCCGAGGAGATCGCCCGCGCCGTGCGGGCCACGCTCGCCTCCGGACGGGGCGCGCTCGTCGTCGTACCGACCGGGCGGCCCGCCGCGCGCGTGGACGCCGCGCTCACCGCGCTCCTCGGCGAGGGGCAGCACGCGGTGCTGACCGCCGACGCCGGGCAGGAGCGGCGCTATCGGGAGTGGCTGTCCGTGCGCCGGGGAGAGGTGCGGGCCGTCGTCGGGACGCGGGCCGCCATGTTCGCGCCCGTGCGGAACCTCGGGCTGGTGGCCGTCTGGGACGACGGCGACTCCAACCACAGCGAGGACCGCGCCCCCTTTCCGCATGTGCGGGAGGTGCTGGAGCTGCGGGCCACACGCGACAAGTGCGGTTTCCTGCTGGGGAGTTGGAGCTGCACGGTCGAGGCCGCGCAGCTCGTCGAGAGCGGCTGGGCCGCGCCTTTGGTCGCCGATCGCGAGCAGGTCCGGGGTGCGGCGCCGCTCGTGCGCACTGTGGGCGACGGGGACCTCGCCCGCGACGAGGCGGCGCGGGCCGCGCGGCTGCCGACACTGGCCTGGCGGGTCGTACGGGAAGGGCTGAAGCACGGGCCCGTCCTGGTGCAGGTGCCCCGGCGCGGCTATGTGCCGCGGCTCGCGTGCGAGCGGTGCCGGGAGCCCGCGCGATGCCGCCGGTGCGCCGGTCCGCTGGAGGCGCAGGAGGGCGGCGGCGCCGCGCTGCGGTGCGGCTGGTGCGGGGTCGAGGAGGCCGCCTGGCACTGCGATTCCTGCGGCGGGTTCCGGCTGCGGGCCCAGGTCGTGGGGGCGCGGCGGACGGCCGAGGAGCTGGGCCGGGCGTTTCCGGCGGTGCCGGTACGGACGTCGGGGCGCGAGCAGGTGCTCGACACGGTGCCGGGAGCGCCCGCGCTGGTGGTGAGCACGCCCGGGGCGGAACCGGTCGCCGACGGCGGTTACGCCGCCGCCCTGCTGCTGGACGGCTGGGCCATGCTGAGCCGTCCCGATCTGCGGGCGGGCGAGGACGCGCTGCGGCGGTGGATCGGCGCCGCCTCGCTCGTACGTCCGCAGGGTGCGGGCGGCACCGTGGTGGTCGTCGCCGAGCCGACGCTGCGGCCCGTGCAGGCGCTGGTGCGCTGGGACCCCGTGGGGCACGCGGTGCGGGAGCTCGCGGACCGGGCCGAGCTGGGCTTCCCGCCGGTGTCGCGGATGGCGGCGGTCTCGGGGCCGCCGGAGGCGCTCGCGGGGTTCCTCGCCGGTGCCGAACTGCCGCCGGACGCCGTGGTGTTGGGCCCCGTGCCGGTGCGGGACGCCGGGCCCGGCCCCACGCGGCGGCCCGGCGCGGCGCCCGTCGGTGAGCAGTGGGAGCGGGTACTGATCCGCGTGCCGCCGGGCAGCGGTGCCGCGCTCGCCGCCTCGCTGAAGGCGGCGCAGGCCGCACGGATGGCCCGGGGCGCCCGGGGAAGCCGGGACGGCGCCGCCGAGCCGGTACGGATCCGGGTGGACCCGCTGGACATCGGCTGAGGGGTCTGTCGCGGGGCGGGGGTGCGGCTGGCTCGTCGGGGGATCAGAGGCCGGCGTGGGCTGCCGCTTCGCCGCCGTTCAAGAGGTGGCGGGGGCATGTGGCTGCCGCGCCTCAACCGCAGGCGAACGGCATACGTGCGCTGTTGTACCGCAGGTGAGGAAGCAGCAGCGGCACGGCAAGTGGCTGGCTCTTCCCCGCGGGCAAGGAGGCTGCCCCTGCCCCCGCCGCAGGCAGACAGCACACGACTGCCTCTTCGCCGTGCCCAGAGAGGCAGCGCGGCGAAGAGGCAGTGGTCGTGGAACCCGGGAGAATCGTGTGGCGGGTGGGGTACGGCCCAGCCGCTAAGCGTGCCCGGAGTCAGCCGTTGCGTGGGCCCGGGAACGCGCTCGGCCTGGCTTCGTCGCGGAGGGCGGGGCTGCCCGCCGTCGGCTGGGTCGGCATCGTGCGGGCCGCCGGGACGGACGGCAAGGGAGCGCCGACCGGGATCGGGCGGGTGGCCGTGGTCGTCGCGGTCGGCGCCGAGACGTCCGTCGCCCGCTCCGCCTCGGCCGCCGCCTGCGTGGTGGCCCGCCGGGCGCCGTAACGGCGGTGGACCGCCTGCTTGGTGACCCCGAGGGCCGAGCCCACCGCGTCCCACGAGAACCCGAGCGAGCGGTCGAAGTCCACCGCCGCGGTGACCAGCGTCTCGACGCTGTCCCGCAGTTCCTGGGCGAGGCGGACGGTCGGGGCGGGGGCCCGCCCGTACACGACGAAGCCCGCGGACGGGCTGGAGCGGCGCGGGCGGTAGACGTTGCCGAGCTGGGCGGTGAGGGTGCGCAGTGCGTCCACCTGCCGGCGGACCCGCTCGATGTCCCGCACCAAGAGGTGCAGGCTGGCCCGTGCCTGGGCGTCGTGGGTTGCGTGGTCGGCCATGAACAAGCCTCTCGAACCGGCGTTGAAAAGGATCGAGCCGCGACCGCGGCCCATTGTGGTCAACTCTTACTTGACCAACGCGCTAGCGCGTGTGGGGTCACGGTGCAGGGGCGTATGCGCATATGCACAGGGCGCGCGTCAGTACGTACGCCCCCACGTGCGTCAACGACCGCCGCCCATAGACTGGTGCGCTGCCGTCGCTCCCACCAGAGATCCGAGGTACCACCCAGTGAAGCTCGTCTTCGCAGGCACCCCTGAGGTCGCCGTCCCCGCGCTGGACGCCCTGATCGCCTCCGACCGGCACGAGGTGGCCGCCGTCGTGACCCGCCCGGACGCGCCCGCGGGCCGTGGCCGCAGGCTCGTCGCGAGCCCCGTCGCGGAGCGCGCGCAGGAGGCGGGCATCGAGGTGCTGAAGCCCGCGAAGCCACGCGACGAGGAGTTCCTGGCGCGGCTGCGGGAGATCGGGCCGGACTGCTGCCCCGTCGTCGCCTATGGAGCGCTGCTGCCCAAGGTCGCCCTCGACATCCCGGCCCACGGCTGGGTCAATCTGCACTTCTCGCTGCTGCCCGCCTGGCGCGGTGCCGCGCCCGTGCAGCACGCCGTGATGGCGGGCGATGAGATCACGGGCGCCTCGACGTTCCTGATCGAGCAGGGGCTCGACTCCGGGCCGGTGTACGGCACGGTCACGGAGGAGGTGCGGCCCACCGACACCAGCGGCGACCTGCTCACCCGCCTCGCCTTCGCGGGCTCCGGGCTGCTCGTCGCCACCATGGACGGCATCGGGGACGGCAGCCTCAAGGCGGTGCCGCAGCCGGCCGACGGCGTCACCCTCGCCCCGAAGATCACCGTCGAGGACGCCCAGGTGGACTGGGCCGCGCCCGCCCTGCGCGTCGACCGCGTGGTGCGCGGCTGCACGCCCGCGCCCGGTGCCTGGACCGTCTTCCGCGGCGAGCGGCTGAAGATCATCCAGGCGGCGCTCGTGCCCGACCGCACCGATCTCGCGCCCGGCGAGTTGGCCGCCGCCAAGAACAACGTGTACGTCGGTTCCGGCTCGCACGCCGTGGAGCTGCTCTGGGTCCAGCCGCAGGGCAAGAAGCCGATGCGCGGTGCCGACTGGGCGCGCGGGGTGCGGATCGCCCCCGATGAGCGTCTCGGCGGCGACGCGGGCTGAGTGGGGGCAGGCTGAGCGGGGACGTAGGCTGAGTGGGTTCGACCCATTCCAGCAGCGGAGCACCTTTGAACGACCAGCCGAACCGGCGCCCCCGCAAGCCCTCCGGCGACCCGGCGAAGTCCGGCAACCCGGGGAAGTCCTCCGGCGGGCCCGGGAAGTCCGGGAAGCCCGGCAAGCCGTACCGCCGGCCTCAGAAGGACCCCGTCCGCTTCCTCGCCTTCGAGGCGCTGCGGGCCGTGGACGAGCGTGACGCGTACGCGAACCTCGTCCTGCCGCCCCTGCTGCGCAAGGCCAGGGAGAAGGAGGGCCCCGAGAAGTTCGACGCGCGGGACGCGGCGCTCGCCACCGAGCTTGTCTACGGGACGCTGCGCCGCCAGGGCACGTACGACTCGATCGTGGCGGCCTGCATCGACCGGCCGCTGCGCGAGGTCGACCCGCCGGTGCTCGACGTGCTCAACCTCGGCGTGCACCAGCTGCTCGGCACGCGCATCCCGACGCACGCCGCCGTCTCCGCCTCGGTGGAGCTGGCGCGCGTGGTGCTCGGCGACGGGCGGGCCAAGTTCGTGAACGCCGTGCTCCGCAAGGTCGCCCAGGACGATCTCGACGGCTGGGTGGCGAAGGTCGCGCCGCCTTACGACGAGGACCCCGAGGACCACCTCGCCGTCGTGCACTCGCACCCCCGGTGGGTCGTCTCGGCGCTGTGGGACGCGCTCGGCGGCGGCCGCGCCGGGATCGAGGACCTGCTCGAAGCCGACAACGAACGCCCGGAGGTCACGCTCGTCGCCCGGCCCGGCCGCTCCACCGCCGATGAGCTGCTCGACTCGGTGGGCGAGGAGTCGGCGCTGCCGGGCCGCTGGTCGCCGTATGCCGTGCGGCTCAGCGAGGGCGGGGAGCCGGGCCTGATCGAGGCGGTGCGGGAGGGCCGCGCCGGTGTGCAGGACGAGGGCAGCCAGCTCGTCGCGCTCGCCCTCGCGAACGCCCCGCTGGAGGGCCCCGACACGAAGTGGCTGGACGGCTGCGCGGGACCCGGCGGCAAGGCGGCCATGCTGGCCGGGCTCGCCGCTCAGCGCGGCGCCGCGCTGCTCGCCGCCGAGAAGCAGCCGCACCGGGCCGGCCTCGTCGCGAACGCGCTCGACGGCAACCCGGGTCCCTACCAGGTCATCGCCGCCGACGGCACCCGCCCGCCGTGGCGCCCCGGCACCTTCGACCGCGTCCTGGTGGACGTGCCCTGCACCGGCCTCGGGGCGCTGCGCCGCCGCCCGGAGGCCCGCTGGCGCCGCCGCCCGCAGGACCTGGACGGCTTCGCCCCGCTCCAACGCTCCCTGCTGCGCACGGCGTTGGAGTCCGTACGGATCGGCGGCGTCGTCGGGTACGCCACCTGCTCACCGCACCTGGCCGAGACCCGCGCGGTCGTCGACGACGTCCTCAAGCACGCCGACGGCGCCGAACTGCTCGACGCGCGACCCCTGCTGCCCGGCGTCCCGGCGCTGGGGGACGGCCCCGACGTACAGCTGTGGCCGCATGTGCACGGAACGGACGCGATGTATCTGGCGCTGATCCGGCGGACCGCCTGACGCGGTGGGCGGACCGATCCGGTGGGCGGACTGATCCGGCGGTCCGCCGGGTCGGTCCACGGCTCGGACCGGGGTCGGCGGCGTGCGCCGGGCATGGCAGGCTTGGGGCATGGCCGTGCAGATCAATCCCAGCATCCTGTCCGCGGACTTCGCCCGCCTTGCCGACGAGGCCAAGGCTGTCGAGGGCGCCGACTGGCTCCATGTCGACGTGATGGACAACCACTTCGTCCCGAACCTGACCCTCGGCGTGCCGATCGTGGAGTCGCTGGCCCGGGCGACGGACACGCCCCTGGACTGCCACCTGATGATCGAGGACCCCGATCGCTGGGCGCCGCAGTACGTCGAGGCGGGCGCCGGATCCGTCACCTTCCACGCGGAGGCCGCCGCCGCTCCGGTCCGCCTCGCCCGCGAGATCCGCGCCAAGGGCGCCCGCGCCTCCATGGCGCTGAAGCCGGCGACGCCCATCGAGCCGTACGAGGACCTGCTGCGCGAGCTCGACATGCTGCTGATCATGACGGTCGAGCCGGGCTTCGGCGGACAGGCGTTCCTCGACATCATGCTGCCCAAGATCCGTCGCACGCGTGAGCTGATCGGCAAGCACGGTCTGGAGCTGTGGCTCCAGGTCGACGGCGGTGTCTCCGCCGACACCATCGAGCGCTGCGCGGAGGCAGGCGCCGATGTCTTCGTCGCGGGCTCGGCCGTCTACGGCGCCAAGGACCCGGCGGAAGCGGTACGTTCATTGCGTGCCCAAGCGACGGCAAAGACCGCGTCAAGTGCCTGGGCGTGCGACCACTGAGCCACCCCTGAGCCACAGGAACGTGAACGCAGTCCCTCAGGGCTGATCGACTAGGCCGGATCTGCAAGGATGAACGGCGAACCCAGTTTGTGAACAGCAGTGAGGAGAGCGCCGTGTCGGCCATGTCGGCGGGTCGGTCAGCCATGCGGATGGGCCCCGCGGAGCTGGTGCAGGCGGCGGCCATGGCCCGCCGCTTCTACCTTGAGGGCAAATCCAAGATCCAGATCGCCGAGGAGTTCGGCGTCAGCCGCTTCAAGGTGGCCCGGGTCCTGGAGACGGCCCTGGAGCGGGATCTCGTGCGCATCGAGATCCGGGTCCCGGCGGAGCTGGACGCCGAGCGCTCCGACGCGCTGCGCGCCCGCTACGGCCTGCGGCACGCCGTGGTCGTGGAGTCCCCGGCGCCCACCGACGAGATCGAGGACTCGCCCGACCCCGAGAATCTCGGCGAGGTCGCGGCGGACCTGCTCGGCGAGCTCGTCACCGAGGGCGACGTGCTCGGCCTCGCCTGGGGCCGCTCCACGATCCACATGGCGGCGGCGCTCGACCAGCTGCCGCCGTGCACGGTCGTGCAGCTGACCGGGGTCTACGACGCGGGGACCGCCGAGCGCGGCTCGGTCGAGGCCGTGCGCAGGGCCGCCCAGGTCTCCGGCGGCGAGGCACACCCCATCTACGCGCCGATGCTGCTGCCGGACCCCGCCACCGCGGCGGCGCTGCGCAACCAGACCGGCATCGCCCGCGCCTTCGAGTACTTCGACAAGGTCACGGTCGCCGCGGTCTCCATCGGCTCCTGGGAGCCGGGCATCTCCACCGTCCACGACATGCTCAGCGACGAGGAGCGGGCGCATTACGCCTCGCTGGGCGTGGCCGCGGAGATGTCCGCGCACCTGTTCGACGCCGAGGGGCGTCGGGTGGGGCGGGATCTGGGGGAGCGGTGCATCACCGTCGAGGCCGACCGGCTCCGGCGTATTCCTGAGGTCGTCGCCATCGCGGGCGGGCAGCGGAAGGCCGCGGCCATCGACGCGGTGCTGCGGTCCGGGCTCGTCACCAGCCTCGTCACGGATACGGCTGCGGCTGATCAGCTGCTGGTGGCGGGGCCGCCGCCGCGGCCCGCGCTGAATCGGGCGGACCCTGACGGCAGCTGAGTCGCCGCGGGCCATGGGGGCCGGTGGCGCGGTTCCCCGCGCCGCTGCCGGGCCGCTGTGGCAGGGTCTCATGCATGGTGAACAGCGTTGTTCCCCGCTTGGTGAGCAGGTTTGTTCCCCGCTTGGCGTGCCGCTTGGTGGGGGTCGTGCTGGTCTGTCTCGCCGTTCTGGTGAGCGGATGTTCGACGGGAGCCTCCGCGCCGCCGGACTGGGCGCGCGGCATGGACACCGTCCGGGCCGACCGGCTGCCCACCGAGGCGCGGCGGACGCTGCGCCGCATCGACGACGGGGGCCCCTTCCCGTACGAGAGGGACGGCGCCGTCTTCAGCAACTTCGAGCGGGAGCTGCCCCGGCGCGCACGCGGCTACTACCGGGAGTACACCGTCCGCACCCCGGGCGAGCGTGACCGGGGGGCCCGGCGGATCGTCACCGGCAGCGGCGGCGAGATCTACTACACCGATGACCATTACGCGTCCTTCAAGGCGGTGCTGAGGTAATGCCCGGCGATACCGACACCACGCCCGACCCGCTCCAGCCCGTGCTCGACGCGGCGCGTGACGCGGGGTGGACCACCGCGGCGCTCTCCCTGGCCGGGGTACGGGACAAGGCCGCCTTCATGGAGCGCTGCGCCCGTGGCCTCGGCCTGCCCAACTGGTTCGGGCGCAACTGGGACGCCCTCGCCGACTGCCTGGGCGACCTGTCCTGGGCGCCTCCCGCGCGCGGCAGGCTGCTCGTCGTCTCCGACTGGCAGGAGTACGCGCGGGCCGCGCCGGAGGAGTGGGAGACCGCCCAGGAGGTGTTCTCCTCGGCGATCGAGCACTGGCGGGGCGCGAAGACGGGCCTGGAGATCGTCCTCAGGCTCGGGCCGGGGCCGGGGCCGGGGCCGGGGCCTGCGGGGCGGGACGGGGCTTGAAGCGGGCTGTGGTCGGTGGTCCGGGGTCGGAGGTACGACGTCCGCCCAATCCCCGTTGGTGCCCTGCCGCCGCGCTCGCTGAAAAAAAGGGCAGCCCCCCGGGTCGGCCGTTGGCTCGCCGAAGTGTTCGACCTCGGGTAACCTTTCGACGTAAGGCAGGCCCACTGTCCTGCGCATCAGCCCCCGTACCTCTTTGGAGGACCAGACATGGTCGGGGGCGTTTTGCTGTGTCTTCGTGGGAGTGACCTGCGCCGTTTCGCGTGAAAATGTGAGACTTATGCGTTTCCTTGAGCCCGGTACGGGGCGGCATGTATCGACTCCTCCGGTTCCCTATGACCTGACGTACGACGACGTCTTCATGGTCCCGAGGCGTTCCGCCGTCGGTTCCCGTCAGGGCGTCGACCTCACCTCGCCCGATGGCACCGGCACCACGATTCCGCTGGTCGTCGCCAACATGACCGCGATCGCCGGCCGCCGGATGGCCGAGACGGTCGCCCGCCGCGGCGGGCTGGTCGTCATCCCCCAGGACATCCCGATCGAGGTCGTCACCGAGGTCGTCTCCTGGGTGAAGACGCGCCACCACGTCCTGGACACCCCGATCGTCCTGGCCCCCACGCAGACGGTCGCGGACGCGCTCGCCCTGCTGCCCAAGCGCGCGCACAACGCCGGTGTCGTGGTCGACGCCGACCAGAAGCCCGTGGGCGTCGTCACCGACACCGACCTGAACGGCGTGGACCGCTTCACGCAGCTCTCCGAGGTCATGTCCAAGGACCTGCTGCTCCTGGACGCCGACATCGACCCGCGCGACGCGTTCAACAAGCTGGACCACGCCAACCGCCGCTACGCCCCCGCCGTGGACACGGACGGCCGCCTCGCCGGCATCCTGACCCGCACCGGCGCCCTGCGCGCCACCCTCTACACCCCGGCCGTCGACGCCAACGGCGGCCTGCGCATCGCCGCCGCCGTCGGCATCAACGGCGACGTGGCGGGCAAGGCCAAGCAGCTCCTCGACGCCGGCGTCGACACGCTCGTCGTGGACACCGCGCACGGCCACCAGGAGTCGATGATCGCCGCGGTCAAGGCCGTACGCGCGCTGGACCCGCGGGTCCCGATCGTCGCGGGCAACATCGTCGCCGCCGAGGGTGTGCGCGACCTGATCGAGGCCGGCGCCGACATCATCAAGGTCGGCGTGGGCCCCGGCGCCATGTGCACCACGCGCATGATGACCGGCGTCGGCCGCCCGCAGTTCTCCGCGGTGTTCGAGTGCGCCGCCGAGGCGAAGAAGTACGGCAAGCACGTGTGGGCCGACGGCGGTGTCCGCCACCCCCGCGACGTCGCCATGGCGCTGGCCGCCGGTGCCTCGAACGTCATGATCGGCTCCTGGTTCGCCGGGACGTACGAGTCCCCGGGCGACCTCCAGCACGACGCCCAGGGCCGCGCGTACAAGGAGTCCTTCGGCATGGCCTCCGCCCGCGCGGTGCGCAACCGCACGAGCGAGGAGTCGGCGTACGACCGGGCCCGCAAGGCGCTCTTCGAGGAGGGCATCTCGACCTCCCGCATGTTCCTCGACCCGACCCGCCCGGGCGTCGAGGACCTGATCGACTCGATCATCGCGGGCGTCCGCTCCTCCTGCACCTACGCGGGCGCGGCCTCCCTCGCGGAGTTCACCGAGAAGGCCACGGTCGGCATCCAGAGCGCCGCCGGATACGCGGAGGGCAAGCCGCTGCACGCCAGCTGGAGCTAGTCACGTCCGTACCGGACACGTGTCGGACATCTCACGAAAGGCCCCCTCGGAGCACTCCGAGGGGGCCTTTCGCCGTCCTGAGCGAAAGGGCGGAACGCAACGGACTTAACGGACCGCGCAACGAAGGCACGTATAACCCGGAAGTGCGCAATGATCAACTGGTGGTGCGCAAGGTTGCTGCATTACGGTCGGGAAGGCGCGGACCTTAGAGTCAGGCGCTGAACGTGGTGTGGCGGGGACTGCCTGCTCGGTGGTTCCCGTCTTCCGACGCGGGTGCCACGGGTCCTCGCCGCCGTGACCGGCAGTGATGAAGGAGCCAGCACGTGCTCGACCAAGGCGCACCCCCGCAGAACCGCCCAAGCCCGCCGGGACCCACCGGGCTCGGCGGCCGTTTGATGCGCCGCAAGCCGGTGGAACTCCTGGTCGCGGAGGGTGGCCAGGGTGAGGGAGGCTCGCTGAGGCGCTCCCTCGGCATGTGGCAGCTCACCATGATCAGCATCGGTGCCACGCTCGGCACCGGCATCTTCGTCGTCCTCGGCGAGAGCGTCCCCAAGGCCGGGCCCGCCGTCACCGTGGCCTTCGTGATCGCCGGACTCACCGCCCTCTTCTCGGCTCTCTCGTACGCGGAACTGGCGGGCTCCATACCCGTCGCCGGTTCCTCGTACTCGTACGCGTACGCAACGATGGGCGAACTCGTCGCCTGGGTCTGCGGCTGGTGTCTCGTCCTGGAGTACGGCGTCTCGGTCGCGGCCGTCGCCGTCGGCTGGGGCGAGTATCTGAACGAACTGCTCGACGGCACCATCGGCGTCACCATCCCGGACGCGCTCTCCGCCGCGCCCGGCGAGGTCGACGGCGCCATCATCAACCTGCCCGGCCTCATCGTCGTGCTGCTCGCCATGGTCTTCCTGCTCGGCGGCGCCAAGGAGTCGGCGACGGCCAACACGATCATGGTCATCGTGAAGATCGCCGCGCTCGTGCTCTTCTGCACCATCGGCTTCATGGGCTTCAAGTCCGGCAACTACTCCGACTTCATGCCGCTCGGCATGGCCGGCGTCAGCGCCGCCGGGGCGAGCCTGTTCTTCTCCTACATCGGCTTCGACGCCGCCTCCACCGCCGGTGAGGAGGCCAAGAACCCCCAGCGCGACCTGCCCCGCGCGATCATGCTGTCGCTGATCATCGTCACGGCCCTCTACGTCCTGGTCGCCGCCGTCGCCGTCGGTGCCTGGAACTGGAAGGACTTCGAGGGCTCCGAGGCCACGCTCGCCGCGATCATGAACGACGTCAGCGGCCAGACCTTCTGGGGCACGCTGCTCGCCGCCGGCGCGGTCATCTCCATCGCCTCCGTCGTCCTGACCGTGCTCTACGGCCAGACCCGTGTGCTCTTCGCCATGTCCCGTGACGGCCTGGTCCCCAAGGCGTTCGGCAAGGTCAGCAAGAAGACCGGCACGCCCCGCGTGAACACGGTCATCGTCTCCCTGTTCTGCGGCGCCCTCGCCTCGGTCATCCCGCTCGGCAAGCTCGTCGACGCCACCAGCATCGGCACGCTCTTCGCCTTCGGCCTGGTCAACATCGCCGTCATCGTGCTGCGCCGGACCCGGCCCGACATGCCGCGCACGTTCCGGGTGCCGCTCGGCTGGCTCTTCCCCGTGCTCGGCTTCGGCTTCTGCGCGTACAACATGTTCAGCCTCGACTCCGTGACCTGGGTCGTGTTCGGTGTCTGGATGGCCATCGGCCTCGTGTTCTACTTCCTGTACGGCATGAGCCGCTCCCGATTGGCCACAGCAGAAAAGTGATCCACCCCCCGTGCGACTGAACGATCTCGACGAACGCATCGTGCACGCCCTCGCCGAGGACGCCCGCCGTTCCTACGCCGACATCGGCCAGCTGGTCGGACTCTCCGCGCCCGCCGTCAAGCGGCGCGTGGACCGGCTGCGGGCCACCGGAGCCATCACGGGCTTCACGGTGCGGGTGGACCCCGCGGCGCTCGGCTGGGAGACCGAGGGGTTCATCGAGATCTACTGTCGCCGCAATACCTCGCCGGAGGCGATCAAGCGGGGGCTTGAGCGGTATCCGGAAGTCGCGTCCGCGTCCACCGTCACGGGGGACGCGGACGCGATCGTCCAGGTGTTCGCTGCGGATATGCGGCATTTCGAGCGGGTGCTTGAGCGGATCGCGGGGGAGCCGTTCGTTGAGCGGACGAGGTCTGTGCTGGTGCTTTCGCCGTTGATGCGGAGATTCTCTTCGGGGTCTCCGGCGTAGGTTTTTTCCTGGCTGCGGGTCGGTGATGGCTGGTCGCGCAGTTCCCCGCGCCCCTTGGGTGGGGTGCCGCTTGGGGTCGGTTCTCTGGGTGCGGGTTGGTGGGGGCTTGTCGCGGAGTTCCCCGCGCCCCTTAGGGGGGTGCCTCTTGGGGCGGGTTTTTGGGTGCGGCGTCGTTGGGGCTGGTCGCGGAGTTCCCCGCGCCCCTTACGGGGCCTTCGGGTACGGGACCTTCCAGGGTGTGACGTGGAAGTCGCCCGTGCCCCTCTTGACCTTCTCGTGCGGGGCCGAGCTGGTGCACTTCGGCAGTTTCTTCGTGCCGTCGGGGCCGCCCACCGCCGCCCAGCTGTAGCCCACGCGGTCGGTGCCGCCCGTGTCGTGGATCGTGAAGCCGACCCGGCCGCCCTTGATGTCCTTGAGGTTGGTGCCGGTGATGATCCCGGTTGCCGTGGCCACCTTGCCGCCGGTCATCAGGCAGTCGATGCGGCCCTCGGCCCAGCCGCCCTTGCCGCCGGGCTTGTCGAGGTGGACGAAGCGGAAGGTGCCGGTCGCCTTCGACGGGTCGCCGTTGTTCTCCGCCGCCAGATGCGCGTCGAAGGTGAACGTCACGTCCTCCGTGGTCTTGCGGTACATCTTCGCCGAGCCGGTGAGCGCGGCGGCCTCGCGCTTCGTCTGCGGCGCGGCGGCCGACGTGGCGGGGCGGGGCTCGTCCTGACCGGACGCGGCGGCCACGCCGGCCGCCCCGGCGGTCACGAGGAGCGCGGCGCCCACCGCCAGGCCGCGGCGGCGGTCGAGGGCGCGGTCGTTGGTCGTACGGCTCACGGGAAGCCCTCCGTCTGCGAGGTGTTCGCCCGGTCTCTCCGGGTGCTCTCACGCTCTCGCGGAACGGGGGCCCGGCACGTCCGGCCACGGGCGGCACCCCGCCTCCGCCGTACGGTGGGGACGGCCGCGCGGCCCCTGCGCCTGTGGGTGGACACCGCTGATACGTGAGGCGCGTCTCCCCGCGCAATGAATCGCCGCTCGGAGCTCGCCACGCGCAACAGATCGTGCGGCTGCCCGCAACGGTCGCGCCTTGTCCCGGTGAGGCCGCCGACCGTACCGTCTAACGGACCCCACCTTCCCCTTCGTACGCCCTGAGGATCAGCCATGCCTGCGCTGCGCACCGCCCTGCTCCAGAGTTCCGGGCAGCTCGGATCCGTCACCGAGAACCTCAGGGCGCTCGACGAGGCGGCGGGGCGCGCGGCCGCCGCGGGGGCCGGGCTGCTGGCGGCTCCCGAGCTCTTCCTCACCGGCTACGCGATCGGCGACGACATCGCCCGCCTGGCCGAGCCCGCCGACGGGGCGTCCGCGAAGGCCATCGCCGAGATCGCCGTCCGCCATCAGATCGGCGTCGCCTACGGCTACGCCGAGCGTGCGGGCGAGGCCGTCTTCAACTCCGTGCAGTTGATCGGCCCGGACGGGACCCGCCTCGCGAACTACCGCAAGACCCACCTCTTCGGCTGCTTCGAGCGCGACTCCTTCACGCCGGGCGAACAGTCCGTCGTCCAGGCCGAGCTGGGCGGCGTCCGCGTCGGCCTCATGATCTGCTACGACGTGGAGTTCCCGGAGAACGTCCGCGCGCACGCCCTCGCCGGCACCGACCTCCTGATCGTCCCCACCGCGCAGATGCACCCCTTCCAGTTCGTGGCCGAGTCCGTCGTGCCGGTGCGCGCCTTCGAGAACCAGATGTACGTCGCGTACGTCAACCGGGTCGGCCCGGAGGGGGAGTTCGAGTTCGTCGGCCTCTCCACGCTGGCCGGACCCGACGGCGTGGCGCGCGCCCGCGCGGGCCGCGGCGAGGAACTGGTCTTCGGTGACGTCGACCCGGAGTTTCTGAGCGCCTCCCGCGCGAACAACCCCTACCTGCGCGACCGCCGCCCCGGCCTGTACGCGTCCCTCGTCTGAGCCTGCCCCCCACCTGCCTTTTCAGTTCCGTGCAAGGAGTCCGTACCCCATGACGTCCACGGTGCCCACCGCCATCCAGCACACCGACGCCCAGCCGCCGATCACCATGTTCGGCCCGGACTTCCCCTACGCGTACGACGACTACCTCGCGCACCCCGCGGGCCTGGGCCAGATACCCGCGACCGAGCACGGCACCGAGGTCGCCGTCATCGGCGGCGGCCTGTCCGGCATCGTGGCCGCGTACGAACTGATGAAGATGGGCCTCAAGCCCGTCGTGTACGAGGCCGACCAGATCGGCGGCCGGCTGCGCACCGTCGGCTTCGAGGGCTGCGACCCCTCGCTCACCGCCGAGATGGGCGCGATGCGCTTCCCGCCGTCCTCGACGGCGCTCCAGCACTACATCGACCTGGTGGGCCTGAAGACCAGCCCGTTCCCCAACCCGCTCGCCGAGTCGACCCCCTCGACGGTGGTGGACCTCAAGGGCGAGTCGCACTACGCCGAGACCGTCGCCGACCTGCCGCAGGTCTACCGCGACGTGGCGAAGGCGTGGGCCGACTGCCTCGAAGAGGGCGCGGACTTCTCCGACATGAACCGCGCCCTGCGCGAGCGCGACGTGCCGAAGATCCGCGAGATCTGGGCCAAGCTCGTCGAGAAGCTCGACAACCAGACCTTCTACGGCTTCCTCTGCGACTCCGAGGCCTTCAAGTCCTTCCGGCACCGCGAGATCTTCGGCCAGGTCGGCTTCGGCACCGGCGGCTGGGACACCGACTTCCCGAACTCCATCCTGGAGATCCTGCGCGTCGTCTACACCGAGGCCGACGACCACCACCGCGGCATCGTCGGCGGCAGCCAGCAGCTGCCACTGCGCCTGTGGGACCGTGAGCCGCAGAAGATCGTGCACTGGGAGCCGGGTACGTCCCTGAAGTCGCTGCACGAGGGCGGCGAGCCCAAGCCCGCCGTGACCCGCCTCAACCGGACCGCCGGGAACCGCGTCACCGTCACCGACGCCTCCGGCGACATCCGCACCTACCAGGCGGCGATCTTCACCGCCCAGTCGTGGATGCTGCTCTCCAAGATCGAGTGCGACGACTCGCTCTTCCCCATCGACCACTGGACGGCGATGGAGCGCACCCACTACATGGAGAGCTCGAAGCTCTTCGTGCCGGTGGACCGGCCGTTCTGGCTGGACAAGGCCGTCGACGACAGGGGAAACCCGACCGGCCGTGACGTCATGTCGATGACGCTCACCGACCGCATGACGCGCGGCACCTACCTGCTCGACGACGGGCCGGACAAGCCCGCCGTCATCTGCCTCTCGTACACCTGGTGCGACGACAGCCTGAAGTGGCTGCCCCTGTCGGCGAACGAGCGCATGGAGGTCATGCTCAAGTCGCTCGGCGAGATCTACCCGAAGGTCGACATCAGGAAGCACATCATCGGCAACCCGGTGACCGTCTCCTGGGAGAACGAGCCCTACTTCATGGGCGCCTTCAAGGCCAACCTGCCGGGCCACTACCGCTACCAGCGGCGCCTGTTCACCCACTTCATGCAGGACCGCCTGCCCGAGGACAAGCGCGGCATCTTCCTCGCGGGCGACGACATCTCCTGGACGGCCGGCTGGGCCGAGGGCGCGATCCAGACCGCGCTGAACGCGGTGTGGGGCGTGATGCACCACTTCGGCGGGTCCACGGACGCCACCAACCCCGGGCCCGGGGACGTGTACGACGAGATCGCGCCCGTCGAGCTGCCCGAGGACTGACGGCACCGTTCCTCCGGGGCGCGTGGGAATCCGCCGGGCCGTTGTGGCTGGTCGCGCGGTTCCCCGCGCCCCTAGGGCCGCGCCCCTGCGAGGCGCCTGCCCTGGACCCGGCCGACCGCGCCTCCTCGTACACCTGGGCGGCGAGGCCCTGGAGCCTCGACGGGCTGCTGGACGTTGCCGCGGAACGGGGCGCGGTCCGGGCCGTCGTACACCGTGCGGGTGCTGCGGGCGAGTTGGAAGGGCACGTGCAGCGGGGCGACCAGGACGCTGGTGCCGAGCCGGGCCCGCTCCGTGGCGGCGGCGGCCGGCGTCAGGGTGATCAGCGGGTCGGCGACCGAGCGGTAGTGGGGGGCCAGGCCCGGCCCGGGATGCCGTACAGCCCTGCGTCGTGGGGTGGTCGGGGTACAGGTTGCGTCCGAAGACCCACTCGCGTAGCCGATGTCGTCGCGGCCCTGGCTGCCGCCGGGACGTCGCGTCCGATGTCGTACCGCCTGCCCTGCGGGAGGCTCAGTCCGCGTCGGGGCCGTCGTTGCAACGTACAGCGACGTCGCCCGAAGGGGCCGGACGGCTGGGTCGGAGGGGAGCGGCGGAGTCCGGTCAGTCCGGCAGCGGCGTCAGCAGGATGCGGCCCACCAGTCCCACCGCCCCGTCGAGCCGCTCCGCGAACTCCCGGGCGACGCCCGGCAGTTCGCGGAGGGCCCACAGGGCCCGGGCCGCCCCCCACGCGCCGTCGCGGGCCCGCTCCAGGCTCCAGGAACCGGCCAGATGCGTCAGCGGATCGCCGATCTGGAGGAGGTCCGGGCCGGGCATCAGCTCTTCGCGGATGCGCTCCTCCAGGGAGACGAGGATGTCGCCGACGCGGTCGAACTCGTCCTCCAGATCGGTGGGTTCGCAGCCGAGCGTACGGCAGGCGTCGACGAGGGCGAGCGCCAGATCGTGTCCGATGTGCGCGTTGATGCCCGCGAGGGCGAACTGCAGGGGACGTACGCCGGGATGGTGCCGGTACTGGAACAGCGGGCGCCAGCAGGCGGGCGGCCGGCGCTCTTCGGCCGCCGCGTCGACGGCCGTCAGATAGCGCTCGGCGAACCGGACGCCCAGCGTGGTCGCCGCCCGGGTGTCCGGGAAGACGCCGAGGCCGAGGTGGCGGCCGAGCTCCTCGGTGACCGAGAGATAGACCCGGTTGAAGACGGCCACCCCGTCGCCCGGCGGCAGGTCGTCGCCGAGCGCCCGCATCCGCGCCACCACGCCGTCGACCCCGCGCTCCGGGGCCCTGGACTCTGCGAACCGCTCCAACTGCGCCATGGGGGCAGCGTCGCAGCCCCGGCCCGGCCGGAGGGCCACCGCACCGGCCGCATCCCCGAAACGAGGGACGCGGGGATGACCGCCCGCCCGGTTCGACCTGAGCCGCCGCCGTCACCGCCTCCTACGCCGACGAGTCGCTACGTGACCGCGCCACCGCGCCGGCACCGGGCGCCCGCGCCGAGAAAGGCCGAGTGCCGCGCCTCCGATGACCAGCGCCGCCGTCACGAGCAGCGCGCTCACCCACAGCGGTGAGCGGTAGCCGAGCCCCGCGAAGATCGCCAGGCCGCCGCACCAGGGGCCGATCGCGCCGCCCACGTTGAACGCGGCCGTGGCGAAGCCGCCGGCCAGGGTGGGGGCGCCCGTCGCCGCGTACAGGGCCTGGGAGATGAGCGTGGAGCCGACGCCGAACGCCAACGCGCCCTGGACGAGGACCAGGACGAGTACCGCCACCGCGGACGCGGCGGTCACCGCGAGCAGCACCCAGCCGGCGAGCAACGCGAGTGAACCGCCCACCAGAAGCGGCACGGGCCGCACATCGGCGACCCGCCCGCCCAGGCTGACACCGATGAACGAACCGATGCCGAAGAGGGCGAGCACCACCGGCACCCAGCCCGAGCCGAGCCCGGTCACCTTGGTGACCAGCGGCGCCAGATAGGTGAACGTACAGAACGTCGCACCGTTCACCAGCGCGCCGAGCAGCAGCGTGATCACGAGCCGCGGACCGCGCAGCGCGCGCAGCTCGCCGACGGCGCTCGGCGCGGTGGCGTCCGGCGCCCCGGCGGTCCCGGCCGGCACGGCCCGCCCGATCGCGAGGACGGCGGGCACGGAGAGCAGGGCCACGGCCCAGAAGGCCGAACGCCAGCCCCACACCTCGCCGAGCACCGCCCCCGCGGGCACCCCCGCGACACAGGCGACCGTCACACCGCCGAGCAGCACCGAGGTGGCGCGCCCCTTGGCGTTCGGCTCGACGATGCTCGTGGCCGTCACCAGGGCGACCGCGAGGAAACCGGCGTTGGCGAGGGCGCCGGCCACGCGCGTCGCGAGCAGCACCGCGAAGCTCGTGGTGAGCGCACCGACGACGTGGACCAGCAGGAAGGCGCCCAGGAAGGCCAACAGCGCGCGCCGCCGCGAGAAACGACGGCTCAGCAGGGCCATCAGCGGCGCGCCGACGACCATTCCCACGGCGAAGGCCGAGGTGAGATGGCCCGCGGACGGGATGGAGACATCCAGGTCCCGGGCGATGTCCGGCACCAGGCCGGACAGCATGAACTCGGAGGTGCCTTGCGCGAAGACGGCAAGTCCGAGCAGGTAGATGGCAAAGGGCACAGCGAAACTCCGCAACCACGGTGTGGACCGAACGAAACGATCAGGACACGGGAGCGGTGATCCGGTGGCTGCGCGAGCGCGCGGAACGCGGCACATGACGGTCGCGCGGATAGCGCACGTGCTGGTCGCGAAGAAGGCGCACGTGACGGTCGCGCGAAGGCGGCGGGGGCGTCAGTGCGACGGCGCGGGAAGCCACCGGACGACCGGTGGCGGGAGTCTGTCGGACTCGGGGCTGGACATGGTGCGCACGGTAGTCAGCCGGTGCGCACCCCGTCCACCGGATTACCGGGCGCTCTCGCTCCCGCCCTCGCTCCCGTCCCGGGTCTCGCTCTTCTCGTCGTACGTCGACATGCCCGCGTCCAGCAGCGGGTCCTGGGTCTTGAGGTGCGGCGGGGCGAACGCGCGCAGCACGTGATAGCCGGTGATGACGACGATCGTGCCGAGCGCGATGCCGCTCAGCTCGAAATTGTCGGTGAACTTCAGCGAGACGCCGCCGACGCCGATGATGATGCCCGCCGCGGCGGGGACCAGGTTCAGCGGGTTGCGCAGGTCCACCTTGGCGTTGATCCAGATCTGCGCGCCGAGCAGGCCGATCATGCCGTAGAGGATGACGGTGATGCCGCCGAGCACACCGCCCGGGATCGCCGCGACGACCGCGCCGAACTTGGGGCAGAGACCGAAGAGCAGCGCGAAGCAGGCCGCCGCCCAGTACGCGGCCGTGGAGTAGACGCGGGTCGCCGCCATCACGCCGATGTTCTCGGAGTACGTCGTGTTGGGCGGGCCGCCGACCGCGGTGGAGAGCATGGACGCGGCGCCGTCGGCCGAGATCGCCGTGCCGAGCTTGTCGTCGAGGTCGTCACCGGTCATCTCGCCGACGGCCTTGACGTGACCCGCGTTCTCCGCGACCAGCGCGATGACGACGGGCAGCGCCACGAGGATCGCCGACCACTGGAAGCTCGGCGCGTGGAAGGTGGGCAGCCCGATCCAGTCGGCCTTGCCGACGGCGGACAGGTCCAGGCGCCAGTGGTCGACAACCTTGCCCGAGCCGTCCGCCGAGTGGATCCTGCCGAAGACCTGGTCGAAGACCCAGGAGATGCCGTAGCCGAAGAGGAGGCCGAGGAAGATCGCGATGCGTGACCAGAAACCGCGCAGACACACCACGGCCAATCCGGTGAACAGCATCACCAGCAGCGCAGTCCACTGGTCCTGCGGCCAGTACGTCGACGCGGTGACCGGCGCCAGATTGAAGCCGATCAACATGACGACCGCGCCGGTCACGATCGGCGGCATCGCGGCGTGGATGACCCGCGCCCCGAACTTCTGCACCGCGAGCCCCACCAGGAACAGCGCGGCGCCGACCACGAAGACCGCGCCGGTCACCGTCGCGCTGGAGCCGCCCTGGGCGCGGATGACCGCGGCGACCCCGACGAAGGAGAGCGAGCAGCCCAGGTAGCTGGGGACCCGGCCGCGCGTGGCGAGCAGGAAGATGGCGGTCGCGACACCCGACATCATGATGGCCAGATTCGGGTCAAGACCCATCAAAACGGGCGCCACGAAGGATGCGCCGAACATGGCCACCACGTGCTGTGCACCGAGCCCGAAGGTGCGCGGCCACGAGAGCCGCTCGTCGGGCCGTACGACCGCGCCGGGGGCGGGGGTGCGGCCGTCGCCGTGCAGTTTCCAGCGCACGCCGAGATCCATGGTGAGTGTCGCTTTCTGTGCGCTGAGCCGGGCCGGATGTCGACTGCGCGTGGCCCGAAATGATCGACGCCATGTTAATGCGACATCAGTACGGCTTCGGTCCGCGTCAGCGCGACTTCCCTTCGGTCGGCTGCGGGCTCCGGGGCCGCGCCGGCTTGCGGCCGTCCGTCCGCAGCACCCCCGCGAAGACCGCGAGACCGAACGCGAGCAGCGTCACCAGGCCGAACGAGGTCACCAGGCTGGTCGCGTCCGCCAGCGTCCCGATCGCCGAGGGCGCGATCAGGCCCGAGGTGTACGTGATGGTGGCGACGCCCGCGATGGCCTGGCTGGGGTTCGGCCCGCTGCGCCCCGCCGCGGCGAACGCCAGCGGCACCACCACCGCGATGCCAAGACCCAGGAGCGCGAAGCCGCCCATGGCCATGAGCGGGTGGGAGGCGAGGACCACCAGCAGCCCGCCGAGCGCCGCGAGTACCCCGCCGACCCGCACCGTGCGCACCGCGCCGAACCGGTTCACCACCGCGTCGCCCGCCAGCCGTGCCACAGCCATGGTGAGCGTGAAGCCGGTGGTGGACGCGGCGGCGACACCGGCCGACGAGTCCAGGACATCCCGCAGATAGACCGCCGACCAGTCGAGGCTCGCGCCCTCCGCGAACACCGCGCAGAAGCCGACCGCGCCGATCAGCAGCGCCGACCTGGGCGGCAGCGAGAACCGCGGGGGCGCCTCTTGCTCGGGCGTCGCCTGGAGGTCGAGTACGCCCTGGCAGGCGGCGAGGCCGAGCGCGGTCAGGGCCGCGGCGGCCAGCGCGTGGTGGAGCCTGGCGTCCGAGCCGAGATGGGCGGCGACGGTGCCGGCCGCGGAGCCGATCAGGGCGCCGACGCTCCACATGCCGTGCAGGCCCGACATGATCGACTTCCGCATACGGTTCTCGGTCTCGACGCCGAGGGCGTTCATCGCCACGTCCGACATGCCGGACGTCGCGCCGTACACGAAGAGCGCCAGACAGAGCGTGAGCAGGTTCGGCGCGAGCGAGGGCAGGAGCAGGGAGAGCGTCCACATCGCGAGGAGTCCGCGCAGCGCGTTGCGGGCGCCGAAGCGGTGGCTGATGCGGCTCGCGAGCGGCATCGCCAGGGAGGCGCCGATCGCGGGGAAGGCGAGTGCGAGGCCGAGCATGCCCGCGCCGACCGAGGAGTGCTCCTGGATCCACGGCACGCGGGTCGCGAAGGAGCCGGTGACCGCGCCGTGCACACAGAAGACGGCGGCCACGGCGATCCGCGCGCGCCGCAACCGGGCCTCGTCGTAGACCGCTTCGCCGACCGCTTCGCCGACCGCTTCACTCATCGCGTCCCGCCCCTCCCGAAGGTGGCTTCCGTCACGGCGCAGGTGTGCCCCGATACGGGGCGTAAACTATCAGGAACCCTGCCTGATAAATAGAAGCTCCCGAAGTTCCTGTGGAAGGATCCCCGGCATGCCTGCCTCACCCAGTACCGCCCGGGCCATCAACGACCGGCTCGCGCTGGGCCTCCTGCAGAGCGAAGGGCCCCTCACCGCGAACCAGCTGAAGCAGCTCACCGGCCTGTCCCGGCCCTCCGTGGCCGACCTCGTCGAACGCCTCCAGGGGTCCGGGCTCATCACCGTCGTCGGTGAGGCGGGTGCCCAGCGCCGCGGCCCGAACGCCCGGCTGTACGGAATCGTCGCCGACCGGGCCCACCTCGCCGCGCTCGACGTACGCACCGACAGCGTCTCCGTCGTCGTGACCGACCTGCTCGGCGCGGTGCTCGCCGAGGCCTCCGCGCCCATCGGCGGCGACACCGCCACCGCGGTGGAGAGCGCCCTCACCCTCGTCGAGAGCGCCGCGCGCGAGGGCGGCGCCCGGCGGCTGCACACCGTCGGCATCGGCGCGCCCGGCCTCATCGACCCGGCCACCGGCGACCTGCACGACACGACCTCGCTGCCCGCCTGGCACCGCGCTCTCGTCGGCGCCCTCCAGGAGCGGCTCGGCGCGCGTGTCCTGGTGGAGAACGAGACCAACCTCGCGGCCCGCGCCGAACAGCGGGACGGTGCCGCCCACGACCGGGACACCTTCGTGCTGCTCTGGCTCGGTGAAGGCGTGGGCGCGGCCGTCGTGCTCGACGGGGCGCTGCGCAGGGGCGCCTCGGGCGGCACCGGAGAGATCGGCTTCCTGCCGGTGCCGGGCACGGGTGGACTGCCGTCCGCCACCGGCTGCGAGGGCGGTTTCCACTCGCTGGCCTGCGCCGCCGCGCTCCTTGCGCTCGGCGCGGAGCACGGGCTCGTGCGGCCCGGCATGTCCGCCGCCGACGTGGTGCGGCACGCGGTTCAGGCGCGCGAGGACGCCTTCCTGGACGCCGTCGCCGACCGCGTGGCCATCGGCGCCGCCGCGATGGCCGCGATCCTCGACCCCGGGTGCGTCGTACTCGGCGGCGAGGTGGGCCGCGCGGGCGGCGCCGCGCTCGCCGCCCGCGTCGAGGACCGTGTCACCACCATGTCACCGCTGCCCACGGAGGTCCGCGCCGGAGTGCTGGGCGGCTCCGCGGTATCGCGCGGCGCGCTCCTGGCCGCGCAGGACGCGGCCCGGGACGAACTGTTCGGCCCGCCGCCCGGCCGTTGAGGCGAGGCGGCGGGCCGACGCGGCGGACCGCGCGGTCAGGCGGGGATCAGCAGGCCCCCAGGTCCTGCCAGACGCCCCACTCGCCACCGGCGCCCGGCTCGTCGCCCTTCGTCCACCACTTGGCCTTGTAGGTGCGGGACTTGTGGGAGACGGCCGTTCCGGAGCCGTACTCGGCCGAGGAACTCCACGCGGGAGCCGTGCACGTACCGGGCGGCGTGGGCGGGTCGGTCGGCCCGGGCGGGTCCGTCGGTCCGGTGCCCGTGCCCGGCTCGACGACCGTGGTGCCGCGCGCCAGGTCACCGGCGAGCGCGTACGTCGTGCCGCTGATGTTCACCGTCCAGTTCCACGGGGTGGACACCGGCAGGTAGTAGTTGAAGGAGAGGTCCACGGACGCGCCGGGTGCCAGCGACTGCCAGGCCGGAAGCTTCAGCGAGACCCGGTGGAAGTCGCCCTTCAGACCGCCGACGTTGCTGCCCGTGTGGTCGCTGCTGATCACCTTCGTACCGAATCCGGACTGGTCGGAGGCGTTGCCCGGCGCCGAGGTGGAGTAGTCGAACTGGAACTCCGTGCCACCCGGCAGCGCCGTCTTCGTGTTGTTGGTGATCTTCACCTTGGGCGTGATCGGGTAGTTGGAGTCGCCGAGCTTGAAGTCCCCGAACTCCACACCGATGTCCACGGCCTTGGTGGGCATCTCCCTGTTCGCGACCTTCGCGCCGTATGGCTTGGCGGTCTTGAACTTGTCGTGCATCAAGGAGGTGAGCGTGTCGCCCATCTCGTACTGGCCCTTGGCGGCGTTCCAGTCGTAGTCGCCCGCCATCTCCCAGACCATCGTCCCGCCGATGCCCCGGTCGATCACGTAGTCGGCCTTCTTCGCCACCGACTCCTCGTCCTCCGTCGACAGGAAGACCTTCTTGTCCGCGTTCCACAGCCACGGCGCGACCAGCGAGGAGCTGTACTTGCGGGCGTAGGTGCCGGTCAGCTTGGTGCCCGCCGCGAAGCCGTACTTGGTGACGTAGTCGCCGACGATCCCCTTCTCCAGGTTCTTGGCGTGCCACATCGGGTTGGAGCCCGCCGGGGACTCCTTGCCGTTGTCGTCCTTGTCGTGCCAGAGGTTGTCGATGCCGACCGCGCCGTCACCGCACTTGGTCAGCCCCGAACCGGCCGGGCAGCTGCTCGCGGCGGCCTTGCCCCACAGCCCGTCGGTGCCGCCCTGCACGTTCTTGTGGCCGCGCGTGTAGTACGGAAGGCCGATGTTGATGCGCCCGGCGGGCATCGAGCCGCGGAAGTAGTGGTACGCCCAGTCGGTGTTCAGATAGCCGATGCCGCCGTACTGCTGGCTGCCATAGACACCCGCGGCCGCCAGCTCGGCGTCCTTGCCGTCGTCGAAGAGGGAGGCGTTGGGGCCGACGTACTCGTTCCAGGCGCCGTGCAGGTCGTACGACATGATGTTGACGTAGTCCAGGTACTTCTGGACCTGGAAGGTCTCCATGCCGCGCAGCAGGTAGCCGGACGAGGGGGCCGCCACGGTCAGCATGTAGTGCTTGCCGTCGGCCGCGCCCGCCCTGTCCAGCTTCTCGCGCAGGGTCTTCATCAGGGCCGCGTAGCCCTTGACCAGTCCGCCGCGCCGGGCGTTGGAGATCGGGAAGTCCGCCGGGTGGCCCGCGTCCTTCATCGACGTCGGGTACTCGTAGTCGATGTCGACGCCGTTGAAGCCGTACTTCTTTATGAAGGTGACCGCTGAGTCGGCGAAGGTGTCGATGCCGGCCTGGTTCACCGAGCCGTCGGCGTTGGTCGCCATCGAGTAGAAGCCGCCGGAGCCGACCCGCTTGCCGTCGTCGTCGAAGTAGCCGCCCGTCTCGGCCCAGCCGCCCACGGATATCAGCGTCTTGACGTCCGGGTGCTGCTTCTTGAACTTGCTGAGGAGGTTGAAGTGGCCCTTGTAGGGCAGCGCGGGATCCATCTCGGCGCCCGCGACACCCGGCCACGTCATGCCGGTCGCGGCGTTCTTCTCGCCGTCGGAGCCGACGGAGACCTTGTTGTCCTTGCCGACGTGCGCGAAGGCGTAGTTGATGTGGGTGACCTTGTCCCAGGGGATGTCGGGGGCGAGGTAGGCGGGCTCACCGTTCTTGCCGGTGCGCCAGCCCGTGAAGTAGCCGATGACGCGCCGCTGGTGGTCGGCGCCCATCTTCTCGCGGCCGTCGCTGTCGTAGACGGAACAGTAGGGAACGTCGACGCCGGGCGTCTTGTGGAGGCCGTCGGGGCGGCAGGACGAGTGGTCGGCGGACGCGTCGTCGGCGGCGTGCGAGACGCTGCCGGAGACCATGCCGAGCAGCATTCCGGCGAGCGCGGCGCCGGTCGCGAACAGGGCGGGTCTCGCGCGGTTGTGGGGCGGCATGCGGGCCTCCTGGGGACGGTGCGGAACACGGACGGGCTCCTCTGAGGTGACGCAGAGATTAAGAGGACTAGACCAGTCGGTCAATAGGTCTGGACCAAACTGGTTGAAGAGAAGATTGAACGGTGATGCTGTGAGCCGGCCCACAGCCGATCGCTCGCGTGACCGTCGATCAGACGTGGCACACTGGCCACGTACCAGAAGCAGCGCACTCCGGGGTCGGTGTAATTCCGAACCGGCGGTTACAGTCCGCGACCCGGCCGCCTCCAGCGGCCGGTTGACCAGGTGAAATTCCTGGACCGACGGTGAAAGTCCGGATGGGAGGCAGTGCGCGGCGGGCGGGCATCTTTGCACGCCGTCGTAGTGGCTTGTTCCTGGCTGCGGTCAGGAGTGGTTCCTGGGATCCTCCGGGGACACGTGTCCTTCGGCGTCGGCGTCGCTCCCGATGCCGTCGTCCGTACATGTCGTCGTCACGACAGCCCCGGAGTCCGTGCCCCACGAGGCAGGAGGACCCGGTGGCCACCCCCGTAGCCGAAGCAGCCGCCATGCGGCGCGCCATTGTGCTCGCCGCGCGCGGACTCGGTTCCACCAGCCCCAACCCCGTCGTCGGCTGCGTCATCCTCGACGCGTCCGGCGAAGTCGCGGGCGAGGGCTGGCACCACCGGGCCGGCGGCCCGCACGCCGAGGTCAACGCCCTGCGCGAGGCGGGCGAGGCGGCCCGCGGCGGCACCGCCCTCGTCACCCTGGAGCCGTGCAACCACACCGGCCGCACCGGCCCGTGCGCGCAGGCCCTCATCGGCGCCGGGATCGCCCGCGTCGTCTACGCCGTCGGCGACCCCACCCCCACCGCGACCGGGGGCGCGCAGACCCTGCGTACGGCCGGGATCTCCATCGAGCAGGGCCTGCTGGAGGCGGAGGCCGCCGAGGGGAACGCCGCCTGGCTGACCTCCGTGCGGCGCGGTCGCCCCCACGTCACCTGGAAGTACGCCGCCACACTCGACGGTCGTGTCGCCGCCGCCGACGGCACCAGCCGCTGGATCACCTCCGCCGAGTCCCGCGCCGACGTGCACCGGCTGCGCGCCGAGTGCGACGCCGTCGTCGTCGGCTCCGGCACCCAGCGCGCCGACGACCCGCACCTCGCCGTGCGGGGCATCGAAGGCGCCGTCCAGCCCCTGCGGGTCGTCATCGACACGAACGGCACCGCCGTCACCCCCGGCGCCCGCGTCCTGGACGAGGCGGCACCGACGCTGATCGCCGTCGCCGACGACGCCACGCCCGCGTACGAAGGCGACGCCACACCCGCGTACGAAGGCGCGGAGACCGTCCGGCTGCCGCGCGCCCAAGAAGGTGGGTTGGACATTCCAGCCCTTCTCGCCGTGCTGCACGCGCGTGGCGTGCGTTCCGTCCTCCTCGAAGGCGGCCCGACGCTCGCCGGGGCCTTCGTCGCCGCCGGTGCCGTCGACCGCGTCGTCGGCTACCTCGCCCCCGTCCTGCTGGGCGCGGGCCCCGCAGCCCTGACCGGCGGCGGAATCACCACCATCACCGACGCGTTGCGGCTCGACGTGAGCGAGACCGTCCGCCTCGGACCCGATCTGCGCGTCACCGCGACCCTCGTAGCGAAGGAGCACTGAAGTGTTCACCGGAATCGTCGAAGAGCTGGGCGAGATCACCGCCGTCGAGAACCTCCCCGACGCGTCCCGGTTCCGCCTGCGCGGCCCCGTGGTCACCGAGGGCGCCAAGCACGGTGACTCCATCGCGGTCAACGGCGTATGTCTGACGGTCGTGGAGCACGAGGGCGACGAGTTCACCGCCGACGTGATGGCGGAGACCCTGAAGCGCTCCGGCCTCGGCGCGCTCACCGTCGGCTCCCGCGTCAATCTGGAGCGCCCCACCTCGGTCGGCGCGCGCCTCGGCGGACACATCGTGCAGGGCCACGTGGACGGGACCGGCACGATCGTCGCGCGCGAGCCCTCCGAGAACTGGGAGATCGTCACGGTCTCCCTCCCCGCCGGCCTCTCCCGCTACGTCGTGGAGAAGGGCTCCATCACGGTCGACGGCGTCAGCCTCACCGTGGTCGACGCGGGCCCCGACCACTTCACCATCAGCCTCATCCCGACCACCCTCGCGCTGACCACGCTCGGCACCAAGCAGCCCGGCGACCCGGTCAACCTTGAGGTCGACATCATCGCCAAGTACGTGGAGCGCCTCCTCGGCGACCGCGCGCCCGCTCAGGAGGCCACCCGGTGAACTGGCTCAACTCCGAGGCCTTCACGGCCTTCGACCAGCGCATCATGTGGTCCGACATGATCGGCAACACCGTCGGTCTCGTCGCCCTCGCGCTCGGCTGGCGGCGCTCGATATGGACCTGGCCCGCCCAGCTCCTGTCCGGCGTCATCCTCGTCGCCGCGTACGCCTCCGCGCAGCTCTCCGGCGGCGTCGGCAAGCAGCTCCTCGTCATCGGCGTCGCGCTGTGGGGCTGGCGGCTGTGGACGCGCGGCACGCAGCAGGCGCAGGACGGCTCCATCGCCATCCGCTTCGCGACCTGGAAGGAGCGGGGCGTCCTGGTCGCGGGCACCGCCGCCGGCACGCTCGCGGTCGGCGCGCTGTTCGCGGCCGTCCCCTCGCTGTCCTGGAACCCCTGGCCGGACGCCTACATCTTCGTCGGCACGCTCGCCGCGATGGTCGCCCAGGCCCGCGGCCTCGTCGAGTTCTGGTTCGCCTGGCTGCTCGTCGACGTGGTCGGCGTGCCGCTCGCCTTCAGCAGCGGCCTGGCCTTCTCCGGCCTCGTCTACGTCGTCTACCTCGCCCTCGTCCTGTGGGGCATGCGCGACTGGTGGCTGCGCTCCCGCGCGGCGGCCTCTCGGCCCGTCATGGAAGGAGCCCCGGCATGACTCCGGCACCCGTCTGGTACAGCACCGCCCTCGACGAGGACACCTCGGACCTGTCCCTCGACCCGGTGGAGCAGGCCATCCGCGACATCGCGGCCGGCCGCCCCGTCGTGGTCGTCGACGACGAGGACCGCGAGAACGAGGGCGACCTCGTCGTCGCCGCCGAGAAGGCGACCCCCGAGATCGTCGCCTTCATGATGACCGAGTGCCGCGGCCTGATCTGCGCCCCCATGGAGGCCGGGGAACTCGACCGGCTGCGGCTGCCGCAGATGGTCGAGGACAACACCGAGTCGATGAGCACGGCCTTCACCGTCTCCGTCGACGCCTCCGCCGCGCACGGCGTCACCACCGGCATCTCCGCCGACGACCGCGCCACCACCCTCCAGCTCCTCGCGGGCGGCCAGGCCACGGCCGACGACTTCGTGCGCCCCGGGCACATCTTCCCGCTGCGTGCCCGCGCCGGTGGCGTCCTGGCCCGCGACGGCCACACGGAGGCCGCCGTCGACCTCGCCCGCCTCGCGGGCCTGCGCCCCGCCGGTGCCATCGTGGAGATCGCGGGCGAGGACGGCAAGATGCTCCGCCTGCCGGAGCTGATCCCCTTCGCCCGCAAGCACGGCCTGACGATCATCTCCATCGAGGACCTGATCGCCTACCGCCGCTCCTCGGAGCCCACCGTCCGCCGGGAGGCCGAGGTCAGGCTGCCCACCGCCTTCGGCGACTTCACGGCGTACGGCTACCGCTCCACCGTCGACGGCGTCGAGCACGTCGCCCTCGTCCACGGCGACATCGGCGACGGCGAGGGCGTCCTCGCCCGGCTCCACTCCGAGTGCCTGACCGGCGACGTCTTCCACTCGCTGCGCTGCGACTGCGGGCCGCAGCTGGAGGAGTCCATGCGGCGCATCACCGAGGAGGGCCGCGGCGTCGTCGTCTACCTCCGCGGCCACGAGGGGCGCGGCATCGGCCTGCTCTCCAAGCTGCGGGCGTACGAACTCCAGGAGCGCGGCAGCGACACCCTCGACGCCAACCTCGAACTCGGCCTGCCCGCCGACGCCCGCGACTACGGCGCGGGCGCCCGCATCCTGGACGACCTCGGCGTGCGGGGCGTACGGCTGATGACCAACAACCCCGACAAGGTCGACGCCGTCCTGCGGCACGGCCTGAGGGTCACCGCACGCGAGCCGATGCCCGTCACGGCCGGCGAGCACAACCTCCGCTACCTGCGCACCAAGCGGGACCGGATGGGCCACGACCTGCCCTGGCTGGACGCCCCCGGCGTCTCGACCTGCGGCAACCAGTAAGCACCCACCCCCGTCATCGAGAACCGAAGGAGAAGCGCGTGAGCGGCAAGGGCGCACCCGAACTGAGCGTGAAGAACTGCGGCGACCTGCGGGTCGCGGTGATCGCCGCGCAGTGGCACGAGAAGGTCATGGACGGCCTCGTCGACGGCGCCCTGCGCGCCCTGAACGAGCTCGGCATCAGCGAGCCGACCGTCCTGCGCGTGCCGGGCAGCTTCGAGCTGCCGGTCGTCGCGAAGGTCCTCGCCGGACGCGGCTACGACGCGATCGTGGCGCTCGGCGTCGTCATCCGCGGCGGCACCCCGCACTTCGAGTACGTGTGCCAGGGCGTCACCCAGGGCCTCACCCAGGTCTCCGTGGACACCGGCGTCCCGGTCGGCTTCGGCGTGCTGACCTGTGACACCGAGGAGCAGGCCCTGGACCGCGCCGGCATCGAGGGCTCCAGCGAGGACAAGGGGCACGAAGCGGTCACCGCGGCCGTGGCCACCGCCACCACGCTCCGTACCGTCTCCGAGCCCTGGCGCTGAGCGGGTCCGGGCGGGCGCGTAGAGTGAACGGCATCATGTCCAAGAAGACTTTCGAGGAGCTCTTCACCGAGCTCCAGCACAAGGCCGTCAACGGCGACCCCACGACCTCCCGCACCGCCGAGCTGGTCGACAAGGGCGTCCATGCCATCGGCAAGAAGGTCGTCGAGGAGGCCGCCGAAGTCTGGATGGCCGCCGAGTACGAAGGCAAGGAAGCGGCCGCCGAGGAGATCTCGCAGCTGCTCTACCACGTCCAGGTGATGATGGTGGCCCGCGGTATCTCCCTCGACGACGTCTACGCCCACCTCTGAGCCGTACGCCGGTCCCTCAGGCTCAACCCCACCACTCACGCGAAGGAATCCGACCTCATGCTGCGCATCGCCGTCCCCAACAAGGGTTCACTGTCCGGACCTGCGTCGGCGATGCTCCATGAGGCCGGATACCAGCAGCGCAAGGAGTCCAAGGAACTCGTCCTCGTCGACCCCGAGAACGAGGTCGAGTTCTTCTACCTCCGGCCCAAGGACATCGCGATCTACGTCTCGGCCGGGCGGCTCGACATCGGGATCACCGGCCAGGACCTGCTGGTCGACTCCGGTGCCAACGCCGAGGTGATCCTGCCGCTGGGCTTCGCCCGCTCCACCTTCCGCTTCGCCGCGAAGCCGGGCACGGCCACCGGCATCGAGGACCTCGCGGGCAAGACCGTCGCCACCTCCTACGAGGGCATCGTCGCCAAGCACCTCGCCGACAGCGGCGTCGACGCCTCCGTCGTCCACCTCGACGGCGCCGTCGAGACCGCCATCGAGCTCGGCGTCGCCCAGGTCATCGCGGACGTCGTGGAGACCGGCACCTCCCTGCGCAACGCGGGCCTGGAGGTCTTCGGCGACCCGATCATGAAGTCCGAGGCGGTCGTCATCCGGCGCACCGGCGCCGACGCCGCCGAACCCAAGGTGCAGCAGTTCCTCCGCCGCCTCCAGGGCGTCCTGGTCGCGCGGGCGTACGTGATGATGGACTACGACTGCCGCGCCGAGCACCTGGAGCGGGCCGTCGCCCTCACGCCCGGCCTCGAATCGCCGACGATCTCCCCGCTGCACAACGAAGGCTGGGTGGCCGTGCGCTCCATGGTCCCCGCCAAGGAGGCGCAGCGCGTCATGGACGACCTGTACGCCCTCGGGGCGCGGGCCATCCTCACCACCGCCATCCACGCATGTCGTCTCTGAACCGGCAGAAGGACCCGCTCGTGTCCGAGACCCCCGTCCTCCCCGTCACCTTCCGGCCGAAGCGGACCAGGGCGGTGCTGCTCGGCACGGGTGCGGTGATGTTCGTGGTCCTCACGGTGATCTCCCTGCTGCTGCCCACGCTCAGCCCGGGGGAGCGGATCAGCTTCATCTTCACCGGCGTCCTGCTCTTCGGCGCACTCATGCTGCTCAGCAGGCCCAAGGTCGTCGCCGACGACTCCGGAGTCACCGTCGTCAACATCGCGAGCAGCCGCCGTCTGGCCTGGGCCGAGATCGTCCAGGTCACCCTGCGCCCCGGCGACCCCTGGGTGTTCCTGAACCTCAGCGACGGCACCAGCCTGGCCGCCCTCGGCATCCAGCCGGGCATCGCCAGGGAGCAGGCCGTCGCCGACGCCAAGGCCCTCCGTGCCCTGGTGGACGCCCGCACGCCGCGAGGGGACTGACGTCCCGCGTCGCGTCTTGATTAATCTGGTGGCGGGGCGCGCCCGGTGTGCCGCCCCGCCCCTGACGGGCCCGCCCGGCCCCCAGGGGCTCCTGCTATCCGAGGAGTGACTCCCTCCGGCGATGGACGGATCGTCCTGTAGTACCCGCGCCGCCCTCTCCCGACATACCGGGACCCGTACGACCGGAGGGGCGGCGGCATGACAGTCCCCCTTCTGCTCCTTGCGGCGGCATTCCTGCTGATTCTCGCCAACGGCTTCTTCGTGGCGGCCGAGTTCGGCCTCGTCACCGTCGAGCGGCCCGACGCGGAGAAGGCCGCGGCCGACGGCGACCGCCGGGCCCGCACGGTGGTCGCCGCCCTCAAGGAGCTGTCGTTCCAGCTCTCCGGCACCCAGCTCGGCATCACCATCACCTCGCTCGTCGTCGGCATGCTCGCCGAACCGGCCCTCGCGCACCTGCTCGCGGGCCCGTTCACGGTGCTCGGCGTCCCCGACGGCGCCGTCGGCGGTGTCTCCGTGATGGTCGGCATGCTGCTCGCGTCCGCCGTGCAGATGGTCATCGGCGAGCTGGTGCCCAAGAACTGGGCGGTCTCCAGGCCGCTCCAGGTCGCGCGGTTCGTCGCGGGCCCGCAGCACGTCTTCGCGCGGCTCTTCCGCCCCGTGATCGCCCTCCTGAACGCCGTGGCCAACCGGTTGGTGCGCGCCCTCGGCGTCGAGCCCGCCGAGGAGCTGGCCTCGGCCCGCACCCCCGGCGAACTGGTCTCCCTGGCCCGCCACTCGGCCCGGGCGGGCGCCCTGGAGCAGGACACCGCCGACCTGTTCGTCCGTACCCTCTCCCTCGGCGAGCTGACCGCGCAGCACGTCATGACGCCGCGTGTGAAGGTCAGCGCGCTCCAGTCGTCGGCGACCGCCGAGGACGTGGTGAACCTGACGCGCGCCACCGGCCTGTCCCGCTTCCCGGTCTACCGCGAGCGGATCGACGAGATCGTCGGCATGGTGCACCTCAAGGACGCCCTGGCGGTCCCCGCCCACGACCGGCTGCGCACCCCGGTGAGCCGCATCGCGCAGGCCCCGCTCCTCGTCCCCGAGACGCTGCCCGTGCAGCCGCTCCTGGCGCGGCTGCGCAGCGAGCAGCCCATGGCCGTCGTCGTCGACGAGTACGGCGGTACGGCCGGGGTGGTCACTCTGGAGGACATCGTCGAGGAACTCGTCGGCGAGGTGCGCGACGAGCACGACCTCCTCGACGTGCCCGAGCTGTGCCCCGTGGCGCCCGAGGACGGCAGGCCCGCCTGGGACGCCGACGGCGGCTGCCGCGTCGACACCCTGCGGCGCATAGGACTCGACGTGCCCGAGGGGCCCTACGAGACGGTGGCGGGCCTCGTCGCGGATCTCCTCGGCCGCATCCCGGCCCCCGGCGACCGGGCCGAACTGCCCGGCTGGCGGCTCTCGGTGCGCCAGGTCGGGCACAACCGCGCGGAGCGGGTCAGGATCGCCATGACGGCGGACGCCCCCGCGCTCGCGGCCGCCGCGGAGGCCGGCCGATGAGTCTGGTCAGTCTGCTCCAGCTCCTCTTCGCCGTCCTGCTGGTGCTCGCCAACGGCTTCTTCGTCGGCGCCGAGTTCGCACTCGTGTCCGTACGCCGCAGCCAGATCGAGCCCCTGGACACCAAGCGGGCCCGCCAGGTCCTGTACGGCCTCGAACACCTGCCGCAGATGATGGCCGCCGCCCAGTTCGGCATCACCGTCTGCTCGCTGACGCTCGGCGCCGTCGCCGAGCCGACCGTGGCGCACCTTCTGGAGCCGCTCTTCCACGCGGTCCACCTGCCCGAGGGAGTGATCCACCCCCTCGGCTACGTGATCGCGCTCGCCGTCGTCGTCTTCCTGCACCTCGTCATCGGCGAGATGGTCCCGAAGAACCTCGCGATGGCGGCCCCCGAGAAGACCGCGCTCTGGTTCAGCCCGGGCCTCGTCGCCTTCGCCCGGCTGTGTCGGCCGGTGACGGTGGCGCTCGGGGCGTGCGCCCGCGTCGTCCTGAAGCTCTTCGGGGTGGAGCCCAAGGACGAGGTCGAGGCTGTCTTCACCAGCGAACAGCTCAACCGCCTCGTGGAGGACTCCGGCCAGGCGGGCCTGCTCGACCCCGAGGAGCAGGAGCGCCTGGAGGACGCCCTTGAGCTGGGCTCGCGCCCGGTGACGGACGTGCTCCTCCACACCGCCTCGCTGGTCACGGTGGACGCCTCGGTCACCCCGGCGCAGGTCGTCGGGCTGACCGGCCGTACCGGCTACTCCCGTTTCCCGGTCCGCGCGGAGAACGGTGCCTTCATGGGCTACCTCCACGTCAAGGACGTACTGGATCTGGAGGAGACCGACCGGGCCGTGCCCCAGCAGGTCTGGCGGCCGATGACGACCCTGCGGGCGGAGCTGCCGCTCGACGACGCCCTGACCGTGATGCGGCGCGCCGCGACCCATCTGGCGCAGGTCGCCGACGCCTCGGGCAGGGTGCTCGGCCTGGTCGCCCTGGAGGACGTACTCGAACTCCTGGTCGGCGAGGTCCGCGACCCGGCGCACCGCGTGGCGGTGCCCCGCAGGCCGCAGGAGGCCACGGGCGGCCGCGAGAACCTGGACGGCGCGCTCGTCGGGTGAGGGTGGCGTCCGGCGGGCGGCGGGGCGCGCCGGGGCTCAGCCGCCCGGCGTGTCCTGCGGCCCGCGCCCTGAGAGCACCTCGCCGTACGCCTGCATGAGGTCCGGGAGCCGCAGCGTCGACAGGTCCCCGCGGTCCGGCTCGCCCGGGTAGCAGGAGAGCCGCAGATCGCGGTAGGCGCAGCTCTTCTCATAGAGCGTGCGCAGGAACCGGCCGTTGCCCAGCTCGTCGATCCAGCCCTGGTCGACGACGTGCCCGCTGATGGAGCGCAGCTCCTCCACGGCCTCCTCGTCCCACACGTCGCCGTTCTCGGCGGCCAGCACCTCACCGATCGCCGTCAGCTCCAGGGGGCGGTACGAGGGGAAGTCGACCCGCGTCGTGAACCGCGAGGACAGGCCGGGGTTGGCGGCGAGCAGCCGGTCCATGCCCTCGGGGTAGCCGGCGAGGATCACCACGAGGTGGTCGCGGTTGTCCTCGGCCCGCTTCAGGAGCACCTGGAGCGCCTCGTCGCCGTACGCGTCGCCCTTGCCGTACCCGGAGTTGGAGAGGGAGTACGCCTCGTCGACGAAGAGGACGCCGCCGATGGCCGAGTCGATCAGTTCGTTGGCCTTCACGGCGGTCTGGCCGAGGTACTCGCCGACGAGGTCGGCGCGCTGCGCCTCCACCAGGTGGTCACCGCCGAGCAGCCCGAGGGCGTAGAACACCCGGCCGAGGATGCGGGCCACGGTGGTCTTGCCGGTGCCCGAGGGACCGGAGAAGACGAAGTGTCGTTTCGGCGGCTGCACGGGCAGGCCCTCGGCGGCCCGTAGCCGTGCCATGTTCAGCTGCGCGGAGAGCGCCTTGACCTGGCGTTTCACCGGCTCCAGGCCGACCATGCCCTCCAGTTCGGCGAGCGCGGCCTCCAGGAGCGCGGGGTCGGTGGGCCCCGGCGGCAGCTGTGGGGGCCCCGGCTTGATGGGGATGATCGCCTTCTCTCGGACGGCGTCGGCCTCCGGGGAACCGCTCTGCGTGCCGGGCGGCCCGCCCGGCGGCGGCTCAGGGCCGGTGACCTTCACGTCGCGGCCCTCGGTGCCGAAGAGGACGTCGATGCCGTCGGGCCCCTCCAGCGCGTCCTGGCCGCCGCCCGCCAGGCTGATCGCCGCGGCGAGGTCAGCCGCCTCGTCGTAGCCGTCGCCCTCGGCGATCGCCGCGAGCCGTGCCGAGGTGTCCATGAAGGCGGCGTCGACCCGGTGCACCGCGCGGTACAGGGGCAGCGCCGCCGCCGAGCGCCCGGTGCCCTCGTGCGCGCGGGCCAGCCAGTACCGCAGCTCCTTGCGCTGGGGCTGCTCGCTGCGGCACCGCATCAGGGCGGCGGACAGCAGCGGCTCGGCCTGGCCGTACATCTCCAGGCGCACCCGGGCCATGCCGCCGAAGAGCCCGGCCTCGATGCCCAGCATCGGGTCGTCAATGAGCGGGTCGGTGTGCCGCACCAGCTGCTCCCAGTCCTTGACCAGGTAGGCGCGGCAGGCGTGCAGGAACCGCACCTGCGGGTCCGCGTCGACGGGCGGCAGGCCCGCGAGCGCCCGGTCGAGCTCCGGGACGTGGCGGCCGTCGAGCCAGTGGGAGGCGTGCGCGAGCAGCAGGTCGCGGGCGCTCTCCAGGACGGGCTGGACCCACCAGCCGAGCCAGTACCAGGAGTTGAGGGTGCGCGCGTGCCGCCCCCGCTGCTCGCCGAACCGGGCCCGGTGCTGGAACATCCGCAGCAGCGCCGTCGTCGTGTCCACGCGCAGCGCGTGCAGCCCGAGCCAGGCGTCGGCCATGCCGGGATCCATCCGCACCGCTGTGCGGAACTCCTCCTCGGCCTGCGGATAGGCGCCCATCGTGTAGGCGTCGACGCCCCTCAGCCAGGCGAGGTCGGCCGGGGCGGGTGCGCCCACCGCGTCGAAGTCCATCGCGTCCCCCACGAGCCGTGCCCCCGTTTGCGTACCAGCGGGCCGGTGCCCGCCGGCCACTTCGCTGAACCGCCGTGCTGCGGACGGGAGTTGATCCGGCGCGCAGAGCATCCGTCCGGAAAAGGCGCACCGATAGGCATCGTACCTGCGGGGGAGCGGTCGGCCGTAGGGTGCCGCACTGCCGGATCGGCTGGAAAGGGCCGTCGGGAAGCGGGGTCGATGGTGACCGAGGGTGAGCGGATGGCGGCTCGGAGCGGTCGGGAATCGGGCCCGGAGGGCAGAACGAAGCCCCCGATCACGGGGGAACAACCGGGGGCTTCGCGTCTGCGGGCGGCCTCGGAAGGCCGCACCATCAGAACGTAAGTCCTGTAAGGCCCCTGGGTCAAGCGGAGTTGGGGCACTCGTGAAAAGTCGCCGGGCCAACTGGAAGTCGTTTTCCGGGGGTTCAGCGGACCGCCGACGGCCCCTCACCCTGGGTGACGGCTTGGGTTCCGGCTGACGCCCCACCGGGCCCCCGCAGTACCTCGTATCCCTCTGGGCACTGTCGTACCAAGAGGTCGGCGAAGGGCCGGGAAGGGTCCACGGTGAAGTGCCGCAGTTCCGCGGGCTCCCACCCGTCCCAGAAGTCCCGTTGGACCACCCCGTCCCTGCGGCGCCCGCGCTGCCACGCCGCCTCGCGCGGCACGTCCATCCACAGCACGGCGGCGAGGTGCCCGCGCAGCGCGCGACGGCCCGCGCCCACGCCCTCGACGATCACCACGGGCGCCGGCGGCAGGGTCTGCTCGGCGGGGCCGAAGCGGCGCTCGGTCCAGTCGTACGCGGCATAGCGCGCCGTCTCGCCGCGGGAGAGCGGATCGAGGATCCGCCGCCGCAGCCGTTCGGTCCAGTCGAACAGGTGGTCGTGGCTCGCGATGTCGTCGAGCCGCAGGACCGGCGCGCCGCCGAGCGCCTCGGCGAGGCGCCGCGCGAACGTCGACTTCCCCGAGCCCGCGTGCCCGTCGACGGCGATCAGCCGGACGGGGCCGCACGAGGGCGACAGGCCGCGCAGGGCGGTCGCGAGCGCGGGCAGCGAGGTCAGTGGGGTGCGTGGGGCGTTCGGGGTGCGCGGGTCAGGGGTCATCATCGGCAAGCCTACGGCGCGCGGAAGCAGGTGTTCCGCGTGCCGTCCCAGGTCATGCCATTGGTTGAGGCCAATATTGGTGCGCGCGGTGGTGCCCGAAGCGCTGGCAGAAGTCGGCCGGGACCGGCCATAGTTGCCCCACTTCCGTGCGGCCGACCACTTCCGTGCACCGGAACGCCTCCGCGCACCTGAACCGACCCTTCCGGCTCCGGCCGGAGACCACGTCGACTGGGGGTCCCCCTGATGGACCGAGCTGACCGAGCTGACCGCCCCGCCCGGGGCGACGACATGTCCCGCAGATCCGTGTTCGCCACGGCCGCCGCCCTGGCCGCCGCCGCGGCGGCCGCGAGCCCCGCTCTGGCCACGGGCGGCCAGGCCGGAGGGCGCCGCGCACCGCGCGCGGACCGCTTCGTGGACAACCGCTTCTGGACCTCGTACGAGGACTGGCGCACCGGCACCGCCGAGGGCACCGCGGTCCTCGCCAAGGGCCGCCCCGGCCTGCGGATCGCCAAGGCCGCAGGCCGCACCGACTACACCGACCCGCACACCGGCACGACCGCCACCTGGGAGTACGCGCGCTGGACCTCGCCCACGCACCGCTCCACGGTCCCCGCGACGGAACTCATCGCCTCCTGGAACGCGCACACGCCCGCCGGGACCTGGCTCCAGGCCGAACTGACGGGCACCTACGCCGACGGCACGAAGAGCCCCTGGTACGTGATGGGCCGCTGGGCGGCCGGTGACGACCGAGAGACCGACATCCGGCGGACCTCGGTCGACGACCAGACCGACGGCACCTCGACGGTCTGGACGGACACGCTCTCCCTGGACGACGCGGCGGCCGGTCCGCGCGTCGTCTCCTACCGGCTGCGCCTGACGCTGTACCGCAAGCCGGACGCCACCGCGACCCCCACGGTCTGGCGACTCGGCGCGATGGCCTCGGCGGTTCCGGACCGCTTCACCGTCCCGGCCTCCGAGCCGGGCCTCGCCAAGGAGCTGACGGTCCCGCGCTACTCGCAGGAGATCCACGTCGGCCAGTACCCGGAGTACGACAACGGCGGCGAGGCCTGGTGCAGCCCCACCTCCTCGCAGATGATCATCGAGTACTGGGGCCGCGGGCCGAGGCCCGAGGACCTGGCCTGGGTCGACCCCTCGTACGCCGACCCGCAGGTGTGCCACGCGGCCCGCCGGACGTTCGACTACCAGTACAACGGCTGCGGGAACTGGCCTTTCAACGCGGCGTACGCGGCGACGTACAAGGACCTCCAGGGCGTTGTCACCCGCCTCGCCTCGCTCACCGAGCTGGAGATGCTGATCGCCGCGGGCATCCCGGCCATCACGTCCCAATCCTTCCGCAAGGAGGAGCTGACGGGCGCCGGATACGGCACGGCGGGCCACCTGATGACGGTCATCGGCTTCACGGCGGACGGCGACGTGATCGCCAACGACCCGGCATCGCCGAGCAACGAGGCGGTGCGCCGCGTCTACAAGCGGCGTGAGTTCGAGAACATCTGGCTGCGCACCAAGCGCTACAACTCCACCGGCAAGGTCGTCTCCGGCACGGGCGGCGTCTGCTACCTGTACTTCCCGGTGAAGCTCTCCACGGCGCAGCGGCAGGCCCTCGCGGCGGTCGGCGTCAAGTGACCGCAGGCAGGTGACCGGACGACCCTTACGGGGGCGCGGGCCAGGGTGCCCGCGTCCCCGGCGGGGGCGTGAGCAACGTCTCGCCCACAAGCCCGTTTCGTGCTGGCAAAGTGGATGCGAGCCAGTGGGGAAGCCACTGCCAGACGACGTCAGCGAGAAGACATGACCGCGACCACTGCCACCGCTGTCCGCGCGCGGGCCCGCACCGGCGGCCCCCAGGAAGACGGGCCGAAGCTCCTGGAACACCTGGCGGGCTGGACGCTCGTCGTGGTCCTCGCGATGCTCGTCACGCAGGCCGGTCTGCTGTGACCCCACTGCCGTAACCGTCCTCGTCCGCGTCGTCGAGGCCGGCCCGCCAGTGCCGGTGGGGGACGCCCACCAGGCCGTACAGCCACCGCACCGGCGAGCGCCCGTGCAACAGCGTGAACCCCGCCACGACCGCGAACAGCGGCAGCCCGAGCCACCCGCCGAGCAGGCGCACCAGCACGCTCGCGAGGAGCGCGCCCACGAACGGCAGCCCGTACACCCCGGCGGCGGCGATCACGACGGCGAGGACCCTCGGCACCTTCCGGTCCTGGTCGGCCCCGGGCAGCGACCAGCCCTCCATGAGCCAGCCGATCTCGGTCGCCAGCATGGTCCCGATCACGGCGGCCCCGAAGAGCAGCAGCGCCAGGAACGTCCCGGATGTCAGGAAGTCCAGTACGTGATTGACGACGCCGTCCCGCGGCCAGTCGGCGAAGTCCTCGGCGCCGGGTGAGAGGAACCGTTCGTACCCGCGGCCGTCCCACCCGTGGACGAGCGCCCCGAACAGCAGGAAGTACCCGCCGACGCACTGGAGGTAGGCCCAGTAGCCCGCCCCCACGAGCACCAGCGCCTGCGCCACGAGGAACCCGAGGATCGCGGCCACCGGGATGCCACCCGCGTAGAAGAGGACGAACCCCGCCCACACGCCGTCGTGGCCGTCCGCGACGTGCATGGTCGCCCAGGCAGGGTTCTGCCACAGCAGGAAGAGCCCCGTCGGCACCAGCAGGACGGCGGCGAACAGCGCCGTGAGCGCCAGGTAGGGGTTCGCGGCCCGGCTGCGGGTGCGCGGCCCCTCACCTGCGTTGATCCGCTCCCACACCTGCAACTGGCGCCCGGCGGAGAGCGCGGACGTCGCGCCGATCGCGTACGCCCAGAAGAGGGCGGCCTGGATCTGGATCATGCCGAACCCTTCATGCCGGGATGGTCATGCCGAGGCCTTCAGGGAGAGTCCGCCCGCCACGATCGAGTCCGAGGTGACCAGGGCCTGTTCGGCACTGACGTCCGTCATGAAGACGAACGGCGGTACGAGGGGCGGGACCGGCAGCCTGTCGGGCGTGAACGTCAGACAGAGCAGTCCCTCGATGCACCCCTTGAACTTGGTCAGGTAGAGCGTGACGGAGCCGCTGAGGTCCAATGTGTCGGCGCCCAGGGCGAGTTCATCGCCTCCGTCCCGCGTCCTCAGCGCGTAGTCGGTGAGCGAGGCGGCCTTCATCCGCAGCACCATGACCTTCAGCGGGCCGTCGGCGGTCGGGATCTCGGTGACGCCCGCCACGATGAAGGCCTGCGGGGCGAAGAGCGTGGTGGTGATGGTCGGCGGCGTCCTGGCCGCCACGATCGGCTCGGCGGCGGGCGGGGCGCCGGGCGGGACCGCCCGGGCCGGACTCCCGTTCACGATCCCCGCGACGATCACCACCGGCAGCAGCACGGCGAGCGTCCGCGTGCCCTGCCCGTCCCGCACCCGCGGCGGCGCCGGGTCCTCCTCGGCGTCCTCGGGCACCGGTGTCCACCCGAAGCCCATGGCGCTGCCGGCGATCCCCAGGAGCATGCCGACGAGGAACCCGCCGAGGTTCGTGGCGGCGAACGACAGCACCGAGAGGATCAGGGCGTTGACGCTCACATAGTGGTGCGTGTGCGGCAGGAACCACAGGAAGAGCCCCGCCACGACCAGCGCGATTCCGATGCCGACCGCCGCGATCCCGCCGAGCCCGAGGCTCACCAGGACCGTCAGCGGCGAGAGCGGCACCAGCAGTAGTTCGGCGCCGCCGAGGATCAGCAGCAACCCGCCCCAGAACGGCCGCGTACGCCGCCACCTGCGCAGCACCCGCCGCTGTTGGGGCCAGGGCAGTCGCCGGTCCAGGGGGCCGCCGCCGTCCTTGCGGAAGGGTCTGACGCCGCCTGAGCCGCCGCCGGTCAGAAGCACTTCTTGCCGCCGAGGCTGACGTCGACCCGCATGCCCTTGAGCCGGAAGTTCCCGCCGGTCGCCGACCAGGCGTGGGACTTCACCCCGGAGACCGTGATGTCCCCGGCCTGGAGCCCGAACTTGCCCCGCTCGCCCTTGACTCCGGGCACCGCGTCCAGTGTCGAGGCGTCCCGGCCGATCTGCGCGGTGCCGAAGCGGGCGTCGCCCACCAGGTCCTCGCCGTCGATGACGAGGTTGCTGGCGGTGACGTTCCCCGCGTCGCCGCCCGCGGTCAGCTTGAAGACCACCGTGCCGAGCGGGGTCTTCACCTCCGCGGCCTGACAGATGTCGGACAGGGTCGCGTCACCGATCCCGAGGAGCGCCACCGGGTGCCCCTTGCCGTCGATGTCCCGGTCCGTCTGGACGTACGAGGACAGGCCCTCGCTCGTCAGCTTGCCCGAGGAGACTTGAAAGCTCGTGCCCGAGACGGCGAAGGACGCGGCGAGCGCGCCCTCGGCCATCACGGACGCCATCACACCGACGGCCAGCACGGCCGGCATGGCCACCACGGCCGTCTTCTTCCAGGAGGTCCTGCCCTCGCGTAACGCGTTGCGGCTAGCGCCCACTGTTCTTCCTCCCGTACGTCGTTCCGCGTCGTCAAGCGTGCGTAAGGGGAGTGCGTGAAGCGCCGTCGGGAGCCGGCCGGCAGGTGGCACCGCTCTGCCATACTGCGGACATCCCACGGCAGTTGGAGACTAGGGCCGAAATTGAATAATAGTCAACAGCGCGGTACCGGCCGTTCCGCGGCTCGCCGCGCCGAGCTCATCACCATCGGCCGGAAGCTGTTCGCCGACACGTCCTACGACGCCCTGTCGATGGACGACATCGCGAGGCAGGCGGGCGTCGCCAAAGGGCTGATCTACTACTACTTCAAGTCCAAGCGCGGCTACTACCTCGCGATCATCGAGGACTCCGTCGCCGACCTGGTCGCGCGCGCCGGACGCCACGACGACCTGCCGCCCGTGGAGCGCGTGCAGCGCACCATCGACGGCTATCTGCGCTACGCGGAGCAGCACCAGGCGGCCTACCGGGCGATCATCAGCGGTGGCGTCGGCTTCGACGCCGAGGTGCACGCGATCCGCGACGGCGTGCGCGAGGCGATGATCAAGGCGATCGCCGAGGGGACGTACGGCCGCGAGGACATCCCGTGCCTCGCCCGCACCGCGCTGCTCGGCTGGCTGTGCAGCGTCGAGGGCATCACGCTCGACTGGGTCGGGCACCGCGGCCTGGCGCGCGAGCGGGTCTGCGCCCTGCTCGTGCGCACCCTCGGGGACACGCTGCGCGTCATCGAGGACTTCGAGCCGTCGTTCCCGGCGCCGTCGCGGTCATGAGGGAGGGGTGGGAGCCGAGAACCGGCTCCCACCCCAAAACCCGTGCCCGGTACGTCAGTTCATCGGCGCATCAGTTGATGGCCTTGATCAGCTCACCGTTCGCCGTATCGCCGCTGAGCTCCCAGAAGAACGTGCCGCCGAGCCCCGCCTGGTTCTTGTAGTTCATCTTCCCCGCGATGGTCGCCGGGGTGTCGTAGCTCCACCAGTTGTTCCCGCAGTGCGCGTACGCGGTCCCGCCGACCGTGCCGTTCGCCGGGCACTTGGTCCGCAGTTCCTTGTAGTCGTCGATGCCCTGCTCGTATGTGCCCGCGGCGGGCCCGGTCGCGGAGCCGCCGGGTGCCTTCTGTGTGACGCCCGTCCAGCCGCGTCCGTAGAAGCCGATGCCGAGCAGCAGCTTATGGGCCGGGATGCCGAGGCCGCGGAGCTTCTTGATCGTGGCGTCGGAGTGGTACGAGGCCTTCGGGATGCCGGTGTAGGAGGTGAGCGGCGAGTGCGGGGCGGTCGGCCCCTTCGCGTCCCAGGCGCCGAAGTAGTCGTACGTCATCGGGTTGTACCAGTCGACGTACTGGGCGGCGCCCGCGTAGTCGGCCGCGTCGATCTTGCCGCCCGCGGAGGCGTCCGCCGGGATCGCCGCCGTGACGAGGTTGCCGCCGCCGAACTTGGCGCGGACCGCCGCCATCAGCTTCTTGTAGGCCTCGCGCCCGCTGGTGTCGCAGGTCAGACCGCAGGCGTTGGGGTACTCCCAGTCGATGTCGATGCCGTCGAAGACATCGGCCCACTTGGAGTTCTCGACCAGGTCGTAGCAGGACTGGGCGAAGGCCACCGGGTTCTTCGCGGCCTCGGTGAAGCCGCCCGACCACGTCCAGCCGCCGAAGGACCACAAAACCTTGAGGTCGGGGTGCTTCTTCTTGAGCTTGCGCAGCTGGTTGAAGTTGCCGCGCAGCGGCTGGTCCCAGGTGTCCGCCACGCCGTCCACGGACTGGGCCGCGGTGTAGGCCTTGTCGGTCGCGGCATAGGCGTCGCCCATCGCGCACTTGCCGCCCTGGACGTTGCCGAAGGCGTAGTTGATGTGCGTCAGCTTGTTGGCCGAGCCGGACGTCTCGATGTTCTTGACGTGGTAGTTCCGGTCGTAGACGCCCCACTCGGTGAAGTATCCGACGACCTTGGAACCGGCGGCGTCCTTCGTCGCCGGGGCCTTCTCCGACTCGGCGGCGGCGCTGCCGGCCCGACCGAGGAGCCCCGCGCCGAGGACGGCGCAACAGGCGGTGGCGATCAGGGTGCGGAGGCCGGGGCGCAGGGAGTGCGGTCTGAGCATCATGTCTCCTCGTGGGGGGAGCCGGTGCGGCGCGGGGGAGGGGGGAAGTGCTGCTGTGGACCTGCGGATGTCCGCTGACATGCACGCTTTGGCATGAACGCGGTAAGTCGTTCAACGGAACACTAGGAGGACTAGACCAGTACGGTCAATGGTTCGGACCAAGCCCACCGGCCAACCCCGGACCAAGTCCGGACCAAGGCCGTCGCTTGCGGCGCTCGGTGGCCATCTTTCGAGTAAGCGGTCGTTAACCAGTGACTGGCTGCCGCCGATCGGGCATACTCAACGCGCCGCAGCCGCTGGTCAGCCGCTTCCGTGACCCGGGAGGAGACCCTGGCTCGGCATCGTTTCCGGCGTCGCCGCCTCACCCTTCGCGGGCGTCGCCGTAGCCCGACAGGGAGGAGAGCGTCATGCCCGACCACGCCCCGCAGCCGGTGGACCGACAGCTGCCGACGGATGAGGCCAGGGATCTGCTCTCACTGGTCCGGGACATCGTCCACCGCGAGATCGCGCCGACGGCGGCCGAGGAGGAGGAAGCCGGGCGCTTCCCGCGTGAGGTCTTCACCCTGCTCTCCGAAGCGGGACTGCTCGGTCTCGCGTACGACTCCGAGTTCGGCGGCGGCGACCAGCCCTACGAGGTCTACCTCCAGGTCCTGGAAGAGCTCGCCGCCGCGCGCCTGACCGTCGGCCTCGGCGTCAGCGTCCACTCGCTCTCCTGCCACGCGCTCGCCGGGTACGGCACCAAGGAGCAGCAGGGCGAACACCTGCCCGCCATGCTCGGCGGCGGGCTCCTCGGCGCGTACTGCCTCTCCGAGCCCTCGTCGGGCTCGGACGCCGCGTCCCTGCGCACGAAGGCCGTCCGGGACGGCGACAGCTGGGTCATCGACGGCACCAAGGCCTGGATCACGCACGGCGGCGTCGCCGACTTCTACACCGTGCTGGCCCGCACCGGCGGCGAGGGCGCCCGCGGCGTCACGGCCTTCCTGGTGCCGGGCGACGCCGAGGGGCTCACCGCGGCGGCGCCCGAGAAGAAGATGGGCATGAAGGGCTCGCCCACCGCGCAGATCCACTTCGACGGCGTCCGCGTTCCGGACTCCCGCCGCATCGGGGACGAGGGCCAGGGCTTCGCCATCGCGCTCTCCGCGCTCGACTCGGGGCGGCTCGGCATCGCGGCCTGCGCGATCGGCGTGGCCCAGGCGGCGCTGGACGAGGCGCTGGCGTACGCCACCCAGCGGCGGCAGTTCGGCCGGCCGATCGCGGACTTTCAGGGCATGCGCTTCATGCTCGCGGACATGGCGACGCAGATCGAGGCGGGCCGGGCGCTCTATCTGGCCGCGGCCAGGCTGCGCGACGCGGGCCGGCCGTTCGCCAAGCAGGCGGCCATGGCCAAGCTGCTGTGCACGGATGCCGCGATGAAGGTGACGACGGACGCCGTACAGGTCCTCGGGGGCTACGGCTACACGGCGGACTTCCCTGTTGAGCGCTTCATGCGCGAGGCGAAGGTGCTCCAGATCGTCGAGGGCACCAATCAGATCCAGCGCATGGTCATCGCCCGTCACCTCGCGGGTCCCGAGACGCGCTGAACTGGTTCCGGGCCGCGGGCGGCGCCACGAGCCGGGCCCACTCCGGGTCGTGGCGCCCGGGAAGCGTCCGGCCGCGCTCGGCCCAGTGGCGGATCAGGGCACGGTAGATCGGCGGGTCCTGGAGGGGGGACTGCGGGCGGGACTGTGGGTGCGCATGCGGCTGCGGGTGCGGCTGCGAGTGGGGGGCCGCAGGGGCTTGCTGGTGCACTGGAGGCCGGCGCGGCTGCTGGTACGTCTGTTGCGGGTAGACCAGTTGCTGGTACGTCGGCTGCGGATGCGCAGACTGCTGGTGCGCTGACTGCTGGTACGTCGGCTGCTGGTACATCTGCTGATGCGGCTCCGCCGGTTGAGCCCGCGGGGGAACCGATTCTGCGGAGGCGGGCACCATCACCAGGGTGCGACGCCGACGGCTGGTGGGGACGTGCGCCGGGCCCATGTCCGTGGGGGTCATGCCAGGCCAACGCCTGTTCCGGCGCCGAAGTCACCGCCGTGCGGATTAGGGCGTCAGTTCACGGCTATCCGCGTGTCGGGGGCGGCGGACGCGAAGCGCGCGGCGGGCGCACGGATCGGCGTACCCCGGCCGAAGCGCGCCTGCGCGCGCCCGAGAACCCCACCCGCGCCCCGCGCGGCCCCCGCCCATGCCCCACGGCTCCACCCACGCCCCCTCGAAGGCGGCCCCGCACGTCTATGGCCCCGGCTCCGGAACTGACGTACCGTCAACTCCGCGCCGGGGCCCCGCCCCCCAACGCGTCGAAGTGTCCCGCGCCCAGGGAGGCCTGTCGTGGAGGACGACCGTCCGGTCTCGCTCGACGAGTACCCCGTGCACCAGGTCCCCCTGTCGATGAAGCACGTCGCGACGGGCGACCGCAACGCCTACGACCGGTGCATCTTCCACCTCTTCGACCACGAGGGCCACGCCCTGCTCATCGTCGGCCTCGGCGTCTACCCGAACACCGGCGTCATCGACGCGTACGCCACCCTGCGCACCGGCGACACGCTGCACGCCGTACGCGCCGGCGATGCCCTCGGCGACGACCGCACGGACCTCTCGGTCGGCCCCTTGCGCATTACCGTCGACGAGCCGCTGCGCCGGCTGCGGCTGGAGTGCGCCGCCGACCCCGCCGACCCCACGTCCCTGTCGTACGACCTCTCCTGGAACGCCGACTTCCCCGCGCTCTGGGAGCCGCACCACATTCAGCGGCGCGGCGGCCGGCTCACCCTCGAAGGGCGCCGCTTCGTCCAGGCGGGCCACCCCTCGGGGACGATCCGCGTGGGCGGTGAGGAGATCCCCGTGACGGCGGGGGAGTGGACCGCGACCCGCGACCGCAGCTGGGGGGTGCGGCCCATCCCCGGCGAGGCAAGCGGGCGCCTGGAGGAGGAGTTCGCCGCCGAGGGCTTCCACTGGATCTGGTGCCCGGTGCGCTTCGAGGACCGCTTCCTGATGGTCGTCGTCCAAGAGGACGCGGACGGCTACCGCACCCTCAACGACGCCACCCTCGTCCACCCCGGCCATCGCGACCGCCAACTCGGCTGGCCGCGGGCCGACATCGCCTATCGCCCCGGTTCCCGCCACCCCGAGCGCGCCGTCATCCACCTCACGGACCCCGGTGGGCGCAAGCCCCTGGAGCTGGGTGTCGAGGTGCTCGCCTCGCTGCCCCTGGCCGTCGGCGCGGGCTACCCGCCCGCCGACGACTGGCAGCACGGCACCTGGCGGGGCCGCGGCTGGACCGACCGCCGCACCTACGACCTCGCGGACCCCGCGGCCCACCCGCTGGCCGCGTACGGCGTCATCGACCACGCCGCGCGTTTCACCCTGAACGGCCGGACGGGCCACGGCATCTTCGAGCACGGCAGCTTCGGCCGCCACGATCCGAGCGGGTTCACCGGTTTCGGCTCCGTGGCGCCCTGAGGCCGCCGGCAGTCCGACGAAGGAGCACGGACATGGCATCGGCACCCCGCCCCCGCACCACCACCCGCGACCCGGAAGAACTCACCCGCCGCCTCACCGCCTGGCTCGGTACCCGTCTGCCCGGCGCCAAGGCGGTCGACGTGAGCGTCCCGGAGTCCAACGGCATGTCCAGCGAGACCCTGCTCTTCACCGTCGAGCACCCCCAACCACCCCCGTGGGGCTGCGCGTTGCGCCTGGCGGCCGACCCGGCGGCGTACACGGTCTTCCCCGTCTACGACATGCCGCGCCAGTACCGCACGATGCGGCTCGTCGCCGAGCGCACCGACCTGCCGGTGCCGCGCGTCCTGTGGCTGGAAGAGGACCCCGGACCGCTCGGCGCGCCCTTCTTCGTCATGGAGCGGGTCGAGGGCCGCGTACCGCCGGATGTCATGCCCTACACGTACGAGGGGAACTGGCTGCACGCCGCCACCGACGCCGAACGCGCACACCTGGAGGAAGCCTCGGTCGCCCTCGTGGCCCGGCTGCACGACCAAGTCCCGGCGGGTCAGGCGCGGTTCCTTGCCCTGCCCGGTGAGGGCAGCCCGCTGCACCGCCACGTCGAGGCCCAACGCGCGTACTACACCTGGGCGGTGGACGGGCTGCCCCGCTCACCCCTCATAGAGCGCGCCTTCGACCGCCTCGAAGAGCTGTGGCCGCAAACCGAGGGCGAACCAGTTCTCAACTGGGGCGACGCGCGCATCGGCAACATCGTCTACGACGGCTTCGAACCCGCGGCCGTCCTCGACTGGGAGATGGCCGCGCTCGCCCCGCGCGAGGTCGACCTCGGCTGGATGATCTATCTGCACCGCTTCTTCCAGGACCTGACGGTGAGTTTCGGCCAGCCGGGGCTGCCGGACTTCCTGCGCCGGGACCGCGTCGAGGACACATACGCCCGGCTCACCGGACACGCCCCGCACGCCATGGACTTCTACACGCTGTACGCGGCGCTGCGGCACGCGATCGTCATGCTGCGCGTCGCCTGCCGCCAGGTCCACTTCGGCGAGGCCGCCGCGCCCGCCGGCCCACGGGAGGCGGACACGCTGATCCTGCACCACGGCAGCCTCGCGGCCATGGTGCAGGGCAGCTACTGGTGAATCAGGCGGCGGGCCGCTGCTGTTGGGCCGCGCGCATCGGGCGTGAACCGGGGCCGCCCACGTGCGAGAACGGCTGTGTCCGCCAGTCGAGTCCCTGAGGGAGCGTCAACAGCAGGGCGGTGTCCTGCTCCTGAACCTCCATCGACTCATCGGTGGGCGTGGCGTCCGTGGCCGCGCGGCCCGTACCGGCACAGACCGTGAGCCCGAACGGGTTCCACGGAGTGGGGCACAGCGCGTGCTCGGGCAGGACGTCCTCGTCGGCGAGGAGCGCGATCGGCTGCCCGCAGTCGGGGCAGTTCACGCGGTACATCTCAAAGGTGTCGTAGGCGTCGAGAAGGGCGTCAGCCGGTTCGACGCCCTCCGGCTCGGGCTCGTCGACCTGCTGCTGCTTGGCGCGAGTGGACCTGCCGGGGCGCTTCAAATTCTGCATGGGACTCTCCCCCTTGGGTGGGCCGACAAGGCGCTGCGGCCTCGACCACAGCAAGCACTTCCCGTCCCGTCGTAGGGGTAATCGTGGCATCCCATCGGACACGGTCGCAGCCGTGTGGCGTTCGTCACATGACCACGGGAGTCGCGTGGGCGGGCGAGTCCTTCGCACGCTCAGGTATCCGCGGGGATCAAGAGCCCTGTAGGTTCGGCGCATGGAGGAGCTGGACCGACAGATCGTGCAGCTGCTCGTCAAGGACGGGCGGATGAGCTACACCGACCTGGGCAAGGCCACGGGCCTGTCCACGTCGGCCGTGCATCAGCGGGTGCGCCGCCTTGAGCAGCGGGGCGTCATCCGCGGCTATGCCGCGGTCGTCGACCCCGAGGCAGTGGGACTGCCCCTGACGGCCTTCATCTCGGTGAAGCCGTTCGACCCCAGCGCGCCCGACGACATCGCCGAGCGCCTCGCCGGCGTTCCGGAGATCGAGGCGTGCCACAGCGTCGCGGGGGACGAGAACTACATCCTCAAGGTCCGCGTCGCCACCCCGCTGGAACTGGAGCATCTGCTGAGCCGTCTGCGCGCGCTCGCGGGTGTCTCCACGCGGACGACCGTCGTGCTCTCCACGCCCTATGAGGCCCGCCCGCCGCAGGTCTGAACGGCATGCGCTCCGGGGTGACCCCCGCGTCGGACGTCGGCCCGCAGGGGCGAGACTGGAGCCATGAGCCAGAGCACCGCCCCTGGGAACGACGCCCAGGGCCCCCAGGACCCCCACAGCCACCGCACCGTGCTGCTGCGCGGCGGCGACGTCCACAGCCCCGCCGACCCGTTCGCCACCGCGATGGTCGTCGAGCGCGGCCATGTCGCCTGGGTCGGCTCCGAGGGCGCGGCAGACGCCTTCGCGGACGGCGTCGACGACATCGTCGACCTCCAAGGCGCCCTGGTCACCCCGGCCTTCACGGACGCCCACGTGCACACCACGGCCACCGGCCTCGCCCTCACGGGGCTCGATCTGTCGGGGGCCCGGTCACTGGACGACGCGCTCGTATCCGTACGCGAACACGCCGCCGCACGGCCGCACGACACCGTCCTGCTCGGCCACGGCTGGGACGCCGCCCGCTGGCCCGGCGGCCGCCCGCCCACGCGCGCGGAGCTGGACGAGGCCACCGGGGGCCGGCCGCTCTACCTCTCGCGCATCGACGTCCACTCGGCGGTCGCCACCACCGCGCTGCTCGACCTCGTCCCCGGCATCACCGAGCGCACCGGCTTCCGCCAGGACGCCCCGCTCACCGGCGACGCCCACCACGGGGTGCGCGCCGCCGCACTCGCCGCCGTCACGCCGCGCCAGCGCGCGGAGGCCCAGCGCGCCGCCCTGCGGCGTGCCGCCTCCCTCGGCATCGGCTCCGTGCACGAGTGCGCGGGCCCGGAGATCTCCGACGAGGACGACTTCACCGGGCTGCTGCGGCTCGCCGCGCAGGAGCCCGGGCCACGCGTCGTCGGCTACTGGGCCGAGCACGGCGAGGAAGGCGTCGCGCGGGCCCGGGAGTTGGGTGCGCTCGGCGCCGCCGGTGACCTCTTCGTGGACGGCGCCCTCGGCTCGCACACCGCCTGCCTCCACGAGCCGTACGCCGACGGCGACCACACCGGCACGGCCCACCTGGACGCCGCCGCCGTCGCCGCCCACGTCGTGGCGTGCACCGAGGCGGGCCTCCAGGCCGGCTTCCACGCCATCGGAGACGCCGCGGTGAGCTCCGTGGTCGACGGCATGCGCCGGGCCGCCGAGAAGCTCGGCCCGGCGCGCGTCCGGGCCGCCCGGCACCGCGTGGAGCACGCCGAGATGCTCACCCCCGAGACGATCGCCGGCTTCGCGGAGTTCGGCCTCACCGCGTCCGTGCAGCCCGTCTTCGACGCCCTGTGGGGAGGCGAGGACGGCATGTACGCCCAGCGCCTCGGCGCCGAACGGGCCCGCACCCTCAATCCCTACGCGGCCCTGCTGCGCGCCGGTGTGCCCCTCGCCTTCGGCTCCGACAGCCCCGTCACGCCGCTCGGGCCCTGGGGCACGGTCCGCGCCGCCGCCTTCCACCGCACGCCCGAGCACCGCGTCTCCGTGCGCGCCGCGTTCACCGCCCATACCAGGGGCGGCTGGCGGGCCGTCGGCCGCGACGACGCGGGTGTCCTGGTGCCCGGCGCGCCCGCGGACTACGCCGTGTGGCGCACCTCCGATCTGGTGGTGCAGGCCCCCGACGACCGCGTGGCCCGCTGGTCGACCGACCCGCGCTCGGGCACGCCCGGCCTGCCCGACCTGTCACCGGGGGCCGAACTCCCGGTCTGCCTGCGTACGGTGGTCGGCGGCCGGACGGTCCATGTGGGGCCGGACGAGTGATGTACCGGCGGTGCGCGGTGCCGGTCACGGCCCGCCGGGGCTCCGCACGACCTGGGAATCATGGGCACTCACCTGGGGGCTCTCGCCATCGGCGCAGTTCACCGGGCTATTGACAGGGAGCCGTCGTGGGCCGGTAGGTTCGGCCGGGTCCACCACAGGACGTCCGAGAGGCGAACCTCCACGCAGTCGTCGAACGCCGCTGGGTCATGGGTGGTGTGCCGCACCGGCGCACCACCACTGGGAGCCAGGTCCAGCGCCCGCGACGCGGAGGCGAGGGAACGTATGAGCCGATCGGCAGGTGTGACCCGGGTGGGGCCCGGACGCTCAGTAGACAACGGCTTTCGGTCGATCCGCAGCCAGCGGGTCCCAGGCCGGCCCGAAGGGCGCCGGGCCCCGATCCGCAGTGCCGGCCGCCACTACCTCCGTGCCGCGGCTGCGGCGCAGGCCGCGGCCACTATGGTTGTCCTCTGCGTACGAACGAAGGGGCAGTAGTGAACGACGGCGGTCGGGTCTTCGAAGCGGAAGACCAGGGGAGGCGGTTCGGCTCGCTCGGCACGGCCTTGGTGATCATTCCGACCTACAACGAGGCGGAGAACATCACGTCCATCGTCGGCCGGGTGCGGGACTCCGTCCCGGACGCGCACGTCCTGGTCGCCGACGACAACAGCCCCGACGGCACCGGCAAGATCGCCGACGAGCTCGCGGCCGAGGACGAGCAGGTGCACGTGCTGCACCGCAAGGGCAAGGAAGGGCTCGGCGCCGCCTACCTCGCGGGTTTCCGCTGGGGACTCGACCACGACTACGGCGTGCTGATCGAGATGGACGCCGACGGCTCCCACCAGCCCGAGGAGCTGCCCCGTCTGCTGACCGCGCTCAAGGGCGCCGACCTCGTGCTCGGCTCGCGCTGGGTGCCCGGCGGCCGGGTCGTGAACTGGCCCAAGCACCGTGAGTTCATCTCCCGCGGCGGCAGCACCTACTCGCGGCTGCTGCTCGACGTGCCCATCCGGGACGTGACGGGCGGTTACCGCGCCTTCCGCCGCGAGACCCTCGAAGGCCTCGGTCTCAGCGAGGTCGAGTCGCAGGGCTACTGCTTCCAGGTCGACCTGGCGCGCCGCGCGATCAAGGCGGGCTACCACGTCGTCGAGGTGCCCATCACCTTCGTCGAGCGCGAACTGGGCGACAGCAAGATGAGTCAGAACATCGTCGTCGAGGCGCTGTGGCGGGTCACCGCCTGGGGCGTGGGCGAGCGGGTGGGCCGGGTCATCGGCCGCAAGCCCACCGAGCGTCCGCAGGATCCCGCCTCTTGATCATCCCCCTTGTCCCGGCCTGAGACGGACCCAGGCACACTGGGAGCATGACGACTGGCGCACCGCCTCCCATCAGACCTGCCCGCCCCCGGCGCTCCGGGCCGCTGAAGTTCCTGCCGCTCGGCATCGCCGCGTGGCTCGTCCTCGAAATCTGGCTGCTCACCGTCGTGGCGGGCGCAACGAGCGGGCTCGTGGTCCTCCTGCTCCTGGTGGGCGGCCTCGTGCTCGGCTCCGCGGTGATCAAGCGCGCGGGCCGCAGGGCCTTCCGCAAGCTCAGCGAGGCGGTGCAACAGCAGCAGGGCGGCATCCCGCCCGAGCCCACTGCCGACGGGGGCGGTGGCGGGGCCCTGACGATGCTGGGCGGCCTCCTGATCATCCTGCCGGGGCTGATCTCGGACGCCCTGGGGCTGATCCTGCTGGTGCCACCGGTCCAGAAGGCCCTGGGGAGGTACACCGAGCGGGCCATCGACCGCAAGATGCGCAAGCTCGGCGAGACGACGCCCGGCGGCCTCGGCGACGCCTTCCAGCGGGCGCGCATGCACCGCCCCGACGGCAAGGTCGTCCAGGGCGAGGTCATCAGGGACGAGCCCCCGGCGCGCGACCCGCGCCCGGACGACCCGCAGTTGCCGCACTGACGGTGCCCCGGCCCTGCCGCCGGTAGACGCACACGAGGGCCGGGGCCACTGCTGAGCAGTGGCCCCGGCCCTCGTACTTGTGCTGCTGTGCGGTTGTGTGCCGAGTCCGTCGTCAGGCGGACTTGCGGCTGTCCCGCGGATGCACCGCGATGTTCATGGCGCCGGACCGAAGGACCGCCAGGCGCTCCTCCAGGACCTCTTCGAGTTCCTCTCGAGTACGGCGCTCCATGAGCATGTCCCAGTGCGTACGCGCCGGCTTGCCCTTCTTCTCCTCAGGTCCGTCGCCGTCTACCAGGAGTGCCTGGGCCCCGCAGACCTTGCACTCCCACTCCGGCGGGATCTCCGCCTCGACCGAGAACGGCATCTCGAAACGATGTCCGTTCTGGCATGCGTACTCCACGGCCTGGCGCGGGGCCAGGTCGATGCCGCGGTCGGTCTCGTAGCTTGTCACCACGAGGCGCGTGCCGCGAAGAGCTCGCTCACTCATGAATCGTGCCTCCCGGGCTTGTCGCCCACAGGACAGGTGTCGCTGTCGTCGTCATCCGGTCAACGTCCGGTCGGCGGTAAAGATTCCCGTTCAGGGTCATGCGTCGCCGTCGTATGCCGCCCCTTGTTGTACCCACCAGCGCCCGGTTTGTCACATCTGGCAGCAGATGTCACCCAGCGTTTCTGAAACTCCAGATCGCAGTAACGGTCCGCCTGGCAGGCCAAACGCGTACACTACCGCCCTTTGCCCTCAGTTGCTAAATCTTCTCGGGTACGGGGTTCCCCGCGTCGCGCACCGCACGCCTCACCGGCACCCTCGCGAGCAACACGAATCCGAGCGCGAAGAAGGCCACGAGGGAGACGATCGCGTCCCGGTAGCTCCCGGTGAGCTGATAGGTGAGGCCGAAGATCAGCGGCCCCAGCCAGGCCATGCCGCGGTCGCTGATCTCGTACGCGGAGAAGTACTCCGCCTCTTTGCCGCGCGGCACCAGGTGCGAGAAGAGGGAGCGGGACAGGGCCTGCGTGCCGCCGAGGACCAGGCCGATCCCCGCCGCCAGGACGAAGAACCACCCGGGCACCTCTGAGGGCAGGAAGTAGCCCGCCCCGATCGTCACCGTCCAGGCGACGAGGGAGCCGAGGATGACGCGCTTGGCGCCGTGGGTCCGGGCGAGCCTGCCCATGGTGAGCGCCCCGGCGACCGCGAGCAGCTGCACCAGCAGGACCGCCACGATCAGGGTGGACTGGCCGAGCCCGAGCTCCTCGGAGCCGTAGACGGACGCCTGGGAGATCACCGTCTGCACGCCGTCGTTGTAGACGAGGTACGCCAGCAGGAAGGCGAGCGTGTGGGGGTGGCGCCGCATGTCGCGCACCGTCGCCGCCAACTGCCGCAGGCCGCCGCGCGGGGCCCCCGCCGACGGCGCCGTCCCCCGGTCGCGCAGCCGCTTCAGCGGTACGAGGGTGAAGGCGCCCCACCACACGCCGGCCGACGCCAGGCAGATGCGGACCGCGGTCGACTCGGAGACACCGAAGGTGTCATGGGCGAGGAACAGCACCAGGTTCGCCACCAGGACCAGGGCGCCCGAGGCGTAACCGAAGGCCCAGCCGCGCGAGGAGACCGCGTCGCGCTCCTCAGGAGGGGCGATCTGGGGCAGGTAGGAGTTGTAGAGCACCATCGACACGGCGAGCGAGGCGTTGGCGACGATCAGCAGGAGACCGCCGAGGAGATAGCGGTCGCCGTCCAGGAAGAACATCCCCGCCGTCGTGGCCGCCCCCAGATACGCGGCCGCGGCCAGCAGCGGCTTCTTGCGGCCCGTGCGGTCGGCCGCGGCCGCCGCCGGCGGCATCACGAAGACGGACACGAGCACGGAGGCCGACACCGTGTACGCGAAGAAGGAGCCCGCACGCACCGGGATGCCCAGCGGGTGCACGAACCCTTCGGGATCGGCGGCCGCCTTGGCGATCTCCGTGAGGTAGGGCCCCAGGAAGACGGTCAGGACGCTCGTCGAGTAGACCGAGCACGCCCAGTCGTAGAAGTACCAGCCCCGCTGTTCGCGCCGCCGTTCGGCGGCGTCGGCCGCCGCCGCTGCCTTCTCGGTGTCGGTGCCCACCCGTGTCCTCGCTGTTCCCCGTGATGCGAAGCCGCCCTCGGGCGCTCGGACCAGTCAGGACGGTCGGACCAGCCGGGACCGGTCAGACCCAGCTCCCCCGGCCCTCCAGCACCTCGCGCAGCGTCTCGATGTGATCGGAAACTATGCCATCCACGCCCAGGTCCAGCAGGGCCGCCATCCGCTCGGCGTCGTTGACGGTCCACACGTGGACCTGGAGCCCGCGCGCGTGGGCGGCCCGCACGAAGCGGTGGTCGACCACCCGGATCCCGCCGTGTGTCTCGGGCACCTGCGCGCAGACCGCCGAGCGACGGACCACCGCCGGCACGCCGTACGACCGCAGGCGCAGCGCCGCCACGCCCCGCGTACCGAACGACGTGGCGAGACGGGGGCCCGCGAGGCGCTGTGCGCGGGCCACGCGCGCCTCGGAGAACGAACCGACGCAGACGCGGTCCCAGGCCCCGGCGCGACGGATCAGGTCGAGCAGCGGCGCGAGCGCGGGGTCGGCCTTCACATCCACGTTCCAGCGCACGTCGGGGAAGGTCTCCAGGAGCTCTTCGAAGAGGGGCACCGGTTCCGTGCCCGCCACGCGCGCGTGGCGCACCTGGCTCCACGGGAGGTCGATGATGCGGCCCGCCGCGTCCGTCACGCGGTCGAGCGTCGCGTCGTGGAAGGCGACGAGACGACCGTCGGCCGTGGCGTGCACATCCGTCTCGATGTAGCGGTAGCCGAGGCCGACGGCGCGCCGGAAGGCGGCGGCGGTGTTCTCCAGGCCGTCCGCGGCGCCCCCGCGGTGGGCCAGGGCGAGGGGGCCCGGGTGATCGAGGTAGGGATGGCGTACGCGCGTGGTCGCCGCTGCAGTATCGCCTCCGCCGAAGCGCCGGACGCGGCGACGCTTCCCGCGCCGGGTGCCGGCAGGGCGAAGCGGCGCAGGAAGAACTGGGCTAGCGGGCCGATCGACAGCGCGTAGAGGACCGTGCCGACGCCGACCGTGCCGCCCAGGACGAAGCCCGTGACGACGACCGTCGCCTCGATGGAGGTCCTGATGAGCCGGATCGAGCGGCCGGTGCGGCGGTGCAGACCCGTCATCAGGCCGTCCCGCGGGCCGGGGCCGAAGGCCGCCGTGATGTACAGCCCGGTCGCCACGCCGTTGAGCAGGACCCCGGCCACGAGCAGCGGCACCCGCAGGGCGAGCGCGTGGGTGTCCGGCAGCAGCGCGAGGGTGGCGTCCATCGCCACGCCGCAGACGACGACGTTCGACACCGTGCCGAGGCCGGGGCGCTGGCGCAGCGGGATCCACAGCAGCAGGACCGCCGCGCCCACGACGATCGACACGGCCCCGATGGACAGCCCGGTCAGCTCGGACAGGCCCTGGTTCAGGACGTTCCACGGTTCGGGCCCGAGCCCCGCCGCGACCATCAGCGCGGAACTTGCCCCGTACAGCGCAAGTCCCGCGTACAGCCGGACGAGCCGTCTCGTGAGACGCGGGCTCAGCTGTGGCCTCAGAAGTGGCTCAGTGACGGACAAGGAAGGCTCCCCCGTAGTGCTGTGGCTTGACGCATGACACCCTGTGGCTTGGAAGCAGACCGCAACCATGGCCAATCCGGGGAAGGTGGACTGGGAATCATGGCTCAGTGGACGTCAGCGATGGGCTCGACCCAGCTGGCCCGGCTCCTCGCCTCCCAACAGGCGCGCCCCACCGGCACCGGCGCCCGCCGCCCGCCCGCCTACCGCGCGCTCGCCGACGGCATCCGGCTGCTGGTCCTCGAAGGCCGCGTCCCCGTCGCCGCGCGCCTGCCCGCCGAACGCGAACTGGCGGTGGCGCTCGCCGTCAGCCGCACCACCGTGGCCGCCGCCTACGAGGCGCTGCGCACCGAAGGCTTCCTGGAGTCCCGCAGGGAGCCGGCAGCTGGACCGCCGTCCCCGCTGGAAACCCCCTCCCCGCGCGCGGGCTCGAACCGCTGCCTCCGGAGGCGCTCGGTTCGATGATCGACCTGGGCTGCGCGGCGCTGCCCGCGCCCGAGCCGTGGCTGACCCGCTCGGTGCAGGGCGCCCTTGAGGCGCTCCCGCCGTACGCCCACACGCACGGCGACTACCCCGCGGGCCTGCCCGCTCTGCGCGAGATGCTCGCCGAGCGCTACACCGCGCGCGGGATCCCGACGATGCCCGAACAGATCATGGTCACCACGGGCGCGATGGGCGCCATCGACGCGATCTGTCATCTCTTCGCGGGGCGCGGCGAACGCATCGCGGTGGAGTCCCCCTCGTACGCCAACATCCTCCAGCTCATGCGCGAGGCGGGCGCCCGGCTCGTCCCCGTCGCCATGGCGGAGGGTCTCGCGGGCTGGGACATGGACCGCTGGCGGCAGGTCCTGCGCGACGCGGCGCCCCGGCTCGCGTACGTCGTCGCCGACTTCCACAACCCCACGGGCGCGCTCGCGGACGAGGACCAGCGCAGGCAGCTCGTCGAGGCGGCCCGCTCGGCGGGCACGGTCCTCGTCGTCGACGAGACGATGAGCGAGCTCGGCCTCGAACCGGACCTCGCCATGCCGCGCCCCGTCTGCGGCTTCGACCCGGCCGGCTCCACCGTCATCACCGTCGGCTCGGCGAGCAAGGCCTTCTGGGCCGGCATGCGCATCGGCTGGGTGCGGGCCGCCCCGGACGTGATCCGCAGCCTCGTCGCGGCGCGCGCGTACGCGGATCTGGGCACCCCCGTCCTCGAACAGCTGGCCGTGAACTGGCTCCTGAACACCGGCGGCTGGGAAGCCGCCGTGGACATGCGCAGGGAGCAGGCGCGGGAGAACCGTGACGCGCTGGTCGCCGCCGTGCGCCGCGAGCTGCCCGGCTGGGAGTTCGAGGTGCCGCGCGGTGGCCTGACGCTGTGGGTGCGCACCGGCGGCCTGTCCGGGTCGCGGCTCGCCGAGGTGGGCGAGCGCGTGGGGGTGCGGGTGCCGTCGGGGCCGCGCTTCGGTGTCGACGGGGCCTTCGAGGGGTATGTGCGGCTGCCGTTCACCGTGGGCGGGGCGGTGGCCGAGGAGGCGGCGGTGCGCCTGGCCGCCGCCGCACGCCTCGTGGGGAGCGGCGTCGGTGCGGGGGCGGAGGTCGCGCACCCGTTCGTGGCCTGAGCTTTGCCGCCCCGGGCTAGCTCTCCGCCGGGACCGGCTCCGCGCCGGCGATCGCTTCGGGCAGCTCTTCCGGGGCCTCGTCGGCGGACACGGCGTCCGCCGGAGTGCTCCGCTCGGGCAGCAGTTCCATGACCGCGTGGCGGTGCGCCTCGCTGGTCGCGTCGTCGTACGGGTCGGGCGTCGCGGGCACCTGGAGGCGGAGCACCGGGCCCGCGCCGAGCCGCGCGTAACCCCGGCCGGGCGGGACCTCGGCGGTGGGCGTCGTGGTGGGGCGCGTCCCGAGGACCTCCTCCAGCTGGTCGGGCAGGGCGGGCCCGAGCACCACACGCGCGCGCGTGTGGTGGCGTACGGAGTCGCTCAGGGCGTCCAGGCAGTCCAGCTGGTCCGCGACGACCACCGTCACGTTCGCCGCCCTGCCGTGCCGCAGCGGGACGTGGAGCAGCGACTGGGGGTCGTCGCGTCCGTCGGCGGCGGCGAGGTGACCGAGGACGCTCGGCCGGTCGAGGAGGATCCACAGGGGGCGCCTGGTGTCCTCCGGGTGCGGGTGGCCTCCCTGCCGGGCGCGGTTGGCGGCGATGAGCCTGCGCTCGGTCTCGTGCGCCGCCCATTCGAGGCTCGCGAGGACCCCCGCGAGCCCGCACTCGATGGCCAGGACCCCTTCGCGGCCCGTCAGACAGGCGTAGTCGCCGGTGCCGCTGCCCTCGACGATGAGGACGTCGCCGTACCGCAGCGCCTGGAGGGCGATGGAGCGCAGCAGTGTCGTCGTGCCGCTGCCCGGCTGGCCCGCGACCAGCAGGTGGGGCTCGGTGGAGCGGATGCCGGTGCGCCACACGACGGGGGGCACGTCCCGGTGCTCCCCGCCGTCGGCCACCGGCAGGGTGCGCTGGACGCCGGTCGCGTCGGTGAAACCGAGGACGGTCTCCCCGGGGGCGGTGACGAAGCGCTGGGCCGCGATGTCGGTGGGGAGCGGGGGCAGCACGGCGACGGTCAGTTCGTTGTCCTCCTCGTCCCACGCGAAGTGGTACTCGCGTCCGCGTCCCGACTTCGCGTGCAGCAACTGTTCGATCCGCGCGCGGGCCTCCGCCTCGCCGTCCGTGAAGTACGCGGGGTAGCGCACCACGAGCCGGGAGATCCGTCCGGTGTCGTCGAAGTCGTAGGAGGGGAACGCCTTGTCCCATTCGCCGCCGTGGGTGAAGAGCGGGGCGGGGTCCTCGGGCACCGAGAAGTACGGGACGAGCGCTTCGTAGAGGCACCGCAGTCGCTGCGCCCGCGTCTCCTCGGGCCGGCCGACGCGGGAGCGGTGCGATCGCGGCCCTTCCACGCGGCGGCCCCCATCAGGGCGATGAGGGCGCCCCCCGGGCCGTAGGGGACGAGGGCCACGACCAGCAGCACGGAGGCCACGAAGAACAGCAGCGGCCCGCGCTTGTCCTTGGGTGTGTCGACCCACTTGCGCCGCCCGGCGGCAGCCAGCCGGCGCAGTCCACGAGCGATCGTGATCAGCGGGTGGAGAACGTCGGTGGCGCTGTCGGCGGCCGACCGCGCCAGCTCCCGGCCTCGCGCGATGGCCGCGGTGCCGTTGCTCAGGATGCGGGGAAGTGGGCGCCTGGCCACGTCAGTCTCCTGGAGGTGCGTACGAGAGTGCCTACGAAAGGCGGGGGCGTCAGAACTTGATCCCGCCCAGCAGGCTCGCCAGGCTCGCGCCGCCGGCCTTGATGCTCGGGGCGATGGCGGTGCCCGCGAGATAGAAGCCGAAGAGTGCGCAGACCAGGGCGTGGGAGGCCTTGAGTCCGTCCTTGCGGAAGAAGAGGAAGACGATGATGCCGAGCAGCACGACGCCGGAGATGGACAGAATCATGAGGGTTCTCCTGGTTGGTGGGGACAGTCACCATGAGTTCTTCCAGGCTCACAGGATGTATCCATACGACAAAAGGTGCAAATGAGTGAAATAACCGGAATTTCCCTCTCATGGCAGAGCTGTCCCCGGCGTCGACGCGCAGCTCCGAGGGCTTGTGGGCCCGCCCTGAGCTTTGCCTCGGCCGGGCCGCGTCATGTGCCTCCAGGGGCAGTACCCTGTCGATTCACTCGTACGGCTGCACCGGCAGCGCATCCCAGAAAGGCGGACGCCCCCATGAGCGAAGCCCCCGACCCCGAGGTCGTGGAGCTGGCGACCAAGATCTTCGATCTGGCCCGGCAGGGTGACGCCGCGGCGCTCGCGGCGTACGTCGACGCGGGCGTCCCCGCCGACCTCACCAACGACAGCGGCGACTCGCTCGTGATGCTCGCGGCCTACCACGGCCACGCCGACGCCGTCCGCGCCCTCCTGGAGCGCGGCGCGGACGCCAACCGCGCCAACGACCGCGGGCAGACGCCGCTCGCCGGTGCCGTCTTCAAGGGCGAGGACGCGGTCGTCCGGGCCCTCCTGGACGGCGGGGCCGACCCGGCCGCCGGGATGCCGTCGGCGGTGGACACCGCACGGATGTTCCAGAAGACGGAGCTGTTGAAGCTGTTCGGGGCCGCCTGAGCGGGTAGCGGACCAACAGCGACGGGGGCGATGGAAATGTGGTCGCGGCGGGCATGACCGCCGGGTCATCATGACGACGTGATTTACGGACGCGACGGCGGGGCAGATCTTGCCGCACCGCGCGGACCGTGAGCGGCCCGCCCCCGGACCTCCGTCCGGGATCCCCCAAGGGCCACGGACGAGAGGCAGAGGAAGATGGTCTTCGACAAGCAAAAGACGGCGGGCGGCCCGACGTGTTGGCGCACGGCCAGGTAATGCGTGATTCCCGGTTGCGTCGACGCTTGATGTGAGGCTGTTTCCCATGTTCGATCCGGTCATAGCGCCCAGCGGTACGCTGCTCGGCCTGCTCCAGCGGGGCCGCGGCGACGGCACGCTGCACGCACTCACGGCACCTCGGTCCGAGGCGCTCGCCGCCCTCGACCACTGCGTGCTCAACGATCCACGCCACGACTGGCAGGTGGAGAACCGCTCGCTGTACTACGCCCGCCTCTACCTCGACCTGCACGGCGGGCTCGGCGCGATCGAGCGGCACCTCTTCGATGCCGAGGACGTCCTGAACACGGACGACTCACGCACCGGGCTCGCCCTCGCCGTCCTCGGGCACCTCGCCTCGTACGGCAGGCACGACGCCCTGCAACTCCTGCGGCGGTACGCGGCCTTCGGCACCAACTGGGCGTGGGCCCTGGACGAGCTGGCCCTGCGCGACGACGACGCGGGCCTGCGCGCTCTCGCGGCCCCCGTGCTCGCCAGATTCCCCGCCGACGCCGAGGGCGAGGCCGAACTTGCCGCCACCGTCCGCGACGCCTACGAACCACGGCCCTGGCGGCTGTGGGAGGAGGACCCCCGCGCCGATATCGGCGCCCGCGTCCGAGCCGCCCGGGAACAGGGCTCCTTCGACCGCTGGCAGCGCCAGATGCGACCCGCCGGACCCCGCCCCGGCTGGAGCGTCCAGGCGGTCTTCGACTGGGCCCAGGAGGGCCTTGAGCGCGGCGCCGTGCTGCACGTGCCCGCCGCCCGCTGTCTGAGCGCCGTCGCCGGCCCGAGGACAGGGCCGAGATCGTCGAAGCCGCCCGGAGCGGCTCCGACGGGGCGCGCGGCACCGCGCTGCGTTACCTGGCGGACTCCCGTGACCCCGCCGTCCTCGACCTCATCGAGTACGCCGTGGAGGGCCACTCCCCGGTTGTGGTGGACGCCGCGACCGAGGCCTTCGAACGGATGGGCGACTCCGCCGCCGTCGAGCGCGCCCGGCGTTGGGCCTACCGCCCCGACGCCCTGGGCGCCGCCGCCGGACGAGTCCTCGCCTGCCGGGGCGACGCGCAGGACAGCAAGCCGGTCCTCGCCGCGCTCCGCGAGGCGGTCCGCGGCGAGGGACCTGACGCGCCGACGCTGTGGACCCTCGTCGACGGCGCCGGACGCCTCGGCATCGCCTGCGCCGCCCCCGTGCTGCGGCACGTCTACCGCGAGACCGCCTCCTCCCACCTGCGCGGCCGCACCGCCCGAGCACTCGCCGCCACCGACCCCACCTTCGCCGCGGGCTTCGCCGTCGAATGCCTCTGGGACTGCGAGGAATCCACCCGTGGGGTCGCCGCCCGGCACGCCGAGACCGGTGACGCCCGCGTGGTCAACCGCTTGCGCAGGCTCGCCGCGGACCCCGCCGAGGAGGACGAGGTGCAGACGGCGGTACGGAGCAGGATCGGGCCCGACGCGGACGCTCCCGCGGTGTAGGCGTGACGCCCGCGCGGGCCGCCGGTGACGGCGGCGCGATGGGCGACGACGCTCAAGGGCGGCGCCCGGTGCCGATGAACCGTACCGGCGTGCCCGGCCGTGCCTGGGCCGCCGCGGCGAGGTCGGCCTCCCGGACGACCGCGATGACCGGATAGCCGCCGGTCGTCGGGTGGTCGGCGAGGAAGACGACCGGCCTGCCGTCCGGCGGCACCTGCACCGCCCCCAACACCATGCCCTCGCTCGGCAGTTCGCCCTGGACGGCGCGTTCCAATGACGGACCCTCGGTGCGCAGACCGATGCGGTTGCTCGCCGAGGACACGCGGTACGCGCGCGTGGTGAGCGTGTGCAGAGCCGCCGGTGTGAACCAGTCGGCGCGCGGCCCGAACGTCACCCGCAGCACCAGCTCCCGGGGCGGGGCCGACTGCGGGACGATGTCCACGCGCGCGTGCGTGCCGCTCGCGCTGCCCAGCGGCAGCACCGCGCCGTCCGCGAGCGGGGGCGGACCGAGCCCGGAGAGCAGGTCCGCGGAACGGCTGCCGAGCACCGCCTCCACGGCCACCCCGCCGTCGAACGCTACGTATGTACGTACTCCGGAGAGCGCCGCCCCGACGTCCAGGAGCGCCCCGGCGGGCACCCGTACCGGCGCTCCCCAGGGGGCCGGGCGGCCGTCCACGGTCACGGGGCAGGGCGCGCCGCCGATCGCCACCGTGACGGGGCGGCGGGGGCGTACGGCGCAGCCGGTGAGGGTGGTCTCCAGGACGGCGGCGTGGGGCGGGTTGCCCACCAGGCGGTTGACCAGGCGGACCGTGGACGGGTCCAGGGCCCCGGAACGCGGTACCCCCAGATGCGCGTGCCCGGGGCGCCCGAGGTCCTGGACGGTGGTCAGGGCACCGGCTCGTACGACGGCGAAGGCGCGGTCGGTCATCGCGCCCCCTTCGGCGAAGTGTCCGCCACCAAGGTGTCCACCACGAAGCGGACGCGGACGCCGGGGGAGAGCAGCGCGGCGGGCACGCGCGCGTGGTCCCACAGCACGGCGTCCGTCGAGCCGATCAGCTGCCAGCCGCCGGGCGAGGCGCGCGGATACACGCCCGTGTACGCGCCGGCCAGGGCGACGCTGCCGGCGGGGACGGAGGTGCGGGGCGTGTCCCGGCGCGGGACCTCGTAGCGCTCGGGCAGCCCCGTCAGGTACCCGAAGCCGGGCGCGAACCCGCAGAACGCGACGCGGAACTGCGCCGCCGAGTGGATCCGCGCCACCTCGGGCACGGCCACACCCCAGTGCGCGGCGACGTCCGCGAGGTCCGGACCGTCGTACCGGACCGGGATCTCCAGGACTTTGTCCGTGCGCGCGGGCAGGGGTGGGATCCGCCAGCCGGGCAGTTCGGCGCCGACGTGGGCGGGGTCGTCGAGGCCGTCCAGGAGCACCGTGCGGGCCGCGGGGACGATCTCCCGGACCCGCAGGGACCCCGACGCGCGGCGGCGCAGCAGCTCGGCGTGGAGGGCCTGGGCCTCGGCGCCGTCGGCCACTTCGACGAGCAGGGCCTTCTCGCCCACCGGCAGCACCTTCACGCGAAGGCCGCCACGCGCACACCGGCTGTCTCCAGGCGGGCCCGGACCCGGCGGGCCAGCTCCACCGCCCCCGGAGTGTCGCCGTGCAGGCACAGCGACCGGGCGCGGACCGGGATCTCGCGGCCGGTGCGGGAGGCGACCGTCCCGGACTGTGCCATTCCCAGGGACCGTTCGACGACGGCGTCCACCTCCGTGATGACGGCGCCCTCGCTGCCCCTCGGCACCAGCGTGCCCTCTTCGGTGTAGGCGCGGTCCGCGAATGCCTCGGTGACGGCCGGGAGCCCGGCCTTCGCCGCCGACTCCAGGAAGCGGGATCCGGGCAGCCCGAGGACGGGCAGCGAGGCGCCGGCGAGCAGTACTCCCTCGACGACGGCGTCGGCCTGGGCCTCGTCGTGGACGACGCGGTTGTAGAGCGCGCCGTGCGGCTTGACGTACGACACGCGCGTGCCCGCCGCGCGGGCGAAGACCTCCAAGGCGCCGATCTGGTAGGCCACTTCGGCCGCCAGCTCGTCGGACGGCACGTCCATCGCGCGCCGCCCGAAGCCCGCCAGGTCGCGGTAGGAGACCTGCGCGCCGATCCGTACCCCGCGCGCGGCGGCCAGGTCGCACACCGTGCGCATGGTGGCCGGGTCCCCGGCGTGGAAGCCGCAGGCCACGTTGGCGCTGGTGACGACGGACAGCAACTCCTCGTCGTCGGTCAGGTGCCAGCGGCCGAAGCCCTCGCCGAGGTCGGCGTTCAGATCGATGGAGGCGGTGCTCATCTGCGGAGGTCTCCTGAGGTTGTTCGGCGGTCAGGCCACGCGGTACTGCTCGTCCCGGGCGTCGGTGATGAACATCCGGCCCGGGGCGTGCGTGATCGCGAAGGGTGGCCGCGATGCCATCACGGCGGCCTGCGGTGTCACCCCGCACGCCCAGAACACCGGGATGTCGTCCGGCTCGGCGGCCACCGGGTCCCCGAAGTCGGGCCGGCCCAGGTCGTCGATGCCGAGCCCGCCCGGTTCGCCGCAGTGCACGGGACTGCCGTGCACCGCCGGCATCAGGGTGCTCTCCCTGATGGCGTCGGCGAGACGGTCGGGCGGGACGGGCCGCATCGACACGACCATGGGGCCGTGCAGACGCCCCGCGGGGCGGCAGGGGCGCGCGGTGACGTACATCGGGACGTTGCGGCCCTGCTCGATGTGGCGCAGCGGGACCCCGGCGTCGGCGAGCGCCCACTCGAAGGTGAAGCTGCACCCGATGAGGAACGACACCAGGTCATCCCGCCACCGGTCGACGACGTCCGTGGGTTCGTCGACGAGCTCGCCGTGCTCCCACACGCGGTAGCGCGGCAGATCCGTGCGGAGATCGGCGTCCGGGGCGAGCGGCGTGGCCCAGGAGCCCGCGTCCGTGACGTCGAGCACCGGACAGGGCTTCGGATTGCGCTGGCAGAACAGCAGCATCTCGTACGCCCAGTCGACGGGGACGGAGATGAGGTTGGCCTGGGTGCAGCCCGCCGCCCAGCCGGCGGTCGGACCCGTCTCGCCCGAACGGAACGCCGCACGGGCCTGCTCGGCGGTGCGCATCGCGGTGTCGCCCACGCGCGCGTGTCCGATCACAGCGGTTTCCTTTCCTCGCGTCACAGCAGTTCCCTCCCTCGCGTCTCGGGAAGGCCGAGCAACGCGATGACGGCGAGTGCGTACCCCAACGCTCCGAAGATCAGCGCACCGCCGACGCCCCAGCTGTCGGCGAGGAAGCCGACCATGGTGGGGAACACGGCGCCCACCGCCCGTCCCGTGTTGTACGTGAAGCCCTGCCCCGTGCCGCGCACGGCGGCCGGATACAGCTCGCTCAGGAAGGAACCGAAGCCGCTGAAGATCGCCGACATACAGAAGCCGAGCGGGAAACCGAGCACAAGGAGAAGGCCGTTGGCCCCGTCGGGGATGTTCGTGTAGGCGAGGATGCTGGCCGCGGAGAGAAACGCGAAGAGCGTGATGTTCCGTTTGCGGCCGAGCCTGTCGGTGAGGTAGCCGCCCGTCAGATAGCCGATGAAGGCGCCGGAGATCAGGAAGGCCAGATAGCCGCCGGTGCCGACGACGGTGAGGCCGCGCTCGGTCTTCAGATACGTGGGCACCCACGTGGCCAGCGTGTAGTAGCCGCCCTGCACTCCGGTGGACAGGAGCACCGCGAAGCACGTGACGCGCAGCAGCCCCGGTTTGAAGATGGCCGTGAACGACCCCTTCTCGGCGCTCTTTTGCCGCTCGGCGGCCGCCTCCGGGGCGTCGTGCACATTGCGGCGTACGTAGATCACCAGCAGGGCGGGCAGCGCTCCGGTCCAGAACATCACGCGCCAGGCGATGTCGTCGTCCAGGAACTGGAACACCAGGGTGTAGACGATCGCGGCGAGACCCCAGCCGACGGCCCAGGAGCTCTGGATCGCGCCGAGCGTACGGCCGCGGTTCTTGGCAGTGGCGTACTCGGCGACGAGGATCGCGCCGACCGCCCACTCGCCGCCGAAACCGAGGCCCTGGAGAGCGCGGAAGAGCAGCAACGTCTCGTAGTTGGGCGCGAAACCGCAGGCGACGGTGAAGACCGCGTACGTGATGACCGTGATCATCAGCGCCTTCACGCGGCCGATGCGGTCGGCGACCACGCCCGCGACGGCGCCGCCGACGGCGGAGACGACGAGGGTGACGGTGGTGAAGAGCCCGGTCTGGCCGCTGTCGAGGCCGAAGTACGCGGCGAGCGCCACCATGCTCAGCGGCAGCGTGAAGTAGTCGTAGGAGTCGAGGGCGTAGCCCCCGAAGGCCCCGGCGAAGGCGCGGCGGCCGCGCGGGCCGAGCGCCCGCAGCCAGCCGAACGCGCCGCTGTCGCCGACGAGTTCGTTCTGGAGGGCGGGCATGTCGGCGCGTGGGCCGGGGCCTGCCTCGGCCGGTGCGGCCTTGGGCGGTGGTGTCGTGCTCATGGGCACCTCGCAGGAGAGGGACGGGAGGGTGCGGGAGCGAGAGCGGGAGGTGGGACGGTGAGCGGTGGAACCGTGCCCGACAACGTAGAGGATCGTTGAACGATCCTTCAATACCCATGTTGTCTCGTTCTTGTATGTGCGATTGAATCCGGGCATGGCTGAGGGCCCGGCGGAGGGGATGGCTGACGTGAGCGGACTGGCCGACGACCGTGCGCTCCTCGGGCGCACCAGCACGGCCGAGCGGGTCTCGGACATCCTCAGGAGCCGCATCGCCGCGGGCTTCTTCCCGCCCGGGACCCGGCTCTCCGAGGACAGCATCGGTGGCGCGCTCGGCGTCTCGCGCAACACGCTCCGGGAGGCGTTCCGGCTGCTCACGCACGAACGACTGCTGGAGCATCAGCTCAACCGCGGCGTCTTCGTCCGCCGGCTGACCGATGAGGACGTGGAGGACATCTACCGCACCCGGTCCCTCGTCGAATGCGCCGTCGTCCGCGGGCTCGGCGAGCCGCCCTACGCCGTGGACGGGCTCGCCGACGCCGTCTCGGACGGGCGGCGGGCCGCCCGCGCAGGTGACTGGAAAGGCGTGTCCACCGCCAACATCCACTTCCACCGGGAGCTCGTCGCCCTCGCCGGCAGTGCCCGCACCGGCGAACTGATGCGCAGCGTCTTCGCCGAACTGCGCCTGGCCTTCCACGTGGTGGACGAACCCCGGCGGCTCCATGAGCCCTACCTGGCACGCAACCGGCAGATCCTGACGGCACTCCAGGAAGGCCGTCGTGACGACGCCGAGAGGCTCCTCGCCGAGTACCTCGACGACTCGCGCCGACGGGTCGTCGACGCCTATCGGCGCAGCGGCGCGAAGGACGAGCGGGACGACCGCTGAACCCTGTCAGATCTGCGCCGTTTCGACCGTTGTCAGACCGAGGACCTAGTCTGTGCACCGTGACTTCGCCTGCCGTTACGGACACCGCTCCGCCCCAGCTCAGCGCGGGGCCGCGGCCCGCTCTGGGCCCGGCCGCCGACGAGGGCCTGGCGCGCCGCCTGCGCGCCCTGGCCTGCACGGCCCCGCTGCACGACCTCGACGTGCGCAAGGCCAACCTCGCGGGCGAGTACACGGTCTACGCGATGGCCGAGGTGGCCCTGTCCGCGATCGACCTCGTCACGCTCAACATGGACTTCGACACCGGCGCCGACCACGAGCAGATCGTCGCCAGGCTGCTCCCGCGCGTCGCGGCGCAGGCCCCGCAGCGCCCCGCCGCCGAGCACGAGCGCGTCGCCCGCTGGGTCCTGGAGAACCTGATCAACGTCGGCAGCGTCGACCGCGGCTTCCGCGCGGTCTACGGCACCTTCGCCCCTGATGGGACATATGTCCGCAGGGACTACGACTTCAAGCTCCTCGAAGAAGTCCCCGGGTACGGCGGCAGTGTCTACCTGCGCACGACCGACGAAGCGGTCAACGTCCTGGTGGGCGCCCTCGACACCGACGTCACCAGCGCCCAGATCGCCGCCGAGGTCAAGCTGGAGGTCCTGATCAGCCGCGGCAGGCTCGCCGACGCGCAGCTCGCCGCCGAACAGGCCCGCTACCGCACCGTGCAGTACTCGGAAACGCTCCGCAAGGCCCTCGACGCCACCCGGCGCAACGTCCGCGCGGTGGACTGGCTCCAGACCGTCCCCGACATGATCGCGGAGGCGCTCGACCACGTCGCCGACCGCTACCGCCACGAGAACGCGATCCTGACCAACATCCGCAAGGCCCGCGACGAGTCCGAGGACCCTGAGCACAAGCGCCGCGCCGCCGAGCTGGTCGACATCGTCAAGGACTGCATCCGCCGCCACACCCAGCTCCAGTCCCGCCTCCTCGAAGCGGGCCCGCTGTTCCGCGCCGAGCAGGACCGGCAGGCGTTCGCGACCCCCACCGCCCGCGCGGGCCTCGACCTGTACGGTCAGCTCCTCGCGCCGCTCCTGCCGCTTCCCGCGGAGCAGGCCACGCGCGTGACGGACGCCTTCTTCGCGCGCGGGACCGGCCTGCGTACGCCCGTCTCGGTCCGGGTCGGCGACCTCGTCGACATACTGCTGACGCCGCCGATGGAGCGGGAGCACCTCGGCGCGGAGATGCCCGAGCCGGACCTGATCGCCACCCCCGACGACAGCCGCTTCAGCGAGGAGCAGCTCGCGAGCGCCATGGAGCTGCTCGACCTGCCCGCCGACGCGCCGCGCCGCCTCTCCGGCCTGCTCGCGGAAGCCCGGCTCCGCGACAGCGAACTGCCCTACCTGGTCGCTCTGCTGGCCGTCCACGCGGCCAGCCCGCCGGTCGGCACCGCCTACCGCCAGGGCGAGGAGAAGCTGCTCTTCGCCGTGGACGACGGCACTGAACTCGAAGACGAGGAGTTCGGCGGCGCCGACCTCATCGTCGGCACCGCCCTCCTGGACGCCGCCGGCATGGCGGCCGACCGGACGGAGGCCGCCTGATGCCGACGGGACAGCACACCCCGACCCTGGCGCGCACCCGACAGCACCCCGCGACGCCGGGCACCTCCCAAGACGTAAGACCGATCCACCGCCGCAAGGAGCACACGCCGTGACCGACCACCCCGCAGAGCACGCCGCGTGGGGCGAGCCGGAGTCCGCCACGGCGCCAGCCGCTCCCGCGCCCCTCACCCCGGGCGACGCCGCCGATGCTGCGCGGCTCGTCGCCTTCGGACTCCAGCCCAAGCTCCAGCCCTCCCGCGACCAGGAGTACGCCGAACTGCTGCGCCGCTACCGCGAGGACCCGCCCTTCGCGCGGCTCGCCGACGCCGTCGCCGCCGGACTCGGGCTGGTCGTCCTGGAGGTGTCCCCGCGCGCGGGGATGGCCGTGACCGCCGCCGAGGACTCCGTCTTCGCCGTCCGCATGGGCGACTACGCCCGGCGCGCCGCGACCGACTCCACCGACCGCTTCCTGCACGGCCTCGCGCACCTCGCCGTCGCCGCCATGGCCTACCCGCGCCCCGAAGACCTCGCCGACGACGGCTACATCGGCCGCGTCACGGTCAACGGCGTCGACGCCTTCGTGCGCCAGGCCTGCCGCCGCCTGGAGGAGCGCGCCGAGGAGCAGGGCGAGAACACCGACCCCGCCACCGACACCCCGGGCCTGGAGGCCGCCTGGCGGATCTGGGCGCGGCGCAGCTCGACCGGCGCCACCAAGGACGCCCGCCGCCTCGCCGGTTCGACCACCGGCATCGTCGGCAAGGCCGTGGCCTTCCTCACCGACTCCGGGTTCCTCCAGCGCACGGGCGACGACTCCGGAGGGACGTACCGCACCACGGCCCGCTACCAGCTACAGGTCCGCGACATGGCGGGCAGCGCGGCCATGGCCGAACTCCTCGACCTCGGCATCGTCCCTGTCACGGACGGCTCGGCGACGCTGCTGCCCCCCGAAGACACCGACGACCTGGAGCTGGCCGCCGACGCGGGGCTGCCCTTCCACTCCTGACGCCGCAGGCCCCCCTCCCCACCTGCCCGCCGTTCCCCACGACTTACGACGAGAGTCCGCCGCCATGTACGAGCTGTCCCGGATCCGCCTCTACTCCATCGGTCCGGCCGGTGCGCGCTACGCCGACACCGTGCTCGACCTGCGCGGTGTGGGCGCCGAGGTGCCCGACCCCGCGCCCACCCAGGCGGAGTTCTTCGAGGACGAGCCGGTCGGCCCGCCGCGCCGCCCCGCCCCCGCCGGCGTGCTCTTCCTGGAGAACGGCGGCGGCAAGTCCGTCCTGCTCAAGCTGATCTTCTCGGTGATGCTGCCGGGCCACCGGAACACGCTGGGCGGCGCCAGCTCCGGCGTGCTGCGCAAGTTCCTGCTCGCCGACGACTGCGGGCACGTCGCCCTGGAGTGGCAGCACACCCTGACCGGCGAGTGCGTCGTCGTCGGCAAGGTCAGCGAGTGGCGGGGGCGCCAGGTCTCGAACGACCCGCGGAAGTTCGCCGAGGCCTGGTACTCCTTCCGGCCCGGGCCAGGCCTGAGCCTGGACTCGCTGCCCGTCGCCGAGTCCACCGCGGTGCGGCCCTCCGCGGAGGGCGCCTCGGGCGCACAGGGGCGGCGGCGCACCATGAAGGGCTTCCGTGACGCGCTGACCGAAGCGGGCAAGGCGTACCCCCACCTCGAAGTGTATTGGGAAGAGATCCACGACCGCTGGAACGAACACCTCGGCGACCTGGGCCTTGACCCCGAACTCTTCCGCTACCAGCGGGAGATGAACGCCGACGAGGGCGAGGCCGCGGGCCTCTTCGCGGTCAAGAAGGACTCCGACTTCACCGACCTGCTGCTGCGCGCCGTCACCGACACCCGCGACACGGACGGCCTCGCCGACCTCGTCCACGGCTTCGGCAACAAACTGGGCCGACGGGCCGAGCTGATGGCCGAGCGGGACTTCACCGCGGGCTCCGTCGACCTGCTCGGACGCATCGTGGAGGCCGCCGAGGCGCGGGCACGCGCGCGTGACGTGCACGCGGCCGCCGAGCGCCGTACGCGCACCCTGGCCCGCCGCCTGTCCGCACGCGCCGTCCAGGAGCGGGGCCGCGCCGCGACACTCGCCGAGCAGGTCACCGCCGCCGCCCACACCGTCACCGAGGCCGAGCGCGCCCGCGGCAGGAGCGCGCTGATCTCCGCCGAACTGGCCTACCGCCACGCCTCCTTGGCGCTCACCGTCGCCGAGAAGGCCGCCGCCGCCCAGCGCCGCGAGCTCGCCGACGCGCGCACGCTGCACGCCGCCTGGCAGGCCGCCGAGGCCGTCCTGCGCCACCGCGCGGCCGCCGACCGCTCCGCGCGCGTGGCCGCCGCGATCCGCGAGGCCGAGCGGGACGCCGCCCCCGCGCTCGCCGCCCGCGCGAAGGCCGCGTCCGACCTCGTCCGCGCCCTGCACACCGCCGCCGAAGGCGCCGAGAACGTCGCGAACGAAGAGGAGGAGCGCTCCGCCGCCCTCCAGGAGACCGGCGAAGCCGCGCACCGCGACGCCACCGCCGCCGCCACCGAGGCCCAGCGGGCCCGCAGCGAGGCGGGGCACCTGCGCCAGCGCCTCACCGAGGTCGAGCAGGAGACCGCCGAGGCCGTCCGCGCGGGCTGGCTCGACGACACCGCCCCCGACGCCGACCCGGCCCGCGCCGCCCTCGCCGCGAGCGACGCGGAGAAGACCACCGTCGCCGCGTGGGACACCGCGCGTGAGGCCGCCCGCCGGGCCGCCGACCACGCCAAGGAGGCGGCCGCCGCCGAGGCCCGCGCCGAGCTGACCGCCGCCCGCGCCTCGGACGCCGCGACCGCCGCCGAGTCCGCCCACGCCGCGGAGCGCCACGCCGCCGAGTCGATCGCGGGGGACGAGCGGCTCGCCGAGCTGCTGAGCCTGCCCACCGGCAGGAGCGTCGTACCGCAGCCGCGCAGCGCCGAGAACGGCGACTCCTCCACGGCGGGCGGTGCCCTCTCCGTAGCGGAACTGGACCGCTCCGCCGACGACCTGCGCGCCCTCCTCGACGACAGCGTCGCCGCCGCCGAACGCCAGCTCTTCGACCTGCGCACCGCCGCCGCCGACGACTCCCGCATCCTCGGCGCCCTCGGTGACGGCGGGCTGCTCCCGCCCGGCCCCGACGTCCTCGCCACCGTCGAGTTCCTCGGCGAGCACGGCATCCCCGCGCTGCCCGGCTGGCGCTATCTCGCCCAGGCCGTCGACCCCGCCGACCACGCGCGCGTGCTCGCCGCCCGGCCCGAGCTGGTCGACGGCGTGGTCATCACCGACCCGGACACCCACGCGCGCGCCCGCGACGCCCTCGCGGATGCCGCCCTGCTGCCCCGCTCGGCCGTCGCCGTGGGCACCGCCGCCGCCCTCCTCGCCCCCACGCCGGGCGAGCAGGCCACGGACAGCGGCGTCTTTCTCGTGCCGCCCAACCCGGCCATGCACGACGAACACGCCGCCGACGAGGAGCGCCAGGCGCTGCGCGCGCGGGCCGCCCAGCGGGACGAGGAGATCCGCGTCCTCGCCGCCCGCCTCACCAAGGACCGCGAGCTGGCCGCGCGCCTGACGTCCTGGCGCACCGGCTGCCCGAGCGGCCGCCTCGCCGAACTGGCCACCGCCGCCCAGGAAGCACGCGCCTTCGCCGAGGAGGCCGAGGCGGAGCTCGCCGAGGCCCGCACCGCCCGCGCCGAGGCCGACGAGGCCGCGAGCGAGGCGGCACGCGTGCGGGACGAGCGCCAGGAAGCCGCCCAGCGCGCCCGGAGGGCCGCCGACGCCCTCGCGGGCCTCGCCTTCCGGCTCCGCGAGCGGCTGGCTGGCAGGCCAAGCTGCGCGAACTGGCCAACGACGCCGTCGAGGCCGAGGCCCGCGCCCAGACCTGCCTGGACCGCGCCCGCGCCGCCGACGAGGACCGCCGCGCCGCCCAGCGCGCCGCCGACGACGCCCGCCGCACCGCCCGCGCGCTGCGCGCCGAGCGCGCCGAGATCGCGGGCGCCCCCGAGGACATCCCCGAGGACACCGACGCCCCGAAGACGTCGCTGCCCGCCCTCCGCGAGGCCTACCGCGCGGCCTCGCAGCTCTACGAAAAGGTGGGCGTCGGCGCCGACCTGCGCGCCGAACAGGCCCGCGCCGAGAGCGACGAGAGCGCCGCCCTCGCCGAGCTGGACCGGCTCAGCAACAAGGTCCGCACCCGCGCCGCCCTGCTCCTCGAAGGCACCGACGGCTCCGACGGCCCCTCCCGGCAGGCCGCCGCCGCGCGCGCGGAGGCGCAGGTCCAGCTCATCGAGGCCCGCGCCGCCACCGCCAGCGAGCAGCTCGGCCGACTACGCGGCGAAGCCGAACGGCACGCCCCCGAGGACGGCGAGGCCCACACCGAGCTGCCTGAAGAGCTCGTCCCCGCCGACGCCGAGCAGGCCCAGACCCTGCTGCGCACCGCCACCGGCGAACTGGCTGCGCACACCGAGGCCCTGAGCCGCGCCAAGGAGGCACACGCCGCGCTGCTCCAGACCCACCGCGCCACGGAGGACGCGGCCGGCGGCTTCGATGAGACGGCCGCCCTCCTGCGTGACCTCCTGCGCGAGCACCAGGAAGACCCCGAAGAGGAGCCCGAGCCCTATCCCGGCACCCTCGAAGAGGCCCGCCAGACCGCAGCCGAGACCCGCCGGTCGCTGCGCGGCTGCGCCGCCGACCTGTCCGCGGCCGAGGCCGCCGTCCGCGAGGCCAGCGACATACTGGTACGCCACGCCAACTCGACCCGCTACGAACAGGTGCGTACCCCCGCCCGCCAGCAGATCCGCGAGCTGCCCGCCTCCGCGCTGCCCGAGCACGCGAAGAAGTGGGCCGACGCCTTCGCGCCCCGACTGCGGGTCCTCACCGACGAGTTGGAGCAGCTGGAGCGCAACCGCGACAGCATCGTCGACCGCCTGCGCGGCCTCGTCGAGTCGGCCCTCGCGACGCTCAGGTCCGCCCAGCGCCTGTCCCGCCTGCCCGAAGGGCTGGGGGAGTGGTCGGGCCAGGAGTTCCTGCGGGTCCGCTTCGAGGAGCCCGACCAGGCCACCCTGGTGGAGCGCCTCGGCGAGGTCATCGACGAGGCCACGCGCGCGGCGGTGAAGAAGAACTCCGACATGCGGCGCGACGGGATGACCCTGCTGCTGCGCGGTGTCCAGGCCGCCCTGGAGCCGCGCGGCGTCGCCGTCGAGATTCTCAAGCCGGACGCCGTGCTGCGCGCCGAGCGCGTCCCGGTCGGACAGATGGGCGACGTGTTCTCCGGAGGCCAGCTGCTCACCGCCGCCATCGCCCTGTACTGCACGATGGCCGCCCTGCGCAGCAACGACCGGGGCCGCGACAAGCACCGGCACGCGGGCACGCTCTTCCTGGACAACCCCATCGGCCGTGCCAACGCGACGTACCTCCTTGAGCTCCAGCGGGCCGTCTCCGACGCGCTCGGCGTGCAGCTGCTCTACACGACCGGACTGTTCGACACGACGGCGCTCGCGGAATTCCCGCTGGTCATCCGGTTGCGCAACGACGCAGACCTGCGGGCGGGCCTGAAGTACATCAGCGTCGAGGAGCACCTGCGCCCGGGCCTGCCGCAGCGTGACCCCGAGGACCCGGACGGCGAGACGGTGCACGGCCAGATCACGGCGACCCGGATGTACAAGCGCCCGGCGGCCACCCCGGAGCGTGTTACTACGTAGCGAGCGTTTTGGTGAGCCACTCGTGGAAGAGCCCGATGTGGTGTTCGGTCGGTACCAGCACCCCTCCCGCGCGGTAGGCGCGGGACGCCATCGCGGGCTGGGTGCGCTCGCACGCCGCGAAGTCCTGGGCGTTGACCCGGTGGAAGAGTTCCACGGACTTCGACAGGTCGGCGCCGGACGCGACGACATCGGGTGCGTACAGCCAGTCGCACTCGACGACCGTGCGGTCCTCGGCCATCGGGAACATCCGGTGCAGGATCACATGGTCGGGGACGAGGTTGACGAACACGGTCGGCTTCACGGTGACCGCGTAGTAGCGGCGGTCCTGGTGGTCCGCCACCTCGGGGAGACGGCCGAAGCCCGGGCTGCCGTCGACCGTGAAGCCGCCGACGTCCTCACCGAACGCGGCGCCGTGCCCTACGTAGTACTGCGCGGCGTAACCGTCCGCGAACTCCGGCAGTACGTCCGTCAGTTCGGGGTGGATCGTCGCGCAGTGGTAGCACTCCATGAAGTTCTCGACGATCAGCTTCCAGTTGGCGCGTACGTCATACGTGACGCGCTTGCCGAGGGCGAGCCGCTCGGTGCCGTACCGCTCGATCGACGCCGCGTCGCCCAGGCGTTCGACCGCGGCGCTGATGACGGTCTCCTCGAAGGAGGGCGGTTCGTCGGCCAGACAGACCCAGGCGTAGCCGAGCCACTCCCGCAGGGCGACCTTCGCCAGGCCGTACGCGGAGCGGTCCACGTCCGGCATCCTCACCAGGTTGGGCGCGGCGATGAGCTTGCCGTCGAGGTCGTACGTCCAGGCGTGGTACGGACACTGGAGGGCGCGGCGGACCTGCCCGGACTCCTGAGTGCACAGGCGGGCGCCGCGGTGCCGGCAGACGTTGAGGAAGGCGCGCAGCTCCCCGGTCCGGGAACGGGTGACCAGCACGCTCTCCCGGCCGACCTGGACGGTCCGGAAGGCGCCCGGCGCGTCGAGGTCGGCGGCGCGCACCGCGCAGAACCAGAGGGCCTCGAAGACGCGTTCCTGCTCCTGCCGGAAGACCTCCGGGTCGGTGTAGTAGCGGCCGGGAAGCGTCGCGATGAGGCTCGGCGCGGGGCGTTGCGGGCTCGTCGTCACGGTGGCGTACTCCTCAGGCGGGCGGGGCTGTTGCCTCCGAAGCGGCTGACGGCTGACGGCTAGGGGCTAGCGGTTATCGGCTGGCGGTCAGCGGCGGATGCGGGTCATCTCCGGGTCGAAAAGCGGCTCTTCGGCGACCGTCGCCGGCACCTTCTCGCCGAAGTACTCCACATGGACGCCCGTGCCCGCCTCCAGCGGCGGCAGCCAGGCGTACGCGACGCAGCGGCCCAGCGTGCAGCCGTACGAGGCGCTGGTGACGTACCCGGCGGGGGCGCCGTCGACGTACACGGGTTCCTTGCCGAGGACGACGGCGGTCGGGTCGTCCAGGAGGAGGGCGGTGAGCCTGCGGGTCGGCGCCCCGAGCCCTTTGAGCGCCGAACGCCCCACGAAGTCCCCCTTGTTCATGCGGACCGCGAAGCCGACACCCGCCTCGTAGGGGTTGTGTTCGGTGGTCATGTCCTGGCCCCAGGCGCGGTACCCCTTCTCCAGGCGCAGACTGTTGAAGGCCGAGCGTCCCGCCGCGATCACGCCGTGCGCCCGTCCCGCCTCCCACAACGTGTCCCAGAGGCGCAGCCCCAGGTCGGCGGTGGTGTACAGCTCCCAGCCCAGTTCGCCGACGTAACTCAGGCGCATCGCGGTCACCGGGACATGCCCGATGTACGTCTGCTTGGCCTTGAAGTAGCCGAACGCCTCGTGCGAGAAGTCGTCGCGGGTGAGCGGCTGGACGAGCGCGCGGGCCAGCGGGCCCCAGACGCCGACGCAGCAGGTCCCCGAGGTGATGTCCCTGAGGTGCACGTCTTCGGGGGCGTGCCGCAGGAGCCAGTCCAGGTCGGCGGGGGAGTTGGCGCCCACCTGGAAGCGGTCGGGGGCCAGCCGCGCCACGGTCAGGTCGGAGCGGATGCCGCCCGCCTCGTCGAGCAGCAGGGTGTACGTGACCGAACCGGGCTTCTTGGCGAGGTTGTTGCTGGTCATGCGCTGGAGGTAGGTGAGCGAGCCGGGGCCCGTGACCTCCAGGCGGCGCAGGGGAGTCATGTCGTAGAGGGCGACCGACTCGCGGGTGGCGCGCGCCTCTGCCGCCGCGATCGGGGACCAGTGGCGGGCCGCCCACGCGTCGCGCGGCGGCACCTCGATGTCCTTGGCCAGGGGTGCGTTCGCCTCGTACCAGTGCGGGCGCTCCCAGCCGCCGCCTTCCAGGAACACGGCGCCCAGCTCCTGCTGGCGGGCGTGGAAGGGGCTGACCCTTAGGGGGCGCGGCTCGGCCGGGGGCTGGAGCGGGTGGATGACGTCATAGACCTCGATGAACTGCCGTGCGCCGCGCTCGGCGACGTACGCGGGGGAGCGCTGGGCGTCCTCGAACCGCGTCAGCTCGCACTCGTGCAGGTCCAGCGAGGGCCGGCCCTCGACCATCCACTCGGCGACCGCCTTGGCGACGCCCGCGGAGTGTGTGACCCACACGGCTTCGGCCAGCCAGAACCCGCGCAGCGTCCGCGACTCCCCGAGCAGCGGCATGCCGTCCGGGGTGAAGGAGAAGACGCCGTTGAAACCCTCCTCGATGTCCGCCGCCCCGAGGGAGGGGATCAGCCATCGGCAGTCCTCCCAACTGGGCGCGAAATCCTCCTCAGTGAAGGGGTACGACGACGGCATGTCCTCGGCGTCGTCGTACGCGGGCACGGTGAACGGGTCGACGGGCAGCGGCCGGTGGGCGTACGACCCGATGCCGATGCGGTCGGTGTGTTCCCGGAAGTACAGGTCGCGGTCCTGGAAGCGCAGGATGGGCCGCGACGCCTCGGTGCGCGGGTCGTTGACGCCCGCCAGCTCGGGCAGCGGACTCGTCTTCACGTACTGGTGTGCGAGCGGCAGTAGGGGTACGTCGACGCCGGCCAGCCGCCCGATCACCGGGCCCCAGAAACCGGCCGCCGAGACGACGTGGTCGGCGCAGAAGGTGCCGCGGTCGGTGACAACGGCCGTCACGCGGTCGCCGTCCCGCTCGATGCCTGTCACGGTGTGCCGGTCCAGAAAACGTGCTCCACGCGCGCGTGCCCGATCCATCTGCGCCCGGCAGGCGGGCACGGCCCGGGCCAGGCCGTCGTCGGGCGTGTGCAGACCGCCGTACACCCGGGCCTCGTCGACCAGCGGCCACAGTTCCTTGCACCGCTCGGGGCCGACGAGCTCGGCCCGTACGCCCCAGGAGGCGGCGAAACCGGCCTTGCGGTGCAGGTCGGCCCACCGCTCGGGCGTGGTGGCCAGCTCCAGGCCGCCGACAGGGTTGAAGCAGGAGAGCCCGTCGACCTGAAGAGAGCTGAACTTCTCCACGGTGTACGCCGCGAACGCGGTCAGCGTCTTGGAGGGCCCGGCCTGGAAGACCAGCCCCGGCGCGTGCGACGTGGAGCCGCCCGGCGCGGGCAGCGGCCCCTGGTCGAGCACGGTGACATCGGTCCAGCCGCGGGCGGTCAGCTCGTCGGCGAGCGAGCAGCCGACGATCCCGGCGCCGATGACCACCACTTTGGGCTGTGCTGTCGTGTGGACCGCGGGGTGCGCGTCGGAGCGGCTCACAGGACCACCACCGAGCGCAGCACCTCACCGCGCCGCATGCTCGCGAAGGCCTCCTCCACCTGGTCCAGGGTGATCGTCTCCGAGACGAAGCCGCCCAGGTCGAGACGGCGGCTGAGGTACTGGTCGACGAGGATCGGGAAGTCCCGCGTGGGCAGACAGTCGCCGTACCACGACGACTTGAGGGCGCCGCCGCGCGAGAAGAGATCGATCAGCGGCAGATCGACCGTCATCTCCGGATCGGGCACCCCCACCTGGACGAGCACACCCGCGTGATCGCGCATGTAGAACGCCTGCTTGTACGTCGACGGGGTGCCGACCGCGTCGATCGCGACGTCGACCCCGTGCCCGCCGGTCAGCTCACGTACGGCCGCCACGGGTTCGATGCCACGGGAGTTCACGGTGTGCGTGGCACCGAACCGGGTGGCGCCGTCCAGCTTCGCGTCGTCGATGTCGACGGCGATGACGCGGCGGGCCCCTGACAGGGACGCCCCGGCGATCGCGGCGTCGCCGACACCGCCGCAGCCGATCACGGCGACGGTGTCGCCACGGCTCACGCCGCCGGTGTTCACGGCGGCCCCATACCCCGCCATCACGCCGCAGCCGATCAGACACACCGCCTCGGGGCGCGCCGCCGGGTCGACCTTCACCGCTTGGCCGGCGGCGACCAGCGTCTTCTCCGCGAAGGCGCCGATGCCGAGCGCGGGGCTCAGCGGTGTGCCGTCGAGGAGCGTCATCGGCCGGGCGGCGTTGCGCGAGTCGAAGCAGTACCAGGGGCGCCCGCGCAGACAGGAACGGCAGGCCCCGCAGGGTGCGCGCCAGGCGATCACCACATAGTCGCCGGCGGCGAGATCGGCGACGTCCGCGCCGACCGCCTCGACGGTACCGGCCGCCTCGTGGCCCAGCAGGAACGGGAAGTCGTCGTTGATCGCGCCCTCCCGGTAGTGCAGATCCGTGTGGCAGACCCCGCAGGCCTGCACGGAGACGAGTACCTCTCCGGGACCGGGATCGGGCACGACGATCGTCCGCACCTCCAGGGGTGCGCCCTTCTTCATGGCGACGACGGCACGGACCTCATGGGGCACGGCCAGCCTCCTCTGCTCTCGCGCACGGCATGACGGTGCTGAAGCTGGAACTGAAGCTGTTGCGTAGTGCACGATCGGTTGCGCTATGAGAGACATAGTGGGAACGCCATCAAGAGACCGTCAAGGGGGCGTGGTGAACCCCTTGCAAAACAGCCGAGGCACGCCGGAACCTGGCCGATACGCGCGTGGGCGGGGTGAGGGCCCCGGGTCCCCGGCCCCGCCCACGGTGTGCCTTCGAGTGGCCCACGGGTGGTCTTTTGAATGGCCTTCGTGGCCTTCGTGGCCTTCGGTCAGAAGCCGTACCCCATCCGCCGCGAGAGCTCCACGGCCGCCGCGACCGTACGTTTGGCCAGCTCGGTCAGGCGGTCCTCGGTCAGGCGGTACACCGGCCCCGACGCGCTGAGCGCCCCGATCACCTTGCCGTCGTGCGCCCGCACCGGCGCCGCGACCGCGGCGAGACCCACCTCCAACTCCTCGACGGCCAGGGCGAACCCCTGCCCCACTACGGCCTCCAACTCCCCGCGCAGCGCCACCGTGCCGGTCACCGTGTGCTCGGTCAGGCGGGGCAGCGTACGGGCCAGGAGCCCCTCCCGCAGCGTCGTCGGCAGGTGCGCGAGGAGCACCTTGCCGCTGGACGTGGCGTGCAGCGGCGTGCGCCGGCCGAGCCAGTTCTGCGCGGTCACCGAGGCCGGGCCGCGCGCCTGCATGATGTTGACCGCCGCGTCCTCGTCGAGGACCGCGATGTTGACGGTCTCACCCACCTCGTCGGCGAGTTCGCGGCAGACCGGGCCGCCCTCCTGGGAGATGTCCATGCGCACTGCCGCCGCCCCCGCGAGGCGGAGTACGCCCGCACCAAGGAAGTACTTCCCGCGATCCTTGGCCTGGCCGACCAGGCCGCGGTTCTCCAGCACCCCGAGGAGCCGGAACGCCGTCGACTTGTGGACGCCCAACTCGTCGGCGATCTCGGTCACTCCAGCCTCGCCGTGCCGGGCGAGGATCTCCAGGACGCTCACCGCGCGGTCCACGGACTGGACGGATCCGGCGGCTGTCCTGGACTGCCTCTCGCGTGGCTCGCCGTTCGGTCCACTGTTCTGATCAGCCTGTTTCCGCGTGCCGGTCATAACTCGACTCTCACCACCTGGCGGCCTGTTGAAGCCGCGTCTGCGGGAAGCCCTTGACGCGGCGGGCACCCCGACCGGATTCTGTTGCGCATAGCGCTCCCTCGTGCGCCATGCGAAACATCATGTTACCGAAGGGTCCTGGCCCCAGAAGGGGCGTGGACCGGGCCTAACGACACCAGAGGGGGGCCCATGATTCCCGTATGCCGCCTCGAAGACCTCCCCGCGGGCGAGTCCGTCCGCCTCGACACCACGCCGCCCGTCGCGGTGTTCAACGCCGACGGTGAGCTCTTCGCCATCGACGACACATGCAGCCATCAGGACGCCTCGCTGTCGGAGGGGTGGCTGGAGGGCTGTCTGGTCGAATGCCCGCTCCACGCCGCCTCATTCGATCTCCGCACCGGGCTCCCCACCTGCCTGCCCGCGCGCAGGCCCGTCCGCACCCACCAGGTGTACGTCGACGGCGGCGTCGTCCACGTGCGTCTGGCGACCGCCGGGGAAGCCCGGGAAGGATCCGCCGCATGAGGACCGTCACCGTGGTCGGGGCCTCGCTCGCGGGGCTGCACGCGGCGCGGGAACTGCGTGCCCAGGGATTCGACGGGCGCCTGGTCGTCGTCGGTGCCGAGCCGCACCGGCCCTATGACCGGCCGCCCCTGTCCAAGGGCTTCCTCACCGAAGGCGGCGACGAGGACCGACTCGCCCTGTCCGACGAGGAGGAGACGGCGGAGCTGGACGCGGAGTGGATTCTCGGCACCCGCGCGCGTGCCCTCGACACGCGTGGCCGCAAGGTCGTCCTCGATGACGGCCGCACGCTGGCCGGCGACGGCGTGGTCATCGCCACCGGGGCGTCCGCGCGGCGCCTTCCCGGCCCCGCTCTCGTGGGCGTCCACACCCTGCGCACCCTGGACGACGCCCGCGCGCTGCGGGCCGAACTGGTCCGTGGCCCACGGCGCGTGGTCGTGATCGGCGGCGGCTTCATCGGTGCCGAGACCGCGTCCTCGTGCGTGGCGCTGGGGCATGACGTCACGGTCGTCGAGGCGGCGCCACTGCCGCTCGCTTCCCACCTGGGGGCCGAGATGGCCGCCGCGTGCGCGGCGCTGCACGCGCGGGGCGGGGCGCGGCTGCTGACGGGGGTCGGAGTGGCCGCACTCCGGGACGACGCGCCGGCATCCGCTCGTGGGGGCGCCGTCACCGCCGTGGAACTGTCCGACGGGCGTCTGCTGCCCGCGGACGTGGTCGTCGTCGGCATCGGGGCCACGCCCCACACCGACTGGCTCGCGGGCTCGCCCCTCGCCGTGGCCGACGGTGTGCTGTGTGACAACGGCTGCGTCACCGCGCTGCCACAGGTCGTCGCGGTGGGCGATGTGGCCCGCGCCGGCGGCGTCCGCACCGAACACTGGACGAGCGCCACGGAACAACCCCGGGTAGCGGTAAGGAACTTGCTCGCCGGACACACGGTCGAGACGGCCCGCTCCCTGCCGTACTTCTGGTCGGACCAGTACGGCTCTCGCCTCCAGTTCGCCGGTCGACGCCGCGAGGGCGACACGGTACGCATCGTCGAGGGGTCCCCGGAGGCGGTGGGGGAGGACGGGTTCCTCGCCGTCTATGAGCGCGGGGGCCACAGAACGGCCGCCCTCGCGATCGACCGAGCCCGGCCGTTCATGAAGGTGCGCAGGGAACTGGCGGCCGCCGAGGCCAGGGAGACTGCCGTGGTCTAGAGACCGCCGAGGCTTGGGAGGTCGCCGCGGCCGGGAGGTCACAGAGGGTAGGGGACCGCCGAGGCCGGAGAGGCTGCCGTGGTCTGCGAGGCCGCCGAAGCCAGTGAAGCTGCCGTGGTCTAGAGACCGCCGAGGCTTGGGAGGTCGCCGCGGCCGGGAGGTCACAGAGGGTAGGGGACCGCCGAGGCCGGAGAGGCTGCCGTGGTCTGCGAGGTCGCCGAAGCCAGTGAAGCTGCCGTGGTCTAGAGACCGCCGAGGCCTGGGAGATCGCCGCGGCCGGGAGGTCACAGAGGTTAGGGCGACCGCCGCGGCCAGGGTAGACCCGCCGCAGCCCAGTAGACCGCCCCGGCCAGGGAACCACCGAGGCCCAATAGACCGCAGAGACCGCAGAGGCCCCCGGGACCCCCAACACCCCCAACACCCCCGAGCCCAAAGACACTGCCGAAGCCCAAGACACCCCAGCCTCACCGAACCGCAGCGAAGCCCACGCCCCCGGCCCCGGACCGCACGGCAGCACACACCGACCCGAGCAGGCCGGCAGCGCGCAGGAGGTCTCGGTGTGCCCTCAGGAGTGCGACAGCTGGCCCGCGCCGCCGCGCCTCCGTACACGCATACGTATACCTACCTTGCCCCGCGCCGCGGCCCGCGCATGCCGCCGCGCCCGGCGCCGCTCCCGCCGCAGCTGTCGCGCCGTGCTGCTCGGCGCCGACACCACCCCGTGCCGTTGCTTCCACACCTGTCGGGTCACCCACACGTCGAGCACGCCCCAGGTGGCCACGATCGTGCTCGCCACGCTGCTGAGCACCATGGGGAAGGAGAGCCAGGAGCCCGCGAGGGCGGTGAGGAAGGCGACCATCGCCTGCACCAGGGTGACCGCCACCAGAATCACGGCCCGCACGGCCGCCGTCCGGACCGGATCAGGCAGTCGCCGTCTGCGGGCGGGCTCCTCGACCCACAGCGGCGGACGGGGCGCCGGGCGATCGTCCCCCCGCGGGGCGACCCCGGGCGCCGCGCCCCTCTCGGCTTCGCCCTTGCCTGACCCCGACGCCTTGTGACGCTCTGCCGTGCCCATCATTTCGTCACTCCCCCGCTGCTTCGCAGCCGTTCACGAACACCCTCCGGGGACACCACTGGCCCAACACACCTGTGGCTGCCCGGTTTACCGCCCTTTAAGCCGCCTGCCCCGCGGCCCGCCCTCTCCCCGAAGGCTCTTCACCGTCTCTCCCTGACCGACGAACGAGAGATCGGAAAAATTCCCCTTGCAGTTCCGCGAAGCGAAGAATTCCGGCCAACTGGCGTACCTGCGACGGCCGATGAGCCCCGGTGTCGGGCGACACAGGCTGGGACGCAATCTCCCGTAATGGAGGGACAACTGCGGACGTCTCTTTCGCGTCACGGCCGAAAAGCGTTCGGATGCGTCTTCGAGTTGCTCGTAGGTCAGTAGTAGGCTCGCGCCGTTTGTTGACGCACATGTGTGCCCCTGGCCCGTGCAACGGCCGCAGGGGGCCGATCTGGGGGAGGCCATGCGCTTTCGCGGGAAGTCCATCCGCCGGAAGATCGTGGCGCTGCTGCTTGTGCCGCTGGTTTCCCTGACCGCCATTTGGGGTTTCGCCACCGTCCTCACGGGCCGAGAGGCGAGCACCCTGCTCGACACGGCCAACGTTGTCGACAAGCTCGGCTACCCGATCGAGGACACGGTCCGCGTCGTCCAGCAGGAGCGCCGCCAGACCCTCGTCTACCTCGCCGACCCACGCGCCTCCGACGCCCTCGCGGCCCTGCGCCGCAGCCGCGACGCGACCGACGACATGATCGCCAAGGTCCGTACGAACGCCAAGGATTCGGACGTACGCGACAGCGTCGACGAGAGTTCACGCAAGCGGCTCACCTCGATCCTCGACGCCTTCGACGGCATCGATTCACTGCGCCGCACCGTCGAAGAGGGCACCATCACCCGGGCCGGCGCCCTGAAGATGTACACCAAGCTGATCGACCCCTGCTTCAGCCTGCTCACCACCCTCAACGGCTTCACCCACCTCGACGACGTGAGCCTCGACCAGCAGGGCCGCGCGCTCGTCGGCGTGGCACGCGCGCGTGAACTCCTCTCCCGAGAGGACGCGTTGCTGGGCTCCGCACTCGTCGCACGGCGCGTCACCCGGCCCGAGATCCGGCAGATCGCCGAACTCAGGGCACAGCGCTCCCTTCTGTACGAAGTGAACCTCGCGCCGCTTCCGGAGGACGACCGCGGCCGCTACGAGCGCTACTGGAACGGCGCCGAGACCACGCAGCTGCGCAAGGCCGAGAACGACGTCATCGAGTCCGCGCCCGGCACCCCGCGCGCGGTGACGTCCGCACATTGGGACGCCGCCGCGGGCCGCGTCCTGAAAGACCTCGCCGAGCGCGACGTCGAGGCGAGCGACCGCCTCAGGGACCGCGTCGAACCCGCCGCCGTCGGCGTGATCGTCCGTGTCGTCCTGGCCGGCGTCCTCGGCCTCCTCGCTCTGCTCGTCTCGGTCTTCCTGTCCGTACGGATCGGGCGCGGCCTCATCCGTGACCTGCGGCGACTGCGACTGGAGGCCCACGAGGCCTCCGGAGTCCGGCTGCCGGGCGTGCTGCGCCGCCTGGCGGCCGGCGAACAGGTCGACGTGGAGACCGAGGCGCCTCGGCTGACGTACGACAAGGACGAGATCGGGCAGGTCGGCCAGGCCCTCAACACATTGCAGCGCGCCGCGATCGAGGCCACCGTCAAACAGGCCGACCTGCGGCGCGGCGTCTCCGAGGTCTTCGTCAATCTCGCCCGCCGCAGCCAGGTCCTGCTGCACAAGCAGCTCACGCTCCTGGACACCATGGAGCGCAGGACCGAGGACACCGACGAGCTCGCCGACCTCTTCCGCCTCGACCACCTGACCACCCGCATGCGGCGGCACGCCGAAGGGCTCGTGATCCTCTCCGGAGCCGCCCCGTCCCGGCAGTGGCGCAAGCCCGTCCAGCTCATGGACGTCGTACGCGCCGCCGTCGCCGAGGTCGAGGACTACGAACGCATCGAGGTGCGCCGCCTGCCGCGCATCGCGGTCACCGGCCCGGCCGTCGCCGACCTCACGCACCTGATGGCCGAACTCCTGGAGAACGCCACGGTGTTCTCGCCCCCGCACACCGCCGTACAGGTCCTGGGCGAGCACGTTGCCAACGGCTTCACCCTGGAGATCCACGACCGAGGGCTCGGCATGGCCCCCGACGCCCTGCTGGACGCCAACCTCCGCCTCGCGGAGACCCCCGAGTTCGAACTGTCGGACACCGACCGGCTCGGCCTCTTCGTCGTCAGCAGGCTCGCCCAGCGCCAGCGGGTCCGCGTCTCCCTGCAACCTTCTCCCTACGGCGGTACGACCGCTGTCGTCTTCATCCCCGAGGCCCTGCTCACCGACGACGTCCCCGACACCGGCGGCGTCGGCTTCCGGCTCGACCGGCCGCAGGCCAAGGAGCCCGCGACGAGCGCCGACAAGGCGGCGGACCGCGCGGCGGCCCTGGCCCAGGTCCCCGTACAACTGCCCGGTCTGCCCGCCTCCCTGCTCGACGGCCCCGTGGAACTGGAGGCGCCCGTCGGCATGGCGGACCTCGACGGCTTCCCCGGCGCGCTCGGCGACGACGACAGCGAACGCGGCGACCTCTTCCGGCCCCGCCGCAGGGCCCCCGGCGCCCCGGGCGAGCAGCACCAGCACGCCCGCGACGACCGGCAGGCCGGCCGCGCCGAGCCCACCCGCCGCGACGTCCCGCAGCCCCGACGCGACGTCCCGCAGCCCCGCCCCGACATCCCGCTGCCCCGTCTCGACGACGATCCCGCCGAGGACGCCCACCCCGGCGACCCCGTGCCACTGCCGCGCCGCAGGACTCCGAAGCTGGTCAGCTCACACGGCCGCCCCGTCACGCACGGCAGGTCGGAGGGCAGGCCGCTCGCCCCGGCGCCGGAGGACATGACTCCGGAGCAGTCCTCGCAGCCTCGTCCGCGGCCGCAGTCCGCCTGGCCCGATCTGTCCCCGCCGCACCGCGACGTCACCGCCGACGCGTCACCCGACCTCCCCCGGCGCACCCGCCGCACCGGCCCGCAGGGCGGCGCCGCCCCGGACCGCACTGCTCCCGACCGCACCAGCGCCACCCACCAGGACCGCACCACCCCGGCAGGGGCCGAGACCCGGCCCCGCCCCGCCCCGGCGCCCGTCGCGGACGCCGACCGGGACCTGAGCACCACCACGACCGCCCCGGGCGGACTGCCCCGCCGGATTCGGCAGGCCAATCTCGCCCCGCAGTTGAAGGACGGACCCGACCGCCGCTCCGAGCCCGCCGAGACCCGGCCGGAGGAGCGCGACGCGGACGAGGTACGCAGCCGCATGGCCTCGCTCCAGCGTGGCTGGCAGCGCGGCCGCGAAGAGAACGCCGCCGGCGACGACGCCACGGACGGCACAGCACCAGGAACGACATCTGAGGGGAACGGTCGATGACCGCACCGAAGGCCGACGCACGCACCGCCACGACCGGGGGGCCGGGTGAGCTGAACTGGCTCCTCGACGACCTGGTGCAGCGCGTCGCCAGCATCCGCAAGGCACTCGTGCTCTCCGGGGACGGCCTGCCCACCGGCATGTCCAAGAACCTGACGAGGGAGGACAGCGAGCACCTCGCCGCTGTCGCCTCCGGGTTCCACAGCCTCGCCAAGGGCGTGGGGCGCCACTTCGAGGCGGGCAGGGTCCGCCAGACCGTGGTCGAGCTCGACGACGCGTTCCTCTTCGTCACCGCCGCGGGCGACGGCAGCTGCCTCGCTGTCCTCGCGGAGGCGGACTCCGATGTGGGCCTGGTGGCGTACGAGATGACGCTGCTGGTCAAGAGGGTGGGTGTGCATCTGGGTGCGGCGCCGCGCACGGACCTGCCCGCGGGAGGGTAGTGGGAGGTCATGAGCGACGACGGTCGAGGGACACAGGGCACACAGAGAACACAGCGAACGCAGAGGACACCTGGCGCGCAGAGAGCGCAGCGGGTCCAGAGGGTGCCGACACTGCGGGGCCTACCGGGAACAGCCGCGGCGCGGGGGGCGCCGGAAGCACAGCAGCCGCCCCGCTGGTTCGACGACGAAGCCGGCCCCGTGGTGCGCCCGTACGCCATGACACGCGGACGCACCACGAGCCCCGCCCAGCACCGCCTCGACCTGATCGCGCTGGTCGTCGCCGAGGACTGGGCCGACAGCGACCCGGAGGCGGACCAGACGCTGTCGCCCGAGCACGTGGACATCGTCGAGCTCTGCCGTGACACGCCGCAGTCGGTCGCCGAACTGGCGGCCGAACTCGATCTGCCCATCGGCGTGATCCGCGTTCTCATCGGGGACCTGGTGGCCGACGAACTGGTGCACGTGACCCGCCCGGTTCCCCCTGCCGAGCTGCCGGACGAGAGTATTCTGCGCGACGTGATCAGCGGCCTCCGGGCGCTCTGAACAGCGCGGAAGCGGGAGTGAGAACGTGACTGGCTGGCAGTTCTGGGTCGACAGGGGCGGCACCTTCACCGACATCGTCGCGCGCCGCCCCGACGGCCGCCTGCTCACCCACAAGCTCCTCTCCGACAACCCCGCCCGCTACCGCGACGCGGCCGTCGCGGGCATCCGCGAACTGCTCGCCCGCACACCCGACGGCACCGCCGACATCGCGCCCCACAGCACCGCGCCCGACGGCACCGCCGACACCGCACCCCCCGGTACCGCGCCCCACAGCACCACGCCCGCCACCACGCCCGCCACCGCGCCCGACGTCGCGACCATCGACGCCGTCCGGATGGGCACCACCGTCGCCACCAACGCCCTCCTGGAGCGCACCGGCGAGCCCACCGCCCTGGTCATCACCCGCGGCTTCCGCGACGCCCTGCGTATCGCCTACCAGAACCGGCCGCGGATCTTCGCCCGCGAGATCGTGCTCCCCGAACTCCTCTACGACCGGGTCATCGAGGTCGACGAACGCGTCACCGCCGACGGCGAGGTCCTGCGCCCACCCGACCTGAAGGGCCTGACCGGGCCCTTACAGGAGGCGTACGACGACGGAATCCGCTCCCTGGCCGTCGTGTGCATGCACAGCCACCTCCACCCCGCCCACGAACGCGCCATCGGGGAACTCGCCGCCCGCACCGGTTTCCCGCAGATCTCGCTCTCCAGTGAGGTCAGCCCTCTCATGAAGCTGGTCCCGCGCGGGGACACCGCGGTCGTCGACGCCTATCTCTCCCCGGTCCTGCGCCGCTATGTCCGGCACATCGCCGACGAACTGCACGGCGTCCGGCTGATGTTCATGCAGTCGAACGGCGGGCTCACCGAAGCGGGCCGGTTCCGCGGCAAGGACGCGATCCTCTCCGGCCCGGCGGGCGGCATCGTCGGCATGGCCCGCATGTCGCACCTCGCGGGCTTCGACCGCGTCATCGGCTTCGACATGGGTGGTACGTCGACGGACGTCTCGCACTACGCGGGTGAGTACGAGCGGGTCTTCACCACGCAGATCGCTGGGGTCCGGCTGCGCGCCCCGATGCTCGACATCCACACCGTCGCCGCGGGCGGCGGCTCCGTGCTCCACTTCGACGGCAGCCGCTACCGCGTGGGGCCCGACTCCGCGGGCGCCGCCCCCGGCCCCGCGAGCTACCGCGCCGACGGCCCGCTCACCGTCACCGACGCCAACGTCGCCCTCGGCCGCGTCCAACCGGCCCACTTCCCGAGCGTGTTCGGCCCCGACGGCGACCAGCCCCTGGACGACGCGCTCGTCCGCGACCGCTTCGCCGCACTGGCCCGCGAGATCCACGAGGCGACGGGCGACGACCGCACCCCCGAACAGGTGGCCGAGGGCTATCTGCGGATCGCGGTCGCCAACATCGCGGGCGCCGTCAAGCGCATCTCGGTCCAGAAGGGCCATGACGTCACGCGCTACGCCCTCACCACCTTCGGCGGCGCGGGCGGCCAGCACGCGTGCATGGTCGCCGACTCGCTCGGCATCCGCACGGTCCTCGTCCCGCCGATGGCCGGAGTCCTCTCCGCCCTCGGCATCGGCCTCGCCGACACGACGGCGATGCGCGAACAGTCCGTGGAGGCGCCCCTGGAGGCCTCCTCGATGCCGCACGTCCTCAAGACCGCGGACGACCTGGAGAGCGCCGCCCGGTCCGAACTGCTCGCCGAGGACGTGCCCGCCGACCGCATCCGTGTCACGCGCCGCGCCCAACTGCGCTACGACGGCACTGACACCGTCCTCACCGTGGAGCTCACGGATCCGGACGACATGACCCGCGCCTTCGAGGATCGCCACCGCGCCACCTACTCCTTCACCCTGGACCGCCCCGTCGTCGTGGAGGCCCTCTCCGTGGAGGCCACCGGGCGCACGGAACCGCCCGACCTCTCCGCCTTCGCGGGCGAGGTGACCCCGGGCACCCCGCGCCGCGTCCGGCTGCGCACCGGCGGCGCCTGGCGCGACGTACCGCTGCACCGCCGTGCGGAGCTGCCCGCCGGGCAGACCGTCACCGGACCCGCGATCATCACCGAGGCCGGTGCCACGACGGTCGTGGACGACGGCTGGCAGGCCGCCGCGGCCCCGACCGGGCACCTGGTCATGGAACGCGTCGCGGAGCCGGAGAGTTCCACCGCGAGCACCGCCGCGGACCCCGTCCTCCTGGAAGTCTTCAACAACCTCTTCATGTCCATCGCCGAACAGATGGGCGCCCGACTGGAGTCCACGGCCCAGTCGGTGAACATCAAGGAGCGGCTCGACTTCTCCTGCGCGCTCTTCGACCCGGACGGCAACCTCGTCGCCAACGCCCCGCACATCCCCGTCCACCTCGGGTCGATGGGCACCAGCGTCAAGGAAGTCATCGAACGCCGCGGCAGCGCCATGCGCCCAGGGGACACCTACGCCGTCAACGACCCGTACCACGGTGGCACGCACCTGCCCGACGTCACCGTCATCACGCCCGTCTTCGACCGACCGGGCAAGCACGGCACTTCGGGAGAGCACGGCACCGCAAGCGAGCCCGTCACTTCGGAGGAGCCCGGCACCTCGGGCGAGCACATCCTCTTCTACGTGGCCTCACGCGGCCACCACGCCGAGATCGGCGGCATCGCCCCCGGCTCCATGCCCGCGAACAGCCGCACCATCGACGAAGAAGGCATCCTCTTCGACAACTGGCTTCTTGTGGAAGAGGGCCGTTTCCGCGAGGCCGAGACCCGGCGCCTGCTCACCGACGCCCCCTACCCCTCCCGCAACCCGGACACCAACCTCGCCGACCTGCGCGCCCAGATCGCCGCCAACCAAAAGGGCGTCGACGAAGTCGCCCGGATGATCGACAACTTCGGCCTCGACGTCGTCCAGGCGTACATGAAGCACGTCCAGGACAACGCCGAGGAATCGGTGCGCCGCGTCATCGACGTCCTGGAAGACGGCGCGTTCGCTTATCAGACCGACTCGGGCGCGACCATCAACGTCCGCGTCACTGTGGACCGCGCCGCACGCTCGGCGACCGTCGACTTCACCGGTACGTCCCCTCAGCTCGCCACGAACTTCAACGCCCCTTCGCGGTGGTCAACGCAGCGGTCCTCTACGTCTTCCGTACCCTCGTCGATGACGACATCCCGCTCAACGACGGCTGTCTGCGCCCCCTGCGCATCATCGTCCCGCCCGGCTCCCTGCTCGCGCCCGAGCCGCCCGCGGCCGTCGTCGCCGGGAACGTGGAGACCTCACAGGCGATCACCGGCGCGCTCTACGCCGCCCTGGGCGTGCAGGCCGAGGGCTCCGGCACGATGAACAACGTCACCTTCGGCAACGCCCGCCATCAGTACTACGAGACGGTGGCCTCCGGCTCCGGAGCGGGCGACGGCTTCGCAGGGGCGTCCGTCGTGCAGACCCACATGACCAACTCGCGCCTCACCGACCCCGAAGTCCTGGAGTGGCGGCTGCCCGTCCTCCTGGAGGAGTTCGCCGTACGGCGAGGCAGCGGCGGCAGCGGGACGTGGCGCGGCGGTGACGGAGGAGTGCGCCGCATCCGCTTCCGCGAGCCGATGACGGTGTCGACCCTGGCCCAGCACCGCAGGGTCCCGCCGTACGGCATGGCGGGCGGCGCACCGGGCGCGCTCGGTGCGGGCCGGGTGGAGCGCGCGGACGGCACCGTCCAGGAGCTCGGCGGCAGCGACTCCGCCGACCTGGGCCCCGGCGACGTACTCGTGATCGAAACCCCCGGCGGCGGCGGATACGGACCGGCCCCGCGCGACACCACTGATGCAGGTACCGATCCAGGAGAAGTGAGCGATGATCTTCAGGCGTTCTGAGCGCGGCAAGGCCCCCGTCGAGCCGGTCACGCTGAAGATCCTTGTAGCGGGAGGCTTCGGCGTCGGCAAGACGACCCTGGTCGGCGCCGTCAGCGAGATCAAACCGCTGCGCACCGAGGAGACCCTCAGCGAGGCCGGGCGGCCCATCGACGACACGAGCGGCGTCGCGGGCAAGCACACCACCACGGTGGCCATGGACTTCGGCCGCATCACCCTGCGCGAGGACCTCGTCCTGTACCTCTTCGGTACGCCGGGACAGGACCGCTTCTGGTTCCTCTGGGACGAGCTGGCGACGGGGGCGCTCGGCGCCGTGGTCCTCGCCGACACCCGCCGCCTGGAGGACTGCTTCGCCGCCGTCGACTACTTCGAACGGCGCTCCATCCCCTTCGTCGTCGGCGTCAACTGCTTCGAAGGCGCTTCCCGCTACCCCGCCGAGACCGTGCGCCAGGCGCTGGACCTCGACGAGGCGGTACCCGTCGTGCTGTGCGACGCGCGCGACCGCGAGTCCGTCAAAGAGGTCCTCATCCGCGTCGTCGAACACGCGATGGCGGCCGCCGCGGCCGCCAGGGAGCCCGCGACCACATGACGGCCTCGTGACGGGAGCGCGGCCCGTACCCCCGCCGACCGGGGTACGGGCCGCAGCCCTGCTCGGCTCAGCCCTCGCCGTCCTCCAGCCAGCCGAAGCTCCGCTCCACCGCCTTGTGCCAGTTGTGGAACTCCGTGTCCCGCGTGGCCGCGTCCATCCGCGGCGACCATTCGACGTCCCGCTGCCAGTGCGCCTTCAGCTCGTCGAGGTCGTTCCAGACGCCCGTCGCGAGCCCGGCCGCGTACGCGGCGCCCAGACACGTCGTCTCGGAGACCTTCGGCCGGATCACCGGCACCCCGAGGACATCCGCCTGGTGCTGCATCAGCAGGTTGTTCTTCGTCATGCCGCCGTCCACCTTGAGCGTGGTGATCCGCACGCCCGAGTCCTGGTACATGGCGTCGACGACCTCACGGGTCTGCCAGCTGGTGGCCTCCAGGACCGCGCGCGCGAGGTGCGCCTTGGTGACGTACCGGGTGAGCCCGGTGACGACCCCGCGCGCGTCCGAACGCCAGTACGGCGCGTACAGGCCCGAGAACGCCGGCACGATGTACGCGCCGCCGTTGTCGTCCACGCTCGCCGCCAGCGGCTCGATCTCGTCCGCGCTGCGGATGATGCCGAGCTGGTCGCGGAACCACTGCACCAGGGCGCCGGTGATCGCGATGGACCCCTCCAGGCAGTACACCGGCGCCTCGGAGCCGATCTTGTACCCCATGGTCGTGAGCAGCCCGCTCTTCGAGGGAACGGGCCGGTTCCCGGTGTTGAGCAGTAGGAAGCTGCCCGTGCCGTACGTGTTCTTGGCCGTCCCGGTGTCGTAGCAGGCCTGCCCGAACACGGCCGCCTGCTGGTCGCCGAGCGCGGAGGCGACGGGCACTCCGGCAAGCTGCCCCACGGCCGTGCCGTACACCTCGGACGATGACCTGATCTCCGGCAGCATCGCCTCCGGGACGTTCATCGCCGACAGGATCGACTGGTCCCACTGGAGCGTCTGGAGGTTCATCAGCATGGTGCGGCCCGCGTTGGTGACGTCGGTGACGTGCTTGCCGCCGTCGGTGCCGCCCGTGAGGTTCCAGATCAGCCAGGAGTCGATGGTGCCGAACGCGATCTCCCCCCGCTCGGCGCGCACCCTCAGCCCCGGCACGTTGTCGAGCAGCCAGGCCGCCTTGGGCCCGGAGAAGTAGCTCGCGAGCGGCAGGCCCGTCTGCTCGCGGAAGCGGTCCTGGCCGTCCGTGCCGCCCAGTTCGTTGCACAGCCCCGAGGTGCGGGTGTCCTGCCACACGATCGCGTTGTGCACGGGCTTGCCCGTCGCGCGATCCCACAGGACCGTCGTCTCGCGCTGATTGGTGATGCCGAGGGCGCTCACCTGGTCGGCGCGGAGCCCCGCCTTGGCGATCGCCCCCGCGACCACCGCCTGCACCTTGGACCAGATCTCGGTGGCGTCGTGCTCCACCCAACCGGGCTTGGGGAAGATCTGGCGGTGCTCGCGCTGGTCCACGGCGACGATCGCGCCGTCCCGGTTGAAGACGATGCAGCGGCTTGAAGTGGTGCCCTGGTCGATGGCGGCGACGAATTTCTCGGAGCTGTCCGGCATGGCTACCCCTTGATGAGCTCGATGAGAGGACGCAGAAGGCTGCGCTCGAAAGGCTGCGCCCAGAAGACTGCGCCCAGAAGACTGCGCTGGGTCAGAAGGCCGCGTTGTAGATGAGGCCCGCGAGGCCTCCGCCGATCAGCGGCCCGGCCACCGGAATCCAGGCGTAGCTCCAGTCGGACGTGCCCTTGTTGGGGATCGGCAGGAAGGTGTGCACGATGCGCGGGCCGAGGTCGCGCGCGGGGTTGATGGCGTAGCCCGTGGGGCCGCCGAGCGAGAGACCGATGCCGACGACGAGGAAGGCCACGATCAGCGTCTGCGTGCCGGACTCGCCGAGACCTTTGGTGAGGCCGAAGGCGAGGATCGGCAGCACCAGCGCGACGGTCGCGATGACCTCGGTGACGAGGTTGGCGACGGGGTTGCGGATCTCCGGGATGGTGGAGAAGATCCCGAGCGTCGGCGTCGGCTCGTGCGCCCCGGTCACCGTGTCCTTCACGCTCCGCGTGACATTGGCGTTGAACTGCGCGAAATAGACGAGATACGCGAGGACGGCGCCGAGCATCGCGCCGACCAGTTGCCCGAGCACGTAGACCCAGACCTTGCCCCACTCGCCGGTGTCGATGGCGATGCCGAGCGTGACGGCCGGGTTGAGGTGGCCCCCGGAGAGCGGGCCCGCGGTGTAGGCCCCGGCGAGCACTCCGAAGCCCCATCCGAAGGCGATGACGACCCACCCGGAGGCCTTCGCCTTCGAATGGCTGAGCGTGACGGCGGCGCACACGCCGGCGCCGAGCAGAATCAGGATCGCGGTGCCGATGACCTCACCGACGAAGATGTCCCCGTTCGCGTACATGGCGGCTCCTAGGCCCTCGCCCGGGGCGGTGCGCCCCGGTCCTCCGTGCAGGGTGCGTTTCCCACGACTACTGCCTGGATGCGCCCGGCTGATGCAGCCGGAGGCAGGGAGTGTCCCGCGCCCCGCCCGGCGTCCATGACGAGCGTGCCGTCGCAGTCGTATCGCCCATGGGGGGTGACCTGTTGACCAGGCCCTTCACGCAGACCCTTCGCGCGCACAGAGGCTCTGAGCGCCGGGGAGCCGGGGTGCGGCGACGCCGACTGACACCCGGAAGTGTTCACCGGTGGTGATGGAGCGTCAAGGTCGCGGACGGCAACGGTTGACCGGTGCCGCGCCTTCCTCCAAAGGGCTTCCTGTAAAGCGCTCCCGCCGAAGACCGCCCCGAGGGTCAGCGCACCGCGACGACGGCCGATCCGTGGCCGAACAGACCTTGGTTCGCGGTGATCCCCACGCGCGCCCCCGCCACCTGACGCGCCCCGGCCGCCTCCCTCAACTGCCAAGTCAGCTCGCATACTTGAGCGATCGCCTGCGCCGGCACGGCCTCTCCGAAGGACGCGAGGCCCCCGCTGGTGTTCACCGGCACGCGCCCGCCGGTGGACGTCGCCCCGTCGCGCAGCAGCTTGGCCCCTTCACCCTCGGCGCAGAGCCCCAGGTCCTCGTACCACTGCAGTTCGAGGGCGGTGGACAGGTCGTACACCTCCGCCAGGGATATGTCCTCAGGGCCTATGCCCGCCTCTTCGTACGCCGCTCGCGCGATGGAGGCGCGGAACGTCTTCTCGGCGGGGTCGACGGCCGCCGCGGAGTCCGTGGCGATGTCCGGCAGGTCCAGCACGGTGGTGGGGTACGTCGGCGTGACCGTGGACACCGCGCGGATGCGCACCGGGTCCGGCGCTCCGTGGCGCCGGGCGAACTCCATGCTGGAGAGCACCAGGGCCGCGGCGCCGTCCGAGGTGGCGCAGATGTCGAGCAGCCGCAGCGGGTCGGCGACGACGGCCGAGGCGGCGACCTCCTCGGCCGTGACGGCCTTGCGGTAGCGGGCGTTCGCGTTGAGGGCGCCCGCCGCCGCGTTCTTCACCTTGACCTGGGCGAAGTCCTCCAGGGTGTCGCCGTGCACGGCCATCCTGCGGCGTGCGTAGAGCCCGAAATACGCGGGGTTGGTCGCCCCGAGGACCCGGAACCGCAGCCAGTCGGGATCGTCGGGCCGGTCACCGCCGGCGGGCCGGAAGAATCCCTTGGGTGCCGCGTCGGCGCCGACCACCAGGACCACGTCCGCCAGGCCCGCGAGGATCTGCGTGCGGGCGGTGCCGATCGCCTGGGCGCCGGACGCGCACGCCGCGTACACGCTCGTGACCCGCGCCCCCTGCCATCCCAGCGCCTTGGCGAAGGTGGCCCCGGCGACATACCCCGGATAGCCGCCACGGACCGTGTCCGCGCCGACGATCGAGCCCACGTCCCGCCAGTCGAGTCCGGCGTCCGCGAGGGCGGCGCGGGCCGCCACCACTCCGTACTCGACGAAGCCGCGCCCCCACTTGCCCCAGGGGTGCATGCCCGCACCGAGCACCGCCACCTCGCCGGTCATGCGCTCACCTCCACGGGCCGCCAATGCCACGTCGTCCACGTCGTTCCCTCGTCCTCGTTGAGCACCCCGGGGACGACCTCCACCTCCATGCCCACCTCCAGATCGGCGACGGAGATGCCGGGAACCGCCTGCCCGAGCACCACCATGCGCTCCGCGGCCAGCTCCACAGCCATCAACGTGTAGGGCCGCCAGGGAAGTTCCGGGTCGGAGACGAAGGGCGCGGGGGGCCGGTAACGCCCGTCGGTGTACGACCACACGCGCCCGCGCCGGGACAGCGGCACCTCGGCCAGCTCCCCGCCCGCGCAGCCGGGATTGCGGCAGAAGCCGTCCTCGCGCGGGAAGAAGACGGCGGCGCAGGCCGAGCAACGCGTCCCCAGAAGGCGGAAGTTCTCCCCCTCGCCGGCGAACCAGTCGGCCACTACGGGTGTGCGCGTACGCGACAAGGCTCCTCCATGGCGCTGAGTGGCACCGCATCTGACGCTCAGTCAGAAGTGTGCCACGGGCAATGCCCCGACAGCGACCTCCGCGAGACAGGGAAGTCGAAGTAGGTGTCCGGGAACAGCTCGGGCTTGTAGGTGTAGTGCCACCACTCCTCGGGGAGATTGACGAAGCCCTCCTTGGCCAACGTGCTCCTCAGGAGGTCGCGGTGAGCTCGCTGTTGCTTCGTGACGCGGGGATCGTCCGTGTGCGACAGCGTGTCGAAACAGTCGAAGCCCGTCCCCATGTCCACGGAGTTGTCCGGGAAGCGCTCGCCCTGAGGGCGGTGGCACGGCGTCAACGGCTCCCCGGGCGTATAGGGCCGCGTCGGCGCCGCCGGAAGCTTCACCACGGTCAGGTCCACCGTTGAGCCCCGACTGTGCCCGGACTTCTCCGCGATGTAACCGTCCGCGAACAACCGCGACTTGTCGACACGAGGATAGAACTCCTCCTTCATGCGCTCATCGCTCAGATCCTCCGCCCACCGCACGAAGTGGTCGACGGCCCGCTGCGGCCGGTAGCAGTCGTACACCTTCAAGGAGTAGCCCTTGCGCAGCAGCACCCGCTGCGCCTTGTGCAGTGCCTTCGCCGCGGGCTCGGTGAGGATGCACACCGGCTTCTTGTAGCCGGCGATGGGCTCGCCCACGAAGTTGTGCGGCGTGACGTACCGCATCTCCTGGATGATGGTCGGGTCGACGTCCCGCAGCGCCACGAACTCCTCCGGAGCCTTCGGCTCGGGCTTCGCGTGCGCGGGGGAGGGGGTGGCCGCCACGGCCAGCAGGGCGGCGGCCGAGACCACGAGCTTCCGTAGAACGGGGGCAAATGCTGTCATGCCCCTGCATCTACCAGGATCACTGCCGACCAGGGAAGACCGACGCCACGGTGATCGGATACAGTCCGCGGCGTGTCCGCATCCCCACACCCCGCCAACTCCGCCCCGGGCTCCCACTGTTCGCGCTGCGGAGCGTCCTACGAAGACCAGCCCTCGGGCTGGCCCCGCACCTGCGCCGCCTGCGGAGCCGTGGCCTACCGCAACCCGCTGCCCGTAGCGGTCGCCCTCCAGCCCGTGTACGACACCCAGGGCACCGGCCTGGTCGTCATCACACGCACCATCGCTCCCGCACTCGGAGGCGTCGCCCTGCCTGGCGGCTTCATCGACGACACGGAGGACTGGCGGCACGCGGTCGTACGCGAGCTCAAGGAGGAGACCGGCATCGCGGCGCAGAGCCGCGACGTCCGCCTCATGGACGCGATGAGCGCCTCCGACGGATACCTCCTGCTCTTCGGACTCCTCCCCGAGCGCCCGGCCGCCGACCTGCCGGCCTCCGCGCCGACGGACGAGACCGAGGGCTGGCACGTACTGCGCCAAGCCGACGAACTCGCCTTCCCTCTCCACACGCTGGCGGCACGCGCGTGGTTCGAGGGCCGCTACATCTGACACCCGGACGGCAACCCCGGCCGACCTTCGAACGGCCCTGGCCGGGGCCTGAACGGCGCAGACGCCAACGGTCCGGCCGTCCAGAGCCCAGGAGCCGGCCGCACAGGGGCCGGCCGTAGAAGGCCGGCGACCCGAACCCGGCTCGGTAGAAGGCCTCACCCGACAGGCTTCACCCGACAGACCTCACCCCACGAGCCCCCGCACCCGCACAGGCCGCTCAGGAGCACCGCCTCCGCCCCCACCGCCGTCCCTCTCGACGACCACACGCCTCCCGCTCCACCGCGTCGTGAACCGCTCGATCTCCGCCTTCTCCCAGCCGTCACCGACGTCGGCGACCACCAGGCCCCCGCCCGTGCGCCCCTCGGCAGGTGCCCACACCTCCAGCTCAAGGCCGCCGTCGCGCCCCCGCACCGGCACCACCGCGCCCGCGCGCGCCAGCACCGGAATGCGCGACAGGGGGGCGTCCACCAGCACCTGTCCGGGGCCTTCGTACGCCTTCCCGGTCGCCGTGTCGTACCACCGCCCCGGTGGCAGCCGCACCGTCCGTGCCCGCGCACCGCTCTCCAGGACCGGCGCCACCAACAAGGAGTCCCCCAACAAGAACGCGTCCTCACAGTCGCGCAGCGCCCTGTCCTCGGGACAGCCCCACCACAGGGGCCGCACATAAGGCGCGCCCGTGAGCCGGGCCAGATGGGCGAGCGTCACGAAGTACGGCAGCAGCCGCCTGCGCTCGACGAGCGCCACGCGCGCGTGCCCGAGCGCCTCCTCGCCGAACTCCCACGGCTCACGCCGCCCCGCCGTGATCGCCGCGTGCGTACGGAACAGCGGCAGATACGCGCCGAGTTGGAACCACCGCAGATACAGCTCCGGAGAGGGACTGCCGTCGAAACCGCCCACATCGGGACCCGAGTACGGCACACCGCACAATCCGAGCCCCAGCACCAGCGCCAGCGACGCCCTCAGCCCCGGCCACCCCGTGGACACATCACCGGACCACGTCCCTCCGTAGCGCTGCATCCCCGCCCACCCGGAACGCGAGAACAAGAAGGGCCGCTCCTCCGGAAGCAGCTCCCGCAGCCCCTCGTATCCCGCGCGGGCCATCGCCAGCCCGTACACGTTGTGGGCCTCCCGGTGGTCGCCACCGCGCCCCTCCAGACAGTGCCTTGCGGAGCGGGGCAGCGTCGCCTCGCCGAACGCGGCGAAAGACACCGGTTCGTTCATGTCGTGCCAGAACCCCGCGAACCCCTGGCCGAGCCGCTCCTCGTAGAGACGGCTCCACCACTTCCGCGCGCGCGGGTCGGTGAAGTCCGGATACACCGCCTCCCCGGGCCAGACGACACCACGCACCAGCCGCCCCGCCGCGTCCCGCACGAAGGCATCGGCCGCCACCCCGCGGTCGTACGCCTCGACGCCCGGCTCCGCCTTCACCGCCGGATCGACGATCGACACGAGACGGATCCCGCTCCTGCCCAACTCGTCCGCGAACTGCGGCAGCGTCGGGAAGCGCTCCTTGTCGACCGTGAACACCTGATGCGCTTCGTAGTGGTCGATGTCCAGATGGACCGCGTCCAGCGGCAGCTCGTGCTCCCGGTAGCCCGCGACGATCCGCCGGACCTCCTCCTCGCTGCCGAACCCCCACCGCGCGTGATGGTGCCCGAGCGCCCACGCGGGCGGCAGAGCCGGAGGGCCCGTGAGCGAAGCCCAACTGTGCAGCACGCGCGCGGGAGTGCCGGTCATCACCCAGCACCGCAGCGGCCCGCCGTCCATCCGCACCTCGCACGCACCGCCCCGGTCGTGCCCCGACCCCGCCCCCTCCTCGCCCTCCCGGACCTGGACCTCGCCCTCCCACGTGTTGTCGTGGAAGACCAAATGCGTACCGGCGTCCGCCACCACCATCTGCACCGGCATGGTGATGTACAACGGATCGTCCCCGGGCCCGAAGGAGCCGCCCGGATCGGTGTTCCACAGCCGGTAGGTCCCGTTCCGCAACCGGGGCCCGCCGGACCGGCCCCCGAGCCCGAAGAACCGCGCGTCCGCCGGCACCTGCGACCGCTGCACCCAACGCGCCGTGCCCCCCTCGGCCGGCTCCCACCAGCGCGGCGGCAGATCACGCCGCAGCAGTGCGCCACCGGGCGTGCGCAGCTCCACGGCCCCTTGGCGCGACACCACCACCGTCGCGCGCTCCGACACCACCCGCCAGCCGCCCTCCTTGTCGGGCTCCAGGACCGCCCGTGGATCCGGCTCAGGGCTCCCGCACGCCAGCGCGTACGACGGCTCCGGCTCCGCACCGCCCCACCCCCAGAAGACGGCCCCACCGGCGGTCACCCGCACCCGCAGCTCGGACCGCGCGAACCGCACCACACCCCCACCGGGCCCCGGCTCCACCTCCGTCACGGCACCGGGCACCCGCGCGCGCTCGGTGCGCCGCGGAGCCAGCCCTGTCGCGTCCGCCCTCCATCTGCGCCACGAGGCACGTACCGTGCGCAACCCCTGCGCCGTGCCGACCATGCCGACCGCCTTCACCGAACGCACCAGGTCACGACCGTTCATGCTGCTCACCCTGCCACCGAAAACGCCACACGTGTGCTTCGTTCAACTGCCGTTCACCTGGGGGGATGGCACTTGTCGGCCAGGCCGACCGTGTGGTGTCCACCCTGGTGCGGGAGTCGATCACGTGGCATCGTCCTTTTCAGCCGTGTTCACGCGCACACCCAGCACGTGCGCACTCCGCACGCATACGACGCGTACAGCCCGGGAGCCGCCCCATGACGTCCTCAGCGAACCCTGCGCCGCTCTGGCAGCCGAGCCCGGAGAGGATCGCCGAAGCGCGGGTCACCCGATTCCAGGCCTGGGCCGCCGAGCACTACGGCGCCCCGGCCCAGGGGGGCTACGAAGCGCTGCACCACTGGTCGGTCACCGAACTGGAGACGTTCTGGAAGGCCGTCACCGACTGGTTCGACGTCAACTTCTCCACGCCCTACGCGCGCGTGCTGGGCGACCGCTCGATGCCGGGCGCCCAGTGGTTCCCCGGCGCGACCCTCAACTACGCGGAACACGCCCTGCGCGCGGCCGACGACCCCGCGCGCGCGGACGCCCCCGCCCTCCTCCACGTCGACGAGAGCCACGACCCGCAGCCCGTCACCTGGGCCGAACTGCGCCGCCAGGTCGGTTCCCTGACCGCGGAGCTGCGCGCACTCGGCGTACGCCCCGGAGACCGCGTCAGCGGCTACCTACCGAACATCCCCGAGGCCGTCGTCGCCCTCCTGGCCACCGCCGCCGTCGGAGCCGTCTGGACCTCCTGCGCCCCCGACTTCGGCGCCCGCAGCGTCCTGGACCGCTTCCAGCAGGTCGAACCCGTCGTCCTCTTCACCGTCGACGGCTACCGCTACGGCGGCAAGGAGCACGACCGCCGCGAGACCGTCGCCGAGCTCCGCTCCGAACTGCCCAGCGTCCGTGCGGTCGTCCACATCCCGCTGCTCGGCACCGATGCCCCCGAAGGCGCCCTGGAGTGGTCGGCCCTCACCGCGGCCGACGTGGCGCCCGTCTTCGAAGCGGTGCCCTTCGACCACCCCCTGTGGGTGCTGTACTCCTCCGGCACCACCGGCCTGCCCAAGGCCATCGTCCAGTCCCAGGGCGGCATCCTCGTCGAACACCTCAAGCAACTCGGCCTGCACTGCGACCTCGGCCCCGACGACCGCTTCTTCTGGTACACCTCGACCGGCTGGATGATGTGGAACTTCCTCGTCTCCGGCCTCCTGACGGGCACCACGATCGTCCTGTACGACGGCAGCCCCGGCTACCCCGACACGGGCGCCCAGTGGCGCATCGCCGAACGCACCGGAGCCACCCTCTACGGCACCTCCGCCGCGTACGTCATGGCCTGCCGCAAAGCCGACGTCCACCCCGCCCGCGACTTCGACCTCTCGCACGTGAAGTGCGTCGCGACCACCGGCTCCCCGCTGCCTCCCGACGGCTTCCGCTGGCTGCACGACGAATTCGCCGACAACCCAGGCACCCCGGGCGGACTGTGGATGGCCTCGGTCAGCGGCGGCACGGACGTCTGCTCCTGCTTCGCCGGCGCCGTCCCCACCCTCCCCGTCCACATCGGCGAACTCCAGGCCCCCTGCCTGGGCACCGACCTCCAGTCCTGGGACCCCCAGGGCAAACCGCTGACCGACGAGGTCGGCGAACTGGTCGTCACCAACCCCATGCCGTCCATGCCCATCCACTTCTGGAACGACCCGGACGGCACCCGCTACCACGACAGCTACTTCGACACCTACCCCGGCGTCTGGCGCCACGGCGACTGGATCACCGTCACCTCCCGCGGCTCCGTGATCATCCACGGCCGCTCCGACTCCACGCTCAACCGCCAGGGCGTCCGCATGGGCTCCGCCGACATCTACGAGGCCGTCGAACGCCTCCCCGAGATCCGCGAATCCCTCGTCATCGGCGTCGAACAGCCCGACGGCGGCTACTGGATGCCGCTCTTCGTCCACCTCGCCCCCGGCGCGGCCCTCGACGACGCCCTGCGCGACCGCATCAAGCGCACCATCCGCGAACAGCTCTCCCCGCGCCACGTCCCCGACGAGATCATCGAGGTCCCCGGCGTCCCGCACACCCTCACCGGCAAGCGCATCGAGGTCCCGGTCAAGCGCCTCCTGCAAGGCACCCCGCTGAACAAGGCGGTCAACCCCGGCTCGGTCGACGACCTCGACCTCCTCCGCTTCTACGAGGACCTCGCCGCCAAGCGCCCCTGACCCACCGTCGCCGCAGCTCAGCGCCCGTTGTCAGTGCCCCCGGTTACTCTGGGTGAGCATTGATCGCTGAGCGCAGGGGGAATCATGGCGCACACCCGACACGACACGATGCGACGTGCTCTACGCCGCGAAGTCGCCGGAACCATCGGCCTGTTGGCCGATGAGGAGGACTTCGCGGCGATGCGTCGCTACCGCACCTTCACCTTCGACGACCACACGACCTACCTCCAGCAGGTCGAGGCCCTGCTCAAGACCCTCGCCTCCCAGGGCAGGCACACCACCGTCGCCCTCTTCGACCCCGAGGAGTACGCGGAGTACTGCGCGGACACCGGCCTCGACCCCGACGCCCCCGGCAGCCGCAGCCGCTTCACCGCCGAACTGGCATCGGGCGGCCCCACCGTGCCCTACGAAGGCCAGCCTCTCGCCGACCTCCTCCCCGACCTCGTCGACGAGGCGGTCCGCCGGGCCACCTGGGAATACGCGACGACGGTCCTCGCCCACACCGGCGCCTGCGCGACCTGCGGCGAGGACATCGGACGAGCCGCCTTCGCCCGGGCCTCGGAACTGATCACCCGAGCCCTCGACACCACAGGCCCCGGCACCCGGCACCTGGTCTGCAGCGTGCCCTGCGAAGCCGAGACCCTCCTGGCCACCCTGCACGTCGAGATCGACGCGGACGGCACCGCCCTGCTCGACGAGACAGAAGCCCTGGAGTTCGCCACGGTCCTCGCCGTCGGCATCGCCACCCACCGGGCGGCCGGCATGGTGCTGCGCTGCAGCGCCGAAGGCACACGCGACCGCGTCCAGGGCTGGCGCATGAACGGCGGCCGACTCCACCCCCTCACCGCCGCCGAGGTCTTCGACGCGTACTGCACCGACGCCATCTCCGGAGAGCTCGTCGCCCCCGAATCCGGCGTCGACTACTGCGCGGCACCCCACCTCGAAGGCGACGCACCGGAAAGGGGCCACACCCGCTGAACGCCCGAAGGGCGCCCCACCGCATCGGTGGGACGCCCCTCGGGAACAACGACCGTACGGCTACTCGCCGGACAGCACCGCCTGGGCGGCCTGCCGGGCCTCCTCGGCGGTGTCCGCGGCACGAGCCGCCGCCGCCGCACGCTCGCACTGGGCCAGCGTGTACTTGCCGAGCGTCGCCCGCACGTAAGGAATCGACGCCGCACCCATCGACAGGGAGGTGACCCCCAGACCGGTCAGCACACAGGCGAGCAGCGGGTCGGACGCGGCCTCACCGCACACGCCACAGCTCTTGCCCTCGGCCCGCGCCGCCTCGGCGGACAGCGACACCAGGTCGAGCAACGCCGGCTGCCACGGATCCTGGAGCCGGGACACCGCACCCACCTGACGGTCGGCGGCGAACGCGTACTGCGCGAGGTCGTTGGTCCCCAACGAAAGGAACTCGACCTCCTGAAGGATCGACCGCGCCCGCAGCGCCGCAGACGGGATCTCGACCATCGCACCGAACTTGGCCCGGAGCCCGGCCTCACGGCACGCGTCCGCGAACGCCTTGGCGTCGGTGCGGTCCGCGACCATGGGAGCCATGACCTCAAGGTAGACCGGCAGCCCCTCGGCGGCCTTGGCCAGCGAGGTCAGCTGGGTCCGGAGCACCTCCGGGTGATCCAGCAGCGACCGCAGCCCTCGCACGCCCAGCGCAGGGTTCGGCTCATCGGCCGGCGTCAGGAAGTCCAGCGGCTTGTCCGCACCGGCATCCAGCACCCGTACGACCACACGGCCCTCGGGGAAGGCCTCCAGCACCTTGCGGTACGCCTCGACCTGCTTCTCCTCCGGCGGCGCCTTGGTGCTGTCGTCCAGGAAGAGGAACTCGGTACGGAAGAGACCGACACCCTCGGCACCGGCCTCGACGGCAGCCGGCACGTCGGCGGGACCGCCGACATTGGCAAGGAGCGGAACCTTGTGCCCGTCGGACGTCGCCCCGGGACCGGTCGACGCCGCCAGCGCGGCCCTGCGCTCGGCGGCGGCCGCCTCCAGCTGCTCCCGCTTCTCCATCCTCGGATCCACGAAGATCTCGCCGGTGCTGCCATCGACAGCCACGACGGTGCCCTCGGCGAGCTCACCCGCACCCGGCAGCGCGACGACGGCCGGGACACCGAGCGCCCGCGCGAGAATCGCGCTGTGGCTGGTGGGCCCGCCCTCCTCCGTCACGAAGCCGAGCACCAGAGCCGGGTCGAGCAGCGCGGTGTCCGCGGGCGCCAGGTCCCGCGCGATCAGTACGTACGGCTCGTCGCTGTCCGGAACACCCGGCATCGGAACGCCCAGCAGCCGGGCGACGATGCGATTCCGCACGTCGTCCAGGTCCGCCACGCGACCGGCCATGTACTCACCGGCACCGGCCAGCAGTTCCCGGTAGTGCGAGAACGCGTCGTATACGGCCCGCTCGGCCGTGCTGCCGACGGTGATCCGCCGGTCGACGTCGGACATGAGCTCCGGGTCCTGGGCGATCATGGCCTGCGCCTCAAGCACCGCCTGCGCCTCGCCACCGGCCAGATTGCCGCGGGCATTCAGGTCGGCCGCCACAGCTTCCACGGCCTGGCGAGCGCGCCCCTGTTCGCGCTCCGCCTCTTCCGCGGGAATCTGCTTGGCCGGCGGCTCGAGAACCGCTGTCCCCATGTGCCGGACCTCGCCGATCGCCACACCGTGGCTCACACCGACGCCTCGCAGCGTTGTCTCCATCTCACCCGTCTCCGATAGTGCGGCGGGCTCAGCCGCCGCGGTGGTTGTCCTGCTTGCCGTCAGTGACGGCGATGACGTCACTGCCAGCTGAAGAGCGCGTCGCCGGCCTTCACGTCGCCATCCTCGATGAGCTCGGAGAGAGACTCGGCCGTGGCCTCAAGCGCCACGACCGGGCACACAGGAGACTTACCGGCGGCCTCGACGGCGGCCGGGTTCCAGCGCACCACGGCCTGGCCGCGCTGCACGGTGTCACCCTTGTTGACGAGAAGCTCGAAGCCCTCGCCGTTGAGCTGGACGGTGTCGATGCCGAGGTGCGTCAGAACGCCGTGACCCTGATCGTCGACCACTACAAAGGCGTGCGGGTGGAGAGAGACGATGATGCCGTCCACGGGAGAGACGGCCTCAGAAGCCTCACGTACGGGATCGATGGCCGTACCAGGGCCGACCATGGCACCTGAGAAGACGGGATCCGGTACTGCGGAGAGCCCAATGGCGCGTCCGGCAAGCGGGGACGAAACACTGGTCATGGCAAGCCTCCCAGGGGGTGGAGATTCGTAGCCGCCGTCGCTACCTGTCCTGGACGACGCACTGCTCAGAAGCGTAAGTCATAGGAAGTCCCGGTTCCGCACGAGAGATCCCGGTTGGCGGACCTAGGGGCACAGCACGAACGATTTGCGCCTGCCCAGGAGGAGATGTAGAGTCGGACTCTGCCTGAGGCCAACGGGACGCGGCAAGCGTCCAGGCTCGGCGACATCCTTCACGACAGATCTTATCTCTGAGTCTGGTTCCGCATGTGCTGCGGTGACCGTGGTCAGAGAGTCGAATGAGACCTGATAAAGTCGGAGTCGCCGGAAGGGGAAATCGCGAAAGCCGAAAGGCCGGAGTGAGAACCGGAAAGGCACCGAGGAAATCGGACACGAAAGAGTCTGATAGAGTCGGAAACGCAAGAACAAAAGAAACACCGAAGGGAAGCGCCCGGAGGAAAGCCCGAGAGGGTGAGTACGAAGGAAGCGTCCGTTCCTTGAGAACTCAACAGCGTGCCAAAAGTCAACGCCAGATATGTTGATACCCCGGCTCACTTCGGTGAGTTGAGGTTCCTTTGAAAAAGTCCTTCCACGGAAGGCACACAGCGAGGACGCTGTGAACGGACGGGATTATTCCTCCCGACCGTTCCGCTCTCGTGGTGTTCATCCCGATTACGGGAAAACATTCACGGAGAGTTTGATCCTGGCTCAGGACGAACGCTGGCGGCGTGCTTAACACATGCAAGTCGAACGATGAACCACTTCGGTGGGGATTAGTGGCGAACGGGTGAGTAACACGTGGGCAATCTGCCCTTCACTCTGGGACAAGCCCTGGAAACGGGGTCTAATACCGGATAACACCTCCACTCTCCTGAGTGGAGGTTAAAAGCTCCGGCGGTGAAGGATGAGCCCGCGGCCTATCAGCTTGTTGGTGAGGTAATGGCTCACCAAGGCGACGACGGGTAGCCGGCCTGAGAGGGCGACCGGCCACACTGGGACTGAGACACGGCCCAGACTCCTACGGGAGGCAGCAGTGGGGAATATTGCACAATGGGCGAAAGCCTGATGCAGCGACGCCGCGTGAGGGATGACGGCCTTCGGGTTGTAAACCTCTTTCAGCAGGGAAGAAGCGAAAGTGACGGTACCTGCAGAAGAAGCGCCGGCTAACTACGTGCCAGCAGCCGCGGTAATACGTAGGGCGCAAGCGTTGTCCGGAATTATTGGGCGTAAAGAGCTCGTAGGCGGCTTGTCACGTCGGGTGTGAAAGCCCGGGGCTTAACCCCGGGTCTGCATTCGATACGGGCTAGCTAGAGTGTGGTAGGGGAGATCGGAATTCCTGGTGTAGCGGTGAAATGCGCAGATATCAGGAGGAACACCGGTGGCGAAGGCGGATCTCTGGGCCATTACTGACGCTGAGGAGCGAAAGCGTGGGGAGCGAACAGGATTAGATACCCTGGTAGTCCACGCCGTAAACGGTGGGAACTAGGTGTTGGCGACATTCCACGTCGTCGGTGCCGCAGCTAACGCATTAAGTTCCCCGCCTGGGGAGTACGGCCGCAAGGCTAAAACTCAAAGGAATTGACGGGGGCCCGCACAAGCAGCGGAGCATGTGGCTTAATTCGACGCAACGCGAAGAACCTTACCAAGGCTTGACATACACCGGAAAGCATCAGAGATGGTGCCCCCCTTGTGGTCGGTGTACAGGTGGTGCATGGCTGTCGTCAGCTCGTGTCGTGAGATGTTGGGTTAAGTCCCGCAACGAGCGCAACCCTTGTTCTGTGTTGCCAGCATGCCCTTCGGGGTGATGGGGACTCACAGAAGACCGCCGGGGTCAACTCGGAGGAAGGTGGGGACGACGTCAAGTCATCATGCCCCTTATGTCTTGGGCTGCACACGTGCTACAATGGCAGGTACAATGAGCTGCGATACCGTGAGGTGGAGCGAATCTCAAAAAGCCTGTCTCAGTTCGGATTGGGGTCTGCAACTCGACCCCATGAAGTCGGAGTTGCTAGTAATCGCAGATCAGCATTGCTGCGGTGAATACGTTCCCGGGCCTTGTACACACCGCCCGTCACGTCACGAAAGTCGGTAACACCCGAAGCCGGTGGCCCAACCCCTTGTGGGAGGGAGCTGTCGAAGGTGGGACTGGCGATTGGGACGAAGTCGTAACAAGGTAGCCGTACCGGAAGGTGCGGCTGGATCACCTCCTTTCTAAGGAGCACTTCTTACCGATCCCTTCGGGGTGAGGTCAGAGGCCAGTACATCGGCGAATGTCTGATGCTGGTTGCTCATGGGTGGAACGTTGACTACTCGGCCTGTTTCTCGGGTCGGAGGCTGCAAGTACTGCTCGTAAGGGCGTGGAAAGCATGATCTTCGGACGGGGACTGGTCGGGCACGCTGTTGGGTATCTGAGGGTACGGGCTTGTTCCCGACCTCAATGCCGACCCCAGTGTAGGTTCGCTTCGGCGGGCTGTGATGGGTGGTTGGTCGTTGTTTGAGAACTGCACAGTGGACGCGAGCATCTGTGGCCAAGTTTTTAAGGGCGCACGGTGGATGCCTTGGCACCAGGAACCGATGAAGGACGTGGGAGGCCACGATAGTCCCCGGGGAGTCGTCAACCAGGCTTTGATCCGGGGGTTTCCGAATGGGGAAACCCGGCAGTCGTCATGGGCTGTCACCCGCTGCTGAACACATAGGCAGTGTGGAGGGAACGCGGGGAAGTGAAACATCTCAGTACCCGCAGGAAGAGAAAACAACCGTGATTCCGGGAGTAGTGGCGAGCGAAACCGGATGAGGCCAAACCTACGACGTGTGAGACCCGGCAGGGGTTGCGTCGTGGGGGTTGTGGGATCTCTCTTTCACAGTCTGCCGGCTGTGAGACGAGTCAGAAACCGTTGATGTAGGCGAAGGACATGCGAAAGGTCCGGCGTAGAGGGTAAGACCCCCGTAGTCGAAACATCAGCGGCTCGTTTGAGAGACACCCAAGTAGCACGGGGCCCGAGAAATCCCGTGTGAATCTGGCGGGACCACCCGTTAAGCCTAAATATTCCCTGGTGACCGATAGCGGATAGTACCGTGAGGGAATGGTGAAAAGTACCGCGGGAGCGGAGTGAAATAGTACCTGAAACCGTGTGCCTACAAGCCGTGGGAGCGTCGGGATGGAGCTTGCTCCATCCTCGTGACTGCGTGCCTTTTGAAGAATGAGCCTGCGAGTTTGCGGTGTGTTGCGAGGTTAACCCGTGTGGGGAAGCCGTAGCGAAAGCGAGTCCGAATAGGGCGATTCAGTAGCGCGCTCAAGACCCGAAGCGGAGTGATCTAGCCATGGGCAGGTTGAAGCGGCTGTAAGAGGTCGTGGAGGACCGAACCCACCAGGGTTGAAAACCTGGGGGATGACCTGTGGTTAGGGGTGAAAGGCCAATCAAACTCCGTGATAGCTGGTTCTCCCCGAAATGCATTTAGGTGCAGCGTCGTGTGTTTCTTGCCGGAGGTAGAGCACTGGATAGGCGATGGGCCCTACCGGGTTACTGACCTTAGCCAAACTCCGAATGCCGGTAAGTGAGAGCGCGGCAGTGAGACTGTGGGGGATAAGCTCCATGGTCGAGAGGGAAACAGCCCAGAGCATCGACTAAGGCCCCTAAGCGTACGCTAAGTGGGAAAGGATGTGGAGTCGCACAGACAACCAGGAGGTTGGCTTAGAAGCAGCCACCCTTGAAAGAGTGCGTAATAGCTCACTGGTCTAGTGATTCCGCGCCGACAATGTAGCGGGGCTCAAGCGTACCGCCGAAGTCGTGTCATTTCAGCATGAGGGCCAACGCCCGCTGGGATGGGTAGGGGAGCGTCGTGTGCCGGGTGAAGCTGCGCCGGAAGGCAGTGGTGGACGGTTCACGAGTGAGAATGCAGGCATGAGTAGCGATACATACGTGAGAAACGTGTGCGCCGATTGACTAAGGGTTCCTGGGTCAAGCTGATCTGCCCAGGGTAAGTCGGGACCTAAGGCGAGGCCGACAGGCGTAGTCGATGGATAACCGGTTGATATTCCGGTACCCGCTGTGAAGCGTCAAACATTGAATCAGGCGATGCTAAGTCCGTGAAGCCGTTCCGGACCCTTCGGGGAATGGAAAGTGGTGGAGCCGACGGACCAGACTTGTAGTAGGTGAGTGATGGGGTGACGCAGGAAGGTAGTCCAGCCCGGGCGGTGGTTGTCCCGGGGTAAGGGTGTAGGCCGTGCGGTAGGTAAATCCGTCGCACATAAGGCTGAGACCTGATGCCGAGCCGATTGTGGTGAAGTGGATGATCCTATGCTGTCGAGAAAAGCCTCTAGCGAGTTTCATGGCGGCCCGTACCCTAAACCGACTCAGGTGGTCAGGTAGAGAATACCGAGGCGTTCGGGTGAACTATGGTTAAGGAACTCGGCAAAATGCCCCCGTAACTTCGGGAGAAGGGGGGCCATCACCGGTGATGAGTCTTGCACTCTGAGCTGGGGGTGGCCGCAGAGACCAGCGAGAAGCGACTGTTTACTAAAAACACAGGTCCGTGCGAAGCCGTAAGGCGATGTATACGGACTGACGCCTGCCCGGTGCTGGAACGTTAAGGGGACCGGTTAGTGCACTTTCGGGTGTGCGAAGCTGAGAACTTAAGCGCCAGTAAACGGCGGTGGTAACTATAACCATCCTAAGGTAGCGAAATTCCTTGTCGGGTAAGTTCCGACCTGCACGAATGGCGTAACGACTTCTCGACTGTCTCAACCATAGGCCCGGTGAAATTGCACTACGAGTAAAGATGCTCGTTTCGCGCAGAAGGACGGAAAGACCCCGGGACCTTTACTACAGTTTGATATTGGTGTTCGGTTCGGCTTGTGTAGGATAGGTGGGAGACTGTGAAGCATGCACGCCAGTGTGTGTGGAGTCGCCGTTGAAATACCACTCTGGTCGTGCTGGATGTCTAACCTCGGTCCGTGATCCGGATCAGGGACAGTGTCTGATGGGTAGTTTAACTGGGGCGGTTGCCTCCCAAAGAGTAACGGAGGCGCCCAAAGGTTCCCTCAGCCTGGTTGGTAATCAGGTGTTGAGTGTAAGTGCACAAGGGAGCTTGACTGTGAGACCGACGGGTCGAGCAGGGACGAAAGTCGGGACTAGTGATCCGGCGGTGGCTTGTGGAAGCGCCGTCGCTCAACGGATAAAAGGTACCCCGGGGATAACAGGCTGATCTTCCCCAAGAGTCCATATCGACGGGATGGTTTGGCACCTCGATGTCGGCTCGTCGCATCCTGGGGCTGGAGTCGGTCCCAAGGGTTGGGCTGTTCGCCCATTAAAGCGGTACGCGAGCTGGGTTTAGAACGTCGTGAGACAGTTCGGTCCCTATCCTCTGTGCGCGTAGGAATATTGAGAAGGGCTGTCCCTAGTACGAGAGGACCGGGACGGACGAACCTCTGGTGTGCCAGTTGTCCTGCCAAGGGCATGGCTGGTTGGCTACGTTCGGAAAGGATAACCGCTGAAAGCATCTAAGCGGGAAGCCTGCTTCGAGATGAGTATTCCCACCCCCTTTGAGGGGTTAAGGCTCCCAGTAGACGACTGGGTTGATAGGCCAGATCTGGAAGCCCGGTAACGGGTGGAGGTGACTGGTACTAATAGGCCGAGGGCTTGTCCTCAGTTGCTCGCGTCCACTGTGTTGGTTCTGAAACCACGAACAACCCCATGTGTGGTCACGCATGGTGCGGTTGTCAGTTTCATAGTGTTTCGGTGGTCATAGCGTGAGGGAAACGCCCGGTTACATACCGAACCCGGAAGCTAAGCCTCACAGCGCCGATGGTACTGCAGGGGGGACCCTGTGGGAGAGTAGGACGCCGCCGAACTCCTTTTATAGCCGTGGTTCCTGGATTCAATTCCAGGAACCACGGCTTTTTTGTTTTGTGCGTGCGGTACCCCCCGCCACCCCTCCGCACCGTCGGCTGTCAGCTGAGGGTAAGGTCAGGGGGCATCATTGGTTCTTTTCCCACAGGAGGCCCCCGGGTGGAGGTCCAGGAGACGCGTGTCCAGACGGACCGTGTCCTCACCATCCCGAACATCCTCAGCATGGCGCGCCTCGCCGGCGTGCCCCTCTTCCTGTGGTTGATCCTCAGGCCTGAGTTCGGAGGGCCCAACAGTGATGGATGGGCGCTGCTGGTGCTCGCGGCCAGCGGCATCAGCGACTACCTCGACGGCAAGCTCGCGCGCCGCTGGAACCAGATCAGCAACCTGGGCCGGCTCCTCGACCCCGCGGCCGATCGGCTCTATATCCTCTCGACGCTTGTCGGCCTCACGTGGCGGGAGATTCTTCCGCTCTGGCTGACCGGGGTGCTTCTGCTGCGGGAACTGGTCCTCCTGGTGATGGTCTGGATCCTCAGGCGCCACGGCTATCCCCCGCCGCAGGTGAACTTCCTCGGCAAGGCCGCCACCTTCAACCTGATGTACGCCTTTCCACTACTGCTCCTGAGCGACGGACACAGCTGGATCGCTTCTCTTGCTGCTATTTTCGGATGGGCGTTCGCCGGATGGGGTACAAGTCTGTACTGGTGGGCAGGGATCCTGTATGTGATCCAGGTCCGCCGACTCGTGAAAGCGGACAGCATGGCCGATTGAGCCTGCCAATTAGGTGACCGTAGAGGCGCGAAGGCCCGCGTTTGACATATGCGGGTCCTGCTTGGCGGGCTGAGTCGGCTAGATCGTCGTCTATGAGGAGGACGTTTCCGACATGAAGGCCGTCGTAATGGCCGGCGGTGAGGGTACCCGCCTTCGCCCCATGACCTCTAGCATGCCCAAACCGCTCCTGCCCGTGGCCAATCGGCCGATCATGGAGCATGTGTTGCGCCTGCTGAAGAGGCATGGTCTGACCGAGACCGTGGTAACAGTGCAGTTCTTGGCGTCGCTCGTCAAGAACTACTTCGGCGACGGCGAAGAGCTCGGGATGGAGCTCACCTATGCCAACGAAGAGAAGCCGCTCGGCACCGCAGGCAGCGTGAAGAACGCCGAGGAAGCGCTGAAGGACGATGCGTTCCTCGTGATCTCCGGTGACGCGCTCACCGACTTCGACCTCACCGAGCTGATTAACTTCCACAAGGAAAAGGGCGCGCTCGTCACCGTCTGTCTGACGCGTGTACCCAACCCGCTCGAATTCGGCATCACCATCGTGGACGAGGAAGGCAAGGTCGAGCGCTTCCTGGAGAAGCCGACCTGGGGGCAGGTCTTCTCCGACACCGTGAACACGGGCATCTATGTGATGGAGCCCGAGGTGTTCGACTACGTCGAGGCCGACGTGCCGGTCGACTGGTCCGGTGACGTCTTCCCGCAGCTGATGAAGGAAGGCAAGCCCATCTACGGCTACATCGCCGAGGGCTACTGGGAGGACGTCGGTACACACGAGAGCTACGGCAAGGCGCAGGCCGACGTCCTGGAGGGCAAGGTCGACGTCGAGCTCGACGGCTTCGAGATCTCGCCCGGCGTATGGGTCGCCGAGGGCGCCGAGGTACATCCGGACGCCGTGCTGCGCGGGCCCCTGTACATCGGGGACTACGCCAAGGTCGAGGCGAACGTCGAGATTCGTGAGCACACCGTGGTGGGCTCGAATGTCGTGGTGAAGGACGGCGCCTTCCTGCACAAGGCCGTCGTGCACGACAACGTCTACATCGGACAGCACAGCAATCTGCGCGGCTGCGTCGTCGGAAAGAACACCGACATCATGCGGGCCGCTCGCATCGAGGACGGCGCGGTCATCGGCGACGAGTGCCTCGTCGGTGAAGAATCGATCATCCAGGGCAATGTGCGGGTCTATCCATTCAAGACGATCGAGGCGGGCGCGTTCGTCAACACGTCCGTCATCTGGGAGTCCCGCGGCCAGGCGCACCTCTTCGGGGCCCGTGGTGTGTCCGGCATTCTGAACGTGGAGATCACGCCTGAACTCGCGGTGCGTCTTGCGGGTGCGTATGCGACGACCCTGAAGAAGGGCTCGACCGTCACCACCGCGCGTGACCACTCGCGCGGCGCCCGTGCACTCAAACGGGCGGTGATCTCGGCGCTCCAGGCCAGCGCCATCGACGTACGCGATCTGGAGAACGTGCCGCTGCCGGTCGCGCGGCAGCAGACCGCGCGCGGCAGTGCCGGGGGAATCATGATCCGGACGACGCCCGGAGTGCCGGACTCCGTCGACATCATGTTCTTCGACGGGGAGGGCGCCGACCTCTCGCAGGGAAGCCAGCGGAAACTCGATCGCGTATACGCGCGTCAGGAATACCGGCGGGCCTTCCCCGGCGAGATCGGGGATCTGCACTTCCCGTCCAGCGTCTTCGACTCCTACACCGGCTCGCTGCTGCGGAACGTGGACACCTCCGGGATCGCCGAGTCGGGGCTGAAGGTCGTCGTCGACGCGTCCAACGGAAGTGCCGGACTGGTGCTGCCCAGCCTGCTCGGCAAGCTCGGTGTGGACGCGCTGACGATCAACCCTGGCCTCGACGAGTCGCGGCCGACCGAGACGGCGGACGCCCGCAGGGCCGGCCTGGTGCGGCTCGGTGAGATCGTTGCGTCGGCGCGAGCGGCCTTCGGGGTGCGGTTCGACCCGGTGGGCGAGCGGCTCTCGCTCGTGGACGAGAAGGGACGGATCGTCGAGGACGACCGGGCCCTGCTGGTCATGCTCGACCTGGTGGCGGCCGAGCGGCGCAGCGGGCGGGTGGCGCTGCCCGTGACCACGACGCGTATCGCCGAGCAGGTGGCCGCGTACCACGGTACGCAGGTGGACTGGACGACCACCTCACCCGACGATCTGACGCGGGTCGGACGCGGGGAGTCGACGATCTTCGGTGGCGACGGCCGCGGTGGTTTCATCGTGCCCGAGTTCAGCAGTGTGTTCGACGGCACCGCCGCGTTCGTACGGCTCATCGGGCTGGTGGCACGTACTCAGCTCACCCTGAGTCAGATCGACGCGCGCATTCCGCGGGCCCATGTGCAGCGGCGTGACCTCGCGACGCCCTGGGCCGTCAAGGGGCTCGTGATGCGGCGTGTGGTGGAGGAGGCCGGGGGCCGGTCCGTGGACACCACCGACGGTGTGCGGGTCGTGGAGGCCGACGGGCGCTGGGTGCTGGTGCTGCCGGATCCGGCGGAGGCCGTCACCCATCTGTGGGCCGAGGGGCCCGACGACGCGTCCGCCCAGGCGCTGCTCGACGAGTGGGCCGCGGTGGTGGACAGCGCGGGCCGCTGATCATGACCTGCTGCCGGGCGGTACCCGCAACGGGTGCTGCCCGGCACGCCGGTGGGGCCATTCGGAAGTAGCGCCCGCGACGTGCGACGATGTGCGGCATGCCGCAGCAGCCCCCCGTTCGGAGCACATCATCCCGGCCCAGGCGTCCGGACGCGTCCATGTCGCTGCTCACCACCGTCATGGACCACAGCCTGGACGAGGGCTACGCGGAGACGGCGGCCAGGAAGAAGGCCAGGGGGGACAGCGGTCTCCCGCGCCCATTGCGGGCCAAACTCGGGCTGGCGGCGGGCCTCGTACTCGCCGCGCTCGTCGTCACCGTGGGAGCCGCGCAGGCCCGGGTGGCGGCGCCGGTGCTCGCCAAGGAGCGCGAGGAGCTGATTGACCGAGTCGAGGCGGCCACGGCCGGGGCCGACGAGCTCAAGGACGACGTGGACGAGCTCCGCGACGACGTGGGGGAGCGGCAGCGGGCCGCGCTGAAGAAGCACGGCGGCAGCAAGGGCGAGCTGCTCGGTCTGCTCTCCGGTGCCACGAAAGTCCACGGGCCCGGAGTGAAGCTCGTGGTGGACGACAAGAAGCAGGCGGAGCAGGGCGGGGGAGGGCCACGCGAGAGCCACGGGTTCTCCGACACCGGGCGGGTGCGCGACCGTGACATGCAGCGCGTCGTCAACGGCCTGTGGCAGTCCGGCGCCGAGGCGATCTCCATCAACGACCAGCGGCTCACCGCACTGTCGGCGATCAGGGCCGCGGGTGACGCGATACTGGTCGACAACAGGCCGCTGGTACCGCCGTATACGGTGCTCGCGGTGGGGGCGGGGAAACGCTTGAGCACACGGTTCCAGAACAGCCCCGACGGTCAGTACCTGCATGCTCTGCAGGAGAACTTCGGCATCCGGACCAGCATTTCCGTGGTGGACGAGCTCCGGCTGCCCGCAGCGCCGAGTGTGACCGTACGTACAGCAGAGCCGAAAGCAGGGAAGGGCACATCGTGATCGCCGTACTGGGCCTCGTCGTGGGAGTCGTGGCCGGATTGTTGGTTCGGCCCGAGGTTCCGGCGATGGTCGAGCCGTACCTTCCCATCGCCGTGGTCGCGGCTCTTGACGCCGTGTTCGGCGGCTTGCGCGCGATGCTCGACGGCATCTTCGACGACAAGGTCTTCGTGGTGTCGTTCCTGTCGAACGTGGTGGTGGCCGCGCTGATCGTCTTCCTCGGCGACAAGTTGGGCGTCGGCGCGCAGCTGTCCACCGGCGTCGTCGTGGTCCTCGGTATCCGGATCTTCTCCAACGCCGCCGCGATCCGCCGGCACATCTTCAGGGCGTGACGCCGATGAGCGCTGACGAGAAACCCGAGCACCGCCATCGCAAGGAACTTCCCGCGGAGGTCCCCACCGAGCCGGAGGCGCCCGCGCCGCCCGCCTCCGGGGGGCAGCGGCTCACCGGCCGTCAGCGGCTGGTGAAGGGCCTGTGGCCGCCGCGGGTGACCCGTCCTCAACTGATCGTCGCCCTGCTGCTGTTCGTGCTGGGCCTCGGTCTGGCCATCCAGGTGCGGTCGAACAACGACAGCAGTGCGCTGCGCGGCGCGCGGCAAGAAGATCTTGTACGCATTCTCGATGAACTGGATGACCGTACTCAGCGTCTGGAAGAAGAGAAGCGGAGTCTTGAGGAGCAGCGGACCGGGCTGGAGAACAGTTCGGACCAGGCCGAAGAGGCCCGCAAGCAGACGGTCGAGCGGGAGCGGCAACTCGGCATCCTGGCAGGCACGGTGGCGGCCCAGGGGCCGGGCATCACGCTCGCCATCGAGGACAAGAAGGGGGCGATCGAGGCGGACATGCTGCTCGACGCCATTCAGGAACTGCGCGCCGCCGGCGCCGAGGCGATCCAGATCAATGACGTACGCGTGGTGGCCAGCACCCATCTGTCGGACGCCGACGGCGGTGGCGTCCGGGTGGACGGCCGCAAGGTCGGCGAACCGTACCTCTTCAAGGTGATCGGCAAGCCGCAGGACCTGGAACCTGCGCTGAACATCCCGGGAGGCGTGGTGCAGACTCTGGAGAAGGAGCAGGCCACGGTGACCGTGACCCGCTCGGAGAAGATCGTCGTGAACGCCTTGCGACCTGCGAAGCGGCCTGACTACGCTCGGTCGTCCTCGTAGTGAGGGGCGGGCGTATGGGGGCCGTCAGGCCAGGGCATGAGGTTGCGGGGGGGTCGGCGCACCGGAAGCGTGGTGCGTGGTGGAAACTGTTTGGTGGTTACGGACGTTGTGATGATGTCTGGTTCACCGATGAATGCCGGTGTGTGCAATCAGGGTTCGTCCTGCCCCACGGGCGGGTCTGTTTCGGTCAAGGGGAATCGCCCGTGAAGTTGTTTGCGAAGTTGTTCGGCAAGAGTGCACGTGAGGACAGCGGCAATCCTGCCACTGCCCGGCACCGTGCCCCGCGTCATGGAGACGCTGAGGGACAGGGCGGCGAGCGCCCCATGTTCCGGGACCAGGTGGCTGGTCAAGGTGGAGACATTTCGGGCGGACAGGGCGTGTCATCTGTTGACCCTGCTGGTCCCGGCCGCATAGGTTCCGGGGAACCGTCGACCTCAGGAGCGGGCGGAGGATTCACCCCCGGCCCGTATGCGTCCAATGCCCCCGCGGGGCAGCCGCGGCAGGAGGACCCGTCCATGGCCCTGGTGTGTACGAGGTGCGGCAACCGCAACGCCGAGGCGAGCCGGTTCTGCTCCAATTGCGGTGCGCCGCTGCGTCCCGGGGCGACGCCGGAGCGCGCGTCCGAGACGACCTCGACGATCTCCATCTCGGGCCTGGAGGCCTACGACGCGGAGGCGACGGGGCAGACCATGTCTCCCGCCCTCTCCCCGGAGGCGCAGGCCGCCGTCGACGCGCTGCCGCTGGGCTCGGCGCTCCTCGTGGTGCGCCGCGGGCCGAACTCGGGCAGTCGTTTCCTGCTCGACGGCGAGCTGACCACGGCGGGGCGTCACCCGCAGAGCGACATCTTCCTCGACGACGTGACGGTGTCGCGTCGCCACGTGGAGTTCCGTCGCCTCCAGGACGGTTCCTTCACCGTCGCCGACGTCGGCAGCCTCAACGGCACGTACGTCAACCGGGAGCGCATCGACTCCGTCGCGTTGTCGAACGGCGACGAGGTGCAGATCGGTAAGTACCGCCTGGTCTTCTACGCGAGCCAGCGGGGCGTCGGCATCTGATCCACCACTCCCGGACTCGTCCGGGGGACTCCCCTCAGGAAGGTCCATGCTTCAAACATCGAGCGGCGGTGCCGGCACCGGCACCGCTGCCGCGGACCGTCGGCTCATGAGCATCGGCACCGTGCTGAACACGCTGCGCGACGAGTTCCCCGAGGTCACGATCTCCAAGATTCGTTTCCTGGAGTCCGAGGGGCTCATCGAGCCGCAGCGCACGCCTTCCGGCTACCGGAAGTTCAGCCCGGAGGACGTCGAGCGGCTCGGCCATGTCCTGAGGATGCAGCGGGACCACTACCTGCCGCTGAAGGTCATCCGTGAGCACCTCGAAGCGCTGGAGAGGGGCGAGCAGGCCCCTCTGCCCTCCCTGGGGCGTCAGCGGGACCCGGGCGGCACCGAGGGCCGGGACGAGGCCGAGCGGCCGACAGCGGCCCGTGTGGGCCGTGACGAGCTGCTGGCCGTCGCGGAGATCGAGGAGCCGCAGCTCGACGAGTGGGAGGCGTACGGGCTCGTGGCACGACTGCCGGACGGTGGATACGACGCGGAGGCCGTCACGATCGCCTCACTCGTCCTCGAACTCGGCCGGTTCGGTATCGAGCCACGCCATCTGCGGGCCATGAAGTCGGCCGCCGACCGGGAGGCCGGCCTCGTCGACCAGGTCGTGGCGCCGCTGCGGCGCCACCGCAATCCGCAGACCAGGGCCCACGCGGAGGCCCGTACCAAAGAGCTCGCGGGGCTCACGGGGAAGCTGCATTCGGCCCTTGTGCAGACCGCGCTCGGGGTCAGACTGCCCTGACCCGGCAGGCACTCGGGCCGAGGCCCGGCTGGTACTCGGCGGGTGCCCGACTACCCAAACCTGCCAGCCACGTCCTAGGGTTGCTGTGTGAACGAGCTCGACGTCGTAGGTGTCCGGGTCGAAATGCCCTCCAACCAGCCGATCGTGCTCCTGCGTGAAGTGGGAGGCGACCGGTACCTCCCCATCTGGATCGGACCAGGTGAGGCGACCGCCATCGCCTTCGCGCAGCAGGGCATGGCACCCGCACGGCCGCTGACCCACGACCTGTTCAAGGACGTGCTGGAAGCGGTGGGCCAGGAGCTCTCCGAAGTGCGCATCACCGACCTGCGGGAAGGGGTCTTCTACGCCGAGCTGGTCTTCGCCAGTGGGGTGGAGGTGAGCGCGCGGCCGTCCGACGCCATAGCGCTGGCCCTGCGCACCGGAACGCCGATCTACGGAAGCGACGGTGTCCTGGACGACGCCGGGATCGCGATCCCGGACGAGCAGGAGGACGAGGTGGAGAAGTTCCGCGAGTTCCTCGACCAGATCTCTCCCGAGGACTTCGGCACCAACAGCCAGTGAGCCGCTCCCGACGGCCTGTTTCTGGCCATTCGGCTAGCCTTTCCCGGTGGCGAGGTACGCGAAACCACTCTCAGGGTGATTATCACTCGGCGTGGCGAGCGCGGCGATCGTTGACGAGCCCCTGGTGACTGCCTACCGTCGAGCAGGCAGGTCAAGGACGGAGGTCGGCGTGAGAAGCAGCGGCGACGGTACGGCGGTGGGCGGTCCGTACCCGTTTCACAGCAGCGCGGCCGATCACTCTCCGAAGCCGATGGCGGTCCAGGGGAGCGGGGACGCAACGTTCGAGAATTCCGAGCAGATCGGGTATCGCGGTCCGACCGCGTGCGCGGCCGCGGGCATCACGTATCGCCAGCTCGACTACTGGGCCCGCACGGGCCTGGTCGAGCCGAGCGTGCGCGCCGCCGGTGGCTCGGGTACCCAGCGGCTCTACAGCTTCCGGGACGTCGTGGTCCTGAAGGTCGTCAAGCGGTTCCTCGACACCGGGGTCTCGCTGCAGAACATCCGTACGACGGTCCAGCATCTGCGGGAGCGCGGGTTCCGTGACCTTGAGCGGATGACGTTGATGAGCGACGGCGCGACGGTCTACGAGTGCACGTCTCCCAGCGAGGTCCACGACCTGCTGCAGGGCGGGCAGGGAGTCTTCGGGATCGCAGTGGGTGTGGTGTGGCGTGACGTCGAGGCCGCGCTGTCGCAACTGCACGGGGAGCGGATCGACACCGGCGAGACGCTCGTCGGCCACAACCCCGCCGATGAGCTCGCCAGACGGCGCAACAAGGCGGTCTGAGCCGACGCCGGGGGGCATTGCCGACGGGGCCATTGTCAGTGGCGTAGGGCAGCATCGGAGATGTGAGAAGCGCGCCGACGATCCTGCATCTGGACATGGATGCCTTCTACGCGTCCGCCGAGCAGGCCGCGAAGCCGAGTCTGCGCGGAAAGGCCGTGGTGGTGGGCGGCCTCGGGCCGCGGGGTGTGGTCGCCACGGCTTCCTATGAGGCGCGGCGGTTCGGTGTGCATTCGGCGATGCCGATGGGGCAGGCGCGTCGGCTCGCGCCGAACGCCGCCTATCTCGTGCCGCGCTTTGGGTTGTACCGCGAGATCAGCGAGCAGGTCATGGGGCTGCTGCGGGAGCTGTCGCCGCTGGTGGAGCCGCTCAGCCTGGACGAGGCCTTCGTGGACCTGGAGGCAGGTGGCGTCGCCGACGACGAGGCGTCGGCCCGGGCCGTGGGGGAGCGGCTGCGGGCGGACATCAAGGCGGTGACCGGCCTGACCGGGTCCGTGGGGCTCGCCGCGTCGAAGATGCTGGCGAAGATCGCCTCCGAGGAGGCCAAGCCGGACGGGCTCCGGCTGATAGCGCCAGGGACGGAGCGGGCGCTGCTGGGGCCGATGTCGGTGCGGACGCTGCCCGGGGTGGGGCCTGCCACGGGGGACCATCTGCGGCGGGCCGGGATCACCACGGTCGAGGAGATCGCCGAGGCCGGGGAGGACGAGCTCGTACGGCTGCTGGGGAAGGCGCACGGCGGATCGCTGTACGCGATGGCGCTGGCGCACGACGAGCGGCCTGTGGTGGCCGAGCGGGACACGAAGTCCGTCAGCGTCGAGGACACGTACGACGTGGACATCCACGACCGGGTGCGGGTCAGGGGGGAGGTCGCCCGGCTCGCCGACCGGTGTGTGCAGCGGCTGCGGGCGGCGGGGCACTCGGGGCGGACCATCGTGCTGAAGGTGCGGCGGTTCGATTTCTCGACGCTGACGCGGTCCGAGACGCTGCGGGGGCCGACGGATGACCCCGGAGTGGTGCGGGAGGCCGCGGCGCGGCTGCTGGAGTCGGTGGACACCACGGGAGGGGTGCGGCTCCTGGGGGTGGCGGTCACTGGGCTCGCCGACTACACGCAAGAGGACCTCTTCGCGCAGGCGCAGGCGGCGGCTGAGGCGGAGGTGCCTGTTGAGGCCGATGCGGGGCCGGAGTCCGGCGGCGAGGCAGGAGGGGCGTCGCTCGGGGAGCCGGAGGAGGTGGGCGCTGAGGAGCCGGCGGCGCCTGTGGAGCGGCGTTGGGTGGCCGGGCACGATGTGCGGCATGCCGAGTACGGGCACGGGTGGGTGCAGGGCAGCGGGCTGGGGCGGGTGACGGTGCGTTTCGAGACGCCGGGGTCCGAACCGGGGCGGGTGCGGACGTTCCGTACGGACGATCCGCTGCTGGCGCCGGCGGAGCCGTTGCCGTTGGTGGAGCGGGCGCCCTGTGCGGTGGAGCCGCTGGCCGCTGTGGTGGAGGTGTCGTCGCCTTCGGGGGGCGGGGCGGTGGCCGGGGTGGGGGAGGCGGTTGAGGGTGCGGGCTCGGGGTGAGGGTTCGGCGGGGGGTGTTGTTCCTGGGTGTGGTTGTTGTTCAGGGGGAAGGGCGAGGGTTGCGGCAAGTGGTCGTGGGACGTTGCGGTCCGTAGGTGAGGCCTGGAGGGGCGGGGAAGTGGCTGGCATGAGGGGTGTGGCTGAGGGTCGCCCCGGGCTGCGGGGCGGCTCGTAAAGGGGGCAAGAGGTGAGGTGGGTGGCGGGGTGGGGTGGGTTGCTTGTGACGGACGTGGTCGAAGCCACGGTTTGAGGGTGGGGGCTGTGGCGGTGGGAGGGGGTGAGGGCGCGTTTGAGGGTGCGCTCTCGGGCCGGAGGGGCGGCGGGACAGCTCGTACAGGGGTAAGGGGCGAGGACTGCGGACAGGTGGCCGACGCGGGTCAGGAAGGGTCCGCGCCCGTGATGTGGCCGAAGTCGTGGTCCGGGGGTGGGGGCGACGGGGGTGTGGTGTCCAGGCCGTAGTGGTGGTAGAGCTGGAGTTCCTGAGCGGGAGAGAGGTGGCGGCCTACGCCGAAGTCGGGGGCGTCCTTGATCAGGTCGCGGTCGAAGGGGATGCGGAGGGTGCCGTCGTCGACCAGTTCGCTCGGCTCCAGAGGGACGAAGGCGTCGCGGCTGAACAGGCCGGTGCGTATGGCCGCCCACTCCGGTGCGCCGGTGGCGTCGTCGAGATAGATCTCGTCGATCGTGCCGATCTTCGCCCCGTTCCGGTCGAACGCCTTGCGGCCGATCAGATTGCGCGGATCGATGTCGGTCTGCACGGGCCCTCCAGCCTGTCGCGGGGTCGGATGTGGGCATAACTCATCTTTGTCCGCTCGTACTCACTAAGTAAGAGCACTTCGGGGCAGGCGGCCACTCGACGGAACGGCCGGGGGGCGCGCTGGTAGGCTGGCGCTGGCTGCTGATCCCGTGCGGGAGAGCTCTCCGGGTCAGGATTTCCGGAGGCGCCGAAGGAGCAAATCCTCCCCGGAATCTCTCAGGCACACGTACCGCACGGATGAGGTCACTCTGGAAAGCAGGGCGGGCGTACGGGCGGGCACGTTCGAAACCCCTTCCTCACCGACGGTGAAAGCCGGGACGGCGCCTTCGCGGGTGTCCCCCGGTGAAGCTCTCAGGTTGAGATGACAGAGGGGGAGGCCGTCCGGGTACCCGCGCCGTGGTACCCCTCGTAGGTCGCGCAGACCAGGAGGCCTCCGCAATGACTGCCACCAATCGCATCCCGCTCTCCGAGCTCGAACAGGGCATCCCCTTCGAGCAGCGGCACATCGGGCCCGATGCGGAAGCGCGGGCCAAGATGCTCGCCCAGGTCGGGTACGGCTCGCTGGACGAGCTCACGGCCGCCGCGGTGCCGGATGTGATCAAGAACGCCGAGGCGCTGAAGCTGCCCGGCGCGCGCTCCGAGGCCGAGGTGCTTGCCGAGCTGCGTTCGCTCGCGGACCGCAACCAGGTGCTCGATTCCATGATCGGGCTCGGGTACTACGGCACCTTCACGCCGCCCGTGATCCTGCGGAACGTCATGGAGAATCCTGCCTGGTACACCGCCTACACGCCCTACCAGCCCGAGATCTCCCAGGGGCGTCTTGAGGCGCTGCTCAACTTCCAGACCATGGTCGCCGAGCTGACCGGTCTGCCCACCTCCGGGGCCTCGCTGCTCGACGAGGGCACGGCCGCCGCCGAGGCCATGGCCCTGTCGCGGCGCATGGGCAAGGTCAAGGACGGGGTCTTCGTCGTCGACTCCGACACCCTGCCGCAGACCATCGCCGTCATCCGGACCCGCGCCGAGCCGACCGGCGTCGAGGTCGTCGTCACGGATCTGAGCACCGGTATTCCCGCCGAAGCCGCCGAGCGCGGTGTCGTGGGCGTACTCGTGCAGTACCCGGGTGCTTCCGGTGTCGTACGCGACATCAAGCCGCTCATCGACCAGGCGCACGAGCTGGGCGCGGTCGTCACCGTCGCCGCCGACCTGCTCGCCCTGACGCTGCTCACCTCGCCCGGTGAGCTCGGCGCGGACATCGCGGTCGGCACGACGCAGCGCTTCGGGGTGCCGATGGGCTTCGGCGGCCCGCACGCCGGTTACATGGCGGTGCGCGAGAAGTTCGCCCGCAGCCTGCCCGGACGGCTCGTCGGTGTCTCCGTCGACGCCGACGGCAACAAGGCGTACCGCCTCGCGCTGCAGACCCGAGAGCAGCACATCCGCCGTGAGAAGGCCACCAGCAACATCTGTACCGCTCAGGTGCTGCTCGCCGTCATGGCCGGGATGTACGCCGTCTACCACGGCCCCGACGGGCTGAAGTCCATCGCGCGGCGCACCCACCGGTACGCGACGCTGCTCGCCGCGGGCCTGAAGGCCGGTGGCGTGGAGGTCGTCCACGGCGCGTACTTCGACACGCTGACCGTGCGCGTGCCCGGCAAGGCCGAGGGAATCGTTTCCGCCGCCCGCGAGAACGGCGTCAACATCCGCCGGGTCGACGCCGACCATGTCTCGCTCGCCTGTGACGAGACCACCACGCGCCGCCAGCTGGCCGCCGTGTGGGGTGCCTTCGGGGTTGAGGCCGACGTCGACGCGCTCGACGCCGAGGTCGCGGACACGCTGCCCGCGGACCTGCTGCGCGGCGACGACTACCTCGCGCACCCGGTCTTCCACCAGTACCGCTCCGAGACCTCGATGCTGCGCTACCTGCGCAGGCTCGCCGACCGCGACTACGCGCTCGACCGCGGCATGATCCCGCTGGGCTCCTGCACGATGAAGCTCAACGCGACCACCGAGATGGAGCCGGTCACCTGGCCCGAGTTCGGACAGCTGCACCCCTTCGCGCCCGCCCAGCAGGCGCAGGGCTACCTCACGCTCATCCGTGAGCTGGAGGAGCGGCTCGCCGAGGTCACCGGGTACGACAAGGTCTCCCTCCAGCCCAACGCCGGGTCGCAGGGTGAGCTGGCCGGGCTGCTCGCGGTCCGTGGGTACCACCGCGCCAACGGTGACGACCAGCGCACCGTCTGCCTCATCCCGTCCTCCGCGCACGGCACGAACGCGGCGAGCGCCGTCATGGCCGGCATGAAGGTCGTCGTCGTGAAGACCGCCGACGACGGCGAGATCGACGCCGAGGACCTGCGCGCCAAGATCGAGAAGCACCGCGACGAGCTGGCCGTGCTCATGATCACGTACCCCTCGACGCACGGTGTGTTCGAGGAGCACGTCGCCGACATCTGCGCGGAGGTGCACGAGGCCGGCGGTCAGGTGTACGTCGACGGCGCGAACCTCAACGCGCTCGTGGGGCTCGCCAAGCCGGGGCACTTCGGCGGCGACGTCTCGCACCTGAACCTGCACAAGACGTTCTGCATCCCGCACGGCGGCGGTGGCCCCGGTGTCGGCCCGGTCGGCGTGCGCGAGCACCTCGCGCCGTACCTGCCCAACCACCCGCTCCAGCCCGCCGCGGGCCCGAAGACCGGTGTCGGCCCGATCTCCGCCGCGCCGTGGGGGTCCGCCGGGATCCTGCCGATCTCCTGGTCGTACGTACGCCTCATGGGCGGCGAGGGCCTCAAGCGCGCCACGCAGGTCGCGGTGCTCTCCGCCAACTACATCGCCAAGCGCCTGGAGCCGCACTACCCGGTGCTCTACACCGGCCCGGCCGGGCTCGTCGCGCACGAGTGCATCGTCGACCTGCGGCCGATCAGCAAGGCGACCGGCGTCAGCGTCGACGACATCGCCAAGCGGCTCATCGACTACGGCTTCCACGCGCCGACCATGTCGTTCCCGGTCGCGGGCACGTTGATGATCGAGCCGACCGAGAGCGAGGACCTCGCCGAGATCGACCGGTTCTGCGACGCGATGATCGCCATTCGCCGGGAGATCGAGAAGGTCGGTTCCGGTGAGTGGGCCGCCGACGACAACCCGCTGCGGAACGCGCCGCACACCGCGGCCGCGCTCGGTGGTGAGTGGGAGCACGGCTACAGCCGCGAGGAGGCCGTCTTCCCGGCCGGGGTCACCGCGTCGGACAAGTACTGGCCGCCGGTGCGCCGCATCGACCAGGCGTACGGCGACCGGAACCTCGTCTGCTCGTGCCCGCCGCTGGACGCGTACGAGGACTGATGACGGAGCCCGTGTTTCACGGGCATGCGTCGGGGCCGGTTCGGAGAGTTCTCTCCGGGCCGGCCCCTCGTGTGTGTTCTGTGCGGCTGTGCGGCGTGCGTTCGTGCGGCTGTGCGTCCGTGCGGCTGTGCTGGCGGCGATCAGGCGGCCGTCATGATGTGGTCGGTGCCCAGCGGTCGGTGCGGGGCGATGATCTGGCCGTCCGGCAGCAGCTCACCGGTGTCCTCGAAGAGCAGGACGCCGTTGCACAGCAGGCTCCAGCCCTGCTCCGGGTGGCTCACCATGAGGAGCGCGGCTTCCCGGTCGGCGGAGTCGGCTGTCGGGCACGGTGGTTGGTGCTGGCACATGGAAGGGTTCTTTCGCTGCGGTGAGATGGTGGTGACGTCTGTGCTGCGGTTCGATGCGGGACTCATATGCGATGCGGTACTCATAACCGCCCCCCCGTTGTAGTCGGTCCGATCCCAGTGTTGCTCTACAGGCGTCAATCCGCAGGGATTTCGCAGCCTCGGTTCTTACTGCTTAATGACGTATCACCCGCCCGGACGGTTCAGCCCAACTCCACTGTCTCTTCGGGTGGTTCGGGGTGACCCGTCCGGGCTAGTCCGTCTCTCTTCGGCTCATCGGTCAGTTGATCGGACATGTCTGTCGGGCTGGTTATCGCTGACGTGATGTGGCAGCGGATGGGGCCGTTGATGCCGGTGTCCCGTGGCGGGATCTGCCGGCTGGCCTCGGTTCGTTCAAGACGGCGCACGAACGGCTGTTGCGATGGGCGCAGGACGGCAGCTGGGAACGCATCCTGGCGGCAGGACTCGCAACAGCGGATGCCGACGGCGTCATCGGCTGGAGGGTATGGGTGGTCTCAACTGTGTGCCGCGCACATCAGCATTGCGCTCCGGGGCAAGGGAGAACGAGGCCCGAGAGCGATGCGAGCCAGCAGGTCAGGCCCTGAGTCGTTACCAAGGAGGCGGCTTCAGCACGAAGATCCATGTGGCCCTGTGACGGGCTGGGGCGGCCGCTGGCACTGGTTGTCACCGCTGGGCAGGCTGGCGACGCGCCGACCTTTGGGGCGGTCATCAGAACCGCCCCAGGGGTGCGATGACATCCTGCGGTACGAGGCCCCCCTGCGGGTAGCGGATCTGGCCGTACCTGACCGGCACCTCCACCCGGGAGTCGTACTACGACAACATCACCGGTATCGCCTTCCCTCAGGGGCGACGGCCCCATCCAGAAGAACGACGTCACCTTCACCTTCGACCCCGTCGGTTTCGCGTCCGTACGTACGCAGAACGCACGCGTCGTCGAGTTCCAGACTCCGGCGGAGGGTGTTCCGGGCCGCTTGTCCTGGACCGCCGACCAGGACGGCACGCCCGAGGAGCGGCTCGACGTGCTGCACGCCTGGCTGGTCGAGGACCTGCCGTTCGCCGTGCATCTCGCTCTGGTCGCCTGCTCGGCCGCCGTCCTGCTGCGGCTTCCGGAGACCGTGCGGGAGCGGCGGCCGCTGCGGACCGTACGGCCGCAGCGGCCCGGACTGTCGCCACGGGTGCAGGCGGTCTTCGGGCCCGCGGCGGCGGCCTCCTTCGTGGGGTTCGCCCTGCTCGGCGTCTTCACGTCGGTCAGCCCGTCCTTCCTCGCCCAGTCCTTGAACGTGCACAACCACGCGGTCAGCGGGGCGGTGGTCGCGCTGGCCTTCTTCGCCTCGACCGCCGGGCAACTGGCGGTCGCCCGGATCGGCTTGGGCCGCTCGCTGCCCCTGGGCTGCGCCGCGCTCCTCGCCGGGCTGGCCCTGCCGGCGGGCGCGTTGTGGTGGGAGCCGCTGCCGCTGGTGGTGCTGAGCGCGATCGTCGGCGGAATCGACCACGGCCTGGCGTTCCGCGGCGCACTGGCCGCGGTGGCCCAGGCGTCCGAGGCGAACCGGCGGGCGGCGGTGATCTCGGCACTGTTCGTGGTGGCCTATACGGGCATCTCGGTGCCCGTCATCGGCGTGGGGCTGCTGGCGGGGCCGGTCGGCCTGGAGGGCGCCGGGCTGGTGTTCATCGCCTGCATGGCCCTTCTGGTGTCGGCCGCGGGTGTCTACCTGCTGCGGCGGCCGGTACCCGCGGCGCGTGCCCGGTAGGCCCACGGCTCACCGCCCCGCTACGGCCGCCTTCTCCTGCGCCGCGGTGGCCGTGACCGGTTTGCCGTCCTGGACCTGCTGGAGACGCTTCAACGTGGCGGCCAGCATCGCCTCGGTGCCGGTGGGGTCCTCGCCCGCACCCGCCCCACCCGAGAGCCGCACCTCGATCACGGCCTTGCCGGAACGGCTGATCCCCGTGATGTAGTCCTCGGTGCCGTTGGGGTTGACGAACAGAGCGCTCTCGTCACCGATGGGCTTGGAGGGTTTCCGCGGCTTGTCCTCGGAGCCCTTCATCGCGGTGTACACGGCGTGCGCGTCGGCCGGGCTGTCGAGCAGACAGATGTAGACGTGGGCCATGTTCAGCGTGGAGCCCTGGTACTCGTAGGACGCGTCCCCGCCGCGGACCCAGCCCTTCGGTGCTCCCTTGGCGTCCTGGGCGTTGCAGTAGACCGTGTCCATCACGCTCTTGTCGCCGTGCAGGGAATACTCGGGCAGCGCTTCGCCGTCGCCCATGAGCGCCTGGGTGATCGCGCCCTGCGGCAGGTCCTCGGTGATCGGCTTCGCCACCGCGCGGCCCGCGTTCTCGGCGCCCGAGTGCTTCTTGGCGCTGCCCGGCTCCTCGTCGGCGGAACAGGCGGCGAGGGCGACCGTGGCGAGGACGGCGATGCAGGCGAGTGCGAGAGGGCTGCGTGGCATGAACACACCCTATCCGGGGAGCGATCATGGAACGGAGCCGGCTCCGGTGACGAAGGCGAGGCGGGCCGGGAAGACCACCGCCCTCTGGGCTGCCGGCGGCCTCCGTCAGCTTCGGGAGGGCCTCGATCGGGGCACTGCCGCTGGCGGTCGCGAAGGACAGGGGCAGCCCGGTCTCCTACCTGCCAGATCTGACGATGCGGTGGAACGCCGGCCTCTACCCGGGTGAGGCCAAGACGGACGTGAAAGACGCATTCATCATCGCCGACGCGGCCCGCGCGATGCCCCACACGCTGCGGGCGATCGACGGCGAGGACGAGACGATCGGAGAGCTGGAGATGATCGTCGGGTTCGACGACGACCTGGCCGGTGAGGCGACCAGGGTGGCGAACCGGCTGCACGGCCTGCTGCCCCAAAGCCACCCGTCGCGGCGCAATGCTGATGTGCGCGGCACACAGTTGAGACCACCGATACCCTCCAGCCGATGACGCCGTCGGCATCCGCTGTTGCGAGTCCTGCCGCCGGGATGCGTTCCCAGCTGCCGTCCTGCGCCCATCGCAACAGCCGTTCGTGCGCCGTCTTGAACGAACCGAGGCCAGCCGGCAGATCCCGCCACGGGACACCGGTGCGGTACTTCCACGCGATCGCCTCCACTGTGCGGCGATGGCAAACCCACCGCCGACCCCGCACCGGGTCCACCGGCATCAACGGCCCCATCCGCTGCCACATCACGTCAGCGATAACCAGCCCGACAGACATGTCCGATCAACTGACCGATGAGCCAAAGAGACACGACCTGGTCCACCTGGGTGGCGAGGTCAGGCGGGCGAGCCGAGCAGGGGCGCGGGTGCCGTCGGCGTCAGGCGGCGGGTGAGGACCGGGAGCAACTCGGCGACGCGGTGCGGGCGGTGGGCCGCGATGCCGGGCGGGGCCGGGGCCAGTGGGACCAGCAGATCGGTGGCCGCGAGCGGTGCCTCGGTGCCGTCGTCGGTGCAGTCGCCGTGCAGCCAGAGGGTCAGCATGTAGAGCTCGGGTACGGAGAGCAGCCGGGGCTGGCAGGGTATCGGCATGGCTTCGGCGTGCCGCAGGGCCCGTTCGGTGGAGGCGATGTAGGGGCCCTCGAAGAAGTGTGAGAAGGCCCAGCCGTCCGGCGTGAGCATGGTGTCGGCCGCGGCGAGGGTGCGCTCACCGGCGCGGATCATGAAGCGCCAGCCGGCGAGGCGCGTGGGCGAGGTGCCGTCGGGTGCGGTGCGACCCAACACATGGACGGGCAGCGGGAGTTCGGGGCTCACGGACCCCTGGGCGGCACGGAGGGCCGGGGTCCGGGCCTCGCGTACGGCTGTGGGGGAACCGAGTGCCGCGAGGACGCTGCGCAGGGCGGGCGCGGGGGCCGGGAGGACATGCAGCGGCATGGTGGGTCGCCTCTCTCATTCGACAGGCACAGTGGAGCGGGGGCAGGTGCGTGACGTCGCTGTCAGCTCTGGGTCAGAGGGGCGGGGGCCGGGGGACCGCGAGCGCCAACTCTCTGCCTAGATTGCGCAGTTTATATGAGAGGTGTTCGAGCGGTGTTTCCTCTAGGTGCAGTCGATATTGCGGGCAAGGTGATATCGGGTCGTACTTCTGAGGGTTTTATCCCGATTTCGGGCAGGCTTCGCATCCATGACCTCGTATTTCGCGAGGTGAGCGGTCGGCTGATTTCCGCCGGTACTTTTGACCAGGTTCTCCGGAACGGAATCCTCACTGTGCCGCATGCCCGGTGAATGTGCCTCGCGCCAACGACCCCGAGCCTACTGCCCGGCGCGCCGCCACGGGGCGTTATCGATCACATTGACGGGGCATCATCCCCCGTACACAGCGGCCGGACCCTTGGCTGCCTGTCCGAGGAGGGACGCTTCGATGGGTGAGAAGGTCGTGGCGGGCGCGTTCGACCTGTCCGATCGCCACCAGTACCGAAGGAAGCTGCGCGCGTGTCTGACGGGACTGCGGCGGCTGTTGGAGGAGGAGCGGTTCGACCGGCCCAGGAACCTGATGGGCATGGAGATCGAGTTGAATCTCGCCGGGCCCGACGGACTGCCGAGAATGTTGAATGCGCAGGTTCTGGAGCGCATCGCGAGCCGGGATTTCCAGACGGAACTCGGAATGTTCAATCTGGAAGTGAACATAGCCCCGCACCGGCTCGGCGGACGCGTTCTCGACCGGCTCGCCGAAGAAGTGCGCACCGGCCTCAACTACGCCCACCGAAAAGCCGGCGAGCTCGACGCGGGGATCGTCATGATCGGCATTCTGCCGACCCTGAACAGGGAGGACATGGTCTCCGCCAACCTCTCCGACGTCGACCGCTACGCCCTGTTGAACGAGCAGATCGTGGCGGCGCGCGGCGAGCGCTTCGCCCTCGACATCGAGGGGGTGGAGCGGCTGACCTGCACGTCCGCCTCGATCGTGCCCGAAGCGGCGTGCACCTCCGTGCAGTTGCACCTCCAGGTCACCCCGGGCCGCTTCGCCGATGTGTGGAACGCGGCGCAGGCCGTCGCCGCGGTGCAGGTCGCCGTGGGCGCCAACGCGCCGTTCCTGTTCGGCCGCGAGCTGTGGCGCGAGTCGCGGCCCCCGCTCTTCCTCCAGTCCACCGACACGCGACCGCCCGAACTCCAGGCCCAGGGGGTGCGGCCGCGGACCTGGTTCGGGGAGCGGTGGATCACCGGGCCAATCGAGCTCTTCGAGGAGAACCTGCGCTACTTCCCGGCGCTGCTGCCCCTCATGGAAGCGGAGGACCCGCTGGGCGTCATCGACGCGGGCGGTGTGCCGCAGCTCGGCGAACTCGTCCTGCACAACGGCACCGTCTACCGCTGGAACCGCCCGGTGTACGGCATCGCCGACGGCGTCCCGCATCTGCGCGTCGAGAACCGCGTGCTGCCCGCGGGCCCCACCGTCACCGACGTCATCGCCAACGTCGCCTTCTACTACGGGCTCGTGCGCGCCCTCGCGGAGGAGGCGAGGCCCGTGTGGACGCGGCTGCCCTTCGAGGCCGCCCACGACAACTTCGACGTCGCGTGCCGGTACGGCATCGACGCCCGGCTGCGGTGGCCGCGGCGCGGCAGGCTCGGCGGCACGGGCGGCACCGTCGAGGTGCCTGCCGTCGATCTCGTACGCGATGAACTGCTGCCCCTCGCGGCCGCCGGGCTCGACGCGTGGGGTGTGGAGCCCGCGGACCGGGATCTGTACCTCGGGGTGATCGAGGAGCGGTGCAGGCGGCGGGTGAACGGCGCGTCGTGGCAGGCCGCGACGTTCCATCGCGCCGTGGACAGCGGGCTCTCCAGGGAGGCGGCGCTGGCCGCGACCACCAGGCGGTACTGCGAGCTGATGCACCAGGGCGAGCCGGTGCACACCTGGCCGGTGGGGCATCTGCGGCCGGCGGTGCCGCTGCCCCGCTGAGCCTCGCCCCGGGCGGACGTCAGCCCTGGCTGCTGCCGGTCTCCGTGATGGCCTTGAGGGTGGCCGCCCGGCTCGTGGTTGACGCTGTCGTCCGTCAAAATCACGGGGGCGTCTGACCTGCCACGCGCGTACGCCGTCCGGGTTTCTTCGCGGTCTCGGTGCCGGACTCGACGCGGGCCGGCGTGAGCGTGGCCGGGGGCCGGGCGCGTCCGTCCCGTGCTCATCGGGCAAGCTGTGATGTCCCGTGGCGGTGGTGCCCCTCCTTGATTGCCCGCCCGAGACCCTGGCGGGGCCAGGATGGGCCTCACGCGGGATCACTCAACTGGAGGTGTCAGTGCAAGCGGAGCCGGGGCCGATGGCCGGTTCTTTGCCGATGGGCGGGCCGTCGCGGCGGATTCTGCGGGACGAGACAGTGCTTGTCCTGGCCCTCTCGCTCGGCGCGAGCGGGGTGTCCGCGCTGATCAGCTTCGTCGGATCGGTCACCAGACCGGGCGGTCTGAAGGACCAGGCGGCGACGTTGAACGCGTCGCAGGCGCCGGGGCGGCCTTGGCTTGATCTGGCGTGGCAGTTGTTCGGGATCGCCACCGCGTTGGTGCCGGTCGCCCTGGTCGCGCATTTCCTGCTGAGGGAGCGGGCGGGCCTGCGGACGCTCGGCTTCGACCGGACGCGGCCATGGCCGGACCTGGGACGCGGCACGGCGATCGCCGCGGTGATCGGCAGCCTGGGCATCGCCTTCTACCTCGCGGCCCGCGGATTCGGCTTCAACCTCACGGTGGTGCCGGAGGCGCTGCCGGACGTGTGGTGGAAGTATCCGGTCCTCGTGATGTCCGCCGTACAGAACGCGGTCCTGGAGGAAGTGATCGTCGTCGGCTACCTGCTGCGCCGGTGCGGGCAGTTGGGGTGGACGCCGATGGCCGCGCTGGTGGGCAGCTCGGTGCTGCGCGGCTCCTACCACCTGTACCAGGGCATCGGCGGATTCCTCGGGAACGTGGCGATGGGCGTGGTCTTCGTACTGCTGTACCGCAGGTGGGGCCGGGTGGGGCCGCTGGTCGTCGCCCACTCCCTGCTGGACATCGGGGCGTTCGTGGGTTACGCGCTGCTCGCGGGGAAGGTGGGGTGGCTGCCCACGCCTTCGTGAGGCGGGGTGGTGCGGGCGGGTTCGGGGCACGGCCGGGCGTCGGTCCGGGGGTGGCCGCGGGGCGCCGGGTGCCTCGGGGCGGCTGTGTGGGGACGTACGCGTGCGTGTTTCTTGTACGTCCCCACCGGGATTTCGTACGTCCCCACAGTTCTCTTCTACGTCCCCACAGTTCTCTTGTACGTCCCCACCGCGCTGTTACGAGGGCGGGGGCGCCGTCAGGCGAAGAGTTCGCCCTCGATGACCGTGACCGCGCGGCCTGTCAGGAGGGTGCGGTCGCCGCGCAGTTCCGTGCGGACCAGGCCGGTGCGGGCGGAGACCTGAAGGCCCGTCAGTCCGGTGCGGCCGAGGCGTTGGGACCAGAAGGGGGCGAGCGCGGTGTGCGCGCTGCCCGTCACGGGGTCCTCGTCGATGCCGACGCGAGGGAAGAAGCCGCGGGAGACGAAGTCGTAGCCCCGGGAGGGGTCTTCCGCCCCGGCCGTGGCGATGATGCCGCGCTCCGAGTGGCGGACGAGGGCCTTGTGGTCCGGGGTGAGCGATCGCACCGTCTTCTCGTCGGCGAGCTCCACCAGCAGGTCGCCGATGTGCCGACCCGTGTCATACGCGGCGAGCGGCTCCGCGCCCAGGGCTTCGGCGATACCCGGGGGGACCTCGGTGGCGGTGAGCGGGGCGGTCGGGAAGTCGAGGGTGAGGGTGCCGTCGTCGTGCGCGGTCGCGGTGAGGACGCCGCCGCGCGTGGCGAAGCGGACGGAGCCGGCGGCGGCGCCGATGGTGTGCAGGACGTGGGCGGTGGCCAAAGTGGCATGACCGCACAGATCGACCTCGGTGGCCGGGGTGAACCAGCGCAGCGCCCAGTCCGCTTCGCCGCCCTCGGGGAGGCGGTGGGCGAACGCGGTCTCGGCGTGGTTGACCTCCCTGGCCACGTGCTGGAGCCAGGTGTCGTTTGGAAAGGCGTCGAGGAGCAGGACGCCCGCCGGGTTGCCGGCGAAGGGGCGGTCGGTGAAGGCGTCGACGATGCGGATGCGGTGTGAAGTCGGCATGTGGTCGACGGTAGTGGCCCATTGGGCGGGGCTGGTAAGGCCAATCTTGGGTAAGTGGACCGGTTGACGGCCTTGCCGCTCGGGGCCAGAAGTCCGCGGCCGCCGGTCGCGCCCCGGGTCTCGGCAACGGGGCGCGACCGGGCTCCGCCGGCCCGGGCGTCAGGCGAAGACGATGCTTCCCCGGGCGTGTACCGACGACGTGCCGCGGACCGCGCAGTGACGCGTGTCGCTGGTCGGATAGCCGCGGCCCTGGACGCGCGCGTGCGCCATGCGGCCCCTGGTGACGGTGCCGGAGAACGGCGCGTTCGGCGGGGCCCCGCCGTCGGCGCGCGGGCGCAGCGTCGAGGTGCCGGTGCGGTGACCGCGGGCGTCGTACCACGACGACGTTCCTTTCCCTGGTCCCGGGGCAGGACCGGGACGCCCATCTCCTCGGGCAGAACGGCCGCCCGCCGGGCGGGGAGCGCCGCCCGTGCCGGACTCGCCGTACCGCGGCCCTTCTTGGGCCGGGACGTAGACGGCGCCGCCCTCCGGTGCGGGGAAGCCGGGTGCGGGTGTGCCGCCGGAAGCGGGCGGGGCCGTGTCATCCCCGCATGTCGGCGGGCACCCGTTGGCCCGGCGGGGACGGACCGACGGGAAGGGGCTCGCCCCGCAGCAGTTCGGTGATGGCGTCAGCGGCCCGGGTATGGGCCTCGGTCAGGGCCAGGGCCTGGCTCACGCGCCGCTCGTCATTCTCGCGACACGACGTTCAGTGAGAACGGGGGTTGCTGGGAGACCGCTCCCGATATATCGTTGAAGCATCGCGATCGATACGTGATTGATCGTCGACCTGACACGAGGAGTGATCTGTATGCGTTCCCACGGATTTGGCCCCGGTTTCGGACAGGGGCATGAGCACGAGCATGGGCGGGGTCGGCACGGCGGCCGTCCAGGACGAGGCGGCGACGGCCGTGAAGGGTTCGGGGGCTTCGATGGGCGGCGCGGGGCGTTCGGTCCGTTCGGTCCCGGCTTCGGGGGGCCCGGCGGCCCCGGCGGTCCCTGGGGTGGCCGCGGCGGTCGCGGCGGCCCGCGCGGGCGGGCGCGGCGCGGTGACGTGCGCGCCTCGATCCTGGCCCTCCTGAAGGACCGCCCCATGCACGGCTACGAAATGATCCAGGAGATCGCCGAGCGCAGCGGCGGCGCGTGGAAGCCCAGCCCCGGCTCGGTCTACCCCACGCTCCAGCTCCTGGAGGACGAGGGGCTGATCAGCAGCGCGAGCGAGGGCGGCAAGAAGCTCTTCTCGCTCACCGACGCCGGCCGCGAGGCTGCCGAGGAGGGGCCGGAGGCTCCTTGGGAAGAGGCCGGGCGCGGGGTCGACTGGGACACGCTGAACGAGATCCGGCAGGCCGGCTTCGGTCTGATGGAGGCGTTCGGCCAGGTCTGGAAGACCGGCAGCAAGGAGCAGCGCGAGAAGGCGGTCTCCGTCATCAACGACGCCCGCAAGAAGCTGTACCTGATCCTCGCCGATGAGGACTGAGGTGACGGGGCGCGGGCCCCTGTCGCGGCTGAGGCGCTCCACACATGCGTGTGGGGCGCCTCAGCTGTGTCGGTGGAGGGTGGCCTTCAGGGCACCAGGGCGGCCAGCTTGCGCAGCGACTCGTTCAGCGCGGCCGACGCCGAGTCCTTCAGCTTGCCCGCCATCAGGGAGACGGCGGCGCCGGTGAACTCCCCCTCGATGCGGACCAGCGTGCCCGTACTGTCGGGGGTGAGGGTGTAGCGGGTGCTGACATTGACGCCCATCGGGCCCTTTCCGGCGATGGCCAGGGTGCGGGCGGGCGTCAGTTCCACGACGGTCCAGGTGACTTCGGCGGGGAAGCCCATCAGTTTCATGTTCTCCGCGAAGGTGCCGCCCACTTCCAGCGCGGGGGGCGGGCCCTTGGGGAAGCTGGTGTGGGTGGCGTTCCATTCGCCGTACGAGGAGAAGTCGGTGAGCCGGGCCCAGACCTTCTCCGCGGGCGCCTCCATCCGTGCTTCCGCGCTGACTTCGGCCATGCGGGCACCCCTTCGCGTCGGGCGCTGCGACAGCCGCAGCTGCGGTGTCGCGGAACGTAGCCGCAGGGCCTCGAACATTCAATACTGATGAACCGTCAGAACGGTCAGGGAGTCGCAGGCCCCGAAGGGGTGGGGTACTGTTCCCCTGTCCTGCGACGGCCGCAGGCGACGCGCCTTGGAGGTGAGACCCATTACCGCAGTAGCAGGTCGGGTGCTTCCTCCTCGCGACCACGCGGTTCACCCGGCATAGGTGACCCGAGGGAGCCCCGTCGGGATCCCGGAAGGTCTTTTTCGCGTGTCGGTTTCATCTTTCTCCGCTTTCTCTGCTTTCTCCGCATCTCGATCCCAGCCGTCGCCCTTGCCGTCGGCCGCACCCTCTTGCGAGCAGCGCACCGCCGTCGTCACGGCGCTGCGTGCCGCGGGCTGCGTCTTCGCCGAGGACGAGGCGGAGTTGATCCTGTCCACCGCCCGTACCCCGGCCGAGGTCTCCGCCATGGTGGAGCGCAGGGCGGGCGGTCTGCCCCTCGAACACGTCGTCGGCTGGGCCGAGTTCCGCGGGTTGCGGATCGCCGTTGACCCGGGTGTCTTCGTACCGCGCCGCCGTACCGAGTTCCTCGTCGCCCAGGCCGCCGCGCTCGCGGGGCGCGAAGCCGTCGTCGTCGACCTGTGCTGCGGATCGGGCGCGCTGGGCGCCGCACTCGCCACGGGCCTCGACCGGGTCGAGCTGCACGCCGCCGACATCGATCCCGCGGCGGTCCGCTGCGCCCGGCGCAATGTCGAGGCCGCCGGGGGAGAGGTGTACGAGGGCGACCTCTACGACCCGCTGCCCGGCACCCTCCGCGGCCGCGTCGGCGTCCTGCTGGCCAACGTCCCCTATGTACCCACCCGCGACGTCGGCCTGTTGCCCGCCGAGGCCCGTGTCCACGAGGCGCGGGTGGCGCTCGACGGTGGCAGCGACGGGCTCGACGTGCTGCGCAGGGTGACCGCCGGGGCCCCGCGCTGGCTGGCGCCCGGCGGCCACCTGCTGTTCGAGACGAGCGAGGGGCAGGTGCCCGCCGCCGTGAAAGCCGTCGAACAGGCGGGCCTGACGGCGCGGGTGGTCGAGGACGACGAGCTGTACGCCACGGTCGTCATCGGCACGTGGCCCGGGAGCGCTTCGCGCGCGTCAAGTGCCGCAAGTGCCTCAAGTGGGTCGAGCAGGCCGGGTGCCTAGCGTGCGTGGGGCGCGTGGGGCGCGTGGGGCGCGTGGGGCACGTCGGGCAGTACGTACGTCGCGTGAGGTGCCGGGCTAGCCGATCCGGCGGATCACCGCCGCGTCGAAGAGGTCCGACGCCCTCGGGAGCGGGCTCTCGTCGTGGCAGTGCCAGGCGTCCCAGAACAGGTCGGCGGGCAGTGCGTCGTCAGGTGCGTACACCCGGTACACGTACTGCCTGCCGTCGACTGCCGGCAGGGCGACCATCCAGCACCTGCTCTCCATGCTTGTGAGACGTGCGACCCCCCGCCGGGGTTGCCCTCGGCGGGGGGCGGGCAAGGCGGCGCGCCCCCTCGCAGCCGGTCGGCCGGATCTCATCCGTAAGGAGGACAACCACAGCGCGGTCGCCCAACTTGCGTCGGACGCGAAGATGCTTCCCACCGCCGATGCATATGCCACTGGTCGTTGATGTGGTGGGAGATGTGCAAAGCCGTACCCCGCCGGAAGCCGAACCCGGCCCGACCCGAGCAGAACTCGACACGCGACTCAGCGCGGAGCTGGCCTCGGTGGTGGCCAGCGCCGCCGCCGTGCCGTGCGGGACGGGGACCGGCAGATAGACACCGCGCACCTGCTGCACTCCTTGCTGGAGACCGACCCCGAGGTGCGCGCCGTCTTCGAGAACGGCGCGCAGGTCGTGCGTCTCCTCGGCTACCTCGTGCAGCGCAGCATCGGGTACGGCCTGCGGTGGCAGGGCGCCGTCGAGGACTCGGGTGCCGTGCCCGTGGTGGGGGCGGTGAAGGAGGCGGGCTTCTCGCCCGCAGCCCTCTCCGCGATGGACTTGGCGCTGGAGCGCGCCGCGTCGCGCGAGGACCCGCGAGCCCTTGGCATGGACCTGCTCGCCGGGCTCACCGCCGACCCGGAGTGCCGGGCGGTCGAGGTCCTGGGGCGGGCGGGTGTCGGCGTCGAGATGCTGCTCCAGCGCGTCGAGGCCGGATGCCGGCAGTACACCTCCGGGGGCCACGGGTTCGCGGGCGGCCACAGCTCGGGCCGCTGATCCGCCCCGGCCGGGGGCCCGGCGAGCCGTGGGCGTCCGCCGACTGAGACAGGGGTCAGACGGGATGACGGTCATGACACGTCCTGCCATGATGTGCCGGTGCAAGCGTCTCAGGGGATTCAAGGGGTTCAGGGGAGTCAGAAGGGCCAGGGGCTCCACGGGAGCAACCAGGGGCTCCAAGGGAGTGAGGGGTGTCGCGGAGGCGGCTCCAGGAATCCGGGCCGCGGCCTTGGGCTCGGCCTCGCCCTCGTGTCGGCGGTCGCCTTCGGTGGCTCCGGCGTCGCGGCGAAGCCGCTGATCGAAGCGGGCCTCGACCCCCTGCACGTGGTGTGGCTGAGGGTGGCGGGCGCCGCCCTGGTGATGCTGCCCGTGGCCTGGCGCCACCGCGCACTGCCGCGGCGCAGGCCCGCGTTGCTCGCAGGGTTCGGTCTGCTCGCCGTGGCGGGCGTCCAGGCCTGCTACTTCGCCGCGCTCTCCCGCATCCCGGTCGGGGTCGCGCTCCTGATCGAGTACCTCGCCCCCGCGCTGGTGCTCGGCTGGGTCCGCTTCGTGCAGCGGCGGCCGGTGACGCGGGCGGCCGCCCTCGGCGTGGTGCTCGCGGTCGGCGGCCTCGCATGCGTCGTCGAGGTGTGGTCGGGGCTGAGCTTCGACGCCGTCGGACTGCTGCTCGCCCTCGGCGCCGCCTGCTGCCAGGTCGGTTACTTCGTCCTGTCCGACCAGGGCAGCGACGCCGGCGCGGACGCCCCCGACCCCCTCGGCGTCATCGCGTACGGCCTGCTCGTGGGGACCGCCGTGCTGACCGTCGTTGCACGCCCGTGGGGCATGGACTGGTCGGTGCTCGCGGGCGGCGCGGACCTGGACGGCTCGACCGTGCCCGCCTGGATCCTGCTCGGCTGGATCGTGCTCGTGGCGACCGTCGTCGCCTACGTCACCGGAGTGTTGTCCGTACGCAGGCTCTCGCCGCAGGTGGCCGGCGTCGTGGCCTGCCTGGAGGCCGTCATCGCGACCGCGCTGGCCTGGGTGATCCTGGGCGAGCACCTCTCGGCGCCGCAGATCGTCGGCGGCGCGGTCGTCCTCGCCGGCGCGTTCATCGCGCAGTCATCGGCGCCGGTCGAGCCCTCCGTGAAGGGCGGCGTCCCGGATCCCGAAACGGAGTTGTCGCGCAGCGGCGGCGCGACCTAGTGTGCTGATCATGTACGCACGAGCACTCGTTCTTCCGCCCCCCGCCGCCTAGCGCGGGGCATTCACGGATCACGCCCGGCCGGTGGCCGGGCGGAACGGTGCTGCCCGCAGACGGAGTCAGATTCCTTCCCTCCTTCTCTGCTGCGGAGAACTCACGTGTCCGACACGTCCAACATCTCCAACACGTCCCACATTTCCAACACGTCCCACATCTGTCGCACGTCCAGCGTGTCGAACGCCGTCCTCGGCCTGTCCGTCGGGCGGGGCCTCTTCTATCTGATCGTCGCCGGAACCGCCTGGGGCACCGCCGGTGCCGCCGCCGCGCTCGTCTTCCAGGACAGCGACATGGGGCCGGTCAGCCTCTCCTTCTGGCGGTGCGCGGGCGGCTTCCTGTTGCTGCTCGCCGCGCGCCTGATGCGGCCGCGCCGCGTGAGGACGTACGGCCGACCGGCCACCGAGCCGCTGAGCCGCAGGATCCGCCGGATCGTCGTGACCGGCGTGGCCCTGACGGTCTTCCAGACGGCCTACTTCGCGGCCGTCCAGATCACCGGCCTGGCGGTGGGCACGGTCGTCACCATGGGGTCGGGGCCCGTCCTCATCGCCCTCGGCGCACGGCTCGCCCTGGGGGAGCGGCTCGGGCGCGGCGGGGCCGTCGCCGTCGTGGGCGCGCTGGCCGGGCTCGTGGTGCTCGTCCTCGGCGGCGGTGGCGCGACCGTCCGGCCGATGGGCGTGCTCTGGGCGCTGCTCTCCGCGGCCGCGTACGCGGCGATGACGCTGCTCACGCGGTGGTGGGGCAGGGACGGCGGCGCCGACTCGTCCGACACCACCGTGTGGTCGTTCGCCGTCGTCGCGCTCTGCCTGCTGCCCCTCGCCGCGGCCGAGGGCCTGGTGCCGCACACCGCCGCACCCGCGCGCGTGGGCGTCTATCTGCTGTACATCGCGGCCGTGCCGACGGCGGTCGCGTACGCGCTGTACTTCGCCGGAGCGGCCGTCGTGCGGTCCGCGACCGTCTCCGTGATCATGCTCCTGGAGCCGGTCAGCGCCGCCGTCATCGCGGTCGCGCTGCTCGGCGAGGCGCTGACGGTGGCGACGGTCGCGGGCACGGTGCTGATGCTCGCCGCCGTGACGGGGCTCGCGGTCGCCGAGACGCGGAGCCTGGTGGCGGCGCGCAGGGAAGCAGCGGCGCCGGTATAGCCGTCGCGGGGCCGCCTGCTGTCCACATCCCCGTGGGCGGCAGGCGGCCCCGCCCGGTCCCGGCTAGGCCTCACGGCGGCGCAGGTCCCGGTCCCGGCTAGGCCTCACGGCGGCGCAGGTGGTGCGCCAGGGCGGCCGCGTCACCGGGCCCGCCCCGCTCGGTGAGCCCCGCGACGATGCGCTCCCGCACCTCCTCCGGCTTGTGGTTCGCGTACTTGAACTTCGCCCGTACGTCGGTCACTTCGAGACACAGTCCACGGATGCCCGGGAGCATGCGGCCGTACGGCGCCTCGCCGACCGCCGCCCGCGCGGAGCCGCCCCGCGGCTGGAAGTGCCCGACCTGACGGTTCAGGATGTCGGCCTTCTCCCCGGGGTCGTCGACCACGCGTGCGGTGCAGCGGAGCTGGACGGCGGCGTAGAAGCTGGTGGGCACGCCGTGCTCGGCCGGGCCTTCGGGGGCGGCCTGCCAGGGGCCCGGCACGAACACGTAGTCGTCGACCACGCTCAGGAGCACTTCGGGGTCGCTCTCCACGGCCCGCCACAGCGGGTTCGGGCGGGCCAGGTGGGTCAGTACCCTGCCGTGCTCGCCGTGGCCGGCCTCGTACGTGAAGTGCATCGGCTGGACGTGCGGGGGCTCACCCGGCAGACCGTTCACCGCGAGCTGGCCGAAGTCGTGGGCGGCGAGCCACTGCTGCCACTCGGTGTCGGTGCGGGCGGCATCCCAGGGGTGGACCAGCACTACAGCTCCACCAGGTAGTCGGGGACGTCGATGCCGGCTGCGAGATCGTCGGAGGGGATCACGGGGTCGTGGCCCTTGCGCAGCGGGACGACGCCCGACCAGTAGGGGAGGTCCATGTCTTCGGGCTCGTCGTTCGGGCCGCCGGTGCGGGCCTTCGCGGACACCTCGTTCAGATCGAGGCGGAGCACGGCGGTCGCCGCGATCTCCTTGGCGTTGGCGGGCCGCGAGTCGGCGGAGCGGCCCGGCACGACGTGGTCGACGAGCGCGTCCAGGGCGGCCAGCTTCTCCTCCGGGTCCGTGACCTGGTGGGCGGTGCCGTGGACCACCACCGAGCGGTAGTTGATCGAGTGGTGGAAGGCGGAGCGGGCCAGGACGAGGCCGTCGACGTGGGTGACGGTCAGGCAGACCTCAAGGCCCGGGTCCGCTTGGTCGTCCTGGATGGCGCCGGCCATGCGCAGGGGCCGGGACCCCGTCGAGCCGTGCACGTAGAGGCGTTCGCCCACGCGGCCGTAGAGCGTCGGCAGCACGACAGGGGAGCCGTCGCGCACGAAACCGAGATGGCAGACGTAGGCCTCGTCGAGTATCGCGTGCACCGTCTCACGGTCGTACGAAGCCCGCTCCCGTCCGCGGGTGGGGGCGGTGCGGTCGGTCGGTGCGTAGGCGGCGCTCTCCGGCGAAGCGGTGCCCGGGGCGACCGGGGTGCCCGTGGTGCCCGAGGTGGTGGTCGGCGTCGTCTGCATGGCCTCTCCCTGCTGATCCGTGTGCGGTGTTGCTGGTGCGGTGTTGCATGGGGATGTTGCTGTCTTGTTTGTACTAGTGCATACTTTATTTTGTGCTAGGAGAGTATCGGATCGAAGGTCGTCGCGCAGCTGATATCGCCGCCAGTGTGGAGCGGGCCGTCGGTGACGGTGGGCTTGAGCCCGGGCAACTGCTACCGCCCATGCGGGAGTTGGCGGCCCGGCTCGGGGTGAACCCCAATACCGTGGCAGCCGCCTATCGCACACTGCGTGAGCGCGGGGTCATCGAGACGGCCGGGCGGCGCGGCAGCCGGGTCCGGCCGAAGCCCGCCACGACCGCCCGTGAGCTGATCCGCGTGGACGCGCCACCCGGGGTGCGGGACGTATCGAAGGGCAACCCCGACACGCGCCTGCTGCCCGCGCTCACCGAGGCGTTCGCGGCGGCCGCGGCACAGGGCGACGAGAAACCGGTCCTCTACGGAGAAGGCGCCGTCGACCCCGAACTCGAACGGCACGTGCGTACGGCCTTCGAGGCCGAGGGGTTCCGGCCGGGCCCGTCGCCGTCACCTCCGGAGCGCTCGACGCCATGGAGCGGGTACTCGCCGCCCACCTCAAGCCCGGCGACGCGGTGGCCGTCGAGGACCCGGGGTGGGGCAGCCTGTTCGATCTCGTCTCGGCCATGGGGTTGCGGGCGGTCCCCGTCGGTGTGGACGACGACGGGCCGCTGCCCGCCGAGGTGGAGCGGGCCCTCTCCGAAGGCGCCCGCGCGGTCGTCGTGACCGACCGCGCGCAGAACCCCACGGGCGCCGCTGTCAGCGCTCCACGCGCGCGTGCGCTGCGGGAGGTGCTCGCCGCGCACAAGGGGACGCTGCTCATCGAGGACGACCACGGCCACGGCATCGTCGATCTGCCGCTGCACCCGCTCGCGGGGGTGACCCACAGCTGGGCCCTGGTGCGCTCGACCGCCAAGGCGTACGGCCCCGACCTGCGGCTCGCCGTGCTCACCGGCGATCCCGTCACCGTCGATCGGGTGCAGGGGCGCCAGCGGCTCGGCCCCGGCTGGGTCAGCCGGCTGCTCCAGCGTGCGGTGGTACGGCTCTGGGAGGGCGGAGCGGTCGACCCCGCGGTGGTGGCGGCCTCGTACGGGCGTCGGCGGGACGCGCTGACCGCGGCGCTCGCCGAGCGGGGCGTACCGGCGCACGGGCGCAGCGGCATGAACGTATGGGTGCCGGTTCCGGACGAGACCGGGGCGGTGGCCCGGCTGCTGCACGCAGGGTGGGCCGTCGCCCCGGGGCGCGGTTCCGGCTGGGCGCGCCGCCCGGGGTGCGGATCACCATCGCGGCACTCGCCGACGAGGACATCGTGCCGTTGGCCGACGCGGTGGCCTCGGCCGTGGGGCCCGCGCCGGCTCGGCGATATGGGTGACGGGGTGTCACGGGTGGCGGGGTGTCAGGGGTGGCCAGCCGTTTACGACTGGCGGCGCGTCATGGGTGGCGTGGCCGGGACTGGGTGAGTGCCGCGCCCGCCAGGACGATCACCGCGCCGACCGGTGTCGACCAGCTCAGGGACTCGCCGAGCACGGCGACGCCCGCCGCGGTCGCGATGACCGGCACGAAGTACGTGACCATCTGGGCGGTGGTCGGCCCGACCTCGGAGACCAGGGCGTACTGCAACAGGAAGGCGAGCCCCGTGCCAAGGGCGCCGAGCGCCACGACCGCCAGCAGCGGCACAAGGGGGAAGCTCGTCGGCAGTGAGGTGAACATGGGCGTGACGACGGCCAGTTCGGCAGTCGCCAGCAGCAACTGGGCGCCGGTCAAGGAGAGGTTCGAGTGGCCCGAGCCTGCCAGCGTGCGGCGGACGTAGATCCAGCCGATCGGGTAGCAGAGCGAGGCGAGCAGCGCCAGCACCGTGCCGGTGAGGTCGAGGCCGCTGAAGCCCTGCCAGGCACCCAGCACTGTCAGCACCCCGAAGAAGCCGATGCCGAGGCCCGCGACGCGGCGCCGGGTCGGGCGGTCCTCGGAGAGCGCGACGAGCGAGAGGGCCATGCCCCACAGTGGCGACGTCGCGTTGCAGATCCCGGCGAGCGTCGAGGGGATCGTCAGCTCCGCGTAGGCGAAGAGGGAGAACGGCAGGGCGTTCAGGAACAGCGCCGCCACCGCCAGGTGCAGCCAGGTCCGTGCCCCGCGCGGCAGCCGCTCGCGCTTCACGACGAGGACGGCGGCGACCACAGCCGTGCCGAACACCAGCCGCCCCAGGGTCACTTGGAACGGCGCGTACGCGTCCGTGCCCACCTTGATCAGCAGGAAACTGAAGCCCCAGATCAACGAGAGGATGCCGAAGCGGACACGCCAGTCGAGGCCGGGGCGGCCTGCCGGGTGCCCCGAGGGCGTGACCGAAGAGCGGTCCGCTGCCGCAGCCGGTGGGGCTGGGCGGCCTTCTGCACCTGTGGAACGGAGGGGCGCGGAGGCGGTGGCGGCCGAGCCGGAGCGTGGGGGCGGGTTACTCATGGGTTCCACGATGGGCCTCGATGATCTCTTAGCACAAGCGATATTTGTTGCGCGGTATCGCGTAGCACTGCTTACATGTCGGGACCGCTTACATGTCGAGTGCGGGGGTTCCCCGACGCCCGGCCCCAACCGCCCCAACCGCCTCACCTCCTCCAACGCCCTGACCCAGCACCGACCCCGGAGCGTGACCGTGCTGAACCTGGAGCGCCTGCGCACGCTCGACGCCCTCGCCCGGCACGGCTCGGTCGGCGGAGCCGCGGCGGGCCTGCACGTCACGACCTCCGCGGTCTCCCAGCAGATGACGAAGCTGGAGCGGGAGGTCGGCCAGCAGCTCCTGGCCAAGAACGGCCGGGGCGTACGTCTGACCGACGCGGGGCGGCTGCTCGCCGAGCACGCCGCGCGGATCCTCTCGCAGGTCGAACGCGCCCAGGCCGACCTGGAGGAACAGCGCGGCAAGGCGGTCGGCGAGCTGCGGATCGCGGCGTTCCCCACGGCCATGCGCGGCCTGCTGCCCGCCACGCTCGCCGCGCTGCGCGCCGAGCACCCGGGGCTGCGGGTCGGCTGTCACGAGTTGGAGCCGGCGCCCGCGGTGTCGGCCGTGGTGCGCGCCGACATCGACATGGCGGTCGTCCTCGACTGGTACAACAAACCGCTGCCGGTCCCGGACGGGCTGGTCAAGGCGCCGCTCCTCGACGATCCCGCCGACATCGCCATGCCTGCCGCGCATCCCCTCGCGGACCGGTCCGAAGTGGACCTGGAGGAGTTCGCGGAGGACGAGTGGATCACCTGGGGCGAGGGCGAGTTCTGCCACGAGTGGCTGATGTTCACACTGCGAGGCAAGGGCGTCGAACCGCGCATCGCGCACCGCGCACAGGAGCACCACACCCAGCTCGCCCTGGTCGCGGCCGGCCTCGGCGTCTGCGTGGCCCCGCGGCTGGGTCGCGACCCGATGCCGGCCGGGGCGCGCACGGTCCCGGTGCGGCACCGGGTGCGGCGCCATGTGTACGTGGTGTGGCGGGCGGACGCGGACAGACGCCCGTCGATCAGGGCCGCGGTGGAGGCGCTGCGGGCGGCCGGGGCGGGTCTGCGCTAGGCCTCGCGGCGCGGCACCGGCCCACCGCTCGCCTGAAGCGCCGCCGGCGCGCCGCCTTGCCTGAAGCCCTGCCGGCGCGCCGCCTCGCCTAGAGCCCGCCCGCCCGCGCGCCGCCTTGCCTGAAGCCCTGCCGGCGCGCCGCCTCGCCTGGAGCCCGCCGGCGCGCCGCCCCGCCTCAGTGCGCCGCCCCGCCTAGAGCCCCGCGAGCTTGCGGAAGTCCCAGGACGCGATCGCGTCCGGTGTGAGCCGGATCCACGCGTGGCGGCCGTCGTGCGGCATCTCGTCCAGGCCGAAGAGTTTGCGGGCGAACAACCGCTCCGGGACGTCGAGTTCGGGGCACGGCTCGCCCGTGCGCGGGGACTCCCCGACGAATTCGATGGTGCCGGACAGCTCGACGCCGCGCAGCTCGCCGTATTCCTCGCCCGTGTCGACCACCACGGCGATCCGATGATCCCGGCGCAGATCGGCCCAGCGCTTGCTGCGGATGATCGAGTACAGCCACAGCGATGTGCCGTCCCAGGCGAACCAGAGCGTGCTGACGTGCGGGGCGCCGTCGGCGGAGACCGTCGCCACCCGGCAGGTGCGCTCCGTGGCGAGGAACGCGTCGAGTTCGTCCGGCGTCATCATGATCCTGCGGCCCCGGCGCTGTGTGACGGCCATGTGTCCTCCCGATCGGCTCTTCCTTTTCCCGTGCCTCACGCCCACGCCTGTAATTGACAGGGCGTCAGAGAAGAATGGGGGCTCTTCCTTCGTGGCGCAATGGCCGTTAGCCTCGCGCGGATTCCGGGCTCCGGCCGCCGCCGGGGCCGGCTGTCCCGGACGTCCACGACAGGGGGAGCCCATGCCGTCGTACGAACAGCTCAGGGAGGTCCTCGACCCCGCCACCACCGTTCTGCTGACCGTCGAGTGCCAGCAAGGCGTCGTGGGCACCGAGAGCGCGCTGCCCGAACTGGCCGAGGAGGCACGCTCGTCCGGCGCTCTGGCCAACGTCGCGAGGCTGGTGTTCGCGGCGCACCAGAGCGGCGTCCAGGTCCTGCACGCGGTCGCCGAGCGCCGGCCCGACGGGCGCGGGGCCAACCGCAACGCCCGGCTCTTCCGCGCCGCCGAACGCCTTCCCGTGCAGCAGCTCTCCGGGACGCGGGCCGTGCGGATCGCGCCGCCCGTCGAAGTCGCCGAGGAGGACCTCGTCGTACGCCGCCTGCACGGCCTGTCACCGCTCGCGGGAACCGGCGTCGACCCGCTGCTGCGCAACCTCGGCTGCCGCACCCTCCTGGTCACCGGAGTCTCGGCCAACGTCGCGATCCCCAACGCCGTGTTCGACGCGGTGAACCTCGGCTACACCGCCGCCGTGCCCGCCGACGCCATCGCGGGAGTCCCCGCCGACTACACGCCCGCGATGGTCCGCAACACCCTCGCGCTCGTCGCCACCATCACCAGCACGCAGGACGTACTGGGCGCGTGGAAGCGGCCGCGCGGGGCGTAGGGCTCGGCAGGCCGGTCAACGGCTCCCCGCTCTACTCCGGCCGCTCGGCCGTCACCAGCCAGGCGGTGCCCCGCAGCCGCAGGGCGCCGTCACGCTCGTACGGGCGCAGGAGGTCCGTGAGGGTGTGGCGGGCCTGCTCCTGGTCGCGCGGTCCGACCTGGGCGAGCAGGTGGCGGCCGGGGCCGGAGCCCAGCAGGAAGGCGGCCGCGTCGTCGGCGTCCCGTCCCCAGACGCCGTACGCCTCGACGTGCCTGACGCCGAGCCGGACGAGCCCCGCGGCGGTCAGGATGTCGCGGGTGCGGTCCGGGTCGGCCAGCGAGAACATGCCGGGGCCGCCCGGTTTGCCGAAGCCGCCGATCGGCAGGATGTCGCGGAGGCCCGCCATGGCCTGGAGCCACTCGCTGCCCTCGGCATCGGCGGCGCAGACGAAGGCGGCGCGGCCCCCGGGGCGCAGGGCTCTCGCGATGTTGGTGAACGCCGCGACCGGGTCGGCGAAGAACATCACGCCGAAGCGGCTGATGACGGCGTCGTAGGTGCCCGGTTCGAAGCGGTGGACCTGGGCGTCGCCCTGCTCGAACGCCGCGTTGCCGAGCCCTTCTCGGCGGGCACTTGCCCGGGCGCGCTCCAGCATCGGCCCTGACAGGTCGAGCCCCAGAGCGCGGCCTCCCTCCACGCGGCGTGCGGCTTGGCGGGTCGTGGCTCCGGCGCCGCAGCCGACGTCCAGGACGTGGTCGCCGTCGGTGAGTGCGGCGGCCGTCAGGAGAGGCTCCGTGAAGCCCGCGTTCACGGCGTCCCAGCGGTCCTGGTTCCGGGCCCAGTGGTTGCCCTCGTAACCGTTCCACGCCTGTGCCTGCTCGGTGTTGGAGATGCGCTCCACGTGCTCTGTGTGATCGATGTGCTCCGTGTGCTCCGTGTGCTTCATGGGAGTGCCTCCTGGGGGACGTGGCCTCGGCCACGGTGGGGCGCCGGGCTAGTATGGGCGCTCGCCCAAACAGTATGGGCGTACGCCCATACTGGCAACCGGCAATCCCTCATCAGGAGAAGTGGTAGGCATGGCACCGCGTGGAGTTGCGATCCCGGACCTTCGCGAGCGGCTCTTCGACGCCGCCGAGCGCGTACTGGCGCGCGAGGGCCCCGCGGCCCTGACGAGCAGGGCCGTCACCGGTGAGGCGGGCTGCGCGAAGGGGGTGCTGCACACGCATTTCGAGGGACTGGACGCGTTCGTCGCGGAGTTGGTCCTCGACCGCTTCGCCCGCACCGCGCGGCGGGCCGCCGAACTCCCCGGCCGTGCCGGTCGATCGACCGTCCCGGAGAACCTCACCTCGGTCGCGCTGGCTCTGCTGGACTCCTTGGACCCCACCGTCGTGGGCCTCGCCATGACGCGCGCGGACGCGGCCCTGCGGATCCGTACGGCGCTGGCGGACGGCGCGCCCGGCTTCGCGGCCGTCGAGGAGTCGGTCGCCGCCTATCTGGATGCCGAGGTGCGGTGTGGACGGCTCGCGGCGGCCACGGACACCGCGGCCGCCGCGCTCGCGCTCGTCGGGACCGTCCACCATCTCCTGATGACCGGGTGGGGAGGGGCCCCGGACCCCAGGGAGCGGGTGGAACGGCTGGTGGCGCTGCTCGTCGGGCCCGCCACGGCGCAGGAGTGAGCCGTCGGCCCCTCGCTGCCCGCCAACGGGTCGAAGACCTTCCTAGGCCAGCGTGATCGCGTCACCGTCCACAGAGATCTCGGCGGCCGGCAGCGGGCTGGTCGCCGGCTTCTGCTCGACGCTGCCGTCGGCGATGGAGAACTTGCTGCCGTGGCAAGGGCAGTTGATGGTGCCCCCTTCCACGCTCGTCACCGGACACCGCTTGTGGGTGCAGAGGTTCGAGAAGGCCTTGAAGTCACCCTTGGTGGGCTGGGTGACCACCACTCCCTCGTCCTTGAAGATCTTGCCGCCGCCCACGGGGATGTCCGCCGTCCTCGCGAGCACGGTCCCGGCGGCCTTGTCGCCGCCACCGGAGGCCTGAGCGCCCGCCGGTGCGGTGGAGTCGTCGCCACTGCCGCTGCCGCTGCCGTTGTCACTGTCGCCGCCGCACGCGGTCAGGGCGGCGGCGAGCCCCGCGCCGCCGATCGTGGCCACGACGGTGCGTCGGCGGGGCCCGGAGAAGGGTTCTTCGGAAGTCGTCATGCCTGGTGGTACGGCCCCGCGGGCCACCGTGTTCAAACGCCCCGCGGACTTCCTCGCATCGGGCTCAGACCGGTGGGGCGACGAACACGCCGGGGTCGGGGTCGTTGAAGGACTCCTTGGCGACGAGTTCGTTCATGGGGTTGGCGGTGCCCCACTGGTCGGCTACCTCGGGCTGCGAGAAGTCGTAGACGTGCGGATGCCACGTGTCCTCGTCGAGCAGTTCCAACTCCGTCGTGTATTCCACGGTGTTGCCGTGCGGGTCGAGGAAGTACGTGAAGGTGTTGTCGCCCGCCGTGTGGCGTCCGGGGCCCCAGATCTTCCGGAACCCGGCGCGGGTCACCCGGCCCGAGCCGCGCATGTACTCGTCGATGCCGCGCATCTCGAAGGAGATGTGGTGCAGGGAGGTGTGCGGTCCCCGCGCGATCGCCATGGAGTGATGCCGGCTGGAGATCCGCATGAAGTGGATGACCTCGCCCATGTGAGGTGACGCCAGGGTGTCGGTCAGGCGGAAACCGAGGTGCGTCTCGTACCACCTCCGAGTCCGGTTCAGGTCGGGGGAGTTGAGGACGACGTGGGAGAGCTTGACCGGGATGGCCTCCCTCTCCTCGATCCTGCGGTGCCGCCTGGCCGCGACGTCGGCGGAGACCTCGATGGTGCGGCCGTCGACATCGAAGAAGCGGAAGCCGTAGCCGCCGCCGGGGGTGTCGATCCGGCCCGGCCGGCAGATCAACTCCACGCCCCGGGAGATGAGTTCCTCGGCGAGCGTGTCGACGTCGGCCGGGTCCGCGGCCCCGTACGAGACGAGGTCGAGGCGCTTCTCGTCTGCCTTGCGCAGCCGTACGACGTACTGCTCCGGGGAGCCCTCGGCGGCGAGGAAGGAAATGCCGGAGTCCTCGGCGACCGTGGTCAGGCCCCAGACGCCGGAGTAGAAGTCGAGCTGCTTGTCGTAGTCGGGCACGGCCAGGTCGACGTGCCGCAGGTGGGTGAGCAGGCGATGCATGAGGTCAGTCAGTCCTTTCAGGCCTTTCAGGGCGGGACGTCGGTCGAGCGTGCGGCCGAAGGGTGCGGGAAAGGGGGCGGCAAAGCGTGCGGCCGAAGGGTGCGGGAAGATGCGCGGGCCGGTTTCCTCCGCGCCGGACCAGAAGGGGTCGGGGGAGAGGGGAGGCTCGAAGCTCGGAGAATTCCCGCCCCGGCGCGTGGCCCGGTCACGCGATGGGCCTGGTACGGCAGGGGCAGGTCTCGTCAGGGCAGCTCCCGGAGCATGGTCATGGTGCGGGCCATGAGGCCGGGCACGTCGGCGTCCCGTACGCCGTCGAGCTGCCACCGCCCGATCTGGACGGACGCCTCGACGACCGGCCGGACGCGCGCGATCCGCCGCTCGTAGTACGCCTGCAACAGCGCGTCGTCCCAGGTGTCGGAGGCGGTCAGCATCTGGGCGAGGACCCAGGCGTCCTCCAGGGACAGGGCGGCGCCCTGGGCGAGGGTGGGCGGGCAGCAGTGGGCGGCGTCACCGATGAGGACGACGCGGTCGCGGTGCCAGGAGCCCTCGACCAGCAGCCGGTCGAACCAGGTGTAGTTGACCTTCGCCGGGTCGGTGATGTGCTCGGTGATCCCGGGCCAGAAGCCGCCGTAGGCCGAGGCCAGTCGGCGCATCCGGGCCGCGTACGACTCGGGCGGCATCGAGGCGCGGTCGCGCTTGGCCTCGACGACGAAGGCGTACAGGGTGCTCTCGCCGGTGGGGCAGTAGCCGGCGATGTAGGCGGGGCCGCCGTAGGTGACGTCGGCGCGGGTCACGCCGGCCGGGCGCGGGGCGGCGACGCGCCAGATGGCCATGCCGGTGGGTTCGGGTCTGGCCGTGACGCCGATCGCCGCGCGGGTGGCCGAACCCAGACCGTCGGCGGCGATCACCAGGTCGTAGCGGCCCTCGGAGCCGTCGGAGAGCCGGACGCGGACACCGTCGGCGTCCCGGTCGAGGATCTCGGCGGTGGTGCCGAGACGGACCGAGGCGCCGCTCGCGCGCACCGCCTCGATGAGGATCCGCTGGAGTCGCGGTCGCTGCACGCCGACGGTGGCGGGCAGGTCGTCGCCGCCGGTGCGCAGGTCGTCCTGCGCGTGCAGCACCGTGCCGTCGGGAGCGGTGATGCCGAGCGAGCCGAAGCCGTAGCCGGACGCCGCCACCCGCTCCCACACGCCGAGGCCGCGCAGCACGCGCAGCGCGTTGCCCTGGAGGGTGATCCCGGAGCCGGCGGTGGCGTTCCAGTCGTCCTTGGCCTCGATCAGGTCCACCGCGTGACCGGCGCGGCGCAGCAGGATCGTCACGGCGTTGCCGGCCGCGCCACCACCGACGACGAGGACCGTGCGGGGCCGGCCCTGAGGACCGTACGGGGCCGGCTGACAAGGACCGTACGGGGGCGGCTCATAAAGAACTCCTTGATTCCTCGGTCACGACGCCACCTCCGCCGCGCAGCGGACGCGCTGCGCGCCGAGCCCGGTGATGGCGCCGTCCATGACGTCACCGTCACGCAGGAGCCGCCCCCAGTGCAGGCCGTTGCCGGCCGGGGAGCCCGTCAGCACCAGGTCACCGGGGAGCAGCCGGGCGGTCTGTGAGGCGTACGCGACCATGCGGGCCACGCTGAAGATCATGTCCTTGGTGGACTCGTCCTGCATGGTCTCGCCGTTCAGCTTCAGCGTCAGACGCAGATCGTCCGGATCGCCGATCGACTCGGCGGGCACGATCCACGGACCGAGCGGGGTGAAGCCGGGCGCGTTCTTGCTCCGCAGCCAGTCCGTGCCGATCTGCGGCATGTCCCGGCGGAAGACACCCGCGCGGTCGGTGAGGTCGTTGGCGATCGTGTACCCGGCGACGTACTCCAGCGCCCGCCCCACGGACACCCGGTGGGCGGTGCGCCCGATGACTGCCGCCAACTCCAGTTCCCAGTCCGGCTCTTCGGCCCGGGCGGGCAGCACCACCTCGTCGTACGGACCGGTGATCGCGCTCGGCAGACCGATGAACATGTAGGGCAGGTCCTCGGCGGCCCGCCGGTCCATGATCTGTGCCGCCTCGGCCCGCCGCTCCTCCTCGGGGCGGTCGTCTCCCGGGACCTTGTGCGCGACGTGCAGATCGATGACGTGCCGACGGTAGTTGGCACCGGACTGGAACACCTGGCGGGGTTCGACCGGCGCGTGCACCCGGAACTCCGCCAACGGCCTGCGCTCCGCCGAGCCGTCGCCGGCCAGGGCCCGCAGACGCGGCAGCACCGCCGTCCAGCCCTCCAGAATCCGACGGACCGTCAACTGGCCGTCATCGTAGGCCCTGCACAGGTCGATGACGAGCTCGTCGGGGGTGACCAGCGCCGGGAACGCGGGCCCGTCCGGGGCCGAGAGGGTCGCGAGAGCAAAGGGGCCGGCGAAGAGCGGGGGCGCGGGGGGTGCGGGGGTACGGCAGGGGTGGGTTCCACTGGCATGTCCTCCTGATCCGCGTTCTCCTGATCCGCGTCCTCCTGACGGCGTGGCACTAATCTGGCCCCGGCCCCGTCGATCAGGGAAATCGATTGTGTGGATGACTGCCATCCATCACATGGATTACTCCTGGTCGGCGCCTGGTCGGCGTCGAAGCAGCGAGGGGAAGCCCGTGAATCTGGCCCGGTTGGACCTCAATCTCGTCGTCGCCCTGCGCGCCCTGCTGGAGGAACGCAACGTCACCCGTGCCGGGCAGCGCGTCGGGCTGAGCCAGCCCGCCATGAGCGCCGCTCTGTCCCGGCTGCGCCGCCACTTCGCCGACGACCTGCTCGCCCGCGTCGGCGGCCACTACGAGCTGACCGCTCTCGGCCAAGTGCTGCTCGACCGCACCTCCACCGCCTACGACGTGCTGGAGCGCCTCTTCTCCAGCCAGGCCGAGTTCGACCCGTCGCGGGAGACCCGAGAGTTCACGCTGGTGGCGTCCGACTACGCCGTCACCGTGTTCGGCGCCGAACTCGCGCGCGTCGTGCACGAGGAGGCCCCCGGCATCCGCCTGCGTTTCGCGCAGGCCCCGACCACCGTGGTCGACGACACGGCGACGCTGCTCAGCGCGGTCGACGGGCTGCTCATGCCGCACGGCGTCATCAGCGACTTCCCCGCCACCGACCTCTACGAGGACCGCTGGGTCCTCGTGGTCGCCGAGGACCACCCGGGCGTCGAGGACCGGCTGACCCGCCAGGACCTGGCCCGCCTGCCCTGGGTGACCTACCAGCGCACGTACGACGCGCCGGCGGTCCGCCAACTCGGCATGCTCGGAGTGACACCACGGGTGGAGGTGTCCGTCGACAGTTTCCAGATGCTGCCGCTGCTCGTGGCGGGCACCCGGCGCATCGCCCTGATCCCGGCCCGGCTCGCCCGGCTCATGGCTCCGCTCGCCGCGGTCCGCGTCCTGGAGCCGCCGTACGAGGCGGTGCCCCTGCGGGAGGCCATGTGGTGGCATCCGGTGCACACGCACGACGCCGCGCACCTCTGGCTGCGTGAGACCGCCGCACGGGTCGGGCGGCGGTTGGGGGGCGACGCGTGAGGGGAGTGCGCAGGCCGGAGCACTCGGCGTCGGCACCGATACGCGCGTGGAGACGCCCGCCGCGCCCCTCTAAGGTGGACCACGGTCCGCAAGGTTGCATAGATGAATGGCCTGGGAAAATGCTGAAAGAGGTCGCCGCGACCCGCTACATCACGCCCCTGCGTGAGGGGGGCTCGCTGCCGGGACTCGTCGAAGCCGACGACCTCGCGACGTACGTCATGAAGTTCACCGGCGCCGGACAGGGCCGCAAGACGCTCGTGGCCGAGGTGATCTGCGGGGAGCTGGCGCGCCGCCTGGGGCTGCGCGTGCCGCGGCTCGTCCAGCTCCTGCTGGACCCCGTGATCGGCCTCGGCGAACCCGACCAGGAGGTGCAGGAACTCCTGAAGTCGAGCGGCGGCCTCAACCTCGGCATGGACTTCCTGACCGGCGCGCTCGGCTTCGACCCCCTCGCCCACGTCGACGTGGACCCGGCCGAGGCGGGCCGCGTCGTCTGGTTCGACGCCCTGATCAACAACGTGGACCGCTCCTGGCGCAACCCGAACCTGCTCCTGTGGCACGGCGACCTGTGGCTGATCGACCACGGGGCCAGCATGATCTGGCACCACAACTGGCGCACCGCCCGGACCGCGGCCGCCAAACCGTACGACGCCTCCGACCACGCCCTCGCCCCCTACGGCCCCGACGTCGCGTCGGCCGCCGCCGAACTCGCCCCGCTCGTCACCGAGGACCTGCTCACCGAGGTCACCGCCGAGGTGCCCGACGCGTGGCTGCTCGACGAACCGGGCTTCGCGGACCCGGACGACGTACGCCGTGCCTACGTCTCCGCGCTGCTGCCGCGCGCCGGGACCATCCACGAACGGATCGCCCTCGGCGAGCCGCGGCCGAAGAAGGGTGCCACCCAGTGACGCAGCCGGACGCCCGGGACGTCTTCGAGTACGCGCTGGTGCGCGTGGTGCCGCGCGTGGAGCGCGGCGAGCAGTTCAACGCGGGCGTCGTGGTCTACTGCCGCGCCAAGGCCTTCGTCGCCGCCCGCACCCACCTCGACGAGGGCAGGCTGCGGGCGCTCGACCCCGCGGCCGACATCGACGGCATCCGGGCCGCGCTCGGTGCCGTCGAGCGGATCTGCGAGGGCGGCGAGGCCGCGGGCCAGGCCGAGCGGGACGACGCGGGGCGCCGCTTCCGCTGGCTCATCGCGCCGCGCTCCACGGTGGTGCAGCCGGGCCCCGTGCACACCGGTCTGACGGCGGATCCCGCGGCTGAGGTGGAGCGCCTCCTCGACCTGTTGGTGAGGTAGCGCTGGGTGAGGTATCGCGTCACAGCTCGCCCGTGTGCCGTTGACACCCGGTGCCAGGGCTTCTAGCGTCTCGTCCAGCTGAAGGTACTAAGCGGTCGCTCACCAGCGGGGCGTACCGTGGAGCCGCACTACGCAGAGCCGCATCCCAAGGCGAGGAGAACCAGCATGTCCACCACTGAGCAGCGCGTCGCGGTCGTGACCGGAGGAGCGCGAGGCATCGGTGCGGCGACCGCCGTACGGCTCGCCGCCGAGGGCCGTGCCGTGGCCGTCATCGACCTCGACGAGGCCGCCTGCAAGGACACCGTCGAGCGGATCACCGCGGCCGGCGGCAAGGCGCTCGCGGTCGGCTGCGACGTCTCCGACGAGGCCCAGGTCGAGGCCGCGGTCGCCCGCATCGCCGCGGAGCTCGGCGCGCCGACGATCCTCGTCAACAACGCCGGTGTGCTGCGCGACAACCTCCTCTTCAAGATGAGCGCGGGCGACTGGGACACGGTCATGAACGTGCACCTGCGCGGCGCGTTCCTGATGTCGAAGGCCTGCCAGAAGCACATGGTGGACGCGGGCTTCGGCCGCATCGTGAACCTCTCCTCGTCCTCCGCGCTGGGCAACCGCGGCCAGGTCAACTACGCCGCCGCCAAGGCCGGCCTCCAGGGCTTCACGAAGACCCTCGCCAAGGAGCTCGGCAAGTTCGGCGTCACCGCCAACTCCGTCGCCCCCGGCTTCATCGTCACCGAGATGACCAAGGCCACGGCCGACCGCGTCGGCATGGACTTCGAGGAGTTCCAGGCCGCGGCCGCCACTCAGATCCCGGTGCAGCGCGTCGGCCGCCCCGAGGACATCGCCAACGCCATCGCCTTCTTCACGGGTGAGGAGGCGGGCTTCGTCTCCGGACAGGTCATGTACGTCGCCGGCGGCCCGCTCAACTGACCCGGAAGGCGAGTGACCCGAAAGGCGAAGACCATGGCAGCACAGGACAGCGCAGGGCAGGACAGGGCGGTGCAGGACATGGCAGGGCAGGACAGGGCAGTGCAGGACAGCGGAAAGGCCGCGCTCATCACGGGCGCGAGCCGCGGCATCGGCTACGGCATCGCCGAGGCCCTGGTCGCCCGCGGCGACCGTGTCTGCATCACGGGACGCAATGAGGACGCCCTGAAGGAAGCCGTCGAGAAGCTCGGCTCCGACCGGGTCATCGGCGTCGCGGGCAAGGCGCACGACGAGGTGCACCAGGCGGCCGCCGTCGCGCGCATGATGGAGGCGTTCGGCAGGGTCGACTTCCTGATCAACAACGCCGGTACGAACCCGGTCTTCGGGCCGATGGCCGAGCTCGACCTGAACGTGGCGCGCAAGGTGTACGAGACCAACGTCATCTCGGCGCTCGGCTTCGCCCAGCAGACCTGGAAGGCCTGGCAGAGCGAGAACGGCGGCGCGATCGTCAACATCGCCTCCGTCGCCGGCGTCTCCGCCTCGCCCTTCATCGGGGCGTACGGGATGAGCAAGGCCGCCATGGTCAACCTCAGCCTCCAGCTGGCACACGAGTTCGCGCCGAAGGTGCGCGTGAACTCCATCGCGCCCGCGGTCGTCAAGACCAAGTTCGCCCAGGCGCTCTACGAGGGCCGTGAGGCGGAGGCCGCCGCCTCCTACCCGCTCGGCAGGCTCGGCGTGCCCGAGGACATCGGCGGCGCGGCCGCCTTCCTCACCTCCGCCCAGTCCGACTGGATCACCGGCCAGACACTCGTGGTCGATGGCGGCATCTTCCTCAATGCGGGCGTCGGCTGACGTAGCCCGCACAACCATCGGGTACGCCGCGAAAAGCGACGTACACGCGCATCAAGTGCCCTGTCGGCGCCGTGGGTTGGCCCGACGGGGCACTGCGATATTGTCTCCCGACCCCATGGCATGGCCGATCGAGGAGCGTGCGCGTGTTCAGTGAAGTTCCCCTTGCGAAGCGTATGAGGGGTCTGCGTCCGGTGGCGGCGCTCGCGTCCATGTCCCTGCTGGCGGGCTGCGGGATGCTGTCCTCCGAGGGACCGGACGAGGAACAGCGGATCACCGTCGGCACGATGAGCGCGCCCAGCACCCTGGACCCGGCCAAGGCCTGGGACAGTTCGTGGGAGCTCTACCGCAACGTCTTCCAGACCCTGCTCAGCTTCCCTTCGGGGGCCACCGAGCCGGAACCGGACGCGGCCGAGTCGTGCGAGTTCTCGGACGCGTCCAACAAGGTGTTCACCTGTGAGCTGCGCGAAGGGCTGAAGTTCTCCGACGGCGACACACTGGACGCGGCGGCCGTCAAGTACTCCTTCGACCGGATGCGGGCCCTTGAGGCCAAGGGTGTGGTGAAGGGCGGCCCCATGGGGCTGCTGGGCTCGCTCGACAAGGTCACGACCAAGGGGGACCGGACCGTCGTCTTCCGCCTCAAGAAGGCGGACGCGACGTTCCCGTTCGTGCTGTCGGCGCCCGCCATGTCGATCGTCGACCCCGGGGACTACCCCGCGGACAAGCTCCGCACGGGCGACCGGATCACCGGCTCCGGGCCGTACACCCTGGAGGCCTACACACCCAACGTCAAGGCCGAGCTGGCCAAGAACAGCAACTACAAGGGCGCGGCCGACATCAAGAACGACGCCGTCACCATCCGCTACTTCAAGAAGTCGTCGGCGATGGTCGACGCCCTCAAGAAGAAGGAGATCGACGTCACCTTCCGCGGCCTGGCCGCCGAGGACGTCGTCGCCATGCAGAACAGGGGCCGGCGCGAGCAGGACATCGAACTCGTCGAGGGCGCGGGCACCGAGATCCGCTATCTGGTGTTCAACACCAAGGATCCCTGGGCGCGCAAGCTCCCGGTCCGGCGGGCCTTCGCGCAACTCGTCGACCGGGCCGCCATCGCCCACAAGATCTACAAGGACACCGTCGAGCCGCTGTACTCGATGGTGCCGAGGGGCCTCACGGGCCACGCCACCGGGTTCTTCGACGACTACGGGAACCCCAGCACGGCCAAGGCCCGGAAGATACTCACCGACGCCGGCATCACCGCGCCCGTCCCGCTCACGCTCTGGTACACCACCGACCGCTACGGATCGGCCACCGCGCTGGAGTTCGCCGAGATCAAGCGGCAGCTGGAGGCGTCCGGGCTCTTCGACATCACGCTCAAGAGCCGCCCGTGGACCGAGTTCCAGGACGGCTACAGCAAGGGCGAGTACCCGGTCTTCGGGCGCGGATGGTTCCCGGACTTCCCCGACGCGGACAACTTCATCGCGCCGTTCGTCGGCCCGAAGAACGTGCTCAACACGCCGTACGTGTCCAAGGAGATCACCGACGAGGTGCTGCCGCGCGAGCGCAGGGAGACCGACCGGGGCGCGGTGATCGACGACTTCGAGCGGGCCCAGGAGATCCTCGTCGACGACGTCAGGCTGCTGCCGCTCTGGCAGGGCAAGCAGTACATCATGGCCAGCGAGGAGATCGCGGGCGGCGAGCGTGCCCTCGACCCCTCGGCGATCATGATGATGTGGGAGCTCCAGCGCAAGACGAGCTGGTAGGCGAGGGGCGTCGGACGAGGGGACGCCAGGGGAGGCCAGGGGAGACGGGGCTCCGGTCGGATTGTCAGTGGGCGCCGGTAGGTTCTTCTGTGAGAAGTGACCGCACACCGGAGGTTGTTCACGTGACCGACATCGCCATGCTGCCCGCGTCCTGGCGCGGAGTCCTCGGCGAGGAGCTCCAGAAGCCCTACTTCAAGGAGCTCACCGAGTTCGTCGAGAAAGAGCGGGCGATGGGCCCCGTCTACCCCCCGCGCGAGGAGGTCTTCGCCGCCCTCGACGCCACGCCCTACGAGCGCGTGAAGGTCCTGGTCCTCGGCCAGGACCCCTACCACGGAGCGGGCCAGGGCCACGGACTGTGCTTCTCCGTGCGCCCCGGCGTGAAGACCCCGCCCTCCCTGCGGAACATCTACAAGGAGATGCGGGAGGAGCTCGGCCACCCCGTGCCCGACAACGGCTACTTGATGCCGTGGGCCGAGCAGGGCGTCCTTCTCCTGAACGCGGTGCTCACGGTCCGCGCCGGTGAGGCCAACTCCCACAAGGGCAAGGGCTGGGAGAAGTTCACCGACGCGGTGATCCGGGCGGTGGCCGAGCGCCCCGACCCCGCCGTCTTCGTGCTGTGGGGGAACTACGCCCAGAAGAAGCTCCCCCTCATCGACGAGGAGCGCCACGTCGTCGTGAAGGGCGCGCACCCCTCGCCGCTCTCCGCCAAGAAGTTCTTCGGCTCGCGCCCCTTCACGCAGATCAACGAAGCGGTGGCGACGCAGGGCCACGAGCCGATCGACTGGCGGATCCCGGACCTCGGCTGACTCATTCCGCGCCGCCGAGCGTGTAGTCGAAGGCGTACGGGGTGGACTTCTCCCCGTGCCGCGCGGTGAACGTGCCGGTCCCGGTGAGCCCGGCCAGCTCACCGGTGCCGGAGCCGGGCAGCACGGTGAAGGCGCACTCGATGCCGTCGCGCACGAACGAACCGCGCTGCTCGATGACGAACGACCCCTTGCGCCCGTCGAGCGTGCCGTCGATGAACTCGTAGCCGACGTACGCGCCCGTCGTCCCGCTCGTGTACGCGATGGTGTACTCGCACGCGGTGCCGGCCGCCTCGATGGTGCCAACGTAGTCGTTGATGACGGCGGCGTGCGTGATGCGGGCGCCGCCCTCCACGCCGGCGACCGGCTGCTCGTCCCAGCCGGCGAAGGTGAAAGTGCCGGCGGTGTTGCTGGTGTTTCCGGTGTTCGCGGTGTTCGCGGTCATGTGGGCCCTCCTGGAAGTGCTCGGTGTGTCGCCGTGAGGAGGACTCTGTCGCCCGTACCTGACACCTTCTGTCAGGTACCGGGGCAGACTTGGGACCATGCGCGCCGACCGTCTCCTCGCCCTCCTCCTGCTGCTCCAGAACCGCGGGTGCATGACCGCGCCCGAACTCGCCGCGGAGCTGGAGGTCTCGGTCAGGACCGTCTACCGCGACACCGAGGCGCTCGCCGCCTCCGGGGTGCCGGTCTACGCGGAGCGGGGCCCGGCGGGCGGTTTCCGGCTGCTCGACGGCTACCGCACCCGGCTGACGGGCCTCACCGACGACGAGGCCGACTCCCTCGCCCTCGCCGGGATGCCGGGGGCCGCGGCCGACCTCGGCCTCGGCGCGGAACTGGCCACCGCGCAGCTGAAGTTGGCCGCCGCGCTGCCCACGGGCCTCGGGGAGCGGTCGCGGCGCATCCAGGACCGTTTCCACCTCGACGCGGCGGCGTGGTTCCGCACGGCCGAACCGGCGCCGCGGCTCGCCGTGGTCGCCGAAGCCGTGTGGCGCCAGCGGGTGGTGAGGGCGCGCTACCGGCGCTGGGGCGGCGAAGTCGACCGTGAACTGCACCCCTTGGGCCTGGTGCTCAAGGCGGGCAACTGGTACCTCGTGGCGTCGGCCGGCGACACCGTACGCACGTATCGGGTCTCGCGGTTCCTGACGGTGACGGTGGCGGAGGAGCCCTGCGTGCGGCCCGCCGGGTTCGATCTGGCGGCGTACTGGGACGAGGCCTCGCGTGGCCTGGAGGCACGGGTGCTGCGGAGCACCGCGCGGCTGAAGGTCTCTCCGTCGGGGCTCAGGCTCCTGCCCGCGATGTTCGGTGCGGCGGGGGCGCGGGCCGTGGAGGGCGCGGGCGAGGCCGACGCGGACGGCTGGACGGAGGTCGACCTCGCTATGGAGGAGCTGCCGGTGGCCGTGAGCGACATCCTCCGGCTCGGCCTGGAGGCGGAGGTGCTCGGGCCGCCCGAGCTCCGCGCCGAAGCGGCCAGGTGCGTCACCGGGCTGGCCCAGCGGTACGCGTGAGCGCCGCCGCCGCCGAACGTGCCTGAGCGCGATTGTCAGTGGCGGCCGCTAGCGTCGTGAGGGATGGGGGCGATGGCCGCACGACCACGGAGGACCCGGTGACGGAGCAGCAGGAGCAGACGGCGGAAGACGCGATGATGACGCGGATCGGGCAGGCGGTCATGTTGCATCACGGCGGCGACCGCGAGGAGGCACAGGGCCGCTTCCTCCGTCTGTGGGGGGAGATCGGCGAGGACGGCGACCCGCTGCACCGGTGCACCCTCGCGCACTACATGGCGGACACCCAGGAGGACCCCTCGGCGGAACTGGCCTGGGACCTGCGGGCGTTGTCGGCGGCGGACGAGCTCACGGACGCCCGGTTGAACGAACACCACCAGTCCCTCGCGGTGCGCGGCTTCTACCCCTCCCTGCACCTCAACCTCGCCGCGGACTACCTGAAGCTGGGCCGCCCCGAAGCGGCCCGCAGCCACCTGCGCCGGGCCCGCGGCGCGGTCGGCGCCCTGGAGGACGACGGGTACGGCAACGGCATCAAGGCGGCCATCGAGAGGCTGGAGCGGGAGGTGGGGGAGGGCAGCGAGGAGGAGTGACCGGGGGGTGAGCCGGGGGCGCGCAGCGGCGGCCACGGGGGTGTCGCCGCCGCGTGTCCGGCTGACCGGCCCGACTCAACGCCCGTACATGTCACGGCAGATGACCGCCTCGGGGCTGCCCGGCCGCCAGCCTCCGTAGGTTTCACCCAGGTCGCAGACGTCCGCGGCGGGGCGGGTGGCACCGGCGTCGGGCCGGGCGGCGGGGGGCCTGCGCACCGGCGGCGGCTGTGACCGCGGCTGTGACTGCGGCTGCGGCCGCGGCTGCTCGGAGCGGGGTGCCGGGGCGGAAGGGCGGGCGACGGGGGCGGGGCTCTGCGCGACGGGGAGGCGGGGAGGGCCCACGCTCACCAGGGCTTCACGGGCTGGGGCCTCGCGGGCCGGGGCCTGCTCGATCTGCGGCCGGCTTCTCCCGTCCGTGCGGGGCACGGACGGCGCCGCGGCGGTCGCGGCGGTATCGGACCGGGACGCCCGCTCGACGCTCACGCAGCCGGAGGCGGTGGCCGAGACGGCCACGGAGACGAGAAGCGCGGCGGCGGCGGTGGTGGTCGTCGATCTGTGCATCCGCCCAACTCTGGGCCCTGCCGCAGCCCTTGGAGTGCGAAACGAGAGGGAGGATGCCCCGCATGAGTGACGGACCACACCGCAAGGCGACGCGAGGCGGACCCTGCCACGCGGAGGTGCGGGACCGGGGCGCGGATCGGGGCCGGGCGCCCCCGCCGGGCGTCTCCTGCGGCGGGGCGCCCAGCGCGCGCCCCGCTCATCGCCGTACGCCCGCGACGCCCTGGTCTCCACGGCCGCGCGGATCCGCACCGACCTCACCCCGCGCGGCTTCGCCTCCGTAGCCGGCCGGCGACCGCCGCAGGCCCCGTATGCTGCGGGAACGGCGACCGGGGCCTGCGCGGGGCACAGGGCGCGAGCCGGCACAGCGGTAGGCCTGGTCGGCGGTGGATCAGCGGCAGACGTAGGGAGACAACGGTGAAGATCGGCTGCATCGGACTTGGTGACATCGCGCAGAAGGCGTATCTGCCCGTCCTCACCACTCAGCCCGGGGTCGAGCTGCACCTCCAGACCCGCACGCCCGCGACGCTCGCCCGGGTCGCCGGCGTCCACCACATCCCGGACGCCCGTTGCCACACCGATCTGGACGCGCTGCTCGCCCAGGGTCTCGACGCCGCCTTCGTGCACGCGCCGACCGCCGTGCACCCCGAGATCGTCACGCGGCTCGTCGAGGCGGGCGTCCCCACGTACGTCGACAAGCCCCTCGCGTACGAACTCGCCGACTCCGAGCGCCTCGTGAACCTCGCCGAAGACCGTGGCGTCAGCCTCGCCGTCGGCTTCAACCGCCGTTACGCGCCCGGTTACGCCCAGTGCGCCGACCACCCGCGCGAGCTGATCCTGATGCAGAAGAACCGCGTCGGGCTACCCGAGGGCCCCCGCACACTCGTGCTCGACGACTTCATCCACGTCGTGGACACCCTCCGCTTCCTGGTGCCCGGGCCGATCGACCACGTCGGCGTGCGCGCCCGCGTCACCGACGGGCTCATGGAACACGTCGTGCTCCAACTGGCGGGCGAGGGCTTCACGGCGATCGGTGTGATGAACCGGCTGAGCGGTTCGACGGAGGAGATCCTCGAAGTCTCCGGGCAGGACACCAAGCGGCAGGTGGTCAACCTCTCCGACGTCATCGACCACAAGGGGCAGCCCAGCGTGCGGCGGCGCGGCGACTGGGTGCCGGTGGCCCGGCAGCGCGGCATCGAGCAGGTCGTCCTCGCCTTCCTCGACGCCGTGCGCGCGGGCAAGGTCCTCAGCGCCCGGGATGCGCTGGCGACCCATGAACTGTGCGAGCGCGTGGTCCTCGCCGCTCAGGCACAGGGCGCCTGAGGGCCCGAGCGCCCTCGGCCGCGGACAGCGCCGCGAGCACGAGGACCGCCCCGTGCACGGGCCAGTCGCCCCAACGGACGTACGCCGTAACGCCCTTGGCCAGCGGTACGTCGTAGACCTCGGCGGCGCTCGCCGAGGTGCCCAGCGGGGCACCGACGCGTGAGCCGTCCGCGGCGTGGACCGCGGAGACACCGGTGAGGGTGGCGTGCACCATCGGGCGGCCCGTCTCGGCGGCGCGCACCGCCGCGAGCGAGGCGTGCTGCTCGGGCGCCCAGCTGGCCTGGAACGACGACGTGGCGGACTGGGCGAGCAGCAGCTGAGCACCGTCCCGGGTCAGTTGGCGGCTCATGTCGGGGAACGCCGACTCGAAGCAGACCAGCGGCCCGACCCGCAGGCCGTGCCCGGCGTCCATCACCACCTGGCGGTCACCGCGCCTGCGGTCCTCGCCGGCGGCCTTGCCGACGGAGGTGGCCCAGCCGAGCAGGGAGCGCGCCGGTATGTACTCGCCGAAGGGCACGAGCCGCATCTTGTCGTAGCGGTCGCCGGTCGGCCCGTCCGGGCCGACGAGCACGGAGCTCTTGAAGATGCCGGGCCGGTCGGAACGGCGCGCGTCGACGTTCACCAGGATGTCCGCGCCGACCTCGCGGGAGAGCGCGGCGAGGCGGCGGGCCATGTCGGGCCGGTCGGCCAGGTCGAAGCCGACGCTGCTCTCGCCCCACACGACCAGGTCGAGGTCCCGCCCGGCGAGGGAGCGGGTCAGCTCCTCCTCGCGGGCGAACCGCTTCTCGGCGCCCGCGATGCCGTTGATGACGCCGGGCTGTACGACGGCGACCTTGATCCGCCCCGCCGCTTCCGGACGCGGGGCCCAGGCCCAAGCCGCGACGGTGACGACGGCGACGGCGACGAGCCCGGCAAGCCCGGCGAGGGAGGGCGCGGCGTGGGAGGCGGACTTCGGGGCCACCACGCGGGAACCGTGCCCGGACACGAAACGGTGCCCGGACACGAAACCGTTTCCGGGCACGGAACCGGCGTCCACCGCGCCTCCCACTCCCCTGCTCCGGCCCCAGGCGACGAGCAACAGCGCGAGGCCCGCGTTGACGGCGACCACCAGCGCGCTGACCAGCCAGACGCCGCCCACGGAGGCGAGCCGCAGCGCCGGGGGCAGCTGCCACTGGCTGGAGCCGAGCAGACCCCAGGGACCGCCGAGCCCCTCCCACGACCTGACCAGTTCGACCATCAGCCAGCCCGAGGGCAGGGCCACCAGCGCGACCGCCGCACGACCCGGCGTCGGTATGCCGCCGAGGAGCCGTCGCACGAGCCACCCCCAGGGCGCCCACAGCAGGCCGAGCAGCGCGGCTATGACGACCGTGAACACATGCAGGCTCGGCAGCAGCCAGTGGTGTACGGCGACCATGAAGCCGAGGCCGCCGAGCCAGCCGTCGACCATGGCCCGCCGCCCGGTCGGGGCCGTGCGGGCCAGGAGCATCCAGGGGACCAGCGCCGCGTACGCGAACCACCACAGCGACGGCGCGGGGAACGCGAGGGCGGGCAGCGCCCCCGCCGGGACGGCGATGCCGCCCCGCCACCGCCGTGACGCGAGCAGCCGCGCGACGCGGGGCCCGAGCCGCCGCCACCGCCGGTCGTCGCCGAACTCATCCATGCAGCGCCTCCCTGGATCCCCGACGCCCGGACGTGTACCCAGTGTGCGCGCTGCCGACGATCTAGAACAGTGGGCGTTTGTTCGGCTGGCGCGGCCGAGCGGCGGTAAGGGTGGACGGTGACGGGGGGCTCGGCGGCAGTCAGTCCCCGGCGGGTGTCTCGCCGGGCCGCCGCCCGCCGACGCGGCGCCACTTCTCCCGCACCGCCACCTCGCGCAGTCGCCAGCCGTCGTGCGTACGCAGCAGCGCGAAGGCGTACCGCCCGCCGCAGACGAAGTCGGGCGCCGAGGAAGAGGAAGGCGTGGTGCTTCCTGGGGGGTCCGCGAACCGCATCGGGTTCACATAATCGGCCCGTACGCGCGCGGAGTCCCCGATGTCCTGGTCCAGCGTGCCGAACTCCAGGCGGCGGTTGACGATCAGGTGCTGGCGCATCGGGAACATCCGCATCGTGTCGGCCAGCCATGCGGCCACCTCGGCGGAGTCTCCCTCGATGCCGCCGGCGGAGCGGTAGTCGGCGCGTCCTGCGGGTGCGAACAGCTGCTGGTAGGCGTCCCAGTCACCGTCGTCGACGGCCACCGCGTACTCGGTGATGAGGGCATCGATGGCCAACCGGTCGATCACGGCGGCGAGTTCCACGCGCTGGGTCATCGGCTCAGTGTTGGGCACGGGGGATGCGGAGCCAAGGGGTGTGCACGGAGGAGAAGGAGCCGGGGAGGAGCGGGAGGAGCGGGGAAGGGACGAGGAAGGGTCAGGAAAGGCACGGCACTGTCCGTACCGCGTCTGAGTGGGTACACGCAGAAGTGCACGGTCCGCCAGTCACTCTCGTCAGAGGAGAACGAACGACATGCCAGGACTGATGACGAAGATCAAGCAGTTCGTGCAGAGCCCGCAGGGCCGACGCACGGTCGCACAGGTACGTCGCGCCTCCGCCGACCCGCGGCGACGGGCCCAGGCCCAGCGGTTCCTGGGCAGCCTGCGCCGACGGTGACGCCGGCCGGCCGGTCCGCTCCCCCCTGCCGGGAGCGGCCCGCTGCCGGCAGGGCCTGACGTCAGCCCCGCGACGAGACGCCGCTCGGCGTCGCAGCGCCGTACGTCAGGCGGCCCGCACCATCTCGGCACGGACGGCCGCCGCCCACTCCGTCACCAACTGTTCGTACTCCCTGCGCTGTTCGGGGGTGAGGCGACCACCCGCGCGCAGCCACAGGCCGCGTATCCGCTCGTTCAGTTCCATGGAAGAGCGCACGGAACCATGGGTTGGTGGGGTTAAGGGCATGGCGCCAAGCCTAGGGGATGAGTACGACAATCGGAACTGTCAGCTACCGCACACCTCCGCCGGGTGATCGCTCCCGGCGTCTGCGCCCGAGTCGCCACCCTCATATCCGTATGGAACGGTAGAAAGCGACTCGACGGTCCCGCCGCACCAGTGGTTCCGACTCGAACCCCTGCTCTCTGGCGGAACCTGTGGTTCCTATCGAAGAGGTGGCTCCATGTCCTCGAAGCGACGTCGCAAGAAGAAGTCCCGCCGCAAGCACGCGGCCAACCACGGCAGCCGCCCGCAGTCCTGAGACCGCCCACGCGGCCGGGCCCCCGCCCGGCCGCCGCCTCAGGAGGCCCCTCCACGGAGGCCCCTCCATCGCGATCCCCACGCGACCGTCGTCCTATCCCGCTGACTCCCCCGCGTGCGGGCTCAGCGTCCCCGTCGCCACCAATGCGATGAGGACGATACCGAGCACGATCCGGTAGTAGACGAACGGCATGAAGCTCTTGGTCGTGATGAACTTCATGAACCACGCGATGACCGCATAACCGACCACGAACGCGATGATCGTCGCGAAGATCGTCGGCCCCCAGGAGACATGGCCCTCGCCCGCGTCCTTCAGTTCGAAGACGCCGGACGCGAGGACGGCGGGGATGGCCAGGAGGAACGAGTAGCGTGCCGCGGCCTCGCGGGTGTAGCCCATGAGGAGGCCGCCGCTGATCGTGGCGCCGGAGCGGGAGACGCCCGGGATCAGGGCCATCGCCTGGCAGAAGCCGAAGATCAGGCCGTCCTTGACGCCCAATTCCTTGAGGCCCTTGCGGTGGCGTACGGCGCGGTGCCTGCCGCCCGTTTCGTCGCGGGCCGCCAGGCGGTCGGCGATGCCGAGGACGACGCCCATCACGATCAGCGTGGTGGCGATCAGCCGCAGGTCGCGGAAGGGGCCCTCGATCTGGTCCTTGAACGTCACGCCGAGGACGCCGATCGGGATCGAGCCGACGATGACCAGCCAGCCCATCTGCGCGTCGTGGTCCGAGCGAGGCACCTTCCCGAGGATCGAGCCGAACCACGCGGACACGATCCGCGCGATGTCCTTGCGCAAGTAGATCAGCACGGCCGTCTCCGTGCCGATCTGCGTGATCGCCGTGAACGCGGCGCCCGGGTCGTGCCAGCCGGCGAACGCCGCCGTCAGCCGCAGGTGCGCGCTGGAGGAGATCGGGAGGAACTCGGTCAGTCCCTGGACGAGCCCGAGGATGAAGGATTCAAGCCAAGACATGAAAACTGCCCGTCCAAGTACTGATCATCAGACCGCGTGAGCGGTCATTGAGGTCATTGAGGTCATTGGGGTCACAAGGTCATCGAGGTGCGTGGCTTAGCCGAGGCGGTGCGTCGTGCAACGTGGGCGAGCCCCTGAAGGGGCGGAACGCCGGGACGCGAGGGGGGATCGCCGCGATCACCCCCTCGTCGAGGGGCAGCGTAGCGGCCTTGGGTTACGGGGATGCCGGGAGGGCCGTCTTGCAGCCGCCCGGCAGTGGGCGGCCGGGCAGCCGGGCGGCAGGGGGCCGGGACCGTGGCCTACGCCGCCGAGGGACCCGTCGTCGTCCAGCCCGGGGTCTGGGGACGCGCGGTGAGGTCCTCGTGGCGGACCGCGTCGCCGCAGGCCGAGCACGTCACCACCGGAACCAGTTCGTGGCCGCAGGAGTGCGCAAGGCGACCTTCTCCACGACCCCCGCGTCCACCCGTCGGCGAAGGCGCGTCGCGAGGATGTCGCGGGGCGCGCGGCTGCGGGAGGCCGGCGCCGACCACGAGAGAGCCAACGTGCACGGCGGCGCCATCGCGCTCGGTCAGCCGCTGGACGCCAGCGGCACCCGACTGATGATTACGCTCGTCCACGCGATGCGCGCCCGCGGCGCCCGGTACGCCCGGTACGTCCTGCAGACCAGGTGCGGGGCGGGCGGGCTCGCCAACGCGACGATCCTCGAAGGGCTCTCACGGTGAAGGGCTCTCACGGTCCCGTCGAGGCCCGTCCGGCCCCGTTCGGTCTCGTCGAGTCCCGTCGGCCCTGATGGGTCAGCGGGCGCCGCGGAAGTGGTGGCGCTTGAACCACGCGACCGCCGCCCCGCCCAGGCCCGTCACCGCGATGAACCCCATCGCGATCAGGAAGACGGGCGACGTCGGCGTCGAGGCGCGGGCGCCCGCGATGACGTACGCCGCCGTGTTCGGGATCGACCCGAGGCCCGTGGCGAGGAGGAACGGCAGCCAGCCCATGCGGGAGACCGCCGCGCAGTAGTTGGCGGCGGCGAACGGCACTCCCGGGAAGAGCCGCACGGCCAGCATCGACCGGAAACCGTGCCGGCTGAACTGGCCGTCCGCCGCCCTCAGCCAGCGTCCCCGCAACAGCGGCCGCAGCGCGTCCTGGCCCAGCATCCTGCCGAGCCCGAAGGCGATCCCGGCACCGAACACCGTGCCGGCGATCGCCGCGGCGAGACCCGCCTGCGAGCCGAAGAGCGCGCCCGCCGCGAGATTGAGCAGCGGCCGCGGCACGAACGCGGCGGTGCACGCCCCGTACGCCACCGCGAACAGGGCCACTGCCGTCGCGCCGCCCAACTGCGCGGGCCAGCCGTCGGAGAGGAGCCGCTGCGGCTCGAACAGCAGCACGCACGTCGCCGCCGCGGCGAGGAGCACCACGAGCAGCGACAGCCGCGACCACGGCGAGAGCAGCGCCCGGGTGCAGCGCACGGCGAGGCCCTGTGGTCGGGCGGTTGCGGTCTCGAACATCCGGGAAGACTAACCGGCTGATGTGTCTGATCGCCGTATGGTGCGTCTCATGAGCGTCACAGTCCCGAGAAGTGCCCTGGCCGACACGGTGCTCGACCGGCTCGTCGTGACGTACGCCTCGGCGGCCTCGGCGGCCGATCCCCGGCGGGGCGAGCAGATGAGCGCGTACATGAAGGATGTCGCCCCCTTCCTCGGCCTGGCCTCCCCGGCGCGCCGCGAGCTGTCGCGCGCCGTCCTCACCGGGACGCCGCGCCCCGCCGAGGCGGACTGCGCGGCGATCGCGCTGCGCTGCTGGGAACTGCCCGAACGCGAGTACGCCTACTTCGCCGTGGACTACCTACGCCGCCACGTGCGGCGCTGCTCCTCCGGTTTCCTGCCCGTCGTACGCCACCTCGTGACCACGCGCTCCTGGTGGGACACCGTCGACCTGCTCGCCGCACATGTCGTCGGCGGGCTCGTCGCCGCCGACCCGCGGCTGCGCGCCGACATGGACGCGTGGATCGAGGACGAGGACGTGTGGGTGGCCCGCACGGCGCTCCTGCACCAGCTGCGCCACAAGGAGGCGACCGACACCGAGCGCCTCTTCGCCTACTGCGTACGTCAGTCGGGGCACCCGGAGTTCTTCATCCGCAAGGCGATCGGCTGGTGCCTGCGCGAGTACGCCAAGACCGACCCGGACGCGGTACGCGCCTTCGTCGAGCGTGAGCGGAACCGGCTCGCGCCGCTGTCGGTGCGGGAGGCGCTGAAGAACCTCTGAACCGGCCGACCGGCCGCAGAGGCAACTGAGCGCGCACCTCGCCGCGTTCGGCGAAATTCATTCGACGTGGGTGACTCGTGTCGGCGAGGATCAGACCCATGTTCCGGTACGCCTTCCTCGCAGCCACGCCCGCAGTCGCGGGCGCTGCGAAGGCTGCCGTCATCGCCCCTTGCGCCCCCGACGCCTTCGACGGCGCCCGAAGCTGACCCTCCCCGGACACTCCGGCGGACCCCGCAGGGGGAGGGTCGGTACGGCCCCTGGGGTCCCCGTCCCGGCCACGCGCACACCGCTGGTCCGGACCACAGCTTCGAGTTCCGGAGAAGGAACCACCATGCCCAAGACGGCTTACGTCCGCACGAAACCGCACCTCAACATCGGCACCATGGGCCACGTCGACCACGGCAAGACGACGCTGACCGCCGCCATCACCAAGGTCCTCAGCGAGCGCGGCACCGGCACGTTCGTTCCCTTCGACCGCATCGACCGCGCGCCGGAGGAGGCGCAGCGCGGCATCACCATCAACATCGCGCACGTCGAGTACGAGACGGACACCCGGCACTACGCCCACGTCGACATGCCCGGCCACGCCGACTACGTCAAGAACATGGTCACCGGCGCCGCCCAGCTCGACGGGGCGATCCTCGTCGTCTCGGCGCTCGACGGGATCATGCCGCAGACCGCCGAGCACGTGCTGCTCGCCCGCCAGGTCGGCGTCGACCACATCGTCGTCGCTCTCAACAAGGCCGACGCCGTCGGAGACGGCGAGGACGCCGTGCTGACCGACCTCGTGGAGCTGGAGGTCCGTGACCTGCTCTCCCGGCACGGATACGGGGGCGACTCCGTCCCGGTCGTACGGGTCTCCGGGCTCAAGGCGCTGGAGGGCCACCCCCGGTGGACCGCCGCGATCGAGGCGCTGCTCGACGCCGTGGACACGTACGTGCCGATGCCTGAGCGCTATCTCGACGCGCCGTTCCTGCTGCCCGTCGAGAACGTGCTCACCATCACCGGGCGCGGCACCGTCGTCACCGGCGCCGTCGAGCGCGGCACCGTCCGCCTCGGCGACCGGGTGGAGGTGCTCGGCGCGGACACCGAGACGGTGGTCACCGGCCTGGAGACCTTCGGCAAGCCCATGGAGGAGGCGCAGGCCGGGGACAACGTGGCGCTGTTGCTGCGCGGCCTGCCACGCGGCGCCGTACGCCGCGGCCATGTCGTCGCGGCGCCCGGCAGCGTCAGCCCGAAGCGGCGCTTCACCGCGCAGGTGTACGTCCTGTCGACCCGCGAGGGCGGCCGTACGACACCGATCGCCACGGGGTACCGGCCGCAGTTCTACATCCGCACCGCGGACGTGGTCGGTGACGTGGACCTCGGCACGGCGGCCGTGGCCCGCCCCGGCGAGACGGTCACGATGACGGTCGAGCTGGGCCGTGACGTGCCGCTGGAGACCGGCCTCGGCTTCGCGATCCGCGAGGGCGGCCGCACCGTCGGCGCGGGCACCGTCACGGAGCTCGCCTGACCGGAGCGCCTCCCGCACCTCGCGCCGTCCGCCTCGACCGGGCTCCCGTGCCGGCCTGCCGGTACGGGAGCCCGAACATCGCTGAAGCCTTCACCTGCCCTGGGGCTCCGGCACCGGACGGTGCACCCTCCCGCCGAGCGCCTTCTTGATGATCGCGGCCAGTTCATCCGTGCGCTCGTCCAGATAGAAGTGCCCCGCCGGCAAGACGTGGCATTCGCCCGGCACCGCGGATTCTTCGAGCCAACCGGCCGCCTCGTCCACAGTGACGATCGGGTCGCTGTCTCCGACCAGCACCGTGAACGGAACGTTCAGCAGCGGTCCCGGGCGCCAGGCATGAGTGCGCAGAGCCTGATAGTCCGCACGCACGGCGGGCATGACTATCTCCAGCAGTTCCGGTTCGTCCAGGAGGGCCTGGGCCCCGCCGAGGCGCTCCATCTCAGCGATCAGGGCCGCGTCGCCGACGATGCGGTCGCTGGGGGGCGGTACCGGAGTGGGGCGGCTGCGCCCGGACAGGAACAGCCGCGCGGGCGCGGGCGCCGAGACGTCCTCCAGCAGTCGGGCCGTCTCGTAGGCGATCGCCGCGCCCATGCTGTGTCCGAAGAAGGCATAGGGCCGCCCGACATCGAGACACTTCACCAACTCGTCCGCGATGTGGCGAGCGAGCCCGATGATGGACTCGACGGGCGGCTCTTGATAGCGGTCCTGGCGTCCCGGGTACTGGACGGCACGCACATCGACATCAGGAGACAGCGCGCCGGACAGGGAGAAATAGGCGCTGGCCGCGCCACCCGCGTGGGGGAAGCAGATGAGCGGTATCCCGCTGGGGGACGTGCTTGCGAATCGTTTGAGCCACTGGCTCTCCATACCCGTTCCATTCCTGTGACGGTCCGCTGCTCGGGTGGGGCCGCCATCAGCTCCCCCGGGGGCCACACTACTCAGGCAGACGATCACCGGCAGCGTCGGGGTGACCACGCCGAGCGCATTCCGCGCGTATTCAGCGATATGTGCGTGCTCGGTAATTCACGCTCGCACTCTCTTTCCAAAGGAATAGCGGAGCTGCCGTGCCGCTCGGCTCCTTGCCTATTCCTGTGCGGCTGCGCGGACGGCGGGCGCGCCTCCAGGAGGGTCGGCACACCCGACGGCCGCCGCCCGGAGGGCCGAGGTGGGCGACGCGTGCCGGGGCTGTCGCCCGGCGCCTCGTGGGTGCTCCATTCCGGCCCGGCCCCCTGGGCCCGCCTACCCCGGCCGGGGTACCCTCGGGGGGTGGGTGGCATGCAAGTCATCTATACTGGCGGGCACGTTGGCAACACTGAGGATTATATTTTGACGGATTCATGTTCGGCTGGGCGCATCGAGGCGGATGCCACCCTTCAAGAAGTGGCTGATGCAGTCAATCTACAGGAGGGAGTGCCGGGCGTACGCTCCGTCCTGAGGGCTATCCGTCGACTGGCCCCGGTTTCTACAAAAGAAATCAGCAGGGCCACGAATCTCCCGGTTCCGATTGCCGCAGCCGTAGGCAATGAATTGCGCCAGCGAGGCCTCATCAGCGAAAAGCGGCCTTCCCGGCTCACCCCCTCGGGGCTGTCGCTCCTCGCGGAGCTCGGGATGAGCCTCTCCCTCGACGCGACATGCCCGGACTGCGACGGGCGTGAGCTGGTCATTCCCGCGGTGCTCGACGAGGCCGTCCAGCGGCTCACCGAAATCATGGAAGCCGGCCCGCAGGCCGACATGGCCCTGGACCAGTCCCGGTGCACGGCGGAGACGAAGGTGCGCCGAGTACTGGCGCTGCTCCGCGCCGGTGTGCTGCCCGGCGGCTCGTTGTTGCTGGTCGGGGACGACGACATGGTGTCCCTGGCTGTCGCGGTCGTCGGCGATGTACTCGGCTCGCCGCTGGTGGAGCGGCTCACCGTCGTCGACATCTCCCCGGAAATCCTCGGCCATATCAATCGCGTCGCCGCCGACTATAAGATCAACATCGAAACCGTCGAGCACGACCTGCGCCTTCCGATTCCGAAAGAGCTGCGCGGTCAGTTCGATGTGGCGATGACGGACCCGCCGTACACCCCGGAAGGGGCGCGACTCTTCCTTTCACGGGCCGTCGAAGGACTGCGCCCGGGGACCGCCAACAGTGTCTTCTTCTCCTTCGGACCCAAGAATCCGAACGAGATGCTTGAGGTTCAGCAGGAAATCATGAACCTCGGCCTCGTCACCAATGGCTTCATCCAGAACTTCAATGAGTACGAGGGAAGTGGAATTCTCGGCGGCCGGGGGTTCTTCCAGCACTTGCTCACCACCAGTTCCACCCAGTCGTCCCTGGATGAGAATTACGAGGGGCCGCTGTACACGCGTGACAAGCGTTCGCGGCAGCGGGAATACGAATGCGTCTGCTGTCATGCGCGTTTTCCGGTCGGACCAGGTGCCCAATGGACATCGGTCGGAGCCCTGCGCGCGAATGGCTGCCCCGAGTGCGGGCGCGGCCCGTTCAAACCGCGCCAATTGGTCAGCACACCGGTGCAGCCCGCCGACCAGACCGCACCGCGCGCCGACCAGACCGCACCGCGCGACGAGCGGACCGCGCCGAGCGACGCCCCGGCTCGGACGGCTCCGGCCCGCACGGCTCCGGCCCGTGTGAGTGCGCCGGTGCAGGTATCGGGCAGGCTCGAAGAGCTCGCGGAGAAGACCGGGGCGTACCGCGTGAGGCCCGCCGAGAGCGACGACCTCGACGCGATCGGCGCCTTTGAGGTGGAGATCGCCAAGGTCTCGTTCGGCGCTGACGCGATCGACGACCCACAGCGGCACCAGGCCCGGCTGGGCAGGGCGATGCAGAAGTCCCGGGCGGGGATGTTCGTCGCCTGCGACGCGGACGGCACCGTGGTCGGCTGGCTGTGGATGAGCATCAACAAGAACACGATGACCGGCGATTCCTACGCCAACTTCCGCTCACTGGCCGTGCTGCCGATCGAGCAGCGGTCCGAGATCGCCGAGCTGCTGATCGCCACCGGTCTCGACTTCGCCGTCGACCACCACGTGGGTGAGGTGATCGGCAGGGTGTACACGGGGAACATTCCGATGCGCACGCTGTATCGGAAGTTCGGATTCGACGCGACCCACATGGCCATGCGGCTCCGACTCCCGAACCAGGCCGGACATGCACACGTCGGCCAGTGACGGTCACGGCGCGGGCGTCCTCGATCGGGTGAAGTGCGTCGTGTGGGATCTCGACGGCACGCTCTGGGACGGCGTGGCCATCGAATCCGAGACCGGGGCGCTGCCCGCCCCGCGCGCGTGGGTGCTGGACGCGATCGACGCGTTGGCCGAGCGCGGCGTGCTGAGCAGCGTCGCCAGCCGTACGGCGCCCTCACAGCTGGAGCTGCTGCTCGCCGAACCGGCCCTTTCGAAGCGCTTCGTGGCCCCGCAGGTCGGCTGGCAGGACAAGAGCGAGGCGCTGCGGCGGATCGCCGACGACCTGGGCATCGCCGTGGAGTCCTTGGTCCTCGTCGACGACAACGCCTACGAACGGGCCGAGGTCAGTGCGATGTTGCCGGTGGCGATGACGCTCGCGCCGCAGGACGTGCCCGAGTTGCTCGCGGCGATCAGTACCGGCGACATCACCGCGGACGCCCGCGAGCGAGTCGCCCGGTACCGCACCGACGCCCTGCGGAAGGCAGCCGGCCGGGAGTTCTCCGGTACCCGGGAGGACTTCTTGAGGTCCTGCGACATGCGGCTCTCCCTCGGCCCGGCCCGTGCGCGGGATTTCGACCGGTTCGTCGAGCTGGCCGCCCGCACCCACCGGCTCAACTCTTCCGGGCTGGCGGTGGAGACGGACCGGGTCCGGGCCCTCATCGCGGAGGGCGCGTACGACCTGTGGGTGGCGGAGCTGGACGACCGTTTCGGCGCGTACGGGCTGATCGGGGCGGCGCTGGTCGAGCGCGCTGCGGACAGCTGGCGGATCCGGTTGCTGGCCCTCTCCTGCCGGGTGGCGGGGCGCGGTGCCTCCCTCGGTTTTCTGCGGTGGCTCATGGACCGCGCGTCGGCTGCCGGGGCGGCGGAGATCCAGGTGGACTCCCGGCCCACGTCGGCAAATGTGGAACTGCGCCTGCTGTTCAGGCAAGCGGGCTTCCGCGTGGTGGCCGATCACGTGGACAAGGAAGAGGGCAGGGACGGGGACGGGGACGGAACTCTGGTTACCCTCGGCAGGCCGCTGCGGGGGCCGCTGCCGGATTATCCGTGGTGGTTGGAAATCGTTGACAGAGAGAAAACCCTGAATGATGGCACAGCAAAGTCCTGAGGCCGAGGTGGAGCAGACGATCCGCGATCTGCTGGCACAGGCATTGGGAGACAACGTCGGCAGGATCGCGTCGCTGCCCGCCGAAACCGAGCTCTTCGGCCCCGAGATCGGACTGTCGTCCCTGGCGGGCGCCGCTCTCCTGAGCGGACTACAGCGGCGGTTCGGTGTGGACGTCGCCGACAGGGACCTGAATCTCGACTCCCTCCAGTCAATTGCCACCCTGCGGGACTTCGTCGTCACAAACATGTAGGGGAAGGCGCCGTCTCTGACACGTGGTCACATGGGGGCTGACCAGGGCCTGGACAGAAGCCGGCGCCGACCGGGCACAGGCCTGGACAGTCTGTGTCGAAGGGGGCGGGTGTGCATGGCTCGGCGGTATTCGCCCGCTATTCCCGGAAGATCTTGCGGCGCTTGCCACGGGTCCGAGACGCGCGTTAGTGTGATTTTGCTTCGGAGTAGTCGAGTTGCGCATCAACTCTTCCTCTTCGGAGGCACGAATGATAAGGGGGGCGGCAACGCATATGCGGGGCAATCAACAGAGTTGTCGTGACGGTGCTTGATGACGACTGACATACCTGCGACAGCGGGACGAACGAACTCCGACCGTTCAGTGTGTGTCACTGGAATGGGGTGGACGACAGCTCTCGGCACTGAGCTCGGTGATGTCTGGCAGGAACTCCTGGACGGGCACAGTGGAATTCGCAAGATGCCTCCGGACAGCGTGTCGACGATGCGCGAGGCCGCCTGGCTCAAAGACCGCGATCCGTCCCCGTCCTCCGCACAGCGACAGGTCGCCGTGGCCGCCGCGGCAGCCGCGCTGCGGGACGCCGGCTGCGCGTCCGGCGACATCGATCTGTTCGTCCTCGGCAGCAGCCTCGGCCCGCATCTCGACGACGCCGCCGACGTGTCCCCGTACGACCTGACGATTCCGGTCGGTGAAGAGCTCGGCATCGAGCGGTCACCGATCGCGCTGAGCACCGCCTGCTCATCGGGAGCCGACGCGATTCTCCTCGCGGCCTCCCTGATCCGCAGCGGCGTCGTGGACCGCTGCCTGTGCGGAGGCATCGACCTGCTGAGCGACGCCAAGCAGCTCGGGCACTCCCTGCTCGGCACCGCGTCGCCGACCTCTTTCCGCCCGTTCGACGAGAACCGCGACGGCATGGCACTCGGCGAGGGAGCCGGATTCCTCGTCCTGGAGGCGCGCTCGGCCGCGCATGAGCGCGGCGCCCGCGTGTGGGGCGAGGTCCGGGGCTGGGGTTCCTCCAACGATGCCTCCGGGCTGACCGCGCCCGACACATCCGGCGCCGGCGCGGTACGCGCGGTCCAACGGGCCCTCGGCAAAGCCGATGTCGCCGTCGAGGACATCGCAGTGATCAACGCGCACGGGACCGCCACCCGAGTCAACGACGCCACCGAAGCCAAGTGTTTCGAGCAGCTCTTCGGCGACGTCGAGACCAAGCCGGTGGTCTTCGCGACGAAGCCGGCCTTCGGTCACACCCTGGGCGCCACCGGAGCGATCGAGGCGATCGCGTTGCTGCTCTCCTTGCATCACGGAGTCGCCCCGCCGCTCCCGCAGTGCGAGACGGTCATGTCCGACTTCCCGCTGCCGCTGCCCACGGACGGGGCGTTGCCCCTGAAGGGCACGTTCGGCTTCAGCCTCACCCTCGGTTTCGGCGGCTTCAACACCTGCCTGGTACTGGAGCGCGGCACTCATGAAGGCAGGTCGGCATGACTGACGCGCAGTGGTGCCCCGAGGGCGCCGTCGTCGTAGGCGAATCCGACGTCCGCCTCGACGACCCGAGTGCGGCCCCGCGCCGGATCCCCGGCACGTACGCCGACCCTGTGGCATGGATGATGGCGGACGCGGTGGCCGCGGCCCTGGAAGGCTGCGGCGCCGACGCTCCGACGGACCGGTCCGAGGTGGCCGTCATCGGGATCAGCGAGTACGCGACGCGCCGGACGCTACAGACGGTCGCAGCCGGAGTGCCGGCCGGCCGGATGTCCCCGATGCGGTTCGCAGCGGCAGGTCCCGGCTCGCTCGTCGGTCTCGTCTGTGCGGTATTCGGGTTCCAGGGGCCGACTTTGATGCTTCCTATGCCGGTCACAGAAGCCACAGAGGTGGCGAAGGCGATGATCGCCGACTGGCTGACCGATGATTTCGTGAGCGCTGCTCATGCGGTTGTCGTGACCTATGACATCGCCGAGGACGGCCGCCACCGCGCACGCTGTTCCGTGATCAGTCGGTGAAAAACAATGCGGAGGAGTCACATCCAATGACGGAGCAGCAGTTCGGCGTCGAAGGGATTGGCGATTTGCTGCGCCGTGTCGAAGAGATACCCCCGTCGCAGAATGACGATCCCCTGACGCTGGACGCTCTCGTGGAGCGTTTCGCGGCGCTGCCGGCCGAGCCCGGATCGGTCGTCGTCATCTCGCTGCCCAACAGCGCGCGCCTCCTGCGGATATTCTTCGCGGTCTCCCTGGCCGGGCACACCCCGGTGATGCTCGCTCCCTCGACGCCACCGTCCAGGGTGCGGGACATCTGCCGGCACATGGGCGCGTACGCCCTGATCCGGACCAGCATCCGGCCGACGGACTACGGCCTGAGCGACACCGCGTCGATCGGCGGCGTGGATCTTGCGGTCTTCACCGACTGGCAGTATCAGCGGCATGGCCGCGGGCACGTCATCCTGATGACGTCGGGCACCTCCGGCATGGCCACCGGGTGCCTGCACAGCGTGGATTCCCTGCTGCGCAACGCCCGTCGGCACGCCGCCTCCGTCGGCCAGACGGAGAAGGACACCGTGCTGGTCAGCCTGCCGGTGTTCTACTCCTTCGGCCTGGTCGCGCAGGTACTGGGCTGCCTGGTCTCGGGGGCGTCGATGATTCTGGCGGGCCCGCCGTTCTCCGTCACCAACTACGTGGAAACCATCACCCGTCACTCCGTCACCGTCTCGGCCCTGACCCCGATCCAGGTGAAGTCGGTCGTGGGCGTCGGCGAGGAACTGCCCGCACCGCTGCGGACGTTGAGCGTCGGTGGCCAGGCGCTCGATCCCAGCTACGTGTCCCGTCTGGTGAAGCTCAATCCCGAGCTGGGCCTGTACCTGACCTACGGACTGACCGAGGCCGGGCCACGGGTCTCCACCCTCGCGGCCCATCGCGAACACCCCGACCGCTACCGCTCGGTGGGACTGCCGCTGGACGGCGTGGAGGTGCTGACGCGCGAGAGCAGTGAGTACGGTGAGCGCGAGTTGCTGGTCCGCTCGGACACCATCTACCGCAAGCGGGTCGGGGAGATCCCGCTGTCGAAGCGGGGAGAGCTGATCGAGGAGGGACTGCTCGCCACCGGCGACATGGGTTACGTCGATGACGACGGCTATGTGTACGTCAGCAGCCGTCGCTCGGACTTCGCCATGGTGCGGGGCGAGAAGGTTTCCCTGGCGACGGTGCGCAAGGCCGCCGAGTCCCTGCCCAACGTGGTGCGGGCCGCGGCACGGGTGATGGCCGACGACGGCAACGACGACGACTTCGCCAGGGTGGGGCTCGACGTCTACGTCAATGACCTCGACGTGCCCACGGAGGCCGAGGTGCAGCGGTCGCTACGGGCCTTGCTGACCCGTAACGAGCGTCCTGGCGAAGTGCGGATCCACCCGCTGCGGTCCGGTGAGTTCCACAAATGACGACGGCCGAACCGTCAGCCGACCCCGGAGCCGAGCCGCTCACGCTGTACTGCGTACCGCATGCGGGAGGGTCGGCCCGGAGCTTCCTGCGCTGGCGCCGTGAGATGCCGGCGGCGGTCCGCGTGGCACCGCTGGAGATCGCGGGCCGGGGCCGCCGAACGCGCGAGCCGCGGCACGCGAGCCTCCAGGAGGCCGCGCGTGATCTCGCCGACGGCCTTGAGCCGAGCGGACGTTACGCCATCCTGGGCCACAGCATGGGCGGACTGATCGCCCATGAGCTCGCGCGGCTGCTCACGGACCGGGGCACAGCCCCCGAGTTCCTCGTGGTGGCGGCGACCAGGCCCTGCCATCTCCTCTCCCCGGACGCGTACGCACCGCTGCTGGAGCTGCCGGACGACCTCCTGCTGGAGACGCTGGCGGAGCATGCCACCATCCCGGCAGAGCTGGTTCACTCCCCGATGAGAGCGCTCTTCGTCCCGGTGATCCGTGGCGACCTGGAGCTGATCGCCGGGTACCGGCCGGACCTCACGGCGGAGCCGCTCCCGGTCGAGTTGTCGGCCTGGTACGGCACCGAGGACGCGACGACGCCTCCGGAGGTCATGGCCGACTGGCAGCGCCACACGCGACTTCCCTGTCGCGTCGACGCCTTCGCGGGCGGCCACTTCTTCCTCCACGACCACCTGGAGCCGGTCGCGGCACGCCTCGTCGAGCTGGCCCTGGCCGGCTCGACGCCGCGAACCGGCTGAGCCGGGCCGCAACGACAAGGACGCGAAACAGCACAGACCCGAAGCAGCACAGACCCGAAACAGCAAAGACGCTCACTGAAATGAATCAGTGAGCGTCTTTGTCGTTGCCTCTACGGCGTCGGCCTCAGCCCGTCACAGGGCATCCCGAACCCTTGGGCGCTTCGTCGTGCCGGGTGCCGAGCGACCAGTACGCCTGCTCGGAGGCCCGCCACAGCTCCGGGAACAGAACGAAGTCCGACCGGGCCTCCATGGTCGACACCGAACGTCCGCCGAGGCTGCGGGGCTGGTCCGTCTGCTCGTTGTCGTGCCGCAGCCCGGGCTGACCGCCCAGCTGGGACCAGACCATGATCAGATGGCTCTTCTTCCAGCCGAGAACACTGGCGTCGAACCGCAGCATCGCTTCCCGCACCAGAGCGAGGGAGTACGCCTGCTGTGAGCCCTTGCCGGAGTCGGCCGCGTCGTTCTGGATGGTGATCAGCTCTGCCGGGGTGCACTCGGCGCGCTCCATCGCCTGTTCGAAGGACTTCCAGAGCGGCCGGGCGACCCGGCGGAGGTTGCGATACCCGGGGAGTCGAGGCCGGTGGCGTCCTCCGGCAGCGAGTTGCGCATCATCAGCAGGCTGTGCTGCGGCAGGTGGTCGGAGAGCAGACGCACCGCGTTGATGGTGATCTCGCTCAGCTCCCGCGACCGCTCCAGCAGCCGAACGGCGTGCTGGTACCGGTCGTTCTCCAGGTGCTCCTTCACTCGCCGCAGCTCGTAGTGGATCTGCACCCACGCGTACTCGCTGATGAGGTGTGTGACCTGGAAGAATCGCTGGTCCGGGTGGTTGGTCTCGCTCTCCGGGACCAGCGCGGAAAGCGCGTCGGTCAGATTGAGGACGCTTTCGTAATTGCTTCCCCTGTCGAATTCGTACGACAGCTGCGAGTTGCTTTCGTCCGGATTCAATGAACGCTTCACGGGGCTCCCTGTCGATCTTTTCCGCTGCCCTGACGGAGGACGGTTGCCGGCCCGATGGCGGCGGGCAGTCCGTACGGGTTGCTCAAGACCGGCTCAAGACCGGCTCAAGACTGGACGGTGAACTCGAGCAGCCACATGCCCGGGGTCTCGAAGCGGAGAGTGTCCGTCAGCTCCATGCCGACCTTGGCCCCGAGGCCGCGGTAGTCCTCGACACTGCGCTCACGCGCACCGAGCAGGACGAGCATCAGCAGGTCCGCGTAGCTGGCCATCACCGGGTCCTTGCCGCTGTCGACCATACGCTCGACGATCAGAACGCGGCCGCCGGGCCCGGCCGCCTCGACGAGGCGGGCCATGATCTTCTCGGCGTCGGCGTCGCTCCAGTTGTGGAGCGTGTTGGCGATCAGGTAGACGTCGCCCTGGGCGGCGATCGGCTCGAAGAAGCTGCCGCCGACCAGTTCGCAACGGTCGGCGACCGGAGCGAGCGTCTCCCGGGCCTGCTCGACGACGTGCTCCAGCTCGAAGAGCGTGCCGCGCAGCTCCGGGTGGGTGTTCAGCAGCGGGGCCAGCAGCGCGCCCTTGCCGCCGCCGACGTCGACGACGTGCTTGACCGAGGCCCAGTCGTAGATCTTGACGAACTCGGGAACCATGCGGTTCACGGTCCGGGTGAGCCCGTCGTTGAACGACTTGTCCAGCTTCGGGTGCGCCTTGAGGTCGTCCCAGAAGTTGGCGCCGTACACCTTCTCGTAGACCGGCTCGCCGGTGCGAACGGCGGTCAGCAGCTCGGCGATGGCCGGCTCGAAACGAGCCTCGATCTCCCGGGCCGGGTCCTCCAGGTCCAGCCAGCGCTGGAGGGTGCTCGGGTGGTCGGAGCCGATGACCTGGCCGACCTCGGTCACCGCGTAGGTTCCCGACTCCTCGGTGAACAGGCCGAGAAGCGTGAGGTAGCGCATCACGCGGCCGAGCGCCTGCTCATCGGCGCCGGTCTGCTCCGCCATGGCCTTCGGCGTGTTGTGGCCGGCCTCGACGAGATCCGGCAGACGTAGCGTGGCCGCCACCCGCACCGCAGTGGGGGTGAACTCGGAGGCCAGCGCGAGGATCGTGTTCAGAGGGTCCTGACGGAACACGTCATGCTCCTTGTGTTTGTACGGGTGTGCGGCAATGAGTTGTACGCGACGTGTTCAGCCGAGGGGATCGACCTGGTCCAGTGCGTTGAGCAGCGCGAGCAGATCGTCGCGGGTGCCGAGCGAGATTCTGAGATAACCGGGGAAGCCGAACAGCGCCGCGCTGCGCACGAGAATGCCGTGCTCGGCCGCGAGCCGGTTCTGGGCGAGCAAAGGGTCCTGTACCTGGACGGCCACGAAATTCGTCGAGGAAGGCAGGTGACCGCGTCCCCGCCGGTCCAACTCGGCGCCGAACCAGACGCGTTGCGCGTCATTGGCGCGGCGTGTCCCTTCGAGGAAATCGGAATCTCCGAGAGCGGCCGTCGCGGCGGCCTGGGCGATCCGGTTCACGCTGAAGGGCAGGGTGCGCAGCGTCTCCTTCAGCTCGGCGATCAACTCGGGTGCGCCGAGGGCGTATCCCACCCTCAGCGAAGCCAGCCCGTACGCCTTGGAGAAGGTACGCAACACCATGACCGGCGCACCGCGGTCGAGATATGAATGCGCCTGCGGAGTTCCCGGGTCGGCGAACTCCATGTACGCCTCGTCGAATACCAGCGGAACACCGCTGTCTCCCGAAGCGTCCACCAGGGTGCTCAGATCCGCCGCGGGGAGCACCGAGCCGCTGGGGTTATGCGGGTTGCACACATAACCGATGCCGTGCTGGGGCAATTGGGCGGCGAATCGCGCGACATCCATCGCCGTGCCGTCGAGCGGCACCGCGGTGTGCGAGCGACCGACCCGGTCCAGCGAGGCCGCGTATCCGGGGAATGTCCCGCCGTGAACGAGCCCAGGGCGCGAACGGTCGCCCAGAGTCAGAGCCGTGGCGAGTACGAGTTCGTCACTGCCGTTGGCGACGGCGATCCGGTCCGGGGAAATGCCCCAGTGCGCGGAGAGCGCCTCCACCAGTTTGTCCCGCTCGGGAGCCGGATACAGGTTGATCCGCTGAAGTTCCTGTTCGGCAGCCTTGACGGCCAACGGGCTCGCACCGTATGGGCTTTCGCTCAGGTGCAGCCGGATCAGATCGTCGGCACCGGGAATGGTGGCGTTGTACGCCTTCTTCTCCGGTGTGGCCGATACCGCGCTCACACGCGGTCCCCGATCAGGACGCCGAAACAGTAGCTGCCGACCTCGGCCTCAAGAGTCAGGAAGCAGTGCTCACTGCCGGCCGGAATGCGCATGACGGCCGGAGAGGTCAACTCGTAGCGCTCGCCGTCGAGTTGTACTTCAATGCGGGCGCCACCCTTGTTGGGGGAGACCAGCATGTAGATCTCGTCCACTTCGTGGGTGTGCGGTGCGGCGACCGGCTTTCCCACCAGAGTGCTCAGTTCACCGCCCGCGAGCTGCACCGGCAGCCCGCCGAACATGTCGGCCGTCAGATAGAACGGCGCGGGCTGGTGATGACCTGCCACCGCGAGGGGGATCGGCAGTTGGTCGATGATCTCTGCGTTGCGGGCTTCGGCCATGGTTACCGTGCCTCCAGCACGAAGAGGTACGTGTGCGGCGCGCCGAAGGGCACGGTGCGGCGAACGGTCAGACCGCCCTGCTCGAAAAGCTCCTCGTATGCCTCACGGGTGTAGATCGGCACACCCATCAGCGCGTGCGCCAGTTCGAAGCCGCTGGAGAAGATCGGCATGGTGCCGGAGCCGTCGTGCGGCCGGACCGTGGTGTCACCGAGCAGGAAGGTGTGGGCCTTCGGGAAGGCCGCGCGCAAGGAGGGGATGACCTCCGAGCGGGTGGCCGGGTCGATGAGCAGGTCGTGCAGGAACATGAAGCTCATGACGACGTCGACCTCGTCGGCGCCCTCGATCTTCTGCTTGCCGGAGATGACGTCGCGCACGTCGGCGCAGACCGGCTTCACCTGACCCTGCAGGTCGTAGCGGCTCACGGTCTCCACGGCCAGCTCGGTGGCCGACTGGCTGATGTCGAGGCCGATGCCCCGCGTGCCGGGGCGGGTCTGGATCAGCCGGCACAGGCGCTCGGAGATTCCGCTGCCCAGGTCGGCGAGTACGGAGAAGTCGAGCTGGTTGATCTGCTCGTCGAGCAGGTGGCGCATCAGGGCGATGTCGGCCTGCGCCGAGCCGAGGGCCACCATGGCCTCGTCGCGCCGGACGTCCTCACCGAAGCTGCGCTTGCCGCGGGCGATGGGCGCCGCGTTGGCGAAGACGTCGTGGTAGCCGCCGACACTCCAGGTGAAGAACCCGATCATGCGGCGGACTTCCTGACCGTCCTGCGTCAGTTCCACCTGGTCGCCCCGCACGGACATGAAGCCGAACGACTCCGCCGACGCGATCAGCGCGCGGAACACGGACTCGTCGAGACCGTTCTCCGCGCAGTAGTCTGCGATATTCAGGCTCTTCGCCTCGGCCAGGTGAGTGAACACCTGAAGCCGTTCCAGGGCGAAAGCCACATTCGTACTGATGAAGCCATTGAATGCCGCGTCCGCATTCATGGGGACTTCAGCTCGGCCACGCCACTCCGGGGGCAGAGCCAACTCGGCGCCGGCTCCGCTGTTCGATCCCGGGGTTATTGTCGAAGTCAAAGGAAATGCCTCTCTGATCCCACTGAAGACAGGTGCTATTCGGCAGGGGCCGACGCTTTTGCGATCTCGTGTTCCACGGCCGCAGTAAGCTCCCGGACGGTGGGGTTGTCGAATACCAATCGGATGGGCAGCCGCATGCCCGTGTGCCTGCGCAATTTCATCAGGACTTGAGTGGCCTTCATGGACTGGCCGCCCGCCTCGAAGAATTGCGTGGTGTCATCGAAGTTCTTGTGTCCAAGAACTTCGACCCAGGCGTTCAGTACATGGTTGCGGATTTCGCTGGCAGAAGCAGGTGTGGACAGCTCTGCTGTGGCGGCCTGTTCTGTCTTGGGAGCGCGACGGGGCTCTTTGGGCTCGCCGTCCGCATTAAGGATCATGAGTTTAATCTCCCCCGAAATTAACAAGAGCCACTGTGCCAGAATTGTTTGCCAGTGGCGACGCTGCCCCCCGATGCGCCCAATGGCGACATGTTGCAGCAAGCTCGATGGCTGGCACTATAAGCACCTCGGTTGAGGGTAGTCAAGAGTTGACTGACCTCGGGGGACCTGATGTAAGGTCAGGCAGGTGGGTCCGGCAGGAGTGAATTATCCGGAATCTTCGCGCGGGCCGCGTCTGATGGATTATCGGCCGACAAGTTGCCGACGGGTTCTCGACCCGGGGATTTAAGTTTCCATTCACTTGGACCGTTGACGGTCTCTGGTCGAAGTGTTTTCTTCGGCGGTTCGGTTAATGTTTTGGTTCCAACGGGGGAATGCGTTGAGGCATGCAATTTTGGGGGCCGGAGGGGTCGGTCTCGCGCTGGGAGCCTCCCTGGCGAAGTCGGGCCTGCCTGTGGTCCTGGTGATGACCGAGTCCTCGTACTCCCGCTATCCAGGCCGGATCACCGTGCACAGCAAGCTGCGTGAGAGTTACAGCGTGCCGGTGAGGGCGGTCGAGCGGCTCACCGAACCGATCGATGTCCTCTGGGTGGCGACGAAGGCGCCGGCATTGGACTCCGCTCTCGAGCGCATTCACCTGGCTGGTGAGGCTCCGTCAATTGTGCCTTTGCTCAACGGCATCGGCCACCTGGGGCCCTTGCGTGCCCGATTTGGCCCGAGTTTGCTGCCTGGCTCCATCCGGATCGAAGCCATGCGCACCGCTCCCGGCGAGGTCACATGGAACTCCCTGTTCGCCTCCGTCGACCTGGCTTCGGAGGATGTGACGAACGCCTCCCGCCTGCGGTCTCTGCGGGCTGAGCTGGAGCAGGCCGGCTTCGGCTGCCAGTTCGGCGATTCGGCAGAGGCGGTATTGTGGCATAAGTTGATCTTTCTGCTGCCCCTGGCCCTGGCCACCACGGCGGCCAAGGGCCCTGTCGGCGTCGTACGGCGCAACCCCGAGTTGCTCGCGCTCATGCGCGACGTCTGCCGCGAACTCTGCGCTGTCGCCGCCTCCCAGGGCATCGCTGTCGACGCGGCGGCGAGCCAGCGGCTTCTCGACTCCTTCCCGGGCCGTACCGACTCGTCGATGCACCGGGACGCCGCCGAGGGCCGGCCCACCGAACTGGACGCACTCACCGAACCGGTGCTGCGGCTCGGTGCCGCCGGCGGTATCCCCACACCGTCGATCCGGGAGCTGGCCCAGTACGCCCGCGACGCCGGCAGCTGAGCCCACATGCGCGGAAGATCCATTCATTGCAACGGAGACGATCATGACAGCTAGTGCCCACCAGCTTCTTGAGGACGAGCTGAAGGGGATCCTTGTCGAGGATCTCTTCGTAGACGTGCCGGTCGAGGAGATCGGTGCCGAGGACGGTCTGCAGGATGTACTCGGCCTCGACTCACTCGGGTTCGTCGAGCTGCGCGTGCAGTGCGAGCAGCGCTACGGCGTGAAGATCGGTGACTCCGATTTCACCCCGGTCCACTTCCGCTCGGTCCGGTCCGTCGCCGAGCTCGTGCGCTCCCTCCGCGGTGACGACGGCGGCCTGGTCTCGTCCCCGGCGCAGCAGCAGGAAGGACAGATCCATTGATCGTCGAATCAACGACGCCTGCCCTGCCCGGACATCTTGAGGTCTGGCTCGCCTGTCAGCGCGAACCGGATTCCGACCGCTACAACACCAGCGTCGTCCTGGAGTTCGGCCCCGCCGTCGACGAGGCCGCACTGCGGACGGCCCTGCGGGACGTGCTGCGGGCCCACCCCGCGTTGCGCTCCCAGTTCCTGGTCCAGGGCGGCGAGCTGAGCCGACTGGTCGTCACCGACCCGCCGGTGGCGTTCGTCACGGAACGGATGAGCGGTGCCTACGACCGTGAGCAGGCGCTGCGGTGGGCCTCCGTCGCCGGCCGCGCGCCGTTCGACCTCACCGTGTCGCCGCTGGTCCGGGCCGCGTTGCTCGTCCGTGACGGCGGGGCGCTGCTCGCGGTCACCGTCCACCACATCGTCTTCGACGGCTGGTCCAGCCGGATCTTCGCCGACGACCTCGTCGCGGCCTACCGCGCCGGCACGGTGGGCGGACCCGGCATCCCCGACCGCCTGCCGCCGACGCCGTCGGAGACCGCGGCCGAGCAGCAGGCGGAGGGCGAGGAGTACTGGGCGTCGGTCCTGCGCGACGCCCCCGCGCCGTTGGCTCCCCTCCACGACCTGGTCCCCGACGACGGCCTGCCCGGCCCGTCGGCCTCCGCCGAACTCATGCTGTCCGCCGAGGCGACGGCCGCCGTCCAGGCCCTGGCGCTGCGCGAGCGCAGTTCACCGGCCGTGGTCCTGCTGAGCGCCTGGTCGATCATGCTGCACGCGTGGAGCGACCGCGAGGAGGGCACCTTCGGCATGGTCTTCGCGGGCCGCGAAGAGGGCGCCGAGGAACTGATCGACCTGCGCAGCCGGACCCTTCCGATCCGCGACGAGCTCGACCCCGACCGCTCCTTCGCCGACGTCATGGGCGGACTTCGCGACCAGGTCATCGACTCGCTCATGTACGCGGACATCTCCGCGCAGAGCCTCCAGGAGATCCGCCGCGACCAGGCGGAGGGACCGGCCGCCGAGCGCACGGTCTTCATGCACACCCCGACGTACGAGGACCGCTGGACGGTCGGCGACACGGTGGTGAACCGTCTGGAGCACCCGGACGAGACCACCAAGTACGAGTTCGCGATCAACGTGGTCGAGGGATCCGGCTGGATGCAGCTGCGGATCTACTACGACTCCGCGCGGTACACCGCGCCGACCGCCCAGCTGTTCGCCGAGGAGCTGCGGGAGCTGGTCTCCCGCGCGGCCGCCGAGCCGACCCTCACCTGCGGCGAACTGCTCGCGGCCTGTGACCCGCACCTGGCGGAGCGTACGGAGCACTCCGCCTCGCTGGAGGAGTCCTCCGACCTCGTGCCGGACCTCGTGCTGCGACACGCGGCCGCCCGTCCGGACGCGACAGCCGTCCGGTACGCAGAGCGCACCGTCACCTACGGCGAACTCGTCGGCAGGGCCGGTGCCGTGGCCAACTGGCTGCGGGGACAGGGGGTGCGGACCGGGGACACCGTCGCGTTCCTCGTGGCGCCCAGTGACGAGACGCCGGTGTTCTGGCTCGCCGCCGTGCTGGCCGGCGCCGCCTACCTCCCGCTGGATCCCGCCTACCCCGAGGCGCAGCTCCAGCTCATCGCGGACGACGCGCGGCCGAGCCTGCTCGTCATCGACCCCGACTGCGAGCGCGACGTCGACCTGCCCACCGGCACCGTGATATCCGTGCCGGACCTGTTCGAGCAGGCCGCCGGTGAGCCGACGCTGCCGCCGCAGGTCGACCGCGACGGTGCCTCCACCTTCTGTGTGCTCTACACCTCCGGCACCACCGGCAAGCCCAAGGGCGTCGTCCTGTCGCACCGCGGCCTGGCGCGGCTCATGCAGCAGCCCGACTTCATCCCGCTCGACGAGACGGACGTCGTCGCCCAGCTGTGCCCGCTCAACTTCGACGGCGCCTCGTACGAGATCTGGGGCGCGCTCGCGCACGGCGGCGAACTCGTCGTCCTCGACAAGCACTTGGTGCTCAGCCCTCGTGACATGCGCGATGTCGTACGGACCAGGGGCATCACGACGCTCCTCGTCACGACCCCGCTGCTGAACCGCATCATCGAGGACGCCCCCGACCTCCTGCAGTCGCTGCGGCGCGTGTACTTCGGCGGCGAGCTGATCTCCGTACCGCACATGCGCCGAGCGCTGCACTGGTGCCGGCCGGGTGTGCTGCTGCACAGCTACGGTCCGACGGAGAACTCCTTCACCTCGACCTGGCACCCCATCACCGACGTGGCGCAGAACGCGCGGACGCTGTCCATCGGCAAGCCGGTGCCGGGCACGTTCGTACGCGTCGTCATGGAGGGCACCGCTCGCCCCGCGCCGCGCGGAGTCGCCGGTGAGCTGCTCCTCGGCGGCATCGGGCTCGCCGACGGGTACCTCAACGCACCCGAGCAGACCGATGCGCGCTTCGTGGCCGATCCGCTCGCCCCCAAGGGCTCCGGCGAGGCCGCCAGGCTGTACCGGACCGGTGATCGGGTGCGCTGGACCCCCGACGGGCTGCTGGAGTTCATCGGCCGTCGCGACAACCAGGTGAAGATCCGTAGCCAGAGGGTCGAACTCGGCGAGGTGGAGGCGGTGCTCGACGCGCACCCCGCCCTTGAGTCGGTCTTCGTGACGGCCCAGCGCAATCAGCGGGACGAGAAGGAGATAGTCGCCTACGCGGTCGCCACCAGGCCGACGACTCCCGCCGAGCTCAGGCGGTTCGCCGCGGAGCGGCTGCCCACCTTCGCGGTGCCCCGCCATGTCGTCCTCATGCCCGAGCTGCCGCTGACGCCGACGGGCAAGATCGACCGTCGCAAGCTGCCGGTCGCCACCGACGCATCACCGTCCGAGGTGGCCGAGACGGCTGAGACAGCCGAGGCGGTTTTGGCCGTTGGGACGGCCGAGGCTTCCGCGGCCCCGGTGGCCGCCGCCGAGCCCCTCGTCCCGACTCCCGTGGCACAACCCGTGCGGGCGACGACGGTCGAGTCGGTACGCGTCGCCTGGCGTGCCGTCCTGGAACACGACTCCTTCGGGTTCGACCAGAACTTCTTCGACGCGGGCGGCCACTCGCTACTCCTCGTCAGGCTCCAGGAGCAGCTGCGCATGAGCACCGGCTTCGCCCCGTCGATCATCGACCTGATGCGGAACGTCACCGTTCAGGCGCAGGCCGACCTCGTCGCCGGTGCGGCGGGAGCACCGCGGGAGCCCCGCGCCGCGGCGCCCGCTCCGGCACCCGTCGCCGAGCCCGCCGCCCCGGCGGCGGACGCCGTGCGGGCGGTGAGCACCGCGCGGCCCGAGCCGCTCGCGGCCGCGCCCCAGGCACGGCCTGCCGACGACCGCAGGCACCAGGTCGTCGCGGTCTCGGCCGCCACGGCCGACGCGCTCGCGGCGGCCCGGCGCCGACTCGTCCGTCACCTGGGCGAGTCCACGGACCTGAGGCTCGACGACGTGGCCCGGACCCTCGACGCGGGCCGGATGCCGCTCGGCCACCGGTTCGCCGTGGTCGCGGGCAACCTCGTCGAGGCCGCGCGGGCACTGGGCACCGAAGGGGCGGGCGCCGGAGCTCCCGCCTTCGCCGGGCAGGCGCCCACCGGGCCGGAGCCGGCCGTCGTGTTCGCCTTCGCGGACTGCTCGGAGCCGGCCACCACCGTGTCCACGGGCGCCGCCGCCACCGTATCCACGGGCGCGCTCGCGCACCGGTTGTTCCCGGCCGTACGCGACCGGATCGACCGCGCGGCCTCACTGCTGGGCACCACGCTCCCGGAGCTTCCGGCCGGTGCCGGAGCGCCGTGGGCAGGGCTGCCGTCCAGGACTGTCGCGTGCTTCACATACGCGCTACAGGTCGGCATCGCCGAGCAGTTCGCGCTCTGGGGCGCGCCGCCGGCGGCGGTCTGCGGTGCGGGTTCGGGACGGCTCGCCGCCGCGACGGTCAGCGGTGCGCTGCCGTTCGACGACGGAGTACGCCACATCGCCTCCGGCTCCGCCGAAGACCCCGATCTGCGGCTGCGCCGGCCGGAACTGCCCTGGATCACCGGCCTCGGCAGCGTGCTGCCGGACGGCCCTGAGCCGTCGGCGCGTCACCTGACGGCCGTGGGAGAGACCGCGGAGCTGCTGAAACTGGCTGCCGAGGACCTCGGCAAGGTGGTCGTGGCCGACATCGGCACGGTCCCCGGACCGGTTTCCACGACGGATGCCTGTGCGGACGCCGTGGTCGTTCCCACCCTCGCGCCGGACGTCGACGACGATCAGGCGCTGCTGATGGCCGTGGCCGGTATGTGGTGCCAGGGAGTCGGTATCGAACTGACCCGGCCGGCCGGGGGAGGCGTCTGCATCTGCCCGGTCATCCGCTGTCCTGGGGACCGGACAGCGCCCCGCAGCCGGCGGTGCCGGTCCGCCGGTCGCTCGAAGCGGCCTGGCGGGCGGTGCTGGGCAGCGCACCGAAGGAGGACAGCGACTTCTTCGCCGCGGGCGACGAACCGCTGAGGCTGCTCCGGCTCCGCCAGCGCATCAGCCAGTTCGCCGAAGTCACCCCTTCCGCCGACGAACTGAGCAGGGCCCGTACCTTCGGCCGGATGGCCGACCTGCTCACCGCACCCTGACCGGCGTCATGACGTCGAGTGAATCTCACTGGTCTTGAAGAATGAGGAGAAACCGAATGCCGGATGTACGCGGGGAAGCCGCCATCCTTGTCGAGCCGGGTCGGCTCGAAGTGGAAGAGGTTCCGTTCCGGGACCTGGCCGAGCGGGAGGTGCTCGTACGCAACTCCGTGGCGGCCATCTGCGGCAGCGACGTGCACCGCGTGCGGGCCGAGTCGCCCTTCTTCAAGGACATGCGGGACCACCCGTATCCCTGCCCGCCGGGCTACCCGGGACACGAGGGCCTCGGTGAGGTCATCGAGAGCCGCTCGCCGCTGTTCAGTCCGGGCGACATCGTGCTGACGGTGCCGAACCACGCCTACATGGCCTCGTTCGCCCGCTACCAGACGATCGCCGACCGCTTCCTGCTGCGGGTGCCCAACGGCTCGCCGATGCAGTACCTCATGGCGCAGCAGCTGGGCACCGTGATCCACGCCCTCAAGCGGTTCTGGACGGAGCCCGCGCAGGGCCGGACCGCCGCCGTGGTCGGTGTCGGGTCGGCCGGTCTGCTGTTCGTCCAGATGCTCAGGCAGCTCGGCTTCGATCAGATCATCGCCGTCGACCTTGAGCCCGGACGGCTGGAGCTGGCCCGTGCGCACGGCGCCGCCGCGACGGCCCTCGTACCGGACCAGCAGCCCGACGAGGTCGTCAAGGAGCTGACCGGCGGCAAGGGCGCGGACCTGGTCATCGAGGCCGCAGGCACGGACTCGGCGCGTGCGCACGCGCTGTCGATGGTCGGGCTGCACGGCAAGGTGGGCCTCTACGGCATGCCCGAGGCGTACGACCTCTCCATCCCGTACGTGCAACTGTTCGGCAAGCAGGTGCAGTTGATCACGGCCGTGGGCGGTGCCCAGCTGGAGCCGGGACTCACGTCGTTCCGCAGCGCTCTGCAACTGATCGTGGACGGGTCGATCGCGGTCAAGGACCAGATCACCCACACCTTCGACATCAAGCAGATCGCCGACGCGTTCGAGCTCGCGCACACCCGGCACGAAGGTGTGGTCAAAGTCGGCATCACCTTCGACTGAGCATCGCGACCGGGAGAGAGGGCTGCACCATGTACACAGATTTGCCATCCCATTCCATCGCCATCATCGGAATGGGCGGCAGGTTCGCCAAGGCACCGGACATCTCCAGCTTCTGGAAGAATCTGGTCGACGGCCGGGACTGCTTCCAGCGGGACGAAGTCCCCGCGGTCGAGGACCTGGGCGACGACACCTTGCGGGTCTCCTCTTGGGGAATTGCTCCGAACCGTGACACGTACGACGCCGAGCTCATCGGCATCGAAGGCCTGGACCCGCAGCACGGGATACTCCAGGAATCGATGTGGCAGGCCGTCGAGGACTCCGGGACCAAGGTCTCCGCGATAGGCGACCGTACCGCGGTGTACGCCGGGTGCGCGCGGACCAAGCACGTACCCCGGGCCGCTTTCGGTGACGTGGTCGGCGTCGACCCGACCTTCTCGGGCCCCTACTTCTCCTACCTGCAGGATCTGTGGGGCGAGAGCGTCATGGTCGATTCGGCCTGCGCCACCGCGACGGTGAACGTGCACCTGGCGTGCCAGAGCCTGCGACTGCACGCGTGCGACTACGCCATCGCCGGCGCGGTCGCGATCGTGGAGGAGAACGACGGCACCTACGTCCGTACACCGCGCAGCATCTACTCGACCGAGGGCATCATGCGCCCGTTCGACCGGCGCAACAACGGGGTGGTGCCCGGCGACGGTTCGGGAGCCGTGCTCCTGCGCCGGCTGGAGGACGCGATCAGGGACGGCGACCCGATCTACGCCGTCATCCGCGGCAGCGCGGTGAACAACGACGGCCGTATGAAGCCGGGATTCGTCATTCCCGGGGTCGAGGGCAAGGTCAGGGTGGTGCGGAAGGCCCTCGCGCTGGCCGGTCTGACCGGAGCGGACATCGACTACGTCGAGACGCACGGCGTCGGCATCCCGATGAACGACCAGATCGAGGCGACGGCCCTGATCGAGGCCCTGGGCACCGAAGGGCAGCCGGTGGCCCTCGGATCCGTCAAGGCGTCCGTCGGCCACTGCGACACCGCCGCGGGAATGGCCGCCCTGATCAAAACTTCCTTCGCGATTCGTGAAGGATTCTTGCCGGCCACTCCGAACACGAGTGACCCCATTGAGGAAATCGCCCGCCACGGCGACCGGTTCGGCATCGTGCCCGAAGGCCGTCCTTGGCTGTCGAACGGCCGGCCGCGTACGGCAGGTCTGATGTCGGCCGCCGTCGGGGGAACGAACGCTTTCCTCATTCTCGAAGAGCCCCCGGTACTCGCCGGGCAGTAGAACACTTCCCTGTTCTTCTCTCTTCCGTCTTCCGTACCGAATATTTTCTGAACCCACCCAGGGAGATCCTTCATGTCGTCAAAGATCGACGCCGAACTGTACATCGAGGTCAAGAACTTCTACGCCCGCCAGATGCGCGTGCTGGACGACCTGGACATCGAGCAGTTCATCCTCACGTTCACCGAGAACGGTTCGGTGGCCCACCCCCACCGCAACGAGAAGACGGTGGGCCACGAGAACATGCGCACCAAGATGAACGCCATGCTCCCCGGCTACCAGGGGACCGTCACCCGCCACTGGTTCGACCACTTCCTCCTTGAGGAGCACGAGGGCGACGCGCTGCGGGTCACGTACTACTCGCTGGTGACGCAGTCCAACGACAAGGAGGAGGTCACCTTCTTCTCCTCCTCCAGCGTCGAGGACATCATGGTCCGTGAGGGCGGCGAGCTGCGCATCCGTGACCGGATCATCTACCGCGACAACCCCGCGAAGGGCCGCGTCATCTAACTGACGCCCCGCGTCGGCCCGTCCGCTTGGTGAGGGGCGGGCCGTCGGTGTCCGCCCCCGTCGGGGCCGGAAGATGAATCAATGCTTCGCGAGCCATCGCGGCAACAAACATGTGTGGAGGTTGGCAGATGGCTTCGGCATCTGATCCGTCATCTCAGCCGGTGGAACCGCAGGCGTGTCCGGGCTCACCCGACGCGTCGCCCCGGCTGCCCCCGGCCGCATGGAACGACACCAGCCGTCCCTTCGAGGACCAGATCTCCATGGTCGAGCTGGTGGAGCGCCAGGTGGACAAGGCACCCGACAGCCCCGCCGTCCGGCTGGCGGGCGGCACCTCCCTCAGCTACCGGGAGCTGTGGAACGACGCGGGCCTGCTCGCCGGGTACCTCCACGGCCACGGGGTGGGGCCGGGGAGTTACGTGGGTGTCCTCGTCGAGAACTCCTACGCCTCGGTGGTCGCGGTGCTGGGCACGCTGCGCGCCGGTGCGGCCTACGTGCCGCTGGACGTCCGGTGGCCGACGACCCGGATAGCCAAGCCGGTCAGGCAGTTGGAGATCGGCTGGATCGTGACCAGGGACTGCTGGGCCCGGCAGGCCGAGGAAGCCGCGGGCATCGCCGGTGTCCCGACCCGCCTGATCTGCGCGGACCTGCACGCCGAGATCGTCGAGTCGCTCGACGACGAGGCCATGGGCCTGCTCTGGGACGCGATCGCCGACGACCCGGACCTCGCCCGCGCCTCGGGCTTCAACCACAACCCGGCGGACCAGGTCACGGACACCGAGATCCAGGTGTACACCGAGCACGTCCGCGATCTCGTCCTCGCGGCCCGGCCCGACCCGCGCGTCGTCGAGGTCGGCTGCGGTGCCGGACTCATCGCGAAGGCGCTGAAGGGCCGGGTCGGCGCCTACACCGGCCTGGACATCTCCGAGGTCGCTCTGGAGCGCGCGGAACGCGAACTCGGAGAGGACTGCCGCCTGGTGCACGCCACCGCGGGCCAGCTGGGCCGGGCTGTCGCACCCGCCAGCACCGATGTCGTGCTGCTGGCCAGCGTGGCGCAGTTCTTCCCCGGCTACGAGTACCTGCGGGGCGTCCTCAAGGACGCGCTCGCCGCGGTCTCACCCGGTGGATGCGTCATCGTCGCTGATGTCGTCGAGCCGTCCGACGGCCCGGACACCGGACATCTGGCCCTGCCCTCCTCCTGGTTCGACGGGCTCGGCGAGGCGCTCGGGCTCCCGGTCGAGGTGGAGATCCGCCGACGCTCGGGGGAGCAGTGGAACGCCGCGCTCCGCGACCGGTACGACGTCGTACTGCGGCCGGGCACGGGCGAGCCCACGCCGCCGCGCCCGGTGGTCATCACCTGGCGGGACGTGGCGGACTCACGCGGACTTGCGCTGCCCGACGGGCCGGGCGCCGACGACATCGCGTACGTCATCTTCACCTCGGGGTCCACCGGCACCCCCAAGGGCGTCACCGTGCGGCACCGCAGCGCGGTGAACATCATCCAGTGGGTCAATACCCGCTACGCCGTGGGCGCGCGGGACTGTCTGCTCTGGGTCACCGCGCTGACCTTCGACCTCTCCGTGTACGACATCCTGGGCACCCTCGCCGCGGGCGCCAGCCTGCGCGTCGTCGCTCCGGAGGAGCTCGCGGACCCCGAGCTGCTGATGGAGATCATGCTCAAGGAGCCGATCACCTTCTGGGACTCGGCTCCCGCGGCGCTGAGTCTGGTGATGTCGACCGCCGAGGAGCCCGCCGCCGGGGCCGCCCCGCCGAGTCTGCGGCTCGTCTTCCTCAGCGGCGACTGGGTGCCGTTGACGCTTCCGGACCGGGTCCGCCACCACTTCCCCCTGGCCCAGGTGGTCGCTCTGGGCGGGGCGACCGAGGCGACGATCTGGTCGAACTACTTCGAGGTCGGGGAGGTCTCCCCGGACTGGGCGAGCATTCCCTACGGCCGGCCGATCGACAACGCCCGGTACTACGTCCTGGACGAGGCCCGGGAGGTGTGCCCGATCGGCGTCGAAGGCGACCTGTACATCGCGGGTACGGCGGTGGCCGACGGCTACACGGGCGATGGCGCCCTCACGGCGGCCAAGTTCCTGCCGGACACGGTCGACAAAGAATCCGGCGAGCGCATGTACTTCACCGGCGACCGCGCCAGGTGGATGGAGAGCGGCCACCTCGAATTCCTCGGGCGCCGGGACGACCAGGTCAAGATCCGGGGCTACCGCATCGAGCTGGGCGACATCATGGCCGCACTGCGCCAGGTCGAGGGTGTGGTCGACTGCGCGGTCACCACGGTGCAGGGGGCCACGGGGCCGGAGCTGGTGGCCGCGGGGGCGGTCGGCGCCAACGAAGCGGGCCTGACGAGCGTATCGGTACGCCGTCGGCTCACCGGGCTGCTTCCCAGCTACATGGTCCCGGAGCATGTGCTGCTCATGCCCGCCCTGCCGGTGGGGCCCACCGGAAAGGTGGACCGGCAGGCCCTGGCCGCGGCGGCTCCCCGGTGCGAGAACGGCGCCTGAACCGAGGAGCGGTACGGCTGTCGCACTCGGGCCGGCCGCGGTTGCCCGCGGCCGGCCCCGGGGTGGCCGGGTCACCGAAGGACCCGGCCGGGTTCTCAGGCGCTGAGCTTCGTCACGACGTACGCCATGGCGTCGCTGTTGAGGTCGAGTGCCTTCTTGTTGATGTTCGCCGGGGTGTCGCAGGCGAGGTGGTAGCACTTGTCCATGGCCTCACCGGCGGTGCCGCCCCACTTCTTGGCCTGCTCCGCGGTCTTGACCTCGGCCGAGCCGGTGAAGGTGCCGCCGACCCGAACGCCCTTGGCCCGGAAGGACTCGTGGTCGCTGCGCCCGTCCAGTGCCGTCGCAGGCTCGGTCGAAATGCCCTTGCCCGCGAAGAACTTCTTGAACAGGCCCTCGATCTCGGCGTCCTGGTTGTAGACGAAGTAACCGGGGTTGGGTGACCCGATCATGTCGAAGTTCACATAGGCGCTGATCTCGCCGAGTTCTGCGGGGGTGAGGTTGTTGACGTAGTGCGTCGAGCCGATGAACGTCTCTTCTTCCGTGCCCCAGAAACCGAAACGCATGTGCTTCTTCGGCTTGATCTCGCCCTTGGAAACAGCGAGAGCGGTCTCGATGACCGCGGCGACGGCGCTGCCGTTGTCGTTGATGCCGGCGCTGGTGTCGACCGAGTCGAGGTGCGCTCCGACCATCAACGTCTCGGCGTGGGGCTTGCCGCCCTTCTCCCAGTCGGCGAGGAGGTTATAGCTCTTCTTCCCACCGAATTCAAACTCCTGCACCGAGGTCTTGAACCCGGCCTTGTCCATGATGGCCTTGACGTACGTGAGGGAAGCCGCGTAGCCGGTGCTGCCGTGCGCCCGGTGGCCGCCATTCTTGTCGGCAATCTTCTGTAGCGCGACGAGATGCTTGAACACGGCGTCGACGGAAATGTCCGGCGCCTGCTTGCGGGCCTGGGGCGCGGTTGCGGAAGCCTGGGTTCCGGCGGTGAGAGAGAGGGCGAGGGCGGTGCTGGCGCAGACTGCGAGAGCGCCACGACGCATGGAGCTGGACTTCAAGGAATCCTCCGTTGTGGAACAAGTCCCTGGTACTCAGGGGGCTTGGAACGTTGAAGAGCCTCACATAGGATGTAACGAGCAGTCAACACCATTAAAATGCCAGGACGTTGCGGACCCGGCGCCCGTGCGCCAATTCCCGACATGGTGAACTCCAATTGTCTTGCCGACAGTTGGAGGCGACTGTGTGCCGAATTGAGTGGTCAGGCGTTTCTGCCCTTGTTCCACATTTCCAGGAGTTCTTCCATGCCCAGCCGTCTGTTCACCTCGGAATCCGTGACCGAGGGTCACCCCGACAAGATCGCCGACCAGATCAGCGACACCATTCTCGACGCGCTGCTGCGCGAGGACCCCACCTCCCGGGTCGCCGTGGAGACCCTCATCACGACGGGTCTGGTCCACATCGCCGGAGAGGTGACGACCAAGTCGTACGCGCCGATCGCGAAGCTGGTCCGGGAGAAGATCCTGGAGATCGGCTACGACTCCTCCCAGAAGGGCTTCGACGGCGCGTCCTGCGGCGTTTCGATATCCATCGGCGCGCAGTCCCCGGACATCGCGCAGGGCGTCGACACCGCGTACGAGAAGCGCGTCGCGGGTGCCGCCTCCGGCGCGGAGGAGGACGAGCTGGACAAGCAGGGCGCGGGCGACCAGGGCCTGATGTTCGGCTACGCCTGCGACGAGACCCCCGAGCTCATGCCGTTGCCGATCCACCTCGCGCACCGTCTGGCGCGGCGCCTGTCCGAGGTCCGCAAGGACGGGACCATCCCGTACCTGCGCCCGGACGGCAAGACCCAGGTCACCATCGAGTACGACGGCGACAAGGCCGTCCGGCTCGACACCATCGTGGTCTCGTCCCAGCACGCGGCGGACATCAGCCTGGAGAGGCTGCTCGAACCCGACATCCGCCGGTACGTGGTGGAGCACGTCCTCAACCAGCTCGTCGAGGACGGCATCAAGCTGGAGACCGAGGGCTACCGCCTCCTCGTGAACCCGACCGGCCGCTTCGAGATCGGCGGCCCGATGGGCGACGCCGGCCTCACCGGCCGCAAGATCATCATCGACACGTACGGCGGCATGGCCCGGCACGGCGGCGGCGCCTTCTCGGGCAAGGACCCGTCCAAGGTGGACCGCTCCGCCGCGTACGCGATGCGCTGGGTCGCCAAGAACGTCGTGGCCGCCGGCCTCGCCACCCGCTGCGAGGTCCAGGTGGCGTACGCGATCGGCAAGGCCGAGCCGGTCGGCCTCTTCGTCGAGACCTTCGGCACCCACACCGTCGACCCCGACCGCATCGAACAGGCCATCACCGAGGTCTTCGACCTCCGCCCGGCCGCGATCATCCGCGACCTGGACCTGCTGCGCCCGATCTACTCCCGGACGGCGGCCTACGGCCACTTCGGCCGCGAGCTGCCGGACTTCACCTGGGAGCGCACCGACCGCGCCGACTCCTTGCGCGCTGCCGCGGGTCGCTGACCCTGGAACCGGACAACCGCGCGGGTCCGGGTCGTTCGTGACCCGGACCCGCGCGGCGTCCTGAGCGGTGTCTCACTGTTCCGGCCGGGTGTCCACGGTGCCCACGGCGAGTGCGGGAGGCCCGGGCGGGCGCGGATGCCGGTCGGCGAGCCGTGCCCAGTCGCGGAGGCGGCTGCCGACCCGGTGCTGCTCGACTGCCACCGGTGACGCGTCCGCCACTGCCAGGCAGGCGCAGTAGTCACCGCCCAGAGGGGGACGCAGGTCGATGACCTGCACCCGGCTTGCCGTGTCGGGCCGCTCCGGCCACGCGGCGATCGCCGCGGGCGCGTCGGGCGCGGTCATCTCCAGTCTGCGCAGCGTGGTGAAGATTCCGATGCCCAGCGCTTTCGCGACTGCTTCCTTGCGGGTCCAGTACCGCAGGAACGCCCGCGTCCGGTCGTGGGGCGGGACGCTGTCCAGGGCGGCGATCTCACTGTCGCCCAGCACTGTCGGGGCCAGCCCCGCGACGTCCACCGCGGTGTCGACGGGCTCCACGTCCAGGCCGACGTCGGCGGACCGGCAGAACGCCACACCCACCAGATCGCCGCTGTGCGTCACGGAAAGCCGTATCCCGGACGCTTCTTCTCCCCGCACGCGGACCTTGCCGTGCGGGCCGCCGCAGGTGGGGCAGTGCCGGAGGAGCCCTACCTCCTCGGGCTCCACGGCAAGGAACTCTCCCAGCGCGATACGGCTGATGGCACAGCCCAGCAGGAATCGCCGACGGTCGGCCCGGTCGTGCGTCGCGGCGAGTCTGGCTCGTTCGACGGGATCGAGCAGCCGCTTCAGTGCCTCATGGGCGTCGTCCACCTCGGCCCACCACACGCGCACGGTCCCGCGGGGGAGTGCGTCGGCAGTCAGGACGGATCCCGGAGGTGGGCGTCGGCGACGTCGGTGAGCGTGGACGCGGGCCGGGCGGCAGGGCGTCGGGGGAGGATCGGCCGAACCGTCACTCTTCGCGGTGCGAGTGATCGGCCGACCGGAGGCCCGAGGCCTCCGGGGTGGACTCGAACTCCTCACGCGGAGCCGTCGACTGGTCGGCGAGCTCGCGCTGGAGGGCTTCGAAGTCCGTCACGGACGAGGAGTACTTGAGTTCCCGGGCCACCTTCGCCTGCTTGGCGCGTGCGCGACCACGTCCCATAACCGCATCTCCAGGAATGATAAGAGCGGCACTACCCCGCTCCGTGGCGGCCCGCTCGTGTTTACGTCACAGGCCAGATGCTATCATGCGCATGGCCAGTCTCCTGTGGTCTCCGGCCTCTCCCGGCGGCCGTCCGGTCGGCAGCCCTCGACCGGTAGTGCTCGGCCGGCAGCGCTCGACCGGCAGAGGCCGTCAGCGGGCACTTTCGCGGCGGACCAGCGAACGGGGCCGTAGATCCGTCCAGTTCTGGTTCACGTAACTGAGACAGGCCTCCCGGGTGGCGGGACCGGCCGCCACGCCCCAGCCGTCCGGCGCTTCGATGAACTCGGGCCACAGCGAATGCTGGCCCTCGTCGTTGACGAGCACCAGGTAGGTGCCGTCCTCATCCTCGAACGGATTGGTCATGCGTGCGATCCCTTCAGCTGGACGAGGGGACGAAGACGGGCATCCCGATCGGGGCGGAACTCGGCCAGTCGGCGGGGTCCGGCGGGAGGTCGTGGGTAGTGACCACATGGGCCTCGGTGGGCCCGTAGATGTTCTGAAGCGTGCACTGCGGCATCGCGCGGAACCACTCCGTCAGCGCGGGCGTGATGACCAGTTGCTCACCGCCGGTCATGATCTCGCGCAGGGAAGGGCAGCCCTCTTGGGACCATGAGGCGGCCCCGGCGAGCTGCTGGAGGCCAACCAGGGGGAGGAACAGGCTCGTTACCCGCTGCTGCTCGATGAGGTCGAGCAGTGCGTCGGGATCCCGTCGCACGTCTTCGTCCGGCAGGACGATGGTGCCGCCCGCGGCGAGGGTCGCGAAGATTTCCAGGACGGAGACGTCGAAGGTGAGCGGGGTGTACTGGAGGGCTCGTACGGGGGCGCCCCGATGGTTTGCCGCGGAGGTGGCCACCTGGCGGTCGATCAGCTTGCGTACCGGCTGGTGGGCCATCGCGACGCCCTTGGGGCGGCCGGTCGAGCCCGAGGTGTAGATGACGTAGGCCAGATCGCGGGAGTCGAACGCGGCGTCGGCCTGCCGGTCCTGCCGGTCCTGCGGTGCGGGGCTCTCGGCGAGCAGCTCGGCGACGTCGAACACCTCGGCGGAGAGTTGGCACACCTGGTCAACGGTCGAACCGCCGGCGATCACCGACCGGGCGCCGCCGGTGTCGAGCATGTGCTGCATGCGTTCCGCGGGGGTGCCCGGAGCGAGCGGCAGATAGGCCCCGCCGGACTCAAGGACTCCGAGTACGGCGGTCACCATTTCCGGCGATCGCTCCAGGCACACCCCGACGAGCGTTTCGCGGCCGACACCCGACGTGCGCAACCGGGCCGCGATCCGGCGGGCTCCCGCGTCGAGTTCGCGGTAACTGATCCGGCGGTCGCGGAACAGCACGGCGTCGGCGTCGGGCGTCCGTGCCGCCCACGTACGGACGACGTGGTGCAGGCCCCCGGTGCGGGTGCCCGCAGGCACGGCCGCGAATGACTTCATGACTACCTCGGCGATCGTGTGGCGTGGACGGGCGTGGCCGGCGGCGTCAGACGCTGACCGTGCCCTCCTGGAGACGCTGCATCATGCGGTGGGTGATCTCCAGCGGGGTGCCGCCGCTGCTGTCCGTGACGAACCGGCCGCGCTCGTTGATCTCGGCGACCTTGGCGTTCCACTCCTCGTGACCGCGGAACGGGATCGTCTCCTCGGGCGAGTACTCCGGGTAGGAGCGGTACTGGTTCCCCGCGCCGACCGGCTCGCCGCGCACGAGGATCGGGTCGAGGTACAGGCCCTTGTTGGAGATCGTGGTCGTCGTGGACATGAAGCCCATGTCCAGGCCGCAGCGCCGCTTCGGCGAGGTGTTGGGCTCCGAGCAGTGCAGGATGTTCGGGTGGTGGATCGACACGTCGCCCGGCTCCAGCTCGATGTCGACGACGCCGGCCCGCGCCACCCACTCCTCGATGAGGTCCTCGCGGGTCTGCGAGTGCAGCATGTTGGGCGTGTCCGTACGCAGCGTCGGCTTGTGGATCGGGATCCGGTGGCTGCCGGGAATGATCCGGAGGCAGCCGTTCTCGCGCTTGGACTCGTCGATCGCGGCCCAGACGGTCAGCGCCTCCATCGGCTGGAGCTTCCAGTACGCGCCGTCCTGGTGCCAGAGCACGGGCCTGCCGTCGAGCGCCGGCTTGCACACGTAATGCGCGGTGAAGCAGGCCACGTTGGGGCCGAGGAAGAGCTCGGCGATGTCCACGATCCGCTCGTCGGTGACCATGCGTACCCAGAACGCGTCGTTGCGCATCAGCGGGTGGTGGTAGTCCTCCGGGCGAAGGTCCGGGTACTTCCGGCCCAGCCACTCCACATGCTCGTGCGCTTCCTGGATGAGGTCGGCGTCCAGAACATTGCGAAGAATGGCAAATCCATTCTTCTCGTATTCGCTTACCACGGCATCGCGATTCAACATGCGTTCCCCCTAAAGATACTTGCCTGGACATATGCAGGTACGACGGTATCTATGCGCACGGCAAAAGTGAGAAAGGGCGTGGGAGGGGTCCATGAACGAAGTCGCCACCCTCCCCCGTTCGGGTGCGCTTAATGATCAAGTGCGATCACCATAGATGAGCGACGTGAACAGTGTCCACTCTCGGCCGGATGTGACGTGCGCCACATAAATTATCTTCATTCCGGGTCAAATGGTGCATCGAGAAAGGGGTTGATCATGGAACCCTTTTCTGGAATCTTGGTGACCCAAGCGGTCGCAAGAAGCCGTGCGGCATATGCGTGGTTCACAGGGGGTCCGGTGCAGGACGCAGTAATTCCGCTTTCTATTGCGCAACAGCGCATATGGGTTTTGGAGCAGCTGATACCGGGCCGGTCCGGTCGGCACGTCCGGGCAGTACTGCGCTGCCGCGGCGACCTCGTGCCCGATGTGCTCGCGCGGGCCCTGGCCTCGGTGGTGGCACGGCACGAGGCGCTGCGCACGAGATGGGTCACGGTCGACGGCAGGCCCGGGCAGGTGGTGCGCGGCCCGGACACGCGGGCCGTCGAACGGGTCCAACCGGCTCAACAGGCCCAACCGGTTCAACAGACTCGACCGGCCGCCCGACAGATTCGACAGGTCGACCTGTCGGCCTGTGACGATCCGTCGGGCGAGGCGGAGCGGTTGACCGCCGCCGCGGCGGCCGAGCCGTTCGACCTCGCCCATGGACCGGGGCTGCGCCTCCTGCTGCTCCGGCTCGGACCGGGGGACACCACACTGTGCCTGGTGGCGCACCGGCTCGTGGCGGACGAGGCGTCGGTCGGGATCCTGCTGCGCGAACTCGACGCCGCTTACAACGCGTTCGCGTCCGGCGCCTCGGAGCCGACGCCGATACCGGCCGTCCAGTCTCCCGAGCCCGTCGCCCAACAGCTCCCTCTGGAGGGTGAGGGCGGTCGAGCGCAGACCGACTACTGGCGGGCACGGCTGGCCGGGCTGTCGCCGGAACTCGAACTGCCCGGCGGCCGGGCCAGGCCCGCGCTGCCCTCGGCCGCCGACGCCCCGGTCGACTTCACCGTTCCGGCCGATCTCACCCGCGGACTGCGGCAGCTCGCCGCGGAGCGCGGCAGCACCGTGTTCACCGTGCTGCTGGCCGCCTTTCAGCTGGTCCTGTCGCGGTATACGGGCGCGTCCGACATCCCGGTGGGCGTACCCGGCACGCTCCGTACGGCTCCCGGGCAGGTCGGCTGCTACGTCAACCCCCTCGTCGTACGGACCGACTGCGGGGGCGACCCGGCCTTCGTGGACCTGCTCGGCCGGACCCACGAGGCCGTTACCGGCGCGTACGCGCACCAGGGCGTGCCGTACGGGCGCCTTGCCGCGGAACTGGCCGGTGCCCGTGCCGGCGACCTGAGCCGTGACCCGTTGGCCCCGGCGTGGTTCCAGCTGGCCGAGCCCGTGCCGGACCTGCGCGCCTTCGGCGGCCGGCCGGCCGACCTGGTCGTCGGGCCGGTCGGGCCGAGCCCGGTCAACGCCGACCTGGAGTGCGTGCTCGTCGACCACGGCGCGGAGCTGTCCGGTCGTCTGGTCTTCCGCTCCGACTTGTGGGACGCCGGGACGATGGACCGGTGGGCGGACTCGTACCTGCGGGTGCTCCGGCAGGCGGTGGCCGGGCCCGGGCAGCGGGTCAGCGGGATCGAGGTGCTCGCCGAGGACGAACGGGACGTGGTCTTCGACCGCTGGCAGGGCGGCAACCGCATCTACGTACTGGACAGTGCGCTGCGGCTGGCCCCGGTGGGTGTCGCGGGTGAACTGTACGTCGGCGGCGGGCAGTTGGCGCGCGGGTACGCCGGACGGCCCGACCTCACGTCCGAGCGGTTCGTCGCGGATCCCTATGGCGATGCCGGTGCGCGGATGTACCGGACCGGCGATGTCGCACGGTGGAACAGGAAGGGGCAACTGGAGTTCGTCGGCCGGGTGGACGACCAGGCGAAGATCCGGGGCATCCGGGTGGAGCCGTCCGAGGCCGGGGCGGTGCTGGCGGAACATCCGGGGGTGCGCGAGGTCGTGGTGCTCGCCCGTGAGGACGCGTCAGGTGACAAGTACCTCGCCGCGTATGTCGTACTGGTGGCGAACGGCCCGGAGGTGTCCGCGCAGGTGCTGCGGGAGTTCATCAGTGAGCGGGTGCCGGAGTACCTCGTACCGTCGGCGTTCGTCGTGCTCGACGAGTTCCCCCTGACGGCCAACGGCAAGGTCGACCGCCGCGCCCTGCCCGAGCCGCACGCGGAGCCCGGCGGCGGACCGGCCGCGGAGCCGGCCGACGAACGGGAGAAGGCGCTGGCCGAGCTGTTCGCCGAGGTGCTGGGGGAACAGGCGGTACCGGTCGACGCGGACTTCTTCGCGCTGGGCGGTGACTCGCTGCTGGCCGCCACGGTGATGGCGCGGGCGAGCGGGCGGCTCGGGGTGGACCTGCCACTGCGCGCGCTCTTCGAGCACCCGACCGTCGCCGCGCTGGCCGCCTTCGCGGCCCGGCAGGAGCTGTCCCCGACGGTGAGCGTCGGCTGACCGGAGCGGGCGGGGGTTGAACCGGTCGGTCCTGGAACGTCGGAGGAACGGTCACGGGGCTGGAGGACAACGCGCGATCCGAATGGTCCGAGCCGAATGGGACTCGATAAGGCGGTTCACTTCGCGTTCGGCGGCGCGTTCCGGGGATTTCCGCGGCGGTTAACCCCAGCACGGGAAAGAGGCCGTCTCGGTGCTCGGCCAGGAAAGCGGATAATTGCCTGCCGGGGGCGACGGCTCCCGGCAGATTCCTGACAGATTCTTCAGCAGGCTTCACAGGGTCTCGTCCCGATCGGTTCCCGGATAGCCACCCGACTCGTTTTCCCGAACGCCCTCACTAATGACCGTCGGCTTCACTTGACCGACTGGCCGATGCGGGAGGGGGAACGCGAAGTCCGCGGAGGGGAGTCCCAGGGGAGTCGCACCCCTGGGACGGGCGGGACGGCAGGGCGGGCATGGTGGGCGGGCACAATGGAGCCCGTGAACGCGCACGAGTTCGAGAGCGACGCGGGGGCCGGGCCCCCGGACGAGGCGATTCCGGTGACCCGCGACGTCGATCACGGCACCGCCAAGCTGATGCCCGACATCGACCGGGCACGGGCCTGGCTGCTCACCGTCGACGGGGCGCCGCAGTCGTACGTGGACCTGGACGAGCCCACGCACCTGGAGTTCGAGTACGCCCGTCGGCTCGCCCACGTCCTGGACACCGCGGCCGCGCCGGGCCGGCCGCTCGACGTCACCCACCTCGGCGGCGGCGCCCTCACTCTGCCCCGCTATGTCGCCGCCACCCGTCCCGGTTCCCGGCAGGACGTCGTCGAGGCCGACCGGGGGCTGCTGCGACTCGTCGCCGAACAGCTGCCGTGGGAGCGGGAGTCGGGGATCACCGTGCACGGTGCGGATGCCAGGCAGTGGCTCGAAGCGGCGCCCGACGACAGCGCCGACCTCCTCGTCGCCGACGTCTTCGGCGGCTCGCGCGTGCCCGCCCACCTCACCACCGTCGCCTACGCCAGGACCACCGACCGCGTGCTGCGCCCGGGCGGCCTGTACGCGGCGAACCTCGCCGACGGCGCGCCCTTCGCCTTCCTCCGCTCCCAACTGGCCACCTTCGCCGTGGTCTTCGAGGAACTCGCGCTGATCGCAGAGCCGTCCGTGCTGCGCGGCCGCCGCTTCGGGAACGCGGTGCTCATCGCCTCGCACGCCCCCCTCGACATCGCCGCCCTGGCCCGGCGCGCGGCGTCCGACGCCTTCCCGGCCCGCGTCGAGCACGGCGCGGCGCTGCGGCGCCTTGTCGGGGAGGCGGGGGCCGTGCGTGACGCGGAGGCCGTGCCTTCACCGGAGCCGCCGGAGGGTGCCTTCGGCATCGGCTGAGGTGGGGGTGTCGGCTCGGGTGGCGTGTGTGAGTGGAGGGGGCGGGGTGGGGGCGTTGCGGCGGTTCGTCGGGGATGCGGGGGCCGTACGCGACGAGGACGCCGTCCTCTCAGCCGAGCCGCCCGACGGGGGCTTCGGCGTCCGCTGAGGTCGAGGTGCTCACCTCCGCGGAGCCCTCGGCGCGCGGCGTGGGCACGGTCACCTCCGTGGTACGCCGCGTCAGATTGCGTACGTCGGGGACGAACAGGAGCGCCGCCGTCACGAGCACCACGAACACCGCGCAGCCCCACAGCGACGGGCCGCGCCCAAGCGCCGACTCCGCGGGGCCCGCCAGGGCCGTGGCGAGAGGCACCATCGCGATCGAGCCGACCCAGTCGTAGGCGGAGACGCGCGACAGCTTCTCCTCCGGGACCTCCTGGTGCATCGTGGTCATCCATCATCCAGGAGACGCCGAACACCTCGATGGCCACGCCGCTGACGAACATCACCGCGGCAAGCCCGGCCACCGGCAGCGGCACGGCCGGCGCCGCCGAGGGCGCGGCCGGCGGAAAGACGCAGAGGGTGCCCGCGAGCAGCAGCCGCCGCGGCTTCCAGAACGGCGAACGCCGCCGCGATCAACGCCCCGTGGCTCCCGAGGTTCGTCACGATCGCGGCGGCGGTCAGCAGCGTGGAGTTGCGACCCGCCCGACTCGGGCGGCGGCGCGGCACGGAGGCGGTTCCTTCACCCGGGGACTGTCCCCGGGGGCGGGCTCACTTGCCAAACCGTTTGTTCTCGTGGCTCAGAACGCGCCGCGCGGCTCGGAGCGGGCCGCGCGGCCTCAGGACTCGTCGGTCGCGGCCTCGCTCCACCGCACGGTGTCCAGGATCTTCTTCACCGTGGCGTCGGAGACCTCTTCCTTGACGCCCTTGGCGCCGTAAAGGGTCCAGGCCACGTACTCGCCGGCCTCGTTCTTGAAGGCGAACGTGGTGGCCTTGCCCTCCGAGTCGCACTTGGCGGACGTGGCGGCGCCGGACGTCGTCGACGTCGCGAGACTGCCCTTGACACCGGACTTGGTGGTGTACTCCTCGACCTCGCCGATCTTGATCTTCTTCTTGTCGGCCTTGGTCTGCTCGGTGTAGCCGCCGAAGACCCACCAGGCCGAGTCGTTGCGCGCGACGTCCTTGGTGTTCTTGGCGCCGTTCTGGCCCTTGGTGCCGACGACGGCGAGCGAGGTGTCGTCGGGCTCGCCGTCCTTGTCGTCGTCCGACGTGCACCACTTCTCTTTGTAGACCGCGGGCGCGGACATGCCGATGATCGCCTTCGTGCCCTTGTCCTTGCGGTCGTCGAAGCCGGTGAAGGTGTCCGGCGTCTCGACTTTCCAGTCCGCCGGGACGTCGAAGGCGGTGCCCCACTTGGGGTTCACCACGACCTGCCAGCCGGGGATCGTCGGCTTGTCCTCGCCGCCCTCGCCGCGTTCGTTCCCGTCGCTGGTGGGCGTCGGGCTCGGCTTCTTCGTCACGGACTTCGAGGGCTTCGCCGGGCCCGCGTTGTCGTCCTTGCCTTCTTCGTCACCGCCGAGGACCAGGAAGCCGGTGACACCGGCCGCCACCACCACGGCGAGCGAGGCGACGATGGCGGTGATCTTCGTCTTGTTGCCGCCACCTCCGCCCTGGCCGCCACCGCTCCGCTGCGGCAGTCCGGGCGGCGGCGTCGGGGCGGACCACTGCGGCTGCGGCTGCTCGGGCTGTGAGAACCCGCCCGAGTGCGACTGCTGGTAGCCACCGGCGGGCACCTGCTGCGGGTAACCGCCCGCGGGCGGCTGCTGATACCCCGGCTGCTGATACCCCGGCTGCTGGTAGGGGTTCGGCGCCTGGTACCCCGGCTGCTGGTACGGGTTGTGATTCTGGTCCTGCGGGTTCTGCTCGCCCCCGGGCGGCTGCTGTTCTGGCCACATGGCCAGTAACCATAGAGGTGCCGGGGGCCGGGTGCCACGGGCGTCCCCCCGGGCCGGCCCCGGCCTGCCGCCGACGGGGAGCAGCAAGGGGAGCAGAAAGGGGCGGAAAGAGATGGAAAGCGTCAGGATTCCGTCGGCTCGCCGTGGGTGCGCACCGTGCTGAGGATCTTCATCACCGTCTCCTCGGGTATCTCGTCCTTCACCCCGCGCGCCCCATAGAGGCTCCACGCGACGTAGTCGCCCGCGGAGTTCTTGAAGCCGAAGGTGATCGCCTTGCCGTCGGAGGCGCACTTGCCCTGCTGGGGCGTGTTCGTGGACTCGGCGCGGGCGATGCTGCCCTTGATGCCGGACTTGGTGGTGTACGGCTGCGCCTTCTCGTCGGACGTGAAGCTCTTCTTGTCCGGCTGGGTGTAACCGGCGTAGACCCACCAGGCGACCTGGTTGACCGCGACCTGATCGGTGTTCTTCGCGCCCTTGGCGCCCTTGGTGCCGACGGCGGCGAGTTCGTGGTCCTCGCTCCTGCCGTCCTTGTCGTCGTCGGTGACGCACCACGCGGGCTTGAGATACGCGGGCGCCGACATCGTCATGAGCGGCTCGCCCGTCTTGTTGTCCTCGAAGGCGATCGCGGACCCGGGGTTCTGCACCTCCCACTCGGGCGGTACGTCGAAGGCCGTGCCCCACCGGGGGTTCACCACGACGTGCCAGCCCTTGATGGTCGGCTTGAGGCCGTTGTCCGTACCGCGCTCGCTGTCGTCGCCGTCATCCGGGGCGGCACCCGGATTCTCGGGGGCGGCCTGCGAGGGGGAGTCGGCCCGGGCGCCCCCCTCGTCCTTCTTGTCCTTGTCGCCGCCGAGGACGAGGAACCCGGTCACGCCCGCGGCGACGACCACGGTGGCGGCGGTCACGAGAGAGATGACCTTGACCTTGTCGCTGCCCTTGCCGCCGCCCTTGTTGCCGCCGTCCGGAGCCTGCGGCGCTCCGGCCGGGACGGTCGGCGCGCTCCACTGGCCGTGGCCCTGGCCATGGGCCGGCCCTGCGGTGCGGTCGCCGGCTGCTGGTAGGGGTTCGGCGCCTGATAGCCCGGCTGCTGATACGGGTTGGGCTGCTGATACCCCGGCCGCTGGTACGGGTTGTGATGCTGGTCCCGCGGGTTCTGCTCGCCCCCGGGCGGCTGCTGTCCTGGCCACATGGCCGCACACGATACGGGCAGCGCTCGTTCAAGATCACATGGGCCCCCGGAAGCCGGGCGCGGCCCGCGAAGCCGGTCAGTCCTCGGCCGTCTCGTACTCACGCACGGTCGAGACGATCTTCTTCACGGTCGCGTCCGGAAGCTCCTCCCGCACGCCCCTCGCGCCGTGGAAGGACCAGGAGGCGAACTTGCCCGCGGAATCCTTGAAGGCGAACACCGTGGCCTTGCCGTCGGAGTCGCACTTTCCCTGCTTGTCGACACCCGCCGAAGTGGCGCTCGCCAGGCTGCCCTTGAGGCCCGACTTCGTGGTGTACGACTCCACGGGGCCGGTCGTGACCTTCTTCCTGTCGGGCTGCGTGTAGGGGCCGTAGACCCACATGGTCGCGTCGTGCCGTGCGATCTGCTCGGTGCTGTTGGCGTCCTTGTTGCCGCGGGTGCCCGCGGCGGCCAGCGGGACGTAGTCCTTGACTCCGTCCTTGTCCTCGTCGCTTTCGCACCACTTCTCCTTGTAGTAGGCGGGGGCGGCGTAGGCGACGAGGAACGGCGCCGATTCGTCGTCGGCGTCCTTCTCCTCCACATATCCGCCGGCCCAGTCCCTCGATTCCAGGGACCACTCGGGAGGTACGTCGAAGGCGATGCCGCGCTTCGGGTTCACGACGACCTTCCAGCCGGGCACGGTGGGTCCGGGGGCGGCGCCCGCGCGGGGGTTGTCGGCGGAGCCGGACGCGGACGGGCCGGGTGCGGAACCGGACTTCGCCGGGCCGGGCTCCGCGGAGTCCCCCTTCCCGCCGCCGAGGAGCAGGGCCCCGGTGACGCCCGCGGCCACCACGACGGCCGCCGCCGCGGTGAGGGCGATCAGCTTGGTCCGCCTGCCGTTGCCCCGCGGGGGCTCGGGCGCGCCGCCCCGCGGCTCGCCGGGCATGGTGGGCGCCTGCCGAGGGGCCTGCTGCGCATAGGGGTTGGGCTGCTGGTACCCCGGCTGCCGGTACGGGTTCTGGTCCTGGCCCGGCTGGTTCGGTTCGCCCCCGGGCGGCTGCTGTCCATGCCACATGGGCGTTCACGATAGGGGACGGTGATCCGCGAGGCGGAGGGGCCTGGTCATTCGACTCTACTCGTGGGTAACATCGCCGTCATGAGCGCAGACCAGATGTCGATCGGCGAGATGCTCGCCGCCACGGTGCCGATGGCCAGGACCCTGAACCTCGAATTCCGGGAGACCGCGCCGGACAAGGCCGTGGTGGCCCTGCCCGACCAGAGCGAGTACCACAACCACGTCGGCGGCCCGCACGCCGGCGCCATGTTCACGCTGGGTGAGTCCGCGAGCGGGGCCATCGTCCTCGCCGCGTTCGGCGCGCAGCTCTCCCGCGCCGTGCCGCTCGCCGTCAGCGCCGAGATCGCGTACAAGAAGCTCGCCATGGGCCCCGTGACGGCCACGGCGACGCTCGGCCGCCCGGCGCGGGACGTGATCGCCGAACTCGACGCCGGACAGCGCCCCGAGTTCCCGGTCGCCGTCGAGATCCGCCGCGCGGACGGCGCGGTGACCGGCGAGATGACCGTCCTGTGGACCCTCAGGCCCAACGACCCCAGCTGACGGCAGCCCGAAGCGGGCGGCGTCGTTCCGTCCAGGTGATCTCCGACCGGTAGGCTGCGCGGGCGTGCGCGGTTGTGTGGGCGCGTATGCCGGGGGCAAGCACTGGAACTACGGGAGGAACCGGCGTTGCACGTCCAGGAGTGGCTGGAGCACGTACCGGCCGTCAGCATTTACGCGCTGGTGGGAATCGTCATCGGCCTGGAGAGCCTGGGCATTCCGCTGCCCGGTGAGATCGTCCTGGTCTCCGCGGCTCTCCTGTCCTCCCAGCACGGTGACATCGACCCCGTCATCCTCGGTGCCTGCGCCACCGCGGGTGCCATCATCGGGGATTCCATCGGGTACGCCATCGGCCGCAAGGGCGGCCGGCCGCTGCTGGCCTGGCTGGAGCGGAAGTTCCCCAAGCACTTCAGCGCGGCCAACGTCGCGAGCTGCGAGCGGTCCTTCCAGAAGTGGGGCATGTGGGCGGTCTTCTTCGGCCGCTTCGTCGCGCTGCTCCGCATCTTCGCCGGTCCGCTCGCGGGCGTCCTGCGCATGCCGTACTGGAAGTTCCTGATCGCCAACGTTCTCGGCGGCATCGTCTGGGCCGGCGGCACCACCGCCGTCATCTACTACATCGGCGTGGTCGCCGAGGACTGGCTGAAGCGGTTCTCCTACCTCGGGCTCGCCATCGCCGTACTGATCGGCGTCGGGTCCATGCTGTTCGTCAAGCGGCGGGCCAAGAAGGCCGCCGCCGAGGCCGAGGCCACCGCCGGGACCGCCCGCCCCGTGGCGGCCGAGCCGCAGCCCGTCGGCGTCGGCGACTGAGCCGACCGAGCCGACCGAGTGGTCACCCGGCGGCGTGCGCGTCGCGGTGGGCCCTGGCCAGTTCGACGTACATCGAGCCGTTGAGCGAGATGCCCTCGCGCTCCTCGTCGGTGAGCTGCCTGCGCACCTTCGCGGGCACGCCCGCGACGAGCGAGCCCGGGGGCACCCGCATGCCCTGCGGCACCAACGCCTGCGCGGCGACCAGGGAGCCGGCGCCGATCACCGCGCCGTTGAGGACGGTCGCGCCCATCCCGATCAGGCTGTCGTCCTCGACGGTGCACCCGTGCAGGACGGCGTTGTGCCCGACGGACACGCGCGCGCCGACGGTGATGGGGAAGCCCGGGTCGACGTGCAGGCTGCAGTTGTCCTGGATGTTGCTGTCGGCGCCCACGACGATGGGCCCGCAGTCGGCGCGCAGCACCGCGCCGTACCAGGCGCTGGCCCCGGCGTGCAGCGTCACCTCGCCGAGCACGACCGAGGTCGGCGCGGTGAACGCCGCCGTGTCGATCTTCGGATCCTTGCCGCCGATGCCGGTGATGAGTGCCTCGTGGCCCATCGACTCGCTCCCCGCTTCCGTGCGTCTTCCGTGGTGTCGCGCCTGACGGCACCGTACGGGACGGCGCGGCGCACGCGGCCGGGTGGGGTGAAGATCACAGGTTGTGGGCCTGCGGGGGCCGGGGGCACTGAGTAACGTGAGCGCGTGCCGAAGAACAGGAACACGTTCTCATCGCTCGCCGCCGTGCCGCGCCGCCTCGCGCAGCGCGCGGTCCACTCGGGATGGGCGTGGGTGCAGCGCACGGGCGCGGTGACCGCCGCGCATCCAGGACGGCTGCGGTTCGGGGCGATCGGTGAGGGCACGAAGCTCGCCTTCCCGCAGGGCACCGTCTTCGGTGAGCCGTGGATACGGCTCGGCGACCACTGCATCGTCGGCGAGCACGTGACGCTCACCGCGGGAATGATGCCGGACCTCGACCTCGGCCCGGACCCGATTCTGCGCATCGGCAACGGCGTCGTGCTCGGCCGCGGCAGCCATGTCATCGCCGATACGACGGTGACGATAGGCGACGACTGCTACTTCGGGCCCTATGTGTACGTGACGTCCACCAACCACTCCTACGACGATCCGCACACGCCCATCGGCAAGCAGTGGCCGCGGATGGAGTCGGTGGAGATCGGGGCCGGGTGCTGGGTGGGGACGGGCGCGGTGATCCTGCCGGGTGCCCGGATCGGGCGCAATGTCGTGGTCGCCGCGGGGGCCGTCGTGCGGGGAGAGGTTCCCGACCACGCGGTGGTGGCGGGGGCGCCGGCGCGGGTCGTGCGGACGTGGGACGTGGAGGTGGGGTGGCAGCCGCCGTTGCGGACGCCCGCGCCGGTTCCCATCCCTGAGGGGGTTACGCCGGAGCAGTTGATCGCGCTGGGGGAGATGGGGGAGATGGGCAAGGGGTAGGTCGGTGAGTTTTCGGCTGCGGGTCGTGTGTGGCTGGTCGCGCAGTTCCCCGCGCCCCTGGCGGGGCCGTGTCAGCTGGCCAGCAGTACCGTCCCCACCAGCGCCAGGCCCGCTCCCGCCGCCTGGATCCCCCGCAGCCGTTCCTTCAGTACCGCTCGCGCCGCCAGCGCCGTGACCACCGGGTAGACGGAGGAGAGCACGGCGGCGACGGTGACCGGGCCGTTCTGGGCCGCCACCGAGTACGTGCCGTTGGCCGCGACGTCCGCGAGGCCGACGAAGGCGAGGGCGGGGAGCATCGCCCACAGGACGCCGATGCCGGAGCCCTCGGGGAGCGCGGCGCCGCCCCGCTTCACGGAGACGTACAGGGCCGCGCCGCCCGCCGCCACGTTCGTCACGCGCTGCACGAAGAGCGCGAGGAAGAGCCCGGTGAGGCTGCTCGACGCCTCGGCGATCAGCGCCATGACGCCGCCGAAGCCGAACGCGGCGAGCAGGGTGAGCAGGACGGCCTGGCGCTGCACGGGGGCGCCGCGCAGTTCGGGGCCGCCCGCGAGGAGGATGCCCGCCACGGCCACGGCGATGCCCGCGAACTGCGCGAGCCCGGGCCGCTCGCCGAGGAAGAGCCCCACGCCGACCGGCACGGCGACGCCGAGCGAGCCGAGCGGCGAGACGACGCCCATGGGCCCGAGGGCGAGAGCCTTGTAGAACGCGAGCATGGCGACGGGGCCGACCAGGCCCGCGCCGACCGCGAACCACAGCTGCGGCCCCCACTCGGTCCACCCGCCGGTCGCGACCACGACGGCACCGAGCACCAGCACCGCGATCGCCTGCGAGGCCACGACCACCGTGAGGGCGGGGACGCGGCGGGTCAGGAGTCCGCCGCCGAAGTCGGCGAGGCCCCACAGCAAGCTCGTGGCCAGGGCGAACAGTGCGGTCATGGAGGAGCCTCGCAGTACAGTGTGGTGAACCGTCGGGAACTGTCAGGTGCACCGCACGGTAGTTCAGTACAGTGAACTCTGTCATCCAAAATATTGGACGGAATGTGTCGGACCTCGACCAGCTGACCCAGTCGCTCGCGCGCAACCTCAAGCGGTGGCGCAACGAGAGAGGCTTCACCCTCGACGCCCTCGCGGCCCGCGCCGGTGTGAGCCGCGGCATGATCATCCAGATCGAGCAGGCCAGAACCAACCCCAGCGTGGGTATCACGGTGAAGCTCGCGGACGCGCTGGGCGTCAGCATCACCACGCTCCTGGACTACGAACAGGGCCCGCACGTCCGCCTCGTGCCGCCGGAGCAGGCGGTGCGCATGTGGTCCACGGAAGCCGGCAGCAGTACCACGCTCCTGGTCGGGGCCGAGGCGCACGGCCCCTTCGAGCTGTGGTCCTGGCGGTTGATGCCGGGCGACGGGAGCGACTCCGACGCGCATCCGCCGGGCACGATCGAGCTGCTGCACGTGGTGCGGGGCGAACTGACGCTCATCGTGGACGGTGTCGAGCACGCCGTCGCGACGGGCACGGCCGCCACGTTCGAGGCCAACGTCCCGCACGGCTACCACAACAAGGGTGCCGAGCCGCTGGAGATGACCCTGTCGATCTCGGTCCCGCCCGCCCACGCGTCCACCCACTGAGAGCTGTTGGCGCGCCCCGCGCCGAGTGGCCTACCGTGCCGCCATGCGTGCTCCTCTCGGTGATTTCGATGTCGTCCACCCCGCTCCCGAGGTCCTCGACCTGCTGGTCGCACCCGTCGCGGAAGCCGTACGCGGCTGGCGCGGGCCCGTCCCGGCCGACGAGCTGATCCACGTCGACACCGAACCGGAGTGGGCCGACACCGCCACCTTCCTGGAGCACTACGGCCCCGAGCTGCTCTCCCGGTCCGCCAACTGCGTCGTCGTGGCGGGCAAGCGCGGCGGCGAGACCACGCTCGCCGCGTGCGTCGTGCCGTCCGGGACGCGCGTGGACGTGAACGGCGTCGTCCGCCGCCAACTCGGGGCCCGCAAGGCGTCGTTCGCGCCGATGGAGACGGCGACGGGGGAGACCGGTATGGAGTACGGCGGCATCACGCCCATCGGGCTGCCCGCCGCGTGGCCGCTGCTCGTCGACGCCGTCGTCGTCGATCTGCCGTACGTCCTCGTCGGCAGCGGCAGCCGCCGCGGCAAGCTGATCGTGCCGGGCAAGGCCTTCGCCGCGCTGCCGAACGCGGTGGTCATCGAGGGGCTCGGCACCGCCGTCTGATCCGCGGGCAGCGGTGGACGGCGGCTCAGACGTCCAGGCCGCCGCGCGCCACGAGTTGACGGGTGATCACATTGCGCTGGATCTCGTTGGTCCCCTCACCGACGATCATCAACGGCGCGTCGCGGAAGTAGCGTTCGACGTCGAACTCGGTCGAGTAGCCGTTGCCGCCGTGGATGCGGACCGCGTCCAGCGCGATCCGCATGGCCGTCTCCGACGCGAACAGCTTGGCCATGCCGGCCTCCATGTCGACGCGCCGCCCCGCGTCGGCCTCCCGCGCCGCGTGCAGGGTGAGCTGGCGGGCGGCGGAGAGTGAAGTCGACATGTCGGCCAGGTAGTTGCCGATGGACTGGTGCTGCCAGATCGGCACGCCGAACGACTCGCGCTCCTGGGCGTAGCGCAGCGCGTCCTCGAACGCGGCGCGCCCCACGCCGAGCGCGCGAGCGGCCACCTGCAACCGCCCGGTCTCCAGGCCCTTCATCATCTGCCCGAACCCCTTTCCCTCCACGCCGCCGAGCAGCGCGTCGGCCGGTGCGCGGTGGCCGGAGAAGGACAACTCGCAGCTCTCCACGCCCTTGTAGCCGAGCTTCGGCAGATCGCGCGAGACGGTCAGGCCCGGGCCGTGCTCGACGAGCAGGACGGAGATGCCGCGATGGCGGGGCTCGGCGGCGGGGTCGGTCTTGCAGAGCAGCGCGATCAGCTGCGAGCGGCGGGAGTTGGTGATCCAGGTCTTCGCGCCGTCGATGACATACCCGCCGCCGTCCTCGTCACGGCGCGCGAGCGTGCGCAGCGCCTGGAGGTCGGAGCCGCCGCCCGGCTCGGTCAACGCCATCGTCGCGCGCACCTCGCCGGTGGCCATGCGGGGCAGCCAGCGGCTCTTCTGCGCGTCGGTGCCGAAGCGCGCGAGCAGCCCGGCGACGACCGTGTGGCCGCCCATCGCGCCCGCCAGACTCATCCAGCCGCGCGCCAGTTCCTCGGTGATCAGGACGGAGCAAGGGGTGGAGACGGGGGTGCCGCCGTATTCCCCGGGGACGGTGAGCCCGAAGACGCCGAGCTCCTTCATCCCCTCGACGAGCGCCTCGGGATAGGTGTCGGAACGCTCCAACTCCCTGACAGCGGGCCGGACCCTGCGGTCCACGAAGTCCCGCACGGTCGTGACCGCCAGCTGCTCGTCGGGCGGGAGGCTGTCCAGGGCGCTCACCGGCACACCCCCTCGGCGACCAGCCGGGCGATCTCGTCCGGGCCGCGCCCCAGCTCGGCGAGGATCGCCTCGGTGTGCTCGCCCGCCGCCGGCACCGGGTCCATCCGCGGGGCCACACCGGAGAGGTCCGCGGGCGGCAGCAGCGCCTGTACGGGCGACGGCACCCCCGGCACCCGTACGTCCTGCCAGCGCCCGCGCTCGCTCAGCACGGGGTGGTCGAGGAATTCCTGGACCGAGTTGACACCCGCGTTGGCGATGTGGGCCCGGTCGAGGAGCTTCATCGCCTCGTCACCGCCGAGCTCCCGGAAACGTACGGCGATGATCGCGTCCAGGGCGTCCCGGTGCGCCACGCGGTCGGAGCCGGTGGCGAACCGATGGTCGTCGGCCAGCTCGGGGCGGCCGAGGAACTCCCGGCACAGGGCGGCCCATTCGCGTTCGTTCTGCACGGACAGCAGGACGTCCTTGCCGTCGGAGGCGGTGAAGGGACCGTACGGCGCGACCGTCGCGTGCCGGGCGCCGACGCGCGGCGGCTGGGTGCCGCCGTAGCGCGTGTAGTACGCGGGCTGGCTCATCCACTCGGCGAGCGCGTCGAAGAGGGAGACCTCGACGGCCGGGGCGCGGCCGGTCGTCGCCCGGGTGAACAGCGCCGAGAGGATGCCGCTGTAGGCGTACATGCCGCCCGCGATGTCGGCCACGGAGATGCCCACGCGCACCGCCTCGTCCGGGGTGCCGGTGAGCTGGAGCAGCCCCGTCTGGCACTGCACGAGCAGGTCGTACGCTTTGCGGTCCGCCCAGGGGCCGTCGGTGCCGTACCCGCTGATGGTGCAAGGGATGAGGGAGGGGTGGCGGGCCTGGAGCTCCTCGGCGCCGAGACCCATGCGGGCGGCGGCGCCGGGGGCGAGGTTCTGCACGAACACGTCGGCGCCCTCGATGAGTTCGGCGAGAACACGCATTCCGTCCACCGACTTCAGGTCGAGGGTGACGGATTCCTTCGAGCGGTTCAGCCAGACGAAATAGCTGGCCTGGCCGTGCACCGTGGTGTCGTACCGCCGCGCGAAGTCTCCACCGCCGGGCCGTTCGACCTTGATGACGCGCGCGCCCAGATCGGCGAGCTGCCGGGTGGCGAAGGGCGCGGCGACGGCCTGCTCAAGGCTGACGACGGTGATACCGGCGAGGGGGAGGGGAGGTGGCATGCGGCGTTTGTACGGCCTGGCGCGGGGGCGGGTCAATCGGGGCCGGCCGGGGCGAGGGCCGCGGAGGCCGGAAGAGGCCGCAAGAGGCCGGGCCGGAGGTGAGGCCCACCGCCCGTTCTGGACGCGCGCCCGACGCACGGCCGACGCGCGCCTGAAGCGCGAAGTTCAGCCGGTGCCGTCACCGTGCTGAACGTGCCGCGGCGCCCACCGACGCGAGCGGTCCGCCACGCGGCGCCCCCGTCCCCCTACCTCCACTCCCTCCCCTCGACACTCCCTCCCCTCGACACTCCCTCCCCGCGACCCTCCCTCCCCGCGACCCTCCCTCCCCACCGAACCGAGAACGGAAGCGTCATGCCCCCGACATCCCTCGTTCCGACGGTCACCAGCTCATACGTCACTTCCATCGCGGACACCACCGAACAGATCAGGGCCGCCCAGCGCCTGCGTCACCGCGTCTTCGGTGAGGAGATGGGCGCGGCGCTCGACACACCTCTGCCCGGCCACGACATCGACGCCTACGACGACCTCGCCGACCACCTGATCGTCACCGACACCGCGACCGGTGAGGTCGTCGGCACCTACCGGCTGCTGCCTCCCGGCCGTGCCGAACGCTCCTACTCCGAGGGCGAGTTCGACCTGCGTGCCCTCAGCGCCCTGCGGTCCTCCACCGTGGAGGCGGGCCGCTCCTGCGTCCACCCCGACCACCGCTCCGGTGCCGTCATCAACCTCATGTGGTCGGCGCTCGCCCGCTACGTCCTGCTCTCCGGCCACCGCCACCTGGCGGGCTGCGCCTCCGTGCCGCTGGCCGACGGCGGGCGGGCCGCGTCCAGCGCCTGGCTGCTCGGCACCGCCAAGCACGCCGCGCCGCCGGAGCTGCGCGTGCACCCCCGGCTCCCCTGGACCCCCACGGGTGCCGCCCCGGAGCGCCCCACCTACGCCGACCTGCCACCCCTGCTGCGCGGTTACCTCCGCCTCGGCGCGTGGATGTGCGGAGCCCCCGCCCACGATCCGCGGTTCGACGTCGCCGACTTCTTCGTACTCCTCGACACCGAGCGGCTCAGCGCGCGCCACCGCCGCTACTTCCTCGGGGCAAACGCGTGAGGAGCCCTTGGGCGGTCGACCGCGGCTGTCCCGCGAGCTGCGTCGCGGAGCCGGACCCGCGCGTGCCGCCGGGTGAACTCGCCCGCCGGTACACCGCGTTGGCGTACACACTGACCCGGGCCATGGTGCGGGGCGGCCGGCTCGCCGAGCCCCGGATCCTGCGGGGCGAGGCGCGCGCGGTGCTCGGCGCGCTCGGGGTGCGCCTGGAGGTGGCGCGCGCCGCACGGCTGAGCGCGGGGGGCGGCGGCGCGGGCACCCTCGTCGTGGCCAACCACATCTCCTGGCTCGACGTCGTCGCCCTGCTCGCGGTCGAGCCGGTGAGCGTGCTCGCCAAGCGCGAGGTGGGCCGGTGGCCGCTCGTGGGCACGCTGGCCCGGCGGGCGGGGACACGGTTCATCGACAGGGACGGCAGCCCGCGCCGACTCCCCCACGCGGTGGCCGAGTTGGCGCGGGACCTGCGGGGCGGTACGTCCGTTCTCGTCTTTCCCCAGGCGACGACGTGGTGCTCCGCCGCGGGCGGCGACTTCCGGCGGGCCGCTTTCCAGGCGGCGGTGGACGCGGGCGCGACCGTGCGCCCGGTGACGGTCGCCTACCGGCAGGGCGGCGCTCCCAGCGCCGCGGCCGCCTTCCTCGGCGAGGAGGACTTCACCGCCTCGCTGCGCAGGGTGGCGGCCGCGTCCGGACTGGCCGTGCGGGTCACGGTCCACGACCCGCTCACCGGCACCGACCGGCGTTCGCTGGCCGAGGCCGCACGGCGGGCCGTGGCCGGGGTGGCCGCGCCGCTCGGCACAGGGCCCCAGGGCCTGCTCAACTCCGCGTCAACCGCTTGAAGTTGTCCCCGAACGTCCACCCCTTCGAACCGTCCCAGTTGATCGACCACGTCATGAGGCCCTTCAGGCCGCCGCTGTACGTGTTCCACGCCTGGGTCACCAGGGCCGGGGACATGTAGCCGCCGCCCGCGCCGGGTTGGGCCGGGAGGCCCGGGACCTGTTTGTCGTAAGGGACCTTGATCGTGGTGCCCTGGATGACCAGACCCTTGTTGAGGCAGTCCGTCTGCGCGGTGAAGCCCTGGACGGTACCCGCGGAGTAGGAGTCGCCGGAGCAGCCGTACATGCTGCCGTTGTAGTACTGCATGTTGAGCCACCACAGGCGGCCGTTGTCCGCGTACTTCTTGATGATGGGGAGGTACGCGCCCCAGATCGAGCCGTAGACGACGCTGCCGCCGGTGACGTAGGCCGTCTCGGGGGCCATGGTCAGGCCGAAGTTCGCGGGCATCCGCGCGAGGACCCCGTCGATGATGCGGATCAGGTTGGACTGGGACGGCGAGAGCTGGTTGATGTTGCCGCTGCCCACGAGGCCGGTCTCGATGTCGATGTCGATGCCGTCGAAGTTGTACTTCTTGAGGATCGGCACGATCGTCTCGACGAAGCGGTCGGCGACCCTGCTGGAGCTGAGGTCGATCCCGGCCGTCGCGCCGCCGATGGACATCAGGATCGTCGCGCCGGCCGCCTTGGCCTCGCACATCTCGGCGGGCGTCGCGACTTTCACCGTCGCGTCCATGCCGTCCTCCCACAGGACGGTGCCGTCGGAACGGATCACGGGGAAGGCCGCGTTGATCACGTTGTAGCCGTGCTCACGGATGCGCGAGTCGGTGATCGGGGTCCAGCCGAAGGGCGGGTGGACGCCGTTGGCCGCGCCGTCCCAGTTCTCCCAGTAGCCCTGGAGCACCTTCCCCGCGGGCTTCGACTTGACCGCGCACGTGTCGGCCGGGGGCGCGGAGGGGGCCGCCGCGGCGGCCGGCAGTTGTGCGGCACAGGCGAGGGCCAGGGCGGCCCCCAGCAGGCGTAACGTCCGACCGATCACGCTGTGCTCCTTGACTGCGAGGGGGCGAGGAGGCGTGCGTGGTGCGAAGCGTCACAGTAGGAAGGACCGGACCTGGCGTCAATAGGTCTGTACCAAGGGAGGCGGGGTATCGACGCTGTCCTTGGTCAGCCGCCCACCGGCAGGCCCTCGGGTTCCTTGATCCGCTTCATGATGATCTGCGAGTTGACCTCCGTGACCCCCGCCAGCGCCGTGAGCCGCTCGATCCACAGGCGCTCGTACGCGGCGAGGTCCGCCACGGCGATGCGCAGCAGGCAGCCTGGGCTGCCGAACAGGCGGTACGCCTCGATGACGTCCGGGATGTCCTGGAGCGCCGCCTCGAACGCCTCGACCGTCTCGCGGTCGCGCCGCACCTCGATGGAGACCAGCACCTCGAAGCCGCGGCCGACCGCCTCGGGGTCCACGACCGCGCGGTACCCCTGGATCACGCCGTCCAGCTCCAGCTGACGCACCCGCCGCATGCACGGCGACGCGCTCAGGCCGACCCGCTGGGCCAGCTCCTGGTTGGTGAGGCGACCGTCCTTCTGAAGCTCGCGCAAGATTTGCCGATCGATCTCGTCCATGGAGCAATTATCCACCCCGAAATGCGCCTGAGTGAACGAATACAGGCAAACACATTGCGCGGTGTTCGAACTATTGTTGCGCCGAGGCTGCCCGCCGCTCGGAGGGCTCTCGGTCTTCGGTATTCCTGGGAGGGACGCACACGTGGAAGCACAGGCGCGACGGATCGTCGTCATCAGCACCGGCGGCACCATCGCCAGCCGCTGGCAGGGCACCGGCTTCGCCGCCGACGCCCCCGGGCGCGAGGTGCTCGCCACGGCCGCGATACCCCACGGCATCACCTCCGAGGTCATCGACCTGTTCAACGTGAACAGCCCGCGGCTGACCTCCGCCCAGCAGCTCACCCTGCTGCGCACCGTGCACGAGGTGCTCGCCGACCCCGGCGTCGACGGCATCGTCGTCACCCACGGCACGGACACCCTGGAGGAGACCGCCCTCCTGCTCGACCTGCACCACGTCGACTCCCGCCCGGTGGTGCTCACCGGCGCCCAGAAGCCCCTCGGCGCCGAGGACGGCGACGGACCCGGCAACCTGTACGACGCGCTGCTCACCGCCGCGACCGTGCGGGACCTCGGGGTGCTGATCGTCTTCGACGGCAAGGTGCACGCCGCGCGCGGCACCGTGAAGACGCACACCCTCGCCGCCGACGCCTTCGCCGACCCCTCCGGGCCGCGTGTCGGCAAGGTCGGCTTCGGCAAGGTCTCGATCCTGCACCGCCCGGAGCGCCCCGAGCCGCTGCCGCTGCCCGCGGCCGGCGCGGTCCTGCCGCGCGTCGACATGGTCATGCACCACGTCGACGCCGACCCGCTGCTCCTGGAGGCGGCGGTCCGGGCAGGCGCGCAGGGCATCGTGCTCGTCGCCACCGGAGCGGGCAACGCGACACCCGAGTTCGTCACCGCCGTCCGCGGTGCCGTCGAGCGGGGCGTGCTCGTCGCCCTCACCAGCCGCGTCCCCGCGGGCCCCGTCACCGAGATCTACACGCACGGCGGAGCCGTCGACCTCGCGGCCGCCGGAGCGGTCCTCACCGGTACGTTGCGCGCCGGTCAGGCGCGTACGGCAGTGCTCGCGGCGCTGCTCGCGGCCTCCGGCCGGGGGGAGCGGTCGGAGATTCTGCGGCGGATTGTCGGTGCGGCGGGGGACCTGGCCAGGGCTGGGGCTGGGGCTGGGGCTGCGGCTGCGGCTGCGGTGGCTGCCTGAGCGTATGTGCCTGCGGGCCGGTTTGTGGCTGGTCGCGCCCGCGCGGCGGAAGCCGCACATGTCACTGCCCCACGCCCCTTGAGGGGCGTTCGACTTCCCCCCGTACGACTGAAAAGAACAGCACCATGACCGCCGCCCCGGCCCCCGCCCCCGCCACGCGCCGCGAACACGACCTGCTCGGTGACCGCGACGTCCCCGCCGACGCCTACTGGGGCATCCACTCCCTGCGCGCCACGGAGAACTTCCCCATCACGGGCATCCCCATCTCCGTGTACCCGCAGCTCATCGACGCCCTCGCCGCCGTGAAAGAAGCCGCCGCGCGCGCCAACGAGGAGCTGGGGCTGCTCCCGAAAGCCAAGGCCGACGCGATCGCCGCCGCCTGCCGGGAGATCCGCGCGGGGCGCCTGCACGACCAGTTCGTCGTCGACGTCATTCAGGGCGGCGCGGGCACCTCCACCAACATGAACGCCAACGAGGTCGTCGCCAACCGGGCTCTGGAGCTCCTCGGGCACCCCAAGGGCGCGTACGAGCACCTGCACCCCAACGAGGACGTCAACCTCAGCCAGTCCACCAACGACGTCTACCCGACCGCCGTGAAGGTCGCGACGATCAGCGCGGTGCATGGCTTGCTGCGCGCCATGGCGGTCGTGCAGGACGCGTTCGCGGCGAAGGCGCTGGAGTTCCGCGACGTCCTGAAAATGGGGCGTACGCAGCTCCAGGACGCGGTGCCGATGACGCTCGGCCAGGAGTTCTCCGCGTACGCCGTGATGCTCGACGAGGACCGCATGCGGCTCGCCGAGGCCGTCGAGCTGATCCACGAGATCAACCTCGGCGCCACCGCCATCGGCACCGGGCTCAACGCCCCCGCCGGATACGCCGAGACGGCCCGCCGCCACCTCGCCGAGATCACCGGCATGCCGCTGGTGACGGCCGCCAACCTCGTCGAGGCGACGCAGGACTGCGGTGCCTTCGTGCACCTGTCGGGCGTCCTGAAGCGGATCGCCGTCAAGCTCTCGAAGAGCTGCAACGACCTGCGGCTGCTGTCGTCCGGCCCCCGCGCCGGGCTCAACGAGATCAACCTGCCACCCGTGCAGGCCGGTTCGAGCATCATGCCGGGCAAGGTCAACCCGGTGATCCCCGAGGTCGTCAACCAGGTCTGCTTCGAGGTCATCGGCAACGACGTCACCATCACCATGGCCGCCGAGGCGGGCCAGCTCCAGCTCAACGCCTTCGAGCCGATCATCCTGCACTCGCTGGCGAAGAGCATCACCTCGCTGCGCGCGGCCTGCCTGACGCTCGCCGAACGCTGCGTGGAGGGCATCACCGCCAACACGGAGGTGCTGCGCCACTCCGTGGAGACGTCCATCGGGCTGGTCACCGCGCTCAACCCGCACATCGGGTACACGGCCGCCACGGAGATCGCGCGGGAGGCGTTGGCCACGGGGCGCGGTGTGGCCGAACTGGTGCTGGAGAAGGGGTTGTTGCCGCCGGAGCGGTTGGCTGAGCTGCTTACTCCTGAGCGGGTGGCGGGGGCAGCCTGAGCAGAGGGACCGAATTTTCCCTGCGGGCCGTATGGGGCTGGTCGCGCACTTCCCCGCGCCCTTGAACGGGCCACGCCCGCCCTCGGCCCCCCTCTGTCCCTAGCTCGCCAGGAGTTCCAGTGCTGCCTGTGCGGTGAACTCGGTGTGGCCGCCGGGGAACAGGAGGTCTGCGTGGGTGAAGGCCTCGTGGGTGGCGTGAGCCGGTATGTAAGGGATGGCTACGCACCGCATTCCGGCCGCCCGCGCGGCCTCCGCGCCCGGTGCCGCGTCCTCGAAGACCACGCAGTCCGCGGGGTCCGCGTCCAGCAGGGCGGCCGCCGCCAGGAACACGTCCGGGGCGGGCTTGCCGCGCGGCACCTCCTCGGCGGAGACGAGCGTGGTCAGCTGGGCGGCCAGGCCCGTGCCGGTCAGGATCGCCTCGATGGCCGCGCGGGAGGACCCGGACGCCACGGCCATGGGCACGCCCGCCTCGTGCAGCCGCTCGACGAGCTTGCGCATCTCCGGGTAGACCGGTGTGTTCGCGCGCGCCAGCGCCAGATAGCGGCGGTCGAGGTCGGCGAGGAGCTCCGCCGCCGACGCCTCGATGCCGTACTCCGCCTTCCACAGCGCGAGCGTCTCGACGGAACTGATGCCGACGTACTGTTCGTTGTCGGCCCAGGTGTACTCCCGGCCCGTGCGGTCGGCGAGCAGCGCCCGCGAGGCTTCGTAGTAGTTGGGCTCGCTGTCCACGAGTGTGCCGTCCAGGTCGAAGACGACCGAGGTCCTGCCGAAGGTGCTCATGCCCTCCAGCATGTCAAACGGCCAGGTCACCCTTGTTCGGTGGTCGACCTGCCGACGGACTCGACGAGCGGGAGCAGGCGGTGCGGCACCCGCTCGCGCAGCGCCATCTCGGTACGGGTGCGGACGACACCCGGCAGCTTGATCAGCTGCTGGATGACGTCCTCCAGGTGGCCGTTGTCGCGGGCGGCGACGCGCGTCAGCAGGTCGCCGCCGCCCGTGATCGAGTGCGCCTCGATGATCTCGGGTACGGCCGCGAGCGCGTCGCCCACCTCGTCCAGGTACCCCTGCGTCACCTCGATGTGGACGAAGGCCAGCACGGGGTGACCGAGGGCGGCGGGGGAGAGGAACGGTCCCGTGCCCGTGATCACGCCGTCCCGCTCCATGCGGTCGAGCCGCGCCTGGAGCGTGCCGCGGGCGATGCCGAGGACGCGCGCGTACTCACGCAGGCTGGTGCGCGGCTGTTCGAGGAGCAGCCGCAGGATGCGGGTGTCGAGTTCGTCGACGGCCATGGTGCGAGGTTCTCCCAGGTGAGCGGTGCCGATCGCTGGTGACTGTAGCCGCTCGGGCCTGGGGCGCCACTTCGGTCACCCAGACCTGGCGCTTGTTCGTGTTCGTCGCGTCCGTGTGCCCGGTCCCTCCGGTGCCGAACGCGCCGGGCGGCAGCTGCACTCCACGACGACGGCCGCCACGGCGCCCTCACTGAAGGGCATGCGGCCGCCGGTGGACGCGTGGCTCAGTGCGCGTCCTCCGTCGGGCGCAGGCCCTTAGGGATCTTCGCCCAGGTGAGCGCCGCGGCGGCAAGCGGCAGCGCCGCCGCCATCAGGAACGTCGGCGTCATCCCGGAGGTGAACGCATCGCCGGCCTTCGACAGCAGGGTGCTGCCGGCCGATCCGGTCAGCTCGTGCGCCACGTGCGCGGCCTCGCCGATCGAGTCGCTCGCGGCCGAGGCGGTGTCGCCCGAGAGGCCGAGGTCGGGCAGGTTCACGCGGTACAGGGCCGTGGCGACGCTGCCGAGGACGGCCACGCCCATCGCGGCGCCGAGTTCGTAGCAGGTCTCCTCGACGGCCGCGGCACCGCTGACGTGCTCGGCCGGAGTGGCGGCCATCAGCGTCACGGACGCGGCGGTCGTCGCGATGCCCACGCCACAGCCGAGCACGGCCAGCGCGACGGCGATCTCGCCGTAGCCGAGCGGCGCCGACAACTGGAGCAGCCACGGCAGGGCGAGGCCCGCCGTCATCAGCAGCAGACCGCCGCCCATGACGTGCCGGATCGGCAGCCGGTGCATCAGCGCCGGGGTGACCAGCGACGTCAGGACCAGGCCCAGTGGCGCGGGCAGCAGGTGGACGCCCGCCTCCAGGGGCGTGTAGCCCTGCCCGTACTGGAACCACTGGGTGATGAGGAACAGGGCCGAGCCCATCGCGATCATGCCGAGGAAGATCGAGGCCGCGGCGATGGCGAACGGCCGGGAGGCGAAGAGCCGTACCTGGAGCAGCGGGTGCTCCAGCCGCAGCTGGCGGCGGACGAAGAGGGTGAGCGTCACCGCGGCCACGACGAGCAGGGTCCAGGCCACGGGGTCGGCCGGGCCGCCCTTGCCGAGCTGCTTGATGCCGCCCGCCAGGGCGAGCATGCCGAGCACGGACTGACCGACGCCCCACCAGTCCCAGCGGCCCTCCCGGGGCTGGTGCGACTCGGGCAGGATCCACAGGCCGAGCGCGATGACGACCAGGGCGACGGGGATGTTGATCAGGAACGCGGAGTGCCAGCCGTCGTGCTCCACGAGGAGACCGCCGACGACCGGGCCGAGCGCCATGCCGCCACCGAAAACGGCGGACCACACCGCGTAGGCGAGGGCGCGCTCCCGGGCGTCGGTGAAGACGTGCCGCAGGATCGACAGGGTGGCGGGCATGATCGCCGCGCCACCGGCGCCGAGGAGCGCGCGGGCGGCGATGACCTGCCAGGGGGCGGTCGCGAAGACGGCGAGCAGCGAGGCGAGGGCGAAGACGCCGAAGCCGATGATCAGCAGTCGCTTGCGTCCCCACCGGTCGCCGAGGGCGCCCGCGGTGACCAGGAGTCCGGACAGCACGAGGGCGTAGACATCGATGATCCACAGCTGCTGTACGGAGCTGGGCCGCAGATCGGCGACGAGGGACGGGAAGGCGACGTTCAGGATCGTGGTGTCCATGGCGATCAGCAGCAGGCTGCCGGAGAGGATCGCGAGGACGGCCCAGCGTCGTGAATCACGCTGCGGGGTCATGATGGAACACTCCAAGTTCGAATGAGACACTAATGTCTCACACGGAACGTAAAAGTGTCCAGTGAGGGGGTGGGGGGCGGCTGCAACACCCGCTGGAGCGCCTCCGGCGTGAGGTCCGCGAGCGTCGGGTTACCGTCCACGGCCATCAGCAGGCCGGCCTCGGCGGGCAGGGAGCGCAGGACGTGCGTGACGCCGTCGGTCCCGCCCATGCCGAGCCCGTAGACGTACGGGCGGCCCACGCCGAGGGCGGTGGCGCCGAGCGCCGGCGCCTTGACGAGGTGCGCGCCGCCGCGCACCCCCGAGCCGAACAGGACGGGCAGGCCGTCGGCGGCCTCGACGACCGCGGGCAGGACGTCCAGCGCGGGCAGTCCTCCGTTGGCCTGGCGGCCGCCGTGGTCGGAGCCATCATCGGCACCCCGGTCCGCGCCGCCGCCCGCGCGGCCGCGAGGTCGCCGTGCCCGTCCTGCGTACAGATGCCGAGGTCCCCGATGGGCGCCATGAACAGGGGAGAGGGCAGGGTCATGCCGAACAGGTCCACGGACAGGTCGCGCCGCTTGGCGCCGACGGACACCCGGGGGATCAGCCCTCAACGGTCGAACGCCCTGACGTGGGCGTCCTGCGTCCGCTCGTCCCGCACGCCGCCCGCCACGTACGAGAGGACCGACGACGGCAGCGCGGCGTGCGCGCGTGCCCCTCAACCGGCGTACGTCATGGGAAACGTGGGGGTGACGCCGCGCGGGCCGTCCAGGTAGATCTCGTCCTGGTAGTCCTTGAAGGGGCGGGGCTCCTGGGGCATGGGGCGGCCTTTCGGGGCAGTTCTCCCGTGCCGCATCCGACGTCTGCCGTACGACTTGCTGGACGGGCGGGTTGGCGATCGGCCCGAGGGGGCATCACCGTGGGGCAGGACCGGTCGCGCAAGACACGCCGCGGCCCCGGTGGCGACAGTGGTCGCGGGTGTGCCGGTTGTCCAGGGAGGGGATGTGAGTTGCCATGCGTGCGCAGCAGCGCGCCCATAGGCCCACCGCACGGGTCGAGTACGCATTGCCGCAGGAGGCCGCTTCCGCGGGGCGGGCACGGAGGCTGACCTGCGCGTTTCTGGTCAGGCCCCACCGCCGTAAGAACGAGGTGACCGCCGAGCGCGTGGACGACGCCGCCCTGGTCGTCTCCGAGCTGGTCTCCAACGCCGTCCAGCACGCGCGGGGCGGCTGCCGCCTGCGCGTGGAGGTCTCCGGCGACCGGGTGACCGTGGAGGTCCACGACACGAGCCCGGTCCGCCCCCGCGTACGCAGGCCGAGCAGCGAACGGGAGAGCGGCCGAGGCCTGGCCCTGGTCCGTCAACTCGCCCACCGCGTGGAGGTCGTGACCGTACGGCGGGGCGGCAAGACGGTGCGGGCGGTGCTGGCCTGACGGCCCGTAGAGCCCGTAGAGCACAGACGTCGGTGGGCCCGTAGACCTCGGCGGGCCCGCGCGCCCCGACGCCTCGCACGACCGCTCACGCACGTGCCGCGGCGGCCCGCAGGGTCCGGACGGTGTGGACGCCGCGCACCACCGCGAGCAGCGTGGCGAGCACGGCGCCGGCAACGAGAAGTCGCCCCACGTCCGGGGCGAAGAGCAGGATCTGCGCCAGGCCCACCCCGTGACCTGCCGGGGCAGTACGTACACGACAGACCCCGCGAGGAGCAGGAGACCCGCGACCAGGACGGCGCCGCCGAGAACGGTCCGCCACCGGACGCACTCCGCCGCCGGTGCCGGGCGCCGTACCGGCCGGAACAGCGACCAGCCGAGCGCCGCCCCCAGCGCGGCCGTGAGGCCGGTGGCGAGGGCGAGCAGGGTGGCCGTCATCGGGTCGGCGGGGGCGGGCTCGGCCCGCACCTCCGGCAGGCCGCCGGGGCGCACGCCGGAAAAAGTCCGTTGCGGGCGACGGGTGCCGCATCGGAGAGTTGAGCCCATGACCACGTCTCACACCCCGCCGCCCGGCCTGACGGTGCGGGCCGCGACGCTCGGCGACGCGGCGGCGGTGTGCGCGCTGCTCAATGAGATCGATCTGCTGGAGATCGGCCGCGCGGACACCGAAATCGCAGAAGTCCAGGCCGGCTTGAACCACCCCGACGTGGACCTGGAGCGGGACTCCTGGCTGTTGTTCGAAGGTGAGCGGCTCGTCGGGTACGCCCTGCTGTGGGACGAGTCGGGCGGCGAGCGGATCGACGTCGACCACTATGTCCTCCCCGGCCTGACGGAAGGCGCCCTGCACCTCTTCGGCCTGATGGAGGACCGCGCCGCGCAGCGCGCCGCGGCCAACGGAGCCACCCGCGCGGTGCTCCACCTGCACCTCAACATCACGCCCACCATGGACCTGCCGGCACTGCGCGACCGGGGCTGGCGGCCCGTACGCCGGCACCACGTGATGGACCGTCACCTCGACCCAGTGGTAGACCACTTGCCGAAGGCGCCGGACGGCGTCACACTGCGGGACTGCTCGCAGGAGGAGGACCGGCGGCGCGCCCACCGGCTGCTACAGGAAAGCTTCGCCGAGCACTTCGACTTCCAGCCGCGCACGTACACGCAGTGGCTCGACGACATCGACGCCGAGCGCGTCGACTGGTCACTGATCTGGATCGCCCGCGTCGAGGACCTGGGCGACGCGGCCGTGCTGCGCACCCACAACCACCGCGCGTCGATGGCCTGGATCGGCGCTGTCGGCGTCCTGGCCGAGGCCCGCGGCCGTGGCCTCGGCAGTCATCTCCTGCGCCACGCCTTCGGGCACTACGCCGCGCTGGGCCGCGACCGGATCGGCCTCGGCGTCGACACGGACAACAGCAGCGGCGCCCTCGCGCTCTACGAGCGGCACGGCATGGCCCTCGACTTCGCCGTCGACACCTGGGAGCTGACCCGCCCGGTCTGACCGCCCACGAGCCGGCCGCCCACAAGAACCGCGGCCCGGCCCGAGACCCACAGGGGAGGTCTCGGGCCGGGCCGCCACCGCCCCCACCGCCTGCGGGTCAGCGCAGGAAGCCGCCGAACAACGCCGACGCGTTCGGAGCCGCGACGTCCTTGGGACCGAAGGCGACGGAGCCCGTGGCGGTCAGGCCCGTGGACGTGCCGCGCAGCGACCACACCGCGCCGGCCTGGGCGTTCTCCCGGACCGAGGAAGCGGCGAGGTCGGTGTGCCCGTCACCGGTGACGTCGAGCAGCGCGGCGGCGGCCCCGAACGTGTCGTCCTGCTCGGCGACGCCCGGCACGTCCGGCGTGTTCTGGTGGAAGACCTGGGCCCCGGTGCCGGTCGCACCGGCGGCACTGCCGCGCACCAGGACGACCGCACCCGCGTTGGCGACGGTGCCGACGTCCTCGCCGAGGACACCGACCGCGATATCGGCGTATCCGTCACCCGTCACATCGCCGACGGCGATCGCGCTGCCGAAGCGGTCCCCGCTCTCCTCGGCGCCGGGCACGCCCGGCAGGTCCTGGTTGAACTTCTGCGTCTCAGCCGTGAGGCCGTCGGCCGAGCCGAAGGCGACCACGACCCCCGACTCGTATTCGTCGTCGCCGACCACCAGGTCGTCGTAGTGGTCGCCGTTGACGTCGCCGATGCCCAGCTCCCCGCCCGAGCCCGTCGCCCGGCCGCGCTTGAAGCCGGTCGGGGTGCCGTACAGGACGCTGTTGTCCCACTCGCCGTCACCGTAGTAGTCGTTCATGGCGATGTCGGCGCGGCCGTCGCCGTTGACGTCACCGACGGCCTTGGGGACGACCGGGCCCTGCACGGAGCCGGGGCCGTCGACGCAGTCCCGGTCGGCGCAGGTCGGGTCGGGGCGCTGCTCGCTGTCGTAGTCCCACCACTGCGACTTGTCCATGAAGTCCAGGGTCTTGGCCGGCGTGCCGGTCCGCGCGATGGGGCCCTTCCAGAGGCGGGCCTGCTGGCCGACCGGGTCGTCTCCGTAGGACCCCGCCCCGGCGAACAGGGCGAGGTCGGTGATGCCGTCGCCGTCGAAGTCACCGGCCTGCGGCGCGAAGCCGTAGGCGGCGATCTTGGTGCCGCCGGTCAGGCCGGACGCGGAGCCCCACAGGACCACCGCGCCCGCGGCCGAACTCCTGCTGTCGACGCCGATGACCAGGTCGGTGTAGCCGTCGCGGTCCAGGTCGCCCTTGGTGAACGACCTGCCGAACTCCTGCTTCGCGGTGGCCGCGCCGGGCACCCCGCTCGTGGTGCGGCTGATGACCTTCTTGCGGGCCGGGTCGAGGCCGTCCTTCGACCCGTACGTCACCACCACATACCCGGCCTTGGCCTGGCCGGAGACCGTACCGCCCGGGGCGCCGACGGCCAGGTCGCCGTACCCGTCGCCGTTGAAGTCGTCCGTCGTCTTCGCCGCGGCCCCCGCGCGCCCGGCGTCGGCGGCGGGAGCGGCGGCACGGGCGGTGCCCTGCCCGAGAGTGAGGGCGGAGAGGCCGCCGCCCACCAGCAAGGAGGCGGCGATCACGGGCATGGTGAGGCGAACGGTGCGACGGGCGCGCGACATACGACTTCCCTTGGTCAAGGTCCGGTTGAGCGGCTCGGGACGTGAGACCACCGATGGTTCCCCGCCGTTCACTGCGGATCACCCGCTGGTTCACACCCGGCCGGTCATGTGACCTTCGACCGTGCGGGAAGGTTGTACGGGGGCGTGCGTCGTACCGGGCGGCTACTGCGGCACGTTCAGCACGAAGTCGAAGTCGGCCTCCTTCGCGTTTCCGACGGTACGTACGTTCATGAGCAGCCGGGCGTCGAAGATCGGGTCCGTGTTGTTGCGCGGCTCACCGGGGAAGTACAGCTGGGTTGTGAGCACCGGCCGCCCCGGAGCCTGCACCTTGACGTGCAGATGGCGGGTGCGCCCGGGGTAGAGACCCGGCACGACCGTGGTGAGCCGGAAGGCGCCGGACGCGTCCGTGAACTGGTGCCCGCGGAAACGGAACCCCACGTTGTCGTACGTCCCATAGGTGTCGGCCTGCCAGAAGTCCAGCAGGACCTGCGGTATCGCACGGCAGGCACGCCCGAAGACGTACCCGGTGACGGTGAGCCGCACCCCAGGTGTGCCCGCCTGGATCAGCGAGGTGCGGCGCGGGGAGTTGGGCTTGAAGTACGGCCCTTCCATCTGCGGCGGCGTCGGGTCGTCGCCGTCGTCGCAGGTCGGGGTCAGCGCCGGCGCCTCGCCCCGCTCGCGGGCGGACCGGGCCAGCGCCGGCACGCCCATCAGGCTCACCGGGACGGCCATGCCGACCGCGGCGGCGGCCCGCAGGACGGCCTTACGGCTGGGCCCCTTCCCGCGCGGCCGCCCGGCCCCGCCGCCACTGCCGCCCTCGGCGTCGTCGCGGATGCCGTCCCCGGCGCCTGGGCCGGTGCCGATCTCGTCGTCCATCGCTCCTCCTGAAGGGTGGGGTGGGTTCCGGATCGGCTAAGAAGCTATGCGGGGGAGCGGAGCCGGGCGATGGACGGGAGCCGGTGGTCGTGGTGAATATCGCCACCGCCGCGGCGGAAGTCCCCGGGGCTGGCCCCGGTCTCCCGGCGGAAGAAGCGGCAGAAGTACGCCGGGTCCCCGAACCCGACCCGCCCGGCGATCTGACGTACCGACAACTCCGTGCGCAGCAGCAGGCGTTTGGCCTCGTGCACCCGGGCCTGCCGGATCAGCTCGCCGGGCGTGCGGCCGGTGGACGCCTTCACCGCCTCGCTGAGATAGCTGACCGAGACGCCCAGACGCTCCGCGCAGGTCCGCACCGACGGCGGCGCGCCCTCCGGGGTCGCGAGCAGCGTCACGAACTCCGCCGCCACCGAGCCGGGCCGCGACCGCGGCGGCGCGGCCACCGGCTGGTGCGCGGGCAGCCGCGCGGCCCGCACCACCAGGACGTGCAGCAGGGCCCGCAGCACGCTCTGGAACCCCTGCGCACCCGTGCGGTACTCGCCGTCCAGCTCGGCGACGAGGCGCGCCGTCCACTCCGCCGCCTCGCCGGACAGGTCGAGCCACGAGCGTCGCGTGAGCCCCCGCAGGACCTCGCGGTCGGCGGGGTGGTCCAGGAGGAAGTCGTCGGTGAAGAGGATGACGCGGCCCTCCAGGCCCGTGACGCCTTCCCAGTGGTGGACCTGGCCGGGAGCGATGAAGCCCAGGTTGGGCGGCCGCAGCGCGAAGCCCGTCAGGTCGACGACGTGGCTGCCGGTGCCGCCCGTGACGTGGACGATCTCGTGGAAGGTGTGCCGGTGCGGGAAGGACGCGCGCGACATCGGCCCGATCGTGTCGAACGTGCCGATGGCGAACGGCAGCGCGTTGGGCATCGGCACTTCCAGGCGGTGCATGGGCATGCCCTCCCCGGCGGGCTCGCCGTTGTTCCCCTTGCCGGGCAAGACCGTTGTGCCGCGCATGCCTACGCTCCTCATCCCGACGCCGTCCGCCACGGCCGCCGTCACCATGACCGGGAGGCTGGTCCGGGCCGGCCGGTCCCACGATGGCACGGCCGGCCCGGCGGCGTCAGAGTCATGTCAGCGCCGCTCGGCACGATCGGAGCCGCAGAGAACCGATCGAGCCACCCGAAGCAAGACGACACGGACCCGAGCGAACGACCCGGACCCAAGCCAACGACACGGACCCGAGCCGCTGGGGGGACAGCAGACATGGCCGTCAGAAGACGCGCACGCGATCGGAACAGAAGCGGGAACCGGAACCGGCGCGGGGACGGGAAACGGGCGGCCCTCGCCGGTGCCCTCGTCTGCGCCGCCGCCATGACCGTCTCCCCGGCCTCGCAGGCCACGGCGTCCGCCCCGTCCACGGCGTCCGCGCAGTTCACGGCGTCCGCGCAGGCCACCGCCGCGACCTGTCAGACGCGGGCCGACGCCCGGCACACCGACTGGACCGGAATGCACTTCCTCGGCGACGTCGTGTGCTCGCACAACACCGGCTCGATCCGGGTGCAGTCCACCACCGACAGCATGGTGAACGGCCAGATCGACTTCTCGCCCAGCTGGTTCGTCTGCTGGAAGCGCGGAAGCCCGTACCAGGGCGGGGACATCTGGTACTACACGCAGGGCGACACGGTCTCCGGCAGCAGGACGGCCAAGGGCTGGGGCTACCTCCCGGCCGCCGAACTCTCCTCGGCCACGCACCCGGTACCGGGCCTGAAGCAGTGCACCTGGTCATGAGCGACTGACACCGCCGACCCTCCGGACCTCTGGATGGAGTACGAGCATGCGTCCCACCTCGCCCCACGGAAAGCGCCGCGCGGCCCTCGCGGGCGCCGCGCTGAGCCTGGCCCTGACCGCGGCACTGGCCCCGACCGCCGCCCAGGCCGGCCCCGCCGCGCCCCGCGCCGGTTACGCCGACGCGACGGCCACCTGCTCGCTGCGGCAGAACCAGCCGCACAAGGACACGCTGGGCAACTACTTCAGCCTGGACCTGTACTGCGACAACCTCGCCTCCGACGCGTTCGGCCGCCCCGCCTTCAACGCGCCGGTCACCGGCCGCCTCAAGTTCTCGCCCAGCTGGTTCGTGTGCTGGACCGAGGGCGACGCCGCCCCCGACGGGAACAAGGTCTGGTACTACACGCAGAGCGACGAAGTCGTGAGCCTGCCCGGCATCAAGGGCTGGGGCATGGTGCCGGCCAAGGTCGTGCAGACCCAGAAGCACCCCTACCCCGGGCTGCCCCGCTGCCCCTGGTTCTGATCCGCCCTGCTCCTTTCCACGTACGCCCACTTACATCCATGCAGGTCCACGTAAATCCACGTACGTCCACCACTGTTCGGGAGAAGGTCCACCGTGACTTCACGATCCAGCCGACGTATTCGTGTCCGTACACTCGCCGCCGCGCTGCTCGGCTGCGCGCTGCTGGCCGGGCCCGCCGTGGCGCTCGCCGGGGCCAGCCCGTCAGCGAAGGACGGCGGGACGGCCGCCGCCGACGTGCAGATCAGGCAGGCCACCAATGGGGAGTGGCGCCACTGCCCCTACACCGGTACCCACCCCGAACTCGGCAAGGGTCACGCGAACGACGCGGTCGGGCACCTCCAGTGTGTCCTGAACAAGGTGTACGGCTACAAGAACATCGTCATGGACAAGATCTTCGGTGACGCCACCCTGGCCGCGGTCAAGAACTTCCAGCAGAGCGTCGGTCTGACCGCCGACGGCTTCGTCGGCCCCAACACGTGGGCGGCGCTGCACCCGTAGCCGAACGCCTGAGTCGAAGGCCTGGGCCGAAGAAATGAGTGATCAAGTTTGACTAATAACCCCTCCCCGGTTTACCGTCCCTCCTCCTAGTCAAGCTTGACTACATGGTCGGGGTGGAGATGTGCGTGGAGGGAGACGAATGGAGAACGCGATCGTCCTCGCGGGTGTGCGGAAGCGGTACGGAGACAAAGCGGCCCTCGACGGGCTCGACCTGGTGGCCGCGCGCGGGACGGTGCACGGCGTGCTCGGCCCGAACGGCGCGGGCAAGACCACCGCGGTACGCATCATGTCGACGCTGCTCCGGGCGGACGAGGGTCAGGTGGAGGTCGCCGGACGCGACGCGCGGCGCGACGTCGACGGGGTGCGCCGCAGGATCGGTCTGCTCGGTCAGCACGCGGCGGTCGACGAGGAACTCAGCGGCCGGCAGAACCTGGAGATGTTCGGCCGCCTGCACCACCTGGGCGCCCGGCGGGCACGTGTGCGGGCCGACGAACTCCTGGCCCGTTTCGGCCTCGCCGACACGGGCCGCAAGGCGGTCAAGCGGTACAGCGGCGGCATGCGGCGCCGCCTCGACCTCGCGGCGTCGCTCCTGACGGAACCGGAGGTGCTCTTCCTGGACGAGCCGACGACAGGCCTGGATCCGCGTGGCCGGGCGGAGGTGTGGGAGGCGGTGCGCTCCCTGGTCGGCGGCGGCACGACGGTGCTCCTGACCACGCAGTACCTGGAGGAGGCCGATCAACTGGCCGACCGGATCTCCCTGGTGGACCGCGGCCGGGTCATCGCGGACGGCACGCCGGACGACCTGAAGGCGCGGACCGGCGGTGACCGGATCGATGTCGTGGTGCGCGACAGCGCCCACCTGGTGCCGGCCGCGCGGCTCCTGCCGGGCGACGCGGGCGACGTGACCGTCGACGCCGACCGCCGACTCGTCAGCGTCCCCGTCACCGACCGCATGGACGCCCTCGCCGGTGTCGTACGGGCGTTGCGGGAGGAGGGCATCGAGGCGGAGGACATCGCTCTGCGCAGGCCGACGCTCGACGAGGTGTTCCTGCGCCTGACAGGACGTACGGAGGAGGGGGCGGACGGGGCGGACGGGCCGGGAACGGCGGGATCGGCGGGATCGGCGGCATGGGCGAAGGAGGCCGTATGAGGGCGACGGTGACACCACAGAGCACGGCGGTGAGCGCGGCGAGTGTGACGGTGACCGTTTCGGGTGGCTCGCTGATCGGCTGGGCGCTGATCGACTCCTGGACCATGACCCGCCGCGAACTCGCGCACTGGGCGCGGCAACCCGTGCAGTTCCTCGTCGGGCTCGTCTTCCCCGTGATGCTGCTCCTGATGTTCAACTACCTGATCGGCGGCGGCAAGGGCATCGCGGGTGACTACGCCGAGTTCCTCGTGCCCGGCATGTTCGCGCTGACCATGGCGTTCGGCCTTGACGCCACGATGGTCGCGGTCACCACCGACCTCAACAAGGGTGTCGTGGACCGCTTCCGCTCCCTGCCGATGACCAACGGCGCGGTCCTGGTGGGCCGTTCGGTGGCCGACATGCTCCAGTCGTTCGCCTCGCTGGTCGTGATGACGGGTGTGGGCCTCGCCATCGGCTGGCGCTGGCACGGCTCCCTCGGCGCGGTGCTCGGCGCGATCGGCGTGCTGATGCTGCTGCGCTTCGCGATGCTGTGGCTCGGCATCCACCTCGCCATGGTCGCGGGCAGACCGGAGCTGGTGGCGGCCGTGCAGATCCTGGTCTGGCCGGTCGGCTTCCTCTCCAACGCGTTCACGGTGCCGGAGAACATGCCGGGCTGGCTGGGCGCCGCGGTCGAGTGGAACCCGATGTCGGCGACGGCCACGGCGGTGCGGGACCTCTTCGGCAACGACCCCGGGGTGAGGGGCACTTCGTGGGCGGCGGAGCATGCCGGGCTGCTCGCGGTGGTGTGGCCGCTGCTACTCGTCGGCGTCTTCCTGCCGCTGGCGGTACGGAGGTTCGGTGCTCTGAGCAAGTAGCGCCGCCGCCTTCACCGGGGTTCCTTTACCGGGTGTCGGGCGGGTCCAGGGGCCGGGCTTCGGCGATCAGGAGCGCGACGTCGTCGTGGTCGTCGGAGTGCCTCAGGGACGACAGCAGCCATTCACAGGTCTCGCCCAGCGGCCGGCGCGGCTCGTCGAGCAGGAGCAGGAGGGCCTCCAGACGCTCGTCGATGGGGTGGTGCCGGGTCTCGACGAGGCCGTCGGTGTAGAGGAGGAGCCGGTCGCCCGGGTTCAGTTCGAAGCTGATCGTGCTGAACGGGACGCCGCCGACGCCGAGCGGCGCCCCGGTCGGCAGGTCGAGGAGCTCGGGGCGGCGGCCGCTGCGGGCGAGGACGGGCGGCAGGTGCCCGGCGTTGGAGATGCGGCACATCCGCTCGTGCGGGGCGTAGATGGCGTAGGCGCAGGTGGCGATGTAGTGCTCAAGGCTCCGGGCGATCTTGTCGAGGTGTCGCAGGACCTCGTCGGGCTCCAGGTCGAGGTCGGCGAAGGCGCTGGTCGCCGCGCGCAGACGCCCCATGGCGGCGGCCGCGTCGATTCCGTTCCCCATGACGTCGCCGATGACCAGCGCCGTCCTGTCGCCGTCCAGCGGGATGATGTCGTACCAGTCGCCGCCGACCTCGCTGGACGCCTCGGCGGGCCGGTAGTGCGAGGCGACGTCCAGGCCCGCGAGACGCGGCGGTGTCTTGGGCAGGAGACTGCGCTGGAGGGTGACGGCGGAGTTGCGGATGCTCTCGTGCCGGCGCGCGTTGTCGATGGCCACGGCGGCCCGGGCGGCCAGCTCCTTGGCGAGGAGTACGTCGTCCTCGTCGAAGGGCCGCTGATTGCGCGCGCGCAGCAGGTCGAAGGCGCCGAGGATCTCGTTGTGCGCGATCAGCGGTACGGCGACGTAGGAGTGCACACCGGCGCGGGCCAGGGTCCGCGCCGCCTCCGGGTCGCGGGCGATCCGCTGGAGGTCCTCGGGTCCGGCGTGCGTCACGAGCACGGGCTGCCCCGTGCGCACGCACCGGGTGACCAGCCGGTCGGCGCCGTACTCGGCGACGTCACCGACCTGGTCCATGGCCACGGTCGCCTCGGACGGGTAGGCCGAGGCCACGGCGAGCGCGCGGAACACCTTCGCGCCCTCCACGGACTCCGTGGGGCGGCGGAAGGCCAGCACGGAGTCGAGCACGTCCACCGCGGCCATGTCGGCCAGCTCCGGGACGGCGACCTCCGCCAGTTCGTTCGCGGTCTGCACCACGTCCAGGCTGGTGCCGATACGGCCGGACGCCGTGGCGATCAGTGTCAGATGGCGGCGGGCCCGCTCCGCCTGGGTCTCGGACCGGTGGCGTTCCGAGACGTCGATGACGGAGTTGGCGACCCCCATCACCCGCCCCGTCGGCCCCTCCAGTCGGTAGTACGACACTGACCACGCGCGATCGGTGCCCGGCGACGCCGGGGTGCGGCCCACGACGTAGTCGTCGGTGATGGGTGTGCCGGTGCTCAGCACCTGCCGCAGCGCCGACTCGATGCGGTCCACGTCGAGGAACGGCAGGATGTCGCGCGGCCTGCGGCCGATGTGCTCGGCGGCCGGAATCCCGTTGATCCGTTCGAGGGCGGGGTTGACCAGGAGATAACGCAGGTCGGTGTCGAGGAGCGCGAGACCGATGGGGGACTGGTACACGAGCCGCTCGGACAGCGCGAGGCCCGTCTCCACCTGCTGCAACGTGGACTGATCGGCGGCGATCCCCAGGGCGTAGACGTCGCCCAGGTCGTCCAGCAGCCGCATGTTGCGGAACTCCACCACACGCGTGCTGCCGTCCTTGTGCCGCACGGGGAACGCCCCGGCCCAGCTCGCCCCGGTGCCCATCACCTCGGTGAACAGCTTGGCGACCAGACCGCGGTGCTCCTCGTGGACCAGCAGCCGGGCCGCGTACTGGCCGAGCGCCTCCTCGGCGGAGTACCCGAAGACGTCGTCCGCCTGCGGGCTCCAGAAGACGATGCGCCCGCCGCTGTCCAGCACCACGGCCGACACGCTGAGCAAATCGAGCAGGCCGCCCGGAGGCAGGGTCGCCGAGGGGTCCGTCACTCCGTCGTTCACCCCTTGGTTCACCCCGTCGTTCCGCAACGGTTCGCCTGTTCCCATCGCGCCCACTCCCTCCTGGCCGCGCCCGGGGGCTGCGCGGCCGGCGGCGTGTATCCCTCCATCCTGCGCGAGGAACCGGGCAGCGCACGACCGGAGGGCGCCGGAGCGTGTCCCGAGCGGGTTCGGGGGCGTGGGACGAAAGGGGAGGTGCCCGGTTTCCCGCGCGTCCAGGGCCGGCCGAGGCTTCGTCCAGGGCCGGCCACGGCTTCGTCCAGGGCCGGCCGCGGCCCACCTCCCTGGGGCCGTTCACGGGGTTCCCGCTTCGCCCGGCGGCCCCACGGACCATACTGGTCGGGCCCTGACCACCCACAGAACGATTCCATGGCCAAGAACAGCACCTCCTCGACCACCGTCCCCCACACCGCGTGGCTGGGGCGCGGGCGCCACCTCGGGCCCGAGCCCGAACAGGACGTCCGGCGCAACCTGATCGCCCTCAAGGCGGCCGGGGTGCTCGACGACTACCTGGACCTCGACCCCGTCGAGGCGGCCCGCTCCACCGTCCTCCACCCGCGTGACGAGACCGCCGACCCCGGCCCCTCGGCCCGCCGCCTGTTCGAGGCCCGCTGGCACGTGGCCGACGACGTCACGGTCCGCGCCCAGCTCACCACGTACGACCCCGAGACGCGCCGCAAGGACGGCGAGGGCGTCGTCTGGGTCCTGGCCGCCGAGGCGGAGCAGGCGTGGGACGCGCACTGGCCGTCGCCCGCCACCATGTTCTGGCCCGACAGCGACCGGGTCGCCTGGGACCACGACACGGTGGAGGACCTGCGCCTGCGAGCGACGAACCACCTGCCGAAGGACGACGACGAGCTGCGCCACCGGCTGCGGGACTGCACCCGGCAGAGCTGGTTCATCCACGTCGTCGTGCACGAGGCGATGACCCCGGACGCGCGCGGGCAGCAGCCGGTCTCGGTGTTCCTGCCGCCGAGTCTGCGGCACCGGGTGGTCGAACACCGGGGCACACCCGAGCAGGCGCAGATCGCCGACTTCGCGATGAAGCGGGAGCTGGGCGTGCGGATGCCGCGCGGCGGCGCGGTGGTCCTGCCCACGGCGCCGCAGGGACCGGAGTACGACGCGGAGCGCTTCACGGTGCGCAGCGTCTTCCTGGACGGCTCGGAACCGACCGAACTCCTCGACAGGATCGCGCAGTTCGCCGCCCTGCCCCGGCCCCTGCCCGCCGACGCCGAGCGGGCCCTGACGCGCCTGCGCCAGGGCTGGCACCTGCTCACCCCGGACGAGGAGCTGGCCCACGCCCAGTCCATGGTCACGAGGTACGCCGAGGCGCTCGACGCCATGACGACATCCCGTGACCTGTACCGGGAAGCGGCCGAGGCGGCGCAGGCCGCGCTCGCGGAGACGGCGGGCGGCGCCGCACCCCTCCCGCAGGCACCCGGCCCGGCCAAGACGGAGGGCTCATCACCGCTGGGCGCCCTCACGAAGGCGTTCGGCCGCTTCCGGGACCCGAACAAGGAGAACAAATAGCGCGCGCGGACGCCTCGTCCCGAGGGCAGGTGGCGTCACCTGCGGCTCCCGGTCGGCCGTCAGCCGCCGAGGCGTGCCGTGGAGGCCCCGGTCGGCGGGGGCGGCGATACGGCGTCATCCCCGCCGACCCGAAGCCCGAGCTCCCCGGAACAGCCGTCACGTCGTTGAGGTAGGGCCCCGGTGCCGTGCCCGCGGGGCCCCGTACGACCGTCCAGCCGTCACCGTCCCGGTGCAGACAGGTGCTGCGGGCCGGGTCCTGGTGGTTCCAGCCGGAGACCCGGGCGGCGCGGCCCCGCCGGTCACCCGCGTCCCCCAACAGCGCCCCGAGGGTGAAGCCCGCCTCCACCCGCCTCCAGGCGGTGCCGTCCCGGTGGGCCAGGCCGTCCGGAGCGCAGCTGCGCGGGGGGCGGGGTGCTGTCGGGCGCTGGTACGGCCTGCCAGTCCTCTGCGCGAGACGCCGCCGGTACGGCGGCCCCTGCCAGGCCCGTACCGAGAGTGACCCCCAAGGGGTGATCCCCAAGAGTGATCCCCGGGAGCGCGCCGGCCGTCCCCGCCACACCTCGTCAAACCGGTCAGGCGCCGATCAGCGGCGCGCGCCCCGTGCCCCGGAGAGGCGTGGCGAGAGCGGCCAGCGCTTTTTCCAAGCTGTGCAGGTGAGCGAGGGCGGGTTCCGCGACGGCGGCCTGCGGCAGCTCCTGGGGAGCCCCCGCCGGGCGGGACGCCGCCGCATCCGGCGCCGTCAGGGCCTCGACGGCCGCCTCGACGCGCCAGCACGCGGCGGCCAGGCGGGCGTCATGGCTGGCCTCCGGGTCGCCCGCGACGGAGGCCAGCCCGCGCACCTCGTGCGCGCAGGCGTCGAGCAGCGCGAGGACCTGGAGGGCGCGCCGCTTGCGGGCGCGCAGCGGGCAGAGCGGATGCACGAGCGGCGCCACGGACAGACGTACCCGCCCCAGAAGCGCTTCGAGCTCGGTGACCCGGTGGGCGGGGTCGGCGTCGGCCGACCCGGCGAGCCGCGCGGCGGCCTCCGCGGTGCAGGCGTGCACGCAGCGCAGCGCGCGCTCGATCCAGCCGTGGGTCGTGGCGTGGGTCGTGACGGGCAGGACGAGGAGCACCGCGAGCACCGCGCCCAGAGCGCCGACGCCGGTCTCCACCAGCCGCAGCACGAGCAGATCCCCGGTCAGCACCCCGATGAGTCCGTACAGGGAGCTGGCCAGGACCGTCACCGAGAGCATCATCCACGTGTACGACACGGCGGCCGTGAAGAAGATGCCGAAGACGCTGATCGCGACGAGCGCGCCGCTGGGCACGGCCGCGCCGTTCAGCGGCACGACGAGCACGAACCCGGCGCCGATCCCGATCAGCGTGCCGAGCAGCCGTCGGAAGCCCCGTACGAGCGTCTCGCCGCGCGAGGTGGTGTTCACGAAGACCCACCAGGTGGCGCCCACGGCCCAGTACCACCGCTCACCGGAGACCACCTGGCCCAGCGAGAGCGCGAACGCGCCGCCGAGCGTGGCCTGGACCGCCTGCCGGGTCGTCGCCCGCGCCAGGCCCCTGCCGGCCGGCGGAACCGGCGGGGCCGCGGTCGGCAGCCGACGCTCGTAGCACCACAGGCCGAAACGCACGGCCGAGGACGCGAGGAGGGAGAGCAGCACGGCGGCGTAGAGCTCGGGCAGCTGCTTCCACTCCGCGTGCAGGAACTGCGTGATGAAGAAGGTCATGAACGCGAAGACACCGAGCGAGTGCCCGCGCGGCCCCCACCGCCGCGCGTAGACCCCGACGCCCATCACGGCGAGGAACGCGATGTCCCGCGCCACGGGAACGTCGTGCAGACCGGCGGCCAGCGCGAGGACCGGGAACCCGACGACCGGCAGCAGCACGGTGGTGGCCGCCTGCGCCCGCACCGTCGCGTCGGTCACGGTGAACAGAGCCAGGAGGGCGGCGAGGCCGCCGATGATCGCCGCCATGAGCGAGTGCCCGGTCAGACCGCACACCGCCACCGCCAGGCCGATGCCGAGGACGGCCCGTGAGGCGAAGCGCAACCGCACCCGCCCCGGATCCGGAGCCACGAACATCCTCTTCAGCACTGCTTCCCCGCCCTTCCACGACGTGCCCGACATGCCCACATGAAAAAGGCGCCGCGGGAATCCGCAGCGCCATCGACAGACCCATCTCACCATCTACTCACCCCTTGGCTCAACCGGTGCCTTCAAGGCTGTGCCATTGGCTCACCGCGTCCCGGCCGCACCGAACCGCGAGCAGGCCAACGGACCAGGAGGCGGCAGGGGGAAACGGAACGAGGGGTCGGCACGGAGACATGAGAAGACCCCGGCTGGACGGGGGAGACCGGCCGGGGTCGTCGCGGGTGGCTTGCGGAGGGCGGTCGCCTCTCGGCGAAAGGCTCCATGGGGCTTCAGCCGAACGATCGTCCCCATGGGCTATAGGTGAGGCCCGGGGACACTGTCCCCTCCGCAGCCACACCTAGGGGAACGGCGGACCACATTCGGTTGTTCCGGGCGTTCGCGCCTTTACGTCGTGACCTGGGACACAAGTGGCGGCGGAGTGGGTCCAGCCCCACTTTCGGGGCCGCTCCCGCGCGAGGCAGACTCCAACGGTCGGGCTCGGTGAGCGCGAGGGCCGAAGGACGAAAGACGAAGGACGAAAGGCGCGGAGGAATGGTCGTGCGGCGGTTGGTGTCGTGGGCGGCGGGTGCCTGCGTGGGACTGGTGCGGGCATGCGCGCTGACGGTGGTCAGCATGCTCGTCCCGGCCGTGTGGGCCGCCGCCGTGGCCCTGGCGGTCCGGTGGGGGCCGGGAAACCCCTGGTCGTGGGTGGCCGCGTCCGTGCCGGTCTGCGTCGGCACCCTCGCCCTGTCCCGCCCGGTCTGCCGCATGGTCCGCCACCTGGTCGCCCAGTGGACGGGCACCGTCATCCCCGGCGGCTACTGGCAGGCCGCGCCGGTGACCCAGCTGTCCACCGGCTACTGGTGGAACGGCTTCAGTTACGAACGCACTCGCCGCGACGCCCGCATGGACCAGAAATGGCGGCTCCGGTGGACCGACCCGGCCACCTGGCGCGACCTGCGCTTCACCGCGCTCGCACCGGTCACCGTGGGCGTCACCTCGGCCGTCCCCCCGGCCGCGCTCGCGGCGGCCGCCCTCGGCCTGGGCCAACCCGCGCTCCCCGCCCGCCTCCTCGGGGCGCTCGCCCTCGCCGTCGGGGTCGCCGTGGCCCCGTACGCCTGGCGGGCCGCCGCGTCGCAGGCCGTCCGCCTCCTGCGCCCGTCGCCCGCCATGGCGCTGGCCGACCGGGTCGGCGAGCTGACCGCCCAGCGCGCCGACACGACGGTCGCCCAGGCCGCCGAGATCAGCCGCATCGAACGGGACCTGCACGACGGGGCCCAGGCCCGCCTGGTGTCGCTCGGGCTCTCCCTGGCGACCGCCGAGAAGCTGATGGGCACCGACCCGGAGCGGGCCAGGGCGCTGATGCGGGAGGCGCGGGCCGGCGCCGCCACCTCCCTCGCCGAACTGCGCGAACTGGTCCAGGGAATCCGCCCGCCCGTACTGAACGACCGAGGCCTCGTCGACGCCGTGCGCGCCCTCGCCCTCGACAGCCCCCTCGAAGCGACCGTCAGCGCCGACCTGCGACTGTCCCTGGACCCGCCGATCGAGTCCGCCGTCTACTTCGGAATCGCCGAACTGCTCACCAACGCCGCCAAACACGCCCACGCGACACGGGCCCGGATCTCCGTGACCGTCAACCGGGACACCGTCAACCGGGGCCCCGTCAACCGGGACACCGCCACCCGCGGCGGAGCCGCTCTTGTCGTCGACGTGGAGGACGACGGCCGCGGCGGAGCCGCCGTACGCCCCGGCGGCGGGCTCGACGGGCTGCGCCGCCGCCTCGCCGTCTTCGACGCCACGCTGGAGCTCACCAGCCCGGCGGGCGGCCCCACCCACGCGAGGATGGTCGTGCCGTGCGCGTCGTCGTAGCCGAAGACCTCTACCTCCTGCGGGATGGCATGGTCCGCCTCATCGAGGCGTACGGACACGAGGTGGTGGCCACGGCGGCCACCGGACCCGAGACGCTCGACGCGCTGCTGACCTGGCGGCCGGACGTCGCCCTCGTCGACGTCCGCATGCCGCCGACCCAGTCGGACGAGGGCCTGCGCGCGGCGCTCGCCGCCCGCGAGCAACTGCCCGGGCTGCCCGTCCTGATCCTGTCCCAGTACGTCGAACAGCTCTACGCCCGCGAACTGCTGGCCGACGGCGCCGGAGGCACCGGGTACTTCCTCAAGGAGAGCGTGTTCGACGCCGACCAGTTCATCGACGCCCTCCAGCGCGTGGCCGACGGCGGAACCGCCATGGACCCGGCCGTCATCGCCAAACTGCTCGCCGGCGGCTCCTCGAACCGACGGCTCGACGGTCTCACCGAACGCGAACACTCCGTGCTCGCCCTCATGGCCGAAGGCTGGTCCAACCAGGCCATCGGCCGGCGGCTCTTCCTCAGCGACAGCGCCATCAGCAAATACACCACCTCCATGTTCGGCAAACTCGGCATCACCGACGACAACGACAGCAACCGCCGCGTCCTCGCCGTCCTCGCCTACCTCAACAGGCCGTGACCACCTCAACAGGCCGCGACCACCTCAACAGACCGTGACGCACCGCTCGGATCGTGCCGACGCGGCCGCCTCTGCCGCCGCTTGGTCTAGACCGACTGCTAGCGTCGGCCGCACGGGCGGCGCCACGGACGCGGCGCCCCGGTCGAGAGGGGACAGCAGTGGGCGACGGCAACCGCACCGGACGGGCGTACATCGGATCCTTCACCGCGGCCGGGGGACTTGGCATCCTCACCGCGGCCGTCGACGAGGACACCGGCGCGCTGACCGTCCTCAGCACCTCGGACGCGGTCGCCGACCCGTCCTACCTCGCGCTCTCACCCACCGGCGACACCCTCTACGCCGTCAGCGAGACATCGGACGGCGCCCTCGCCGCGTACCGGCTCGAAGGCGACAAACCGCGACTCACCGGCCGCCCCGTACCGGTCGGCTCGGCCCCCACCCACCTCGCCCTGTACGACGGTCACGTGCTCACCGCCAACTACCGCTCCGGCAGTGTCACCGCCGTGCCGCTGCGCCCCGACGGCAGCCTCGCGGCCCCCACCGGCGAACTGCGCCACACGGGTTCGGGACCCCACCCGCAGCGCCAGCAGGGCCCGCACGCCCACCAGGTCCTCGCGGACCCGAGCGGGCGCTGGGCCGTCAGCGTCGACCTCGGCACGGACTCCGTCCGCGTCTGCGCGCTCGGCGGCGACGGCCTGACGCTGCACCGCGAAGTGGCGCTGCGCCCGGGCTCGGGGCCACGCCACCTCGTCTTCCACCCCCGCGGCGACCGCGCGTACGTCCTCAACGAACTCACCCCCACGCTCACCGTCTGCGCCTGGGACGCCGACGAGGGCGCCCTCAAGCCGCTCGGCGAGGTCTCCGTCCTCGTCGACGTCCCGGACGGCGACGTCCATCCCTCCGAGGTCGTCGTCGCGCCCGACGGCCGGTTCCTGTGGACCGCCACGCGCGGCGCCGACGTCATCTCCGTCCTCGCACTCGATGAGGCCGGCGACGCGCCTCGGCTCGTGGCCACGGTGTCCTGCGGCGGCCACTGGCCGCGCGACCTGGCCATCGGCCCCTCGGGACGCCATCTGTACGCAGCCAACGAACGCTCCGGAGACGTCACCTGGTTCACGGTCGACCACGACACCGGGCTCCCGCGGAAGTCCGGCTCCATCAAGGCGCCCGCCGCCTCCTGCGTGATCTTCGGCTGAGCCCCGACCCCGGGTACGCGAAGGGCCCGCCCCCACATCGGGGCGGGCCCATCGGCGTACGTACGTGGGCTCAGCGCACCGGCGCGCCCGAAGGCTGCTGCGGGGTGATGCCGAGCGCCGTCGTGTACTTCGAGAGCGCCAGCTTGCCGATCGCCGGGTACGGGCCGAGCGGCTCGGCTACCGAGCAGCCGGCCTCCTTCGCCGCCGCGTCCAGCAGGCCCGCGTCGAGCTCGGGGCCGATCAGGTACGGCGCCAGCGCCAGCTGGGCCGAGCCGGAGCCGCGCAGCTGCTCGGCGGTCGCCGCGATGGCGCCCTCCTGGTCGAGCGCGGCGGCCATCACCGGCACCGCGAGGCGCGCGGCGAGCAGCATGCCGGTGATCCCGGCGGCCTGGACGGCCTCCTCGCCGCCGACCGTGGCGAGGACGATGCCGTCCGCCGCCGTCGCGACGGTGAACAGCCGCGCGCGGTCGGCGCGGGCGAGCCCGGCCTCCGACAGGCGCACGTGCAGCGCCTCGGCGAGCAGGGGGTGCGGGCCGAGCACATCGGTGAGCTGGGCCGCGGCACCGCTGTCCACGACGGCCTGCCGTATCCGGTCCGTCAGCGCGCTGTCGGGGCCCGCGAGCAGCGGCACCACGACCGCCACAGGACCCTCCAGCGGCGCGTCCTGACCGGTCTCGCCGGCCTCGGCGGCGGCGGCGCGCGCCCGCTCCACGCGTGCGGCACGCTGGGCGGCCGCGTGCACGAGCACCGACCGCAGCGAGGGGAACTCGGGGAAGGACGTGACGGTGGCGTCCTCCTCACCGTCGACGTAACCGATACGGGCGTCGAGGCCGGGCAGCTCGGAGCGGGCGATGCTCACGACTTCCTCGGCGAGGCCGCGCGTGATGGTGCTGGGGCCGCCCGGCACGGCGAGGACGAGTGCGGGCGCGCCCTCGGGAGCCGCGACGGGCTCCGGACGGCGGTGCCGGCCCGGCTGACGGGGGCGCGGCATTCGTACGGGCAGGCCGGATGCGGGCCCAGTGGAGGAGCTCATGCGCCCGCATGCTACTGGCTAGCGGAGCCGCCCTGTTCGGGGAGGGTGCAGGTGAGCGGTATAAGTCCGTTTTTGTCTGATGAATTATGCAGAGGTCGACTGTCGCTTTCCTCATGCCCCTCCTGCTCGGCCAGAATGTACGGAGAGCAGGCGCGCGTCCCGAGGCAGCCGCAGCCGGTCCAGGGCGATATCGACCGCTATGCGCAGGGCGCCGTCCAGCGGGTCACCGGCCGCCGGGACCTGTCGCGCCCGCGGCAGTTGGGACGCCAGTTCCTCGCGCAGCGGCGCGAGCAGCGGCTCCCCCAGCTTGAACACTCCGCCGGTGAGGGCCACTTCGCATGCCCCGCCCTCGGGGGAGACGGCCGCCGCGGCTTCCGCGATGTGCCGCGCCGCGCCCCGCAGGATGCCGCCCGCCACCGCGTCGTCCGCCGCGCAGCCCGCCACCTCGGGGGCGAACGACGCGAGGACGGCCGGCCGGTCGGCGCGCGGATAGAGCTGACCCGGCAGCCCCACCACCGGGCCGAACAGCTGCTCCGCGCGCGCGAGCAGCGGCCGCGAACCGCCCCGCCTGCCGTCGTGCGCCCGCATCGCCGCTTCGAGCCCCGCGCGGCCGATCCAGGCGCCGCCGCCGCAGTCCCCGAGCAGATGGCCCCAGCCGTCGGCCCGCCGCCAGGTCGTGCCGTCCGTACCGATCGCGATCAGGCCGGTGCCCGCGGCGACGACCGCGCCCGGCCGCTCCCCGAGCGCGCCCGCGTAGGCCGTCACGGCATCCGCGGCCAGCGCCACCCGCCGTACGCCGAGGGCTTCGCCGAGCGCGGACGGCAGTGCGGCCCGCAGGCCGTCGCCCAGCGTCGCCATCCCCGCGGCCCCGACGGCGACGGCCGTGATGCGTCCGCCGCCCGCCCGCTCCAGCAACTCCCGCGCCATGGGCAGCAGTTGCGCCAGAAAATGCGAGGCGTCGATACCGCCAGGCCCGGTGCGCACCGGCTCCGCGGAGCGCACCGGGCCCCCGGCCGCGGGCGCACTCGGCGCGCCACCGTCCGGCACGGCGAGAGCCGCCCGCAGCCCGGAGCCTCCCGAGTCGACGCCCAGGACGTACGCGGGCTCCGGCTCGGTCACGGCAGCCGCCAGTCCACCGGCTGCGCCCCCTGCTGGACCAGTAGGTCATTGGCCCGGCTGAAGGGGCGCGAGCCGAAGAAACCCCGGTCCGCCGACATGGGGGAGGGATGCGAGGACTCCACCGAAGGCAACTGCCCGAGCAGCGGCCGCAGATTGCGCGCGTCACGCCCCCACAGGATCGACACCAGCGGCTTCCCGCGCGCCGCCAGCGCCCGTATCGCCTGCTCGGTGACCTCTTCCCAGCCCTTGCCGCGGTGCGCGGCGGGCTTGCGCGGGGCCGTGGTGAGCGCTCTGTTGAGGAGCAGGACGCCCTGCCGGGTCCACGGCGTCAGGTCGCCGTTCGACGGCGGGGGCAGCCCCAGGTCGGTGGTCATCTCGCGGTAGATGTTGATGAGGCTGCCGGGCAGCGGCCGCACCTCGGGCGCGACCGAGAACGACAGCCCCACCGCGTGACCGGGCGTGGGATAGGGGTCCTGGCCGACGATCAGGACGCGGACGTCGTCGAAGGGCTGCTGGAACGCGCGCAGCACGTTCGCTCCCGCCGGGAGGTAGGTGCGTCCCGCGGCGATCTCCGCGCGCAGGAACTCCCCCATTCCGGCGATGCGTTCGGCCACCGGTTCCAGGGCCTTGGCCCAGCCGGGTTCGACGATCTCATGCAAGGGTCGTGGTGCCACGGCGTCACCCTACTGCCGTACCGGCGGTGTCGATCAACCGATGGCCGCGGCCCGCACGCACAGCACGTCCGGCAGGTGCGAGGCGAGCAGCCGCCAGCTGTCGCCGTCGTCCGCCGAGGCGTACACCTCGCCGTTGCGGTTGCCGAAGTAGAGGCCCGCCGGGTCGTTGCCGTCGCTGCACATGGCGTCCCGCAGCACCGTGCCGTAGTGATCCCCCTGGGGCAGGCCCGCGCTCAGCGGCTCCCAGCTCGCGCCCGTGTCGGCCGTGCGGTACACGCGGCAGCGGCGGCCCGCCGGGACGCGGTCGCTGTCCGCCTCGATCGGGAAGACGTACGCCGTGCCGCCGCGGTGCGGGTGGGCGACCACGGCGAAACCGAAGTCGGAGGGCAGGCCGCCGCCGATGTCCGTCCAGTGCGCTCCCGCGTCGTCGCTGCGGTACACACCCCAGTGGTTCTGGAGATACAGCCGGTCCGGGTCGGCCGCGTCCCGCGCGACCTTGTGCACGCACTGCCCGAACTCGGGGTCGGGCTCCGGCAGGAACACCGCCGAGACCCCGCTGTTCGAAGGGGCCCAGCTCTCGCCGCCGTCCAGTGTGCGGAACACCCCCGCCGTGGACACCGCGACCGTCACCGCCCGGGCGTCACGGGCGTCGGTCAGGATGGTGTGCAGTCCCTCGCCGCCACCGCCCGGCACCCACTTGGAACGCGTGGGGTGCTCCCAGAGCGGACGGACCAGGGCGAAGCTCTCGCCGCGGTCCTCCGAGCGGTACAGCGCGGCCGGCTCCGTGCCCGCGAACACCACGTCCGGCTCCGCGGCCGACGGGTGCAGCTGCCACACCCGCTCCAGTGACGCCCCGGTGTCCTTGGGGAACTTCACTGCGGGCTTTGACGGCTCCGTCCACGACTGGCCCAGGTCGTCGGAGTGGAAGACGGACGGGCTCCAGTGCGCGCTGTCGCCGCCGACGAGCAGGCGGGGCGCCGGACCCCGTGTGTCGATCGCGACGGAGTACACCGCCTGGGCGTTGAAGTACGGGCTGCCGTCGAACTCCCAGGTGCCGGCGCCGTCACGCCTGCGGCCGATGAACAGGCCTTTGCGGGTGCCTACGGTCAGAAGTACATCGGCCATGACGGCCACCTCCGGACGTCGTTGTCTCAGGTATCCGTCAGTCTGCACCCCGCCACTGACAGTCACCCTCCGGCGCGACGTTTCCGCAGGTGAACCCCGTGTCTCCGCCCGCAGGCCGGGTCTCGGCTCTTTCGCCGGGCTCAGACGTCCCGGCCCGCGGGCCGGTCCGGCGCCGACAGCTCCGAGGCGACCCGCGCGATCACCTCCGGTCCCACCCGGCAGCAGCCGCCGACCAGCCGCGCCCCCGCCGCCCGCCAGCCGGTCACCTGGGCGGCCGTGAACCGCGCGGGACCGCGCCACGCCCGCGCCTCGGCGTCCCACTCCTCACCGCTGTTGGGATAGACGACCACCGGCTTGCCGGTGACCCGCGCGGCCGCCGCCACCGCCGCCACCGCGTCCCGCGGATCGCAGCAGTTCACGCCGACCGCGATCACCTCGTCCACATCGGCGGCGAGAGCGAACGCCTCGTCGAGCGGCTGACCCGCGCGCGTGCGGTCCCCCGCGACGCTGTACGACAGCCACGCCGGAACGCCGAGACCGCGCACCGCGCGCAGCAGCGCCCGCGCCTCGTCGGTGTCGGGGACCGTCTCCAGGGCGAGGACGTCCGGCCGCGCCGCGGCGAGGGTCTCCAGACGAGGCCGGTGGAAACGCTCCAGCTCGGCCACGGAGAGCCCGTACCGGCCCCGGTACTCCGAGCCGTCGGCGAGCATCGCGCCGTACGGCCCCGCCGACGCGGCCACCCACACCTCGCGGCCAAGACCGTCACCCGCGCGCCGCGCCAAGTCCACGCTCAGGCGCAGCAGCTCCGAGGTGTGGCGCGCGTCGATGCCGTGCCGTGCGAACCCCTCGTACGTCGCCTGGTAGCTCGCGGTGATGGCGACGTCGGCGCCCGCCTCGTAGTACGCGCGATGGGCGGCCTCGATCGCGTCGGGCCGGTCGGCGAGCAGACGCGCCGACCACAGGGCGTCGCGCAGGTCGTGCCCGGCGGCCTCCAGCTGGTTGGAGAGGCCGCCGTCCAGCACGAGCGGGCGGTGGGCGAGGGCATCGGCGAATCTCACCTCGCCGACGCTAGCCGAGGCGCGGCCAACGGGAAGTGACAGGCCACCTGGTGTCCCGCACCGTTCGGGGTGCTCACCGGCGGCTCCGTCGTGGCGCAGACGTCCTGGGCCAGCGGGCACCGGGCGCGGAAGCGGCAGCCGGACGGGGGTTTCGCGGCGGAGGGAGTCTCGCCCTTGAGCGGCGCGCGTTCGGCGGTGGAGAGGGCCCCCGGGTCGGCCAGGTTCACCGTCTCCAGCAGCCCTCGCGTGTAAGGGTGCAGTGGCTGGGCGTACACCTTTTCCGCCGGTCCCGCCTCCACCAGCTTGCCGAGGTACATCACACCCACCGTGTCCGCCAGGTGCCGCACCACGGCCAGGTCGTGCGAGATGAACAGATACGTCAGGCCGCGCTCGCGCTGGAGCTCCCGCATCAGGTTCAGGATCTGCGCCTGCACCGACACGTCCAGCGCGGAGACCGGCTCGTCGGCGACGACCAGGTCGGGGGAGAGCGTCAACGCCCGTGCCAGGCCGAGGCGTTGGCGCTGTCCTCCGGAGAACTCGTGCGGGTAGCGGTGGACCGCGCCGCGCGGCAGGCCGACGGCGTCGAGGAGCCCGGCGACCCGCCCCTCCTGCTCGGCGCGGCTGCCGACGCCCTGGATGACCAGGGGCTCCCGCAGGATGTCGGCCACCCGCATGCGCGGATCCATCGCGGCGGTGGAGTCCTGGAACATCAGCTGGACGCGACGCCGGTGCGCGCGCCGCTCGGACCGTGACATCCGGGACGGATCGACGCCCTCGAAGCGCACCGCCCCGGCGGTCGGCTCCTCCAGTCCCGCGACGATCCGCCCGAGCGTGGTCTTGCCGCAGCCGGACTCGCCGACCATGCCGAACGTCTCGCCCCTGCGGATGGTGAGGGACACTCCGCCGACCGCGCTGACCGTGCCGCGACCGCGCGAGAACGGCCCGCCCTTGAGCGGGAACTCCTTGGTGAGCGCGTCGAGTTCGAGGAGTACGTCACCGGGGGCGGCGGCCGGGGGCGCGGGCGGCGGGCTCACCACCTCGTCCTCGGACGCGGCCCCGTCCGGCACCGGGTGGAGGCACGCGAAGCGGTGCTCTGCGCCCCGCCTCTCGTCGTCGGCGAGCGGCGGCTCCGCGCTGCGGCACTCGTCCGTGGCGAAGGCGCAGCGCGGCGCGAACCGGCAGCCCGTGGGCCGCGTCGCGAGGTTCGGCGGCAGGCCGGGGATGGTGTGCAGCTCCGTTCCGGCCGCGGCCGCGCGTTCGGGCAGCGCGGCGAACAGGGCCTCTGTGTAGCGGTGGCGCGGGCGGGCGAAGAGGTCCCCTACACCGGACTGTTCGACGACCTTTCCCGCGTACATCACCGCGACCCGGTCGACGCGGTGGGCGATGACGCCCAGGTCGTGGGTGACGAGGATCATCGCCATGCCGAGGCGGGCACGCAGGTCGTCGACGAGTTCCAGGATCTGGTGCTGGGTGGTGACGTCCAGGGCGGTGGTCGGCTCGTCCGCGATGAGCAGTCTCGGCTCGCAGACCAGGGCCATGGCGATCGCCACGCGCTGGCGCATGCCGCCCGAGAGCTGGTGCGGGTAGGCCGTCATGCGCTCGGCGGGCTGCTCCATGCCGACCAGGCGGAGCATCTCCTCGGCGCGGGCCCGGGCCTCCTTGCGGCCGATGCCCGGGCGGTGCAGGAGCAGCGGCTCGGCGACCTGCGCGCCGATGGTCATCGTCGGGTTGAGGGAGGTCAGCGGGGACTGGAAGACCATGCCGATGGTGTTGCCGCGTACGTTTTGAAGCACGGGCGCGGCGGCGGTGGCGAGGTCGTGGCCGTCGAACAGGACGCGTCCGCCTGCGATCTCGCCGCCCGGCGGCAGCAGGCCCAGCACGCCGAGCGCGGTCATGGTCTTGCCGCAGCCGGACTCGCCGACGATACCCAGGGCCTCGCCGGGGGCGAGGGTCAGGGAGACGCCGTCGAGGGCGTGGACGGTGCGGTCCCGGGAGGCGATGTCGACGCGCAGGCCGTCGAGGGTGAGGAGGGGCTCGGTGGTGGTCATCTGTGGGTCTTCCTCTCAGCTCCGCAGCCGGACTTCGAACGCGTCCCGCAGCCCGTCGCCGATGAAGTTGAACGCGGCGACGACCAGCACGATCGCGACGCCCGGCGGGAAGATCAGCCACCAGTAGCCGTTCTGGGTGTAGGTGATGCCGGCGGACAGCATGGAGCCCCAGTCGGCCGAGGGCGGTGGGATGCTCAGGCCGAGGAACGCGAGGTAGCTGACGTAGAGGATGGCGTCGGCGATCTGGAACGTGCAGTTGACGATGACCGTGCCGATGGCGTTCGGCACGATGTGCCGGAAGACGGCCCGGGTGCCGCCGCCGCCCATCATTCGCATGGCCTGGACGTACTCGCGGTCGCGCAGCGACAGGGCCTCGCCGCGCACCAGGCGGGCGGGGGAGAGCCAGGCGACCGCCGCGATGATCACGACGAGGACGCCCTTGCTGGGCGTGATGATCGCGGCGACCACGACGAGCAGGAACATCGCGGGGATGGCGAGCGCCGCGTCCGTGACCCGCATCATCACCGCGTCGACCCAGCCGCCGAAGTACCCGGAGACCGCGCCGTAGACGGTGCCGAAGAGCGTGGCGAGCAGGCCTGCCGCCAGGCCGATCTCCAGCGAGGTCCGGCCCGCCACCATCAGGCGGCCGACCATGTCGTAGCCGAGGTCGGTGGTGCCGAGGAGGTGGCCGGGGCTGCCGGGCGGGAGGTTCGCCCGCGACAGGTCGGTGTGGACCTGGTCGGTGGGGTGCAGGAGCGGGCCGAGGTAGCTGAAGGCGAGCAGCAGGGCGAGGATCACCACGCCCGTCAGGGCGAGCTTGTTGCCGGTGAAGACCCGCAGGGTGCGGCGGGCGAGGGAGGGCGTGGCCCGCGCCGCCTCTTCCTGGCCGGGGGCGACGACAGGGGCAGCGGTGGTACTCATGCCACGCTCCGTATCCGGGGGTCGAGGACGGCGTACAGGATGTCGGTGAGCAGGGAACCGACGACGGTGGCGACGCCGAGGACGAGGGTCACGCCGAGGAGTACGGGGAAGTCGGAGCCCTGTGCCGCGTTCCAGAACAGCAGCCCCATGCCGGGGTAGTTGAACATCGACTCGACGACGAGGGCGCCGCTGAACAGCGTCGGCAGGTAGAGGCCGAGAAGGGTCACGAGCGGGATGAGCGCGTTGCGCAGGACGTGCCGGACCATGACGCGGCGGCTCGACTGCCCCTTGGCCATCGCGGTGCGGACGTATTCCTCGGTGAGGTTGTCGAGGACCGCCGAGCGCATGTAACGGCTGAACATCGCGATGACGCCGAAGGCCAGGGTGACCACGGGCAGGACCAACCCGGTGAAGTCGCCGAGGAGTTCACCGATCGTCTCGCTCTGTGGCGCCTCCGCCGGGAAGAGAGGCATGACCTGCGCGAACAGGATGATCATGATGAGGCCGAGGAGGAACACCGGCGTCGCGTACAGCAGGAAGGCGAGGCCTGTCAGCGCGTAGTCCGATGCCTTGCCGCGCCGCACGGCCTGGAGCAGGCCGAGCGGGACGGCGATGGCGACGGCGAGCGCGGTGGACAGGACGGTCAGGAGCAGGGTCTTCGGCAGGCGCTGTTTCAGTAGGTCCAGGACGGGCGAGTTGAGCTTGAAGGACTCGCCGAGGTCGCCGGTGAGCAGCCGCTTCAGGTACATCGCGTACTGCGTCGGCAGGGAACGGTCGTACCCCTGCCGGTGGTTGAAGTGCTCGATCTGCTGCGGCGTGCCCTTGGGGCCGAGGATGGCGCGGGCCGGGCCGCCCGGCAGGAGGTGCAGGAGCACGAAGACGATGACCGACACCAGGAAGAGGACGACGATCGCCTGAAGGAAGCGCTTGACCAGGAAACCGGTGAGGCCGGTCACTTCGCGGCTCCCCTCTTCTCGACGTGGTTCGTGTCGTCTTTCGTGACGTCTTTCTTGACGTCTTTCTTGACGTAGTACCAGTGCTGCGGCGCGAAGGTGACCGTCGGGTTCTGTTCGACGCCGCGCAGGTCGTTGCGGATGACCGAGACCTGGTACGCCGGATTGGGCATCCACATCACCGGAAGCTGCTCGGCCAGGTACTCGCCGTACTCGTGCACGGCCTTCATGTCGGGGGAGTACTGCACCGCCCGGATGACACGGTCGGCCTTCTTGTCGCTGTAGTTGCCGAAGTTGGCGGCGGCCCCGGTGGAGAAGAGCTGCTCGCCGCTGGGGTTGAGGGGGTAGTACCAGCTGCCGGCGGTGCCGAAGAACGACATGTCCCAGTCACAGCCGGGGTCCTTCGCCGTGCAGGGCACGGAGTTGCCGAGGACCGAGTTCAGCGGCTGCTGGCGCACGGTCAGGTCGATGCCGGCCTTGGACAGGGACGACTTGAGCTCCTGCATCATGTTCGTCGTCTCGGTGGAGCCGGACTGGGAGAGCAGGGTCAGTTCGAGCGGGGTGTCCTCCGCGATGCCCTTGCCGCACTGGCGCTCGCCGGTTCCGGGGCGTACGCAGCGGGCGGTGCCGTCCTCGACGCGCCAGCCGCGCGCGGCCAGGAGGCGCCGCGCCTTGTCGACGTCGTACGGGTAGCGGTTCTTCTCCATGGCCTCGGAGAGGTACTGGCTCTTCGGTGTCACGGGCACGGGGCCGAGTGTCGGCGTCGCGCTGCCCTGCCAGATGACGTCGCTCATCGCCTTCTGGTCGACGAGGTGCTGCATGGCCCGGCGGATGTAGAGCTGGTCCATCAGCGGGCCGCCGCGCGTGGAGTTGAAGTTGTAGACGATGTACGTCGCCGCCCAGCCCTCCCAGGGGTCGACGCGGTAGCCCTTGGCCTCGAACCTCTCCTTCTGCGCCATCACCGACGGCGGGATGTAGCCGTAGTCGACGCCGCCCGAGCGCAGCACGTTGTACTCGGAGTCGGCCGTCGTGAAGGGCTTGAAGACCACCTTGTCCAGGTGCGGGCGCTCGGACGCCGGGCCGGTGAACTCCTCGTTCGGCACGATGGCGACCTGCCCGCTGTCGCGCCAACCGGCCAGCTTCCATGGGCCGTTGACCGTCTTCCAGAGCGGGTCGCAGGCGTACGAACCGAGGCTCTTCGCATGCTTCGTGAGCCGGGCGAAGACCGCCTTGGCGCCCTTCGGCGTGCGGTCCCAGTCACCGATCTCACCGCCGTCGGTCTTCGCGTCCCAGGCGTGCTGGGGGAGGGCCCGCATGAGGGTGAGCTGGTTGGCGGTGAACCAGTCCGGGTTGTAGGCACGGGTCAGGTGGAGCCGCACGGTGTGGTCGTCGAGCGTCTCGAACCGCTTGACGTTGTCCGGCATGGCACCGACCGAATAGGAGGCCCACTCGGCCTTGTCGGCCTTGACGAGGCGGAACCAGAACTCCAGGTCACGGGCGGTGACCGGCGTGCCGTCGGACCACGTCACGCCTTCGCGCAGCGGCACTGTCACGGTCTTGTTGCCGTCGCTGTACCTCGGCTCAAGACCCAGTGTGCCGGGCCCGTGCGTCGTCAGCTCGCCCTTCTCCTTGTCCTGCACGGCGTCGTAGACCGGCGTGAACAGCAGGGACTGGATGCCGTAGTTGTACGAGCCGCCGTAACCGGGCGGCCCGATCGGGAAGATCCAGTTGGGCGTGGCGGCCGGCGGGAGCGCCATCGTCGCCGTGCCGCCTTGGACCGGAGTGCCGCCGGTGGGGCCCATGTCGATGCGGCCGCCGTCGCGGGTGCAGCCGGTGAGGGCGGCCGCGAGGACGAGCAGGGCTGCCGCCGCGGACCTGAGTGAGCGCATGGCGATGGGCCTCCAAGGGGGACGGGGCCGGCCTCCGTGCCGGAGAACGACGGGACGGCGCCCGAACGCTAGGCCGCGCCGGAAAAGCAAGTCAATAGCTTGCTTCGGCAAGAACGGGAAAACCCGTTGGGGGTGGCGGACTTGGTTCGGTGAGTCCTAGTGTTCGGGTGGACGTCAAAGGAACATCCCGAAGTAACATCGCTGCCTAACATCGCGAAACGTCGCGAACGCACAAGGCGAGAGAACAGTGCGGGGCAGCCCGTACGACAGGTGAGCAACTGGGGGCGGCATGGCCGGAACACCACTCGGCGAACCAGGATCGGCACAGCACATCGTCCACCTGGTCTCCTCGGGGGCGGCCTCCTCACGGGCCGACCTCGTACGCGAACTGGGCCTCGCCGCCTCGACGGTCTCCCTGCGGGTGCAGGAACTCGTCGACGCGGGGCTCCTCACCGAGTCCGGCGAGGGCGCCTCCCGCGGCGGCCGCAGGCCGAGGCTGCTGCGGGTCGCCTCGCACGGAGGCGTGGCGGTCGCCGCCGACCTCGGCAGCCACCACGCGCGGCTCGGCGTCGTCGACCTCGGCGGCACCGTCAGCGACGCCGTCGACCTGCCGCACGACATCACCGCGGGCCCCGAGTCCGCCGTCGACTGGCTCTGCGGCCAGGTCGACCGGCTGGTCGCCCGCCAGCGCGATCAGGGCCGTACGGTGCGGGCGCTCGGCGTCGCCTTCCCCGGGCCCGTGCAGCCCGGCACGGGCCGCGTCCTGAGCCCGTCGCGCATGCCAGGCTGGCACCGCTACGCCCTGCGCGACGTGCTCGCCGAACGCCTCGGCTTTCCCGTCACCGTCGACAACGACGCCACGATGATGGCCGTCGGCGAGCACCGCGTCGCCCGCCCCGAACTCGACCACCTCGTCGTCGTCAAGGCCGGGCGCGGCATCGGCAGCGGTGTCGTCTCCGCCGGGCGCCCGCACGACGGCGCCAACGGCAGCGCCGGCGACATCAGCCACGTCCGCGTCGACGCCGCGGGCGACCGCCCGTGCAGCTGCGGCAACATCGGCTGTCTGGAGACCGTGGCCAGCGGCGCCGCCCTCATCCGTGAACTCGCCCTCCAGGGCGTCGAGGTGAGGGACACCAGCGACCTGCTGCGCCTCGTCGCGGACGGCGACCCGCGGGCCACCACCCTCGTGCGCACCGCGGGGCGGCACATCGGCACCGTCCTGTCCGTCGTCGTCAACTTCTTCAACCCGCAGGCCGTGGTGCTCGGTGGCGTCCTCGCGACCGCCGAGCCCCTGGTCGCCGCCGTGCGGGGCGTGCTCTACGAGCGGTGCCTGCCCCTTGCCACGGCCGACCTGGAGATCACCACGACGGTCACGGGCGTTGACGCGGGCCTGCTCGGCGCGGGCCTCACCGCGCTGCGCAAGCACCTGCCGACCACTCCGGTGGCCCTCCCCGCCCCGGCCCCCCAGCAAGAGAGCGCACCCGCATGACGCCCACCACTGCCAACCGCCGCCGCCTGCGCATCGGCATCGGCGGCATCGGCATCGAGTCCTCCACGTTCTGCCCGCACCGCTCCACCACGGACGACTTCCGGCAGACCCGCGGCCAGGACCTCCTCGACCGCTACACATGGACGCGCGCGGACGCCGACCTCACCGACCTCGCCGCCACCGTCGAATGGGTGCCGCTGCTCCACGCGACCGCGCTGCCCGGCGGCCCGGTGGAGGCACAGTCGTACCTGACCCTCAAGGACGAATTCGTCACGCGCATACGGAACGCGGGCCCCCTCGACGGCCTCGTCCACGACATCCACGGCGCGATGAGCGTCGTCGGCCTCACCGACGCCGAGGCCGACCTCACCGAAGCGGTCCGCGCGGCCCTCGACTCCGTCGGCACCCCGGACGGCACCGGACGCCCCATGATCTCCGCCGCCATGGACCTGCACGGCAACGTCTCCCGCCGGTTCGCCGAACCCGTCGACCTGCTCACCGCCCACCGCCTCGCCCCGCACGAGGACGCCTGGGAGACCCGCGAGCGCGCCGCCCGCAACCTCGTGCGCTGCCTCCTCGGCGGCACGCGCCCGCACCGCGCCTGGGTCCAGGTGCCGGTGCTTCTTCCCGGCGAGAAGACCAGCACCCGCCTGGAACCCGCCAAGTCCCTCTACGCCTCCCTCGCCGACATCGAGCGGCTGCCCGGCATCCTCGACGCCGCGCTGTGGGTCGGCTACGCCTGGGCCGACGAACCCCGCTGCCAGGCCGCCGTCGTCGTCACCGGAGACGACGCCGAACTCGCCGCCACCGAGGCCGGGAAACTCGCCCGCCGCTACTGGGACGCGCGCCGCGACTTCGTCTTCGTCGGCCCGACGGGCACCGCCGAGGAGTGCGTGGCGCGGGCGGTGGCCTCGGACAAGCGGCCCTTCCTGATCAGTGACTCCGGCGACAACCCGACGGCGGGCGGCGCGGGAGACCTCGCGTACATGCTCGGCAAGCTGCTCGCACACGACGCGATCCGCTCCGGCGAGGTCACCGCGCTCCACCCCGGCATCACCGACCCGGCCGCCGTCGCCCGCTGCTTCGAGGCGGGCGTGGGCGCGGAAGTGACGCTCAGCGTCGGCGGCAAGGTCGACCCGCACCACGGCGGACCGTACGAACTCATCGGCACCGTCGTCGCGTTGCAGTGCGCCACCGACCGGAAGGACCGCGCCGAGGGCGGCGCGTACGACCGCGGGGTCGACATGGCGGCCGTCCGCACCGGCGGCCTCACCGTGATCCTCGTCGAACGCCGCAAGCCGTTCCACACCCTGGCCGACTTCATGGGCCCCGCGGAGGGCGGCCTCGGCATCGACCCGCGTACGTACGACATCGTCGCCGTGAAGATCGGCTACCTGGAACCGGAGCTGTACGACATGGCGGCCGACTGGCTGCTCGCCCTCACCCCCGGCGGCGTCGACCAGGACCTGCCGCGCCTCGGGCACCACCGGGTGGCACGGCCGCTCTACCCCTTCGACGAGGACGCGTACGACACAGGTGCGACCGGAGGTGAGGGGCCGGACCTGACGCCCGTCGTAATGGCGCCGCTCGCTGGGTGAGAAGGGTGAGAGGGGGGAACAGCCGCGGAACCGGGCCTGGTCTGCGAAGGTGATCCCTTCGAAACCGCCCGCCCGCCCGCCCGACTACCTACCTACCTACGTACCTACCTGCCCGCCCGCTTGCCTGCCCGCAGCGCAAAGGAGCCCCCGTGAAGCGTGCCGCCACCCTGTCCGCCCTCATCTGTCTGCTGGCCGTCACCGCCGCCGCGCCCGCGTCCCCCGACGCGGGCGCGCGACCGGAACGCCTCCACCCGGGCAGCCTCCTGGACGCCGTGCCGAAGAAGGGCGTCCTGAAGGTCTGCACGACCGGCGACTACGCGCCCTTCACGAAGCTGGACCCCGCAGGCAAGACATACAGAGGTGTGGACATCGAGATGGCGCGCGACCTCGCCAAAAGCCTCGACGCGAAGCCGAAGTTCACCGCGACGACGTGGGCGAACCTCACCAGAAATGTCGCCGCGCGCCGCTGCGACATCGGGGTCGGCGGCGTCTCGATCACGCTGCCGCGCGCCCGCCAGGTCTCCTTCAGCGAACCGACGCGCGAGGACGGCAAGACGCCGATCGTGCGCTGCGCGGACAAGGACAGGTTCGGCGCGGGCACGCTGAAGGACATCGACAAGGCGGGCGTGCGGGTCGTCGTCAACCCCGGTGGCACGAACGAGGAGTTCGCCAGGGCGCACATCAAGCACGCGACGATCAGGCTCCACCCGGAGAACACCACGATCTTCCAGGAGATCATCGACGGGCGGGCGGACGTCATGATGACGGACGCGAGCGAGACGCTCTACCAGTCGAAGATCCACCCCGAACTCTGCGCCCTCCACCCCGGCAAGCCCTTCACGTTCTCGGAGAAGGCGTACGCGATGCCGCGCGGCGACGAGGAGTTCAAGGAGTACGTCGACCAGTTCGTGCACCTCGCGAAGCACGACGGGACGTACGCGGAGTACGAGGACGAGTGGATGAGGTGAGCCTCGGCGGGCCCCCAGGCATCCGCCGCCCGGCCGCGGGTACCCGGCGCCCATGACTGGTTCCAAGACCGACCTCGGCGTGGAACACCTGGCCGCGTCCCCGCCCCTCGGCGGACTCCTGCCGTTCCTGGCGGGGCTGTGCATCGCCGCCCTGCTCGTCTGGGCGGTGTGGTTCGGGGTGCGCGTCCGCAACCGCGAGCAGGTGCCGCCCCGGCCCGAGGACCAGCCGCGCCCACCGGCCGGCGGCCCCGTCGGCCACCTGGAGGAGAACCGTGAGCCGGACGAAGTCCCCCGGAACGGCGGGCGGCTGACCCCGCACGAGCTGAAGGGCATGGGCAACGCCGCGTCCAAGCGCGGTGACGACCAGCGGCGCAGGCGCTGGACGCCGGGCAGCGGCGGCGCCTTCGGCAGCGGCGGCGACGGCAAGCGGTGAGGTCAGCGTGGCTGTGCGTCGGCCGCGGTGCCCGCGGCGGCGCGCTGTCCGGCCCCGCGTGTCTCCCCGCGCAGGGCCGCCCGTTCCTCCTCGCAGGTGCCGCCCCACACGCCGGCCGTCTGACCGGTCCTGAGCGCCCACGCCAGGCACTGGCCGCTCACCGGACAGCGGGCGCAGACGCGCTTGGCGGCGGCGAGATCCCTCAACGCGGGCCCTGTCGTGCCGACGGGAAAGAAGAGGTCAGGGTCCTCGTCGACGCAGGCAGCCCTCTGCAACCAGTCCATGGTCGCCCGGGTGCCCAGGGAACCGGAACGAAAACCGCCGGGTAGCCCGCGCCACGCGCCCCCGGCCCGCCGAGTGGCCCTCCGCGCACCCCGTTTGACGAGGGCGGCACGGGGGACCCGGACAGCATGACCGTCCACAAGAACGCCGTGCTCGTACTGGACTGTTCGGAACCCGAGGCCCTGGCCGAGTTCTACGCCGGACTCCTCGGCGCGGAGGTCCGGTTGAGCAAGGACCCCGACTACGTGGAGATCACCAACGACGCCGGGGTCTGCCTCGCCGTGCACAGGGAGCGCGACTACATCCCGCCGAGCTGGCCCCGCCCGGAGGACTCGCAGCAGGCGCACCTGAGGATCATGGTCGCCCGGCACGACATGGACGAGGCGGAGCGCGAGGCGGTCGGCCTGGGGGCACGCCCGGTGGACACCAAGAACAACCACGGTCCGCGCGACACGCGTACCTACTCCGACCCGGCGGGCCACTCCTTCACACTGGCGGCCATCCCCGAGTAACGAACCCGCCCTGAACTCATGCGAGTTGATGTCCTCCAGTTGATGTTCTTCAGCTGATGTCCTTCGCGTAACTCTCTGTGGCATCCTTGCCCTCCACACGCACCACTCGCGCGGGGGGAGGCGCCACTTGGCCGCGGAGTCGAAACCCGTCCGCCCGGGCGCCGGGGCCGCCCGTCCCGAGGCCGGCGCAGACGCCGATACCGGAACGGACACCGGAGCCCCGGACACCGAGGGCAGGCGCTACTTCTCGGTGCTGTTCATCGTGCACATGGTGCTGATGCTGACCCTCGTCGGTGTCGCGGTCGCCATCTTGAGCATCGGTGACTCGGCGACCGCGCTGACGTTCGCGGGCGGCGGCTTCATCGCGTATGTCTCCGCCATGACGCTCTACGCACGTCGGGACGAGCGGCAGGAGGTCACGCAGCACCTGCTGGCCTTCCTCGCCGCGTTCCTCGTCGTCGCGCTCGTCGGGGGCGCCGCGTGGTGGTTCCTCGCGGCCCGGCCCGAGAACGTGTCGGGCGACGCGCGTCTGAAGGGGGACACGATCGGCGCCGACGCCACGGTGCGGCTCGTGGTGGACGCCGAGCCGGGCGACAACGACCGGCTGAGGCTGACGTTCACGGCTCGGGACAGCGTGGCCGGCGCGTCGCCCTGCCTGCGCATGGGCAAGCTGAGGTTCCTGGGGGGCGACATCGAGGCCAAGGCCCCCGTCGGCCTGGAGGAGACGCTCACCACCACCCTCGCGCTCGACGACCCCGGTCCCGAGGTCGCGGTCGACCTCCAACTCGTCGGCAGCGCGGACTGCCGGGTCGAGCTCACGCTGGAGAAGGCGGAGTACCGCCGGTAGCCCAAGGAGAGTGCCATGCCCCGCAGAGAGCCAAGCCTCCGCCTCGTCACCGCCGCGTGCGTGCTCGCCCTCTCCCTGGCCAGCGCGTGCGGCGGCGGGTCCGACGGCGGGGGCGGTACGGGCGGCGCGTCGCCGTCCCGCTCCGACGGCTCGCGAGGCTCACGCGAGGGCGCGCAGCCGTCGCTGTTCGACAAGGAGACGCTGAACATCGCGGTGAAGAAGGGGCAGCCCGGCTTCAGCACGCGCAGCGAGGAGGAGGACGACTTCGCCGGATTCGAGGCGCAGTTGGTGCAGTTCCTCGGCACCGACCTCGACTTCCGGGCGGCGGACTGGGACGTGCAGTCCCGCAACCGCGAGAAGGTGCTGCGCGAGCGGAGCATGGACCTGGTGGTCGCCACGTACTCCATCACCGCGCCGCGCGACAAGAAGGTCGACTTCACCGCCCCCTATCTCAAGACTTACCAGGGCGTTCTGGTGCGCGACGACGAGAACCGGATCAAGCGGCTGGCGGACGTCGACGGCAAGGGGGTGTGCAGCGTGCGCGGCTCCACCGGCGACCCCGAGAGCGAGACGGACGAGAAGGCGAAGAAGGCGGTCCGTGACGCGCTGGGGTCCAGCGTGGAGGTCGGGCTCCGCAACAGCTACAAGACCTGTGTCAGGGAGCTGATCAAGGGGAATTTCGAGGTCGTCTGGACGGACAAGATCATTCTTGAGGGCTTCGCGCAGGACCCGCGGTACGCCGACGACGTCAAGGTCGTACGGAACATCACGGTGAAGAAGCTCCAGTTCTACGGCATCGGCCTGCGCGAGGGCCACACGGAGGACTGCCGCAAGCTGAACGACGCCCTGAAGCGCTTCCTCGACACCCAGTGGACGCTGGCCTTCCAGGCGCACTTCCGCAGCATCACCGAACGCGTCGCCGGCTACGAGCAGCAGTACAAGCCCACCGAGGACGAGTTCGAGGCGCTCGCGGAGACGTCGTGCGGGGGCCAGTAGGCGAGCGCGGCGCGTGGCGTGGCGTGGTTACTGGCCCCCGACGGTACGGGCGTTCAGACGGACCGGTGGTACTGCTCCGGCACGTGCACGTCGGCTCCCAGCTCGCGTCCCGCGCGCCGTGCCCACGACGGGTCCCGCAGCAGCTCCCGGCCCAACAGGACGGCGTCCGCCTCGCCGTTGGCGACGATCTTCTCGGCCTGCTCCACCTCGGTGATCAGGCCGACGGCCGCGACCGGCAGCTCCGTCTCGGCCTTCACCCGCGCGGCGAACGGCACCTGGTAGCCGGGCCCGACGGGGATGCGGACGCCCGCCGCGTTGCCGCCCGTGGACACGTCGAGCAGGTCGATGCCGTGCTCCTTGAGCTCGGCGGCGAAACGGATGGTGTCGTCGGCCGTCCAGCCCGCCCCGTCCAGCCAGTCGGTGGCCGATATGCGGAAGAACAGCGGCTTGTCCTCGGGCCACACGGCGCGCATGGCGTCGACCACTTCGAGGGCGAAGCGCGTGCGGTTCTCGTACGAACCGCCGTACGCGTCGGTGCGCTTGTTGCTGTGCGGGGAGAGGAACTCGCCGATCAGGTAGCCGTGCGCGCCGTGGATCTCGGCGACCTCGAAGCCGGCGTCCACCGCGCGCCGCGCGGCGTCGGCGAACTGGCCGACGATCCCGTGGATCTGCTCGACGGACAGCTCGACCGGCGTGGCGTGGCGCTCGTCGAAGGCGACGGGGCTGGGCGCGACGCTCTGCCAGCCGTACTCCTCCGGTCCCACGGGTGCGCCGCCCTGCCACGGGCGGCCGGTGGAGGCCTTCCGCCCGGCGTGCCCGATCTGGATGCCGGGGACGGTGCCCTGGCTCTTGAGGAACGCCGTCGTCCGGCGGAACGCCTCTACCTGGGTGTCGTTCCAGATGCCCAGGTCATAAGGGCTGATGCGGCCCTCGGGACTGACGGCGGTGGCCTCGACGATGATCAGGCCCGTGCCGCCGGTGGCCCGCGCCGCGTAGTGCGCGAAGTGCCAGTCCTGCGGGACGCCCGCTTGGGGGCCCTCCGGCGGCGCCGAGTACTGGCACATCGGGGGCATCCAGACCCGGTTCGGGATCGTCAGCGATCGCAGGGTGTACGGCTCGAACAGCGCGCTCACGGCGGACTCCATTCCTCGCGGCTGGTGTGCTGCTCGTACGGTAGTCCTCGTAGTACGGTGAAAGTCAAACTACGGTGGTTCTCGTACAATGGCGCGGGAGAACGCTGGTGCGCGAAGCGACACCAAACGAACCGCCTGAGCTGAATGAATGGATGAACCGGTCGAACCGGTCGAACCGGTCGAACCGGTCGAACCGGTCGAACCGGTCGAACCGGTCGAACCGCACGAAGGGGAGCCGTCATGACGACCGCCACCGCGAGCGGCAGGACACTCGCCCACCCGAGCCGGCCGACATCCGGCTTGAGGCGGTGCTGCACGCCCTCGCCGACCCCATGCGGATGCGGGTGGTCCGGGACCTCGCCCGGGAGGAGGGCGCCGAGCTCTCCTGTTCGCACTTCGGCCTGCCCGTCACCAAGTCGACGAGCACGCACCACTTCCGGGTTCTGCGCGAGAGCGGTGTGATCCGGCAGATCTACCGCGGCACGGCCAAGCTGAGCGCGCTGCGCCGCGACGACCTGGACACGCTCTTCCCCGGCCTCCTCGACACCATCCTCACCGCCGCCACCCACGAGGCGGAACGGCTCGGCGCCGACGCCTGAGGTGGAGGCGGGGCCCGCGCTCGGGGGTGCCGGCCGCGGTGGCTTGTTGAGGCTCGGCCGGCCGCCGACGCCTGACGTGGCGGTGGCCCGCGTCTTCGGATGGTTGCCGCAGTGGCCTGTCGGGGATCGGCTTGGCCTCGGCGCCTGAACCTGGCGGCGGGCCGTGTTCTGCGACGCTTGCCGCCGTGGCCCTGCCGACGGAGCGGCTCGTGCCGGTGCCTGGTCCGGCGGCGGGCCCATGCTGCTGCTCGGGTGCCTTGTGGTGCGTGTGTCCGCGCACCTTGTGGTGCGTGTCCGCGCACCTTGTGGTGCGTGTTCGCGCACCTTGTGGTGCGTGTTCGCGCACCTTGTGGTGCGTGTTCGCGCACCGTGTGGTGCGTGTTCGCGCACCGTGTGGTGCGTGTTCGCGCACCGTGTGGTGCGTGTTCGCGCACCGTGTGGTGCGTGTTCGCGCACCGTGTGGTGCGTGTTCGCGCACCGTGTGGTGCGTGCTCCCGCACCGTGTGGTGCGTGCTCCCGCACCGTGTGGTGCGTGCCGCTGTGGTCCGCTGCGGGGCCGGCTTGGTGGCGGTGTCTGTCCTGGCGGCGGCTCCGTGCCTTGCGGTGTGTGCCGCCGTGGCCCGGCGGGTGGCGGCTCCTTGCCGGCGTCTGGCTCCGTCGTGAGCTGCGATACGGCTCTCGGCCGTGCCGCTCAGCCCCATCGCCCGTCAGCTGGAACGGCTCGGTAAGCCCGCACCCGCGCCCGGCCGCCTCGATGCCGGCCCGCGTTGCCCCGCGCCGCCCGCCTGCTTGGGCCCGGCCGGCCGTCGGCTCGCGCTACTGCTGCCCCGTGCCCTGCGCCGCGCGCCGTAGCCCCGGCCAGTCAGGGATCTTCACCACGCCGCGGCCGAGTGAACGCCCCAGTTCCGCCTCCGCGCGTTCGATCGCCAGCCATCCCGGCCACTCCACCGGCCGCAGGCCCGCCGCGCGCAGCCCGGTCAGAGGGTCCTCCGGCAGGGACTTCCGTACGAGGTCGGGGGCGTCGTCGAGCAGTGACTGGACCGTCTCCTTGGCGCACGGGCGGTTCGTGCCGATGACGCCGGTCGGGCCGCGCTTGATCCACCCGGCCACGTACTCTCCCGGTGACGGCGCCCCGTCGCGCAGCACCCGCCCGGCCGCGTGCGGCACCGTACCGCGCTCCGAGTCGAACGGCAGCCCTTCGAGCGGCACCCCGCGGTAGCCGACGGAGCGCAGGACCAGCTGGGCCGGGATGTCCTCGTACCGCCCCGAACCCGCGACCCCGCCCCGGCCGTCCGGCAGCGTGCGCTCGAACCGCGCCCCGGCGACGCGGCCCGTGGCCCCCGCCGTCAGGGTGACCGGACGCAGGAAGAACCGCAGCCGGATCCGCCGGGGCTGTCCCGCGCGGGACGCTCGGCCCAGCCGCGCAGCACCTCGACGTTGCGACGGCTCGCGGCGGGCAGGCCCGACGGGTCGAGGTACGCGGGGTCGAGCGCCAACTCCGCCGGGTCCACGAGGACTTCCGTGTCCGGGAGTGAGCCGAGCTCCCGCAGCTCCTTGGTGGTGAACCGGGCCTGCGAGGGCCCGCGCCGCCCCACCATGTGCACCTCGCGCACCCGGCTCCCCGCGAGGACGCCGAGCGCGGCGTCCGGCATGTCGGTGGGCAGCAGTTCCGCGACGCCCCGCGCCAGGATGCGGGCGACGTCCACCGCGACGTTGCCCACGCCGATGACGACGGCCGACTCCACGCCCCGTACGAAACCGTCCTGTTCGAAACCGTCCGTCAGTATGTCGGGATGCGCGCTGTACCAGGAGACGAACTCGGTCGCCGAGTGGCTGCCCGGCAGCTCCTCGCCCGGCACGCCGAGCCTGCGGTCCGCCGCCGCGCCGACGCAGTAGACCACCGCGTGGTACAGGCCGAGGAGCCGGGCCGGCGGCAGCACGCCGGGGCCGATCTCGACGCCCCCCAGGAAGCGCACGCGATCGTGTTCCAGGACCGTGCGCAGGTTGGACTGGAGGGACTTGATCTTCTCGTGGTCCGGCGCGACGCCGTAGCGCACGAGGCCGTACGGGCACGGGAGCCGGTCGAGCACATCGACCCGCACCTCCGGCACCCGGTCCTGCTCGACGAGGGACTGCGCGGCGTACACCCCGCTGGGGCCCGAACCGACGACGGCGACGTGCAGCACGGTGGTGCTCCCTCCGCGAGGTGACCCCGACGGTTTCAGGATCGCACCCGCGGTGCCCGCGGGGGAACCGGCGGGCACTCAGTCCATCTGCCGCATCCGGCTGATCTCGCTCGTCTGCTGCGCCACGACGTCGTTCGCCATCTCCTCGACCTGGAGGTTGTTGCCCTCGGCCAGAGCGTCCGTGGCCATCGTGACGGCCCCGCTGTGATGCGTGATCATCAGCTTCAGGAAGAGCTGGTCGAACGCCTTGCCCTTCGCCGCCCGCAACTGCTTGAGCTGCGCCTCGGTGGCCATCCCCGGCATCGTCGCGTGGTCGTGGTCGTCGCCGTGACCGCGTCCGTGCCCGTGCCCGTGCTCCGCACCCTCGCGCGGCCCGCCATGGCTCTTCAGCCAGCGCTTCATGGCGCCGATCTCCGGCCCCTGCGCGGCGCTGATACGGGACGCGAGGCGCTTCACCTTCCCCGACGCGGCCCGCTTCGGGGCGAGTTCGGTCATCGTCAGCGCCTGGCCGTGGTGCGCGATCATCATCTGCGTGTAGGTGAAGTCGGCCGCGTTGGGAGTGTCGTCGTCGACTCTCCTCTCCGCCGCCTCCTTCGCCGACATGGTTTCCGCGGCCTCGCCCGGCTTGCCGGGGGCGATCACGGAGGGGCCGGGCGGCGCCTCGCGCCCGGCACCGGACCGCGGGCCGCCGCCTGCGCCGGAGTCACAGGCGCCGAGCGCGAGCACGGCGGTCGTCACGAGCGCGGTGAGGGTGTACGTACGACGCTTGAGCAGCACAGCGGCCTCCTGCGGCGCGGGGGCGGGTCGGGGTCCGTATCAGCGGATCGGGGTCCGTATCAGTTCGAGGGCGAGCACCGGTCACCGGACACTTTCGTGACGAGCGCGCCGCCCCCTGTTGATATGTGCATGATGAGCACGATACTGCGGGTGTCCGTGAACCGTTCGACTTTGAACGGCGACAAGGGAGGACGCAGTGATCCTGTTGAACAGATCCCGAACTCGGCGCAGACGCCTGGCCGTCGGCGCCGCGGCGGCCGGACTCCTCGCCGCGCTGCTCACCGCGGCGCCCGCGGGGGCCACACCCGACCCCGGTGACGCACCCGCCGCCCCGAAGAGCGTCTCCAAGAGCGACGCCGCGAAAGCACGGAAGGCCATCGAGCGCGGCGAGATACCGGCGCCGGACGAGGTGGTCCACTCGGCCAACATCGAACACGTCGCCAACATCCCCAAGGACGCCCTGCCCGGCACGAACACCGACATCGCCTTCCAGGGGAAGTACGCGTTCGCGGGCAACTACGACGGCTTCCGCGTCTTCGACATCAGCAGGCCGGAGAAGCCGAGGACGGTCTCGCAGGTCCTGTGCCCGGGCGGGCAGAACGACATCTCCGTCTCGGGGAACCTGCTCTTCCTGTCCACCGACTCCTCGCGCAGCGACAACTCCTGCAACAGCACCTCGCAGCCCGCGACGGAGAAGTCCTCCTGGGAGGGCATGAAGATCTTCGACATCAGCGACAAGGCGAACCCCAGGTACGTCTCGGCCGTCGAGACCGCCTGCGGCTCCCACACGCACACGCTGGTGCCGGAGCGGCGCGACGTCTACGTGTACGTCTCCTCGTACTCCCCGAGCGCGAGCTTCCCGGACTGCCAGCCGCCGCACGACGGGATCTCGATCATCAAGGTGCCGCGCAAGGCCCCGGAGAAGGCCGCGGTCATCGACTTCCCCGTGCTCTTCCCCGGTGAGGGCCCCGACGGCGGCGGCAACCCGGGCGGGCCCACCAACCCGGGCGTCTCCAAGACCACCGGCTGCCACGACATCACCGTGCTGCCCTCCAGGGATCTCGCCGCGGGCGCGTGCATGGGCGACGGCATCCTCTTCTCCATCGAGGACCCGGAGAACCCGAGGATCATCGACCAGGTGCAGGACAACGAGAACTTCGCCTTCTGGCACTCGGCGACCTTCAACCAGAAGGCCGACAAGGTCGTCTTCACCGACGAGCTGGGCGGCGGCTCCGGCGCCACCTGCGACGAGGCCACCGGTCCGGAACGCGGCGCCAACGGCATCTACGACATCAAGGGCAAGGGCGACAAGCGCAAGCTCGTCTTCAAGAGCTACTTCAAGATCCCGCGCCACCAGGCCACCACCGAGAACTGCGTGGCCCACAACGGCTCGCTGATCCCTGTCAAGGGCAAGGACCTCATGGTCCAGGCCTGGTACCAGGGCGGCGTCTCCGTCTGGGACTTCACCGACTCGACCAGGCCCAAGGAGATCGGGTACTTCGAGCGCGGCCCGCACACCACCGACAAGATCACGACGGCCGGCTCGTGGTCGGCGTACTACTACAACGGCCGGGTCTACTCCAACGACATCGCGAAGGGGCTCGACGTCCTGAAGATCAATGACAAGCGGACGCACCCCGCGCACCGCGTCCACTTGAGCGAACTGAACGTCCAGACGCAGCCCGACTACTTCGACCGACGCGACTAACGGGAGTGCACCGACGCGACTAGGAGGTCCGCGGCAGGCGGAACGACAGCGTCGACGGCGTCCCGTCGGGCGGCATGCCGCTCGGCGGGACGCCCAGCTTCCAGTCCAGGCCGTACCGCTCGAACAGCTCCGCCCGCAGCGTCGCCTGCGGCATCGGCGCACCCGGGATGAGCAGGGCGAAGACCGCGCCCATCAGGAGCGCGCGCAGCAGCGGGTAATCCGTGTCCACCTCGCCCGATCCGTACCGCGCCACGGTGTCGCGCAGTAGTTCGGCGAGGCGCTGTTGCTCCGGGCACTGCACGAAGCCCTCCGCCTGGAGGATGCCCGCCATATGCGTGCGCATGAGCAGTGGTTGGTCGCGGGCCAGGCCCAGGATCGCGTCGATGGCCCGCGCCAGCCGCTCCGCACCGGCCTCGTTCCCGGCGGGGCTCGGCTCCCGCTCCAGGGCGGCTGCCAGGGTGCGGTGCATCAGCCGGTGCACGGCCGACTGGAGGAGCTGACGCTTGCCGGGGAAGTAGTACGAGACCAGGCCGCGGGCCGCGCCGGCCCGGTCGGCGATGTCGCCGAGGGTCGTGGCCTCGTAACCGCGCTCGGCCACCAACTCCACTGTGGCTTGCAGCAGTCGCTCGCGAGAACGCCTGCGCAGCTCTTCATTGACCGATGGGCTACGCGGGGACATTCTGTAACTCCTGCGTTGACTGGCTCCGAGCCAATATACTCAGAGGGGCCTGTGACGGGGCCTTCATACGGTCCCGTACGGGCCGGGCCGGCCTGGGGCAGGCAACACCGCGGGGGAGTGTTGCCTGCTCACAGGTGGTCCTGCGGCTTCCCGAGGCCTTCTCCTTCGCACGCCGGGCGGGCGCTTCACCCGACGAGGCCGAGCACCGACCGCAGCGCGTCCGGGCGCTGTTCGCCCGGCAGGTGGTCGACGAAGTGCACGGCGCATCCCAGGCCGGCCGCGCCGCCGTCGGCCCGCCGGTCGTCGCCCACCATCAGGGCGTCGCGGGGATCGGTCCCGAGCGCCTCCAGGGCCAGCGCGAACAGGCGCGGGTCGGGCTTCTGGATGCCGTGTTCGTACGACAGGACGTACGTGTCGACGTACGGGCCGAGGCCGTGGGCGCGGAAGACGGGCCGCAGGTCCCACCCGATGTTGCTGACCACCCCGACCTTGGCGCCCCGCTCGCACAGCCCGGCGAGCACCTGTGCCGCGTCGCCGTAGGGACGCCACGCCTGCGGGGTCATGTGCCGTGCGTACAGCGCGTCGTACAGCCGTGGATCGGGCAGGGGCACCTCGCGGGCCAGCCCCGTGTACGTGGCGCGGTGCAGCTCGGCGGAGCGGTCACGGACCGCCCACAGCTCGGCGAGGTGCGCGGGCACGGCCACCGGCGAAGCGCCGCCGGGCAGCGCTCCCGCCCGCTCCAGGGCGGCGGCGGCCCGCGCCGACTCCCCGTCGCCTAGCGGCACTTCGAGGTCGTCGAGCACGGCGCGCAGCCAGGCCTCGGTGGGTTCGACGCGGAACAGCGTTCCGGAGAAATCGAAGAGGACGCCCTTGACCGTCATGCGCAGGATCCTCCGGGAGCGGCCGACGGGCGGTCAAGTTCCCCTGGGGGTACGGAGGCGGCGAGGTGGCCTGAACGTGCGGGAAGGGCAACGACGTGTGCGTGTCCACGCCCACCGGATCGGCCCGATCGGCCGGATCGGCCGGGTCTCCGCGATGGCACGCGGCCGGCGACCGCTCGCGCCGGGAGTCACACCGCCCCCCGCCCCGCCCGGCCGCCGGGCCCGCGCGTATACGTCAGGACGGCCAGCGCCACCGTCAGCGCGCCGAGCAGCCAGCCGCCGAGGACGTCCGTGGGCCAGTGCACGCCGAGCCAGACGCGGGTCAGGCCCACGCCCGCCACGGACAGCACCGCGAGGGCCACGGCCACGCGCCACGGCGCCCGGCCCACGCCGTACAGCCGCATCAGCCACAGCAGCAGGCCGCAGACGACCGCCGCCGTCATCGCGTGGCCCGAGGGGAACGCCGCGTAGTGCGCGGAGTCCACCGGGTCCGACCACACCGGGCGGGGCCGGTCCACCGCCGCCTTCAGCGACTGCTGCACCGCCGACGCCAGCAAGCAGGTCCCCGCGAGCCAGAGCGCCAGCCGCCGGGCGCCGCGCACGGCGAGCCAGATCACCACCACCGCACACAGCGCGCGCATCGTCCAGGGATCCCACACCCAGTCGGTGAGGACGCGGCTCGCCCGGGTGACGCCCGGATCGGCCACCGCCCAGCGGTGCGTGGTGCGCGCGATGCCCTCGTCCAGTGCGATCAGCGGGCCCCACTCCAGCCCCACCAGAAGGAGAAGCAGCACGGAGGGCACGCCGAACAGGACGGCGGCGAGCGCCGCACGGTGGGCGGCCGGTCGGGTCGGGGAGTCCAGTGGTGCGGGGTACATGAAGCGATCCTCGCTGACGGAGTGGGCCTTAGGCCATCCCGGGGTGGCGCGGCGCGGCGACTCCTCGACGCCCCTGCCCGCAAAGGGCCGTTGCGAAGAAGGGGACAGACGACACTCGCCACACGGCCCAGTGACCGCCTGTAGTCACTCTGTTGCCTTCGGCTGCAACGTGTCCTGGGAACGAAGGCAAATCCACGATGCCTGCTTGGACCCCCGCACTTCCCCCCATCGGCGACACCATCGCCGCCTGCGGGGACGCCTACCCGTACTTCCGGGTCGTCGGCGGGCGATCCGCGCCCGGCGAGGTGACGGTGGAGGGCCGGCGGGTCATCAACGCCGCGTCGTCGGACTACCTCAAACTGGCGGGCGACCCGCGGCTCGGCGAAGCGGCGGCCCGTGCCGCACGCGACCTCGGCACCTCGTGCTCCGGTTCCCCGCTGCTCACAGGAACCATGCCGCTCCACGTCGAGCTGGAGCGCGAACTGGCCGCCTTCCTGCGCCGGCAGGCGGTCCTCCTCGCGACCACCGGCTTTCCGGCGAACCTCGCGCTGGCCTGCCTGTTCGCCGCCCGCCACCTGGTGGTCACCGACCGGCACGCACACGCCTCGCTCGTCGACGCCACCCGCCTGGGCCGCTCCGTCAACCGCACCTTCCGCCACAACGACATGGAGCACCTGGACGCGCTGTTGCGCGAAGCGGCCGACGCGGGACAGCCCGCGACCATCCTCACCGAAGGCGCCTTCTCTCTCGACGGAGGCCTGGCGGCTCTCCCGCGGATCACCGGACTGACGCGGCACCATGGCGCGTCGCTGGTCCTCGACAGCGCCCACGACATCGGCGTGTACGGCTCCGACGGGCGGGGCGCGGCCGAACACCTGGGGTGCGAGAACGCCGCCGACCTCGTCACCGGGACGTTCTCCAGGCCGGGCCGCGCTGGGTGGGCGGGACACCGGCCCGGCAGGTGGACGCCAAGGACGCCCTGGCGCAGCGTGCCCCGCCGGCCGGGCTCATCATCGCGGTGACCACCTTCACCGTGCTGTTCCTCTACACCCGGCCCGTGCTCATCCCGCTCAAGACCCTGGCTCTGGCCGCGCTCAGCCTGACGGCCGGCCTCGGCGCGGCGCCATGGTGTACATCTGCCAGGACGGGCATCTGCGGTGGCTGGTCGGCGACTTCACCGCCACCGGATGGCTGGACATGACCGTCCCGCCGTTGTTGTGCGCCATCGCCTTCGCGCTGACGATCGATTACGAGGTGTTCCTCCGAAGTCCTGCCGGTCCAGGGGGTGAAGCCTCAGTTGGCGCCGTGGGCCGCGTTGTAGAGGGTGCGGACCAGCTCGGCCTCCTCGTCGAAGCGCCGAAGGTTGATCGGCCGTACGGTGAGCTTCTGGTTCCGGTTGAGGCGGGCCGCGGCGCGCAGCAGGCGCGGGTCCTCGTGCACGGTGGTGGGGAACTCCCAGGCCAGCAGGTCCCTGGCCATGCTGAAACCGCTCCTCTCCAGGAGCTTGACGTAGTAGGAGGGCGTGTACGGCATCATGACGGCCGGCCCTGGTCGAAACCCTCCACCAGCAGCCCGCACTCGTCATTGGTCGTGAAGGACACCGGCCCCAGCATCGTGGGCCGGCCCCCCTTCGCCAGCCAGTCCGCCGCCGCCCGGGTGAGGACCTGGGCGACGGCCAGGTCGTCGATCGTGTCGAAGAACCCGAAGAATCCGAAGAATCCCTCCGGCCGCGCGTGATGCGCGTCGAAGCGCGCTCATGTGGCCTAACCGGCTCTGTCCCGCCCCTGGGGTACGGCGACGGCCGGGCCCGCCACCTCGGCCGACGCGCGGTCCGCGCAGTGCGGGCAGCGCTCGCGGCCGTCCCACGCGGACCAGCCGAAGTCGGCCGGGGTGAGGGCGTGTCCCTCCAGCTCGTCGCGCACGGCCTTGCGGTAGGCCCAGACGGCGTCCAGGTAGGGGTGGTAGACGTCGTGGAACGCGGGGGTCGAGAGGTCGGCGCCCGCGGCGACCACCCTTCGGAGGGCGCGGAGGTGTTCGAACATGGTCTGGCCCATGCCTGCCACCCTGGTGCTGGCGCCGAGGAAGAGGCGCTCACGCACCTCGTAGACGCGGGCGTTCGTCAGCGCCAAGCGGCTCGCTTCCTCCACGTCGGCCGCCGCGGCACCGTTCTGCGACGCGAGACGGCGCAGCTCGGTGTGGGCGGCGCCCGCCGCCGTGATGAACTCCGTGTAGACGTCCCTGCGACGCGCCTGAAGGGCACGGCGGTGCTCCTGGCGGGTGCGCAAGCGGTCGGCAAGGACCGTGCCCGCTATCGCGATCAGACCGCCGCCCAGCGTGGCGACCAGCGTTCCCCACTCCATGCCGTGCTGCCCCCTCAGCCGGTGACGGACAGGCCCTAGCCCAGGGCCCGCAACCCCGGCACGAACGTGACCAGGACGGGGATCACCGGCACCAGCGCCGCGGTCGCCGTCAGGCGGAGCCTGCGGGCCGCGGTGAGGCGAGGGCGGGCGGAGAGCAGCCGGTGCACGCGCTGCGGTACGTGCGCCTGCGGCGTCGGGCAGGGGCCGAACACGCCGCGGTCCTCGTTCAGTTCGACCAGGGCGAGCGCGATCGTCAGCCTGCCGAAGCGGCGCGAGGCCACGTCGTCGGCGGCCAGCTCCACCAGGCGGTGCATCTCGTCGCGGAACGCCGCGAAGACCCGTACCTGGGGGAACCCGGCGGCCAGTGCGCCCGAGCAGTGCAGCAGCCAGTCGTGCCGCGCCTGCGCGTGGCCCTGCTCGTGGGCGAGCACGGCATCGAGCCGGCGTCCCTTGAGGCGGCGCAACGCGGCCGTGGTGATGACGAGTTGGGGCGCCTGGCCCGGCAGCCACCAGGCGTCCGGGCGCTCGCCCTCCAGGACGACGAGACGGTCGGCGCCCGGCTCCTCGCCGGGCAACAGCGGGGCGCGCTCAAGGAGTTCGGCCCGGCGGCCGGACCGGCGCGCCCGCGCCAGGGCGACCTCGCGGGTCAGCATCGCCGCGGTCCACACGCCGCCGCAGGCCAGCGTCACGGCCGTGGCCGCCGCCCAGGGCCCCGGCGCCTGGAGGGCGTACGCCTCGACCACGGCGTGCGGGGCGGGCGCGAAGAGGTGGCCGCGCACGGCCTGCCACGCGGCGGCCGCGCTCAGCGTCATCGAGAGCGCGCAGCAGAGCAGGACACCCGCCACCACGCACTGCCAGACCCATAGCGCGACCACGGGTTCGCGCTCCGGCCAGTCGGCCCGCGCGAGCATCCGCGGGGCGAGGACTGCGGTCAGGGCGCCCAGCAGCAACAGCGCGACGGGGACCATCATGCCGCCCAGCCTATGAGGCCGCGCTACCCAGGGGTATGGGCTACCTCCGCAAGTGACGGACGCCACGGTGGGTCTCTGCGGGTGGGGTCGGCGGTGGGTCCCTGCGGTGGGCTCCGCGGGCGGTCGCTGCGGGTGGGCTCTGCGGTGGGTCTCTGCGGGTGGGGTCGGCGGTGGGTCCCTGCGGTGGGCTCCGCGGGCGGTCGCTGCGGGTGGGCTCTGCGGTGCTCTCTGCGGACGGTCCTCATGGTGAGCTCCGCAGTCGGTCTCCGCGGTCGGTCTTTGCGGTGCTCTCTGCGGACGGTCCTCATGGTGAGCTCCGCGGTTGGTCTTTGCGGTGGCCTCTGCGGGCGGGTCTCCACGGTGGGTTCCGCGTCGGTTTCCGTGGGTGGTTCCCGTGGGTTCGGCGGTGGGGTTTCTGCGGGTGGGTTCCGCGTCGGTTTCCGTGGGTGGTTCCCGTGGGTTCGGCGGTGGGGTTTCTGCGGGTGGGTTCCGCGTCGGTTTCCGTGGGTGGTTCCCGTGGGTTCGGCGGTGGGGTTTCTGCGGGTGGGTTCCGCGTCGGTTTCCGTGGGTGGTTCCCGTGGGTTCGGCGGTGGGGTTTCTGCGGGTGGGTTCCGCGTCGGTCTTCGCGGGCGGTCCCCACGGTCTCTGCGGTGGCCTCTGCGGGCGGGTCTCCACGGTGGGTTCCGCGTCGGTCTTCGCGGGCGGTCCCCGTGGGCTCCGCGGTCGGTCTCCGCGGGCGGCGGCGCGGGAGGGGCGCGCGATCGGGTCGCTCCGTGTGCCACCCGCCGAGTGGCGCCCGCTTGCGGACGGGGGCACGCCGTAGTGTCGGACGATGATCGAGACCATTGTGTTCGACGTGGGGGAGACCCTCACCAAAGACGACCGTTACTGGGCCTCTTGGGCGGACTGGTTGCAGGTTCCGCGGCACACCGTCTCCGCGCTCGTCGGCGCCGTCGTCGCACAGGGTGGCGACCGCCTCGACGCGCTGCGCCTGATCAGCCCGGACATGGACATCGCCTCGGCCCATCACGCACGCGAGGCGGCGGGCCGTGGCGAGCATCTCGGCGAGACCGATCTCTACCCCGATGTGCGGCCCGCGCTCGGCGGCCTCCACAAGCTCGGGGTCCGCGTCATCATCGCGGGCAACGAATCCTCACGCGTCGCCGAACTCCTGCGCGACCTCGACCTGCCCGCCGACCTCGTCGTCACCGCGGGCGACTGGGGCGTGGCGAAGCCGGACCCCGCCTTCTTCGCGCGGGTACTCGAAGTGGCCCAGGCCGGGCCCCGCGAGACGCTCTACGTCGGCGACCACCCCGCGCACGACGTCTTTCCCGCGAAGCAGGCCGGGCTGCGGACCGCGCACATCCGCCGCGGCCCCTGGGGCCACCTGTGGGCGGACGATCCGGCCGTGGCCGAGGCGGCGGACTGGCAGATCGACAACCTCACCGTGCTCGCCGCGCTGATCGCCCGCTGAGGCCGCGCCCGGGGAGGACGCCGACCGGAGCGCCAACAGACCGCGCCGGCTAGAGCGTCAGCAGCATGGCCAGCATGCCGATGCCCATCGACAGCCTGCAGGCCAGCGCCAGCTCCGGCCGGTCCCCCCAGCCGAGGACCGCGGAGCCGGCGCCCCGCCCGGCGCCGACCGGCCCCGCGGGAGCAAGCCGGGCGCCGGACCACAGGACGTACCCGGCGAAGTAGAGCAGGAGGGCGCCGGTCAGTGGTGGCAGCCCCGCGCCCCCGTGGCCCGCGTGCGCGCCCGGCGTCGTGATCATCGCCGCCGACATGTAGACCATGGCGAACGCGCCGACGAGGTGGTGGAGGTGGTGGCGGCTCGCGCGCGCCGCCCAGAGCGCGTGCAGCGTCGCCGCGCCGAACACCGCCGCGTAGCCCAGCCAGGCCCAGCGCGGCGGTGCGACGACCGCCGCGGGCACGGCCATCACCGCCATCCCGAAGCCCATGAGCGCCTCGCCGCCCGCGGTGCGGCGCTGTTCCTCGATCCGGCTGCGCATCCGCAGCAGACAGTAGGAGCCGCTCACGGCGCACAGGGCGACGAGCAGCCAGGCGGCCTGCACCGGTCCGTGCACCGCGTACCTCCCCAGTCGACGGCGTTGGCGGGTTGTCGTCGGGTCGATGCCCGGACCCGTGCGGCCGTATGCGAGCGCACGGGGGTGCATGGGGGGAGCACAGGGGGAGCGGGGAGGTGTTTTCCAGGTAAAACACTTGCTAATGTTTTAGGTATGAGCAGTACGCCGCCGTCCCCGCCCCCCACCCGCCGCACCACCCGCCACCCCGCACGCCCCCGCAGGCTCCCGCTCGCCGGGGTGCTGCGCCCGGGCAGGCCGTCCGACATCTGGTTCAAGCCCGCGTGCAGCGTGGTCGTCGCCACCGCGATACCGAACCTGACCCTCCTCGCCCTCGGGCGGCTCGACCTCGTGATGTACACGATGGCCGGTTCGTTCTGCGCGCTGTACGCCCATAACCTCCCCTACGCAGCCAGGGCGCGCGCCCTGGCCTGGGTCGTCGCGGGAATGTTCGCCGGGGTGGCCGTGGCCCTGGTCACGGCCTCGCTGGCCGGCTTCGCCGCTGTCCTCGTCGCCGTCGGCGCGGTCCTCGCCGCCGCGCAGAAGACGCTGTGCGACGCGACGCGCATCGGGCCACCGGGCCACCTGATCTTCACCTTCATCAGCTCGGCCACCCTCTTCGCCCCACAGACCCTCGGCCAGGTCCCCGGCCACCTCGCGCTCACCCTCGCCGGGGGAGCCGTGGCCTGGCTGGTCGGCATGGCGCCCGCGCTGGTGCGCCCGCACGGTCCCGAGCGCAGGGCCACCGCCCGCGCCCTGCGCGCCGCCGCGGCGTACGCCGAAGGCGCCAAGGGCGGTGCGGGCGGCGAGGGTACGGACTCCGGGCGCGGCGAGGGTACGGGCTCCGGGCCCGCCGCCGAGCGGGCCCGCGCCGCCGCGGCCGGTGCCGTGCACGCGGCCTGGCAGTCGCTGCTCGCCACCGGGGCCCGCGGCGTCGAGGCCCGGCACGCCCTGGCCCGCCTCGTCGTCCGCGCCGAAGAGGCCCTCGCCCACCCCGCCGCCGCGGACCCCGCCGCCCTGCGTTCCTGGGCGGCCGGGCTGCGCGGCACGGGCGCCGTCCCGCGCCCCGGCGACGTACGCCCCGGTGAACGCGACGAACTCCTCGGCGTCGCCGCCGAACTCGCCGGGCCCACCGTCCCGCTGTGGCGTCGGCTCGCGCCGGGCTCCCCGCTGCTGCCCATCGCGCTGCGCACCGCGGTCGGCTGCGCGCTCGCCGGGTACGGATCGCTCGCGCTCGGCATCGGCCGCCCCTACTGGGCGCTGGTCACCGCCGCCTCGCTCTACCAGGCCAACGTGACGCTCACCTGGAACCGGGGGGTGCAGCGCGTGGTCGGCAACCTTGTCGGGGTGCTCGCCTTCGCCGCCATCGCGCCGTTCGCCCACCTCGGCCACGCCGAACTCATCGTCAGCTGCCTCGCCCTCGCCTTCGGCGCGGAGGCCCTGATCAGCCGCAACTACTGGCTGGGCAGCGTGTGCGTGACGCCGATGGCGCTGCTGGTGACGGAGTTCGCGCGGTTCCAGCCGCCGGGCGAGCTGATCCTCGACCGCGTGGTGGACACCCTCGTCGGCGCCGTGCTCGGCGTCGCGGCCGCCGTCCTCGTCACCAACCGGCGCGCCGCCGACCAGATCGAACAGGCCGTGGAGGCCGTGGAACGGGCCCGGGAGCAGGCCGAGGCCGACCTGGCGGCCGTGTCCGCGCGGCGCCGGCTCACCGCCGCCCTCGTCGACCTGCGCGCCGCCGCCGACGCGGCGGCCGGGGAATGGTGGCAGCGCGCCCTGCCCGAACAGCGGGTGATCGCGGCCGAACGCGCCGGACACCGTACGCTCGCGGCGACAGTCCGACTTCAAAGCGGTGGCGGCGGTCAGGGGACACGGCCACGCGACGAGGTCGCCGATGCCTGGGAGGGCGCACCAGCATGAGAGCAGAGAACGGTCCGGTGACGGGTCCCGGTGGGGACACCGTGGCCGCGGTGGTGCGGCAGTGGCAGGCCGTGCGCCCCGACATCGACACCGGACCGATGGAGGTGATCGGCCGCATCAACCGCTGCGCGGCCCTCCTCCAACAGGCCGAGGACGCGCCGCTGCGCAGGGCGGGCCTGACCCGCGCCGAGTTCGACCTGCTCGGCGCCCTGCGCCGCACCGGCCACGAGCTGACGCCCGGCGAACTGGCCCGCGAGACCTTCTCCTCCGGCGCCGCGGTCACCAAGCGGCTCAAGCAGCTCCAGGAACGGCGACTGGTCGACCGACGGGCCGACGCGCGGGACCGGCGTGTGGCCCACGTACGGCTCACCGACGCGGGCCGCGACCTGGTCGACGCGATCCTGCCGGAGCAGCTCGCGTACGAGACAGTGGTGCTGTCGGTGCTCGACGGCGACGGCCAAGGCCGACTGAGCGGCCTGCTCGGTGAGTTGCTGGCCCAGCTGGAGGGGCGGCTCGGGGTGCGGAGAGGCTGAGCGCCTTCACTTGTCGGCAGGTTTCACTTGTCGGCAGGTCGGTCGCCGCTCGCACGGCGCGGGCGGCGCGTACCCGGTGCCGGAGGTGAGCCTCCGTGCCACAGCCCTGCCGGGCCAAGCGGCACGGGGCTCATTGATCCGCCCGGTAGCGTCCTGACCGTCAACCGCGGATGGACGGCGGTCGACGGGCGGTACGGCCTCGGTGTGACGTCGCCCCCCACTCCCACGTACGACCGAGAAGGAGCACGATGGCCCGCCCGGACCACCGTCACGGCCACCGCGACGGCAACCGCCCGGAGCCTCCGGAGCCGCATCCCCAGGGCTCACCGCCCCCGCCCGACCCCCTCGACGGTCTGCCCACCCTGCGGGCCGTCGCCCGGCCCTCCCTGTGGCTGCTGCTCGTGCCCGCCGTGCTCTACGGCGCCGCGCCGCTGGTCGCCAACCGCATCGAGCCGCGCGTCCTCGGCGTCCCCTTCCTCCTCGCCTGGGTCATCGCCGCGACGATCGTCAGCCCTCTCGTCATCTGGCTCGTGGCCCGCCTCGACCCGGCCTACCGGCTGAACGCCGTCGAGCCGATCCCCGCCGACGACGAGGGACCCGAACGGCCCCGGGGAGGCGGCCGATGAGCCGGTCCGCCGCGATCGCGACCACCGTCTTCGCCCTCGCCATGGTCGCCACCATCGCCATCGGCGTGCTCAGCGCGCGCGGCCGGTCCAAAGGCCTCGCCGAGTGGTCCGTGTCCAGCCGCGGCCTCGGCGTGCTGTTCATCTGGCTGCTGATGGCGGGCGAGACGTACACCAGCTTCTCGTTCCTCGGCACGGCGGGCTGGTCGTACTCCTTCGGCGCGCCGATCCTCTACCTCGTCGCGTATCTGACCGTCGGCTTCGCCGTCGCCTACGTCGTGGGCCCCGCCCTGTGGACGTACGCCTCCCGGCACGGCCTCATCTCGATCGCCGACATCGCCGAATTCCGCTTCAGGTCACGGCCGGTGGGGATCCTCGTGGCGGTCGTCGCGACCGTCTTCATCGTTCCCTACATCCAGGTGCAGATCCAGGGCATGGGCGTGGTCGTGAACGCCATGACATACGGCGGCGTCGATCTGAAGGTGGCCGCCGTCATCTCCTTCGTGGTCGCCGAAGTGTTCATCCTCGTGTCCGGGCTGCGGGGGTCGGCCTGGGTGAGTGCCTTCAAGGACGTCCTCGTGATCCTCGCCGTCGTGTTCCTCGCCGTATACATCCCGACGCACTACCTCGGCGGCCTCGGCGACTTCATGCACCGCATGGTGACCGAGAAGCCCGAATGGCTGACCTTCCCCGGGCACGCGTCCGGCGGGCGCGACTCGGTGTGGTTCCTCAGCACCGTCGCCCTCAACGCCGTGACGATCACCATCTTCCCCACGACCGTCGCCGGTTATCTGAGTGCCAAGAGCCCCAATGCCCTGCGCCGCAACGCCCTGTTGCTGCCGTGGTACCAGCTGCTGCTGTTCGTGCCGATGGTCGTCGGCGCCACCGCGCTCTTCGTGCTGCCGACCCTCGGCAACCCGGACCTCGCGCTGTTCAGCCTCGTCACCGACTCCCTGCCCGCACCCGTCGTCGCCGTCATCGGCGTGGCGGGCGCCCTGTCGGCCATCGTGCCGATGAGCGTCTTCATGCTGTCCATCGGCACGCTGTGGGGACGCACGATCCTCGGCGGCGGCAACGGCGCCGACCCGCGCGGCGCGCGCCGCGCCCCCGGTGCCCCGGCCGAGGCACGCGACATCCGGACCAAACGGCTCTCCCAGGCGGTGTGCGTCCTCGCCGGGCTCGTGGCGCTCGCGGGCAGCCTCTTCCACCCCAACACCCTGGTGGAGCTGTCCGTCCTGTCGTACGAGGGGCTCGCGCAGCTGGTGCCCGTCGTGCTCCTCGCCCTGTTCTGGCGGCGGCTCACGGCACGCGCCGCCGTCGCGGGGATGCTCGTGGGCCTCGCGGTGGTGCTGGGGCTGTGGGCCACGGAGAACGACCCCTTCCACGGGATCAACGGCGGCATCATCGCTCTCGCCGCCAACCTCGCCGTGACGGTGGCGGTCACCTGGCTGGCGCCCGGCCCGGCCCCCGTACCCTCAGCGAGAGAACCCGCCCTGGTGAAGGAGCGAGGATGAGGATGAGGATGATGACTGAATGCGGCGAACGTCTGCCCGGTCGCACCGAGTTCGACGTCCCGGGGCTCGCCGATCCCGTGGAGTTCCCCGTCGACCGCTGAGGCATCCCGCACCTGTACGCCGCCTCGCCGGACGCCCTTTCCCTCGCCCAGGGCTGCAACGCCGCCCGCGACCGCCTCTTCCAGCTGGACCTGCGGCGGCGGCGCGGACTGGGCCTGCGAACCCGGCCCGCACCGGCTGCGCGTACCCGACGGCCTGGACCTGTCCGCACTCCCCGACGACGTGCTGCACCTGTACACCCTCGCGACCGTCCCCGCCCTGGGCCGCCGCCCCGGCACCCCGCCAGGGCCTGGACGGCTCGAACAACTGGGTCATCGCCCTGTCCCGCACCGCCACCGGCCGCCCCTGCTCGCCAACGACCCGCACCGCGCTGGACATCCGTCGGGCCCGCCCCGCGCGGCGGCAGCGATGACGCGGTCGGCGCCCGCCGCCTACGGACCCGGCTTCCGGCAGACGGCGGGTGCCACCTTCCGCCTGGTCGTCGGCGTCGGCGCCTGGGACAACTCGGTCCGATGAACTCCCCGGGCCAGCCGGGGGACCCACGCGGCCCGCACTGCGCCGACCTGTTCGACACCTGGGCGGCCGACGGTTGCGCAAGGCCGCCGAGCCCGTGCTCCGCTGCTCCACTCCCGTACGGAGGTGGAGAAACACACCGTCCGCACCCTCACGCTGCCGCCCGCCCCGCCGTCACAGCCCGGCCGAGGCGACCCGCTTGCCGATCTCCTCCCGTGACAGGTAGGCGTCCGTCATCTCGAAGTCCTTGAGCGTGGCGGGGCGCTGGGCCTGGAAACCGGTGCGGACGTAGTCGTTGCCCGCGACCGCGTTGAGCCCCCAGTTGGCGGCCGTCCGGAAGCGGGCGGTCAGCGTCCGCAGGGCTCCCAGGTGGTAGCCGCGCGCCACTGTCTGCGCGGGCAGCCCGGTCAGCTGCACGCCGAGCGGCTTCGACACCGCCTGGATGCCGCCGAGGTCCACGACCAGGCCCATGTCCTTGTGCCGGTAGTCGGCGAGCGGGAGGCCACGCAGGGCCGATACGACGTTCTTCGCCGCCGCCCAGCCCTGACGCATGGCGTGCTGCGCGGTCGGCGGGCAGATGGCGTCGCCGCCCTTGACGACGTCCGGCACGGCCGCCGCGTCGCCGAGCGCGAAGACGCCGTCAAGACCCGGCACCGTCAGGTCCGGCCGGACGACGAGGCGGCCCTTGTTGGTCTCGGCGCCGAGCGTCGCGATGAGCGGACTGGGGGCGACCCCCGCGGTCCAGATCAGCGTGCGGCAGGGCAGGACGCGGTCGTCGGTGAGCGTGACGGTGTCCTCGGTCGCCTTGGCCACGGACACCCCGAGGGAGACGTTCACGCCCCGGCGCTGCATGATCGCCATCGCCTTCTCGCCGAGCCGCTCGCCGAGCTCCGGCATCAGCTTCGGGGCAATGTCCACGAGGTGCCACTTGATCTGCGAGACGTCCAGGCCCGGGTAGCGCTTGACGGCGGCGCACGTCAGGCGTTGCAGATAGGCGGCCGTCTCCACGCCCGCGTACCCGCCGCCGACCACGACGAACTGGAGGCGCTGTTCACGCTCCTCGCGGTGCGAGCTGGCCGCGGCCAGGTCCAGCTGCGAGATCACGTGGTCGCGGATCCAGGCGGCCTCGGCGAGCGTCTTGACACCCACCGCGTACTTGTCGACGCCGGGGATGTCGAACTGCCGTGTGACGCTGCCGGGCGTCAGGACGAGATAGTCGTAGCGCTCCACGACCTCCTCGCCGTTGATCTTCTTCACGATCACGGCCTTCGCCTCGGGGTCGATCCCGATGGCGCCGCCCGGCACGATCGCCGTGCGGCGCAGCATCCGGCGCAGGGGCACCGCGACCGACTGCGGGGTGAGCACCCCGGAGGCGACGTGCGGCAGGAGCGGCAGATAGAGCTGGTGGTCCGTCGGACTGATCAGCCGCAGCTCCGCCTCGTGGGGCGCGAGTTTCTTCTCCAGCTTGTGAGCGCACTCCATGCCGGCGAAACCGCCGCCGACGATGAGGATCCGGGGAGCTGCCATGTGATGTCACTCCAAGACTCTGGGAGATCGTCTTCAGTGCTGTGTCACGGCTGTCGGGGCCGCCGCCGGGGCCGACAGAAGATCTTTCTGGATCTTCTGCGGACCGTACCCGTGGCCTTGTACCCCTGCATCCCGAATGGATTAATCGTGTGACGTGCTTCACACCTGGCCGGAGGGGCGGGCGGGATCCGGGACGCCCGGGTCAGATCCCCGGCCGGTAGCGGATGGGGTGGTCGTGCGGGACCTCGACGAGGACGATCGGCAGGCCGTCCGGGTCCGCGATCCACATCTCGACCAGGCCCCACGGCTCCTTGACCGGCGGCCTGACCACCTCGACGCCGCGCTCGACGAGCTCGTCGTGCGCCGCGTGGACGTCCGGCACCTGGAGCCACAGCCGGAGCCCGGACGAGGGCGGGGTGGCGCAGCGGCCGGAGAGTTCGAGGAAGCCGCCGCCGAGGAAGTAGACGGTGCCGCGCTCGGGGCCCGTGCCGAACTCGCGGTAGACGGCGAGGCCCAGCGCCTCGCCGTAGAACGCGCGGGAACGCTCCGGGTCGGTGGGCTGGAGAAGGGTCCTGCTGCTCAGTACATGCACCATGCGGCCGCACCCTAGCGCCGCGTTAGGCTCGGCGGAGCAGCACGCCGCGCCCGGATCCGCCCAGATCGGAGAAACCCGTCGATGGAAACCGCCCCGCGCGCCCTCACCGGTGACATCACCTTCCGCGACGCCGGCCCCGCCGACGTCGACGCGCTCGTCGCCCTCATCGAGTCGGCGTACCGCGGGGACGCGAGCCGCGCCGGGTGGACCACCGAGGCGGACATCCTGGAAGGGCAGCGCACCGACCCGCGTGGGGTCGTCGAGGTCATCGAGTCACCGGCGAGCCGGCTGCTGGCCGTCGAACGGGACGGCGCGCTCGTCGCCTGCTGCCAGCTCGAACACCGCGGGGAACACGCCTACTTCGGGATGTTCGCCGTGAGCCCCGCCGAGCAGGGCGCGGGCCTCGGCAAGATGATCATCGCCGAGGCGGAGCGCGTCGCCCGCGAGGAGTGGGGCGCCCGCGAGATGCACATGACCGTGATCTCCGTACGCGAGGACCTCATCGCCTGGTACGAGCGGCGCGGCTACCGCCGTACGGGAAAGATGACGCCCTTCCCGTACGGCGACGAGCGCTTCGGCATCCCGCAGCGCGCTGACCTGGAGTTCGAACTCCTCGTCAAGGAGCTTCAGGCCGTGAACGGCGCGGACCTCACGCCGTGAAGCGGCCCGTCCGCTTGATGTCCGGGTAGTCCGTGGTCGCGCCGTCCAGCTGGAGCGCGCGCACGAGGCGCAGATCGTCCTGCGTGTTCACCACCCAGCCGATGATCCGCAGATCGGCCTTCTTGGCGTGCTCGACGATCTCCAGCGTGAGGCGCCGGATGTTGAGGACGAGCGTGGTGGCGCCGACCGCCGTCGCGCGCTCCACGACGTCGGTGCCGTAGCGGCTGGCGACGAGCGCGGTGCGCACGCCGGGGACCAGGCGGGCGATCTCCGCGATCGCCTCGTCGTGGAAGGAGATCACCTCCACGCGCGAGACCAGATCGCGGCGGTGCATGACCTCGGCGAGGGCGCGCGCGGCCGCCACATCCTTGATCTCGGCCTGGAGGGGCGCCCGCACGGCGTCCAGGACCTCTTCGAAGACGGGAACGCGCTCGCCGTGCCCCGCGTCGAGCTCCCGCAGCTCGGCGAGGGTCTTCTCGGCGATGGGCCCCTTGCCGTCGGTCGTACGGGCCACGTCGGCGTCGTGCATGACGACGAGGGCGCCGTCCTTGCTCAGATGCAGATCGAGTTCGATGAGATCGAGGCCGGCGGCTTGCGCGGCGATGAAGGAACGGAGGGTGTTCTCGGGCTCGACGCCCATGACCCCGCGATGACCGATGGTGAGGAAGTTCAAGGCCTACTCGCTTCCGTCGACGGCGGCTCGGCGGCCGCGCGGCGAGGACGGAGAACCACGCGGCAATGTCGCAGCCTAACGGCCCGCCTCGGTGAGGGAACCGGCCGGACGGGGGTGAACGGAACCTTCCGCTCTGGTTCCCACGATGCCGAGGACGAGTCCGGTGACGAGGGCGGCGACAAGGACGGCACGGGTGCTCACGGGTGCGCTGCTCCCTGCGGAGGGGACGGCTGACTCCGCCCGTCCTACCGGCGAAGGGGCCGCCGCCGCGAGCCGCGTCACCCTCAGGTGGGCGAGTCCGCCACGGGTTGACCCGGCGGCTGCGACCCCGTGCGCGCCGTGCGCTCCAGGCGTGCCAGGCACTTCAGGTCGTCGAGCATCGCCTCCGCCAGCTCCACCTCCGACTCCAGGCGCCGCTCGCTCCAGCGCAGCGCGACCCGCGGATGCGACCAGGCCTCCCGCGCCCCGTCCGCCCGGGCGAGCGCGTCCCGCACCTCCTTCAGCTCGCCCCTGGTGCGGGCGATGTGCTCCGCCACGAGCGCCCGCAGGTGGTCCGGCGCCGTCAGGTGGCCGAGCCAGACCCGCAGCAGCAGCGGGTGCTTCAGGACGGGCGGCCCGGCGTCCTGCCCGCTCTCCGCCCAGGACGCGAGCGCGGCGCGGCCCTCCTCGGTGATCGCGTACGACCGCTTCGCGCGCGGCTCCTCGGGCCCTGAGCGCCGCGAGGTGGCGTAGCCGAGCGCTTCGAGGCGGCGCAGTTCGGCGTAGATCTGGCTGAGGGCGGGCGACCAGTAGAAGAAGCGCAGGGAGGCGTCGGCCCACTTCTTCAGTTCGTAGCCGGTCCGCTCCCCGGGGAAGGAGAGCAGGCCGAGCACGGCCCAGGCGGTCGGTGGCAACCCGCCGCCGGAAGGTTCTTCGTCCCGCTGCTGGGTCGTTCCGCGGCCTGCCATACGCCGCATTCAAGTGAACGGCGCGCTTTGGGCGCAAGAGGCGCGTGGCAAGCGCGCGCTCTCAGGCCGGGCGGGGTCACGCCGGGCGGCGCTCTGCCGCCGCCAGCGACGCCGTCCGGGCGAGCTGGGTGATCTCGGCCTCCGGTGCGGCCGGGCTGTAGACCGTCAGCGCGCCCTGGAGCTTGTCGAGGAGCAGGGTGTCCGGCGCGGCCGCGTGTTCGCCGTCGTACGCCAGCCCGCCCGCGCCGTCCAGCCCGCCGATCCGCAGCCGCTCGACGCGCTCGGCCCGGTAGACCCGCGAGCGACGCAGCGCACCGGCCAGCGCGGAGACGGCGAGCCGGGTGCGGGCCAGCGGCGCCTCGGCGTCGACCGTACGGACGTCGAGCAGCCCCTCGTCCAGCAAGGGCCGGTGCGAGGGGGCGAGGCCCTCCGGCAGATAGGGGCCGTTGCCCGCGAAGAGCAGCCACAGGACGCGGTCGTGGCCGTCGAGGCGGACCCGCAGCGGCGTCGCGTCGCGCAACACGCCCAGCAGCGACACGGCGGCCGCGGGCCACTTTCCGATACGACCCTCCAACTTCTCGCGCCTGCGCACCAGTTCGGGGTAGAGCCCGATGCCGAAGGTGTTCACGAAGCCCGTGACGTCCGCGCCGTCACCGTCGCGGACCCGCGCCAGGTCCACGCGTACGGCCTCGCCGCGCCGCACGGCCTGCGCGGTGTCCTCGAACGTGGCCGTGCCCGCGTCCAGCGCGAAGTGGTTGAGGGTGCCGCCGGGGAACACCGCCAGCGCGACCCCGGCCGCCACGGCGCGGCGGGCGGCGGCGTTGACCGTGCCGTCGCCGCCGCACACCCCGAGCGCTCCGCCCGACTCGGCGGCCCGCGCGACCGCCTTGTCCAGCAGCTTGCCCAGGTCCTCCGTCGGACCGCAGGTGAGGATCTCGGCCTTCGGCAGCAGCAGTTCCACGTACTGCCGGGCGGGCGGCCGGCCCGGCGCGCCCTTGCCGGCACCGGAGTTGACCACCACGATCAGCCCCTCGCCGTCCGGCAGCACCGGCGCCGCCGCCCGCGTCCGCCCGAACCGCGCGGGAGCCGGACGCGGCGGCCACCAGTAGCAGGTGACCGCGGCGGCGGCCGCGCCGAGCGCGATGCCCGCGAGCACGTCACCGGGGTAGTGCACGCCCACGTACACGCGGGAGAAGGCCACGGCCGCGGCGACGGGCGCGACGACGGCGCCGTAGCCGGGCGCCTCCAGGGCCACCCCCGTGGCGAACGCCGCCGCCGACGCCGCGTGCCCGGACGGGAACGACGGCGTCCACGGCGCCTTCGGCAGGCGCCGCACCAGCGGCACCGCGTCATGCACGGGGCGGCCGCGCCGCACGGCGTACTTCGCGACCGCGTTGGTCGTCAGCGACGCCAGCGCGAGGGCGCCCACGCCGCGGCGCGCCGCACGCCGGGCCGCGGGGCCGCCGACGGCCGCGAGCACCGCCGCCGCGCCGAACCACAGCCGCCCGTGGTTCGCGGCGGAGCTCAGCGGCGGCAGCACCTGTTCCGCGCCGGGCAGCCGCGCCGCCGCCACGCGTGCGAACAGCCGCCGGTCGATCCTGCCGATGCGTCCCGTCATGGCCTCACTGCACCAGCACGCGGTGGCCGCGGCCCGCGCTGCTCGCCCGAACGGGTCACACGCGCGGGCGCGGGCCGCCCGGCGGAGAATGCCGCCATGACGACGAACCGCGCCTAGACGTACAGGTCAAGCGCGTCTACGCCGGCACCCGCGTCCTCACCGACCGGCTCCGGCCACAGGGCCCGGGCCGCGCTCGACGCCTGGGACAAGGAAGTGGCCCCCTCGGACGAACCGCGCCGCTGGTACGGCCACGACCTCGCGCGCTGCGAGGAGTCCACAAAGCGCCCCCGCCAGGAACTCACGACCGCCGACAGCCAGACGCCACAGCACCGCCTCCACGACCTCGCCCGCGCCGGCCGCCTGACCCCGCTCACGGCGGCCAAGGACCTGCCGCACAGCCGTGTGACGGTGCTGGCGGACGTGCTGACGGCACGGTCGGCGTAGTGCCGGAGGACCGCGCCGCCGACGGTGATCCGCACCTCGGTGTTCCGTAGAGAAGCGAAGCCGCCGAGCGGAGCGCTACGGGCGGGAGTCCGCCTGACCCGGCTCACCGCGTGGGCCGCGGCGATGGTGCTCATCATGTCGGGGGCGGTCAGCCGTGCGGTGGCAGGCCGTCGAGGAGTTGGCGTGCGGCCGTCAGCCGCTCGGGGGGCAGGTGGATGCGTGTGCCGTGGAAGTCCGGGCCCCTCGTCGCGTCCAGGGCCATGCGGGACGTCGTGCCGTCCGTGGTCGACGACGGGTCCAGGGGGCTGCCGGGCAGGCCGTCGACGACGAACACGTCGCGGTGCGGCTGGAGATGCGTCGCCATGGCCCACAGGACGTCCGCGTCGCGGGTGGCGTCCACGTCCTCGTCGACCGCGACGACCGTCTTCAGGTACGGGTCCCAGCCGAGCAGCGCCAGCATGATCTGCCGCGCCTGGCCGGGGCGGGAGGGGCGCAGCGCGACGTACGCGTGGAAGTGCGTTCCCGAAGTGGGGTAGTGCAGCGCGGTGACCTCCGGGAAGCGGCGCGTCAGTTGTTCGGCCATCTCCGCCTCCCGGGGCAGCCGCGCCAGGTTGAGGTGCTCCGTGCTGTTGCCGCCGACCACGTCCAGCAGGAGGGCGTCGTGGCGGCGCAGGACCGTCTCCACGGTGAGGACGTTGTGGGTGGAGCGGTCCGAGGAGTAGCCGGAGAACTCCCCGAAGGGGCCTTCCGGCGCCCGCCGCCCCGGATCGATGAACCCCTCCAGGACGAATTCGGCTCCCGCGGGCACCCGGATGCCGTGGCGAGGCGTCTCCACGACGTCGAGCGGTGCCCCGAACAGGCCCCCGGCGATGGTGCGTTCGTCGACGTCGGGGCCGACCCGCGCGGACGCGGCGAGCAGAAACAGCGGGTGGGCGCCGATCACCATCGCCACCGGCAGGACGTCGCCCCGCTCCTCGGCCAGCCGCAGGAGCTGCCAGAGATGGCCGCGCGAATGCAGGCTCGTGGCCAGCTCGTTGCGGGAGTGGACCATCGAGCGGTGGTAGCTGAGGTTCCCCGCACGGCCGGGCACGCCCGGCGGCGCCTCCGCCGTGACGACGCCGCTCGTGATGTACGGGGCCCGGTCCGAGGCGAAGTGACGGATCAGGGGGAGGGCGGTGAGGTCCACCGTGCCGCCCTCCTCCACCACCTCCAGGACGGGCCCGTCGGCGACCACCCGCGGCTCGCGGCGCCGCGCCGCCGCGGCCTGGTAGGCGCGGTGCAGCCCCGCGCGGTCGGTGCCGAGCAGCCGGGCGAGCCGGTCCCGCGACGCGAAGACGTTCGTGACCAGCGTCGTGCCGAGGCCCTTGACGCGCGGGCACACCAGCAGGTCGTCCCGGCCTCGCGCGGCCAGCTCCAGGACCAGCGCTGCCACGTCCTCGCCCGCGATCTCCTCCGTCACGGTCAGCACGTCATCGGCCCGGCCGGGGCCGTGGGCGCGCAGGAACGCCCGCAAATCCTGCGTGCCCGTGGTCTCGTGCTCAGTGCGTGTCACAGCACACCCCGGCAGGCGTGTCGGAGGTGAACAGCCGTCCCCACCCGGGGGAGTCGACGTGCAGGCCGAGCAGCTCCAGGCCCGTGTGCACCGCCACCCGCGCGCCGTCGAACACCGGCTTGCCGAGCTCCCGTTCCACGAGCGCGGCCACCGGCGCCACCGGCAGCTCCGTGCCCGCCACCACCAGGCACCGCGCCTCGTCGGTGTCCGCGTCGAGCAGCAGCCGCCGCAGCCGCGCCACGGGCAGTTCCGCCGCCTCCCGGGGCGTCGCGAGGCCGAGCGCGGTCACCGAGGCGACCCGCAGCCCCGCGGCGACGTACGTGTCGGCGACGCGCCCGGCGGTCTCCCGTGAACCCGCGGTGACCAGGGCCAGGGAGGGCAGGCGGTGGCGGGCGAGCAGGTCGAGCTGGCCGAGGGTGACCGTGGAGGACGGTACGCCCGCCGTGGCCTCGATCGAGCGGGCGATGGCGCGGGCGTGCGCCAGGCCGTGCAGCCCGCACGAGCCGCCGTTCCACACCACGGCGTCGGCGCCCGCCTGCGCCAACTGCTCGGCACCGCGCGTCAGTTCCGCCGCCTGGGCGCGGGCGATCGCCGGTCCGCACAAGTGTTCCGGCAGCGCGGCGCGGGCGGTGGGATGCGCGGTCTCCACCGCGACCGGTGCGCAGATCCGCACCGCCCAGCGGTCCGCGCCGAGCGAGGTGGAGGGAAGGAGGTGGCCGATGCGTCGCATGGAGGAGCTCCGTTTCTCGTCGCCGGGGCGTGGGCGTGGGCGTAAGCGCGGTCGTGGTCGTGGGCAGAGCGCGGGACGGGCCGCCCCCGGGGCGCGCCGAGGTGCGGCCCGCAAAGAACGGACAGCAGGGACCTACGACCCTGCCGCGGTGTCCAGCGAGGCGTACGTGTCCTTCAGCCGCAGCTGCGCCTCCGCCTGGTCACGCGGCGGGGGAGTGGGCTTCAGACCCAGCAGCCTGGCCATGTTGTTGCCGAGATAGCCCTCCAGGTCCTCCTCGGACAGGTGCATGCCCTGCGGCGGCGGACCGCACAGCACCTCCAGCTCCCGCGCCCACATGCCCGGTTCGTTCGGCGGCGAGTCCGTGCCGAACACCAGTTGGTGGCGCTCCATCTGCTGGGCGAACTCCACGATCCGTGACTGGAGCAGCCAGCCCGACTCCCCGTACACGTTGGGCGAGTCGAGGATCATGTACAGCGCCTCGAAGCAGTACACCCCGCCCGTCTGCACGCCGAAGTGCGCCAGGATGAAGTTGACGTCCTTGAACTCCCGGATGATCGGGTAGAACTGCGTCGGGATCGAGTAGGGCCCGTCCCCGGTGTGGATGAGGACGACGAGCCCCAGCTCGTCGCAGACCCGCAGCACGGGCCGCAGCCAGTCCAGGGCCCGGTCGGGACGGTAGGCGTGCATGTTGGCATGCAGCTTGACCATCTTGTAGCCGTACTCCTTGACGTGGAACTCCAGCTCCTTCGCGCCGTTCTCGGGCCCGAAGCGCGGGTTGTACATGAAGTTCCCGATGAACCGGTCCGGATACCGCTGGACCAGTTCGGTGATGTACGCCATGTAGTCGCGGATGCCCTCGCGGCCGGTCCGCATCCCGTCCTGCCAGACGCTGTTGCCGGGCGGCGGCATGATGCAGCCGTAGTCGATCCGACGCGGCTTGCCGTTGATCATGTACGGGCCGTCCATCATCTCGATGGTGCGCTCACCCGTGAAGGGGGATCCGTCGTGCCGCCACGCCTGGTCCACGATGTTCGTGGGGTGCATGTGAGTATCGATGATCAAGGTGCTTGTTCCTTCCCAGCTGGTACCGACCGTGTCCGCGTGGTGGACCGTTGGGGGACCCAGGGCAGGGCCCGCCTCACCCCCTCTCCGGGTCGAGGAAGTCGGTGGGCCGCACCGGCACCCGGGGCAGCGGTAAGCCGGTCGCGTCGCGCAGCGCATTGGCGATGGCCGGCGTCGAGGACAGCGTCGGCGGCTCGCCCACGCCGTTCAGGCCGTACGGCGCGTCGGGGTGCGGCAGTTCGAGCAGGTCGATGGGGACGGCGGGCATGTCCGCGATGGTGGGGATCAGATAGTCGGTGAAGGACGGGTTACGCACCCGTCCGTCCGTCACGCGCAGCTCCTCCATGAGGGCGAGCCCGAGGCCCTGCGCGCTGCCGCCCTCGATCTGGCCCTCCACCGCCAGGGGATTCATCGCCTTGCCGACATCCTGTGCGGTGGCCAGCTCCACCACCTTCACCAGGCCCAGTTCCGTGTCGACGTCGACGACCGCCCGGTGCGCGGCGAAGGCGAAGGCGATGTGCGCGTCGCCCTGCCCGCGCTCGGGGTCCACCGGATATGTACGGCGGTGGGCGAACTCGTACTCCGCCTCCAACGGCCCGTGTCCGGCAAGGAGTTCGGTGAGCGGGCGGTCACCGAGTCCGGCGATCCTCGCCCGCAGCTCCTCGCACGCGCCCCGGACCGCGCCCCCGCTCATCCACGTGATCCGCGACGCGGACGCCGAGCCCGCGTCGCCGACGCGTGTGTCCGCCGGCAGGACCACGACCCGGTCCACGCCCAGCTCCGTACGGGCGATCTGCGCCTGCACGGTGACGATGCCCTGCCCGCACTCGGCCGCCGCCGTGTGGATCTCGGCGACGGGCTCGCCGTTCACCATGCCGAGCCGCACGCGGGCCACCGAGCGGTCGTCGACGCCACCGGAGAAGCCGATCGCCTTGACGCCGATCGCGTACCCCACACCGCGCCGGACGCCTTCGCCGTGCGAGGTGTTGTTGAGGCCGCCGGGGAGACCGAAGGGGCCCTCGGGAGGGGGCGGGAGCGGTCGGGCGCGGAGCCTTTCGAGGAGCTCGGCGGCGGGCGCGGGGCCGTCCACGGCCTGCCCGGTCGGCAGCACGGTCCCGGTCGTCATGGCGTTGCGGACACGCAACTCGACCGGATCCATGCGCAGTTCGCCCGCGAGGCGGTCGAGGTTGGACTCCACGCCGTAGCAGGACTGGACGGCACCGAAGCCGCGCATCGCCCCGCACGGCGGATTGTTGGTGAACACCGACCAGCCGTCGATCTCCACGTGCGGCACGTCGTAGGCGCCCGCCGCGAAGTACGAGCCGTTCGCGATGACGACCTGCGAGGTGGAGGTGTAGGCGCCGCCGTCGAAGAGCAGCCGCGCCTTCACGAACACGAGTCTCCCCTCCCGCGTCGCCCCGTGCTCGAACCACATCTTCGCCGGATGGCGGTGCACATGGCCGAAGAAGGACTCCTCGCGGTGGTAGCTCATCTTCACAGGACGGCCGGTGTGCAGCGCCAGCAGCGCCGCGTGGATCTGCACCGACACGTCCTCGCGTCCGCCGAACGCGCCGCCCACCCCGGAGAGCGTCAACCGCACCTTCTCCGGCGGCAGTCCGAGCGCCGCGCACACCTGTCGCTGGTCGTCGTGCAGCCATTGCGTGGACACGTAGACGTCCACGCCGCCGTCCTCGGCCGGGATCGCGAGCCCTGCCTCCGGGCCGAGGAACGCCTGGTCCTGCATGCCGACCTCGTACGTCCCCGACACGACCACGTCCGCCGCGTCCCGCGCGGCCGCCAGGTCCCCGTGCCGGATGCGGACATGGCGTACGACGTTGCCCGCGCCGCCGTCCACGCGCCGCTCGTGGACCAGTGGACCGGTGCCCGCGAGGGCGTGTTCGGGGTCGGTGAGCGCGGGCAGCTCCTCGTACTCCACGTCGATCAGCCGCAGCGCGCGGCGCGCCGTCTCGGGGTGGTCGGCGGCCACCAGGGCGACGGGCTCGCCCTGGTGGCGCACGCGGTCGGCGGCGAGGACCGGCTGGTCGGCGACCTTCATGCCGTACAGCGGGCGCCCCGGCACGTCCTCGTGGGTGAGCACCGCCGCCACCCCCGGCAGGCGCCTCGCGCGAGTGGCGTCCAGGCGCAGGATGCGGGCGCTGGGGTGCGGGCTGCGCAGCGTCGCACCCCACACCATGCCGTCCCGGCGCAGGTCCGAGGCGTACGCGAAGTCGCCGCGGACCTTCAGCCTGCCGTCGGGGCGCCGGACGCTCTCGCCGACGCCACCTCGCACTCCGGTGGCGGTACTCACGTACAGTCACATCCCTTCTGTGGGGCGGGAATGGGCGGTACGGGGCTACGCGATGGGGCGCACCGCCCGGTGGCCGGCGCCGCCCGGCGCCGCCTCCGCCGTGACCGCCTGGGAGAGCCGGGTCCGCAGCCGCCTGATGTGGTCGCGGGCCGCCTGCTCCGCGGCCTCCGGATCGCCCGCCGTCATCGCCTCGAAGATGCGCCGGTGCTCGTCCACCGCGAGGCGCGGCGCCTCGGGGCTGCGCCACAGCGAGTGCAGGGCCAGGTGTGCCTTGCCCTGGATGGTGTCGAGGGCGGTGGTCAGGTGGTCGTTGCCCGCCGCCTCGCGGATCAGCCGGTGGTAGGCCATGTCCATCTCGATGTGCGCCCGCTCGTCGAACTCCGAGGCCACGACGGTCTCATGGCGTTCGAGCAGGCGCCGCAGCTCGGCGACCGTGCCCGCGTCGAGGCGCTCCGTGGCGAGGCGCGCCGCCAACCCCTCCATCACCTCGCGCACGACGTACAACTGGCGTACGTCCTCGATGTCGACCGTGGCGACGACCGCACCCCGGTGAGCGGCGTGCGTGGCGAGACCGTCGTGGATGAGCCGCTGCACGGCCTCGCGGACGGGGCTGCGGCTGATGCCCATCTGCACGGCGAGCGCCGGTACCGACAGGGCGTCACCGGGGTGCAGCCGCCCCGCGAGCACGGCGCCCTTCAGCTCCTCGTACGCGCGCTCCGCCAGCAGGCTCCCCGCCGCCACCGGATTGACCGCCCTCTGTGTCACCACCCGCTCCATGGACATCCTCAACCCCCTTGTCATGGCGCCTCGTTGACCGGCGTATCGGTACTGGCCGACCGCTCTTCATGTTGCATGTAATGTTCAGACCGGTCAATGGAGCGCGCGGCCTTCTTCTGCCGCCTCGGCGGCCTTGGCGACCTCGGCAGCCTCAGATGGTGGAAGAAGAGGTTGAGCAGCACCGCCGTCAGGGTGCCGAGGATGATGCCGCTCTCGAACAGCGCGTGCAGGTGCCGCCCCGGCATCTGCTCGGCGAACTGCGGGAACGCCGTCGGCAGGAAGCCCACGCCGACACTGGCCGCGACGAGGATGGTGTTGCGTTGGTCGCTCAGGTCCGCCTGGCCGAGGATCTGCACGCCGACGACGGCGATCGTCGAGAACAGCACGATCGTGGCCCCGCCGAGGACGGACGTCGGCATCGAGGCCACCACGGCGCCCACCTTCGGCACCAGACCGAGCACCATCATGATCACGCCGCCCGCCGCGACGATCCAGCGCGACTTCACCCGCGTCAGCTGGATCAGGCCGATGTTCTGCGAATACACCGTGCTGGGGAAGGAGTTGAGGGCTCCCGCCGCGGCCGTCGCGAGCCCGTCCGCCCGCAGGGCGCGGATGACGTGCCGGCCCGACACCTCCCGGCCCACGATCCGCCCGACCGCGAAGAACTGCCCGATGGACTCCACCGCGATGATGACCATCACGAGGAAGAGGGAGAGCACGGCCACGGCGTCGAACCGCGGCATGCCGTAGTGCAGCGGAGCCGCCACGCCCAGCCAGGCGGAGTCCCCGATCCGGGAGAAGTCCGTACGCCCCGTGAGCGCGGCGACGCCGGTGCCGATCGCGAGGCCGGCGAGGACCGCGACGGTGGCGAGGAACCCCCGGGAGAGCTTGTTCAGGAGCAGGATGGCGACCAGCGTGACGGCGGCCAGGCCCAGGTGCGCGGGCGAGCCGAAGGAGGCCGCCGCCGGGTCGCCGCCGCCCACCTGACGCGCGGCCACCGCGAGCAGGGTGATGCCCACGATCGTCACGATGGTCCCGGTGACCAGCGGCGGGAAGTACCGCACCAGCCTGCTGAAGACGGGCGCGATGACGAACAGCGCGAGCCCCGCGGCGATCACCGCCCCGAACACCGTCGGCAGCCCCGCCTGCGCGCCGCCCGCCGCGAGACCCACGGAGACGAGCGAGGGCACCGCGGTCGTCGACGTCCCCTGGACGACCGGCAGCCGGATTCCGACGCCCGGCAGCCCCACGGACTGGAGCAGGGTCGCGATGCCGCACGTCAGGAGCGAGGCGTTGACCAGCCGACCGATGTCGTCGCCGGACAGCCCGATGCCCTCGGCCACCAGTAGCGGCATGACCACGGCCCCGGCGTAGAAGGCGAGGACGTGCTGGAGCCCGTACACGGCGAGCCGCCACGCGGACGGCACCGCCTCGACCGGATCCCTGTCCCCGGCTGGGTGGTCGTCCCCGTGGTCGTCTCTGTCATGCGCTTTCCGGTGGGGCATGTGCGTTCTCCCTCCGCCCGACGGGCGTGACTTGTGGCGCACGTGCGAGGCCGCGGACGGGCAGGGTTCAGCACCGCCAGGGGATGCGCAGCGCGCCGAAGGAGGCCCGCTGCACCAGGTGGTCGGCGCGCTCCTGGACCTCCGTGAGCAGCGCCTCCTCGTCGACGAGAGGACAGCGCCCGTCCTCGAAGACGACTCTTCCGTCGACGATCGTCATGTCGACGTCCGAGCCGCGCGCCGCGTAGACGAGCGTCGTGACGGCGCGGTGCAGCGGACGCAGATGCGGCCGGTCGAGCCCCACGACGACGAGATCGGCGGGCGCGCCGACCGCCAGGGTGCCCGCGCCCGCGGCGGCGTACCGGCCGCCCTCGCGGGTGGCCAGCTCCAGGGCGTCCTCGGCGCGCGGCACGGCCGGGTCGAGGGTGTGCTGCCGCTGCCCGAAGAGGGTCTGCTTCATCACCTCGAACATGTCCTGGCGGTGCCCGGCGCTCGGCCCGTCCGTGCCGAGCGACACCACCGCCCCGGTCTCCCGCAGCGCCCGCAGCCGCATGACGCCGGAGGCGAGATAGGCGTTGGAGGCCGGGTTGTGCGCGACCCCGGCGCGGCGCCCGCCGAGCCAGGCGATCTCGTCGTCGTCCAGCCACACGGCATGGGCGAGCGTCGCCCGCTCGTCGAGCAGCCCCGCCCGCTCCAGCCACTCGACGGGACGCACTCCGTACGCGTCCAGATAGCTCGCCGGGTCCTTCGCGCCCTCGCAGCAGTGCGTGTGCCAGCGGGTGCCGAACTCCTCGGCCAGCGCCACCGCGCCGGTGACCAGCTTCTGGTCGACGTAACTGAGGTTCAGCGGCGCGGGCCACACGCCCACCCGGCCGCCGGCCGGACGCTCCGTCAGACAGGCGCGGGTCAGCTCCAGTTCCTCGGCGGTGGAGTAGCGGAACAGCTCCTCGGGCAGGCCGCGGGCCGCCGCCACGGCCGTACGGTCGCCGAGCATGCCGCGCGCGATGACGCCCCGCAGCCCGGCCGCCTCGACGGCGTCGGCCACGGTGAGGACCGTCGAGACGTCCGTGGGAGCGTAGTGGTTGTCGACGACGGTGGTGATGCCCGAGCGCAGCGCCTCCACCGCGCCGAGCGTCGCCGCGATCCGGGCGTCGTCCGGGCCCACGGCGATCGAGTACGGCCACATGAACTCGCACAGCCACGGCCAGATCGGCAGGCCCTCGCCGAGGCCGCGGGCGAGGGCCTGGAACAGGTGCGTGTGCCCGTCGGTGAAGCCCGGCAGCACGGCCCGGTCCCGGCAGTCCACGGTCCTGGCCGCCCGCCAGGCCGCGTCGACCTCCGCCGCCGGTCCCACGGCGGCGACCCGGCCCCCGACGACGGCGACGGACCCCGGTTCGTACACCGCGCGGCGGTCGTCGACGGTGACGACGTGGCCGTGCGACAGCAGGAGATCGCACGCTCGCGGTCGTCGGTCACCGGGCCGTGCTCGCTGGTCACTGGTCGGTGTCACGGGGCCCCCGGTTGGTCGACGGCATGCTCCATATTGCATGTAACGTATTCCGGCCATCGGGCATGTCAACCCCCGGCGCAAGCAACCGACTTGATGTACCGTCGCCCGGTTTGCCGAAGCGGCAACGGAGATCGCGTATGTCCTGCCGGGCGCCCCATACTCCTGAGCGAAGCCACGCGGCAGCAGACGCCCCAGGAGGACCCGTATGCCCCAGCCCTCGTCACCCGCCACGGACCGCACGCACCGTCTGGTCCCCTCGCCCGCCGGCCGGATCCACCTGGTGGAGCAGGGGGCCGGGCCGCTCGTCCTGTTGGTGCACGGCTTCCCCGAGTCCTGGTACTCCTGGCGCCACCAGCTGCCGGCCCTGGCCGCCGCCGGATACCGGGCGGTCGCCGTGGACGTGCGCGGGTACGGCCGCTCCAGCAGACCGGACGACGTGGCCGCCTACCGCATGCTCGAACTCGTCGAGGACAGCGCGTCCGTCGTGCGGGCGCTCGGCGAGGAGACCGCGGTGATCGTCGGCCACGACTGGGGCGCCGCCATCGCCGCGCACTCCGCCCTCGTCCGGCCGGACGTCTTCACCGCGGCCGCCCTCCTCGCCGTGCCCTACACACCGCCGGGCGGCCCGCGTCCCAGCGAGGTGTTCGCGGCGATGGGCGCCCCGGAGGAGGGCGGCGAGGAGTTCTACGTCTCGTACTTCCAGCGGCCCGGCCGCGCCGAGGCCGAGATCGAGCCCGACGTCCGCGGCTGGCTCGCGGGCTTCTACGCCGCCTTCTCCGCCGACACGATGCCGGGACCGGACGCGCCCGACCCGCACTTTGTCGGCCGCGACGGCACGTTGCGGGACCGCTTCCCCGTCGGCCACCTGCCCGGCTGGCTCGACGAGGCGGCTCTCGACGTCTACGCGGGAGAGTTCGAGCGGACCGGACTGACCGGCGCCCTCAACCGCTACCGGAACATGGACCGCGACTGGGCCGACCTCGCACCCTTCAACGGCGCGCCCCTGACCCCGCCCACCTTGTTCATCGGCGGCGCCCTGGACGCCTCCACCACCTGGCTGGCCGACGCGATCGCGGCGTTCCCCGAGACCCTGCCCGGCCTGAGCGCCTCCCACCTCCTCGACGGCTGCGGCCACTGGGTCCAGCAGGAACGCCCCGCCGAGGTCAACGAGCTGCTGATCTCCTGGCTCGCCGTGCTGGCCTCGCGGACCGCAACCGGGGTATACGGGAGGGCATGAAGGATCTTTTGCGGCACAGCGCCCGGCGACTGCTCGGCGCCGACCACCGACTGCTGTTCTGCGGCATCGCCGCCGGGATGTGGGGGCTCGGCGGTGTGCGGGGACGGCGCGCGGCGGTGCGCGGCGTCACCTCCCTGGCACTGGCCTCGGCCACCGTCAACGCCCTCGGCCGGCACGCCGTCGGCGAGTCACGCCCGGCCCAGGAGGCGGCGCCGTTGCTGCGCCGTCTGCCCCGCAAGCCCCTCACCGGCCCCTACCCGTCCGCTCACGCCACCTCCGCCGCCGCCTTCGCGACCGGCGCCGCGCTGGAGTCGGCGGGCTGGGGCGCGGCTCTCGCCCCGGTCGCGGCCTCGGTGGCGTACTCCCGCGTCCGCGGCGGCCGCGCCCCGAGGGACGTCCTGGTCGGCGCGGCCCTCGGCGTGGGCGCCGCCTACGCGGTGCGCGGGATGGTGCCCACGCGGGCCCAACTGCCGCCGCCCGCGCGCCCGCGCGTCGACGCGCCCGCCCTGCCGGAGGGCGAGGGCCTCGTCGTGGTGGTCAACCCCTCCTCCGGCGCGCAGCCCCAACTCGCGGACCCCGTGCGGCAGCTGAGGGCCGCCCTGCCGCGCGCCGAGGTGGTGCTGTACGAGGAGGAGGCGGGCGCCCTGCCCAAGGTCCTGGAGGAGGCGGCGAGGGACGCCGCCCGGCGCGGCGGTGTCCTCGGGGTGTGCGGGGGAGACGGCACGATCAACGCCGCCGTGGCGCCCGCCCTGCGGTTCAAGGTGCCGCTGATGGTGCTGCCGGGCGGGACGTTCAACCACTTCGCCGCCGACCTGGGCGTCGACACGGTCGCGGACGCCTGCGCGGCCGTGGCCGACGGCAGCGCGGTGCGCGTCGACGTCGGCCGCGTCAAGCCGCTGGCCGGGATCGGCCCGGCGGGCAGGACCCCCGCCGAACCCTCCTACTTCCTCAACACCTTCAGCCTCGGCAGCTACCCCGACCTCGTCCGCAGCAGGGAACACTGGTCCCCGAAGATCGGCGGCCCGCCCGCCACCCTGCTCGGCGTCCTCCAGATCCTGCGCACGGGCCGCCCGCTGCGGGCGGTGGTGAACGGCCGCCGCCGCTCGATATGGCTGCTCTTCGCGGGCAACGGCGCCTACCGCAGCGTCGGCATCGCCCCGGTGCGCCGGCACGACCTCGCCGACGGCCTGCTTGACGTCCGCATCGCCCACGGCGGCTACTTCGCGCGCAGCAGGCTGCTCGCCGCGGCGCTGGCGGGCCAGCTGACCAGGACCCGCGTCTACGCGGCGGCCCGCCCCCAGCGGCTGGTCATCTCCGCGCTGCCCGAGGGGACGCAGATGGCGTACGACGGTGAGGTGGCGGACGCCCCGGCCGCGCTCCTGATCGACAAGCTCCCCGAGGCGCTCACCGTCTACCGCCCGACGGGCGGCTGACCCGGATCTCTCAAGCCGGAGCCCGTCAGGGAAAGGTGACGGCCGTGTCCACAGGCGTGAGGACGAGCCAGCGCAGAGCGGTGTCGTCGTAACGTCCGTAGGTCCGCACGTGGACGTCGATGGGGCCGGGCGCGACCAGCGGGAAGTACATCGGGCGAGCCCGCGCGTCGTCGGGCTCCGGGACGTCGGCGGTGGCGTCCCACAGCGCGGCGACGCCCGGCTCGCGGCGTACCGTGCGCACCACCTCGTCGAGGCGGTCGTCGTCCGGCCGGCGCTGCCAGGCCAGCCGCAGCCGGGCCAGCAGCGGTGCGGCCCACCGCGTGTCCCAGTCGCGCAGCTGGTAGCGGGCCTCCGGTGAGAACGCCCAGGTCATGACGTTCGCCCCCGGGTGGACCAGCCAGGGGCAGTGGCGCGCGGCCACGGCGTTGGCCGCGACCACGTCCCAGGCCTGGTCGCAGATCCAGCTCACCCGGCGCTGTTGGTGCAGCAGGTCGAGCATCGCCTCGTCGGGCCGCGCGTCGTGCGCGACGCGGGGAGGCGGGCGGTAGCCGGCGCCCCGGTACAGGGCGTCCGTCTGCGCGGGGGAGAGGCCGAGGATCCGGGCCACCCCGGCGATCATGTCCGGCGCGTAGCCGCGGTCCTCGCCCCGCTCCAGCGCGCGGTACCAGCGCTCGGAGACGCCGAGCAGCAGGGCCATGTCGAGCTGCGTGAGGTAGCTGCGGTGGCCGCGGAACGGGACGGGGCCGGGCAGCCGGCGCGGATCGCGCGCCATCCGCCAGGCGCGCAGCATCCGGCCGAAGTCCTCGCGTCGTGCGTCCGGCAAGGGTAAAGACCTCGCAAAGATGGGTAGGGCGGGTGCCAGGCACCGCGTGGCCCGCGCTCTCGCGCACCCGCGCCGGTGCAGGTTGACAGCGTCGCACAGCGGTCCGTGGACCGGCACTGTGGAGTACCGGTATCGAAGCGTGCCGTTCTTCATGGCGGACGGAGGTCCATGGTGAGCGCCGCGACCACGGGCCGCACCCCTGCGGCACCGCACACCCGCCGCAGACCCCGCACACGTACGGAGAAACTCACCGATGAGCTACTTCCTGCCGGATTCCCACCCCGTGCTGACCGCCGCCCGCGGTCTGGCCCTCGCCCACGCCGGGATGATCGAGGTGAACACCTCGCCCCTCTACCTGCGGGCGCGCGACCCGCACCCGGGCCGCACGGTCGCGCTGGTCTCGGGCGGCGGCTCCGGGCACGAGCCCCTGCACACCGGGCTCCTGGGGCGCGGAGGGCTGGACGCCGTCTGCCCGGGCGAGATCTTCGCCTCCCCGCACAACCGGCAGATCTACGAGGCGAGTGCTGCCGCGGCGAAGAGCGGTGGTGTCCTGCTGATCATCAAGAACTACACCGGTGACGTGATCAACTTCCAGATCGCGGCGGAGCGGCTGCGGCACGACGGCATCCCGGTCGCCACGGTCCTGGTCGACGACGACCTGGCCACCGACAGCGCGGACAGCGCCACCGGCCGCCGGGGCACGGCCGCCACCGTGGTCGTCGAGAAGCTGCTGGGCGCCGCCGCCGACCGGGGCGCCACGCTGGAGGAGCTCGCCGAGCTGGGGCGGCGGATCGTCGCCGCGTCCCGCAGCATCGCGGTCGCCGCCCGCGCCCAGACCTCCCCCACCACCGTCGGCCCGGCCTTCACCCTGGAGGCGGGGACCCTGGACTACGGCGTCGGCATCCACGGCGAGCGCGGCATCCGTACCATCGCCCGTCCCGCCGTCGGCGACCTCGTCCGGCGCATGACCGACGACCTCCTCGACGCCCTGCCCGAGGGGCCGGGTGACGTGCTCGCCCTTGTCAACGGCCTCGGCGCCACCACGGAGCTGGAGCTGCACGCCATCGGCGTCCTGCTCAGGGACGAGCTCACCGCCCGCGGTCTGCGGCCGGTGTTCACCGTCCCCGGCACCTTCACCGCCGCCCTGGACATGGCCGGTTTCTCCCTCACCGTGACGCGGCTCGACGAAGGGTGGGCCGAACTGTGGACCGCCCCGACCCGGACCCCGCTCATTCTGCCGCGCCCCACACTCACCCCGGAGGAGTCGGCCGAGCCCGCCGGGGAGCCTGCCGGCTCCCCGGCGGACATCGCGGCCCATCGGCCCCCGAGCGGCGACCGCGCCCTCCTCGACCGCTACGCGCTGACGGTCTCCCAGGTGCGCGACAACCTGACCGAGCTGGACCAGCTCGTCGGCGACGGCGACTTCGGCGACAACCTCGCGGGCGGCGTCCGGCGCGCGGTGAAGCTGGCCGACGAGCGCGGCCTGGACGGTACGGCGGCCCTCGCCGAGGCCTTCCTCGACGACGTCGGCGGCACCAGCGGCCCGCTCTTCGGCCTCCTCTTCCAGCACCTGGCGTCCGCGGCGCCGAAGGACGGCGGGGCACCGTCGGCCGCCGCCCTGGCACAGGCCGCCGAGGCGGGCTTCGCCGCCATCCACCGGGTGGGCGGCGCGAACCCGGGGGACTGCACCCTGGTCGACGCCCTCGCGCCCGCCGCCGAGTCGCTGGCCGCCTCCGCGCGGGAGGAAGCCGCCGAGGCACCGCTGACGGAGGCGGCCCAGGCGGCCATCCGCGGAGCCCTGGCCACCGCGGAGCTGCGGCCCCGGCGCGGCCGCGCCAGTTACGTCGGGGACCACGCCCTCGGCGTCCCGGACCCCGGTGCCCTCGCCGTCGCCCTCCTCTTCATGGCCCTGGCGGACATCCACGAGCCCACCACGGCCCCACGCCTGCCGGCGCCGGGCTACATCACGGTGCCCTGACGGGGTCGGTGGGGGGCCGCGACGCGGAACGTGCGACGCGGAACCCCACGTCGTCCACGCGGAAGCTCGGGTGGCTGCGGCGCCGCGCGGAGGCCCGGCAGCTCCAGTGCTCGTCGAACCAGCCGCCGCCGCGCAGCACGCGGTAACTGCCGTAGACCTCGGCGTCGTACACGTCCCAGCACCAGTCCCAGACGTTGCCGAGCATGTCGTACAAACCCCACGGGTTGGCCTGTCTGCTCCCCACGTCGTGGACGCGCTCCCCGGAATTCCCGCGGTACCAGGCGATGTCGTCGAGCGGGCCGTAGTGCGATCCGGTCGTGCCCGCGCGGCAGGCGTACTCCCACTCCGCCTCCGTCGGCAGGCGGTAGCCGTCGGCGGAGGCGTCCCACGTCACGCTCTCGTCGCCGTCACCACCACGGCCGGCACCCGCGATGTCGTAGGCGGGTGCGAGACCGGCTCGCTCGGACAGGGCGTTGCAGAACCGGACCGCGTCCCACCAGGAGACACCCTCGACGGGCAGCCGGTCCCCGCGCGCGGTGCTCGGCCGCAGGCCGGTGACGCGCTCGTACAGCTCCTGGGTGACCGGGCGCGCCCCGAGCCGGTACGGCGCGAGATCGACCGTCCATCTGCGCTGCGTGCGGCGGTCCGAGAGGGTCACCTCGCCCGGCCGGACGGCGATCATGTCGTGCTCTTCGTGCGTGTTCACGGGGCGGGCCTCTGCGGGGTCGTACGGGTGGTCAGTCGGGGCAGGTTTTGTCGTCCCCGCCCCTGAACGTGCGGTAGAGGGGCAGAGGTTCCCCTGTCCCCCGCCCGCTCCTGGCGGCCGGGTACTCGACGATCGGGACCGGCTTGCAGACCGCCCACTGGTCGTTCGCCCCCGGGCCCTCGAACCCGTACGAACCCGCGGCGCCCCGCAGGCAGTTGCTGCAACCGCTCGCCGAGATGCTCGGCATGATCAGGGTGTTGTAGACGTCGTTCTTCGAGGGGATCAGCGGGCCACCCTTCCCCCGAGGCCTGTCCCCGCCGTCGTTGACCTCGCTGTACGTGCGGTCGACGGCGTCGGCGAGCAGGGTGAACGCGTCGTGGTACATCACCGCGTACCCGTCGTTCAACGGGTCGGCCCCCAGCCCGTGCCGTGCGGCCAGCTTGTCGAAACGGTCCAGGAAGCGGCCGAGCGCGCGCGGCGGATCGTTCTTCCCCTTCCACCAGGCCGGGTCGACGGACGACGCGTCGATGATCGTGGCCCGCGCCTCCTTCAGCCAGCGGGTCGTCTCCTCCGTGGTGAGGGTCGGTTCGAGTCCGATGCCCACCTTGAGCAGGCGCAGCCGCGAGCCGCGGCCGCAGTCGCCCTCCTGCGCGAGCCGTTTGACGAACGCCGGCAGGTCCTGGTCCCGCCCGGCGAAGAAGACGGTGTCGGACCGCGCGGTGCAGATTTTCTGCACGGCGTCCGTGAACCGCCGGGGAATGCCCTTGTCCCGGCCGGAGGAGCCGGTGAAGTTGGAGTTGTGCCCCTTGAAGTCGTACCGCTCGTCGAAGTGTTGCTCGAAGACCCGGCGGAGGTTGCGCGAGTAGACGTCCTCGCTGCGGTTGTCCCAGACCAGGAACCCGCGGCCCTGTTGCGGCCGTTCGGCGAGGTACTGCTTCAGGGCGCGGGCGAACTGGTCGTTGTTCGGTGCCGTCTTGAAGAAGTGCTCGGCGTTCATGTCGGCCGCCGTGATGACGGGCCCGACGGTGGGGATGCCGTGCTCGCTCAGGGCGGCGACCGCCCGCCGTGTGTCGGTGGTGCTGCTGGGGATCCCGGTCACGCCGACCAGAGGGGCGCGCTCGTCCTCGGCCAGCTCCGCGAGCCGGGTCACGACGGGACGCCACTGGTCGAGGTTGCGGCCGTCGGGCGCCAGCAGCAGCTGGTAGTGGGGGCCGCTGCCGCTGTTGGCCTCCAGCTGCGCGGTCAGCGCCCCGGCCAGGCCGCGGCGGATCATGTCGACCGTCATCGCGCTGGACTCGTCCGAGGTGTACGGCATCATCAGCGCGATCCGCACATACGGGATCCTGGCGCTGTTCTCGGCGGGGGACTCGGCGTCCCGCCGTACCTTCGCGTTCTCCTCCGCCACCGCTTCGATGAGGCCTGCCAGGCGCGGATCGGCGTCGAAGGCGTACTCGGTGACGCCGACGCAGTCCCCGTCGATCTCCCGCAGGTCGTCGCCGCACCTGCCGGGCCCGCGGGCGCCGAGGGTGAGAAGCGCGGCGACCACCGCGGCCACCAGGACCAGGGTCAGGGCCGCGGCCCACTCGATCGGTCCCCACTCGCGGGGGTGGCGACGGAACATGCTTCCTCACTGTCCTGGTACGGGGAGGGGCGCTTGTCCCGGGCCGCGGCGGGCCATCTGCGGGCCGCCTGGCCGAGCGCGACGCGCCAGGAAGGATGACGCAGGGAGAGATAGGCGAGCTCCTGCTCGATGGCCGTGCACGTGTCGGCGTCCGGCTCCGTGTGCGGTTCGGAGAGGTACCACAGGGCGTGCAGCAGCCGGTTGACGCACCGCTCGGTGTCGTCGAGGTGGATGTAGCGGCCGTCGTGCGCCCCGAGCGCGATCCCCAGCCGGTCGTCCCGCCAGTCCCGCTCGGGCGGGGTGGGAGCGGTGGCGGCGTAGCGCAGGCAGCGCAGCCAGTGCCCCGCGCCCCGCTCGTCCCGCTCGGACTGGAACTCCTCGGCCAGCGACGCCACCACCGTCTCCACGCCCCCGGCGGCGAGCATGTGCCGCAGGGCGTCCGCCTCGCCCTCGTCGCCGCGCTGGGCGTGGTGGTTCTGCAGGAAGCGGTGGATCTCCTGCCAGCCCCGGCTGTCGTCGGGCCCGGGGAGAGCCGGCGGGCTTCGTGCACCAGGAGCCTCTGGAGCAGCGGATCGGTCACCAGCGGGCTCTCGGGCGGCGTGAGGTGCTGCCAGTGCTGCTGTTCCAGGTAGTCGGTGACCGCGTTCGCCGGCAGCTGCTCGGGGCCCTCAAGGCGCAGCCGGGTCGCCAGCGCCTCGGCCGCCGTGCTGTCCCTGGCCAGGGAGAGGAGGGTCAGCCGGTCCCGCTGGCGGCGGTCCGGCAGCAGCCGCTCCAACAGCGCCTCGCCGACGGGACGGCCGTCCGGCGCGGACAGTTCGAGGAGGTCCCGGGGGGCCACGGCGCGGCCCGCCCGGGTCGCGGCGCGCACCGCCGAGCAGAGCATGGCGGTGGCCGCGGGGTGGCCGCCGGTCAGCGTGTGCAGGGCGGAGGCGAGGTAGGGGTGGAGCGGGGCGCCGGCCGAGCCGGCCTCAAGGAGCGGCAGGACGTCGTCGCGGCTCAGCGGTGTCAGGGGCACGGTGAGCAGGCCCGCGGAGGGGGCGGTGCCGCGGCGCTCCCAACCGGAGGCCCGCACCAGGTCGGGCAGTTCGCGGCGGACGGGGCCGGGGTCGCTGCCGGGTGGCTCACCGAGCCGGGTGGCCACGACGACCAGTTCCTCGCGCTCGGGGGCCTCGGGCGTCGCCCGGTGCTCCAGGAGCAGGTCGACAAAGCACCGCCCGGCCGGCAGGTGTACGTCGTCCAGGAGCACCAGCGGCCATGGTTCGCGATTCCAGCGCTGTAGTCGGCCGTACGCCCCGGCGACATCGTGGCGGAACGCCGCCACGAGGGTCCGCTCGACCGCACGCCGGTAGTCCCCGCCCTGGTGGTACCAGTCGCCGAGCAGGGCCAAGGAGTCGGTGTCCCGGGCGAGTTGCGGATAGCGAGCGCGGTACCAGTCCCGCTCGGCCCCCGAGCGGTACCGGTGCGTGTACTCGGCGTGCAGGGCGCGGGAGACGCTCGCCGCTGCGCCACCAGGGGCGCCGGGCGCACGCGAGGCCCCCGGTCCCACGCGGGCCTCGACCGCCGCCGCCCATGCCCGGCGTACGTCCTGCTCGGGCTCGTCGGCCATACGGCAGGCGATCAGCAGCCGGGCGAGGCGCAGGCAGGCCGCGTCCCGCTCGGCGCCGTCGCCCGGGTCCCAGCTGGACACCGCGAACAGGCCGGGCAGCAGGACAGGGAAGGGGCGCCGGTATGACGGAGCCAACTGGCGTGCCAGTTCGGCGAGGAGGCCGACCAGGCCGGTGGCGACATGACCGCCGGTGTCGCCGCCCCCTGGATGTGACGCCAGGGAGAAGGCGCCGGCACCTTCGGGCGCCACCCGGATGTGGGCCAGGGGGAGCCGCCCTCGGTAGTGGGCCGCGAGCTCCCGCAACACCGCGCTGCGCCCCATGCCATGACGTCCCGTCAGCAGCACCACGGGCAGGTCGTGCTGGAACTCCCGCGCCGTCCGCGCGCGCTCGTCGTACTTCAGGCCGGTCAGCCGTGGGACGAGCGCGCGCAGGAGCGGGTCCCTGCCGTACAGCGGCACGTCTTCCGCTCTGTCCATCCGACTGGCCCCGCCTCCGTAGTGCCGCTCCTTTTCAACTGTGCTTGGAAACACAGAACTTACCCGTAGCACATGCCCGATGTCAGTCCGTTGATCAGGGCTGTGGATGGACGGAGAGCTCGACGCCGGACGAGAGCGCCTCCGCTCCGCTCACGTCACCCGGGTAGTCGAGGCGGACCCGGCGCAGCCGGGGCAGCGCGGCGAGTGAGCCGAGGTCGACCTCGGCCGCCTCCGTGAGGTGGACCTCCTCAAGACCGGGCAGCCGCAGGGAGATCCGGCGCAACGGCACCGCGGCACCCGCCCCCGCCTGTACGTTCAGCCGGGTGATCTGCGGCAGTCGCGTACGCGGCGCGAACAGCAGCAGGCTCAGCTGCGCCGACGTCAGCGTGAGCGTACGCAGCTCGGGAAGGTCGCCGAGGAGCGCTCCCCAGGAGTCGGGCGTCAGCCGCTCGCTCGCCTCCTGGAGCCGCAGCTCCACGAGGCTCGTGCAGCCCGCGATGTCGGAGAGGCGGGTGGCCGTCGGCGGCAGCGACAGGACCCGGAGCCGCTCGGGGCACGGCAGGTCGGCAAGGCCCCGCCAGGGCACGGCGGCGCCGATCAGGAGCGTGTCGAGCCGCGCACAGCCGGCCAGCTCGCGCAGCGGTTCGAAGCGGGGCAGGTCCCGCAGCGCGAGCCGCCGCAGAGCGGGCAGCCGGGTCAGCGGCCCGGGGCCCTCGACGTTGCGGCAGCCGCGCAGCCCGAGCGACTCCAGGGCGGTGAAGCCGGACAGCACGTCGAGCGAGCCGAGGGAGAGGAGGTCGCGCAGCTGGAGTTCCCGCACCTGACCGGCGTCCAGCGCGCAGAGGATGTCGTCCGGCGTGAAGTCACCCCGCAGGCTGACGCGCCGGTACCCGGACATGGTGCGCAGCATGTCCAGCTCCGCGTGCGAGCGGACGGTGACGGTCTCGTCGGGCGCGATCGCCAGGAGCGGCCGCACGATCTCCTCGGCGTACACCTCGGGGTCGAACCGGTCCCAGTGGTCCAGCAGTTGAGATCGTACGGCCGCCTGGCCCGTGTGCAGGAACTCCCTCAGGCGGGGGATGGCGGCGTCCCCGCCGATCTGGCAGATCGCGTGGACGGTGGCCAGCTCCTCGTCGCCCGTCAGCTCCGCCGCGCCCGGCAGCAGGCCGAGCAGCAGCGGCCCCGTCTGCGCCAGGGACCTGGCCTCGCGCAGACCGCGCGGCGGCACCATGCGGGCCGCCTGGCCCTCGATGGCCTCGCGCACCGCGGGCGCCACACTGGTGGCCTGCTCCAGGGACGCCAGCGCGAGCAGCCGCAGCCGCGCCTGGACGGCCGGGTCACGCTCCCGCTCACCCCTCTCGCGCAGCCGGGTGAGCAGCTCGCCGCGCTCGTGATGACGGGCCTGGGCGACGACCATCTGCACCACGTCCTCCCACTGCTCCAGGTGGGCGTTGTTCACCAGCATGCCCATGTCCCGCTCCTCCAGGACCGCTTGGGCGCCCAGGAAGTCCTGGAAGGTGCGGTGGATGAAGTCGACGGCGCCGTGGGCGGGTTCGCGCAGCAACCCGGAGCGCTCCAGGAGCAGCTGGAGGACGTCCTCCGCCTCGCCGATCTCCGCGAGCCGCTCCACCGAGGGCATCAGGCGGCGTACGACATCGACGGCGTCCGCCCGGTCCAGCTGGGTGCGTTCGTTGCGGATCAGCCAGTACGCGAGACGGCGCAGCGGCTCGGTGGCCGACTTCTGGTCCAGCTGCGGTGTGCCGCCGACGCCGCCGTACACCTCACGCTCCACGTCGCGCCGTTCCAGGAGCATGGCGAGCGCGGCTTCGTACAACGAGGCGCGGCCGCGCGGCAGGAAGCCGCGGCGCTCCCGGTGCAGGGCGCAGATGAGCCCGCACATCAGGGGGTTGGTCGCGAGGCGGCTCAGCTCGGGCCTGCTGCGCAGCGCGAGGGTCAGCGATTCACCGAGGCGTGCGGGCGCTCCCGCCGCCGCGTGCCAGCGTTCGATGAACCGCCGCATGTCGGCGGGGCGCATCGCGCTGAGCGTGAACTCGTGGAAGCCCTCATGCCGCAGCCAGCCCGGTTCGAGGGCGGAGGGGCGCGAGGTGAGCAGCCACAGGTTGCCGGGGAAGACCGCGAGGAGCCTCTTGAGCCACGCCTTGACCCGGACGCGCTCACCCCTCGGGATCTCGTCCGCGCCGTCGATCAGCATCACCGCGCGGCCGTGTCGGAGCACGCGCGCGGCCCAGCCGTCCGGCTCGGTGCCGACCAGGGGGCAGTCGATCCAGCGCAGGAAGTCCTGGGGCATCGGCAGGTCGGCGCCCTTGCGGGCCAGCGCGCGCAGCGGCAGGACGAACGGCACGCGCCCCAGCAGCTGCGACAGGGCGCCCGGCACCCGGTCCTGGCGCGCCGTGGTCAGGGCGAGCCACTGCACGAGCGTCGTCTTGCCGGTCCCGGCCACGCCGCGCAGCAGGACCCGGTCGTGGGTGGCGAGGGCGGTCTCCACCGGCGCCGCCGCACGCTCGGCCGGCTCGCCGTCCGCCATCGGCGCCGCGTCCACCGGCTCGCGCTGGGGGGTGGCCTCCAGGCTCAAGTAGGCCGCCTCCAAAGGCCATTCCTGGCCGGCGGGCTCACGCAGGTCGACGCCGTGGATGGTGAGCCTGCCGTGGTACTGGACGACGTAGCGGGCGTACTCCTCCTCGAACCGGGCGTCCTGCGCGGAGACGTCGGGAAGCCGCTCCAGGATCCGCTCAAGCCGCTCGCTCTGCTCGCGGATCTCGCGGCTCTGCTCGACCTGCGTGCGCGCCGCGAACCCCGGCTGCTCGCTGAAGAACCGCACCACATGGACGCAGGCCGTCTCCAGGAGCCGGTCGTGGAAGCGCGCGGCGTCGTCGCTGAGGAGCCTGCGGGTCTCGGGCCCCGCCCGCCTCGACAGCTCGGCGGCCAGCTCCTCGGGCCCCAGCGCGAACGCCTGGACGTCGTCCATGTCGAGGTCGCCGAGCGCGTGCAGGGTGCGGGTCAGCGCCAGCGCCACGGCGTCCTTCTCGTCGGCGCCGACCGGCGGGTCGTAGGGACCGGCGGCCCGCACCGCCCGGCGCACCAGCTCGCGGGCGATCCGGTGCAGATCGTCCTCGCTGAGCGTGCGGTGCTCGCGGGAGAAGGCCATGAGGCGCCTGACCGGGATCGGCCGCTCCTGGTACGACGCTCCCGGCGCTTTCGCCGCGGGCAGCAGCAACCGCTTGAGCAGCGGCGCGAGCACCGCCGACGCGACCCGCAGTCCTACCGTGCCCCCGTCCACGCACCCTCCCTCGGCCGCTCCGCCCCGCGGTCCGAGCCCGCCCGCGCGGTGGTGACCCGACCAGCGTAGCCGCGGACCGGTCCAGGCCCGGCGACTACCGGGCGTCTACTGAGCGGCCGCCGCGCGGACCGAGGACCGGTCCGCCGAGAAAACACCTCCCGCTCCGCTGCCCCGCAAGATGCGGGGCACACTCCTCCATAAGAGTGCCGATCACCGGGCGTCGCGGGCGTAGGGTGGCGCCGCGAAGAGACGGAGGCGCCGATGGCCACGCAGATCCATCGTCTGACGATCACGGAGCTGGCGAGCTGCGACGACTGCGTGGTGCTGCGTGTCACCGGCGAACTCGACCAGAGCGGCGAGGCGCTCTTCCTCGGCACGCTCGGTGCCTGCGTGGACGCGGGGCACCGGCATCTGGTCCTGGACACCACCGCCCTGTCGTTCTGCGACTCGCGGGGGCTCAACTGCCTGCTGGCCATGCGGTGGCTGCTGGACCGCCGCGACGGCAAGCTCCTCCTGGCCGGGGCGGGCCGTCGGCTGACGGAGCTGCTCGCGCAGACCGGCAGCTCCGAACTGCTCCCCAGCCACCGCACGGTCGGCCACGCCCTGGCGGAACTGCCGCGGGCGCAGCGCCCGGTCTGGCCGCCCGTCCACGACTGAACCAACCGCCGGGGCGCCGCGCGCGGGACTGCTTCGGGTCTCGGTGGGCGCCGTGCTCAGGACTTCACGACGCGACGGACGTTCTCGACGTTCCCGCAGTCCGCCTTGAGCTGCGTGGCGCGCTCCTTGGTGAACGCCGCGCCCAGCTCCTCGCGGCGCTCCATGGCGACGTTCTCGCGCGCGCCGTTGAGGATCGTCCGCTCCTCCTCGTCGGCGTGGTGGGTGACCGCCTCGACGAGCTGCTCCAGCTTCTCGTCCCAGTCGTCGGAGCCGACCTCGTCGACCTCCAGCAGGGCCAGGAGCGCCTTGTTGCCCTCCTCGTGCTCCTCGACGCCGTGTTCGACCTCGTCGTTCTCGATGTCCCGGTAGCGCTTGAGCGCGGGGTAGACCTCGGCCTCCTCGGCGAGCGCGTGCGCGATGAGCAGGCCGGCGAACTCCCGCAGGGCCCCCGCCCGGTCGCCCTCCACGCTGCGCATCTCACGGAAGAGGTCCTCCATCCGCCGGTGGTCGTCGAGGATCAGCTCGACGACGTCCGTCGACGTCGCCTCGTTCGCCTTGGCCGCCATGACAGTGCTCCTTCTCGGCTGGACAGTGGGGCTCGCTGCGTCGTGTACCCCGTACCGATAGGTAGCGCGCCCCCCTCACCGACCGAAGTTCCGGCGTCCCGGCCGTCGCGTGTGTCACTCCTGCGGCCCACCGCCGGGGCCCGGGCAGGGCTTGGCCGAGGCTGGAGCAGGGCCGGGTCAGGGCTTGCGGGCGAGGCCGCCGTGCTCGCCGATCGGCTCCGGGGCGGGAGAGGCCGCCTCCGGCCGCCAGAGGGTGACCGGCACGACTCCGGGGTCCAGGAGTTCGAGGCCGTCGAAGAATGCCGCGATCTCGTCGACGGGGCGCAGGTAGTAGGGGAGTGCGCCGGACTCGTTGTAGGCGTCCTGGGCGTGTTCGTACGCGGCGTCGACGCCCCGCGAACCGTCGTTGAGGCAGAGGAAACTGCCGGAGGGCAGCGCCCCCATCAGGTGGGTGACGACGGAGCGCGCCAGGGCGTGGTCGGCGACGTGGCCCAGGATGTTGCTGAGGATCAGACCGGTGGGCCGGGTGAGGTCCAGCGTCGCGGCCGCCGCGGCCAGGATGCGGTCGGGCTCCGTCAGATCGGCGTCTACGTAGGCGGTCGCGCCCGCGGGGGTGGACGTGAGCAGGGCTCGGGCGTGCGCCAGGACCATCGGGTCGTGGTCGACGTAGACGATCCTGCTCTCGGGGGCGAGCCGCTGGGCCACCTCGTGGGTGTTGTCCACGGTCGGCAGACCCGTCCCGACGTCCAGGAACTGCCGGATGCCCGCCTCACCGACGAGATGGGTGAGGGCCCGGCGCAGGAAGGCGCGGCTGCCGCGGGCCACGGCGACGATGCCGGGGAAGACGGCGCTGTACGCGTCGCCGGCCTCTTCGTCGACGGGGTAGTTGTCCTTCCCGCCCAGCCAGTAGTTCCAGATCCGGGCCGAGTGCGGCACCGAGGTGTCGATCGTCTGGTGCGCCACCGGTCCGGGCGCCGCAGCTTGGTCGGTCATGGTACGTCCGCCGTCTCAGCCGAAGTGTGAACTGTACGTCGCACAACCTACGGCCCAACGGCACGGTCATGTACGGCGGTTCGGCCGCCCCCGGTCGGAGCGCGGGCGGCCCGCGTCTAGGCTGCACCCCGGCACCTGCCCAGCCCAGCCCCGCCCTCGATGTCAGGAGCACGCACCGTGTCCGACCCCGCACCGCAGCACCCGTACCCCGACGCCCACCGCCCCGGCCAGGCGCCCGCCCCGTACGCGCTGCTCACCCCCGTGCTCGGCCTCCTCGGCACCTGGCACGGCAGCGGGCGCGGCGAGTATCCGACGCTCGACGCGGATTTCGCGTACGCGCAGGAGGTCACCTTCAGTCACGACGGCCGGCCCTTCCTGCACTACGAGGCCAGGGCCTGGCTGGTCGACGCCGATGGCCGGCCGCTGCGCCCCTCGGCCCGCGAGAGCGGCTGGTGGCGGCTCAAGCCCGACGGCCGGGTGGAGGCGCTGATCACCCAGCCCACCGGCATCGCGGAGATCGCGGTCGGCCACGCGGACGGCGACACGGTGGACCTCGCCACCCAAGAGGTCGCCCTCGCGCCCACCGCGAAGAAGGTCGACGCCACCCGCCGCCGCTACGCCCTGACCGGCCCCGACGCCCTGACCTTCGTCCACGACCTCGCGGCCGTGGGCCAGCCCTTGCAGCATCACCTCTCGGCGCTTCTGCACCGCAGGGGGTGACAGCCCGCCGCATACGTCGGCGGGATCAGGGTGGGCGGGATCAGGCGTCGCCGGGATCACGCGTCGGAGGGATCACGCGTCGGCGGGGACCATCCCCTTGCGCAGGGTCGCCAGGGTGCGGGAGAGCAGGCGGGATATCTGCATCTGGGACACGCCGAGACGCTCGCCGATCTGCGACTGGGTCAGCTCCTCCACGAAGCGCAGGCGCAGGATCTCCCGATCGCGCTCGGGGAGCTCGGCGACCAGGGGGGCCAGCGAATGGAAGTCCTCGACGAGTTCCAGGGAGGGGTCCACCGCGCCGATGAAGTCGGCCAGGGGGGTCTCGTCGGTGGGGTCGCCGTGCAGGACGGCGTCGAGGGAGGACGAGTTGTAGCCGTTGGAGGCCAGCCGGGCCTCGATGACTTCCTCGGGGGTCAGATTCATCAGGGTGGCCAGTTCGTCCACCGTGGGGGAGCGGCCCAGGCGGCTGCTCAGCTCCTCGGTGGCCTTGGCGAGCTCGACCCGGGCCTCCTGCAGGCGGCGCGGCACGTGGACCGCCCAGGACGTGTCACGGAAGAAACGCTTGATCTCACCGACGATATAGGGCACCGCGAACGTCGCGAATTGCACCTCGCGGGAGAGCTCGAATCGGTCGATGGCCTTGATCAGACCGATCATGCCGACCTGGACGATGTCTTCCATCTCGTCACCGCGATTACGGAAACGGCCTGCCGCGTAACGCACCAGCGACATGTTCAATTCGATCAGGGTGTTGCGCACGTACTGGTATTGGGCCGTGCCCTCCTCCAACACCGCGAGTTGATCGAAGAACAACTGGGACAAGGCGCGCGAATCCTTGGGGGTCACCGCCTGCGGATCGACCACCTCCGGCAGTTCCGTGATGCCGGTGTCCGTCTGGGTTCCAGTGGCCATCGTCATGTCTACCTCCCTGTCCACCGGCCTCCTCGTCCCCTGTGGACCGGTGAGCCAGCGCCTACCCCTCCTCAAATACTTCATGTCAGTTCCGACATGAGGACGTTCCGTGACGCCGGCCACACGGCTCGGCGCGAGCACGTTAAGAAGTCGGGTTCGGGGGCAAGAGACCCATTCGTACAGTCCACCCCTGATCGAGGAGGGGCGTATGAGGACGGACCATTCACAGCCCGGCGTCAAACCGTTGGACCGCAAGGTCTTCGACAAAAGGCCGGAAGTCATCCCACGGGCCCGGGAATTCGCCCGTGTCTTCCTGGACGGCCTCAGTCCTGCCCTGGACGAGCAGGCCGCCGCGAGCGTGGAACTCACCGTTTCCGAACTCGTCACCAATTCCGTACGGCACGCGCGCGGCGAGTCCTGCTCGCTGCGTCTGGTGGCGCGCCGGGACGCCATCACGGTCGCCGTCACCGACGCCGATCCACGGCCGCCACGCGAGCGGACGCCCGACCTGGCGGGAGGCACCGGCGGCTTCGGCTGGCCGATGGTGCGCAGTCTCGCCCTCGCGGTCCGCGTGAGCACGGGCCCCCAGGGCAAGACCGTGCGGGCGGACCTGCCCCGCGGCTGATCCGGCCCGGCCGGAGCGCATGGCAGTCGTCGCCTCGCAGGGAAAAGCCTGTGCGAAGCCTTGCCACTTCCACACCTGACGGTTAGTCATATGACTGTTGGAAGTGAGCGGGTGTTCGAAGTGTGGACCCGAAACCCGGGCCACGCCGCGGAGACACCGCAGAGGCGTCGCAGACGCACAACTCCCTGGAGGGCACGTGAAGTTCTCCGTCATCTTCGAGGCGCAGCTCGCCGACCCGACCGTAGAGCGCGAGCATCAGGTCATCCACGACAGCGTCGAGCAGGCCGTGCTCGCCGAGGAGATGGGGTTCGACCGCGTCTGGGCGGTCGAACACCACTCCCTCAAGTGGTACGCGCACATGAGCGCCCCGGAGATCTTCCTGACCTGGGTCGCCGCACGCACCCGCACCATCAGGATCGGACACGGCGTGGTCTGCATGCCGTTCAACTTCAACCACCCGGCGCGGGTCGCCGAGCGTGCCGCGATGCTGGATCTGCTCTCCGGCGGCCGCCTCGACCTGGGGGCCGGACGGGGCGGCACCGAGCAGGAGACCTCGCTGTGCGGCGTCGACAAGGAACGCACCACCCAGGAGGTCGAGGAGGCGCTGCGCGTCATCGGCAAGGCCTGGGAGAAGGAGGAGCTGGAGCACCACGGCGAGCTGCTCGACATCGGCCCGCATCCGATCCTGCCGCGCCCGAAGCAGACCCCGCACCCACCGCTCTTCCTCGCCTGTAGCAGGACCGAGACCCTGACACAGGCGGCCGAACTCGGCATCGGGGCGCTCGTGATGGGCTTCGCGGGGCCCGAGGCGATCGCCGGGATGCGACAGGCGTACGACGCGGCGGTCGCGGCCCGCACCGGCGCGCGCCGGGTGTCGAGCGTCGTCAACGACCACTTCTCCGTGCTCTGCCCGACGATCGTGCTCGACGACCGGGAGACGGCGCGGCGTGTCGGCATCCGGGGGCAGCGGTTCTTCGCGCAGTCCATCGGGCACTGGTACGGCGGCGCGGGCCTCCCCGACGAGGCGGTCGTCGAAGGCGGTGACGAGGCGGCCCGGATGCGCGAGGCCGCCGAGCAGGTCGTCGCCCGCCTCCACGAACACGACATTCCGGTACGCCCGACGGCGACGGCCACCTTCAACGCCGACCACGCGTACGGCACCGCGGGCGACGCCATCGCCTACGTTGAGCGGCTGCGCGACGCCGGGGCCGACGAGATCATGTGCCTCATCCAGATGGGCACGGTCCCGCAGGAGGCGTGCCTGGAGACACTGCGGCAGTGGGGCGAGAAGGTCATCCCGCACTTCCGCGCCCAGGAAGCGGCGCAGCGGTGACGCCCACCGAACGCCGGCCCCCGCCCGCCCCAAGCCCTGCCGCCCCCGATCCCCCCGCGCCACCCCGAGCACCCGCCTCGCCCCGAGCACCCGCCCTGACGCGGGAGCCCACTCCACCCCGGGTGCCCGGCGGCCCCACCGAGCCCTTCGTCCCGCGCGGGCCCGTGGCTGAACGGGCCGGCGCTCCCGGCGAGCTCCCCGCCCCGCGCGGCGGTGTCGCCCGCATGTCGCCCGCCGCCCGCCCCCTCGTCACCGCCCTGAGTGCCGCCTTTCCCGATCTCGGCGGCACCGTCACCGACGCCGCCGAGGCGCGCCGCATCCTCGCAGCCGCCCCCGTTTCCCGGAAGGTCTCGCTCGCTGTGGGGGCGGTCGTGGAGCGGAATATTCCAGGCATACCGGAAGCGTGCCCGGCGGGTGTGGCGGAGGTGCCGGCCCGTACCCCCGCCCCCGCTGCCGCGGAAGTCCTCGTACGCGCGTACTTCCCGGATCCCGAGCGTTTCCCCCGTCCCCACCCCACCGTCGTCTTCTTCCACGGCGGTGGCTACACGCTCGGCGGGCTCGACAGCTACGACGCCACAGCACGCAGACTGACCGTGCGGTCCGGTGCCGTGGTCGTCTCCGTCGGGTATCGCCTCGCCCCCGAGCACCGTTTCCCGGCCGCCGTCGACGACGCGTACGCCGCGCTGTGCTGGGCCGCGGACGCGTGCGCGGTGCTTGGCGGGGCGCCCGGCGCGCTCGTCGTCGCGGGGGACAGCAGCGGCGGCGGGCTCGCCGCGGCCGTGGCGCTCAAGGCCCGCGATGATCCGCGTGGCCCCGCCATCGCGCGCCAGGTGCTGATCTACCCCGTGCTCGACGCCTCCCAGAGCACCGCCTCCTACCGGGAGAACGCCACCGGCTGCTTCCTGACCGCCGCGCACATGCGCTGGTTCTGGCAGCAGTACCTCGGACCGGACGGCGACGGCGCCCACCCCCTCGCCTCCCCGCTGCGGGCGGCGGACCTCGCCGGACTGCCGCCCGCGCACCTCGTCACCGCCGGTTGCGATCCGCTCAGCGACGAAGGCCTCGCCTACGCCCACCGACTGCGCGCGGCCGGCGTACCCGTGACCGGACGTCACTGGCCGGGCATGTTCCACGGTTTCGTAGGGTTCCCCGAACTGCTGCCCGAAGCCGAGGAGGCACTCCATGGCGTGGCAGAAGCGATCGCGTCAACCGTGAAGGGCAGGAAAAACAGCGGTGAAGGAGGGGGTGCCGCAGGATAATTTCCCGAGGCCCCCCTTGTCGCGGAGAACCTGGCACGCATACGGTGTCCATACGCGAGGTTCTCCCGTGGAAGGTGGGACATGACGGAAATTCTTGTGCAGGCGGGTACCGAGGGTGCGGTTCCGTCCGCTGAAGAGCGGGTGGTGGACCACCCTGCGTGGCCGGTGCTCAAGGAGGCCGTGGAAGAGATCAGGCCCTGGCAGTCGAAGGACGGTTCCATCGACTTCGCAGCCGAGGGAGCCCCGTCGAAAGCCGTGGCCGAACTCGCCGTGGACCGCGTGATCTCGGCGGTCGAGCAGCTCGGCCCGCTGCTGCCGCACGACGTCGCCTACCACCGCGCCCTCGTCACGGACCTGCGCCGCTGGGCGCAGGACGGCTTCCAGGTGCCGGACTTCCTGGACTCGCTGCTCGCCTTCCAGCCCGCGGCGAACCGCCGGGACGGCCTCCAGCACCTGGTGGTCTTCCCGATGTACACGCAGAACGGCAACCCCGACCGCAACCTCGAAGCGGTCGTGCTGCGCATGGTCTGGCCCGAGTGGCTGGCCGAGCTGGAGCGCACGCGCTACGACAACCCGCTGTTCTGCGGCATCACCTTCGAGGACTTCACCGCCGGATACGACACGAACTCGGCCGTCCTCTTCCCCGAGACCATCGCGGTCCGCGAGGCCCCCGAGCGCTTCTCCTGGGGCGGCATCTTCTGCGACCGGGAGGCGGCCCGCTTCCGTCGCGTCACCGAGGCCGCCGTGGACATCCTCGGGCTCGAACTGCCCGAGGACATCCGTGACATGGTCGGCGACCAGGACCGCTGCCAGCAGGCGTTCGTGCTGTGGGACATGGTCCACGACCGCACCCACAGCCACGGCGACCTGCCCTTCGACCCCTTCATGATCAAGCAGCGCCAGCCGTTTTGGATGTACGGCCTCGAAGAGCTGCGCTGCGACCTCACCGCCTTCAAGGAGGCCGTGAAGCTGGAGGCCGAGGGCAACCGGCACGGCCGCGACGTGCAGTACGCCGTCCTCTTCGACCGCATGTTCCGCTTCCCCGTCACCGGGGACCGGACGCGCAACTACGACGGGCTCGGCGGCCAGCTCCTCTTCGCCTACCTCCACCAGCACGACGTGGTCCGCTGGACCGACAACAAGCTGACCATCGACTGGGAGCGCGCGCCGCAGGTCACCAACCAGCTGTGCGGCGAGATCGAGGACCTCTACCGGGCCGGCATCGACCGCCCCAAGCTGGTCCACTGGTTCGCCGCCTACGACCTGGTCTCCACCTACCTCGCCCCGCACCCCGGATCGCGCTGGGCCAAGGGCCCGGACGCCCTGGACACCTCGCTGCCGCCGCGCAAGCTCGTCGACGAGGTGCTTCCTGACGAGTTTCCGCTCAGCATGTTCTATGAGGCGCTCTCCAAGAAGCTGAAGAACGTGATCGCCTCCACCAAGGGGATCACCGCTTCCGCGAACGCCGAGAAGGTCGCCGCGTGAGCGGCCGCCAGGAGGAGGCGAGGACCATGTCCGCACTCGATGGAGCCGTGGTCGCGGTGGCCGAGCCGGCGGCCCCGCCGGACGGGCGGTGCTGCTGAGGCTGGCCGAGGCGGGCGCCACGGTCGTGGCGTCGGACGCCGATCCGCTGCGCCTGCACGAGGCCGTCGACGCCGCCCGGTACGCGCACGGCGGTGCCACCGTCATAGGGGACACGGTCGATCTGCTGGATCTGGACGCCACCCGCGACTGGGCGACGCGTACGGAGAAGGAGTTCGGGCGGATCGACGGCCTGGTGCACCTCGTCGGCGGCTGGCGCGGCAGCAAGAGCTTCGCCGAGACCGACCCCGCCGACTGGGCCTTCCTGGAGAAGCTCCTGATCCGCACCGTGCAGCACACCTCCCTCGCCTTCGAGGACGGCCTGCGCCGCAGCGACCGCGGACGCTATCTGCTGATCAGCGCGGCGGGCGCGTCCAAGCCGACCGCGGGCAACGCGGCGTACGGAGCCGCCAAGGCGGCCGCCGAGGCCTGGACGCTCGCCCTCGCCGACGCCTTCCGCAAGGCGGGGGGCGAGGAGGGCCCGCGCGCGGCGGCTGCCATCCTGGTGGTCAAGGCGCTGGTGCACGACGCGATGCGCGCGGAGCGGCCCAACGCGAAGTTCGCGGGCTTCACGGACGTCACGGAGCTGGCCGAGGCCATCGCCGACGTCTGGGAGCGGCCCGCCGGTGAAGTGAACGGAAACCGCCTGTGGCTGACCGAGAAGCCGTGACCGCTGCCGTCAAGGACGCCGTGAATCCTCCGAAGACCGACGCCCGGCGTCACCACGACCCCGACGTGCGCGGTTTCGCCAGCGACAACTACGCGGGCGCGCACCCCGAGGTCATGGCCGCCCTGGCCCTCGCCAACGGCGGGCACCAGATCGCGTACGGCGAGGACGACTACACGGCCCACCTCCAGCAGGTGATCCGGGGACACTTCGGCCCGACCGCCGAGGCGTTCCCGGTGTTCAACGGCACGGGCGCCAACGTCGTCGCGCTCCAGGCGGTCACCGACCGCTGGGGCGCGGTGATCTGCGCCGAGTCCGCGCACATCAACGTGGACGAGGGCGGTGCCCCCGAGCGCATGGCCGGCATCAAGCTGCTCACCGTCCCCACACCCGACGGCAAGCTCACCCCGGAGCTGATCGACAAGCAGGCGTTCGGCTGGGACGACGAGCACCGCGCGATGCCGCAGGTCGTCTCGATCGCGCAGAACACCGAGCTGGGCACGCTGTACACACCGGACGAGATCCGCGCGATCTGCGACCACGCTCACCAGCTCGGCATGAAGGTGCATCTCGACGGCTCGCGGATAGCCAACGCGGCGGCCGCGCTCGACGTACCCATGCGGACGTTCACGAACGCGGTCGGCGTGGACATCCTGTCGCTCGGCGGCACGAAGAACGGCGCGCTGTTCGGCGAGGCCGTCGTCGTCATCAACCAGGACGCCGTGCGCCACATGAAGCACCTGCGCAAGATGTCGATGCAGCTGGCGTCCAAGATGCGGTTCGTCTCCGTGCAGCTGGAGGCCCTGCTGGGCAAGGACCTGTGGCTGCGCAACGCCCGGCACGCCAACGAGATGGCGCAGCGCCTGGCCGAGGGCGTCCGCTCCGTGCACGGCGTGGAGATCCTCTACCCGGTCCAGGCCAACGCCGTCTTCGCGCGCCTGCCGCACGACGTGAGCGAGCGGCTCCAGAAGCGGTACCGCTTCTACTTCTGGGACGAGGCGGCGGGCGACGTGCGCTGGATGTGCGCGTTCGACACCCGCGAGGAGGACGTCGACGGCTTCCTGGCGGCGCTGAAGGAAGAGATGGCGCGCTGACTCGGCCTGCATGAGTCCCACAAGGGGCACTGCATAGATATGCGACCGACCGTAAAGGCATTGACTTACGGTCGGTCGCATTCCTATGCTCCCGAGCCATGCAGCTGATCCAGGACAACCCTGACCTGTCCGCTTACTTGGCGGCCGACGAGGTCATCGACCACCGTCATCCGCTCGTACGCGAGACCGCGGCGCGCCTCGCCAAGACAGCCGCCGATTCATACGTATACGCGCAGGCGGCCTACGAATACGTGCGCGACGTCATCCCGCACTCCGCCGACAGCGGCGACCTGCGCGTCACCTGGCGCGCCTCGGACGTCCTGGAGCAGGGCACCGGCATCTGCCACGCCAAGGCCCACGCGCTGGCCGCACTGCTGCGGGCCGAGGACATCCCCACCGCGCTCTGCTATCAGCGGCTGGCCTATGACGCCGGGACGGGGCACTGCGTCCACGGGCTCGTCGCCGTCCGCTTCCACGGAGCCTGGCATCGGCAGGACTGCCGCGGCAACAAACCGGGGGTCGATGCCCAGTTCTCCCTGTCCGGGGAGCGGCTGGCCTTCCCGCCCGATATCGAGTCCAATGAAGTGGACTATCCGGTACTCTATGCTGCACCGCACCCGGCGGTTCTGGGCGCCCTGAAGAACGCCCCGGACCGACCGCACCTGTGGGAGAACCTTCCCGACGCGCTCTGACGAGCCACGACGCAGCAAGGCAGCCCATGACCAACGCGCCCCTGACCCTCACCGTCTCCGACGAGGTGAGCACCCTCGCGCCCGGCTTCACCCACGTCGCCATCGAGGCGCATGGCCTCGTCAACGGGCCGAGCACCGAGGACAGCTCGGCCCTCCTCGACGAGGCGGCGCGCCGGCTTGCCGTACGACTCGACGGCCGCGCCCCGCACGAGGACCCGCACATGGCCGCCTGGCGCGCCGCCTACACGGCCTTCGGCGCGAAGCCCTCGCGCACCCGCAACTCGGCCGAGGCCCTGGCCAAGCGCGCGCTCGCCGACGGCGGGCTGCCCCGGATCAACGTCCTCGTCGACGTCTACAACGCGATCAGCGTGGCCCATCTGATCCCGGTCGGCGGCGAGGACCTGGACCTGATCAAGGGCGGGATGCGGCTGGTGCGGGCCACCGGCGCCGAGGAGTTCGTGACCGCCTCAGCGGGGGAGCGGGTCGTCGAGCACCCCGACGCGGGCGAGGTCGTGTGGTGCGACGACGAGGGCGTCACCTGCCGCCGCTGGAACTGGCGCCAGGGGCCGCGCACCCGCCTCACCGAGGAGTCGGTGAACGCGATCTTCCTACTGGAGGGCATGGGGCCGGACGCCGGGCTCGAAGCCGCGGGCGCCGAGCTCGCCGAGCTCCTGGAGAAGTTCAGCCCCGGGGCGCGGATCACCGTCCACGCGGCGCGCTAGGCGGGCAGACGGTCAGCCGGCCTCGGCGGCCTTCACCTCGGCGGGGGTCGGCGCCGTCCCGCCGAGGTGTGCCGGCATCCACCAGGTGTCGTCCGGGCCCTTGGGGCGCACCGGGTAGGCGCGCTGCGCGGCCTCCAGCAGCTCCTGGCAGCGCTCGCGCAGCCGCCGGGTGATCGCGCCCGCGTACTGGTCCTTGGGCGCCTCGACCGGCTCGCCGACGCGGATCGTGATCGGCAGGTGGCTGCGCTTGAAGTTGCGCGGGTGGCCCTTGGTCCACAGCCGCTGCGTGCCCCACAGGGCCACCGGGATGAGCGGCACCCCGGCCTCCTGCGCCAGCCGCGCGGCGCCCGTCTTGAAGGTCTTGAGGGTGAAGGACTGCGAGATCGTCGCCTCGGGGAAGACGCCGATGATCTCCCCGGAGCGCAGCGAGTCCAGCGCGTGCGCGTAGGCCGCCTCGCCCGACTTCCGGTCCACCGGGATGTGCTTCATCCCGCGCATCAGCGGCCCGGAGATCTTGTGCCGGAAGACCGACTCCTTGGCCATGAAGCGCACCAGCCGCTTCTGCGGCAGGGCGGCGAGGCCGTCGAAGATGAAGTCCAGGTAGCTGATGTGATTGCTGACGAGGACCGCGCCGCCGGAGCGTGGGATGTTCTCCGACCCCTTGCAGTCGATCTTCAGGTCCCATGCCTTGAACAGCGTTTTCGCTGCACCGATGACGGGACGGTAGACAAGCTCGGCCATGGGTGGCGAGGGCCCTTCGTGTCTGGCTGGGGAGGGGGCTCCCGGCGAGAGGTTACGCAGCCGTAGGTTTTTCGGCGTTGCGCAGATCGTGCCCCAAGAACGGACGAGTGACCAGCCTTGGTGCCCTCAATCCGGGAGATTCTCGTCACGTCGGAATCTTTTGCGGGTACCCCGGTGCTGAACCGGGGAGCGAACGGATCGAGGCCCCCTAGGGGCGGGAGGCACACGTGTCAGGACATGGCACCGGGCGGCGGCTCGACGCGGCGGACATCGGCGAGGGGCTGGGGGAGCGGGCCACGCTCGTACAGTTCTCCAGCGCGTTCTGCCAGCCGTGCCGCGCGACCCGCAGAGTCCTCGCGGAGGTGGCCGCGATGGTCCCCGGCGTGGCCCACGTGGAGATCGACGCCGAGGACCACCTCGATCTCGTACGGGAGCTGCGCGTCCTCAAGACACCGACCGTCCTCGTCCTGGACGCCGGGGGCCACGTGGTGCGCCGCGCCGCCGGACAACCCCGCAAGGCCGACGTGATCGCCGCGCTGGGCGAGGCCGTGTGACCGACCGCCTCGCTGCCCCGGGCGCGGACACACCCGTATCCCCGCCCGTGACACATCTTTCACATCCTCGGGCGGACTTGACTGCACGCGGCATCTATCGGGAGCCTCCTTCCATGACGGCCTCGCCCGCCCTCGGCGCCCACCCACCCGCCACCTCCGACCTGCTGCGCTCGGTCTTCCGGCGGCATGCCGCGGGGGTCGCCGTGATCACCGCGGCCCACGGCTCACGCCCCGTCGGCTTCACCGCCACCTCGCTCACCTCGGTCTCCGCCGACCCGCCGATGATCTCGTTCGGCATCGGCACCGGTGCCTCCAGCTGGCCCGCGGTCTCCGAGGCCGCGTACGTCGGCGTCCACATACTCGGCGAGCATCAGCAGGAACTCGCCGCCACCTTCGCGCGCAGCGGCGCCGACCGCTTCGGGGCGCCCACCAGCTGGCGCGAGGGGCCCGAGGGGGTGCCCGTACTGGACGGCGCCCTCGCCTGGCTGGTCTGCCGTGTCGTGGCGCGCGTGCCCGCGGGCGACCACCGCCTGGTGCTGGCGGAGGTGGTCACCGGCGACCCCGCGGGCGAGGGCCGCCCGCTCCTCTACCACCAGGGGCGCTTCAACGCTCTGCGCGACTGAGAGTTCCCGCGAGCGGGCGCCTCAGGTGATGACGGAGGGTTGGGAAGGTCACAGTTCAAAGCGCTTGCTCAGCGGGAATGAACTGGGTGTACTCATGAGTAATATTTCGTTCGGAGCACGGCCCGCCCCGACCGTGATCCGCCGCTTCAGGCGCCTATGCTGCCTGCAAGAAGGCAGTGGCCATAAGCCGAGGCAGCAGCCCAGTAAAGACGATGCAGTAGGAGAGCCGGCGTGAGCTTGAGGATCGTTGTCTGTGTGAAGTACGTGCCCGACGCCACCGGCGACCGGCACTTCGCCGATGACCTGACCGTCGACCGCGACGACGTCGACGGCCTGCTGTCGGAGCTGGATGAGTACGCGGTCGAGCAGGCGCTCCAGATCGCCGATGACCACGACGGCGACGGCGACGCGGAGATCACCGTGCTGACCGTCGGCCCCGAGGACGCCAAGGACGCGCTGCGCAAGGCGCTCTCCATGGGTGCCCACAAGGCCGTCCACGTCGAGGACGACGATCTGCACGGCACCGACGTCATGGGCACCTCGCTGGTGCTCGCCAAGGCCATCGAGAAGACCGGCTACGACCTGGTCATCTGCGGCATGGCGTCGACGGACGGCACCATGGGCGTACTCCCGGCGATCCTCGCCGAGCGCCTGGGCGTCCCGCAGGTCACGCTGCTCTCCGAGGTCTCCGTCGAGGGCGGCGCCGTAAAGGGCCGCCGTGACGGCGACAGCGCCTCCGAGCAGCTGGAGGCCTCCCTGCCGGCCGTCGTGTCGGTGACGGACCAGTCGGGCGAGGCCCGCTACCCCTCCTTCAAGGGCATCATGGCCGCCAAGAAGAAGCCGGTGGAGGCCCTGGAGCTGGACGACCTGGACATCGACGCCGACGAGGTCGGCCTCGCGGGCGCCTGGACCAAGGTCGACTCCGCCACCGAGCGTCCGGCGCGCACCGCCGGGACGATCGTCAAGGACGAGGGCGAGGGCGGCAAGCAGCTCGCGGAGTTCCTCGCGGGCCAGAAGTTCATCTGAGCTTCGGTCACCTTTCCCACCGCCCCCAGATTCTTCGCACTCGCAGGAGATTGAAGTCCCATGGCTGAAGTTCTCGTCTACGTCGACCACGTGGACGGTGCCGTCCGCAAGCCCACCCTTGAGCTGCTGACCCTGGCCCGCCGCATCGGCGAGCCCGTCGCCGTCGCGCTGGGCAACGGCGCCGCCGACACCGCCGCCGCGCTCGCCGAGCACGGCGCGGTCAAGGTCCTCACCGCCGACGCCCCCGAGTTCGCCGACTACCTCGTCGTACCGAAGGTGGACGCGCTCCAGGCCGCGTACGACGCCGTCTCCCCGGCCGCCGTGCTGCTGCCCTCCTCCGCCGAGGCCAAGGAGATCGCGGCCCGCCTCGCGGTCCGCATCAAGTCCGGCATCATCACGGACGCCGTCGACCTGGAGGCCGGCGACGAGGGCCCGGTGGCCACGCAGTCCGCGTTCGCCGCGTCGTACACCACCAAGTCCCGCATCACGCAGGGCACCCCGGTCATCACGGTCAAGCCGAACTCGGCCGCCGTGGAGGCCGCCCCGGCCGCGGGCACCGTCGAGGCGCTGTCTGTCTCCTTCTCCGAGAAGGCCACCGGCACCAAGGTCGTCTCGCGCACCCCGCGCGAGTCGACGGGCCGCCCCGAGCTGACCGAGGCCGCGATCGTGGTCTCCGGCGGCCGCGGCGTCAACGGCGCCGAGAACTTCGCGATCATCGAGGCCCTCGCCGACTCGCTCGGTGCCGCCGTCGGCGCCTCGCGCGCCGCGGTCGACGCCGGCTGGTACCCGCACTCCAACCAGGTGGGCCAGACCGGTAAGTCGGTCTCCCCGCAGCTGTACATCGCCTCGGGCATCTCCGGCGCGATCCAGCACCGCGCGGGCATGCAGACCTCGAAGACCATCGTGGCCATCAACAAGGACGCCGAGGCCCCGATCTTCGACCTGGTCGACTACGGCGTGGTCGGCGACCTCTTCGAGGTCGTCCCGGCCCTCACCGAAGAGGTCAAGTCCCGCAAGGGCTGAGCCTGTCGCGCCTGTACGAGGCCCTCGCCCCGCGCACAGCGGTGCGGGGGCCTCGCCGCGTCACAGCGTCATCGTCACCTGCACGGCCCAGTGGTCGCTCGGGTACTGCCCGCCGAGCGAGAACGTGTTCATCGACGCCGCGTGGACCGTCGCCGACGGCCGCGTCAGGACCCAGTCGATGCGGCCGCCGCCCACGACGGGCGGCTTGAAACCGCCGAACGTGCCGTATGCCGGGCCGCGTTCCTTGGCGACGTCCCAGGTGTCGACGAGACCGGCGCCCAGCATCGTGGTGTAGACGGCGCTGTCGTGCGCCGTCGCGTTGAAGTCACCCGTCACGATGAGCGGCGTGGTCGTCTTCAACAGCGCGATGCGCTCGACCATGAGGGACGCCGAACGCTCGCGCGCGTTCTGGCTGACGTGGTCGAAGTGCGTATTGAGGACATACAGCTGGGTGTTGGTGATCAGGTCGAGGAAGCGCACCCAGGTGGCCATGCGGGGCGAGTTGGCGCCCCAGGTGTTCGAAGCGATGGTGTACGGGGTGTCCGAGAGCCAGAAGTGCTCATATTCCAGCGGGAAAAGCCTGCGGTTGTCGTAGAAGACGGCCATGAACTCGTCGCGGCTTCCGCCCCCGACGCCCGTACCGACCCAGTCGTAGTTCGCGCCGAGGTCGGACTCGATGTCCTGCAACTGGTAGTAGAGACCTTCCTGGGTGCCGATGATGTGCGGCTGGGCGCGCAGGAGCATCTCCTTCATGACCGGGCGGCGTTCGGGCCATGTGTGCGGTGGTCGGTTGCTCGCGAAGCGGACGTTGTACGACATGACCTCCAGGCGCGCTTCCGGGCCCGGGGCGGCCTGTGCCGGGCCGCCGGACAGCACCGTGCCGGACACGGGGAGCGCCACGGCGGCGGCGAGCGCGGTCCGCAGGACGGAACGGCGCGTGAAGGGCGAGTCGATCGGCACACATGCTCCTTGAGTTCGGCCCGCGCGGCGAGCACCAGAGGCGCGCGGGAGGATGTGGGCCACAGACTGGCCGCGTCGGCCGCCGCCGGGGCCCGGGACACGCGTGAACCGGCGCGGTCGGCTACGGATGCAGGACACGGGAGGGTGTTGACCAGGGCGAAGGTCGCGGATAACTTCGCTATACGGATTGTTGATTCCGTGGAGCGGAAACTGCCGGGCGCGGCACCGACTGTGTGGAGGATGCGGGAATGGGTCAGCAAGAGAAGGTGGCGACGAGCCTCGCCGGCGCGGTCAGCGAGGGCATCAGCGCTTCCCTCGCCCCCGTGGACGCGGAGCTGGAGCGCCGCTACCCCGGGGACCCCGGCACCCGCCAGCCCGTCCACACCGTCTACGTCCCCGGTGAGCAGTTCGGCGCCGACACCATCCGCACCTGGGGCGACAAGGCCCTGGCGATGCTCGACGAACACGCCCCGGACGCCGCCTCCTTCGCCGCCGTCCTCGGCCTGTCGGACGACCTCGCCGAGGCCGTCCACACGCGCGTACGGGCCAAGCTGGAGCGCGAGCCGATCGAAGACCTCCGCGTCGACTTCGAGGACGGCTACAAGGGGGCCGACGAGGACCAGGACGCCGCCCGCGCGGCACGCCTGATCGCCGAGGCGTACAAGAACGGCACCGCCGCCCCGTACATGGGCATCCGCATGAAGTGCATGGAAGAGGCGGTACGCGACCGTGGCATCCGCACCCTCGACGTCTTCCTGTCCGGCCTCATGGAGGCGGGCGGCCTGCCCGACGGGCTCGTCCTGACGCTGCCCAAGGTGACGTACCCCGAGCAGGTCACCGCGATGGTGCGCCTCCTGGAGGAGTTCGAGAAGGCGCGCGGCCTGGAGCGGGGCCGCATCGGCTTCGAGATCCAGATCGAGACCAGCCAGTCCATCCTCGCCACCGACGGCACCGCCGCCGTCGCCCGCATGATCCAGGCCGCCGAGGGCCGCGCCACAGGCCTGCACTACGGCACCTTCGACTACAGCGCCTGCCTGCACGTGAGCGCCGCCTACCAGGCCAGCGACCACCCGGCCGCCGATCACGCCAAGGCCGTCATGCAGGTCGCCGCCGCCGGCACCGGAGTCCGCGTCTCCGACGGCTCCACCAACGTCCTGCCCGTCGGCGCCACCGAGCAGGTCCACGACGCCATGCGGCTGCACTACGGCCTCACCCGGCGCGCCCTGGCCCGCGCCTACTACCAGGGCTGGGACATGCACCCCGGCCACATCCCGACGCGCTACGCCGCCGTCTTCGCGTTCTACCGTGAGGGCTTCGAGGCCGCCGCCAAGCGCCTGGCCGCCTACGCCGGTCACCACGAGGGCGGCGCCGTGGCCGACGAGCCCGCCACCGCCAAGGCCCTCGCCGGCTACCTGCTGCGGGGCCTGGACTGCGGCGCCCTCGACGTGGGCGAGGTCACCCGGCTCACCGGCCTGACCCTGGCCCGACTCCAGGGCTTCTCGGGACCGCGCCGGGGCGATCTCACGGCCTCGGGCAAGTAACACCCGGCACGTACGGTCACCGTCACCGCTGCCCCGTAGTCTGTACGCCACGGAAAGTGGCGTCACACGGACGGGGCAGCGGTGTTTTCGGGGGACCAGGAACAGACGGGCGAGGCGGGCAGACTCCTCGCGGGCCGCTACCGCGTGCTGGCGCAGCTCGGCCGCGGTGGCATGGGCGTCGTATGGCGCGCGGTCGACGAGGTGCTGCACCGCGAGGTCGCGGTGAAGGAGCTGCGCACGTACACGGACGCGGCGGGGCCCGAACTGGCCGACCTGCGCCTGCGAATGCAGCGCGAGGCCCGCGCCGCCGCGCGCGTGCGCCATCCCGGAGTCGTCGCCGTGCACGACGTGGCCGAGGTCGACGGTCGGCCGCTGATCGTCATGGAGCTCGTCGACGGCCCGTCCCTCGACGACGTGCTGCGCGAGCGCGGCGCCCTCGGCCCCGGCGAGGCCGCGGCCATCGGCGCCAAGGTCATGGAGGCCCTCGCCGCCGCGCACCGCGTCGGCGTGCTGCACCGCGACGTGAAGCCCGGCAACATCCTGCTGGAGAGCAGTGGGCGCGTCGTCCTGACCGACTTCGGCATCGCCACGATGGAAGACCCCGGCGACGGCTCGGCCACGCACCTCACCCGCAGCGGCGAACTCGTCGGCTCCCTGGACTACTTGGCGCCCGAGCGCGCCCAGGGCCACGACCCCGGCCCCGCCTCGGACGTCTGGGCGCTCGGCGCCACGCTGTACGCCGCGGTCGAGGGCTCCTCCCCCTTCCGCCGTACGTCGACGTGGTCCACGCTCACCGCGATCGTCGCCGACCCGCTGCCGGAGCCGCGACGCTCGGGGGCGCTGACCCCCGTACTGCGCCGGCTCATGGACAAGGACCCCGAGGCGCGCCCGGACGCGGAAGAGGCGCGGCGGCTGCTCGCCGGTGTGGCGGCCCTCGGGCCCGGCGGCGCGCACGCCCCCGGGGCCACCCCTGGACCGCACCCGGGCACCGAGCGCAGCATCCCGAGCACGCCACCGCCGGGCTTCGGGCCGCCGCCGTCGGTCACCCACCCCGCGCCCGCCCACCCCGCGCCCGCCCACCCCGCGCCCGCCCACCCCGCGCCCGCCCACCCCGCGTCCGCCCACCCCGCGCCCGCCCCTCCTGCGTCCGCAGGCTCTGCGTCCGCGCCTTTCGTGGCGCCCCAAGGGCCGCCGTCCGTCCGCCTCGGGGAGACCCGCTCCACGCGGCGCCCGCGCCGGGGCAGGGCCTTGCTCGCCGCGGCCGCCGTCGCCGCGGTCCTCGCGGTGACCGGCGGAACCGTGGCCTACCTCAGCGGCAAGGACGGCGGCGGCAGCCAGGCACGCGAGGACACGGCCGCCGGAGGCTCCGGTTCGACCGAGGACGACGGCAGCCGTGGCCCTCTGGGAGACGGAACGAAGCGCCCCGAGCCGTCGGACCGCGACGACAAGAAGTCCCGCGAGCCGGACGCGAAGCGCTCCAAGGGCGCGGGGAAGGACGGGGCCGACACCTCGGACCGGGACAAGAGCGCCTCGGACAAGGGCGAGAAAGCCGAGGACGGCAAGGGCCGGGACAAGCCCGCGTCGCGCCCCGACCCCACGTCCAAGCCGACCGGCGCAGGCGAGCCGGGCGGCGGGGGCGGCTCCGCCGAGGACCTCGTGTGCCACCCCATCGGCGGCGGTAAGTACAACTGCACGGTGTGGCGCACCGCGAAGTCGTACACCGCCTCCGGTGCCGAGGCGGGCGTGCTGAACGCGGGCACGAACTATTTCTACTGCCAGCAGAACCTCGGACGCCGCGAGACGCACGGGGAGTGGACGAACATCTGGTGGGCGAAGACGGACGACGACAGCGGCAACACCGGCGTCTTCGTCAGCGACGTCTACATCAAGGGCGGCGACAACGACAAGCCGCTGCCTGGCCTGCCGACCTGCTGAAACCGGTCAGACCGGTGAGCCCGTGAGAACGGACATCGAGCGTATGAACGACACGTCCCGACCGAGCGGCGCCGAGGAGGTGCGCGCCCGTATCCAGGCCGCGACCGCCGGCACGCCATATCGCTACCGGTGGACGGAGCGGGGATTCGACCTGGTGGTGGGCGTCCCGGTGCCGGGCGAACGCCACGTGCACACCTACCGAGTCGAACTGCGCCGCGCAGAGAAGACCTTCACGCTGACGGACGTCGTCCGCACCCAAGAGCGAGGGCCGTTCGGGACCACGTGGAAGACCGTGGAGATCGGCCGGGCGCGGTACCGGACGTGGAGCCGCTCGCTGGACGGCTCCGAGCGGCACTCCTTCTCCTCCGCCGACGGGCACCGCCTGATCCGGGGCGTGGCCGAGGAGCTGGGGTGGCGAGAGCTGAAGCCCGCAGCCCCGAAGGCCGCGCTGTTCGCCGGGGCCTTCGGTGGCCTCGTGGCCCTCGGCACACTGGTCGCGCTCGCGATCGCCTTCTGGCCCTGAGGAGCGGTGCAGCGGGGATCGTCGTTCAGTCGGCGGGCGGCAGCTCCCCCGACCCCCGTGTGATGAGCCGCGTCGGCAGCTCGACCCGCTCCGGCGCCCCGGACGCGCCGTCGAGCTGCCGGAACAGCCGCTCGGCGGCCGTCCTGCCCAGCCGCGCCGCGTCCTGCGCGACGACGGTCACGCCGGGGTCCAGCAGATCCGCCAGCTCGATGTCGTCGAAGCCCACCAGGGCCACCGGCCGGTCGAGGGCGGCCAGGACCCGCACGACCGTGACGGTCACGCGGTTGTTGCCCGCGAAGACCGCCGTGACCGGCTCGACGCCGGACAGCATCGCCTCGGCCGCCGCGCGGACCCGCCGCGGGTCGGTGACACCCAGCGACACCCACGCCTCGTCGACCGGGATGCCGGCGTCCTCCATCGCGGCGCGGTAGCCACGCAGCCGCTCTATGGCGGTGTGGATGCGCGGCTGGTCACCGATGAACCCGATGCGGCGGTGGCCGTGCGCGATGAGGTGGGCGACGCCGTCCCGCGCGCCGCCGAAGCTGTCGGAGAGCACCACGTCGGCGTCGATCCTCCCCGCCGGGCGGTCCACGAAGACGGTCGCGACCCCGGCGGCGATCTCGGGCTCCAGATAGCGGTGGTCGTCACCGGCCGGGATGATGACGAGCCCGTCGACGCGACGCGCGCACAGGGCGAGCACCAACTCCTGCTCACGGTCCGGGTCCTCGGCGCTCGAACCGTTGATGAGCAACGCGCCGTGCGCCCGGGCGACCTCCTCGACGGCGCGGCTCAGCGGGCCGTAGAACGGGTCCGCGAGATCCTCAAGGACGAGGCCGATGCTGGCGGTACGGCCCTTGCGCAGGACGCGCGCGCTGTCGTTGCGACGGAAGCCCAAGGCCTCGATGGCCTCCTGGACGCGGCGTTCGGTGTCGGGGGTGACGCCCGGCTCGCCGTTCACGACACGCGAGACCGTCTTCAGGCCGACCCCCGCGCGGGCCGCGACGTCCTTCATGGTCGGACGGTTGCCGTAGCGGTTGGCGGGTCGTCGGGCGGCGGTCTCGGCCACGGTGCGCTGTCCTGTCCTGTCGTCCACGGATTTCCTGGGCTTTTCCTGGGCTTTTCCCGGGGCGTGGGGCCGCCCTTGAAGCATGTGGCGTCGAGCATAGGGCCTGGACAACGTTGTCAGATGCAGGGGAGACTGAAGGAGATACTGACCTTCGCACTCTCCGGCCTGCCCTTACACAGGAGACCCGACACAGATGCACATGGACCTCGTCGCCGCACTCGACATCGGCGGCACCAAGATCGCCGGCGCTCTGGTGGACGGGCGGGGGCGCATCCTGGTGCGCGCCCAGCGGCCCACGCCCGCGCGCGAGGACGGCGACACGGTGATGCGGGCGGTCGAGGAGGTCCTCGGTGAGCTGACCGCCGGTGAGCTGTGGGGCCGGGTCACCGCGGTCGGCATCGGCAGCGCGGGGCCTGTGGACGCCTCGGCCGGTACGGTCAGCCCGGTCAACGTCCCCGGCTGGCGGGGCTATCCGCTGGTGGAGCGGGTCCGCGCGGTGACCGGTGGGCTCCCCGTCGAACTGGTCGGCGACGGCGTGGCGATGACCGCGGCCGAGCACTGGCAGGGCGCGGCCCGCGGCCACGACAACGCGCTGTGCATGGTCGTCTCGACCGGCGTCGGCGGCGGTCTCGTCCTCGGCGGCAAGCTCCACCCCGGCCCCACGGGAAACGCGGGCCACATCGGTCACATCAGCGTGGACCTCGACGGCGACCCCTGCCCGTGCGGTGCGCGCGGCTGCGTCGAGCGCATGGCGAGCGGCCCGAACATCGCGCGCCGCGCCGTGGAGAACGGCTGGCTGCCGGGTCCCGACGGCGACACGTCCGCCGCCGCCGTGGCGGACGCCGCGCGCGCCGGGGACCCCGTCGCCCTCGCCTCCTTCGAACGGGCCGCCCAGGCCCTGGCCGCCGGGATCGCCGCCACGGCCACGCTCGTCGAGATCGACATCGCGGTCATCGGCGGCGGAGTGGCGAAGGCGGGCGACATCCTCTTCACCCCGCTGCGCCGCGCCCTGCGCGACTACGCCACGCTCTCCTTCGTACGCCGCCTGACCGTCGCGCCCGCCGTGACAGGCACGGACGCGGGCCTGGTCGGCGCGGCGGCCGCGGCGCTCGGCGGCGCGTCGAACGGGGCGGTGGGAGTGCGGTTGACGGTGGGGGGCTGAGGGGCGGGGCCCACGGGGGCGAGTACGGAAGACCGCCCGACCCGATGCCGCAGGCGGCGCTGAGTGGGACGGGGCTGTGCCGTGCGGGCGTGACGGGCCCGGTCCGTGCGGGTCATCGCGCGGGTCGGGTGCGGGCCGGGCTGGCGGCGGGGTGTACGCCCGGCCCTGCCGGTGTCCGCACGGGCGCGTGCCGTTAGGGCCGCCCCTGGTGCCGCCTGGCGCCCGCGGCGGTGTGATGGCGTGACGGGCCCGGTCCGTGCGGGTCATCGCGCGGGTCGGGTGCGGGCCGGGCTGGCGGCGGGGTGCACGCCCGGCCCTGCCGGTGTCCGCACGGGCGCGTGCCGTAAGGGCCGCCCCTGGTGCTGCGTTGTCGACGCCGACGTCCGCTGTGACCTTCTCGCAGGCCCGGCCGGCGCAGAACGTGAGCTCGCTCGCGGCGTGCACGCCGACCCCCTTGGCGGACACTTTCCCGCCGTCACCGGCCGCGCCCTCGCCGCTGCTGGTGTTCCGCTCCGCCGGGCCCCAGCCGTTGCTCATCAACAGCCACGGCAGCTCGCCGAGCGCCGAGGCGCCCGCGGGCGGCGCGACGACCACCCGCGAGGTGAGCGGCAGGACGTGGTGGGTCCGGGCGCCCGTGGGGGAGCGGTAGGCCGCCGAGACCTTCACGTCGTACGTCCCGGGGGGCCGCGCCCGGCGGTGCGGTCACCCGCCACGAGGTGCGCAGGGACTGGCCGGGGGCCAGTGCCCGCGCGCCGCCGGCGAGGTCGCCTTGCTCCGTCAGCCGCCGGGTGCCTCGACCGACGGCGTCACCTGGCGTGCCGGTACGCGGCCGAGGTTGGTGATCGTGGTGGTGAGCGGCGTGGCCTAGCCGGCCGGCCTCGAAGCAGTCGCCGCTCTCCAGGCCGAGTTCGACGGCGGGCGGGTGTCGGCCCACTAGCCGTCGGCCGACACCCGCAGTAGCACGGTGCCGTGCGCGGGGACGGTCGCCGCGATCCTGCCCGCCGTGTGGTGGCTCTTGTGCCGCCACAGGTCCCGCAGGGTGTACGCGGTGGCGTTCGGCAGGCCGACCGCCTTCGCCGTCGTGGAGATGGTCCGCGCGCTCCCGGTCTCGTTGAAGAGGGCGACGGCGCGGCTGCCGTCCTTCATCTCCTTGGCGACGACCCAGCGGCCGTTCTCGGACGAGAGGACCTTGCCCTGCTTGCCCAGCGAATCCTGGTCGACGGCGATGACTTCCTTGTTGCCGAGGATCTCAAAGGTCTCCGGGGAGGCTTTGCGCAGGTCGGACCCGATGAGCAGCGGCGCGGCCATGATCGACCACATCGAGAAGTGCGTGCGGTACTCGGTGCCGGTCATGCCGCCGTTGCCGACCTCCAGCATGTCCGGGTCGTTCCAGTGCCCCGGACCCGCGTACGCGTCGAGCGGCAGGTTCCGCTTCATGATCGACAGCATGGAGGGCCAGTTGTCGCTGATGTCCCCGGTGGTGCGCCAGAGGTGGCCGACGCCCGCGGCCCACTTCCACGGCTTGTTCTCGCCCCACTCGCAGATGCTGTAGACGATGGGCCTGCCGGTGGTCTCGGAGGCGGCCCTGAGCGCGTCGCGCATCGCGGTGTACCGCTTCTTGGCGTCCACGCCCTGGTTGTTGCAGTTGTCGTACTTGAGGTAGTCGACGCCCCACTCCGCGAACTGCTGCGCGTCGCTGCGCTCATGGCCGAGCGCGCCGGGGAACCCGGCGACGTTGCAGGTCTTCGTACCGGCGCTGGTGTAGATGCCGAACTTCAGGCCCTTGGAGTGGACGTAATCGGCAACTGCCTTGATTCCGTCGGGGAAACGCTTGGCGTCGGGCACCAACTTACCGTTGGCGTCGCGCTCCGGACGCGCCCAGCAGTCGTCCAGATTGACGTACTGGTAGCCGGCGTCCTTGAGCCCCTTCTCGACGAAGATGTCGGCGATCCCCTTGACCATCGCCTCGTCGAACCCGGCCCGGCAGTGCGTGGAGTTCCAGTTGTTGAACCCCATGGGCGGGGTGAGCGCCAAGCCGTCGGGGAGTTTCACGGCGCGCCCGGCGGCGGACGTCCCGGTGGCGGGCTGCTCCCCGGCGTCACGCGCGGCGGCCGGGGCGGCGAGCCCTCCGGTACACAGCAGGATGGCGGCGAACGATCCGAGCACTCTTCGGCGGATGGTGGGTGGCGCAGGGGGTGGCATATGACGCATCGTTACGTTCCTCCGTACTCGCGGAAGATGAAGCCTTGCGCGTCATGGAGCCGGGCGCGCCATGAAGCGCTGAGCGTCACGCGGACGTGTGCGTCCTGTGGGTGTACGTGTCCTGCGGACGTACGTGTCCCGCCGACGTACGTGTCCTATGGACGGCGCGTACGTCGCGTCGGCGTGCGTGTCCATGCCATATCCTTCCCCCGCCTCCGTACGGAAAGCCAGGCCCGAGGCGGGCAGCGCGATGCCCCCGCCCGAGTGGTACCGGGCGGGGGCATCGCGGGTGCGTCAGTTCAGCGGGGTTCTCACCATGCCGTGGAACTGGATCCGGGGCCAACCGCGCGCCTCGGCCATCTTGTTGATCGCGTCGGCGATGTCCAGCGGTGTGATGTTCTGCCCCGAAGGAGCGTTCTCGATCACCAGGCTGAACTCCACCGTCATCGAGGCGTCGTCAGCGGCGAGGCTGCTGTGTCCCGTGAACTCGCCCCCCATCGGCCACTCGACCTCGGAAGCCTGCTCCGCGCCGGCCGTCCCGGCCTCGGCTGCCTTGCCCTCGGCGGCCTGCGCCGAGCCCGCCGACGCGACGACGGCACCGGCCGCGGCCGAACCCGAGTAACCCAGCAAAGCACGTCTGGAAACTCCGGACATGTCCCCTCCTTCATGCCTTCTTCATGCCAACGGCCTCCCCCCTGGAGGCCGTTCGTGATCGTATGCGCGAAAGCGGCGCCGCGGGGGAGACTTTCCGCCACCCGGATCGAACGCTTTTCCTGTACAACCCTGCGCGGAGTTCACGGGTCCTTCACGTGTACTCATTCACCCCTGGGGGGAACATGCGCATCCGCGTCAGAAGCATCGCCGCCGGCGTCCTCGTACTGGGCGCGCTCACCGCCACCACCGCCTGCGGTTCGACGGACAACGACGTCAGCACCAAGCCCGAGAAGACCGCCGCCGGTGAGGCCACGAGCGGGGACAAGGCCTCCGAGGGCAAGCCGGCCGCCAAGGCCGAGCCCAAGCCCAAGGCCAAGGAGCAGCGGGATGCCGGGGTCGGTGACACGATCGCCGTGACGGGCCTGGAGGAGGGCAGCGGGCTCGACGTCACGCTGGTCAAGGTCGCGGACAACGCCACGTCGGGCGACGAGTACAGCGTCCCGGAGAAGGGCAAGCGCTGGCTGGGGCTCCAGTTCCGGCTCGTCAACACCGGCACCAAGGCGTACGGCGACAGCCCGCAGAACGGCATCCAGGTCACCGACGCCGACGGCCAGCAGTTCCAGACGACGTTCGCCGACATCACCGCCGGTCCGTCCATGTCCTCCGACGTGCGCCTCAAGCCGGGAGCCAAGGCCCTCGGCTGGGTCGTGGTCGAGGTCCCGAAGGGGGTCGAGGCCACGACGGCGCAGTTCACGATGGACTCGGGGATGGCTGATCACACGGGGGAGTGGAAGCTGAAGTAGCGGCGTGCCGGGGCGCCGCCGGCCACGGCAGCGCCCCCCGCTCGGGGCGAGGGGCGCGGCACACCACAGGACCGGACAGTGTCCTTGAGAGTTCTCAGGAAGGAGGGTTCTCAGGAATCGTCCCGCTTCAGCGAGTCCTTCATGCCCTCGGCCTTGTCGCGGGCGGACTCCACGGCGTCCTTGGCGCCGCCCTTGGCCCGGTCCGTCCGGCCCTCGGCCTCGCGGCGCTTGTCGCCGGTGGCCTTGCCGGTCATCTCCTTGGCCTTGCCCTTCAGCTTGTCCATGCCGCCTTTGCCGGCCATGGCTCCTCCTTGAGTTCGGTGGGCCTACCCGGCCAACGTAAGACGAGGAGGCGTGGCGCGCTCGCTCAGACGTCGCGCCGCCTGACTACGGCGTGAGCAGCGCCGCCCCCACGGTCGGCGCGGGGAGAGGGGCCCGGTGAGGTGCGTCAGGCGCAGCACGCGCAAGGTCAGTGGGTCCGCGCAGACGACGCGCAGCTGACCGCCCCTGTCGCTCACCCTCCGGTGGGCCCGCATCAGCAGGGAGACGCCGGAGCAGTCGAAGAACTCCACCTCGCTCAGATCGACGACCACGATCGGTTCCGGGCCGGTGGCCACGGCGTCGATCAGTGGGGCAAGCCGTCGATGGGCCACAAGGTCGATCTCGCCGTGCAGCTCGATCACGACGGCGTGGTCCAGCCCGTACACGCGCGGCGGTCGGTCGAAGTCCCCGCGCGCGCTCTCGCTCAGTTCGTTCTGCCGCATCGATCCCCCCAGCGCCGGCGCCGCACTCCCCGCGAGGGGGACGCGACGCTCCGGGAATGCCAGTGCCTTCAGGGCGCCGGGGACTGGGCGCCTGGCGGGCCACGCTAGCCGGGGACGGGCCGCTCCGGAGTGCGGGAACGATTCACGACAAGGCATCCCATGCGATCAGGTGAAAACAGGGCGGGCCGCTTGACATGGCGTATGTGGCGCGAACCGCTCGCCCATCAGCGCCTGGTTTCCATGGCAGGGTGTTGCGGGCAAGCCACAGGGGGCCGACGGAAGAGGGGGAAACCGTGATCGTCTGGATCAACGGCGCGTTCGGTGCGGGCAAGACCAGTGCCGCACGGGAACTGATCGAGCTGATCCCGAACAGCACGTTCTTCGACCCCGAAGTCATCGGCGGCGCACTGCCCCACCTGCTGCCGCCCAAGCGTCTCGCCGAGGTGAGCGACTACCAGGACCTGCCGATCTGGCGCCGTCTCGTCGTCGACACCGCGGCCGCGCTCCTCGCCGAGATGGGCGGCGTCCTCGTGGTGCCGATGACGCTGCTGCGCCAGGAGTACCGCGACGAGATCTTCGGGGGCCTCGCCTCGCGCAGAATCCCCGTGCGGCACATCGTGCTCACCCCTGACGAAACGATCCTGCGGGAGCGAATAGCCGGCCGCGAGGTACCGCCGGACCTGCCCGACGGTGACCTGCGCGTTCGCCAGTGGTCGTTCGATCACATCAAGCCGTACCGCGCGGCCCTCGCCGGGTGGCTCGGCGCCGACGCCCACCGCGTCGACACCACCGCGCTGTCCCCCGCGAGACCGCCGAGCTCCTCGCCGAAGCCGTGCGCACCGGATCCGCCCAGGCCTGCGACATCGTGCAGACGCCCGAGCCCACCGCGGAGACCCTAGCCGCGGGCGTGCTGCTCTTCGACGAACAGGACCGGGTGCTGCTCGTCGACCCGACCTACAAGGCCGGCTGGGAGTTCCCCGGCGGCGTCGTCGAACCCGGCGAGGCTCCCGCGCGCGCGGGCGTACGCGAGGTCGCTGAGGAGACGGGCATCCGACTCACCGGCGAACTCCGCCTGCTGGTCGCCGACTGGGAGCCGCCGAAACCGCCCGGCTACGGAGGGATGCGGTTCCTCTTCGACGGCGGCAGGCTCGACAGCGCCGAGGCCCACCGCATGCTCCTACCCGGACCCGAACTGCGCGACTGGCGCTTCGTCACCGAACAGGAAGCCGCCGAGCTGCTGCCCTCGGTGCGCTACGAACGGCTGCGCTGGGCGCTGCGCGCACGTGAGCGCGGTGCTGCCCTCTACCTGGAGGCAGGCGTTCCCCTCGACGGATGACCGCCCCAGGGGACGCCCGCCGGCCGGTCAGCTCGCGGCGTACTTCTGGAGGAACAGCGCCTCGGCGACCGAGAGGCGCTCCAGCTCCTCGGGGGACACGCTCTCGTCAATCGCGTGGATCCGCGCCTCCGGCTCGCTCAGGCCGATCAGCAGGATCTCCGCGCTCGGGTAGAGCGACGCGAGGGTGTTGCACAGCGGGATCGAGCCGCCGTGCCCCGCGTACTGCATCTCCTCACCCGGGTACGCCTCGCCCATCGCCTCGGCCATCGCCGCGTACGCCGGGCTCGTGGTGTCCGCGCGGAACGGCTGGCCCTGCCCGATCTGCTCCGTGTGCACCCGCGCGCCCCACGGCGTGTGCGCCTCCAGGTGGGCCTGGAGCAGCTTCGTCGCCTCGGCGGCGTCCACGCTCGGCGGCACCCGCAGGCTGATCAGCGCCCGCGCGCCCGCCTGCACGGACGGCGTCGCGCCGACCACCGGCGGGCAGTCGATGCCGAGCACGGTGACGGCGGGGCGCGCCCAGATCCGGTCGGCGACGGTGCCCCCGCCGATCAGCTGGACACCGTCGAGGACCTTGGCGTCCTTGCGGAAGGCGTCCTCTTCGTACTGAAGCCCGTCCCAGACGGCGTCGCCCGTGAGGCCGTCGACCGTCGTCGAGCCGTCCTCGGCGCGCAGCGAGTCGAGCACGCGGACCAGCGCCGCGAGCGCGTCCGGGGCGGCGCCGCCGAACTGCCCGGAGTGGAGGTTCCCCTCAAGGGTGTCGACACTGACGCGTACGAGGGTCATGCCGCGCAGCGTCGACGTCACCGTCGGCAGGCCGACCCGGAAGTTGCCCGCGTCACCGATGACGATCGTGTCGGCCATGAGCAGGTCGGGGTGCTGCTCCGCGTACCGCTCCAGGCCGCCCGTGCCCTGCTCCTCCGAGCCCTCCGCGATCACCTTGACGCTCACCGGGACCCCGCCGTTCGCCTTCAGGGCGCGCAGCGCGAGCATGTGCATGATGAGGCCGCCCTTGCAGTCGGCGCTGCCCCGGCCGTACCAGCGGCCGTCGCGCTCGGTCAGCTCGAACGGCGGGGTCGCCCACGCGGCCTCGTCGAGCGGCGGCTGCACGTCGTAGTGCGCGTACAGCAGGACGGTCGGCGCGCCCTCGGGGCCCGGCAGGAAGCCGTACACCGACTGGGTCCCGTCCGGGGTGTCGAGCAGCGCGACGTCCTGGAAGCCTTCGGCCCGCAGCGCGTCCGCCACCCAGTTCGCGGCGGCCTCGCTCTCGCTCCTCGGGAACTGCTCGAAGTCCGCCACCGACTTGAAGGCCACCAGTTCGGCGAGCTCCACCTTCGCCCTCGGTATGAGCGAGGCGACGGTCTCGGCGATCGGATGCGGCGACATGGGCACGCTCCTCGTAGGTGCGACGTTGTACCTGTGGATGCCTGCGATCCTCCCACAGGAGAGGCTCGCGGGGCTCCGCCGTAGGATGCCTGGGGAAAGCGCGGCCAACAGCGGGATCAGGAGCGGTAGACCAACGTGAGCAGCGAGAACTCAGCGGACGACGCCCGGTACGTGTGGGATGTCGTCGTGGTCGAGCCGGCCCCGCGGGGGCCTCGGCGGCCTATGCGGCGGCCGTCGCGGGACGCAGCGTGCTGCTCCTGGAGAAAGCCGAACTGCCGCGTTACAAGACGTGCGGCGGCGGCATCATCGGCCCGTCGCGGGACGCCCTGCCGCCCGGCTTCGAGCTGCCGCTGCGGGACCGGGTGCACGCGGTGACGTTCTCCCTCGACGGGAAGTTCACCCGCACCCGCCGCTCCCGGCAGATGCTCTTCGGGCTCATCAATCGCCCGGAGTTCGACCAGCAGCTCGTCGAGCACGCCCAGAAGGCGGGCGCCGAGCTGCGCACCGGCGTCACCGTCGCACGCGTGGAGCAGCACGGGCCCGAGGTGCCCGACCGGCGGACCGTCGCGGTCGTGCTCCAGGCCGGCGAGACCGTCCTCACCCGCGCCGTGGTGGGCGCCGACGGCAGCGCCAGCCGCATAGGAGCGCATGTCGGGGTCAAGCTCGACCAGGTCGACCTCGGCCTGGAGGCCGAGATCCCGGTGCCCGCGACCGTCGCCGAGGACTGGGCGGGACGGGTCCTCATCGACTGGGGCCCCATGCCGGGCAGTTACGGCTGGGTCTTCCCCAAGGGCGACACCCTCACCGTCGGCGTGATCTCCGCGCGCGGCGAAGGCGCCGCCACCAAGCGGTACTTGGAGGACTTCATCGCCCGGCTCGGCCTCGCGGGCTTCGAGCCGAGCATCTCCTCCGGGCACCTCACGCGCTGCCGCAGCGACGACTCGCCGCTCTCCCGCGGCCGGGTCCTGGTCTGTGGCGACGCGGCGGGACTCCTTGAGCCGTGGACCCGCGAGGGCATCTCCTTCGCGCTGCGCTCCGGGCGGCTCGCGGGCGAGTGGGCGGTGCGGATCGCCGAGGCGCACGACGCGGTGGACGCCCGCCGCCAGGCACTGAACTACGCCTTCGCGATCAAGGCGGGCCTCGGCGTGGAGATGAGCGTGGGGCGCCGCATGCTCCAGGCCTTCGAGCGCCGCCCCGGCATGTTCCACGCGGCGATCACGGGCTTCCGCCCCGCGTGGAACGCCTTCGCGAAGATCACGCGCGGCTCGACGACCCTCGGGGAACTGGTACGGACGCATCCGCTGGCGGGCCGCGCGCTGAGCGCGATGGACCGCTAGGGCGCGGCCGCTGGCGGACGTACCGCGGTGCGCGACAGGCGGGGCGTGGGTCGGGGCGGCCGGCGGGGCACCCGGAGTGGCAGCGCGAACGCGGGCCGGGTGGGCCGTACCCGGCGTGGGGCGGAGCGCCGATGTGGCGGTACGGGCCGTCCTCGTGGAACTCGTACGCAGGACGGAGCGCGGCGCCGGCTGCCCTGGCCGACGATGCTCGCGCTCACTGTGTCGGTGCGGATCGGCTATCGGTTTCGCCGGGCACGGCCAGCCCGGCCGTGAGAGCCTCACCCCGCCCCGCGCGTGCTGCTGCTCCTGGCCACGGCGGCCCTCCTGGTGCGCCACCGCCACCGCCACCCCGTACCCGTCGCTGCGCGCGGTGGTCGACGGCGACGCGCTGTTCTCGCCCGGTGTGATCCGCCGCCTCATCGCCGAGTTCGCGGCCCGTTATCGCCGAGTTCGCGGCCCGTTATCGCCGAGTTCGCGGCCCGTTCGAAGGAACCGGCCGCCGCCGACGCCCTGAGCGGACCCAGCGAGCGCGAGCGGGAGGTGATGGCGCTGGTCGGCATCGGCCAGTCGAACGAGGAGATCGGCCGCCGCCTGGTCGTGAGCCCGCTCACCGCCAAGACGCACGTGAACCGGACGGATGGTGAAACGGGGCGCCCCGTGACCGCGCCCAACTGGTCCCGCTCGCCTACGAGTCGGGCCTGGTCCGCCCCGGCCGGCCGGGTTGAGCCGCCGCCCGCGTGCGTCCGTGGAACCGCCACAGCACGGTGGTCACCCGCACCAGGAACACCACCGCGGCGAGCACGGGCCCCGCCGTCATGAGCGCGCTCGCGACGGCGCGTGGCGGGTCGAACGCCAGCAGAGGACCGGCGGTCACCACGCCGAACACCGCGAGGGCCACGACCACCCCGCTGGCGAGCGCGTAGCCGATCTCGATCGTGATCGCGTCCCGGTCGGCGGCCGACCGTCGCCCTCCATACCCCGTTTGTGCCATGCCAGGAAGTGTCACAGCCGGGTGCCCGGCGGGCAAGGGACCGCCACTGGGCACCATCCCGCTCGCAGGAAAATTATATGCGTATGCAGAGAGTGCATATGCATTAGATTCTGATGCAACAAACTGGGCGCTCTCTGCTACCGTCGCATGTCATGGCGGCGAAAACGGCCGAGCAGGGGCTCGTGGATCAATGGCGGGACATCCTCGCGGTGCATGCGCGCACACTGTGCGAACTCGACCGCGAGCTGCATCCGCACGGCCTGGGGGCGAGCGACTTCGAGGTCCTCGACGTCCTGGCCGAGGGATCGTCGGACGACGGTGGCTGTACGTTCCGCGTCCAGGAGATCTCCTCGCAGGTCCACCTGAGCCAGAGCGCGCTCTCGCGTCTCATCGGGCGTCTGGAGAAGGACGGCCTCGTCGAGCGCGGCATGTGCAGCGAGGACCGGCGAGGGGTGCGGGTCTCCCTGACCGACAAGGGACGTGAACGGCACCGCGAGGTGCGGCCGTTGCAGCGGGCGGTGCTCAAGCGGATGCTCTCCGGCTCCGACTGCGGTTCCGGTTCGGGTTCCGGTTTCGTTTCCGGTTCCCGTTCTGACTCCGGGGCCCGGTCCCATTGAGTCCGCAGCCGACGGCCACAGGTCAGCGCATGACGATGGCGGACCTCTCCCGCCACAGCGCGGCGAGCGAGTGGTCGCCGGTCACCTCGGGGAACGGCAGCCGGTTCCACAGCGCCAGATAGAGCCGTGCCGCCGGGCCGGAGATCTCGCAGTCGGCGGGGGCCGTGGCGCCGCGCTCCACGACGGGCGGCCCCTCGAAGAGCCGTACGGTCCAGATCCGCTCGTCGGCCGTGTCGGTCGCCCGCACGCGCAGCACCCGCGGCACGTCGCTGCGCACCCGGCTCTTGTCCCGCGCGTGGAAGCCGAGCACCAACTCCTCGATCCCGTCCACGGCGAACTCGACGGCCACCGGCGACGGCTCACCGCCGCGCGCGGACTCGGCGTCGGCCCGGTGGACGGTGGTCTCGTTCGCCTGCCGCCGGGCCCAGAAGGTCAGCGGTGACGGGGCGGGCAGGAAGGTCCAGCACGTGACGTCGGGCGGCGCGGCGGTGAGCGTGTCGACCAGCGCGGCGTGCCCTTCGCGGAACCAGTCGAGGAGCGCCGCGCCGTCCAGCTCGGGCAGCTCCCCGCCGAGCCGGAACTCGGTGCGCCGCTCGGTGACGAACGCCGCCGCCCAGCGGTGCACCATCCCGGTGTGCCGCAGCAGGTCCCGTACCTCCCAGTCCGGGCAGGTGGGCACCTTGGCGTCGGGCCCGGCCTGTTCGGCGGCCCGGGCCAGTAACTGCCCTTCGGCGCTGATCACTTGGATGTACCGGGAAATGTCCATGCGCAGAGTGTGTCGGATGGAGTGCGGTCGAACCCGAGCCTCCGGAATATGTCAGACCGTTTCCGTATGGCCGATGTCCTCGGTATGTGCCGGATGGGTCGTGGGTGCCGGGTGTTCCGTGTGCCGCGTCGCGAAACCGATGCAGGCGGCGACCCCCGCCAGTACGGCCACGCTCGTCAGTGCCGTGGGCAGGGAGTACCAGTCCGCCATGAAACCGATGAACGGCGGCCCGACGAGCATGCCGCCGTAGCCGAGCGTGGACGCGGCCGCGACCCCGCCTGGACCGGCCAGCGCTCCCGCGCGTTCGACCGCCACGGGAAAGATGTTGGCGAGCCCGAGCCCGGTGACGGCGAAGCCCGCGAGGGCCGGGCCCGTCGAGGGCGCCAGGGACCCCAGCAGCATTCCGGCGCACGCCGTCGCGCCGCCGCCGACCACGGTGCGGGTCCGGCCGAGCCGTTCGAGGAGCGTGGTGCCCATGAGGCGGCCGACGGTCATGGCGAGGGCGAAGCACGAGTACGCCACGGCGGCGACGCCCGGGTGCGCGCGCAGGTCCTGCTCCAGGTGCAGCGGGCCCCAGTCCGCGATGGCGCCCTCGCCGTACGCGGTGCACAGCGCGATGAGCCCGAACACGAGGACGAGGGCGCGGGTGCGGCGGTCCGTGCGGGGCGGACGGCTGCGGGGGGAGGCCGCGGAGTCCTGCGGTCGCGGCTTCGGCTGTGCGCCGGCGCGTGCTCGTACACGATCCGCCGCCCCGTGCCGCAGCAACGCGGGCGCCGTCGTCGCGGTGACCGCGAGGCCGACGACGGTGATGCCCAGCAGGTGCGGGGTGGGGGAGAGGTGCCCCGCGACCAGGCCGCCGAGCCCCGAGCCGACCATGCCGCCCAGGCTGAACGCCGCGTGGAAGCTGGGCATCACGGGCCGCCGCAGCGCGCTCACGAGATCGACGGCGGCGCTGTTCATCGCCACGCTGATCCCGCCGTACGCGGCTCCGAAGAAGAGCAGGACGAGCCCGAGCACGAGCACGGAATCCGTCAGCGGTGGCAGCGCGACGCTCAGCGGAAGCAGCACACCGCAGGCCACGGTGACCGGGATGCTGCCGTGGCGCTTGCAGAGCCGTCCGGTGAGCGTCATCGTCACCACCGCTCCGGCGGAGACGGCGAGCAGCGCGAGCCCGAGCTCGCTCGCCGAGGCGCCGGTCCGCTCCTTGACGGCGGGGATGCGCACGACCCAGCCGGCGAAGACGAAGCCGTCGAGGGCGAAGAAGACGGTGAGCGCCGCGCGCAGGCGGCGGAGGTCGGGGGCGGTGGACCGCGACGCTGCGGACCCGAATTTGTTTAGTAGCGGCACAAAGTCAGGGTAGGGGTGGGCGCCGGTGGCGTACAAGACGGTCGTGGCGAGGAACGGGCGGATGACGTCCGCGCGGCGATGCCGTGTACGGATCATGGGAGACTCGCCCTCATGAACGGCAAGGCTGGCCCCCGCGCCGAGGGGGAACTGACCACGCGTACCCGCCTGGAGCGAGGGCGCGGCGCGCTGGGCCCCGCGCTCGAACTGGTCCACACCGGGCGCGCCCCGACCCGTGCCGTGCTCACTGCCGAGCTGGGCGTCACGCGGGCCACGGCGGGTGCCGTCGCCGCCGAGCTGGAGGCGCTCGGCCTGATCCGCATCGACGCGAAGCCGAGCGCGGCCGCGGGGTCGCAGGGCAGGCCCTCGCACCGGCTCTCCATCGCGGAGGAGGGGCCCGTCGCGCTGGCGGCGCAGGTGCACGCCGACGGGTTCCGGGCCGCGCTCGTCGGGCTCGGCGGGCACACCGTAGCGACCGCGCCGGGTTGCGAGATCATCGACGCCGACCCCGCGCAGGTCATCGGTTCCGTGGTCGACGCGGGCGCGCGGCTGCTGCGGGAGACCGGCAGGCGCTGCGTGGGGGCGGGCCTCGCCGTGCCGTCGGCGGTGGCGGAGCCGGAGGGCACCGCCTTGAATCCACTGCACCTGGCGTGGCCCGCGGGCGCGCAGGTCCGGGAGATCTTCACCGAGCGCGTGCGCGCCGCTGGCATCGAAGGGCCGGCCTTCGCGGGCAACGACGTGAACCTCGCCGCCCTCGCCGAGCACCGCCACGGCGCGGGCCGCGGCGCCCGCGACCTGCTGTGCGTGGCGACCGGCCACCGCGGCGTCGGCGGCGCCCTCGTCCTCGACGGCCGCCTGCACAGCGGGAGTTCGGGCCTCGCCCTGGAGGTCGGCCACCTCACCGTCAACCCCGAGGGGCGCCCCTGTCACTGCGGCAGCCGCGGCTGCCTGGACGTCGAGACGGACCCCCTCGCCTTCCTGACGGAGGCCGGCCGTGAGCCCGGCCCTGAGGGGCTGCTCGTCCAGGCCCGCACTCTGCTCCGGGACGCGTACGCCGACCCGGCCGTGCGCTCGGCGGCGGAGGCGCTGATCGACCGGCTCGGTCTCGGCCTCGCGGGGCTCGTCAACATCCTCAACCCGGACCGGATCGTCCTGGGCGGTCTGCACCGCGCCCTGCTGGAGGCGCACCCCGAGCGGCTGCGTGCCGTCGTCGCGGACCGCAGCCTCTGGGGCCGCAGCGGCAGCGTGCCGATCCTCGCCTGCACGCTGGACCACAACAGCTTGGTGGGGGCCGCCGAGCTGGCCTGGCAGCCCGTGCTCGACGACCCTCTCGGGGCGCTCGGTTAGACCGTCTCGGGCACTTCGCGCGCGGCCGGTCGCTCAGCCTCGGCCGGCACCGAAGGGACGGCTCGGGGCTCGGTTCGAGACCCGGTTCGGGACTCGGTTCGGGATCCGGCTCGGCGGCGCAGCGCGTCCGGCAGCAGCGTGACGAGGCCCAGTGCGGCGAGCCCCGCGCCGATCCACAGCGGCGCCCGCAGGCCGAAGGCGTCGATGGCGGGACCGCCCACGGACGTGGCGATGATGATGCCGAGGGTGATGAAGGACGAGTGGACGGTGTTCACCAGCGGCCGCGCGTTGCCGGTGCGCTGGACGCGGGTGACCAGGGCCGGGTTCATGGTGACGCCGACGAGGCCGATGCCCATCATCAACACCACGGCGGGCACGGTCAGTTGGGCGAGGAGCGCGAACCCGGCGAGGAAGGCCAGGTTCAGCGCGAGACCGACGACGAGCACGGGGATGGCGTGGCGGTCGGCGAGCCGCCCGACGACTGTGTTGCCGACGACGGTGGCGGCGCCGTACGCGATGAGCAGCAGCGGAACGGTGCCGGTGGAGAAGCCCGTGATCTCCGTGAGGATCGGGTTGAGGTAGCTGAAGGCGGAGAAGGTGGCGCCGATCACGAAGGTGCTGGTGGTGAGGGTGAACCACAGCCGCGGGTTGCGGAAGGCGCCCAGTTCCTGACGGAGCCCGCCGCTCTCCTCCGTCTCGCCGTCGGCGCTCGGCACTCCCGCGAGCGTGGCCAGGGCGGCGAGCACGGTCAGGACGGTGATGGCCCAGAACGCGGCGCGCCAGCCCAGGTGTTCTCCGATCACGGTGGAGAGCGGCAGGCCGAGCAGGGTGCCCAGCATCAGTCCGTTGAGGGCCACGGCGACGGCGCGGCCGCGCACTTCGGGCCGGGTGAGCCGGGAGGCCAGGGAGATGGAGACGCCGAAGAAGGCCTGGGAGGCGATGCCGGTGAGGATCCGGGCCACGAGCATCGTGCGGTAGTCGGGTGCGAGCGCGGCGAGGACGTTGCCGACGAGGAAGACGCCGAACAGCAGGAGCAGGGCGCTCTTCTGACGCATCCTCAGCAGAGCGATCGTCAGGAAGGGGCCGCCGAGGGCCATCGCGGCGGCGAAGGCGGTGATGAGGTAGCCGATCTCGGGGATCGTGGCGTCCAGTCCCGCGGCCATCTGCGGCATCAGTCCGGCGACCACGAACTCGCTGGTCACCATGGCGAAAATGCCAAGGGCCAGTACGTATACGGCACGGGGCATGGTGGTGTGCTCCTGTCGGGGTTTCGTTTTGGACGACTCAGTACAAAATGAAGGCGCGAAAGGGCGTGAAAGGGTGCGAAAGGTGCGCGGGAGCGACAGAGGCGCGATGCGCGGCGGCGTACGGGGCCGGGGGGCGGAGGTGGGCGGCCGCTATCGGGGGATCAGCGCGTCGAGCGCGGTCTCCGCGATGTCCTCCAGGGCGGCCCGGTCGGCGCCGCCCTGCGCGGCGACCCGTATGCCGCCGATGACGGCGTTGACGTAGCGGGCCAGCGAGTCCGCGCCGCGTTCGGCCGTGATGCCGCCGTCCCGCTGGCCGGACCGGATGGCGGTGCGCAGCATGGCGAGCCGCGTCGCGAGATCCCGTTCCAGCATCGTGGCCGCTTCGGGGTCGCGTGCGGCGAGCTCGACGGTCGTGTTGACGGTGAGGCAGCCGATGCTGTGCCCGTCCTTGCGGTGCTCGAACTCGCCCTCGATGACCGTCGCGAGCAGGGCGCGGACGCGCTCCAGGCCGGATCGCTCCACGTCCTCCAGGATGTCGAGCTGGGTGGCGTTCATGGTCTGCATGTAGCGGGCCAGGGCGCGCCGGAACAGATCGTGCTTGCTGCTGAACGTGTTGTAGATGCTGCTGCGGCCCAGGCCGGTGGCTTCGCACAGATCCTGGGTCGAGGTGGCCTCGTAGCCGTTCTCCCAGAAGGCGCGCATCGCCGCGTCCAGGGCCCGCTCCTCGTCGAAAGTCCTCGGTCGGGCCATGGGAGGACCGTACCGGTTTTGGAACGTGCGGTGCAATACGTTGCCTGCGCCCGCTCGGCCGACTGTCGGCGCCCTCGCGTTCACCGGCGCTGACCAGTCCTGTCTCGTACGCGACGATGACGGCCTGGACGGTCACGCAGTCCGAGCTCGGCGAGGATGCGGGCGACGTGCGTCTTGACGGTCGTCTCGGCCAGGTGGAGGCGGGCCCCGCCCGCTCCCGGCTGCCCACCGGTGTCGGTGACTTCCACCCGGAGCCGCCGCGGTCCGTACTCGACGGCCACGGCGGCGATGGCGCCGGACGCGTGCTTCACGGTGTTCGTCAGGGCCTCCTGGACCACGCGGTAGGCGGCCAGTTCGATGCCGGGCGGCAAGGGGCGGGGCGACCCGGTCACGGTCAGGCCGACGGGCACCCCGGCGTCCCGGACCCGTCCGACCAGCGCGTCCAGCCGGTCCAGGCCGGGTTGCGGGGCCGGCTTCGCCGCCGTGCCGAGGGCGTCCGCGCCGCCGTCCGCCCCCTCGTCCTTGTCGGCCATGGTGAGCAGCCCCATCACGTGGCGCAGTTCCGTCATGGCCGCCCGGCCGCCCACCTCGACGGCGAGCAGCGCCTACGACGGGGCAGAACTGCTGCCGCTCGCGCTCGGCTGCCTCGTCATCGCCACGCTGGGCGCGCTGCTGCCCGCTGGATGGGCCGCCGGGGCCCGGACCGCCACGGCTCTGCGCACCGAGTAGGGGGCCGGGGTTCAGGGCTGCGGGCTCGGAGCTGGAAGTTCAGGGCTGAGGGTGAGGGCTCGGGGCTCGGAGTTCGGGACCACGACCCTCCCCGGCGCTCATTCCAGGACACCGCGTCAGGCGTCGTTCCCGGACCACTCCACCGCGAAAGCCAGCCCCGCGTTGACCGTCAGCATCCGTTGCGTCAGCTCCTCGCCCACCGCGAGTTCGAGCCGGGAACGCACTTCGCGGAGCAGATGGGGCATGCCGGGGCCGCCCCGCACCGACCGCGCGTCCGCCGTGGTCGTGTCACCGCCGAGGAGCAGGCGGTCGCCGAAGCCGGCGTCGGCCAGGGAACGCACCGCGTCCGGCATGCGCCAGTCCGTGGCGTGATGGGCGCGGGACGGGCCGTCGAAGGCGAGGAAGGCGCCCGCTTCGGCGGCCTCGCGGTGAACGCTCAGGTCGGGGGAGCGGTTGAGGTGGCCGAGGATCACCCGGTGCGCAGGCACGTCCAACTCCCCGCAGAGCAGGTCGAGTACGTCCAGCCCGGCGGTGCCCAGTTCCAGGTGGACGGCGATCGGCGAACCCGTCGCACGGTGGGCCTCGGCCGCGGCGGTCATCGTCCGGCGGGCGTGGGAGTCGAGGCCGTGGAAGCCGCCCGCGACCTTGATCAGCCCGGCCCGCACACCGGAGTGCCCGATGCCTTCGGTGAGTTCTCGGACGAACAGATCCGCCAGGCCCTCCGTCCGGAGCCGCTCCAGCAACCCAGGGTCGTAGTGCACGGCTTGGTGCAGTCCCGTCGCGGCGACGACGTGGACGCCCGCCGCCCTTGACAGCTCCGGCAGCCGCCCCGCCTGCCGGCCCATGCCGTGCGGCGTCCACTGCACGACACTCCGCCCGCCCGCCGCGCGGAACGCCGCCAGCTCGTCCGCCGCGGTCCGTGCCGAGTCCAGCTCCTGGCCCGGCAGTCGAGGGCTGCGCAGGAACAGGTGGTCGTGGGCGTCGCAGACCCCCAGCCGCGCCGGGGCGATGTCACCGAGGACCGTGCGAACCGTGTGGACCGTATGGTCTGCCGTCACCACTGCCGTCCGTCCCTCAGCTTCTCGCGCTCGGGTGTCGACAGGTGCAGCACCTGGAAGACGTCGCCGAGGCCGTCGGGTGCGTCGTGCTCCCAGAGCGAGAAGTGCACCGCTTCCCAGGTGCGCGGGTCGACGGCGGTCAACGCGCTCAACGCACCCTTCGTCCCGGTCAACTGCCTGGCTGCCTCGGCGAGTTCGTCCGCCAGCTGAGGGAGGCGTGCCGCCTCGGGGATGCTCTGGCGGCGCCGTACCGCGGCCCTCGCGGTAATCCCCGGCGCGGCCTGATCCTCGTACGCGAGGACCGGCCAGTGCTGCACGACCGGCCGCCCGAAATCGTCCGAGAGCCCTTGGAAGCCGGGGCCCCAGAGGAAGGAGTTCATGCCCGCGGCGGTGTTCCAGAGGTAGAAGGGCGCGTACTGGTTGACGGGCGAGCCGTCCCTGCCGCGCTCGCGCATCAGATAGGCCTTGAAGCCGAGCCCGGCGAACGCGTCGAGAAGATGGCCCTTCGACGCGACGCGGTGGCGGATGACGCCCATGTCGTAATCGGCGGGCAGGGTGATCTCGTACTGCATGGCGTGCATCGCGTACCTCCCTGGTTGCGGGCTCAGTTGGGGCAGGAGGCGGTGGCGGTGGTGTCGTCGACCAGGGCGCCCCACTCCGCGGTCGTGCCGTCCTGCGCCGCCTCGACCACGGCGAGGTGCGTCATGAACGTGCGCGGTCCCGCGCCGTGCCAATGCGCCTCGCCCGGCTCGATCCAGACCGTGTCGCCCGCCCGGATCGGCTCGACCGGACCGCCTTCGCGCTGCACCAGCCCCTCGCCCTCGGTGACGTGCAGGACCTGGCCGTGCGGATGACGGTGCCAGGCGGTGCGTGCGCCGGGGGTGAAGTGGACACTGAACATCCGTAGCCGGGAGGGGGCGTCGGGTGCGGCTATCTCGTCGAGCCAGACCGTTCCGGTGAAGTGCTCGGCGCGACCCTGCGTGCTGTCCGGTCGATTGCGGGTGATGTGCAACGTTCCTGTCCTTACTGGGAGTTGGCGCGAGAGGCAGAGGAGGCGGGGGTGGGAGAGGAGGGGGCGCAGGCGCCGAGGAGGGTGAGCAGGCCGCGCACCGCCGTGTCGAAGGCGGCCGGTGCCTTCGACGAGCGGGCCAGGACATAGCCGCCCTGCACCGTCGCGACGATCGTCGAAGCGATCTCCCGAGGGTCGAGCGACGCCACGAACTCGCCCTGCTCCACGCCCTTTTGGAGAATCCCGGCGAGGCGGTCGCGCAGCCAGTCGAGGGTCTCGGTGACGGGTGCGCGCAGCTCGTCGCTCGCGATGACGTCCGGGTCCATCGTGAGCCGACCGACCGGGCAGCCCCTCAACACGTCGCGTTCGCGCAGGAGATAGGCCTCGACGCGCGCGAACGCCGGCCCGGAGCCGCCGAGCACCGCCTCCGCCGTGGCCCGCATCTCCTCGGCCGTACGCCGGATCGCGGCGAGCGCGAGGTCGGGTTTGCCCGCGAAATGGTGGTACATGCTGCCCTGCCCCGCGCCCGCGTGCTGCTGGATGGCCTTGGGGCTCGTACCGACATAGCCCCGCTCCCACAGCAACTCGCGAGTGGACTCGATCAGACGTTCCGGAGTGCTCATGCGAGTACTGTACATACTAGTAGGTACAGAAATCTATGGAGTCCGGAGTCCGGAGTCCGGAGTCCGGAGCCCGGAGCCCTTGGAGTCCGCAGAGAGGGAGTGCGTGCCGGGACGTGCTGGGCGTGGCCTGCGCAGCGATCACAGCTGCGGGCGATGGCCCGCAGCTGCGATCGCTGCGGGCCATCGCCCCTGAGCGGGGCCGCGGTGGAAGGTCACCGCCCGGTCAGCCGGCAACGGTCGACCGGGCGGGAGTTTTCGCGGCCGACCCGTACACGGGGTACGACGGCACAGTCGCGGTGGGCGCGGGCGCGGGGAGGGTGAACCACACCGTCTTCCCCGCGTCGCCCTGCGGGCACACGCCCCAGCTCTCGCTCACCGCGGCGACCATCGCGAGGCCTCGGCCACAGGTGGCGAAGGGATCGGCGTCGTGAACCTCGGGGAGCCTCGGGTCGTGGTCGTGGACGGAGACCGTGAGACGGTCGAGCAGCAGCTCGATCTCCACGGTGCACTCCTTGTCCGGCTCGGCGTGCCGATGGACGTTGCTGAGCAACTCGGTCACACCGAGGGCGGCCTGGTCTATCAAGGGATCGAGATGCCAGTAGCGCAACTGCGCAGAGACGATTCTGCGGACCTGGCGGATCCGCGACGGCAGAGCCTGGAGCTCCACCGTGCAATGCCTGCTTTGTTGGCTGATCACGGCTGCGACTCCCCGAATTGAGGTCCGGAAGAAGACGACGTTCGGATCGAGCAGGGGGCCGCTTGGTCTGCCGCCTGCTGCGTGGCCGGCGGCGGGCTGGTTCTTCAGCGTCATCGCCGGTAAACCCAGAGTGATGTGAGACCAGAGTGACCCAGGGGGTGCGGGCGTGCAACTCGCGTGTCGCGCCGCGCTCCCGCCGTTCAACCCCGCCGGCGGCGCTCCGCGGCCCTGCCCACCGCTTCGATGAACCTGCGCACGGTCGACGGCCCGCCCTGGCCGGGGCCCGGTTCGCGCCCGCCGAGCGTGAGGCTGTACCGCCTGCCGTTCACCTCGGCCAAGGCCCGGTCCTCGGCGGCGAACCACGGCTTGCCCGTGCGCACCGCCTGGACCGGGGCGCTGTCGATCTCCTTGCCGCAACTGGTGAGCAACTCCAGCCTGCCGTCGGCGATTCGGACCTGCCCGGCCCGGGTGAGGGAGCGCAAGCGCCGCCCGATCCGCACACCCGTGGCCGTGAACTCCGGCTCCGCCATGACGCTCCGCCCCCTTGTGCGCTCCGGTGCTGTCCCTCCGTCCGGGACAGGTGCCTCGTGCGGTGCAGTCTGCACGCGCCAGGCGGGGAGCACCAGTGCGCATGGAGACGTCGGACCGGCGCGCCCACGCGCCCCCACATGCTGCCTCACAGGTCTTGACCCGCCACTGCGCCAGCTGTGCCTTTGAGCTGCCCAAAGGTGTGTTTATGCAGGTGAGGAGCGTGCAGGGGGTGTTTAAGATCGAGGGGTACGGCCGCGTCGAATCGCGTCCGGCACGACGCGAAGGAGCCCCGCGGTGAGCACCACACAGCAGGATCGAGCCGACGAACCGATGCCCACACTCGACGTCGACCACAGCGACGACGAGTACCGCGCCTGGCTCAAAGAAGCCGTCCGCAAGGTCCAGGCCGACGCCAACCGCTCGGCCGACACCCACCTGCTGCGCTTCCCGCTGCCCGAGCACTGGGGCATCGACCTGTACCTCAAGGACGAGTCGACGCACCCCACCGGCAGCCTCAAGCACCGCCTCGCGCGCTCCCTCTTCCTCTACGGCCTGTGCAACGGCTGGATCAGGCCAGGACGCCCGGTCATCGAGGCCTCCAGCGGCTCCACGGCCGTCTCCGAGGCGTACTTCGCGAAACTGACCGGCGTGCCCTTCATCGCGGTGATGCCGCGCACGACGAGCGCCGAGAAGATCCGCCTGATCGAATTCCACGGCGGCCGATGCCACTTCGTGGACGACCCGCGCACCATGTACGCGGAGTCGGCAGCCCTCGCCGTCGAGACCGGCGGCCACTACATGGACCAGTTCACGTACGCGGAGCGGGCCACCGACTGGCGCGGCAACAACAACATCGCCGAGTCCATCTACCAGCAGCTCAGGCTGGAGCGCTACCCCGAGCCCGCGTGGATCGTCGCGACCGCGGGCACCGGCGGCACCTCGGCGACCATCGCGCGCTACGTCCACTACATGCAGCACGACACCCGCATCTGCGTCGCCGACCCGGAGAACTCCTGCTTCTTCGACGGCTGGACGAAGAACGACCCGGACGCGACGAGCGACTGCGGCTCGCGCATCGAGGGCATCGGCCGCCCGCGCATGGAGCCGAGCTTCGTGCCGGGGGCCATCGACCGCATGATGAAGGTGCCGGACGCGGCGTCCGTGGCCGCCGTACGCGCCCTGGAGCAGGCCATCGGCCGCAAGGCGGGCGGCTCGACGGGCACGGGCCTGTGGAGCGCCCTGAAGATCGTCGCCGAGATGGTGGCCGTGGGCCGCACGGGCAGCGTGGTCACCCTGATCTGCGACCCGGGCGACCGCTATCTGGACAAGTACTACTCCGACACGTGGCTGGCCGAACAGGGCCTGGACATCGGTCCCTACGCGGAGGCGATCAACACCCTGCTCGCCACCGGCGAATGGCCCAGGCGGCTGTCGTGACCCTCCCCGGCCCGTCCCGGCGGCCCGCTACTCCTTGGCCGCCGTGAGCCGCCGGTCCAGTGCCGTGACCGCGTCGCGGAAGGCCCGGCCCAGGCCCGCGCGGCTCAGCCTCAGCACCAGGCGGAAGGGCGGCGTGCCGTCCGCGGCGAACGTCCACTGCACGCGGGTGCCGGTGCCCGCCGGAGTGAGCCGCCACTCCTCCACGATGGCGCGCGGTCCCGGCGCGTTCGTGACGTCGACGCGGTAGGCGTACCGCACCGGTTCATCGGCCGCGAGGATCGTCTCCCGAAAGCGCGTACCGCCCTTGAGCCGGACCTCGCGGCCCTTGCCGCCGTCGGTCGGTCGGCACTGCGTGACCGCGGTGAACCACGCGGGCCAGCCGGCCAGATCGTCGGCGAGAGCGCGGTAGACCGCTTCGGGCGGGGCGCTCACCTCGCGCGCGAAGACATGACGCGGCGCGGCGGTCTCGATGAAGTCGAGCCCCACAGGACTCAGTCGGCGTGCCATCGAACTCTGCCCCCCAGCGGAGTCAAGACAGTTGACCGGGCACCGACACCATAGCTGGCGGCCTGTCAGATGTCTGTGGCATCCGCACGGCCGTCCGCAGAGCCGTCGCCGCTCTCCCGCCCGTCCTCACCCGCCACCACGAGCCGGCGCAGATGCTCGGAGATCTCCGCGCGCGCCTCCGCGGGCAGCCCCGCGTCCGTCACCAGCGTGTCGACCTGTGAGAGCGTCGCGAACGAGCTCAGGCCCACCGTGCCCCACTTGGTGTGGTCGGCGACGACGACCACACGGCGTGCCGACCGCACCAGGCGCCGGTTCGTCTCCGCCTCCGCCAGGTTCGGCGTCGACAGACCGGCCTCGGGCGATATGCCGTGCACCCCGAGGAAGAGCACGTCGAAGTGGAGCGAGGCGACCGCCTGGTCCGCGACCGGCCCGACCAGCGAGTCCGACGGCGTGCGCACCCCACCGGTCAGCACGACCGTGGCCGCGCCCTGCCGCTGCCCGGAGGTGCGCTGCGCGGAGTGGAAGACGTCCGCCACCCGCACGGAGTTGGTCACCACCGTCAGATCCGGCACCTCCAGGAGATGGTGCGCCAGCGCGTACGTCGTCGTGCCACCGGACAGCGCGATCGCCGACCCCGGCACCACCAGGGACGCCGCGGTGCGCGCGATGTCCTCCTTGGCCGTCGGCTCCAGACCCGACTTCGCCTCGAACCCCGGCTCGTGCGTACTCGCCTCGACGACCGGCACCGCACCGCCGTGGACCTTCTCCAGGACTCCCTGGCGGGCCAGCGCGTCGAGATCGCGACGGACGGTCATGTCGGACACGCCCAGTTTCCGGGTGAGTTCGTTGACGCGGACCCCACCCCGGCGGCGTACCTCGTCGAGAATCAGGGCGCGGCGCTGCTCGGCGAGAAGATTCTGATTCTCACTCACGCCCGGCCCGGCCCTTCTGCCTCGTCACACCCGTCGCGCCCGACCGGCGCACAGCCTCATCCTCGCATGCACCACGGACAGCCGTGCGGCCACCCGCGCGCGGGTACACACGCCCCAGAAGGGGGAGATTACGTAACGAGGGGTGCGCGGCGGGCCGCGGCCCGAGATCCTTGTTTCCCCACCACGCGACATCTCGGGGGCAGCGAAAACAGTGGAGCGTGCGACGCAGGACGAGACCGCCCTGGAACTCCTGGTCCATGGAGTCGGGGGCACCACACCGCAACAGATGCTCGGCGATCCGCGGACCGTGCGGATCTCCGGCGACGACACGGCGGCCGTCTTCCGCCGCACCGAGGACGCCGACGCGGAGCGGCGCCCCGACGACTACCGCGGCAAACCGGTCCCCGAGGCGTACGTCTGGTGCAACCTCACCTCCGGCAACGGCTCCCGCGCCCTGTGGCTCCTGCTGCTGCCCTTCATGGTCGTCAACCTCGCCCACTGGATGCGCCCCACCTCCCGCCACCGCCGACGCCTCGTCCGCACGTACGGCCTCCTGGTACGGCTGACCGGGCTCACCCTCACCCTCCTGCTCGTCGCCGCCGCCTGCGAGGTCGCGCTCGACCTCACCGCCTGGCAGTGCGCGGGCACCCCCGCGTGCGCGGCCGACCGCGACTGGCTCAACTTCCTCGCCGCCGACGGAGCGGGCCACGGCGGCTGGTGGTCGCAGCCCGGCCGCCGCCTCGCCCTCGCCGCGCTCCTGCCCGGCGCCCTCACCGGGCTGCTCTGGTACCTCTCCCACCGCACCTGGAGCGCGTACGAGTCCCAGCAGCCGCTGCCCCACCAGCCCGACCCGGAGGAGGAGACGAGCCGCACCGCGCTCGGCAGGCCCGGCTTCTGGTACGGCCGCCGCCTCGTCGCCCGGCTGCGCGCCGCCCACACCGCCGCGGGCCTGCTCACCGTCGCCGCCGCGGTCGGCGCGTCCGCCGCGCGGCACGACCGGCGCCCCGGGGGCCCCGCCCTCCTCGACGTCCTCGGCTGGAGCCTGCACGCCGCGCTCCTCGCGGGCGGGGCGGTCATCGCGTGGGTGGTGTGCCGCAGGGGACGCAGCGAGAACAAGCTCGACCGCAGGCTGGACCGCGCCCTCGTGCGCAGGCTCCCGCTGGCCGCGCTCGCCGTGCTCGCCCTGACCCTGCTGTACGCGGGCTGGTCACGCCCCGGCTGGCGCTCCGAGGGCCGGCTGCCGGGTGACGCGACCTTCGGCGGCATCGCACTCGTCCAAGGCCTGCTGGTCGTCGCCCTCGCGGTGGTCGCGCACTGCCTGTACCGCACCTCACCCGACGCCCGCACCGCCATCCGCGGCCTCGGCGGCCCCGCCACCGCCATGCTCTCCTGCGCCCTGGGCGGAGTGATGTCCGGCGGCGGCGCGCAGCGGGTCGCCGACTGGCTGGACGGCACCCACGGCTCCATCCCCGGACCGCCCGTCCTGCTCACCTGGCAGGCGTCCGCGATCCCGCCGCTCCTGGTCGTCGTCGCCGTGCTGTGCGCCTGGTTCGGCGTACGCACGCTCCAGCGCAAGCGCCGCGAGATGAAGAAGGTGGCGGCCGACTACGCCGACGAACCCCAGGACACCACCCGCACCCGCCGCATCGCCGGGACACGCGCGCGTGCCGCGCTCACCGACCGCGCGCCCTTCCTCGTCGGCATCATCTCCGCCGTCACCCTGCTGCTCGGTGCGGGCGCCCTCGCCGGCGCGTGGCTGACGGAGAAGGTCCCGGCCAAGGCCGCGCAAGGCACACCCGACGTCGTGGAGGGCGCCGCCGAGACATCCCAGGCGCTCGGCTCCTGGCTCATCGGCTTCGGCTTCATACTGTTCGTCACCTGGGGCCGTCGCGCCTACAAGGACGCCTCGGCCCGGCGCACCATCGGCATCCTCTGGGACGTCGGCACATTCTGGCCGCGCGCCGCCCACCCCTTCGCCCCACCCTGCTACGCCGAGCGTGCCGTCCCCGACCTCACCTGGCGCATGGCCGCCTGGACCCGCGCCACCAGCGCCACGGGCGGCCGCCTCGTCATCTCCGGGCACTCCCAGGGCAGTGTCCTCGCGGCGGCGGCCGCCTGGCAGCTGCGCCCCTCGGTCCGCAGGCGCGTCGCCCTGCTCACCTACGGCTCGCCCCTGGAGCGCCTCTACGCCCGCTGGTTCCCCGCCCACTTCGGCCCGGCCGCCCTGACCTCCCTGCACCGCGAGGTCGACTGCTGGCGCAACCTGCACCGGCCCACCGACCCGATCGGCGGCCCCATCGGCCTGCGCGGCGACTGCGGCCCGCAGGTGGACCGCGCCGCACTCAAGGACCCCGTCGCCTACGGCCGTACGGAGGACCATCCGCTCCCGGCACCGATCCTCGGCCACAGCGACTACCAGTCCGACCCGGCGTTCGCCGAGGAGCGCGCACGGCTTCTGGCGCGCCTCAAGGCGGCCGTGCCCTCCCCGCGCCCCTCGGAGACGGAAGCGGTCACACCAGCTCCGGCAGATCCTCCGGATACAGCAGGGTGAGGTCGTCCGTGCTCGGCTCGGGGAGCTGGGCGACCCGGCCCGCGTGCCGCTCCACCATCGCCTCGAAGGCCTGCCGCGCGGTGCGGCCGTTGCCGAAGGCGGGCCCCTTCGGGAGCGCCGTGAAGTACTTCAGGAGCGCCTCACCCGTGCCCGCGCCCAGGCGGTACTCGTGCTCCTCGGCCTGCTGCTCCACGATCCGCAGCAACTCCTCGGGCACGTAATCGCTGAAGGTGATCGTCCGCGAGAAACGGGACGCCACACCGGGGTTGACGGAAAGGAAGCGCTGCATCTCCGCGGTGTAACCCGCGACGATCACCACGACGGCCTCGCGGTGGTCCTCCATCAGCTTCACGAGCGTGTCGATGGCCTCCCGGCCGAAGTCGCGCCCGGAGTCCTCGGGGGAGAGGGCGTACGCCTCGTCGATGAACAGCACACCGCCACGCGCCCGGTCGAAGGCCTCCTGGGTGCGGATCGCCGTCGAGCCGATGTGCTCGCCGACCAGGTCGACGCGCGAGACCTCGACGAGGTGGCCGCTCTCCAGGACGCCGAGCGAGGCGAGGATCTCGCCGTAGAGCCGCGCGACGGTCGTCTTGCCCGTGCCCGGCGAGCCGGTGAAGACCAGGTGGCGGCGGACGGACGCGGCCTTGAGCCCGGCGAGCCGCCTGCGGCGGCCCACCTCGATCATGTCGGTGAGCGCGCGCACCTCGCGCTTGACGCTGTCCAGGCCGACCAGGGCGTCGAGTTCGCCGAGGACCTCCTTGGAGGCGCGGGCCGCCTTCTCCGGCGGCGCCGACTGCGGAGCCTGTTGAGCGGGGACCGAGCCGAGCAGCCCGGCGGTCTGCGTGGCCGTCTGCACGGCGGGCACCTCCTGCGGCGCCGCCGGGGTGCGCAGGCCGCCGCCGCTCTCGTCGCTCGCGCAGTCCTCGACGAGCGGGCCCTCCTCGGAGAACTCGAAGCCGCCGCGCGCGCACCGCTCCGTGCGGCACTTCTTCAGCGTCGTACGGCAGCCGTCGATGACGTGGAAGCCGTAGCCGCCGCTGCCGCTGACCCGGCAGCCCTGGAAGCTGCCGCGGCCGCCCGCGGAGACGTAGAAGCCCGCTTCGGCGGGCGAGGTGACCGTGCAGCGCCCGATGGTGGGGTCGGCGCCCTTGGTGACGATCACGCCCGTCTGGACGGCGTCGATACTGCAGTTGGCGAGGGTGCCGCCGCTGCCGTGGTCGCGGAACCAGGCGCCCGTGGCGGCCTCGCGGATGCGGCAGTCGTCGAGCTGCGCGGTCGCGCCGTCGCTCACCGACACCGCCGTGTTGCGCACCTGGGAGAGGTCGCTGTCGACGACGTCGGCGCGCGAGCCGCGGTCCAGGACGAACAGCGCGTCCGGCACGTCGCGCACCCGGCACGACTCCAGGACGGCCGTCGCGCCGTCGCTGACCCAGACCGCCGGATAGTCGCCCGTACTGTCGTGGATCTCGCACTGGTTGGCGTCCACGCGCGTGCCGGGGTCCCACACCGACAGGCCGTTGCGCCCGAACCGGCAGACCGTGGAGCGGGTCAGCGTCAGCACGGAGCGCGAGCGCAGGTCGATCGCGTTCTCCGGGATGTCGTGGATGCGGCAGTCGGCCAGCGTCAGCACGGCGTCCGTGTCGAGCGTGACGCCGTCGGAGGTGGTCCGGTGCACGTCGCAGTCGGTCAGATGGGCGGAGGCCCGCCCGGTGACCTGGACGCCCGTGCCCTTGATCTCGTAGATCTCGCAGCCGATGGCCTCCAGACCGGTGTGCTCGCCGGTCACCGAGAGCCCGGCGCCCGAGGCGTGATGCACCCGGCAGCGCTCCAGGCGGGGGTGCGCGCCGCCGCGCACCGCGACACCGGACTGGCCCGCCGCGACGATCTCGCACTCCTCGAAGACGCCACCGCCGCCGTCGAGCACCGCGATGCCGACGCCGCCCGGATTGTCCACGGTGCAGCGGCGGACCGTCGGGCGCGCGCCGCCGCGCACCTCTATGCCGGCCGCGGAGCGGGTCACGACCCGGATGTCGGTCAGCTCGGGGGCGCCGTCCTCGACGAGCAGCGCGGGCGCGGAGGAGTCCTGGCCCTCGACGTGCACGTCCTGGACGATCGCGGAGGCGCGCACCGTCAGGGGCACCCCTTCGGACGGCGCGATGCGCACGGAACCCGCCGAGCCGTCGGGCCCGCGCAGGGTCACCGCGCGCTGGACGACGAGGTTCTCGCGGTAGGTGCCGGCGGCGACGGTGAGTATGTCGCCGTCGCTCGCGGCCTCCAAGGCGGCGGCGAGCGATGCGTACTCGCCGGTGCGGCGCCGCCACCGCGACGTGCCGGTGTGCGTCACCTGGACCGTGCCCTGTGCCATGGAGTTGCTCTGCCCCCACCTCGTCGTACGCGGGTCTTGCGCCGGTCTGCCGCGATGTGCCGCATCGCCGCGCAAGGAGCCGAAGAGTTCGGCCGGTCCACCGTAGCGCGCGCGAGCAGGGGCAGTTGACCCGATCGGCGGGCTCCGGCCGCGCGGCCCGGTCCCGGGGCCGGTCAGGAGCCGGTGCCGGTCCTGCCCCAGTCGGGGCCCGCCTTGGCCCATGCCCGGTCCAGGCGGGCGTATCGCCCTTGGACGATGCGCCAGAGGACGAGCCTGCGCGTGCCCTCGATGAGGGCGACGCTCGCCGCGGCGGCGCCGAATCCGGCGAGGGCGGCGTGGGTGGTCGCGGTCGCGGTGTCCAGCGGACGGCCGACGACCCGGCCGCGCTCGTCGGTCCACAGCCGGAAGTGGTCACCGGCACGCGGGGCGTTGAGCCGGGCGACGACGACTCCGGAGCGGTCGGCGCCATCCGGACCCGTCCAGCGGGCGAGGACGCGGCTGTGGGCGTCGCGTGCCGACGCGGTTTCGGGGTCGGGGTCGAGCGGGGGAGAGGAGACCTTCCGCACGACCGTGCCGACGGTCGCGTGGCGGGCCTCGCGCTGCTCGCGCACGGAGGTGAGCAGGGCGTCGCGCGTCAGGCCGGTGGTGACCGTGCCGATGACGGGGGCGGCGACGGCGAACAGCACCAGGGCGGCGAGGGCCAGCCAGGCCTCCACGAGGTCGGTCCCGCGGCGCAGCGGATTGCGCCGCCACCGCCAGAGCCCGGCGATCGCCCGCACAGCCCCGCACCTCCTTCCGCGTCCGCCCCGACCAGGAACGGCACGTGTCCACGAAGCTCAACGTCCGTGCTCCGTCGATGAGTTCCCCAACCGGAGGCGGGTCATTCGAGGGTCGTGGAGGCATCACCGGCGCGGATGAGCCCGGTGGATCCGGCCACCGGATTCTGCCCGAAACCGAGCTGATCCGGCGCACACGAATGCCGCCGCCGGGCAGAAGCCCGGCGGCGGCAGGCGCCATGCGCGGAGGGCGGTGTCGTCGATCAGTACCCGCGGTAGGGGCGGTTGTACGGATCCTCGTACGGCGCGGGGGCCGGGCGGGGAGACGCCGGACTCATCGCCTCGTATCCCGTACCGGCCGCGGGGCGTTGGGGCTGGGCGCCGGGGTACCCGCGCGGGCCGGCGGCCTGCTGCGGGATGTACGGCGCGGGGGCCTGTTGCAGCGGGGCGGGCTGCGGGGCCTGGGCGTAGCCGTACCCGGGGTTGTGGTGGGAAGGGGCGGCCGGCAGGGCGGGGAGCGCGGCCGGGAGGGCGGGCAGGTGGCTGCCCGTGTCGTACGCGGACGGAACCCGGATCGGGGCGATCTGAGGAGTGCCCCGCTCTGCGACGAGGGAGTCGTAGATCGGAGTGTCCGTGAAGGACGGCGCGGAGTAGTAACCGCCGCCATAGGTGGAGCGGGGGGAGGTCATGCTCCATAAGTTAAGCCCTTGATGTGCTGGTTGGGGAGACCGATAAGAGGGTTGTTTTACGTGTCGGCAGTGGTGACATGTACTCAATTCGAGCGAACTTGGGAAAATCGGTCGCCAGGCGGTGTAGGGATCGTGTAAGAGCCGTGCTCCTGGCGGGTTACCCGCGGTCGGCCGGGGAGCGACTGGGGAGGCCCGCGGGGCGCGGTCATGGGCCTCCCGGTGATCCGGGTAATAGGTTGGCCGCGAACGGAATCGGCGGCCCTGCCGGACGCGGCGACTTGCGATGGGGGCGGACATGACCATGCCTAAAGGATCGAATGTTCCCGTACCGGCACCCGCGGTGCGGGTGGAACTGGGGTGGGGCGCGGGCGCCGGAGTGCCCGACGCGGACGCGTCCGCACTGTTGCTGACCTCGTCAGGAAAGGTGCGCTCGGACGCCGACTTCGTCTTCTACAACCAGCCGGCGCACTCCTCCGGAGCGGTGCGGTACGAGGGCAAGCAGCGCTCCGACGGCGGCGTGCGCGATGTGCTCACCGTCGACCTCGCGCGCGTGGAGCCCGCGATCGAGACCGTGGTACTCGCCGCCTCGGCCGACGGCGGCACCTTCGGACAGGTCCCCGGCCTGTACGTCCGCGTGCTCGACGCGGTGAGCGGTGCCGAACTGGCGCGCTACGACAGCACGGACGCGACGGTGGAGACGGCCTTCGTCCTCGGCGAGCTGTACCGGCGCCAGGGCGCGTGGAAGTTCCGCGCCGTCGGCCAGGGCTACGGCAGCGGTCTCGAAGGACTCGCCACGGACTACGGCATCACGGTGGACGAGCCGCAACGATCCGTGCCCCCGGCGGTCCCCACGGCGGTCACCCCTGCGTCCCCGCCAGCCGCAGCCGTCACACCCGCCCCCGCCGCCCCGGCCCCTCCCGTGCCCCCGCCGCCCGCAGAGCCCGTGCGCCTCACCAAAGTCACCCTGACGAAGGACGCCCCCTCCGTCTCGCTGACGAAACAGGGCGGCACCTCGGGTGCGCTGCGCGTGAACCTCAACTGGGAGGTGCGCAAGCAGTTCAAGGGATGGGGCGCGAAGCTCAGCAGAGCCGTCGCCCTGCACGCCGACCTCGACCTGGACCTGTGCGCGCTCTACGAACTCGCCGACGGCCGGAAGGGAGTCGTCCAAGCCCTCGGCAACGCCTTCGGAGCGCTGCACCAGCCTCCGTACATGCTGCTCGACGGCGACGACCGCACCGGCGCCGTGGCCAGTGGCGAGAACCTCACCGTCAACCTCGACCACATCAAGGACTTCCGCCGCATCGTCATCTTCGTGACCATCTACGAAGGCGCCCGCAGCTTCGCCGACCTCAACGCCACCGTCACCCTCCAGCCGCAGCACGGCGCCCCGGTCGACTTCTCGCTCGACGAGTGCACCGTCCCCTCCACGGTGTGCGCGCTGGCCCTGCTCACCAATAACGGCGGCGACCTCGTCGTCCAGCGCGAGGCCCGCTACCTCGTGCCGGACCGAGGGGTGAGCCCGCAGCGCACCATCGACCACGCCTACGGCTGGGGCATGAACTGGACGCCCGGCCGGAAGTGACTCCAGCCGGTCAGCGCTGCTCCGGTGCCGCTTCCGCCGTGGCGTCCGGACGGGCGTACGTACGCCCCTTCCACGCGGAGCCCCGCCCCCTGTAGTGCTGCACCGCCGAGTCCACCGTCATCAGGAGGTACAGGAACGCCGTGCCGGGCAGCAGCGGGGCGAGCCACAGGGGCTGCCGGTAGTAGCGGAGCATCGGCAGGTAGGTCGCGGTCATCAGCAGCCAGGCGAGGCCCCCCATCGTCGCCGCCGGTGCGTCGCCCGTGGTGAGACCCGCGACCAGGGTGGCCGGGGGAGCGAGGTACACCAGCGCGAGCCCGGCGACCGTGCCGGCGAGCAGCAGCGGATGGTGCCGCAGCTGGGCGTACGCGCTGCGCGAGACCATCCGCCACAGGTCCGCGAGACGGGGGTAGGGGCGCACACTGTCGACGCGCTCGGCGAGACCCAGCCAGATGTGGCCGCCGGAGCGGCGGACCGCCCGCGCGAGCGCCACGTCGTCGATCACCGCGTGCCGGATGGCGTCGGGAATCCGCGCCCGCTCGGCGGCGTCGGCGCGCAGCAGGACGCAGCCGCCCGCCGCTGCCGCCGTCCGTGCCCCCTTCCGGCCGATCCGGCGGAAGGGGTAGAGCTGGGCGAAGAAGTAGACGAACGCCGGGACCACCAGACGCTCCCACACGCTGCGCACCCGCAGCCGCGCCATCTGCGAGACCAGGTCGAAGCCGCCCGCGTCCGCGGCGGCCACCAGCTCGCGCAGGCTCTCGGGCCCGTGGGCGATGTCCGCGTCGGTCAGGAGCAGATACTCGGGGTCTCGCGCGCGGGCGAGACCGATGCCGTGGCGCACCGCCCAGAGCTTGCCGGTCCACCCCGGGGGCGGCTCACCGGGGGAGCCGACGGTCAGCGGCAGGCCGCCGTGCCGCTCGGCCAGCGCGCGGGCCAGCTCGCCCGTGCCGTCCGTACTGCCGTCGTCGACGAGGAAGACCTCCGCCCGCCCCGGATAGTCCTGCGCCAGCAGCGACGGCAGGCTCTCGGGCAGCATCGCGGCCTCGTCCCTGGCGGGCACGACGACACACACCGCCGGCCAGCGCGTCCAGTGCGCCGGGTCCCGGCGCGGCGGCAGACGTACGTCCGTACGCCAGAAGAACCCCTGACCCAACAGCAGCCACAGCCACGCGGCAAGCGATCCGGCGGCGATCCACGCAACGGCGCTCATCCGCCGAAGTCTGCCCCACGGGACGGAGCCTGTGGGGCCCATCGACTATGGTGACCGGGTGAAGATCGCGCTCATGGACTCCGGTATCGGACTGCTCGCCGCGGCGGCCGTGGTACGTCGCCTGCGGCCCGACGCCGATCTCGTGCTCTCCTCCGACCCGGACGGCATGCCGTGGGGACCGCGGACCACCGAAGACCTCACCGCCCGCGCCCTCGCCGTCGCCGAGGCCGCCGCCGCGCACCGCCCGGACGCGCTGATCGTGGCCTGCAACACCGCCTCCGTGCACGCGCTGCCCACGATCAGGGCCCGCCTGGAGCCCGGCATCCCGGTCATCGGGACCGTGCCGGCCATCAAACCCGCCGCCGCGGGCGGCGGACCCGTCGCCATCTGGGCCACCCCCGCCACCACGGGCAGCCCCTACCAGCGGGGCCTGATCGAGCAGTTCGCGAGCGACGTCGACGTCACCGAGGTGCCCTGCCCCGGCCTCGCCGACGCCGTGCAGTACGCGGACGAGAAGGCCATCGACGAGACGATCGCCGCCGCCGCTGCGCTCACCCCGCCCGATGTAAGGACCGTCGTCCTGGGCTGCACCCATTACGAGCTGGTCGCGGAGCGTATCCGCGCCGCCGTGCAGCAGCCGCAGCTCCCACCGCTCGTGCTGCACGGCTCGGCCGGCGCGGTCGCCGCCCAGGCGCTGCGCAGGATCGGCGCGCGCCCCGGCTCCGACGCCGACGACGGCGCGGCGCCCGGACTCACCGTGTTGCTCAGCGGGCGCGAGGAGCAGCTGCCGCGGGAGGCCCTCACGTACGCCGAGGGGCGCCTGCTCGCGGCGGTCAGCCCCGTGCTCTGAGCCCTCCGGAGTCCCGGAGCCCACGGAGCCACGCAGCCCGTCACGGTCCGCGACGCGGTGCCTTGGCGGCGGAACGTGAGTAATCTCGATGGCATGAAGGACCCAGTCCGCAAGGGCCCAGTCCACCAGGACCCAGTCCACGAGGAGCATGGCGAACACGGCGCGAGTGCCGTGCCCGACGCCCCGCCCGAAGTCTGGACCGGCCGCGCGACCAACCGCGTCCAGTGGCTGCTGGCCTGTGCCGGTGCGGCCTGCCTGGCCCTCGGCATCGAACTCGCGGTCGGCTCGATGTGGACCTCGGGCTTCGCGCCGCTGCTCATGTCCGTCGTGGGATGCATCGCCGTCGGACTCCTGATGCTCTTCGGGACCCTGGCCTTCGTCCATGTGGCCGTGAGGGTCGACAAGGATTTCCTGGAGGTCCGCTGCGGCCATCTGGGGCTGCCGCGCCGGCACATCCCGCTCTCCCATGTTGTCGGCGCGGACTTCGCCCCGAGCGTCACACCGCGGCAGTGGGGCGGCTGGGGCTACCGCTGGCGGCCCGAGAAGGGCACGGCCGTCGTGGTCCGGCGCGGTGAGGGCCTGGTGCTCAGCCTGGGCGACGGCCACAAGTTCACGGTGACCGTGGACAACGCCGAATCCGCGGTACGCGCCATCAGGGCCCGGCTGAATGTCAGGGAGAAGTCGGTCTGACCACCCCGACCGAACCGCTGGCTCCATCGGCTCAGCCGGAGTCACCGGAGCCACTGGAGTCACTGGAGTCACCGGAGCCGTCGTGCAGAGGACGCGCCGTCGCGATGCCCGCGAGGAGGCCGGCCGCGGCCGTCACCGACGTCACGCTGAGCGCGTTGCCCACCGTCGCCACGGCCGTCAGCGCCGTCAGGGCCGCGCCCGCCGACAGGACGACCTGGGTGGAGCGCGGCGAGCGCCACAGGACGTAGAGCAGCCAGCCGAACACCGCCGCCAGCAGCGCCACCCCGACCAGGCCCTGCTCGCAGGCCTGTTGCAACGGCGCCGAATGCGGCTTGCCGTCCGCCAGGAGGTTCCGGGCGACCGCCGGGCTGACCTCACCGAAGCGCCCCGGCCCCACGCCGAGGACGGGTTCCCGCTCCGCGAGGCCAAGAGCGTCCCGCCACAGCTGCACGCGTTGCCGACCGAGCCGGCCCTCCAGCGAAGCCGACAGGCCGTCCGGCAGGATGTTCTCGGCCACCGCCCAGGACAGCCCCGTCAGCAGCGCCGTCGCGGCCGCGAGACCGGCGAGGCCGAGCGCCCTGCGCCGTACGTGGGCCGCCGCGAGCGAGCAGAGCAGCACCAGGGCGCACCCGGCGAAGGCCGCGGGCGAGCCCAGCGCCACCGCGGTACCGGCGACCCCCGCGGCCAGCACCCGCAGGGCGACGCGTGCCGCCGGGGTCCGGGCCGCCCACGCCGCGCAGCAGGCCGCACCCGCCGAGAGGATCAGCAGCCCGGCGGTCGAGCCCGCGTGACCGAGGGGCGAGGCGGGGCCGAGCGTCAGACGGGGCGCAGCCACCGCCAGGCCGAGCCCCGCGATCGCCCCCGCGCAAGGGGCGGCGACCGGGAGCAGCGCTCCGCAGATGCGCCCGCCCGCGTACCCGGCGGCCACGGCCAGGACCGCGAGGAGCACTCCCTCGGGACTGCCGCCGCGCACCGCGGCGGTGATCAGCGCCCAGGCGGCACACGCGCCGAGCAGGGCCACGCCCAAGGCGTCGGACGCGTCCCGCCGCTCACACTCGCCCGCCGGACCGGCCGTCGCGGCCGCACCCGCTGCCCCCACCCCGCCGCCCCCCGATGTATGCGGGCCCGGACGGTGTCGGCCGGCCCACAGTGGCGTGAGCCCGGCCCGCGCCCGGGGCCCGGCCACACGCTAACGGCAGGACCGCGTCATGGGGACCAGTTGCGCAGGAACGGTACGGCGGGGGCACCTCCGACCGCGCTGTCGGCGCCCCGACGGTGCGCCGTACACTCCCCGAGTGACCGCCACCACCACCCCCGTAGACGAGCCGGAACAGCTCGATCCGCAGCCCGCGCGGGCCTCCCGCGCCGACCGCGTCCTGCGGCGGCTCGGGCCCGCCGCCGCGGCGGCCCTCTCCGGAGTGCTGCTCTACGTCAGTTTCCCGCCCCGCACCCTGTGGTGGCTCGCGCTCCCGGCCTTCGCCGTCCTCGCCTGGACCCTGCACGGCCGCGGCTGGAAGACGGGCCTCGGCCTCGGCTACCTCTTCGGCCTCGGCTTCCTGCTGCCGCTGCTGGTGTGGACCGGCGTCGAGGTGGGCCCCGGCCCCTGGCTGGCGCTCGCCGCCGTCGAGGCCGTCTTCGTGGCCCTGGTGGGCGCGGGCGTCGCGGCGGTCTCACGCCTGCCCGGCTACCCGCTCTGGGCGGCCGCCCTGTGGATCGCGGGAGAGGCGGCACGCGCGCGCGTGCCCTTCAGCGGATTCCCGTGGGGCAAGATCGCCTTCGGCCAGGCGGACGGCGTCTTCCTGCCGCTCGCCGCGCTCGGCGGCACCCCCGTGCTGGGGTTCGCGGTCGTCCTGTGCGGCTTCGGGCTGTACGAGGCCGTGCGCCAGGGCCGTGACGTACGTGCCACCGGGGTCCTGCGGCGCGGGGCGGCGGCCGTGGCCGGGCTCAGCGTGCTCGTCCCGCTCCTCGGTGCCTTCGCCGCGCGGCCGCTGGTCAGCGACGAGGCGGAGGACGGCACCGCGACGGTCGCCGCGATCCAGGGCAACGTCCCGCGCGCGGGGCTCGGCTTCAACGCCCAGCGGCGCGCCGTCCTCGACCACCATGTGCGCGAGACCGAGCGGCTGGCCGCCGAGGTGAAGGCCGGCAAGATCAAGCGCCCGGACCTCGTGCTGTGGCCGGAGAACTCCTCCGACATCGATCCCTTCACCAACCCCGACGCGCGCCAGGAGATCGAGGACGCCGTCAACGCCATAGGGGTGCCGGTCTCGGTGGGCGGTGTCGTCGAGGGCAAGGACGGCAAGCTCTACAACGAGCAGATCCTGTGGGATCCGCAGAAGGGCCCCACCGACACCTACGACAAGCGGCAGATCCAGCCCTTCGGCGAGTACATCCCGCTGCGCGGCCTCATCAGTGTCTTCAGCAGCGACGTCGACATGGTCCGCCAGGACTTCAGCCGCGGCTCCGAGCCCGGTGTCTTCACCATGGCGGGCACCGAGGTGGGGCTCGCCACGTGCTACGAGGCGGCCTTCGACTGGGCCGTACGCGACACGGTGACCAACGGCGCCCAGATCATCTCCGTACCCAGCAACAACGCCACGTTCGACCGTAGCGAGATGACGTACCAGCAGCTCGCGATGTCCCGTGTCCGCGCGGTCGAGCACAGCCGCGCGGTCGCGGTCCCGGTGACCAGCGGCGTCAGCGCGGTGATCATGCCGGACGGCACGGTCAAGGCGAAGACGAAGTGGTTCACCGCCGACTCGCTCGTCGAAGAGGTGCCGCTGCGTTCGTCGCGGACCCCGGCCACCCGCCTCGGCGTACTGCCCGAGGGCCTCCTCGTGCTGATCGCCCTCGGCGGACTCGGCTGGGCCGCCGTGCCGTCGGCGCGGGCCCGGCGGGGCGCGGGGACGGGCGCGAGGGCGGGGACAGGCGCGGGGGCGTCGACGGGTGCGGGTGCGGGTACGGCTGCGGGGGAGTAACCCCCGCTCCTGTCAAGGACGGTGACGGGACGCCGTTAGGGTCGGACCATGGCCACTCCTGAATTCATCCGCACCTTGCGGGCCGACGCCGGTCAGCAGCTGCTCTGGCTCCCCGGGATCACCGCCATCGTCTTCGACGACGAGGGCAGAGTGCTGCTCGGGCGGCGGTCCGACAACGGCAGGTGGTCGGTGATCGGCGGTATCCCCGACCCGGGGGAGCAGCCCGCCGAGTGCGCGGTGCGCGAGGTGTACGAGGAGACGGCGGTGCGCTGCGTCCCCGAGCGCGTGGTCCTGGTGCAGGCACTCGACCCGGTCACCTACCCCAACGGCGACACCTGCCAGTACATGGACATCACCCTGCGCTGTCGTGCCGTCGGCGGCGAGGCGCGCGTCAACGACGACGAGTCGCTGGAGGTGGCGTGGTTCGACGTGGACGCACTGCCCGACCTGCACGAGTTCTCGCTCTCCCGCATCAAGCACGCCCTGGTCGACGGCCCCACCTGGTTCGAGCCGCCCGCCGAGCGGTGAGGCCCGCGGGCTGACCCCCGCGCCCGGCCGGCCCTCCGTTAGCCTGAGGGCACGATGAACCGTTTGAGCACGTCATGGGGCGCGTACGACCTCACCCGCTTCCCGGAGGACCCCCGCGACCAGCTGCGCGCCTGGTCGGCGGCCGACGCCTATCTGCTGCGGCACCTCGCGGGCGAGGAGGGCGATGAAGGGCAGGGCGCGGCGGCCGTCGATCTGAGCGGCACCGTCGCCGTCGTCGGTGACCGGTGGGGAGCGCTGACCACCGTGCTCGCGGGGCACGCGCGCGTGCTGGTGCAGATCACCGACTCCTTCCTCGCCCAGCAGGCCACCCGCGCCAACCTCGCGCGGGCCGGGCACGCGCCGGACACCGCGCGGCTCCTGACGACGAGGGACACGCCGCCCGCCCGTATCGACGTACTCCTGGTGCGCGTACCGAAGAGTCTGGCGCTTCTGGAGGACCAGCTCCACCGGCTGGCGCCCGCCCTGCACGAGGGCACCGTCGTCGTCGGCAACGGCATGGTCACCGAGATCCACACCTCCACGCTGGAACTCTTCGAGCGGTTCGTCGGACCGACCAGGACCTCTCTGGCGCGGCAGAAGGCGCGGCTCATCTTCAGCACCCCCGATCCTTCGCGCGTCCCCGATCCTTCGCGCACCACGGCTCCCGGCCCGTGGCCTCGTACGTATGTGCTGCCCGCCGACTCCGGGGCCGGTGCGGGCCTGACCGTCGTCAACCACGCCGGCATCTTCTGTGCCGACCGGCTCGACATCGGCACCCGTTTCTTCCTCAAGCACCTGCCGCGCGCCCGCGGCGGCGCGCACGTCGTGGACCTCGGGTGCGGCAACGGCGTGCTCGGCACCGCCGCGTCCGTCGCGGACCCGGACGCCACGGTCACCTTCATCGACGAGTCGTTCCAGGCCGTCGCCTCCGCCGAGGCCACCTTCCGCGCCAACGCCGCCGAGGGCGCCAAGGCGCACTTCGTGGCCGGTGACGCCCTGGCCGCCGTGCCGCCGGGGACGGTGGACCTCGTCCTGAACAACCCGCCCTTCCACAGCCACCAGGCCACCACCGGCGCGACCGCGTGGCGGATGTTCAGCGGCGCGCGCGCCGCGCTGCGGCCCGGCGGCGAACTGTGGGTCATCGGCAACCGCCACCTCGCCTACCACGTGAAGCTCCGCAAGCTCTTCGGCAACGCGCAGGTCGTCGCGAGCGACCCGAAGTTCGTCGTGCTGCGGGCGGTCAAGGGCCACCGCTGAGCCCACTCCCGGGTCCCGGCCCGGGGCCGAACGGGCCGCCCTGCACTCGCGGCGACGGCCGGGCGGTGGCAGCGTCGAGGGAGAAACGCCGGGCCGGTCGGTCGCCGCGACCGACCCGGCACCGCGACGACCGAGCCGGCACGTGGCGACTGGCCCGGCATGCGACGACCGACACGCGACGACTCATACCGCACGCCACGACTGACCCGCACCGCGACGACTGACCCGGCGCTTGTGTGGAACCCGCGCTTCAGCCACGTACTGCTCCGTGGTCCCGCCGCACGCACCCGACCCTCGCGAGGAGACCTCATGGCGCCCATGGCGAAGGAGGACCTGGCGGCACTCGACGCCCACTGGCGTGCCGCCAACTACCTGGCCGTCGGCCAGATCTACCTGATGAGCAACCCGCTGCTGAGCGAGCCGCTGCGACCCGAGCACATCAAGCCGCGCCTCCTCGGCCACTGGGGCACCTCACCCGGCCTCAACCTCGTCCACACGCACCTCAACCGCGTCATCAAGGAGCGGGACCTGGACGCGCTGTGCGTGTGGGGACCCGGCCACGGCGGCCCGGCGGTCCTCGCCAACTCCTGGCTGGAGGGCAGCTACACCCAGACGTACCCGGCCGTGACGCGGGACGCGGAGGGCATGGCGCGGCTGTTCCGCCAGTTCTCGTTCCCCGGCGGCGTCCCCAGCCACGTAGCGCCCGAGACGCCCGGCTCGATCCACGAGGGCGGCGAACTGGGCTACTCCCTCGCCCACGCCTACGGAGCCGCCTTCGACAACCCGGACCTCGTCGTGGCCTGCGTGATCGGGGACGGCGAGGCGGAGACCGGGCCGCTGGCCGGCTCGTGGCACTCCAACAAGTACCTCGACCCCGTGCACGACGGCGCCGTCCTGCCGATCCTCCACCTCAACGGCTACAAGATCGCCAACCCGACGCTGCTCGCCCGGCTCCCCGACGCCGAACTGGACGCCCTGCTCAAGGGCTACGGCCACGATCCGCTGTACGTCACCGGGGACGACCCGTTCCAGGTCCACCAGGCCATGGCCGACACCCTGGACCAGGCCCTCGACCGCATCGCCGCCATCCAGCGCGCCGCCCGCGGCGGCGGCGCTCACCACCGTGCGCGCTGGCCCGTCGTCGTCCTGCGCACGCCCAAGGGCTGGACGGGGCCGCGGGCTGTGGACGGGGAGCCGGTCGAGAACACCTGGCGCTCCCACCAGGTGCCGCTCTCCGGAGTACGCGAGAACCCGGACCACCTGCGGCAGTTGGAGCAGTGGCTGCGCTCCTACCGCCCCGAGGAACTCTTCGACGCGGAGGGCGCCCCCACCGCCGACGTCCTGACCTGCGTACCCGAGGGCGAGCGCAGGCTCGGCGCCACGCGACACGCCAACGGCGGCCTGCTCAGCCGGGCGCTGCCCCTGCCGCCGCTGGAGGACTTCGCCGTCCCCGTCGAGGGGCCCGGCACCAGCGTGCACGAGCCGACCCGGGTCACGGGCGCCCTGCTCGCCCGCGTCATGGCCGACACCGCGCGGCGGCGCGACTTCCGTGTCGTGGGCCCGGACGAGACCGAGTCCAACCGCCTCGGCGCGCTCTTCGGCGCCACCGGCAAGGCCTGGCAGGAGCGGACCCTCGACACCGACGAACACCTGGCCCGCGACGGCCGCGTCATGGAGGTCCTCTCCGAACACCTCTGCCAGGGCTGGCTGGAGGGCTACACCCTCACCGGCCGGCACGGCCTCTTCTCCTGTTACGAAGCGTTCGTCCACATCGTCGACTCGATGGTCAACCAGCACATCAAGTGGCTGAAGACCTCGCGCTCCCTGCCGTGGCGCGCGCCCGTGCCGTCCCTCAACTACCTCCTCACCTCACACGTGTGGCGCCAGGACCACAACGGTTTCTCACACCAGGACCCCGGCTTCGTGGACCACGTGCTCAACAAGAGCCCCGACGTCGTACGCGTCTATCTGCCGCCGGACGCCAACACCCTCCTGTCGGTGACCGAACACGTCCTCGGCAGCCGCGACTACGTCAACGTGGTCGTCGCCGGGAAGCAGCCCTGCTTCGACTGGCTCACCCTCGACGAGGCCCGCGCCCACTGCGCGCGCGGCGCCGGCGTGTGGGAGTGGGCGGGCACGGACGACGGCACGCGCGAACCCGACGTGGTCCTGGCCTGCGCGGGCGACGTCCCCACGCAGGAGGTCCTCGCCGCGGCGGGCCTGCTGCGCGAATTCCTGCCCGAGCTTGCCGTCCGCGTCGTCAACGTCGTCGACATCGCCCGCCTCATGCCCCGTGCGGAACACCCGCACGGCATGCCCGACTCCGAGTTCGACGCGCTCTTCACCCGGGACCGGCCGGTGATCTTCGCCTACCACGGCTATCCGTGGCTGATCCACCGCCTCGCGTACCGCCGCACCGGGCACGACAACCTGCATGTACGCGGCTACAAGGAGGCGGGCACGACGACCACGCCCTTCGACATGGTCGTCCGCAACGACCTCGACCGCTACCGCCTCGTCATGGACGTCATCGACCGTGTCCCGGGCCTGGGCGTGCGCGCCACGGCCGTGCGGCAGGCGATGACCGACGCCCGCACCCGCCACCACGCGTGGATCCGCGAGCACGGCACCGACCTGCCCGAGGTCGCCGACTGGACATGGCCCGATGCCGCCGGACGGTGAGTGGTTCTCCGCCGACTCGTTCTCCGCCGAGCTGTTCTCCCCCGAGCTGTTCCCGCGGGCCCGTACGGAGCTCGCCCCCGGCGCCGTGCATGTGCCGGACTGGCTGCCGCCGCGGGAGCAGCTGCGGCTCGTCGAGGCGTGCCGGGAATGGGCGAGGCCGCCGGCCGGGCTGCGGCTGGTCAGGACGCCGGGCGGCGGGACCATGACCGCGCGGCAGTTCTGTCTCGGCTGGCACTGGTACCCCTACGGGTATGCGCGCACCGTCGTCGACGGGGACGGCGCGCCGGTCAAGGCGATGCCGCCGTGGCTCGCCGCGCTGGGCGGTGCGGCGGCCGAAGCGGCGGGGCACGCCGCCGAAGACACGTATGACATCGCGCTCGTCAACTTCTACGACGCCGACGCCCGCATGGGCATGCACCGCGACAGCGACGAGAAGTCGTCCGCCCCGGTGGTGTCGCTGAGCCTCGGCGACACGTGTGTGTTCCGTTTCGGCAACACGCGGACGCGTACGAAGCCGTATACGGACGTCGAGTTGCGCAGCGGCGACCTGGTCGTCTTCGGCGGCCCGTCACGCCTGGCCCACCACGGCGTGCCCCGGATCCTCCCCGGCACGGCCCCGCCGGAGCTGGGCCTGACGGGACGGCTGAACGTGACCCTGCGCGTGAGCGGTCTGGCGGATGACGGCGTGTGAGGGGGCGGTGGCGCGCGGAAGACCGCGGTGAAGCGGTGTGGCCCACCCGCTCGCTGCCGTGACGAGGTAGAGACACGCCACGCCCGCGACGACGCAGAGCGCGACCAGGACGATCAGTGCGCAGCCCAGCGCTCCTGCCGTCCCGGCAATCGCCGTCCCGGCAATCGCCGTCCAGGCAATCGCCGTCCAGGCGAACCGGGTTGCTTTTTCGGCCCGTTGGACTATGTCGCGGTACTCGCTGTCGTGGTACTTGCGGTCGCGGTATTCGTTGTCTTCGTACCAGCCGCGATCGGTCATGGCCACCCCCGGGCGAACCCTATAGCTCTAGTCCCGGAGCACCGCGACCGCCTTGTCGAAGGCCGAGTCGCGGTGCTTCTCGAACTCCTCCTCGGTGAAGACCGGCGTACGCAGGTGCGGCGGGATCCCGGTGCCGTCGAAGGTTCGGCCCGAGCGGGTCAGGAACTCCTCGTTCGGGAGCCAGACCGCCATGTCGTTGGGGAGGCGCCGGTCCAGGACGTCCGAGAAGACGCCCTGCGTGGGCTCCCCGATGCGGACCGTCCTGCCCGGCCGTTCCATGAGGGCCTGGGTGAAGGTCTCGCCCGCGCTGACCGTCGAACCACCCGTCAGGACGGCGACCGGACCGGTGTAGCGGGGGGTGTCCTTGGCGGGCCGCACGACGACGGGCTGCGGGCGGGTGTACTGGGTGCGCTTGCGGTAGGCGAGGTACGGGGTGTCGGTGAGGCGCTCGGCGATGTGCAGGCCGAGGGCGTCGGAGCCACCGCCGTTGATCCGCAGGTCGATGATCAGTCCCTTGAGGGAGGCCGTGCGCTCAGGGGTGAGAACGGTGTCCAGGGCCTTGTCGAGCTCGGCGAGCTGAGCGGCGTACGAGGAGTCCTCGGTGTTGTAGGCGGCGAATCCGGAGACGCGCAGATAGCCCTGCCTGCCGGGCAGATCCGCGTAGCTGATCCGGCCGTTGGCGAATTCCCGCGGCTTCTCGCCCTTGAGGTCGCGCCGCACGATGTGGTTCTTCACCTTGGTGTCCAGCTCCGCGCCGGGCACGGTCGTCCCCGGGCGGACCTGGTAGAACCTGCGCTCGCCGTCGAAGACGGTGACATGTGCGTCGTACAGCGGCTCGACCATCTCGCTGAAGACGGCGAAGAGTTCGGCCCTTGTCGTGTCGGCGTGCACCTTGGGCCGGTACGTGTCCCGTACGGAGTGCCAGTCGATGCCCTTGGCGGCGAAGAAGGGGTAGTTCTCCTCGAAGGACTGCCAGAAGACGTCGAACGCCGTCACGGGATCCGTGGGCATCGGGCGGTCGCGGCGGCAGGTTTCGGGAAGCTCCGCGATGCGCCTCAGCTTCCGGTCGCCCGCTGATCCGGACACATGCAGGGCGCCTTTCGGCCGGACGGTGAGGATCGTCGCGTCGGCGGTGCGGTACTCGCCCGGTGCCGTCTGCTGCGCGGAGTCGCCCTTCAGACAGCTGATCTGCGTCGTCTGGTACTCCTGTAGGCGTCCGTCCTCGATCGACAGGACGGTGCCGTAGCCCTCCACGCGCCAGAAGCCGTCGACGGAGGCAGGCTGTCGAGTCGCTTGAGTCGCTTGAGTCGCTGAGGCGGGTGCGATCGCGCCTCCGGCGAGGGCCAGTGCCACGGCTGCCGTCGCGGCCTTGGAACTCCTGTGTCGCACGGTCTTCGTCTCCCTGTTCCCTGTACGCGCCTTGCGTCAGAGAACCGACGATCCCCGATCGGTCCGCCCCGGGGCCATCCGGCGAGCCGGTTGATCAACTGGGGGGATTTCCCCATGCCCCGGCCCCCCATCCGCCGGATAGGGCACGGTTCCAGGCCGCGCCACGTCGACCGTGGAGCGGAACAGGTCCGGGTCGTCGTAGAGCCCCGCGATCAGCGGCACTCGGCGGGGACGACGGGGCGCGGGGTGAGCGCGCAGCCGTGCGTGTCCAGCTCGGCGGCGAGCACGGTCCGGTCCGCCGTGTTCGCCGCTGACGTGACCGCGCGTGGTGTGGTCACGCCGCCTCCAGGTCGAGGAGGAGCCGCTTGCGCTCCAGGCCGCCCGCGTAACCGGTGAGGGAGCCATCGGCGCCGATCACCCGGTGGCAGGGGCGTACGACGAGCAGTGGATTGCGCCCGATGGCCGTGCCCAGGGCACGCACGGCGGCGCGGGAGAGGCCGAGCTGTTCGGCGAGGCGTCCGTAGGTGGTCGTGGTGCCGTAGGGGAGGGCGTCCAAGGCGTCCCAGACCTTGCGCTGGAAGGCGGTGCCCGCTCCGGCGGCGTACTCGATGTCGAAGCGGGTCAGGCTTCCGGCGAAGTACGAGCGCAGCTGCGCGGTGATCACCGTGAATGCCTCGTCGTCACGGACCCAGCCGTCCAGGACGGCGGCGGCGCCCTTCTGGCCCGGCATGGACAGGGAGGCGAGCGCGGTGCCGCCCTTGGCGGTGCCCGAGGCCTCGCCGACCAGCAGCAGCGCGCCCAACGGGCTGTCGATCGTCGTGTAGACGGTCATGGGACTCTCCTCCGGCGTTCTTGACCGATCTCCAGTCTGCGGCGCGCGCGGGACGGCGGCTGGCGGGATTCGGACATGGCGCTTGCGCCCCCCGCCTCCCGCGTCGCCCCGCCTCCCGCGTCCCGCGTCGCCCCGCGTTCTGCGGGCAGCAGGGGAGGCTTGCGGCTACCGGCGGGGGTTCGCCTCTGGTTGTTCGACCCGCGGAATCATCCTGGAGGTCGATGCCGCCAGCGGCCGGCCAGCCGCCATCGGTGGCGAACACGCTGCCGGTGATGAACGACGCGCTGTCGCTGGACCGGAACGCGCCCCCATGAGACTCCCCTCACGCTTTATGCAACTAGTTGCACAACGCTTCGCGCGTCGTCTACAACTGTCCTGTAGACACCGCGTACGGAGGGCCGCCCGCATGAGCCGTTACCCGAACCTGCTGAACCCGCTCGACCTGGGCTTCACCACCCTGCCCAACCGGGTCCTGATGGGCTCCATGCACGTGGGCCTGGAAGAGGCCCCGAACGGCTTCGAGCGGATGGCGGCCTTCTACGCGGCCCGTGCCCGCGGCGGCGTCGGCCTCATCGTCACCGGCGGCATCGCCCCGAACGACGCGGGCCGCCCCTACCCCGGCGGCGCCAAGATGACCACCGAGGCGGAGGCCGCGCAGCACGCGGGCATCACCGCGGCCGTGCACGCCGAAGGCGGCAGGATCGCGATGCAGATCCTGCACTTCGGCCGGTACGCCTACCACCCCGACCTCGTCGCGCCGAGCGCCATCCAGGCGCCGATCAGCCCCTCCGTGCCCCGCGCGCTCACCGACGACGAGGTCGAGCAGACCATCGAGGACTTCGTCCGCGCCGCCGAGCTCGCCAAGCTCGCGGGTTACGACGGCGTCGAGGTCATGGGCTCCGAGGGCTACCTCATCAACGAGTTCATCGCGGCCCCCACCAACCGGCGCACCGACCGCTGGGGCGGCGCCTACGAGAACCGCATCCGCTTCCCCGTCGAGATCGTCCGCCGCGTCCGGGAACGCGTCGGCACCGACTTCATCATCATCTACCGCCTCTCCATGCTCGACCTGATCCCCGGCGGCTCCACCCTCGACGAGGTCATCCACCTCGCCAAGGAGATCGAGGCCGCGGGCGCCACGATCATCAACACCGGCATCGGCTGGCACGAGGCCCGCATCCCCACCATCGCGACCTCCGTGCCGCGCGGCGCCTACACCTTCGTCACCAAGAAGGTCATGGGCGAGGTCTCCGTCCCGCTCGTCACCACCAACCGCATCAACACCCCCGAGATCGCCGAGCAGTTGCTCGCCGACGGCGCCGCCGACATGGTCTCCCTGGCCCGCCCGCTCCTCGCCGACCCCGACTTCGTCGCCAAGGCGCGCGCCGAGCAGCCCGAGGCCATCAACACCTGCATCGGCTGCAACCAGGCCTGCCTGGACCACACGTTCAACCTCCAGATCACCTCCTGCCTGGTGAACCCGCGCGCCTGCCACGAGACCGAACTCGTGCTCGCGCCGACCCGCACCAAGAAACGCGTCGCCGTGGTCGGCGCGGGCCCCGCCGGCCTCGCCTTCGCCGTCTCGGCGGCCGAGCGCGGCCACGACGTGACGCTCTTCGACGCGGCCTCCGAGATCGGCGGTCAGCTCAACGTCGCCCGCAAGGTCCCGGGCAAGGAAGAGTTCGACGAGACCCTGCGCTACTTCCGCACCCAGCTGCGACTGCGCGGCGTGGACGTCCGCTTGAACACCGTCGTCACCGCAGAGGAGCTGGCCGACGCCGCGTACGACGAAGTCGTCGTCGCCACCGGCGTGGCCCCCCGCACCCCCGAGATCCCCGGCATCGACCACCCGAGCGTCGTCGGCTACCTCGACGTGCTGCGCGACGGCGCGCCCGTGGGGGAGCGGGTCGCGATCATCGGCGCGGGCGGCATCGGTTTCGACGTCGCCGAGTACCTCACCGACGGCGGCGAGAAGGCGAGCCTGGACCCGGCGACGTACTTCCGCCAGTGGGGCGTCGACATGGACTACCGCGAACGCGGCGGCCTGACCCGGCCCGAACGGCCCGCCCCGCCGCGCACCGTCCACCTCCTCCAGCGCAAGGCGTCCAAGGTCGGCCAGGGCCTCGGCAAGACCACCGGCTGGATCCACCGCACCGAACTGCGCCACCGCGGCGTCACGATGGTCGCGGGCGCGAGCTACGACCTCATCGACGACGCGGGCCTGCACGTCACCGTCGACGGCGTCTCCTCCGTCATCCCCGTCGACACCGTCGTCCTGTGCACCGGCCAGGAACCGCGCCGCGGCCTGTACGAGGAGCTGCTCGCCGCCGGGCGCAGCGTGCACCTCATCGGGGGCGCCGATGTCGCCGCCGAGCTGGACGCCAAGCGCGCCATCAAGCAGGGCACGGAGCTGGCCGCCGCGCTGTGACCCATCCCTAGGATGGCCCCATGTCACTCCCGCACGCGATCCTCACCGCCCTCCTGGAGAAGCCGTCGTCGGGGCTCGAACTGACCCGCAGGTTCGACAAGTCGATCGGCTACTTCTGGTCGGCGACGCACCAGCAGATCTACCGCGAACTGGGCAGGCTGGAGCGAGAGGGGGCCATCCGCGCGCTGCCGCGGCAGGGGGCGACGCGCGGACAGAAGAAGGAGTACGAAGTCCTGCCCGCGGGCCGCGCCGAACTGTCCCGCTGGACCGCGGCGCGCCAGGACCCGAAGCCGATGCGCGACACCCTGCTGCTGCGCCTGCGCGCCGCCGCGGTCGTCGGCACCGAGGGCATCCAGGAGGAACTGCACCGCCATCTCGACCTCCACCGGCGGCAGTTGGCGGAGTACGAGGACATCGAGCGGCGTGACTTCCCGCCGGGGAAGGACGCGATCGAGGACCGCCTGCGCCATGTCGTGCTGCGCGCGGGCATCGACCTGGAGACGTTCTGGACGCAGTGGCTCACACGCGCGCTCGACGAACTGGAAGCGCCGTAGCCCCGCCCGAGCGCGTCGCCTTCCCGTGCCTCCTGGCCCGGGCGGCACGCGCGCGTTGTCTGCTGCGGGGCGGGGGTGAGGCTGGGGCGGAGGCTGCGTCTGGGTCTGGGTCTGGGTCTGGGCCTGAATCGGCCGGGCATCGCCTTCCGGGCCCCGGTCCGGGCCATCGGGGTATCGCTTTCTGCGGGTCTTGGTTCGGTGCGGCGTTATGGGGCCCCGGCCCGGGTCCGCCGAGCGTCGCCTTCTGAGGGCGGTCCCGTATCAGCCGAGCGTCGCCTTCCGCAGGTCCCGTTCGGGTTGCCGGGTGTCGCCCTTCGCCGGTTTCGGTCCGGGGCGGCCGGGCGCGGCATTCCGGGGCCCCGATCCGGGGATGCCCGCGGGCACGATCGCGAGGTCGGTACCGAGCGTGGCCACCGCGTCGAGGACCGGGCCCTGCTCCGGGCCGAGCAGCTGGACGACGTGCGCGCCGGTCACGGTCAGTCCGAGCCCGTCGAGGCTCTCCCGCAGCTCCTCGGGGTCGGCGAGCACGTCGTACGGCTCCACCGCCCCGTATCCGAGGTCCGCAAGGCGGCGCAGCGTCCCCTCGCGGTCGGTGGTGAGCCGGTCGCGCACGGAGTAGAGCTGAACGAACGCTGAGCGGTCGTGGCATGAGCGCGCCCTCCCTGTCGGCTGGGAGGACGGTAAGGGCGGCCCACCGGGACGGGCGCGACGCGGCAAGGGTGCCGCCGGGAAGCGGCGCAGAACACGGCGGCTGCCGCCCACCCACCGCGAGGGTGGGGGAGCGGCAGCCGGTGGTGGCGCCGTGGCCGGGCGGTGCCGGGTCGTCGGTCAGGCCCGGTTGCCCGCGGCGCGCCGCCGCAGGTACCAGACGCCGCCGCCCGCGGCCGCCGTGGCCACGAGGACCCCGCCGGTCATGAGCGTGAGCGCGCCCCGGTCCTCCGCACCGCCCCCGAGCCCCCCACGGACACCGCGCGAGGGCGCGGCCGTCGAGGACGCCGTCGGCATGCTGCCGACGGTGACGGTCTGAGGTCCGGCCTGCGAGCCGTCCTGACAGGCGACCAGAACGGTGTAGGTGCCGGCACTGACATTCCGCCAGGTGCCGCTGCCGTTCGTCAGCTGCACCTGTCGACCGCCGGCGAAGCTCGCGTTCGCGGCGTCCATCAGCGAGGCCGTACCGCCGCCCGCGCACGCGGCGGTGGTGACCCGGACGGTGGAGCCGGTGGCGGTCACGGAGATCCCGCCGCCCGCGAACGCCGCCGGCGCGGCCAGCGCCAGTGGGAGCGCGGCCGCGGAAACGGTCAGGCCGGCACGGACATATATCTGATTGGTACGCATGAGTCTGCCCTCCGGTGGCACGGGAGGCGGTACAACCCATGCGCCGCCGCGAGTCGGGGAACGCCCGTGCTACCTGACGAAGAGCCAACGTGCCGCGGGCGCATACCGCATGCGGACTGCCTCCGGGCAGGTGACGGAATCCTTCGTCCGGCGCAGAGCCGACCGCGCGCAGAGCTGACCGCCCGTCACCCGCCCACGGGGCGCCTCACCGGGGAGCGGGGACGAGCCCGTCGGCGACCAGACCCTCGTACACGGCCTGCCCGAGGGCCTGGACGGCGGACTGCGGGCGCACCATCACGGTGAACTCCTTGATCCGGCCCTCCTCGTCGAAGTGCAGCAGGTCGATGCCGTGGATCTCCTTGCCGTTCACGGTCGTCCGGAAGAGGAGGACGGCCGACTCGGCCTCGTCGCCGTCGGTGCTGGTCCGCGCCTGTCCGGCGTACGACCCGACGTACCGGAAGTCCTCGAACGTGCGTAGCAGGACGCCGAAGAGCCCGAGCACCATCGCCCGGCCCTCGAAGGGCACGAACTTCACGGGGCTGTAGAAGCGGATGTCCGGAGTGAACAGATCCGTCAGGGCGTCGAGGTCACGCTGTTCGACGACGGAGCGGAATCGTTCGGCGGTGGGGTGCATGAGGGTCCTCCCGGAGGCGCACGGCACGAGATCACGGCGGCATGGTCATGATGTCGGCATAAAGCCGACATACATAGTCATGGATATGGCTAGTCATGGAAGCGGCTAGTTATGGGGTGCGGCTAGTCATGGATCTGACTGGTCATATCCATGACTATGATGAGTGGCGAGGTGGTGGAAGGGAAGGGGATCGGGCGATGGCTCTGCGGCACGCGGTGCTGGCGGCACTGCTGGACGGCGAGTACAGCGGCTATCAGCTGGCCAAGGGCTTCGACGTCGGTGTGGCCAATTTCTGGCACGCGCTGCCCCAGCAGCTCTACGCCGAACTCGCCAAGCTGGAGACGGAGGGCCTGGTCACCGGCCGGGAGGTCGTCCAGGAGGGCCGCCCGAACAAGCGGCTGTTCCGCGTCACCGACGAAGGCCTCGCCGAGATGGAGCGGTTCGCCGCGCGCTCCGCCAAGCCGTCCTTCATCCGCGACGACCTACTGGTCAAGGTGCAGGCCGTGGACGGCGTCGACGCCGCGCCGGTGATCGGCCAGCTCACCGAACGCGCCGAAGTGGCCGACGCCAAGATCGAGGTCCTCGAAAAGCTGCTGGTGAAGCTGCGCGGCGGCGCGGACGAGGACACCTTCCTGCGTACCGGCGAGCGCGTCGGCCCCTACCTCACCTGCCTGCGCGGTCTCGCCTTCGAACGCGAGTCCCGCGACTGGTGCCGGCGCGCGGCGGCCCTGCTGACCGAACGGGCGGCCGCCGCGCGCCGACGGGACTGAGCCCGCGTCAGCCCGTGGTGACCGTCCGCGTGGGGGAGTAGGCGCCCCACGTCCCGTCCGGCAGCTTCGGGCGGATGCGCACCTCGTGCCGTTCCGCCGCCTTCCTGCCGATGTAGAAGCTGTGCCTGGCCCTGGCGTCGGGGCCTTCGGGTGCCGTACCGCCGAAGACGAGCGAGGTGGCGGTGCGGCCGTCCAGCTGGATCTGATATTCCGTCACCGCGCCACCCGTCCGCGGCGGCGTCCAGGCCAGGTCGATGTAGTACGCGCCGTCCGCGCGGTGCGTGCCGGCGCGGAAGGCGGTGGGCGCCGTGCCGCGCCCGGAGTCCTTGCCCGCGGCGGTCGTCAGGCGGACCGCCGGGCTCGCGGGCGAGAAGTTGTCGGCGGCGTCACGCGCCTTGACCGTGAACGTGTAGTCGGTGTCCGGCCGCAACCCGGTCACCAGCGTCGTGGTCTGCCCGCCGCCCACACTGTGGATCTTCGAGGAGCCCTGATAGATCTCGTACGAGGCCACGGCCCGGTTGTCTCTCGACTTCCGCCAGGACAGCATGGCCGACCGGCTCCCCTCGGCCTCGCCCCGCAGCCGTGCGGGCCGGGTCGGCGGCTCGTGGTCGGCGGCGGCCGCGGCGGGCGTCGTGACGGACAGTCTCCTGCTGTCCTCGCTGAGGTTCCCCTCGGCGTCGCGGGCGCGCACGGTGAAGGCGTACGTGGTCGACGGCTTCAGGCCGGTGATGTCCACCATGTGCCGCCCGCCCGGCACGTCCTTGACCTTCTTGGCGTCGCGGTACACCGCGTAGCCGGTGACCTCGGTGTCGTCGGTGGCCTGGTTCCACATGACGTGGGCGGTGGTGGCGCTGCCCGCCTGGACGGTGAGGCCGCGGGGCGCCGCGGGCGGCCGCGTGTCCTGCCGGTCACCCTGGCCTCCCCACGCGCAGCCGCTCAGCGCGGCGACGAGGGCCACCAGGGCCAGGGGGGTGGACAGCTGGGAGGTCCGTCGCACGGGGCTGCCTTCCACTCGACGGCATTGGTCCGGACCTATTTCACGCACAGGTGACGGGGTCACATCAAGAGGCGGAGCGTGCGACCTCACACCTTTCGGTAGGCACCGCCAGTTCGGCACCCGTCCCGAGCCCCCCCGCCCTGCGTCCCGATTCAGGTCAGCCCTCGGTCAGCGGAAGGGCCGGGGAGACGAGGGGGTCCGCGGTGGTGACGATGGCGAGGGTCGGCGCCTTGACACGGGCGAGGTCGCCGCGGACGTCGATCCTGCGCACCAGGTCCACCTGTCCCGTGGTTCCGGCGGGCAGGGCGGATGCGAGCTGCTCGGCAGCTGTGTGCACCTGAGCGGGGGTGAGAGCATGCCCCGGGAGCCCACGAAGTCCACGAGAGGAGTAGCGTGCGGGATTTGCCCGATTCGACGACGGACCGAGACGGATGCGCGGTCGTGCGTGTGCTCAGCTACAACGTCCGCTCCATGCGGGACGACGTCACCGCCCTCGCTCGGGTGATCCGGGCCTGCCGTCCCGATGTCGTCTGCGTTCAGGAGGCGCCACGGTTCTTCCGCTGGCGAAAGGCCGCCACCCGTCTCGCTCGGACCAGCGGTCTCGTGTACGTCGCGGGCGGCGCCACCGCCTCCGGCCCGATGATCCTCTCCTCGCTCCGTGCCCACGTGGAACGCACCGAAGACATCCTGCTGCCCCGCACCCCGGGGCTGCACCAGCGTGGCTTCTCCACCGCCGTGCTGCGGTTCGGCCGGGCCCGGCTCGGGGTCCTGAGCTGTCACCTGAGCATCGACGACCGGGAGCGCTACACGCAGGGGGAGCTGCTTCTGGAGCGGCTGTCCGCTCTCGCGGAGCCGCACGCCGTCGTCGGGGGCGACTTCAACGACCGACCCGACGGCCGTACGTTCGGCCTGCTCAGCAACGCCCTCCAAGACGGCTGGGCGACGAAACCGTGGGGGCGGGAGCACACCACCCGGCTGGGCGATCCGCTGCAACGCATCGACGCCGTCTTCGCCACACCGGGGGTGCGGGTGCTGGGGTGCGGAGTGCCGATGGGCCTCCCCGGGATTCGCGAAGAGGATCTGCGCGCGGCCACGGATCACCTGCCGGTGCTGGCCGCTGTGCGAGTTCCGGCCGCTTAGAGGCAAGCGGCAGTCAAGCTGACGCCCATGCCGGGGGGAGGGGGCGGCGAGGGTGACGCCGGGTGTCTTGGGAGCCAACGGCCGTTTGCTGGACTGCGCCTGCCCACCCGCGCGGTGGGGCGCGGAAACCATGCAGCGCGCCACCTGGCGGGAAGCGGTGCGCGCCAGGTGCATTCGTGGCAATTCATGTGGGTATCCCCCTTACGTACGCCGTAGACGCACGGCCTCGACACACCGGACACCGGACGTCTCTGTCCCGTCGCTACAGAGTTCCGAGGGAGAGCCGACCATGGCCGCAGGTGAATGGAGGCCGGTGAACAGGCACGACGGTTACCTGCCCATCGCCGAGCATGGCCTGATCGGTGACGGCCGCGGCTCCGCCCTGGTCGGGCACGACGGTGCGATCACCTTCATGTGCGTACCACGCTTCGACTCCCCACCGCTGTTCTGCGCGCTGCTCGACCGGCACCGCGGCGGCCACTTCCTCGTCGCCCCGCAAGACCTCCGGCACAGCCTCCAGCGGTACGCGGAGGACACCGCGGTCCTCCTCACCCACATGCGCACACCCACCGGCACCGTGGAACTGACCGACGCCTTCGCGCTGCACCCCGCGGCGCGGCTCGAAAACAGTGGCCGGCCCGGAGCGGGAGGGCTGCTGCGCACCGCTCGCGTCACCCGCGGCGAAGTAGATCTGGACGTCACGCTGCGTCCCCGCGGAGGAGCACATCTCACCGGCGGACCGTACAGGTGGACGGTCGACTGCACGCGGCAGCGACTCTCTCTCGGCCTCACCTGCTCCCACCCCCTGACGGGCGGCGACAGCACCCTCCACATGCGGGCCGGGGAGCAGCTTTCGCTCACCCTTGACTGGGAGAAACCCTTCGGCCCCGGCCCGCATGACGACGTGCGGACAGCCCTGGCACAGACCGAGCGGGTATGGCGGCGCTGGTCGGCCCGCGTCGTGACAGCGGTACCGCAGCTCCCGCTGGTACGCCGCTCCGCGATCACCCTGAAACTGCTGGACCACATGGACAACGGGGCCATCGTCGCGGCCCCCACCTCCTCCCTGCCCGAATGCATCAACGGCACCCGCAACTGGGATTACCGCTACACCTGGATCCGGGACGCGGCCTACACGGTGTTCGCGCTGCGCCGCATCGGGCTGCCGCAGGAAGCGGGGCGTTTCCTGCGCTGGGCGCTGGACACCGCGCAGTGGCAGGACCGGCCACGTGTCCTGTACGACGTCGACGGCCGCGCCCCCGCTCCCGAGACGATCGACCCGGAGCTGGCGGGATACCGCGCCTCCGCCCCGGTGCGCTGGGGAAACGCCGCCTCGGGACAGATCCAGCACGACGTCTACGGCGAGATCCTCGACTGTGCCTTCCAGTGGTCGGCGACCGGCGGCACTCTGGCCCCCGAGCTCTGGCAGCGTCTGGCCGGCCTCGCGCACAAGGCACGCACCGCGTGGAACACGCCCGATCACGGTATCTGGGAGGTGCGCACACCAGGTCGGCCCTTCACTTACTCCGCCGCCATGTGCCAAGTCGCCCTCGACCGCGCCGCCCGCCTCTCACGCCGCCTCGACCTGCCGGGAGAGGCCGATACGTGGGCCAAAGAGGCGCGTCGTCTGACGGAACACATCCTGCACGCGGCGTGGGACGACGAAGTCGGGGCGCTGACCGAGCATCTGGGAGTGGGCGGGGCCCTCGACAGCTCGTTGCTGGCCCTCCCCCTGCGGCGCGTGGTGCCCGCCGACCACCCGCGCATGGTCGCCACCACCCGCGCCATCTCCGACCGGCTCGGAGCCGGCAACGGACTGCTCTACCGCTACCTCCCCGAGCGCTCGCCCGACGGCATCGGGCAGCCGGAAGGCGCGTTCGTGCTGTGCAGTTTCTGGCTGGTGGACAACCTGGTCGGACAAGGCCGCGTCGAGGAGGCCCACGAGCTTTTCGACCGGCTGTGCTCCTACGCGAACGATCTGGGGCTGCTGCCCGAGCAGATCGATCCGGCCACAGGGATCTTCCTCGGCAACTTCCCCCAAGGGCTCAGCCACGTCGGACTCATCTCCAGTGCGATCGTCCTCGGCCGCACCCTTCATGGAGCCCGCCCGGAACTGTCCACCCAAGCGTGGTTCGGCTGACCCCCGGCACTGTTCACAAGGGACGGGACGGTGCCGTCGAGGCACGTGTGGCTGCCGGAATCCGTGGAACACGTCCCGTGCCGTCGCCGGGCGACCGCGCAGACCCGGTCCGAGGAGGTCGAGGAGGTCACGTGTCGCAGCCCATGGATACGGACATGGATTCCGTGTACGCCCGCATCGAGCGGGAGGTCGCCGCCCGCGCCGGCCGGCTCTGGGACGTGAGCCTCGCGCTGCACGGCGAACCGGAGACCGCCTACGAGGAGCACCGCGCCGCCCGGCTGCTGGCGGACGAGCTGGCACACGAGGGGTTCCTGGTCGAGCGGGGTGCCGCAGGGCTGCCGACCGCCTTCGTCGCCCGCTCGGGCACGGCGGCCGCCGCAGGAAAGGGCCCGCGCGTCGCCCTGTTGCTGGAGTACGACGCGCTGCCGGAGCTGGGACACGCCTGCGGGCACAACCTGATCGCGGCGGCGGGCCTCGGAGCGGCCCTCGGCGCGCGGGCCGCGCTCGGCGACGCCGCCGGAACCCTGCTGGCCGTCGGGACGCCGGCGGAGGAGCGCGGCGGCGGCAAGGTCGCGGAGGTGGCGGCGGGCCTGTTCGACGGGGTGGACGCCGCGCTGATGTTCCACCCGGGCGTATACGACTGGTCGTGGGCGCCCTTGACGGCGAGCGCGCAGATACGTATCGGCTTCCACGGCAGGGCCGCGCACCCGACGGGCAACCCCACGGAAGGCATCGACGCGCTGGGGGCGCTGATCCAGCTGTTCAACACGCTCGGCGTCCTGGACCGCAGGCTGCCCGCCGGGTCGCACGTCCAGGGCATCGTCACGGACGGCGGCCGGGCGACGAACATCGTCCCCGAGTACGCGGAAGGGCTGTTCGGGCTGCGCGGCGCGACCACGTCCGCGCTGGAGGACCTGGTGGCGGAGCTGCGCTCGTGCGCGCAGGGTGTCGCGCTGGCCACGGGGACGAAGACGGAGATCGCCGAGGTGGCCGCCCGGTACGAGCACTTCCGAGACAACGACGTGCTCTCGGGGCTGTTCGCGGGACACCTGGAGAAGGCGGGCATCCGGCTGTCGGAGCCCGCCGCCGGGGTCTACCTGGGGTCCTCGGACATCGGCAACGTCAGCACCCGGGTGCCGACGATCCATCCGTTCGTCGCCATCATGGGGTCGGACGGCTCGGACCACACCCTTGAGTTCGCCCGGGCGGCCGCCGGACCGCGGGGACGCGAGGTCATGCTGGCGGCGGCGTACGCGCTGGCGAGCACCGCGGCCGACGTCCTGCTCCGTACGGATGTGCCCGAGCGGGCCTGGGCCCGCCACCACCGGAAGGCCGCGGCCGGAGGATGACCACCGGAGGGGGACCGGGGGCCGCCGTACCGCCTCAGGCCGCCAGGACCGTGTCCTGAGCGGCAGGCGCAGCAGGCGCCGCCGGTCGTGCGTCGGGGCGCTCGGCGGTCGCCAGGATCTCGTCGGCGGCCGCGATCGCATCCGTGATCGACTGCGTGCCTGTCACCACGCACAGCGTGTAGGTGACGTCCTCCAGCTCCCGCTGCCACGCCGGGTCTGCCTTCTCCACGAGCGCGATGCGCGCGCAGGCGTAACGGGCGAGCAGAGTTCTCACTGAGCGCGGTTCCGGCTTCAGCACGATGACAAACCCCTCCTGAACACAGTTCGGTGGGGTACGGGTGCCCCGTAACCGCGCCCTCATGCCTGAACTCGCCGCCGGTTCAGTCCTCGACCGCCACCCGCACGCTCTTGACCTCCGTGTCAGCGGCATCCGGCACGACCATGCCGGCGTCGACGCCGGTGCGCAGGTAGCGGACGACGTCCGCGTTGAGACGTTCGCCGGGCAGCGCGGCGGGGATGCCGGGCGGGTACGGGGTGAGCATTTCCGCGGTGACCCGGTCGACGGCCTTCTCCCACGGCACCTGCTCGGTCGGTCCGAAGTACGCGTCGCGCGGGAGCAACACCTGTTCGAGCCGCAGCTGTGGGGGATCCGGGACCGCCACCCGCTGCGCGGGCCGCAGCTCGTCCGCGTGCGCGGCGACGTCCCGCAGCGCCGTGAGAAGTGTCTGAGCGGCGTGTTCGTCGTCGGCGTGGGTCAGTTGGGCGCTGATGCGACGGTGGTCGGACAGGTGCAGGTTGATCCGGTGGTGTTCGCGCAGCCAGTCGGCCGCCCGGTAGCCGGTCGTGCCGAGACCGGTGATGTCGACGATGATCTGGAGGGGGTCCATGGTGGCCGCGCGGCCGGGCCCGCAGAAGTCGTCCCGCCCGTGGACGTGCATCCCCTCGATGCCGGCGATCCGGGTCCGCAAGGAGGCGGCGAGGGCGAGCGCGTCGTCGTAGAGGGCGCGGCCGTGCTCCACCATCTGGCGCCGCCAGCCGTCCAGGGCGGCGTACAACAGCACGGAGGGGCTGGTGGTACCGAGCAGGTCCTCGCGGCTCTTGAGCACCTCGGGGTCGATCAGGTCGCCCTGGAGGTGGAAGACCGAACCCTGCTCCAGGCCGGAGCCCATCTTGTGCACGGAGGTGACGCAGACGTCGGCTCCGGCGTCCATGGCCCAGGTCGGCAGGTCCGGGTGGAACGGCAGGTGGGCGCCCCACGCCTCGTCCACGATGAGCGGCCTGCCCCGCCTGTGGCAGACCTCCGCGACGGCGGCCAGATCCGAACAGGTGCCGTACGGCGTGGGCGTCGTCACGAGGGCGCCCCTGGCGTCGGGATGTTCGGCGAAGGCCGCCTCGAAGGCCTCCGCGGACGGCGGGTGGGCCAGATGCCGCTCCGGGTCCCACTGCGGCGCGACCCAGATGGGCCGGATGCCGGAGAGGATCAGCCCGGAGACCACGGACTTGTGGGCGTCGCGCCCCACGAGCAGCTTCTCGTGCGGCCCCGCCACCGACAGCATGGCCGACTTGACCGACAGGGAGCTGCCGCAGGTGGAGAAGAAGGTGTGCTCGGCGCCGACGGCGTCCGCCATGAGGGCCTGCGCCTCTTCGAGCACGCCGTGGGAGGACGTGCGGTCGTCGAGGCCGCTGGTCGCCAGGACATCCGAGCGGAACACCGCGTCCCCCAGAACCTCACGGACCCGGGGGTCGGCGCCGCGTCCCTGCTTGTGGCCCGGCGGGGTGAAGGGGGTCTGTCCTTCGGAGTGGTAGGCGGCCAGGGCTTCGAGTACCGGCGCTTTCGAATGGTCCATAGGGTGCGGTTGCCCTTGACCCAGGAGAAGGAAACGGCACGCCGCCGCGGGTGCGGCCGGGCGAGTGAACCTGACCCGGCCCGCTTCGCGGGCACCTCACGGAAGGACCGGCGCGGGAGCCTTGGCGGAGCGCTCCGCCGGCATCGGCCTTGCGACCGCGAAGGCCACGCGGGGACGACCCGGTGCCGCCCGCGCCGGTCCGGTGGGGCTACCGGTTCCGTCAGGTGCGGTACGCGAAGTAACGCGCGTCGGGGTAAGACGCGACGACGCTCGCCAGCGACCTGCGGTACGTGTCGTTGGAGTGGTACGTCAGGTACGGCATGCCCCGACCGTTGCGGTACGTCACCATCATGGTGTGGTCCTTCGACCCGTTCTTGTCGAAGTCCACCTGGAGGACGTCGCCGACATCCATCTGGTAGGCGTTCGCGAGGTTGGGGGCCCGCCGGTTGGACAGCGTGAACCAGGCCCACTCGTTCACGCCGATCCAGGAGGTGCTCTGGCTCGCGCCGTCGTACCACCAGTTCCGGTAGTCGTAGGCGGAGCCGGGAACGGGCTTCCAGCCGCCCGCGTGCAGCGCCTGGCTGACGAAGTTGGTGCAGTCGCCGCCGGATCCGTTGAACGTCCGGTACGCCGGGTTGTAGCTGTACCAGTACTTCTCCGCGTACCGCGCCATGGCGGCGTAGTCGTACGTAGTGGCGGTCTTCCCCGAGGGCATCGGGGTGGCGGGGCGCTTGGTGGACGCCGGGGTGCCGTCCGGGTACTGGTTGCCGTCGTCCTCGACGGTGTTCACCCGGGCCACCGAAGGGTCGTTGACCGCGACGGGGCCGTCGTCCCGCGAGGTGATCGCGGTCAGCTTCCAGCCGCCGCCCTTCGTGCCGGCGAGCTTCAGCTCCTGCCGCGTCGAGAACGCGGTGGTGGCCGGTTCGTCCCCGCGCACCTTCTTGTAGGTGAGCGTCGACGACGAGGTCACCTCGACGGTCGCCGTGCCGCCGGTGATCGTGGCGCGCTCCACGGCGACGCGGGTGTCCGCCTTCGTGTAGGCCTCGCCGAGCTTCGCCAGCCGGGACTTGCGGGCGCGCAACGAGCGGAGCGCGGCGTCCTCGTCCTTCTTCAGCCGGGCCGACATGCGTGCCGTGGAAGCGCCGGCGCCGGAACCGCCGCGTCCCGCGTGCTCCTCCACCAGGGCCTGGGTGCGCCGGGAGAGGACGTCATCGGCGATGCGGGCGAAGGTGGCGACCGTCTTGCGGTCGGCCTTGCGGGGCTCGCTCTTGGCGGTGTCCGCGTGCGCGGGGGGCGCCAGCAGGGAGCCGGATGCCACAGCTGCGGTGAGACCCGCGACGACGGCGGGTCTGTATCTCTTGGGTATCACTCTGTTTCCTCTTTTGTCGCTTGATCACCCCGACTGGGGCACGGAATCTTCGCACAACTCCGGGCCGGCACTGTGCTGTTCCTCCCGCCGGAGTCCCGAAGGCCGCCGGACCAGGGCGTCAAGGCCCCGGCGGAGGCGCCCCGCGTACCTCTAGGGTGTGCGGCAAAGCGCAGCAGAGGAGGCGTACGGGGTGGGTGGGCGCAGGAAGGCCGCAGGTGGGGGCTCCGGGGGGCGGCGGGCGGCACCGGGGGGCCGCCGAGCGGCGACGGGCCGGCGCAGGAAGTCCGGGGAGCGGCGCAGGGCACAGCCAGGCGGCATACCCGGCGCCCTCGCCCGGGCGCGCAGGCAGCTGCGGCGCCTGCGTCCCGCGTATCCCCGGCCGGGGCGCAGCGGTTGGCGGCGGTGGATGCCTTCGTGGCGTCAGTGGCTGGGCGCCTTCCTGTACATGTTCGTAGGTTTGAGCGGCTTCGTCGCGATCGCGTACGCCGCCACGGACATACCGGACGACCTCAACTCCTTCGCCACGCAACAGGACAACGTGTACTACTGGTCCGACGGCACCGTCATGGCCCGCACCGGCTGGGTCATCCGGCAGGAGATACCGCTGGGCAAGGTGCCGCCGAAGGTCCGCGGGGCCGTCCTCGCGGCCGAGAACGCGAGCTTCTACTCGGATTCCGGGGTCTCGCCGACCGGTTTCCTGCGTGCCGCGACCGCCGCGGTCACCGGAGGGGAGACCCAGGGCGGGTCGACCATCACCCAGCAGTACGTGAAGAACGTCTACCTCAGCCAGGACCGCACCCTGTCCCGCAAGTTCACCGAAGCCCTGCTCGCCGTGAAGCTGGACAACCACACGAGCAAGGACAAGATCTTCCAGGACTACCTCAACACCAGCTGGTTCGGGCGTGGCACCTACGGCATCCAGCGCGCCTCGCACGCGTACTACGGCAAGGACGTCTCGCGGCTCAACCCCAGCGAGGGCGCGTTCCTGGCCTCTCTCCTCAAGGGCGCCGGTCTGTACGACCCGGCCCTCGGCAAGGAGAACCGCGAGCGGGCCGTCGAACGGTGGAACTGGATCCTGGACCGCATGGTCGCGACCGGCCACCTCACGCAGGCCGAGCGCGCCACGTACAAGAAGTTCCCGGAGCCCACGAAGCCGGGGTCCGGCGGCACCATCCCCGGCGCGCAGACCGGCTATCTGGTGGAGCTGGCCAAGCGGCACGCCATCAAGGAGGGGCACATCAAGGCCGCCGATTACGACCTCGGCGGCTACCAGATCCGCACGACCTTCGACCGGAAGCGCACGAAGGCCCTGACCGCCGCCGTCCGTAAGGCCGAGAAGGACTTCGACGCCAAGCGGCGGCCCGACACCGACAAGTACGCCAGGATCGGTGCGGCGAGCGTCGCCCCGGACGGCCGGCTGCTCGCCGTGTACGGCGGCCACGACTACCTGAAGCAGGGCTTCAACCAGTCGAACGCGACGACGATCCCGGCCGGTTCGGTGTTCACCCCCTTCGTCTACGCCGCCGCCCTGGAAGACGGTGTGCAGCGCACCCGCGACGGCGGCCGCACACCCGTCTCCCCGGCCAGCGTCTACGACGGCGACGACCGGATCGCCGTACGGACGCCGGAGGGGCCGTACTGGGACCGCAGCGGCAAGGTCGTGAAGGGCCGCAACGAAGGCGGCCGGGACTGGGGCGAGGTGACCCTGCGGCAGGCCGTCGCGAACTCCGTCAACACGCCCATGCTCCAACTCGGCCTCGACGTCGGCCTCGACCGGGTGGAGACGTACGCCCTGCGCGCGGGGCTGCTCGAATCGAGCCTGGGGGAGCGGATCCCCACGTTCGCGCTCGGGGAGAACTCGACGCCCAGCGCCATCCGGATGGCCGGCGCGTACCAGACGTTCGCCGCCGACGGGATGCACACCGACCCCTACTCGGTGCGCTCGGTCACGCGGGCCGGGGACGCGGTGCCGCTCGTCGAACGAAAGCCCGTCCGGGCGGTGTCGAAGAAGACCGCCCAGGCGGTCACGGACGCCCTGCGGGCCACCATGACCGACGGGTCGGCCAAGGCGGCGGGCGGGGCGCGCGCCGGTGCCGTGGGCAAGACCGGGACGACCACCGCGAACACGGCGGGCTGGTTCGTGGGCGGCACCGAGGACGAGACCACGGCCGTGGTCGTGTACCGCATGTCGCTGAAGGACCTGGTGCCGCTGCCGCTGAAGGGGCTCGGCGGCGACGCCCCCGGAAAGCTCGGCAGCGAGCGGGCGGTGGGCCTGTGGGCCGACTACATCGAGGCGGTGAAGTAGCAGGAGGTGCGCCGCGGCCCCCGCCCACGCTACTTGACGAGCGACTTCCAGTCCGGCGCCTGCGCGGGGTCGAGCAGGCGCAGCCGGGCCAGGACCTGCGGGTCCTGGGCGTCGAGCCAGTCCGCCAACTCCCGGAACGACACGCAGCGCACGCCCTTGCGCGGGCACACCTCCCGCATCACGTCCTCGACGGCGTTCATGTAGATGCCGCCGTTCCAGTCCTCGAAGTGGTTGCCGATGAACATCGGCGCGCGGCTTCCGTTGTAGACGCGGTTGAAGCCGTTCATGTACGACTTGCGGACCTGCGCCTCCCACTGCGGGTACTTCTCCGGGTCACCCTCGGTGCTGTCGCCCGACTGGTGGTAGAGGAAGTTGAAGTCCATGGAGAGGACTTGCACCTCTTTGCCCTCCAAGGGGAGGAGTTGCAGGGGGAAGTTCCATATGTCGTCGACCTTGGACGGCCATATCTGGAAGTCCCCCGAGGAGCTCGCGTCGTAGCGCCAGCCGAACGGCTTGATCGCGGTCAGGAGGTTCTTCTGCCCCTCCAGGCAGGGCGCGCGGCCGCCGACCACTTCCCGGTCCGGGTCGAAGGGCAGGGGCGCCTCCTGCGTGAAGCCGGTGTTGGTCTTCCACTTCTTCACGAACGAATACGTCTGCTCGATCTCGCTCTTCCACTCCGCCGGGCTCCAGTCCCCGCCGCCCTTGGGACCGCAGAAGTGCCCGTTGAAGTGCGAACCGATCTCATGGCCGTCCTTCCAGGCCCCGCGCAGCTGCTCCAGCGTGGTCTGTATGTGCGGGACGGTCGGGTACGAGATGGCGGCCGACCCCGGGTTGTGCTGCGGGGGGCGGTAGAGGGCCTTCTTGCTCTCCGGCAACAGATAGATGCCGGTGAGGAAGAAGGTCATGTGGGCTTTGCTCTCCCGCGCCACTTGGCGGAAGTGGGAGAAGCGGTGGTCGTCGCCCTCCAGCGCGCCGTCCCAGGAGAAGACCACGAACTGCGGTGGCTTCTCGCCGGGCTTCAGCTTCTTGGGCTTGAGCTGTCCGCGCTGCGGCCCGGTGTACGAGGTGGAGCCGTCACCCAGCACCCGGATCTTGCCGTCCCACTTCTCCTCGCCCTTCTTCGCGCGCTTCGCGGAACGCGCCTTCTCCGCCGCGTTGCCCTGCGACGTGGACGCCGTGTGCCGGGCGTCGTCCCCGTTCCCGGAGGAGTCCCCGAGGGCGAGGACGCACGTGGTGGCCACCCCGCCCAGCGCGAGCACGGCCGCGACCGCGACCACGCGCTTGCGCTTCCGCGCCTTCTCGCGCGTCTTGCGGGCAGCGCGGGACTCGGTCCGGGCGGATCCGGTGCCGTCGGGTTCGATCACTGCGGTCCCACCCCGTGTTCATCGCAGCAGGGCCGCGTGTGAATTGTTTGTATGAATATAGAACCGACGGGGTCGTCTTCAGTAGCCCGGGTTGGCCGCACGGCGGCTCGGCGGCCCCGGGCTCAAGGGCGGGGGCATGCTACTCCGCCCATCGATGGCCGAAGTTGCCCCCTGCGAGACCGTCGCCCCTAAGTGGCATGTTTGCATGTGTTCATGATCATCAACACACAGGGAACATCTGAGCCGCAGACCTACGTGGACCGCATCCTGGAGCACTGGCACCAGGACGAGGACGCCGAGGCGCTCGTCCAAGGGGCGCGGCGGCTCACCCGGGGAGAGGCTCGGCGGCGGATGTTCCGTTTGGGGCACGCGCTGCGCCGGCAGGGGCTCGTGCCCGGTGACGGAGTGGGGCTGTTCCTGGCCAATCGTGTGGACTCCGTCCTCGTCCAGCTCGCGGTCCATCTCATCGGCTGCCGCGTGGTGTTCCTGCCGCCGGAGCCAGGGCCCGGCGAACTCGCCGCGCTGGTCGAGCAGTCCAAGGCGCGCGCCGTGGTCACCGACCCTCTCTTCGCGCACCGCGCCGCCGACGCGGCCGGCCGCAGCGTCCACGCACCCGCCCTGCTCAGCCTCGGGCCCTGCGAGCAGCCGTGTGCGGACCTGCTCGCCCTGGCGGCCGACTGCCCCGAGGTGCGCCCGGACGGCGTGCCCGCCCCGGGAGCGGACGAGGCCGTCACCGTCCTCTACACCGGCGGCACCCTCGGCCGCCCCAAGCTCGCCGCGCACAGCCACCGGCTCTACGACGCGCTGGTGGACCTGGCGGTGGACAAGGCGGAGGAATCCCGGTCCGCGTTCTTCCCGTCCATGGACCCGGGCACGGACCGGGTGCTCGCCGCCACGCTCCTCACCCACGGCAGCGGCCACCTCACGTCGGTCCAGGCACTGGTGACCGGCTCCGTCCTCGTCGTACTGCCCGAGTTCGAGGCGGGCGCGGCGCTGACGGTCCTGCGCGAGGAGCGGATCACCGCCACCATGTTCGTACCGCCCATGCTGTACGCCCTGCTCGACCACCCGGCGTGCGAACCCGGCGCGCTCCCCGAGCTGCGGCGGATCGTCGTCGGCGGCGCGGCCACCTCGCCCAGCCGGCTGCGGCAGGCGGTCGAGGTCTTCGGGCCCGTGCTCAGCCAGGGCTACGGGCAGTCGGAGGCGCTCGGCATCGCCGCGTTCGGCGCGGAGGACCTCGCCTCGGAGGGAGCCCGGCGGCCGGAGCTCTGGCGCAGCTGCGGCCGCGCGATATCCGACGTCGAGATCGAGATCCGCGGCGAGGACAGCACGGCGGCCCTGCCCGTCCGGCAGGTCGGTGAGGTGTGCGTGCGCGGCGAGACGGTGATGCTCGGCTACTACGAGGACCCCGAGCGCACCGCGGCGGCGCTGCGCGACGGCTGGCTGCGCACCGGGGACATGGGCTACCTCGACGCCGAGGGCTACCTCTATCTCGTCGACCGGGCCAAGGACATCATCGTCACCGGCAGCACCAGCGACAACGTCTACTCCCGGGTCCTGGAGGACTTCCTGCTCACCCTGCCCGGGGTGCGCAACGCGGCGGCGCTCGGCGTACCGGACGAGGAGTACGGCGAGGCCGTCCAGATCTTCCTGGCCACGGCCGGGGACGCCGACGTCGACCCGGCCGAGGTCGCCGCTGCGGTGACCGCCGAGTTGGGAGACCTGTACACGCCCCGCGGGACGGTCCTGCTGGACGAGCTGCCGACGACCAAGGTCGGCAAGGTGGACAAGAAGGCGCTGCGCGCCGCGTGGGAGAGCGGTGCCATGGGCGCCCCGTCCGTCTCGGCGTGAGAGGCGGTGCCCCGGGCGGGCGCGGCGGACACCGGACACCCTCGGTGCCCGCGCCCGCCCGGAGCGCTCAGGGGCGGCTGATCCGTTCGGCGGCGGCCGCCCGGGCCGCGCCCGGTCACCGTGCGGCTCGTAGCGGGTCAGGGGCAGGCTCCGGGCCCGCAGGCGCCGTGCTTCGGCGCGGTCGCCGACCAGGCCGTGCGCGCGCCTGGACCAGTACGTTGCCGAGCGCCGCCGCCTCCGCCGGGCCCGCGACCACCGGCAGCCCGCGGGCGTCCGCCGTCAACTGGCACAGCAGGGCGTTGCGGGCCCCGCCGCCCACGACGTGGACGACGTCCACCGGCCGGTCGGCGAGGCGTCGCGCGTCCCCGACGGCCGCGCGGTGCGCGAGCGCGAGCGCGAGCGAGTCGAGAATGGCCCGCGTCGTCTCGGCGGGCGTACGCGGCAACAACTGCCCCGAGGCGCGGCACGCCTGCCGCGACGCGCCGCGGCATCCGGCTGGGCACGAGGAAGGCCGGGTCCGCGGCGTCCACCACGGACGCCGGGCCGGGGATCCGAGTTGCTGTCAACCCTCGGCGTGCGCGTAGGGGCGGGGCGGGGCGGGGTCGAGCTTTGGCATCCGGCAGGGGCACCGAGAGGGAGTCCGGGTGGGCGGACGGGCGCCACCACGGCCCCGGCCGTCTCAGCCCGCTTCGCGTGCCGCCCGCTCCACCCGGGCGCGGTGCTCGGCCCACCACGTGGCGTCGCCCTGGGCAAGGTTGTCGTCGCCGACCCTCAATCCAGCCGTCCCGTCGATCAGTTCACGGACGACGTCGGCGTGGCCCGCGTGGCGGCCGGTCTCGGCGATCATGTGGACGAGCACGCGGTGCAACGTGATCTCGCTGCCCTCGGCGCCCTCGCCGCCGGGCAGCCGGCCGACCGCGTCGAGTTCCCGTGACTCGATTGTCGCGTCCGAGTGGACCCAGGCCTTCCGGTAGAGACCGACGAGGTGCTCCCGGCTCTCACCGGGGGTGGCCCACAGATCCGCGTTCGGCTCGGCGTCGCCCGTGATCCACAGGGGCGGCCCGTCGAACGGCCGCCCGAACGTGGCGCCGAAGTACAGTGCCTCGGCTCCGGTCGCGTGCTTGACGAGGCCCAGGAGGTTGGTGCCGGTCGGCGTCAGGGGGCGGCGTATGTCGTACTCCGACAGGCCTTCGAGCTTCCACAGCAGTGCGTCGCGGGCGTCCTGGAGGTGGACGCGGAGGTCGGTCTTGAACTCTGAGGTGGTCATGGGCGGCAAGTCTGCCGTGGGCGGATCTTGGGGGCGCGGGGATTTCGCCCGGGCGGGGGGCGGTGTCGGTGGGGTGCGGGGGTTTTTGCGCAGGTCGTGGGGTCGGTGCGGGTGCGGTGCGGTGGGGTGTGGTGTCGTGCGGTGGGGCGCGGGGTGGGCCGGGGGTGCCGGGTGGGCCTGCGCCCGGCCGACACCCGTTCCGCACTGGACCGGCCGCCGATGTCCCGTGAACGCCATCACGCGCACTGGACCGGCCGCCGATGTCCCGTGAACGCCACCAGGCGCACCGCGCCCAGCGGCCCGTGCTACCCCAGCCACACCCCGTCGCGCATGACGAGCCGGCCCCGCAGCTCCGGTTCTCCGCGCCAGGCGCGCACGGTTCGCGGTACGACGCGCAGATACGTATAGGGCGCCTTCGCCGTACGCGGATCCCAGCCGAACTTGCCCGCGAACGCGTCCGCGGCCTCCTTGGGCACGTCGGGGGCGGGGCAACACTCCGCTTCCCCCTGGAGCATCACCACGTCCATGGTGTGCGACAGCGCCAGTCGTACGCGCGGCTCCTTCCGTACGTTGCGTACGGTCGCGGAGTTCGCGCCGGTGCACATCCACACCGCCTGGCCGTCCCACAGGAACCACAGGGGTACTTGGTGCGGGCCGTGGTCCGGGTGGGCCGTCGACAGCCATATGTCGCGCTCCGAGCCGAGTCGTTCCAGGGTGTCCTGCCTGCGCTCCGCCGGGTCGCGACGAGTGATCTCCGTAGCTTGCATGGACGCCGGCTTTAGCCAGCGGGGGCGCCGTGCGTATGGGGCGCGAGTCCTGGGCCCATGGGCGGACCACCCCCGGCGCGGCGGTGGCCGGCGAACCCGACCGGCGCGGACAGGTCACCCCATCACCCCCGCCCGAGCAGTCCTGCCAGCTCCGCCTCGAAGAGGGCGCCCGCGTCGAAGCCCATGCCGGTGAAGTGGCCCGCCAGTTCGAGCGAGAGCACGCCGTGGAGGCGTGTCCAGAAGGAGAGGGCGCGGTGGAGCTGGGCAGGGCCGGCGGGGTGCTCACCCGCCCACTGCCTGTGCGCCTCGATGTGCTCGCGGAAGGACTGGTTGAAGCCGAAGGACTGGTTGAAGCCGAAGGGCTGGTCGAAGGCCTCGTCCGAGGTGTCCTGGGGCAGCTTCGCGCAGGCGTCGAGCAGCACCGACATGATCTCCGAGGCGATCTCGGTGACGTCGTCCGGGGCGTGGTAGCCGGGCACGGGCGTGCCGTAGACGAGGAAATACCGGTGGGGGTCGGTCTGCGCCCACCGCCGCAGGGCGCGGGCGAGGCCCGCGAGGTCGGCGCCGCCCTCGGCCTCCGAGCGGAACGTGTCGGCCAGGCTGCGGTAGGCGTCCCGGATGAGCTCGGTGATCAGTTCGTCACGGCTGCCGAAGTAGCGGTAGAGCGCCGGTCCGCTCATGCCCATCCGCTTGGCAATCGCGTTCAGGGACAGGGCCGAGGCCCCCGCGTCGGCGATCTGTTCCCACGCCCGCTCCTTGACCTCGGCGCGGACCTGCGCCCGGTACCGCTCGCGGGGCGACCCCGCGGCGGCCCCGGCCGTCGCCGCCGCGCCCTTCTCGCCCCCGCCCCTCTTTGCCGCCGTGGCCGTCCCGCCGGTCTCGGACATGCCGCCTCCCTCTGCTCTTGCCTGCCCGCACATCTGATGCCCTGACGCTTTAGTTAGACGTTATCACCCAGTTTCTTGACGGCCTCTTCGAGAAGTTATAGCTTCTAACCACAGCGACAGTAGCTACGGAATATTAGGGGGCGTAAATGATTGCCACAGGTGCTACGAGTGCAACGGAACGGATCGAGGTCGTACTTCCGGGGCAGGTCGAGCCGGAGGGTCTGGAGTTGCGGCGCGGCCCCCTGCCCGTCGCGGGTGCCGGTCAGGTCGTCGTCGCGATGGAGGCGACCGGCGTCTCCTTCGCCGAGCAGCAGATGCGCCGCGGCCGCTACTACGACCAGCCGCCGTTCCCGTTCGTCCCCGGGTACGACCTCGTCGGTACGGTGCTGGCGGCGGGCCCCGGTGTCGCGCCCCCGCTCGTCGGCAAGCGGGTCGCCGCGCTGACCAAGACCGGCGGCTGGGCCAGCCACGTCCTGCTGGACGCGGCGGACGTCGTCGAGGTGCCCGGAGGAGTGGGCGCCGCGGAGGCGGCGACCGCGGTGGTGAACGGCATCACCGCCTGGCAGATGCTGCACCGCAAGGCCCGGGTCCGCGCCGGCCAGACGGTGCTGGTGCACGGGGCGAACGGCGGGGTCGGCTCGCTCCTGGTCCAGCTGGCCCTCGCCGCCGGTGCCCGCGTCATCGGCACCGCTTCCGTCCGCCATCATGAGGCCCTGCGGCGGCTGGGCGTCCGGGCCATCGACTACCGGACCGAAAATGTCCCGCGCCGGGTCAGAGAGCTGGCGCCGGACGGCGTGGACGCGGTCTTCGACCACGTGGGCGGGCGCAGCGTCATCGACTCGTGGGGACTGCTGGCTCCCGGCGGCACCCTCGTTTCGTACGGCACCGCGGCGACACGTGACGACACCGGGTCCAAGCAGTGGCCCGTGCTCAAGATCCTCGGCCGGGTGTGGCTGTGGAACGGCCTCCCCAATCGGCGCCACGCGTACTTCTTCAATGTCTGGGCGGGGCGCGCCTTCGGCAAGGGCCGCTTCCGGGCGCGGCTACGCGCCGACCTCGGCGAGGTGTTCGCCGCGCTCGACCGCGGCGAGATCACCGCGAGCGTCGCCGCCGAACTGCCCCTGGCCCGCGTCGCCGACGCCATACGGCTCGCCGAGTCCGGCACGGTCAACGGCAAGGTCGTCCTCACGCCCTGACCGGCACCGGTGCGCCGCCAAGCGGAACCCCTGCCGTAGTCGGTGCCGCGTGGCCCGAGTGGAGCCCTCGCCCGCAGTCGGGGCCGCCGGCCTTGAGCGGAGTCTTCGGCCTGAGCGGTCGCCGCGCGCCCCCGAGCGGGGCCCTCGCCCGCAGTTGGGGCCGCCGGCCTTGAGCGGAGTCTTCGGCCTGAGCGGTCGCCGCGCGCCCCCGAGTGGAGCCCTCGCCCGCAGTTGGGGCCGCCGGCCTTGAGCGGAGTCTTCGGCCTCAGCCGTCGCCCCGCACCCCGTGCGCCCCCTCCCGCTCACCCCCGCCACACCACTCCACGCCACACCACCCCACACCACAAGGAGAACCCGCACCATGACCCGCACCGCCCCCGCCGACGGCCTCCATCAACCGCCCTACCTCGCCGGCCACTTCACCCCCGTCCCCGACGAGATCACCGCACGCGACCTCACCGTCAGAGGCGCCATCCCGCCCGAGCTGTCCGGCCGATACTTCCGCAACGGGCACAACCCCAAGCCCGGCGAGGAGCCCACCCACTGGTTCCGCGGCGCGGGCATGCTGCACGGTGTGCGGCTCGGCGGGGGCCGCGCCCAGTGGTACCGCAACCGCTGGGTCCGCACCCCCGCCCTGGACGGCGCCCCGCTGGTCCGCGGCGACGGCACCGTCGACCTCACCGCCAGCGTCGCCGGCACCCACGTCATCGAGCACGCGGGCCGCATCCTCGCCCTGCAAGAAGCCAACCTCCCCTTCGAGATGAGCCCCGAGCTGGACACGATCGGCGTCCACGACTTCCGGGGCGGACTGACCACCGCCATGACGGCGCACCCCAAGGAGGACCCGGAGACCGGCGAGCTACACTTCTTCGGCTACGCGCCCACGGCGCCGTACCTGACGTACTACGTCGCCGACGCACAGGGGGAGTTGATACACAGTCAGGTCGTGCCCGCGGCAGGCCCCACCCTGATGCACGACTTCGGGCTCACCGCGCACCACACCGTCTGGCTCGACCTGCCGGTCGTCTTCGACGCCGAGGAGCCCTCCGGCATCCCGTACCGCTGGAGCGACACCTACCGCCCCCGGATCGGCGTGATGCCGCGCACGGGACCGGCCGAGCCCGTCTGGTACGAGGTGGAGGCCGGCGCGATGATCCATGTGACCAACGCCCATGAGGACGCGGCGGGGCGGATCGTCGTGGAAGGGCCCCGCTACGACCGGTCGTCCTGGGAGAGCAGCTGGAAGTGGTGGACCGGCGCCCCCGGCCATCCGCCCGTGCCCGCCGTCGGCTCGATGCGGCACCGCTGGATCCTGGACCCGGCCACCGGGACCGCCCGGGAGGAGCGGCTCGACTCCCTCGTCACCGAGTTCGCCACGATCAACGAGGCGTTGACCGGCTCGGCGCACCGCTACACGTACACGGTCGCCTTCCCCGGCGCGGGTCTGGAACGGTACGCCCTGGTCAAGTACGACGCGCTGACCGGGCGGCGGCAGATCGCGGACGCCGGGCCCGGACGGATGTACGGCGAGCCCTGCTTCGTAAAGGCGGCCGGGGGGACGGCCGAGGACGACGGATACCTCATGACCCTCGTCAGCGACCTCGCGCGGGACGCCTCCGAACTGCTCGTCCTGAACGCGCGGGACGTCACCCAGCCGCCGATCGCCGCGATCGAGCTGCCGCGCCGCGTCCCGGCGGGCATCCACGGCTCGTGGATCCCCGACGCCTGAGCCCGTGGCGTGCCCCATCCGGGCCACCACAACGCGCCGCCGCCCGTCGCCCCGCCTTGAATGGACGGGTGACCGCGCCTCCCGACGACTGCCTCGCGCACAATGAGTGGATCTGCGGTGAATACCTGAGCACCCGCCGTCAGATCGTCCTCGACGCGGTCGTGCAGCACCTCGAACTGACCGCCGTCTCCGTCGTGATCGCCCTCGTCGTCGCCGTGCCCCTCGCCGTGCTCGCCCGCCGCTGGCGATGGGCCGCGGGCCCCGTCCTCGCGCTCACCACCATCCTGTACACCATCCCCTCGCTCGCGATGTTCTCGCTGCTCCTGCCGGTGTACGGACTCTCCGCGTCCCTCGTCGTCGCGGGCCTCGTCCTCTACTCGCTCACCCTGCTCGTACGGAACATCCTCGCCGGACTCCGCGCCGTCCCCGAGGAGACCCGGCAGGCCGCCCGCGGCATGGGCTACGGCCCGATCCGCCTCCTGCTCACCGTCGAACTCCCGCTCGCGCTGCCCGCCGCCATGGCCGGGCTGCGCATCGCCACGGTCTCCGCCGTCTCCCTGGTCACCGTCGGCGCGATCGTCGGCTTCGGCGGGCTCGGCAACCTCATCTACACGGGCATGAACACCTACTTCAAGGCCCAGGTGCTCACCGCGTCCGTGCTCTGCGTCGTCATCGCCGTCGCCGCCGACCTGCTGCTCCTCGGCGTACAGCGCCTCCTCACGCCCTGGGAGAGAGCGGCAGGGGCGGGGGCCCGCTCATGAGGACACTCACCGACGCCTGGGCATGGCTCGCCGACTCCGCGCACTGGGCCGGCGACGACGGCATCTGGCACCGGCTCACCCAGCACCTCGTGCTCACCGTCGTATGCCTGCTGATCAGCTGCCTGATCGCCCTGCCCGTCGCACTCGTCCTCGGCCACCTCGGCAAAGGCGGCGCGCTCGCCGTGAACATCTCCAACGCCGGACGCGCGGTGCCGACCTTCGCGGTGCTCGTCCTGCTGCTCCTGACCCCGCTCGGCCGGTGGGGCGACGGGCCGACCGTCGTCGCCCTCGTCCTGTTCGCCGTGCCGCCGCTGCTCACCAACGCCTACGTCGGCATGCGCGGCGTCGACCGCAGCGTGGTGCGCGCGGCACGCGGCATGGGGATGACCGGGCGGCAGCTGCTCTGGCGGGTCGAACTGCCGCTCGCCCTGCCCCTGGTGCTCAGCGGCGTCCGCATCGCCGCCGTGCAGCTCGTCGCCACCGCCACCATCGCCGCGCTCGCCGGCGGCGGCGGGCTCGGCCGGATCATCACGGCGGGATTCAACCTGGCGAGCACCCCGCAGGTCGTGGCGGGCGCCGTGCTCGTGGCCCTCTTCGCACTCCTCGTCGAAGGCGTCTTCGAGGTGGCCGAGCGGATCGCCCCCGGCTGGACGAGGGGCCGGGGGAACGCCGGATGAGGCGCCGCACCGCCCTGACCGCGGCCCTCCTCGCCCTGACAGCCCCGGCCACAGGGTGCGCCTCCGGGCCGTCGTTGGAGGACCGGGGCCAGGTCACCGCGTCCCCGGGCGACAGCAAGAACCTCGTCGTCGGCTCCGCGGGCTTCACCGAGTCCGACCTGCTCGCCCAGTTGTACGCGCTGCTCCTGAAGAAGGCCGGTTACGGCACACAGATCCTCTCCGTGGCCAACCGCGAGCTCTACGAACCCGCCCTGGAGTCCGGCCAGATCGACGTCGTCCCCGAGTACGCCGCGACCTTCGCGGACTGGCTGAACGCCAAGAAGAACGGCGCCGACGCCCGTCCCGTCGGCTCACCCGACCTCGGCACCACCATGCGGGCCCTGCGCCGCCTCGCGGCCCCGCGCGGCCTCACCGTCCTCGACCCCGGCAAGGCGGTCGACCAGAACGCCTTCGCCGTCACCGCGTCGTACGCCGCCCGGCACCGCCTGAAGACGCTCAGCGACCTCGGCAGGTCGGGCCTGAAGGTGCGCCTCGCGGCGGGGGACGAATGCGTGCGGCGCCCCTACTGCGCGCCGGGCCTCAAGAAGGTCTACGGCATCGACGTCACCGGCATCGACCCGAAGGGCGTCGGCACGACCCAGGCCAAGAAGGCCGTCCAGAGCGGCCAGGACCAGATGGTGCTCACCACGTCCACCGACGCCACCCTCGACGACTTCGGTCTCGTCCTGCTCAAGGACGACAAGCACCTCCAGAACGCCGACTACATCGTGCCCGTCGTCAACCGCTCCCAGGCGGGCAGCGGGGGCGTCGCGGCTGCCCTCGGGCGGCTCAATACCGTTCTCAGCACGGAGGACCTCGCGTCCATGAACGAGCAGGTGGACAGCTGGCGGCGGTTGCCGCGGGACGTGGCACGGGCCTATCTGGAGGACAAGGGGCTGCTGTAGCGCCCCTCAAGGGGCGCGGGGAACTGCGCGACCAGCCACACACGGCCCGCGGACACAACACCGGTCGACCAGCGGGGCGCCTACGCGTCGGAGACCGAGTCGAACTCCACCTCGTCGCGGGAGACCCCCTGCGCGTCCGCGTCCACCGAACGGCGCAGCGCCTCATGCAGCTTCGCCGGGGTCAGGACGCCGAGGAAACGCGCCCCGTCGAGCACCGCGACCCAGCCCGCGTCGTGCTGCAACATCACACCGAACGCCTGCTTGAGCGGGGCACCGACCGGCACCCATGAGTTCATGCGGTGCGCCAGGTCGCCGACCGTGCCGCCGGCACCGGCCAACGCCACCTCGTCGACGCCCACCCAGCCATGCAGATCACCCTCCGCGTCCAGGACCACGGCCCAGCGCGCCCCCTCCTCGCGCAGCCGGGCCGCCGCCTGCGCGGCGGGCTCGTCGAGCCGGGCGACCGGCGGCTCCTCCAGGTCGTCCGACTGGATCTCGGTGACCGACAGTCGCTTCAGACCGCGGTCGGCCCCCACGAACTCGGCGACGTACGGCGTCGCGGGCGCCCCCAGCACCGCGCCCGGGGTGTCGAACTGTTCGATGCGGCCCTGGCCGTACACCGCGATGCGGTCGCCGAGGCGGACCGCCTCCTCGATGTCGTGCGTGACGAGCAGGACCGTCTTGCGCACAGCCCGCTGCATCCGCAGGAACTCGTCCTGCAACTGCTCGCGCACCACCGGGTCGACCGCGCCGAACGGCTCGTCCATCAGGAGGACGGGCGGATCGGCCGCCAGCGCCCGCGCCACGCCGACCCGCTGGCGCTGACCGCCCGACAGCTGCTCGGGGTAGCGGGAGCCGTACGTCTTCGGGTCCAGGCCCACCAGGTCGAGCAGCTCCGCCGCCCGGGCCCGGGCCTTCGCCTTCTTCCAGCCGATGAGCGCGGGGACGGTCGCCGTGTTGTCGAGGACCGTGCGGTGCGGGAAGAGGCCGACCTGCTGGATCACGTAACCGATGCGGCGGCGCAGCCGCACCGGGTCCACGGCGGCGATGTCCTCGCCGTTCACGAAGACGCGGCCGGACGTCGGTTCGATGAGCCGGTTCACCATCATCATCGTCGTGGTCTTGCCGCAGCCGGACGGGCCGACGAGCGTGACCAGTTCGCCCTCGGCGACCTCGAAGGACAGGTCGTCCACGGCCGTCGTGCCGTCCGGGTAGCGCTTGGTCACCTGCTCGAACCGGATCATGCCCTCACGCTAGCCGCGCCCGTCACTCACCGCTCACCAGCACGACCTCAAGGACGCGCGGCCCATGCACCCCCTCGACCCGGTCCAGCTCGATGTCGCTGGTCGCGGACGGCCCCGAGATCCAGGTCAGCGGACGCGCCGGATCGAGCCGTTCGAGGGCCTGCGGAACGGAGGACACCACCTGGTCCGGGACACGGACCACGCAGATGTGGTGGTCCGGGATGAGCGTGATGCGGCGACGCCCCTGATCGGGCGAGCCGTCGAGCACGATCGTGCCGGTCTCGGCGACGGCCACGGCACAGCCGGTGACGACGGCCCCGGACCGGTCCAGCTCGGCGGCGGTGCTCACCGCGCGGTCGTGGACCAGAGGGGCATCGACCGCCGACATCCACCCGGGCGGCAGCCCCGGAGGCACCAGCACGGTGTCCGGCCACCGCTCGGCGAGCAGCCGCATGATCAGGAGAGGCAGCTCCCCGGCGTCCGTACGGTGCACGATCGCCCGGTAGTCCGCGAGGTTCTCCGCCAGCAGGTCCACCGTCTCCCCGACGGTCCGCTCACCGTGCTGACGGCGGTATGCGCGGTCGATGTCCGTGTCGTACGTCGTCGGCGCCCCGCCCGGCCCGCCGAGCGCCCGGCGCACCCGGCCCAGGATCACGTCCCGGCTGCTCACTTGCCGCCCTTTCCGCTGTCCTTGCCGCCGCCCGTGCGCTGCCACCAGTCGCGGAAGGGCTCCGCCGGCACCTTCGGCAGGTCGCGGGTCGCCGTCCACGCGCGGCCCGGCCCCGGGAGCGTGCGCGGATGGAACCGGCGGGTGCGCGACGCCAGGCGCTGGCCCGCGCGCAGCGCACCGGGGCGGGCGAACGCGAGGCCCGCCGCCCGCATCGCCGCCCGCTCCGCCGCGTGCCCCTTCGCCGGCTTCAGCGTCACCTTCACGCCGCGCCGCGTCACCTCGCCGCCCTGCACGACTCGCTCACGCAGGTGCACGAGGACCTCGGGGATGTCGATGGCCACGGGGCACACCTCGTAGCAGGCGCCGCAGAGCGAGGAGGCATACGGGAGCGACGCGTCGATCTCGCTGGCCGTGCCCCTCAGCTGCGGGCTGAGGATGGCGCCGATCGGCCCCGGATAGACCGAGCCGTACGCGTGCCCGCCCGCCCGCTCGTACACCGGGCACACGTTGAGACACGCCGAACAGCGGATGCAGCGCAGGGCCTGGCGGCCCACCTCGTCGGCGAGGGTGTCGGTACGGCCGTTGTCCAGCAGGACCAGGTGGAAGGCGCGGGGGCCGTCCGTGTCCGTCGTGCCCGTCCAGGTAGAGGTGTAGGGGTTCATGCGCTCGGCCGTCGAGGAGCGGGGCAGCGTCTGGAGGAAGACCTCCAGGTCGCGCCAGGTGGGCACCAGCTTCTCGATGCCGACGACCGAGATCAGCGTCTCCGGAAGCGTCAGGCACATCCGGCCGTTGCCCTCGGACTCGACGACGACGAGGGTGCCCGTCTCGGCGACCATGAAGTTGGCGCCACAGACGCCGACCTTGGCGCGCAGGAACTTCTCGCGCAGGTGGAGACGGGCCGCCTCGGCGAGTTCGCGGGGGCTGTCGGTGAGACCGTCCGGCGCCGGACGGCCCCAACGCCCCATCTCCCGCTCGAAGATGTCGCGGATCTCGCCGCGGTTGCGGTGGATGGCCGGGACCAGGATGTGCGAGGGGCGGTCCTCGCCGAGCTGCACGATCAGCTCGGCGAGGTCGGTCTCGTACGCGCGGATGCCCGCCTCTTCGAGGGCTTCGTTGAGCCCGATCTCCTGCGTGGCCATCGACTTGACCTTGACGACCTCCGACTCGCCCGTCTCCCGGACGAGCCGCGTCACGATGCGGTTGGCCTCGTCGGCGTCGGCGGCCCAGTGGACGGTGCCGCCCGCCGCCGTCACCGACTCCTCCAACTGGACGAGGTAGTGGTCCAGATGACGCAGCGTGTGGTCCTTGATCTGCTTGCCCGCCTCGCGCAGCGCGGACCAGTCGTCGAGCTCGGCGACCGCGCGGGCCCGCTTGTCGCGGATGGTGTGGGTGGCGTGCCGGAGGTTGGCGCGCAGGGTGGTGTTCCCGACCGCCTCGTGCGCGGCCTTCGGGAAGGCCGGCATCCCGAGGTACGTGCCGCTCGTGCCGTTCGTACCGCTCGTGCCGCTCATGACAGGGCCGCTCATGGCAGGGGCTCCTCCTCCGTACTCGCCAGGATCTCCGCGATGTGGACGGGGCGTACGGCCGTACGCAGCCGGGCCATCGTGCCGCCGATGTGCATCAGGCAGGAGTTGTCCGCCGCGCACAGCACCTCGGCCCCTGTCGACTCCGCGTGGCGCACCTTGTCGGCGCCCATCGCCGCCGAGACATCGGGGTTCTTCACCGCGAACGTGCCACCGAAGCCGCAGCACTCCTCGGCGCCGGGCAGCTCCACCAGCTCAAGGCCCTTGACCGCCCGCAGGAGCCGGGCCGGCCGCTCACCGAGGCCGAGGCTCCGCAGGCCGTGACAGGTCGGGTGGTAGGTCACCTTGTGCGGGTAGTACGCCCCGACGTCCGTCACGCCGAGGACGTCCACCAGGAACTCCGTCAGCTCGTACGTCTTCGGCACCACCGGCGCGAGCGTGCGCGCGAGGGCGTCCCCGCGGCCCTCCGCGCGCGCCCGCTCGCCCATGCGCGGGTACAGCTCGCGCACCATCGCCCCGCACGAACCGGAGGGCGTCACGATCGCGTCGTACGCGTCCGAACCGAAGACATCGGAGAAGTGCCGGGCGAGCGGTTCCGCCTGATGCCGGTACCCGGTGTTGTAGTGCGCCTGCCCGCAACAGGTCTGCGCCGCCGGGAAGTCGACGTCGACTCCCAGCCTGGTCAGCAGTTTCACCACCGCGCGGCCCGTGTCCGGATAGAGCGTGTCGTTGACACAGGTCAGGAACAGGGCGACACGCATCGCGGGTTCCTCCTCGTCGATCATCGGATGGAGGCAGCGTACGCGGGAGGGACGCCGTACGGCCGCACAGCAGGATGGAGCACCTGAGACGCGTGGTCGGCATCAAGGACGTGGCGAAGCACGCCGGAGTGCCGGTGGGCACCGTGCCGAACGTGATCAACCGCCCCGACACGGTCTCCGAGGAGACCGGCACCGCGTGCTGGCCGTCATCGAACGGCTCGGGTACGTACGCAGCGAGTCCGCCCGCCAGCTGCGGGCCGGGCGCAGCCCCATCATGGCGCTGCTCGTCCTCGACATGGGCAACCCGTTCTTCGTGGACGTCGCCCGCGGCGCCGAACGGGCCGCCCGCGAGGCCGGGCTGCGGGTCATGGTGTGCAACAGCGGGCAGAGCCCCGCCGAGGAGGCCGACTACCTCGGGCTCTTCGCCGAGCAGAGGGTGCGCGGCGTCCTGCTCACCCCCGCCGACGCGACCGGGGAGAACATCGACGCCTTCCGCCGGCACCACATCCCCTTCGTGCTCGTCGACCGGGTCGCCCAGGGAGCCACCGAGTGCTCCGTCTCCATCGACGACGTGATGGGCGGGGCGCTCGCCGCGCGCCACATCGTGGACGCGGGGCACCCTTCCCTCGCGTACGTGAGCGGCCCGCCCGGACTCAACCAGGTCGAGGACCACCGGGAGGGCGTGCTCCAGGTGCTCGTCGAGGCGGGCCTCGGTCCCTCGGCGCTGCGGGAGTTGCCGACGGAGCGGCTCGACGTGGCCGCGGGCCGCGACGCGGGCGCCCGCGTCCTCGGCCTCGCGGACCGGCCCACCGCCGTCTTCTGCGCCAACGACCTGCTCGTGCTCGGCGTGCTCCAGGCGATGTACGCGGCCGGGGTGCGCGTCCCCGAGGACGTGGTGATCGTCGGCTACGACGACATCGAGTTCGCGGACGCCGTCGTCGTCCGCCTCACCTCGGTGCGCCGGCCCGCCGTGACCATGGGCGCGATGGCGGCCGAACTCCTCATGGAGGAGACCGAGTCGGACGACGGGGCAGGCGCAGGCCATCGGCACCGGCGCGTCGTCCTCACTCCGGAGCTGGTCGTACGACGCTCCAGCCCGCTCCCGCGCTGAACCGGAGCCCCGCGGCCGGGCCGCGCCGCGGGTGTGCTGGACTGGGCGGGAAGATTGGCCTTCGCCCAGCGCCCAGGAGCATCCTTGACCGCCACGTACCGCCAGCCAGGAGTCGTCCTCACCGACCGCCGCTTCAGCGTGCCGCTCGACCACGAGGATCCGGCGGGGGAGCGGATCGAGATCTACGCCCGCGAAGTGGTTCCCGCCTCGCGCGGCGGCGCCGACCTGCCCTGGCTGGTCTACCTCCAGGGCGGTCCCGGCTTTGGAGCCACCCGCTTCCACGGCAGGGAGTCCTGGCTCGACCGCGCCCTGCGGGACTTCCGCGTCCTTCTCCTCGACCAGCGCGGCACAGGCAGCTCCACCCCCGCCAACCGCCAGACGCTTCCGCTGCGCGGCGGACCCCGCGAACAGGCCGACCACCTCGCCCACTTCCGCGCCGACTCCATCGTCCGCGACTGCGAGGCCATCCGCCCCGAGGTGACGGGCGGCGCGCCCTGGACCGTCCTCGGCCAGAGCTTCGGCGGGTTCTGCGCCACGCACTACCTGTCGGCGGCCCCCGAGGGCCTGTCCACGGCACTCATCACCGGCGGCCTGCCCACCCTGGACGGCCACGCCGACGACGTGTACCGCGCGGCCTACCCGCGCATGGCCCGCAAGAGCGCCGCGCACTACGCCCGTTACCCGCAGGACGCCGAGCGCGCCCGACGCATCGCCGCCCACCTCGCCGAGCACGAGCCGGTCCTGAACGGCGGCTACCGTCTCACCGTCCCCGCCTTCCAGTCCCTCGGCATCCTGCTCGGCACGGGCGACGGCAGCCACCGGCTGCACTACCTCCTGGAGGACGCCTTCGTGCGCACGGCGTCGGGGACCGTGCTCTCCGACGCGTTCCAGGAGAACGTCCAGGCCGTCCTGTCGTACGCGGGAAATCCGCTCTACGCCCTCCTGCACGAGGCGATCTACGCCCAGGGTGAGCGGCCCACCGCCTGGTCGGCCGAGCGGGTGCGCGCCGAGTTCCCCGCGTTCGACGCGGACAAGGCCCTGGCGGGCGACGAGCCGCTGCTGTTCACCGGGGAGGCCGTGCAGCGCTGGATGTTCGACTGCGACCCGGCGCTGCGCCCGCTGCGCGAGACCGCGGACCTGCTGGCCGAGCGCGCCGACTGGCCGCGCCTGTACGACCTGGACCGGCTGGCGGCGAACGAGGTACCGGTCGCCGCGTCCATCTACCACGATGACCTGTACGTCGACACGGAGCACTCGCTGCGGACCGCCCGCGCCATCCGGGGGCTGCGCACCTGGGTCACGGACGAGTTCGAGCACGACGGACTGCGGGTGAGCGGACCGCGGGTCCTGGACCGGCTGCTGGCGCTGACGCGTGGGGAGGCGTGAGGCAGCGCCGTGCGCAAGGTACCCGCCGTTCCGCAAGGCGCCCGCCCGAGCCGTAAGGCGCCCGCTGTGCCGCAAGGTACCCGCTGTGCCGTAAGGCGCTTGCTGTGCCGCAAGGTACCCGCCGTGCCGTAAGGCGCCCGCCGTGCCGTGACGCGGCCCGGCGGGTGTCGGCGGGGGGCCTTAGGCTGCGGCCATGACCGAGTCGCAGACCGCAGCCGGGGCCACGGCGCCCGACCAGCTCACCCCCATGCCCGAGGACTGGCAGCGCGCGCTCGCCGTCGTGGCGCACCCCGACGACCTGGAGTACGGCTGCGCGGCGGCGATCGCCGGCTGGACGGACGCGGGCCGCGACGTCGCCTACCTCCTCGCGACCCGCGGGGAAGCAGGCATCGACACGATCGACCCCGCCACCTGCGGGCCGCTGCGCGAGCGGGAGCAGCGGGCCGGTGCGGCGGTCGTCGGCGTCGGGACGGTGGAGTTCCTCGACCACCGGGACGGCGTCGTCGAGTACGGCACGGCGCTGCGCCGCGACATCGCCGCCGCGATCCGCAGGCACCGGCCCGAACTCGTCATCACGCTCAACCACCGAGACACCTGGGGCGGCGTCGCCTGGAACACCCCCGACCACGTGGCGGTGGGCCGGGCCACGCTCGACGCCGCGGCGGACGCGGGCAACCGCTGGATCTTCCCCGAGCTGATCGAGGAGCAGGGCCTGGAGCCGTGGGACGGTGTGCGGTGGGTCGCCGTGGCCGGTTCGTCGACCCCTACGCACGCGGCGGACGCGACGGCCGGACTCGACCGCTCGGTGGCCTCGCTCCTCGAACACCGTACCTACATCGAGGCGTTGACGGACGAGGACCCCGAGAAGTACTGCCGTACGTTTCTCACGGGCAACGCCCAGGCACTGGCCCCACGCTTCGGCGGGAAGCCGGCGGTGGGGTTCGAGGTCTTCAGTCGGTGAGCCCGCGCCCTTAGCCTGACGGCCCATCAGGTTCCATCAGGTCCCATCGGGTCCGTCGGCGCAGGGGAGCGCGGCATGATCGACACCATCGGCACGGACATCCCGGAGGGCGAGGAGCGGCTGCGCCTCGACGTCGAGGACGGGCTCGGCGTCCTCACCCTCTGCCGCCCGCGCAGGCTCAACGCCTGGAGCTGGGAGTCCACCCGCCAACTGGGCCTGTTCGCCGACCGCATCCGCTTCGACCGCGCCATCCGGGCGGTGCTGCTGCGCGCCGAGGGCCGGGCCTTCTGCGCGGGCATCGACGTCACCGCGCCGGGCGGCGCGATCACGGGCCGCTCCGGCGCCGAGCGCGCCCACCACTACTACGAAGGCGTGCGGTGGGCGCACGAGCGCTTCCGGGCCTTCGCGGGGCTTCCGCAGCCGGTGGTGGCGGCCGTGCATGGGTACTGTCTGGGTTTCGGCTTCGAGCTGGTGCTCATGGCGGACGTGCGGATCGCCGCCGACGACGCGGTGTTCGCCCTCCCCGAGGCGCAGTTGGGCGTCGCGGTCGACGCGGGCGGCGACCTGCGCATAGCGCGCGAGGCGGGCGCGGGGTGGGCCAAGTACCTCGCGCTCACCGGGCGCCGCGTCGACGCCGCCACGGCCGAGCGGCTGCGGCTGGTGCAACAGGTCGTGCCGAGCGGCGAGTTGGCGTCGGCGTCACACGCGCTGGCGGCGGTGATCGCCGCGAACGCCCCGCTCGCCGTGCAGGGCATCAAGCGCGGCATCGACGCGTACGCCGACGCGGGGATGTCCGGCGCGCTCGACCGCGTGGCGATGAACGCGGCGATCACCCTCACGTCGGACGACTCCCGGGAGGGGTACGGGGCGAAGGCGGCGGGGCGGGCGGCTTCGTTCGAGGGGAAGTGAGCGGCGTCGTGCGGCGGTTCATACGCGGTTCATGCGACGGTTCAGGGGGCGGACGGTGCCGTGCGGCGGCTCAGGGCGTGAACTCGCCTCGCCCCAGCTGCTCGCGGACCGTCGTCACCGGAGGGCTCACCACGGCGCGCCGCTGCCAGTTCGCGCCGTCCACCACCAGGGTGTGACCCGTGATGAAGCGGGCGTAGGGGGAGGCGAGAAACGTGGCGGCCCAACCGAGTTCGCGCGGGAGGCCGACGCGGAGGGCGGGCTGGCGCGCGGCCTTGTCATCGGCTCGGCCGCCCCGGTCGAGGTTGCCGCGGATGTCCGCGCTCATGTCGTCGTGCGGCATCAGGCCCGGCACCAGCCCGTTGACCTGGATGCCGTACGGACCCCACTCCACGGCCAGGGTCTCCACCAGGCTCTTCACGCCCGCCTTGGCCGCCGCGCTGTGTGCGAAGCCGGGGCCGCCCGTCCAGGCGTACGACGCCCCGACGTCGATGACCGACCCGGGGGTGCCGGCGGCGAGGTGCCTGCGGCCGAACTCGCGCGTCATGAGGAACGTGCCGGTGAGCGTGATGTCCACGACCGCGCGCCAGGCGTTGGGGGACATGTCCTCGGCCGGTACGGGGAAGTTGGCGGCGGCGTTGTTGACCAGGATCCCCGGCAGGCCGTACGCCTCCTGCGCCGCGTCGAAGACCTCGGCCACGCGCCCGGCGTCGCGGATGTCGCACACCGTGGCCGTCACCCGGCCGCCCAGGGACGCAAGTTCGTCCCGCGCGGCCTGGAGCCGGTCCTCCTTGCGGCTCGCGATCACCAGGTCGGCGCCGAGCCGCGCGAACTCCGCCGCGACCGCCTTGCCGAGCCCCGTCCCGCCGCCGGTGACCAGCACGACCGTGCCGTCGTACGTCCCCGGCGGCAGCGCGCTCTCGCCCGACGGGGGAGGGCTGGGCAGGCCGGGCAGCACACCGCCCGGACGGTCGTGCGCGGCGGCTTCCCTGGTGCCCGTGTCGTCCTGCGCGTCGTCCCTCTGTTCGTCCGCCATGCGCGCATCGATACCGCGTTCGGGGCGAAACCTCCATGCTCTGTGGCGAAGCGACGGGTCTGTGCCTGCGCGGCGTGCCGTTTCGTACGATGACGGCGTGAGAAGCCATGGATGGATCGTCGCGATCGGCCTGGTCGGGTTCAGTGCGTTCTTCTGGTCCCTCAGCGGCACCGTCCACCTGGGGCTGGAGGAACAGGCCCGCGGGCGCTACGGCCTTCCTGATGGCGGCGAGCGCTACACCGCCGGGCTGTGGGTCGGCGCTCTGGCCGCCATAGGAGGCCTGCTCGGTCTCGGCGGCCGTCTCGACGGCCGGAAGATCGCCCTGCTCCCCGCGTTCGGCCTCGGCTTCGGCGCGATCTCCGCACTGGTCCTCGGCCAGCAGCCCCGGCACTGGATCGCCGCCTGCGCGATGGCGCTCGCCGGGATCACGGTGGCCGTGGCGGCGCGTCTGTACCGCCGGGCAGACCGCGCGCGCCGTCCCTGAAGAACCGCTCCGGCCCACGAACGCCCACCGTCCCGCCGGGCACCCGCCTGCCGTTGAGGCGGGGCGGTCCCTTGTGCCGTCCCTTGGAGGGCAGGGCCACACCCCCTGCCTCGCTCCCCAGCGACACGCCCCCCACCCGCCCCCCAACCGCACGGCCTAGCCCGAGACCCCATGCTCGCGACCGCCCGCCACCGCACGGGCCACCGCCGCCTCCGTCTCCGGTGTGAAGACGCCTGCCCTGCGGCGGGCCGCCTCCGCGTCGATGTCCGTCATGACGAGCTCGGCGTTGATCATGGTGCCGGCCCGGTAGCCCGCGCTCGCCGCGTTGATCACCTGCTCCGTGGGGCCCGCCGCGTTGCCGACCGCCCAGATGCCGGGGACCGTGGTGCGGCCCGTCTCGTCCACCGCCGGGTACCGCCCGACCGGCGTCTCCCTGGTCCCGGCGCCGAGCGCGGTGAGCAGGCCGGCACGGGGTACCGGCCGCGCGGCGACGAACAGGACCGAGCGGGGGAACACCCGGCCGTCGGCGAGCCGGACGCCCGTCAGGCGGTCGTCGGTCACCTCCAGGCCGGCGACCTCACCCTCCACCACCGAGACCCCGGCGGCCGCGAGGCGCTCCCACTCCGCGTCCGGCAACTTGCGCACGGTGTTGAGGAAGAGCGTCACGTCCTTGGACCACTGCGTGACGAGCAGCGCCTGATGGCTGGTGAACGGCTCCGCGGCGAGCACCCCGAAGGGCTGGTCCCGCACCTCCCAGCCGTGGCAGTACGGGCAGTGCAGCACGTCGCGGCCCCAGCGCTCGGCGATCCCCGGCACCGCGGGCGCCTCGTCCACCAGGCCCGTGGCCACGACGGCCCGGCGCGCGTGCACCGCCCGGTCGTCCGCGAGCCGCACCTCGAACTCGCCCCGCCCGTCCGGCAGTACGTCCGTCACACGGCCCCGCACCATCTCCACGCCGTACCGCTCCAGCTCCCGCCGCCCCTCGGCGAGGAACTCCGCGGGCGGCATGCCGTCCCGCGACAGGTAACCCTGCACGTGCGCGGCGGGCGCGTTGCGCGGTTCGCCGGCGTCGACGACGAGAACCCGCCGCCGCGACCTGCCGAGCACGAGCGCCGCGCTCAGGCCCGCCGCGCCGCCTCCGACGACCACGACGTCGTAACCGTTGTTCTGGGTCATGGTGACCACCTCCACGACGACTCTCCCGCCCGTGGTGCGTTTTCGACAAATGGCTTTGCTGATACAGCAACGGCGCGCCATGATGGGGGCATGAGCGAAAAGCCGAGCGAAGAACCGGAAGAGATGGACCAGGTCCTCACCGAGGTCGGCCCCCGGCTGCGCCGCATCCGCCGGGAGCGCGGCGCCACCCTCGCGGGGCTCTCCGCCGCCACCGGCATCTCGGTCAGCACCCTGTCCCGCCTGGAGTCCGGCAACCGCAAGCCGAGCCTGGAACTGCTGCTGCCCATCGCCCGCGCCCACCAGGTCCCGCTGGACGAACTGGTGGGCGCCCCGCCCGTGGGTGACCCGCGTGTGCGGGCCAAGCCGATCGTCCGGCACGGGCGCACGATGCTGCCGCTCACCCGCCAGCCCGGCGGCCTCCAGGCGTACAAGGTGATCGAGCCCGCCCGCACCACCCCCGCCCCGGACCCGCAGACCCACGAGGGGTACGAGTGGCTGTACGTCCTCTCCGGCAAGCTGCGGCTGATCCTCGGCGACCACGACGTGGTGCTCGGCCCCGGCGAGGCCGCCGAGTTCGACACCCGCGTCCCGCACTGGTTCGGGGCCACGGGTGAGGGAGGGGCGGAATTCCTGAGCCTCTTCGGGCCGCAGGGCGAGCGGATGCACGTACGGGCGCGGCCCACCCGCAAGGAGAAGGGCGACTGACGGTTCCCCTGCGGCAAGCGACCGCTTAGTATGCGATCGAGCCCGGTCTACGACAGCCCCGTGGAGGCCCCGCATGCAGGCATGGCAAGTGCACGAGAACGGTGAGCCGGGCGAGGTGATGCGCCCCGCGGAGACCGACCGCCCGCAGCCCGGCGACGGGCAGGTGCTCCTGAAGGTCCGCGCCGCCAACATCAACTTCCCCGACGCGCTGCTCTGCCGCGGCCACTACCAGGTCAGGCCCCCGCTGCCCTTCACGCCGGGCGTGGAGATCTGCGGCGAGACCGAGGACGGGCGGCGCGTGCTCGCCACCCCGGCGCTGCCGCACGGCGGCTTCGCCGAGTACGCCGTCGCGGACGCCGCCGCCCTGCTGCCCGCACCGGACGCGCTGGACGACGCGGAGGCCGCCGCACTGCACATCGGCTACCAGACGGGTTGGTTCGGCCTGCACCGCAGGGCGCACCTCCAAGAGGGCGAGACCCTGCTCGTGCACGCGGCGGCGGGCGGCGTCGGCAGCGCCGCCGTGCAGCTCGGCAAGGCCGCGGGCGCCACGGTCATCGGCGTCGTCGGAGGGGCCGACAAGGCGGAGGTCGCGCGGCAACTCGGCTGCGACCTCGTCCTCGACCGCCGTACCGACGACATCGTCGCCGCCGTCAAGGACGCCACCGGCGGTCGTGGCGCGGACGTGATCTACGACCCCGTGGGCGGCGACGCGTACGCCAAGTCCGCGAAATGCGTGGCCTTCGAGGGCCGGATCGTCGTCGTGGGCTTCGCGAGCGGCTCCATCCCCTCGCCCGCGCTCAACCACGCCCTGGTGAAGAACTACACGATCACGGGTCTGCACTGGGGCCTGTACAACACCAAGGACCCGCGCGCGATCCTGCGCTGCCACGAGGAGCTGACCGAGCTCGCCACCAAGGGCGCCATCAAGCCGCTGGTGAGCGAGCGCGTGCCGATGGCCGGCGCCGCCGCGGCCGTGCAGCGGGTCGCCGACGGTGTCACCACCGGACGCGTCGTCGTCCTGCCGCAGGGAGGTGCCGCATGACCGACGCCGCCGAACTGCGTATCCGTGTAAGGGAGTTCCTCGCCGCGCACCCGCCCGCGAGCACCGACCGCGACGCCTTCCTCCAGGCCCGCTTCGACGCGGGCCTCGCCTGGGTGCACTACCCCGAGGGCCTGGGCGGACTCGGCGCGCCGCGCTCCCTGCAAGCCGTCGTGGACGCCGAGCTGGAGGCCGCGGGCGCGCCCGACAACGACCCGCGCCGGATCGGGATCGGCCTCGGCATGGCCGCGCCGACCGTCCTCGGCTTCGGCACCGAGGAGCAAAAACACCGCTTCCTGCGGCCGCTGTGGACCGGCGAGGAGGTGTGGTGCCAGCTCTTCAGCGAGCCGGGCGCCGGGTCCGACCTCGCCGCGCTCGGCACCCGCGCCGTCCGCGACGAGGCGAGCGGCGACTGGATCGTCAACGGCCAGAAGGTGTGGACGTCCAGCGCCCACAACGCCCGCTGGGCCATCCTCATCGCCCGCACCGACCCCGAGCAGCCCAAGCACCGCGGCATCACGTACTTCGTATGCGACATGACCGACCCGGGCGTCGAGGTGCGGCCGCTGCGCCAGATCACCGGCGAGGCCGAGTTCAACGAGGTCTTCCTGACCGACGTGCACGTCCCCGACGCGCACCGCCTCGGCGCGGTCGGCGAGGGCTGGCAGGTCGCCCAGACCACGCTCATGAACGAGCGCGTCTCCATCGGCGGCATGCGCATCCCCCGCGAGGGCGGCATGATCGGACCCGTCGCCAAGGCCTGGCGCGACCGCCCCGAGCTGCGCACCCACGACCTCCACCAGCGCCTGATGAAACTCTGGGTCGACGCCGAGGTCGCCCGGCTCACCGGCGAGCGGCTGCGCCAGCAGCTCGTCGCGGGCCAGCCGGGCCCCGAGGGCTCCGGCATGAAGCTCGGCTTCGCCCGCCTCAACCAGGAGATCAGCGGCCTGGAGGTCGAACTCCTCGGCGAGGAAGGGCTGTTGTACGACGACTGGACGATGCGCCGGCCCGAGATCGTCGACTTCACCGGCCGCGACGCGGGCTACCGCTATCTGCGCTCCAAGGGCAACAGCATCGAGGGCGGGACCAGCGAGGTCCTGCTGAACATCGTCGCCGAGCGCGTCCTCGGGCTGCCCGCCGAGCCGCGCACCGACAAGGACGTCGCCTGGAAGGACCTCGCGCGATGACTGACCTGCTCTACTCCGAAGAGGAAGAGGCACTGCGCTCGGCGGTGCGCGACCTGCTCACCGACCGCTGCGGCGCCGCCTCCGTGCTCTCCCGCGCCGAGACCGCCGAGCCGCACGACCGCGAACTGTGGAAGGCCCTGGCCGACGGCATGGGGCTGGCCGGCCTGCTGGTGCCCGAGGAACTGGGCGGGCAGGGCGCCACCCACCGCGAGGCCGCCGTCGTCCTGGAGGAGCTGGGCCGCGCGGTGGCGCCCGTGCCGTATCTGACCAGCGCGGTCGTGGCCACGGAAACGCTGCTGGCCTGCGAGGGCGAGGCGGCGCGCGAGCTGCTCGCGGCACTCGCGTCGGGCCGCAGGATCGGCGTGCTCGCGCTGCCGCTGTCACACGCCACCCAGAACTTCGGGTCCGCCGTACGGGAGGAGGGCGGCGCCCTGCGGGGCCGCGTCACGGGCGTGGCGGACGCCGCCGTCGCCGACGTGCTCCTGGTGCCCACCGGCACCGGGCTCTTCGCGGTCGACGCGGCGGACAGCGGCGTGGACATCGCACCGCAGACCTCGCTCGACCTGACGCGGCCGCTCGCCGCCGTCACGTTCGACGGGGCACGCGCGCGTGCCCTCACCCCGGACGCGGCCCCCGCGCTCGCCCGCGGGCTGCGGGCCGGGGCCGCGCTGCTGGCGTCGGAGCAACTGGGCGTCGCCGAGTGGTGCCTGACCGAGACGGTCCGGTACGTGAAGGAGCGGCACCAGTTCAACCGGCCCGTCGGCTCCTTCCAGGCCCTCAAGCACCGCCTCGCCCAGCTGTGGCTGGAGGTCGTGAACACCCGGGCCGCCGCCCGGCACGCCGCGGACGCCCTGGCCGCGGGGAGCGACGAGCCGAACCTCGCCGCGGCACTGGCACAGGCGTACGCGGCTCCCGTCGCGGTGCGCGCCGCCGAGGAGGCCCTGCAACTGCACGGCGGCATCGGCATGACGTGGGAGCACCCCGTCCACCTCTACCTCAAGCGCGCCAAGGCCGACTCGATCGCCTACGGCACGGCCGGGCGCCATCGGGAGGCGCTGGCGGAGCTGGTCGAGCTTCCGGCGCCCTGACCTGCGTACACACCCCCGACCGAGGAAGATGTGGCCCACACGTACCCGGTGTGGGCCATGCGACGGCGCCCGATATGGGTAAGGCATAATTGCGAGCCGTTCGCAACAACGGTTGATCTTCAGTAGGGGTGTGGAGCATGAGGGCCCGATCGATACGGGGCACGGGCGGCCTGGCCGCGGCCATCGCGATAGCGGTCGCGGCCTCCGCCTGCTCGGCGCCGGGCGACGGCGGCAGCGGCGGCGCGAAGGATTCGGCGGTCGTCGGCATCGCGTACGAGCCCGACACCCTCAGCCCCCTCCTCGGCTACGGCAAGGACGGCAACTCGAAGATCTTCGACGGCCTGCTCACGCACGACGCCGACATGAAGCTCAAGCCCGCCCTCGCGGCCGCGCTGCCCAAGGTCACCGACGACGGCAAGACCTACACGTACCAGCTGCGCGAGGGCGTCAAGTTCAGCGACGGGAAGCCCTTCTCCGCCAAGGACGTCGTCTTCACGTACGAGACGATCCTCGACAAGAAGACCAACAACGCCTCCAAGACCGAGCTTGACGCCGTCAAGAGCGTCGAGGCCAAGGGGGACGACACGGTCGTCTTCCGCCTGAAGTACCCCTACGCGCCCTTCGCCGAACGCACCGTCCTGCCCATCGCCCCCGAGCACATCGCGGGCAAGCAGGACGTGAACAACGGCGCCTTCACCACCAAGCCCGTCGGTACCGGCCCCTACGAGCTGGTCAAGTGGTCCAAGGGCGAGAAGCTGACCTTCAAGGCCAACCCCGGCTACTGGGGCGGCGCGCCGAAGATCAAGAACTTCACCATGGCGATCATCAAGGACGACGACGTGCGGGCCACCCGGCTCGACGCCGGCGAGCTCGACGGCGCGATCCTGCCGCCGAACCTCGCGAAGAAGTACCAGGGCGACAGCGGCAAGAAGACGTACGCCGCCAAGACGTTCGACTACCGCGTCGTGACGCTGCCCACCGGCAACAAGGTCGCCGGTGACACCGCCATCCGCCGCGCCCTCGACGTCGGCGTGAACCGCAAGGCCATGGTCGACTCGATCCTGGACGGCGCGGGCAAGGAGGCCTACGGCCCGGTCCCGACCGACAGCCCCTGGTTCACCAAGGGCACCGAGCGCAAGTTCGACGCCGCCAAGGCGAAGAAGATCCTCGACGACGCCGGATGGAAGCCCGGCAAGGACGGCATCCGCGAGAAGGGCGGCGTGCAGGCGACGTTCCCGCTCTGGTACCTCTCCGGCGACAAGCTCCGCCAGGACCACGCCCTCGCCTACGCCTCCGACGCCAAGAAGCTCGGCATCAAGGTCGAGGTGCAATCCGGCACGTGGGAGGTCATCGAGCCGCGCATGCCGAAGGACGCCGTCCTCGCGGGCGGCGGCTCCCCGGCCGACCCCGACTTCGACCAGTACACGCTCCTGAAGTCCTCCCTCGCCGGTGACGGCTTCAACAACATGGCGCACTACGACAACCCCGAGGTCGACAAGGCCCTGGAGGACGCCCGCAAGAGCGGCGACCACGCGAAGCGCCAGGCCGCCTACGACACCATCCAGCGCGAGCTGGTGAAGAACCCCGGCTACACCTTCCTCACCCACATCGACCACCTCTACGTCGTCGACAAGAAGTTCGGCGACCTGACCACGCAGGTCGAGCCGCACGACCACGGCCTCGCCTCCGGTCCCTGGTGGAACGTCGAGGACTGGCAGCCGAAGAAGTGACGACCGCGATACGCGAGACCCCGGGGAAGGCGGCACGCCGCCGCCTCCCCTGGGGGCTGATGGCGCGCCTCGCGGGACGGCGGCTGCTGTTCGCCGTGCCCGTCCTGCTCGTCGTCACCTTCGGCGTCTTCGCCATCGCGGCCGCCTCGCCCTTCGACCCCGTCAAGGCGTACGCGGGCACGGCCGGACTCACCGCCTCGCAGGAGAACCTCGACCAGCTGCGCGCCAACCTCGGCGTCGACCGGCCGCTCGCCACCCGCTGGTGGGACTGGCTGACCTCCGCCCTCACCGGTGACCTCGGCGACTCCAGCACGCTGCGCCAGCCCGTCGCGGACGTCATCGGCGAGCGCGTCGGCTGGTCGGTGCTGCTCGCCGCGACCGCCTTCGCCGTCGCCATCCTGCTCGGCACGGCACTCGGCGTCCTCGCCGCGCGCCGCCCCGGCGGCTGGCTCGACCGCGCCGTGACCTCGCTCGCCTACACCCTCGAAGCGGCGCCGCCGTTCTGGCTCGGCCTGCTCGCCGTCTGGCTGTTCGCCCTGAAGCTCGGCGTACTGCCCTCGGGCGGCCTGACCGACACGGCCAGCTCGACCGTCACGGCCGGACAGGTCGCGAGCCATCTGGTGCTGCCCGCGGCAGTACTCGCCGTCTCGCAACTGCCCTGGTTCGTGCTGTACGTGCGCCAGGGCGTCGGCGACGCGCTCGGCGACGATCCCGTGCGCGGCGCACGCGCGCGTGGCCTCGCCGAACGGACCGTCCTCCTCGGCCACGCCCTGCGCTCCGGCATGCTCCCGGTGCTCACGCTCATCGGCTCGCGCGTGCCCGAACTGATCACCGGTGCGCTCCTGGTGGAGACCGTCTTCAGCTGGCCCGGCATCGCCGCGGCCACCGTCCAGGCGGCGACCTCCGTCGACTTCCCGCTGCTCGCCGCGCTGACCGCGCTCGCCACGGCCGCGGTCCTCCTGGGCAACCTCGTGGCCGACCTCCTGTACGGCCTCGCCGATCCGAGGGTGGGATTCGATGGCTGAGAGGACTGAGGTGGCTGAAAGGTCTGAGAGGACTGAGAGGGCCGGCATCGTGTGGCGCGCCCATGGGGGCGTACGTCGCTCCACGCGCGCGTGGCGCGTGCGTACCTCCGCGGTGATCGTCGCCGCCGTCGTCCTCGCCGTCCTCGTCGTCCCGCCCCTCGTCAACCTCGACGAGCAGGCCGTCGACCTGGCGGCGAAGCTTCAGCCGCCGTCGTGGGAGCATCCCTTCGGGACGGACGACGTCGGCCGGGACCTGCTGCTGCGCTGCGTGTACGGACTGCGGGTCTCGTTGCTCGTCGGTGTGGTCGCGGCAGTCGTCGCCACCGTCATCGGCACGGCTGTCGGTGCCCTCGCGGCCGCCTCCGGGGGCTGGGTGGACCGGATCGTAATGCGGCTCGTGGACGTCTTCTCGTCCGTGCCGCACCTGCTCCTCGGCATCTTCATCGTCGCGATGTTCCGGCCCGGTGTGTGGCCGGTCGTGGTGTCGGTGGCGCTCACGCACTGGCTCTCCACCGCCCGCATCGTGCGCGCCGAGGTGCTCTCCCTGCGCTCACGGCCCTACGTCGACGCGGCCATCTCCGGCGGCGCCTCACGGCTGCGCGTCGCGGTGCGCCACCTGCTGCCCGGTGTCCTGCCGCAGGCCGGCCTCGCCGCCGTCCTGATGGTGCCCCACGCCATCTGGCACGAGTCCGCGCTGTCCTTCCTCGGCCTCGGACTCCCCACCCACCAGGCCAGCCTCGGCACGCTCGTCCAGAGCGCGCGCGGCTCGCTCCTCGCGGGCGACTGGTGGCCCACGCTCTTCCCCGGCCTGTTCATCATCGTGCCCACCCTGGCGATCGCGGGCCTCGCGGGCGCCTGGCGGGAACGGATCAATCCCCGGCGCCGATCGGAGCTCATGCTGTGACGGTCCCCGTCCCGTCTCCCGTCCTGTCCGTACAGGGACTCTCCGTACGCTTCCGCATGCGCGGCGGCACCCATGTCTCCGCCGTCACCGACGCCACCTTCGACCTCGCGGTGGGGGAGTGCCTGGCGCTGGTCGGCGAGAGCGGCTGCGGCAAGTCCGTGCTGGCCTCCGCGCTGCTCGGCCTGCTCCCCGAGAACGCGGAGACGGCCGGTTCGGCGCTGCTCGGCGACACCGATCTGCTCACCGCCGACGAGCGCACCCTCGCCCGCACCGTGCGCGGGCGGCGCGTCGGCCTCGTACCGCAGAGCCCCGCCGCGCACCTCACGCCGGTACGGACCGTGCGGTCCCAGCTGGAGGAGACCGTGCGGGAGTTGACGGGGGTGCGCGGGGCGGACGCGCGCGCCGCCGCCGAAGCCGCCGCCGCGCGCGCCGCGTTCCCCGCGGGGCACCTCGACCGCTACCCCCACGAGCTGTCCGGCGGCCTCGCCCAGCGCGCCGCCACCGCGCTCGCCCTCATCGGCGACGCGCCGCTGCTGCTCGCCGACGAACCCACCACCGGCCTCGACCGCGACCTCGTGGACCGCACCGTCGACGAACTGCGCCGACACGTCGGGGACGACCGCGCGCTGCTCCTGATCACCCACGACCTGGCCGCCGCGGAACGCATCGCCGACCGCGTCGCGGTGATGTACGCGAGCCGGGTCGTCGAGATCGCCGACGCCCCCGACTTCTTCGGTGCGCGCGGGCCCCGCCATCCGTATGCCCGGGGGCTCCTGAACGCCCTGCCGGAGCGGGAGTTCACGCCCGTCCCCGGCCTGCCGCCCGAGCTGTCCGCGCTGCCGGCGGGCTGTGCGTTCGCGGCGCGGTGCGACCGGGCCGACGAGGCGTGCGGTGCCGTGCCGGCGCTCGGCGGCGGGGCCGCGTGTCACCACCCTCACGTGGACGTGCTGGAGGCGCCCCGTGCTTGAACTGCGCGCGATCACCGCCGGATACGACCGGCGCGCTCCCGTCGTCCGCTCGGCGGACCTCACCATCGCCCCCGGTGAGTCGGTGGGGCTGCTGGGGCCCAGCGGCTGCGGCAAGTCGACGCTGGCGCGGGTCGCGGCGTTGCTGCACCGGCCCGACGCCGGGCAGGTCGTCATCGACGGCACCGTCGCGGGCGGCTGGCGCCACCGGGCCCCGCGCGAGCAGCGCACCGCCTTCGGTGTCGTCTTCCAGCAGCCGAGGCTCTCCGCCGATCCCCGGCTGGCGCTGCGGGATCTCGTCGCGGAGCCGCTGCGGGCGGTGGGCCGCGGTTCTGAGGTCGACGCCATCGTCCCCGGCCTTGCGGCCCGCGTCGGCCTCGGCAAGGACCTCATGGGGCGCCGCCCGCACGAGGTCAGCGACGGGCAGTTGCAGCGGGCCTGCCTGGCCCGGGCGCTCGTGCTGCGCCCGCGCTGGCTGATCTGTGACGAGATGACGGCGATGCTGGACGCGTCGACGACGGCGGCGTTGGTCCACGTCGTGGAGGAGTACCGGGGGGAGTGCGGGGCGGGACTGTTGGCTGTGGGGCATGACCGGGTGCTGCTTGAGCGGTGGTGTGATCGGACGGTGGGGTGGGGTGAGGTGGCCGGGTAGGGGGTGCGGCGGAGGGTTGGGCGCGGGGTGCGGGTTGTGTGTGGCTGGTCGCGCAGTTCCTCGCGCCCCTGATGGGGTGTGGGTTGTGTGTTCGGTGCGGGTTGTGTGTGGCTGGTCGCGCCGTTCCTCGCGCCCCTGATGGGGTGTGGGTTGTGTGTTCGGTGCGGGTTGTGTGTGGCTGGTCGCGCCGTTCCTCGCGCCCCTGATGGGGTGTGGGTTGTGTGTTCGGTGCGGGTTGTGTGTGGTTGATCGCGCAGTTCCCCGCGCCCCTGGCGGGGCGGGGTTGCGTGGTCGGTGTGGTTTGCGGGCCTTGGGTTGTGTGTGGCTGGTCGCGCAGTCCCCGCGCCCCTGACGGGGCCTGATCGTGTCAGTTCGTCTCGCGCCCTGACCGGGTGCGGCCGTGTCAGGTCACGTCAGTTCCCGGACGCCTGGGGTTTCCCCTGGTGGGGCAGGATTCATATTCGCCACTCACGAGGACTCACTGAAATCCCCATCGCCCCGGGAGGAAGACATGGCCCTCACCACCCGTCGCAGAGCCCTGACCACCCTCGGTGCCGCCCTCGCGGGCAGCATCGCCGTACCCGTGCACGCGCAGGCGGGCGAGCGCGGGCGCCGGCCGCGGCCGCGCCCCCTCGTCCGCGCCCACGCGCACAACGACTACGAACACCCCAGACCCCTCCTCGACGCCCTCGACCACCGCTTCGGCAGTGTCGAGGCCGACATCTACCTCGTCGACGGTCAACTCCTCGTCGCCCACGACCCCGAGGACCTCGACCCCGCCCGCACCCTCGAAGCCCTCTACCTCGACCCGCTGGCCGCCCGCGTCCGCGCCCACCACGGCTCCGTGTACCGGGGGCATCACCGCACCCCCTTCCAGCTCCTGATCGACATCAAGACCGAGGGCGCCTCCACGTACGCCGAGCTCCACCGCCATCTGCGGCCCTACCGGCACCTCTTCACGGCGTACGCCCACGGCAAAGTGCGCCGCTCCGCAGTCACGGCGGTCGTCTCCGGCCACCGCGCGGCCCGTGCCCCGATGGAGGCGCAGCGGGTCCGGTACGCCTTCTACGACGGCCGCCTCGCCGACCTCGGGACCCCCGCGCCCGCCTCCCTCATCCCGCTGATCAGCGACAACTGGTCGCTCAACTTCACCTGGCAGGGCGCGGGGCCGATGCCCGCCGCCGAGCGCGAGAAGCTGCGCGGCATCGTCTCCGCCGCCCACGCGCGCGGGCAGCGCGTCCGCTTCTGGGCGACGCCCGACGTGCCGGGCCCGCGGCGCGACGCGGTCTGGGCGGAACTGCTCGCCGCCGGCGTCGATCACCTCAACACCGACGACCTCGCGGGGCTCGAAGCCTTCCTCGACGCGCACGACGCGCACGGCCGCTGACCCGGCTGATCAACGCACGGCCAAGCAGCACCCGTTCGGAGCACAGGTCAGAGGCCCGGACGCACCCTCCGCTACGCGACACTGACGGCCGAGAGCCGCGGTGTCGCGTGGCGGAGGAGGTTCCATGGCTGTCTCGATCTCTGTGGTGCTGTTGCTGTCCATCCTGGCGGTGGTCTTCCTGCGCAACGGCGCGCTGAAGATCTCCCACGCCGTCGTCTGTGCCCTGCTCGGGTTCTACCTGGCGAGCACCAGCATGGCGCCGACCATCCACGACGGCCTGACGGCCACCGCCCACATCGTCAGCGGGCTCCAGCCGTGATGAGCTTTCTTTGCGGCTCCATGAACAACTGACCGGATTCATGAACACCTGACGCTGTTTCATGGACACTTCAAGCGGGCGGTCCTAGCTTCGGCGCATGTCACGCATACCACGCATGTCCCCGGGCATCCCGCGCACCGTCCTCGCCCTGGCCGTGACGGTCACCGCCGTCGCGGCCACCCTCGCCGCCCCCGGCCCCGCCCGGGCCGACGACATCCCCAAGGCCCCCGGGCACCGGCTCGTCAAGAGTTACGAGGGGGCGCCCGCGGCCGCCCGGCCGCTGCCCGGCACCCCGCCGCCCCAGCACCCCCACCTCGCCGCCAACGGCCGCAGCGGCATGCACGCCGACGCGGCGGGCAGCGGAACATATCCCTGGAGCGGCCCCCTTGGGAAGCGGCCCGCAGTCGACAGCGAGAAGATGGCGGCCCTCGGCGGCGAGTGCGCGACGGTCACCTTCGACCGCGACGGACGGATCGTCACCGTCTGCGGCACCTTCACCGGCTTCCTGGTCAAACTGCTCGACCCCAAGACGCTCGACACGCTCGCCGAGTACAAGCTCCCGCAACGGCCCTCCACCGTCGAGGCCATCACCCGGCTGGATTTCTCCAAGATCTTCAAGGACACCTCGGGCGGGGCGTACTCGTACCTCGACCACAAGGACCGGCTCGTCCTCGCCGACTCCCGGCAGCACATCGTCCGGCTCGCGCACGAGCGAACCGCGGACGGCGGGTGGCGCTTCGTCGTCGACACGGAGTGGGACCTGACGGCGCACGTTCCGCACGACTGCGTGACCTGGTCAAATCTTTATCCGAGTGGCGAATGTGACCCGGTCACCTCCGTGATGCCGGACTGGGACGGGCGCGTCTGGTGGGTGACACGGCAGGGCCGCATCGGCACCGTCGACCCGGGGACCGGCGCCATCCGCTCCGTCCGGCTCGACGGCGAGGAGATCCAGAACTCCTTCTCCGTCGCCGAGGACGGCGTCTCCATCGTCTCCGACCACGCCCTCTACAGCTTCCGGGCCGCCCCGGACGGCACACCCCGGATCGTCTGGCGCGAGACGTACGACCGCGGTACCGGCACCAAACCCGGCTCGGTGAACCAGGGATCGGGCACCACCCCGGACCTCTTCGGCGCGCACGACGACTACGTGGCGATCACCGACAACGCAGACGACCGCATGAACGTCCTCGTCTACCGGCGCGGCGCCGACGTGCCCGACGGTCGGCGGCTCGTGTGCAAGACCCCCGTCTTCGGCTCCGGCGCGTCCACCACCGACAACTCACTGATCACCTGGGGCGACAGCCTGATCGTCGAGAACAACTACGGCTACGAGAACATCACCTCGCTCACCCTCGGCCGCAGCGTCGTCGGCGGCGTCACCAGGATCGACGTCCGCGCCGACGGCAGCGGCTGCGACACGGCGTGGGAGAGCGACGTGCGCGCCCCCTCCACCGTGCCCAAACTGTCCACCGCCAACGGCCTGCTGTACTTCTACACGAAGGAACCCAACCGTCTCGGCGTCGACGCCTGGTATCTCACCGCCGTCGACTTCCGCACCGGCGACACCCGGTGGAAGCGGCTGGCCGGCACGGGTGTCGCGTACGACAACAACTGGGCGCCCGTGACGCTCGGCCCCGACGGAACGGCGTACGTAGGTGTCTTCAACGGCCTGGTGGCGGTGCGGGACACGCCGTGAACCGCCGGGGCGCGCCGCTCACGTCCGGGAGAACACGCCGATGCCGTTGGGTACCGGGCGCTCCACCCCGCCGCTCGGGTTGTTGCGCACGGTCACAGCGTCGGCGCCCGGCGCCCGCGCCACCAGCGTGGACGTGGACGAGACCAGCGTGGAAGAGCCTCCGCCGTCCAGGCTGAAACCGTCCTCGGCACCCAAGCCGCGCAGCGTCTGCGCCACTTCCGCGATCGTCAGGCCCGTACGGAACTCCGGGGAGCCGTCCAGGGAGAGCAGCAGCAGGCGTCGGCCGCCGTCGGCGATACCGGCGGCCGTCCGCACCGCCGAGGTGGTGGCATCCAGGCCGGGCAGCGGCGCGCCGTCCCGCAGCACGGGGTAGCCGCCGAGCGCGAAGCGGAACGGAACGCGGGAATCGGCGGCTACCAGGCGGTGCCTGACCTGGACCCGGTCGCCCGCCGACAGCTTCCGCAGCTGCTGCGCGCCCGCCTCACGGCCGACCAGGACCGTACTGTCACCGGCGATCGGACCGCTGCCCGGCGTGTCGGCCGACGCCACGACCCGCCCGTGACGGACGGTCACCTCGTGCGTGTCCGTACTGCACGGCGCGCCACGGCTCGTGTCCGTGCCGCACGTCGCGCGCACCCGCGAGACCGCGCCCCAGTCGGCGGTGAACGCCCCGACGGACCCCACCGGCAGCGCGTACTGGTTGAGCCCGCCCAGGCGCAGGCGTGTGTCCCGGGTGCGCAGCTCACCGTCCAGTGTGAGCCTGTCCAGCCGAGCCCTGCGGTCCACGCCCACCCCGAGGACGGCCTCGGTCGTGACGCCCGGCGGCATGGCGGGCCCGAAGCGCTGCCCGTTCGGCACGGCGGCCTTCAGCGCGCGGCCGTTCGCGATCGCCGGTCCGACGGGCGCGCCGGTCGCCTCGACGCCGGGGTGCTGGGTCTCGGTGATGTTGAAGAAGTCGCCGTTGACCCCGCCGACCGCGCCGACGCCGTTCGCGAGAGCGGAGACGGGCGAGCGCGCGGCGACCTTGCCCGGGTAGAGCAGGCCGACGGCGGTGCGCGGATCGCGCAGATCGACGTCGAGCACATGGGCGCGGGCGGTGCCGCGCGAGGCCGGGACGTCGAAGTACCGGTACTCCACCCCAGGCGCGATCCGGGTGGCCGCCGCCCGCCGGGTGTCCCCGTCAGCGCCGCTGGCCGGTGCCGCTCCCGTGAGAGCCGCACCGGCCAGCGTGCCGAGCGTCGAGACGAGGGCGAGGGCCGTTCTGCACCGTCTGCCGTGTCGGGTCTGCCGGGTCTGCCGGGTCTGCCGTGTTTGCCGGGTCTGCTGTGCCACAGATTCCCCCCTGGGGTCGGCCGGGCCTCAACTCTCCCAGCGGTCAACGGAGTTCACCAGAGGGTGGTGGTCATGCCCCGACCAGCCGGGAACGGATCAGGAAACGTACGCCTTCCGGAGCCTCCAGCGAGAAGCCGCTGCCGCGCCCGGGCACCACGTCCACGATCAGCCGGGTGTGGCTCCACGCTTCGTACTGGCTCTTCGACATCCAGAAGGGTATGGGCTCCGCCACGCCGTCCACGGTGAGCGACGCGAGTCGTACGTCCGAATCGCCGGTGCGGAACTCCCCGTCCGGGTAACACATCGGCGCGCTGCCGTCGCAGCAGCCGCCCGACTGATGGAACATCAGAGGCCCGTGTCTGCCCCGGAGCAGCCGCAGCAGGTCGGCCGCGGCGGGCGTCAGCTCCACGAGGGGGGCGCCGTCAGGACTCTCGTGGCTCACGTGGCTCGCGTGGCTTTCGTGGCTCTCATGGCGGTCCATGGGGCGATGCTTCCCCTCGGCACGTTGCAACGGGGTTGCAGGGCCCCGTACAACCCTTTGGCCCTATCTCGTGTCGAACAGGGCGCCGGACAAGGAACGGGCCCTTTCCGGACACACCCCCGCGCCTGCCCGGCCACCTCTTTCACAGGAGCCGCTCGTGCGCAAGAACCGTTCGGCCGCCCTCGCCGCGGCATCGTTCCTTCTGCTGACCGGGGCCGGTATCGCCGCCGCCCCCTCCGCCTTCGCCGGCACCCCCGGGGGTACGCACGCCGACGACCGCAACAGCGACTTCAACGGCGACGGATACGAGGACGTGCTGGTCGGCGCTCCGGGCGCCACGGTCAGCGGCCACAAGGGCGCGGGACTCGTCACGGTCCAGTACGGCTCGACCAGAGGCATCGGGACCACGAACGTCGACCGGTTCAGCCAGTCGACGTCCGGAATGGCGGGCGCCGCCGAGGCGGGCGACGCCTTCGGCAGGGCCGTCGCCACCGGCGACCTGGACGCCGACGGCTACGACGACGCGATCGTCGGCATCCCCGGCGAGGACCTCGGCGACCAGGCGGACGCCGGTGGCGTCGCGATCCTTTGGGGCTCCAAGGACGGGCTCAGCGGCTCGGCGAGCGACTGGCTCCAGACCCAGGAGCCCACCAAGGGATCGCAGTTCGGCCTGGCGCTCGCCGCCGCGCACCTCACCGGCGACACGCCGGGCGACGTCCTCGCCGTACTCGACCGTGACGGCCTGCAACTGTTCGTGTACGACGCCTCGCCGCAGCCCGGCGAGGCCCCGCTGCGCCGCAAGGACACCCAGCGGCTCGCCGCGGCCGCCGAGCAACGCCCCGTCCAGCCGAAGTCCCTCACCACCGGCGACTACGACGACAACGGCTACGCCGACCTCGTCGTCTCCGGAGTGACCACGGGACCGGAGGAGCCGGGGCACGGCTGGTCCCTGCACTTCGCGGGGAGCGCCGACGCCCTCACGTACAAGGGCGAGCTGCGCGGCGGACCGGCGGCGGCCTCCGGCGACATCAACAACGACGGCTACGACGACCTGGTGACCGGCGAACCGGCCTCACCGGACGACGGCGGCGAGACCATGACCGGCGGTCTGGTCGGCGTGCGCTACGGCACCGCGGACGGCCTCGGCCAGGAGGCCAAGTGGTGGACGCAGGGCTCCGCGGGCGTCCCCGGCACCCCGGAGCGCGGTGACGGCTGGGGCGCCGACCTGTCCGTCGCGGACACCGACGGCGACGGCTACGCGGACGTGGCGATCGGCGCGCCGGGCGAGGACATCGGCACCGTCGCCGACGCGGGCGCGGCCTGGGTGCTGCGCGGTTCGGAGAACGGCCTGACGGCGACCGGCGCCAAGTCGTGGGACCAGAACTCCGCGGACATCCCGGGCGTGGCCGAGAAGGGCGACAAGTGGGGCGCGCAGGTACGGCTCACGGACCCGAACAAGGACGGCCGCTTCGGCCTCCTCGCGGCCGCGCCGGGCGAGAACGCCGGGGACGGCGTGGTGTGGGTCCTGTCGGCCGGTTCGGGCGGCGTCGTCGCGTCGGGTTCCTGGACGTACGGCGCGTCGTCGCTGGGCGCGCCGGGCACGGGCGCGGCGTTCGGCGCGGCGATCGACGAGTGAGCGGGGCCTGACCGTCCGTCCGGCCCCGCCGGGCCGGATGGCTGGACCGCACCGCACGGACGCGGTCGTGAGCGGGCGTCTCCGTATCATCACGGGGAATCGTGGCACGTGATCACGACTGCGTCCGGAGGGTGAACAGGCATGACAGAGAGCCGAGTTGTCATCATCACGGGTGGCGGAACCGGCATCGGGGCCGCCACCGCCCGGCAGCTGCGGGCCGACGGCCACCGCGTGGTGGTCTCGGGCCGCCGCCCTGAGCCGCTGCGCCGCGTCGCGGAGGAGACCGGGGCGCTGGCCCACCCCGCCGACACGGGTGACCGCGACGCCGTCGCCGGTCTGGTCGACGCGGCCGTGGCGGCGTACGGCCGCGTCGACGGGCTCGTGCTCAACGCCGGGGTGGGGCGCGGCGGCGCGGTCGGTGACCTGTCCGACGAGGACTGGGAGACGGTGATGCGCACCAACCTCACCGGCCCCTTCCTCCTCCTGCGCGCCGCACTGCCGCACCTGCTGGCCACGCGCGGCTCGGTGGTCGCCGTCGCGTCGGTCGCCGCGCTGCGCAACGGCGTCGCGAACGCCGCGTACGCGACCTCGAAGGCGGCGCTCCTCCAACTCTGCCGCTCGCTGGCCGTCGACTACGGCCGGGACGGGCTGCGCGCCAACACGGTCTGCCCCAGCTGGGTGCGGACCGACATGGCCGACCGGCGGATGACGCGGTTCGCCGAAGAAGCCGGCCTGGGAGACGGGCTGGGGGGCGGGCTGGGAGACCGCGGGGCCGAAGCGGCGTACGAGGAGGCGACCCGGCTCATCCCCTCCGGTCGGCCCGGCCGGCCGGAGGAGGTGGCCGAGGCGATCACCTGGCTGCTCTCACCCGCCGCGTCGTTCGTCAACGGCGCGGCGCTGACGGTGGACGGTGCGGTCACGGCCGTCGACCCGGGCACGGTGGCGTTCGACTTCGGGATCGTCCCGCGTCGCGGCTGAACTCATCTTGAGGGCCCCTTCAGGGTGGTGACCTCAGCCGAGGCGTTCGACGCGGTTCTGGGCAGGCGGGTATGGATAGAAGGAGGTCGTGCCCACCGACCAGAGGCCGCCGTCCGTGCCGGGGATCCGGGCGAGCGCCACGGGCAGGGCCACGGAAGGTGTCTCCGGGCCCCGCTCACTCACCCAGGCCGTGCCGTCCCAGCGCAGGTAATGGGCGCGCTTTTGATCCCAGAAGTCCCAGCCCGAGATCCGGTCGGGCCTGCCGTCCGCGTCGCCGACGATCGAGGTCAGCATGCCGACGCCGAACGGCCCCTTCACGCCGTTCCACTGCGTGCCGTCCCAGTGTTCGAGGCGGACCCCGGGCGGCTTGCCCGCCGGTCCGCCGATCCCGTAGCCCCATCCGGTCAGCCAGATGTCGTCGTGGGCGACGGGCAGCAGGCCGGAGACCGAGGCGCGGATGCCGAGCAGGCGCGGGATCACGGTCCAGGCGCCGTCCCAGCGGGCGATGATGTCGCCGAAGACCCACACTTCCCCGCCGGGCGTGACGTGCACGCCGCTCGGGGTGGGCGCGGCCTCGTCCGGCAGCGGCCGGCACCAGCGCCACGTCTTGCCGTCGCCGCTCAGCAGCCCCGCGCGTCCGCCGTGCCGTCCCGACACCCAGAACCGGCCGTCCGGCCCGGCGGCCACATCCGTCACCTGCGTCCCGGCCTCGCCGCGCCCGGGGAACGAGGTCTCCCGCCAGGTCGCGCCGTCCCAGGTGAGGAGCTGGTCGTGGCCCGCGGTGTCGGTGCCGACGGCCCAGGCCGCCCCGCCCGAGGGACTGACGGCGACGGACCGCAGCGTGGTGTACGTCAGGTGGGACAGGTCGGTCGGTGACCAGTCGGTGCCGTCCCAGCTCAGGGCGATGGCGGTGCCGTCCTTGGTGCTGTCGAGGCCCTGTTGGCCGACGGCCCAGGCCAGGTCGGGCCGCGCGGCGGCCACGCCGTAAAGGCGCGAGGCCGGTTGGCCGCCGGGTGCGGGCACTTCCCGCCAGGACGCGGCGGCCGACGTGGGCCGGGCAGCCGCCGCGGCCGTGCCGGCCAGGGCTGCGGGCAGGGCTGCGGGCAGGGCCACTCCCGCCCCGGCAGTGGTGAGTCCACGGACAAAGACACGTCTTCGCATGAGAGGCCTTTCCTCGGGCCCGTGGGTTCGGCGCATGGGCTGGGCGTGGGCAACACCCTGAACCGGGCACCGCGACGCGTCAATGCGCGCGGATGCCGGTTTCCGCACCCAACCACGGTGCGGCGCACGGCGGTTGAAGAGGGAAATTGCGTCCGCTCCACACGTGACGAGCGCGTGAACCGGGGGTCAATATCGTCGTTTTGCTCAACAAGGCGCCCAAGTCAATTGTTGACAGCGGTCGTTGGTCTAGTCCATTTTGAGGGTACGCAAGTTCGACGTGGGGCGGATGTGACACCCGCTGCCCCGGCCGACCTGAAGCGGCCCGCCGACCCGGCGCGGAGATTCCCGGGGGACGAATGCCTCCGCCGCCGTGCCCGCCCCGGAACAGACCACACCTTGGAGCACGCCATGCCAGCGTCCGACCGCTACCTCCATCGAGCCTCCAGCGCCGTCCCCTACTTCAGCTCCGACGGCGACACGTACCTGGCGCAGACCCAGCTGCGGGACCTGAAGAAGACCCGGCCGCTGAAGGTCCTGTCCGAGGACGACTTCGCCTTCTGGCAGACGTACGGCTACGTCGTCGTGAAGCAGGCGATCCCCGCCGAGGCGGCCAAGGACCTCCTCGACTTCGCCTGGGAGTTCCAGGGGCTCGACCGGGGCCGCCCCGAGACCTGGTACGAGGAGCGGGAGTTCCGCTCGGACCTCGACCGTGAGCTGCACGTCTACGGCTTCGTCGAGGCCTACCACCACCAGCTCATCTGGGACAGCCGCCAGACGCGGCGGGTCTACGACGCCTTCACCGACGTATGGGACTGCGAAGAGCTCTGGGTCACCCTGGACCGGCTCAACCTCAATCCCCCCAACGTCAAGAACCGCTCCCGCTCCCTGATCGCCCCCACCGAGCGCGGCTTCGACATCAACCTCCACTGGGACGTCGACACCACCCTCGGCGTGCTGCCCCAGCGCGTGCAGGGAATCATCGCCCTGGACGACACCCGCGACGAGCACGGCGGCTTCCAGTGCTGCCCGGAGCTGTTCCGCCGCTTCGACCGGTGGAAGGCCCTCCAGCCGGACGACCGCGACCCGATCCGCCCCGCGATCGACCGGGACGAGATGCCCGTCGTACGGCCCGAGCTGGAGGCAGGCGACCTGCTGATCTGGAACGGCCTGCTCGCCCACGGCGTGGCACCCAACACCTCCGCGAACGGCGTCCGCGCCGTCCAGTACCTCTCGATGATGCCCGCCCTGGAGACCCACGAGGAGCTGCGCCGCTCCCGGGTCGACTCCTGGCGCACCCTCGCCACGCCGGACTGGAACGCCACGCTCCTCGGCGACCGCGACAAGCACGAGTCCTTGCGCTACGGCACCGCGACACTGAGCGACCTGGGCGAGAAGCTGCTGGGCCTCACCTCCTGGACCGGGCAGGACGTCGACCAGCCGATCGGGGACGCCACATGCGCCGCATCTGCCTGACCCTCCCCACCAACCGCGCCTGCCCCGAGACGATCGCCGCGATCGGCGGCGAAGCGGCCTACGCCGCCGCGCACTTCGACGTCGAGGCGCACCTGCTGATCCTCGACTCCTCCGACCCGGGCACCTTCGCCGCGCACGCGGAAGCCGTCCGCGCGCTGGGCGAGGTGCCGCACGTCGTCACGCACCACCTCGGTGAGCCGGAGCAGCGCGACTTCCTGCGCCACGTGATCGGCAGGGCCGAGGTCGCCAAGCCCGAACTGATGCTGGAGCTGATGCTCCCGGCCGGGCTCTCCTACGGGGCGTGCACCAACCGCGCCTTCCTCATCGCCGCCGCGCTCGGCTGCGAGTCCGTCCACCGCAGGGACTCCGACAGCCGGTACCAGACCGTCGACGGCGAGCCCGTCTTCCCCGTCCACCACGAGCTGATGTCGCTCGGCAAACGCGCGGCCGACGCGGCGCGCGGCCCCGTCGAGACGGCCCTCGCCGAGCGCCACGCCGACAAACGCGTGGCCATGGTGGGCAGTTCCTTCGTGGGGGAGCTGTCCGTGGACATCGGTGAGATACGCGGGCTCGACCCCGACGTCTACTACGACGTCGTCAGCCTCTGGGCACCGGACCACTGGTCCGACGAGCAGAAGCGGGAACTCGTCGACGACTCCTTCCGCGGCGCCGGTGCCGAGCCGTTCACCGGCGACCGCGCGACGCTGACCCTGGTCGACCCCATGCGCGTCGACATGTGCAACATCAGCTTCCACGGCGTGCACGAACGCGTGCCGCTGCCGCCCGCCACCGACACCATCGGCAGCGACTACTTCCTTATTCATGTGGTTTACGACGCCGCACTGCCCGGCGTCCTGCACAACCGCAACATCGTCAACTTCTACACCGCGGAACGCAGGACCGACGCCGGCTTCATCGCGTACCAGACGCGCTTCGTCAAGTTCTTCCTGTCGATGCTCTACTTCAACCACGTCTACGAGCGGATGGCCGCCGCCGGGGAGACACTCCTCGACGCCCAGGGCCACGTCCGGGCCTCCGTCATCAGCGCGCTCGCCAGGGAGAGCGCCACGCTCGACCGCGCCGAGAACGTCCGGCGCCTGGACCGCGTCGATGCCGCGTACCGGGAACTCGGCGGCAGATACGCGCAGTTCGCCGACATCCTCGCCACGCGCCGCGAGCGTCTCCTGGACGAGGCGCGGAGCGACATCGAGGACTTCGCGCTGCTGACCGAGGCCTGGGAGCCCCTGGTGCGGGCGAGCCGGGAAGCCGGACCGCTCCTGTCGGCGGGGCGGCCGACGTGAGCGCCACGATGACCCACCACAGCGCGCGGACCGAAGGATCCGCGCCCTCCTCGACGCCCTGGCGGCCGCCGCCGAGGACCAGATCGTCTTCGACCTCCCCGGCATCGAGGAGCGCTACGAGACGCTGCGCCGCGAACTGCCCGGCGTGGCCGTCCGGTTCGCCATGAAGGCCTGCCCGGTCGACGAGGTGCTTGCCCGCCTGGCCGAGCGGGGCGCAGGCGTCGACGCGGCGAGTCCCCGCGAGGTCGAACAGGCCCTGAACGCCGGCTTCCCGGTCGCCAGGATGCACTACGGCAACACCGTCAAGTCCGACGAGAACATCGCGGACGCGCACCGCCTCGGCATCACGGACTTCGCGACCGACAGCCTGGAGGACGTGACCGCGATCGCCCGACACGCCCCCGGCGCACGGGTGTTCTGCCGCCTCGCGACCACCGGGGAGGGCGCCCTGTGGGGGCTGAGCCACAAGTACGGATGCCCGCCCGCCGACGCCGTCGCCGTGCTGGAAAGGGCCCGTGACCTCGGGCTGACCCCCGCGGGCCTGTCCGTGCACGTCGGCTCCCAGCAGATGACGGCCGACGCCTGGCGCGCCGCCTTCGACCGCATCGCGGACGTCCTCGAAGCCCTCCACCGGCGCGGCATCCGCCTCGACCACGTCAACCTGGGCGGCGGCCTGCCCGCGCTCGGCTACCGCGACAAGCACGGCAGAGCGCTCGACCCGCCGCTGGACAAGATCTTCGCCGTGATCCGTGAAGGCATGGCGCGCCTGGCCGGGATCCCGGGCCACCGGCTCGGCTTCGTCGTCGAACCGGGGCGCCATCTCGTCGCCGACCACGGCGCGATCCGCGCCCACGTCGCCCGGCTGTCCGCGCGGCGCGGGCCCGACGGCGAGCGCCAGTACTGGCTGTACCTGAGCTGCGGAAAGTTCAACGGCCTGTACGAGATGGACCAGTTGCAGTACCGCCTCGTCTTCCCCTCGCACCGCGACGCCGAGTCCGTCCCGGCCGTGGTGGCGGGCCCCACCTGCGACAGCGACGACGCCTTCTCGCACGAGCACGGCCTGATCCCGGTGCCCAAGGCGCTCGCCTCCGGTGATCCGGTGTGGGTCCTGTCCTGCGGCGCGTACGCGACCAGTTACATGACACAGGGCTTCAACGGCTTCAGCCCGCTTCCGTACACCTGGATCGACGGCGGGGACGCGTGAGCCACGAGATCGTGAACCACGAGATACGGATACGCCCCGTCGCCGACCGCGACTGGGACGGCATCGTGGCCCTGGAGTCCCACGCCTACGGCCGCCTCGGCCTGTCCGAGGGGCGGGCCGCGCTGAAGTCGAAGGCGCACGCGTCACCGGCCACCTGCTTCGCGCTGGATCTGGGGGGCAGGCGGCTCGCGGGCTATCTGCTGGCCCTGCCCTATCCGGAGTCCGCCTACCCGGACCTGCGCGGGGCCACCGAGGAGAAGCCCGCGCTCCCGTCCCGCAACCTGCATCTGCACGACATCGTCATCGCCGAGGACCTGCGCCACCGGGGCCTCGCCCGGCACCTGCTGAACCGCCTGTGGGCGGCGGCCCGTTCGTATGGCTACGAGCAGATCTCCCTGGTGGCCGTCGGCGGCAGTGAGACGTTCTGGGCGGCCCGGGGCTTCACGGCCGGCCACGTGTCCCCGACCGGATACGGCCCGACGGCTATGTACATGTCCAAGCCCGTGCCGGCCGGTCCGGCGCCGCGCACAGAAACAGAGAACACAGAAACAGAGAACACAGAAACAGAGAAGTGGGCTGATGCGGGTGCTGCGCGTGCGTGATCCTTTCCACCGGGGCCAGCTGGCGATCGCGGCCCTGTTCTGCTCGCTGGGTTTCCAGTACGCCACCTGGGCGGCGCGGATCCCCGCCCTCAAGGACGAACTGGGCTTGAGCGCGGCGGAGGTCGGCGTCCTGCTGATGGCGGCGGGAGTGGGCGCCGCCGTGTCGTTCCCCGTGGTGGCCGCGCTGATGCGGCGCCTCGGCTCCCAGCGTCTCGCGCTCTTGTCGGCGCTCTGTCTGGCCCTGGTGCTCCCGGCGCTGGCCGCGGCGCCGAACTACCCCGTCGCGCTGCTCGTCATGTGCGTCGACGGCGTCCTCGTAGGGTGCCTGAACGTCGCCATGAACGCTCAAGGCGCCGCTCTGGAAACCCGGTTCGAGCGCAACGCCATGGCCCGGCTGCACGCGACCTTCAGCGGCGGTTCCCTGCTCGCCGCGCTGCTCGCATCCGGCATGAACACGGTGACGTCGGCGGTCGCCGTGCACTTCGCCGCGGCCGCCGCGATCCTGCTCCTGCTGGTGGCATACGCCCGAACCGAGCTGCTGACGGAGGATCAACTCCCAAAACAGTCTGAGGCGAAGGGAGAGAAGAAGCGCGCCGGGAAGTGGACCATGCCCTCCCGCGTGACGCTGTGGATGTGCGTCGCGATGGCGTTCGGCACCGTGACCGAGGGTGCCATGAACGACTGGTCGGCGCTCTACCTGGAAGACGTCGCCGAGGCGTCCGCGGAGCTGGCGCCCCTCGGTATCGCCGTCGTCTCCGGAATGATGGTCGTGGCCCGCCTCTTCGCCGACGGCTGGCGCGGCCGCTGGGGCGACGGCCGCGTCGTGTTGACCGGAAGCGTGCTGGCGGGCGCGGGGCTCATCCTCGCCCTGCTCAGCGGCGGCCTGGTCCCGGCGCTGCTCGGCTTCGCGTGCGTCGGCCTCGGCATCGCGGCCGTCACCCCGTGTGTCTACGTGGCGGCGGCGGGGCAGGGCTCGGACTCGCTGACGCTCGTCGCCGCCATGGGGACGACGGGCCTGCTGGCGGGACCGCCGCTGATCGGCTTCATCGCCCATGCGAGCAGCCTGGTCTGGGGCTTCGCCGCCGTCGCCGCCTCTGCGCTCGTCGTCTCCGCGTGCAGTGCGCGGATCCGGTGGACGCCTGCCGCCACCGAGGAGTTGAGCCGCTCGTAACGCACCGCTCGTGGCCCACCGCCCGCGCCCCGCTCGTGCTTACTGGGGGTAGGCCTACCCGGCCCCCTTGTTATACCTTCTGTCTAACAAGGGGGTCGTGGCGTGCCGCGCCTGGCGTCGCCGCGGGCCCTGCCCTGACGTCCGAGTCGAGGAGCCGCTCCATGGCAAGCAGCACTGTTCGGCCGAGCACACACGACCACTCCCCGGAGGGCGACATCGCCCGGCGGCTGCTCGACTCGGCAGCCGTCCTGGCGTACGACCCCGCCACCGAGGTCGACTGGGAGACCCCGCTCGACCGCAACTGCCACGGCGCGAGCCCGGAGTGGAGCACCCTCTACGGCACCGCGTACTGGCAGGAGTTGACCGAGGAGCAACGCAAGGAGCTGACCCGGCAGGAGGCCGCCTCGGTGGCCAGCACCGGCATATGGTTCGAGATGATCCTCCAGCAGATGGTGCTGCGCGACGTCTACGCGAAGGACCCGACCAGCGCCGAGGTCCAGTGGGCGCTCACGGAGATAGCCGAGGAGTGCCGCCACTCCATCATGTTCGCCCGCGGCGCGGAGAAGCTCGGCGCGCCCGCCTACCGTCCGCACCGCTTCGCCGTCGAACTGGGCAGGGCCTTCAAGTCCGTTGCCTTCGGCGAGGCGGCCTACGCCGCGATCCTCGTCGCGGAAGAGGTCCTCGACGTCATGCAGCGCGACTGGATGCGGGACGAGCGGGTCGTGCCGTTCGTCCGTACCATCAACAACATTCACGTCGTGGAGGAGTCGCGGCACATGAAGTTCGCCCGCGACCAGACGCGCAAGCGCCTCGCGGGCGCAGGCCGGGCGCGCCGCCAGCTCAACGCCCTGGTGATCGCCATCGCGTCGTACGTCATCGTCACCAGCATGGTGAACCGCAAGGTCTACGCGAACGCGGGGCTGGACGAGGAGCGCGCCCTCGCCGAGGCGAAGGCCAACGAACACCACAAGTCCATGATGCGCTCCAGCTGCGCCGGCCTCATGGAGTTCCTCGCCTCGTGCCGCCTGCTCACCAAGCCGGCGCTGTTCTTCTACCAGCGCGCCCACCTCATCTGACAACCGCGCCCACCGAGCCGAGCTGAGTCCAGGAACATGACCTACGCCATCACCCAGACCTGTTGCAGCGACGCCACCTGCGTCGCCGTGTGCCCGGTCAACTGCATCCATCCCACGCCGCAGGAGCGGGCGTTCGGCAGCACGGAGATGCTGCACATCGACCCCAGGACCTGCATCGGCTGCGGCGCCTGCGCCGACGCCTGCCCCGTCGACGCGATCTTTCCGGTGGACCGCCTGCCCGCCGCGCAGAAGGAGTACGCCGCGATCAACGCCGCGTACTACGAAGACGCCGGGCTAGCCGAAACGGAGCCCGACGGGCCGAACCTCCACGTCTGGGGCGCGCCCGAGTTCCCGCGCGTCCTGCCCGCGGACTTCGCACCGCTCAAGGTCGCCGTCGTCGGCACCGGCCCGGCCGGCATGTACGCCGCGCAGGACCTGCTGCTGCACACCAGCGCCGAAGTCACGCTGATCGACCGGCTGCCCGTGGCCGGCGGCCTCATACGCTACGGCGTGGCACCCGACCACCCCGCGACCAAGAAGGTCGGCGACACCTTCGCCCGCTTCCACGCGCACCCCAGAGTGCGGATGCACCTCGGACTCGACGTCGGCACCGACGTCACCCCGCGGGAGATAGCCGCCCACCACGACGCGGTGATATACGCCGTCGGGGCGTGCGGCGACCGCCGCCTGTCCATCCCGGGCGAGGAGCTGCCCGGCAGCGTCTCCGCGAGCGCGTTCGTCGCCTGGTACAACGCCCATCCGGACGCGGCACCGGACGCCGTCGACCTGTCGGCGGAACGCGTCGTCGTGGTCGGCAACGGCAACGTCGCCCTCGACGTGGCCCGCATCCTGCTCGCCGACCCGGAGACCCTCGCCCGTACCGACATCGCCGACCACGCCCTGGCGGCGCTGCGCGGCAGCAAGGTCCGCGAGGTCGTCCTGCTCGCGCGCCGCGGGCCCGAACACGCCGCGTACACCACGTCCGAACTGCTCGCCCTCAAGCAGATGCCGGGCGTCGAACTGATCGTGGACGACCACGACCCGCGGATCGCCGCCGCCCTCGACGCGGCGGACCCGCAGGGCAAGGCGACCGTCCTGCGCGGCGTCGCGCGCCGCCGGCCGGACTGGGAGGCTCCACCGGCGCCCGGACGCCGCATCGTGCTGCGCTTTCACTGCGAACCCCGCGAAGTGCTCGGCGAGGACCGCGTGAAGGCCGTGCGCGTCGCATCCGACACGGGGGAGCGGACCGTGCGCGCGGGCATGATGCTGCGCGCGATCGGCTACCGGGGCGTGCCGGTCGCGGGGCTGCCCTTCGACGAGAACAGCGGGACCGTGCCGCACGAGGGCGGCCGGGTCACCGGGCTGCCGGGCACCTACGTCGTGGGCTGGATCAAACGCGGGCCCACCGGCGGCATCGGCGCCAACCGCACCTGCGCCGCCGAGACGGTCTCGACGCTCCTGGCCGACGCGGTGGCCGGAACGCTGCCCACGCCACCGCACGCCACCCGCGCCTTCCACCGCCTGGCCCGCCGCCGCAACCGCCACGTGGTCGACGCCCGCGGCCTGGCCGCGATCGAACGAGCCGAGCTCTCCCGCGGCAAGGCCTCGGGCCGCCCCCGCGTCAAACTGCCCACGGTGCCCGAACTCGTCGCCACGGCCCGATCGAAGCGGCTACCACGCTGACCAGCACAACGCGCCCCGCTAGGGGCGCGGGAACTGCGCGCTCAGCCTGATGCGGCCCGCAGCGCACCGACTGCCGCATGACAACGGCGCACTCAGCCGAACCCGGCCCGCGGCGCACCGACAACCGCACCGCAACGACGCGCGCGCCCCCCGGCACCAAGACATGGCCGCAGCGCGACGGGACGACGTCAGTCCTCGATGGCCTGCCTGACCTCGCCCAGGTCCACGAACTTGAAGTTGGTGGAGGGGCGTTCGGCGTCCCCGGGGGCATCGTGGCCGTCCTGGACGACAAGCAGACCGTTCGGGTACTTACGACCCAGCGGCGCGGCGAGCGCGGCGGCACCGTCGCACTCCTGTGAGCCGTCGAGGGCGGCGGACGCCGCGGTAACGCGGAATCCGCCTTCGTACTCGTTGCCGTCGGACAGCTCGCGGTCATAGACGGCGAAGGTGTCGTCGCCCTGGCTGGACGCGAGGACGTGACCGTCGCCGTCCGCCTCCGTGAGCAGCGTCAGCCCCTCGACGTCGGCGGTCAGACGGGTCCCGCCGTAGCCGGGGTCGGCGCCCGCGACACACTCCTCGGTCTCCTCGTCGTAGGCGCCGGGGACGCCGTACTCACGCACCTTGTCGACGAGCTTCGGCGTGCCGGTCAGGTCGGCCCGCATCCGCCAGATGCCGACGTCCTCCTGGCCCGCGTACAGCATGCCGTTCGCCGGGTCGACCACCATGCCCTCGACCTGGGGCAGTTCGCCGGGCTCACCGCACGGCGACCACGAAGTGCCGTCAGGGAGACGGAAGTCGGCGGGAAGGTCGAGGGTGCGGACCTTGCGGTAGCCGACCTCGCCGCCGGCGCCGGGGACGATTTCGAGCAGGGCGACGCTCGTCCGCTCCCGACGGCTCACCAGAGCGTAGGAACGGCCGGTGGCCTTGTCGGTCCAGGTCGCGAGGCCGTACGCGGTGCGCTGCTCGTCGATCTCCGCCTGGGAGGAGGAGAAGACGGGCGGGGCGGCGGGGTCCGTGACGTCGGTGAGGGGGCCGCCCGCGCGGTTCCCGCCGATGCGGTAGAAGCGGAGCCGGTCGCCGCCGCGGTCGCTGGTCACGGCGAGGTCGGCGCGGCCCGAGGGCAACCGCAGGCCGTGCACGAGGTCGACGTTGTTGAAGCGGCCGGGCGCGTGGTCGGGGCCGGGCGAGGCGGGTGCGGGCACGGACTGCACCTCGCGGGCGTCCAGGTCGTAGACGCGCAGGCCGCCCTGTTTGGCGGTGGCGATGACCAGACTGCGGTCGGGAGCGGCGGCGTTGCGCCAGATGGCGGGGTCGTCCGCGTCGGCGTCACCGCCGGCCTCGTCGTCGTGCAGGACCGGGGTCTCGGAGCGCGCGGTGACGGCGGGCAGCGCAGGCAGCCCAAGCAGCGCGGCACGCGAGCCGTTCGGTGCCGGTGCGGCCAGTGCCTGGAAGGGGAGGACCGTCGCGGTGAGCGCGGCGACCGCCGTGGCGAGGGCGAGGGCCGTCGACCGTGCGGTGCGGGACGTGACCACGTAAGGGCTCCTTCTGGAGAGGGAGTTGAGGGGGCAAGGACGTGCAGAGCGTGTGATCTCCGCATGAAGACTTGCTGTCAGGTAAGGCGTCCGCGATTAATGCGGGGCGTGAACACATGGTGTCGCGGGGCAGTCACGCCTCCATATGGCTCCTTCTTGGCCGAAGAGCGCTGAAGAGCACTGCAATCAGTACTTGGTCAGTGATCCTTTCCGATGTGCCACCCGAGTACGGATGCACCTTCCGGTCGACTTCTGGATGGGCGGGAATGATGACTGCTGCGACATTCGGTGCCGTCGCCACCGCGGCGGGCGCCGTCCTGCTCGGCGCGACCTCGTCCAGGGTGGCGGCCCGGCCCGTGCCGGTGGGCGGGCCGCCACCTTCGGAACGCATGCACGAACTGGATTTCCTGCTGGGCTCGCTGCGCTGCCTGTCCCACAGCGGATCGATCCGCACGGCCCGGGTCCGCCCCATCCTGGGCGGCCACTACTACCAGCTGGACCTGATCCACGTACGGTCCCCGAAGAAGGAAAGGGTCAGGGGCAGCTGGGTGCTCGGCTGGGACCGGGTCGACGCCGCCTTCGTCTCCTACTACTTCGACGACGCCGGCATGCAGGGCATCTCGACGTCTCCCGGGTGGCAGGGTGGACATTTCATCCTCACCGGATCTTTCGTCCTCGGTGAGTCGCAACAGCACAAGACCATCAAGAGCGACATCACGCGCGTGGACGAGGACCACTTCACCATCGAAGAGCACATCGAGGAGAACGGGACATGGGAACTCCTCGACACCCGGGACTGCTTCCGCAAGCGGTAGGAGCGCGAACAAGAAGACCCCGGCCTCCATGAGGGAGACCGGGGTCTGTCGCGAGCGCTGGGCAGGCCTTGCACCTGCATCTCCCCACAGGAAGTGGGGCGCCTTTCCTTGGACCACCAACGCCGGGCCTGTCACCGGTTTCCGGTGGCGAGCTCAAGATCAATCGTACAGTACGTTTGCCGGTGCTCCGCACCCCGCGCCGCCCGGGCTCCGCCGTGCCCTCGCTACTGGATGCTCCACCGGTGCGGGTGCCCCGGATCGGCGGGGCAGGCGAAGATGTTGAGCTCGCCCGCGCGCCCCACGACGACCTCGGTCGGACAGGCGCGTTGGAACCCCGTCTCCTCCCGCTCCTCCTGCGGTGTCCAGCTCGCGCTGCCGCCGTCCCACTCCGAGCTGTCGATCGTCAGCAGCAGTTCCATCGGCGTCGCGCAGGCCCCGCAGTCCATGGGGGAGGGGTCGGTCAGATGCCAGGACGCGAAGCCGCCGGCGCGCCAGCCGGGCGGGATCGACAGGTCGTACTGATAGCCGAGCGGCTCCGGCACGTCGCCCTCCCCGGCGTCCTCCCGGGCGTCCTCCCGGGCCTCGGCCCCTTCCTCCAGGCCTTCCTCCCAGGCGTACACACGCGCGCACAGGTCCTCGGGCAGCAGCCCCGCGAACGGATACGTGTCGACCTGCTCCGGGTGCAGGACGCATGGCTCCGGCACGTATCCGTCGAAGCCCACGACCTGCGGCTCCGGCGGTGTCCGCAGCACCTCGGTCACCTCCCACGAGCGGTGCCGGCGCAGCTGCACGGACATGCTGTAACCGGTCGGCCCGTGCCGGTCGAAGGGGCACCAGAACACCTGGAGGAGGTCGCAGCCGTCCGGCCCCTCCAACAGGTCGGGGACATCCCTCCGGTACAGCTGGGCGACGCCGATCATCGGCAGCGGGTCGGTGTCGGCGATCCCCTCGACGCGCTGCTCCTCCTCCCACGCGCCCAGGAGCCGCCGCTCCTCCTCGGTGGGGCCCGCGGGGCCGCGCTGCCACGCCGCGGCCAGGAGCGCGCGCCCCCGGTGGATGTCGGCGGGCCGCCGCCCCCGGTCACGCGTGTGCGGCTCGGTGCACACCGGCCACGGCTCGCCCACGGGCCACAGCAGCGGTCCGCCCACGGAACTGTCGGCGACACCCGGGTCGCCGGGCCGCGGGTGCAGCCTGGTCGTCGTGCCCCGGTGGGCGGCCAGTTCGGGGAAGAGCGCTTCGACGTCGAGCGGGCGGGGCGGGGTGGTCCTCGTCATGCGGGTGACCCTAGACACCGTGCGATCCCGAGGTGTCGGCGCCCCCTGTCGGCTCTGGGAGCCCTCGCCCCCATGGCGTCGCCACTTGGCCATCGCGCCCCTTTTTCTCACATTCCAAGGAGTCCGGCGACGGTTCCCGCCGAGGTCAGCCCTCCAGAGCGGCGATCTCCGCGAGGGACAGGCCCAGTTCGTCGTGCAGGAACCGTACGACCGTCCAGTGCGGCAGGGCGTTCTCGTCGAAGGGGCCGAACGCCGCGGTGTAGAGGGGGATCCACCGCAGCGCCTCCTCGGCGGCCCTCTCACGGCCCGGGGCCGACTGGTACGCGTCGTAGGCGATGCTCCGGTGGTGGATGAAGTGGCCGCCGGGGAGCCGCTGTTCGCACAGCTCGCGGTACTCGCGGGTCTGGAGTATGAGGTAGTGCCAGATCTCGTCGATGTCCTGCTCGACGGGGAGGAAGAGGCCCCCGAGCCGGTCGGGGTGCAGGGAGATCAGGTAGAGGTAGCGGAGGCATTCACGGACCTGATACGTCACGTGCGTGGCGTCCGGCGCGTCCGGTGTGCCGGGCGTGCCGGGCTTCGCGGTGAAGTGCCGGACCACCTCGTCGTGCAGGGTGTCGCCCAGCAGCTCCTGGGCGGTCGGGGCCGCGTCGGGCGAAAGGGCGGAGGCCAGGGGTGTCGCGGTCGGATGCATGGCGGAGTCCTGTCGGGGCGTGAGAACGGGCAGGGCTTCGGTGGGGCGTCAGGGATATGGGGGGTGGGAGCTGGGCGGTGGGCGGTGGCGGAGAATCAGCTGCCGGCCGGGTCCGGGGCCGTCAGCCACGCGTACTTGCCGGAGCGGCCGATCGGGATGTGCTTGCGGTGCTCCACGGCGGCGGCGCGGCCCGTCAACGCTCCGAGAGAGACCGTGAGTTGGGCTTCCTGTGCGGGTGTGAGCGGCGCGCCGTCGAACGTCGTGAACCGCAGGCGGCAGCGGTCGTCACCGAGCAGATGGAGCTGGTGGAGGAACACCTCCGGGCTCACGGCCGTGATGCGGGCGTCCAGGTCGGCCTGGGCGACGGGGCCGTCGGGCGTCGCGAGGAGCTCCTTCTCACGGCCGCAGAAGGAGGCGATCCGCCGCGGGTCGTCGCTCCCGTCGCGGGTGCGGACGCAGTCACCGGAGCGGTAGCGGACGAGCGGCATGTACGGGTTGCGGATGCTGGTGACGATGAGGCTGTGGATGCCGCTGCCCGGTTCCACCGGTATCAACTCCACGCTCATGTCGTGCAGATAGGGCCGGTAGGCACCTTCCGCGTCGCTGTAGAAGAGGTAGCCCAGCTCCGTGCTGCCGAAGAGGTCGATCACGGGGCAGCCGAAGCGGTCGCGCAGGTGGGCGCGGACGTTCAGCGGTGTGTATTCGTAGGCGTGGACGATCCCGGAGGGCCGGGGGAAGTCGTCCCACAGGCCCCACTCGGTGACCTTGCCGACCAGATGGGCGAGGTGGTAGCCGGAACAGTCCAGGAGATACGAGCCCTGCGGGTGCGCGGCGCTGACCTCACGGATCTCCGCGAGCATCCGTTCGACCTCCGGGCGGTCCCATTCGGCCGGGTCCAGGCGGCGGTTGAGGTAGAGCGTACGGTCGTCCAGCCAGCGTTCCCCCGGAGTGGCCCCCGGTTTATGGGAGTTGACGCGCGCGACGTGCTCGGTGGCGAGGACGGTGGTCAGCGAGATCCGCCGGGCGCCGTCGTGCCAGAGGGGGCCGAGATCGGGGTGCTCGCTCCACAAGCGGTAGTAGGAGCGGAGCAGGAAGTACGGCGGCCGGATGAGCTGCATGCGGGCGTGGTTGGTCCCGGTGGACAGCACGAACTCCGCCTCGCCGGTCTCCAGGGCACGCGCCAGTTCGGGGGTCATCCAGTTGTCGGGGAAGCCCCGGGCGATCTCCGGCTTCTCCAGGATCGGGAAGTCCCCGCGTTCGATTGAGGCGCGGTAGAGGGGGATGTCGCGGATGTGCTCCAGGACGTCGGCACTCGGCACGGGGTTCAAGGCGGCTCCGGGACAGGACGGGACAGGACAGGGCAGGGGGCGTCGGAAGGCAAGCGGCGGGGCCGCCGCCACGGCGTCGACGGCCGTGGCGGCGGCCCCGCGGGGTCAGCGGGTCAGGAGATGCAGCCGGACTTGCCGGTGGCGCTGATGCAACCGCTCTTCGGCGTCGCGCTGATGCAGCCGTTCTTCGCGGCTTGCGTGGCGCCGTCGGTGGCCGAGTTGGCGGCGACCCACTTCTGCCACACGGACTCTTCGGTCATGCGCTTGATGAGCTGCTCCATGGTGAAACCTCCATAGGTGATCGCTACTTGATGTGGAGAAATGGCCTGATGGGCACAGCACCGCATCCCCACGCGGCGAGGCAGGACGTCGTGCGGGGACAGATGACGTGCGGGACAGACCACGTGCGCGCGAGCAGAAAGAAGCAGGAGAAAGAAACGGGAGAAACCAGAGAAAAGAAACAGGAGAAGGGGAGGAGGGCGTGAAGGGGCCGACATCTTTGGCGGCCCCGGCTCGCGTCAGCTCCGCGCCTGCGCCTCGACGGGCTCATGCCCATGCCCGGGCTCGGCCTTGCATGCGGGTTCACCCGTGAGCTCGGCGGAATCCGCGTCGGCGTCGGCATCCACCGGACGCGTCCTCATCCGTACCGCCTCCGTGCCACTGTCGTTGTGCCGCAGCGCCCAGTTCTCCAGCGTCGTACGGCACGCGTGGTCTAGGTGGCGCACCACGGTCAGGTCCAGCTCTATGGGCCGGTCCTTGGGCAGGGCCTCCAGGGCCTCCAGGATGCGCGGCAGCCGCAGGAACGTGGCGTTGCCGGTCAGGGTGATGATGAGGCGGCCGCCGGGCAGCTCCCGCTTGTCCACGTGGACATGGGAGGTGTCCCAGGCGGACTTGACCACCGCGAGGATCAGGCCGAGCACCACGCCCTCGAACATGTTCGTGACCAGGATGGCGATCGCCGTGGTGGCCAGGACGATGGCCTCGCCCCGGTGGGCGCGGGCGAGCGGGACGATCTCCTTGACCGGTATCAGCTTGAAGCCCGCGTGCACGAGGACACCGGCGAGGGCGGCCAGGGGGATGATGCCGAGCGCGGCGGGCAGCAGCACGGCGAAGAGCAGCAGCCACGCGCCGTGCAGGATCCGCGAGAGCGGAGTGCGGGCCCCCGCCTGGACGTTGGCGGAGCTGCGGACGATGACCGCGGTCATCGGCAGCGCTCCGAGCACGCCGCACACCGTGTTGCCGACGCCCTGGGCGACGAGTTCCTTGTCGTACTGGGTCCGCGGTCCGTCGTGCATACGGTCCACCGCCGCCGCGCTGAACAGCGACTCGGCGGAGGCGATCAGGGTGAACGCCAGGACGGTGCCGAGCACGGCGACACTGCCGAGGTCCGCCAAGTCCCCGAGACCCGGCGGCTGGATGGCGTCGACGAGGCCGCGTACCGTCACGGTCGCCACGTCCAGGCTCAGCCCGGCGACAGCGGCGGTGGCCAGCGCGACGGCGGCCAGCGGGGCGGGCACCAGCTTCGCGGCCCTGGGCACCTTCGGCCACAGCACGAGGACGGCGATCGTGCCGAGGCCGACGGCCGCGGCGGTCAGGGATGTGGTGCTGCCCAGGATGTCGCCGACCAGCCCGGGCAGCCCGGCTATCTTGTCGATCCCGGAACGGGGCTGCTCCACCTCGGCCATGGTGTAGAGCTGGCCGAGGATCAGCACGAGTCCGATGCCCGCCAGCATGCCCTGGACGACGGAGACGGAGATCGCGCGGAACCACCGGCCGCAGCGCAGCAGGCCGAGGGTGATCTGGAGCGCGCCGGTGAGCAGCACGATCGCGCCGAGCATGCCGAGCCCGAACTCCTGGACCGCCTCGAAGACGAGGACGGTCAGGCCGGCGGCGGGTCCGCTCACCTGGAGGGCGCTGCCCGGCAGGAAGCCGACGACGAGACCGCCGACGATGCCGGTGACCAGGCCCAGTTCGGCGGGGACGCCGGATGCCACGGCCACACCGACGCACAACGGCACGGCCACGAGGAAGACGACGAGCGAGGCGAGGATGTCCTGGCGCAGGACGCCCGGCTCACGCAGCGCGCGGTAGGGGGAGAGGAAAGAGGATGTGGAGGACATGAGGGTGGGAAGTCCTGTCGTGGGAGCGGGCGGGGCGAAGGGGCGCTGGGGAACTCACAGCGGACCGAACGCCGAGCGGCCGTCGGACGACTGGCGATGGGCGGAGACGATGCCGGTGTGCACCTCGTAGTACCAGGCGTGCAGGGTGAGCGAACCGTCGGCGACGCGCTCGCTCACGCACGGGTAGGCGCGCAGCCTTTCCACCTGTGCGAGCACGTGTGTCTGGACCGCCTCCGCCACGTCGGGTGAGGTCGGGGCGAGGGAGCGCAGGGCGTCGTCCGGGGCGACGGAGTGCTCCAGCCAGTCGCGTACGGCCGGTACGGCCGACAGGTCTTCGCCACGCACCAGGGCGCCCACCGCGCCGCAGTGGGAGTGCCCGCAGACGACGATGTCGCGGACCCCGAGCACGCACACCGCGTACTCGATGGTGGCTGCCTCGCTCATCGGGTGGCCGGCGCGGTCGGGGTGACCGGCGGACGGATAGGGCGGGACCACATTGCCCGCCGTACGGAGTTCGAAGAGTTCGCCGGGGCGTGCTCCGGTGATGAGAGCCGGGACGACGCGCGAGTCGGAGCACGTGACGAACAGGGCTTCGGGGGACTGTCCGGCGCCGAGGGCCTCGAAGGCCGCGGCGTTCCGGGGGTCCGCGACGTGCGTCGCGGCGAAGGAACGGGCGTTGTCGATCAGTGACTTCATGGTGGCCTGCCTCCTGCGTCTCTCGGGCGGTGCCGGGACGCGGTGTGGTCGGGTCGATGGTGAAAACGGGGTGGAGCGAACCGCTGGGTCACAGCGAGCTTCTCGTCCCCCGGGACACCACAGCCTGGACGGCGGGTGTGTCTCTCACTTTGCCATTGCATTACGTACAGATGACAGGGCAAATTCTTGCCAAAGAATGAGTAATAACCGCCCCTGAGCTGGGAATTGGTACAGACCTAAACCATTGGTCAAGGCTTTGCGTGCAGGTGATGTGCAGCATGCGGGGTGATTCCGTTCGCATGCGCTTGCGGCGGCGACGATTTGCCGGTCCCGTACGTTCCGGGCCGCCGACGCCGATCTCTACCGTGACGTTAGGTAGGGTGAGCTGACCGCCGGGGCCGACGACGCCCCCCTTTCCGCGAAGACCGAAGACTGATGGCCGTAGGAGAGAGCGTGCGCATGCCCCCGGTGCCCGGCGCCGCTGCCTGCCCGCCGTGACGCTTCGCCCTTGAGTGGCCGCGCGGTCCGAGTTCGCGCCGCCGCCTCCTGATCTTCGGCCCGCCGCCCGCGGGCTCCGCGGACGGCCGCCCCGGCCCACCCGCGCCTCTCCGCACGTCCACGGTGATGCCAGGCGTGCCCGAGCACGACAGGTAGCTCCTCTTGTCCACCTCCACACTGTCCCCGGCCGCGCGCCTGCGCGGTCTTCGCCCCGACTGGCTGTCCGACCCGAAGGTGTGGCGCACCGAGATCCTGGCCGGACTCGTCGTCGCGCTCGCGCTGATCCCCGAGGCGATCTCGTTCTCGATCATCGCCGGGGTCGACCCGGCGATCGGCCTGTTCGCGTCGTTCACCATGGCGGTCACCATCTCGATCGTCGGCGGACGCCGTGCCATGATCTCCGCCGCGACCGGCGCGGTCGCCCTGGTCATCGCCCCGCTCAACCGCGAGCACGGCCTCGGCTACCTGGTCGCCGCCGTCATCCTCGCCGGCGTCATCCAGATCGCCCTCGGCGCGCTCGGCGTCGCCAAGCTGATGCGGTTCGTGCCGCGCAGCGTGATGGTCGGCTTCGTCAACGCCCTGGCCATCCTCATCTTCGTCGCGCAGGTCCCCGAGATGCACGACGTGCCCTGGGCCGTCTATCCCCTGATCATCGGCGGCCTCGCGCTCATGGTGTTCTTCCCGAAGGTCACCAAGGTGATCCCGGCCCCGCTCGTGTCCATCGTCATCCTGACCGTCATCACCGTCGCGGCCGGGATCGCGGTGCCGACCGTCGGCGACAAGGGCGAGCTGCCGTCCTCCCTGCCCGTGCCGGGCCTGCCCGACGTGCCTTTCACGCTCGACACCCTCACCACCATCGCCCCCTACGCCCTCGCGATGGCGCTGGTCGGCCTGATGGAGTCGCTGATGACCGCGAAGCTGGTCGACGACATCACCGACACCCACTCCTCCAAGACACGTGAGTCCATCGGCCAGGGCATCGCCAACATCGTCACCGGCTTCTTCGGCGGCATGGGCGGCTGCGCCATGATCGGCCAGACGATGATCAACGTAAAGGTGTCCGGCGCCCGCACGCGCCTGTCGACCTTCCTCGCCGGTTCCTTCCTGATGGTGCTCTGCATCGTCTTCGGGCCGGTCGTCTCCGACATCCCCATGGCGGCCCTGGTCGCCGTGATGGTGATGGTGTCGTTCGCGACCTTCGACTGGCACTCCATCGCCCCGAAGACGCTGAAGCGGATGCCCGCCGGTGAGATCACCGTCATGGTCGTCACCGTGGCCTGCGTGGTCGCCACCGACAACCTCGCCATCGGCGTCGTCGTCGGGTCGATCACCGCCATGGTCGTCTTCGCCAAGCGGGTGGCCCACCTGGCCACCGTCACCGCGGTCGAGGCCCCCGACGGAGCCCAGGTCGTCTACGTGGTCACCGGCGAGCTCTTCTTCGCCTCCTCCAACGACCTCGTCACCCAGTTCGACTACGCCACCGGCGCCGACAAGGTCGTCATCGACCTGACCGCCGCCCACATCTGGGACGCCTCCTCCGTCGCCGCCCTCGACGCGATCGAGACCAAGTACAAGCATCGCGGCAAGACGGTCGAGATCATCGGCCTGAACCAGCCCAGCGCCCAGATCCACGAGAAGCTCAGCGGCGAGCTCACCGGCGGCCACTGAGCCGTCACCTCCGTCCCACCGCCCTCACCGCCCCCGGCCCGAACGACGACGTCCGTTTCACGGCCGCGCCCCCGGGCACCCGACGGTCCCTCCACGACGGACGGCCGCACGGACCGGCCGACGCGCGGCTCCCACCACGGTTCAAGTGGTGGGAGCCGCCTCCGCGACGGAGGGTGGTAAGGACGAGCAGGAGGCACAGCTGATGAGTGACACCCCCGGCGCACAGGGCGGACAGGACCCGACCACGCGCCACCCCCGGCCCGATTTCCCCCAGCAGGACCAGCAACCGCCGGGCTGGACGGGACCGATGGACCCGCCGCCGGACCACGGCGAGGAGTCGTACCGCGGCAGCGGCTTGCTGAAGGACCGCAAGGCGTTGCTGACCGGCGGTGACTCCGGAATCGGCAGGGCCGTCGCGCTCGCCTTCGCACGCGAGGGCGCGGACGTGCTCTTCACCCACCTCCCCTCGGAGGCGGGCGACGCCCGGGAGACGGTACGCCTCGTCGAGGAGGCCGGGCAGCGGGCGATCGCCGTGCCCTGCGACATCCGCGAGGAGGAGCAGTGCCTCAGGCTCGTGGACCGCGCGGTGGCGGAGTTCGGCCGGATCGACATCCTCGTCAACAACGCCGCCTACCAGATGTCCCAGCCGGAAGGCATCGGGGACATCTCCACGGAACAGTTCGACCAGGTCGTCAAGACGAACCTGTACGGCATGTTCTGGCTCTGCAAGACGGCCGTGCCGCACATCCCGGCGGGCGGGTCCATCATCAACACCACATCCGTGCAGGCCTACAAGCCGAGCCCGCACCTGCTGGACTACGCCATGACCAAGGGCGCCATCGTCACCTTCACCCAGGGGCTCGCGCAGATGCTGGTCGACGACGGCATCCGCGTCAACGCCGTGGCTCCGGGCCCGGTATGGACACCGCTGATCCCCGCGACGCTGCCCGACACCAAGGAGTTCGGCAAGCAGGCGCCGCTGGGACGGCCCGCGCAGCCCGCCGAGATGGCGCCGGCCTATGTCTTCCTCGCGTCCGACCACGCGAGCTTCATCACCGCCGAGATCATGAACGCCACGGGCGGAACGCCGCTGCCGTGAACCGCCTCCTCCGCCGGCCGGCAGGCCCTCGCCCCGCCGCCGCCACGACCCACCGACGACGAGAGGACAACGGGAGGAGGCGACCGCCATCCGGTGGAACGCGCTGACCCAGGACGCCTCGGCCCTGTGGCGCTCCGCACGCAGGGCCGTCACGACCTCGGGACCGGAACGCGACACGACCGTCCAGTCGCTCAAGGCGGCAGGCGCGGGGGTACTCGCCTGGGCGCTCGCCGGATGGTGGTGGAGCGCGCCGATGGCCCTCCTCGCGCCCTGGACGGCGCTCTTCCTCGTGCAGAGCACCGTCTACCGCTCGGTGCGCTCCGCGATGCAGCAACTCGCGGTGGTCATGCTGGGCACCCTGCTGGCCGCCGGAGCGGCGGTCCTGACAGGGAACAACTCGCTGGCCGCGATGGCGATCGTCCTGCCCATCACCGTGCTCCTGAGCACCTACGCCCGCTTCGGCACCCAAGGGGTCTACGCCCCGACAGCCGCGCTCTTCGTCCTCGCGTACGGGACCTACTCGGGCATCGACATCCTGCACCGCCTCTTCGAGACCCTGCTCGGCGCCGTCATCGGCATCGCCGTGAACGCGCTGGTCCTGCCGCCGGTGCACGGGCGCGACGTATGGCACCTGCGCAAGCGGTTGCCCCAGGAGAGCGCCGACCTCCTGCACACCGTCGCGGACGGCATCGAGGAGGAGACGTACGACGCGAAGAAGGCGCAGGGCTGGTACGACCGGGCGCAGCGGCTCACCGACCTCATGACGGATCTGCGCACCGCGCGGCGGTGGTCCGACGAGAGCTACCGCTTCAACCCCGGCCGCAAACTGCGCCGCTCCGTGCCGCATCCGCCGTCGGCCGACTGGGACTTCACCTGGGACAGGATCACCGAGCACATCAGGACGACCGTGCGCACCGTCACCGAGACGCGTGAGGAACGGCCCTCCCTCGCCGACCTGCCGGAAGAGGCGCCGGGCATCCTGGCCGAACTGCTGCGCGCGGCGGGCGACGTGTGCGAGCTCGACGACAGCGACACCCGCCCCGCCGGCCAGGAGAGCCCTCCGGAGACGGTGCGCGACCGCCGACGCGCCATGCGGGCGGCGAACGCGGCGCACGGCCGGCTGGCTCGGCTGCTCACGGACAGCCGCTACCGGACCACACCCGCGCTGGGCGGCCTGACCGCGGACACCCAACGACTTCTGAGTGATCTGGCGGCCATCGGGGGGAACCCGGAGACCGACGGCACGGACAGCACGGACAGCACGAGCAGGGACAGCACCGACACCGCGGCCGGGTGACCGTTGCACACGACCTCGTGTGGCGGGCCGCACGAGATTGCGGTGGGCTGGGGAAACAAGAGAAGCGAGAAGCGCGCGGACACCGCGCACGCGCCGGCCGACCGGGCCGGTCCAGGACGAGGAGGCATGACGTGGCCGTACGCCACCAGTTGGTCAAGAGGCCGCCCTCCAAGGTGTGGGAGGTGCTGGAGGACGGGCACCGGTACGCCGACTGGGTGGTCGGCACGCACGACTCCCGGCCGCTCGACACCAAGTGGCCGGCGGTCGGCTCGCGCATCGAGTACACCGTCCGGGTCGGCCCCTGGCAGGTCGCCGGGGACACCGTGGTGCGCCATCTGGACAAGCCGGACCGCCTCGAACTGGAGGCGTACAGCGGGGTGCTCGGCACCGCCCGCATCGCCATCGAGGTGCGGCCCTGGGGCGAGCACACCCTGGTGATCGTCGACGAACACCCACTCCAAGGGCCTGGCGGTGTGCTGCACAACGCCGCGGTCGACGCCCTCATCCAGGTCCGGCACCGCAGCATGCTGAGCCGCCTGGCGAGGCTCGTCGAACACGGCGACGCCACCCGCGGCCACGGGCGTGCCCAGCAGACCGCCGAGGCCTAGCTCGCCGTCCGGACCGGCGGATCGAACGCGAAGGGGAGTGGACATGCCGGACGCAGTGGTGATCGGCGCGGGGCCCAACGGACTGGTGGCGGCGAACCTCCTGGCCGACGCGGGCTGGAGCGTCGTCGTCCTGGAGGCCCAGGACGACCCGGGCGGCGCCGTGCGCAGCGACCGCGGCGTGCACCCCGACTACGTCAGCGACGTGTTCAGCGCCTTCTACCCGCTCGCCGCCGCCTCGCCGGTCCTCGCGGCCCTGGAGCTGGAACGCGAGGGGCTGCGGTGGTCCCACGCCGAGCACGTACTGGCGCACCCCCTCTCGGACGGGCGCTGCGCGGTGCTGAGCCGTGACCGCGCCCTGACCCGCGACTCGCTCGACACGTTCGCCCCCGGCGACGGCGCGAGCTGGGAACGCCTGTACGGCATGTGGGAGAACCTGCGGGAGCCGCTGATGGGGGCCCTGTTCACGCCGTTCCCGCCGATCCGTGCCGGGGTCGGCCTCGCCACGCGGCTCAGGGCGGGCGGCGGTCTGCGCGTGGCCCGCTCCCTCGTGCTGCCGGTGCGCCGGCTGGGCGAGGAGGAGTTCGCGGGCGAGGGCGGGCGGCTCCTGCTGGCGGGTAACGCCCTGCACGCGGATCTGGCGCCCGAGGCGGCGGGCAGTGGCGGCTTCGGCTGGCTGATGTCCATGCTCGGACAGACGCATGGCTTTCCCGTGCCGGCGGGCGGCGCGAGCGCGTTGACGGACGCCCTGGTCCGGCGGCTGAACCGGCGGGGTGTGAGCGTGCGCTGCGGCGAGCGCGTCACCGAAGTGGTGGTGCGCGGTGGCCGGGCGGTCGGCGTGCGCACCGTGTCGGGGGAGGGGGTCGTGGCGCGCAAGGCGGTGCTGGCCGATGTCGCCGCCCCTGATCTGTACGGACGGCTGGTCGACGCTGCACATCTGCCGTCCCGCCTGATGGACGATCTGCGCCGCTTCCAGTGGGACTTCGCCACGTTCAAGGTCGACTGGGCCCTGGCCCGGCCGATCCCCTGGGAGACGGAGGCCGCTCGCGGGGCGGGCACGGTCCATGTGGCCGACGGGGTGGACGAGTTGACGCGCTTCGCCGCGCAGATCGCCCGGGGCCTCGTGCCCGACCGGCCGTTCGCCCTCGTCGGGCAGATGACCACGGCCGACGCCGCACGGTCACCCGCCGGGACCGAGTCGGCGTGGGCGTACACCCATGTCCCGCAACGGATCAAGGGCGACGCGGGGCCGGACGCCCTGACGGGCACCTGGGACGAGCGGGAGGGCGAGGCGATGGCGGACCGGGTGGAGGCGCAGATCGAGCGGCTCGCCCCCGGCTTCCGCGACCACATCATCGCCCGGCGCGTCCTGACGCCCGCCACCCTCGAAGGCATGAACGCGAACCTGCGGAACGGAGCGATCAACTCCGGCACGACCAGCATCCACCAGCAGCTGGTCTTCCGCCCCGTCCCCGGCACCGGCCGCCCCGAAACCCCGGTGCCCGGTCTCTATCTCGCGTCCGCCTCGGCGCACCCGGGTGGCGGGGTGCACGGGGCCCCGGGTGCGAACGCGGCGCGGGCGGCGCTGCGTGCGCGCTATGGGGCGGGTCTGTTGTTCACGGCTCAGCGTGCGTTGGGGCGTCGTGACCGGAGGGGTCAGGAGTCGGGGGAGACGTGAGGCCTCCGGCGCCGGCCGTCCGGAGAGCCGGGTGGGTGGGGGGAGACGTGAGCCGTGCGGTCAGGCGCGCGGTTGTGGCGGCGTTCCGCTTTCGCCCTCGACCACCCTGAACTGCGCGCCGTCCGGGTCCCGCAGCGTCGCCCAGGGCGGGCGCGCGTGGAGGTCCTGGTCGACCACGTGACCGCCGTACTCGGCCGTGGCACGCACACACGTCTCGACGTCCGGGACCGTGAAGTGGACCTGCCAGTGCGGGCGTACGGCCGGGTCGGGGTCCGCCTCGACGGCGCCCGAACTGAGCCGGGCCGCCGGGCGGCCCCCGCTGTAGACCACCACCTCGTCCTGCTGGTAGAGCACCTCGCAGCACTCGGGGCGCCCGCACGCCCAGTCCAGGACCTCGCCGTAGAAGATGGCGGCGTCGAACGCGTCGCGCGTGCGCAGCCGCAGCCAGGCGGGCGCCGAGTGCACCTCGCTGCGCCAGCTGGTGAGGATCTCGCCCTCCCAGATGCCGAAGACGGCGCCGTCGCGGTCCGACAGCAGGGCCGCGCGCCCGTTGGGGAAGGGGATCGGCCCGACCGCGGTGGTCCCGCCGCGTTCCCGGACGCGGCTCACCGTCTCGTCCGCGCTCAGGACCGCGAAGTAGGGGGTCCAGGCCACGGCGATCTGGAGGGAGGACGCGATGGCGCCGACGCCCGCGACCGGGTCGCCGTGGGCCGTCGCGACGGAGAACTGCTCGCCGAGTTTGGCCGGGCGGAACCGCCAGCCCATCACGGCCCCGTAGAACCTTTGTGCGGTGGTGAGGTCCCGTGCCGTCAGGCTGACCCAGCAGGGTGCCCCGACCGCGGCCTCACTCAGCACCGACCCGGTCCGGGAACGGCGGGTGCCCCCGTCCGGGGCCGTCGTGGCGTCCGGAGCCGGCGGGATCCTGTTGTCGTGGTGCATGTGCAACCCGTCCTGGAAATCGAGGCGCCCTGAAGGAACAGCCTGGCACCTGTGCTTTCGGGCTCAGCGGGAGGCTCGGCGCCCTGCCGCCCTTCAGTGTGGGCAAAGGGGTGGGCGCCGCGCCACTCGACGCGGCCTCAGCGCGCCTTGGCCGCCCGGTCCGCCGATCCGGTGATACGACGCCGGGCGAGGGAAGGCCGCGAGAGCAGCAGCAGGCTGTGCGCCGCGACGGTGACCTCGCCGCCCGCCTTGTGCTCGGCCTCGTCCGAGAGACCGAGCGGATCCGTGGTGTCGATCCGCGACGACCACCGCTCGCCGTACGCGGCACCCGGCAGGCGGAAGACGACCGGCTCCCGGTAGCTGTTCAGCAGGAGCAGGAAGGAGTCGTCCACCACGGGCCTGCCGCGCGAGTCCGGCTCCGCGATCGCGTCGCCGTTGAGGAAGGCGCAGACGGAGTGGGCGTCGCCCCGCTGCCAGTCGGCCTCCGTCATCTCGCGCGCGTCGGGCCGCAGCCACACCAGGTCCGGCAACGGCTGGCCGTCGTGCGTCGCGGTCTCCCCGCGGAAGAAGCGGCGCCGGCGCAGCACCGGGTGCGCGGCGCGCAGCGCGATCGCCCGCCGGGTGAATTCGACCAGGTTGCGCTGTTCGTCGTCGAGGTCCCAGTCGATCCAGGAGATCGCGTTGTCCTGGCAGTAGGCGTTGTTGTTGCCCTGCTGCGTGCGGCCCAGCTCGTCACCGTGGGCGAGCATCGGGATGCCTTGCGAGAGCATGAGCGTGGCGAGGAAGTTGCGCTGCTGGCGCGCGCGGAGCTCCAGGACGCCCTCGTCGGTGGTGGGCCCCTCGACACCACAGTTCCAGGACCGGTTCATGCTCTCGCCGTCCCGGTTGTCCTCGCCGTTGTCCTCGTTGTGCTTGTCGTTGTACGAGACCAGGTCCCGCAGCGTGAAACCGTCGTGCGCGGTCACGAAGTTGATGCTGGCGCGCGGCCGGCGGCGGTCGTGCTGGTACAGGTCGGAGGAGCCGGTCAGCCGGGAGGCGAACTCCGCGAGGGAGTGCTCCTCGCCGCGCCAGAAATCCCGTACCGAGTCCCGGTACTTGCCGTTCCACTCCGACCACAGGGGCGGGAAGTTGCCGACCTGGTAGCCGCCCTCGCCGACGTCCCACGGCTCGGCGATGAGCTTGACGCGGCCGACCACCGGGTCCTGCTGGACCAGGTCGAAGAAGGCGGACAGCCGGTCCACCTCGTAGAACTGGCGCGCGAGCGTGGCCGCCAGGTCGAAGCGGAAACCGTCGACGTGCATCTCGGTGACCCAGTACCGCAGCGAGTCCATGACGAGCTGAAGAACGTTGGGATGGCGCATCAGCAGGCTGTTGCCGGTGCCGGTGGTGTCGAAGTAGTGCGCCGGATCGTCCTGGGCCAAGCGGTAGTACGAGGCGTTGTCGATGCCGCGGAAGGCGAGGGTCGGACCGTTCTGGTTGCCCTCCGCCGTGTGGTTGTAGACCACGTCCAGGATCACTTCGAGCCCGGCCGCGTGCAGCTTCTTCACCATCGACTTGAACTCGGTGACCTGCTCGCCCCGGGAGCCACGCGCCGCGTACGCGTTGTGCGGGGCGAAGAAGCCGATGGAGGTGTAGCCCCAGTAGTTGGACAGGCCGCGGTCGCGCAGGAAGCCGTCCTGCACGTACTGGTGCACCGGCATCAGCTCGACGGCGGTCACGCCCAGCGCGAGCAGGTGGTCGATGACCGCCTCCGTGGCGAGACCCGCGTACGTGCCGCGCAGCTCGTCGGGGACCCCCGGATGGGTGAGGGTCAGGCCGCGCACATGCGTCTCGTAGATCACGGTGTCGGCGTACGGCCGCCTGAGCGGCTGGTCGCCCTCCCAGGGGAAGGACGGGTCGGTCACCACCGAGAGCATGGTGTGACCGGCGCTGTCGGCCGGTTCGGGCCCGTCCGCCGCGCGTTCGTAGAGAGCCTCGTGGTGGTCCACCTGCCCCTCGAACGCCCTTGCGTAGGGGTCGAGGAGCAGCTTCGCGGGATTGCAGCGGTGGCCTGCGTCGGGGTCCCAGGGGCCGTGCACCCGGTAGCCGTAGCGCTGGCCCGGCCCGACCCCGGGCAGATAGCAGTGCCAGACGAAGCCGTCGACCTCCGAGAGGGTGACGTCGCGGTGGGTGCCGTCCTCGTGGATGAGTACGAGGTCGACACGGTCGGCGACCTCGCTGAACAGGGCGAAGTTGGTGCCTTCGCCGTCGTAGGTGGCCCCCAGGGGGAAAGGGCGTCCGGTCCAGGTGCGCACGCTGCTGCCTCCGTAGGGATGGGCGTGGTCTCGGGTCGGTCCTCAGCGCCCGCAAGGACGTCCGAAGACGCCGACGGGCCGCGGCTTCCCGGCGGGGTCGCCGCGGCCTGTGGCGCGCTGCCGCGTGAGCGGGGTGCTCTCCGTGAGCGGGGTGCTCAGGTGGCGGACGGCGTACGTGACCCGGGAGACGACGCTGTGGTTCGTTCCACCATCTTCGGCCAAGATCCGCCGGACCGCTGGGCGGCGCCCGGAGCGGAGCCGATGGTCACCGGCTCCTCCTCGGGCGGAGTCGCGAGCGCGGAGACCGGCACCTCGCGCGGCAGTTGACGCGCCGTGCGCAGCGTGGGCGCGGGAGGCGTCGGGGCCAGCGGGGCGCGCTCGGGGCACCGGGCGCGGTGCGAGAACCAGATGATCTTGCCGTTGGTCCCCGGGTAGTTGCCCCAGCCGTCGCTGAGCGCCGCGATCTGCGCCAGGCAGCCCTGTGGCCCGTAGTGCGGGCGGGGCAGGTCGGGCTCGTTGTCCGACACGGCGGTGATGAGGTGCTGTCCGTTCCACCACATCTCAACCACGGCGTTCTTGTCCGTCCCGTGTTCCTCGATCGCGCCGAGCAGCACACCGGCGCAGTGGCACACCCGTTCGGCGAGAATCCCCAGACCCCAGTGCCGGAGATGTGCGGCCAGAATGCGCCTGACCTGATCGATCCTCTCCGGGCTGATCTCCACCTCAAGGTGGTAGTAACAGGGGATTGCAGTCTTCATCGCGCTTGGCTCCTCTCAGCGAAGCCCCGGTCTTCATCGGCTCTGTGAGCCCTTCATCGGCTCTGCGAGCCGAGCCCCGAGCACGAAGCGTGAGCAGTGATCGCTTCTGAGTCAGTCTCAGGGTGAGAGCACTGCTCCATTCGCGCAACACGAGCAGGTCAGCCCCGGCCGTTGAAGATCCAACAGGACGCTGCGTGGTCACACGTGCACCATGGGTCGGGAAGCTTGACGGCGAAACACGCCCATTCCTCTACGTGCGCCGCGGCCCGGCACCAGCCAGGTGCGCCGTGCGTACGTCCGGAGAACGAGAAGGTGACCAGCGTGATGCTGCTGCCTACGAAAGCTGAGGTCGCGCGGCATCTGGACCAATACCGGGCATGGGAGCGCCTGTTGCTCGCGGACCCGGCGGACCGCACCGTGCGGACGCACTTCGAGAACACCGCGTACACCCTGTGCGTGCTGATGGGTGAGCTCACCGCACGGACCGCCGCCGACGCGGCCGAGTACTACCTCGGCCTGCGGCCGGCGCGACGGCAGCGGAAGGCTCCCGGCGTGAAGGCGTCGGCGGTGCGCGGAAGTTGTCTTCGACCCGTACGTGTGAGCGTGGCAGAGGAGAGAGCGATGACCCCAGCTCCGGATCCGAGTCCGGTCGCGTCGGCGCGCTCCTCGGCGGCGCGTGCTTCGGTGGTGCGCTCATCGTCGGTCCGCTCGGCGGTGCGTGCGGCGGTGCGGGAACCGGCTTCCCGCGACGTCCCGCCGGTCCTCACCGTGCCGATCCGCGACATCCGCCCGGCACTCGACTGCGGCCGGCGCCCCGTGAAGGCGGTGCTCGAAGAGACCTTCCAGGTCACGGCCACGGTCTTCGGCGAGGGCCACGAGGCGGTCGGCGCCAACGTCGTGCTGCTCGGCCCCGACGACCGCGGCGGACCCTGGACCCCGATGCGTGAACTGTCCCCGGGCAGCGACCGCTGGGGCGCGGAGGTCACCCCGGACGCGGAGGGGCACTGGACGTACGCCGTGGAGGCGTGGGCCGACCCGGTGACCGGGTGGCGCAGGGCCGCCGAGATCAAGGTTCCGGCCGGTCTCGACACCGAAGTGACCCTCGAAGAAGGGGCCCTGCTGTTCGACCGTGCCGCGGACGGAGTGCCGGACGGCACGGACCGCCGGACGCTGCGGGCCGCCGCCGACGCGCTGCGGGACGCGTCGCGCCCGCCCGCCGCCCGCCTGGCGGTGGCGCTCGCGCCGGGGACGGACGCGGTCCTCGCGCGGTACCCCCTGCGCGAACGTGTCACCCGTTCGCACGCCCTGCCCCTGCTCGTGGAGCGGAAGCGGGCGCTGTTCGGGTCGTGGTACGAGTTCTTCCCGCGTTCGGAGGGTGCGGTGGTCCGTGAGGGCGAGCCGCCGGTGTCGGGGACGTTCCGCACGGCGGCCGAGCGGCTGCCGGCCATCGCGGAGATGGGCTTCGACGTGGTGTACCTGCCGCCGATCCATCCCATCGGCGTCACCTTCCGCAAGGGCCCGGACAACTCTCTCTCCTCGGGCCCGTACGACGTGGGCGTGCCGTGGGCGATCGGTTCGGCGGAGGGCGGGCACGACGCCGTGCACCCCGACCTCGGGACGCTGGACGACTTCGACGCGTTCGTGCGGCGCGCGAAGGAGTTCAGTCTTGAGGTGGCGCTGGACTTCGCGTTGCAGTGCTCGCCGGACCACCCGTGGGTGGACAAGCATCCGGAGTGGTTCCGGCAGCGGGCGGACGGTTCCATCGCGTACGCCGAGAATCCGCCGAAGAAGTACCAGGACATCTATCCGATCGCCTTCGACAGGGATCTGCCGGGTCTTGTCGCGGAGACGGAGCGGCTGTTGCGGTTCTGGATGGGGCACGGCGTGCGGATCTTCCGTGTCGACAATCCGCACACCAAGCCGGTGGTGTTCTGGGAGGAGGTGATCGCCCGGATCAACGGCACCGACCCGGACGTGATCTTCCTCGCCGAGGCCTTCACCCGGCCCGCGATGCTGCACACCCTCGCCGCCATCGGTTTCCAGCAGTCGTACACGTACTTCACCTGGCGCAACACCAAGGAAGAGCTCACCGACTACCTCACCGAGCTGTCGCGGGAGACCGCGCACTTCCTGCGGCCGAACTTCTTCGTGAACACCCCGGACATCCTGCACGGTTACCTCCAGGAGGGCGGGCGCCCGGCCTTCGAGGTGCGGGCGGTCCTTGCCGCGACGCTCTCGCCGGCCTGGGGTGTCTACAGCGGCTTCGAGCTGTGCGAGAACACGCCCGTGCGGCCCGGCAGCGAGGAGTACCTGCACTCGGAGAAGTACCAACTGCGGCCCAGGGACTGGGCGGCGGCCGAGCGGGAGGGCCGCACCATCGCCCCCCTCATCACCACGCTCAACGCGATACGACGCCGCCACCGTGCCCTGCACCTGCTCAGGAACCTCCGTTTCCACCGGGCCGACAACGACGCGCTCATCGTCTACAGCAAGCGCGACGGCGACGACATGGTCCTGGTGGTCGCCAACCTCGACCCCCACCACACCCAGGAGGGCACCGTCTCCCTGGACATGTCGCAGCTCGGCCTCGACCGGCACGAGAGCGTGCCGGTGCGCGACGAGCTGAGCGGCGAGACCTACCACTGGGGCAGCGCCAATTACGTGCGTCTTCGCCCGGGCGGGGCGCATGTGCTGGTCCTGCCGGAGTCGGGGGAGAACGGAGGGTCACCCACATCATGATCGTCAACGAGCCCGTCCAGGACACGTTCGAGGACACGCCCGCCAAGGACCGGCACCCCGACTGGTTCAAACGCGCCGTGTTCTACGAGGTACTGGTCCGTTCCTTCCAGGACAGCAACGGCGACGGCATCGGCGACCTCAAAGGCATCACCGCCAAACTCGACTACCTCCAATGGCTCGGCGTCGACTGCCTGTGGCTGCCCCCCTTCTTCAAATCCCCCCTCCGCGACGGCGGCTACGACGTCTCCGACTACACCGCCGTCCTCCCCGAATTCGGCGACCTCGCCGACTTCGTGGAATTCGTCGACTCCGCCCACCAGCGCGGCATGCGCGTCATCATCGACTTCGTCATGAACCACACCAGCGACCAGCACCCGTGGTTCCAGGCTTCCCGCACCGACCCCGACGGCCCTTATGGCGACTACTACGTCTGGGCCGACGACGACAAGCAGTACGGCGACGCCCGCATCATCTTTGTCGACACCGAAGCCTCCAACTGGACCTTCGACCCGGTGCGCAAGCAGTACTACTGGCACCGCTTCTTCTCCCACCAGCCCGACCTCAACTACGAGAACCCCGCCGTCCAAGAAGAGATCCTCGCCGCCCTCCGCTTCTGGCTCGACCTGGGCGTCGACGGATACCGGCTGGACGCGGTGCCCTACCTCTACCAGGAGGAAGGCACCAACTGCGAGAACCTGCGGGCCACCCACCACTTCCTCAAGCGGGTCCGCTCGGAGATCGACGCGCACTATCCGGACACCGTCCTGCTCGCCGAGGCCAACCAATGGCCCGAGGACGTCGTCGACTATTTCGGCGACTTCTCCAAGGGCGGCGACGAATGCCACATGGCGTTCCACTTCCCCGTCATGCCCCGCATCTTCATGGCCGTACGCCGTGAATCGCGCTATCCCGTCTCCGAAATCCTCGCCAAAACGCCCGCGATCCCCTCGGGCTGCCAGTGGGGCATCTTCCTGCGCAACCACGACGAGCTGACCCTGGAGATGGTCACCGACGAAGAACGCGACTACATGTACGCGGAATACGCCAAGGACCCGCGCATGCGCGCCAACATCGGCATCCGCCGCCGCCTGGCCCCCCTCCTGGACAACGACCGCAACCAGATCGAACTCTTCACCGCCCTGCTGCTGTCCCTGCCAGGATCGCCGATCCTCTACTACGGCGACGAGATCGGCATGGGCGACAACATCTGGCTCGGCGACCGCGACGCGGTGCGCACCCCCATGCAGTGGACGCCGGACCGCAACGCGGGCTTCTCCTCCTGCGACCCCGGCCGCCTCTACCTGCCCACGATCATGGACCCGGTCTACGGCTACCAGGTCACCAACGTCGAGGCCTCCATGTCCTCGCCGTCCTCCCTCCTGCACTGGACCCGCAGGATGATCGAGATCCGCAAACAGAACCCCGCCTTCGGCCTCGGCACCTACACCGAACTGCCCTCCTCCAACCCCGCCGTCCTCGCCTTCCTCCGGGAGGCGCCCGCGCAGGAGGGGGACGACGACGACCTCGTGCTGTGCGTGCACAACTTCTCGCGTTTCGCGCAGCCCACCGAGCTGAACCTGCGGGCCTACGACGGACGCCACCCGGTGGAGCTGATCGGCGGAGTGCGCTTCCCCGCCATCGGTGAACTGCCCTACCTCCTCACCCTCGCGGGCCACGGCTTCTACTGGTTCCGGCTGACCGAACAGCCACGACGTCCGGCCGCACCCGCGGTGCGCCTTTGAAGGGACGTGTCGCATGCTGAAGACCGCATCACAGTCGCCCGGCAGCCTCAGCCCTCCTCGGCTGCTGACCTCGTTGGCGGGGCTCCTTCGTGAATGGCTGCCGCGGCAGCGCTGGTTCGCGGGCAAGGGCCGTCCCGTCACGGATCTTGCCGTGCTCTCCATGACCGAGCTGCACCCCGGCTGCCTGCACCTGCTGATCCGCTCGGGCCCCGCGGGACCGCCCGAGGACTGCTACCAACTGATTCTCGGCGTCCGCGAACACCTGCCGCCCCGGCTCCACCACGCCGTCGTCGGCCGCCCCGACGCCGGGCCGCTCGCGGGCCTGACCGTGTACGACGCCCTCCTGGACCCCTGGTCGGCGGGGCTGCTCCTCGAACGCCTGCGCACGCCCGGCGAGATGGGCCCCCTGCGCTTCGAACGGGACACGCGGACCGTCGTGCCCGAGGGACTGCCGCCCCGCCTGCTCGACGGAGAGCAGTCCAACACCTCACTGGTGTACGGCGACGCCTTCATCCTCAAGCTGTTCCGCCGCGTCCAGTACGGCATCAACCCGGACCTGGAGGTGCCGTGGGCCCTCGCCCGCGGTGACTGTGCCCGCGTACCCGCCCCTGTCGCCTGGTTCTGGACCACCGAGCCGCACAAGGCGACCCTCGGCGTCCTCCAGCCGTTCCTGCCCGAGGCGACGGACGGCTGGACCCTGGCACTCCAGACCCTCACCCGCGGCGACAACTTCTCCGACGAGTCCTACGAACTGGGGCGCGCCACCGCCGAGGTGCACCTCGCCCTCGCCCAGGCCTTCGGGTCGGGGCCACCGGACCCCTACAGTTGCAGCCGGCTCGCCGCCGCCATGACCGGACGTCTGGAGACCGCGGCCCATCAGATGCCGGAGCTCGTCCCGTACGTGACGCGCCTGAAGGCCGCGTACGCCGCCGTCGCGGCCCGCGGACAGGGCCGCCAGGCCCAGCGCATCCACGGCGACCTGCACCTCGGACAGGTGCTCAGGGCCAGGGGCCGCTGGTTCATCATCGACTTCGAGGGAGAGCCAGCCCGGCCCCTCGACGAGCGCCGGCGCGTCCAGGCGCCCATACGCGACATCGCGGGGATGCTCCGCTCCTTCGACTACGCGGCCCACTCCCGGCCCCCGTGGCGCTCCGAGTGGGTGCGGCGGTGCCGGGAGGCCTACTGCGCCGGCTACGCCGCCGAGTCGACGTGGGACCCACGCGTGGAACCCGAGCTGCTACGGGCCTACGAGACGGACCGAGCGGTGTACGAGGCGCTCTACGAGGCCCGGCACCGCCCCGACTGGCTGGCCGTCCCCATGGCGGCGATCGCCCGCCTCGCAGAGGAGAGCTGAAACAGTGGACACCACCGCGACACCCGCTCCCGCGCACACGATCGGCACCGGCCGCGTCCCCGAGGCCCCCCTCGACGTGGAGGACCGCCGGCGCCTGCTGTCCGGCACCCACCACGACCCGCACGCGCTGCTCGGCGCGCACCCGGTGCCCGGCGGCATCGCCTTGCGGACCCTGCGCCCGCACGCCCTGGCGGTGACCCTCCTCACCGAGGAGCGGGAGGTGCCCCTGAACGACATGGGCGAGGGCCTGTTCTCCGGTGTCCTGCCGCTCGACGCGACCCCCGCGTACCGGCTGCGCGTGACCTACGAGGGTCCGGGCGCCGTGCACGAGTACGAGGACCCCTACCGCTTCCTGCCCGCGCTCGGCGACCTCGACCTCCACCTGATCGGCGAGGGCCGGCACGAGGAACTGTGGAAGGCACTGGGCGCGCACCCCATGACCCACCAAGGAGTGACCGGCACCCGGTTCACCGTGTGGGCGCCCAACGCGCGAGGTGTGCGGGTCTGCGGGGACTTCTCCTGCTGGGACGGCGCCGCGTACCCCATGCGCTCGCTGGGCTCGACCGGCGTGTGGGAGCTGTTCGTCCCCGGGCTCGGTGAAGGGAACCTGTACAAGTTCGACATCGCCCGCGCCGACGGCACGCACACCCTGCGCGCGGACCCGATGGCCCGCCGTGCCGAAGTCCCGCCGAACACCGCCTCGGTGGTCACGCGATCGTCCTACACATGGGGCGACGACGCCTGGATGGCGCGGCGTGCCGAGCGCCCGGTGACCCGCACCCCCTTCTCGGTGTACGAGGTCCACCTGGCCTCCTGGCGACCCGGACTGACGTACCGTCAACTGGCCGAGCAGCTCACGGAGTACGTGACGGAGGCGGGCTTCACCCACGTGGAGTTCATGCCGGTGGCCGAGCATCCCTTCAGCGGCTCCTGGGGCTACCAGGTCACCGGCTTCTACGCCCCGACGTCCCGCATGGGCACACCGAACGACTTCCGGTACCTCGTCGACACGCTGCACCAGGCGGGCGTCGGCGTCATCCTGGACTGGGTGCCCGCCCACTTCCCGAAGGACGACTGGGCGCTCGCGGCGTTCGACGGGGAGCATCTGTACGAGCCGCAGGACCGCCGGCGCGCCGAGCACCCCGACTGGGGCACCCTCATCTTCGACTACGGGCGCAAGGAAGTGCGTAACTTCCTGGTCGCGAACGCGAGTTACTGGTGCGAGGAGTTCCACGTCGACGGGCTCCGGGTGGACGCCGTGGCATCGATGCTCTACCTCGACTACTCCCGCGAAGAGGGCCAGTGGGCCGCCAACGAGTCCGGCGGTCGGGAGAACCTGGACGCGGTCGCCTTCCTTCAGGAAATGAACGCGACGGTCTACCGCCGCAACCCCGGCGTCGTCACCATCGCCGAGGAGTCCACGGCCTGGAACGGTGTCACGCGGGCCACCCACCACACCGGTCCCGACGGCTTCGGCGGCCTCGGCTTCGGTTTGAAGTGGAACATGGGCTGGTCTCACGATTCGCTGGAGTACATCAGCCGCGACCCGGTGTACCGCGAGTACCACCACAACGAGATGACGTTCTCGATGGTGTACGCCTACAGCGAGAACTACGTCCTGCCGCTCTCGCACGACGAAGTGGTGCACGGCAAACAGTCGTTGGTCTCCAAGATGCCCGGCGACTGGTGGCAGCGACGGGCCAACCACCGTGCCTACCTGGGCTTCATGTGGGCCCACCCCGGCAAGCAACTCCTGTTTATGGGCCAGGAGTTCGCGCAGGGCGCTGAGTGGTCGCAGGAAAGCGGCCTGGACTGGGGGCTGTTGGACCCGGCCTACCCGGCGCGGCCGGACCACCACGGCGTACAGCTGCTGGTGCGGGACCTCAACCACCACTACCGGGCCACTCCCGCCCTGTGGGAACAGGACACGTCACCGGCCGGGTTCTCCTGGATCGTGACGGACGCGGCCCAGGACAACGTCCTCGCGTTCCTGCGTTACGCCGAGGACGGCAGCCCGCTGCTGGCGGTGTGCAACTTCTCCCCGGTGGTGCGCCGCGACCACGTACTGGGTGTTCCGGAGGAGCCCCACGCCTGGCGGGAGGTCCTCAACACCGACGCGGCCCGCTACGGAGGCGGGGACATCCGCAACCCCGACCCGCTGAAGCCCGAGCCGGAGGGCGCCCACGGCCGTCCGGCCCGCCTGCGCGTCACCCTTCCGCCGCTCGCCACGGTGTGGCTGCGGCCGGAGTGACGGCAGGCGGAGGCCGTCCCTGAGGGGCGCGTCAGCGGACGGTGACCTGCACGACGTTGGAGACGGCGCCGCCACCGACGACGCGGAGCTTGTTGGGGCCCTTCAGGCCCAGCTTGACGCGCAGGTTGTACGTGTGGGCGCGGCTGGTGTTCATCTGGGCGGGCAGGCTGACCCACTTCTTGTGGTGGAGCTGTTGCAGGGTCACGCGCGTCCCCGCGCGCAGGTGCGTGGAGGCTCCGTGGATACGGAACTGCTGCCACGCCCTGATGGAGCCCGCCGTGACCTTCGCGCTGAGCGTGGGCCGCGGCGCCGCCTTGGCGGCCGGGCCCGGCGGGGTGTCGGAGGGGCCGGCGAGCGCGGACGCCGCGGCGATGGGGGAGGTCACCAGCAGCAGGCCGGCGCCGAGAGTGAGGGCACGCGTCAGGACAGGGTTCATGAGATCTCCAGGGGGAGCCAGAGGAATGGGATCGACCATAAGTTATGACAAATCATCCCGATTCGACCGGATCGACATACGTCCCTCCCAGTGACCGTCGTGGCGGGACGCTCAGTCGCCGGGCTCCCTGACATCGGAGATGACATGCACCGCGGCCTCCTCGGCGGAGGCCGCCCCGCCGTCGACGCCCATGTCCTCACCGAACATGTCCTGCGCGGCCCTGTCCTCCGGGTCCTCGCTCGCGCCCTCGTCCGGGGCGAACAGGCGCCCGGCGCGGACGTCGCCCACCTCCGCCTCGTCGATCGGCTCGCCGTCGGTGTCCACCGTGTCGCCGATGCCGTCGTCGTACTCGGCCGGTCCGGGGACCTGGAGCGCCGGGTCGGGCAGCTCCTCCGAGAGCCGTTCGTCGAGGCTCTCGCCCTCGCGCTGCTCCTCGGCGGTGGTCCCGGTGTGGGTGACCCCCAGGGGACGCTCGGGGGGCGACCAGCCCTCGTCGTAGGGGTCCGACGCGCGGTCGCTGAGCGTGTCCTCGGCGTCGAGGATGCCCTCGTCCTCACGGATCTCGTCCGCATCGGGCTGGTAGACCTCGTCGCCCATGACGCCGTCGTCGTCCATGGTGTTCGCACTCCTTCACGCGCGGCGGGGTGCCGTCGTCATGCCGTGTATCCACCTTGATCCGGAACACACGTTCCGGCACGCGGGGAGTGACGGCGGCCGGTGCCGCGGCGGGTCACCGGGCGCCCGGCGGCAGCCATTCGAGCAGCAGCAGCGTCGCGTCGTCGCGCAGCTGGTTGTCCTGCCGGTCGAGGATGGAGTGGATGAGCTGGCGCAGCGCCTCCGGAGCCGATTCGCCCGCGGCCGTGGCGCGGATGATGCTGTCGGTGAACCGCTCCAGGCCGAATTCGGCGCCGCCGCCCGTGCGCAGCTCCGTCACGCCGTCGGTGTACATGAGCACACGGTCGCCCGGCTGGAGCGTCTCCTCGTGCACCTCCCACGCGACGTCGGCCAGCGCGGCCGGCGTCCCCAGAGGCGGCTGCGGGGGCCGCTCCAGGGCACGGTCGAGGACGCGGTGGTCGCGGATGAGCAGGGGCGGCGGATGGCCGCAGTTGCACCACCGCAGGACACCTCCCGCCAGGTCCAGCTGGGCCAGGATCCCCGTGCAGAACTGCTCCGGCAGCCACCGGGCCAGCGCCTCCTGGACGTTGTCGACGAGTTCCGGCAGCTCGACCTTGGCCCGACGGGCGTTGCGGCAGCCGGCCATGGCCACGGCGGTCGTCAGCCCGGACAGGAGGTTGTGGCCCATGGCGTCGAGGATGCTCACGTGCAGGGTGGAGGTGGTCAGGGAGTGGTCGAAGACGTCGCCGCCGATGTCGTAGGCGGGTTCGAGGACGGCGGTCGAGATGACGGTGGAGTTGCCGATCGTGCGAGGCGGCAGGAACGCCCGGAGCATCTCGGCGGGCAGCCGCATGGTCTCTGACCGCGTCAGGCGCGCGAAGGTGTCGCTGGACGCGCGCTTCGAGGTGATCACCATGGCCAGGATGGAGGCGAGCGTACGGCAGCGCCGCAGCAGCGCCCCGTCGAGGGCCGAGGCCGTGGCGCCGACGACGCCGAGGCGCTCGACCCCGTCGATCAGCGGCAGCCAGGTGGTGATCCGGCCGTGGGGCAGCTCCTCCAGGCGCAGCTCGTGGGCCCGGTAGGCCGATCCGGCGACGGTCGTGTCCACGTTGAGCGGTGGCGGCCCCTCGGCCAGCGGCACCAGATACCGCTGCTGGAGGTCCACCAGGTATACGTCGATCCGGTCGAGCCCGGAGGCGTCGGCGAACTGCTGCACCAGGGCGGGCAGCTCCACGGGAGTCGCCGCATGCGCCGCGGCGAGCAGTTGTTCGAGTAGCTGCTCTCCGGGACCGGGCACCCTGGGTTGCGTCGACATCTGTGATCACCACCTCACAGGCAGTCTCACATCGGGGCCCGGATCCTGCCCGAGTTCCCGGCCGCGGCTCTTGGGCGCGGCAGGAGGTGCCCTTGGGTCCGGGCAGGAGGTGTCCTTGGTCCCTGCCATGAGTGAAGAAGGTCCCGGTATGCGGGCTTCCGTCTGCGGAATCACACGACAGACCGCAGGAACCGGCTGAGGAGAAGGCTGTGAAGGCTGTGCCAAGGGACATCGGTGTGACCAGGGGGAGCGGGCGGCAGGCCGAGGAGGGGGCGCCGGTCCCGCGCGCGGGAGGCCCGGCGAAAGAGGCGCCGCGGCCCGTGTGGACCGGCAGGAGGAAGACGCCCCGCCAGCACAGGAAGCTCCGCCTCGTGCGGCCCGGCGGCCGGTGGCCCACGGCATCCGCGTCCGGGGCCGAACCCCGCCCGCCCGCGCCCGCGCCGTCCGGCGGGCAGGGGCCGCGCTGGTCCGAGCCCGTCGGGCAGCCGTCCGCGCGCCCCGGCGCGAGCACGCCGCGGGGTGGCTCCCGGGAGGGGCTCGGCGCGCCGTGCCGGCTGAGCCTGGCCGTGCGGGACCTGCGCGCCGCCGAGGAGTTCTACGCCCGGGTGTTCGGATGGTGCCATGTGCCGCTGATCGGCACGCCGGGCCGGACGCGGTCCCTGCTGCTGCGGGCCGGGGCGCCGGTCGGGACCCTCAGCCAGAGCGACTGCGCGGGCCCCGACGTGGGCTGGATGCCGTACTTCGCCGTCGACGACGTGGACGACGCGGTGGGCCGCCTCCGCGACCGCGGCGCCACCGTGGCCGTCGGGCCGCTCACCACCCGCACCGGACGGGCCGCGGTGGCGGCCGGGCCGGAGGGCGCGGTCTTCGGACTGCGGCACCCGGCTCCCGACGACCGCCGGACGCTCGGTGCGGGCCCGGTCGCCCGCCTGGAGCTGCACACCAGGGACATCTTCGCCGCGGCCCTCTTCTACGGCGGCGTACTGGGCTGGGCGGGCGAGCCCGGCGAGAGCTGCTCCGTGGAGTACGTGGACGACCGGATCGTGGTGCGAGACGGGTCGCGCCCGGTCGCCGCGCTCGTGGACGGGGCGGCGCCCGGCACCGAGGGACGGTACCGCTGGCACACGTCCTTCCGGGTGGCGGACGTCGACTCGGCCGCCGCCGCGGCCGTGCGGTGGGGCGGCGGTCTCGTCTCCGCGCCGAGAGGACTCGGGCCCCGGCGGGAGGCCGTGCTGGCGGACCGCGAAGGGACCGTGTTCGCGGTCACCGCGAGCTGAGTCGTGCACGTCGAGACTGTGGGGAACCAGGAATGTTTGTTCGGACAATCGATGAGTATCAAGGCGTCGGGCAGGGCGTCACACAGGCCGAGGGAGTGCCGGACGGAGGAGTGCCGCTGCCGCGGATCGATGCCTCCGAGGTCGCCCCGAAGGACGCGCGGGAGCTCTCCAAGCTCTTCTTCGACCGGCTGAAGGCCCTGGAGGAGGGCTCGCCCGAACACACGTACACGCGCGACACCCTCATCGAGATGAACCTCTCGCTGGTGCACTACGTGGCGGGCCGCTTCCGCCACCGCGGCAACGGCCAGCTGGAGGACATCGTGCAGGTCGGGACCGTGGGCCTGATCAAGGCGATCGACCGGTTCGACATGAGCCGCGGGTTCGAGTTCGTCTCGTTCGCGGTGCCCTGCATCCTCGGCGAGATCAAGCGCTACTTCCGTGACACGAGCTGGGCCGTGCACGTGCCGCGCAGGCTCCAGGAACTGCGTACGCGCATCTCGCAGTCCCAGGAGAAGTTGAGTTCCGTGCTCGGCCGCGAGCCCACCGTCAAGGAGCTCGCGGCCGACCTGGAGGTGACCGAGGAGCAGGCGCTGGAGGCGATCGTGGCCGCCAACGGCTACGCGGCCGGATCCCTGGACGCCCCGCACGGTTCGACCGAGGAGGGCGAGACGTACCGCAGCGGCCGCTCGCTCGCCGACGTCATGGGAGCCCCCGACCCCGCCATCGAGGTCTTCGAGCACGTCCACGCCCTGGCGCCGCTCCTGGCGGAACTCGGTGAGCGCGAGCGCCGCATCATCGAGATGCGCTTCGGCCAGGAGATGACCCAGGCCGAGATCGGCGCCGCCCTCGGCATCTCGCAGATGCACGTGTCACGGCTGCTCTCCCGGACCCTGGCCGAGCTGCGCACCGCCCTGCTCACGCACGAATAGGGGCGGCCTCCGGCTCGGCGTCGGGCAGCAAACGCACCAGGGGCGTCTCCACCAGGTGCTCGGCGAGGAACCAGGCCTGCGCCTCACCACCGCGGATCACCTCAGAGACGAGGAGGTCGTTTCAGAGACGAGGAGGTCGTTGCTGCCGTCGTCGTCGAGCTCCGCCAGGCGGTGCGCGGTGCGCCGCGCCCCGGGCGCCGACGAGATTCGTCTCGTGGGCCTCCAGGAGCCGCGACACCATGGCGGGCACCTCCTCGCCGCCGTCCGGCGGGCGCGGCACCGAGGTGATCTCCGCCGCGTGCCGCGGGTCGCCCACCGCGACCCCGCCGAGGCTCTGGACGCGCTCGGCGAGCGCGTCGACGACGGCGAGCTGCGCCGACGCGTGCTGGTCGAGCAGCAGGTGCAGCTGGTGGAAGGTGGCGCCCCGCACCAGCCAGTGATGCTTCTTCCAGTGATGCTTCTTGTAGAGCGCGTACAGCATCCGGGTCTCCGCGAGGAGATGGTTCAGCCGTTGGCGGGCGTACCTCCGCGCCTCGTAGGACAGGACGGTCGGCAACTGCCTGACCGTGCCGAACGGCTGGATCACCTCTCCCTTCTGGTGAAGCCACGGCTGGCTGCCGTTCGCCGGAAGAGGTCATGACCGGGATTCAGGCCCGTGTGTCCAAGGGCCCAGTCCTGCGCCGCCTCTTGGAATGCCTGGGGGCCGGATCCCGCCTCACAGCCCGGGCGACGCAAAGCGCTTCGTACGTGACCCCTCCGGCTGGCTCATGCCGGATTGTGTGGTTCACGAACCGAAGGACAGCGCGCGTACTCACTGGCGCCCTTCCGGGTGCCGACGCATGGAGACGTTGCAGTCGCTCACCGTGGTCCAGCCGCCCCCAGCGCGGGCACGGGTCCACACGTTGGCCAATTCGATACACCCTGCGCACCCGGGGACCGGCTGAGGCTCTGACTCGTCCCGCCGCAAGGGCAACACAACCGGCTCACTCGGATAGGTCTTCGGTTCGCCCACATCCAACCCCTTGCCTCATCGCTGCCTGATGCGCAGTCAACAGCCAGTCAGGGGCCGCTCTCCACAAACTTGCACGGACTTGCACGCGAGTTTTCCGAAGCGGTCTTGACTGCCCACGTGGGGAAGGGAGGATGGTCATGCAGGTTCGAGCAAGCCACACACGACCTTGAGCACTGCCCACCATTCGGGCCGACGAAGAGGCGGGGGAGTTGGTATTTCAGGGACGGAAAGCTGCCCCGGAACTTCGCGCGGCCTGTGAGGCGAACAGCCCGGCCAAGGGAGGAATCCCGGACAGCGAAGAGGTCATCAGGATTCCGGCGCGCATGGTGTCGATGATTAGGTAAGCGTGCCGTCGAGCGTTCCGCCGTTCAGTGAGCTACTGGCCAGCACCCGTGAATCCGCCGTGCACTTCCAGAAACTGACACCGCGCCAGGAAGCCAGACGGCGCGACTCAGGAAGGCGGCACGTCATCTTCCGATTCACTCTTAGCGGTCCATCGCTGCCATTCACGCTGAGCCTGTGACTGCCGCTGGCGCGGCGCTCAGCCGCAACACCACCAGCCTGATTGTGTCCTGTCTCTCGGTTATGGCAGTGCACGCAAAGGGCTCTCAGGTACTCATGCGCATTCGGGTCAGTGACTCCACGCTTAACCAGTTCCTTGCGGCTCAGCGGGAAGTGAAAGGTTGCAGGGGAACGGCCTGGATCTGTCTGACGGGGTGCGCGTCGATGCATACATGCGCGTGCCGGAGTGTGAGGATTTGTTCGCCGTCGGGGATATCGCCCGTTACCCGGACCCGTGGGCCACGGGAAGCTTTACGTGGATAAAATTCTGGAAGAACGCGATTGACACTGGCGATGTCGCGGGCAGGGCTGTGGCGTCATCGTTGGGTTACGGCGCGAAAACGTCGCGTATCGGGTATTTCCCCAGCATGGTCACCGAAGTATTCGGACTCCGTATCGAGATTGCCGGCAACCCCAAGATATCCGACTCCGTGGAGATCGTCTGCGGGGACCTGGACCGGCTGGGCCACGTTTCTGTGTATCTTCACGCCGGCGCTCACCGGGCGTGAGGATCATGACGAGAGCGGGGTCCACCCACTGCTGACGGATGGATAGAGGCTTGCGGAAGGTGCGGATCGGTTAGCCGCGTTCGACCGTGAGCCCCCGTCAGTTCGCTGGCGGGGGCTCGGTGTGGGTTCCGTGCGGGCTCCGCCGATGCCCGACGCGTGTTTACGTGGCCCGCCGCGAAGCCCGCGGCTCACAGGCGGTAGACCTGCCCGGTCTGCGCGCCCTCGACGGAGCGCACGTAGGCCTGGGCGACCTGTTCCAGCGGGACCGATCCCATGCCGGGGAAGAAGTCTCCGTACGTGTCCAAGGACTCGGTGAAGACGTTCGGGGAGACGGCGTTGACCCGCTGCGGTGCGATCTCGATCGCGGCGGCGCGGACGAACGCCTCGACGGCGCCGTTGGCCAGGGAGGCGGCGGCTCCCGTGCGGATCGGCTCGCGGCCGAGTATGCCCGTGATCAGCGTGAAGGAGCCCTGCTCGGTGAGGTGGGCGAGGCCCTGGCGGACCAGTTCGACCTGGGAGAGGACCTTGCCGGTGAACGCCGACTGCCAGTCGTCCGGGCCGAGTTCGGCGACCGGCTTGTACGGCACCGTACCCGCGGCGCTGACCACGGCGTCCAGCCGCCCGTCCGCCTCCGCCGCCGCGTAGAGGGCGGTGATCTGCGCCGGGTCACTGATGTCGAAGCGCAGGTCGCCCGAGCCGCGGCCGACGGTGCGGACCGTGTGGCCGCGCGCGGCGAGTGTCCGGTGCACGGCCGTGCCGAGCGTTCCGCTCGCGCCGATGAGGAGGATGTTCTGCCGACGGTTCGTCATGGCGACCACGCTAGTCAGGCGGCCCCGGGCCGGGGAAATGCCTTCCGTGGGCCAGTTATGCTTGCCGGTCATGAATGTGGAGCTGCGCCATCTGCGAGCCCTCGCGGCGATCGGCGACGAGGGCACGCTGACGGATGCCGCCCGCGTACTGCACCTCACGCAGCCCGCGCTCTCACGGACCCTCGCCCAGCTTGAGCAGCGCCTCGGTGTGCGCCTGGTGGAGCGGACGACGCGCAGTCTGCGGCTGACCGCGCCCGGAAGACGGCTCTGGGAGAACGCGCATCGCATTCTCCGGGAGGTGGACGACGCCCTCACCGACGTGACGGAGGCCGGTACGCCACGCCCGCTGAGACTCGCCTTCGCCTGGGCGGCGCTGGGCAGTCACACGGTGCCGCTGCTGCGCGCCTGGCGTGAGCAGCACCCCGAGAGCCCGGTGCACATCCGCCGCGCCGACGATCCGGCGGCACTGCTCCGCCGCGGCGCGGCGGATCTCGCCTTCCTGCGGCTGAGCCCGGAGCCGGACGACCCCCACGTGACCCATCAACCGCTGATCCGCGAGCGTCGGCTGGCCGTCGTGCCCGTCAGCCATCCGCTCGCGGGCCGTACGGATGTGACGCTGGCCGAGCTGGGCACGGAAACCGTGGCGCTGTGCGCGACGGCCGCGACGACCACGGCCGAACTCTGGCCCGCGGGGCGACGGCCCGGCACCGTGACCGTGCCGGGCGTGGACGAATGGCTGACGACGATCGCCACCGGCGCGGCGGTCGGGGTGACCGCCGAGGGCACCATGCACCAGCACCCGCACGCGGGGGTGCGCTACGTGCCGGTACGTGACGCCGAGCCGGTCACCGTCCGCCTGGCCTGGCCGGCCAGAGGCTCCCACCCCGCGACGGACACCTTCCGCCGCTTCACCGAGCGGCATCTCGCGGCGGACGGCCCGCTCGCGCCCGCGGGTTCCTGACCTCCTCCGGCGGACCTCTCACCTCGACGGCACCGCCTGTGGGGCGGCTGTCGGCGGTGATCGGTGATCTGTCGGTGATCTGTCGACGGGCGCTGGGAGATTGAGGGCCGTACTCGCGCCGGTCCGCCCCAGCACCGGCCACCGGTTCGCACCGCATGACCGACCGGAACGCGCGCTCCCGGCATGACCTGCCGAGCGTCCGTCCAGCCGACTCATGCTCAGGAAGGAAGCCCTCATGACCACTGACGTCACGATCATCGGCGCCGGGCTCGGCGGCCTCACGCTCGCCCGCGTCCTGCACCTCCACGAGATACCGGTCGCGGTCTACGAGGCGGAGACGTCCCCGGCCGCGCGCTCGCAGGGCGGGATGCTCGACATCCACGACTACAACGGTCAACTGGCCCTTCAGGCCGCGGGCTTGATGGACGAGTTCCGCGGGCTCATCCTGGAGGGCCGCCAGGCGATGCGGTTCCTCGACCCGGACGGGACCGTCCTCCTCGACAAGGCCGACGACGGTACGGGCGGCCGCCCCGAGGTACAACGCGGCGAGCTGCGGCAGGCCCTGCTCGACTCGCTCCCGGCCGGCACCGTCCGGTGGGGGCACAAGGTCCGCGGCGCCCGCGGCCTCGGCGACGGGCGCCACGAAGTGACGTTCGCCGACGGCCCTACCCTCGTCACCGACCTGCTGGTCGGCGCGGACGGCGCCTGGTCACGGATCCGGCCGCTGCTCTCCGCCGCCACGCCCGAGTACACCGGCAAGTCGGTCGTCGAGACGTACCTGTACGAGGCCGACACCCGGCACCCGGCCGCCGCGAAAGCGGTCGGCGGCGGATCGCTGATGGCGCTCACGCCGAGCAGGGAGATCTTCGCCCACCGGGAAAGGGGCGACACGCTGCACGCCTATGTCGGGCTGGCCGAGCCGCAGGACTGGTTCGCCACCGTCGACTTCACCGACGGCCCCGCCGCGGCCGCGCGCATCGCGAAGGAGTTCGCCGGCTGGGCACCGGAACTCTCCGCGCTGATCACCGACAGCGACATCGACCCGATCCTGCGGCCTCTCTACGCGCTGCCCACCGGACACCGGTGGGACCGCGTGCCGGGGGTGACCCTGCTCGGCGACGCCGCCCACCTCTCGGCACCGAACGGCGAGGGCGCCAACCTGGCCATGCTCGACGGCGCCGACCTCGGCACGGCTCTCGCGGCGTACCCCGACGACGTCGAGGCCGCGCTCAGCGAGTACGAGCAGGCCATGTTCCCCCGCAGCGCCAAGGCTGCCCTCTTCGAAGGCCCCGAGGCCCACGGGACCGACACCGGCTCCGGCTCCGGCAGCGGCAGCGACCCGATCCACGAGATGATCGCCGCGTTCACCCGGAACGAGCGGTCCCAGTAAGCCCCGGCGCCCGGTGGCCGCCCCTCAACGAGGCGTACAGAGAGAGGAGTTCGATCCAGTGAGCCCGATGAGCCCGATGAGCCCGATGCGCCCTATGAGCCCCATGAGTCCAGCGAGTCCAGGTGAGGACGCCATCAGGCCGATCGCGGAGATCCTTCGGGACCATGTCTCGCGCCGAGGGGAGAAGGTCGCCTTCCAGGACCGCCGAGTGCTCAGGACCTACCGGGACCTGGAGCGGCGGACCGGACGACTGGCCGGTCACCTGGTCGGGCTCGGCCTGTCGCGGGGCGAGCGGGCCGCCGTCCTGCTCGGCAACCGCGTCGAGGCGGTCGAGAGCCTGCTGGCCGTGACCCGGGCGAGCGGGGTGGGCGTACCGCTGGACGCAGGCGTCCCGGAAGCGGAACTGGACCGCCTGTTGGCCGACTGCGGCGCGCGCGTGCTCGTCACCGATGAGGTGCGGGCGGCCCGTCAGCCGGGGCTGCTCTCCCGCCCCGGGCTGACTGTGGTGGTGGCCGAGGGCGGCGGTGAGGAGAGCGGTGACGGGCGGTTCACCGCCGGCGATCCGGGCGTGCCGACGGGCACCTCCGGTGCGCCGGGCGGCTTCCTGCGGTACGAGGAGCTGGCGGGCACGGAGGCGGTGACGTCCGCCCGGGACGATCTGGGCCTGGACGAGGTGGCGTGGATGCTGTACACCTCCGGGTCCTCCGGCACTCCGAAGGGCGTGCTGTCCACGCAGCGCAACCGCCTGACGCCGGTCGGGACGGGCCTCGTCGGTGTGCTCGGCCTGTCGGAGCGGGACCGGCTGCTGTGGCCGCTGCCGCTGCACCACGCCATGAGCCAGGTCGTGTGCGTCCTCGGGGTGACCGCGACCGGGGCGAGTGCCCTGCTGCTGCCCCGGTTCTCGGCGCGGGAGGTCCTGGGCGAACTGCGCCGCACGGACGCTCCGTTCACCCTCCTCGGCGGCGTACCGACCACATACTCGGCCCTGCTCGATGAGGTGCGGGGCGCGGAGGGCGGCGCGCGGGACGTGGACGGCGAGCGCGGTGCCCGCGGTCTCGGCGCGCCCGCGCTGCGCGGCTGCATCAGCGCGGGCGCCTCCGCGGGGCCCGAGTTCCGCAGGTCCTTCGAGGCGATCTGCCGCGTCCCCTACCTGGAGCACTACGGAAGCACCGAGGCCGGCCCGGTCACCATGACGGCCCCCGGCGAGGCGCCGGCGGGCAAGTCCTGCGGCCGTGCGCTGCCGGGCACCCGGATCCGGGTCGGTGGCGGCGCGGACGGACGGGACGCCGGTGAGGGGGAGTTGTGGGTCCACGGGCCCGGTGTCATGGCCGGCTACCACGGCGCGCCGGAGGCCACCGCCGAGGTGCTGCGCGACGGTTGGTTCCGTACCGGCGACCTGGCGAGGATCGAACCGTCCGGCGAGCTCGTGCTCACCGGCCGGGCGAGTGACCTGATCATCCGGGGCGGTACGAACATCCACCCCACGGAGGTGGAGGCGGTACTACTGCGGCTGCCCGGCGTGGCGGACGCCGCCGTGGCCGGGCGCCCGCACCCCCTCTTCGGCGAGGTGCCGGTCGGATACGTGGTCCCGGAGGCCGACGGCGGCGCTCTGGACCGAGGCGCTCTGCTGGCCGGATGCCGGGCGGAACTGTCCGCCCACAAGGTGCCCGCCGAGCTGTACGCGGTGGACCACATCCCCCGTACCGCCTCCGGGAAGGTCCAGCGGTACGCCCTGGCCGACCTGAACGCGCGGGCGCTGGGCGGCGGCGGACCGGACACCGGCGACCCCGCGGATGGCCTGCTGGCCTTGGTGCGCGGCGAGACGGCGGCTCTGGTCGGCTGTCCGGTGGACGCGGTGGAGCCCGAGACCGCCCTGCGCGACCTGGGCATGGACTCGCTGACGGCGACAGCGCTCAGGGAACGCTTGTCGGCGGCCACCGGACTCCCCCTCTCCGAAGCCGTCGCCTTCGACTTCCCCACGGCCGCGGCGCTGGCCGCCCACCTCCGCTCGCGCGGCGCCGCCGACCGGCCCGCCACCGGCACCGCGCACGCGGGCGCGCACGCGGGCAAGGACCGGCCGGACGACGACCCCGTGGTCATCGTGGGAATGGCCTGCCGCTACCCCGGAGGCGTGACCTCCCCCGAGGAGCTGTGGGAGCTGGTGGCCGAGGGAAGGGACGCCATCGGCCCGTTCCCCTCCGACCGCGGCTGGGACACGCGGGCGCTGTTCGACCCGGACCCCGGGCGGCCGGGCCACACGTACGTGCGAGAGGGCGGTTTCCTCTCCGGCGTCGACCGCTTCGATCCCGGCTTCTTCGGCATATCGCCCCGCGAGGCCGTGGCCATGGACCCGCAGCACCGGCTGCTCCTCGAAGTGGCCTGGGAGGCCTTCGAACACGCCGGGCTCGTACCCCGCGCCCTGCGCGGCTCGTCGACCGGGGTGTACATCGGACTGATGTACAGCGACTACGCGAGCCGGCTCGCCGAGACGCCCGAGCAGGTCGAGGGCTACCTCAGCCTGGGCAACGCGGGCAGCGTCGCCTCGGGCCGCATCGCCTACACCTTCGGTCTGGAGGGGCCGGCCCTCACGGTGGACACGGCCTGTTCGTCGTCCCTGGTGGCCCTGCACCTGGCAGCCCGGGCGCTGGACCGCGGGGAGTGCTCGTACGCGCTGGCAGGCGGCGCCACGGTGATGTCGGGACCGTCGTCGTTCGTGGAGTTCAGCCGGCAGCGGGCCCTGGCCCCGGACGGCCGCTGCAAGGCGTTCGGGGCCGCCGCGGACGGCACCGGGTGGGCCGAGGGCGCCGGCATGCTGCTGCTGACCCGGTTGTCCGAGGCGCGCCGCGCCGGGCTTCCGGTGCTGGCCGTGGTGCGCGGTTCGGCGGTCAACCAGGACGGAGCGAGCAACGGCCTGACGGCACCGCACGGGCAGGCGCAGCAACGAGTGATCCGGCAGGCCCTCGCCCAGGCGCGGCTCACGCCCGAGGACATCGACGCGGTGGAGGCGCACGGCACCGGCACCCGGCTCGGTGACGTCATCGAGGCGGAGGCGTTCCTGGCGGCGTTCGGGCGCGCGGCGCGGGAGCGTCCGCTCTGGCTGGGCTCGGTGAAGTCGAACATCGGCCACACCCAGGCCGCCGCCGGAGTGGCGGGAGTGATCAAGACGGTGCAGGCCATGGCACACGGTCTGCTGCCGCGCACGCTGCACGCCGACGTACCGACCGACCGGGTCGACTGGGCGTCGGGGCGCGTGTCGCTCCTGTCCCGGCCGGTGCCGTGGCCGAGGACGGACCGCCCGCGCCGGGCCGGAGTGTCCTCGTTCGGCATCAGCGGCACCAACGCCCACGTGGTGATCGAGGAGGCACCGGCGGACGCGGACACCGCGCCGTCGGTCCCTGCGACGGACAGCCGGGAAGCCGGGAGCAGTCACGTGGACGGCGGCGGCCCGGTGGGGGCGGCGTCCTTCGCCGTCCCGGTATCGGCGAGGAGCGCGTCCGGGCTGCGGGCCCAGGCGCGACGGCTGCACGCGCGGGTGACCGCCGACCCGGACGCGACCCCACGCGACATCGGGTACGCGCTCGCCACCACCCGGACCGCCTTCGAGCACCGCGCCGTGGTGGTGGCCCGTGACCGAGCGCACCTGCTCACCTCCCTCCGGGGAGTGGCCGAGGGAACTCTTCAGGGAGTGGCCGGGGGAACTCTCCAGGGAGTGGCCGAGGGGGCGAACCCACCCGGGGTGCGGACGGGCACGTCCCGCCGCCGAGGCCCGCTCGCCTTCCTCTTCACCGGGCAGGGCAGCCAACGCCTCGGCATGGGGCGCGAGTTGTACGCGTCACGGAAGCTGTACCCAGGCTTCGCCCGGTCGTTCGACGAGACGTGCTCCCTGCTCGATCCCTGGCTGCCGGTGCCCTTGCGGGACGTCGTGTTCGCCGCTCCCGGCACGGAGACGGGCGCGCTGCTGGCGACGGCCCAGTTCGCGCAGCCCGCGCTCTTCGCCCTGGAGACGGCCCTGTTCCGGCGGCTGGCGGAGTGGGGTGTGCGCCCGGACCTGGTGGCCGGGCACTCGCTCGGCGAGGTGACCGCGGCACACGTCGCCGGGGTGCTCTCCCTCAAGGACGCCTGCGCGCTGGTGGCGGCCCGGGGCCGGCTCATGGACGCGCTGCCCCCGGGCGGTGCGATGGCCTCCCTGGACGCGAGTGCGCGGGACGTGGCGAGCCACCTCGCCGAGGCCGGGCGGGCCGTGGAGATCGCCGCCGTCAACGGGCCCTCCTCGGTGGTCGTCTCCGGGGACGAGGCGGCCGTGGCACGGACCGTCGCGCAGTTCCGCGAGCAGGGCCGGTCCGCGACACCTCTGCGGGTGAGCCACGCCTTCCACTCCGTGCGGATGGAACCCATGCTGGCCGACTTCGCGGAGGCGGTACGCGGTCTGACCTTCGCCGCGCCGCAACTACCGCTGGTCACCGCCGTGTCAGGGCGAGCGGCCACCGAGGAGGAGCTGCGCGCCCCGGAGTTCTGGGTGGACCACGTCCGCCGCCCGGTCCTCTTCGCCGATACGGTGACCCACCTGCGGGACCGGGGCGCGGCGCACTTCGTGGAGGTGGGCCCGGACGGGGTGCTGTCCGGCCTGGTACGGGATTGCCTCGCCGGGCAGTGGCTTGAACCCGAGCCCGAGCAGGCTCCCGCGCCGCTGGTCGTGCCGACCCTGCGCACGGCCCGGCCGGAAGCGGACGCGCTGACCGACACCGTGGCGGCCCTGCACAGCCACGGGGTGCCCGTCGACTGGGAAGCCGTCTTCGCCGGTCACCACCCTCGGCGCGTCCCCCTGCCCACGTACGCCTTCGAGCGCCGCGGGTACTGGCTCGACGCCGCCTCCCCGCGACGCCGGTCGGCGCCCGCGCCCGCATTCGCGCTCGCATCCGGCAAGCCGGCCCATCCGTTCCTGACCCACCGCACCGCGACGGCCGACGGCGGGCTGCTGCTGGGCGGGCCGCTCTCCGTCCCCGCCCATCCGTGGCTGGCCGACCATACGGTGGCGGGGGCGGTGCTGCTGCCGGGCACGGCCTTCGTGGAGATGGCCCTGCAAGCCGGTACGTCGATCGGCGCGCCCTGCCTCGCCGAACTCGCCCTGACTACGCCGCTGGTGCTGCCCCCCGACGGAACGGTCGACCTCCAGGTGACGGTGTCGGGCCCGGACGACGCGGGACGCCGAACCGTCCTCTTCCACGGCCGCCTGCGGCTGCGTCGGCGGATGATCACCGCCCCTGGCGCCTGCACGCCTCCGGGACTCTCGTACCGGAGCGGCAGCCGAAGGACCGGACCGCGGTCGGTACGGACGTGTGGCCGCCGTCGGGCGCCGTCCCGCTGTACGACGGTGATGCGGCCGACGACCCGTACGAGGCATTGGCCGGAACCGGGTTGGACTACGGTCCCTCTTTCCGGGGCCTGTGTGGCGCCTGGCGGCACGGGGAGGAGCTGTACGCCGAAGTGGCGCTGCCCGAAGCCGCGCAGGCCCCGCTCCCCCCGGACGACGGCCCGGGTTTCCTCCTGCACCCCGCGCTGCTGGACGCGGCCCTGCACGTCCTCGCGCTCGACGGCCGCCTGCCGGATCGTGCCGGGGCAGGTGAGACCGGCGGCAACGGCGTGTGCCTGCCGTTCGCCTTCGAAGGAGTGACGTTGCACGCCCCCGCCGACGGGCAGCGACTGCGGGTGCGGATCTCTCCCGGGCCGAGCGGGCCGCACGGGCCGAACGGCCGGGCGCAGGTGCAACTCACCGACGGAGCGGGGGCCTTGGTGGCGTCGGTGCGTTCGCTGACCCTGCGACCGCTCCCGGAAACCGGGCCGAAGACGGCGGCCCCAGGCGTCGGGCTTCTGCACCGGCTGGACTGGGTGCCCTGGTCCCGGCCGCCCGTATCCGCGGCGGCGCCCTCCTGGGGTGTACTGGGGCCGCTCGGCACACGGCTGGCCGACGTCCTCGCTCCTCAGGGCTCCGGCGTTCCGGTCCACCCCGATCCGGCATCGGTGGCCGGCGGTCCGCCCGCCGTGGTCGTCGCCCCCTGTCCGTCGCCGCCAGAGTCGGCACTTGGCGCACAGGACCCGGCGGCGCAGACGCTGGAGACGGCGAGCCGCGCCCTGCGGCTCATTCAGGACTGGCTCTCCGAGCCACGGCTGACCGAGTCCTGCCTCGTTCTCGTCACGTCCGGCGCCGTCTCCCCGGCTGGTCCTGACGCCGCCGATGCGCAAGATACGCAGAACTTCGCGCCGGCCCACGCCGCCGTGTGGGGTCTGGTCCGCTCGGCCCTGCGCGAGCATCCGGGCCGTCTGGCGCTGCTCGACGTGGACGACCACCCCGACTCCTGGCGGCTCGTCCCCACCCTGCTGGCCGCACCGGCGCCGGAGGCGGCGGTGCGGAACGGAACAGCCTTCGTACCCGAGTTGGTCCAGCTGGACGAGCGCGAGGCATCGCCGCGGCGGCGACTCGATGCCGAGGGCACCGTACTGATCACCGGCGGCACCGGTTCGCTCGGCATGCTCGTCGCCCGGCACCTGGTCACCGACCATGGCGTACGGCATTTGCTCCTCGCGGGCCGGCGCGGACCGCGGGCACCCGGAGCGGACGCACTGGTCGCCGAACTCACCGCGAGGGGAGCGGAAGTGACGGTACGGGCGTGCGACCTCACGGACCGGGCGCAGCTCGCCGCCCTGCTCGACTCCGTACCGGCGGACCATCCGCTGACCGGTGTCGTCCACAGCGCGGCGGTGCTGGAGGACGGCATCGTTTCCACGCTCACTTCAGAGGGCCTGGAGCGCGTACTGAGGCCCAAGGCCGGCACGGCCCTCGCTCTGCACGAACTGACCCAAGGACACGACCTGGCGATGTTCGCGCTGTTCTCCTCCGTGGCGGGCGTCCTCGGCTCCGCGGGCCAGGCCAACTACGCGGCGGCCAACCACGTCCTGGACGCCCTCGCGCGGCACCGGAGAGGACTCGGCCTGTCGGGCACCTCCATCGCCTGGGGGCCGTGGCGGCAGAGCGACGGCATGACGGCGCACCTCACCGAAGTGGACCTGCGCAGGATGGCCCGCTCCGGCTTCGTCCCGCTGACCCCCGAGGAGGGCCTGACCCTCTTCGACACCGCCGTGGCGGGTGACACCCCCGAAGTGGTCGCGGCCCGCATCACCCCGGCGGCCTTCAGCGACGTGCGACCGGCTGCGGGCGGCCACCGGACCTCCGTGTCCGGCGCCGTGGAAGCGGGCGGTGGCAACGTGACCCGGTTCGCCGAGCGATGGGCGGCCGCTTCCCCGAGCGAGCGGACAGAACTGCTGCTCACAGAGGTGCGTACGCAGGCAGCCGCCGTCCTCGGCCACCCGGAGGGGGCGAGCGCGATCGACGCGAACGACCGGTTGACGGACCTGGGACTCGACTCCCTGGCCGCGGTGGAGCTGCGCAACCAGCTCTCGGCATCGACGGGCATGGCCCTCCCGGCCACGCTGCTGTTCGACTTCCAAACGGCACGGGCGGTGGCCGTCGAGCTGGCCGAGCGGTACGCACGGGACGGCGTATCCGGCAGCCCACCCGGCATCCCTGGGCGGCGGCACCCCACCGGCAGCCCGGCGGCCAGCGGGGCTGCCGGCGAAACGGGGGTGGCGGGTGCGTCAGGAGTGGCGGGCGCACCGGGTGCGGCGGGTCCGGCGGCTTTGGCGAGTACGTCAGGGACGGCGGGTTCGGCGGGCAGACCCGTACGGGCAGAAGGTGTACCGGACGCCGGGGACGCGTCGGACTCGCTGAGCGCACTCTTCCGCAGCGCCTGTCTCCAGGACCGCGCCTGGGACGGCATGGCGCTGCTCACCGTCGCGGCACGCCTGCGACCGGTCTTCGACGTCGCCGGGGCCGCCCGTGCGGCACTCGAACCCGTCACCCTCACGTCGGGGGGCGCGGGTGCCCCGCTGATCTGCTTCCCGTCGCTCAGTGCGCTCTCCGGCCCTCATCGAGTACGGGCAACTCGGCGCCGCACTACGGGGTTCGCGACCGGTCGCGGCGGTGCGGCACCCGGGCTTCGAGCCCGGCGAGGCGCTGCCGGGCGCGCTGGACGCCCTGGTCACCGCCCACGTCGCCGCGGTGCGCGCCGTCGCGGGGCAGGAACGGCCGGTGCTGCTCGGCCGGTCGGCCGGTGGCTGGGTGGCCCACGCCGTGGCCGAGCGGCTGGCGGCCGACGGCTCCGCACCGGCCGCCCTCGTACTGGTGGACACCTACCCGCACGACGCGGACGGCGCCGGGCAGTCGCTCTCGGCGATGACGTCGGACATGCTGCGACGCGTCGCGAGGTCCTCCTCGGCCGTCCCTCATCGGCTCACCGCCATGGCCGGTTACTTCGAACTCTTCGCCGACCGGAAACCCGCGCGGCTCGCCGCCCCGACCCTGTACCTACGCGCGCGGGACCCGCTGCCCGGCGCCGAACCCACCCCGCCCCGGAGCCTGACGCACACGGAAGACATCGAAGTCACCGTGCCCGGCGACCACTTCACCGTCCTGGAGGAACACGCCCGAACGACGGCACGCGCCGTCCACGACTGGCTGGCCGACCTGTGAGGCCACCACGCCGTTCCGCCGGTCACATCGCCGGGTCTCAGGACGGCTCTCTGTAGCAGTCGGCGGCCGGGGCGGCTCAATGCCGACGTGCCGACGTGCCGACGTGCCGACCGAGGCCGTGCCTCGCGGCAACTCCCCTGCGTAGCCTGCCTGGATGACATCTACCAACGCTGTAGACGCTCTGGTCGGCGGGGTGCATGTGCGCGAGAGCGTCGCGCACTGTGTCACGACCCTCTCCGGTGTTCCCTCGGCCGACTGGTCCGCCCGTGCCGGCAGCCTGGAGTGGACTCGTTGGGAGACCCTGGAACACCTCGCGGACGACTTGCTCACGTATGCGCTGCGCTTCGGGCTCGCGCGGCCGATGGAGGTTCCGCGGGTGCCCCTGCGTATCTCCAGCGACCGCCCCGGCGGCCCGGGCAACGTCATTTTCGGTGACCGGTCGACGGGGCCCGAGGGGCTGCTGACCGTCGTCCAGGCGTGCGGCGGGCTGCTCGCCACCGCCGTGGACAACGCTCCTCCCACAACGCTGGCCCCGCACGTCCACGGCGCCTCCGATCCGGAGGGATTCGCGGCCATGGGTGTGGTCGAGACCCTCGTTCACACGTATGACATCGTCCAAGGACTCCCGTACGACGGTGCGCCGCCGGAGGAGTTGAGCCGACGGGCCCTCGCGCGGCTGTTCCCCGACGTGGCCGTCACGGACACCGCCTCGTCCACGCTGCTCTGGGCGAGCGGACGTATCGAGACGCCCGACCGGCCCCGCCGGACGAACTGGCGCTGGTACGGGGAGCCGCCCAAGCCCCGTCCCGGGGTCACGTGACCGCGGGCCGCGTCAGGCGAACGGGGAGGGTCTGGTGGCCGTTGCTGATCAGGGAGGCGAGCGGCTTCAACTCATCCACGGGCACCGCGAGTTCGATCCCTGGGAACCGGTCGAAGAGCATCCGGAGGGCGGTGACGACCTCAAGGCGGGCGAGAGGAGCCCCGAGGCAGAAGTGGATGCCGTGGCCGAAGGAAAGGTGATCCTTCGGCACACGGGTGAGGTCGAAGGCGTCCGCGGTCTCGCCGTGCCAGTCGGGGTGCCGGTTGGCGGCGGCGTAGGAGGCGAGGATCGCTTCGCCCTTGGTGATGACCTGTCCCCCGGGCAGGCTGATGTCGCTGAGGGCGAAGCGGAGGGGGAGGTGTTTGACGGCCGGCTCGTGGCGCAGGGTCTCCTCGACGGCGTCGCTCCAGTTGGCGCGACCGGACCGGATGTGGTCGAGCTGATCGGGGTGGGTGAGCAGCTGGGTGACGGCCTGGTCGATGACGTTGACGGTCGTCTCGTACCCGGCGCTGATCATGAGCAGCAACGTGTCGCGGAGCTCGGCGTCGGACAGACGGCTCCCGTCGCCCTCCTCGTCGCGCGCGGTGATGAGCAGGGACGTCATGTCCTCGCCGGGCTCCGCGCGTTTGGCGGCGATGAGCTGGTCGAGTGCCTCGTAGAGCCGACCGGTGTTCGCCGTGGACTGCTCGGCGGTCAGCGTGGTGTCGAAGACGCCGTCGACGAGAGCGCGGAAGGCGTTCCGGTGGCCGGTGGGGACGCCCATGAGGTGGCCGATGACGGAGATCGGCAGCGGATAGGCGAGGTGCTCGCGCAGGTCGACGGGTTCATCTGACGCCCCCGATGCCCTCGACGCACCCGACCCATCCGACCCACCCGATTGCTTCGACAGGTGCGCATCGAGGTCGTCGAGGAGGCCGGCGACGATCGTCTCGACGACCTGTTCCAGGGCGGCGATGCGGCGGGCGCTGAAGGCGGGCGCGACGAGGCGGCGCAGCCGGCGGTGGTCTGCTCCATAGGCGGTGAACATGTTCTCGACCGCGACCCACAGGGCGAGCGGCCAGCTCTGCACGACCTCGCCGAACTCCGGCCAGTGGGCACGGGCGTCCTTCGAGACGCTCTCGCTGGTCAGCAACCTCTTGAGGAGCGCGGGATCGGTGACCGACCAGGCGGCCACCCCGAGGACGTCCACGCGGACGGCGGGCCCCAGAGCACGCAGGCGTCGGTGTTCGTCATGCCGGTCGGCACCGGTGGGGTCAAGGACGACGGGAGCGGTGGGCGGGAGCGTCACGGCGAAAGGTCCCTTCGGTCGGCTCGTACGGCTCGTACGGCTCGTACGGTTCGTACGCACGGCGTCGCGGTGGGCGGTAACGGACCGGCGGTGGCCATGTGTGCGCTCCTCGTCTGACGCTGCTGCACGGTGAACTCTCCCGTGGTTGAGCCGCTTCGCGCGACGGCGTGATCCAGCCAATCTGTTGGGGCGGGTGAGGGCCCACGTCATTCGATCGTGGGGATTGAAAGGTCATTCCACTGCGGGTCCGGCTGCCGGGCGGGACCGTCTGAACCGCACGCAATGGCTGATCTTGGAGGCGCTATGTCCATGCTCCGTCGCCGACTGTCCTTCCTGTCCACCGTCGCCCTGGCGGCGGGGGCCCTGAGCTCCGCTTCCTCCGCGTCGGCGGCCGTCGAGCCTCCGGTCGTGGTCAACGCCGGGTACGCGAGCCAGTCGGGCCAGGTCTCGCGGGCCTCCTGCCCCGAGGGCACACAGCTCGTGGGCGGTGGCTACCGAGTGTTCCCGGTGAAGAACGGCCTCGGCGAGGTGGTCGACTTCATCGCGACCAACGCACCTTCGACCACGGTCCCGAACACCTGGGAGGTCCGCGAACTGTTCGGCCGTGCCGGGGCCTTCGCCATATGCTCGACGTCCTCGGCGGAGGCGCCGGTCGTGGTGGCTTCCGCGTGGGTCGGGAAGGACGCGACGGCCAAGGCCACGTGCCCGGAAGGGACGCAGCTGACGGGTGGCGGCTACGACTCCCGGCCGGCCGTCAACGGCATGAACAACAACATGGACGAGATCATCATCAACGCCCCTGCCGGTGAGACCCCCAACACATGGATGGCACGCATGGACAAGGGCGAGGCACGTGCGATCGCCATGTGCGCCAAGTAGCTGTCCTGCCCGGCGTGTGACTGCCAGGCCGCCGGGACGCGCGCGGCAAGGTCGCGCCGGGTAGCCCCCAGGGCGACCAAGAGGGCTGAGCAGAGCTCTGCCGCGAACAGGGCCCATCCGGTGAGGGCTTGCCGTATGGCTTCCTCGTCGAGTGTCAGTCCGGCGGCGGCCGACCAGGCGAGCGCACCGGCCACGGCGGGTTCGACGGGGAAGTGCTCCACGGGGACCTCGTAGTCCGCCGCCTTGTCGCGGTTGAGCGGGCCCTCCCTACCAGGGGATGCCTCTGGCAATCCGGAATCCGGGCGCCTGGCCGGGGCCCGCAAGACGCCGCGGCGCGGCAGTCGGTGTTGCCGGTGACGGGCCGACGGTCGACGTCGCCGGTGACGGGCCCCGGCAGCCGGCCCGCCTCGGGCGGGTCACTCCGCCTGCCGCGTGGCCAGCCGGTCGCAGTGGGTCCGTAGCCAGTACGAGCGGACAGCGACCACGAGCGCGCCCCCGTAGACGGCGAACGCGGCCATGCCGATCCAGGCGACCAGCAGCGCATCGGCAGAGGAGTGGAAGTCGCCGCGCCGCATCGTCACCACACCTGCCGTGGAAAGGGCCGAGTAGCCGACCCCGAGCACCCCGTACGGAGCGAGCGTGGCCGCCCCTGTCAGCGCCGGGGCCAGGAGCAGCCAGTGAGGGACGCGCCGGCCGCGCAGCCGCGGTGTCCAGCGCGGGAAGACCTGGCCCCACGGGCGGACCAGGCCCCACAACAGACAGATGCCGAGTGCGGCCAGCAGCACGGTGCCGTCAAGGCCCCAGGACTCCAGAGTGAGCCACATGCCCGACGCGCCGTTGCGCTCGGAGATAGCGAGCATCTCCTCGCCGGAAAGCCCGGCGAAGGTGCCGCCGGACGCCCAGACGAGCTTCATCGCCACGTAAGGAAGAAAGCCCACCGTCCCGGCCCAGGCCGCGAGTTGGACCGGCCGGGAGGCGGCGGAAGGGGCTTTGGCGGCGGCTGCGGTGAACGGCCGGCGGGCGGACCGCGCGGTGGCCGCGAGCAGCACGGCCCCGGCCGCCGCCAGTACGTGGTTCGTCGCGGCCGCCCCACTGTCGACCCCCTGGCCGAAGACCAGTGTGACGACGTCCATCAGCAGGCCGAACGCGGCGATCCCGGCCGGTGCGCAGGCCGCCCAGAGCAGCACCCGCAACGACGGCCGCAGCCCGTAGCGCGCCACCGCACCACTGGCCAGGCCCGCCACTGTCCCGACCGCCACGGCCCCCCAACCCAGTGACGAGGGCCCCGCGCTACCGCCCAGGTGGAGAAGCGGCGTCCCGCTCAGTGCGCACGCCAGGCCGAAGCCGGCGTACGCCACCGCCCACAGCGTGGTGGCTCGGCTCACCCAGCACGGCCACCGCTGCCACCACGTGCGCCAAGGAGTCGCCGTCACACCTGTCTCATCGGTCATGCGCTGAACGTCGCATCCATCGCAGCGGCGCCACATCAACCGCTGGAACCACCTGCCTCCGCCTGCCGGGGGACCACCCGTGAATCCGCGCTGCGAAAGAATTGGAGTAGACCAATGGTTCGAAAGATGTCGATGACGAGAATCTCCGCGGGAAGCTGTGCTCCGGCCGGTCCGGCGGGTCTGGCGTGACACCTCCCATATGGCCTCCAGCCTGCGACGATGTCGTTCCGTCGTCATCCACCGCCAGGCGGGCGCGCAGGCCACCTCTGGCGGTGGCGAATCCGTCATGGTATAGACATATGAAACAAGCACATGCCTCTCGGTCCGACCCGCTGGTCGACTCGGCCGACAGGCGGTGTACCACCGGAAGGTCTGTCCTGGTGCCTGCCCTTGATCACCCTCACGCTGTCGTGAGAGCGCGACGCGCCCTCAGTGCGTCCCGGCTGCTGCACCCGGGCGCGGTGCTGCGGCTGCGGCGTGCGGGTATCGCGCGCGTGCTCGTCACCGACCGACTGACCCGCGTGGCCCTGCGCGGCGAGATCACCGGCCGCGAAGCCGACGAGCTCGCCGCACAGCTGCGCGGGCTGGTGCGGAACGGCTGCCGCCACCTCGTCGTGGACCTGTCCGAGGTCACGTATCTCGCGCGGGAGAGCGCGGGCGTCTTCTTCGGCACGCTGAGGGCCCTCAAGGACGTGGAGGGCTCCATGGTGCTCCAAGGAGCCTGCCCGCGATCCGCCGCCACCCTGCGCTGTCTGGGCCTGGGCCGGCTCACCGAGGTGTGCGGGTCCGCGCCGTAGCGTTCGGCGCGGTCACACGTATCCCGCACGGCGTCGCCCTGGGTGTGCCCCTGCGGCGGCGGCGATTACCCCCCGAAGCCGCACCCACACCCGCGGACGGCTCGACGGCCCGCCACCAGAACCGCCCCCACGGCCAGCGTCGCCACGCCCAGCCGCCGCACCGCCGTGCGCCTGCGCCCGTGCCAGCCGCCGGCCACCGCCGCCGCCTCGGGCAGCGGCCGCAGTACGTTGCCGGGGGTGGGTTCGGCGGAGTGCTCGCGGGAGAAGTGGGAGCGGTCCATCCGGTGCGCCAGCACCCGCTCCACGAGACCGGGCGCCAGTTTCGACTGGATGCCGAGCACCCGGCCCGCCGGCCCCACGTAGGTCTCCCGGCGTGGCCGACGCGTCAGCCGGACCACCTTCCGTGCCGCCCGCTCGGCCGTGTACACCGGCGCCATGGGCAGCACCTCGCGCCCCGAATAGTTGGCCGCGTGCCGGAAGAACGGCGTGTCCATCGTCGCGGGCAGCACCGTGCACACGTGGATGCCGTGCTGCCCCGCCAACCGCAGTTCCTGGCGGAGGCCACCGCTCAGCGCGCGTACCGCCGCCTTCGAGATGACGTACGGGATGTTGTACGGCACGACGGCCACCCCGACCACGGAGGACACGTTGATCAGCGTGCCGCCGCCCTGTTCGCGCATCACGCGGAGCGCGGCGCGCGCGCCGTGCGCGTACCCCATGACGTCGACGTCGAGCACCCGCCGGAAGACCTCCGGCGGGATCTCGTCGAGCGAGCCGAAGGCGGCCACCGACGCGTTGTTCACCCACACGTCGATCCGCCCGAACGCCGTCACCGCCCGGCGGGCGAGATGCTCGACCGCTTCGGCGTCCGTCACGTCCGTGGGTACGACCAGCGCCCGCGCGCCTCGGTGCTTCCGGCACGCGGCGGCGGCCTCCTCCAGCTCCGTGGCCCGCCGCGCGGCGAGCACCACCGACCAGCCCCGGGACGCGAACCGGAGCGCGCAGGCCCGCCCTGCGCCGCTCGACGCCCCGGTGATCACCACGACCTTGCCCTGTTCCGCCACGAGCCCGGCTCCTTCCGTGCCGCTGCCGCTGCAACCACGTCGGCAGTCGATCGTGGTTCGGCCCGCGTCGCATCCGGGAGCGGCAACCGGACCAGGCCGCCCGGCGCCGGGGCCGGAGTGCGTACGCTCGCCGCGTGCCCCGTCATCCGAAGAAGCCCCGCCGCCTGGTCGTGGACGGGCGTGTGTATCTGTGGACGCTCCGTCACAGCCACCGCGTGCTGGACGGTGGCCGCTCCGCGGACTGCCGCCAGACCCTCACGCTCCACCCGCAGCCGCCCGGCAGCGGCGGCCCGCTGCGCATCGTCTTCGACGAGGGCCCGGGGCGGTACGTCCCCGGCGGGTTCCCCCTGGGCTCCGGGGACGTCGGATACGTCCACGGCGGCTCTCTGAACCTGCACGAACCGGGCGCCGTACGGGCCCTGCTCGACGCGGCGTCGGCCCACGGATGGCAGCCGGGGGAGCGACGAGCGGTGGAGGTCGACGGCTGGCCCCTGCTGGCGGCGGCGGTCGCCGCGCGAGCCGGGGAAGACGGTCCCGGGGGCGCGTAAAGTGGGATCTTCGGACCGGACCGGACCAGACCGCCCCGGACTGTCGCGTCGGTCCCGGGCGGCGTCGCGCCCGCCGCCCCGATAGGCGGCTCCCCCGGTCCCGCTCGTCCACGTGGCGCTCGCCGTCGACCGGTTTCACCGCCTACCGCAGGCACGCTGACCGGCACCGTCTGAGGGCGGGGGAGAGGGTGTGGCAGCGGATTTCATGAGGGGTGGCCCGGTGGCCGGGGAAGAGCGCGGAGCCGAGGAGCTCGCGGGACGGGACGAGCAGCTCACCGCCATCGACGCGGCCCTGGCCGGCATCGCCGCCGTCGGGACGTCCGTCCTCCTGCGGGGCGACCCCGGTATGGGCAAGACCGCGCTCCTGAAAGTCGCCGAGACCAGGGCGCGCGACGCCGGCCTGCGCGTCCTGCGGATGACTGGCGCCGAGGCGGAGTACGAACTGCACCTGATCCGGATGTCGCGGCGCGCCCTCACCCTGACCGACGACCAGGTCCGCGACCTGAGCGGCCGGGCGCCGTTCGCCGACGGCCCGGTGGCCTCCCTGCTCGGCACGTTGCTGCGGCAGCTGGTCGACACCTTGCCCGGGGGAGCGCCGCGGACCGCGCTCCGGCTGGCGGGCGCCACCGCCGAACGGGTCGACCTGCTGGCCGTCGAGGAGGCCGACCCCGGACCACGGGGCCGCGACGCACTGATGCGCCGGACGCGCGCGTACGTCGACGCACACCGCTGGGACCGGAACCTCACACCCGCGGCCGTCGCGGAGGCCCGGCACATCTCGATCCGCTACCTCCACAAGCTCTTCGAGGGCCACGGCAGCACGGTCGGCCGGTGGATCCAGCACCGCCGCCTGGAGGAGGCCCGGGGGGAGCTGGCCCGACCGGGCCGCGGGGACATCACGGTGTCGGCGGTCGCCAGACGCTGGGGCTTCGCCAGCGCCACGTATTTCAGCCGCGGTTTCCGCGCGGCGTACGGCATGTCGCCCAGCGACTGGCGCGACGGCCGGACCAAGGGGACGGCGGAGGCGGGGAAAGCCGACGCTCGACCGGCCACATGATCCGCCGGGCAGGACGGCAGAACGCAGGACGGCAGGACGCAGGACGGTCGGTCGGCCGGTCCGGTGTGTGTCGCTAAGGTGTGCCGATGCAGCCCTCCCCACCACCGCGGATACCGGCGAACGAACTCCGGCCCGGCCGTCACTGGTATGCCACAGCGGCCGTGATCGCCGTCGTGCTGACCGCGCTGGGCGCGGTCATCGGTGTGTCCCGGTTCCACGACGTGGTCGACGCGGTGGACACCGGCCATCAGTTCGCCGACGGCGACACCGTCACTCTCCGGCTCGATCCGGAAGACGAGAAGGCGCTCTGGATCAAGGAGCGAGGTCCGTCCCCCGACCAGTCGTGCGACATCACCGGCCCGGGAGCCCCCCGTCTCACTGATCCGGGAATCGACGTGTTCCTCACCCGCGACGCGGCCTGGAACCCGCTCCACACCATCCACGTTCCGCGGGCAGGCGAGTACAAGATCACCTGCACCTCCCAAGGGCCGTCCCGGTACGCCATCGGAGACCCCGGAGGCCTTGTCGCGTTCGGGGGCTGGCTGATACTGGCCGGCCTGTTCCCTGTCGTCGGAATCCTCATCTGCGCCGCCATCGTCCTGGTCACCGCCGTCCGCCGCAGCGGCCATCGCAAGCGGCTGCTCGCCGAACGCCACGGCCCGCAACGCATCCCGATGGCCGCGGCGTCAGCGCGGGCCCGGAACGGCGTCGGCTGACCGGGCGGCATCGGCGCCCAGGGCTGTGCCGCCCGCCGCAGCCTCCCTCGCCTCTGCCCCCGCCATGAGGACCAAGCGGCACCGCTGCTGAGGCGGCTGGCCGTGGACGGCCTTGAAGGTGCGGCTCACCGAGGAATCGGTCAGCGCGTGGTGGAACGCCTCCGGACGCTCACGCGGCCGCACCGCAGGTCGAGCAGCAGTACAGAACCCCCCACATCACCGGCCCGGCATTCTGCCTCATCCGCGGCGGCGGCCACCCGCCCCCTACCCGGCGTGAAACCGTGAAGCCGCGAGGCCTCACTCCGGGTCCGGCAGGGCCAGGCACAAGGCCGCCAGCGCGCCGTCGACGGCATGGTCGGGCGGAGTGCCGTACCCGATGACGAGACCCTCGCGGGGCGGCATGGCGCTGTCGGGATGGCGGTAGGCAGCGAGGCCTTCGAGAGCGAGGCCCTGCCGGGAGGCCGCGCGCACCGCTGCCTGTTCGGTGCCCGGCGGCAGGTCGAGGACGGCGTGCAGCCCGGCGGCGATCCCGCCGATCCCGATGTGCGGCGCCCGCGCCCCGAGCGTGGCGACGAGCCGGTCGCGCCGTCGCCGGTAGGTCAGCCGCATGCGGCGCAGATGCCGGTCGTAGGCACCGCAGGCGATGAAGTCGGCGAGGGTGAGCTGTTCCAGGCCCCCCGTCCACAGTTCGCGGGCGCCCTTGACGGCGAGGATGTCGTCAACCAGGTGGTAGGGCAAGGCCATCCAGCCGATGCGCAGCGCCGGTGACAGGCTCTTGCTGGTCGACCCGATGTAGACGACGCGGTCCGGGTCGAGGCCCTGCACGGCGCCGACCGGCTGCCGGTCGTAACGGAACTCGCCGTCGTAGTCGTCCTCGATCACCAGCCCGCCGCCCGCCCGCGCCCAGTCGATCACCGCGGCCCTGCGGGACGGGTGGAGCGGCCCCCCGGTGGGGAACTGGTGGGCGGGCGTGAGCAGTACCGCTTCCGCGCCCGTCGCCGGGAGTTCGTCGATCACGGCTCCCCGCGCGTCCACGGACAGCGGGACGGTGCGCCGCCCGGCCGCGGTCAGGAGCGAGCGATGGAAGCCCAGACCGTACGACTCGACGGCCACCGCACCGTCAAGTACCTGGCCGAGCATGCTCAGCGCGTGGGCGAAGCCGGCGCAGACGACGATCCGGTGGGGTGCGGTACGTACGCCACGGGCCCGGGCCAGGTATTCCGTGAGCGCGGTGCGCAGTTCGACGCGGCCTCGCGGATCGCCCACGCCGAACGCGTCGTTGGGCGCCGCGTTCAGCGCACGCCGCGCCGAGGTCTGCCAGGCCGAGCGGGGGAACGCGGCGGCATCCGGTGAGGTCGGCATCAGGTCGTACGCGGGGCGGCGGACCGGCGGCGCCGAGCGGCGCGAGCGGTCCGGCGGCAGCGGTGTGCTGCGCCGCGCGACGCGGGTGCCCGACCCCTGCCGGGCCACGAGCCAGCCCTCCGCGACGAGTTCGCCGTACGCCTCGCCGACGGTGTTGAGGGCGATGCCGAGGTCCCGGGCCAGACTGCGGTACGGAGGCAGGCGGGTGCCGGGGGCCAGGCGCCCGGAGCCGATGGCCTCACGCAAGGCACGCATCAACTGCTCGCGCAGGGTGCCCTTCCCGCTCAGCTCCAGGTGGAAATCGGAACCGGATCCGGTGCCCGGCTCCGGCGCGCGCCCGTCGGCGGTATTGCCCCATCGATCTGACATGAGAATGCACCATACCGGGGGGCTAATCCGCTCCTAGGGTTCTTGGCATGCCAGCAGTCGAGATTCCCCAGCGCATGAACTTCGCCACCGTCGCCCCCAAGGTCTTCAAGGCCGTCCTCGCCCTGGACGCCGCCGCCCGTCAGGGCCTCGACCCGGTGCTGCTCGAACTCGTCCAGATCCGCGCGTCCCAGATCAACCGGTGCGCGTACTGCCTCGACTACCACACGGGCGACGCCCGCAAGGCGGGCGAGAGCGAGGCCCGCATCTACCAGCTCGACGGCTGGCAGGAGTCCAGTCTCTACACGGCGCAGGAGCGGGCCGCGCTCGCCCTGACCGAGGCGGTCACCCGGCTGCCCGACGGAGTCCCGGACGCCGTGTACGACGAGGCCGCCCGGCACTTCGAGGAGCAGGAGCTGGCCCAGCTCATCGCGCTCATCTTCACGGTCAACACCTGGAACCGGATGAACGTCACCACCCGCAAGACCCCCGGAACCCCGTAGTCCCGCTCAGGGCACCTCGGCCGGGCGCCGGCCGAGGTCGCGTATCACTGACATCGGCCGCGTATCACCGACGTCAACTGCGCGTGCGTCCCGGCGTCCGCGGCGGCCACGAGACCCCGGCTTCCCGGGCCGATCGGAGCGCCGTCGATGCCGGTGACCACGCATCCGGCGGCCCGGCACACGGCGATCCCCGCGGCGAAGTGGACGCTCCCGTACAGATGCGTGCCGTCGGTGGCGTACGCGGCGCGCCTGCCGGCCACGACCCGGGCCAGCGCCGGCGTCGTCGACACGATCCGGGGGCGGAAGTCCGCGACGAACCGCGGGTGGGCGAGAAGCTCCACCGAGCGGAAACCGGGCGCGCTCGGAAAGGGCGGGTCCGGATTGACGTCCACCAGCCGCGTGGCGGACGACGGCGACAGCGGCGCCTCGCCGCCCTCACGGCGCGTCCAGGCGCTCACGCCGTCGGTGCAGAAGACCTCGCCGCCGAACGGGTCCACGACCGCGGCCGCACCGCCGCCCAGCGCGACGTTGACCGCCACCAGCGTGCTGCCGACGGCGTAGTTGAGCGTGCCGCACAGGGGATCCACCAGCCACTGGCGCTCCGCGCCGCTCGCGCCCTGCCGCCCGCTCTCCTCGCCGAACAGCGCGTCGTCCGGCCGCGCGGCACCGACGACGCCGAGGATCGCCTTCTCCGCCGCCACGTCGGCGGCGGTGGCGAAGTCCCCGGCGCCCTTGTCGATCCGGCTGAGGCGTCGTCCGTACAGGTCGCGTACGACGTCCCCGCCCGCGAGGGCCGCGGCTATGGCCACCTCGGTGTCGTCGAGGCGCGCGTATGAGTTGATCACGGGTCGCAGGCTGGCGGGGCCCCGCTTACGGTGCCGCCGGTCCACCGCGGGGTGAGACGCGGGTCACATCCGGCCGTGTCACATTCCCTGTCGTCCGTTCCGTCAGAGGGGTGTAGCCATCGACAACGGCAGAGGAGCCCACCATGGACGCACGACTGAACTTCTTCGCCAGCCCGCTCGCGGGCAAGGCCCTGAAGCACTTCACCTCGGCGGGGAAGGCGCTCGCGGACTCGGCGCTGCCCGCCGCGACGCAGGAGCTGGTGAAGATCCGCACCAGCCAGATCAACGGCTGCGGCTTCTGCCTCGACATGCACACCAAGGAGGCGGCCGCCGCGGGGGAGACCGCGCTGCGCCTCAACATGATCGCGGCCTGGCGGGAGGCCACGGTCTTCACCGACGCCGAGCGCGCCGCCCTGGAACTGACCGAGCAGGGCACCCGCGTCGCCGACGCGGCCGGTGGCGTCACGGACGAGGCCTGGGCGGACGCCGCCAAGCACTACGACGAGGAGCAGCTCGTCGCCCTCGTGTCCCTGATCGCCCTCATGAACGCCTTCAACCGCCTCAACGTCATGGTCCAGCAGCCCGCCGGTGACTACCAGGTCGGCCAGTTCGGTTAAGCGGGACGCACGCGCGACACACAGCGACACACACGCAAAGCCTCAGGCCCCGGGCGCCGTTGCCCGGGCCCTGGGGCTACGTCGCGTATGCGCCGGGGCTACGTCGCGTACGGGCCGGGGCTGCTTCGCGCATGGATCAGGAGTACGCATCAGGAATGGAGAAGCGTGGCCCACGCCCCGCCGCTAGCGTGAGCGCCATGGACCACCACCATGCGCCGACCCCGCAGCCGCCCGCGCCGCACGCCGCCGACAGCCACGACCTGATCCGGGTGCACGGCGCGCGGGAGAACAACCTCAAAGACATCAGCATCGAGATCCCCAAGCGCCGCCTCACGGTGTTCACCGGTGTCTCCGGCTCGGGCAAGAGCTCGCTCGTGTTCAACACGATCGCCGCGGAGTCGCAGCGGATGATCAACGAAACCTACAGCGCCTTCCTCCAGGGCTTCATGCCGACACCGGCGCGGCCCGACGTCGACGTGCTCGACGGGCTGACCACCGTGATCACCGTGGACCAGCAGCGCATGGGCGCCGACCCCCGCTCCACGGTCGGCACCGCCACCGACGCCAACGCCATGCTGCGCATCCTCTTCAGCCGCCTGGGCAAGCCGTACATCGGCTCGTCGGCGGCGTTCTCCTTCAACGTCGCCTCGGTTCAGGCCTCCGGCGCGTTCAAGGTCGACCGAGGGGCCGACAAGACCAGAACCGTCAAACGGACCTTCACCCGCACCGGCGGCATGTGTACGAGATGCGAGGGCCGGGGCTCGGTCTCCGACATCGACCTCACCCAGCTCTACGACGACACCAAGTCCCTCGCCGAGGGCGCCTTCACCATCCCCGGCTGGAAGTCCGACAGCTTCTGGACCGTGCGGGTCTACGCCGAGTCGGGCCTGCTCGACCCCGACAAGCCGATCCGGAAGTACACCAAGCGCGAGATGCAGGACTTCCTCTACCGGGAGCCGACCAAGGTGAAGGTGGAGGGCGCCAACCTCACCTACGAAGGCCTGATCCCCAAGATCCAGAAGTCCTTCCTGTCCAAGGACAAGGAGGCGATGCAGCCGCACATCCGGGCGTTCGTGGAGCGGGCGGTCACTTTCACGACGTGCCCCGAGTGCGACGGCACCCGGCTCAGCGAGGCGGCCCGCTCGTCGAAGATCAAGAAAATCTCCATCGCCGACGCCTGCGCGATGGAGATCAGGGACCTGGCCGAGTGGGTACGCGGCCTCGACGACCCCTCGGTGGCGCCGCTGCTCACCGCCCTGCGGCAGACGCTCGACTCGTTCGTGGAGATCGGCCTCGGCTACCTCGCCCTCGACCGGCCGGCGGGCACCCTGTCGGGAGGCGAGGCGCAGCGCGTCAAGATGATCCGCCATCTCGGCTCCTCGCTCACCGACGTCACATACGTCTTCGACGAGCCCACCGTCGGCCTGCACCCCCACGACATCCAGCGCATGAACAACCTGCTGCTGCGCCTGCGGGACAAGGGCAACACGGTCCTGGTCGTGGAGCACAAGCCGGAGACGATCGCGATCGCCGACCACGTCGTCGACCTCGGCCCCGGCGCCGGCACGGCGGGCGGCACCGTCTGCTTCGAGGGCACCGTCGAAGGGCTGCGGACCGGCGGCACCATCACCGGCCGCCACTTCGACGACCGGGCCGCCCTCAAGGAGACGGTGCGCGAGCCCACCGGCGCGCTGGAGATCCGCGGCGCGTCGGCGAACAACCTCCGTGACGTCGACGTGGACATCCCGCTCGGTGTGCTGACCGTCGTCACCGGCGTCGCGGGCTCCGGCAAGAGTTCGCTCGTGCACGGGTCGCTGGTCAAGGGCTCCGCGGTCGCCGACCAAGGCGTGGTGGCCATCGACCAGAGCGCCATCCGCGGTTCGAGGCGCAGCAACCCGGCGACATACACCGGACTGCTCGACCCCATCCGCAAGGCGTTCGCGAAGGCCAACGGCGTCAAGCCGGCGCTGTTCAGTGCCAATTCCGAGGGCGCCTGCCCCAACTGCAACGGCGCCGGGGTGATTTACACCGACCTGGCGATGATGGCGGGCATCGCGACCCCGTGCGAGGAGTGCGAGGGCAGGCGGTTCGAGGCGTCGGTCCTGGAGTACCGCCTCGGCGGGCGCGACATCAGCGAGGTGCTCGCGATGCCGGTGGCCGAGGCGCAGGAGTTCTTCGGCGCGGGCGAGGCGCGCACCCCGGCCGCGCACAGGATCCTGGAGCGGCTCGCCGACGTCGGCCTCGGCTACCTCACGCTCGGCCAGCCGCTCACCACCCTGTCCGGCGGCGAGCGGCAGCGGCTCAAGCTGGCGACCCACATGGGCGAGAAGGGGGGAGTGTACGTCCTCGACGAGCCGACCACCGGCCTGCATCTCGCCGACGTCGAGCAGCTCCTCGGCCTGCTGGACCGGCTCGTGGAGTCCGGCAAGTCGGTCGTCGTCGTCGAGCACCACCAGGCGGTCATGGCGCACGCCGACTGGATCATCGACCTCGGCCCCGGCGCCGGTCACGACGGCGGCCGGATCGTCTTCGAGGGCACCCCGGCCGACCTCGTGGCCGCCCGGCCGACCCTCACCGGCGAGCACCTCGCGGAGTACGTCGGCGCGTGAGCGGCCCCGAGGTCCCGCAGTCAGCCGCGTGAACCCGTTCGGCTACCCGTGCGGCGTGGTCCGCCCGGCTGCTCCCCGCGCGGCGGTCAGAGCGGTGTCGGCTGCTTCCAGGATGGTGCCAAAGGTGCGTGTGATGACCGGCCGCGCCACGTGCCGGGTCAGGGCCGCGCCGAGCAACGGCACCCGGACCTCGGCGCGCGTGGTCCAGCGGACCAGTGTGCCGCCGTCCACCTCGGCGAACGTCATACGCCCCACCTCGTGCCGGGACGGCGGCAGGCTGCGGTCCACGACGTACTCCGTGGAGTACGGCGGGTCGTACTGGGTGATGCGTTCCCGGAACCAGCCGATCAGCCAGAGGTGGCCGCGCACCGCGCCGACCCCGTAGGGCGCGCCCTCGCCGCGCCGGGTCAGACGGCAACGCACCACCCAGGGTGAGCGCGTGTAGTTCGTGGTCGTCGTGAGCCAGGCGAAGACGTCGTCGATCGGGGCGTTGACGACACGTTCGACCGTCATGGTTTCCATGGCCGGAGTCCTCCTCTGTCGAGAGCGCGCACGGTGTCGGCGCGGTGCAGCTTGTCGGGGTTGCGGATGCCGTACAGGCCGGTGATCCGGCCGTCCCGGATCTCGAAGGCGAGCAGCCAGTCCAGCTCGCCGCCCGCGAGGAACCGCGCGGCGGGCATGCCGTTGCAGGTGACGTGCTCGACGGGGGCGTCCGCGGCGCCGGTACGGGCCACGCCCAGGACGAACCGGGCCACCTCCTCGCGGCCGACGATCGGACGGCGGGCGGCCGACACCTTCCCGCCGCCGTCGGAGATCTGCACGACATCCGGGGCCAGGAGATCCATGAGCGCCTGGACCTCACCCGTCGCCGCCGCGAGCAGGAACCGCTGGATGATCTCCCGCGTGGCGTCGGAGTCGGGCTCGAAGCGGCGCCGCCGCGCGTGCACGTGCCGCCGGGCGCGGTGGGCGATCTGCCGGACGGTGACCTCGCTCTTGCCGATCGTGGCGGCGATCTCCGGATGGGTGTAGCCGAACACGTCGTGCAGCAGGAACACCGCGCGCTCGGCCGGGCCCAGCGTCTCCAGGACGAGCATCACGGCCATCGACACCGACTCGGCCAGGATGACGTCCTCGCTCACCTCGGGCGCGGTGCGGATCGGCTCGGGCAGCCAGGTGCCGACGTACTCCTCACGCCGCGCCCTGACCGCGCGCAGGTGGTTGAGGGCCTGGCGGGTCACCACGCGGACCAGATAGGCGCGCGGATGTTCGACCTCGGCACGGTCGACCGCGCTCCACCGCAGATAGCTCTCCTGGAGTACGTCCTCGGCGTCGGTGGCGCTGCCCAGCATCTCGTAGGCGATGGTGAACAGCAGGGGGCGGTGCTCGATGAACGGGTCATCGGCCCGTCCCGGCCCCGGAGCGCACGGTTCGCCCGGCGGGTCCACACACTGGTCGTTCACACGGCTCCTCTCCTGAGCCCTCGAACCCTTGGGGCTCATGGGCGTCCGTCCGGACATGCCCATCGAGACACCCCGCTCCGGCGAACCGTGACAGGTCGGCCGTGTGATCTGCTTCACATGGGGCCGGAGCGGAGCGAGCCGCCGATTAACGATCAGCGCCCCGCCTTGGGCAGGATGGGTCCATGACCGAGATCCGCACGCCCCGCCTCCTCCTCCGCCGATGGCACGACGACGACCTCTCGTCCATGGCGGAGATCAACGCGGACCCGCGGGTGATGCACTGGGTCGATGACGGCCGGGTCCGCGACCTGGAGCAGACCGCGGAGGACATCGAGCGGTGGGAGGAGGAGTGGGACGACGAGGGCTACGGCCTCTTCGCCGTCGAGCTCCTCGCCTCGGGCGAGCTGGCCGGCTTCACCGGCCTGTACGTGCCGGAGTTCCTGCCGGAGGCGGCGGCCGACGCGGCCATCGCCTGGCGGCTCGGCGCCCAGTTCTGGGGCCAGGGGTACGCCTCCGAGGCCGCCCAGGCCACGCTGGAGTTCGCGCTCCAGGACCGTGGAATCGACCGGGTCGTCAGTATCCACCGGGTGGGCGACAACGCTTCCGAGAACGTCGTGCGCAAGCTCGGCATGCACCTGGAACGCGAGGTGGAGCACCCGGAGTACGGCCACCCGCTGTTCGTCCACGCCATCGACCTCACCGAGTTCCAGGCGTGAGGCGCGGCGCGGCGTGACCACGTCGGCGCGCCACAGCGGCGTCCGCGCTACAGCAGGTGCGCGTTGGGCGCCTTCGCCGCGTCGGCGTACTCCGGCAGTTCGAGTACGGTGACGCCCGCGCCCTCCAGGAACTCCGTGCCGTGCGCCTCGGGCAACGATGTGCCGGGCTCGCGCCAGGCGGTGACCAGCCGCCGCACCCCCGACTCGCTGATCAGCCGGGCGCAGGCGCGGGGCCGCGAGGCGCGCCGCGCGCACGGTGCCAGGGAGCTGTAGACCGTCGCTCCGGCCAGCCGCGGATCGGCGGGGTCGATCTTGGCGAAGGCGTCTTCCTCGGCGTGGTCGTCCGGGTCCCTCTCGCGGGAGTGGGCGCGGGCCAGCTCGGTGCCGTCGTCGGCGACGACGACCGCGCCCACGCTGAGCGCGGTGTCGGAGGGCGGGCACTGCGTGGCGAGCCGGCAGGCGATCGCCAGCCAGGCCCGGTCGGCGACGGTGGGCCGGTCGCCGGGGCCGGGCAGGCCGCAGGCGGCGGGGGAGTGGTCGTTCATACGGTGGTGGCCTCCTTGGTGGCGTACCGGAGGAGTACCACGAAGCCGCCGGGTCAGAGCTGTTCGGGGGCAGGGGCCGGGGCCGGGTGTGCGGGCGCCAGGCGGTCGGCCAGATACCGCTGGAACTGCCACAGGGGCCGCTCCAGATGCGAGAAGCGCCCGCCCGAGGGCGCCGGATCGGTCGCCAGGCCCCGCTGCACGCCCCGCACGGCGACCAGATCCTCGTTCTGGATCATCTCGAACTGCCGCCGGGACGCCTCGACGTACGCCCCGAAGTCCGGGTCCCGCTCGGCCCGCGCCGGGACCAGTACCGTCACGAGCGCGTCATGTGTGGCCGGACCGGTCGGCACCCAGCGCACGAAGGTGACGCTGTCGGGCAGCAGAGCCATCACCAGGTTCGGGAAGAGGCCCGCGACCGTCATGCCGGACAGCTCCCGCTCGCCGAGGCCCGGGATCAGGGTCCCGACCCTCGGAGCGTCCCCGTCGGCCAGGCCCGGCGCGTCGAGCGCGAACGGCGTGTACATGCTGAACCAGCGCCCTTCGCTCTCGTCGACGACCGTGTCCTTGCCGGGGACGAGGGTGTCGAGCGTGGAGGCGTGCGTCCCCATGTGGTGGTAGTTCTCCGAGCCGTTCTCGAACGCGACCTTCCAGTTCGCGGGCACGCCCTCCCACCGGTCCGTGTACGCGACGACGAGGTCCGCCAGACCGTAGGGCGCGATCCGGTCGGTCAGCTCGGCCAGCTGCGGCGCGAGCGGCGGGACGGCCGGGTCGGCGCAGACCATGAGGAGCCCGTTCCACTCCTCCAGGCGGTACCGGGGCAGCCTGCACGCCGCACGGTCGAAGTCGACCTTGCTCATCATCGGGGCGCCGGCCAGCTGCCCCGCGTACTCGCCGTTCAGCCGGTACGTCCAGGTGTGGTACGGACACATGAGGCGCTCCAAGGACCCCTGCTCCGGGGTGGTCTCGGGCGGCAGGATGTCCATGAAGCGGTGCCTGCACACCCGCGAGAGCGCGTGCAGGCCGCCCTCCTCGTCGCGGGTGACGACCAGCGGCTCACCGGCCGCTTCGGTGCGGAGATAGTCACCGGGCCGGGCGACCTGGGAGACGTGGCCGACGCACAGCCAGTCGCCGCGGAAGACACGGTCGTGTTCGAGCCGGTGGAAGCCCTCGTCGGTGTAGGCGCGGGCGGGCAGGGTCTCGCCGCGCTCCAGGGGCAGCGCGGCGACGCGGGCCAGCTCGTCGAGAAGGGGCTGAAGCCCTTCGTGCCGGGGGTGAGGTCCATCAGATACGTCGTGCAGCATGGTGCCACCGCCTTCGTCCGGGATCTCCTTCCATGCTGGGTCGCCGCCCCGGACGGCGAATCACCACCGGGAACGACATTCCGGTACATCCTTTGGATTACTGGCAAATCGGCTCCGTCTCGCGCGCCGGGACCCGGTGGCCGGATGAGCACGCGTCCAGATCCACGATCCGGTCGGCGGCGGCGATCCCCGACCGGTCATGGGTGACCAGAAGCGTGGTGCGGCCCCGCGTGGCGTCGAGGATGTCGGCGAGCACGGCGGCGGCGGTGTGCGGGTCCAGTCCCTCGGTGGGTTCGTCCAGGACGAGGACGGGCGGGTCGGCGAGGAGCGCGCGGGCCAGCAGCAGACGACTGCGCTGGCCGCCCGACATCGCGGCGCCGTCCCCGCCGAGGAGCGTGTCCCAGCGGTCGGGCAACGACTCGATCCAGTCCAGGAGCCGCGCCCGGCCGGCCGCCTCGCGCAGGTCGGCGTCCGTGGCGCCGGGGCGGGCCAGGAGGAGGTTGGCACGGACCGTGGCATGGAAGACATGCGCGTCCTGGGTCATGCCGGTGATCGCGCGCCGCGCGTCGGCGCCGGCGAGGTCACGCAGTTCGCGCCCGCCGACGCGGATGCTCCCGGACTCGTACGGGATGAACCGCATCAGCGCCGCGATCAGCGTCGACTTGCCCGAGCCGCTGGCCCCGAGGAGCACGACCCGGTGGCCGGGCGGCAGCCGCAGGCTCACGCCGTCCAGGGCCGGGGGGCCGTCGGGGCGGTGGCGCACCCGCAGGTCGGTGATGTCGACGCCGAGCGGCTCGTCGACGCCGAGTGGCCCGGCGGCGGGCGGGTCGGTGACCGGGGGAGGCGTGTCGAAGAGGTCGGCCAGCCTGCGCGCCGACGCCCGCACTTCCGCGAGTCGCCGGGCGGCGGCGGGCAGCGGCCCCAGAGCATCGAAGGCGACCAGCGCGAGCACCGCGAGAACGGTCAGCTGTACGGCGGCCAGATCGCCGCCCGCGTGCGCGCGCAGCGCCAGCCAGGCCACCCCGACCGTCGCCCCGCCTTGCAGCAGGAGCACCACGGCCGAGGCGAGCGAGGCGGTGAGGGCCGCTCGGCGCTCCAGGGCGGCGATCCGGGCGGCGGCGCGCCGGGCCCGCTCAGCCGCGCGGTCCCGGGCGCCGTACGCGGCGAGGTCCGCCGCTCCTTGCGTCAAGTCCAGGGTGAGCGCGGCCAGTTCACCTCGGGCGGCCTTCTGCGCGCGGCCCGTACGACGGGACAGCGCGAGCACCAGGGCGGGGACGCAGAGCCCCGCCACGGCCAGGAGCAGGCCGAGCACGAAGCCCGCCTGGGGCAGGAGCGCCATGGCAGTCCCGGTGGCGGCGACGGCCACCGCGCAGGCGGCCGCGCCGGGGAACAGTACCCGCAGCAGCAGGTCCTGCGCGGCGTCCACGTCGTCGACCAGGCGGGTCAGCAGATCACCGCCGCGGAAGGCGGGCGTGCCCGCGGGGGCGAGCGGCACCAGGGCCTCGTACACCCGGGTGCGGAAGCCGGCGACGGCCCGCAGCACGCCGTCGTGCCCGAGGAGCCGGTCGGCGTAGCGCAGGGCTCCCCGCCCCAGGGCCAGCGCGCGTACGGCGACGATCGCCAGGCTCACGGACGCGATCGGCGGCTGCTCCGCGGCACGGGTGATCAACCAGGCGGCGGTGGCCATCAGCGCGGCGGCGGCGAGCTCACTGCCGACCGACGCGAGCACGGCGGGCAGCAGCCTGCGCCAGTACGGCAGGAGGTGCCGCAGGAGGCGGAGGGTGGGGCGGGAGGCGCGTGCGGGGACGGGTCCTGGGTGGCGTACGGCCCCGGGCCCTTTCGTGTGATTCTCTGTCACGACGTCACCAGGCCCTGAGACGCGGCTGCTTGGGGCAGTGCCAGACCGCCCGCCCGTACCGTCACGATCCGGTCGGCATGCGGCAACAGGCTTGTGCGGTGTGCGACCACGAGCGCGGTCCGGCCGCGCAGGAGCGCGACGGTGGCGCGCGTGACGGCGGCCTCGCTCTCGGGGTCGAGATGGGCGGTCGGCTCGTCGAGGAGAAGGAGGGGCGCGTCCTTGAGGAACGCGCGGGCCAGGGCGACACGTTGGCGCTGCCCGGCGGAGAGCCCGGCGCCGTGCTCGCCGAGCACTGTGTCGTACGCCTGTGGCAGCCGCTCGACGAAGAGATCGGCCGAGGCCGCCCGCGCCGCCTCCCGCACCTCGGCGTCGCTCGCGTCGGGCCGCCCGAGGCGGATGTTGTCCGCGACGGACGCCGCGAACAGGTGGGGGCGCTGCGGTACCCACGCGACCTGCGTGCGCCAGGTGTCCGGATCGACGTCCGCGAGGTCGGTGCCGCCGACCTCGACCCGGCCCGACGCAGGGGCCACGAAGCCCAGGAGCAGCGCCAGCAGCGTGGACTTGCCCGCCCCGCTCGGGCCGACCAGCGCCACATGCTCGCCGGGGCGGACGTCGAGGGAGACCCGCCGCAGGGCGGGCGCGGCCCTGCCGGGGTAGCGGACGGTGACCGCGTCGAGGCGCAGGCGTGCCGTGCGCGCCGCAGGGACCGGGACGGGAGGAGCCGCAGGCGGGGCGGGCGCCTCCTCCGCGTCGAGGAGCGCGAAGACCCGCTCGGCCACCGCGATGCCCTCGGCGCTGTCATGGAAGGCGGCGCCCGCCGCGCGCAGCGGCAGGTACGCCTCCGGGGCGAGGAACAGCACGGTCAGAGCCGTCCGCAGGACCAACTCGCCGCCGAGCAGCCGCAATCCGACCGGCACGGCCACCAGCGCCACGGAGAGCGTGGCGACCGTCTCCAGGACGAAGGAGGACAGGAACGCCACGCGCAACGTCCGCATCGTGGCCCGCCGGTGCGCCTCCGCCATCTCGCCCACCACCCGGGTCTGATGCGCCTCACGGCCGAAGGCGCGCAGCGTCGGCAGCCCGGCGACCACGTCCAGGAAGTGACCGCCGAGGCGCGCGAGGAGCGACCACTGCCGGGCGGTGCGCCGGGCGGTGTGCAGGCCGACCAGCGCACCGAACACCGGGATCAGCGGCAGCGTCACGACGACGATCAGCGCCGACGTCCAGTCGGTCCACCCCAGCCAGGCGACGACCGTCACCGGCACCACCGCGGTGGCCGTCATCGTGGGCAAGTAGCCGACGACGTACGGGTCCAGGGCGTCGAGGCCCCGGGTGAGCAGGGTGGCCGTCTCGCCGTGGCGGCGGGCCGCCAGCCGTCGCGGCGCGGTGTGGCGCAACCGGCCGGTGATCCGCTCCCGCAGAACCCGCTTGGCGTCGGCCGCGGCGCGTTGCGCGAGGGCGCCGCGGGCCCACGTCAGCAGTGCGCGCAGGGCCATGACGCAGCCCAGCGCGGCCAGCGGGGCGGTCCCGGGCTCCCGCCCGGCGAACCCGTCCGCGAGGAGCCCGGCGAGCAGCACCGCCTGGGCCACGACGGTCCCGGCGCCGAGCAGCGCCAGCGTCGCGGACCACGCCATGTGGCGGCGCAGCGCGGGGAGTTCACGCAGCAGGCGGCGTTCGACCGGCTTCATCTCGGTGCCTTTGCCTCTCGTCGATCGTGCGGTTTCAGCGGTGGACGGCGTGCACCGGGGGCTTCAGAAGTAGCTGGGGTGACGGCGGCCCGTCCGCCCGCGAAAAGCCCACCAACTCCACGTCTGGTAGGCGAGGATCACCGGAACCAGCACGATGCCGAACGCCGTGAGGATCTTCAACGTCACGCCGTCCGTCGCCGCCTGACCGATGGTCATCCCGCCCCCGGCCGCGTCGGTGAGGACGTACGGGTAGTGGCCGGCCCCGACGAGCAGCACCGGCAGCACCGCGGCGCAGGATGTGCCCGCGAACCCCCGGACGTGGTACCCGCGGGCCAGGGACCACCAGGCGCCGGCCAGCGCCGCCGCGAACAGGACGGCGAGCACCGCCGAGGTCCCGCGGTTGTTCATCGAGGCGCCCGCGCCGAAGAGCGTGAGGAGCAGGGGAAGGCAGGCCACGGCTCCGGTCGCCCGCAGCAGGAGCGCCCCCGACCGCCGTGCCCTGGACGCCACGTCGGGGCCCGATCGCAGGGCGACGAAGGCCGCGCCGTGCGCCGCGAAGAGCAGCGCGGTGGTCAGGCCACAGCCCAGCACGAAGGGCGTGAGCACCTCGCCGGGCCCGATGTGGAAGCTGCCGTCGGCGCGGCGGGGCACGCCGTGGAGCAGCAGCCCCAGGACGAGCCCCCAGCACACGGCGGGCAGCGCGCCGCCGAGCACGATCAGGGCGTTCCACCGCCGGCGGCTGGCGGCGCCGCGGGCGCGCCCGCGCAGCTGTACCGCGGCGTTGCCGAGGACCAGGCCGGCGAGGATCGCCACGATCAGCGGATACAGCCCGGACAGGAGGGTGCCCTCCAGGTGCGGGAAGGCGCCGAAGAGAACGCCGGTGAAGGCGACCAGCCAGACCTCGTTGCCGAGGAAGAACGGCGCGATGGCGTCGAGCGCGGCGTTCCCGCGCAGGGGCTTCTCGTCATGACCGTCATGACCGTCATGACCGTCGTGACTGACGTGACCGTCCTGGCTGGCCTGGCCGTCCTGGCTGGCCTGGCCGTCCTGGCCGTCCCGGCCGAGGAAGGGGTGCAGCATCTGTGCGCCGTAGTCATAGCCGCCGAGCACGAAGTACCCGGCGAGCAGCAGGCCGAGGAGGGCCAGCCAGGCGGTCTCCAGATTCATCTCGCTCAACTCGCTCAACTTCCTTCGGGGTAGGGGCGGGGGCGGCAGCGCGCTGCGCCCGGCTCAAAAGGCGGGCAACGGCTGCTTCTCGTCGGCGCCGCCCTCCGGCCCCTCGGGGACGTCGTCCGGGAGCGGCTCGGTGGCGCCGAGCTGTGTGGCGTCGGGGCCGCGGAGGGCGAAGCGCGTGATGAGGGTCCAGTTCGTCACCGCCAAGGCGAGGAAAATGGCGATGAACAAGGTGCAGGACACCAGCAGCGAGGTCCGGCCGACGTGGGAGAGAGCGTCCTCGACCGTCAACTGGCCGTACACGATCCAGGGTTGCCGCCCGACCTCGCGGACGACCCAGCCGCCGACGGAGGCGACGAAGGGGAACGGAACCGTCGCCACCAGGATCCAGGAGGCCCACCGCCAGCGCATCAGACGGTCCTTCCACAGGAGGACGAGGGCGATGAAGGTGATGGTGGAGACCGTGTTGCCGATGATGGTCATGACGTCCATCGAGATCCGCACGGTGTCCTGCCAGGGCACGTAGTCGCCCGGCCCGTGCTCCTTGACGAGCTGTGCCTGTACTTCGGCGACGCCGCTGTTCTCCAGCACCGCGTCCTTCATGGGCTGCGTGCGCTCGATGATGGGCCGCTGCATCTCGCCCACGACGACCACGAAGAAGGAGGCGACCGTCGACACCCAGAGCCCCAGCTTGAGGGAGGTGCGGAAAAGCTCCGTCTCCTCGGTGCGCCGCAGGAAGTGGTACGCGCTGACACCCGCGACGAAGACACCGCCCGTCGTCAGAGCGCCCAGCGTGAGGTGGAGGAGGGCGACCAGGGCGCTGGAGTTCGTGAGCAACGCTCCGAAGTCGGTCAAGTAGGCGGCGCCGTCGCGTACTTCGTAACCCACCGGGTGCTGCATGAAGCCGTTGGCGATCAGGATCCAGTACCCCGAGGCGTACGCGGTCAGGGTGACCAGCCAGATCAGCGTGATGTGCACGCCCCCGCGCAGCCGGCCCCAGCCGAAGATCCACATGCCGAGGAAGGTGGACTCGGCGAAGAAGGCGATGAGGGTCTCCAACGCCAGTGGGGCCCCGAAGACGTTGCCCGCGAACTTGCTCAGCCCGCTCCAGCTGAGCCCGAACTGGAACTCCATGACGAGGCCGGTGACGATGCCGACCGCGTAGTTGATGACGTAGAGCTGTCCCCAGAAGCGGGTCGTACGCTCCCGGAGGGCTCTTTTGACGGGATCACGGGTGAACACGGCGCGGGTGTGCATGACCGCCACGAGGGGGACGAGCCCCATGGTGAGGATCACGAACAGCCAGTGGATGCCGGTCGTGGCCGCGAACTGGAGTCGGGCCAGATCCGCAGCGCTCATGAGGCGACCTTCCTGGGGGACGAACGGCCGTAGGACGGCGGACGCGACGGGTGGCGGAAACGGAACGCGTGGCGGAAACGGAACGCGTGCCTGAGGACGACGCTAGAGAGATTTGCTCATGCGTTCCAAGACCGGTTTAGTCATGTGCAGATAACCCAGAAGGCATAAGCGACCCAGAGGGCACAAGTTCCAGAGGGCATAAGTGAAGGGGGACCGTGGATCTTCTGCAGTTGCGCTATTTCCAGGCCGTCGCACGGTACGAGCACATCAGCCGCGCGGCCGAGGAGCTACGGATCGCCCAGCCCTCGCTCAGCCGCGCCATCGCGCGCCTGGAGGCCGACCTCGGCTCGGCGCTCTTCGACCGCGAGGGCCGCCGCGTCCGGCTCAACCAGTACGGCGCGATCTTCCTGCGCCATGTCGACCGCGCCCTGAGCGAACTGGACGACGGGCGCAGGGCCGTCCGCGAGGCACGTGACACGGGCCTCGGCAGGGTCAGCGTCGCCTCCGAGACCCTGCTGACGGTCACCCCGCTCCTCGGCCGCTTCCGTGCCGCGTACCCCCGTGCCGACGTACGGCTCTACCAGTCGAACGCGGAGGAGATGGACCGTCGGCTGCGCGCCAGGGAGGTCGACTTCTGCATGGCGTCACAGCCGCTGAGCGGCACCAACTTCGAGTCGGTCGAGCTGACGCGGGAGGAAGTGCTGCTCGCCGTTCCCTGCGGGCACCGGCTGGACGGACGGGAGCGCGTGACCATCCCGGAGATCGCCGACGAGCCCTTCGTCTCCACCCGCGTCGGCCACTGGCAACGCGCCCTTTTGGACCGGCTGTTCGGGGCGGAGGGACTGACGCCGGTGCTGTCCTGCGAGAGCGACGAACCGGCCGCCAGCCAGGACATGATCAGCGCGGGCCTCGGCATCGGCCTCATCCCGGCGGCGTCCCGCCAGGCCGGCACGGAAACGCGCGTCCCCGTCGCCTGGGTGCATCTCGACGCGCCCGACTGCCACCGTGTCCTCACTCTCGTGTGGAACCGCGACACCCGCTTGTCCGAAGCGGCCCTGAAGTTCAAGGAGTTCACGCTCAGCAGACCGTTCATCACGCGCCGTCTCCCCGAACCGCACGACAAGTCGGCACCCGGCGGCCACACACCCGCCGCGCCTCCTGAGCGGCCCTAGCCCGGCGAGTCGAGCAGCCGACCGGAGTCGGCGCTCACGAACATGTACGGCCTGACGGCGGTTCTGCTCGCCCGCGGCCTCGGCGGGTACTTCATGAACGCCGGCGCCGCCACCGAATTCCAGCCGTTGAACACCGTCCCGTACTCGCCGCCCTCGGCGGCACTGTCGCGGTGGCCGCGAGCCGGCGTCAGTGGTGTGGAATCCCCGAACCCGCCCTCGCCGTCGTGGATCTGCACGTGGTGATGTGCTGTGCGCTGTGCACTGTCACCTGTGCGCGGTGCTGAGCTGCACTGTTGACGGGGAATCGAACCCCCGCGTTGCTCCTCACGCGCCAGGCGTGAGCCGGAAACCGCCGGCTCTCGGTCTGTGCACGCCTCCACGACGGCTACCTGCTCCACATCGTCACTCCCTGCCGGAGCGCTCAGTCCAGCAGATCGACCTCCCAGTTGGTGCGCTGGATGCGCACGTCGATCTCCCGGATGTCCCGCGCGAGCACGTCGGCCTGCCCGCGAAGCTCCGCGACCGGCAACGCGGCGAGCATCATCAGCTCGGAACGGAGCTGGCGGCCGTACCCCCGCTCGCCCGTAACCGCGGCCGCGTCGGCCGCCGAGGTGACCACCGAGTGGCGCAGCCGCAACACGTCCCGCCGCGCGAGCGCGTCGGTAAGGGTGCCGTGCTCGTCGCCCAGATCGGTCGCGGCGTTGGTCCGGTTGATCCGGCGGATGAGGTCCTCCAGCGAGCCGAGCACCTCGGAGACTTCGGCCAGCAACTGCGCCGCGTCCTCGGCGGGCGTCTCGCCCTCCTGATGGCGCGCGCTGCTGACGATGCGCGCCCGCAACTGCTCCACGCGACGCGTCGCGTCGGCCCGCTCCGCCAACGCCTCGGCAAGCTTCACTGTCCCACTGCCCCATTCATCGTGATCTCGCACGAGTATACGAATGTGAGGGCGCCCCCGCGCGGTGAGAGCGCGGGGGCGACGAAATGTGGGGCATGGGGCATGGGGCATGAGGCACTGCGGAGACGGAAGCCAAAGCCAAAGCCGCAGTCTTGCAGGTGACGGGCCGTCAGACTCCCGCGGTGCTCTGGATCCAGGAGCGGTACGCCGTCACGTTCGTGTACGCGGTCGTGGTCTGGCGGTCACTGGTGGAGGCCACGCCGACCTGTACGCCGTTGGCCATCATCGGGCCACCGGAGTCGCCGCCCGCGGTGATGCCGTCGCCGCGCCGGGCGCAGATGGCCTGGCCCTGGTAGGCGTCGCGGCAGCCGCCGGTCACGACGACGTTGGCGACCTTGAGGAGCCGGGACTGGCAGTTGATCTCCGAACCGCACTGGGACGTCGCTCCCCAGCCGTACACCTGCACGGTCTGGTTCACCGATACGGAGCCGGGGTTGCCGAGGCGTGCGTAGGTGCCTGCCACGGAGCGGTCGAGCTTGACCAGGGACAGGTCCGAACCGGAGTGGTTGTAGACGCTGACGCCGTTGGCCATGGTGCCGCCGGACGTCTGGTCGAGGCTGCCGATGCGGAACGAGAGGCCACCGCCGCTGACGCAGTGCTTGGCGGTGAGGATCCAGGTGGGGGCGATGATCGAGGCGCTGCACGTCTGCCGGCCGTTGGAGAAGAGCCGGGCCGCCCAGGGTGCGTTGCTGGCGTAGCCGCCGCCGATGATCGGCTGCGGGCCGTCGATGGACGCGACGACGGGCGCCTCGGTGCGGGCGCCGGACGCGCTCTGGGCGGCTGCCGTGGGGGCCAGCCCCAGAACGGCGAGTGCGGTGGCCGCGAGCGCGGGGACGAGTCTGGATATTCGCACGTTCGTCTCCATTGTGTGGGGGTGAGACGTCCTGGATGAGGACGAGACCGCATAGCTATGCAGTCGAAGCGCACGCGTCAGAGGCGGGTCGCTCGTGACGCGTGCATGCCATTGCGGGCTTGGGTGAATGTGGCAGAAGAGTTGTTGACGGCGCAAGAGGTCGACGCCGGATTCCTTCGCCTCGCGGGACCGAGGGTCGGTGCCGATCGCCGGCCGGCGTCGTTCGCGGGGAGGTGCGTCACCGTGAAGAGGGCGCGCGAAAGCCTTCTCCCGCAGAGTCCGGCGCTCTGGGTAGGCTTGCGATCTACCACATGATCAAGCATGTTCCTGGCTGAGCTATGACCGGAGAACGAGGGTCCGCGGCTGACCGTGGTCTCGACCTCGGCCGGAGCGGTCGCCGGCTCGACGGGACGCCCGCGGAAAACCGCGCGACAAGCCCCGCACAACTCGTGCAGGGTTGGCGGATGTTGGATCACATAGCCATCCAGGTGAATGACATCGCGGCCAGTGCCGCCTTCTACGACGCCGTACTCGCTCCGCTCGGGGGTGAGCGCAAGAAGCAGTACGGCCAGAACATCAGCTTCGGCGTCACCGGCCACCCGCTGTGGCTGGTCCCCACGGCCCCCACGAGCGACCCTGCGCCCGCGCGCGAGCTGCACATCGCCTTCGCCGCGGCCGACCGCTCCGCCGTCGACGCCTTCCACGCCGCGGCCCTCGCCGTGGGCGCCGAGGTTCTGCATGCGCCCCGGCTCTGGCCGGAGTACCACGAGGCGTACTACGGAGCCTTCGTCCGTGACCCCGACGGCAACAACGTCGAGGCCGTCTGCCACCACGGGCCCTGACGGGCTGCCCGGGGCGCGTCGTGGAGCGCGGGTGTCGCGCGCGTCGGCGGGGGAAGGAACCGGAGTTCCTTCCCCCGCCGAAGTCAGCCGAGGAGAGCGCTACTTGTTGCCGCGCTACTCAATGTCACGCTGCCGCGGGACCACGACGCCGAAGCGGTCCTGGATCGTGGCGAGCGCGGATTCGTGGACCTGCTCGGCGGGGATACCGTTGGGGTTGCCCTTGACCGGCAGCGGCCGGGTCGCGGAGGCGTCGCCCACCACGGTCGGGTGGTAGCCGTTGTAGACGGCGCCCTCGGCGGTGAACAGGGTGCACATGTGGGTCATGAATCCGGCGATGATGACGTTCTTGCGGCCGCTCTTCTTGAGCTCCGCGTCGAGGTTCGTGTCGTGGAAGCCGTTGGGGACGGCCTTCTCGACGACGGCCTCGCCCTTGGCCGGCTTGAGCTCCGGAACGATCTGCCCGGCCTTCGACTTGAGGTCGTACCCCTTTTCGACGATGTGGATGACCGGGGTGTCGGCCCGGCGGGCCCGCTCCAGCAGGGCCTTGGCGTTGTCCACCGACTCACGCCAGCCGTCGAGTTCCATCGGGCCGCCGGTGTAGACGTTCTGGTAGTCGACGAGGACCAGCGTGGCGTTGGACAGCTTCGCCGGCGTCTCGTCGAGCTTCATGATCTCGCGCAGCGTCGTGGTGTCCTTCGCGACGTTCTGCTCGGAGGACGGCGACGGCTTCTGGCCGTTCCGGTCGGTGCGGTTGTCCCGGTCGGTGCGGGCGGCGGCGTCGGTGTCTCCGCCGCACGCGGCCACGGTGGCCGCGAGAAGGGCGGTGGCACCCAGGATGACGAGCGAACGCAGCGGCTTCATCAGACGATCTCCTTCTGAGAGGCGGTGACGACCCCGTACAGGTCGGCGATGGTGGCGAGAGCGCCCTGGTGCACCTGGTCGGCAGGGACGTCGGTGCCCGCGACGGGCAGTGTGCGGGTGGCGGTGGCGTCGGCGGCGACCGTGGGACGGTTGCCGTTGAGGAACGCGCCCTGCGCCGTGAACGCGACACACATGTGGGTCATCCACCCCACGATGACGACGTCCTGGCCCTCCTTGAGGTGGCTCGCCAGGTCGGTGCCGACGAACGCGTTCGGGACCTGCTTGACGACGACCGGCTCGCCGTCGAGAGGGGCGACCTTCGGGTGGATCTGGCCGATCTCCGCCCGGATGTCGTACGGAGTTCCCTCCCCGCCATCGTTGATGACGTGCACGATCTCCGTGCCGGCAGCGCGCGCCCGGGCCAGCAGCTGCGCGGCGGCGTCGAGGGACCGCTCCCAGCCGTCGAGCTCCATTACGCCCTGGGTGTAGGTGTTCTGGAAGTCGATCAGGATGAGCGTCGACTCGGCCAGCTTCGCGGGCGCCTGGACGAAGCCGTTCAGCTCGCGCAGCGTGGTCCTGGACATGGGTGTACCGCCTTTGCGTCACGTAGGAGAGATCACAGCCCGACGTCGGCCCGTGTCGGTCCGGGAGGCTGTGCCCACCACGCTATGAGCCCGCAGCGGTGTCCACCATGACGTCTAACATGCAGAAACCGACCTACGGGTGGGTGGCACAGCGGCAGCGACACCAGGGGGAAGCGTGACGGAAACCGCGAAACGGCTCATCGTGATCGTGCTCTTCGAGGATGTGGACCTCCTCGACGTCACCGGGCCGCCGGAGGTGTTCGCGCTGGCCCGCCGGGAAACCGCGGACGCGGCCGGCTATCACGTGGTCCTCGCCGCCGAGACCATGGACCCGGTCACCACCGGCGCGGGTGTCCGTGTCCTGCCCGACCTCACCTTCGATGAGGCCGCCGAGCGCGGCATCAACACCCTCATCGTGCCGGGGGCCGTGGAGATCGACGACGACGGGCGCGTCCACCCCCTCGTCGACCCCGCACTGGTCGAACGGGTGAAGGCGCTCGCGGCACGGACGCACCGGATCACCTCGGTGTGTGTCGGGGCACATCTGCTCGCCGCCGCCGGGCTGCTCGACGGCAAGCGGGCCACCACGCACTGGTCGACCGCACCCCGACTGGCCGCCGACCACCCGGAGGTGAAGGTCGACGCCGACCCGATCTTCATCCGCGAGGGAAACGTATGGACCGGTGCCGGGATCAGCGCCTGCCTCGACCTCTCCCTCGCCCTGATCGCCGACGACCTCGGCGAGGCCGTCGCGCTGCGCGTGGCCCGCCAGTTGGTGATGTACCTCAAACGCCCCAGCGGCCAGAGCCAGTTCAGTGTCCCGCTGGAGCAGGTCTCCACCACCCGGCGCATCGAGGAGCTGCGCCACCACATCCTGCGGCACATCTCCGAGCCGCTCACCATCGTGGACCTCGCCGCGTACGCCCATGTCAGCGACCGGCATCTGACCCGCCTTTTCAAGAGCGAACTGGGCACGACCCCGCACGCGTACATCGAATCGGTGCGCGTCGAGAAGGCCCGCCGCGAGCTGGAGTCCTCCGACGCCACGCTCGACCGCATCGCATCCCTGTGCGGCTTCGGCACGACCGACACCCTCGTACGGGCCTTCCGCCGTCGTCTGCACACGACGCCGACGGAGTACCGGCGCAGGTTCCGGGTGCCTCACGTGTCCTGACCTCGGTGGCACGCGACCCCATGTCCCTGCGCCCGACGCCCCCCTCCCTGGGCCATGCTGACCACGCGAGAAGAGACGCACAAAAAGAGACGCACGAGAAGCGACGAACGAGGGGTGGCATGAACGACGCGGAGATCGCCATCGTGGGCGCCGGCGCGGCCGGGCTCTCCCTGGCCTACCGGCTCCGCGCCGCCCCACCCGGACATACGTGCCCCTCGATCGTGCTCATCGACGCTCCGCGCGGCCCCGCCCGGCCGCCCGAACGGACCTGGTGTTTCTGGGAGGCGCGCGACGGCGAGTTCGACATGGCACTGTCCGGCGCCTGGGACACCCTGCGCGTGCGCGCTCCCGATGGAACAGCCGTGGTCGGCTCCCCGGCCCCGCTGCGTTACAAGATGCTCCGCTCCAGCTCCTTCGAGGAACTGGTCACGACGCGCCTGGACCGCGAGCCGCGCGTGCGGCGCCTGGAGGCCGAGGTCGACGACGTGCGCGACCTGAGCGGGGGAGCGGAGGTACGCGGAGTCACCCCGCAGGGCGAATCGCTGGCACTGCGCGCCAGATGGGTGTTCGACTCACGCCCGCTCCGCACGCTGCCACCCGCCCGGACCACCCTCCTCCAGCACTTCCGCGGCTGGTTCGTCCGCACGGACCGGCCCGTCTTCGAACCGCGCCTCGCGGACCTGATGGACTTCCGCACCCCACAGCCCGCACACGGCCTGTCCTTCGCGTACGTGCTGCCCATGACTCCGTACGACGCCCTCGTCGAATACACGGAGTTCTCCCGCGCCGCCCTCGACGAACGCGCGTACGACGAAGCGCTGCGCGGCCATGTGACGCAGCGGCTCGGTATCAGCCGCTTCGAAGTGGTCCGTGTCGAGCAGGGCGTCATCCCCATGACCGACGCGCGCTTCCCCCGCCGGACCGGCCGTTCGGTCTTCCGTATCGGTACCGCGGGCGGGGCGACGCGGCCTTCGACCGGCTACACCTTCGCGGCAGTGCAACGGCAGGCGCGCGCCATCGCGAGCGCGTACCACCGCGGTCGTACGCCCGTGCCCCCACCGGCCCACGCGCGGCGTGCCCTGGCGATGGATGCCGTCATGCTGCGTGCCCTGGACTCCGGGCGCGTGGACGGAGCGGCGTTCTTCACCGGCCTGTTCCGCACGGTCCCGATGGCACGGCTGCTGCGGTTCCTCGACGGGCGCACCCGGTGGGACGAGGACTTTCGGATCGGCCTGCGCACACCCGTCCGCCCCATGCTCCGAACCGTCGCGGAACTGCCCCGGCTGCCGCGAGTACCCCGGCTGCCCCGGTCGCCGAGCCGCGCCACCACCACCGCACCGCCGGGCGACCCGACCGAACAGAACGAACCGAAAGAGACGCAGAGATGACGCTGCTGCGCGACGAAACCCTCTCCACCGCGTTCGACCACGCCGCCCGCACCTACGACCGCCTCGTGGCCGCCAACCCCGGTTACCACGCCCACCTGCGGCGCTCCGCCCGGCGCCGCGGACTGCCGGACGGCGGCGCCGGGCTGCGCGTCCTCGACCTCGGCTGCGGCACCGGGGCGTCCACCGCCGCCCTCCTGCGCGCGGCTCCCCTCGCCGAGATCGTCGCGGTGGACGCCTCGCGCGGCATGCTGGAGCGGGCCGCGGCCAAGCGGTGGCCGTCCGGGGTGCGCTTCGTCCACGCGGTGGCCGAGAGCCCGCACCGGACCGGGGTCGAGGGCCCCTTCGACGCGGTCTTCGCCGCCTACCTCTTCCGTAACCTCGCCGACCCGGACACGGTGCTCACCGCGGCGCGCGAACCGCTCGCCCCCCGGGGCCGGTTGGGCGTACACGAGTACACGCTCAGCGGCCGGACGCTCGACCGCGCGGTGTGGACCGCCGTGTGCAACGGCGTGGTGCTGCCCGTCGGCACACTGACCGGCGACCGCCGCCTCTACCGGCACCTGTTCCGCAGCGTCGTCGACTTCGACACGGCGGCCGCCTTCGCCGCGCGGGTACGGCGCACGGGCTTCCGCGAGGTGCGCGTCCTGCCGATGCCCGGCCGGCAGACCGGCATCGTGCACACCGTGACCGCCTCGGCCCCGGGCGCCGGGCGATGAACGGCCGCGCGACCGCCGCCCCCGCCAGCAGCGGCGCCCGCCACGGACGCGACCGGCGCGCACGCGTCGTACACGGCCCGCAAGGCGCGTCCCGCGTCTTTGGCACCGCGCCCCGCGTCGCCGTCATCGGCGGCGGCATCGCGGGCCTCGCCGCCGCGACCGCACTGGCGGAGCGCGGCGTCCATGTGACGGTGTACGAGCGGGAGCACCAGCTCGGAGGTCGGCTCAGGGGCTGGCCCGAGGAACTGGCCGACGGCTCCGCGGTCACCATGAGCCGCGGCTTCCACGCCTTCTTCCGCCAGTACTACAACCTGCGCGGCCTCCTGCGCCGCGCCGACCCCGCCCTGCACATGCTGCGCGGCCTGGCGGACTACCCGCTCCGGCACAGCGGAGGCCTCCAGGACAGCTTCGCGCGGGTGCCGCGCACCCCTCCGTGGAGCGCCCTCGGCTTCGCGGCCCTCAGCCCCACGTTCAGCTGGCGCGACCTGACGCGCATGAACCCCCGCGCCGCGCTGCCCCTGCTGGACGTACGCGTGCCCGACATCTACCGGCGGCTCGACCACCTCAGCGCCTGGGAGTTCCTGGAGCGGATCCGATTCCCCCGAGCGGCCCACCATTTGGCGTTCGAGGTGTTCTCCCGCAGCTTCTTCGCCGACCCGCACCGCCTCTCCGCGGCCGAGCTCGCCCTGATGTTCCACATCTACTTCCTCGGCTCCAGCGAGGGCCTGCTGTTCGACGTGCCGCGAGAACCGTTCCCGGCCGCGCTGTGGGACCCGCTCGCCCGCTGTCTCACCGGCCACCGGGCCGACATCCGCACCGGCCGGGCCGTCGAGCAGGTGGAGCCCGCGCGACATGGCGGCTTCCACGTCGTCACCGGGGACGGCGAACAGCACTGCGACGCCGTCGTCCTCGCCCTGGACGTCAAGGGCCTCCGCAGCGTCGTGGGACAGTCGCCGCTGTTCGTCGACGACGCCGTGTGGCGGGCGCGGATCATGGGCCTCGCGACCGCGCCGCCCTTCCTCGTCTCCCGGCTCTGGCTCGATCGCCCTGTAGCCCTCGACCGGCCCGGCTTCCTGGGTACGAGCGGTTACGGCTCCCTCGACAACGTCAGCGTGCTGGAACGCTGGGAGGGCGAGGCGGCCCGCTGGTCGGCCCGCACGGGAGGCTCGGTCGTCGAACTGCACGCGTACGCCGTCGACCCGGCCGCGGACCGGGCGGCGGAGCAGCGAAGCCTGTCGGCCCAACTGCACCGGCTCTACCCGGAGACCCGTGACGCCCGGATCGTCGACGCCCGCCACGAATGGCACGCCGACTGCCCGCTCTTCCCCGTCGGCGGCTACCGGACCAGGCCGACGGTAGGGACACCGGACCCGGCTGTCACGGTGGCGGGCGACATCGTGCGCAGCGATCTGCCGGTGGCGTTGATGGAACGGGCGGCGACGACAGGATTCCTCGCGGCGAACGCCCTGCTCGAACGCTGGGGTCTGCGGGGACAGACACTGTGGACGGTTCCGCCCAGGGGCAGGACCCCGGCCCTGCGCGCACTGAACCAACTGTTCGGCGACTGAACCGGCCGTACGGGACGTGAGGGCGGGACGAGGGTTCAGCCCGGGAACCGCCCGCTGTTCCGCAGCTCCCAGCGCCGCTCGGCGTACGCGATGTCATCGCGCCACAACCGCCCGGCCGCCGCCCGCATCACGGGACGCAGCACCGGTGCCACGGACCGTGCGAAAGCGAAGCCTCGCCGACCGGACGCGGCCACCACCGCCTCGGTCACGGCGGTACGCGGGCACCCCTCCGCGTCCGGCGCCAGCGGCGTGGCATGGGTTTCCACGACGGAACCCGTTCCCTCGCCCTCGGCGATGCGCATGACGACGGTGCGGGGCCCGGGAGCCGTGAAGACCGCCCGCACCGGTACCACCACCCGCCCGGCCACCTTGAAGGACACGTCCACCGCGAAGCGGTCGCGTGCGTCGTCGTCCTCGGGACCCGGCGCCTCCACGACACGGAGGTCGACGAACGCGTACGGATGGAACCAGGCGCCGTGCCACGGGTCCAGCCGGTTGGCGACGACGTCCTCGGGCTCGCAGCGCCCGGTCACCGAGCAGATCGCCGACACGCTCTCGGCCGGCCGCGGACGGACGGGCACCACGGGCCGCTCCAGCGGCTCTTCACCGCCCACCGCGTCCAGCCGGACCCAGGTCAGGACCCCGTCGTCGTAAGCCGGGTACGGTTCCCAGCCAGCGCGCGCCGAGCCGTCGAGAGCGAGCCCGTGCCAGTGGCAGACGAGGGTGCCGCACCGCAGCGGGCTGTCCTGCAAGGGCGCCCCGAGATGAGGACAGACACCGGGCCGGCCCGCACGGCACCCGCCGCGTCGCGCCACGCGACGACCTCCGTGCCCGCCACGGACAGACCGAGTGAACGCTCGGACGTGATGCCCCGACTGCCCCCCAGCACATACCAGTTGCCCGACGGCCGGGCCTGCGCGCGCTTGAGCGCCGCGGAGATCACGGCGGGTTTCGCCTCCCGCCAGGTGGGGCGCTGCCGCTCCCAGGGGACGGGGCGGCGACGGAACCTCAACGGGTAGCGGCCGGTGCCAGGAGAACGTCCGGAGGTCATACGGTCTCCCTCCAGGGCTGCCGGTCGCGTACCCCGCCCGTACGGAGCCCGGGCCGGGGCGGCGCCGAGCCGGGCGAGCCGGTGACCGCGCCACCCGTGGACGGCGCGCGGACCCGGGCGAGGGCGAGCCGGACCAGGCCGTCGCACGCGACCGCGGCCCGTCGGCGGCGGGGCACCACGGCCCGGCGGTGCAGCACCGCGAAGCCGTCGTCCGCGATGGCGTCGAGAATCGCGCCGTACAGCACGAAGGCGGTGCGGATACACGGCCGCGAGACGGGGTCGAGCAGCGGGAGACCGCCCGCCGCCTCGCCGTACACGCCCCGCGTGAGCGCGGCGGCGTCCCGCAGGGCCGCGGTGATGCGCCGATCGCGCCGCCCGCTGTCCCTGCTCCACCGCAGCAGGGCGCGGTCGACGCCGTGCGCGGCCAGCAGGTCCAGGGGCAGGTAGACCCGGCCGCGGTCCAAATCCTCCCCGACATCCCGCAGGAAGTTGGTCAGTTGGAAGGCCACGCCGAGCGCGGCCGCGTGCGGGGCAGCCTCCTCGCGGGGGACGACCGTGCCGAGGACGGGCAGCATCTGAAGCCCGATGACCGCCGCGGAACCGTGCATGTACCGCCGCAGGTCCTCGTAGCGCGCGTACTCGGTGACCTCCAGGTCCAGCCGTATCGAGGCCATGAAGTCCGTGAAGAGCCGCGGCTCGATGGCGTAACGGGCGGCCGTGTCGGCGAGCGCCGCCACCACCGGGTCGGCGCTGGTCCCCGCGCGCAGCCCGCTCTCCAAATCCAGCTGGAGCAGGCGCAGGGCCGCGGCCCGCTCGCCCGCCGTGGCCGTGGAGTCGAGATCGTCGACGATGTCGTCCGCCCAGCGGGCGAACCCGTACAGGGCGTGCACGGCGGATCTGCGCTCGACGGGCAGGAGGCGGGTGGCGAGAAAGTACGTCTTGCCGTGCCGTGCGTTGAGCCGACGGCAGTACGCGTACGCGGCACGCAGGGCCGGATCGGTGATGCCCGCGCTGTCGAGTTCCCGGGCGGTCATGGAGCGGCGGTGCCCTTCGTGTCGATGGGGAGCCCAAGGCGTGCGGGCACGGCCCGCGGCGGGCCGGTGACGCGTGCCGCGGCCAGCTTCCCCGAGATCAGGACGGTCGGCACGCCGACGCCCGGGGTGGTGCCGCAACCGGCGAGGACGACGTTCTCGACCCCGCGTACGAGATTGCGCGGGCGGAACGGACCGGTCTGGGCGAAGGTGTGCGCGGCGGAGAACGGAGTACCGGCGGCGTGTCCCTGAGCGGCCCAGTCCGCGGGCGTCACCACGCACTCCTCCTCGACGGCGGAGGCGATGCCGTCGAGCCCGCGCCGCTCCAGCTCGGCCAGGAGACTGTCCCGGTAGCGCGGCGCGAGGTCGTGCCACGCCCGGGCGTCGGGGCCGACGCGGGTGTTGGGGCAGGGCGCCAGGACGTAGTGCAGATGGCGGCCCGGCGGTGCGAGAGAGGGGTCGGTGGCCGTGGGCCGGGTGATCAGGAGCGACGGGTCGGACATGAGGGTGCCGCCGCGCGTCAGTTCGTGGAAGGTGCGCTTCCAGGCCGCACCGAACGAGAGCGTGTGATGGGCCAGCTGGGGCCACGTGCGGTCGGTGCCGACGTGCAGGACGACGGCCGACGGGGAGTGGCGCAGCGGCAGGGCACGGCGCGGCTCCCGCCCCAGTAGGCGGTAGGCGACCGGGAGATCAGGGGTCAGGACGACGGCGTCGCACGGAATGCGTTCCCGGTCGGTGACGACGGCCGTGACGCGGCCCCCGCAGCGTTCGAGCCGCGCCACGTCCTGCCCGAAGCGGAGGTCGCCGCCGGCGGCGGAGGCGGCGGCCACCATGGCGCGCGGCAGGGCGTGCATCCCGCCCCGCGGGAAGTGGACACCGGCGACGGTGTCCATGTAGGCGATGACGGCGTACGCGGCCAGGGCGCGGGCCGGGGGCACGCCCGCGTACAGCGCCTGGAAGGTGAAGACGCGGCGCAGCCGCTCGTCGGAGAGGAAGCGCCCGACGCGGGCGTCCAGCCGGCCGAAGCCGCCGAGTGCCGCCAGGCGGGCGAGGTCCGGAGTCAGCAGCGCCGCCGGGGAGTCGAAGTTGGCGTCGATGAACCGGCGCATCTGCACCTGGTGAAGACGGCTCAGCCAGGCGCGCAGCCGCCGGTAGCCGAGCGCTTCCCGCGCCCCGGCGAAGCGCTCCACCTCGGCTTCCATCGCCTCCGCCCCGGTGTGGACGTCCAGAGTGCTCCCGTCGGCGAACCGCGCGCGGTAGGCGGGGTGGAGCGCAAGGAGTTCCACGCGGTCGGCGAGGCTGTCGCCCACCGCGGCGAACGCCTCCTCCGCCAGCTCCGGCATGGTCAGGACGGTGGGCCCGGTGTCCATGCGGTACCCGCCCCGCTCAAGCAGTCCGGCCCGGCCGCCGGGCTCCCGGCCCCGCTCGACCAGCGTGACCCGCCGCCCCGCGCCCAGCAGGTGCAGCGTGGCGGAGAGCCCGGCCAGACCGGCCCCGACGACCACCACGTGATCCGTCCGCCCTGCCAGCCGCCTCATCGGTCCCTCTCTCCGCCACGGAGCACGCCGCCCGGCTGCGGGAAGCCGCCGCGAGTCGCACCGGTTGGTGTCCACGGCACCGATGATCTGCCCTGCCGCCCCTTCCTCGTACGCGCCACCCCGTGCACGCGCTGTCTTCACCGCCCTGCCCTCAGACCCTCAGGCCTTCACGCCGTCGTACGCCGCACCGCGATCGCCAGCGTGTCGTCCTGGTGGAGGACGTCGCTGAGCAGATCTTTGGCCAGCAGGCCGGGGATCTGCTCGGTCGGGCGTGCGCGGTGGCGGCACAGGGCCTCTTTGAGCCGGGCCTCGCCCTCGCACGGGTCCCGGCGGCTCTCGGTGAGACCGTCGGTGTAGAGCAGCAGGACGTCGTCGGGCTCCATCGTCGCCGTCAGGACCCGGTCGCTGCCGGGCATAGGGAAGCCGACGCCCCGCCCGCGCACCTCCAGATAGCTCGCGGTGCCGTCGCGATGGGCGAGGAGGGCGGGCGGATGGCTGCCGTTGGCCAAGGCGAGCTGCCCGTCGGCGAGGTTCAGCCGGGCCAGCAGCAGGGTGGCCATGACGTTCTGGTCGAAGGGCGCGAGGATGCTGTCGGTACGCGCCACGATGCTTTCCAGCGGGTGCCCTTCCAGGGCGAGGGTGCGCACCGCGTGAGTGACGGTCAAGGCGGTGCGCGTACTGGTGATGCCGTGGCCGAGCGCGTCGACGACGGTGATGTGGACCGTGCCGTCCGGGAGGGTGAACCAGTCGTACAGGTCCCCGCCGGTGGGCGCCTCGTCGCTCGCCGGGGCGTAGTGCACGGCCAGCTCCAGGCCGTCGACGTGCAGGGGTCTGGGGCGCAGCGCGTCCTCCAGGGCGCGCAGGGTGCGGCCGTGCGCCGTCCGCAGCTGCTCGTCGCGCTCCTCCAGCTGTACGTACAGGGCGAGGACCCCGCTGTTGGTCTCGGCCAGTTCGTGCTTGAGCATGCGGTGTTCGTCCGCCAGGGCGTCGGCGCGGGCCAGCGCCGCGCGGAGCTCTTCCTCCAGGAGCGCGATGTCCGCCTCGGTGCTCTGCGCCGCCGCGGCGGAGGGGGCCGCGGAACGGCACGCCTGCTGCCCGATGCCGGGCACCGCGTGGCCGTGCGCGCCGGTGGCCGGCAGCGGGAGGTTCCACACGATCGTGCCGTCCGGCCCGGTCCGCGCGCGCAGCGGCAGCCGCTCCGGCACCACGACGGGGACGGAGTTCTGCTGCGGCAGGCGCAGCGCCAGCGTCAGCCGATGGGCGCCGTCCTCGTCCGTCTCGCGTCCGCTCAGCAAGGTGACGGGGCGGCCGCCACCCAGGGCCGGGGCGGCCACCTCGCTCAGCGACAGGACGAGGCGCGCCCGGTCGTCGGCGGGCAACCGGTGCCCCAGGGCGATGCTGCGCACGGTGTGCCGCAGAGCCGTGAGCGTACGGAAGGTTTCGCGGGTCATCTCATTCCCGGGTGGGGGCCAAGGGCAAGAACGGTGGCGTCGTCACGACGCCGGCGATGGGTGTGGGTCAAGGAGGCGGCCAGGAGCGCCGGAGGCAGCGTGAGTCGCGCGGCGGTGGGGGCCTGCGTCCACCGGTGGTCGATCCCGTCCGTGTGCACGGCCACGGTGGTGTGCTCGGACAGGTCCACGAACCGGCTCCTGGGCGTGGGGAGGGTGTACCCGACGATCCCCGCCTGCCCGTTGAACTGGTGGTGTACGCCTTCGGGGGAGAGCGCCACGGCGCGGACATTGCCCACCCCGCAGAACTCGGCCCGTCCGGCGGCGATGCGCAGCGCGGCCACGGCGGCGCCGCGCGTGTGCCGCAGCGCCTTGTGCAGTGCGGCCATGATGTCCGCCAGCGGGGCCGCCGGGTCCACCAGGAACGTACGCTCGGCACGCTGGGCCGCCATGGCGGCCTCGGGGCCGTGGCCGAGACCGTCGATCACCAACGCCGTCCGGACTCCGGAGTCTTCGGTGACGGCGTACCCGTCGCCGCTCGCGTCCTCACCGTCGGCGGGCAGACACAGGGCCGCCAGCGCCCCCGGAGACGCCGGGGACGGCGGGGTGTCCGGCCCCGCGAGGCGGGCGTGGACGAGCGTGCCGAGCCCCGCCTGGGAGCGGATGGCGAAGTCCGTGGCGATCCGGCGCGCGGCACCCAGGCCCGCGCCGATCGTCCGGGTGGTGCTGTACCCGTCCCTGAGGCTCAGGCCGATGTCGGACATGCCGGGGCCGCTGTCGACGGCCATGACGTCCAGGCCGCCGCCGAGCGGCGCTTGGTGGACGAACACGGCGCCGTTACGGGCGTGTTTGACGATGTTGCTGGCCAACTCGCTCGCGAGAACGGCCGCCCGGTCGGGCAGCACGCCCCGCATCTCGCAGGCGACCGCCAGGGAGCGGGCATGGTCGGCCGCACTCTGCACAGCGCTCGGATGGTCGATGTCGATGTGCAGAGTACGGGCCGCTACGCTGCTGTTCACCCGCGTCCGTTCCAGCGCACGGCGGTCACGGTCGTGCCGCGGCCGGGCGAGGACCACACGTGGAACTCGTCCATGAGGCGCCGCGCACCACCCAGACCGTGCCCGAGGCCCGCACCGGTGGTGAAACCGTCCGTGAACGCCTGCTCGATGTCGGCGATACCCGGCCCCTGATCGCTCACCACGAGCTTCAGGCCCCGGCGACCGCTCTGCTGCACGACCTCCAGGGTGAGGGTGCCGCCGCCGCCGTGCACATAGGCGTTGCGGGCCAGTTCACTCGCGGCCGTGACGACGCGCGTCTGGTCCACGAGTCCGAAGCCCGCCCGCAGGGTCGCTTCCCGCACCGCGTGCCGCGCCGTCAGCAGGTCCTCCTCGGCCCGGATGGCGTGGACGGCGTGGAGGCCGTCGCTCTCCGAGTGGCTCTCGGCGCGCGTGGGGGAGGAGAGGGCCGGCGTCTCTTCGAGGTCACCGTAGAGGGTCAACGGGGCCCCCCTTTGGGGGTCGGGAGGCCGGCTGCCAACCCAACGCGATCATGCCCTGCTCGGCGTTGAGGGTGGTCTCCACACCGGACAGTTGCAGCCCCAGCTCCACCAGAGTGATCGCGACCGCGGGTCGCATACCGGCCACTATGACCCTCGCTCCCAGCAGACGTGCCGTCGTGGTCAGTTCCATGAGCGTACGGGCCACGAACGAGTCGATGATCTCCAGCCGCGAGATGTCGATGAGAACGGCCCGCGCCCGGTCGGCGACGATGCGCTCCGTCAACTCCTCGGTGAACGCGACCGCGACTTTGTCGTCGAGCTCGTTGAGCAGGCCGGTGACCAGCACATCACCGAGTCGCAGGATCGGGACGCCGCTCAAGCCGCCGCTCACCGCACGTTCACAAGCGAGGACTGGTGGACCGGCTGATCCGTGAGCAACGGGATCGCGGCGGCCAGGGCGTCCGCCAGCGTCGCCCGCGTCAGGATGGCCGACAGGTCGATGCCGAGCTGCGCGATGATCTGGGCGATCGGCGGGCGGATGCCACTGATCACACAGTCGGCGCCCATCAGCCGGACGGCGTTGACCGTCTGCATCAGGTGGTGCGCGACCGCCGTGTCCACCGTCGGCACACCCGTGATGTCGATGATCGCGACCTGCGCCTCGTCCCGCTCGATGGCCTCCAGCAGGTTCTCCATCACCACCTGCGTGCGGGTCGTGTCGAGCGTCCCGATCAGCGGCACGGCGAGGACCCGGTCCCAGATGCGCACCACGGGGGTGGACACCTCCAGGAGCTGACGGCTCTGGCGCCGGATGATCTCCTCGCGGCCCTCCACGTAGATCTCGAAGGACATCGCGCCCGCGGTGTCGAGCAGCCGGTTGATGAACAGCGCCGCGTGGTAGAGCGCGGTGACGTCGCGCGTATCGGACTGCACCGCTTCCAGCAGCGCCTCCTTGAGCGCCAGTATGGTCGGCGATGTCGCCGTGGGGGTCGCTCCGCCGCGCGCGCGGCGCATCGACAGGTCCGTGACGGCCTGGCGCAGGCCGGGGTGCGTGGTGACCACGTTCTGCACCGGGATGTCGGTCTCCAGGCCGGCGAGCAGCGCCTCGACCAAGGAGTCGGCTTCCTCGTTCAGCTCCGCCTCGGTGATGCCCGTCTCCTGGATGGCCTGTTCCGACTGGAGTTGCACCCACCGGTCGGCCACCTTCTCGCCCTGCTCGCGCAGGGCCGTGCTGACGCGCAACCGGGCCTCGGACTCACTGGTGTTCATTCCATCCACCTTAGCAATTGTTGTCGCACGGCAAATGTTAGCCGAGGGAGGCGATCTTCAGAAGGCGGACCGTGATCTCGCGTCAACTGGCCTTTGAGCTGCGCCGTCACCGCCCAGGTCCGACCACCGGCCACGCCGCGACGCTGAACGCACCCGAACCTCGCAGGGGTCGACCCTCCACAAACCTCCGTGTGTACCTGGGAGCGTCGAAAGTAAACCCATGTGTTCCAGCTCACTGTCACCGCACACCCCACGGGCGGCCGCACGGTGCTTCAGGCGGTCTCGACCGGCCGGCCGCCCGCCGGTGTGCGCCCCGGCGCGGTGTGCTCCACCGCACGGTGGAAGCCGCTCAGGCCCTTCACCAGGGCGGAGCGTTCCGCGGGCCGCATCGCCGAGATGGCTTCCAGCAGGGCGCTCTCACGGCGGGCCCGCAGCTCGTTGAGGTAATTTTCTCCCCGGCTCGACAAACGCAGTTCGAGCTCACGGCGGCTGGCCGGGCTGAGGGACCGCTCGATGAAGCCCAGAGCGTGAAGGCGATCACACATACGACTCACCGAGGACGGCGCCGATCCCAAGAACTCACCGAGCGTCCGCAGGTTGATCCCCTGAGCGCCGTCCAGGGCGTACAGCACACGCAGCTGCGACGACGACACCGGTGCTGTCGGAGTGATGTCCCTGCCCCTGCTCCACAGCACCTCAAGCACTTCGATGACTTCCCGGGCAGCATGCGCGGCCGCATCCTGGTCGCCCCTGACGGAAGTTTCGGAATCCATGCCCTCAACTGTGACACTTCGCAGTGGCCCTGTCAGTCGCTGAGGCATGGCAGGCCCTCGGCTCCTTCTCGCACTCTCGTCACGGACTCACGTCCCGAACTCGTCTCGAACCCTCGCAGTCTCATTCCGAACAGGAACAGGTGGAACCCGACCGGTGGACAGATTCATGGCTGTGGAGCGCGCGCTGCGCCACTCCGCACCGCACGCTCTTCTCGAAGCAGTGCAGGACGCGCTCACCGTCCACTACATGGCCCGCAAGGTCGACCTGCTCATGGCCGATTACGCGATGACCATACTCCAACCGGTCAACGCCCTCCCGTACACGGCGGCCCCCGTACCGATCCACACCAGCGCCCCCGGCCGGGCCTTCGGGGCGCAGGAGCCGTACATCGAGGACGGCGCCCCGGGGAGCCGCACACCGCCCACCTCCCCGTGAGCGTGCGCGGCGACCGCATCGGCATCCTCAGCGTCCGGCTGCCGGCCGAGGCCTGCGACCCCGCGAGCGTGCGTGAACTCGCCGACGTGGCGGAGGTCCTCGGCCACGAGATCGTCGTGGCCGAGCGCGACACCGATCTCTATCTCCAGGCGCGGCGCGCCGACCGGCTCACCCTCGCCGCCGAGATGCAGTGGCAGCTGCTGCCCGGCCGTTCCTGCTCCCGCCCCGAGTACGACATCGGCGCCCAGCTCGAACCGGCCTACGCCATCTACGGCGACAACTTCGACTGGTCGGCCTCCGCCGACCACCTCACGCTCACCGTCACCAACGGCATGGGCGAGGGCATCGAAGCCGCCCTGCTCACCAGCCTGGCCATCAACGCGCTGCGCAACGCCCGCCGCGCCGGACTCTCGCTGAGCGACCAGGCGTGCCTGGCCGACCAGGCCGTCTACGGGCACTACCAGGGCGCCGTCCACCTCTCCGTGCTGCTCCTGCGCTTCGACCTCACCACAGGAGAGACGGAGATCATCGACGCGGGTTCCCCGAAGATGTGGCGCGTGCGCAACGGCAGGTCCGAGCCCTTCGACCTGGACGCGCAACTCCCGCTCGGCATGGCCGAGGACACGCCCTACACCGTGGAGCACTTCCAGGTCGAGCCAGGGGACCGGCTCCTGTTCGTCAGCGACGGGGTGTACGACGTGGCGTCGCCGACGGGGGAGCGCTACAGCGAGCGCGCGCTCACCCGGGCGATGACCAACTCCCGGCTCCTGCCGCCCTCGCAGGTCCCGCGCGCGGTGCTCCATGAACTCTCCGGCCACCGTGGTCCGACCGCCGCCGCCGACGACGCCCTGATCGTGTGCCTCGACTGGCGGGGCCGCCCCTGAGGAGCGGCCCGCGCCGGACAGGGGCAGGTCAGTCGGAAGGGGTGAGCATGCCCGCGCGCAGGCGCTTCAGCGTGCGGGTCAGCAACCGGGACACGTGCATCTGCGAGACGCCGAGGTGCTCCCCGATCTGCGACTGGGTCAGCTCGTCGACGAACCGCAGATGAAGGATCTCCCGGTCGCGCTGGTCGAGTTCGGCGATCAGGGGAGCCAGCGTGTGGAAGTTCTCCACGAGCTCCAGCGCGGGGTCCTCCTCGCCGATGAAGTCCGCGAGGGCGGCCTCGCCCTCATCGGGGTCACCGTGCACGGCCGCGTCCAGGGAGGTGGAGTTGTAGCCGTTGGAGGCCACCTGGGCCTCGACGACCTCGTCCTCGGTCAGGTTCATGAGGGCGGCCAGTTCGGCGACGCGGGGGGCCCGGCCGAGCCGCGTGCTGAGCTCTTCCGTGGCCTTGGCCAGCTCCACGCGGGCTTCTTGCAGGCGGCGCGGGACGTGCACCGCCCAGGAGGTGTCACGGAAGAACCGCTTGATCTCACCGACGATGTACGGCACCGCGAAGGTGGCGAACTGGGTGTCGCGGGACAGCTCGAAACGGTCGATGGCCTTGATCAGGCCGATCATGCCGACCTGGACGATGTCCTCCATGTCGTCGGCCCGGTTCCGGAAGCGGCCGGCCGCGTAGCGGACCAGCGACATGTTCATCTCGATCAGGGTGTTCCGCGCGTACTGGTACTCGGCGGTGCCTTCCTCCACCGTGGCGAGCCGGCCGAAGAACAGCTTCGACAGGGCCCGGGCATCCTGCGGGGCCACTGACTGCGGTGCGGTGATCTCCGGCAGTTGCTCGCTGTCGGTCACAGCCTGCGTGGTGGTCGCCATGGTGATGTGTTTCCCTCCCTGTCCGATCAGCCCTTGAGTCTCTGAGGGGCCGGTGACCCGCGACTACCCCGGCCCGTTCACTTCATTCCTGCCCAATCGCTCCTGTCCGATCTTTCCTGTCCGAATCCTTCCCATCCCATCGTCCCCGTCCAATCCTTCCGATCCTTCCCGTCCCGACAACGCGTGCGCGCTGACCGGTACTCGGGGGAGGACCTCCGTGATCGTATGGTCGTCGAGTCGAGCTCTGGTCGACCGCGACCCCCACGGCCGCGCACACGCGCCGGCCCATGGAAGGAAGAACCGCCGTGCCCACGAAGACGCTGCAGATCCCCACCCCGGACGGCCGGGCCGACGCGTTCGCCGCCTTCCCCGACCGTGGCGGGCGGCACCCAGGGGTGCTGCTGTACACCGACGCCTTCGGTACGCGGCCGGTGTTGGAGAAGATGGCCGGCGAACTGGCCGGGCACGGGTACTACGTGCTCGTCCCCCACCTCTACTACCGCCACGGCCCCGCACCGGTGATCGAGCTTCCCGAGCACATCGGGGAAGCGGAACGCCCCGGGGTCTTCGCCCGCGTGATGCCCCTGATCGAGGCGCACACCACCGAGCGCGCCCTGCGTGACGCCGACGCCTACCTCGGCTTCCTCGCCGCCCAGCCCGAGGTCGCCGCCGGACCGGTCGCCGTGGTCGGCTACTGCATGGGCGCCGTCCTGGCGATGCGCACCGCGGCGGCGTACCCCGGGCGGGTGGCCGCCGTCGCCGGGTTCCACCCCAGCCCTCTGGTCACCGAGGCACCCGACAGCCCGCACCGCCTCGTTTCCCGGCTCACGGCCGAGGTCCATCTCGGCCTCGCCGAGAACGACATGTCGCCCGAGGCCATCGGCGAACTCGGCGAAGCCCTCGGCGCCGCGGGTGTCGCGTACACCTGCGAGGTCTACCCCGACACCGTCCACGGCTTCACCATGGCCGACACCGACGCCTTCGACGCCTCCGCGCTGCGGCGGCATTGGGACCGCCTGCTGCCCCTCCTCGACCGCGCCCTGGCCGCCGGCTGACGTCGGGCCTCGCGCGTCGTCACGACTACAGCGGCTGCATCCGCCACACCTGATCCGCGTGCGCCGTACGGTCCCACTGCTCCGCCTGGGCACCTTCCCCCGTGCTCTGGCCACGGATGCCGACGTACTTTCCGCTGCGGAGATTGGCGAGTGTGTACGTGCGGTTCTCCGCGGGCCCTTCCGGCGCCATGGCCCACGTATGGAATCTGTAGCCGTCACAGGAGAACTGGTTGACGTTGGCGCCGTTGTCCAGGCTTCCGTTGCTGACGGCCAGGCACTTGCCGCTGTTCTGGTTGACCACGGCTACCTTGCCCTCGCCCAGTTCGACGATGTGCCAGCGCTGGTCGGTGCTGCCCGCGCACGTACGCTGGATCGCTCGGGCCCCGTCCGCCCCGCTCTGGTCGAGGATGCCGAGGCATTTGCCGCTGTGGGCGTTGACGAGCGTGGTGTCCCACTGCCGCGGCGGCTGCTGCTGGGCGAAGTTCGCGCCCGGCTGCTGCCCGCAGTCCCACTGGCGCAGCGCCGCGCCGTCGGCGGTGGACGACTCCGTCACCTCCAGGCACTTGGGCGGGGTGGACGTCATGGTCCGGAAGCCGACGCCGTCGCCGATGGGCACGATCCGGAAGCTCACGGAAAGGCCGCTTCCGCATGCGGCCAGCCGGACCGCCGCCCCCGCTGCCGGGCTGCCGTTCTCCACGCCCACGCACGTGCCGCTCACCGCGCTGACGATGTTGACCGCGTCGCTGCTCGCGCCCGAGGCCTGGAGATACCAGCGGGCGGTGGGCTTGCCGAAGCAGCGGCCCTGGCGCACCGGCTGGCCGAGCGCGGACGTGGGGGTCTCCATGCACAACTTGCTGTGCGTGTTGGCGATGTTCACCACCTGCGCGGCGGAGAGGCGCGAGGCAGGTGCAGGAGCAGGGACGGGGTCAGGAGCGGCGGCGTGCGCGGGGAGGCTCAGGGCTGCCGCCAACACGGCACACAGCAGAGCGACGAGGATGCCGACGAAGCCGTCTCCTTTCCCGCGGTCCGGTCTGTTCATCCGAGGACTCTCCCTTCTTCGGGGGCGCACGTGACAACGTCACGATCGATGGCACACGCTGACAGAGGCGGCTGACGGGTTGCTGACGTGAGCGGATGCTCGTCGCCGAAGCAACGTTCCCTCACACGGTGTCGATGAAGAACACCTGGTCGGTGCGGTCGGTGCAGGGCTCCTGCTTGGCCGTGGCGCCCTCCGCCGTGGAGCTGTTGGTGATCCCCACGCAGAACTTCCGGTCGGGCGTGTAGAGCGTGTAGATCCGGTAGGTGTTGGGCACGGGCGTGTCGACCGCCTCGATGTAGAACACGTTGGCCCCCGCGCAGTCGCTCGTGGGCTCCAGCATGTCGGCCACCGTGCTGACGATGAAGATGGTGAGGCAGCGGATGCCTGCCTGGGTGCTGTGCCACTGGAGCTTGAACAGGCCATTGCCCTGCGGCACCAGGTATGTGCGCGGCGACGTGGCCTGCGCGCACGAACGCTGTACGGCCACCGGGGCGTTCAGGAACCCGGCGCGCCCCTCGGTCAGGCACAGCCCGGACGCGCTCGCCGGACGGATCTTGATCCAGCCCTCCTGGAGCCCGCGGAAGTTCCCCTGGACGAAGTTCGCGCCCGGCTGGCGGTCGCAGGACCACTGGCGCAGCGCCGTACCGTCCGCGGTGGCGGAGGAGGTGACCTCAAGGCACTTGCGCGGACTCGCTGTCATCGGTTGTATCAGCGCCGCGTCCCCGTGGTCCTCGAACTGGAAGCTCGTTCCGGCCTGATGGCCGCAGTCCGCCTGTACGACGGCGGCACCGTTGTCGGAACTGGAGTTCTCCACCGCCATGCACTTGCCGCTGAGGACGCTGACGATCTGCACCGCACCGCCGTGCACCGAGGACTCCCTCAGCGTCCACAACGCCCCCTCCCGCCCGGCGCAGCGCCGCTGCTTGACAGGCTCGCCGGTCGCCTGCGTGGCCACCTCCAGACACATGCCGGTGTGGGTCGCGGCGATGTTGACGCCTTGGCCCGCCGCGGCGGTCGCGGGCCGGGCCGCCGGGCCGCCGACCGTCACCAGGGCCAGGAGCAGCGCCAGAACCAGGACCAGGGGCGGTGCGGCCGCGTACGGGCGGGGTGAACGGAACCTCAGCATGGAGTTCTCCATCCCTGTGGGATCGAGCCCGCCCCCGGCGGGCTGAGCCGCCGGCTCGGCTCGCGCGGACGCGGGCATGGCGGCGCAGATGCTGCCTGCCGGTGCTGACACCGCTCTGACGCGGGCGCGCCGACGGGGCGGTTCGACCTACGTCACGCCCGTGACCCGTCGCGTACCTCACTCACGAACACTGGCTCCGATCGTCTTGAGCCGCCCGTCGACGGTCACGACATCCGCCCACTGCGGGAACAGCCTCTCCACGAGGACCCGGTGCACCTCGGGATCGGTGTCCAGGCAGGCGCCGGAGAGGACGGTGAGGCCGAAGTCCATGTCGTTCGCCTGGCAGAGGGTGGACAGCACCACAGCGCTGGTGGCGATGCCGGTGAGTACGAGACTGTCGATACCGCGCGCCCGCAGCACCACGTCCAGGTCGCTGCCCGAGAACGCGCTCGCCCGTCGCTTGGTGACCACCACGTCACCCGGCCGTGGCGCGACCTCGGGGTGGATCTCGGTGCCGGGGGCGCCCTCGACGTAGAGACCGGCCCGCGCGATGGCGGCGAGAGGTTTGTTGCGGGTGCCGACTTCGGGGAAGCCGGGGCGTAGCGCGATGACCACGTAGATGACGGGTATGTCCGCGGCCCGGGCCCCGTCGATCGCCGCGCGCAGGCGCGGCAGGTATCCGCAACCGCCGTCGGCGATGTCCACGATGGCCTGTTGGACGTCCATCACGAGAAGGGCGCTGCTCATGTCGTGTGTCTCCAGTCGTGTGTCTCCAGGAATGGAGTCGGTTCGGCGGGGCAATGGGCCGGGTGTGCCCATCGGTCGAGAGCCCTCGGACAAGACAGGGCGGCTGCTGGGCCAGGTCGCATACGGCCCACCTGTGCCTCGTCCCCCGAGGGCGGCGAAGACTGAGTTAGGGTCGGGCTGTCTGTCTTTCTGTCGTGTTTGCGTCGAGGAGGGGCCGTTGAAAAAGGACGATGACGCGGAGAATCTGCTCGACGGACTGAGCGTGGACGAGTCCCGCCCGGAGCGCCCCGTGCTCCTGGACGAGCAGGGGCTTCCGCTGCGGACGTGGCGGGAGAACTACCCGTACTCGCAGAAGCTGCAGCGCAAGGAGTACGAACGCCGCAAACGGGTCCTCCAGATCGAACTGCTCAAGCTGCAGAAGTCGGTCCGCGATCAGGGGCTGCGCATCGTCGTGCTGTGCGAGGGGCGCGATGCCGCCGGAAAAGGCGGCACCATCAAACGCTTCACCGAGCGGCTCAATCCCCGTGGGGCGCGGACGGTCGCGCTGGACAAACCCACCGAGCGTGAAGCGAGCCAGTGGTATTTCCAGCGGTACGTCGCGCACCTCCCGGCCGAGGGCGAGATCGTGTTCTTCGACCGGTCCTGGTACAACCGCGCGGGGGTCGAGCCCGTCATGGGGTTCTGTACGCCCGAGCAGCACCGCCAATTCCTGCGCCAGGCCCCGCTGTTCGAGAAGATGCTGACCGAGGACGGCATCATTCTGGTGAAGTTCTGGTTCTCCGTCTCCAGGGCCGAGCAGCGTACGCGTTTCGCGATCCGCCAGGTGGACCCCGTCCGTCAGTGGAAGCTTTCGCCCACCGACGTCGCCTCGCTCGACCTGTGGGACGCGTATACCCGCGCCAAGGTGGAGATGTTCCGCGCCACCGACACCGCACACGCGCCATGGACCGTGGTGAAGACGAATGACAAGAGACGCGGACGCCTCGAAGCCATGCGTCATCTCCTGCTGCGCGTCGATTACGAGGCGAGGGACGAAGGGGCGGTGGGCAAGGCCGACCCGCTGGTGATCGGCGCGGCCGACACGCTTCTGGAACCCGGGGAGGACCCGACGGACCTCTCGCCCAGCCGACTCGCCAACACCGACGAAGGCCCCGGACAGCACCCGGCCGACCAGGACCCATCCGCTCTGTAGCCCGGGCCGGGCCGGGCAGGGCCGGGCCGGTCGCTTCGGGTGGCGGGGCGGCGGAGTTTCCGACCGCCGAGCGCGTCACCGGCGTCGCGGTTCGGTGCTCCTCGGCATCGGCCCGGCGGGCGTGCACGAGATCCGCCCGGACGCTCCCCGGTCCGCGTGCTGGACGGGACCCGGCGGACATCACGCCGGACCCGGTGGCGTGTATCGACGGCCACACGCTGAGGCCTGCGAGCCTCAGCCGGCGACGCCCGCGGCTATGCGCCCGCTCAGCTCCTCCGCCGTCAGGCCGCCCGGCTCCCGGCTCTGGCGCACGCTCTGCCGGGCGGCGTCCTGCAACGCCGCGTTCACCGGGGTGGGCACGCCGTGCTCCCGGCCGAGCAGCACCAACTCCCCGTTGAGGTAGTCCGTCTCGATCGACCCCGCGCCCCGCGCCAGGCTCTGCCAGGACGAGCCGCGGGTGCGCTCGCCCGGCATCGGCTGCGGTTCGACCGTACCGCTGCGCAACTCGGTGATCTCGGCGCCGCTCGCGTAGGCGATGCCCGCGGCGTCGAGGACCGCCGCGCCCTCGGCCTTCGACCGGGCGACCAGGTCCTGGGCGGCGGCGTCCGCGGCCGAGCCGCACACGGCCTCGACCACGTTGGCGAGGTTGCCGAGGAGTTTGCCGTACTTCCAGCGCATCACGTCCGCCACCACCGGAGCCAGGAAGTGCGCCTTCTCCAGGTCGTCCGCGATGCGCCGGGCGGTGTCGTCCACGCCCGTCCCGTACCGGCCGACAGCTGACCCGTACCGGCCGATGACCAGGGCGCCGGTGTACGGGCCGCAGGGCGCGACGACCTCGCCCGGGTTCAGGTGGGTGCTGGGCAGGATGACGCAGACGCCGTACACCTCGCGGAAGCGGCGCAGCGCCAGACGTTCGTTCACCACGCCGTTCTGCGCGCACACCAGAGGCAGACGCTCACCCGCGGTGCCGCCGCCCGCCACCGGGCGCGCGGCCCACGCGTCCAGGGCGGCCACGCTGTCCTGGGTCTTGACGGCCAGCACGAGCACGTCGTCGGCGCGCAGTTCGACGTCCTCGGGCCGTGCCACGACGGGCACGTCGTCGAGGGTGAGCGTGCCGGTGGGGACCATGAGCCGCAGACCGTTGGCGCGCAGCGCCTCGAAGTGCGCGCCGCGGGCGACCAGGACGACGGACCGGCCGCTCTCGTGCAGCCGCCCCCCGATCGAACCGCCCACCGCTCCGGACCCGATGATGATGTAACGCATGGTGCTCCCTGGCTCTCCGCTTCGGGTGTCGTTCGCTTCGAAGCGGCTCTGTTCTGCTGTCAGTTGAAAGTGTCGGCGGCGCCGGTCAGGACGTAACCTCCCACGTGCATAGGGGACTTATCGCCCCTTGGCGCGCCGCGCCCACCGTACCCCGCAGGCGTTTCTCCCCCGCGAAGATCCGCGTGGGCCACCCGCGCAACGGTTCAGGGGCGGTGCCGGCGGCGCGCCGCCGCCGCTTTCCACCGCCCGGCGGTGGGCACTGATCGCCATGTCTGTGGCATGGTCTGCGTCCAGCTCGACGTGGGTGAACAGCGCGTATTGCTGCCCACCGGCCACGGGCCCGCAACCCTCCGGCCGCCGTGGCGCACGGCGGAGGTCGCCACGGCGGTGTGGTCACCGCATGCCGCGCCTACGACATCGTTGTCACAGGCGCGGCGTGCGGACGCCTCACGGCGTGTAGGTGGCGTCACTTCCGTACAGCTCTCGGGTGAACGCGGAGACATCGGCACTGCGATCGGCGCCGTTGAGGTTGTACGTCAGATACACGCCGTACCCTTCGCGGACGGTGCGGCGGGCGAGGCTCGCGGCCGTGCTCCGCGAGGTCCGGCCGATCTCGACGGCCGCCGGCGACAGCTTCGACTTGGGCAGGGCGATGCGGGGGACCTGCCAGGTGCCGTAGTACGGGTTCCAGGCGTAGTCGAACTCGGCGGAGACGTCGACGCCGCCGTAGGAAAGGCGCGACGCGGCCGGACCGATGTTGTAGAGACTGATGATCTTGTCCGGCATGTCCGCGCGCAGCGCCGTCACCAAGTGCACGAACGAGCTGCTGTTGGGCTGCCCGGTGCCGTTCTTGCCGTACTCGGCGTACTCGTCGTCGAAGTCGATGCCGTCGAGGCCGTACTTGGTGACGGCGCCGGACAGCTGTTTCGCGAACGCCGAGGCCGCTTGCTGGGACGGGAAGTTGGCGAAGCCCGCGCCCTGATGGTTCCCGAGCACGGAGAGGACGACCTTGATGCCCTTCGCCTGCAACGGCCGTATCTCCGTGGCAGCGTTGTCGAGGACACGCTGCACGTTCTCGTTGAAGTGCAGATACGCCGCCTTTGTGTTCGTGTCGTAGTTGATGTTCGCCGCGAAGATCACGGCGACGTCGAAGACGTTGCCGCCGCCGTTGGCGAGGGTGTACTTGCCAACGTTGAGCATGCTGTTGTCGTTCACCTCGACGTACGCCACCGAGGTCGGCCCCTTTTTCGCGGGAGCGGGGCCGGGGGCCGCTGCCGCGCCGGTCGTGGCGTTCGTGGCGGTCGTTCCGAAGGTGAGGGCCGCGACGGTCGCGAGAGCGAGCGCGGCCGTTCGTACTCTGCTTCGTGCCAGAGTGAACATCGCTGAGTGGTCTCCCATCGTATGGGTCGGCGCCCGACCTGTTCGAAAGCGCCGAGTGAGCCCTGTGAGTTTTCCACTGCCGCGACCGAACCCCCAGGGTCGTGCGCCGACTTCTCGGAACGTCCACGCCTCGCCGCTGTCGGGCTGGTGATCGTCCGCGGCAGGGTGTCGTTGTGGTCATGGAGGGTTAGACGTAGGTCAGGCATTCGAAAGCTGAGGAGTTCCGATGAGCCGCCTACTTCACTGCGCCCTGGTGACAGGTGCAGCGCGGTGACTCTTGCCGATGTGGTGTTCGCGTGGCTGGGAGTGGGGGCGTTCCTCGCGGCGGTGCTGCCGCGGGTGGTGGCGGGGCGACCCGTGTCGTTGCCGGTGGTGTTCCTGGTGAGCGGCATCGTCGTGTATCTGCTCCCGGTGCCGTTGCCGGCGGTCGACCCCGTGGAGCAGCGGCTCGTGGCGGAACACGTCACCGAGGTGTGCGTCATCATCGCTCTGATGGGCGCCGGGCTGGCGCGCAACCGGCCGGTGGGCCGACGCATGTGGGCCTCGACCTGGCGTCTGCTGGGCATCACGATGCTGCTGACCGTCGTGGTGACCGCCGTGGTGGCGTGGTGGCTGCTGGACTGGCCACCGGCCGCCGCGCTGCTGCTCGCGGCGGTCCTCGCGCCGACGGATCCCGTGCTCGCCTCGGAGGTGCGCGTGGGGGAGCCCACCGAGGACAAGCACGACGAGGACGAGGTGCGGTTCGCCCTCACCAGCGAGGCTGGCCTCAACGACGGGCTGGCCTTCCCCGTCACCTACGCGGCGATCGCGCTGGCCGCCGCCGCGGGCAGCGGCTGGTCGGGGGAGTGGATCGGTACGTGGGCGGCCAAGGACGTCGCGTTCAAGTGTGTCGTCGGTGTGCTGAGCGGGTTGGTGATCGGCAAGCTGCTGGGCTGGCTGTTCTTCCGGACCCGTTCCTCGGTGCTGCGGCTGGCCGAGTACCGGGAAGGGTTCGTCGCGCTGGGCGCCACCTTCCTGGCGTACGGGGTGACCGAACTCGCCGGAGGCTACGGCTTCCTCGCCGTGTTCACCACCGCCTGCGCGGTCAGGGCGGCCGAGCGGGCCCACGGCTTCCACAACGTGCTGCACGACTTCGTGGAACAGGTCGAGCGGCTGCTGACCGCGACACTGCTGTTCCTGCTGGGCGCGTTCATCGCGCTGGGCGGCCTGGCACCGCTGACCTGGCAGGGCGCCGTGACCGGTCTGGTGCTTCTGCTGGTGGTCCGGCCGCTGGCCGGGTGGGCCGGGCTGCTGGGGGGCCGCCTGCGGGGCTGGGAGCGCTGGGTCGTGGCGGGATACGGAATTCGCGGCATCGGTTCGCTGTACTACCTGGCCTACGCGCTGGGGCAACAGGACTTCTTCGTCCCGGAGCGGGAGCTGTGGGCGGTGGTGACGTTCACGGTGCTGGTGTCGGTCGTACTGCACGGTGTCACGGCGGGGCCGGTGGTGGCACGTCTGGACCGGCGGCGGACTGCGGAGCCGCCGAGCCGCGGAGCCCTCAGGGCCGGGGGCGGGACGGGGAGCCGAGCCGCATAGGCCGAGGCCCTCCGCCTTTGCTCCGCTCGGGTGGTCTTGCGGGGTTTTCCCGCCGCGCTCCCGGGTCTTTCGTCTTGGATGTCCGAAGGCGTCCGCGCCCCTGGCGCCGGCACCCGAGGCATCGCGGACAAGGGCTGACAAGGCGGACAAGGGCAGACAAGGGCTGACTGAGTGGATCGGCAGGTGTCTTTCGAGCGCGTCTTCCCGGCGTTGCCCGCCGGCCGTCAGGCCGTCTCCGTCTTGGACGCGGGCCATCGCCTGGTGGGTTGTCTCGAATACCAGGTCTGCCACGTGTGCCGAATCGGGTACGTGGCCAACATCGCCGTCGCCAGTCACTGGCAAGGCCAGGGACTCGGCCGCGATGTCCTGCACACGGCCCTGGCTCCGTGCGGGGGGTACACCTGGTCCACGTCCCGGCAGTCGTCCGAAGGACGGCGCTTCTTCGCCGCGATGGAGGAGGAGACAGACGTCGCCTTCCCTGCCGGCGGCGTGCAGTGCTCACACATGACGTCTTGAGGGGTCCGCCCCCACGTCCGAGCGGCGGCACACTACGCCGCGCGCGGTGGGGCTCAGGAAAGAACGGGGAGGCATGCTCATCCCTCCCGGGGAGGGGCGGGCCCAAAGCTGTTGCCCGAGGAGGTCGGCCACGCCCCGTGGAGGACCGGGACCAGACCGGGGTCGGCCGGGCCGTCGAGTCCGGCATCAAGAGCGCGTAAAACTTGCCGGAAGGCGGCAGTGAACTGTGCCGCCCTCCCGGTCCAGGATGGGCGTGGCAGATACGGAGGCACGGCCCCGGTGCCGGGTTACGGAAGCGGGATCCGTCATCGGGGCCGGAGCTGCGGCGCGTTCAGGGGGCAGATCGCCCCGGGCGGCGCTGCGCCGGCAAGACACCTACGGTCGGCAGCAGACCAAGGACGAACGAACACGGCGGACTCAGGACGTACGACGTACGACGTACCCGGCACCCTCTCCCCGCCAACTGGGCGGCGGCTTCTCAGTGGCCGGCGGTGAGCTGTCCGGCGAGCTTGCCGTGCATCTCGGCGCTGGGCTTGTTGAGACCGATGATGGCGACCTTCTTGCCGCGGTGGGCGTACTTGGTCTCGATGGCGTCCAGAGCGGCCACGGAGGACGCGTCCCAGATGTGGGCGCCGGAGAGGTCGATGACCACGTCGTCGGGGTCATCCTTGTAGTCGAACTGGGTGACGAGGTCGTTGGAGGAGGCGCAGAACAGTTCGCCGGTGACCGCGTAGACGACCTGGTTGCCATCGGGGTCGACCACGCCGGAGACCTGAGCGAGGTGGGCGACGCGCTTGGCGAAGACGAGCATGGCGGTGAGGGAGCCGACGACGCCGATGGCGAGGTTGTGGGTCGCCACGACGCAGGCGACGGTGATGACCATGACGGTGGTCGCGCCGATCGGCATCCGCTTGAGGGTCCCGGCCGGATGGAGTGCCAGTCGAAGGTGGCGACCGAGACCAGGATCATCACCGCGACCAGGGCTGCCATCGGGATGGTCGCCGACACCGATGACCCGCCGCGGGGCGAGGAGAAGGAGCGGCTGTGCGAGCGTCTGGACTCCTACCGGAAGGTCACCGACGCCCGCTGCGAGAAACTGCGCGCGCAGCTGATGGCGGCCGAGGACTTCGCCGCGACGCTGCGTCGTCGGCTGGGGGACGGGAACTGACCGGGGCGTGCTCCAAGCCGTGCGGGCCGCGACCACCGTCATCGTGGTTGCGGTCGAACGCCCGCATGCACGTACGTACGTACCAACGCACGTACGCGTACGCAGGCTGACGGTGCCGCGGGGCGGCGGCTGCTTCTGCCGCCCCGCGGCACCGTCAGCCGACCCCTCGGGAGAACACGACCGCGGACACAAAGGATCAACCATGCGAGTCTCCGGTAGCGTCAACGTATGAGTCATCCGCACCCAGAGCTGAAAGCCGCCCCGCCGCTGCCCAAGGGAGGGCTGAGGGTCGTCGCCCTCGGTGGTTTGGGGGAGATCGGCCGCAACATGACCGTCTTCGAACACGCGGGCAAGCTGCTGATCGTCGACTGCGGCGTCCTGTTCCCCGAGGAACACCAGCCCGGCGTGGACGTGATCCTGCCGGACTTCACCTCCATCCGGGACCGCCTCGACGACATCGTGGCGATCGTGCTGACCCACGGTCACGAGGACCACATCGGCGGCGTGCCCTACCTCTTGCGCGAACGGTCCGACATCCCCGTTGTCGGCTCGAAGCTGACGCTGGCGTTCTTGGAGGCCAAGCTCAAGGAGCACGGCATCCGGCCGCGTACGGTGCGCGTGCGGGAAGGGGATCGGCGCCGTTTCGACCCCTTCGAATGCGAGTTCGTGGCGGTCAACCACTCCATTCCGGACGGCCTCGCCGTCGCCCTCCGCACCGGTGCGGGCATGGTGCTGCACACCGGCGACTTCAAGATGGACCAGTTCCCCCTCGACCAGCGCATCACCGACCTGCGCGCTTTCGCCCGCCTCGGCGAGGAGGGCGTGGACCTGTTCCTGACCGACTCCACCAACGCCGAAGTCCCCGGCTTCACCACCTCCGAACGCGAGTTGAATCCCGCGATCGAGCAGGTCATGCGGACCGCGCCGCGCCGCGTGATCGTCTCCAGCTTCGCCAGCCATGTGCACCGTATCCAGCAGGTCCTGGACGCCGCGCACCAGCACGGCCGCAAAGTCGCCTTCGTCGGCCGTTCGATGGTCCGCAACATGGGCATCGCCCGTGACCTCGGCTATTTGAAGGTTCCCTCCGGCCTGGTGGTCAACGTCAAGGAACTGGAGAACCTGCCCGACCGCAAGATCACCCTGGTGTGCACCGGCTCCCAGGGCGAACCGATGGCCGCGCTGTCCCGGATGGCCAACCGCGACCACCAGATCCGCATCGGCAAGGGCGACACGGTTCTCCTCGCCAGCTCCCTCATCCCGGGCAACGAGAGCGCCATCTACCGCGTCATCAACGGCCTGACGCGGTGGGGCGCGAACGTCGTCCACAAGGGCAACGCCAAGGTGCACGTCTCCGGGCACGCGAGCGCCGGGGAACTCGTGTACTGCTACAACATCGTCAAGCCCCGCAACGTCATGCCGGTGCACGGCGAGTTCAAGCACCTGCGGGCCAACGCCGATCTGGCCATCCGTACCGGCGTCGACCCCGACCGGGTCGTCATCGCCGAGGACGGTGTCGTCGTCGACCTCGTCGACGGGCGCGTCTCGATCACCGGGAAGGTGCCGGCGGGCAACGTCTACGTGGACGGCATGGAGGTCGGCGGCGCCACCGAAGCCTCCCTCAAGGACCGCCGTACTCTTGCCGAGGAGGGTGTGGTGACGGTGGTGGCGATCGTCGACGCGGACACCGGCGCCCTGGCCGAGGCCCCCGACTTCCTGGCCCGCGGCTTCGTCCACGACGAGACCACTTTCGAGTCGGTCGTCCCCGTGATCGAGAAGGCCCTGGCCAAGGCGGCCGAGGAGGGTGTCGGCGACGCTCATCAGCTCGAACAGCTCCTCGCGCGCGCCGTGGCGAACTGGGCGTTCCGCACCTACCGCCGCAGGCCCCTGATCATCCCCGTGATCATCGACGCCTGAGACGCCGGACGCCCGACGTCGGCGCCACCGCCGAAGCCGGAGGCAGGCAGGGGGGCACCCTGCCGGACACCCTGCCCCTGATCCGCGCGAGTGCCGGGCGGGGCGACTCGAAACGGGTGTGGGCTGCGCCCGGATTCACCGTCTCTCCTCCTGCGCGGGGACGGCATACCGGGCGGCGAGGCCGGTGATCGTCGCCCGGTCCGGGGAGGCGCCCGCGTTGAGGGCGGTCAGGGTGGTGTCGCAGATGTCGAGGGTGAGCGCACAGAACTCCCTGATCGGCCCTGCGGGATGGAGTCTTTGCAGGCGCGGGCCGCGGGCAGGTGGCGGCCCGCGTGGCGGACCGCGACGGCCGCGTCGGCCGGGCCGAGTTCGTCACCGGCACACTGAACGTCACGGGCGCCCCGTCCTCGTACGTACGAGAGGGCCTGCTCCCGGCGGTGGAAGCCGTCTTCGATGTGGTGGACGGCGACGGCAGCGGCCATCTGGACATGGCGGAGTACCGCACGGTCTTCGGCCCCAAACTGTATCCGGCCGACCTCAACCGGGCCTTCCACGAGCCGGACAGTGACGGGGCGGACGAGTGACCAAGGCCGAGTTCCTCGACGCGCTCGACCAGTTCTTCACCATTCGTGCGGACTTCGAGGCAGGCGCGCGCCTGTTCGGCCGCTGAGAGGAGCGTTCCATGAGGGGCGGGGACCCCCGCCCGCTGCGCGTACTGCTGCGCACCCGCGACGGACGGCTGAGGAAGACCGGGGCGCACGGGGAGATCGTATGCCCGGAGGAGTTCCGGGCCCTGCTGCAGGCAGGCGAGCGGCTACGGGTGAGGCACGAGAGCACCGGCGCCGACTGCACGCTCGACACGGCGGCCCAAGTGAGCGCGGCCTGCCTCCCGGCGCCGTGAGACCTGTTCAGCGTATCCGGGGACGGGGCGTCGATATGAGCCCCGGCCGCAACCTCCTGGTGGCCCGGCCGATGACCCTGCTCGTCTCCGACGTGCTCGCCTCGCGCGAACGCATCGACGTCGAGCAGTCCGCCCTGGCCGGACAGCGGCGTCGGGCCCGCCGAATCCGGGAGACGATCGAGCGTTGGGCCCGTTCTGGGTGAAGGTGGGTCAGATCCTGGCGACGACGCGCTCGGACGTGGTCTCCGGGGCGGTGCTCGGCGAGCTGGCCCACCTCCAGGACGCGGTCCACACAGAGCCGTTCGCGGTCTTCGAGCCCGTGCTGCGCGAGGAGTTGGGGCCGCGCTGGCGCTCGCTGTTCCGCGACATCGACACCGCAACACCCCTGGGGTCCGCGTCGCGCGCCCAGGTCTACCGGGTCGTCTTCGCCGACGGCCGGGTCGCGGGCCTGAAGGTGCAGCGGTCGGCATCCGCGCACGCGTCTACGCCGACATGAGCCAACTCCTGCGCGCCGCACGGGTCGCGAGCCGCGCTGTCCCCCGTATCGGCTCGGTACTCGACGTCGAGGCGACCCTGCGGATCGTCTTCGACTGCATGCAGTCCGAACTCGACTTCACGGCCGAGGCCCGCCTCATGGCCCAAGGCCGCCGCATAGCAGGGGACTTCAAAGACGTCCACGTCCGAGGGTTCTTCGGCTGCGTGTGTATTGCGCGGCCATGCGGCCAACGCAGGCTATTCGCCCCCGGCTCGAACAGCGCCATCGGCCGGAGAGCGGGACAACGCCGAGAGGGACCGGCAGCTATCACGTAACCGTGCCCCGCTCGGAGCGAGCCACGCGGAAGGCACCTGACAGGCAAAGGTCCGGTCCGGGTCAGGCGCCTTTTCCAGTACCTAGAAGAAACCGAGCTTCTTCGGTGAGTACGACACCAGGAGATTCTTCGTCTGCTGATGGTACATCAGCTGCATTGGCGCTGACCTGGGGAAACGATGCTTTGTAAGCCTTTCGCCCGGGGGTTGGTCCGGTAATGGTCCGGATCTTGATAGCCACTGGCACGGGCGGCAGGGGTCGGTCAACAGTGTGAAGCCGTGGGAGCGATCGGGAGCAGGGAGTGCGCTCCCGCGGGCCGCCCGTGCAATCGACTACGACCGGTGGACGTCGCAGAGCCATCCGGCGGGATAGAAGCGAGCGGGTGCCCCGCATGGCCACTTGCCCCGGTAGGCAATCGGTCGCGTCCCCGGCACCGCAGGCCTTGTGCTCGGAGCGGGCTCTGGTGGGCGGGGCGCCGGGATGGTCCGGCGCGGCTGGCGGCCGGACGCGGCACGTCGGGTCGCCGTCCTCCATGGGACGCCGCACCTGACGTGGTCCGCTTCTTCGGACACGGCCCCGGGAACGGCTCGTCGCACTTGGCGAGTGACGTCAAAGCGTCGACTCCACTGTCTGGGGGGCAGCATGCCCTCGGGACCATCCCCGCGGGCGCGGGGAGCACGGCATAGTTGCGAACCGGCGCAAGGCCTGTCGGGTCAGGCCCGCGAGTCATCAGCATCACGCGGGGCAGTTGCTGCCGGAGTCGAGCGTGTCGCAGGCTGCAACGGGCGTCGGCGGGCGGGGTTTCGAGGTCGAGGAGATACTCACTGACCACGTCGTCGACGCACTTACTGCCGCCGAGGATATAGACGCCGTGCTGCTTGCCGTCGGCTGTGAGCAGGCTTCCGCCGAGAGCTCGCGCCATCGCGATGCCACCCTCGTGCGGTGTCGCAGGATCGCCGGTGACCGACACGACGAGCGTCTCGGGGAGGCCTTCGACATCGGCGAGCCAGGGTTCGTCACGTGTTGGCGGCGCGGGCCACGCCTCGCATTCGCTGTGGTAGTTGCCCGCCGTGAGCGCGTCAATGTCGAACATCGGAGCGGCCTTCCCGATCTCGCGTGCGAGCGCGGTCTGTTCCTCCGGCGTCGGACGGGGTGAGTCCATGCAGCGCACAGCGATGTTCGTGTCGAAGTCATGGCCATAGGCGCCGTCCGCCGTGCGAGCGTAGAAGGTGTCGCGCAGGGCGAGCATCCGGTCGGCGTTCCCCGCTTCGAGCGCGGTCAGGGCGGAGATGACGTCGGGCCATTTCTTTTCGGAGTACAGTCCGCCGCTGATGCCGAGATAGACGTCCCGGACGCTCAGGCCCCGGCCGTCGGTGGTCGGTGCTGGTGTCTCGATGAGCGGCTGGACGATCTCGCGCAGGCGGTCGTTCGCAGCCGCGGGGTTGGAGCCGAGAACGCAGTCGGGCGAGTCTGCGCAGTGTGCGGCGAGGTCGTCGAAGCGCGCCTGCAGTCCGGCGAAGGAGGAGAGGCGGTACTCGCTCGCCGTCAGGTCGGGCGAGACGGCCCTGTCGAGGTCGGTCCCGGCATCGAGGACCTGGTGATGGCGGAAGGTGAGTGTGCGTTCGCCCTCCACTCGAAGTCACGCGGAACCCGGCACACCGCATCCTCACCTGCGAAAACACCCTAAGACCTGCGAATTCGTGGGCGAGACGCCTGCATCGGTGACGCTTGTGGTGGCTTTTCCGGAGATTTTTGACGCTCGGATGACGCTCGTGACGGAAGTCTCTGCCGCACCGCCGTAGTGGTGGTGCATGTGTGCTCGTCCCGGTCGTGGATATCTCGGAGGCCGGGTGGCGGACGAGCCCAGACCGTAGTGATGTAGGCGGGAATGTTGCAGGCAGCTGCGGCGTTGTGGGCGGTGAGGATGCCTCTGACGGTCAGAGTGGTGACGTCGCCTTCGTCTCAGACGGGCGCGGAGCCGGCGTCGGCGGTGTCGATGGGGAGCGGCGTGGCGGCGAAGACGGCATCCGGGTCGACCGCGGACTTCACGGCCAGCAGGCGCTGGGTGTTCGGCCCGTAGGAGTTCGCAACCTGGTCGGGAGTCTCCGGCCCCAGGAAATTCACGTAGCCGCCCGGCGATGAGAACGGTTCGAGCGCCGCGTGAAGCTCTTCCAGCCAGCGCAGGTGGGGTGAGCCACCGTCGCCACGTCCCACGTGGCTGTTGCTTCCGCCGCTCTCCCACATGGAGATCAGCTCGACCATCAGGTGCGGTTCGCGTCGGCCGAAAGCCGTCGAGCCGAGAGGCGGGCGGGTGGCGGCGCCATGGAACTGGTGCCACACGATCGCGGAGAACGGTGAGGTGAACTCCTGGGCGGCGCGTTCCAGGACGGTCGCGATGGCGCTGGAGACGCTCAGGACGGTTCGCGTGCGAATCGCGCCCATCCGCCCGGGTGGGAACATGGCGTCCGTCGCGGCCAACGTCGCGGAACGGTCGACCGGTCCGACCTCGGCGAGCACGGGTGTACCGAGCCTGGCCAGCGCACGCACCGGCCCGTTCTCGGCGTTCCCCGCCTTGAGATCCCCCGACCAGGTCGGCGCGAGGTACACCGTCGGTTTGCCGTCCGGACCGGGAAGGAACCCCACGTCCACCGTCAGCTCGTCCGGACTGTCCTGAAGGATCTCACCGAGGTCGGCCAGGATGCCGGCGCTCTGGGCGATCGGGTACAAGATAGTTCCCGACACCACTGTCGGCACGGGGTGCAGACGGATCCGCGCCGAGGTCACGACACCGAAGTTGCCGCCGCCGCCGCGCAACGCCCAGAAGAGGTCCGGATGATGTTCGGCGTCGGTGTTCACCCGTGAACCGTCGGCCAGGACGACTTCGGCGCCGAGCAGGTTGTCGGCTGCGAGCCCGAACCGCCCGAGGAGGGGACCATACCCGCCGCCGAGCGTGAGGCCGACCATTCCGACGGAGCCCGCCGTTCCGGTGACGGCGGTCAGGCCCGCCCGCTCGGCGGCCGATACGACGTCGGACGAGAGCGCCCCGCCACCCACCGTCGCGTGACGGTGGGTGGCGTCGACCTGGACTTCCCTCATGTCGGTCAGATCGAGAACCAGCCCATTGGGACGGAACGCCCGGCCCCAGAAGTCGTGACCCCCGCCGCGCACGGACATCGGTACCCCATGGTTACGAGACGCGCGTACTCCGGCCTGCACGTCGGCGGTGGTCGCGCACCGCACGACGACAGATGGGCGGACATCCACCGCCGCGTTGAACAGCGCCACGGCTCGTGCGTACTCCGGTCCGTCGGTGAGCACACGGGCCGGTGACCCTGGCCCGGTTGGTGCGCGGGGAACGTTTTCTCGCCGCCTCCGGCAGCCTGACCGGCGTTCTGGTCGCGGCAGGCATCGTCGCGCTCACCGGTTCCGCCAAGGACTTCTTCCTGCGGACATGCGTGACGGCCCGGATTCCGACCCGGACCCGCGTGATCTACGGGCTCTCGACGAGGAGTTGGCCGCCGCCATCGAACGCCTGCAACACGCCCGCGCCGAGGTCGGCGCCCTCATGCGCAGAACGGCCACGGCCGATCTCCCCCTCCGACTCGCCTCCGTGGACGAGACAGCAGAGCTCGCTGACCCCGACCGCTCTTTCGTCACCGTCCTCGGTACGGTCCTCGGCCCCCGTGGGATGGACGCCTACGCGGACTTGCTCCATGAGGAGCCGCAGCCGGTGGCACGCGAATTCGACGAGCTTCCCGCCGATGCGGACGAGCAGGCGCGCCAGAGTCTCGCTGAGCGTCTCGTGTCTTACGTCCGAGGTCTCCGGGCCAAGCATCCCGGGCTGAGCGACCTCGCCTCGGACGCCCCGCGCGGCCGGCAGCACACCGCTCGCACCATCCGCACAGCCATTACCGATCTCTACAATCCGGCCCAGGTCGACGTGATGCGGCGTCTCCACGCACTTCTGTCCGATACGGGCGACCCACGTTGACGGCCTCCGGGGAAGGTCAGTCCGCGCGGCAGGACGTGTCCTTCGCGGGCACCTCGCCCTCGACGAGGTAGCGCGTGACGGTGTTCAACGCGCAGGAGTTGTTGCCCAGGACGTACACGCCGTGCCCGCTGTCGTCGACGCTGACCAGCCGCGCCCGGTCCCCGAACTTCTCGCGCAGCATCTTCCCGCCCCGATGCGGGGTCGACGCATCCCGCCGGTTCTGCAGGAGCAGCACGTTGCGGGGGCCCTCGGCGTCGATCTTCACCGGCGGTTCGGCGGGGGTGTGCGGCCAGAAGGCGCACGGTGTGATGTTGGCGGTGGCGGCGCCGTACAGCGGGTAGCGTTCGCGGTCCTCGGCGACGCCCTGCCGGTAGGCGGTGACGTCCTTGGGCCATGCGACGTCGTTGCAGGTGACGGAGAGGAACACGGTCAGGGCGTTGTCGTTCGGCGACAACGCCCCGTCCGCCGTTTCGTCGGGGACGGCCGACAGACCGCGGGCCGCCGCCTCGTCGCCTTCGAGCATCGCCTGCCAGGTCTGTGCCAGCTTGGGGTACTGCGTCTGCTTGAACAGGTGGCCGAACGTCACCGTGCGCGCCGACACCCACGACCCGGCCCGCGCGACGCACCGCCTCGCCTACCGGTCGACTCGCCGCCCCGGCACCACCGTGCTGTCCCTGCCGCCGAGCGCCACCGGCTGGCGGATCGAGGTGTCGGGCCGCACGGCACACCCCAGCGCCCGAAGTGTGCCGCCCGGGCAGGCACGACAGGTGCGCGTGCGGGCGTCCGACGGAACGGAGGTGGAGGTGACGGTGCGGCCGGGCTCCGGCCGCCGGGGCTGAGACCCCGGGGGGCCTCCTAGTAGAACTCGTTGCGGTCACGCGCGGTGGACCGTCCGCCGCGCGGCGGAAATCGTCGAGGACTTGCGCGCATCCCGGCACGGTGGTCTCCGTGGACGACATGATCCTGGTCGTCACCGACACGGACGGCAGCCGCCGCGGGGTCGCCCCCGAGGACGTACAGCTTGAGGGGCGGAAGGCAACTGCGCTCGTCGACAGCGGGACCGGAGCCGAGCCCTCTGGTGCTGCCTTGATGGCAGACCATGCGGTGATCTATGGGGCACTGTTACATGATCTGCGGTTATCCGTTATGACGGGTCAACTAGGTTGATTGTGTACTCGCCGCACAGCATGGACGGCGAGAGTGAACAGGACAGCTCCCGGCATGGCGCCGCCCGACCAGCGGAGCTGTGCCGTGCGTGCGAACAGATCCATGACCGTGAAGGGGAACCACGTTATGCGTACCACCACCCACCGCCGCAGCGCCCTGCGTACCGCCGCCGTTTCGGCCCTCGTCGGTACGGCGCTCCTGGCCCCGGCCGCGGCCGCGCTGGCGAGCGCGCCCGCCGCTGAGCAGCGCACTGCTGTACAGAGTGTCGTCGCCGCCAAGCCCGTGAAGATCGATATCGGTGCCGGAGTCACCGTCACCGTCAAGGACGGCAAGCCGTACTACAACGGCAAGATCGTCAAGCCGGGCCAGACGGTCAACGACGGCATCTACCTGCACTTGAGCGCCGACGGCAAGCGCCTGTACAGCAAGACGCAGGGCGGTGGCGCGCCGTACGCCATCTGGGACGTCGCGACCGGCAAGAGCCTCGGTACCCAGAAGAACAGCCCCACCGCCGCGGTGAAGCCCGCGCTGACAGCCAAGCCCTCGGCGGCCTCCGTGAAGGCATGGCAGGAGCTGCGCGTCAGCGGCAAGGCCACCGGCATCACGGGGGGCACCAAGGTCGGCCTGCAGCAGAAGCAGCGCGGCATGTGGAAGACGCTGCCCGCCTCCACGACCGTCGACAAGTCCGGCGCGTACAGCCTGCGGGTCAAGCTCGGCCTCAAGGGCAAGAACGAGCTGCGCATGAAGAGCGGCTCCACCCAGTCGCCCGTCTTCACGGTGACGGTTCGCTGACACCGGGGGAGGCGGCCACGAGAGCGGCGGCCAGCGCTACGAGAGTCTCCCACCGGTCACCGGGGCGGGGTTGACCTTGATGATGCCGTCACGGCCTGCCTGCTCCGTGACGCGGACCAGGACAGCGATGGTGTTCTTCACCGTCGAGGACATGGTCCTATCTCAGGGCGTCCAGCTTCACCGAGTACAGCACTCTGTCCTCCTCGCCCTCGGTGAGGCTCCAGAGTTCGTTGGTGGCGTACCAGAGGGAGAGGTCCTGCGGGCGGTACGACCAGTCCTTGCGTGCCTTGAGCGTCCAGCCCGCCGCGGCCCCGCCGACAGCGGCCGTGGAGAAGCGGCGGTTGGCCACGGTCCCCTTGGACATGTTGAAGTGCAGTGTGTCGCCGTTGGCCTGGACGCCCTGGACATCGCTGATCGCGTCGTCGGCGTTCTGGGGGACGGTGGACTTCCAGCCCTGTACGGCCGTCCGGTTCAGCCGGTAGTCGTCGCCGAACCGGTAACGGTAGACCTCGGTGCCGGCATGACTGCCCGTGGTCGACGAGGACCTGTAGTTGCCGCCGACCAGGCTGGCGCCGCCCGCGCTGTTGCGGTCCAGCGAGACGTAGTCGAAGGAGGCGCCGCCGGAGACGTAGTGCCGTACCTCCGGCAGGACGTACTGGTAGTCGCCGCCTCCTCCGTCCTTCTTCTTGTAGATCTTGCGGGTGTCGAACACGCGCACGCCGGCCTTGCCCGCGTCAGGGCCCGGCCGGCCCTCCCAGTTGGAGGTGCTGGACATGAACAAGTAGGGGCCGTACCAGGCCAGTCCGCCGCCGTGCCCGTAGATCCGCCGCTGCACGCCCGCTTCGTCGACCCACACAGGGAGCACGAAGCGGTACTTCATGTCGTCCAGGTTGACGAAGGCGAGCTTCACCGAGTTGTGGCGGTAGTCCTTCTTGGGCGGCGGCGGGTTCTCCGGGTCCGTCACCGGGTCCTGCTTGGTGTTCTGCCACGTCCAACTGACTATCGCGGCGCGGTTGTTTCCGGTGACAGGGATGCCGCTCAGCTGTGCTTCGCCGGAGGTGGCGAGGCCCTGCGGCACCCAGGGCATCAGGTGCGCGTTCTCCGCGCCCTGCTTGCCCTGCACCACGGTGTCCCAGCAGTACGCCGCGCTGGTCGGCACGGTCGGTCGCGGCAGCGCGTCGGCACGTGCCGCGCACTGCGGATCGCCGCTGTCCAGCATCGCGGTGCGATCGGCGCCAAACAGCGCTCCGTTGATCCCCACAGGCGCGTACTCGGCAGTCGGCGGGGTCTGGTACGGGTTGGTCTTCTCGGTCAGTGCGTAGTGGTCGCCCGAGACGTTCAGGCTCACCAGCGGTGGCTGGGGAAGCGGGGCCGCCGCCGCGGGAACCGCTGTGAGCACGGCCATCACTGTGCCGCCGAACACGAAGAACCGCTTCCTCACATGCCACCCCGTCGCCCGCCGTCCCCGCCACGGCGTTGTCATCGACCATGCGGCGAGTTACGCCTGCGCGGCCCCGATTTGCTGGTTCGTCCTACTCGGGAATGACCGCTACCGCGTCGATTTCCACGAGTGCGCCCGGCCGGGCGTGTCCTGCGGTGGAAACGACCGTGATGGCTGTGCGGTGATCGCCCCACACTGATCGCGACGCCGCGTACCCCACCTGTGCGTCGACTCCACCGACGAGGTAGATGTTGAGCTTGGCGACATGCTCGGGACCGGTACCCGCGGCGGCGAGCACCGCCAGCACGTTGCGCACGGCCTGCATGGTCTGCGCCTCGATACCGTCGAGCAGGTTTCCGGTGCTGTCGGTGCCGAGGTGGCCACCGACATGGAGTGTCCGCGCAGCGGGTGTCATCACACCTTGCGTGAAGGCAGGGTTGCGGTGGAGTTCTTCGGGGTCGATGTGGGTCGTCTTCGCGGTCATGAGTTGCTCCCTAGAGGTGCCCGGTTTCGTGTGCAGGTGAAGGTCGCGCAGCGGGCAGACCTCGGACAGGTGGTGGATGAGTTCGCGGTGGATGTGCAGCACCAGGTCGGCCATGGGCATCTCGGGGAAGGTTTCCTTCACCCCGACCGGGGCCCGCAGCCCGACCTCACCAAGGCCGCGCACCCCGGCCAGCCACACGTCGAGCTGGGCTTGGAGCTGGTCGAGCGCGGTGGCCGCGCTGCCGGCGTACTCCCATGTCTCGTAGGACGCTGCCGGTGCGCCGAAGTGCGCCGCGTTGCGCGCGGCGAGCACGCCGACGATCACGTGGCCGAGCCGCCAGGCGATCGTGGTGAAGGCCGCGGGGACCGGCTGGGGGGAGGCGTAGTCCATCGTGAAGTCGCCCGCACCGAGCTGCACAGGCGCCGTCGAGCCGCCGCGCGGCCGCACACTCCAGGCGTCCGGCACCGGTGACCAGAAGTACTCGTCGTCAGTGATGCCCTCCAGCCGGGCGCGCAGCTGATGGTTCCAGTGGAACTCCAACTGCTCACGCAGCGTTCGGTGCACATCGAGTTCGTTTGCGTCCATGCAGGCACCGTGACACCTCTGGCGGACAGGATCGGTCCGCTATCCCTGGCAGGGCGGATGACATGGATACGGCAAGCGGTGGCGGACGAGGGACGACGGAGCGGATGCTCGCGCTGCTCGGGGTGTTGCAGCAGCGCCAGGTCTGGACCGGCCCCGAGCTCGCCGACCGGCGCGGGGTCACAGCCCGCACGGTACGGCGTGACGTCGAGCGGTTGCGTGCCCTCGGCTATCCGGTGCATGCCGGCCAAGGCGTCGGCGGCGGCTACCGGCTCGGGGAAGGACCTGCCGCCGCTGCTTCTGGATGACCAGGAGGCCATCGCCACCGCCCTCTCGCTGCTGATCGGCGCGCACGGCGCAGTCGCCGGTTCCGGCGATGCCGCGCTACGGGCGCTGACCGAGCTCGACCAGATGCTGCCCACCCGGCTGCGCCAGGAGGTGCGCGCGCTCACCGGCTCCGCGGAGTCCTTCGACGCAGGCCGCACGCCGGTCGACGCCGAGGTGCTCATGACGCTCGCCAGAGCTTGCCGCGATCAGGTCGAGGCAGGCTTCGACTACCCGTCCGGGAACGAAAGGCGACGGCGGCGCGTCGAGCCCTACCGGCTGGTCGCCTGACCGGCTTCGGCAGCACGGCCATGCTGGCCGGCGACCACGAACGGGCGCGCGACTTCCACCAGCGGGCGCTGCGCCTCGCGGCGGAGCACAGCTTCAAGCCGGGGGGAGCTCCACGCGGAGATCGGGCTGGGGCTCGGCGCCCGCCGCGAGGGCCGGCTCGACGCGGCCGAGGCGCACATGCGGCACGCGCTGGAGTGGCAGGCCGCGATGTCCTTCGAACCCGGCCGCGCTCCGGTCCTGGCCGAGCTGGGCTTCGTGGCGGAACAGCGCGGCGAAGCGGACGAGGCGCTGCGCCTCCACCTGGAGGGCTGGGAGTCCGCGCGCAACACCGGTGACGTGCGGGCGCTCGCGCTCGCGCTGGAGGGACTGGCGGGAGCGCACTCCCTCGCGGGCCGGCCCCAGAACGCGGCCCTGCTGCTGGGCGTGGCGCACGCGGCCCGTACCTCGGTCGGCATGCCACTGCCGCCGGCCGAACGCGGCGACGTCGACCGCATCTCGGCGGCCGTACGCAGCCACCTCGACGAGGACGCGTACCGGACCGCCCACGACCGGGGCGGTCGACTGACCCCCGAACAAGCCGTCGTCGCGGTCCAGGGCCAGTACGGCGGCTTCCAGCCGCCGGCTCCCCCAAACACGACAGCCCCGCACCATCAACCGCCGCGCCATCGTCAGCGACACAACCAGCCGTTGACATGTTCGAACACGAGCGGGGGTCATCCGGACTCGACGGTGCCACCTATGATCGAACCGCGCGTTGTCGATGGGGGAGGAGCTCAACGTTCATGACTGGTGGGCGAGTTGTCGTCGTCACTGGCGGCGGGACGGGCATCGGTGCCGCGACGGCCCGGTTGCTGCGGGCCGGCGGACACGATGTCGTGATCGCCGGCAGAAGACCGCAGCCGCTGCAGCAAGTCGCTGCCGAGACCGGAGCACTGGCCCACCCTGCCGACGTCGCGGATCCCGAGGCCGTGCGCGAACTCGTCGAGACGACGGTGAAGACCTACGGGAGACTCGACGGCATAGTGCTCAACGCCGGAATCGGGCGAGGCGGCGCGGTCGGCGACACCGAGGTCGAGGACTGGGAAGAGCTGATACGGACCAACCTCACCGGCCCGTTCCTCCTGCTCCATGCCGCGCTACCGCATCTGCTGGAGAGCCGCGGCGCGGTGGTGGCGGTCGCCTCGGTCGCCGCGCTCCGCAACAGCGCCGGTAACGCCGCCTACGCGACGTCCAAGGCGGCCTTGCTCCACCTGTGCCGTTCCCTCGCCGTCGACTACGGTCCGCAGGGGCTGCGGGCCAACACGGTGTGCCCGGGCTGGGTGCGTACGGAGATGGCCGACCAGCGGATGCAACGGTTCGCGGCGGAGGCGGGGCTGGCGGGCGGTGCCGAGGCGGCATACGAGGAGGCGAACCGGCTGAACCCCGCCGGGCGGCCGGGTGATCCCAAGGAGGTCGCCGAAGCGATCGACTGGCTGCTGTCACCCGCCGCGTCCTACGTCAACGGGGCTGTCCTCACCGTCGACGGCGGGCTGACCACGGTCGGCGTCGGTGGCGCCGCCTTCGACTACCGGATCGAGGCACGCACCCCGCACCTGTGACGGACTACCGGGCAGGCTGACGCTCGGGGGGCTTGTTGGTGTATCGCGGGCTTGTTGGCCTGGTGTGTTGTGGGTTCGTTGCGAGAGGCCGGGTGCATGGTTCCAGCGGGCAGTTACGCCGACAACGACCCCGCCAACCTCTCCGACCCCTCCGGCAACTGCCCCTCGTGCATCGGCGCAGGCATCGGCGGCGTCTACGCCCTGACCCACGGGGACGACTTCGACTGGGACGACTTCGCAGGCGCCACCGCCAAGGGCGCCGTCATGGGCGCCGGCGCGGGCGCCCTGGCCCCCGCAGGCGCCGGCTTCGCCGGCAGTCTCGGCCTCTCCGGCGGCCGAGCCCTGGCCACCGCCGCTGTCACCGACGCCGCGACCGGCATGGGCTACACCTATGCCATCAACACCGTGCGATGCCAGCCCACCAGCCCGACAGACCTCCCTATAGGGACACCGTGCTCATCGTGGACGGCACCAGGCGCCAGGGCGTCATCGACGTCGACAGCCGTCTGGTCGTCATGGTCGGTCGACCGCTGCCGGGTAACCGCGCCGACTGCAAGGCATGGGCGGAATCCGGGGCCAAGGCCGTCGTCGGGCACACCACGACGATCGCGGACGGCGGTTACCCGGGCACCGGCCTCGTGATGCCCCATCGGCGCCGGAAGGGCGAGGAGCTTCCGGACTGGAAGCAGGCACACAACAAGTCCCACAAGCAGGTCCGCGCCCGCGTCGAGCACGCCTTCGCCCGCATGAAGACCTGGAAGATCCTGCGTGACTGCCGTCTCAAGGGTGACGGCGTTCACCAGGCCATGCTCGGCATCGCTCGCCTTCACCACCTCGCCCTAACCGGATAACTCACGCCCCCCTCGTTGGCACTGGCTCCTCACTTCGGAGACCCACTGCAACGCCCGAGCAGTGGAGCAAGGGCGAGTCAGGGCTGGAGGTGTTTCAACGTGATCTCGGGCAGGGCGTACGGGCCGCCTTGCGGAGCTTCGGAACCGGCAGGGACGTCGGCGTCGGTGATATGCGACGCATGTGTTTCGGCGTTGTCGATCGGCGTGTGGGCCAGTTCGGATTGCGCGGGGAGTTCCCAGAAGCGGCGGGTGTTGGCAGAAACGGCGTAGACCGTGGCAAAGCGAGTGGAGAAAGGGGCGGCAAGCGCGGCGCGGCAGAAGCCGACGGCATCGCGCGGGCTGAGCCAAGTCGCCAGGTGGCGTGACTCGGTGGGCACTTCCTCGAAGCTGCCGATACGCAGGCAGATAACGGAAACGCCGAACTTGTCCGGGTACAGCCGCCCCAGGGCCTCGATAGCTGCCTTGCTCACCCCGTACAGGCCGTCGGGGCGCACCGGCTCCTGCGGGCCGGTGCGATGGTCCGTGGGATAGAACCCCGTCACGCGGTAGCTGCTGGCCAGCACGACCCGCGGAATCGCCGAGCGGCGGGCCGCTTCGAGGACATGGTGGGTGCCCAGCACGTTGGCGTCCAGGAGTTGCTCAAGCGGTGCCTCGTCCGGCAGGCCGCCCAGATGGAGCACGGCGTCCGCCCCGCGAGCGCGGCCTCGACGGTGGCCGCGTCCCGAAGGTCGACGGTGTGGAGCACCTCATTCGCGGCTTCGACCTAAAGGACAGTGCGGTCGAGCAAGACCAGGCGGCTAGCCTCGCTGCGCAATGCCCGGCGTACGACCGAGCCGATGTTCTCTGCTGCCCCGGTGACGACCACTGTTCCCAGCCCCACTGCGCGCCTCCCATGGTCCGCCTCATCAACGCCCTGATCCGGGCAGGCGGCGATCCTCTCATCGCCGGACATGCCAACCAACGGGTGGGGAGCCAACAGGAGGAGAGGCCCCGCTACGAGCCTCGGCACCATACGGGACAAGCCTTATAGGCACTGTGTTGGAGGGTTTCGCCGGGTTCGGGTTTGCCGCCGGGCAGGTGGAAACGGTCGCGGCTGTGGCTGCGGGTGGCCAGGACCCGGCCCTGGTGGAGCCGGATCCAGGCAGCCTTCTCGATCACGTCGGGTACGCGGTCAGGCGGTGGGGGTGCCGGCCACGCGGCGCTCGCCGCCGTTGCGCTGCTGCCAGAACTTGTAGACGGCGGTCGCGTCCTCGCGTGCCTCGTAGCGCATCGGAAGGCGGCGCTCGTCCCAGGTTTTGGCGAACTCGCTGTAGAAGGTGTCGAGCTCGAAGTATTTGCGGTCGTCCACGTAGTGGGGCTCGTAAGCGTCGCGGGTGGTGAGGAAGACGACCTCGTCCGGGGAGCAGTAATAGAGCGAGCCCAGGCACATCGGGCAGGGGTGGGCGAGGACGTAGATGGTGGTGCCGGTCAGGTGCTCGGTGCACAGCTTCGTGCACGCTTCGCGGATGGCGAGGATCTCGGCGTGGGCGGTGGGGTCGTTGGTCTGGGCGACCTTATTGGGGGACTCGGCGAGGATCTCTCCGTCCTTGACGATGACGGTCGCGAAGGGTCGGCCGCCTTCGGCGACGTTCTGTCGGGCGATGTCGATGGTGCGCTGTGCGAAGTTCATGGGAGTCCGCCAATGGGGAAGGAGCGCGCGCGTGCCGTTTCGGCGTCGGCGGCGGGCCGCGAGGAAATGGAGGGAGGGGCCGGGGCGGGCTCGGGGACGTGGTGGTCCGGGCCCGCCCCGGGTTGTGCTGTCCTGCGGGTTGCCTCAGAAGGGCTTGGTGGGCAGGTACTTGCCGTCGAGGGTGATGACGGCGCGCTCGCCGCCCTCGGGGTCGGCGACCTTCTTCACGTCGAGCTTGAAGTTGATCGCGGAGATGATGCCGTCGCCGAACTGCTCGTGGACCAGGGCCTTGAGGGTGGTGCCGTAGACCTGGAGCATCTCGTAGAAACGGTAGATCGTCGGGTCGGTCGGGATGCCGCCCTCGATGGAGCCGCGGGTGGGAATGGTCTGCAGTAGCATCACCGCGTCGTCGTCCAGGCCAAGGAGCTCGGCGACGGCCTTCGCGGACTTCTCGGGCAGGGCGTGCTGGCCGAGGACGGCGGCGGTAACGAACGCGACCGACAGGCCGGCTGCGTCGGCGATCTGCTGCCAGGACAGGTCACGGCGGGTCTTGGCCTCGACCGAGGCGATCGCGAGCTGCTGACGGGCGCTGTTGTCGAACTGGGCGTGCACCATGAGAGGCGGTTCCTTTCCAGTGGGTGCCGTCCCCATGAGAAGGGGGTGGCAGGTTCGTGGGGGTCCGGGCGAAGGTGCCCGGACGAGATCAGCAGGGGCTGGGTCAGGCCGCGAGGGCCTGGGGCGCGTCGTGGAGTTCCTCGACGGTGCCGGTGGGGATGTCGAACACCCAGCCGTGCAGCCGCACGCTGCCTTCGGCCACGGCGCGGGCCACTGAGGGGTGCGTGGCCAGGTTCGTCAGCTGGGCGGCGACGTTCTGCCGTACCAGGGCTGAGACCTTGTCCTCGCCCGCCGAGGGGGCGATGGCGCGGGCCTGGGAGGCGTCCGCGTGGCGCAGCCAGTCGGCAATGGCCGGGGCGCCGGTCAGGTCGTGGCCCTCGGCGAGGGCGGTCATGGCGCCGCAGGCGGAGTGCCCGCAGACGATGACGTCCTTCACGCCCAGGACGGCGACCGCGTACTCGATGCTCGCGGCCACACCGTCGGCGCCGGGGGTGTAGGCAGGGACGAGGTTGCCGGCGGTGCGGATGACGAACAGCTCGCCGGGGTCGGACTGGGTGATCAGCTCGGGGACGACGCGGGCGTCGGAGCAGCTGATGAACAGCGTGCCGGGCTGGTGGGTAGTGGCCAAGTGGGCGAAGAGCCCGGCCTTGGCGGGGAAGATCTCCCGCTGGAAGCGGTCGATTCCCTGGGTGAGATGACGCATGACCCGTACTCCCTTCGATCGGGTGTGCCGGTGGGGGCCGACGTCATTCACTGTGCACGACCTGCACCTATAGTGTCCAAGACTCGCTACCACTGACAGCTATCGGCCACATCTATAGTTGGGGTCATGAAGCCGGAACTGCGTCATCTGCGCTACTTTCTCGCCGTCGCCGAGCACGCCAATTTCACCCGCGCCGCCGAAGCGCTGCGGATCTCCCAGCCCACGTTGTCGCAGCAGATCCGACAGCTGGAGAAGGCCCTGGGCGTCCAGCTGCTGGACCGCACCGGCCGCACCGTACGCCTCACCGACGCCGGGACCGCCTACGCCCACTACGCCCAGCGCGCCCTACGGGACCTCGCGGCCGGTGAACGGGCGGTACTGGATGTCCAGGACCTCTCCCGCGGACGCCTGAGCCTCGCTGTCACCCCCACCTTCACCGCCTACCTCACCGGCCCTGTGATCTCCGCTTTCCACACCCGCCATCCCGGCATCAGCCTGGATGTACGCGAGATGACCCAGGACCGCATCGAAGCCGACCTGCTCGCCGACCGGCTCGATCTGGGCATCGCCTTCACCGGCACCCACCTCCCGGGCATCGAGGCCACCGCACTGTTCACCGAATCCCTCAGCCTCGTCGTCGGCCCCCACCACCCCGACACCGGCGCATCCGGACCCATGCCGGTCACCGACCTCGGCGAACGCCATCTCGCGCTGCTCAGCGGCGACTTCGCCACCCGACGGCACATCGACCAGCACTTCGCCGACCACCACGTGCAGCCGCGCATCGCACTGGAGGCCCACTCCATCAGCGCCCTCACCGAAATCGTGGCGCGCACCCGGCTCGCCACCGTCCTGCCCGACGCAATCACCCACGAACATCCCCACCTGACGCCCATCCCCCTCACCCCCGCGCTCCCTACCCGCACCGTCACGCTCCTGCGCCGCGACAGCACCTACCAAAGCGCCGCGGCCCGCGCCTTCACCCTTCAGACCGTCCACTGGGCACACGCCCGGGTATGAGTCGGACCGCCCCCAGGCTCCGAAGGCGGCATGTGTGAAGCGCGGCTCCCGTCCTGCACAGCCGCAGATCCCCAGTCAGCGAAACCGGGATCCTCAAGGCCATAGATGCCTCACTCGTTGTAAACAACTCGGCCATGGAGGCGCCATCAATGCTCACCATCCACAGACACCGTCGATGCTCGCCGTGTCCGGATATCGCGTTTCCGCAGGGATCAGGGCCAACGAAGTAGCGGACCCTACACCGCCTTGCTCTTCATGGACCGCGTCGCCCTGTGCGAGGGATCGGGTCCCTCCCGTGCCGGGACAACGTTTTGGTCCTGTCGCCCACCTCGCTGGTCCTGGAGGAGCAGCGAGGTGGGCAGGGAGCCGGCACGGGCAGTTCTGAAGCGTGGTTCCGATGTGGGGTTCTCCTGGCGTCCCTTGAAGTGGACGAAGCCGGCTGACGGCCCGGGCCCGGTTGCAGCTTCGTGACCATGGCTGTTGGGCATGAACTTGATTGCCGGTCCGAGCACGTTGGTGGCGCCTGTCTGTTTGCTACGGCGTGGCACAAACAGCTGCCGTCGGGTTCTCGACGTCCGGGCCGCTGCAGGTCTTGCGCGCTTTGCTCACCTCCCGTGCCTGTCGATGGGCGGGGAGTCGACTTCCACTGTGAGGCCGCCGTCGGCATTGGCTCGTACATGCATGGTTGCGGCGTGAGCGTGAGCGTGAGCGATCGAGGTCACGATGGCCAGGCCGAGGCCGACTCCTTCGCCGGTCTGGTGGCTGCGGGCCTGGCAGCGTTGGAAGGGTTCCAGGAGTCGGGAGACGGCTTCGGGCGGAACGCCCGTGCCGCTGTTGGAGACCTCGTCGAGTCGGCCGTGCCAGCGGTGCACGTTGACGTAGCCTCCTGAGATGTTTTGGGCCGCGGCGTTGCGCACGAGGTTGCCCACCAAGTGGGCGAGGAGAATGCTGTCACCGCGGACGGTCACCGGTTCGATCTTGGCGGTGAGCCTGGGGTCGTCGGTCTTCACTTCGGCGAGGACTTGCCGGACCACGTCGTGCAGCGGCACGTCCGCGTTGTGTTCCAGTCCCTGATCGCTGGTGGACAGCAGCAGGGACTCGATGAGGTGCTCGGAGCGGCGTACGACGGTGAGCATGTCGGCACGGGTTCGGGCGACGCGTCGTGGGTCGGGGTCGGTGAGTCCGACTTCGATCGCGGTGCGCTGGATGGCCAGAGGGGTGCGCAGCTCGTGGGCGGCGTTGGCGGTGAACCGGCGCTGGGATTTGCACCAGTGGAACGGACAACGGCCCCCGCCCGGGAGGAGGGGGCGAGAGCCAGGACCATCACACGAACCCGAGACGGACGGGCGACAGCACGTGTATCCCAGCTCAACCCCGGCCCGGCAGCAAGGTCACGCACAAGCGAGCCACCATCTCATATGCCGACCACGAAACCGATGACGGGGAAGGGTAAGCGCCCTGGTCACAGGCACTGCGGTGTGCGGTGCCTTTACGCGTTCGTGCTGGCACACCGCTGTGCCATGCGCTAATCGCCCTCTGTTGGCGGTTCCCCGTGGAGGTATCCCACCAGCAGGTCCGCCAGCTCCTTCGACCTGCTGAGCGCGACACAGTGACCGCCGCCGATCTCGTCGGGCACGATGCCGAGGCGCGCTCGCGCAAGGCCACGGAAGAACTCGGGCGGGAAGAAGCGGTCGTCCTCGCACACGATGAACTTCGTGGGCACGTCCGGCCAGGCCGCCAGCGGCCAGGGCTCGCTGCCGACCTGGGAGGATTCCTCCCGCTCCCTGTGCATCGCCTCCTCGGCCAGGCCGCGCGGAACATCGTGGTAGAAGCTCTCGAATGGGTCCTCGATGGCAGACAGGCCCGCAGCTTCCCTGGCCCGGTTGCAGCCGGTCGTCTCCCACCAATCGTCCGGCCGCTCCCCCGGGGCCGGGATCATCCCGGCCAGCAGGACCAGGTGGCTGGCCGAGAGCCGGTCGGCCACCAGCGGTGCGGTGAAGGCGCCGTAGGAGTGGCCGACAACCACGAGATCCCGCCGCTCGCCGATGGCCCCGACGACGGCATCGGCATAATCGGCAAACCCCGCGGAAGGCTGGTCCGACGGCAGGTCCGGGGCCACCGTTTCATGCCCCCGCGCACGCAGCTCGGCTTCGAGAAGATGCCAGGCCCAGCCGCTGTCGCCGCCGCCGTGAATGAGTACGAAGGTCGCCATCTCCTATGTATACCGTCGCTCCGCCGTCCGGGCGGGCAGTGCGGCGAGACGGCGGGGGCCGCAGGTCAGGCAGAGGTTTCGGGAACAACGCGGGTCAGGGGACCGAGCACGGCGTACAGGGCGGCGTGCAAGGCGGTGGCCAGCTCGCGGGCCCGCTGCTTGCTGTCGATGTCGTACAGCACGAAGTGCACCGGACGGCGGAGGAGTCCGGGCGGACCTGGCGCGAGCGGATCAACCGGATCACCGCGTTGCGGACGGCGTCGTCCACGCTGTCGTCGACCGTGTGGCCGACGGCGGTGCGTGTCCGCCTTCGCCGTCCACCGAGGGCTCTGGCGCTCGACCGCGACGAACACCGCCTGCTGCTGCTTGGCCCGCGGTAGGCGGCATTGAAGGCATCGACGCCTGTGGCATTCGGGATCAGGTCGGCAGGGCACGCGCTGAGCAGGTCGAAGGGGCGCCTGACGGGCAAAAGTCCAGGTCAGGCGCCTTTTTTCGTGCCCCTAGAAGAAGCCGAGCTTCTTCGGTGAGTACGACACCAGGAGATTCTTCGTCTGCTGGTAATGCTCCAGCATCATCTTGTGCGTCTCGCGCCCGATGCCCGACTGCTTGTATCCTCCGAACGCCGCATGCGCCGGATACGCGTGGTAGCAGTTCGTCCACACACGGCCCGCTTGGATCGCACGACCCGCCCGGTACGCGGTGTTCATGTCCCGCGTCCAGACCCCGGCCCCCAGCCCGTACAGCGTGTCGTTCGCGATCTTGATGGCGTCGTCGAAGTCGTTGAACGACGCGACCGAGACGACCGGGCCGAAGATCTCCTCCTGGAAGACCCGCATGCGGTTGTCGCCTTCGAAGATAGTCGGTTGGACGTAGTAGCCGCCCGCCAACTCACCGTCGTACTCGATGCGCTGTCCGCCTGTCAGGACCTTGGCGCCCTCCCGCTGGCCGATGTCCAGGTAGGAGAGGATCTTCTCCAACTGGTCGTTGGAGGCCTGCGCGCCGATCATGGTGTCGGTGTCGAGGGGATGCCCCGCCTTGATCTGTTCGGTGCGGGCGATCGCCGCTTCGAGGAACTCGCTGTAGTGGCCGCGCTGCACCAACGCCCGCGACGGGCAGGTGCAGACCTCACCCTGATTGAGGGCGAACATCGTGAATCCTTCGAGTGCCTTGTCCCGGAAGTCGTCGTTGGCGGCCCACACGTCGTCGAAGAAGATGTTCGGCGACTTGCCGCCCAGCTCCAACGTCACCGGCTTGATGTTCTCCGAGGCGTACTGCATGATCAGCCGGCCCGTGGTGGTCTCCCCGGTGAAGGCGACCTTCGAGACACGCGGGCTTGAGGCCAACGGCTTGCCCGCCTCCACGCCGAAACCGTTGACGATGTTGACCACGCCCGGCGGCAGCAGATCGGCGACCAGGCTCATCCAGTAGTGGATGGAGGCAGGCGTCTGCTCGGCGGGCTTGAGAACGACCGCGTTCCCGGCGGCGAGCGCCGGCGCCAGCTTCCAGGTCGCCATGAGGATGGGGAAGTTCCACGGGATGATCTGCGCGACCACGCCGAGCGGCTCGTGGAAGTGGTACGCGATGGTGTCCTCGTCCAGCTCACTCAGCGACCCTTCCTGCGCCCGGATGACCCCCGCGAAGTAGCGGAAGTGGTCAATGGCGAGAGGGATGTCCGCTGCCAGCGTCTCGCGGACCGGTTTGCCGTTCTCCCAGCTCTCGGCCACCGCGAGTTGTTCGAGGTTGGCCTCCATCCGGTCGGCGATCTTCCGCAGGACGTCGGCCCGCTCGGCGACGGACGCCCGCCCCCACGCGGGCGCGGCCGCGTGCGCCGCGTCGAGGGCACGCTCGACATCCTCGGCGGTGCCTCGGGCGATCTCAGTGAAGGGCTGTCCGTTGACCGGGCTCGGGTTCTCGAAGTACTGCCCGCCTGCGGGAGCCACATACTCGCCGCCGATGAAGTGGTCGTAGCGCGACTGGAAGTCGACGATCGCGCCCTCGGTGCCGGGCGCTGCGTAACGGGTCATCTTGGCTGGCCTCCCGGGGAAGGCTGCCCACCGTCGGGCAGCTCTCGCCCGGAGGCTAGGACCGCGGACGTTGCATGTACGTTGCGTGAGTCCCCCTCAGTACGGTTGCCCGGAGCCTTGCCCAGCGATGCCCGGAGCCTTGCCTGGCTGCTTCGAGCCTCGCCCGGTTGCTCGGAGCCTTGCCCGGCGAAGGCCAGCTCCGTGTCGAGTTCGCGCAGGCGCGTCAGAACGTGAGACGTGGGGCGCAGTGCGGCCAGCGCCCGCCACACCACCAGGTCGTCCTCGCCCCAGGCAGCGTGCGCCCAGTCCGCCAACAGGTCGGGGTCATCGCGGTCGACCAGCGCCGCCCGCAACTGATCGGCGAGCCTACGACGGAGCCGGACCAGTGCGGGCGCCTGCGACTGCGGCAGCAGCGGCCCGGCGTACGCGGCGGCCGCTGCCGCCACCGCACCGGCCCCCAGCCGACGCTCGACCACGTCGGCATCACATGTGACAGGCGACGCCAGGCGATAAGGACGCGACCGCAGCAACTCCGCCCCGAGCACACGCCTGAGCCGAGCCATCTCCGCCCGCAACGTCACCTGTGCCACCGACTCGTCCTCGTACAGCGCATACAGCAGCTCGTCCCCGCTCAGCCCCTCCGGGTGACGGGCGAGCAGCACGACGATCTCGCTGTGCCTACGACTGAGCCGCACCTTGCGCCCGCCCACCACAACCAACGCTTCGTCCCTGCCCAGCGCCGCTACCTCCACCGTGTCCCCACCCCTTGCCGACGGCGCGAGCAGTGCGAGCTGGGACTCCGCGGCTCTCGCCACCGCCTGGACGAAGGCGAGGCTGTGCGGGTGCGCGAGACCGTCGCCGCCCGTAATGTCGATCGCCCCGATGAGCCTCCCGGTACGCGGATCGTGCACCGGAGCCGCCGCGCACGTCCACGGCTGCACCCCCCTCATGAAGTGCTCGGCGGCGAAGACCTGCACCGGCCGGTCCACTGCGACCGCCGTCCCCGGTGCGTTGGTCCCGACGGCGCACTCCGCCCACCGCGCGCCCGGCACGAAGTTCATCCGCCCCGCGCGCCGCCGCGCCAGCGCGTGACCCTCGACCCACAACAACCTGCCCTGCGCGTCACACACCGCGAGAAGATGCTCCCCGTCCGTCGCGAAGGTGCCCATCAACTCCCGGAACAAGGGCATCACCCCGGCCAGCGGATGCTCCGCCCGATAGGCCCCCAGGTCGCCGTCGACCAGCTCCACCGCCGCGCCCGCGCCCTCCGGGCTGACGTGGGCCCTGGCCGACCTCCTCCATGAGTCGGCCACGACCGGACGTACCGGACGGACCACTGTGCCGGCGGCGGTGAACCTCTCGTGTGCCCGGCGCAACACCCGCACCCGCTCGGCGGGATCTGCTCCCGGCTCAAGAGCCACCCATGGATCGGTCAACTCGGCCTCCCGGGTCGGCGATGCGCTGGTGCCATCGTCGCCCCCGGAGCAGTGCCCGACAAGCGTGCCGCCCGATGGGTGAAGCGTGCCTTTGGCCGCGGTGGGTCGAAGTCCTTCTCAGGCGAAGTTGACGAGGCGTATGTAGCGCGACCAGTCCCAGTACGGGCCGGGGTCCGTATGGTCCGAGCCGGGGACCTGGTGGTGCCCGATGATGTGCTCACGGTCCATGGGGATGTCGTACTTCGAGCAGATGGCGGCTGTCAGTGCTGCGGACTGCTCGTACATCGCGTTGGTGAAGTACTGCGGCTTATCGACCCACCCTTCGTGTTCGATGCCGATGCTGCGCGTGTTGTAGGTCCAGTTCCCGGCGTGCCAGGCGACATTGCGGTCGCGGACGCACTGGGCGATGTGGCCGTCTCTGGAACGCACCACGTAGTGGGCCGAGACCTTCTTCGCCGGGTTCTGGAAGATGGCGAGTGTGTCGGCGTACGTCTCCTGGGTGACGTGGATGATCACGTAGTCGATGGGATAGGTGGTGGGGCGGTTGGCGGCCGTGTAGTTGGAAGTGCTGGCCGGAACCCACTCGGCCAAGGGGTAGTCGACCGCCTGGGCCTGGGCCGTCGCCTGGTTCGCGGTCACGAGCGCCGCCGGAACGGTGGCGGCGACCGCGCCTTGGAGCAGCCGGCGCCGACTCGGGAAACGTCTCGTTCCATCCATGACTGACCTGCCTCTCGGTGAGTGACAACTGGCTGAGCGAGCGACTACTGCGCCTAGTGGGAGGGACGGTGAGCTGTTCCGTGGGGGAGCGGTGAGGCAACTGTTCCGTGGGGAAGCGCGGCGGCTGCCTCCCGCGGCCGCGCGTGCAGACCGCGGTGCGTTTCGCGGGCGGGCAGCCACCCCTTGCGGAGCTTGGCCACGCACGTGTAGTTCGTGTCGCAGACATTGGCGAGCGGTGACTCGACGGTCTGCGTCGTGAATTGATAGGCGTCTAATTCACTGACACCGTAATCACGCACCAGCCACTGGACCAGGTCGAGTTGGGATATGCGGAACACGTCCTCCAGAGGACGTGCCGATTCGGTCGAGATGATGTGCGTGTCGGACTCCAGGCGGGGCGAGGCAGTGGCCACGCCCTTCAGGAGTTCGACGATCACCAGGGTGTGCATGGCGCACTCGACGGCGACCCCGCACGTCTCGCCTTCGCCCTGGCGCGCGTGCCCATCACCCAGGCTCAACAATGCACCTTCGACGTTCACCCCCAGGTAACAGGTGACTCCCGCGCGCATCTCCGGTGTGTCCATGTTGCCGCCATGGGCGTCGGGCACGAGTGCCGAGCGCACCTCCAGATGGGCGGGCGCGACACCAACCGTGCCGTGCATCGGGTCCATCGGCACCTCGATCTCGAAGTCGCTGTCCCGCGCGCTGAACTGCGCGGTACGGCGGGCCCGATCGAGCCGCCAGATCCACACGGCTTCCGGCAGCGGAGCCTGGAGCGAGGCGGTCGAGCGGGTGGACGTGAGGGCGCCGAAGAGCGGGACAGCCGTGGACGCCGCCCAGCCCCGGGCCGGCTCGATCGACACGAAGTGCACGGCCACGGTGTCGCCGGGCTCCGCGCCCTCTACGTAGAAGGGCCCCGTCTGCGGGTTCAGAAAGGGGAACTCGCACACTTTGGAGCCAAGGTCCTTCTCCGAGCGCACGTTTCCGGCGAAGCAGTCCTCGGTGAACAGGTCGAGGACCGTGCCCGGTGCGATACGCGCCACAGGTGGGGCGCTACCGAACGTCCAGGCGTACTCACCTGGTTCGGGCCGCACAGTGAGGATGCGGGGGTCACTCATCGCTGTGCTGCTCCACTCTGGCCCGTTGGCCCGTTGGCCCGTTGGCCCGTTGGCCCGTTGGCCCGTTGGCCCGGGCGGACGGGCGCTTTGGAACAGGACCTCGCGGGGCCCGATGGCCCCACGGCGCAGTCCTGGATTGGTCTCCCCCGACATGTGAATCCCCCGATCCGCAGCGACGCCGTCGTCGCCAGGCCGACAGCGTCCCGCGTGAATTACGGTACGGCGCTGGCCGGTTGGGGCGGAAGGGCGTAGCTCGCATCTGTGTACAGCAGCGCGATTGTGGAAATCGCGGCCACCCGAACGGGGGAAAGGAAGGGTGGGGGGAGGCCTTTTGGTGTCGGCGGCCGGCCGCGATCCGGCCTGACTGGCGGCTCGATCTGGCACTCCGGTCTGCGCCGCGCCCACCCTGCGGTGACTTTCGCCGCGCCCCGCGGAGCCCGCGTGGGCCCACCGATCTCGACGGCGCGCCGTGCAGCACCCACCCCGGCTACCCCGCCACACACACTCCCACCGGATCGTCCAGCACCGCCCGCACCACCGAGTGCGCCGCGCCCAGCAGTGGCCCGTCCGGCCCAAGCCCTGACACGGTCACTCCGCAGGCCCGGCCGGCTGTCCGCCCCGCCAGCTCCCGCTCCAGCGAAGGCAACAGCCACGGCGCGAGGCGGGACAGCGCCCCACCGAGCACCACGGCCTCAGGATCCAGTAGGTTGACGGCGCCCGTGAGGGCGATACCCATGGCGGCCCCAGCGCCGCGCAGGGCCCGTCGTACCGCCTTGTCGCCCGCGGCAGCCCGCTCAGCGAGGAGCCCGAGCCGGTCCTCGCCGGGCTCCAGTCCTGCCGCTCGGAGCACCGCCACCTCTCCCGCGTACTGCTCCAGACAGCCACGGCCCCCGCAGGGGCAGGACGGCCCCTCGGCCCGCACCGGTATGTGCCCCAACTCGCCTGCGAACCCCCGTGTCCCGCGCAGCAGCCGACCGTCGACGACGAGCGCGGCGCCGATGCCGATCTCCGCCGAGACGTGGAGAAAATCCTCCGGTATGTCCTCGCCGAGCCACAGCTCGGCGAGTGCGCCGAAGTTGGCCTCGTTGTCCACCGTCAGCGGTAGCCCGGAGAGGAGCAGCGGTTCGAGGTCGATGTCACGCCAGCCGAGATTGGGCGCTCGGACGACCGTGCGGGCGTCCCTGGCGACGAGGCCCGGCACGGCCACCGCCAGACCTGCCGGACTCATGCCTGCCCGGCCGGCGTCGTCGCAGACCCGTTGTACCAAGGCGGCCAGTTCCCGCAGCACCGGCTCGGGGGACCGCCCGCGGTTGCCGACCCGGCGGACGGCGCGCGCCCGTGTCTCTCCCCGCAGATCGACCGCGCAGACTGCCAGGTGGTCGACGCCGACCTCGGCTCCGATGCCCACCGGGCCGCGCGCGCTGACCGCGAGCGCGGATCCGGGGCGGCCCACCCGCCCGGGGCGCTCCGGGCCCAGCTCGTCCAGGAACCCTGACCGGATCAACTCCTCCACCAGGGTGGAGACAGCGGCTCGTGTCAGCCCGATCCTGGAGGCCACGGCCGCGCGGGACAGCGGCCCATGGGCGGCCACGGCGTGCATCACCCGGGAGAGGTTGCGGCGGCGCATCCCGTGCTGGGTGTCGGGCAGCCGCGCACCCGATGTCCCCGGGCGCTTGTCGTGCAGCGGTGCGGTCATGCCTCGGTCAACCCTCACTCCCCATGGGCGCCCTGTCCATGAGCGGCGCCGCGTCGGAGATTACCCCGGAGATCCGCGACAACGTCGCTTCGTCCCGCTCCACCGGGTCGAGCACCGGCCCCTGGGCCGTGCCCCAGCGCCGTGCGATGGCGCTCGGGTCCTCGCCGGTCAGGATGCCCGCCGCCTGCGCGGCGGCACCGAGCGCGACCAGTTCCTGAGCCTGGGGCACCTGGACGGGACGGCCGGAGAGGCGACGCACGGTGTGCTGCCAGGCCGCGCCGCGCGCTCCGCCTCCGATGAGCAGCAGTGGGGCCGACCTGTCGGCGTCCGGGTCCAGGACGAGGTCGAGTGCGCCGAGCAGGGAGTACACGGCCCCGTCGTAGGCGGCCTGCAACACCTGTCCGGGCGTCGTGTCGTGCCGCAGGCCGTGCACCATCCCGGTGGCGTGGGGGAGATCCGGCGTCCGTTCGCCGTCCAGATACGGCAGGAGGGTGACCGTGCCGCCGGGGGCCACCTCTTCACGGTCGAGACGCAGCAGGGCGGCCACCCGGTCGACGGCCAGTGTGCAGTTGAGCGTGCACGCGAGCGGCAGCCATGCGTCCCGTGCGTCGGCGAAGCCCGCCACTGTGCCGGTCGGATCCGCGGGGCGGCGCTCCGAGAGCGCGTACACCGTGCCCGAGGTGCCGAGACTCAGCACCGGGGTGCCGGGGCGCAGCCCGAGCCCCATGGCGGCCGCCGCGTTGTCGCCGGTCCCCGGAGCGACCAGCGTGCCTTTGGAGAAGGGCAGTTCAGCGCCCCCTCGTACGGTGCCGACGACTTCCCCGGGACGTGCCACGCGGGGCAGCAGCGCCGGGTCGAGGCCGACCATGCCGAGGATCTCCTCGTCGTACGTCTCCGAAGACGACGTCCACCACCCCGTCCCCGAGGCGTCACCCCGATCGGTCGTGCCGAGCCCTGTGAGGCGTTCCGTGAGGTAGTCGTGGGGCAGACGAACCGCCGCCGTCGCGCGCGCGGAGGCGGGCTCGTGCTCGGTGAGCCAGGCCCACTTCGTCACGGTGAAGGAGGGCCCTGGCACACTGCCGACCCGAGCGGCCCACTCCTTCGGGCCTCCGAGCCCCTCAAGGAGCCCGCGAGCCTGCGCGGCGGAACGCACGTCGTTCCACAAGAGCGCGGGTCGTACCGGCTTGCCCTCCCTGTCGAGGGTCACCAAGCCGTGCTGCTGGCCCCCCACCGACACCGCCGAGGCCTCCCGCGCCAGAGGCCCGCACTGCCGCAGCGCCGCGCACAGCGCTTCCCACCACTCCTGGGGGTCGCTCTCGCGGCCCTCGCCCGTGGTGACCCGGTGCGGCGCCTGTCCGCTCGCCACGACCTGCCCGGTGGCCGCGTCTACGACCAAGGCCTTGGTGGACTGCGTGGAACTGTCCACGCCGACAACAAGGGGCCCCTGAGCTGATGGCGCTGATGACATATGGGTCTCCGTTCCTGCGGCTCTCCCCGGGCGTTGCCCCGAGTTTCCTCCCCGACCTTCCCAGCGGCGCCCTCGGATACTAATTTGTAAAGTGCCATGACGAAATAGGTGAGGGAGCCGCACATGAACTACCAACCCACTCCGGAGGACAAGTTCAGCTTCGGCCTGTGGACCGTCGGCTGGCAGGGCCGTGATCCGTTCGGCGACGCCACCCGAAGCGCGCTCGACCCCGCCGACTCGGTGCGCCGCCTCGCGGAACTGGGTGCCTACGGGGTGACCTTCCACGACGACGACCTGATCCCGTTCGGGTCATCCGACACGGAGCGCGAAGGCCACATCAAGCGCTTCCGGCAGGCGCTGGACGCGACAGGCCTGGTCGTGCCCATGGCGACCACGAACCTCTTCACCCACCCTGTCTTCAAGGACGGCGCTTTCACAGCCAACGACCGAGACGTACGTCGTTACGCGCTGCGCAAGACGATTCGCAACATCGACCTGGCAGTGGAGCTGGGCGCGCACACCTACGTGGCGTGGGGCGGCAGGGAGGGAGCGGAGTCCGGTGCCGCGAAGGAAGTGCGTGATGCGCTCGATCGGATGAAGGAGGCCTTCGACCTGCTCGCCGAGTACGTCACCTCTCAGGGCTATGATCTGCGCTTCGCGATCGAACCGAAGCCGAACGAGCCGCGCGGCGACATCCTGCTGCCGACCGTTGGCCACGCCCTCGCCTTCATCGAGCACCTGGAGAAGCCCGAACTGTTCGGCGTCAACCCCGAAGTGGGCCACGAACAGATGGCGGGTTTGAACTTTCCGCACTCCATCGCGCAAGCGCTGTGGGCGGGCAAGCTCTTCCACATCGATCTCAACGGCCAGACCGGCATCAAGTACGACCAAGACCTGCGCTTCGGCGCCGGAGACCTGCGCAGCGCCTTCTGGTTGGTGGACCTCCTGGAGAGGGGCGGTTACGAGGGCCCGCGGCACTTCGACTTCAAGCCGCCCCGCACAGAGGACTCCGAGGGAGTGTGGGCATCGGCCGCCGGCTGCATGCGCAACTACCTGATCCTGCGGGAGCGGGCTGCCGCTTTCCGCGCCGATCCCGAGGTGCGCGAAGCGCTGAGCGCCTCTCGCCTCGACGAGTTGGCGCTCCCCACGGCCGAGGACGGGCTCTCCGGGCTGCTCGCCGACCGGAGCGCCTACGAAGCGTTCGACGTGGAGGCGGCCGCCGCGCGCGGGATGGCCTTCGAGCGCCTGGATCAGCTGGCCATGGATCATCTCCTTGGCGCGCGCGTCTGAGCGTGCTTCATCACCGCTACACCAACTTCCGCACAGGGGTCACCTCGTGACCGGTTCGAGGCGACTCTCGACGGTATGACCACGCCGCCGATACCGCCTCAGCCCCCGCCCAGCGGCCCGCCTCCCGGAACCGCAAAATGGCCGCCGACGCCGCCTGGAGGGCCCTCCAGGCGGTGCAACGGGCTGTTCGTGTTGCTCACCGCCCTCGTGGCCATCGGAGTCATCACAGCGGTCGCCCCCATGGCCGCGAGGGGGAGACAGGAAGGATCCTGTCGACACCAGCAGGACCACGCGTCGCGGGCCGACGCCTTCCCTGAGCATCCCCTCGCGGCTTCCGGGCGAACGCCCGATCCGCGCGCCACCACACGTCACGTGCGGTCGAGCGCACTACCTCAGCACGTCACCCGAGAGTCGAGGGCGCCCTTGTCACTCGTTGCCACCTGCCACGGCCAGAGCCGTCGCCGGGTCATGGGCCGCCGGCCCCGCAGGAGTCCAGCGGCCACGCTCCTTGCGATAGGGCCACCAACGGCCGTCCTGCCCGTGGCGCAGTTGAACGTCCGAGCCGACCACGGTCCAGCGATTGCGGGCCGCCCGCAACTCTGGGCGTTCGCCCTCTTCCCAGGCCGCTTCCAGCGCGGCACGCGCGCGTGCCAGCGAGTCCTCCTTGGGTGTCCATTCCTCTTCGAGTACACGCAGCGCGGCTCGGCCCCCGTTCCGCCAGGCCTGTACGGCGAGAGCGAGACCGTCACGGCCGCGTTCGGAGGCCGTCGCGAGCCGGGCCTCGATGGCGGGCCCTGGAGCCGCGGCAGCCAGGCGTACGGCGTCCTCGCTCGCGGTCAGCTCCTCCGTGGCAGCATGCTTTTCATGACCGGGAGCAATCGCCTCGGCCAACAGGCGGTAGGCCTCGGCAGCCGCCTGCGCCGCCAGGAACTCCACGGCGGCCACATCGAGCCCCTGCGCAGGCTCAGCCTCCGTGTCGAGCGTCGGCGGCAGACCCGGCTCGGACGGCAGCGCGGGCAGGACGGGCAACGGAGGCAGGATGGCGCCGTCCGCGTATGCCTCTGCGGCGCTGACCCCCTCTGGAGCACTGTCCTCGGCCTCTTCACCAGGATCCGGGGCCTCGGCACGAGCTACGCTGCGCTCGTGCAGCTCGTCCAGGAGCTCACGCTCCCCGCGACCCCGCATCAGCAGGAGCACGAAGGGGTCCTCGTCGAGCAACCGCGCCACCTGGTAGCAGAGCGCGGCGGTGTGCCCGCAGTGATCCCACGCCTCACAGTCGCACTCGGGCTCCAGGTCGCCGATACCGGGCAGGAGTTCGACGCCTGCCGCCGCGGAGTCCTCTACCAAATGCGGCGGCATGTCCCGGTCGAGAAGCGCCGCGATGTGCCCGGCCCGTTCTAGGGCCATCGTCAGGAAGCGATCCCACTTCTCCGGGCCCAGCTCCTGCAACAGCACGTCGGAGCGGTGCGGAGTGCCGTCACGGCCCTTGACGACCGCGGTTATCCGGCCGGGCCGCACCGAGACCGCACCCACGGCACCCGCGCGCGCGAGCCGACGCCCGGCCTTGAGCTGACCGAGGTCCAAGGCCGTATCCTCCAGAGCCTTCAGCCAGGCCTGGCCCCACCAGGTCTGCGCGAAACCGCGCCCGTGCGGAGGCGGCAGCGCCTCGAACGTGCGCTCGTCCGCAGCCCGGTCGGCGTGCCGGTGGCCGTCCTCGGCCTCGTATGCGCCGTCATGGATGTCACTCATCGCGTGCCCCCTCGCAGCTCCACCAGATCCGACAGTTCGGCATCGGTCAGCTCGGTGAGACCGGCCTCGCCTGAACCGAGGACGGCATCGGCCAACTCCCGCTTGCGCAACAGCATGTCGGCAATACGGTCCTCGATCGTGCCCTCGGCGATCAGCCGGTGCACCTGCACCGGCTGCGTCTGCCCGATGCGGTACGCACGGTCGGTGGCCTGCGCCTCGACGGCGGGGTTCCACCAGCGGTCGTAGTGCACGACATGCTCGGCGCGGGTGAGGTTCAAGCCTGTTCCCGCTGCCTTCAGAGACAGCAGAAAGACCGGCACCTCACCGTCCTGGAAGCGCTGCACCATCGCTTCACGCTCCGCGACGGGCGTGCCGCCGTGCAGGAACTGCGAGGGGACACCGCGGCCCGCCAGGTGCCGTTCGATGAGCCGTGCCATCTGGACGTACTGCGTGAAGACGAGCACGCTCGCCTCCTCGGCGAGGATCGTGTCGAGCAACTCGTCGAGCAGTTCCAGCTTTCCGGAGCGGCCAGGGATCCGGGGCTTGTCCTCCTTGAGGTACTGCGCGGGGTGGTTGCAAATCTGCTTCAGGCCGGTGAGGAGCTTGACGATCAGCCCGCGCCGCGCGAAACCGTCGGCTCCGGAGATCTCCGCGAGGGTCTCTCGCACCACCGCTTCGTAGAGGCCTGCTTGTTCCGCCGTGAGCGAGACCGCACGGTCGGTCTCCGTCTTCGGCGGCAGCTCGGGCGCGATCCCAGGATCCGACTTGCGCCGGCGCAGCAGGAACGGACGTACGAGCTGCCCGAGCCGCTCGGCAGCGCCGGGATCCGCGCCGCCCTCCACGGCGTTGGCGTAGCGAGTACGGAAGGTGCCGAGCTTGCCGAGCAGGCCGGGGGTGGTCCAGTCGAGGATGGCCCACAACTCGGAGAGGTTGTTCTCTACGGGTGTGCCGGTGAGCGCCACGCGCGCGCGGGTGCCGATGGCGCGCAACTGCTTCGCGGTCGCCGAGTACGGATTCTTGACGTGCTGCGCCTCATCGGCGACCACCATGCCCCAGGACGTCTGGGCCAGCCGCTCCGCATCGAGCCGCATCGTGCCGTAGGTGGTGAGCACGAACTCGCCGTTCGCCAGGTTCTCCAGACTGCGCCGGCCACCGTGGAACCGTCGTACGCGCGTGCCGGGTGCGAACTTCTCGATCTCCCGCTGCCAGTTGCCCATCAGCGACGTCGGGCAGACCACCAGGGTGGGACCCGCGGTGTCCTTCTGGGTCTGGCGGTGCAGGTGCAGCGAGATCAGAGTGATCGTCTTGCCGAGACCCATGTCGTCGGCGAGGCAGCCGCCGAGACCGAGCGACGTCATCCGCGCCAGCCAGTTCAAGCCGCGCAGCTGATAGTCGCGAAGCTCCGCGGCGAGCGCCTCGGGCTGGCCGACGGGCTCCATGCCCTCGGGGTCCGAGAGCCGCTCACGGAGCGTGGCGAGCCAGCCTGTGAACTCTACGTCGACGGGTCGCCCCCCGACCTCAGTGGTACCCGTCAGGGCGGCGCTGAGGGCGTCGATCGGGGTGACCTTGCGGTCCTGCTGGTCGCGGGCGCGGCGGACCTCTTCGGGGTCGATCAGCACCCACTGGTCGCGCAGGCGCACCACGGGGCGGTTCGACTCGGCGAGGCGGTCCAGTTCGTCGCGTGTCAGCTGCTGGTCGCCCAGCGCGAAGCGCCAGTTGAAGGCAAGCAGGGCATCGGCGGAGAGGAAGGACGGCGCATCCGAGGACAGCTTCTCCGGGCTCTTCTCGTCGCTCAGCCGCTCGTCGCCCAGCCGGTCATCATCCGGCGGACCGATGACGGCGCGCGCGGTGAGACTGCGCGCCAGCTCCTTGGGCCAGTGCACGTCGACGCCCGCGACCGCCAGCATCCGGGCGCCTTCGCCCGCGAGTTCGGTGACTTCCTCGTCGGCGAGCTCGATCGCGTCGGGCACGGTCGCCGAGAGCAGCGGGGCCAGCGGAGGCCACGCGCGCGTAGCGCGACGCAGCGCCAAGAGGGCGTCCATACGTGAGCGCGGACCGAATGCCTGCGCGGTCGAGCCGGCCCCGGCCCACACCTCGGCCGCGTCCGCGACGAAGGAGGGGTCGCTGACGCTGTGCAGTTGCAGAACGGCGCGGAAGGGAAGCCGCGTACCGTCCTCGGTGACCGAGACGAGGCCGGGGATCTCCACGCGCAGCGAGACCCGGACCCCCGCGTCATGCCCCGCCGCCACGTCCGCGGCCCACGCCTGCTGCTCGGGAACGTGCTGCGGCTCCCAGGACGCGAAGACCGGTCCGCCCGCGGCCAACGCGGCGGCGGGCGAGCGGGGCAGCGTGTCGGCCACGGCATCGAGGAACTGGCGCAGCAGCGGCTCCGGCTCGGGCAGTCGCAGCGGTGTGCCGCCGTCCAACGGAAGGGCGTGGGCGGCCGGTGGCATCGCCGCGGCGAGTTCACGCAGTCTCTGGAGATCCTGTGCCCCCAACGGGCCCGCGCGCCAGGAGTCGTGATCAGTGGCCGTCAGTCCCGGCAACAGCAGGCCGCGGGCAGCGAATTGCAGCGCGAGCACCCCCGCCGTCCCCCAGAAGGCAGCCGTCGGGTGAGCTCCTGATGCGACACGCGCGCGCGTGAGGACCGGCAATGCGGCGCGTACGGGCAGCAGCACCGCGGACACGGCACTCAGTTCGACACCGTCGTCCCCTGGGAGGGCGAGGGACAGCTCCTCGCGGGTGCCCCCAACGAGCGAAGGCACTTCTGTGCCGTCCGGGTGCCAGAAGGCGACCCGGCCACCGCGTGCGGGGTCGGCGGGCACGAAGAGAACGGAACAGCATGACAGTTCAGAAAGCTCGTCGGGGGAGACGACAGGGAGTTGGTGCACAGCGATGGCGCGTTCCTCAAATTTGACTACTTGGACCGGAGCGGCCGAGGGTACATCAAGTGGCGAGCGACGCGAGGGGGCGTAGGCAGTGATCCCAGTCACTTCACCCCAGAGGAGGTGCAGTCAACCCCCCTCTCCCGTGGCGCTGCCCCCCGGCTCGACACGGGGGGTGGCGCCATGGTTGCGACAGGTCACCGATCCGTACGTTGTGGCAGGTAAAGCCCTGACCTCACGGAGACCGGAGACCCACCCATGCCCCAGGTCGCAGCAGCAGTCGCGGAACGACCCCCGAGCGCAACCGCCAGGCAGCCTGCCGGGGGAAGCGATTTCGCACCACTCCTGCGCGCTGTCAAAGAGCAGGGGCTGTTGGATCACCGAATCGGCTGGTACACGCGCTCCATCGCGATCAATGCCTTGGCGCTGATCGCGGTGGGTGCCGGAATGTTCTTCATCGGAGCTTCCTGGTGGGTGCTGCTGCTCGCACCCGTCCTGTCCGTCCTGTGTGCCAGGACGGCGTTCATCGGCCACGACGCGGGACATTCGCAGATCACCGGCAACCGGTCCGTCAGCCGGTTCCTCGGCCTCGTACACGGCAACCTGTTGCTCGGGATGAGCTCAGCCTGGTGGAACGACAAGCACAACAGGCACCACGCCAACCCCAACCACGTCGAGAAGGACCCCGACGTCGCCGCGGACGTCCTCGTCTGGACCAGCACGCAGGCGAAACTCCGTGTCGGCTTCCGGAGTTGGCTCACTCGCAACCAGGCCTGGCTGTTCTTCCCGCTGACGCTCCTCCAGGGCATAGCCATGAAGATCTACGGCTTCCAGGATCTGCGCCGGCAGCCGCCCCCTGAGCGCGTGGTGGAAGGGGCGTTCCTCGTCGCCCACCTCGTCGGATACGTGACACTACTGCTCGCCACCATGCCTCTCGGCCACGCGATCGCTTTCGCCGCCATCCATCAGGCGCTGTTCGGTTTGCACCTCGGACTCGCCTTCGCGCCCAACCACAAGGGCATGGAAATGCCCGACCCGGACGGTGAACGTTGGGGACATCTGCGCCGGCAGGTGCTCACTTCGCGCAACATCCGTGGCGGCCTGCTCACCGACTGGTTCCTGGGCGGGCTCAACTACCAGATCGAGCATCACCTGTTTCCCAGCATGCCCCGCCCTCACCTGCGACTCGTCCAGCCGGTCGTGCGCGCTCACTGTGCCGCGGTGGGCATGTCGTACGCGGAGGCCGGATTCGTCGACTCCTACCGGCAGGTGCTGCGTCACATGTACGAAGTCGGCGAGCCCCTGCGAGTCGAGTAGGCGGCGAACGGCGAGCGGCCAGCCCAGGACCGAGAAGCCGCTGGGCGGACGGGCCGACGGTTGGTAAGCCGAAATCCAGTAGGGGCCCGACTCAGGGGCCTCTCAGGGCCGCCATCAGGAACCGTCCGAAGCCCGATGCCGTTTTCCCAGACAGAGAGCGGCGCAAGCCGCGAAGGAGGCGAGACATGTCGACGAACGCGAAGATCGCCGCAGGAGGTGTGGCGGCCGGGCTCATCATGCTGATCTGGCTGCCCTGGTGGGCGGCACTGCTGATCGTGCTCGGGGTCCCCGCGGCGGCCTATCTGACACTCGACCCCGGCCAGCGGCGCAGGCTGCGCCGCGTCACGGGCAAAGAGCTCGGCGGCTGAGGAAGCTGTGCGGCTTCTATGCTCCCGTTCGCTCGCGGGCCGACCGACGTCGGTTCCGCGAGCGGATCCGACAGCCCGTCGTGCAACCGTGCATGCTGGTGGTCCGACCTGTTCAGGCGGGGCGGACCGCCATCTTGTCGAGGGCCTCCAGGAGCGAGGGAAGCTCGGGTCCGCGACCCACCGGCAGCACTTCACCGGGCTCGTCGTCCAGGAGGACGAACGCGATGTCGTCGGTCCGGGCGACCAGCGACCAGCCGGGGCCGTCGGCTCGCAGTGTGCGGGCGTCCCCCGGGGCGAAGGAGGACCGCACCCGGCCCAGGGGCGGAGGAGTACCCAGGTAGGCACGGGCCTCCGCCAGGACGCGCCGGACGCCGGTCGGAGGAGCCCCCTCGAGCCGGCCGGGGCCGTCTCCCGGGCGCCGTTCGGCGCGAAGTCCGCGTCGTCGACCTGCTCCCGCCAGGCCGCCCACTGCAGCGCTATCTCGTCGGCGCCGAGCCGCCGTTGAGCCGGGCCCCAGGTGTCCGACTGCGGCGGCGCAAGCGGTTTCCGGTTCCCGCCCTTGGGGTCCGGCTCCGGGTCGTGCGGAGCGGGCACACCGGGGGCCGCGACGGCGACCGCGAGGGGCCAGCCGGGCAGCGCGGCGACGACTGTGCGTCCGTCAGGGGACAGGTCGTACTCCATGCCGCAGTCCCAGGAAGCGATCGCCACGGCCACGAGCGATACGTCGTCGGCGACGACCGTCCATCGGGCGCCGTCGCCGTCCTGCCCGAGTACCAGTCCGTACCCGGTGGCGAGCGGAGCGAGGCCCAGCGCCGCGCACGCTTCCGGATAGTCGTCACCCAACACACTGGGAAACTTCGCGGGCGTGAGGAGAACCGCCGTCAGCACGTACAGCGCGTCGTCATCAGCGGCGACAGCGTCATCTGCCCCGGCCATGCCAGCCTCCCATCGCTTCATCCGTCGGCGCACCCTAACCAGTCGCCCCAGAGATCGTCGAGAGGTGCATGACCCGGAAAATCAACGACGCCCTGTCCCGATCAGACTGCCCCGGGCAGACCGCGGCTCAAGCGGCGGGCAGCCCGAGCAGCGTACGAGCCACGTCCCGAGGTGACTCATCACGTTCCCGTGCGAGGGCGATGACGGCCCGGCACGCCAGCTCGCTGACGCCGAAGGACAGTGCCTCCGGGGAGACCCACCCGGCGGCTTCATCCATCCCGTCCTGATCGTCCTCGGCGTAGGCCGCCACATAGACAGCGGCCGCTTCGAAGAGATTGTGGGCGCGCTTGCGCTTCGCGGAGCCGCGCGTGCGCTCATCCTCGTCGCGCTTGCCTACGCGCCATAACGTGCGGAGCCTGTCAAACATGTGGTCGACCTTCCCCCGGGGCATGGACGCTGTCGCTGAACTCTCATCTTCCGCTCCCCAACGTAGAGTTAGAGCTTCGGTCATAGAAGGGGGACTGCCGGGTGAAGCGTTTCGAGCGGCTTGAGCAGATCAGACGTCTCGATCCGGAGAAGGACTTCTTCGAGATCTATCGGCTCACCGCGACGTTCGAATTTCCGTGGGACTACACACGCGCACTCGAACTCGCTCTTTACCGCACCTACGCCGTGCCCAGTATCGGCCGTCTGCTCGCCGAGACAGCCGAACTGACAGACCGTACGCAGAAGAGGTACGACGACACGGCTCTGCTCCTCGACACTGTCGTCGAACACGGTTTCGGGAGCGACGAGGGCCGCACCGCCATCCGTCGCATCAATCAGATGCATCGCAGTTACGACATCAGCAATGACGACATGCGTTACGTCCTGTGCACGTTCGTGGTGATGCCCAAGCGATGGATCGACTCCTACGGCTGGCGCAGGCTCTCGCGTCACGAGATGGTCGCCGCCGCCACGTACTACCGCACTCTCGGGCAGCACATGGGCATCAAGGAGATCCCGGGCTCCTACGAAGAGTTCGAGCGCTGCCTCGACGAGTACGAAGAGGCCAACTTCGGCTGGGACCAAGGCGCGCGTGAGGTGTCCGACGCGACGCTCCACTTGATGGCCTCCTGGTACCCGCGCCCCCTGGCGCCCATGCTGCGTTCCGCGACCCTCGCCCTGCTCGACGAGTCCTTGCTGCGCGCGTTCCGCTATGCACCGCCGGGCGCCGTCACACGGTCGCTGGTGAGGGGCGCGGTGCGGCTGCGTGGACGAGCCGTCCGCCTGATGCCGCCGCGCAGGGCGCCGCACTATGCACGTCAGAACTGGGAGATCAAGGGCTACCCGGACGGTTATGAGGTCGCGGAACTCGGCTCCTTCCCGGTGCCCGGCGTCGGCGGTTGCCCGGTGCCGCACAAGGGCGGGTCAGCGGACGCTCCCACCGAGTGAGGCCAAGGTCTCGTGCAGCCAGGCCCGTTCGGCCCGGCTGGTCGCGCGGGCGACCGTGAGGATGCCGCGCCGGAAGGGGTCGTCGAGTTCCTCCGCGCGCAGCGGCCGATCGCCGTCGTAGAAGAAACTCGCCGGCTCCTCCAGAAAGGTCAGCCGCCTGCGCAGCACCGCTGCCTGGGCCGCCTCGTCGTCCAGGTGGCGCAGGAACGCGAGCAGCGTGAACCAGCGGTTCTCGTCGGTGATGTCGCCTCGCGGTGGGTTCGCGAGCCGCTTGCGCAGGTCCTGCCTGCCCTCCGGCGTGAGGGTCAGAACGTGGCGCGGCGCCGCGACGGCCCCGGGTTGCGTCTCGCGGGCCAACAGTCCCGCCTTCTCCAGCCGCTTGATGGCTGGGTACAGCGTGCTCTCGGCGACGGGGCGCACATGCCCGGTGAGCGCGGTGATGCGCTTGCGCAGTTCGTAGCCGTGCAGAGGGGCGTCGTAGAGGAAACCGAGGATGGCCAGTTCGAGCATGGTTCGTATTCTGCCGCATCCTTCATCACTCCCGTTGTATCTCACATGCGTAATACCTCGGAGCCGATGTATGGTCGTTGCCACTCAAGGTGCCGGCGAGTGACGGGCACGGCGCCGAACATGACGACGAGAGGCGGCCACACAGCCATGCGGGAGGCACAGTTCGACGCGCGGGGCAGCCGTGTGCGGTGGACGGAGACCGACGGGGACGAGTCGGCGAGGGTGTACGTGCACGGCCTCGGCGCGGCGTCGACCGTCTACCACGCGCACATCGCGGCCAGGCCCGACCTGGCGGGCCGCCGTTCGCTGTTCGTGGACCTTCCGGGGCACGGCATCAGCGACCGGCCTGCCGATTTCGGCTACACGCTGGAAGGTCACGCACAGGCGCTGGCCGCAGTCTTGGATGCGGCCCAGGTGACGGGCGCGGAGGTCATCGGGCACAGCATGGGCGGGTCCGTCGCCATCGTGCTCGCGTATCGACGCCCCGATCTGGTATCGAGGTTGGTGGTCACGGAAGCCAACCTCGATCCGAACCCACCGCTGACGGCGGGCAGCAGCGGTATCGCCGCCTACGAGGAGGAGGACTTCGTCAAGGGCGCCCACGCGCGCGTGCTGGATGAAGTAGGTCCTACCTGGGCGGCCACCATGCGGCTCGCCGACCCAAGGGCACTGCATCGGAGTGCGGTCGGCCTCATGGTGGGGACGCGGCCCACGATGCGCCACATGCTGATGGCACTGTCCGTGGACCGCGTGTACTTGCAGGGCGCGTCGAGTGGTGAACTCCGAGGGCAGGACGCGCTGGACGCTTCTGGGGTGCGAGTGGTGACCGTGCCGGATGCGGGGCACAACATTATGTTCGACAACGCCGACGCGTTCGCCGCGGAGGTCGCGGGGCGACGCTGACCGTCGGCCCGGAGGCGGGGCTCGCTCAGTCCTCGCGTACGGCCAGAGCGAGGAAGCGGGCGTCTTCGTCGACGTACGAGGTCATGTGCCAGCCGGAACCGGCAAGCAGAGGGCCGAGGTTCGCCTTCGCCCGCAGATCGTCCGGCGTGATCTGGCGTCCTTGCCGAGCCGCGAGCGCCGCCCTGCCGATCGGGTGGAAGAGGGCCAGCAGCCCTCCAGGGCGTACCACCCGTCTCAACTCCCGCAAGTTCTCTTCCGGTTCCGGCAGGTGCGCGATCAGACCGGCACCGAAGACAGCGTCGAGTGACTCGGCGAGCAGCGGCAGCCGCGCCACGTCGGCAAGAAGGAGCCGACCGGCGCGATCCCTGCCCGCTTCTCTCGCCGCCTCCAGCATGGCGGGCGTCAGATCTGCGCCGATAACGACACCTGACGCCCCCACGGCATCCCTGAGGGCCGGGAGGGCGCGGCCGGTGCCGCAGCCCGCATCAAGCACTCGGGAGCCGGGACGCAGCCGGAACTCGGCCACGGCAGCCTGGTAGGCGGGCCCGTCGTCGGGGAACCGAGAGTCCCAATCGGCCGCGCGGGCCGTGAAGAATTCCTGGACCTGCGTGTGGTCGTTGCTCATGCGCCCCATGATCCCGCACGAAGCACACGCGCGTTGAACGCACTCGTTCGAGCGGGGTTCGCGATCTTTCCGGACGCTCGCCCCGATGAGGCGGTGCGGTTCCTCGACACATCCGGGAGATCCGAGACGAGGTGCTGATATGTCCGGCCGAATACGTGCATACGCCGGACGGACGCAACCGCCCGGCCGCTCGGCTCGGTGTGCCGATCCTCAGTCGGTGACCGCGGTGTACGCGAGCACCTTGTTGATCTTCACGCGCACCAGGAGCTCGCCGGGCACGCCGTTACGCTTGCCGAACTCCTCGGCCCGGTCCTCGCCCATATAGCGGGCACCGAGCCGGGCGGCCCAGCGCCGGACTTGGCCGATCTCGTCGATCAGGTCAGCGTGGCCCTGCAGGACGACGAAGGCGAACGGCGGCTGATCGTCGTCCACGCACAGAGCCACGCGTCCGTCGCGCGCGAGGTTCCGGCCCTTCACCGTTTCCTTGCCGGTGTTGAACACCAGGTCGTCCCCGTCGAGCAGGAACCAGATCGGTGCGATGTGCGGGCTGCCGTCCGCTCGAACAGTGGAGAGTTTGCCGGTTCGCGTGCCGTGCGAGACGAAGGCCCGCCACTGGTCATCGGTCATCTTCTGTGCCATGTCCCCATCATGCTTGCCGGGGCGCCGGTCGTGGGGAAGGCTGGCAGGTCAGATCCTCCAGCCAGGGGGAGCGGATGCGGGGAGACAGGGTCATGGGGCAGAACACGGGGCTGGGCTGGCTGCTGGACGACCTGACGCAGCGGATGGAACACGTACGGCATGCGCTGGTGCTGTCCAACGACGGGTTGGTGACGAGTGCGAGTTCGGACCTGAAGCGTGAGGACGCGGAGCATCTCGCGGCGGTCTCCTCGGGACTTCACAGCCTTGCCAAGGGATCCGGGCGTCATTTCCACGCCGGCAAAGTGCGGCAGACCATGATCGAGTTCGACGAAGCCGTCCTCTTCGTCACCGCGGCAGGCGACGGCAGCTGCCTCTGCGTCCTGAGCTCCGCGGAAGCCGACATCGGCCAGGTCGCCTACGAGATGACGCTGCTTGTGAACCGCGTCGGCGAGCACTTGGGCGTCGGAGCCCGGCAACCGGACCGCACGCCCATCGTTGACCTCTGACCAGCACTGACGCTGTCACGACAAGAGTTATCCACAGGCCCAGCGAAAATCGCGGTGGTCGGGCTACGGTTTTTCCCGAGAGCAATGACGCCTCACGGGGGAGAACCACCATGACAAGTGACACCATCACGCAGACGGCCGGCACAGCGGCCGCGCGGCCGCCGATGACGCCGAGCGGTGCCGCGAGAGAACTGGGTTTGAAGCGGGGCGAGTTCGACCTCGCGGTGATGCTGGGGCACATCCGCGCCGTCAGCGACGCCATGGGCGGTCAGCGCCGCGTGACGCGTGAGGAGATCGATCGCGTGCGCGGAAGTGAAGGCTTCCCCGAAACATTGCGCACGTGCATCAGAGCCGTGGGGACCACAGAGGGCGCGGGGCTCATGGGCATCAGCTCCGCCCGCTTCACTCGGCTCGCCCGAGTCGGTGCGCTGACTCCAGTAAAATTTTACTTGAACCGGTACCGCGCTGTCGTATGGCTCTATCTCGCCGAAGAACTACGGCAGTTCGCTGGGAGCGAGGCCAATGCCGACCTCCTCACAGGACGCATGCCGGGAGTGATGCGCGCGCGACTGGAGGAAGGCCAGGACCTGAGGGCGCGCAACTGGCGAGGCCGGTACGCGGACTCGCTGCTGCGCCAGTCCGAGGACCCCTGGGAGCGCGCCGCCGCCATGGCGTCGCTGCTCGACCCGGTGCAGATCGCGGAGATCATCAGGGATCCGTACGAACGCGCCTACCTCAACCGGCTCAAGCCTGCGCCGCGCGCCGACGGGACGCCGGACTCGCCCGTGGCGCGAATCGTCGAGCGGATCACCACCGCGGACGATCCGGACGAGATCCGCTGGCTGCGCTCCAGCCTGCTGATCGGCCTCGTTCAGGCCCGCGCACAGCGCCCGGCGCCCCGCCCCGCGGGCCCGCCGGCGCCTCAGCCGGTGGCCGAGGGAACACCTCTTACCGCGGAGCCCGACCACCCGAGGGAGATGGAGATCGCGATCGACGCCTCGGTGCGGGAGCCGCGCGGCCTGAGGAAATGGCTGCGCCGCGTGCGGGCGTAGCCCGGTGGCGCCGCGCCGTCCCTATCGGTGCAGCTACACCGTCGCGTGGAGGTCTTTGGCGTACTCCTCGATGGCGGGTCGATAGCCCGCGATCTCCGGATCCTTGGTCGTGGCGGCAAGCAGTGTCAGGAGCAACCCCATCGCGTCATGCGTCCGGCCTGTGTTGTACAGCGCCATGGCCAGGAAGGTCTTGAGCGCGCCGTCTTCGGGGAATTCAGCCGTCGCGTCGCCGAGCGTGGCGACGGCTTCTTCGTAGCGGCCAAGAATCCTGTACGTGCTGCCCAGGCCCAGGAGTGCTCCCCGGCGGGCGCCGTCCGAAAGCCCCTTCCCGGCGAGCGCGCGCTCGTAGTAGGGGACTGCTTCGGCCTCCAGGCCCAGCGTGTCGTGGACCCACGCGGTCTGGTACGCCACCTCGGCGTCCTGAGGCCACCGCGCCGAGAGGGCGACCAGCCGCTCTCGGGCTTCCTCTCTTCGGCCTGCCTCGCGTAGTCGGACCGCCTCGGCCAGTAGTTCATCCCTGCCCTCGGCTGTGTTCTCGCTCAACCGCGCACCCTCTCGTCACGTGGCCCGATTCCAGTCCGGAGCCACCCCCGGCCCGCTCCGGAACCACCCCTGAATCCGTTCTCAACGGAGGCACAGATGCCCGACCCGACCCGCTCTCGCTTTACCCGCTTTACCTGCTTCAAGCGTGCCCGACGTGCTTCAACCGGCCATTTCCCCTTCGAGCCATGTGCGGCCACGCGTGCGCGCGGCCGTTCCCACGTCCTCCAGGAACCTGTAAGTGTCCCAGTCGCTGAGCCCGGCACTGAACCAGTCCGTCAGCGGGGCCCGGCGGTACTGGAAAGAGGTCCACGTACCGTGGGGGCGTCCACGTACGACATGGCCCTCGGCGGCGAGCGGAAGAAGGAGCCTGCTGGCCAGTTTCTGCCGGCCCTCTCAGCTCTTGCCGCGCGCCATCACCAACTCCGTGCTCACGTGTGGGTCATCGCTCCCGAGGACGAGGCGGCGCTCCCAGGCGGCGACCGCGCAGGAACACAAGGCCTGCGCACGGAAGGGGCATCCCAGGACGACACGAAGACCGTGCGGTGCATCCTCATAGGCCGATCGTCCGCCCTGGCGCCGGCCGCCAGCCGATGCCGAAGTGTGAGTCGCGCCCGACGCTCGGCCACGCCTATGCGTCGCACCATGCCTCCCGCGAGGATCCTCCGTCGATCAGGCTCCTGGTGTCGGGCTGTCCATGTGGCGCTCCCCGTACGGGCGGAACAGCCCTTCCTGGACGACCGACACCAGCAGCCGACCTTCGGCGTCGTAGATACGGCCCCGGGCGAGGCCGCGACCCCCCGTCGCGATGGGGGACTCCTGGTCATACAGAAACCACTCGTCCGCGCGGAAGGGGCGGTGGAACCACATGGCGTGGTCGAGCGAGGCCATGTCGAAGCCACGGGGCCCCCAAAGGGGCTCCACCGGGATACGCACGGCATCGAGGAGCGTCATGTCGCTCGCGTAGGTGAGCGCGCAAGTGTGCACGAGCGGATCGTCGCCCAACGGGCCGACGGCTCGCATCCACACCGCGCTGCGCGGCTCCGCGTCCTTGATCTCCTCAGCAGTCCAGCGCAGCCGGTCCACATAACGGATGTCGAAAGGCTGGCGCCGGGCCATGCGCTCCAGCTGCTCGGGGAGCGCGCCGAGGTGTTCCCTGATCTCCTCGGCGACCGTGGGCAGCGACTCCGGGTCGGGCGCGGCGATGCGTGGTGGCAGCTGATGTTCGAATGCGCCCTGTTCGGGCTGATGGAAGGAGGCGGTGAGGTTGAAGATGGTGCGGCCCTGCTGGACGGCGGTGACGCGGCGCGTGGTGAAGGAGCGCCCGTCCCTGACCCGCTCGACTTGGTACACGATGGGAACGCCCGGGCGGCCCGGACGGAGGAAGTACGCGTGCAGGGAGTGCACCGGGCGGTCGCCCTCGGTGGTGCGGCCCGCTGCCACCAATGCCTGTCCGGCGACCTGCCCGCCGAACACCCGCTGGAGGGACTCCTGGGGGCTGCGGCCCCGGAAGATGTTGACCTCGATCTGCTCCAAATCCAACAGATCGACGAGCCGGTCGGCGGGATTGTTCATGACAGTTCCTCGACTCCTGTCCGGGACGCGTGAATCCTCTGAGCGGTCAGAGCTGGCCGACGTCCGTGACCCGGACGACGGCGCGGCCCTCCTCGTCGGAGGCCGCGAGATCGACCTCCGCGCTGATGCCCCAGTCATGGTCGCCGTTCGGGTCGGCGAACGTCTGCCGGACGCGCCACAGACCGTGCTCCGGGTCCTCCTCGATGCGCAACAGCTTGGGGCCGCGCGCGTCGGGGCCGGTCCCGAGATCTTCGTACTCGTCCCAGTACTTGTCCATGGCCTCGCCCCAGGCGTCCGCGTCCCAGCCGGACTCGCCGTCCAGTTCGCCGAGCTCCTCGACGTGATCGAGGGCGGCCAGCTCGACCCTGCGGAACAGTGCGTTGCGCACCAGGACGCGGAAGGCGCGGGCGTTGGCGGTGACCGGCTTCACCTGGTCGGCCTTCTCCTGGGCCTCCTCGGCCGTCATGATCTCCGGGTTGGCCAGCTGCTCCCACTCGTCGAGGAGGCTGGAGTCGACCTGACGGACCATCTCGCCGAGCCAGGCGATCAAATCCTCCAGGTCCTCGGACTTCAGGTCGTCCGGGATGGTGTGCTCCAGAGCCTTGTACGCGCTGGCGAGGTAGCGCAGCACGATGCCCTCGGTGCGGGCGAGCTCGTAGAAGGACGTGAACTCGGTGAAGGACAGCGCCCGTTCGTACATGTCACGGATGACGGACTTCGGGGAGAGCGGGTGGTCGCCGACCCATGGATGGCTGGTGCGGTAGGTGTTGTACGCGTGGAAGAGCAGCTCCTCCAAGGGCTTCGGGTACGTGATGTCCTGGAGCCGCTCCATCCGCTCCTCGTACTCGACACCGTCGGCCTTCATCAGCGCCACGGCCTCGCCGCGTGCCTTGTTCTGCTGGGCCGCCAGGATCTGGCGCGGGTCGTCGAGAGTGGACTCGACGACGGACACCATGTCGAGGGCGTACGACGGAGACTCGGGGTCGAGCACCTCGAAGGCGGCGAGCGCGAACGTGGACAGCGGCTGGTTGAGTGCGAAGTCCTGCTGAAGATCGACCGTCAGGCGCACGATGCGGCCGGTGGCGTCCGGCTCGTCGAGCTTCTCCACGACACCGCCGGCGAGGAGCGAGCGGTAGATCGCGATGGCCCGGCGAATGTGCCGGAGCTGCTGCTTGCGCGGCTCGTGGTTGTCCTCAAGGAGGTGACGCATCGCCTTGAAGGCGTTGCCCGGGCGAGCGATCACGGAGAGCAACATCGTGTGCGTGACCCGGAAGCGGGACGTCAGCGGCTCGGGCTCGGAGGCGATGAGCTTCTCGAAGGTGTTCTCGGTCCAGCCGACGAAGCCCTCAGGGGCCTTCTTGCGGACCACCTTGCGACGCTTCTTCGCGTCGTCGCCCGCCTTGGCGAGCGCCTTCTCGTTCTCGATGACGTGCTCGGGCGCCTGGGCGACCACCAAGCCGGCGGTGTCGAAGCCCGCGCGCCCGGCCCGTCCGGCGATCTGGTGAAACTCCCGCGCGCGCAGCGTGCGGACGCGATTGCCGTCGTACTTGGTGAGCGCGGTGAAGAGCACGGTACGGATCGGGACATTGACGCCGACGCCGAGAGTGTCCGTGCCGCAGATGACCTTGAGCAGACCCGCCTGCGCGAGCTTCTCCACCAGACGGCGGTACTTCGGCAGCATGCCTGCGTGGTGCACACCGATGCCGTGGCGTACGTAGCGCGAGAGGTTCCGGCCGAACTTGGTGGTGAAGCGGAAGCTGCCGATCAGATCGGCGATCTTGTCCTTCTCCTCGCGCGTGCACATGTTGATGCTCATCAGCGACTGCGCGCGCTCGACGGCCTGCGCCTGCGTGAAGTGAACGATGTAGACCGGTGCCTGCTTGGTCTCGAGCAGCTCGGTGAGCGTCTCGGTGATCGGCGTCAGGCGGTACTCGTAGGAGAGCGGGACGGGACGCGTCGCGGAGCGCACCACCGAGGTGGGTCGACCCGTGCGGCGGGTCAGATCCTTTTCGAACATGCTGACGTCGCCGAGCGTCGCCGACATGAGGACGAACTGTGCCTGGGGCAGTTCCAGCAGGGGGATCTGCCACGCCCAGCCGCGGTCCGGCTCGGCGTAGAAATGGAACTCGTCCATCACGACCTGGCCGACGTCGGCGGCCTTGCCGTCTCGCAGCGCGATCGAGGCGAGAACTTCGGCTGTGCAGCAGATGACGGGTGCGTCGGCGTTGACCGACGCGTCGCCGGTGAGCATGCCGACATTCTCGGTGCCGAAGAGCTTGCAGAGGTCGAAGAACTTCTCGGAGACCAACGCCTTGATGGGCGCCGTGTAAAAGGTCACCTTGTCCTGGGCGAGCGCCGTGAAGTGAGCGGCCGCCGCCACGAGGCTCTTGCCGGAGCCAGTAGGCGTGGACAAGATCACGTTCGCCCCGGAGACCACCTCGATCAGCGCCTCCTCCTGGGCCGGATAGAGAGTGATCCCCTGATCCTCGGCCCACGACGAGAAGGCTTCGAAGAGGGCATCGGGGTCGGCATCCGGCGGCAGCTGATCAATAAGGGTCACACCCCCATCTTGCCTTCCTTCTCGCCCGATCAGGGAACCGGAGGTCTCGACGAAGATCATGAACGCTACGCTGTGTCGCCAACGGGGCGTCAGAACAATGGAAATGGGGCGGGCGACAGCAATGATGGGACCGGCACACTCACTGTCGGGGGCGGCGGCCTGGCTCGGAGTAGGCGCGGCTGCCGCAGCGGCGGGGCACACGATGCCCTGGCCGGTCCTCCTTGTAGGAGCCCTGATCTGTGCCGGGGCGGCGCTCGCGCCCGATCTCGACCACAAGTCGGCCACCATCTCGCGCGCCTTCGGGCCGGTGTCGCGCGGTCTGTGCGAGATCGTCGACAAGCTCTCGTACGCCGTCTACAAGGCGACGCGCAAGCAGGGCGACCCGCGCCGCTCGGGCGGGCACCGCACGCTGACGCACACCTGGCTGTGGGCGGTCCTGATCGGAGCCGGAGCCTCGGCCCTGGCGATATCCGGCGGGCGCTGGGCGGTCCTCGCCATCCTCTTCGTCCACATGGTGCTCGCCATCGAAGGCCTGCTCTGGCGGGCCGCGCGCGGGTCGAGCAGCGATGTGCTGGTGTGGCTGCTCGCCGCGACGAGCGCCTGGATCCTCGCCGGGATCCTCGACAAGTCCGGCAATGGCTCGGACTGGCTGTTCACCGCGCCTGGCCAGGAGTATCTGTGGCTCGGGCTGCCGATCGTTCTCGGAGCGCTGGTCCACGACCTCGGGGACGCCCTGACGGTTTCCGGGTGCCCGGTCCTGTGGCCCATTCCCATCGGACGCAAGCGCTGGTATCCGATCGGACCCCCCAAGGCGTTGCGGTTCCGGGCCGGCAGCTGGGTCGAGCTGAAGGTACTGATGCCCGTGTTCATGCTGCTCGGGGGAGTGGGCGGCGCGGCCGCGCTCAACGTCATCTGAGGTCCGGCTTTCGTGCGAGGGCGGCCCACGCCCGTGGGTGGCGCGCCCTGGCCGGGTTCCTGGCGGGTTTGGTGCCGAGTGCTGCGTGGGTGGTGTGCGGCTACGCGTCCGGGGCGGTCCTCGCGTGGGGGCGGGGCGTGCGGCGGGGCAAGGTGAGGCGCGCCCGGCCTGGGGGCAAGTGGAGGCGCGGTCGGGCCCGGCCCGGATGGAGGCCCAGGCCCCTGCCGGTCGCCGTCGTCGCGTCCCTTGACGGCGCGTGGATGGCCGCGAGGGGACGGCTCAGGGCGGTCTCGCGCGTGCTGGGTGGGCCGACAGCGATCAGGCCAGGGGCGGCCGTCGGCCCCGCTGATACGGAGGTCACCGGACCTGCTCCCGCGGATGCGGCCAACTCTGTTCCCACAAGGGCGGCCGACTCTATTCCCACAACGGCGGGCGGCCATGCTCGGGCCGGAGCGGGCGGTCTGGCTCGGGCTGAGGCGCCCGGACCTGTTCGGGCCGGCGGTCTGGCTCGGGCTGAAGCGTGCGGCCCTGCGCTGGCCGAAGCGGACGGTCTGGCTCGGGCCCAAGCGTACGGCCCTGCTCGGGCCGGAGCGGATGGTCTGGCTCGGGCCGGAGCGGGCAGCGCTGCCGAGGTCGATACGGGCGGGCCTGCTCACGTAAGCGTGGCTGAGTCCGGTCGGGCAAGGGCTGCGGCCCTGGTCCCTGCGCCGCTTGTCCCGGAATCGCAGCGGCCGCCCCCTCCGGAGCAGTCCCTACCTGTGCCAGGACCGCCACTAAGCGTGGCTGAGTCCGGTCGGGCAAGGGCTGCGGCCCTGGTCCCTGCGCCGCTTGTCCCGGAATCGCAGCGGCCGCCCCCTCCGGAGCAGTCCCTACCTGTGCCAGGACCGCCACTAAGCGTGGCTGAGTCCGGTCGGGCAAGGGCTGCGGCCCTGGTCCCTGCGCCGCTTGTCCCGGAATCGCAGCGGCCGCCCCCTCCGGAGCAGTCCCTACCCGTGCCAGGACCGCCACAGCGCCGCGTACGCGCCGTTGGCGGACACCAGCTCGTCATGGCTGCCGAGTTCGCTGATGCGGCCGTTCTCGACCACGGCGATGACGTCCGCGTCGTGTGCGGTGTGCAGGCGGTGGGCAATAGCCACCACCGTGCGGCCGTCCAGGACGCGGGCGAGCGAGCGCTCCAGGTGCCGAGCGGCCCGGGGATCGAGCAGCGAGGTCGCCTCGTCCAGGACCAGCGTGTGCGGATCGGCGAGAACGAGACGTGCCAGTGCGATCTGCTGCGCCTGTGCGGGCGTCAGCGCGAACCCGCCGGAGCCGACCTCGGTGTCCAGCCCTTCCTTGAGGCCGCGTGCCCAGTCGGCCGCGTCGACCGCGCCGAGCGCCGCCCACAGCTCGGCGTCCCGGGCTCCGGTCCGTGCGAGGAGGAGGTTGTCGCGCAGGGAGCCGACGAAGACGTGATGCTCCTGGTTGACCAGGGCCACATGGGAGCGCACTTCCTCGGCGGGCATCGCCGACAGAGCGGCGCCACCCAGTGTGACCTGGCCGGTACGGGGACCGTAAATGCCGGCGAGCAGTCGACCCAGCGTCGACTTTCCAGCGCCCGACGGGCCCACCAGGGCGACGCGCGAACCGGGCTCGACGGCGAGGGACACCTCGCGCAGCACGTCGACGCCCGCGCGGTACCCGAAGTGCACATCGTCGGCGAGGACGTGGTGTCCCTCCGGTACGACGGAGGCGTCGCCCGCGTCCGGCTCGATGTCGCGCACGCCGACGAGCCGGGCCAGCGACACCTGGGCCACCTGAAGCTCGTCGTACCACCGGAGGATGATCCCCAGCGGGTCGACGAGCATCTGGGAGATGAGTACACCCGCGGTCAGTTGCCCCACGCCGATCCAGCCTTGGAGTACGAAGAATCCGCCGATCATCAGTGTCGAACAGAGCACGGTGGTGTGGGTGAGGTTGATCGCCGGGAAGAGCACCGACCGCAAGTAGAGCGTGTAGCGCTCCCAGGCGGTCCACTCCTTGATACGGCGTTCGGAGAGTTCGATGCGGCGCTCGCCGAGCCGGTGCGCTTCGACGGTGCGCCCCGCGTCGACGGTCTCGGCGAGGGCCGCGGCCACGGCGGCGTACCCGGCAGCCTCCGAACGGTATGCGGCGGGCGCCCGCTGAAAGTACCAGCGGCAGCCCACGACGAGGAGCGGCGCGGCGACGAGGACCGCCGGCGCCAGCGGTGGCGCGGTCACGACAAGCCCGCCCAGCAGCAGGACCACCCACACCACGCCGATGGCGAGCTGCGGCACAGCCTCACGCATGGCGTTGGCCAGGCGATCGATGTCCGTCGTGATCCTGGAGAGCAGATCACCCGTCCCCGCCCGCTCCAGGACTCCCGGCGGCAGCCCGACGGACCGTACGAGGAAGTCCTCCCGCAGGTCGGCCAGCATGCGCTCGCCGAGCATCGCACCGCGCAGCCGCACCTCCCGTACGAAGAAGGCCTGCACCGCGAGTGCGAGTGCGAACAGGCCGACGGTGCGCTCCAGATGCAGGTCCCGGGCGTCGGCCGAGACGTTCTCGACAAGATCGCCGAGGAGATAGGGGCCGACCATCGAGGCGACCACAGCCAGCGTGTTCACCGCGATCAGCAGCGCGAAGGCCTTGCGGTGGCGCTGGAACAGCTCGCGTACGTAGGCGCGCACGGTGCCGCTCGCGCCGACGGGCAGGGTCTCCGCGGTCGTGGGGGCCGCCGGGTCGTACTCCGGGGGCGCCAAGCCGATCATGCCGTCTCCTCGATGTCGATTTTCGTGGGGGCGCCCACGCCGGCGCGTTCGTCGTCGGTCTCGCGGGTCACGACCGCGCGGTACAGCGGTTCGCTGCGCACCAGCTCGCGGTGCGTGCCCACCGCCGCGACGTCGCCGTCCGCGAGGAAGACGACGCGTTCGGCACGGTCCAGGAGCAGGGGGGACGAGGTGAGCACCACGGTGGTGCGTCCGGCCCGGAGCCTGCGGATCCCGTCGCCGATCCGGGCCTCGGTGTGCGAGTCGACGGCGGACGTCGGCTCGTCGAGTACCAGCGCTTCGGGGTCGGTGACCAGGGAGCGGGCCAGGGCGAGGCGTTGGCGTTGCCCGCCGGAGAGGGAGCGGCCGCGTTCTGTGAGGTGGGCGGCCATCGGGTCGTCGTCCACCGACGCCTGGGCCAGCGCGTCAAGGACGTCCGCGCACTGCGCCGCCGCGAGCGCTTCTTCGGGGGTGACCGCTCCGGAAGCGGGTACGTCGAGGAGCGCGCGGAGTGTCCCGGAGAGGAGGACGGGGTCTTTGTCCTGGACCAGGACGGCGGCGCGGGCCTCGGACAGGGGCAGGTCATCGAGCACTGTGGCTCCAAGGCGTACGGACGGCAGGTCCGCGGCGTCGTCGAACGCCGGGTGGCCGCCGAGACGTTCGGCGAGTCGCCCTGCTTCGTCCGGGTCGCCGCAGACCACGGCGGTCAGGCGGCCGGCGGGGGCGAGAAGCCCTGTCACGGGGTCGTACAGGTCACCGGTGGGGCGAGCACCGCCCGCCCTCTGCCCCGGCGTACGCGGGCCCGGGGTCTTCGACCGCGACCCACTCGCGGGCTCCGCCGTCCGCTCAAGCGAGAGCACCCGTGCGGCCCGCTTCGCGGAGGGGCGTGAGAAGGAGTACGCCATGGCGATCTCCTCGAAGTGCCGCAGCGGATAGTTGAGCATCATCACCGCGCTGTAGACGGTGACCAGTTCACCGACGGTGATACGGCCCTCACGGGCCAGGTGCACGCCGTGCCAGACGACCGCGATCAGCAGCAGGCCCGGCATCAGGACCTGGATCGCTGAGATCGCGGCCCACATCCGGGCGCTGCGTACCGCCGCCGTGCGAACCTCCTGCGAAGCGCGGCGGTAGCGATCCAGGAAGAGGTCCTCGCCGCCGATGCCGCGCAGCACGCGCAGCCCGGCGACGGTGTCCGACGCCAGCTCGGTGGCCCGTCCCGCCTTCTCGCGCTGGAAGTCGGCCCGACGCGTCGCGCGGGGCAACAGGGGGAGCACGGCGAGCGCGAGGACGGGGATGCCCACGGCGACGACGACACCGAGCGAGGGCTGGTAGACGAGGAGGCCGACGCAGACCAGGACGACCGTGGACGCCGCCGCCGCGAAGCGGGACAGCGCCTCCACGAACCAACCGATCTTCTCGACGTCACCGGTGGAGACGGCGACGACCTCACCGGCCGCCACGCGCCGGGTGAGCGCGGAGCCGAGGAGGGCGGTCTTGCGCGCGAGGAGTTGTTGCACCCGGGCTGAGGCCGTGACCCAGTTGGTGACTGCTGTGCGGTGGAGCATCGCGTCGCCCAGAGCGATGGCCAGGCCGAGCAGACCGATCAGCGCGCCCGCGAGGGCGAGCCGACCGCCGGACCGGTCGAGAACGGCCTGGACGGCGATGCCGACCGTGTATGGCAGACCCGCGATGGAGCCGAAGTGCAGCAGGCCCCAGGCGAGGGCCTTGAGCTGCCCCTTGAGTTGGTTCCGGCCCAGCCAGAGCAGGAAGCGTGGCCCTGACCGGGCGTCGGGGAGGCCAGGGTCGGTATACGGAAGGTCGCGAATCTGCATGACGTCCCAGGACTCGGAGCGGCAGCCGTCGGCTCCGCGGACGTCGGACTCGTGCGCTGGCGCGCAGACGCTGATGCAGACGCAAACGCGGACGCAGGCGCAGGCGTAGGCGCGATCGTGCCGAGACCGACAGTCAGGAGAAGCGGGCGGCGGTAACAAACCGTGAAAGGTTCGCCTCGGGCGGTGGCCCGAAGCAAACGATTTTCCGTCCCGGGGTAAAGAATCGGCCCGGTCTTCGAGAGAGCCGCAGGGCATGGACAAGGGAAGCGCGGGCCGGGTGCGACCATGGACGGATGCGTATAGCCGGTGCGGTGCGAACGGTGGTCGCGGCAGCGGCCTGCGGTGTCCTTCTCACGTCCTGCGGGAGCGGGGGTGGGAGTTCGGCGAAGGGGGGCGGCGCCGACGCCGGGCACGACAAGGAGGCGGGCGGCGCGGGAGGCGAGCGTGGACGCGCCGCCGACCTCAAGCGCATCCCCGATGTGGGCGATCGACTCCAGTCGAAGATTCCGAAGGACTCGCGCCAGGTCGTCGCGGTCTACGGCGATGGCGAGGACTCGGCGAAGTCGACCGTCGTCCTCTACACGAAGTCGGGTGAGACGGACACCACCTGGGAGAAGAACCGCAGCTGGCCCGCGCACAACGGCAAGAAGGGCTGGACCACCGACCACCACGAGAACGACAAGCGCAGCCCCGTCGGGGTGTTCACGCTCACCGACGCGGGCGGGGTCCTCGCGGACCCGGACGCCAAACTCCCGTACACGCAGTCGGACTCCATGCAGGCGCCTCACTATTGGCCCAAGACGCATTGGCACGACTTCGACTACGTCATCGCCATCGACTACAACCGTGCCAAGGGCACCCCGCCGAACGACCCGACGCGCCCCCAGGGCCAGGCCAAGGGCGGCAGCATCTGGCTGCACATGGACCACGGTAGCGGCACGTCGGGCTGCGTGAGCCTGTCCGAGTCGGGCATGGAGCATCTGCTGCGCACACTGGACCCGAAGCAGCACCCGGTCGTGGTGATGGGGGACAAGGCGAACCTCAAGGCGTAGGCGCCGCGTCCCCCTGGCGGCCTCCAGGCCGAGTTCCCTGGCCCACAGAGAGCAGAGAGGCCGTTGCGGTGATCCGTGACTGGCCATAGAAATCCCCCATGAGAAGACACGTCATGTCCATGCTCGTGGGGGCGGCTCTGGTCGCGAACACGCTCCTCGGCACCGGCACCGGCACCGGCCAGGCCACAGCCGCGCCTCGCCCCGCCGTCACGCCCCCGCCCGAGTTCGGCACCGACTGGCACGATCCGATAACCGCCGCACCCCCGGTCTCCAAGCCGCGCACCAAGTCCTGTGAAGTGACGGTCGCCGAGGCGCGGTTCAAGGACTTCACGCCGTACGAGGGCGATTACGCGCCGCCCCGTGGTTGCGGCGACCGCTGGGGCAAGGTGGTGCTGCGACTGGACGGCAAGGTGAAGGGGCGGCAGTACGACCGTCTCGGGTATCTGCGCGTCGGCGGAGTAGAGGTGTTCCGTACGTCCACGCCGCAGCCGTCCCCCGACGGCATCACCTGGTCCGTGGAGAAGGACGTCACCCGCTACAGCGAGACGTTGAGCCACGACCAGCGGGTCGAGATGCTCATTGGCAACGTCGTCAACGACACGTACACCGGAGTCATCGACGTCAAGGTCACGCTGACGTTCTACGCGCGGGAGAAGGGGCCTGACGGGCGGGACAAGGGCACTTCAGGGCGGTCGGTGGCCGACCGTGTCCTGCCGCTCGGTGACGGCACCACGCTCACCGCTCCACGCAACAGCGCACGCATCGTCGCCGAGGTCTACGCGACCGGCTCCGGAGGCGGTTGCGAAGAGTACTGGTACATGACGGTCCCCGACGCCGTGCCCTACTCCTGCGAAGCGGACGACGGTCCCTACCGTGAGGTGCAGGTCACGGTGGACGGGCAACTGGCCGGGATCGCCGCGCCGTTCCCGACCGTGTGGACCGGCGGCTGGTCCAACCCCTTCCTGTGGTACCTGATCCCGGGCCCCCGAGCCTTCGACGTCAAGCCCATCGAGTACGACCTGACGCCCTTCGCGGGGATCCTCAACGACGGCCGCCCGCACGAGGTGGAGGTCTCCGTCGTCGGCGTCCCGAAGGCGCAGACGGGCTGGAGCACCCCGGTCAACGTCCTGGTCTGGCAGGACGAGAAGAGTGAGCGCGTCACGGGCAAGCTGACCCGGCACACGGAGGGCACCCTCACGAACAAGTCGACGTACACGCCCGCTTCTGGAGAGGCCGCTCACCGGCTCGACACCAGGGGCGGTCATCGCTTGAGCGTCTCCGGGTACGTGAACACCTCGCACGGCCGTGTGACGACGACGGTGACGCGCACTCTCGCCAACACCTCGGTGCACCGATGGACCGAACGCGAGGCGGTGGACACGCTCCAGGCCACGTGGAACGACCGTGAGACGGTCACGGCAGGCGGCCGTTCGGTGCGCACCGAACGGACCTACACGATGGACGGCACCACGACGCTCGGCGCCGGTGACCGACTGCGTACCGAGATCTCCCTCGGCGACCGTGCCGAGAACGTCACCGCGCACGGCGGCCGACGGGTCGGACGGACGGTGAGCGACGACCGGTACGACGGGGACGCCTCCTACCTTTCCAACGTCCCGCGCGAGGAACGGCACGCGGTGGGCACCTCGCGTGAGCGCTACCGGCAGTTCGGCGACGGCGGCTGCCATGACCGCACCTTGGCCACCGTGCAGGGGATTCTGACGGAGGACCGGCTGCGCTGCTGAGGCGCGACGCACGCGAGGGCGGACGCATGAGCCGCGTCGGGCGGGCTGCTCGGCGTGGATCGCATGATGGACGCCATGCGCTTCGCCACCAACCAGATCGCGCGCTCGTACCTGAGCAGGAGGGGGACGGCCCTCGGTGGTGACATGAGCACCGCGCCCGGGCCCGCCCTTCCACATCCCTGCTGCCCGCTACGCCTTCGGCTTCGGCGAGTCCATCCCCGGGCGCGCCTTCTTCCACAGTCCGCGAGTGAAGTCGGGGATCGCCTGCGGCGCGCCCTTCGCCTTGATCGAGAGGTGACTCAGCGGCACGGGCGCCGTCCACGTCGCGGCGTCGTACACGTCGAAGTCCGGGACGAGGCCGAGCTGCATGGTCTGCATCAGCCGGAAGATCATGATGTAGTCCATGCCGCCGTGGCCGCCCGGCGGGTTAGCGTGTTCCTTCCAGAGCCAGTGGTCGAAGTCGGCGTACTTGGAGAAGTCGGCCCACTTGTCGTCCGTGTGGTCCGGCTCGATGTAGATGCGGGCGGGGTAGTCCTCGAAGACGCCCTTGGTGCCGCCGAGGCTGTTGATGCGGCTGTAGGGGTGAGGCGTGGAGACGTCGTGCTCCAGACGGATCACCCGCCCCTTCGCCGTCTGTACGAGGCTGATGGTGCGGTCGCTCTCGATGTACGTCTCTTTCCAGCTCGGGTCACCGGGCGGCATGTGCGCCCTGCGGTACTCGGCCAGACCCAGGGCGGGTGTGCCGAAGCTGGATATGTGCGTGACGCGATCACCGCGGTTGACGTCCATGTAGTTGGCGACCGGGCCGAAGCCGTGGTTGGGGTAGAGGTCACCGCGCAGCCGCGTGTGCCACAGCCGGCGCCACGGGCCCTCGTAGTAGTCGGGGTCGAACATCAGGCCGCGCAGATCGTGGTTGTAGGCGCCCGCACCGTGCAGCAGTTCGCCGAATTTGCCCGCGTGTGCCATCCGCAGGACACGCATCTCGTTCTTGCCGTAACAGCAGTTCTCCAACTGCATGCAGTGCCTGCGCGTCCGCTCCGAGAGGTCCACCAGCTCCCACAGCTCGTCCAGCCGCATGGCGAGGGGACACTCCACGCCCACATGCTTACCGTTCAGCATCGCCGACTTGCAGATGGCGAAGTGGGAGTCCCAGGGCGTCGCCACGTACACGAAGTCGATGTCCCCGCGCTTGCACAGGTTCTCGTAGTCGTCCTCGCCCTTGGTGTACGTCGCCGGGGCCGGCTGGCCCGCGGCGGTGACCTTCTTCGCCGCCGCCGCGGTCTTCTCCTTGACCGGGTCGCAGAGCGCCACGACGCGCACCCCGGGGAGCGCGAGGAACAGGTCGATCATGGAGCCGCCGCGGTTGCCGAGGCCGACGATCCCGACCCGCACCGTGGAGCGCCGCTGGAACGGCACACCGATCATCGTCCGGCCCTTGCGGGCGGGCGCCTGGGCGGCCGTGTCCGCGGCCTCGGCCTCGGTGGGGGCTGCGCCCGGGGCGTCGGCGTGGGCCGTGCCGCCCGCGAAGGCGCCGAGCCCGAGCCCCGCCCCGGCGAGCCCCGCCGTGCGCAGCACCGTACGGCGTGAACGGCCGTCTCCCGGTGTGCCGGCGGCGGCTTCGTCGGGGGTGGCGCCGTCAGGGGTCGGTGTCGCGTTCTCGTGGTGCATCGGACCTCCGTAGCTGTCTGTCGGGTGGTCTCTACCGCTGGGGCGGGAGCCACCCTGATGGGGCTACGGCGGGGATGCAAGAGGCTGGAGTGGTCGGGGAGTTGGACTTCCTTGCGGGCAGCGGGCAGCGGGCAGCGGGCAGCGGGCGACGGGCGACGGGCGGCGAGCAGGGGGCAGCAGAGGCGACGAAGGCTGACGGAGCTGAACGGCGGCGTTCTCAGAGGCCGCGGGGCCCCGGTCCCGGCCCCGGGGGCCGCGTCGCGCGTTCCAGCTCAAGAAGGACCGAGTAGTAGCCGCGACCCGTCGCGTGGTCCATGCCGACCTCGCACATGCGGTTCGCGGAGAGGTGGGCGTCGTAGGAGCGCGCGCAGACTTCCGCCGCCTCCTTGCGGGTGGCCGACTCGGTGAGCTCCTTGTGCAGCATGCCGCGGTCTCCCGCGAACGCGCAGCACCCGGCGTCGTCCGGCACGACCACCTCGTCCGCGCAGGCCTCCGCGACGGCACGCAACTGGGCCTCGTCGCCGAGATGCCGCATCGAACACGTGGGGTGCAGGACAGCGGAGCCGACCGTGCGGTGCACCGTCAGGTGGGGCAGCAGTTCGTCGGCGGCCCACACGATCGAGTCGACGACCGTCAGCTCCCGGTGCAGCGCGCGGTTGTCGGCCGTCAGATACGGCACCACCTCGTGCGCGATGCCGAGTGTGCAGGAGGAGGCGTCGACGACCAGCGGCAGTCGGCCGCCCGCGGTCCAGCCCCAGGCCGCCTCGACGATGCGATTGGCCATGAGGGTGTTCCCCGCGTCGTAACCTTTGGAGTGCCAGATCGTCGCGCAGCACGTCCCCGCGACGTCGTCCGGAATCCAAACCGGCTTGCCCGCGCGCGTGGACACCGCGACGACGGCCTCGGCCAGGGAGCGGTCGCCGGGGCCGCCGAAGATGCGGTTGACGCACGCCGGGTAGTAGACCGCCGTGGCGCCCACGCGCGCGGTGCGCGGCAGTCGGCGGGCCGCGGCGCCGGGGATCTGCGGCAGCCACTCCGGCACGAGGTCGGGCCGCACGGCCTTGCGGGCGGTGCGGGTCACCACGGTGAGCAGCCGGTCGCTGATCCTGTCGGCGGCGGCCACCGCGAGCCGCGCGGACGCCTCGACGGCCTTGAAGTTCCTGGCGGCGAGCGCGGCCATCCTCTCCTCGCGGGGCGAGTGCCGCGCGTGCCGGAAGTCCTTCATCAGGGCGCCCGTGTCGATGCCGACCGGGCACGCCAGCTTGCAGGTCGAGTCACCCGCACAGGTGTCCACGGCGTCGTAGCCGTACGCCTCGACGAGGCCGTCCTCGACGGGGGAGCCCGGCGTCTGGCGCATCATCTCGCGGCGCAGCACGATGCGCTGACGCGGCGTGGTGGTCACGTCGTCGCTGGGGCAGGTCGGTTCGCAGAAGCCGCACTCGATGCAGGGGTCGGCGATGAGCTCCACCTTGGGGATGGTCTTCAGGCCCCGCAGATGGGCCTTGGGGTCACGGTCCAGCACGACGCGCGGGGCGAGGACCCCGTCCGGGTCGATGACCTTTTTGGTGCGCCACATCAACTCCGTGGCCTTGGGACCCCATTCCAGTTCCAGGAAGGGCGCGATGTTGCGCCCCGTGGCGTGCTCGGCCTTCAGGGAGCCGTCGAACCGCTCCACGGTCAGTCGGCAGAACTCGTCCATGAACGCGGCGTACCGCTCCACGTCCGAGGGGAGTGCCGCGTCGAAGGCGAGCAGGAAGTGCAGATTGCCGTGCGCCGCGTGGCCCGCGACGGCGGCGTCGAAGCCGTGCCGTGTCTGGAGGTCCAGGAGCGTCTGACAGGCCTCGGCGAGCCGGCCCGGGGCACCGCGAAGTCCTCGGCGATCAGGGTCGTCCCCGAGGGACGGGAGCCGCCGACGGCCGTGACGAACGCCTTGCGGGCCTTCCAGTAGCCGCCGGTGGTCTTCGCGTCGCGTGTGAACCCGTTCGTCACCGAAGGGACCGGCGCCACCAGCTCCAGCCCGTCCAGGACCTTGGCCGCGGCGGTTTCGTACGCCTCCTGTGTGGCCAGGTCAGGTGCGCGGAATTCCACCAGAAGCGCGGTCGTCGACTTCGGTAGCCCGGCCCAGTCGGCGGGCACCCCTTGCACGCTGACCGAGGCGCGCAGGGTGTTGCCGTCCATCAGCTCGACGGCGAGCGCCCCCGCGGCGTTGAAGAGCGGCACCGCCGCGGCGGCCGCGGGCAGCGAGGGGAAGAAGAGCAGGGCCGTGCTGGTGTGCCGGTCCAGCGGCAGGGTGTCGAAGACGACCTCCGCGATGAAGCCGAAGGTGCCCTCGGAGCCCACCATCAGGCCGCGCAGGATCTGAACGGGCGTCGCGCCGTCGAGGAAGGCGTCGAGACGATAGCCGTTGGTGTTCTTGATCTGGTACTTGGCGCGGATGCGGGCCACCAGCTCGGCGTCCGCCTCGATCTCCCGCTTGATCGCCAGGAGCCCCTCGCACAGGGCGGGTTCCGCGTGCGCCAGCTGCTCGTCGGCTTCCGGCTCGGCGGTGTCCACGACCGTGCCCGAGGGCAGGACGAAGGTCAGCGAGGCGAGCGTGCGGTAGGAGTTGCGGGTCGTACCCGCCGTCATGCCCGAGGCGTTGTTCGCGACGACGCCGCCGACGGTGCAGGCGACGGCGCTCGCCGGGTCGGGACCGAGCACCCGGCCGGACCGGGCGAGCGTGGTGTTGGCGCGCACGACCGTGGTGCCCGGCCCGATCCGCGCCCGCTCGCCCCGGCCGAGCACCTCGACGCCCGCCCAGTGCTTGCGCACGTCGACCAGGATGTCCTCGCCCTGCGCCTGGCCGTTCAGCGAGGTGCCGGCGGCGCGGAAGACGACCTCGCGGCCCTTGCCGTGCGCGTACGAAAGGACGGCCGAGACATCGTCGATGTCCTCGGGGACGACCACGACCTGCGGCAGGAAGCGGTAGGGGCTCGCGTCCGAGGCGTACCGCACCAGGTCGGAGACCTTGGTCAAGACCTTGTCCGCACCGAGCAGCGCGATCAGCTCCGCCTTCAGCGGCTCCGGGGTGCCCGGGGCCCGGTCGTCCGGGACACGGTCGAATGCGGGCCCTTCGGTGCGCGAAGTGGGGCGCAGGGCATCCGGCTCGGGCTCCAGCAGCGGCATGGGCTCTCCTCGGCGGTGGCGGCGTACCCGCAAACGTGTCCGCGGGGCGCCTGGGTGTCAGCAGCGGCGGTGGCCGTCCTGCGCGTCCCGCACATCGAACAGGGCGTTCAGCAGACCGCCCAGCTGCGCGCGCTGGTCGGCGTCCAACGGGGCCAGGATGTCCTCCGCGGCGGCCCGGCGCGCGCCACGCAGCTCGCCGAGGGTCTTCAGCCCCGCGTCGGTGAGCTCGATGCGGATCACCCGGCGGTTGGTCGGGTCGGGCACACGGCGTACGAGCTCACCGGCCTCCAGGGCGTCGACCAGCGTCGTCACGGCGCGCGGGACCACTTCGAGGCGGTCGGCGAGGTCGGCCATGCGAGGCGGGGTCTCGCAGTGCGCGAGAGTGCGCAGCAGGCGGGACTGGGCAGGAGTGATGCCGATCGGCACCAGATGGCGCTTCTGGATCCGCTGCAACCTGCGGGTCAGCCGCAGCAGCTGTTCGGCGAGCAGGCCGTCGGGGTCCGGGGTTCTCATGCGGGAACTTTACCAGGACCTTGTGCATTGTGAGTATAGGTAACAGTGAGCTATGCTCCTGAGCCATCATCGCCGCGAGCCCGTAGATCCCTCTAGGTCCAGTAGGGCCTGTACGTCCTCTACGTCCTCTACATCCTCTACATCCTCTACGCCCTGTAGGTCCTCTAGATCCCGTAGGAGCCCATGCGTCACGACGAACCCACCTGGACACCGCAGGACCCGGCGCCGGGCGAGGAGCCGCAGCCGCGCCAGATGCGCCGCATCCTGCGCCTCTTCCGCCCCTACCGAGGCCGCCTCGCGATCGTGGGCCTGCTGGTCTGCGCCGCGTCCCTCGTCTCGGTCGCGACCCCCTTCCTGCTGAAGGAGATCCTCGACACCGCGATCCCGCAAGGGCGCACAGGCCTGCTGAGCCTGCTCGCGCTCGGCATGATCCTCAGCGCGGTGGTCACGAGCGTCTTCGGCGTCCTCCAGACCCTGATCAGCACCTCCGTGGGGCAGCGCGTCATGCACGACCTGCGCACGGCCGTCTACGGCCGGCTGCAGAGCATGTCCCTGGCCTTCTTCACCCGCACCCGCACGGGTGAGGTCCAGTCCCGCATCGCCAACGACATCGGCGGCATGCAGGCGACCGTCACCTCCACGGCGACGTCCCTCGTCTCGAACCTCACGAGCGTGATCGCGACGGTCGTCGCGATGCTCGCCCTCGACTGGCGCCTGACCGTCGTCTCCTTGCTGCTGCTCCCGGTGTTCGTGTGGATCAGCCGCCGGGTCGGCCGCGAGCGCAAGAAGATCGCCACCCAGCGCCAGAAGCAGATGGCCGCGATGGCCGCGACCGTCACGGAATCGCTCTCCGTGAGCGGCATCGTCCTCGGTCGCACGATGGGCCGCGCCGACTCCCTCACCCAGTCCTTCGCGGACGAGTCCGAGCGCCTGGTCGACCTGGAGATCCGGTCGAACATGGCGGGGCGCTGGCGCATGGCCGTCATCTCGATCGTGATGGCCGCCATGCCCGCCGTCATCTACTGGAGCGCCGGCCTCGCGTTCCAGATGGGCGGCCCCACCGTCTCCATCGGCACGCTCGTCGCCTTCGTCTCGCTCCAGCAGGGGCTCTTCCGGCCGACCGTGAGCCTGCTCTCCACCGGCGTGCAGATCCAGACCTCGCTCGCACTCTTCCAGCGCATCTTCGAATACCTCGATCTGACCGTCGACATCACCGAGCCGGAGAAGCCGGTGCGCCTCGACACGATCAAGGGAGAGGTCCGCTTCGAGGACGTCGAGTTCCGCTACGACGAGAAGTCGGGGCCCACCCTCCAGGGCATCGATATCGCGGTACCCGCCGGCGGCACTCTGGCCGTCGTCGGAGCCACCGGTTCCGGCAAGTCGACCCTGAGCCACCTCGTCCCCCGGCTGTACGACGTCACGGGCGGCCGCGTCACCCTCGACGGCGTCGACGTGCGCGACCTGGACTTCGACACCCTCGCCCGCGCCGTCGGGGTGGTCTCCCAGGAGACGTACCTCTTCCACGCCTCGGTCGCCGACAACCTCCGCTTCGCCAAACCCGACGCCACCGACGAGGAGCTCGTGGCCGCGGCCCGTGCCGCCCAGATCCACGACCACATCGCCTCCCTGCCGGACGGGTACGACACCGTGGTCGGCGAACGCGGCCACCGCTTCTCCGGAGGCGAGAAGCAGCGCCTTGCCATCGCCCGCACCATCCTGCGGGACCCGCCGGTCCTCATCCTCGACGAGGCCACCAGCGCCCTGGACACCCGCACCGAGCGGGCCGTGCAGGAAGCCATCGACGCCCTGTCCGCCGACCGGACCACCCTCACCATCGCCCACCGGCTCTCCACCGTCCGCGGCGCCGACCAGATCGTGGTCCTGGACGCCGGACGCACCGCCGAGCGCGGCACGCACGAGGAGCTGATGGCACGCGACGGGCGTTACGCCGCTCTCGTCCGCAGAGACGCCCAACTGGAGTCGACGTCATGAGGATATGCCGCAAATAACCGTATTTACGGGTTAACGTGCCCCCATGCAGACCAAGATTCCGCGACGGGGCACGATTCGACTGACGCGGCGGGGCCGGATCGCCCTGATCGCGACCGGAGCTCTCGTGGCGGCCGCCGCCGTGACGGTGCCGCTGCTGCTTCCGGACGACGATGTGCGGCCCCAGACCTTGACGATCCCCGAGGGCTGGCGCTCGGGTCAGGTGTACGCGGCCGTGGACAAGGCCTTGAAGGTGCCCGTGGGCACCACGAAGAAGGCCCTGGCCAAGGCCGATCTGAAGCTTCCCGGTGACGCCGGGGGCAACCCCGAGGGGTATCTCTTCCCGGCGACCTATCCGATCGGTTCCCGGTCGACCCCGGCATCGGTCCTGTCGCACATGGTGGACACGGCGAACAAGAAGTTCAGCGGCAGCCATGTGACGGCGGGAGCCGACCGCAACGCCGTCAACGTCTACCAGACCGTCGTCATCGCGAGCATGATCGAGGCGGAGGCCGGGTCCAAGGCGGACATGGGCAAGGTGGCCCGGGTCATCTACAACCGCCTCGACAAGGGCATGCCGCTCCAGATGGACTCGACCATCAACTACGCCCTCAACCGCTCCTCGCTGACCACCAGCGAGCGTGACACGAAGATCAACAGCCCTTACAACACCTATGCGCGCATGGGCCTGCCGCCCACGCCGATCAGCAATCCGGGCGAAGCGGCGATGCGGGCGGCGATCAATCCCGCCCCCGGGGACTGGCTGTACTTCGTGACGGTGAAGCGGGGAGAAACACGCTTCACGGCGAACTTCGAAGAGCACCAGAAGAACGTCGCGGAGTTCAACAAGAACACCTAGTGACAAGAAACAGGTATGTGCATCCGATCCGGCCAAGTGGATTTAGGGCTGCCGGTGCAGGCGGCCCGCAGAATTCCTGTCGTCACAGGTCACAAGGCGTGCCCGCGCCGTCAGAGCATCCGCGGCAGTCACTGATCGGCCAGCCCGTCTCCAAAGCCTGGGCACAAGTTCCACACATCCCCTCTCCAGACGGGCCCTGATGGTCTAGATTGACCGTGCTTCGCAGCGGACACCGTGCGACAAATGATGATCTTAAGGCCTGACGCCATGGACGACCAGCGGTAATGTCCCCGGCGCCAGGCATGGGGGCTGCCGCCGGGGTGGGTTGTTCAAGCGGCGCTGAAACAGCCGGAATGCCATGCCCGGGAGGCGGGGGCCTCCCGAGGGGGAAGAACAGCGCGGCACGGGGGGCGGGGGCGCCTCCCGAGGGAGAAGCAGTGTGAGACGAGACGTCGAATCACTGGCGGCCTGGGCCTGGGGGGTTCTGTGGAGCAGGGGGAATTAGTCAGCCCTTTTCCGTCGGCGGGTGGGCGCCTGGCGGACGAGGTGATCAGTCGGCCCGCAATCGACTGGGAGCAGCGGTACCGCCGTACCGTGATCACCACCGATTCGGTGGTCACCGCCTGCGTAGTGGCGTCGATCGGCATCTTCTTCGGAGCCAGGGACGCGGCCAACTGGCACGAGAAGTGGGGAATTCTCGCATTCGGCACCGAACTGCTGGTGCTGGGCGCGCTTGCGGTGAGCCGGGCGTGGGCTCCGGCCGTGCTCGGCCAGGGTGCCGAAGAATTCCGCCGCCTCGGGCGCTCGCTGTTCGCGGCGGTCGTCGTACTGGCGCTCGGCGGGATCGCCCTCACTTCGCGCAACATCAAGCTGTGGATCTTCGTCGCGATTCCCGCGATCGCGCTCACCACCATGATCGCTCGGTATCTGCTGCGCCTCCGGCTGCACAGACAGCGCAAGGACGGGCAGTGCCTGCGGCCGGTTCTCGCCGCCGGAAGCGTGGCCTCCGTACGGGACCTGATCGCCCGTGCCCGCAAGTTCCCGCACCTCGGCTGGCGGGTGGACGCGGTGTGCACGGCCGACGGCCATGGGCTCGACGGTGACCAGCTGGACGGGGTGCCGGTCGTCGGCCGGCTGGCGGACGTCGCGGGCCACGTCCGCCGCGACGGCTACCGTGTCGTCGCGATCACACCGGACCCGCACTGGTCACCGGCGCAGCTCCAGCGGCTCGCCTGGAACCTCGAAGGCAGCGATGCCGAAATGGTCGTGGCTCCCGTGCTGATGGAAGTGGCCGGCCCACGGCTGCACGTCGACGCGGTGCTCGGGATCCCCTTGCTGCGGGTCACCATGCCGACCTTCACCGGGGGCCGCCGGGTGGTCAAAGAGGTCGTCGACCGGTTGGGCGCGGTGTTCCTGCTGATGCTCTTCGCGCCGCTGATGGTGCTCGTCGGGCTGCTCGTGCTGACGGACAGCCGGGGCGGCGCGTTGTACCGCCAGCGCAGGGTCGGCAAGGACGGCCGCGAGTTCACCATCTGCAAGTTCCGCACCATGATCACCGGGGCGCACGGGGCGCGTGCCCAGCTGGCCCACCGCAACGAAGGCGCCGGCCTGCTGTTCAAGCTCCGCCGGGATCCACGGGTGACCCGGGTGGGGGCGGTGCTGCGCCGGTACTCGCTCGACGAGCTGCCCCAGCTCTTCAACGTACTCACCGGCTCGATGTCGCTGGTCGGCCCGCGGCCCCCCTTGCCGGAGGAGTCCGCCGCGTACGGCCCGGACATCCGGCGGCGGCTGCTGGTCAAGCCCGGACTCACCGGCCTGTGGCAGATCAGCGGACGCAGCGACCTGCCATGGGAGGAGGCGGTCCGCCTCGACCTGCGATACGTGGAGGACTGGTCGCTCGCCCTCGACACGGTGATCTTGTGGAAGACGCTGCGCGCGGTGCTCCACGGGCAGGGGGCCTACTGATGCGCGGCCCATCGATGCGTGGAGGGGCGCCGTCCGATCGGCGCACGGGCGGCAGGCCGCGAGGGCCTGCCCGGGGGAGGGACGGGACATGAAGGTAAGCGTCTTAGGGCTCGGTTACGTGGGCTGCGTGTCGGCCGCGTGCCTGGCCGGCATGGGCCACGAGGTCATCGGGGTGGACGTGAACCAGGTGAAGGTCGACCTGGTCAACGACGGCAAGGCCCCGGTGGTCGAGGAGCGGATCGGCGAGCTCGTCGCCGAGGCCGTGGCGGCCGGAGCGTTGCGCGCCACCGGCGACGTCCACGAAGCGATCACGAACAGTGAGGTGTCACTGGTCTGCGTGGGTACGCCGTCGGAGCCCAACGGCAGCCTGTGCACCACGTACCTGGAGCGGGTCACCGAGCAGATCGGTGCCGCGCTGGCGGATCGCGGTGAGCACAGCGGGCACGGCGGGCGGCACACCGTCGTGTTCCGCAGCACCATGCTCCCGGGCACCTGCCTGAACCTGCTGGTCCCGATCCTGGAGAAGTACGTCGGCGGCACGGCCGGGGTGGACTTCGGGGTCGCGGTCAACCCGGAGTTCCTGCGCGAGGGCACGAGTGTGCGGGACTTCTTCGACCCGCCCAAGACCGTCATCGGCGAGCTGGAACCGGCGAGCGGCGACGCGGTGGCGGCACTGTACGACGGTCTGCCCGGCGAGGTCTTCCGGGTGCCCGTGCCGACGGCCGAGGCGATCAAGTACGCGGACAACGCCTTCCACGGCCTCAAGATCGGCTTCGCGAACGAGCTGGGCGCGGTGTGCCAGGCGCTCGGCGTCGACTCGCACCAGGTGATGGACGTGTTCCTCGCCGACCGCAAGCTGAACATCAGCCCCGCCTACCTGCGGCCCGGCTTCGCCTTCGGTGGCTCCTGCCTGCCCAAGGACCTGCGCAGCCTGGTCCACGCGGCGCAGCGGGCCGACGTCTCCGTGCCCATCCTCGCCCACGTACTGCCCTCCAACTCCGACCACCTTCAGCGCGCGGTCGAACTGGTCGAGCGCACCGGAAAGCGCAGGGCGGGCCTGTTCGGGCTCTCCTTCAAACCCGGCACCGACGACCTCCGCGAGAGCCCGCTCGTCGAACTGGCGGAGAGACTCTTCGGCAAGGGGTACGACCTGAAGATCTACGACGCCAACGTGAGCCTGTCCCGGCTGCTCGGCGCGAACCGCGAGTACATCGAGACCCGGCTGCCGCACCTCGCGCAGCTGCTCGCGGACTCCGTCGAGGAGGTACTCGACCACGCCGAGGTGTGCCTGGTCGGAACCGAGGATCCGGCCGTGCTGGCGGCGCTGCCCCATGGCGAAGGACCGATGATCGTCGACCTCATCCGCCTGCCCGACGCCGAGGCGCGCCGGACCGAACCGGGGTACGTGGGCCTTGCTTGGTGACAGATCGTTCGGTGACGCGTCGTCCGGTGGTACTCCGCCCGGTGCCCCTGCCGGCGGCGACCGGCCCGGCCGGCGTGCGCTGATCCTGGTGGAGAACCTGTCGGTGCCGTTCGACCGGCGGGTGTGGCAGGAGTGCACGACGCTGCGCGACGCGGGCTGGGAGGTGCACGTCATCTGCCCCCGGGGCACCAAGCGGGACACCGAGCCGGAGGCGGAGATCGACGGCGTGCGGATCCACCGCTATCCGCTGCGTGCGGCCACCGGAGGCCCGGCCGGCTACCTGCGGGAGTACGGATCGGCGCTGTGGCACACGGCCCGGCTGGCCCGGAAGGTCGGCCCGGTCGATGTGGTGCACGCCTGCAACCCGCCCGACCTGCTGTTCCTGCCGGCCCTGTGGCTGAAGCGGCGCGGTGCGCGGTTCGTCTTCGACCAGCACGACCTGGTGCCCGAGCTGTATCTCTCCCGGTTCGGCCGCGGCGAGGACCTGCTCTACCGCGCCGTATGCGCGTTGGAACGGCTGACGTACCGGGCCGCGGACGTCGTCCTCGCCACCAACGAGAGCTACCGGGACGTCGCGGTGCGCCGCGGCGGCCGACGGTCGGAGGACGTCTTCGTGGTGCGCAGCGCACCGGACGTCGACCGGTTCCATCCCGTACCGCCCGAGCCGGGACTGAAGCGCGGCAAACCCCATCTGCTGTGCTACCTCGGTGTCATGGGCCCGCAGGACGGCGTCGACTACGCCTTGCGGGCCCTCGCGAAGCTCCGCGACGACCTCGGGCGGACCGACTGGCACGCGGTGTTCGTCGGCGGGGGCGACACCTTCGAGGCGATGGTGGAGCTGTCCGGGCGGCTCGGGCTCGCGGAGCAGGTCCAGTTCACCGGCCGCATTCCGGACGCCGATCTGGCGCGCTATCTCTCCACCGCGGACGTGTGCCTCTCCCCGGACCCCCGCAATCCGCTCAACGACCTGTCGACCATGAACAAGGTCCTGGAGTACATGGTGATGGGCCGCCCGATCGTCTCGTTCGACCTCCGGGAGGCGAGAGTCTCCGCCGGTGACGCCGCCGTCTACGCGGCCGCCAACGACGAGGCCGAATTCGCCGGACACATCGCGCTGTTGTTGGACGACCCCGAGCAGCGGGCCCGGATGGGCAGGATCGGCCAGGAGCGGATCAGCGGACGGCTCTCCTGGCGGAACTCGCAGGCGTCCCTGCTCGCCGCCTACGCCGCCGCCTGCCGTGACCGCGCCCCGGCCTCGCCGGGCGGCCCGGACCGGGCACCGAGGAGGCAGCGTCGTTGAGCGATGACCCGATACGCCTGGTCACCATCGGGCGGATCTTCCGTCGGCGCGGGCGGCTGCTCGTCATCGTCGCCGTGGTGGGCGCGCTCGTCGGCTACGGCGTCTCACTGCTGTTCCCGCCGAGGTACACGACGTCGACCTCGGTACTCCTCGCGGGGCAGTGGGAGGAGCGCGAACTGCTCACCCAGGCGCAGGTCGCGGCCAGCTCGGCGGTGGTCGACCGCGCGGCCGCCGCGCTCGACTGGAGCGGCGTCAGCGGCAGCGAGCTGCGGGATCGCGTCAGCGCCGAGGCCGCCGACGGGAACATCGTCAAGATCTCCGGAACGGCCGACAGTCCGGAGCGCGCCCAGCGGCTCTCCGACCAGGTGGCCCGGCAGTTCGTCACCTTCGCCGCGCGGATCGCGGGCGACAGCGGCGACAGCGCCGACTCCGAGGCGGCGGAGGGCCCCGAGACACTGCGGGAGAAGGTGGTGCGGACCAACCGCCGCATCACCGATCTGGCCAACGCGGCCGACCCGGGGCAGACCGTGGAGAGCGTCCAGGCCCGCACCGAGCTGGAGAAACTGCGCACCGCGCTGCACGAGGCCATGAAGAAGCTGGACCAGGCCGACCCGGCGGCCGGCCAGGCCGACATGGTCGTCATGGGCCCGGCGGCCCGGCCGACCGGTGAGGCGCCGCCGACGAGGCTCCAACTCATCGCCGCCGGGGCCCTGCTGTCCTTCCTGCTCGCGGTCATCGGCCATCTCGTCGCCGCACGGTCGAGCCGTCGACTGCGCACCGAACAGGAGATCGCCACGGCGCTGGGCTCGACGCTGCTCGGCACCGTCGACGTACCCGGCGAACGGCCCGCGCACCGGCCACAGGGCCGTGACGCGCGGGCCTGGACCCGCCGACTCCTTGGCGTCGACACCCGGTGGGACATACCGACACCTCCGCGGCCGTCCGGCGGCGAAGCCGACAGACAGCTCCGCTACCGGCGGGTGTGCGCTCGCCTGCGCGCCCAACTGGCTTCCCCGCGGCGGCTGCTGGTCCTCGTACCGGACGGCGACGAGATCGCCCGCCGGGCCGCCGGGCAGCTCGTCGCCGAGGCCGGAGCCGATCCGGCCCCCACCGCTGAGAGCGGGGGAGACCTCATGCTGCGGGTGGTGGAAGTCCCGGTGTCCCGGCCGCTGGTGCCGGACCGTGGCACCGAGTCCGGTGTCCTGGTCGTACTCAGCCCGGGCAGCTGGACCGCGGAGGAGCTGGCGGGCGTCGCCGAGGCGTGTGCGGACGCGGGGCACGAGGTCGTCGGGATCGTCGTCGCCGGCGCGGTCCGGGTCCGTGCGGCACGGCCTGCGCGGTTCCCCGCGTCGCACCACACCCGCGATCGCCGTGGGCGACGACGTCAGGGGAGGCGAACAGTGACGACGACCAGGACTTCGGAGCCATCCGCCGCCGCTCCGCTCCTCGACCTGCACGCGCTGGTGGTGGCGGTACGCAGGCGTCGCCGCCTCTGGTGCTCCATGGCGCTGGTGGGGTTGCTGCTCGGCGCGGCGGTGGCGGTCCTGCGGCCGCCTCCGCCGAACGCGGTGACCAAGGTGCTGGTCGCGCACAAGGAGGACCAGCCGAATGACACCGGAACGCTGATCCGCACCGACGTCGAGCTCCTGGGGACCACGCGGATCGCCGACAAGGCCCTGCGGTCTCTCAACTCCCCTGAGAAGCCCGAGGACTTCATGCGGGACTACCGAGGCACCGGCCTGACCAACAACCTGCTGCGGATCGACGTCACGGGTGACAGCGACGCGCACGCGGTCGCCCGCGCCAAGGCGCTGGCCGACGCGTTCGTCGCCGACCATGTGCAGCGGATGCGGGAAACCGCGAAGGCCGAGGCCAAAGCGCTGCTCGACCAGCGCGACCGGATGCGGGACGAGCTGGCCAAGGTCAACAAGGCGATCGGGGACCGGTCGCCGGAGAGCGACCCGAAGGCGTCGGCGAGCATCGAGACGCTCTTCGCCCGCCGGGCCGAACTCACCTCGCGCATCGGCGACTTCGACCAGCGCGCCGAGGAGGCGCGCATCGGCACGCCGCGGCTCGTCGCCGGCACACAGATCGTGGACGCGCCGCGCGCGGTGCGGCACTCCCTGCCCAGGGCCGCCGCCACCGACGGCGCGATCGGGCTCCTCCTCGGACTGGTCATCGGGCTCGCGGTGGCCGCGGTCGGCGCGGTGGTGGCGGACCGCCCGGTGCTGCGCCGGGACATCGCGGCGAACCTGGGCGCCTCGGTCATCGCGGAGCTGCGCGGCGTGCCCCGCCGGCCTGCCGGGGCATGGCAGCGCCGACGGGCCCGGGTGGCGAGCGAACGGCTCACCACGACCCTGGCCCGTACGGTACGCGGCTCCGCGGAACCGGTGTCGCTGCTCGAACTGGGCTGTGCGCGCGGCACGAGCGTGATCGCGCTGAACGTCGCCGGGGCGCTGGCGGCGGAGGGGCCGGTGGTCGTCGTCGACGGCCTGCCCGGCCCGCAGCTCGCGGACAGCCGCCGGAAGCCGGGCGGCCCGGACGTGGTCAGCGGCGAGGGTGCCGAGGCCGTGCCGCCACAGGTGCGCAGGCTCGGCGTCGGCTCGGTCGCGCCCGGCACGGCGTGGAGCGACCTCCCGTACCTCGGGAGCCGGACCGTGCTCGTCGTGCGTGCCGGGCACGGCAGTACGACCTGGCTGCACACCGTGGCGCGGCAGCTCGCGGACCAACGCATTCCGGTGATCGGTGTGGTGCTGATCGCCCCCGACCCGCGTGACCGGACCGACGGCACGCTGTGGGACGGGACGGACATCGCCCTGCGGAGCCATGGCGAACGGCCGGCCCGGCACAACGGGACGGACCGCCCGCGGGCGGAGGGGCCCGCCCTGCGGAACGACGGGGGGCGGCAGGGTGAGATGGGGCGGCAGAGCGACCCGGCCTGGCAGGGCGAGATGGGGCGGCGCACGGAGACGGCCCCGCTGAACAGCACGGCCCCGCAGAACAACACGGACCAGGCACGGACGGAGCGGCCCCCGATGCCGGCCGCACGAGTCCCGGACACCGACCAGGAGGACCCGTAGACCATGTGTGGCATCGCAGGCACCTACTTATGGCCGGACGGGAAGGCCGTGACCGACCGGCTCACCGATACGCTCGCCCACCGCGGTCCGGACGGGGCGGGCCGGTACGGGCACCCCGTCGGTGACGGCGAAGTGCAGCTCGGACACCGCAGGCTGGCCATCATCGACCTGTCTGAGACCGGCGCCCAGCCCATGGTCTCGGGCGGCCTCGCCCTGACGTACAACGGCGAGCTGTACAACGCGCCCGAGCTGCGTGCCGAGCTGACCGCCGCCGGGGTGCGCTTCCGTGGTACCTCCGACACCGAGGTGCTGCTTGAGGCCTGGCGGCGCTGGGGCACCGGCTGTCTGCCGCGGCTGCGCGGCATGTTCGCGTTCGGGATCTTCGACGAGCGCACCGGTGACCTGGTGCTCGCCCGTGATCAGCTCGGCGTCAAGCCGCTGTTCCTGCTGCGGCGCGGCGAGGGGCTGATGTTCGCCTCCGAACTCAAGGCACTCGCCGCCGTGAGCGGCGGGTCGCTCCAGGTGGACCACGCGGCGCTGGTGGCCTCGCTGCTCTACTACTGGGTGCCGGACACGCGCTGCGCGTTCCGCGAGGCGCAGAAGCTGCCGCCGGGGAGCTGGCTCAGGTGCCGGGCCGACGGCCGGGTGGAGCGCGGCCGGTACTGGAACCTGAAGGACGTCGCCGCCGAGGGCCGGGAGCGGGCCCGCGGCGGCGAGCAGCCGGACCTCGCCGCCGTCGTCGAGGAGTCGACCCGGCGGCATCTGCTCTCCGACGTGCCCGTGGCCACCTTCCTCTCCGGCGGACTCGACTCCAGCTACCTGACCGCGCTGGCGGCCCGCCACCGGCCCGGGATCTGCGCGTACACGATCGGGTTCCGCGCCGAGGACGCCAAGTTCGAGGCGATGCCGGACGACTTGCGCTACGCCCGGCAGGTGGCCGAGCGGTTCGGCGTCGACCTGCACGAGATCGAGATCGCCCCGGACGTGCTCGACCTGCTGCCGCGGATGACGCACGACCTCGACGAGCCGATCGGCGACCCCGCCGCGATCAACACCTTCCTGATCTGCTCGGCCGCCCGGGACGCCGGGGTCAAGGTGATGCTCTCGGGGATGGGCGCCGACGAACTGTTCGCCGGGTACCGCAAGCACCTGGCCAACCTGCTCGCCCTGCGCTACCAGCGCGTCCCGCGGCCCCTGCGGCGCGGCGTGTCCGCGGCCGTGGACCGGCTGCCGGTCGCGACGGCCCGCCGGGGGTACCGGTCGGTGCGCTTCGCGAAGCGGTTCCTCTCCTTCGCCGAGCTGCCGGAGGAGACCGCGTTCCGGCGCAGTTACACCATGTACGACCAGGCCGAACTGCTCGCCCTGATCGATCCGGACCTGGCCGGGACGGTCGAGGACGTACTCACCGAGCACGCGGACATCTACCACGACAACGACCTCGACGACTTCGTCAACCGCATGTGCCTGGGCGACGCCCGGATGTTCCTGCCGGGCCTGAACCTCGCCTACACCGACCGGTCCAGCATGGCCGCGTCGACCGAGGTGCGGGTGCCGTACGTGGACGTCGAGGTGGTCAAGGCGGCGTTCGCCGTGCCCGGCGACCGCAAGATCGTCGGACGGCAGGGCAAGGCCGTCCTCAAGGAGGCGGCCACCTCCGTCCTGCCCCGGGAGATCGTGTACCGGCCCAAGGGCCTGTTCAGCGCCCCGCTGCGCGCCTGGATGAGCCGGGACCTGGCGCCCCTGGTGCGCGAGGTGGTGCACGACGGCGTGCTCGTCAACTCCGGGATGCTGCGCCGCGACGCGCTGGCCCGGATGGTCGCCGAGGACGCCGCCGGGCAGCGGGACTTCTCCAAACATCTGTGGCATGTGCTGACCCTTGAGTACTGGTACCGCGGCGCGACCTCCGGTTCCGGCCGGACCGCCCCCTGACGGTGCCCTGAAAGACGTGGAAACAAGAGGAGTTCGGGTGAAGCAGGTCGTACAGAATTACAAGAGCGGCGAGCTGGCGGTGCTCGATGTGCCGGTGCCGGGGTGCAAGCCGGGCGGTGTCCTGGTCCGCAGCGCCTACTCGCTGATCTCCACCGGGACCGAGCTCATGAAGGTGTCCGAGGCAGGCATGTCGATGGTGGGCAAGGCCCGCTCCCGGCCGGACCAGGTGGCGAAGGTCATGCAGAGCGTGGCCACCAACGGGGTGCCCGCCACCTACCGCAAGGTGATGGGCAAGCTGGACTCCTACACGCCGCTGGGCTACTCGCTGTGCGGGGTGGTCGAGGAGGTCGGCGCCGGGATCGACGACGTGAAGACCGGGGATCTCGTGGCCTGCGCCGGCAACGAGCACGCGCTGCACGCCGAGTTGAACTGGGTGCCGAAGAACCTGTGCACCCCGGTGCCGGACGGCCTCGCGCCGCGGCACGCGGCCTTCGGCACCGTCGGGTCGATCGCCTTGCAGGGTGTCCGCCGCGGCGAGTCGCAGCTCGGCGACGTGGCGCTGGTCATCGGCCTCGGACTGATCGGGCAGCTGGTCGTGCAGCTGCTCACCGCCTCGGGGGTCCGCGTCGTCGGCGTCGACCCCGACCCGGCGCGCTGCGAGCTGGCCGAGCGCCTCGGCGCCGCGGCCTGCGGCGATCCCGCGTCCCCGGCCGCGGAAGCCGCCGTCGCCGAACTCACCGGCGGTCACGGCGTGGACCAGGTGTACTTGGCCGCCGGCGGCGGCAGCAACCAGCCCGTCGAGCTGGCCGCCCGGCTCTGCCGGGACCGCGGCCGGGTCGTCGACATCGGCAAGTGCCGCCTGGACCTGCCGTGGAACGCGTACTACGAGAAGGAGCTGGACGTCCGGTTCTCCCGCAGTTACGGCCCCGGGCGCTACGACCCGGAGTACGAGCTGGAGGGGCGGGACTACCCGATCGGCTACGTCCGCTGGACCGAGCGCCGCAACCTCGCCTGTTTCCTCGATCTCGTCGCCCGCGGCCGCGTCGACGTGGAGCCCCTCATCTCCCACATCGCCGACTTCGCCGACGCCGTCACGACGTACGAGCGTCTGAAGGACGGCGAGCTGAAGGCCGTGGCGGTGCTGTTCCGCTACCCCGAACAGGCCGGGGAGGCGGAGGCCCCGAAGGTCGCCGTGCCCTCCGTGAACGTACGCCCGACCCCGGCCCGGACCACCACGGCGCCCGTGCGCCTCGCGTTCGTCGGCGCAGGGAACTACGCGACGTCGATGCTGCTTCCACACCTGGCACGGCGCGACGGCGTCACGCTGTCGACCGTCGTCACGACGACGGCACTGTCCGCGGCCAACGCGAAGCGGAAGTTCGGCTTCGCCGAGGCGACCACCGATCTCGACGCCGTACTCGGCGACAAGTCCATCGACGCGGTGTTCGTGGTCACCCGGCACAGCTCGCACGCCGACCTGACCCGAAAGGCGCTCCTCGCCGGGAAGACGGTGTTTGTGGAGAAGCCGCTCGCCCTCACCGGGGACGAGCTGACCGGCGTGCTCGCGGCGGTGGAGGAGTCCGGCAACGACCGGCTCCAGGTGGGCTTCAACCGCCGGTTCTCGCCGCTGCTGCGGGAGGCCCGGCAGCGGTTCGGCGCCCGGAGCGGTCCGGCGAACCTCCGTTACCTCGTCAACGCGGGCCGCCTCCAGCACGGCAGCTGGTACCTCCGACAGGGCACCGAAGGCTCCCGGTTCGCCGGTGAGGGCGGGCACTTCATCGACACGGCGAGCTGGCTCCTTGAGGCCGACCCGGTCTCGGTGTACGCGACCGCCACACCCGGCAACGAAGACCTCCAGGTGGTGCTGCGCTACCCGGACGGGTCCACCGCCACCATCAGCTATGTCACCACCGGGCCCGCCGGCTTCCCCAAGGAGACGCTGGACCTCGTCGCGGACGGCCGTGCGCTGCGGTTGGACGACTTCGTCCGCGCATCGGTGTACGGCCGCAAGCGGTGGGTCAGTTCGCGGCTGCCCAAGGCCAGGGACAAAGGCCAGAACGCCGAACTGGCCGCGTTCATCAAGGCCGTGCGGACCGGTGGGCCGATGCCCGTGCCGCTGGAATCGCTGGTCGCCACCACCGCGGCGACCCTCGCCGTACAGACCGGCCTGGCCGGGGGCGCGCCGGTGACGCTGACGAGGCAGCGATGAGTGTGAGCGCGGGGAGCGCGGGCTGGTACCTGCGGCGGCTGTCCCGGATGGGCCCGCGGGAGGTCGTGGGCCGGGCGGGCGACGCGGTGCGCAGGCGGCGGTGGCGGTCGGCGCGGCCGAGCTGCCCGAGCGTGACGGGTGCCCGGTTCACCTCGGTCCTGCCCGCAGGGACGCTCGCGGCGGTGCCACCGGACGCCGCGAAACGTCTCGTCGCCGAGGCGGACCGGCTGATGGCCGGGCACGTCGAGTACTTCGGCGTCGACCGCGACGACCTGGCCGACCCGGACTGGTGGTACGACCCCAAGACCGGGCGCCGGGCCGCGTGGGGCCACGCCTTCGACGTGCCGTACCGGAACGAGGACGTGACCGGGGACATCAAGCAGATCTGGGAGCTGTCCCGGCACCAGTACCTCACCGTGCTCGCCGCCGCCTACGCGATCACCAGGGACGACCGGTACGCCGAGCGGGTGGCCGAGCACCTGCGCCTGTGGTGGGCGGCCAACGCGCCGCTGCGCGGAGTGCACTGGATCAGCGGCATCGAGCTGGGCATCCGGCTGCTGTCCTGGGTGTGGATCCGCAGGCTGCTCGACGGCTGGCAGGGCGCGGCCGGGCTCTTCGAGGACAACCCGGTGGCGCACCACCAGATCTGGCACCACCAGCGCTGGCTGGCGGCCTTCCCCAGCCGGGGGTCGTCGGCGAACAACCACGTCATCGCCGAGGCCACCGGGCAGTTGGCCGCGGCCTGCGCGTTCGGGTGGTTCCCCTCCTCGGCGCGGTGGCGTGACGACGCGCTGCGGTCGCTGGAGCGGCATCTGCGGAGCAATACCTTCGACTCCGGCCTCAACCGCGAGCTGGCCACCGAGTACCACGGCCTCGTACTGGAGCTCGGCCTGGCGGCGGTGGCCGAGGCGGACGCCGCCGGCGTGCCGGTCCCCGCTTCGGTCCGGTCGACGCTGCTGCGGATGACCGACGCGCTCGCGGCCGTCGTCGACCACCGGTTGCGGCCGCCGCGCCAGGGGGACGCGGACGACGGCCACGGCCTGGTCCTGGACGGTACGGGCACCGACCGCTGGGCCTCGCTCCTCGCGACCGGGGACGCCGTGTTCGGCCGGCTCGACTGGTGGCCGCAGGTGACCGGCAGCGATGTGCGCACCCCGCTCCTCGCCGCGCTCATCAAGCCCGTCGGCCTGTCTTCGTCCCGCCGCCCGGCGAGCCGGCCGAAACCACTTCGCCGACGCGGGGCTCACCATCCTCCGCGATCCGGCGGGGATCTGGTGCCGCTGCGACGGCGGTCCGCACGGCTTCCTGTCCATCGCCGCGCACGCCCACGCGGACGCGCTGTCCGTGGAGGTCCGACACGACGGGGTCGACGTGCTCGCCGACCCGGGGACGTTCTGCTACCACGGGCAGCCCGCGTGGCGGCAGTACTTCCGGTCGACCCTCGGCCACAACACCCTGCAACTGGACGGCGCCGACCAGTCGGTCTCCGGGGGCCCGTTCCTGTGGACCCGGCAGGCCCGCAGTCGCATCCTGGTCACGGACACAGCGGACACAGCGGATCCAGGGGGCGATCCCGAGGAGGGTGTGGGCCGCTGGTGTGCCGAGCACGACGGCTACCGGCCCTCCGTGCACCGCCGCCGGGTGGAACTGACCGCCGCGACCCAGGAGTTACGGGTGGTCGACGAGGTCCGCGGCCCGCGCCGGTCCGTGCGCCTGGCGTTCCACCTCGGCCCGGCGATCAGCGTGGACCTGGTGGGGGAGCGGGCCGTGCTCAGCTGGACCCGGGACGGCGAGGACCGCTCGGCGGTGCTCGACCTGCCCGGACAGCTGAGCTGGCGGGCGCACCGCGGCGAGAGCGATCCGCCGCTGGGCTGGTACTCCGCCGGGTTCGGCCGCAAAGAGCCCACGACCACGCTGGTCGGGACCGGTGTCGCCGACGGCACCGAGGGGTTCACCACCGTCCTCGGGTTCCGGGGCTAGGGGGACGCGTGGGGAGGAAGTGGCGGAACCGGCGGAACTGGCGGTTCCCGGTGGTGGCGCTGGCCCTGCTGGCGGCCGGCTGCGAGAGCACGCCGGACGCCCCGGACGCCAAGGCGCAGCCGACCGCCGCGCCGTCCACGCCCGTGGCCCGGGCGTGCGCCGAGCCGGCCGCCGGACCGGTGAAGGCGCCGGCGGGCGCGGTGACCGTCGACCCCGCGAACGTCGGTGACCTGGCCGCGAAGACGAAGAACAGCCCGCCGAACACCACGTTCTGGCTCCGCCCGGGCAAGCACAGGCTCGCGCCGGACCGCTACGCCCAGATCATCCCGAAGAAGGGAAACCGCTACCTCGGCGCGCCGGGCGCGGTGCTCGACGGCCGGAAGACCAACCAGTACGCGTTCGGCGGCACCGCCCGCGACGTCACCATCCGGCACCTGACCGTGCAGCGTTTCGTCGCGCCGCCGGACGAGGGCGTGGTCAACCACGACTCGGCCGACGGATGGGTGATCGAGCACGCGACGATCCAGCGCAACTCCGGCGCTGGGCTGATGGCCGGTGACCGCCAGCGGGTCCGCGCCAACTGCCTGCGTGAGAACGGCCAGTACGGCATGAACGCGTACAAGGCCAAAGGAAAGATCAGCGGCCTGGTGGTCGAGGGCAACGAGATCGTGGGCAACAACACCGACGACTGGGAGCGGCGGCGCAAGGGCTGCGGCTGCACCGGAGGCATCAAGTTCTGGGCCGTCGACGGCGCCGACGTACGCGGCAACTGGGTGCACGACAACCGCGGAACCGGCCTGTGGGCGGACACCAACAACAACGACTTCCGCATCGAGGACAACGTCCTGGAGGCCAACGACGGTGCCGCGCTGATCTACGAGACCAGCTACAACGCGGTCATCCGGAAGAACACGATCCGGCGCAACAACTGGGTCGAGGGCCGCAGATACGCCGACCGCGGCGACAACTTCCCCTTCGCGACCGTCTACGTCTCCGAGTCCGGCGGCGAGCCACGCGTCCGGGCCCGCACGGACAAGATCGAGATCCACCGGAACGTGCTGGAGGACAACTGGTCCGGGATCACCCTGTGGGAGAACGCCGACCGGTTCTGCAACAGCCCCGCCAACACCTCCTCCGGCGACTGCACGTTGCTGGTGAAGGACACCGACCGCTGCGCGCGTCCGGCGATCGCCAAGGCGCCGCTGTACGGCGACTGCCGGTGGAAGACCCAGCGGGTCGACATCCACCACAACCGCTTCGTGCTGGACAAGTCGGTCGTCGACTGCACCGTGAGGTGCGATCGCATGGCGGTCCTCGCCAACTACGGCACCTATCCGGACTGGTCGCCGTACCAGGGCGAGCGGGTGGCCGAGGCGATCACCCGCAAGCAGCACAACCGCTGGCACGACAACGCCTACGTAGGCCCGTGGAAGTTCGTGGCCCACGACCCGAGCCGGGTGCTCGACTCCGGACAGTGGCAGGGCGAGCCGTACCGGCAGGACGCGGGCAGCACCTTCCGCGCGCGGGACGGGGGTTGACTTGAGCGCCGACCACATACCGGAGGCGGACCACACGCCGAAGACCGTCGGAGCGGTCTGGGGGCTGCTCGTCCTCAACACGCTCGGCTCCGCCGGGGCGAAGACCATCGTCCCGCTGCCCCGCTCCCTCATCCAGATGGTCACCATGGGCGCGCTGGGCGCCGCGTTCGCGCTGGCACTCGCGGTCAATCTCCGGCTGCGTGTCCGCCCCAGTGCCTACGTGTTCCTGCTCACCCTGCTGCTGGTGCCGAGCGTGATCTCCAGCGCGGGCCTGGAGTCCGGATTCGGCGCGCTCTTCCGCTGCGCCCGCCTCGCTCTCTTCATCGGCACGCTGTGGCTGCTCAGCCGCTGGTGGGACGGCGGCGTCACGTTCGTCCGGCACCACATCCGGATGTACTTCGCGGTGCTCGGGTCGGTGGCCGTCGGCCTGGCCGTCTCACCGGGCGCCGCCCTGCCCGAGCTGTACGGCGGGCGCCTCGTCGGCGCGCTGTGGCCGCTCACTCCGCCGCAGATCGGGCAGTACGCCGCGGTGATCATCGGACTCACCGTCCTGCTCGTCCTCGGCCGCGGGACCGACAGGGGCAGCGCGGCGGTGGTCCTCGTGCCGTCACTCGTCCTGCTCGCCCTGACCCATACCCGCACGGCCACGCTCGGCCTGCTCATCGGCCTCACCCTGGCGATCGGCTCGCTCGTCCTGACCAGCGCCGCCGCCCGCCGCTTCCTCGCCTGGGCGGTGCTGTGCGCCGTGGTGGCCGCGGTGGGGTTCGCCTCCGCGCTGCGGTCGTGGTTCCTGCGCGGCCAGAGCCAGGAGCACTTCACCAGCCTCACCGGCCGGGAAAAGGTCTGGGACGCCCTGCTGGCGGCGCCCCGGACGACCTCGGAGCAGCTGTTCGGCATGGGCCTGGGCGACAAGTCGTACGGCGGGCTGCCGATCGACAACAGCTGGCTGGCCGTCTACCACGAACAGGGGCTGACCGGCGCCGCCTTGGTGGCGGCCATCATCGTCGTCCTCGCCGGTGTCGCACTGCTGCGGCCGCCGTCGCTGTCGCGGGCCTGTGCGATCTTCCTGATCAGCTACTGCGCCATCGCGTCGTACACCGAGGCCGGGCTCGGCGACGCCTCGCCGTATCTGCTGCATCTGGCTGTGGCCGCCTCACTGTTGGCGGCGCCCGGCGCGGCCACGCCCCTCCCGACGCCCGAAACCCCTCGACGACGTGTCCCGCGCCGGGCCCGGAGATCGGAGATGACCTGAGCATGCACGGCATGCACGTGTTGGTGGTCCACAACCGCTACGCCTCGGCGCAGCCGAGCGGCGAGAACAAGGTCGTCGACCAAGAGGTGGAGCTGCTGCGCGCGGCCGGCCACCGGGTCGAGGTGTTCGAGCGGCGCAGCGACGACATCGCCGCCCGGTCCCTTCCCGCCAAGGCCGCGGTGCCGCTCCTCGTGCCGTGGAACCCCGCGGTCCGCACCGAGCTCGCCGCCCGGCTCCGCAGCGAGCGGCCGGACGTGGTCCACGTCCACAACGTCTTCCCGCTCCTGTCGCCCGCCGTCCTCGCCGCCTGCGCCGACGCGGGCGTACCCGCCGTCGCCACGCTGCACAACTACACCCAGATCTGTCCGCCCGGCACCCTCCAGCGGAACGGCAGGCCGTGCACCGAGTGCGTCGGGTCGGTGGCGCCGCTGCCCGCCGTCCGGCACGGCTGCTACCGCGGCTCCCGCCTCGCGACGGTGCCGCTCGCGGTGGGCCTGGCCGTCAACCGGCGGCGGTGGTGGTCCGGCGTGGAGCGGTTCCTCTGCATCTCCGCGGCGCAGCGCGACGTCCTGGTGCGGGCGGGCATGCCGGCCGAACGCCTCGCGGTGAAGCACAACTTCGTCCCCGAGCCGGACGTCCGCCGGTCGGCCCCCGGCGAGCATCTGCTCTACCTCGGCCGTCTCGCGGAGACCAAGGGCGTACGGCTGCTCATGGCCGCGTGGGACGAGCTCGCCGCCGGCGGCGGTGTGGACGTACCGCTGGTGATCGCGGGCGCGGGGCCGCTGGAGCGCGAGGTGACCGCCTGGGCGACGGGCCGGGACGACGTGCGGTACGTCGGCCTGTTGGACACGGCGGGGTGCCGACAGGCGATCGCGCGGTCGGTCGCCGTGGTGGCTCCCTCGACCTGGCTGGAGGCGTTCGGCCTGGTGGTCGTGGAGGCGATGGCGGCCGGGGTCCCGGCCGTCGCAGCCGGTCATGGCGCCTTCGTCGAACTCGTCGAGGACGGGGTGGCCGGGCTGCTGCACAGGCCGGGCGACTCCGCCTCGCTCGCGTCCTGTCTGCGCGGGATCACGGCTGACCCGGTCCGCAACCACCAGCTGGGCCAGGCGGCCCGACGCCGTTACGAGCAGGACTTCAGCCCGGCCGTCGGCCTTGAGCGCCTGGTGGAGGAGTACCGCACCGCGATCGCGGGTCGGACGGAAGCAACGGAATCAAGGGGGACGGAAACAATGGGGGGCAGTAGATGACACGATGCCGACTCTGCGGATCGGAAGCGATGGCGAGCGTCGTCGACCTCGGGGCGACGCCACCGTGTGAGAGCTTTCTCGCCGCGGACCAACTGGACCGGCCGGAGCCCGCGTACCCGCTGCACCTGCGGGTCTGCACCGACTGCTGGCTCGCGCAGATCCCTCCGCTGATCACGCCGGAGGAGACGTTCAGCGAGTACGCGTACTTCTCCTCCTTCTCGACCTCCTGGGTGGAGCACGCGCGCACGTTCGTCGCCGACGCCGTGCGGCGGCTTCCGCTCGGCCCCGAGGCGTTCGTGGCCGAGGTGGCGAGCAACGACGGGTATCTGCTGCGGCACCTGGTGGACCGGGGCATCCGCTGCCTCGGCATCGAGCCGTCGGTGAACGTCGGCGCGGCGGCGCGGGAGGCGGGTGTGCCCACGCTCACGGCGTTCCTGGACCCGGTCACCGGCTCGGCCGTCCGCGCCGAGCACGGCCCGGCGGACCTGGTCGTGGCGAACAACGTGTACGCGCACATCCCCGACGTCGTCGGATTCACCCGGGGGCTGCGCTCCCTGGTCGCCGACGACGGCTGGGTCTCCATCGAGGTGCAGCACCTGCTGACCCTCATCGAGGAGAACCAGTACGACACGATCTACCACGAGCACTTCCAGTACTACACGGTCGCCTCCGCGACGCGGGCACTGGCCAGCGGTGGACTCGCGCTCGTGGACGTCGAGTTGCTGCCCACGCACGGCGGCTCCATCCGCCTGTGGGCCCGGCCTGCCGAGGTGGCCGGCGAGCCCTCCCAACGGGTGGCCGACGTACTGGACCAGGAGAAGGCCGCCGGACTCCAGGAGCTGTCCGGGTACACCGAGTTCTCCGCCCGCGTGTCCAAGGTGCGCCGGGACCTCCTGAAGTTCCTCATCGAGGCGGCCGAGCGCGGTGAGACGGTCGTCGGATACGGCGCGCCGGGCAAGGGCAACACCCTGCTCAACCACTGCGGCATCCGGCCCGACCTGCTCCCGTACACCGTCGACCGCAACCCCTACAAGCACGGCAGGTTCACCCCGGGCACCCGCATCCCGGTCCTGCCGCCCGAGCGGATAGCCGCCGACCGGCCGGACTACGTCCTCGTCCTCCCGTGGAACCTGCGGGCCGAGCTGGTCGAACAACTGTCCTTCGTGCACGAGTGGGGCGGCCGCCTTGTCTTCCCCATCCCGGAACTGAGCATTGTCGAGGTCGAGCGATGAAGGTCGTACTGTTCTGCGGCGGTTACGGGATGCGGATGCGCAACGGCGCCGCGGACGACGTGCCCAAGCCGATGGCGATGGTCGGCCCGCGACCGCTGATCTGGCATGTCATGCGCTACTACGCGCACTTCGGGCACACGGAGTTCATCCTGTGCCTCGGCTACGGCGCCCACCACATCAAGGACTTCTTCCTCACCTACGAAGAGACGACGTCCAACGACTTCGTGCTGCGGGGCGGGAAGACCGAGCTGCTTTCCACCGACATCTCGGACTGGACGATCACGTTCGCGCAGACCGGGATCGAGTCACCGATCGGGGAGCGGCTGCGCCGGGTGCGGCACCACCTGGACGGCGATGAGATGTTCCTCGCCAACTACGCCGACGTCCTCACCGACGCACCGCTGCCGGAGATGATCGACCGGTTCGCCCGGCGCGACGCCGGGGCGTCGATGATGGTCGTGCCGCCGCAGTCCTCGTTCCACTGCGTGGAGCTGGGCGAGGACGGGCTGGTGGGCGGCATCACCGCCGTGAGCGACCTGCCCCTGTGGGAGAACGGCGGCTACTTCGTGCTCCGCCAGGAGGTCTTCGACCACATCCCGGAGAGCGGGGACCTGGTCGCCGACGGATGCGCCCAACTCGCCAAGCGGGGCCGCCTGGTGGCGCACCGGCACCGCGGCTTCTGGAAGCCGACCGACACCGTGAAGGAACGGGCCGCGCTCGACGCCGCCTATGCCCGGGGTGATCGCCCGTGGGCCGTGTGGGAACGGGACGGCGCGGGGGTGAGCGCGTGATCGGGCTCGGGGCAGGGCGCCTGGACCGGATCGCGGCGGTGGGCGCGCACTGCGACGACATCGCGATCGGCGCCGGTGGCACGCTGCTGACGCTGTGCCTCGCGCACCCCGGCATCCGCGTCGACGCGCTGGTGCTCTCCGGCGGCGGCAGCGAGCGGGAACAGGAGGAGCAGGCCGCGCTCACCGCGTTCTGCCCCGGCGCCGACCTGCGGCTGACCGTGCTCAAACTGCCGGACGGCCGCATGCCGACGCACTGGGACGAGGCCAAGGCCGCGGTCGAGGAACTGCGCGGGCTGACCGACCCGGATCTGATCCTGGCCCCGCGCACCGATGACGCGCACCAGGACCACCGCGGCCTGGCGCGGCTCGTCCCCACCGCGTTCCGCGACCACCTCGTACTCGGGTACGAGATCGTCAAGTGGGACGGCGACCTCGGCCGCCCGGCGGCGTACCAGCCGCTGGCGCCGGAGATCGCCGAACAGAAGGTACGGCTGCTCCAGGAGCACTACCCGTCACAGCGGCACCGGCCCTGGTACGACCGGGAGGCGTTCCTCGGCCTCGCCCGGATCCGCGGCATCGAATGCCACGCGCGCTACGCCGAGGCGTTCGCCGTCACCAAACTCACGCTCGATCTCGGCACTCTTGATCTGGGAGACTGAACCTTGCGCGTACTACTGACCGGACACCAGGGCTACCTGGGCACCGTGATGGCCCCGGTCCTCACGGCCGCCGGACACGAAGTCGTCGGCCTCGACTCCGGCCTGTTCGCCGACTGCGTCCTCGGCCCGCCGCCCGCCGACCCGCAGGGGCACCGGGTGGACCTGCGCGACGTCACCGCCGACCACGTGACCGGCGTGGACGCGGTGATCCACCTGGCCGCGCTCTCCAACGACCCGCTGGGCTCGCTGGCGCCCGACCTCACCTACGACATCAACCACCACGCGTCCGTACGCCTGGCCCGGCTGGCCCGCGACGCCGGGGTGCGGCGCTTCCTGTACGCGTCCACCTGCTCGGTCTACGGCGCCGCCGGCGGCGGCGACCTGGTGGGCGAGGACGCCCCGCTGCGCCCCGTGACGCCGTACGCGGAGTCCAAGGTGCGGGTGGAGGACGACCTGCACGCCCTGGCCGACGACGACTTCAGCCCGGTGTTCCTGCGCAACGCCACCGCCTTCGGCTACTCGCCCCGGCTGCGCGCCGACATCGTGCTGAACAACCTGGTGGGCCACGCGCTGCTCTCCGGCGAGGTGCGCGTGCTCTCCGACGGCACCCCGTGGCGCCCACTGGTGCACGCCGCCGACATCGCGCGGGCCTTCGCGGCCGCACTGACCGCGCCGCGCGAGGCGGTGCACGACCGGGCGTTCAACATCGGCGGCGAGACCAACAACGTCACGGTGGCCGAGATCGCCGAGCAGGTCGCCGACGCGGTGTCCGGCGCGAAGGTGGTGATCACCGGGGAGACCGGCGCCGACCCGCGGTCCTACCGTGTGGACTTCTCCCGCTTCCGTGCCGCGATACCCGGCTTCGCCTGCGCGTGGACGGTGCGGCAGGGCGCTCTCGAACTCGCCGACGCCTACCGTAAGTTCGGCCTGACCGAGGAGGACTTCGAGCGGCGCTTCACCCGGCTCGCCGTGCTGCGCGCCGCGTCCGACGCGGGCGCCGTCGACGACACGCTGCGGTGGCGCCGGTGACCGCGGACGGCTTCGGCGAGGAGATGTACGCGCTGGTCAAGCGGTTGTACCCGCTGTGCCGGAGCATCACCGGTGACGGTGTGCGCGCCACCTTGCAGATCGTCGACGAGTACCTTCCGCTCCAGCTGCACGAGGTGCCGACCGGGACACAGGTGCTCGACTGGACGGTGCCCCAGGAGTGGAACATCCGGGACGCCTACATCGCCGACGCCTCCGGAACGCGGGTCGTCGACTTCGCCGCGTCCAGCCTGCACGTCCTCGGCTACAGCGTGCCGGTGGCCAGGACCATGCCCCTGGCCGAACTGCGAGAACACCTGCACACCCTGCCGGACCACCCGACGTGGGTGCCGTACCGCACCAGTTACTACAAGCCGGACTGGGGTTTCTGCCTGGCCCAGGAGACCCTGGACGCGCTGCCGGACGGCGAGTACGAGGTACGTATCGACTCCACCCTCGCCGACGGCCACCTCACCTACGCCGAGCATGTGATCCCCGGCCAGGTCCCCGACGAGGTGATCGTCTCCTGCCATGTCTGTCATCCGTCGCTGGCCAACGACAACCTGGCCGGGATCGCGGTGGCGACGTACCTGGCACGGGCGCTGGCGGAGCAGACGCCGTACTACACCTACCGGTTCGTCTTCGCGCCCGGCACCATCGGCGCGATCACCTGGCTGGCCCGCAACAAGGAGCGGGTGGAACAGGTCAGGCACGGCCTGGTGCTGGCCTGCGCGGGGGACTCGGGACGGCTGACGTACAAGCGGAGCAGGCGCGGCGACGCGGAGATCGACCGGGTGCTGCGGTACGTGCTGGCCGCCTCCGAACGCCCGCATGAGCTGCGGGAGTTCACGCCGTACGGCTACGACGAGCGGCAGTACTGCTCGCCCGGCTTCGACCTCGGCGTGGGCTCGCTCAGCCGTACGCCGTACGCCGGTTACCCCGAGTACCACACGTCGGCCGACAACCTCGACTTCGTCTCCCCGGAGGCGATGGCGGACACGCTCGCCGTCTGCCGCGAGGCGTTCGCCGTCCTCGACCGCAACCGCCGGTACCTCAACCTCAGCCCCTACGGCGAACCGCAGCTCGGCAGGCGCGGGTTGTACGACTCGCTGGGCGGCCGCAGCGACGCCAAGCAGGCCCAGCTGGCCATGCTCTGGGTGCTCAGCCTCTCCGACGGCGAGCACAGCCTGCTGGACGTCGCCGAGCGGGCCGGGCTGCCGTTCGACACCGTCGCCGCCGCGGCCGACGCCCTGCGCGGCACCGGACTCGTCAAGGCATGACGCCGATGACCACGGGGCGTGAGGCTACGGGGAGTGAGGAGGCTGCGCGGGAGAAGGCGGCGCCGCCCACCGCCAAGCGGGCCATGCTCGGCCGGCTGTCCTGGGGCCTCGCCGACCAGGCGGCCTCCAGCATGACCAACTTCGCGGTGGGCATCTACGTCGCCCGCTCGCTCGGCCTTGCCGCGTTCGGCGTGTTCAGCCTGGCCTGGGTGACCTACGGCGTGGTGCTCAGCGTCTCCCGCGGGCTCGCCACCGACCCGCTCGTGGTGCGCTTCAGCGGCGTACCGGACGCGTCCTGGCGCGGGGCGGTGGCCCACTCCTCGGGCGCCGCGCTCAGCGTCGGAGGCGTCATCGGTGCGGCCTGCCTGGTGGCGGGACTCGCTCTCGGCGGCGCCGTGGGGCCCGCGTTCGCCGGTCTCGGCGTCATGCTGCCGGGACTGCTGCTCCAGGACGCCTGGCGGTACTCGTTCTTCGCCGCCGGGAACGGGCGCAAGGCGTTCGTCAACGACCTCGTGTGGGGCGCGGCACTCGTCCCCGCCATGGTGGTTGCGGCCCACGTGGGCACCGTGACCGCCTTTGTACTCGCCTGGGGCGCGTCCGCCGCCGTGGCCGCGCTCTACGGCTGCCTCCAGTCCGGGATCCGGCCCTGCCCGTTCGGGGCGCGCGAATGGCTTCGCGCGCACCACGACCTCGGCTACCGGTACGTGATCGAGAACGTCAGCACCAGCGGCGCGAGCCAGCTGCGGGCGTACGGGCTCGGCGCGATCGTCGGGATCGGCGCGGTCGGCGCGATCCGGGGCGCCGAACTCCTGCTCGGCCCCTTCCTCGCGGTGCTGATGGGCCTGTCGCTGGTCACCGTCGCGGAGGCGGCACGCGTGCTGCGGCAGGCCCCGCACCGCCTCGGCGTGTTCTGCCTCGTACTGGGCGGCGCGCAGGCCGTCGCCGCGCTGCTCTGGGGCGCGGCACTGCTCCTCGTACCGGACCGGGCGGGCGAGTTCGTGCTCGGCGACGTCTGGAGCACCGCCTCGGAACTCATCGTCCCGGCCGCACTCGGCGTCGCGGGCGCGGGCCTCGGCACCGGCGCGGCGGCAGGGCTGCGCGCGCTCGCCGCCGCCCGGCGCAGCATGCGCAGCCAGCTGTTCGCCTCCGCCTGCTATGTCGGCGGCGGCCTCGGCGGTGCGGCCGTGGCCGGCACGGTCGGCTCGGCCTGGGGCGTCGCCGCCGCCACCGTCGCCGGCTCGGCCGTGTGGTGGCTGCACCTGCGGTCCGCCCTGCGCGAGCACCACCAGAACCCCCTTCCCGAAATGAGGACACCATGACCGCCCCACCGCGGTTGAGCATCGGCCTGCCCGTGTACAACGGCGAGGAGTACCTCGCCGAGTCGCTCGACGCCCTGCTCGGCCAGACCTACGAGGACTTCGAGCTGGTCATCACCGACAACGCCTCGACCGACGGGACCCAGGACCTCTGCCGCAAGTACGCCGCGCGGGACTCCCGCATCCGCTACATCCGGCTGCTCCGGAACATCGGCGCCGCGCCGAACCACAACTACGTGTTCACCCAGTGCCGCGGCGAGTTGTTCAAGTGGGCCTCGCACGACGACCTGTACGCCCGCGACCTGCTGCGGCGCTGCGTCGAGGTGCTGGACGAACGGCCGGAGGTGATCCTCGCGCACAGCGGCCAGGCCGTCATCGACGGCGACGGCCAGGTGAAGGTCCCCTACGCGTACGGGCTCGCCACCGACTCGCCGCACGCACCGGAGCGCTTCCGCAGCCTGCTGTTCGAGCCCGGCGGCGACGACTTCTACGGGGTGATGCGGGCCGACGTACTGCGCCGGGTGAAGCCGCACGACAGCTACCACCACGCGGACCGCACGTTCGTCGCCGAGATCACCCTGCACGGCCCCTTCCACCAGGTGCCCGAACTGCTGTACTTCCGCCGCGACCACCCCACCCGCGCCGAACGGGCCAACCCCTCGAAGCGGTCCCGGTGCGTCAACCTCGACCCGCGCCGGGCGGGCCCGCTGCACCCCACGCCCCGGCTGCTCGCCGAGTACGTCTGGGGCTTCGCCTCGGCGATCCGGCGGGCGCCGCTGTCCTCGGCCGACCGGCGCGCGTGCTACGGCCACCTGGTCGCGTGGCTGACCAGCCGGGCCCGGCCGGGCGCCGGTGAGCGGGTCGAGGACCGCGCCCCGGTCGACCCGGCCGAGCTCGCCGTCTCCATCGACGCCCTCGTGGCGGGCCGTGAGGGGAGGCGGACGTGACGCCGGTGCGGGTAGGGCTCTTCGGTCTGCTCGGCTCCGGCAACCTCGGCAACGACGGGTCGCTCGAAGCCGTGCTCGGCTATCTCCGTGCCGAACACCCGGAGGCGGTCGTCGACGCGCTGTGCGGCGGCCCCGAGACCGTCACGGCCCGGTACGCGATCCCCGCGGCACGGCTGCACTGGTACCGAGGGGAGTACCGCACCGCGTCACGCGCGGGCGCGGTCGCCGGAAAGGGCCTCGGCAAAGTCGTCGACGCCTTCCGCACCGCCGCCTGGGTGCGCGCGCACGACGTGGTGATCGTGCCGGGCATGGGCGTCCTGGAGGCCACGCTGCCGCTGCGGCCGTGGAGCTTCCCGTACTCCCTGTTCCTGCTCTGCGCCTCCGGCCGACTCTTCGGCACCCGGGTCGCGCTGGTCGGCGTCGGTGCCGCCCCGATCGGCAACCGGGCGACCCGGACCCTGGTGCGCTGGTCGGCGCGGCTGGCCGCCTACCGGTCGTACCGCGACGCCCAGTCCCGCGACGCGATGCGGGCGATGGGCGTGGACACCGCGCGCGACGAGGTCCACCCGGACCTCGCGTTCGCCCTGCCCACGCCGCGAAGGAGCACGCCCTCGGGTCCGCCGGGCACGGTCTGTGTCGGCGTCATGGCCTTCCACGGCGGTGACGACGACCGCGCCCGCGCCGACGAGATCCACCGCCGCTACCTCGACGGGGTCACCCGGTTCGTCCGCGCGCTGGCCGAGGACGGCAGGCCGGTGCGGCTGCTCACCGGCGACGCGTGCGACACCCCGGTGGTCGCCGCGATCCTCGACGCGGTGGACTCGCCGCTGGTCACCGCGGCCGAGACGGCCTCGCTGGCCGACCTGATGGAGGAGATGGCGGTCGCCGACACCGTGGTGGCGACCCGCTACCACAACCTGGTCTGCGCGCTGAAGACCGGCACACCGACGCTGGCGCTGAGCTACGCGGCGAAGAGCGACGCGCTCATGGACCGGATGGGCCTCGCCGCGTACTGCCACCCGGCGCGCGAGGTCGACGCCGACCGGCTGTTCGAACAATTCCGTGAGCTGGAGCGGCGATCAGCACAGCTGCGGCAGACCCTCGCCGAGCGGAACCACACCGCTGAGCGCCAACTCGGGGTCCACTTCACCCAGTTGACCACGACCCTGTTCCCCGCCGCCGACCACGCGCGGGCCCACGCACGGCAGGAGACTCCATGAAAGCGACCGAGGTCCCGCAGATCGCGGGCGCGTTCCTCTTCGAACCCACGCCGTACGCCGACGAACGCGGGTTCTTCTGCCGCACCTTCGACGCCGACGTGGTCCGCTCGGTGGGCCTCGACCCGGCCGCCTTCGTCCAGGACAGCCTGTCCCGCTCGGTCCGGGGCGTGGTGCGCGCTCTGCACCTGCGCTCCGGCGCCGGCGAGGCCAAGCTGGTGCGGTGCTCGTACGGGAGGATCTTCGACGTCGTCGTGGACCTGCGGCCGGACTCACCGACGTACCGCGGTGTGGCCTTCTTCGAACTGTCCGACGAGACGCAGGCGACCCTGTACATCCCGGCGGGATGCGCGCACGGCTTCCAGGCGCTGACCGAGACCGCTGACATCGCGTACCGGATCGACCGCCCGCACGATCCGGCCGAGGACGTGACGATCACCTTCGACGACCCGGACCTCGCCATTCCCTGGCCGCTGCCCGTCACCTCGATGTCCCGGCGGGACCGGGAGGCGCCGGGCCTCGCCGAGGCCCTGAAGCAGTCGCGGCAGCGGAAAGAGAGCTGAAGTCGGCGTGGACACCGAAGAGTTCCGCCTACCCCGGTCGCAACGGGCGAACGAACGGCTGCACGCCATGATCCCCGGGGGCGCGCACACCTACGCCAAGGGCGACGACCAGTACCCCGAGGACCTGGCCCCGGTCATCAGCCACGGCCATGGCGCCCATGTGTGGGACATCGACGGCAACCGCTACATCGAGTACGGCTCCGGCCTGCGGTCGGTCAGCCTCGGCCACGCCCACCCGCGCGTGCTCGAAGCGGTGCGGCGGGAGATCGAGCGCGGCAGCAACTTCGTCCGGCCGTCCATCGTGGAGGCCGAGGCCGCGGAACGCTTCCTGGCGACGGTGCCCACCGCCGAGATGGTGAAGTTCGCGAAGAACGGCTCCGACGCCACCACCGCCGCGGTGCGCCTCGCCCGCGCCGCCACCGGCCGCCCGCGCGTGGCCCTCTGCGCCGACCACCCCTTCTTCTCCGTCGACGACTGGTTCATCGGCACCACGCCGATGTCCGCCGGTATTCCGGCGGCCACCACCGACCTCACCCTGGCCTTCCCGTACGGGGACCTGGCCGCCACGGAGGAGCTGCTCACCCGCCACCAGGGCGAGGTCGCCTGCCTGATCCTCGAACCCGCCACCCACACCGAGCCGCCGCCGGGGTACCTCGCCGGGCTGCGCGAGGTGGCCGACCGGCACGGCTGCGTCCTCGTCTTCGACGAGATGATCACCGGCCTGCGCTGGTCCGAGGCGGGTGCGCAAGGGCTGTACGGCGTCGTCCCCGACCTCTCCACGTTCGGCAAGGCGCTGGGCAACGGATTCGCCGTCTCCGCGCTGGCCGGACGCCGCGACCTGATGGAGCGGGGCGGACTGCGCCACTCCGGTGACCGGGTGTTCCTGCTCTCCACCACGCACGGCGCGGAGACGCACTCCTTGGCCGCCGCCATGGCCGTGCAGACCACCTACGCCGAGGAAGGCATCACCGCCCGGCTGCACGCCCTCGGCGAGCGGCTGGCCGCCGGGGTCCGCGAGGCGGCGGCCGCCCTGGGCGTCGGTGACCACGTCCTCGTCCGGGGCCGGGCCAGCAACCTCGTCTTCGCCACCCTCGACGAGCAGCGGCGGCCGTCGCAGCCCTACCGCACGCTGTTCCTGCGGCAGCTCCTCGCGGGCGGGGTGCTGGCCCCGTCGTTCGTGGTGAGCAGCGCGCTCGACGACGCCGACATCGAGCGCACCGTCGAGGTGGTGGCCCAGGCGTGTGCGGTGTACCGGAAGGCGCTGGACGCAGGTGACCCCGACCCCTGGCTGGGCGGGCGACCGGTGAAGCCCGTGTTCCGCCGCACGGCATGAGGTGACGCGACGTCAGAAACGTGGCCGCCGACCGGCGTCGGCCAGTCGGTCGGCCGCCCCGTCGATCAGCCGGTCGGTCGCCGGCACCACCGCCAGCGCGGTGCACCAGCCGCCGAGGGCGTCGGTCGGGTAGTGCGCGCCCAGGACGACCTGCGCCCAACCCATGGCGGCACCGGCGACCAGCGCCGAGGCGAGCACGATGAGGGTGCCGCCCGTCCTGCCGAGGCCGAGCCGACCGGTCACGGCCAGCGCCACCACGAGGGCGAGCGCGGTGAGGAAGGCGGTGTGCCCGCTCGGGTAGGACAGATTGCCGTCACCGTGGATGGTGCGTTCCACCAGCGGCTTCAGCAACTTCGTCGCCCCCACGGCCAGACCGGTGCCGCTCACGACGAGCACTGCCGCGCGAGGACGCCGAAGCAGCAGGCAGCCCGTCACGGTGACCGCGACCAGCACCGCCGCGCCCACCGGCTCGCCCAAGAAGTCGGTGGCCAGGGCGACGCTCCGCCACGGCGGCCCCACGCCCTCCACCGCCGCCCGGATCCGCGCGTCCACCGTGCCGGGCCGGCTGTCATCGGCGTACAGGGCCCCGAGCGCGACGACCAGCAGTGCGGCGAGGCCCCCGACCAGCCCGAGCCTCACGCGCGCCGCTTCGGCCGGACGATCCAACGCGAGCCCCCCGAAATCCTCTGCTCGTCACCCTAGCCGCCAACCCACCCGAGACCAACCGGCGTTGTGCAGGAGGCGGCCTGCTATGGTGCGCCGATGTCATCGACGATCAAGAAGTTCCAAGTCACCTTCGACTGCGCGCAACCCGAGCGCGTCGCTCGTTTCTGGTGCGAGGTGTTGGGGTACGTCCCACCGCCGCCGCCGGAGGGATTCACGACATGGGACGACTTCAACCGTTCCCTGCCGCCTGAGGAGCGCGATTCCTGGTTCGCGTGCAGCGACCCCTCGGCGCCGGCCCGCGACTGTACTTCCAGCGCGTTCCCGAGGGGAAGGTCGCCAAGAACCGGGTGCACCTCGACGTGCGGGCCGGCACCGGGCTCGTGGGCGACGAGCGCCTCGCCACGCTGGAGGCCGAGCGCGACCGACTGGTCGCGCTCGGCGCGGTCTGCGTGCAGGTGCTGCTCGCCGACGAGGAGAACGAGTCCTGCATCGTGATGCAGGACATCGAGGGCAACGAGTTCTGTATCGACTGAGCATCGACTGAGCGTCCTCGGGACGGCGGTCAGGGCCGACGGCCCTGACCGCCGCAGGGGGCGTCGGATCACACCACGACCGGTGCCCCCGCCAGCAGCCGCTGGATGTCGCGCACCGCCGCGCGCCCCGCGCGATTGGCGCCGATCGTGCTGGCCGAAGGCCCGTACCCCACCAGATGGACGCGGGGGTCGGCGGCCGCCCTGGTGCCCTCCATGCGGATGCCGCCGCCCGGCTCGCGCAGCCGCAGCGGAGCCAGGTGGTCGATCGCGGCGCGAAAGCCCGTGGCCCACAAGATGATGTCCGCGTCGACGCGCCGTCCGTCGTCCCACTCGACACCGGTCGGCGTGATGCGGTCGAACATCGGCAGCCGGTCGAGGACCCCGTCGGCCCGGGCCTGCCGGATCGCGTCGTTCACCGGCAGACCGGTCACCGACACCACGCTGCGCGGTGGCAGCCCCTGACGTACGCGCTCCTCGACCATGGCGACAGCCGAGCGCCCCCAGTCCTCGTCGAACGGCCCCTCGCGGAACACCGGCGGGCGCCGGGTGACCCAGGTGGTCTCCACCGCGTACGGAGCGATCTCCATCAGGTGCTGCGTGCCCGACGCGCCACCGCCGACGACGATCACCCGCTGCCCGGCGAAAGCCTCGGGGCCGGGGTAGATCGCCGTGTGCAACTGCCGTCCCCGGAACGTCTCCTGGCCCGGATAGCGCGGCCAGAACGGCCGGTCCCACGTGCCCGTCGCGTTGATCAGCGCGTGCGTCGACCAGGTGCCCGCCGAGGTCTCCACGAGCAGCCGCCCGCCCTCGCCCTCACGCACCGTGTGTACGTCGACGGGACGCCGTACCCGCAGGTCGAAGCGGTCCTCGTACGCCGTGAAGTACTCCCCGACGACCTCCGACGACGGACGCGCGGGGTCGGCGCCCGTCAGTTCCATGCCGGGGAGCGCGTGCATGCCGTGCACCTTGCCGTACGTCAGCGAAGGCCACCGGAACTGCCAGGCGCCGCCGGGCCGGGGCGCGTGATCGAGGACCACGAAGTCCCGGCCCGGCCCGAAGCCGACCCGCCGTAGGTGGTAGGCGCTGGACAGGCCTGCCTGCCCCGCGCCGATGACGACCACGTCCACGTCCACGTCCACGTCGTGCGCGGGTGCCGCGGCGGCTGCGTCTCGTACCCCGATGTCGTTCACGGTTCTACTAACTGCATCGGGGCCCGGGATCTTCCCGGTACACCCAAGCCGTCGCCGGTCGCCGGTCGCCGGTCGAGATGGGGGATGATGAGGGTATGTCCGATGCGTTCACCACCCGAGTCCTGCGGGTCACCACCGGTTCGAGCGAGCGGGTCCTCGACCTCACCCGCGACTGCGAGTCCTTCCTGCGTGAGGCCGCGGCCGGCCGCGACGGCCTCCTCAACATCTTCGTCCCGCACGCCACGGCGGGCATCGCCGTCCTGGAGACGGGTGCGGGCAGCGACGACGATCTCCTCGCCGCGCTGCACACCCTGCTCCCCGCCGATGACCGCTGGCAGCACCGCCACGGCAGCCCCGGTCACGGCCGCGACCACGTCCTGCCCGCCCTCGTTCCGCCCCACGCCACCCTGCCGGTGGTGGGCGGGAGCCTGGAGCTCGGCACGTGGCAGTCGGTGTGCCTGGTCGACACGAACGTCGACAATCCCGACCGGCAGGTCCGTCTGAGTTTCCTGGGCTGAGCGAGCCCCGCAGCCGCCGGTCAGCCTCCGAGGTCGGCGTACCGCACCACCTGGACAGTGAGCCCGGCGAGCATGGCCGTCTCAGCCAGGGAGACCGCGAGCAGCGGCCACTGCGCGGGGCCGAGCAGCCAGAAGACGGTGAGGGAGGCGAGTGGGGCCGCGCAGAACGTCAAGAGGTCCACGGCGAGCTGTATCCGCTTGCGGGAGCGCCGGTGCGCGTCGCGGCGGTGAGCGGATTCCCAGCCGAACACCTCGCCGCCTTCCGGTGTGAGGTCCTTGAGGCGGGGGGCCAGTTCGTCTCGTACGTACCGGCCGATGGCGGAGATCTTCTCGTCGTTGGCCAGGTACGTCCAGCCCAGCGTGACCGACAGCGGGGGCAGCAGGAGCAGCAACTCCAGCTGGCCGTCCCGCGCCAGTGTCGAGCCGATGACGGCCGCCATGACGCCAAGGGTGGCGTAGATGAGGTTGTCGCGGAAGCCGATCCGCGCCCGTTGCTCCTGTTTGATCTGGTCGTACTCGGCGAGGAGGAGCTGGCCGGTGTCGATCACTTCTGTTCATCCTCCAGTCGGGCCAGTTGGGCTTCCAGGCCGCTGTGGCCGGTTCTCCCCGCACCGGCCCGGAGCCGGGACAGCTCCGGGGGATCGAGGTCCAGTTGCCGGCAGAGGCGAGCGATGAGCTCTTCCGCCTCGGGGAGGCTGACATGGCGTCGGGAGCCGAGACGCTGGTCCAGGCGGTCGAGAAGAGCGCGTTTCCGCGGCGTCGGCTCCTTGCACCACACGCGGAAGAAGCCGCTGCCTGCCACGCGGTAGGTGCCGATGCGGGCCTCCGGGATGCCGTTGCCGCGGAAGGCGGCGGCGGGCAAGGACACCGTCCAGGTCCCGTCGGCCTCCTGTTCGGGGGAGACCGATTCCAGGTTCTGCTTGCCGAGCCAGTTCTGGGCGGCTCGCCGGACCCGCTCGTCCGTCTCCTCCGCCTGCTCCTCGTTGTCGAGGGCGTTGATCAGCTCAGGTGCGCGCGTGCAGAGTTCACTGAGCTCCGGGTCGTGCGCGCGCCCCGCTCCCGCCTGGCCGTAGACCAGGAGCCCGCCGTGGCCCCGCACCACGTAGACCGGCAGGAAGACGAGTTCCGCGCCCAGACTCTCCAGCGCGTCCATGGCCACGGGCAGGTTGAACCGGGCACGGTCCTTGCGGTGCTTGAGGCGGTCCAGGGCCGACGCGTCGAAGTCGGACATCCCGAGGACCGGGGTGAAGCGGGGGTGGCGGTCTCCGCGCGTCGCCTGGGCCAGGCCGTCGCCGGACAGGAGGGTGACGACCTCTTCGTCGTAGTGCTCCCGGGTCAGCGGAGTGCCGCTGAGGGCCTCGAAGTACAGCTTCCTGCGGTCCTGGCGGGTCACCACATAGCGGATGTCGTCGTCCACGGAACGCTGTCCCAGCGGTGTCAGGGTCAGTCGGTCCGCGGACTGCCGCACATGACCGATCGCTGTCAGGAACCGCACGGCCTGCGCGACCAGGGCGCGGTCCAGGGCGAAGAAGGCGGCGAGTTCATCGACGGTGTGGAGGGCGCCGTGGCGCAGGCCACGCCCCAGGAAGCGGTCGATGAGGAAGAAGTCCTCGCCCTCGGTGATGTCGGCGCGGATCTCCACCTGCCAGACGGGCAGCAGCAGGCAGTAGAGCCGGGTGGGCGCGATGCCCTGTCCGAAGGCGGCGTCCTCCAGGGCCCACTCCGCGGGGAAGGGCATCAGTCGCGGCGAGGCGCTCACGCTCGGCCTCCTTCACGAGCCGGGCCGGCGGCCTCGTCGAGCGCCGGATCCGCTTCGTCGAGCGCCGCCATGACGTCCTGGTAGGCCAGCAGGTCACCCCGGGCGAGCAGATGCCGGTGGAGACCGTCGGCAAGAGCGCGGAAACCGGGGTCGCCCGCGCGGAGCAGGGTGCTCAGGTCGCCGGTCAGCACCAACTGGCTCTTGGCGCGGGTGAAGGCCACGTTGGCGCGGCGCAGTTCCTTGAGGAAGCCGACCCGGCCTTCGGGGTTGCTGCGCGTGAAGCCGTACAGAACGACCTCGCTCTCCCCGCCCTGATAGGAGTCGACGCTGCCGACCATGGCGTCGGCGAGCTGAGAGTCACCGATCAGCGGGAGCAGGTGGCGGATGACCTCCCGGCGCTGCGCGAGGTAAGGCACGATCACCACCCATTCGGAGCCCCTGCGGTGGTAGAAGGCGGCGAGGCGCGCCAGAAGAAGCGCCTCACAGGTGTTGAGGGAACCCTTGAGACCATGGCCCCCACGTCCGCCGCCCGACTCCCGGCGAACACGGTCGGGCAGCGCGGAAGTGTCGACAAAGGCCATCGGGCTCGCGAACAGTGGGCCGGTGTGCCGGTGCTCCTTCTCGGTGAGGAGTTCACCTCCGTAGAAGGTGGCCGAGATGAAGTCGGCGATCTCGGCGGGCATACGGCGCTGCCGGGTCAGCTGCACCACATGCGAGGCCGGCAGCCCGGCACGCAACTGCTCCAAGGCGCTCTGCGAAAGGAGCCGGACCAGTTCCGGGCCCCCCATGTCCCGGGCCCAGTCGGCCACTTCGGGGTCGTGGAGAGGCGGCAGCTGCCGGTCGTCGCCGACCAGGACGCCACGGCGGACCCGCGTCAGCGGCACCAGCGCGTCCGCGACGCCGATCTGGCCGGCCTCATCGACGATCCCCAGGTCGAACTCGACTCCCGCCAGTTCCCGGCGGGACGCGGCGCCGATGCAGGTGGCGCCCACCACCTGGGCGTAGCGGACGAGTTCGGGTGTCAGCCGGCGCGGGTCCTGGCTGATCGCGCCCTGCCACTGCCGGGCGAGCTCGCCGCGCCGGGCGACGAGCGGCAGCCATGGCCGCACCTGCTCGTGCAAGGCGTGCAATGCCGCTGCCGCGGCGGCCGGGTCCGCCAGCCGGTCGGGCAGGGGAAGGCTCGGCAGGACAGCGCGGAGTGCCCGGACCGCCATGTCCGCGGCTTCGTAGGCCGCGAGCAGAGCCGCGCCGAGCCGCTGTCCGGCCGTTTCGCGGGCGGCCAGGGCGGAAGTGACGCCAGGGCTCTCCCGGACCGCGCGCTCCGCCGCGGCGTTCGCCGCGTCGGCCTGCCGGCTCAGCTCCACGCCCAGCTCGTCGAGCCGGGCGATCTCGTCCCGCACCGCCGTGAGTTCGTCCTCCCCGCGCCGGGCCCTGGACCGGTGCAGCCGACCGGTCAGCCAGGAGTCGGAACGCTGCTGGTGGGTCCCCACCTTCTCCTGGAGCCGCGAAGCCCGCTCGGCCAGCGACCGCCGGGCCGACGCCCTCTCGTTCTCCTCGTCCTGGAGCGCCGCTCGCCGCGCCCGGGCCGGGGCCGCGGCCACCCGGACCGCCTCCTGAACGGACCGGGCCGCGGCCTTCTCGCGCTGCGCCAGCTCGTCGACCCGACCCAGCCGGGAGGCGAGCTCCGCCGTCCACGGCTCGGCGGCCTCCGCCTCCTGGTACGCCTGCGTGCGCTGCGCCATGCTGTGCCGAATCGTCTCGGACAGGTTCTCCGCCTGTGCCTCAAGGAGCAGGGGCTTCACATCGGCGTGGACGTTGCTCTCGTCCCCCACCCTGATGACGACGAGATCCCGTGGCAGCCGCGCCAGTACGTTGTCCACCGCGCGATTGGTGTGGGAGGTGACCAGGACGCGTCCACCGCCGGTGCCCGCCGTGACCGCGCACGTGCGGGCGATCTCGGTGATGGTCCGGGTCTTGCCGGTGCCAGGAGGACCTAGTACGACCAGCAGGTCCTCGGTGGTCAGCGCTTTGCGGAAAGCTTCCAGCTGCTCGGGGTCGAGGTCTTCATGCGGCCGCGCGGTCGTGGGCGGGATGGCGCGTACCTGGTGCTCGACCATGGCCGGCAGCAGCCCCGGATTGCCGGCGTCCGCGGTCCGTAGGCTCGCCACGGCCTGGCGCTGCTTGTTGTACACCACGTTCATCGGGATGAGTTCGAGTGCCCCGCGGGCAGGCAGCCGCTCCCACGACACGGGCTGGTCGAAGCGGACCGTGGCACAACTCCCCGCCGTCCGGCTCACCTTGCCCCGAGTCTCCGTGTCGCCCTGGATGCGGACGAAGTCGCCGATCGACGGCGACTCGGGCCCGAGCAGGTGAAACTCGTACACGGACTGCGGGGTCCTGCCGCGCCTGCCGCCGACGGTCGTCACACGCTCGTACGGAAAAGGGGCCGCCGCCCGCGCTTTCCGGGTGGTGATCTCCTCGGACGCGTCGATCAACCGGCCCACGGTGTCGAGGAATTCCGCCTGGGCTTCGCTGATGGCGAGAGCGTCCGGCGATGGCGATCGTGGTTCTGGTTGCCCTTGGCCGAGGCTTCGCCACGCCTTCTCCAGATCCTGCCATTGGGCGTCCGAACCCTCGGGCACCGCCCGGAGCTCGAACACCATCCGCCAGGAAGGCGGGCGCACGAGGAGGCACGAACGAGCGAGGCGTGCGTGGTCGGCGAGGCGCAGCGGATCGATGCGTTTGACGAAGTAGCCGGTACCGCGGCGCGTCGCCTCAAGGCGCAGCCGGTAGGCACGCGTGTGCACCAGCAAGGAGGGCTTGTACTTGCCGTTGCCCTCGCTGAGGCTGACGGCGACGCCGCCTTCGAGCTCGTTCAGATCGCGGACGATCTGCGGAATGCCGGCCGGCAGGCCGGCGTTGGTCTCGGCCTTCGCGCGCAGCTGCTCATCCAGGGAGAGCCCCGGGATGAGCACCAGCGGAGCCGACAGACGGACGGTGGTGAGGGACATCGGCGCTCCTCAGCGTGGGGGCGGCGGGGCGGACGACAGGTCGCGGGCGGCGGCGCGCAAGGCGAGGCGGAGCGCGCGCATGCCGGGACGCGCGGCCGGCTCCTGCCGCAGCGCACCGGCGACCAGGTGGACGAGGCTGTCGGGTGCCACGGCCGGGTCGACGCGGAGAGGCAGCCCGGGATCATGGGCCCGGCCGGTGAGCGCCCGGTGCAGCAGAGCGCCCACCTGGTAGACATCGGTGGCCGGGCCCGGGCGGAAACCGGAGCCGTACCGCTGCTCGGGCGCCTGGTAGGGGCCCGCGTTCTCGCCCGGGCGGGGCGGTACGGCGGCGAGGCCGAAGTCGCGCAGCACCGTCCGCGGCCGGCTCATGACCAGCGCCGTGGGCCGCAGCGCCCGGTGGGAGCGCCCTCTGTCGCTCAGCCGTTCCAGGACTCCGGCGACCTCGGCGAGCCCTTGGACGGTCGACCAGAGGCGCAGTTGGTCCATCGGCTCGGGCTGCTCGGGCAGCAGCTCGTGCAGGGTCTTGACGGGCCCGCCGAGACGCGGGTCGGCCGGCCAGGCCAGGGCCAGAGTGGCGGTGTTCCCGTGCCGGGTCAGCTGGACGACGCCGGGGCCGTGGCAGGCACGGCAGAGGGACGCTTCCTCTTCGAGCGCGGCCAGCGGGTCGAAGCGGCCGGGCCCGGGCGGCGACTGGCCACGTTCGACCTGACGCAGCCACACGTACGCGTCACGGGAGCCGCGCTCGGACACCGCACAGGCCACTGCCTGCCGCCGCAGCACGTCACCGTCGCGTGACTCCTGGAGAAGGTCGCCGGGGCCGGTGTACAGCAGGTACGTCCGGCCCTCGACCTCAAGGGTGCGCCGGCTCTCCCAGGTCGTGGGGCCCGCGTCGGTACCGGGTCCGGAGACGACGATGACAGCGGGTGGCCGTGGCCGCTCCGTGGCCGCCGCCCTGGCGGGGCGCAGGTCGCGCAGCACTCGCAGCGCGAACGCGGCGGCGTGCCGTGATGCCGTCTCCTTGGAGCCCGCGGCGTCGAGCGAGGCCTTGCCGGGGTCGGTGAAGTCGCTGATGCCGCGGATGGAGAGCGCCTGCACCGTGCGGTGCATCTTGACCGCCTCGGTGACGCCGTGGCTTTCCATGTCGATGGCCGCGGCGTCGTTGTAGTGACTTCGGATACGGCGGACCGTCTCGGAGTCACGGAAGCCGACGAGCACATCACCCGACGCGATCGGTTCGAAGCGGATGCCGGGTGGCGTCGCGGGCGGCGACTGCGGGGAGAGGAAGGCCCATGGTTCGTTGCGGCGGGCGGACAGCACCAACTGGCTCATGCTGTACGTCGGTTCCCAGACGTCAGGCCGGGCCTGGAACCCTTCGGCGCTCTCACGGCCGCCGTGATAGCCGTAGACCTTCCGCGCGACGACGACGTCACCGAGGCGGAGATCGTCCTTGAGGGCACCGGCGACCCCGACGAAGAAGACCGCCTCGGCGTCGAAGAACTCGACCGTGGGCTGGGTGATCAGCGCGGCACGCGTGTTGGTGGGGCCTGTCTCGACCAACGCCACTTCCCAGCCGAGCCCGGGTATCCGGCCGACGTCGGCAAGGGTTCCTTGCGGCAGTTCGACCTCGCGCACACCTTCCATGTGCAGGCGAACCGCTTCGTACTCCTCCTGCAAGGCAGTGAGCACGACCACGGTGGGCCGCCGCCCCCTCGCTCCCCCCAACGCAACCCCTCGTTCTCCCGGGATCTGTGAAGGATCACTGTAGCTCCCGGTGAGGCGCCCGGGTGAGGCGCGTCTCACCGGGCCGGTGACTCTTGTCTATGCAACGAATTGCATAGAAGGATCGGCGTATGGCGCTAGAGCACGCGATCCTCGTCTCGTTGCTGGAGAAGCCGGGCTCCGGCTATGAGCTGGCCCGGCGGTTCGAGCGGTCCATCGGGTACTTCTGGACCGCCACCCACCAGCAGATCTACCGCGTCCTCAAGCGGATGGAGGGCGACGGCCGGCTCGATGCCCGTGCGGTGGCGCAGCAGGCGCGGCCGGACAAGAAGGAGTACTCCGTCACCGCCCTGGGGCGCTCCGTCCTGTCCGAGTGGCTGCACGAGCCCATCGCACCCGAGAGCGTCCGGCACGAGCTCGCCGTGAAGATCCGCGGCGCGGCTTTCGACGACCCGGTCGCGCTGATCCGCGAGGTCGAGCGGCACCGCCAGGAGCACGCCGACCGGCTCGCGCGCTACCTCGCGGGGGAGCGGCGGGACTTCACCGGCCCCGAGGCTCCCGCGCCGCCCGACGCCGGGCAGGAGCTCCAGCACGTCGTGCTGCGCGGCGGCATCGCGTACGAACGCATGACGCTCGCCTGGCTCGACGACGTGATCGACACCCTCCACCGGCTCGGTCCCCAGGGCTGAGCCGCCCCCACCCCTCGACCCCCTCAGGAATAGGCGACCCCTCATGGCCGACGCGCTGCTGTTCAACCCCCGCACCTACGACCCGACGCACTTCGACCCCGAAACCCGCAGGCTGCTGCGCGCCACCGTCGACTGGTTCGAGGCCCGCGGCAAGCGCAAGCTGATCGAGGACTACCGCTCCCGGGCCTGGCTGGCGGATTTCCTGGAGTTCTCCGCCAAGGAGAAGCTGTTCGCGACCTTCCTCACCCCCGCCTCGGCGGCCGAAGACAACCCGGACATGCGCTGGGACACCGCCCGCATCGCCGCACTCAACGAGATCTTCGGCTTCTACGGGCTCGACTACTGGTACGCCTGGCAGGTGACCATCCTCGGCCTCGGCCCGGTGTGGCAGAGCGACAACGCGGCGGCCCGTGAGCGGGCGGCCGAACTCCTCGCCCAGGGCGAGGTGTTCGCCTTCGGCCTGTCGGAGAAGGCCCATGGCGCCGACATCTACTCGACCGACATGCTTCTCGAACCCGATGGCGACGGCGGCTTCCGGGCCACCGGCTCCAAGTACTACATCGGCAACGGCAACGCCGCCGGGCTCGTCTCCGTCTTCGGCCGCCGCACCGACGTGGAGGGCCCCGACGGCTACGTCTTCTTCGCCGCCGACAGCCGCCACGAGGCGTACCACCTGGTCAAGAACGTCGTGGACTCCTCGAAGTACGTGAGTGAGTTCCGCCTGGAGAACTACCCCGTCGGCCCCGATGACGTCCTGCACACCGGCCGCGCCGCCTTCGACGCCGCGCTGAACACCGTCAACGTCGGCAAGTTCAACCTCTGCACCGCCTCGATCGGCATCTGCGAGCACGCGATGTACGAGGCCGTCACCCACGCCCACCACCGCATCCTCTACGGGCGCCCCGTCACCGCCTTCCCGCACGTGCGCCGCGAGCTGACCGACGCGTACGTCCGGCTCGTCGGCATGAAGCTGTTCAGCGACCGCGCCGTCGACTACTTCCGCTCCGCCGGGCCCGACGACCGCCGCTACCTCCTCTTCAACCCGATGACGAAGATGAAGGTGACCACGGAGGGCGAGAAGGTCATCGACCTGATGTGGGACGTCATCGCCGCCAAGGGCTTCGAGAAGGACAACTACTTCGCCCAGGCCGCCATCGAGATCCGGGGGCTGCCCAAGCTGGAGGGCACGGTCCACGTCAACCTCGCGCTGATCCTCAAGTTCATGCGCAACCACCTGCTGGACCCGGCCGAGTACGCGCCCGTGCCGACCCGCCTCGACGCCGCCGACGACACCTTCCTCTTCCGGCAGGGACCGGCCCGCGGGCTCGGCTCCGTACACTTCCACGACTGGCGCGCCGCCTACGACGCGTACGCCTCGGTGGCGAACGTGGCGCGTTTCCGGGAGCAGGCGGACGCCCTGTGTGAATTCGTGACGACCGCCGCCCCCGACGAGGAGCAGAGCCGTGACCTCGACCTCCTCCTCGCCGTCGGCCAGCTGTTCGCGCTGGTTGTGCATGGCCAGCTGATCCTGGAGCAGGCGCGCCTGACCGGGCTCGACGAGGACGTCCTCGACGAACTGTTCGCCGTCCTCGTACGCGACTTCTCCGCGCACGCCGTCGAGTTGCACGGCAAGGACTCCGCCACCGAGGAGCAGCAGCGCTGGGCGCTGGGTGCGGTGCGTCGCCCGGTCGTCGACGAGGCCCGGTCGGCGCGGGTGTGGGAGGCCGTCGAGTCGCTGGCGGGGACGTACGAGATGGCGCCGTAGCGGAGACAGCGGAAGCAGGGGCGCGCCCGTGCCTCAGGGGCGGGCGCAGTCCGGACAGCGCCCCCGATATGTCATCTCGACCGCGGAGACGGTGAACCCGAACCTCTCCGCATCCGGCAGGGCGCTCAGTGGATCGCCGGTGGGGTGGACGTCGCGGATCGCGCCGCAGTCCGAGCAGATCAAGTGCTGGTGGGGGCGGTGGGCATTGGGGTCGTAGCGTTTGGCGCGGCCGTCCGTGGCCAGCTCAAGCACCTCGCCGAGCGAGACCAGTTCGCCGAGGGTGTTGTAGACCGTGGCGCGGGAGATCTCCGGCAGCCGGTCGGTGGCACGCGCGAGCACTTCGTCCGCGGTGAGATGGACGTGGTCGCCGTTGAGCACCTCGGCGACCACCCGGCGCTGAGCGGTCATCCGCCAGCCGCGCCCGCGCAGCCGTTCCAGCAGGTCACTCATTGCCACCAGCCTTAGTGTGCGTCGTCCGACAACTGACTTCTCATGGGCTTGTCTGCCGTATTGACTTGGACTTGGTCCATCGTAGGATCGGTTCCGGCCGTAGCCAAGGGACAGGGCAACAGCAGGGAAAAGTACGTGACTTCAGGAGACGGGTCCGTTCGCCGCGGAGCCGTGTACCCCGGTCACGGACGATCCATGCGGCGAGCGGACCGCCCCGTCCCGATGACGTCCGACCACCGAGGCTTCCGCGATGACGAGGCCGAGGTCATCCATGGGCCTGTGCTGCGACGGTGCGACCGTCCGCAGCTCCCGAGCAGTGTGATCCGCCCCGTCCGGAAGGATTCGCATGACCGAGAACCATGACGCGATCGTCACCGACCCGAAGCCGGAGGAGGTGACCGGCTGCCCCGTCGCGCACAGCCGCGCCCCGCACCCGACCCAGGGCGGCGGAAACCGCCAGTGGTGGCCGGAGCGGCTCAACCTGAAGATCCTCGCCAAGAACCCCGCCGTGGCCAACCCGCTCGGTGAGGAGTTCGACTACGCCGAGGCGTTCGGCTCCCTCGACCTGCCGGCCGTCAAGCGGGACATCGCGGAGGTCCTCACGACCTCGCAGGAGTGGTGGCCCGCCGACTTCGGCCACTACGGCCCGTTCATGATCCGCATGGCCTGGCACAGCGCGGGCACCTACCGCATCAGCGACGGCCGCGGCGGCGCGGGCGCCGGTCAGCAGCGCTTCGCGCCCCTCAACAGCTGGCCGGACAACGCGAGCCTCGACAAGGCCCGCCGCCTGCTCTGGCCGGTCAAGAAGAAGTACGGCCAGAGCATCTCGTGGGCCGACCTCATGATCCTCACCGGCAACGTCGCCCTGGAGTCCATGGGCTTCAAGACCTTCGGCTTCGCCGGTGGCCGCGCGGACGTCTGGGAGCCCGACGAGGACGTCTACTGGGGCCCCGAGACCACCTGGCTCGGCGACGAGCGCTACACCGGCGACCGCGAGCTGGAGAACCCCCTCGGCGCCGTCCAGATGGGCCTCATCTACGTCAACCCCGAGGGCCCCAACGGCAACCCGGACCCGCTCGCCGCGGCCCGCGACATCCGCGAGACGTTCCGCCGCATGGCGATGAACGACGAGGAAACCGTCGCCCTGATCGCGGGCGGCCACACCTTCGGCAAGACCCACGGCGCGGGCCCGGCCGACAACGTGGGGCCCGACCCCGAGGCCGCCCCGATGGAGCAGCAGGGTCTGGGCTGGCGGAACACGTACGGCAGCGGCAAGGGCGCCGACACGATCACCAGCGGCCTTGAGGGCATCTGGACGAACACCCCGATCACCTGGGACAACAGCTTCTTCGAGATCCTCTTCGGCTACGAGTGGGAGCTGTTCAAGAGCCCGGCGGGCGCGCACCAGTGGCGACCGAAGGACGGCGCCGGGGCCGGCACTGTCCCCGACGCCCACGACGGGTCGAAGACGCACGCCCCGACGATGCTCACGACGGACCTCTCGCTGCGGTTCGACCCGGCCTACGAGCAGATCTCGCGCCGCTTCCTGGCCAACCCCGAGGAGTTCGCGGACGCCTTCGCCCGCGCCTGGTTCAAGCTGACCCACCGCGACATGGGCCCGGTCGCCCGCTACCTCGGCCCCGAGGTCCCGCAGGAGACGCTGGTGTGGCAGGACCCGCTCCCCGCGCTCGACCACGAGCTGGTCGACGCGGCGGACGTCGCGGCCCTCAAGGCGCAGATCCTCGCCTCGGATCTGTCGGTGTCCCAGCTCGTGTCGACCGCGTGGGCCGCGGCCTCGTCCTTCCGGGGCAGCGACAAGCGCGGCGGTGCCAACGGCGCCCGTATCCGCCTGGAGCCGCAGAGCGGGTGGGAGGTCAACCAGCCCGACCAGCTGGCGACGGTGCTGCGCACCCTGGAGGGCATCAAGGAGACCTTCGACGCCGCGCAGAGCGGTGCGCAGAGCGGCGGCAAGCGGATCTCGCTCGCCGACCTGATCGTGCTCGCCGGTGCGGCCGGGGTCGAGCAGGCCGCCAAGGACGCGGGCTTCGACGTCGAGGTGCCCTTCACGCCGGGGCGGGTGGACGCCACGCAGGAGCAGACGGACGTGGAGTCGTTCGCCGCGCTGGAGCCGAGCGCCGACGGGTTCCGCAACTACCTCGGCAAGGGCAACCGCCTCCCCGCCGAGTACCTGCTGCTCGACAAGGCGAACCTGCTGACCCTGAGCGCCCCCGAGCTGACGGTCCTCGTCGGCGGCCTGCGCGTCCTCGGCGCGAACCACCAAGGCGCACGGCACGGCGTGTTCACGGCCACGCCCGGGACGCTGACGAACGACTTCTTCGTCAACCTCCTCGACCTCGGCACGGAGTGGAAGTCGACGTCCGAGGCCCAGGACACGTTCGAGGGCCGCGACGTCACCACGGGCGAGGTGAAGTGGACCGGCACCCGTGCCGACCTGGTCTTCGGCTCGAACTCCGAGCTGCGGGCGGTCGCGGAGGTGTACGCGAGCGATGACGCGCGGGAGAAGTTCGTGAAGGACTTCGTCGCGGCCTGGGACAAGGTCATGAACCTCGACCGGTTCGACCTGGCCTGATCGGTCGGGCGCTGCTGCCGCCGCGTACGTCGTCCGGCTCGGGCAGGCCCGCGAGGGCCGGCCCGAGCCGGAGGCCGGCGGCTCACCCGATGTCGACCACGCGGGCCCAGTCGGGCGGCAGGTCCGGCACGTGATCGGGATCGTCCTCGTCCCACGACCCGCCGGGTCCCCCCTGCCGGGGGAAGAGGCCCACGACGGTCCGGCACGGCGGCCGACTGCTCGGCCACGGTGTCTGACCGTCCGTCAGGACGACGATGGCGTCCGGACGGGGGTTGGTGCGGAGCGCCTTGGTGAACCCGGTCCGGAGGTTGGTTCCGCCACCGCCCACCAGCGGGATCCCCTCGCCCCGGCACAGCGGGTGCACGATCCGCGCCGCCGCGTCGCACGGCACCACCGTCACCAGATCCCGACGGCCCCCCACGGCACGGCCGATCGCGGCGACTTCCAGGAGCGCGCCGCCCAGTTCGGCGTCGCTGACCGAACCCGACGTGTCGATGACCACGCAGACCCGCGGCGGCCTGCGCCGCAGGCTCGGCAGCACGACGCCGGGCACCCCGGCCGAGCGCCGCGCCGGCCTGCCGTACGTGTAGTCCTCGCCCACGCCGGGCCCGGAGGCCGCCGAGCGGACGGCCGCCCCCAGCAACTCCCGCCACGGCTGCGGTGGATGGAACGCCTCCTCCGCCCACCGCTGCCAGCCCTTCGGCGCGCTGCCGGGCCGCCCGGTGATGCCCTGCGCCACCCGGAAGCGGACCGCGTCCCGCTCCTGGGCGCTGAGTCCGTGCGCGCCCTGAGGGCCCAGCTCCCACTCCCGGTCCAGCCCGTCGGCGCCGCTTCCGCAGTCCAGCCAGGCCAAGTGCTGCGTACGCGGCCCGAGCCGGAACTGGCGCAGGTAGTCCTCCATGAGCTCCCCTTCGGGCAGCTTCAGGTCGGCCGGTCCCACGGCTCCTTCGGGGCGTACGAGTCCGTCGCCGAAGACGTCGTCGTTGATCTCGCAGTCGGCGGCGATGTTCATCCGCAGCCGTTCGCCCGGCCCGGTCAGCCCGCGCTGCCGGGCGACCCGGTCACTGCGCCCGTGGTGGTCGCGCAGCAGGTGCGAGACCTCGTGCACCCACACCCCGGCGAGCTCCTCCACCGGCGTCCGGTCCACGAACACCGGTGAGACGTAGCACCGCCAGTGCCGGTCCACGGCCATGGTCGGCACCTGACGGGACTCGACGGTGTGCAGGGCGAAGAGGGCCGCCGCCAGGTACGGCCGGGCCCGCACGGCCTGGAGCCGGGCGGCGAACAGCTTGTCGAGGTCCAGCGCCCCCGGCGTGTCCGGGGTCATCGGCGGGCCTTTGAGTTGGGGGCCTTGGCGGCCACCGCGGCCCGGGCCGCCGCGCGGTCGGCACGCAGGGACAAGGACACCGTTCCGGTGAGGCGTTCGATCGACGCCGGGACGTCCCAGTCCGGGCGGCGCAGCGAGGCGAGCGTGGTGGCGGGCACGACGACGAGGTCCGGGGCTCCGGTCTCCACCGCCCGTACGAGAAGCGCCCAGGCCGCGTCCCAGCGGTCCTTCGACGGGGTCTTGCGCACCGCTTCGACGACTCCCTCGAGCACGGCCTGGCGCAGATCGCCCCGCTCGGGGAGCGTCGCGCCCGCGGGGTCGGCGAGCAGCGTCTCGGGGTCGGGGAGGTCCATCCGGTCCAGGCTCGCCAGCAGTTCGAGGCCCCGGGCCGTCGCCGACGGTGCCCCGGACGAGCAGGGAGAGCACCTCACGGGAGGAGCCCGCGGCGGTCGCGAAGGCGATCAGACACAGCGCCGTCTCCCAGCTGCGGGGAGAGGGCCAGGCGCCGCCTCGGCGCGCTTCGTCGCCCGGCATCCGGTGGACGAGCCGGGGGCGGGCGGCGAGGAGCCCGCACACCGCGCGGCGGGCGAAGTCCACGGCTTCGGGAAGCTTGTGCGGGTCGAGCCGCGGGAGGGTCGCGCGGGGCCAGACGCCGCCGAGGCCGCGTACGACGACGTCGTGGTCGTGGGTCCACTGGAGGTGGACGAACCGGTTGGCCAGGGGCGGGCTCAGCTCCCAGCCGTCGGCGGCCGAGGAGCGCGGGTTGGCGGCGGCCACGATCCGCACGCCGGGCGGCAGCCGCAGGGCGCCGATGCGGCGTTCGAGGACGAGGCGGAGCAGGGCGGCCTGGACGGCCGGGGGAGCGGTGGACAACTCGTCGAGGAACAGCAGCCCCCGCCCGGCCCGCACCAGGCGCACCGCCCAGTCCGGCGGCGCCATCGGGACGCCGTGCTCGGCCGGGTCGTCGCCGACGACGGGCAGCCCCGAGAAGTCGGACGGCTCGTGCACGCTGGCGATCACCGTGGTCAGCGGAAGGTCGAGCGAAGCGGCGAGCTGGGTCAGCGCCGCGGTCTTGCCGATGCCGGGCTCACCCCACAGCAGCACGGGCAGATCCGCGGCGACGGCCAGGGTCAGGGCCTCCAGCTGGGAGTCGGGCCGCGGCTCGGTGGTCGTGTCCCGGAGCAGGGTCAGCAGCGTGCCGGCGACGTCGAGTTGGCTGCGGTGGTCGGTGTCGGTGTCGGTGAGGGTGGGGGCCGGTGGGGTGTACGTGGGCATGGGGATCACCTTTGGGTTCGTGGTGCGGCTGGGTGTGCTCGGGATTGGGCGCGTGTGTACGGGGCTGTGGGCCCCGGAGGGGAAGGGCCGACGGGCCAGGAGTCGGCTGGGCTGGGAGACGCGGTCGGGGCCGGGCGGCGGGATGGCGGTCGGTGGGGCGGGGAGTCGGTGGCGGCCAGAGCCCGGCGGGGTCAGAGGCCGGCCTGATAGGGCCGGCGCGGGTCGGCGGCCGGCGGGGTCGGAAGCCCGCGAGGCTGAACGCCAACCGGGCCGGGACCGGCGAGGCCAGGGGCAAGCGGCGTCAGTGGTTGGCGGGGGCGAGAAGACGGGTCGTAGAAGTCCACAAGACCAGGGCCCGGCCTGGCCACGGCCCGGCCCGGCCAGGGGCCGGCTCGGCGCGGACTGGCTCCGGACGTACCGGCTCGGCGCGGACTGGCTTGGTACGGACAGCACGGTTCGGGGCTGGCCCGGCGGGGACCGGCCCGCCCCGAACCGGCTCTGGACGTGCCGGCTCGGTGCGGACCAGCCTGGCGGGGGCCGTCCCGGCGCGGACTAGCCTGGCACGGCCAGGAGCTGTCCCGGCCAGGGCCCAGCCTGGTACGGACCGGCCTGGCCAGGGACTGCCCGGCACGGACCGCCTTGTTACGGACGGCACGGCCCCCAGGGCTAGCCCGGCCAGGGGCCGGCCTGGTACGGACCGGCCTGGCCAGGGACTGCCCGGCACGGACCACCTTGTTACGGACGGCACGGCCCCCAGGGCTAGCCCGGCCAGGGATCGGCCTGGCGTGGAATATCCCAGCGCGGCGCGGCGCGGCGCGGCCCGGCCCGGCCGCGGACCGGCCTGGCGTGGACCGGCCTGGCACGGCCAGGAGCTGTCCCGGCCAGGGGCCGGCCTGGTACGGACCGGCCTGGCCAGGGACTGCCCGGCACGGACCGCCTTGTTACGGACGGCACGGCCCCCAGGGTTAGCCCGGCCAGGGATCGGCCTGGCGCGGAATATCCCAGCGCGGCGCGGCCCGGCCCGGCCACCCGGCCAGGGCCCGACCCGGCCACGGACCCGCCTGGCCACAGCCCAGCCCAGTCCCGCCTGGCGACAGCCCAGCCCAGCCCCGCCTGGCCGCGGACCCGCCTGGCCACAGCCCAGCCCAGTCCCGCCTGGCGACAGCCCAGCCCAGCCCCGCCTGGCCACGGACCCGCCTGGCCACAGCCCAGCCCAGCCCAGCCTCAGCCCAGCCCCGCCTCAGCTCATGGCCGCGACACCTGACGTGTGCGTCGGCGGCCGCGGCGGTCGTCAGGGCGGTGGCGGGCCGCGGGGACCCGTTCGGGTGAGGGTCCCAACAGGCCCGCCCTGTACAGCCCGTAGGTGATCCGTCCGAGCGCCGCCTTCTCCAGTTCGTCCCGCAGGGCGCCGTCGCGCAGCACCGCTTCGGGCCCCAGCAGGTTCTCGACGACGGTCAGCGCCCCGGTGAGGTCGCCGTGGTTCAGGCGTTCACGGACGTCCGTGAGGCAGGACGGGCGGCGGTGGGCCGTGTCGATCGCCTGGAGGCAGGGGAGAGGCGTGCCGGTCAACGCGGCCAGCAGCTCCTCCCGCCGGACCTCGCCGGCGTCATGGTCCAGCGCGGTCAACACCCCGCCCACCAGGGCGATGTGGTGCTCGGCGCCTCGGCACTCCACCGGCCGCGGTCGCCCCGCCCGGTCCAGGACGGGGGGCGGGCCGGTCGGTGAACAGCCCGGTACGAGTGCCGAGGCGACCAGGGGATGCAGCCGTTCGACCTTGATGGAACCGGTGCGGAGCAGTTCCAGGTCGGGCGGCACCCAGGTCGCCGCGTCGGGCAGGACCGGCAGCGCGGAAGCGCCGGGGCCCTCGTACACCGACGCGAGCCGGGACCCGGGCGGCAGAATGCCCCTCCGCCCCGGTCCGCGATCGGTGTCAGGACCAGCCGCCGCCGCGCACTGATCCGTACGAGGACGGGGTGGTCGGCGGGCCGTCCCTCGGCGCGGAGCAGGATGTCCGCCTCGGCCGCCCACCGGTCGACGGCGCACCGGTGCTCCTGAATCCGGGCGTCGGGAGCCTCCGTATCCGCGCCCGTCACGACAGGGCCCGTCACGGCAGGGCAACTCCCGTCGGGCGACCGGCCGGTCCCTGACCGCAGGCGCAGGCCCTCGGTCCTGCGCGCGTCCCACAGGTGACGGTGCAGGTCCAGGCGGAACCGCCGGCTGGGGCGCAGATGAGGGTGGCGCGAGGCGTCGGGCTCGGCGCGGGAGCCGTCCCACAGCGCGAGGCTGATCCGCTGCCCGGACTCCGCCCACGCGGGTGCGGTCCTGGCCACGAGGTACAGCGGGGGCGTGTCGTCGCGGCCCGCGTCGGCGTAACCGGCCAGGGCGATGGTCAGCCCGGGGCGCAACAGCCCGTCGGGCGCGATCCTCGGCATGTGCCAGCGCAGGAGGTCGGGAGCCAGCTGGCGAAGATCGGCCCGCAGCCGGGCCGCGACATCGGTGCCGTGCGTGCGTGCCACGGCACGCGGGTTGAGGTCGAGGTCGAAGCCCGCGGCGGCGCACGCCCCCGCCCAGTCGCCGGCCCGGCGACGGGCGGTCGCGGACTCGATCATGGACAGCGGCACGGCGAACTCTCGCACGCGCAGCCAGAAGGAGAGGCGGGAATCCCCATACGCGGTGTCGGTGAGCATCAGCACTCACCTGGCGCGGACGGGACCCCCCAACGGTCTGATCGGTCAGCATAATGAGTCGTCATCGCCGGGGAGCCTAGCGCCCGGCGAGGCGCCGTGCGAGGTAATTTCACCCCGGTCGCAGAGGCCCGGAAGCGCCATGGGAGACTCATAAGGTTGCCTTATGAGGTCATAAATCTGACCCGGCTACTTACTTAGGTTTGCCTTAGTTTAGGCTTCCCGACGAGTACCCCCCATCACCGCTCGAAGGGAACCTGAACATGCCTCGCCCTCTGCGGGTAGCCATTGTCGGAGCCGGCCCCGCCGGGATCTACGCTGCCGACGCGCTGCTGAAGTCCGCGGTGGCCGTCGAACCCGGTGTGTCGATCGACCTCTTCGAGCGGATGCCGGCCCCCTTCGGCCTGATCCGTTACGGCGTCGCCCCCGACCACCCGCGGATCAAGGGCATCATCACGGCCCTGCACCAAGTGCTCGACAAGCCCCAGATCCGTCTCTTCGGCAACGTCGACTACCCGGGTGACATCAGCCTGGACGACCTGCGCACCTTCTACGACGCGGTGATCTTCTCCACCGGCGCGACCGCCGACCGGGCCCTGGACATACCCGGCATCGACCTCGACGGCTCCCACGGCGCCGCCGACTTCGTCTCCTGGTACGACGGCCACCCCGACGTGCCGCGCACCTGGCCGCTGGAGGCGGAGAAGGTCGCCGTCCTCGGCGTCGGCAACGTCGCGCTCGACGTGGCCCGCGTCCTCGCCAAGACCGCCGACGAGCTGCTGCCCACCGAGATCCCGGCGAACGTGTACGACGGCCTCAAGGCCAACAGGGCCAAGGAGATCCACGTCTTCGGCCGCCGCGGGCCCGCCCAGGCGAAGTTCAGCCCGATGGAGCTGCGGGAGCTGGACCACTCCCCGAACATCGAGGTCATCGTCGACCCCGAGGACATCGACTACGACGACGGCTCGATCGCCACGCGGCGCGGCAACAAGCAGGCCGACATGGTCGCCAAGACTCTGGAGAACTGGGCGATCCGCGACGTCGGCGACCGCCCGCACAAGCTGTTCCTGCACTTCTTCGAGTCGCCCGTCGAGATCCTCGGCGAGGACGGCAAGGTCGTCGGCCTGCGCACCGAGCGCACCGCCCTGGACGGCACCGGCAACGTCAAGGGCACCGGCGAGTTCAAGGACTGGGACCTCGGCGCGGTCTACCGCGCCGTCGGCTACCTCTCCGACGAACTGCCCAAGCTGCCCTGGGACGTCGCCTCCGGCACGGTCCCCGACCAGGCGGGCCGGGTCATCCAGGAGACCGGCGAGCACCTGCCGTCGACGTACGTCACCGGCTGGATCCGCCGCGGCCCCGTGGGCCTCATCGGCCACACCAAGGGCGACGCCAACGAGACGGTCGCGAGCCTCCTGGACGACCGCGAGAACGGCCGCCTGCTCACCCCCGAGGCGCCCGCCCCGGAAGCCGTGGACGCCTTCCTCAAGGAGCGGAACGTCCGCTTCACCACGTGGGACGGCTGGTACCGCCTCGACGCCGCGGAGAAGGCGCTGGGCGAGCCGCAGGGCCGCGAGCGCGTGAAGATCGTCGAGCGCGAGGACATGCTGGACGCGAGCGGCGCCTGACCTTCCTGCCCAGGTCGTCAGCCGAGGTGACGCGTGTCGCCGAGGCTGACGACCTGTCGGTTGTGGAAGAAGGCGTCCTCGCGCAGCACGGTGATGCTGCCGCTGGGCGCCAGGAAACTGACCGAGCCCACCGCCTCGTACGGCATCTTGATCCACGCCGCCACGACGAACGTCAGGGCGAAGCCGTGCGTCACGACGATCCGGTGCGCGCACGGGCGGCGCAGCAGTCCGTCCATGACGTCGTAGACCCGCCGCGCGCACTCGCCCCGGGTCTCCGAGCCCGCCACGCCCTCGTGGTGACCCATCCGGTCCCCGGCCGCCGGCGGCGGCACGAACCGCCGGTCCAGCCACTCCTGCGGGCGCCCCTCCGCCTCCCCGTAGGACTTCTCGCGCAGCCCGCGCTCCAGGGTCACCGGCACGCCGAAGAGCTCGGCCGCCGCCTGTGCCGTCCGCCGGGCACGGCGCAGGTCCGAGGAGACCACCTCCACCTCCTCGCCCTCGGGGACCTGCTTCCGCAACGCCCCGGCGATCGAGGCCGCCGCGCTCAGCCCGGCCGCCGTCAGGTCCGAGTCGTGCCAGCCGCCCACCACACGCTCGACATGGTGGGTCGCCTCCGGGTGGGCGATCACGTACAAGCTGCGCATCGGTGCCTGCCTTCCGTAGGGCGTCTGTAGGCGTCCACTCTGCGTCATGCGCGCGGCCCGTATGGCTGATTCCCGCTGCTCAGCGGCGAGTTGCGGCCGAGCGGACGTACCATGCGAGTCGATCGGGGGCAGGCTGGGCGAGGGGCGGAACAGAGGAGCGGGGAGCGGGGGCGGTGCGGGGCAAGGACCCATGGAGACGGGCGTGGACACGGACATGCACTTCCGCTTGCTGGGGCCGGTCGAGGCGTGGCGCGAGGGCCGCCGTCTGGCCCTGGGAGGCCCCAAGCCCCGGGCGTTGCTCGCGGCGCTGCTCCTGGAACCCGGCCGGGTGGTCTCCGCCGACGCCCTGATCGACGCGATCTGGGGCGACAGACCGCCCGACACGGCACGGTCCCTGATCCAGTCGTACGTGTCGGCGCTGCGCCGCGCCCTGTCGCCCGACGTCATCGAGACACAACCGCCCGGCTATCTCATCCACGCGGACGCCGACGTCGTCGACCGTGCCGCGTTCGAGCGGCTCACGGCGCGGGGCCGGCAGGCGGCGGCCGCGGGCGATCACGCGGGCGCCGCCCGGCTGCTGAGCGAGGCCCTCGCCCTCTGGCGCGGCCCCGCACTCGGCGGAATCGGCGAGACCTTGCGGGCCATGGCCGACCAGCTGGAGGAGGCCCGGCAGGCGGCCCTTGAGGAGCGGATCGCCGCGGACCTCGCACAGGCGGGCCGCGAGACGGAACTGGTCGCCGAACTCACCGCCCTCGTCGCCACCCACCCCACACGGGAGCGCCTGCGCGGCCAACTGATGCTCGCGCTTTACCGGTTGGGCCGCCAGGCCGACGCACTCGCGGTCTACGCGGAAGGGCGTGACGTACTCGCCGAAGAGCTGGGCATCGACCCCGGGCCGGGGCTGCGGGCCATGCACGAGGCGATCCTGCGGGGCGACGAGGACCTGCTGCCCGCGGCGGGGAGCACACCGGCCGCCACCGACATCCCCGCCGGGGAAGGCACCCCCGTGCCCCCCGCCCCCGCCCTCCTGCCGCCCGCCATCGGCGACTTCACCGGACGCGAGGCACAGCTCAGCGAGATCCGGGCCGCGTTGACGGGGACGGGGACGGAGCCGCGCGAGGCCATGCCCGTCGTCGCCGTGACCGGACCCGGCGGCGTCGGCAAGTCCGTCCTCGGCGTCACCGCCGCACACCGGGTCGCCGACGCCTACCCGGACGGGCAGCTCTACGCCGAACTGCGCGGCGCCACTGACCCCGTGGCCCCCGGTGAAGTCCTCGGCCGCCTGCTGCGCGCCCTCGGCGCCGACCCGCCCGAGGGCGACGCCGAGCGCAGGGACCTCTTCCGCAGCCTGGTCGCCGGGCGCCGTGTCCTGCTCGTCCTGGACGACGCGGGCAGCGAGTCACAGGTCCGCCCACTGCTGCCCGGCAGCGCCACCTGCGGGGTGCTGATCACCGCGCGCGCCCGCCTCGCCGCCCTGCCCTGCACGCACCGCACCGACCTCGACGTGCTCGACACGCAGCCCGGCGCCGACCTCCTCGCCCGGGTCGCCGGGGAGCAGCGCGTGCGGGACGAGCCGGACGCCGTCCGCCGCATCGTCGAGCTGTGCGGCGGCCTCCCGCTGGCCCTGCGCATCGCCGGGGCCCGCCTCGCGACCCGCAAGCACTGGACTGCCCGCACACTCGCCGAACGGCTCGCCGACGAACGCCACCGCCTGGACGAACTCGCCGTCGGCGACCTGGAGGTCCGCGCCGGGCTCAGCCTCAGCTACCAGGCCCTGGACGCCCCCGCCCGCACCGCCCTGCGCCGCCTCGGCCTGCTCGCCGCGCCCGACGTCGCCTCCTGGGTGGTCGCGGCCCTGCTCGACGTGAGCGAGACCCAGGCCGAACGCGTCGTGGAGCAGCTGATCGACGCCCAACTCCTGCACTGCACCGTCGTCGACCGCGCCGGACAGCCCCGCTACCGCCCGCACGACCTCGTGCAGGTGTACGCCGCCGAACGCGCCGAGGCCGAGGACACGCCCGCCGAGCGCTCCGCCGCCGTCGGCAGGGCCCTCGGCGCCGGGCTCTGGCTCACCGGCCGCGTCGCGTCCGCCACACCGTCCGGCGCGGTCGAACTGCACCGCGGCTTCCTCGACTCCGGCGGGCCGGTCAGCGCCGCCTCCGACGCCATGCGCCGGCTCGTACGGCCCGTCGGGCCCGAGGCCACCCGGCGGGCGCTCGCCGACCCCTCCGCCTGGTTCGAGGCCGAGGCCGACGCGTTCGCCGCCGCCGTCGAGCGGGCCGCCGCCTACGACCTGCACAGCCTGGCCTGCGAGGCCGCGGCCGCCCTGTGCTCGTCCGCGTACGCCGTCGGCAACCGCTTCGAGGCCTGGTGGCGCAGCCATGACGCCGCCCTGGCCGCCGCCCGCCGCGCCGAGGACCGCTCCGGCGAGGCCCTGCTGCTCATCGGGCTCGGCCAACTCCGCTACGAACAGGACCGGTTCGACGAGTCGCAGGCGTACTTCCGCCAGGCGGCCGGGCTCTGCGCCGAGCTCGGGGACGCGCGCGGCCGGGCCGCCGCCCTCGCCGGACTCGGCAGCGCCCTGCGGGAGGCCGGCCTGCGCGCGGCGCTGGACGTGCTCACCCAGGCGGTCGAAGGCTTCCGCGGGCTCAAAGACGACCCGGGGCTCGGCCTCTCCTGTCGCTTCGCGGGCACCGTCCACCTCGAACTGGGCGAACTTCAGGAGGCGTTCGACCTCCTCGACGAATCCCTGCGGGCCTACCGCCGCCTCGGCAGCCGCCGCGGCGAAGCCCTCACGGTGCGCTCGCTGAGCCTGGTGCACCGCGCGCTCGGGGCGTACGAGGAGGCGGAGGAGCTCGCGGACGACGCGGTGGGTCTGCTGCGCCTCATCGGCGACCCGCTCATGTCGGCGTACGCGGTGCAGGCGCGCGCCAAATGCCGCTTCCGGCTCGGCCGTTGCGCCGAGGCGGCAGCCGACCTGCGGGACGTCCTCGATATCTGCCGCTCCCACCACGACCGCTTCGGCGAGGCCCTCACCCTGCGCACCCTCGGCGAGTGCGAGCTCGCCGCGGGCCGCCCCGACGTCGCCGAGAAGCACCTGACCGAGTCGGCCGCCCTCTGGGCCGCCCTGGACCTGCCGCTGCCCCGCGCCCGCACCCTGCGCGACCTCGCGGCGGCGCGTGAGACCGTGGGCGACAGCGAACAGGCCCGCGCGCTGCGCGCCGAGGCCCGGGACGTCTTCATCGCGTACGAGGCACGGGAACGGGATGAAACGGACATCTGATTCCCGCTGTCACGGCGCCGGAACTCTTGCGGTGGTTTTGCAGAGAACTTGCAGCGGCCCGCGCCATGCTCTACCTGTCGGCGGCACCAAGGGGCCGACAGCAACGGGGGACCAACGGGGGAAGGCCACTGTTGCCTCGCACGGCCCATACGACCGCGACAGTCGGCCGTGTGGGCCGTTGCCGTGTGGAGCCGTATATGGAGCCACCGCGACATGGAGCCACTGCCACAAGGGGGAGTCCGGGGGCGGGTGGGAGCCCGCCCCCGGGGCTGTGCCCGTCACTTCCGCCACGAAGGGGCCGAGTGTGCCGCCGATCATCCTCATGAACGATCCACGGATCGTCGACATCCCGGTCCACGAATGCGGCGAGGCCCTGGTCGACCTGCGCCACCTCCCCTTCGTCGACGTCGACGACCGGCTCGCCGACCCGGCGGGGGCCTACGCCCAGCTGCGCGAGGGCGTCGCCTGGCGCCTGGCCCGCGCCGCCCGGCTGCTGCCCGAGGGGCTGCGGCTGCTGGTCACCGAGGGCTACCGCCCGCTCGACCTCCAGATCCAGTACTTCGAGGAGTACGCCGCGGAGCTCAGACGCGCGCACCCCGAGTGGTCGGCCGACCACCTCCACCGGCAGACGAGCCGTTCCCTCTCGCCGCCCGAGGTGGGCCCGCACGTCGCGGGCGCCGCCGTCGACGTCACGCTGTGCACCACGGCCGGGGACGAACTCGACCTCGGCACGCCGGTGAACGCCAGCCCCGAGGAGAGCGACGGCGCCTGCTACACCGACACCGACCGCATCTCCGCGGCGGCCCGCCGCAACCGCCGCACGCTGAGCGCGGCCCTGGGCACGGCGGGCCTGGTCAACTACCCCACCGAGTGGTGGCACTGGTCCTACGGCGACCGCTACTGGGCCCACCAGACCAGCATGCCCACCGCCCGCTACGGCCCGGCGACCTTCAGCGCGCGGAACGGCGGCCGGGGCGTCTCCCCTTAGGCCAGCGGTACGTCGAGACGCGCGCGGCGGTGGCTGAACGTGGCGATGGAGTGCGGGCCGTGGTAGCTGCCCATGCCGCTCTCGCCGACGCCGCCGAACGGCAGGTCGGGCACGCGCAGGTGGGCCATCGGGAGTCCGAAGCCGAGCCCGCCGGACGAGGTCTCGGTGGCCAGGCGCCGCCGGGTGGTCTCGTTCTCCGTGAAGCCGTAGAGGGCCAGCGGCTTGTCACGGTCGTTGATGAAGGCGATGGCCTCGTCGAGGTCCGCCACCTCGACGATGGGCAGGACCGGGCCGAAGATCTCCTCCCGCATGACGGGGTCGTCCCCCGTCACGCCGGTCAGGACGGTCGGCGCGATGTACAGGTCGTCGCGGTCCGTCTGCCCGCCGAACGCCACCGTCCCGGAGCCGAGCAGCGCCGCGACGCGGTCGAAGTGCCGCTGGTTCACCATGCGGCCGTACCCCTCGCCGGCCTGCGGGTCAGCGCCGAACATGCCCTCCACGGCCTCGGCGAGCGCGGCGGCGAGGGCGCGGGCGGTGGCCGGGTCGGTCAGGACGTAGTCCGGCGCGACGCAGGTCTGCCCCGCGTTGCGGAACTTGGCGTCCGCCAGGCGCCTGGCGACCGTGGTGACATCGGCGTCCCGGTCGACGAACACCGGTGACTTGCCGCCCAGTTCGAGCGTGACGGGGGTCAGGTGCTCGGCGGCGGCCCGCATCACGATGCGGCCGACCGTGCCGTTGCCGGTGTAGAAGATGTGGTCGAAGCGCTGGGCGAGCAGCTCCGTGGTCTCCGGGACGGCGCCCTCGACGACGGCGACCGCCTCGGGGTCCAGGTACCGCGGCACGAGGCGGGCCATCAGCGCGGACGTCGCGGGGGCGAGCTCGCTCGGCTTGAGGACGACGGTGTTGCCCGCGGCGAGCGCGCCCGCCACGGGGATCATCGAGAGCTGGACCGGATAGTTCCAGGGCGCGATGACCAGGACGGTGCCCAGCGGCTCGTACTGCGTGCCGGCCGTGGAGCCATCCGGCAGCCCGGCGAGGGCCTCGCGGTCGAGCCGCGTCGGGGCGAGCCACCGCTCCAGATGGGCCAGCGTGTGGTCGATCTCGTGTACGGGGAGGTCGACCTCGGCGGCGTACGCCTCGGGGCGCGGCTTGCGCAGGTCGCTGTGGAGCGCGTCGGCAATGGCCTCGCGGTTCTCGGTGAACAGCGCCCGCAGCCGGGTCAGCTGCTCCACGCGCCAGGCCAGGGGGCGGGTACGGCCGGTGGTGAAGGTGGCGCGCAGCCGGGCCACGAGGGTCGCGGTGTCTTCGGTGGGGGTGACGGTGGTGGTCATCAGGAGGTTCCTCGGGGAGTGCTGGGAGTGCTGGGAGCGGGGGGAGTGTCGGGGGCTTCGAGCAGGCCCGTCGTGAGGGCGGCGGTCGCCGGGGCCAGCAGGCCACGGGCGCCGGGCATCGACTCCAGGCCGACGACCATCGCCACGCAGATGTCGGCGGCCTCGCGCGGCTCGACACCCTCCGCCGTGCCCGCCTCGGTGAACAGCTCGGTCAGCAGATCACGCAGGTCGCAGGTGAACGTCGTACAGATCTCGCCGAACAGCCGGGCCTTGCCGTCGAGCAGTTCCGTGGTGTGCGGGGAGTCGCCGGCCAGCTGGAGCACCAGGTCGAGCTTGGCGGCCAGTACGCCGTGCAGCCGCTCGCCGTAAGGGGCGTCGGAGGTGGCCGCCGCCCGCGCCCGCCGGAGCGCCTCTTCGTGGAGGCGCCCGGCGAGGCGGCGGAAGGCGTCGTCCTTGTTGCGCACGTACTGGTAGACCGCTGACCGGGACACGCCCATGGCGGAGGCGATGTCGTCCATCGTGGTACGCCGCGCGCCGTACCGCGTCAGGCAGGCGTAGGCGGCGTCGAGGACCTCGTCGAGCCGGTCGGTGCCCATCGCTCAGGCCAGCTTCTTCAGCAGCTCGGCGGCGAGCGGGGCGGAGGAGGCGGGGTTCTGACCCGTGACGAGATTGCGGTCGACGACCACCTTCGGGGCCCAGGGCTCGCCTTCCTGGAAGTCGACGCCGGCCTCGACGAGGCGGTCCTGGAGCAGCCACTTGGCCCGCTCGGCGAGGCCGGCCTGCGTCTCCTCGGCGTTGGTGAAGCCGGTCAGGCGGTACCCGGCGAAGGCGTTCGAGCCGTCGTCCTTCGTGGCGGCGAGCAGGGCGGCCGGGGCATGGCAGACCACGCCCAGCGGCATGCCGATCTCCAGGGCCAGCGTGAGGAGCCTGCCGGAGTCGGCGTTGACGGCGAGGTCCTCCATGGGGCCGTGGCCACCGGGGTAGAAGACGGCGGCGTAGTCGGCGAGGTCCACGTCCTCCAGCTTGATCGGGTCCTGGAGCTCGGTGAAGGCGGCGAGTGAGGCGGCGACCTTGTCGGCACCCTCCTGGCCGCCGTTGGCCTCGGGGGCGAGGGAGCCCTGGTCGACGGTGGGGACCACGCCGCCCGGCGTGGCGACGACGACCTCATGGCCGGCGGCCTTGAAGGCCTCGTAGGGGGCCACGGCCTCCTCGGCCCAGAAGCCGGTCGGGTGGAGACTGCCGTCGGCCAGCGTCCAGTGGTCGGCGCCGGTGACAACGAAAAGGATCTTCGACATGGTGGGTCTCACTCCGAGAGTCTGCGAGTCCGAGAGTCTGACGTTCTGTGCTCAGATCGTCAGTACGGCGACAACTCGACGGTAGACCCATCGGACATAACTATCCAATGCGGAAATCAATGGGAGGTATCGGAAAACCGATGGAGGACCGCGGAATAGGCGGCGTCGTCAGCGTTCAGCGGCGCCTGCTCGCCCTGGAGGCCGCGCACGGCGCGCGGGCCGTGGTGCCCGCTCTGCGCGAGGCCGTGCGACGCGTGCCCGAGCTGTCCGTGGAGCCCGCGAGCCTGCGCGGCCACGACCGGGACCTCCTCGCGGCGCTCGCGGAGCTGTGCGAGGTCGTCGGCTGGCTCCTCTTCGACGCCGGTCTGCACGGCCCCGCCCGCCGGGTGAACGCCCGTGCACTGGCCCTCGCGTGCCTCTGCGGCGACCGCTGGACGGGGCGCCTCGTGCTCCTGAACCACAGCATGCTCCAGGCCCACACCGGCCGCCCGCGTGCCGCCCTGGAGACCGCTTCGCGCGTACGAGGGCCCCGCCCCCTCCCGCCCAGGATCGACGCCCTCGTCCTCATCCGGCGGGCCCACGCCACCGCCCTGCTCGGCGGCCACCGCGAGGCCGCCGAGCTGATCGGCCGGGCGCGGAGCCGCTTCCTGGACGGCGTCTCGCGCCACGACCCGCCCTGGGCGTGGTGGCTCGACGGCACCGAACTGCTCGGCCATGAGGGCTGGGTCCTGGCCCGGCTGCACCGCTGGGACCGGGCGATCCCGCTCCTGCGCGCAGCCGCCACGGCCCCCGGCGGCCCCGCGTACCGGGCCCTGTTCGGCGCGGAGCTCTTCGCGGCGCTCGCGGGAGCCGGAGCCTGGCGCGAGGCCGAAGAGCTCTTGGTGGACCTCGCCGACCGTGCCGCTCACGCCGGGTCGGCCCGTACGGTCGAGTCGCTCACCGCCACCGCGCTCCGCCTGCGCGGGCGGGCCTCGGCCCCTGCCTCGCTGCGCGACGGGGCGGCACACCTCCTGGAGGTGCTCAGCGTCCGGGAGCGCCCGCCCGCAGCCCGTCCATGACGAGGTCCATGAGGCGCCCCGCGCGCGGCTGCCAGTCGCCGTGCGGGTCGATCTGCCAGAGGCCGGCGATGGCGAGCAGGAAGTCGTCGGGGGTCACCCCGGGGCGGATGGTGCCCGCTTCCTCGTTGGCCTTCAGGAGGTACGCCACAGCCTGGGTCAGCGGTCCGTGGCCCACGCCGGACAGGCTGCCGAGCGCGCTCGTCGCCCGGCGTATGGCGTCGGCCAGGCCCGCCTTGGCCATGGCGTACTGGACGAGGCGGTCCATCCACTCCCGCAGCGCCTGGTCGGGGGCGCGGCTCCGCAGCAACTGGCAGGCCGTGTCGCACACTTGCTGCACTTCGTAGCGGTAGACCTCCAGGACGAGCGCCTCGCGGTTGGGGAAGTTGCGGTAGAACGTCCCCTGGCCCACGCCCGCCTTTTTCGCGATCGCGCTCAACGGCGCGTCGCTCGCTCGCGTCAGCTCCATCAGGGCGACTTCCAGGATGCGTTCGCGGTTGCGCTGCGCGTCCGAGCGCAGGGGCGCGTCCTTGTGGTGTCCCACTCGCTCTCCTTCCGCGCCTCGCCGCAGATACGGCCTTGCTAAGCGGACAGGTGTCCACTAGGTTCGACGACTGGTGGACAACTGGACAACCGTCCACTTAGGGCAACCATAGTGCCAGAACCGGCCGCTGGGGACAGCCGTGCCCCGAGGCGCCCTTCTCCTTCTCCGTCTCCTGCACAGCGCCACCGTCTCCCGTACCTCACGCCGGGACCGCCTCGTTCGAGCGATTCGCGAAAGAAGGCTGCTCATGGCTCCATCGACGACCAGTGCCCTCACCCTCAACATCAACGGCGAGAAGCACACACTGTCCGTCGACCACCGCACCACCCTGCTCGACGCACTGCGCGAGCGGCTCGACCTCACCGGCACCAAGAAGGGCTGCGACCAGGGCCAGTGCGGCGCCTGCACGGTGCTGATCGACGGCCGCCGCGCCGTCTCCTGCCTCCAGCTCGCGGTCGCCGCCGAAGGGCGGGAGATCACCACCATCGAGGGCGTCGCCGACGGCGACCGGCTCCACCCCGTGCAGCAGGCCTTCCTCGACCTCGACGGCTTCCAGTGCGGCTACTGCACCCCCGGACAGATCTGCTCGGCCCTCGCCGTGATCGAGGAGCACGCGGCGGGCTGGCCGAGCGCCGCCACCGAGGACGTGCGGCCCGAAGCGGGCGTGCCCGAACTCACCGCGGAGGAGATCCGCGAGCGGATGAGCGGCAACCTCTGCCGCTGCGGTGCCTACGTGTCGATCGTGCAGGCCGTCGCCAAGGCCGCCCGCGCCGAGGAGGAAGCGGTATGAGGGACTTCGCGTACCAGCGCGCCCACGACGTGTCCGCAGCGGTCGCCCTGCTCGGCGCCGACCCCGAGGCCCAGTATCTCGGCGGCGGCACCAACCTCGTCGACCTGATGAAGACCGGCGTCGAGCGGCCCGCGCGCCTGGTCGACGTACGCGAACTGCCCCTGGACGGCATCGAGTCCACCGGCGACGGCGGCCTGCGCGTCGGGGCGACCGTCACCAACAGCGACCTCGCCGCCCACCCCGAGGTGCGCCGCCGCTACCCCGCGCTGGCGCAGGCCGTCCTCGCGGGCGCCTCCGGCCAGCTGCGCAACATGGCGACCGTCGGCGGCAACCTCCTCCAGCGCACCCGCTGCGGCTACTTCACCGACCTGAGCAGGCCCTGCAACAAGCGCGCCCCCGGCACCGGTTGCTCGGCCGTCGAGGGAGAACACCACAACCACGCGATCCTCGGCGCCACCGAGCACTGCGTGGCCACCCACCCCTCCGACATGGCGGTGGCGCTCGCCGCCTTCGACGCCGTCGTCACGTACGAATCGGCCGACGGCCCGGGCCAGTTGCCGCTCGCCGAGTTCTACCTCCCGGTGGGGGACACCCCGCACCTGGAGACCGCGCTGCCGGCCGGTGCGCTGATCACCGGCGTCGTCCTGCCGCCCGCCCCGGTCGCCGCCCACTCCCGCTACCGCAAGGTGCGCGAGCGCGCCTCCTATGCCTTCGCCATCGGCTCCATCGCCGGAGCGCTCGACGTCCGGGACGGTGTCGTGCGCGAGGTGCGTCTCGCCTTCGGGGCCGTCGCGTCCCGGCCGTGGCGGGCGCGGGAGGCCGAGCGGGTCCTGACCGGCGGCCCCGCGGACGCCGAGGCGTTCGCCGCCGCCGCGGACGCCGAACTGGCCGCCGCGCGGCCGCTGCCCCACAACGCGTACAAGGTGACGCTGCTGCGCAACCTCGTCGTGGCCCTGCTGACCGAACTCACCGAGGAGGCCGCCCGATGACCACGACGACCGGACCCACCGCGGTGACGGGCTCCGTCGGCACCGCGCACACCCGCGTCGACGGCCTCGACAAGGTCACCGGCACGGCGCGCTACGCCGGCGAGATCCCCTTCACCGACCTCGCCCACGGCTGGCTCGCGCTGTCCACGATCGCCCGCGGCCGTGTCCGCTCCGTCGACGCCGAGCCCGTCCTCGCGATGCCCGGCGTCCTGACCGTCCTGCACCACGGCAACGCGCCGCGCGTCGACATCGACTACCAGGGCATGCTGGGCCGCCCCGACCCGCTTATCGGGGTCTTCCAGCACGACCAAGTGCCCTTCGCGGGCTGGCCCGTGGCGCTCGTCGTCGCCGAGACCTCCGAACAGGCACGGGAGGCCGCCGAGGCCCTGGTCGTCCACTATGACCAGGAACCGCACGACATAGAGTTCTGCCACGGACGCCCCGGCACGTACACGCCGGACACCGACGGCATGCTGGTGGAGAAGGGTGACCTGGAAGCCGAACTGGCCGCCTCCGCCCACGTCGTGGACGCCGAGTACACCACGCCGGAGGAACACCACAGCCCCATGGAGCCGCACGCGGCGACCGCGCGGTGGGAGGGCGGCAGGCTCGACCTCGTCGACTCCAACCAGGGCAGCACCTGGATCGCCGACGAACTGGCGAAAGTGTTCTCCCTCGACCCGGCCTCGGTGCGGGTGCGCTCCGAGCACGTCGGCGGCGCCTTCGGCTCCAAGGGGCTGCGGGTCCACCAGGTCTGCGCCGCGATGGCGGCGACCGTCCTCGACCGGCCCGTCCGCGTCGTGCTGACCCGACGTCAGATGTTCTCCCTCGTCGGCTACCGCAGCCCCACCACGCAGCGCGTGCGGCTCGGCGCACAGCCCGACGGACGGCTGCGGGCCTTCGACCACCAGGGCCAGAGCCTGACGTCGATCATCCATGAGTTCGTCGAGGCCAGCGCCGGTTTCGGCCGTCCGATGTACGCCGCCGACGCACACCGCAGCGTCAACCGCGTCGTACGCCTGGACGTGCCGACGCCGACCTACATGCGCGCGCCCGGCGAGGCCCCCGGGTCGTTCGCGCTGGAGTCCGCGCTCGACGAACTCGCCGAGAAGTGCGGCATGGACCCCATCGCGCTGCGGGCCCGCAACGAACCCGCGGTGGGACCCGTCTCCGGGCTGCCGTTCAGCAGCCGCAACCTCACCGCCTGCTTCGACGAGGGCGCCCGCAGGTTCGGCTGGGCCGACCGCGACCCGCGCCCCCGCACACGCCGCGAGGGCCGCTGGCTGATCGGCACCGGCACGGCCGCCGCCACCTTCCCGGTGCTCGTCGGCCCGGCCACGGCGGCCGTGACGGCCCAGGCCGACGGGACGTTCACCGTGCGCATCACCGCGGCGGACGTCGGCACCGGCGCGCGGACCGCGCTCACGCTGATCGCCGCCGACGCCCTGGAGGTGGCGCCGGAGCGCGTCAAGGTCCACATCGCCGACAGCGACTTCGGCCCCGCCATGATCGCGGGCGGCTCCATGGGCACCCGCTCCTGGGGCTGGGCGGTCACGGCGGCGGCGCGCGAACTGCGCGAGAAGCTGGTCCCCGGCGGCGACATCCCGGCGGAGGGCATCACCGCGCGCTCCGACACCAGCGCCCTCCTCGGCACGCTCTCGCAGAAGGAACGTCACTCCTACGGCGCGCAGTTCGCCGAGGTCGCGGTGGACGTGGCCACCGGCGAGGTCCGCGTACGGCGCATGCTCGGCATCTTCGCCGCCGGCCGCATCATCAACCCCCTCACCGCGCGCAGCCAGTTGGTCGGCGGCATGACCTGGGGCCTGTCCATGGCACTGCACGAGGAGGCGGTCAGGGACCGGGCCTCGGGCGCCCACGTCGGCCCCGACCTCGCGGGCTACCACGTCGCCGCGCACGCCGACGTGCCGCACATCGAGGCGGACTGGGTCGACGACCCCGACCCCGAGGACCCCGTGGGGATCAAGGGCATCGGTGAGATCGGCATCGTCGGCGCCGCCGCGGCGATCGCCAACGCGGTCTGGCACGCGACCGGTGTCCGCCACCGGAACCTGCCGATCCGCCCCGACCGCGTGATCGAGGACGGCCTGCCCGAGACGGCTGCAACGGAGGCGGGCGGCAGCGGTGCTTGACATCGCCGCCGACCTGCACCAATGGGTCGAGGAAGGCCGAGACTTCGCAGTCGCCACCGTCATGAACGTCGGCGGCAGCGCACCGCGCGGTCCCGGCGCCGCCCTCGCCGTCGACAGCGAGGGCACGGCCATCGGCTCGGTCTCCGGCGGCTGCGTGGAGGGCGCGGTGTACGACCTGTGCGTCCAGGCCCTCCAGGACGGCACGACCACCGCCGAACGGTTCGGCTACAGCGACGAGGACGCCTTCGCGGTCGGCCTCACCTGCGGCGGCGTCATCGAGGTGCTCGTCACCCCGGTGACCGGGGACGCGCCGCACAGGGCGGTGCTCGCCACCGCCCTGTCGGCCGCCGCCCGCGGTGAGCAAGCCGCCTTGGCCCGGATCACGCGGGGCCCCGCCGACCTCCTCGGCAAGGCGCTCGTGGTCCGCCCCGACGGGACGTACGAGGGAAGCCTCGGCGGACACCCGGAGCTGGACCGCACGGCGGTGGGGGAGGCCCGCGCCCTGCTGGCGGCCGGCCGCACCGGCGAGTTCGTCGTCTCGGAGAGCGGCTCACGCTGCGGGAGCGAACTGACCTTCCTGGTCGAGTCGAGCGTGCCGCCGCCCCGCATGATCGTGTTCGGGGCCGTCGACTTCGCGGCGGCCCTGGTCCGCGCGGGAAAGTTCCTCGGCTACCACGTCACGGTCTGCGACGCCCGCCCCGTCTTCGCGACGCCGCTGCGCTTCCCCGAGGCGGACGACATCGTCGTCGAGTGGCCGCACCGCTACCTGGAGCGGACCGCGACCGACGAGCGCACGGTGCTGTGCGTGCTCACCCACGACGCCAAGTTCGACGTGCCGCTCCTCGCGGCGGCGCTGCGGCTGCCCGTCGCGTTCGTCGGCGCGATGGGGTCGCGCCGCACCCACGAGGACCGCGACCGCAGGCTCCGCGACGTCGGCGTCACCGCCGAGGAACGAGCGCGGCTGCGCTCGCCGATCGGCCTCGACCTCGGCGCCCGCACGCCCGAGGAGACCGCCCTGTCCATCGCGGCGGAGATCGTCGCGGCCAGACAGGGCGGCACGGGCCTGCCGCTCACCGGTTCACGGACGCCGATCCACCACGAGGAGCCCGTGAACCGCCCTCAGCGGGTGGTCAGTTCGTAGCCAGTTCGTAGAACCCCCTGCCGAACGTGGCCGCCAGCAGGCGCCGGTGTCCGGCGTCGTACTCGATGTCGTCCACGGGGACCGCGGGCATGCCCCGGCCGAGGCGCGACCACACGGGCTTGCCGGAACGGGAGGTGAACACGCCCTGGTCGGTGCCGATGTGCAGCCGCCCGCCGTGCCCGAGTACGAGATCGTTGACGGGCGCGTCCGGGAGGTTGCCGGACAGGTTCCGCCAGCTCTTGCCGCCGTCCGAACTGCCGTAGACATGCGCTGTGTTGGACCCGGAGCGGTAGGCGGAGTGGGTGGTGTACACGCGGTCGGGATCGCGCGGGTCGACCACCACGCGGGTCACCCACGAGCGGCCCTCAGCCAGCTTCTTCCAGTGCGCGCCGAGATCCTTGGTGACCCACAGCCGGCCGTCGTCGGTGCCCGCGTAGAGTGTGCGGCCGTCGCCCGCGGGCGCGATCGAGGTGATCGTGCCGTAGTTGGTGTAGAGCGGGTCGGGGCCGGGGCCGCCGGACAGGTCGGGGCTGATGGGCCGCCAGGTCACGCCGCCGTCGGTGGAGCGGTTGACCACCTCCGAGCCGTAGTAGAGGACGCGCGGGTCCTTCGGGTCGAAGACCACGGGCGTGAACCAGTTGCGGCGCTTGAACGTCGTCTTGTCCGCGAAGTAGGTGAGGGTGTCGCCGCCGTCCGTGGAGCGGAAGCAGTTGCCGTACTGGTAGCAGGCGAAGACGTTGTTCACGTCCGTGGGGTTGATGAGGTTCTCCTCGCCGTCGCCGCCGAGGTATTCGTTGAAGCGGGGCCCGCCCCAGGAGCGCAGCGAGCCGTTGTCCTGGGAGCCGCCCGAGATGCGCCCGGTGTCCTGCGGGGTGAGGGCCGCGCTGTAGAGCTGCGTGTACGGCTCGTGGCGGGCCTTGGTCCAGCCGCCGTCGCCGTTCGCGTCGGAGCGGTAGACGCCGCCGTCGTTGCCGAGGTAGACGCGGCCGGGCCTGCGCGGGTCCCACACCATCGCGTGCTGGTCGACGTGGATGCTCGTGTCGTCGGCGCTCCAGGTGGCGCCGCCGTCCTTCGTGGTCATCAGAGGAACACCCGCCACATGCACGTGGTTTGCGTTCTTCGGGTCGGTCCACACCTTCCCGAACCACCAGCCGAACGACGACTGCGAGTCGGTCAGCCGCTGGTCGGCGGGGGTGCGCCGCCAGTGGTCACCGCCGTCGGTGGAGGCGTAGAAGCCCTCGAAGGAGCCGCCGGTCCTGTTGACGACCGCGTACGCCTTCTCACCCGCGACCGCGAGGCCGATACGCCCCACGTCCGGCCCCTGTTCGGGCAGTCCGCCACCGAGCCGCCGCCAGCTCTTCCCGTCGTCGTCACTGCGGAAGATCCCGGAGCCCACGCCGCCGTAGGTGCGCAGCTCCGGCGTGCGGCGGTGGTCCCACAGCACGGCGTACAGCCGCTTGCCCCGGACGACGATCTCGGTCGCGCCGGTGAACTCGTTGGCACCGGTCAGAATCCGCCGCCACGTCTTGCCGCCGTTCTCCGAGCGGTAGACGCCGCGGTCACCGCCGCCGTTGTAGAGCGACCCGGCGGCGGCCACGTAGATGCGGCGCGGGTCGCGGGGGTCCACGGTGATCGCGCTGATGGCCCCGGAGTCCCGCAGTCCGATCCGCCGCCAGTGCCTGCCGCCGTCGGCGCTGCGGTACAGGCCCGTCCCTTCGTAGGTGATGCTGCCGCCGCCGGGGTTGGGCTCACCGGTGCCTGCGTACAGGGCGCCGTCCGGGCCGGTGGCGACCGCGCCCATGGCCTGGGTCCAGCTGTCGGGCCAGGCGGAGGCGAAGGTGCGGCCCGCGTCCGTGCTGCGCCAGATCCCGCCGCTGGCCGCGGCGGCGTACAGAGTGTCGGCCCGCTTCGGGTCCAGGGCGAGCGACACGATCCGGCCGCCGATGTTGGTGGGGCCGAGCGCCTTCCACCGCCCGCCCGTGGTGGGCAGTTCGCGTGCCTGCGCGGCGGCGTTCTCGTGGGCGTGCCGGGGGATCGGCTCGCCCGGCACGGTCTTCTGGAGGTAGCGGTACTCGGCCGGTGCGGCGGGCCCGCGGACGGGGCGGTACACGTCACCCGGCCCTGGCGGCGCCGCGCCCGCCGGTGCGGTTGCCAGGAGGACGACGCCCACGAGCGGGGCGAGGACCAGATGAAGCAGGCGTCTGCGCATGGGCACCCTCTTCTTCGTCATGGCCAGGACAAGCCGTGCCGACGTTACGAGAGGGGAGGGGGGAACAGAAGGGCGCGAGTTGGCCTTTGTGACGGGTCTTGGGGCCGGGCCTGCCGACAGACACGTCAACGTGCCGCACACCAGCGGCAGTTACTCGCCGGTTGGGTCCCGTTCTTTCCTCCGGCGTGCGCGACCGTCAAGTTGCCGCTAAGCGCAAGCGAGTTCATCCTGGAAATGAGTTCGAAACCGCTGACCTGTCATGGCGCCGGTGGTAGCAGCCGACGTCGATCCGGGCGAGGGCACACTTGCCGACACCCGTTTTCGCAGAGCCCGTTGGGCGCGTAATGGAAGGCACGTCATGGCGTTCGTCAATGTGGGTCACTACTGGCTGGCCAATGGTGCCAGTACGTGGGTCTTCATCAAATTCGGCACGGTAGGCACGGACCGCAAGGCCCAGTGGATCATGGCGGACCCCCTGCCGTTCGACACCTTTCCGACACCCTCCGGAATCATGCAGTTCGAAGTGGGCAGATTCCAGAGGCGACACGAATACCGCAACGGTGGCTCGGAGTACACGTATTTCTGCCTCGTGCAGAACACCCCGTCTCCTGGCTGGCTCGGAGGCTGGTTCAGCCTCTCGGGCGGAGGGAATGTATAGCCATGGCCACAAGGAACCTGCTCGTCATCAAGGACGCGCGCGGCGAGGTCATCGCCGCACAAGTCGAGGGCCGTCCCGACGACGAGGTCGTGAGTTACATCGTTCCCGCGGAACCCGAGCACACCCTGTACAGGGTCTCCAACGTTCCCGCGGAAATCTTCGACCGCGTCCACCCGGCCGAGTTCCAGGGCATGATCACCGAACACGTCAATTCCGACGCCGCGGAGGTCGAGGCGCTCACCGCCGAGAATCTCCGTGAGTACTACTCGGGCCTGTGATCGGCCCTCGCCCCACCCTCGGTGGTAACGCCCCACCCCTGGTGCAACGCCCCGCCCCGGCAGTCGCATTGCCGGGGCGGGGCGTTGTCCTCACGACCCCGGCAGTTCCCGACGCTCCAGCGGACGGGTCGCGGGCCCCTGGAGGACCTCGCCGTCCGTGCCGAAGCGGGAGCCGTGGCAGGGGCACTCCCACGTGGTCTCCGCCTCGTTGAACGCGACCAGGCAGCCCATGTGGGTGCAGCGGGCGGAGACGGCATGGAGTACGCCGTCCTCGTCGCGGTGCACCGCGCAGCGGCGGCCCTCGACCCGGACCACGGCGCCCGAGCCCGCGGGGATCTCGTCCACCGAATCGACGTGACTGCGCAGCCGGTCACCGACGAAGTGCTTGGCGACCTCGGCCTGTTGGCTCAGCAGCGAGGGCACCTCCCGGACGGTGGTCAGCAGCCGCCGCGGGTCGTACAGCTCGGCCCAGGAAGACTTCTCGCCCTGGATCAGCCGGGCGAGCAGGGCGCCGGCCATCACGCCGCCGCTCATGCCCCAGCCGCCGAACCCGGTGGCCACATAGGTGTGCCGGGCGCCGGGGTGGAAGGGCCCCACCATCGGGACGCCGTCGGTCACGGAGTTGTCCTGGGCCGCCCAGCGGTAGGCCGTCTCCCCGACGTCGAAGCGCTCCCGCATCCACGCGTCGAGCGCCCGGAACCCGGCGGCCGCGTCCCCCGTGCCCGGCGTGAAGCCCTCGCCCGTCACGATCAGCAGCCGCCCGCCGTCGTCGCCGTACGGCGCGGTGCGCACCGACCGCTTGCCCTCCTCCTGCGTGATGTACATGCCGCCGGGGTCCTGCCCGGGGGCCAGCGGCGCGGCGACGACGAGTTCACGCTGGGCCGACAGCCGGGCGAAGAGCAGGGCGCGGTCGAAGACGGGGTAGTGCGTGGCGACGACGACGGCCTTCGCGGTCACCGTGTGCCCGGACTCGGCGGTCACCCGGCACGGCGAGCCTTCGCGCAGGCCGGTCACCCGGGTCCGCTCGTGGATGACCCCGCCCTGCGCGAGCAGGTCGGCGGCGAGCGCGAGGAGATAGGCGCGCGGATGGAACTGCGCCTGGTCCTCCACCCGCACCGCGCCCGCCACGTCGAAGGGCAGGCCGGTGACCTCGGTGTACTCGGCGGGCAGGCCCGCCTCACGGGCCGCCGCTGCCTCCGCCCGCAGCTTGTCGGTGTCCTCGGGGCGGACGGTGTAGGTGTAGGCGGGCACGCGCTCCAGTCGGCAGTCGATGCCGACGTCCGCGCAGACGTCCGCGACATGCTCCACCGCCTCCTGCTGGGAGCGGGCGTACAGCTGGGCGGCCTCCGCCCCGCGCGTGCTGCGCAGCCGCTCGTACACGAGGGTGTGCAGGGCGGACAGCTTGGCGGTGGTGTAGCCGGTCACCCCGGCGGCGATGCGGTCGGCTTCGAGGACCGCGACCGTCCGCCCGGTGCGGGCCACCTCCCAGGCCGTGCTGAGCCCGGCGATGCCGCCGCCCACCACGGCGACGTCCACCTCGATGTCCTCGGCCAGCGGCGGGTAGGACGTCGGCCCGGTGCTGTCCATCCAGTAGGACTCCGGTCGGCCCGGCAGCGGTCCCGTACGAGGTGTGACAGCCATGGCGGCTCCCTGTTCCCATGCTCGGCGTTCGTTGATCGTGCGGGTTCCCCCGCCTCACCGCGTCAATCCGGTGGGGCGGGGACCGCGGATCTTGCCCACAGGCTACGCAAAAGGTGCATAGCGCGCCCGCGGGGTGAGCGGCGTCGCTGGGTGGGACCGTCAATGTCCCGGTCGGCCGGAGGTCTGGGTCGCGGGCGTGTTCGCCCCGACGGCGGTCCTCCTCCTCGCGTGCGCCGAGCTGGGGCAGTCGGCCGGCGCGTGCGGCCTCGGCTTCGGACTTGCCCCCGAAGCCGCGCGGGGAGAGCGGGGAGAGCACGGCCTCGATCGCCCCGGCGGTGCGTCGCGCCCGCAAGGACGACCTGACCCCGGTGTCCGCCTAGAGCCAGTCCCTGGGCACCGTCTCGTTCCACGTACGGGAGAAGACGCGGCGCTCCCCCTCATAGCCGTCGAGCGTGGCGTCGACGAGGAAGTCGTCCCCGTCGCACCGCAGCACCGTGCGGGTGCGCACGCTCACATCCCAGTCGTCCCGCGCGAAGCGCATGGTCCAGGCCGATTCGCCCGTCACCGACGTGAAGTCCTCGCCCGTGGACGTGTACCGCTCGAAGGCGCGGCAGCCGACGTCGAGCCCGATGTCCTCGTACCGCACGGTCCCGCGGTCCTTGACGATCTCCAGCGCGGAGTTGTAGCCGATCAGGTCCCGCCTGACCTCCCAGCGCTGGTCCGGCTGCGACAGCCGGGTGGTGGCCAGGGGCTCGGTGCCCTCGGGCTCGCCGAAGGGACGCAGCGGCGCGTTGTCCGGCTCGGATACCGGCCGTACCGGCAGCCGCAGCGCGCTGGTGCCCTCGTACACGCTGAGCAGGACGGGCCGGGGCGGGGGCCAGGCGAGCGGCCAGTACGACGTCGACAGCGACAGCCGGATGCGGTGGCCGGGCGGGAAGCACTGGGCCACGCCGTTGAGCTGGAGCGTCGCGCGGTAGCGGCGGCCCGGCTCCAGGGGCTCGGGCTCGCCCGTGCCGTCCCTGCGGGTCAGGTTGAGCACGCCGTACGTCACCCGGGTGGCCCGTCCGTCGGGGGCCACGTCGGAGATCCGGGCGGCGACCGTGGCCACCGGTTCGCTGACCGACAGGTCCAGGTCGACGATGGGGGAGCCGAGGATCTCCACCGGCTCGGTCAGCTGCGGGGAGTCGAAGACCAGCGAACCGCCGTCCTCCTCGCGCTGGTCGTAGGGCAGGTCGGGCGGCGCGTTGTAGGAGGCCCACTTGCCGGCGAACTGGCCGACCGACAGCGGGGACTGCACGGTCATGGCCTCACCGGAGCCGTCCTTCTCGACCGCCTCCCCCTCCCAGGCGATGCGGTGACGCGTCAGCGGACGGCTGACCTCCTCGATGTGCGGCGAGGGCCAGTCCGGCTCGCCGACCCAGCGGCCAGGACGCTCCTCGTACGCCGTCGAGGGCGGCACGCTGTCCTGCATCCAGGCCCGCAGCATCGGGCCCTCCATGACGCCGTTGTCCTCACCCTTGAGCCAGTGATCCCACCAGCGCACCACTTCCTGGAGGTAGCCGATGGCGGGGCCCGGCTCGCCCAGGTGCGGATACTTGTGCGACCAGGGGCCGATCAGCCCCTTGCGCGGCACGTCGAGATGGCCGAGCAGCCGGGTCACGGCGTTCGAGTAGCCGTCCGCCCAGCCGCTGGAGGCGAGGACGGGACAGCGTACGTCCTGGTAGTTCTCACAGACCGAGGCGTGCTTCCAGTAGTCGTCGCGCCGCTGGTGGCGCAGCCACTCCAGGACCCAGGGACGCGCGTTGTCAAGGCGCTCGTGCCACATCTCGCGCCAGCGGTCACCGACCACGGCCGGATCGGGGGGACAGGTGGCGTACGCGAACATGGTCCCCGCCTCGGCGAGGTTGTCCGACAGCATCGCGCCACCCATGTAATGCATGTCGTCGGCGTACCGGTCGTCCGTGAACGACGAGATGACGATCGCCTTCAGGCTCGGCGGCCGCCGCGCGGCGACCTGGAGCGCGGCGAACGCCCCCCAGGAGATGCCCATCATGCCGGTGGAGCCGTCGCACCAGGGCTGCTCCGCCAGCCAGGCGAGCACTTCCTCGGCGTCGGTCTGCTCCAGTTCCAGGTACTCGTCCCGCAGGACGCCCTCGGACTCGCCGGTGCCGCGCACGTCCACGCGGACACACGCGTAGCCGTGGCCCGCGATGTAGGGGTGGTGGATCGAGTCACGCACCGAACTCAGATCGCGCTTGCGGTACGGGATGTACTCAAGGACGGCCGGTACCGGCGCGTCGTCCGAGGACGCGGGGCGCCAGACGCGCGCCGACAGCCGGACGCCGTCGGACATCGGGATGAGGACGTGTTCTTCCTCTTTCGTCGCGTACGGGAGATTGCCCACGTAACGCATGGGGCCGTGCCATCCTCTCGGTCGGTTCTTCCGTGCCTGTGTCGCTTGTGCCGCCTGCGGCGCGTCGGCCGTGCTAGTCGTTGGTGACGTCGCGGCCGCCGGGCTCCGTCTCGTCGAAGGTCAGGCCGAGCGCGGCCACGCAGCGGTCGTACTTGCGCCGCACGTCCTCCTCGTCGTCACCCCCGATGGCGAAGTGGGCCAGCTCGTAGCTGTAGCTGTCCTGGTGACCGGCGTCGGACAGCCGCTGGCCCTCCTCGACCAGCACCTCGATCCGGACGTCGCCGATCTCGCGCTCGACGCGGTCGAGCTCCTCGCGCGTCGGCACGTTGTGCACCACGCCGTCGGCGAACCACCGGTAGTACCACTTGGCGGCCGTCGCGCAGGGCCCCTCGCGGTGGGGGAGCTTCGGGTCCTCGCCGAAGGCGAGGCTGACCATGCAGTGGTGGTTCGGGACGCCGTCGACGTACTCGAAGAGCTCGGCGTGCGCCTGCGAGTGCCGGGGGTTGATCTCCAGCAGGTTCAGCTCGTCCGTACCGGGGTCGTAGAAGTACTCGATGCTGAAGGTCGCGTCGTCCATGCCGATCTGCCGCATCACCCGCTCCGACACGTCGTGCAGGCGCCGCACCACCGGCTCCGGCAGCGTGGACGGGTACTGGTGGCGAAGGAAGCACGAGGAGTCCGGGTAGTTGATGGAGTCCAGGACGCCGTAGACGGTGACCTCACCCCGGTGGACGTAGCCCTCGACGGCGACCTGGATGCCGGAGAGCGCCTCCTCGGCGAGACAGACCTGCGCGCCGACGCCCGCCATCTCCTCGGGCAGCTCGATCTGCTCCATGATGTGCTCGAAGGGCCGGCCGACCAGGCCGATCCCCTCCTTGATCTTGGCCACGGCCGCGTCGAACTCCTCCTCGTCCTTCACGCTGTAGGCGAGCTTGGAGGAATACGACAGGGCGGGCTTGAGCCACATCGGGAAGCGCACGCCCTCCGGCGGCTTCGGGGTGTCCGCCTCCAGGTCGACCCGGCCGAAGCGCGGATGCTCCTCGATCACCTTCTGCTGCTCCAGGCGGCTCCAGTACTTGTGCTCGCACTTGACGACCGACTCCAGGCTGGTGCTCCGGGTGCCGTACAGGTCGCCCAGCATCGCGACCATCGTGCTGACCGGGAAGTCCCAGTAGCCGACGATCGCGTCGATGCTGCCGTCGAACGCGTCGAGTATCTTCCGCGCCTTCTCCATGAGCTCCGGTACGGAGACCTCGCCGCCCTGAAGCTCCTCGATCGAGAGCAGCGGGTGGAAGCGGTAGTCCTGTGCGTGCGGGACGGCGTGCAGGGTGGGCAGGTTGGCCTCGTCCAGACCGATCACGAACACATTCTTCTGGCGTGCAGCCACGTTTGCTCCTTCTGCTGGGGTCAGAGCGGCTGTGTACCCGCAGGCCAGAGGTGCACACGTCGGCCATCATGGGCAGGGGGACCCCGACCGCGCAGGAGATCCCGACCGTGAGGAGAACCATGGCCGACCGACGCAGCCGCGCCCCGTCCGTCGTGCGGGCGCTGCTCGACGCCCACGGCAGCACCTACGCCGAGGACGCCGGCATCCGGCTGCGGGACACGCCGCAGCCGCTGTACCAGCTGCTCGTCCTGTCCGTCCTGCTGAGCGCCCGCATCCGCAGCACCGTGGCGGTGGCCGCGGCCAGGGAGCTCTTCGACGCCGGGATGCGCGATGCGCGGCGCATGGCCGACGCGTCGTGGCAGGCCCGCGTCGACGCGCTGGGCCGGGGCGGCTACCGGCGTTACGACGAGCGGACCTCCACGCAGCTCGGGGAGGGCGCCGAGCTGGTCCTGCGGGATCACGGCGGCGATCTGCGCCGTCTGCGGGACGCGGCGGGCGACGACGACGCGGAACTGAGCAGGCAACTCCAGAAGGTGCCCGGCCTCGGGCCCATGGGCGCCGACATCTTCCTGCGCGAGGTGCAGCGGGTATGGCCGCGGGCGGCACCGCGCCTCGGTGACAAGGCCCTGCAGGGCGCGCGGCGGCTCGGCCTGCCCGACGACCCGGACGAACTGGTGCGCCTCGCCGGGGACAGCGACCCCGCGGCCCTGGCGGCGGCGCTCGTACGCGCCGCCCTGGACAAGAGCGTCGTCGAAGAGCTGGTGGGAGAAGGAGACCCGTCGTGACCACATCACACCGGGAGCAGCCGGGCGATGAGCCCGCTGAGTTGCCGGCGTAGCGGCACTCGCGCATCTCGACCCGTTCCACGAGGCGCTCGGCGGGATGGCCGCACACGGGGAAAGGGGAACGCGCAGCCCCCCGGCCCGGTGGTCGCGTGCTCCGGCGAGGCCGCGCTGCGGCTCGGCGAAGACGGCGTCGTACGCCTGGGACCGCACGGCACCGGCTGGCGCCACCTCGTCGCGCTGGCCCTCGCCGTGTTCGTTGTACGAAGAGCAGCGGTCCGACACCGCCCGCCATCTCAAGGCCTGCCGCAACCCGCTCTGCCGGGTCGCCTTCTACGACCGCTCCCGCTACGACAGCGGCGTCTGGCATGACGTGAAGACCCGCGGCAACGCGGCGAACCTCCGGGCCTACCGCGCGCGTCGGCGCGAAAAGGAAGTGTGACGCGAGGGCTCCCCGGTCGTGTCACGCCGCAAGGGCGCAACGGGCTCGCGGCCGCGTCACGTTCCAACTGCGCGGGCTCGGGCGGCTCAGCCCTCGACGGCCGTCAGGACGAAGTGCCGCTCGGGCGGCTCACGCCTCGACGGGCGTCAGGACGAAGAGCGGGATCTCGCGGGTCGTCTTCTTCTGGTAGTCGCCGTAGGCCGGCCACACCGCGACCGCCCGCTCCCACCAGAGCTGCCGCTCGTCGCCCGTGACGATCCGCGCGCGATAGTCCTTCTTCACCGGACCGTCCTGCAACTCCACGAGTGGGTGCGCCACGAGGTTGTGGTACCAGGACGGGTTCGCCGGGTCGCCTCCCTTGGAGGCCACCACCGCGTACTCCCCTTCGTGCTCGACGCGCATCAGGGGGTTCTTGCGCAGCTTCCCGCTCTTGGCGCCGAGCGACGTCAGCACGATGACGGGCTTGTCCATCAACGTCGTGCCCTCGGTGCCGCCGGAGCGCTCGTACAGCTCGGCCTGCTTGCTCGCCCAGTCCCACGTACCGGGCTCGTAATCTCCAGTCAGAGGCATGCCCTGTCCAACCGCGCGGGGGCGCCGATTGTTCCGGCGGCCCTCAGAGACTCGACATCCCTCACAGACTCAGCATTTCTGGTAACCGTCGATGACGCGGGCGGCCGTCACCGTCCCCGGCCCGCTCACCGACAGCCTCCGCGCACCGGCCAGGGGCCCGGCCTGTGGATGGTTCTCGGGAGCGAGTACATCGGGCGGCGGTGAGGAGGTCCGGGGTCGGCTGCCGCCCGTCAACCCGTCATGCGTTAAAAAGGCATCAACGTAAACGCGGCAACGACTCATCGAGGCAACAGGGGCGGGCGGGCATGGCGGAGCAGGACATACCGGAGGAGTATCTCGACGGCTATGCCCACATCCTCGCCGCCGCCTCCTCGACGGGACGGCGGCTGACGCGCGAGGAGCTGGACTCCCGGCGCGCGCTGGGGGAGCGGGCGGCCGAGGCGGGCCACGGTCTGCGGGCCCTGGTCGGCGCGCACCTGACGGCCACCCGCGCGCACTGGCCCGCCTCACGGACGGTCTCCGCCGACAGCGTGCTGGCCGCCGCGGAGCAGGCCGTGGACGCCTTCGCCGAGGGGTACGAACGCGCGCAGCGCCTCGCCGTACGCCAAGAGGAGGCGGCCCGGCGGGAGTTCATCGACGATCTGCTCTACGGCCGCAGCGACCTCGGCCTGCTCGCCGAACGCGCGGAACGCTTCGGGCTGCGCCTGTCCTACGAGCACGCGGTCGCCGTCGCCGAGGGCGCGAGCGGCTATGAGGAAGGGCACGCCGTGCCCCGCGAGGTCGAACGTGCCCTGATCGGCCGGTTCGGCGACCGCAGCATCCTGCTGACCACCAAGGACGGCCGCCTGGTGTGCATCGCCCCGGGCGACCAGGACGAGGTGCTGACGTTCTTCGCCAAGCAGGCGTACGCCGCCACCGACGGCGGACGCGTCGCCATCGGCCGCCCGCAGCCCGGCCCGGGCGGCGTCGTCCAGTCGTACGAGGAAGCGCTGAACGCCCTGGACCTCGCCGAGCGCCTGGAGCTCGACGAGCCCGTACTGCGCGCCGCCGACCTGCTCGTCTACCCCGTTCTGACCCGCGACCGGCAGGCCATGGCCGATCTGGTGGTGAACACGCTCGGCCCGCTGAGCCAGGCCCGTGGCGGCGCGCAGCCGCTCATCGACACGCTCGCCGCCTACTTCGACTCGGGCTGCGTCGCGGCGGAGGCCGCCCGCCGGCTCGCGCTGAGTGTGCGCGCCCTGACCTACCGCCTGGAACGCATCCACCGGCTCACGGGCGCCAACCCGTCGGACCCCGTGCACCGCTACACCCTGCAGACGGCGGTGATCGGCGCACGCCTGCTCGACTGGCCCGCGAAGCCGTTCTGAACCCGCGAAGCCGTTCTGAACCAGGGCGGCGCGGGACCCGGCACCTAATCGAGCAGCGGGATCTCGATGGCCGGGCAGCGGTCCATGACCATGTCCAGGCCCGCCGCGCGCGTGCGCTCGTACGCCGCCTCGTCGACCACGCCGAGCTGGAACCACACCGCGGCGGCCCCGGCCGCCACGGCCTCGTCGGCGACCTGGCCCGCCAGGCCGCTGTTGACGAACACGTCGACGACATCGACCTTGAACGGCACGGCGGACAGGGACGGATAGCCCTGCTCGCCGTGGACCGTCTCCGCCTTGGGGTGGATCGGCACGACACGCTTGCCGAAGCGCTGGAGGACGGCCGCGACGCCGTACGCCGCCCGGTCGCGGTTGGCGGACAGGCCCACGACGGCCCAGGTGTCGCCCAGCTCCGTCAGGATCTTGCGCACCGTCTCCTGGTCGCCGTACATGACCTGCCTCCTCAAGGGTCCCGGCCGAGTGCCGTCAGGGACCGCGGTCAGACGTTCACGCCGAAGTCCGACGCGATGCCCCGCAGTCCACTGGCATAACCCTGACCGACCGCGCGGAATTTCCACTCCGTGCCGTGCCGGTAGAGCTCACCGAAGACCATGGCGGTCTCCGTCGAGGCGTCCTCGGAGAGGTCGTAGCGCGCGATCTCGACGCCGTCCGCCTGGTTCACGACGCGGATGAAGGCGTTGCGGACCTGGCCGAAACTCTGGCCGCGGTTCTCCGCGTCGTGGATCGACACCGGAAAGACGATCTTCTTGATCTCGGCGGGGACCTCCGCGAGGTTCACCTTCACGGCCTCGTCGTCGCCCTCGCCCTCACCGGTGAGGTTGTCGCCGGTGTGCTCGACCGAACCGTCCGGGCTCGTGAGGTTGTTGTAGAAGACGAAGTGCTGGTCGGAGACGACCTTGCCGGAGTCGTCGCAGAGCAGCGCGCTGGCGTCCAGGTCGTAGTCCGTGCCCGTCGTGGTGCGCACGTCCCAGCCCAGGCCGACCAGCACGGCGGTGAGGCCGGGGGCCTCCTTGCTGAGCGAGACGTTGCCGCCCTTGGCCAGCGAAACTCCCACGATGTCCTCCTGAAGTTCGGGTTCATGCCGGTTCCGTAGAATCTACAGGAATGTAGAAGACGGTGGGGCGGGTCGGGCCCGTTACGATGTGGCGCTCCCGACCGCCGCGGAGCACCAGGAGGCCGGAGGGAGCCCGGGCATGGAGCAGCACGACGACCGCGAGGAGCGCCGGCCACGGCTGCGCCGCCGCGCGCAGGGTGAGCTGGAGCAACAGGTGCTCGCCGCGCTGCACGCCGCCCACGGCCCGGTCAGCGCAGGCTGGGTGCAGGAGCGGATCGGCGGCGACCTCGCGTACACGACCGTGATGACGATCCTGACCCGCCTCCTCGCCAAGGACGTGGTGACCCGCGAGCGCGCGGGCCGGTCGTTCGCGTGGACCCCGGCCTCCGACGAGGCGGGGCTCGCGGCGTTCCGCATGCGCAAGGTGCTCGACGGCGAGAGCGACCGCGAGGCCGTCCTCGCCAGCTTCGTCACGACGCTGACGCCCGACGACGAGCAGCTCCTGCGCGAGCTGCTCGGTCGGGCCGGCGCCGCGTCGGACGACTGACGCCCGAGGGAGCTCTTGCCTGATGGGTGTCTTCGTCTTCCTGCCCCTCGTGCTGCCGCTGACCGCCTGGCCCGTCGCCCGCCTCGCCGAGCAGCACCTCCACCCGCGTACCGCCACGCGCGTGCTCACCGCCGTCGCCGGGGTGATGGCCGTGTGCAGCACGCTCTGCCTGGCGCTCCTCATGGTCGTCGGCACCGCCCAACTGCCGGGAAACCCCCTGCCGGACGGCTGGTCCGACCCCGAGGTCCGGGCCGCCGTCCCCTACGACGAGGTCGCGGGGAAGGCCGCGATCCCCGCGCTGCTCGCCGTGTGCGCCGCCGGGGCGCGCACCTTGTGGCGGCACGCGCGTGTACGCCGCCGGGGGCGCCGGGCTCTCGCGAAGCTGCCCGGCACGTCCGTCGCCGTACTCCGCGACGAGGCGTCGTACGCCTACGCCCTGCCCACGCGGGGCGGCGGCCGGGTCGTCGTCACCACCGGCATGCTGGACCGGCTCGCGGCGCCTGAGCGGCGCGCGCTGTTCGCGCACGAGCGGGCCCATCTGACCGCGCGGCATCACCGGCACCTGCTGGTCACGCAGTTGGCGGCCCGCGCCAACCCGTTCCTGCGGCCGCTGCGCACCTCCGTCGCCTTCACCGCGGAGCGGTGGGCCGACGAGGCGGCGGCGCGGGCCGTCCGGGACCGCCGGGTCGTCGCCCGCGCGATCGGCAAGGCGGCCCTCGTCTCGCGAGGTGTGCCCGCCCCGACCTTCGCGGGGCTCGCCGCGCCGGGACCGGTCCCGCGCCGTGTCGCCGCGCTGCTCGCCCCGGCGCCCGCGGCCCGCACCCGGCCCTCCCTGTTCACGGCGGTGGGGCTCGCCCTGTGGTGCGCGGCGTTCGGCACCGTGGTGTCGGCGATGTCGTCGGCGAACTCCGCGGTCACGATGGTCCTCATCCTGCGCGCGGCCACGCCGCTTTGAGCTGCCACGCCGCTCTGGTCCGTCCTTGCGGGGTCCCTCGGCGCTGGGCTCGGCGGACCGGCCGGAAAGGCCGGTCCGCCGACGGCGTGCTAGAGGTCGAACTCGTGGGGCGGCAGGTCGAGCGCGAAGCAGGCCTCGCGGACGACGGCCTGCTCGTCCTTGTCGAAGTCACCGTCGGCGCCACCGATGACGATGCCGATCTGGATGACCGCACGGGCCTCCGCCGGCTTCTTCCTGGCCTTGGCGACCTCCTGGAGGACGCTCACCTTGCCGAACGCGAAGTCGGCGGTCAGCTTGTCCACGGAGGCGTCGAAGCGGCTGCGCAGGTCGTCCGCCGGGAAGTTCTGCAACACCTCGTTCGTGCCGATGAGCTGGGCCACGCGCTGCCGCTCGGCAGGGTCCACGGTCCCGTCGGCGGCCGCGACCAGGGCGCACATCGCCATGCTCGCGTCGCGGAACGCGCCGCTCTTGAGATCGTTCTTCTTCGCCATCAGCTGGGTCTGCATCGTCGATGCGGATTCCTTGACGCGGTCCCACAGGGCCATGGAGAACTCCAATAAACGTAGCGGTGTATCGATATGTCGAGCTGTCAGGGGTGTCGGCGCGGGCCGCGGCCGTCTCGTACGCGTCCGTGGCCTCACCAGTTTCTACAACAGAGTAGAAACTAGCAGTCGGACCGAGAAGTTCCCGCCCAGCGGAAGGTGCACGCGATGGCGGCGACGGCACGAACTCCTGCGGAGCGCCGCCGCCCGCCTCGCCCTGGCCCCCCGGGAGCCACCCCTTCGTGACCTCTTCCCAGACGCTTCCCCCGCGGAGTACGGTCCTGCCAGCTCGGGCCAAGGGGTGTGGTCGTCCCGCGATTCCGCTCTTGGCCCGTCGGCGTTTCCGACCCCAGGAGTACGCGCGTGACCGCACCCCTCTCCTCCGTACCGCCTCCGCTTCCGGCTCCCGCTCCCTCCTCCCGTGGCCTCAGTGGGGGTGCTGTCGGCACTGGCGACCTGGTCTTCTTCGTGGTGGCGGCCGCCGCGCCGCTGACGGTCATGGCGGGCGTCGCCCCGCTGGCCATCGGCATGGCGGGCCGTGCGGCCCCGCTCGGCTATCTGCTCTCGGGACTGCTGCTGATCGTCTTCGCCGCGGGCTTCACCGCGATGAGCCGGTTCGTGCGCAATGCCGGTGCCTTCTACGCCTACGTCGGCAGAGGCCTCGGCCGCCCCATGGGAGCGGGTGCCGCGTACGTCGCGCTCTTCTCGTACAACGCCATCGAGGTGGGGTTGCTCGCCGCCTTCGGGTGGTTCACGGAGTCGGGCTTCGAGAACCTGACCGGGACGCATGTGCCGTGGTGGAGCTGGGCGGTGGCGGGGCTCGTCGCCATCGGGGTGCTCGGCTGTCTCAAGGTCACCCTGAGCGCCAAAGTCCTCGGCGTCGCGCTCGCCCTGGAGGTCCTGGTGCTGCTCGTCCTCGAAGCGGGCGTCCTGGCGCACGGCGGCGGCACCCAGGGCCTCGACCTCGGATCGCTCTCGCCCACCCACCTCGGCGCGTCGGGGGTCGGCGGCATGTTCGTCCTCGCCATCGGCGCCTTCGTCGGCTTCGAGGCGACCGCGATCTACGCGGAAGAAGCCCGCAGGCCGGAACGGACCGTGCCGCGCGCCACCTACGTAGCCGTGGGGTTCCTCGCGCTCTTCTATGGCTTCACGGTCTGGATGATCATCAACGCGTACGGCGGTGACCGCGCCCAGGCGGTCGCGAACGGCCAGGACGGCGCCGACATGGTGTTCACCGCCACCGAACGCTTCGCCGGGGCCTGGGCAGCCGACTCCATGCACATGCTGATCATCACCAGCGCCTTCGCCGCCACGCTGGCCTTCCACAACGGCGCCGCCCGCTACTTCTACGCGCTCGGCAGGGAGGGCCTGCTGCCGGCCCGCCTCGGCACCGTCTCCGCGAAGACGCGGGCGCCCGCCACCGCGGTCCTCGCGCAGTCGGCCATCGCGCTCGCCGTGATCGTCATGACGCTGATCAGCGGGGCCGATCCGTACAGCGTCACGTTCCTGTGGAGCAACGGCTCCGGCATCCTCGGCGTGATGTTCCTGCAAGCGCTCGCCGCCCTCGCCGTGTACGGCTTCTTCCGCCACGACCGGCGAGCCATACCGCGCTGGCGGGTCGTCGCCGCGCCTGTGCTCGCCTGCGGGGGACTCGTGCTCCTGATCGTCCTGGTCTGCGCCAACCTCCATCTCCTCACCGGAGCCTCGGTGGGCGTGAACGCCGCGCTGATCCTTCCGCTGCCCGTGCTGTTCGGAATGGGCGCGGCGCTCGCGCTGCGGATCAAGAGGCGCGATCCGGCGGCGTACGACCGGCTGACGACGGTGGACGCCGAGCGCGTCTGAGACCGCGCCGCACGGCACCGCACCGCGCCGCACGGCACCGCACCGCGCCGCACGGCACCGCACCGCGGCGCCGCGGTGCACGCGAGAAGGAGAAAGCGACAGCATGACCACGACCACCACCACGACCACCACCACGACCACGGCGGCGACGACCCTGGTCTTCCTCGGCGCAATCCGCACCGGGAGCGACCCTCGGGCGGACACCACGGCGCTCGCCGTGCGCGGCGGCCGGATCCTCGCGCTCGGCGACGAGGCCCGCGACCTCGCCGCCACGGCCGACGAGGTCGTCGACATCGGGGACGGCCTGCTGATGGCCGCCTTCGGAGACGGCCACGCCCACCCCCTCTTCGGCGGCCTGGAAGGCTTCGGGCCGCAGATCAAGGAGTTGGGCTCCGTCGACGCGATCGTCTCCGAGGTCGGACGGTGGGCGGCGGCGCACCCGGAGGCCGAGTGGATTGTCGGCGCCTCCTACGACCCCGCGCTCGCACCGGACGGCGAGTTCGACGCGCGCTGGCTGGACGCGGCGGTGCCCGACCGGCCTGTCGTCCTGCGCGCCCACGACTACCACACCGTGTGGTGCAACACCGAGGCCCTGCGCAGGGCCGGCGTGACCAAGAAGACCCCGGAACGGCGCCTCGGCTGGATCGTGCGCCGCCCCGACGGTTCGCCGCTCGGCACACTGCGCGAATGGCATGCCTGCGACCTCGTGCTCGACCAGGTCCCCTCGCGCTCGGTGGACGAACTCGTCGAGGCGCTGCGCCGCGCTGGCCACACGTACGCGCGCGCGGGCGTCACCTGGGTCCAGGACGCCTGGGTGGAACCGGAGATGGTCGACGCGTATCTGGCCGCCGTCCAGCGCGGCGCCCTGTCCGTCCGCGCCGACCTCGCCCAGCGCGCCGATCCCGACCGGTGGCGCGCGCAGCTGAAGCCGTTCACCGAAGCACGCGCGCGCGTGGCCGCGGAGGGCGGGGACCTGCTGTCCGCGCGGACGGTGAAGTTCTTCAGCGACGGCGTCATCGAGGGCGGTACGGCCGCCATGCTCGCCCCCTACCTGGACGCGCCGCACAGCTGCGGCATGCCCGTGTGGGAGCCGCCCGCGCTCGCCGAAGCCGTGCGCGCCTTCGACGCCGCGGGCTTCCAGACGCACATCCATGCGATCGGCGACGCGGGCGTACGGGCGGCACTCGACGCCATCGAGTCCACGAGCGCCGGCAACCCCGCCTGGGACCGGCGCCCGGTGATCACCCACGTCCAGGTGGTCGACCCCGCGGACCTGCCCCGCTTCGCCGAGCTGGGCGTCATCGCCAACTTCGAACCCCTGTGGGCCCAGCCGGACCCGCTCCAGACCGAGCTGACCATCCCGCGGATCGGCGCGCATCGGGCAGGCCTCCAGTACCCCATGGGTGAGCTGGCGCGGGACGGCGTGCGCCTCTCCTTCGGCAGCGACTGGCCCGTCAGCTCGCACATCCCGCTGGAGGGCATCCAAGTCGCCGTCACCAGGCGTACGTTCGCCGGTGAGCCGGAAGAGGGCTGGATCCCCCACCAGCGGCTCACCGTCGAACAGGCACTGACGGCGGCCACCTCGGGGGTGGCCCACCAGGCCGGCGCCGACGACCGGTTGCACGTGGCGCAGGGCGCCCCCGCCGACCTGGTCCTGCTCTCCGCCGACCCCCGCACGCTCGATCCGATGGCGATCCGCCACGCGCGCGTACTGGGCACGTGGCTTGCGGGCCGGCCCACGTACCGGACGGCCTCCGATCCGGCGGCGCGAGTCGTCAGGTCGTCGTAGGCGCTCGACGTGGCCAGGCGTCGCCGGTGCCGGGGGGGGGAAACGAGAGCACGACGTCGGCGAGGTTGGGTTTGCCGTTCTCAGGGCTGATGAACACGCGGCTGGCCCTGCGGCCCGGTAAGAAGCCTTCGGCGTGGATCGTGTATCAGCCGCCGTCGATCTCCACGACGTCGAGCTTGGGGTCCTTGACCATGCCGAGGTGGACAGATGCCGTGGTTGCAGGGCACGTGTCGCGAGGCGGCGGGACGAGCACCGCGCCCTCCAGGCGCGGCTCGAACTCCTGGGCGCCCCGCCGACTAAGGACCAGCGGGTACGTAGGATCGCCGCCATGGCACTACGACCTGTCCAGGTGAACATCAAGGCTCTCGACGGCTCGGCGGTCGGCCGGTTCTGGGCGCAGGCGCTCGGCTGGAGCGCCTACAGCCCCGGCGTGACCACCTACGTCGGCCCCGCCGGTGGCCTCGTCTGGCCGCACCCGGACTTCGTCTGCGTCGACGTCGTTCCCGTCCCGGAACCCAAGACAGCGACAAAGAACCGTGTGCACCTCGACCTCGCCACCACTTCCGCGGCCCATCAGGCGGAGCTGGTCGCGCGCCTTCGGGCGCTCGGCGCGACGCCCGCCGACGTGGGCCAGGGCGAGGTGCCGTGGACGGTCCTCGCCGACCCCGAGGGCAACGAGTTCTGCGTGCTGGAGCCCCGGCAGGTCTACCGGGACACGGGGCCGATCGCCGCGGTGGTCGTCGACTGCGTGGATCCGCGGGCCATGGCCAGGTTCTGGGGCGAGGCGATGGACTGGACCCTGCACGAGGTGGCGGACGATCACGCGGTGTTGCGCTCCGCGAAGGGCGTGGGCCCGTATCTCGAATTCCTCCGTACGCCCGATGTGAAGACCGTGCCGGACCGCGTCCATCTCGACCTGCTGCCGTACCCCGGTGACGACAAGGCGGCGGAGGTGGCCCGGCTGCGGGCCCTCGGCGCCAGCGACCTCGACCTCGGCCAGGGCGACGTTCCCTGGACGTGCCTGGCCGACCCGGAGGGCCATGAGTTCTGCGTCTGTGCCCTGTCCTGACGCGGTGCTCGCCGACTCCGTTGGTCTCGCGATGCTGGCCGCTGGGGCGGGTGGCGTTCAGCCGGATCACCGACAACACGGCAGTGGTCGCACCAGGGCGGCGCACCCCACCCGCTGGAGCACCGTATGGCCGCTCTGGACGGCCGGGACGTCGTTGAGGACCTCGCCGTGCAGTTCCGTCCAGGAGTGGAAGGCGAACCGCGCGCCGATCGACGAACGCTGCCGGGCGATGACGGTCTCGGCGGGCAGCCCGAGTGCCGACAGATGGACGGCCAGCGCGAACGACCTGGACAGGCAGAGCGCGTCGGGGTCGAGCAGCCGCACCACGCGCTGACAGCGGGGCAGTTCGCGGCGGGCGAGGCGGATCGCTGTCGCCGACGGCAGGTCGTGGTGGGCGCCCGGCGGCACGCGCAGGTCCCGCAGAGCGCACTGCGCCACTCCCCAGCCGTGCCTGCTCAGCGTTCGCAGCGCGCGTGCCGTGTGCGTGGCGGCGGCCAGTTGCACCGAGAGGGGCGTGCGGGGTACCGGCCCGGCCGCGTCGTCGCCCCAGAGCAGGAAGGCCCAGTCGGCGGTCGCCGCGGGCCTCACGGCCCGGCCCCAGCCTCTGGTGGACCGCCGCCCGACTCCACGAGACGGCTCTCGGCGAGCTGGGCGGCGAGCGACTGTATGCCCTCCCGCAGTTCCCCGTCGGCGGCGTCGATGCGTTCGGTGAGCTCGTGGACGGCCTCGTCGTAGGTCTCGCAGCGCAGGGCGGCCTCCAGCATCAGCGTCGCGGTGGGGTTCAGCTCGAAGTAGACGCCTTCGGAGGTGTCCAGAAGGACACCCGAACCGTCGGCCGGGTCAAAGACTGTCTGCTCTGCCAGTTGGATCAGCGGCATCTTTCCCATCTCCAGTCGGCCTGTCTGCCGTTGCACACGTCAACCGGCCCGTGGGCGGGTGGGTTCACCTTCTCGGCGCCGGCTCGAACGTGTGCGCCAGGTCGCGCAGGAACAACTCGACCATGGCCGTGCACAGCAGGTTCTCCGCGTTGCGCCGCAACGCGCGCGGGTCGGCGAGGACCGCGGCCAAGCGGCGCGGATCGACGACGCCCAGGGCGGTCAGCCAGGCGTCGGGTCCGGCGAGTACGTCCGCGACGGCGTCCGGATGGCGCAGGCACCACGTCTCGTCCGGCGAACCGAGCCAGTCCCGCCCGTAGTGCCGCCAGACGAGGGAGGGAACACCCCGGCGGGCGGCGGCGAGACGCAGCACAGGCTTGTCGATGGTCCGGCCCGCGTAGGGAATCACTCGGTAGGCGTTCGGCAGCCTGGCCGCCAGCCGGCGCAGCTCGCGGCCGCCCCAGGGCTTGGCGCAGTGGATGCCGTACGGCCGCCAGACTGTCAGGTTCAGGGTGTGTTCCTGGGCGGCGGAGTCAGGTTCGTAGCGTTCGGCGTCGGCGCCGGGAACGGGGACGAGGAAGTCGCCCGCGCGCTCGGTCTCGGCGGTGGCTTCGGGGTCGTCGTAGAGCGAGCGGCCGGGGCGGATGCTGCGGACGATCCGGCTCAGCTCCCACCGGGAACTGAGCAGGCCGTTGGCCATGGCCCACCGCTCGCGCCACGGCACGTCCGCGACGGCGACGTCGTACAGGCCGTACCGCAACGGACCGAAGACGACGTCCCCGTCCAGACCGCTGAGCACCGTACGCACCCCGTCTTCGGCGATCCGTCGGGCCGTCAGGTCGAGGCGGCGGAACCAGACGTGGTTGAAGGGCAGCGGATGGTCGTGCCCTACGGGGAAGTACGACTCGTCCTCACCGGGCGGATCCACGCTCACCAGCGGGACCGACAGCGCGCGGCACACCTCACGCGCGCGTGGCCACTCGTCGGCGAGCGGGTCCTTGCTGCGCATGTGGTACGCGGTGACATCAGCCCCGTGGTCGGCGAGCGCGGCCAGGACGACGGCAGAATCGACGCCTCCGGAGAGCAGGACGCCGATGCGGCCGGCGGACGCGTAGCGCCGGGTCTCCTCCAGCAGCAACTCGTAGGCGAGGTCGGCGTAGTGGCGCAGGGAGGTGCGGCGCGGCAGCGGGAACGCGCCGATGCCGTCGTAGGTCTCGGCGCGCGCGTCGGACCAGCCGTCCGCCACAACGAGCCGACCGGGAGTCAGCCGGTCCATGCCAGGGAAGACGAAAACGTCCTCGCCCCGGCAGGCTCGCCACAGTGTCTCGCGGTCGAACTCCGGTGGGCCGTCGAGCAGATCACGGGGGTCGCTCGACCACCGGGTCCATCCGCCCGACGTACGAAAGAACAGCTGATCGGTGCTGCACACGCCGCGGAAGAGAACGACTCGCCGGGGTGTCACGACGGCACCGGCGAGTTCCGGCGGCAGTTGGCGCAGTGCGGTGACCTGCCCGCGTACGACATCCCGTACAACCCGCTTTATCCGCTCCGCCCGATCCGGTGACAGCTCACCTGGCAAAGGCCCCGCGAGGGCGAGCACGGTGCCGGGAACCGGCTGCGGGACGACGAGTACTGGGGTGGCGGCCCCCACCCCCGCCGGGAGCCACTGGCAAACGAGGCTGCCGGGACGGCGGTTGGATCGGCTGGATCGGTCGGATGGCCGGGCGTCGAACGGCGCGTACGTGTGGTCCACGGTGCTCGTACCGGCGGCGATACGCCCGGAGCACCCGGGGAACTCCGTGAGGCACTGACCGGCCATGGCGCTCCTGAACTCGGCCCATGGGACGGACGGAGCCGAGAAGGCTCCGCCCCTGTGCTGAGATCGGTCACGGTCAGAGGATGTTGCCGTGGGCGAGCAAGTCGGGAACGCCCCGACGCAGTTGCCCGGTCAGCTTCTCCACCCGTCCGATACGGACGACCTTCGGAGGCGTGTAACGCAGGCGCATCATGGTTCACCTTCCTCCTGCTCTCGGGTCGTCGCCTCCGGCAACGACAGCCACATATAAGGGAGTTTTCCCTCTTCTTCCAGCTTGCAGGGTGGAGCGTGCCACGTCAAAAGAGAGCAACCAGGTGAACCCGCAGGCCCCCGAACGGCCTGCCGTCGGCAAGACCACCACGATCGCGATGCTCTGCGAACCGCCTCGCCATCCTCGATGCGGCCGTGTCGTCACCCACGGCACCCCGGCCGCCCTGAAGGCTGTCACCGTGGCGGCGGGCGCGCACCAGGCCCCCGGCTGTGCGCCGCCCTGGCCGCCCGCGCCATCCGCGTGCACACCGACCCCCCCCACCAGGCCACGCGGACACGGCCTCCGGCGACGGCGACGGCGACGGCGGTGCCGGGCTCGGTGCCGGGGGCCGCCCGCGACGGCCCTGGCGGAAGGCGCGGTACCGCCACGACCGGCCGCGACGCCGCTGGCACGGGACCTGCGCGCCGTCCACGCCCTGGCCCCGCGGGACCTGCTGCGCATGCTTGTCCAGCCCGAGCAGACAGCACCGACGCTGATCCAGCCCCTGGCATTTCTCCTGCCCCTCGGCGGAGGCCCGGCGGCCTGGTGGTGCCCGCGACGGCCTCGGCGGCGACTACCGCACCTGCCTCCGTGCCGTTCGTCGCTGACCGCCGTCAACCCCCTCACGGTTGGACGAGCCGCGGCGGAGCGGTGGTGGCTGCGTCAGCGGTCGTGTCAGCCGTCGTGTCAGAGGCGTGACAGGGGACTGACAGGCCCGGCGGAGATCTTTGTGTCATCGGCCCCCCGGGACCGCGCTCGCCATCCGCTCGTCACACCGAAAGGCACGCCACCATGTCTGTCACCCTGACCCTCACCGTCCAGGACAAGCACACCCTGCGGACCGCCGCGTACGGCGCCGTCTCGCTGCTGGCCGCCGCTGACGCCACCGGCTCGCCGCACAAGGTCGCCACCCACGGCTCCATCGCCCTGGCCGCCGCGACCGGCCCCGTCGGGCACGTGCTCGCCGAGAAGTCGAAGATCGGGAACCTGAACGGCAAGTCGGTCGCCGCGCTCGCCGACCAGGTGCTGCCGGCCCTCACAGCAGCTATGGGCCTGCTCAAGGAGCAGGCCCCGGCAGAGGCGGACAACTTCCGCGCCACCATCGACGTCGCCCTCGAAGCGGCCGCCCGCGCACACAAGGGCGAGCCCACCCCCGCCATGACCGCGATGGCCCGCAAGATCACCGAGGCCCTCGACGCGGCGTGACCGTGAACCCCAGTACCTCTCCCGAATCCGCACGCAAGGAGACTCATGATGGGCAAGACCAACCGCGGCTTCTCCGAAGCCGGCCTGCGCAGAGTGCGTGACGTGCTGGCACGGCATGTCGACTCCGGGAAGATCCCTGGGCTCGTCGCCCTGGTCGGCCGGGGCGACGAGACGCACGTCGAGGCGATCGGGACGATGCGCCACGACGGTGGCGCGCCGATGCGCCGCGACACGATGTTCCGGATGGCGTCCACGTCCAAGCCGGTCGCGATGGCGCCGGTGATGATCCTCCTCGACGAGTGCAGGGTGCGCCTCGACGACCCGGTGGAGGAGTGGCTGCCCGAGCTCGCCGACCGGCAGGTGCTGAAGCGCGTCGACGGCCGGCTGGACGACACCGTTCCGGCGCTGCGGCCGATCACCGTGCGGGACCTGATGACCTCGACGTTCGGGCTCGGGATGGACGTGACGACGCTCGGCGCCCCGATCCAGGCCGCCATATTCGAGGAGGCGATCTGGAGCCAGGGAGGGGAGCCGGCGCCCGAGCCGGACGAGTGGATGCGCCGCCTCGGCACGCTCCCGCTGATGTACCAGCCAGGAGAGCGCTGGCAGTACCACATCAGCCACGACGTGCTCGGTGTGCTGGTCGCCCGGGTCACAGGTCGGCCGTTCGAGGAGTTCCTGCGCGACCGCGTCCTCGATCCGCTGGGGATGAGGGACACCGGTTTCCACGTGCCCGCCGACACGATCGACCGACTGCCGCCCAGTTACGTCCCCGATCCGCTGACCGGCGAGTTCACCGTATGGGACGAGGCGGCAGACGGGCGGTACAGCCGGCCTCCCGCGTTCCCCTCGGGCGGCAGCGGGCTGGTCTCGACCGTCGACGACTACCACGCGTACTTCCGGATGCTGCTCAACCAGGGGACACACGGGACGGAGCGGATCCTGTCCGGGCCGGCCGTCCAGCTGATGACCACCAACCGCCTCACGCCCGAGCAGCAGACCGCCCGGGAGGCACTGGCCCGCGACAACGTCCATGTGTCGTTCGGACAGGGACAGCACGGCGGCTGGGGTTTCGGGATGGCGGTACGCACCTACCGCGGCGACTACGCGTCCGTCGGCCAGTTCGGCTGGGACGGCGGCACCGGCACCACCGCGTACGCCGACCCGGACAAGCAGCTCACCGGGATTCTGCTCACCCAGGTGGGGATGTCCACCCCGGATTCGGCGCGGCTCATCCACGACTTCTGGACGACGCTGTATCAGGCGATGGACGACTGATCGTCACCGGATCATGACACGGTGACGGTCCACACAGTCACCACGTGCCCCGGTCGCGGGCCTTCGGCGAGCGGCCGTGCGGCCGTGCGGCACCACCCGAACGGCGGGCAGGAAAGGCGTGCAGGTACCCATGTCATCCCACGTGGCAACTAACGAGAACGAGAACGAGACCGAGACCGGGACGGACGGGCACGGCGCAGGGCTCGCGGTGACCACTGCCGCGTTCGCCTTTCTCCTTCTGCGGCTGTTCGCCGTGTCCGGCTACGACTGGCACACCTCTTTCGCGGTTCTCCACACCCTCGATCTGGACGACACCATCGGCCTCGTCCTCGGCACCGTGATGGCCGACTCGTTCGCCTCGGTGCTCTTCCTCACGCTCCTCCTGCCGGTCGCCGTCCTCCGGCTCGTCATGGAGGCGCGGGCTCTGCGGGAGGCCAGGAACCGTGCGCCAGTGAAGGGCCAGGCCGAGCGGCCCGACCTGGCGGGCGCGATGCTGCTGCTGATCGCGGTCGTGGCCGTCGTCGCGTACGTGGGGACCTTCCACAGCTGGTGGGTGTTGCTGCTCATGGTCGCGGTCGGCGGGCTGGTCGCCGGCATCAGTTACGGGGTACGGGCCGGGGGACGGCTGCGCAGGGCCGCCTTCTGGGCCACTCGGCACCTCGTGGCGCTGGCAGGCCTGGCGATGCTGCTCGGCGCGGCGACGATCACCACTCCGTGGGTGCCTCTGGAGCGGATCGCGATGCGCGGCGGCGAGGATCTGCGCGGGTACGTGATGCAGGCCGAGCCCGGGTTCCTCAAGGTGCTGACCGAGCACGAGCGGGAGTTCCTCATCCTGACGGACCAGGATGTCAGATCGCGGGAGGAGCTTGCGGAGCACTGAGACGCGCGCATGCCAGGACGCCGCGATACCGGCGCTGCTCCCGGCTGAAACGGGGCTCGACAAGACTCTTGCGCTCAAGACCGACATGACACGACATGACCCGTGCGCTCAAGACCCGACAGGCCCCGTGCGCTACGGCCGTGCCTCGGGCGTCGACATCGGCAGGACGATCGCCGTGGCCGCTATCCCGTCGCGGACGATCCACTGGCCCGAGAACACCTTCACCTCGACGCCCTCCACCATGGGCCCCTCCACGAGCAGCCGCGCCGTGAACGTACCGTCCGGGTCCAGCTCCACCCGCGCCTCCTCGAAGCCGAGCCACCGGCCGGTGAGGGGGAACCACGTCTTGTAGACCGACTCCTTGGCGCTGAACAGCAGCCGGTCCCAGGGCGTGCCCGGATGGCGGGCGCCCAGGCCGGCGAGCGCGGCACGCTCCGTCTCGTCGGCGATCAGTCCAAGGACGTCAGGGTCCCGCAGCGGCTCGCCCGGCTCCGCGTCGACGCCGAGCGAGGTCACCTCGTCGGCACGGGCCACGACCGCCGCCCGGTAACCGGCGCAGTGCGTCATGCTGCCGACGACCCCCGCCGGCCAGCGCGGCGCGCCCCGCTGGCCCGGCAGGATCGGGGCGGGCGGCACGCCGATCCTCTTCAGCGCGGCCCGCGCGCAGTGCCGCACAGTGGTGAACTCGTTGCGCCGCTTGGCCACCGCGTTCGCCACCACCGCCTCCTCCTCGGGGAAGAGGACGGCGTCGGCGGGGTCGTCGTGGGTCTCGACGACGGTGACGGGCACAGCGGACAGCAGGGATGCCAAGGGGCCGGAGGAGCCCGGGACTTGGCGCACGGGTATCGAGGGTGACGTCACGAGAGATCACCGTACCCGGCGGACGCCCACGCGCGCGTGGAGAGTGACCTGTGCCACCCGGCGCCGCCGCCGGGTGGGCGACCCCCGGCGAGCGCCTACGCTGGCGTGATGCAGGACGAGTACCGCACAGTGGCCCGCGAGGGCGTGCACGAGACCGAGATCAGCCGTTCGCGGTTCCTGTGCGCCCTCGCGCCCGCGGCCACCGAGCGGGAGGCCCAGGACTTCGTCGCGCGCATCCGCAAGGAGCATCCGACGGCGAGCCACAACTGCTTCGCGTACGTCATCGGGGCCGACGCGGCGATCCAGAAGGCCAGTGACGACGGCGAGCCCGGCGGCACCGCGGGCGTCCCGATGCTCCAGATGCTGATGCGCCGCGACATGCGGTACGTCGCCGCGGTCGTGACCCGCTACTACGGAGGCGTCAAGCTCGGCGCGGGCGGACTCATCCGCGCCTACGGGGGAGCGGTCGGTGAGGCGCTCGACACACTCGGCACCGTCACCCGCCGCCGCTTCCGCCTCGCCACCGTCACTGTCGACCACCAGCGCGCGGGCAAGGTCCAGAACGACCTGCGGGCGGCCGGACGTGAGGTGCGTGACGTCCGTTACGGCGACGCCGTCACCATCGAGATCGGTCTCCCCGACGGCGACATCGACGCCTTCCGGGGCTGGCTGGCCGACGCCACCGCGGGCAGCGCGGAGTTCGAACTCGGCGGAGAGGCGTACGGAGACGCCTGACGCGCGGGGCCCCGCGGAGCCGGGGCCAGGGATGCGGACGGATACAGGCGTAGCCGCCCGTGATGTCAGACCCGCCCGTTAGTCTCGGGGATCATGAGGCTGCTGCACACGTCCGACTGGCATCTGGGCCGATCGTTCCACCGCGTGAACATGCTCGACGCCCAGGCCGCCTTCATCGGTCACCTGGTGTCGACCGTGCGCGAGCACGACGTCGACGCCGTCGTGGTGTCCGGCGACGTGTACGACAGGGCGGTGCCGCCGCTCGCGGCGGTCGAGCTCTTCGACGACGCGCTGCACCGGCTCGCCGACCTCGGCGTGCCTACGGTGATGATCTCCGGGAACCACGACTCGGCGCGCCGCCTCGGCGTCGGCGCGGGCCTCATCGACCGCGCCGGCATCCACCTGCGCACCGACCCGGCCGCCTGCGCTGAGCCCGTGCTCCTCACCGACCGCCACGGCGACGTGGCGTTCTACGGCCTGCCCTATTTCGAGCCCGCCCTCGTCAAGGACGAGTTCGGCGTGGCCAAGGCGGGCCACGAGGCGGTCCTCGCGGCCGCCATGGAGCGGGTGCGGGCCGATCTCGCCGGCCGCGCGCCCGGGACTCGTTCCGTCGTGCTCGCCCACGCCTTCGTCAGCGGCGGCCAGGTCAGCGACAGCGAGCGGGACATCACCGTCGGCGGCGTCGCGGCGGTCCCGGCCGGCGTCTTCGAAGGCATCGACTACGCGGCGCTCGGTCATCTGCACGGCAGCCAGACGCTCGGCCCGCGCGTGCGCTACTCCGGCTCCCCCCTGCCGTACTCCTTCTCCGAGGCCGACCACCGCAAGAGCATGTGGCTGGTCGACCTCGGCCCCGAGGGGGAGATCGAGGCCGAGCGCGTCGACTGCCCGGTGCCGCGCCCGCTCGCCCGCGTCCGGGGCACCCTCGACGCCCTGCTCGGCGATCCCGCCCTCGCCCGGCACGAGGAGGCATGGGTCGAGGCCACCCTCACCGACGCGGTGCGGCCCGACGACCCCATGGCCCGCCTCTGCGCGCGCTTCCCGCACACCCTCAGCCTCCTCTTCGACCCGGACAGGGCACCCGACGACCCGGACGTCTCGTACGCCCAGCGGCTCCAGGGCCGCAGCGACCAGGACATCGCCGAGGACTTCGTGGCCCATGTGCGCGGCGCGGGGCCCGACTCGCACGAGCAGGCGGTCCTGCGGTCGGCCTTCGACGCGGTCCGCACCGAGGACACCGTGCGCGAGGTCGCCCGATGAGACTCCACCGGCTCCGCATCACCGCCTTCGGGCCCTTCGGTACCACCCAGGACATCGACTTCGACGCCCTCTCCGCTGCCGGGATCTTCCTGCTGCACGGCCCGACCGGCGCCGGCAAGACGTCCGTGCTCGACGCCGTGTGCTACGCCCTGTACGGATCGGTGCCCGGAGCGCGGCAGGGCAGCGGGCAGGGCATGACGCTGCGCAGTGACCACGCCCAGCAGGGCACGCGCACGGAAGTGTGTCTCGAACTGACCGTCGCCGGGCGCCGCCTGGAGATCACCCGTCAGCCGCCGTGGGAGCGGCCCAAGAAGCGCGGCACGGGCACGACGACGGAGAAGGCGCAAAGCTGGCTCCGTGAGAGCACTCCGGAGGGCGGCTGGAAGAACCTGAGCCGGTCCCACCAGGAGATCGGCGAGGAGATCACCCAGCTGCTCGGCATGAGCAAGGAGCAGTTCTGCCAGGTCGTGCTCCTGCCCCAGGGCGACTTCGCGCGCTTCCTGCGCGCGGACGCCGAGGCCCGCGGCAAGCTGCTCGGGCGCCTCTTCGACACCCGTAGGTTCGCCGCCGTCGAACAGCGGCTCGCCGAGCAGCGGCGCGCCACCGAGGCCGAGGTCAAGGAAGGCGACGCGGCCCTCCTCGCCGACGCGCACCGCATGCAGCAGGCCGCGGCGGACGGCGGCCGGGACACCGAACTCCCCCTGCCCGACCTGGCGCCCGGCGACCCGGGCCTCGCGACGGAGGTCCTGGCCTGGGCCGCCGTCGCCCGCACGGGAGCCCGCGAGCGGCTCACCATCGCGCAGTGCGCGCTGACGGCCGCCGAATCCGCACAAGTTGCAGCAGAGCGCCACCTCGCCGACGCAGCGGAACTCGACCGGCTCCAGGCTCGCTTCGCCGAGGCGCGGGAGCGCGCCGCGCGGCTCCACGCGCGCGAGGCGGAGCAGCGGGAGCGCGAGCACCGCCTGGAGCGGGCCCGCAAGGCCGAGACGGTCGCCCCCGCGCTCGGGCTGCGCGAAGCCGCCGAGGCCGAGCACCGCCGGGCGACGCAGGAGGAGGCACGCGCGCGTGCACACCTGCCCGAGACGTTCGAGGCCGCCGGTGCGGCAGGGCTCGCCGCCGCCGCTCGTAAGGCCGCCCAGGAACTGGGCGGCCTCGCCTCCGCCCGGCGCGCCGAACAGCGACTCGCCAACATCACCGCCGAACGCGCCGCGCTGGACCGGCAGGAGCGCGCCGACGACGACCTCTTGCAGGACGCCTCGGGCTGGCTCGACGGCTGGGAGGCGACCCGGACCGCCCTCCAAGAACGGGTCGAGTCCGCCCAGGAAGCCGCCACGCATGCCGAGCGACTGGCCGGCCGCCTCGAACCGGCGCAGACTCGCCTGGACGCGGCCCGCCGTCGTGACCGGCTCGCCCAGGACGCGGCGGCGGCGCAGGAGCGCACCCTCACCGCCCGCGAACACGCCACCGCCGCCCATGAGCACTGGCTCGCTCTCAAGGAACAGCGCCTCGCGGGCATCGCCGCCGAACTCGCCACGCATCTGACGGACGGTGAACCGTGCGCGGTGTGTGGAGCGACGGAACACCCGGCCCCCGCGCGGAAGACCGCCGGGCACGTGGACCGGAGTGCCGAGGAGGAGGCGCTCGCCGCCCACCGTGCCGCGCTGGAGTCGCGCACGGCCGCCGAACGCGTGCTCGGCGACGTACGGGCGACGCTGGCCGCGGCCACAGAGGCGGCGCGAGGCGGCACGGGCGAGGGACGCACCGCCGGTGAACCGACTGCCGGTGAACCGAACGCCGATGGTCCGACCGTCGATGAACTCGCCGCGATCGTGGAGGGGTTGCGCCGGGAGTACGCCGAGGCCCGCGACCGCGCTTCCGGGCTGCACGCCGCGCGCGAAGTGCTCGCGCAGGCCGAGCGTGAGTACGACCGCCGGGTCGCCGGACAGCAGGAGGCCGCGCGCCGCGCCGCGTCACGGGCCACCTTGCGCGAAGCCCTGGACCGCGAACAGGAGTCCCTGGGCGCGGAGTTGTCCCACGCGCGCGGGACGGCCGGCAGCGTCGCCGCCCGCGCCGCCCAGCTGGAGCGGCAGACCGCACTGCTCACCGAGGCCGCGGACGCCGCCCGCGCCGCGGACGACACGGCCGAGCGGCTCAAGGCGGCGGACGCGCGGCTCGCCGACGCCGCCTTCCGCGCCGGGTTCGACACGCCGGAGGCCGCGGCCGCCGCCCTGCTCGACGACGCCCGGTACCGCGAACTCCAGCACCGCATCGACGACTGGCGGAACGAAGAAGCCGCCGTCCGCTCCGTCCTCGCCGAACCGGACACGGCCGCCGCCGCCCAGCGGCCCCCCGCCGACCTGCCCGGCGCACGGGCGACGGCCGACGCCGCGGGCCGGCGCCTGCGGGCCGCCGCCTCCGCGCTCGACGCCGCGGCCGGACGGTGCGCCGAACTCGACCGGCTCTCCGCCCGCACCGTCGCCGGGGCACGCAGCCTGGCGCCCCTGCGCGCCGCCTACGACCGCGTGGCGCGCCTCGCGGGGCTGGCCGCCGGCACCTCCGCGGACAACGAACGCAGGATGCGCCTGGAGTCGTACGTGCTGGCCGCCCGTCTCGAACAGGTGGCGGCGGCAGCGACGGTCCGGCTGCGGCGGATGTCGTCCGGGCGGTACACCCTGGTGCACTCCGACGACCGTACGGGCCGCGGCCGTTCGGGCCTCGGCCTGCACGTGGTCGACGCGTGGACGGGCCGCGAGCGCGACACGGCGACGCTCTCCGGCGGCGAGACGTTCTTCGCCTCGCTCGCGCTCGCGCTCGGCCTCGCCGACGTCGTCACCGACGAGGCGGGCGGCGTACGCCTGGACACGCTCTTCATCGACGAGGGCTTCGGCAGCCTCGACGACCAGACCCTGGACGAGGTCCTCGACGTCCTGGACTCGCTGCGCGAGCGGGACCGCAGCGTCGGCATCGTCAGCCATGTCGCTGACCTGCGACGACGCGTGCACGCGCAGCTGGAGGTGGTGAAGGGGCGGGGCGGTTCGACGGTACGGCAGCGGGGCGGTGTCTGAGAGGTCCAGCCCTCGATGCCGCACCAATCGCTGTCTGTCCCTGCTTTTCCGCAACCGTCCTTGCCCTTGTGTCCCCCGTCTGTCCCCCCAGAGGGGCTTCAGGACTAGTTAGGCAGCCCACGGGCCCGTGGGCGTGTATGTCCTTGCAGGTAGGCGCCCGCGACAGCATTGTTTGACTACCGGTTTGGGTTCGCGGGCCCGGCCAGCCGCCCGGGCGGCTGAGCATGGTTGGCCTTCTCGACGTGCGCTCCCGCAACGACGACTCCAGGGCCGACTGGGTGGACCTGCCCGCCTTCCATATGGGCGAACTCGGCGACAAGCCTGGCTACTACCGCTTCCTGGTGTGGCCGCAGGCGGCCGAGGGGCAGGACGGCTTCAGCCACCAGTACAGCTGGGACCCCAGCAAGCCCGAGGACGCCTTCCAGACCGTCACTGTCCATGCCCCGCAGGGCATGCGGTTCCACCGAGCCCCGCCTGTACTGGGGACGCAACGGCATACCGCAGAACTGGTGGGCCCTGGGCGAGTTCTCCGCGGACGGCACCACACTGACAACACGGATTCCGCTGGACCTGAACTCCGGTGAGTTCGCGACCCTGTGGGCGCCACTTCGGGTCACGGCGGACGCGCCGACCGGCCTGGCACATGTGGCATTCGAGGTGGGAGCGGCGCGCGGGGCCGCCATACCCGAGGTCACGCCGAAGAAGTGCATACGAGGTGGGGCCTTTCAGCGGCGGAAGGCCCCACGCCAACAAACCCCCTATGGTCGTGGTCCACTTCCGAACAGCAGAGCCGGGACCAGCTCGGCTGAGACAAGGCCCAGCGCCACCTCGTGCGGGGCCGCATCAGCCGAATTCCGGCATCTCCACGTCTCAGCTGAACTGGTCACCGCAGGTCAGGGGCTCGGCTCGGGCCAGATCACCGCAGCGCATGGGGCAGACGCGAGTTCAGCCGCCGCTGCGGTACCGATCTGTCAATTCGAAGAAGGTAGGTCGGCGGGTCAACTCTGTTCCCGGCAGTCTCCGCCTCACGTAAATTCTTCTCTATCGCCGCACTGTCGGCTTGCTCCCGGTAAGCGGCGAGGCCAAAGAGCGCGACCTGTATTGGCGCGTCGGGATTCCGGTCCGCCTTCTCCCGAGCCTGCGCCTGCCGAATCTCTTCCAATCTCTGGCGAGCCACAGCGGACAAACCCTGCGCGTCCGGCTGGCGCCGCACCGACTTCAGCACCCGCTCATTGGCCTCACGCCGAGAGGCCTTGACCTTCTCCTTCTCTGCCTGTTGCTGCGCCTCCCGCTGCTTGCGCGGACTCGTGCCGCAGTCGCGACAACGACGGCCAGGCTGATCGGCGTGAGCCGCACAGCCGCTGCCCTCCCGGCCCGACGAACCGACTGCCTCTACGGGCGCCCCTGGAGCGACAGCTGCGGGGGAAGGGGGGTTCTGCTGTGGGTAATTGGTGTGGTTACTAACTAGAAAGCCTGAAGAACCGGCGGCGGGTTCACCGACGCCTGGTGAACCGACGCCCGAAAACCCGTCCTCGGTCTCGGCGCCCTCGTCCTCCAAGGCCTGTGGAGACTGCTCGGCTTCGGCTTTCAGCCTGCGCTCGACCCGACGGACCACCTGGCGGGCGTACTCTTCGGCCGCCCAGTCCTGCGCAGTGTCGTACACCTCCGTAATCCGGATCAGTCTTCCGTCGCTCAACCGCTCCGTGATCACCCGGTAGTAGCCGCAGTTGCGCAGCTCCCGCAACGCGGCACCGCATCCCGGCCCTCCTTGCCCATCTTGGCGATGGACTCGGCGCGTACCTGCCAGTCGTCCGGTTTCGCGACCAGGAACGCGCGAATCCCGCGCGCCCGGAACGACAGGCGGGAATCTTCCAGGGTGGCCGTCGGCAGCACGGTGTAACTGGAGCTGAGATGGCGGCGCAGGATGGTCACGGAGCATGCCTCCAGGGGCAGTACAAGCAGCAGAGCAAGAGGGTGATGAAGGGGAAGGCGGGCCCGGCCTCGCAGGCCCGCCAAGGAGCCGTCAGGACCGCGTACGGGCCCGCGTGACCTTGATGGTGCGCGCGGTCTTCTGACCAGCCAGCCGCCTTGCGCCGGGGAACGACCATCCCGGCACGGCGGAGGATCGCCACCATGGCGTCGGTGTCCGGAACCATCGGCACGGTCAGATCGGCGTTCTCGAACTCCTCGACCATGGCGGCGACGTCCGTCTCCTCGTTGTCGTTGCCGCCGCTCCAGCCCAGGTGGTTCTCGCCGTAGTTGCCTTCGGGGGAGTCATCGAGCATCGCCCGCGCGAGCTCCTTGACCCGCTTCGCCTCCCTGAACCGCTCGTGAGCCCGCACGTAATCGGCAAGGGCACGGGCCCGGTCCTCGTCATCGTGAACGAGGATCGTCTGCGCGGGCCGCCCAGGCGCGGCACCGGCCCAGCAGGCCTGCACGAACGGGCAGTTGTCGCAGATCACGGACAGGCCCGGGCCCTCGTGATCGCGCCGCAACTGCTCTGGCAAATCGGCTTCCAGAACCCGGTCCACCCACCAGCGCGCTTCGGTGGCCAGCCACTCGTCGAAGGCGAACTCCTGCACGTGCTCCTCGCCCGTGTCACGGCACACGAACCTGAACCGGATGCGCTGAACATCCACCGGCCCCAGACGGTGCAGGTACCGCTGGCCGGGCATGTCGGCGAAGCCGACCGTGCGCAACAAGTCGGCGTACAGCAGGATCTGGCGCATCTCGGCAGCAGTCGGCCCGTAGCGGACGACGCGGTCCCAGACGCGGGAGGACTTGGTCTTCACGTCCTCCACGGTCACCACATCCGCAGGGCGCACGGGCCGGTGGCGCTTCGGCAGCCGCGCGGCCGTCGCCGCGTCGAGCTGTACGACATCGACGTGCCCGCGCAGCGTCGCGTCAGTGACGGTGCGCTCCACCAGCCACCCGTACTCGCGACGCGCGTCTTCGAGCAGACCTTGGTGGATGTACGTGCGGAGGATGGCGGCCCGTTTGTCTCCGGGGTTCGTCCGCTCCGCGCGGGCCAGGATGTATCCGGCGCGGCGTGCACAGATGGTGTCCGACGCCCCGAGCTGAGTCTGTACCGAGCGTGGACACCGAGCGTCAGCGGCTCGTGCGGCATCCCAGATCGACAGGGGTGCGGGTGCGCTGGTCGTTGTGGCGGTCACAGCAGTCTCCAAGAAGGCACTGCCGAGGCCCGGCCCGTCACGCGACAGGCCCCGGCAGCGCAGAGGGAAAGAGGAAGAGGGGAGCGGAGCGCGGTCAGGCGGCGAACTCGACGCCGGGCTCCTCAGCGGACGTGCCCTCGGCGTCCTGGTCCTGCTGCTCGCTGGCAGCAGCCCGCAGACGGGACACATCATCGCTGGTGGGATCGCTGAGCTTCCTGGGGTTCTTCAGCTCCGTGGCCGCACGCTCGATCGCCGCGCGTACCACCAGGACCTCGTCGCGGTCCAAACCCTCATCGGCCTCGACCTGCCGCCACAGCTTCTTCAGCTGCTCCACGCCCTGCGCGGCGGCCTCGTGCACCTTCGGCATCCACGCCTGCGCGAGATCGCCCGTCAGCTCCGGGGTGGGCTTGGGCTGGTTGTGGATCGAGCAGCCCATCAGGCCGAACACGAGCTTCTCGATGGAGAAGTCAGGCATCGGCTTCGGCTGCCCGCCGCGCGGCACCTGGAACTGCAACGAGCGCGCACCGATGATCTGCGGCGGCTCCTCGCGGCGCATACGCACCCACACCGCCGCATCGAAGGCCAAAGACTTGTGCGCTTCCACCCGCCAGTCCTTCGTGCGCGGGATCGGATCGCCGTTTCCGTCGACCGCCGCAACCTCTTTGCCGCGGGCCCAGAAGGACCACGATGCCGGGCATGGTACGCACCAGGTACATCACCCGCTGCCACCGTTCGGCCGCGTCGTTCCAGAGGTTCATCGACGGCTTGACCTCGGCGTCCGGGACCTGCCTGAGGGCGTTCTGGCCCGTCCGCGAGCGCCTGGCCCGCTCGTTGGTCCAGTTCACGAGCATCCGCCACAGCATCGAACCCGAGTCGATGACCAGGACTACCGGCTTCTCCTTCGCGACAGCCGCGCGGGTCGTCTCCGCGTGCACGGCCTCGATCTGGCCGAGGATGTCGCGGTAGGTGCCGTTGTGCTCGATCAGCAGGTAGGCCGCACCGGGCACGTTCGCGTACTCGTCGGCGGTGTCCTCGCCGAGCTCCAGCCAGTACGCCTGGCCGGTCTGCTCGCAGCCGGTGAACTCCGCTGCCTGATGGCTCTTCCCACTCTTCTCCTCGCCTTTGATCAAGACGATCGGCCAGGGGATAACGCCGGTGGGCTTACGGGTCCGCAGCTTCGGTATCGGGCGGTTCACGCACATCTCCAAGTTTTTGTATCGGGACCTATTTCAAGGTGTGCGGAGTTCCCTGGTCTCGAACAGGGCCGCCCACTCCGGATGCCGCTGGACCAGCAGCCGGTCATAGCGGGAGCGGAAGTCGTTGTTCAGCTTGAACGGCTCGCCGCTCGTCGCGCGCCCGTACTGCCAGCGCAAGACCTCGAAGAGCATCCCGATGCCGATACGCCGAAGCCCGCGCTTGGCGCAGTCGGCGGTCAGCGACTCCAGCTGCACCAGAATCCACGGGTTGAGCTGGTGGAACGCCTCGAAGCGTTCCTGGATGCTCGCCCCCGCGATCCCCGGCCCCGGGTGTCGCAGCGGTGCGATCGACAGCTCCATCTGGACGGGGACCATGCAACCCTCCATAGTTTTCATCGCGACCTATATTGCGCCATGCCCTGTCGGGGAGCGCAGGCACCCCCTCACACCTTCTACGAAAATTCTACTCTCCTTCTTGGGGGGTGCAACTCGGCGGGACCCGCCTACCGGCGCCCCCACCGGCTGACCTCAACGCTCTACCAGGCGCCAAGTCGGCGGCTGCCGTACCGACTCCGGCGACATCACCGGACAGATGCCGGTGACGGCCCCCGTCGGCCGCGCGGAACTACTGAACCTTGTTCCCCCGCTGCGAGAAGAACGACCCCGGGCCGTCGTACCGGCCCTGCTCCAGTGCCTCGGCGACATCCTCGCGCAGCACCCAAATCTTCTTGCGTGACTTCTCCATCGTGGTCGGCGCATGGGCGAGCACCGACTCCAGCAGCCACACCTTCGAACCGGACAGGGCGTAGTCCGGCTCCGCCACCCGGCCCGAACCAGCCTTCGCGGCCTGCCCCACAGCGACCTGCGTCACCCCGAACAACTCCGCGTACTCCTGCGCACCGACCAGCGCGGGCAACTCGCCCTTCTTGCGGGGGCGCACCCTTGCCCCCTGCTCGGCCTCCAGCGCAGCAAGCTCCTCCGCGTCGAGCTGCCGGCCACGAGAGCCCGGCGGCAACGCCAGCGACTCCACGAACCCCCCGGGCCAGACCGGCTTACCCGAAACGATCACGGCGTCCTCGTAGGAGAGGACGCCCCGGTGGATCCACGTATTACTGACCACTTCGGGCTTGATGCGGTACACCCGCCCGATCTCCTGCCGACCACACAACAGCGGCTTCGCCACCTCTGCCTCCTCTCCATCACGACATATCCAAGAGAGCAGAATAGTGCTAGCAGCCGCAGATCCGATCGCAGAGGGCCCGCGCCGCGACGCCGTCGGGACGCGGAGTCCGACCACCGGCTACCAACAGGCCTCCTCCCCTCACGTGACGTGAGGGGAGGAGGCGGGGCGCTGTGGCGCTGGTCGTTGTCTACGAGGCCGCGGGCGGCTCCTGGTGAAGGGCCTTGGCCGTCTTGCGGTCCTCCACCCGCTGAACGGCCCCACCGGTACCGAGGATCGCGGCGACCAGGGCGAGGATGAGCCCCGTCGGCAGGCCGTCCACGAAGTAGGCGACGAGGGCCAGCGCCGCGGCCGCGATGGTGTAGAGGCGGGTGCTGTGCGTGTGAATGAAGTCGATCAACGTTCTGCTTCCCGTATGCGAGTTCGTGCAGGAGGCTCCAGCCCCGGCGGCCGATCGCCGGATCATCGGGGTGACCTGCGGTGAAGAGGTTGTGCTTGCGGTTGAAGGCGGCGACGGCCTTCTGCGTCTGCGGCCCGTACGCGTCGGCCAGCGGTACCGACCGGTCAAGCCAACCGGTGTCCTTCAGCGCCTTCTGTAGACTCTTCAGCAGACGGTGCCGAACGGCCCGGAGCAAGACCCTCCGGAAAGGGAGGAGCGGAGTAGGAGCCGCCGCTCGACTTACCCGGAACGGTGAGCTTCTGCCCCGCCTTGATCACGAACGGCTTCTTGATCTTGTTGGCCTGGGCGAGAACTTCCCAACGGACGCCGAGCTTCTTGCCGATCCCGGACAGCGTGTCGCCGCTCTTGACCGCGTAGGTCGACGAGCCCGCCGGCGAACCACCTGCCGAGCCACTGCTCGAACCTCCGCCGGACGGCTTCGACTTCAGCCTGGCCGCCACGCGCTCGCGCAGCCAACTCATGGTGAAGCCCTTGGGGTCGACCTTGCCGGGCTGCCACTCCTTGTGGCCGATGACGCTCGCTGCGCTCCAGCCGTGCGCGCGGCACAGCGCCGCCGTCGCCCGCTCGATCGCCTCAAGCTGCGCCTTTGGCCACGGGTCCGTGCCATCACCGCGGTTCTCGCACTCGAAGCCGTAGAAATGCGTGTTGCCGTCGGTGTCCGCCTCGTTCGCAGCGGGAAGCCCGCGCTCGGCGATCACGGACCGCAGCACGTCACCATCACCGCGGCCGGCGTGGTTCGTGCGGCCGTGACCGATCAGGTAGACGGTGCCGTCCTTGGCGAACATGCCGTGTCACAGCGGGCCCGGCAGACCCGCGTAACCGCGCTCAACGATGCTGACCGTGTTGCTGGTCCCCGAGGTCACGGTGTGGTGGATCACCACACCGTTCACCGGCCCGAACGGCCCCTTGTGGTTTCTGTTGTGGGTTCTCCACCCCGGCCGCTCCACCACGTGCACGCCTTCGGCACGCAGCGCGGCAACGAATCGGTCGGCACTGACAGGTGTCGCCACGGTCGGCGCTCACTGTTCTCCCCGCTCCTCAACTACAACCCCTGGCCCCAGGCCTGCTACGAGGCGGTACCTCGCGAAGCCAGCCACAGCTGGAGGGCCATCAACAGCACCGGCGAGACGAACGAGCTGAACACCAGCCGACGCGTCGCCATCGCCTGCGCCTGATCCTCACGGCGCTGCTGCTCCGTGCGCTCCAGACTCTGATCCACTTCGGCCCGCAAGGTGCCAAAACCCGTCTCAAGATGTGTGATCCGCTGCTCCACGCCGCGCTGGTCCGCCCGGTATACGTCCTCGGTCACGACGTGATCAAGGCGTGCCGCCAGCCGTGCGAGGCCGCCACGAAGGTCCTCTCGGAGCTGCGAGACGGCACGGTGCAGCTCCCAGAGCGTCGGCTCGGCGCTGGGAGGCATGGACACCGCGATCACTCCTGAGCAGCCCCGAGCCCTACCGTGATCGTAAGAGAGCCAAGGGGGAGCCGCACTCGGTCTGCGCTTCAGCCAGTTCCTTGACGCCCTCCCCGACCTGTCACGGTACTGGACGGCAACTGCACGACCTGCCGTCCTCGGCCCGGGCCAGCAGTGAACGAAGCACTATCGATCCCATGCCCAAAGGCCAGCAACCTTCGACGTCCTTGTCGAGTGCGGTGACCTAGCTGCTGACACGGCTCTCGCCCTCTGGCTCGACGGGGGCCATCCGGGCCATTGAGGGTCAGCGAGGACGGCATGGTGGATGGCACCTCGGAATGCCGTGACGGTTACGCCGACCAGTTCTTCGACCCATCGATGATCGGCCAACTCCTCGCCCCACGGTCAGAGGTGGATCGATCGCATGAAAGCATTTGCATCGTGGGTGTCGTCAGATGCCCCCGAGACGCCGTCGCCCCATCTGGAGTCAGAAGTGAACCGCCGTTTCCTGCCCGTTGCGCTCGCGATCGCCGCAAGCACTGCACTATTGCTGACCGGATGTGGCTCCGGTGGTGGTGACGATGGTTCATCCGACAAGATCAAGGGGGCCGGGGGCGCAAACAAGGACACCTCAGCGTCCGCCAGTCCGTCGGCGAAGCATGACGGAGCCGTGCGGCCGAAGATCAAGCTGCCTAAATCGTTCCAGGTGGATTTCGCCGGTTGGACGAACAGTGATCCGAAGCTGCAGGCTCTCATGGATGACGGGAAGCAGCAGCTCCTGGCTTCCTACGCGGCCATTGCCGAGGGCAATCCTGAAGCCGAGCCGATGGCGTTCTACAACACGGGCGAGGCTCTGGCCACAGGCAAGAAGTGGATCAGTGGCTTCGCCGACAAGGACTTGACCATCATCGGCAAGACACGGACGTACAAGCCGCAGGCGCGGATCAGCCCTGACGGCTCGGGCACCTTGTTCTACTGCTCGGACGAAAGCAAGGCATCAACGCAGAACCGTAAAACCAAGAAGGTCACCGAGACCCCGTCCGACAAGGCACAGGTGCTGTACCGGACCAAGCTGCGCAAAAGCAGCCGGGGCGTCTGGCAGACCACGTTCGTGTCGACCACCCAAGGTGGGTGCCAGTGATGACGCGGAGCAGTACCCGGACGGTCCTGAGCGCGACCGCCACAGTACTGGTGCTGTCCTTGGCTACGGCGCACCCGGTGGCCGCGATCGGAGGTGACGGCGGCCGGAACCCCTCCAAGCCTGGTCACGCCGGAGGGGGAGCCTCTGGGAAGGAACTCTATGCGCAGGTGGGTCAGTCCAGGATCGTCGTCAAACAGTCCGGTGGCGGTACGGCGAAGCCCTCCACCGGCTCGCTCGCCCCGGTGGACCCCAACTGGCAGCCCCCGGCGTGCTGGTACGAACCGGTGGCCACGGCCGAACAGCTCAAGGCCGCGGTCGAGGACATGAAGGGCACAAGCAAGTTGCTGCCCGTGAACTCCCAGCGCAGGTGGTCCGAGGAGTTGCTCGTCGAGACGTATGACAAGGGCGAGCAGACCTTCTCCTCCGAGGTCGCCAAGAACTACAACGTGGGGAAGCGAGGGATGTTCTGGCGGGATGTGGTCCGCAAGGGGCATGAGGACGACATCGAGGCGATGGACTGCTCACGGACCATGTTCTGGCAGAACGCCGGCGCTGTTCCCGATGACCCCAATGCACCCACCCCCGAGGTGCTGGCCGCCTACGCCTACGACAAGATCCGCGTCCCAGACACGAAGGTCGAGCTGAAGCCGCAGGGCAAGTCGACAGTGAATCTGCCCACCTGGGTGTGGCTGGACAAGGCCGTCTTCAAAGACGTCGAGGTGCGCGCCGAGCTGCCGAACACCCCCTTGTACGCGGTGACGACCGCGAAGCCGGTGGCACTGCACTTGGAGCCGGGCACCGACGATGCGAAGACGCTTCCGGCCTCCGGTGACTGTCCGGTCAATGAGGACGGCTCCATCGGCACCCCGTACACCAAGGGCTCCTCCCAGCAGGACCCGCCGTGCGGTGTCACCTACCTCCGCGCCACGGGCGGAGAGCCGTACCAGCTGACTGCCTCCGTCACCTGGGAGATCTCCTGGAAGGGCACCGGGGGAGCCAAGGGCCGCCTGCCCAACGGCACCTTCGCGACCACCCAGGACATCAACGTTCGGGAAATCCAGTCCATCAACCGCTGACCGACGCCGACGGACTGGTCGGCCGGTCGGCACAGCACACGCACAACCATTTCAACCAACGGGGGGCGGACACGTATGTCGGACCTGAAGAAGGATGCGGAGGTTCTGCACAAGGCGGCATCCGCGTTGGGCAAGGCGGAGGACCACACCCGCAAGCCACTGCACGACTTCAAGGCCGCTTCGCATGACCTGTCCGCGTTCGGGGTGCTGGGTTCGCTGATGAGTGCCAAGGACGACATCCAGGACGGCATGGACACCATCGCCAAGCTCACCAGGGACCTGCACAAGGAGTGGGACGCCGAGGCGAAGTTCATGGATGACGTCTCCGACGCCTTCGATTTGCTGGACGTCCTGCTGTCCGCCGCGGCCCGCGCCAAGAAGGGCTGAGCCGTACATGGGCTTCGACATCATCCCCGGCGACGCCGAGTTCGAAATTGACGCCGGGGATCTCAACCCGCTGCACTGGATCAACAAGGCCAACCACGCCTTCGGCAGCACCCTCGCCAGCAATCTGGAGTTCCTGGGCATCACCGACCCTGCCGTCGACCCGGACGGCATCCGGGAGATAGCCAAAAAATGGCGAGCCCTGGCCAAGGGCCTGGATGCCGCCGCCCGCGACGCCGAGACGGCACTCACGGGCCTGGAGTGGGAGGGCAAGGCCGCCAAAGCTCTGCACAAGCGGGCCAAGACCGCCCGTACGCAGGCCACCGAGATGGCCGACTCGCTGCGCAAGGGTGCCAAGGCGCTGGACGACTTCGCCGACGAGGCCCACGACCTGCTGACCGAGATCGGCGTGATCCTCGCGGAGATAGCCGAGTTCGAGATCGCCGGCCTGGCCCTGTCGGTGCTGACCGGTGGCCTCTCCGCGATCGCCGGCAGCCTTGCGGCCGGCGCACGGGCCGCCAAGGTCGTGGCACTGATCGCCCGGATCGAGAAGTCCGGCAGTCGTATGGCCAGGGTCATCCGTACCGTCATGGAGGCCATTCGGGGCCTGGAGCGGGCGCTGAAGGCTCTCGGGGAGATCAAGACGATCGCCAAGGCCGGAAAACTCGCGGGCGAGGGCATGAAGTTTTCCGCCTTCGACGCTGCCCTGCAGGATCCGGGGACCTTCAAGGACCCGAGCAAGCTGGCGGAGACCCTGGCTATGGGGGCCGCCTTCGGTGTCGGTGCGGGAGGTCTGGGCAAGCTCCTCGGCAAGGGCTTGGGCAAACTCAAGCCGAGCGACCTCGCCAAACTCAGCCGGAAGTTGGGACTCGATGGCTCGGGCCTGTCCCGGCTCAAGTTCCGCCCCGGTGAGGCCGGGAAGGTCCGGGCAGCGATACGTGCCCTGTCAAAGTACTGTGACCGCGACCCGATCGACGTGGCCACCGGTGAAATGCTGTTGCCGCAGAACGATGTCGAGTTGCCCGGCACCCTGCCCTTGATCCTGCAGCGCACCCACGTCTCCTCCTACCGATGGGGTGGCTGGTTCGGCCCGTCATGGGCCTCCACCCTCGACCAGCGCCTGCAAGCCGACGACGCCGGTATCACCTACGCCACGGCCGACGGTGCTCGCGTCACCTTCCCCCTGCTCGCCCCCGATGCGGAGAGACCCGTGCGTGGGGAATCGGGCTCGCGTCTCCTGCTCGGCTGGGACGCAGAGACGGACGGTGCGCTATGTGTGACTGACCCCGAGTCGGGGCTGGTCCACACCTTCCACTCACCCCGAGCCACCGACGACGGCGATGCCGTGGACCTGCCTCTGCAGAGCATCACGGACCCCAACGGCCACCGCGTCAGCATCCTGTACGCCGACGACGGCACCCCCGTCGAAGTTGTCCACACCGGGGGCTACCGCGTAGCGGTCGACCGGCACCCCACGCTGCCCCGCATCCGTGGCCTGCGACTCCTCGATCCCGACCGCCCCGACGCGTCCGGGACCACGCTGGTCTCCTACGGCTACAACGATGACGGCCATCTCGCCGAGCTCATCAACTCCTCCGGTCGGCCCATGAGGTTCACCTACGACGAAGTCGGCCGAATCACGTCCTGGACCGACCGCAACGGGACCTCATATCGCTACACGTACGACGAGCAGGGACGAGTCGTGCTTACTCAGGGCAGCGCCAACTGCCTGGCCGGAGCCCTGACCTACGACGACACCACGTGGACGACCAGCGTCACGGATTCCCTGGGACACACCACCCGATATGAGCACAACGAGTTCCTCAGGCTTATCCGTCAGACCGATCCCCTGGGCAATGTCATGCTCCAGGAGTGGGACGCCGACCACCGGCTGGTGGCGGTGACGGACCCCCTCGGCCACAGCACGCGCTACTCCTATGACGAGCACGGACGTGTGACATCAGTCATCACTCCGGACGGCCATGAGACAAAGGCTGAGTACAATCGGCTAGGCCTGACGACAGCTCTCACTGGGCCCGACGGCAGCAACTGGCGGCAGGAATACGACGCGCGCGGCAATCGCACTGCGTTCACCGATCCTGCTGGAGCGACAACGGGCTACGCCTACGACTCCTCCGGGCGCCTCACCGCGATCACTGACCCTGTGGGAAACATGACCCGCATCCGCTGCGATCAGGCGGGCCTTCTTGTGACGGTCACCGATCCACTCAATGCCGTCACCCAGTACGGTCGGGACGCCTTCGGTCGTGTCATCCAGACCACCGATCCTCTGGGCCACACGACCGAGTTGGAGTGGACGGTCGAGGGACATGTCACGCGTCGGACCATGCCCGACGGCAGCACCGAAGCCTGGACCTACGACGGCGAAGGCAACTGCACCAGCCACGTCGACGCGGCAGGCGGCATATCCCGCTTCGAGTACACCCACTTCGACATGCTGTCCGCTCGAACCACCGCGGACGGGGCCCGCCACGAGTTCCAGTACGACTCCGAACTGCGCCTCACCCAGGTCATCAACCCTCAGGGCTTGTCGTGGACCTACACGTATGATGCGGCAGGCCGACTCGTCTCGGAAACAGATTTCGATGACCGAATCTGCTCGTACGAACACGACGCCGCGGGCCGCCTGATCGCTCGGGTCAATCCGCTCGGAGAGACCGTCCGCTACGAGCGTGACCGGACCGGACAGATCATCCGCAAGCGTCTCGGAAATCAAGTCATCACGTATGACTACGACCTGTCGGGCCAACTCTCCCACGCCGCAGGACCGGGTGTCGCTCTCACCCTGACACACGACAGAGCCGGGAACCTGACATCCGAGACCGTCAATGGGCGCATCACCAGTTATGAGTACGACTCTCGGAAGCTGCGCACTGCCCGCATCACTCCCTCTGGTGCGATGAGCAGCTACGAGCACGACGGCGCGGGCAACCGAACCCACATCTCCATTGCCGATCACTCCTTGGACTTCTCCTACGACGCCTTGGGGCAGGAACTGTCCCGCGCCGTAGGCGAATCGGTTACCCTGACCCACGCATTCGACGGCTCGGGTCGACTCATGGACCAGTCGACCACAGGCTCGGACAGTAGGCTCATTCAGCGGCGCTCCTATGCCTACCGCCCGGACGGATACGTTCTGCAACAGCACGACCGGCTCAACGGGGCACGGAGCTTCACCCTCGACCCGGCCGGCCGCGTCACTCACGTCCGAGCTGACGACTGGGTGGAGAACTACGCCTACGACAGCGCCGGAAACCAGACGAGCGCGTCCTGGCCGACTACCCATCCTGGTCACGAGGCCGGCGGCCCGCGAACGTACGACCGAACCCGAATAATCCGCGCCGGGCGCGTTCGCTACGAACACGACGCCGCCGGCCGCGTCACCCTCCGCCAGAAGAGGCGCCTGTCCCGGAAGCCCGAGACCTGGCGGTACACCTGGAACGCCGAGGATCAACTGACGTCGGTCGTCACACCTGACGGAACCCAGTGGCGGTACCTCTACGATCCTCTTGGCCGGCGCATTGCCAAGCAACGCCTGGCCGACGACGGCGAAACCATCGTCGAACAGACCGACTTCACTTGGGACGACACGACGCTGTGCGAACAGACCACCGCCTCACGTGACGTGCCCAACCCGGTCACCCTGACTTGGGAACACCAATCCCTGCAGCCGGTGGCTCAGAGCGAGCGCATCAGTGCCGCCGACACACCACAGTGCGAGATCGACTCTCGCTTCTTCTCGGTCATCACCGACCTCGTCGGCGCCCCGACTGAACTTATCAACGAGGCCGGCGAGATCGCCTGGCGCACACGCACCACGCTGTGGGGTATCACCGCCTGGGAAGCGAGCAGCTCGGCGTACACACCTCTGCGTTTTCCGGGCCAATACCACGACCCTGAGACCGGGCTGTGCTTCAACTACTTCCGGCACTACGACCCCGAGACCGGCCACTACGCCTCGCTCGACCCGCTTGGTCTCGACCCGGCGCCGAATCCCACGACCTACGTCCACAACCCCCTGACATGGACCGACCATCTCGGTCTCGCCCCACTCTGCAAGTACTGGAAACTCGTCTCCTACCGCGGACAGCGCGTCTACCAACGCGACGACCTCGTGCTGAACAACCCCGAAGCCATTCAGGTGCGCGACCGGTACGGACGCTCCAACCTCAAACGCATGCAGCAGGGACTCGCCCCGCTCGGACCTGACGGCCGCCCCATGAACGTGCACCACATGCTCCAGACCGAAAACGGGCCCATGGCAGAGCTCACTCACAGCATGCACTTCGGCAACTACTATCAACTGCACTGGAAGGCCGGGACGAAGATTCCCTCCGGAATCGACCGCGATGCGTTCGACCTCTGGCGCAAGCAGTACTGGAAAGACCGAGCCAAGGCATACTTGGGGAGCCAAAATGGGAATTAGGGAAGCCGAGCAGTTCGTGCAGCTGGTGCGCGACAACCCCGGGGAGTCGATCTTTACGGGGGGTGTTCTGAGTCTCAAATTACGGACGCAGAACGCCGGTTGGGGGTGACGTTCCCTGAGTCGTACAGGCTCTTCCTTCGCGAGATTGGCGACTGTGACATCGCCGGAGACGAGTTCTACGGCATTGTCATCCGCGAGGGTCAGGTGCTGGGCACGGTCACCGAGACGCTGGACCTCAGGGACTCCGTAAACCTGCCGCCACACCTCGTAGCCTTCCACCCAGACGGCATGGGCGGCTACTTCGTGCTCGACACATCGAAAGAAACTGCAGACGGAGAGGCGCCGGTCTTCGTGTGGGGCAGCGGCCCGAACAGTCCGACAGACCTCGAGTACATCGGGCCGGACTTCGGAACGGTCGCGCTCGACATGGCCCGGAGAGGGCTCCGAATCGAGTGACTGGGAGTGTGTGATTATCGATCCAGTCTCACTTTCGATGGTGACGGAGAGTGCTGTCATCCGAGGAGGATACGGTGGTGAATTAGGGTGAAGCGTGCTCGGACGTCTTCGCAGATTCGACCTCTTCGCGCCCTTTAGGGAAGAGAGACGTACACAGGTACGAGATCGGCGAGTTCCCGCCCGCAGCGCATGCAGATTCCCCGGTAAGTGGGCGGCTTTACGTTGGCGTAGAACGACGCCGTGAACGCCCGCCCCGCCACAGGGCATCCCGATGCGCGGCAGGTGGCGGTCATGGTGACTGGTGTCGGGTCGACCATGGGTGGTTCAGTCCTCTCCAATGATCATCCAGTGCACAACGGTCGGCGTGGTGTTGGCGCGGTGCACCCAGATGGTCAGACCGCTCGATGAAACAGCCGTGACGCCGACGCCCACGACGGTCTTGCCGGGCACGGAGGTGACGGGGGTGACGAACGCGCGGAAGTTGTTCCCCTTGATGTTCCCGCCGCTCAAGGTGACGGACGTGGGCTTGTTGGCGACCGGGGTGATGGTGGCTGTGCCAAGGGCGACGTTGTCCGATCGCAGCACCCCGGCCGCCCGGATTGTCGCCGCGGACAGGGTCGCAGCGCCCTGCCGCAGCGACAGGCTGCCGCAGCCCTCGCCAGACCTCAGATCCACAGAGTTCTTGCCGAGGAAGAGGCGCCCTCCAACGGGCTTGGCTTCTCTGGCCCTGATGCGTTCCGCGGTGAAGAAGTCGTTGCCGAAGAACATCCGCCACCGGTAGACGCCGCTGTCGTCCGCGTCGGTGAACGTCCCTGAGTTGATGCCGATGTTCGCGTCCGAAGAACTGGAGCCGCTGACGTTGATGAAGGCCTGGCCCGAACCGTCGACAGACGCCCAATAGATGTACGGGTAGACATCGTTTGGCTCCATGCCGATCGCCGAGCCGTTCGTGCCGATCGCCCGCAGCCGGGCCGCGTTCAGGACGATGCGCGGCCCCTCGGCGGCGGTCTGCACCGTAGCGCCAGTGATGATCTTGCCGTTGATCGCGTCCGCGTCCAGGAGGTCCACAGTGATCGCCCCAGCAGCAACATGATCGCGCCGCACAACCCCTTGACCCAGATCCTCGGACGCGGCCCGGCGCGTCGTGGCCTCCACCGCCTCAGATGGCTGCCCGGGAGTGCCGGAGGTGTTCACGGCGACCAGGCGTACCCACACGGGCCCGTAGTGATTGACCGCCACGGTCACCGACGCCCCCGAAGCTGCTTCGATCGTCGTGGTCGGCCACCGCAGATCCGGTTGCCCGGTCACTGACGACAGGACGTGTACCTGCACGCGGGACAGATCCAGCGGGGCCGGTTGGCCGTCGGCGAAGGCGCCGTCCCAGGTGATGCGCACGCCACCGAGCACCGGCTCCACCACGGCCGGGGAGGGCATGGGCGGCCGAGGGCCGTTGACCGCGGTGACGCCGCTGGTGCCATCCGGCTGCTGCCCGATGACCGCGCGCAGCGAGCCGTTCTCGTCGTACACGTCGACCGCGCCGTTCTCCAGGCTGGCGTTGACCAGCTTGCGGGCACGGATCATGGTCTGCACGAGCTTCTCCAGGCGGGCCAGACGGGCGCCGATGTCGTTACGCACAAGAGTTCCTTCGAGGTCAGGCGGCGGTCGCGTACTGGTGGGCGCCGACCGGTTCGAGCTGGAGCTGGGCGGTCTCACCGGAGTCAGTGTCGGGGCGGATCGTGAAGCCGGTGATGCGGCACCAGCCCGACCAGTTCGCCCACTCATCGCGCACCGACACCTGCACGTCATCACCCACCTGCCACGACCCGATCGGCGCCGCGGGATGGTCGCGGACGGTGATCTCCTCGACGTGCCCGAGGCTCTGCCGCCAGGCCCGCTCCCTGCGGGCCCGCTGTGCGAGCGCATCGCGGCCGCGCACCTCGGGCAGCTCCAGGACGTGTTCCAGGCGCAGCCATTTGTTGCGCACCGCGTCGACGGCCCGCTGCTGCGAGCGCCCCTCACCCGCCCCGGTGGCGATCACGACCTGCGCGTACTCATCCGCGCTGTAGGTGACCGGCGTATGGCCGACGATGTTGGTGTCCGAGCTGAACGCGATGTCGCTGCGGCGCGCACCCAGACGCGGGTAGCCGATCCGGATCCGCCGCACCGGATACCGGTCCTTGCCCCACCAGGTGGTGCACGTGTAGTCCGGCGCATCAGGCGCCTTGATCAGATCGTCGAAGAGGTCGCCGAGCACCGGCGTCTCCCACCAGCGTGAATGCCACGGCTCCGCCGGGCTGCCCACCTTGGCCGTCGACGTCGTGTCGTCCACGGTGATGCCCAGGCTGCCGTTCGGGACCGACTGCGCGTAGGTGACGATGTCGCGCATCACCTGGCACGGGTCGGCGTTCACGTACGGACCACGCCCGCCCAGTTCCCCGTCCAGGTCATGCCGGTACTGCAAGTACGACGACCATCCCGCGGCCTCGACCTGCATCGTTCCGCCGTCGGGCTCGGTCTGCCAGATGATGCCGCCCCACCGGATCCGCCCGCCCGCCTCGACATACAGCAGCGTGTTCCCCGGGTCCGTCAGCCCAGGATGAGACCACGCGAGCCGGGGGACAGCGCGCCCCGCAGAAGGCCCGGCCCGTTCAAGTCCGGGCCGAACTCCACTCCGCGCAGCAGCAGATCGTGCGACAGCCACTCGCCGGTCAGGGCGTGCTGCGTCAGATACCGGTACCCCACCGACTGTTACACCGGTCCTTCGGTGAACTCGACATCGGCGATGATCGACGTCCCGCCGTCGACACTCAGGTCGCCCTTCCAGTCCTTCGCCATCTTGGCCTGCATGTACAGCACCTGCGTGGTGCCCCGGTAGGAGGCGGGCAGCGTCAGGGTGTCCGCGACCACCGTCGTCTGCCGACGTACGACCTGGCCCTGGTTGTTGTCGACGACCGTGTCCTGGCCGTGAACCGTGCCGAACACGAGCTGGAGCTTCCCGTACAGCGAGTCGAAGTCCATCCGCAGACCCGCCACCGTGATGGTGACGATCATCTTCGTCGCCCACGCCGGCACCGGTATCTGCCAGCGCGCCTCGGGCGGCCAGTCATGCCACTTGTCGTCGTCCTTCCACGCCTTGCTCATCTTCGTCGGATACGCCGTGTAGAGGGTGCGTTCCCTGCGCGGGTTCGCCACCCGCCGCAGATCACGGATCATCCCCGCGGTGACCGTCCCCGTGCTCGCGGGCAGATCGACACGGGCCAGTGGCACCCCCGTCACCCCCTTGGGCACCACAGAGGCAGTGGAGGACACGTTAGGGATCACGTCGAAGAAGTTCACCGCGTCCTTCGCCGGATCGAGCCCGCCCTCAAACTCGGGGTCCTGCACCCGCAGCACGACCAGATCCGAACGCGGCGCAGCACCCGGTGGCGCAATATCCACCGTCGCCGTGCCGATGTTGTACGCCGTGTACGAACCCTGCCACGCCGACGCCTTCCCGCGGATCACCGCAGAGCCGTCCGCGATCTGCACGCCGCCGCCCGGGACAGGCAGCGGCGCCACCTTGAGGTCGGCGGCCTCGGTCACCCCCTCCGATCCGTGCGACAGATCCTTAATCATCTGCCGGAACGTCTGCGCACTGTGGGTAGCGCCGTTCACCAGTAGCGGGGCCTGGGCGAGCGTCATTGAACGAAGTTTTCCTTCGGGTTCACGAGGGTCTTGAACACGTCACGCCACACCACCGTCAAGCGGGCGGGCGCAGTGGGATCGGAGGCGGTCCAGCGCACTTCGCTGCGGCCCTTCGGCAGCCGGAAGCTGCCCAGCGGCGAGGTGGTCGCGACGGTGCCGCCGTCCTGCCGCGTCACCGTGCGGCGCCCGGGCCGGGTATCGACCCGCACGTACTCGCCCGCCGGCACGGTGATCCCCAGATCGATACGCCGCCCCGTCTCCACATGAGTGATCACCGGGTTCGCACACGGTCCGTGCACGGTGATCACCGGGTAGGCGTCGACGGTGCCGTTGTTGGTCACCCAGCCCGGCCGGTCCTGTCCCGACTGGTCGCCAAGATAGACGCCGTCGCGGTACAGACGGAACCCGATGCGCTCCCATCCCCGGGTGATCTTGGCGGCCACCCGGCCCCACTCGGACCGGTCCATTGGCCGCTGGCCGCCCAGGTCGGTGATACCGGGCGAGCAGGCGACCGCCCGGCACCCGGCCATGAGGCGGTGAATTGCCTCGCTGGCGAGTACGGAGGCCAGGCCGTGACCCCGTGCGGGTCCAAGGTCACCCGGTCCATGACGAGCAGGGCCGAACCGACGTAGTCCAGCGGTTCACTGACCTCACTGGTGAACGACCCGGTCTGTGCATCAAAAGGAGAACCTGCGCGGTCGCGTGCAGCTCCTCGGATTCCTCCTCCATGGCCCAGACGGCATTCCGCCCACGGTCGAGATGGACACGGTAGAAGGTCATCGTCCCGACAGCGGCATCCTCCACGATGCACAGGGGGCAGCCTTCGCCGACGCAGGTGCTGGACGCGGCCGGATCGGCTGCGTCGTCGTGGGTGCGTCGGCGGTGGAGGATCGTCACGTCCCACCGCTCCAGCGTGTCGGTCTGCGGGGTATCGGCAAGCGCGTCGTCGTAGGAGATGGGTAGGCGCAGCTCGGAAGGGTCGCCGGGCAGCGAGGAGGGCTCGGTCACGGCGGCAGCCTAACGAGGCGGAGACGACCACAGCGGGCTCCGGTGCTGGGCGCGGTCAGAGCCCATCTGCAAACTTAAGACGGCGGACATTGAGGGCAGGAAAGCCCCTAGGCCGGGCTGAATCGCCAGCAAGATGAGTTTCCGCTCTCCATGGGACCGCTCACCCATGTCTTGCGAACCCTCAGTATCCGCAAAGCCTGGTTGTTGTTGTCGTTTCCGTTATTGACAATTTGATCGTTGCCCATAGAAATGCCAACGTTATCCCCTTTGGGGAGGCCCGCCCCGCCGCAATGGTTGAGTGCATTGACTAAAGGACCTCTGGCCCTGCGGATGACTTCATCCGACGACATCGCCCACCATGCGGTCACCATCAGCTTCCGCGACGACTCCGCCTCAGGCGGACTGATCGGCGCGGCTGGCCGCAGCACGACAAGCCGTCCGAGCGGCCTCGCTTCCCTGGCTGCCGATTCGCCCGCGTGGCAGGCCTTGGGCCGCTTGCCTCTTCGCTGGGTGACTCAGAACCCCAACAAGGGCTTCTTCAGCTTGTTGCACCCGTTCTTGACCTCCGTGAGCAGGCGGGGGTCGCTGATGGTTCGATTCGCCGCGCCCCTGCATACTTTGCGGCCTTCGTCGGTCGCCGGCATGCTGCACGGGTTTACTTTTTTGGCCCAGTCCTTTGCGTTCTGCGATGCCTTTTCGAAGTAGGAGGTGCACTCGGCCTGTCCGGCATACGCCGGAGCCGGAGAGAGGAGGATGATGCTACCCCCCGCAAGCAGAGCTGCTCCCGTAGCCGTTGCCGCACGCGCTAGGAAGGACATGACATTCTCCTTCGGGCTTGGTTTCTGTGCCCCGGTTTCTACCCAAGGCCACCGTCCTTCTCGCGCGGGCTGTGACCCATTCATTCAAAAGAGGGCTCGCCGGACGGCCGTATTCAGCCACTGATCATCTTGGCGCGGGGCGACTCGCCCGGGCGTCGATGAACCACACCTGCCCCGAGCCTGCGATCCCGGAAAGGCCGCCGATGGTGGGGACGTTCCCCCGGGGCTGTTCAGCCCGCACCGGGAAGCGAGTCCTCTTCCGCACCGCTCGGACTCATTACCGAACGCGGAAGAGGTCCCGAGGAGCTGACTACCCGACGCGGGGCATCTCGACAACCACGTTCTGGGGGTTGACGAAGACGCGGACGCGGTCGCAGCGGAAACCAGGCGACACCGGCGAGCCTGCCAGGATGATCTGAACGGTGACCGAAGGATTCTCCTTCCTGATGGTGTAGCCGGCGGTGTTCGCGTCGATTCCGACGAGCTCGGGCCATGCCTGCTTGCCCTCACATGGCGCGGCAGGCGCGAGCGCGACGGCGGGAGCGGTCTCCGAGGCCGCGGTCGCAGCAGTCGGGACGAGCAGGACAGCGGTGGAGGCAGCCATCACGGCAGTCAAAAGGATCTTCCTCATGGCCGGGAAGCGATCAACCAACTGAACAGTCACGCCGGGATGGCATCTCCCGACACCCTCGTCGAAGGCCCGGCAGCGCGGGAGGAGGCGCCGTGGGCCTCGATGAGGGCCGCCAGCTGATGCCCCTTGGCAGCTTGGACACGGACGCGGCGAGAGCAACGGCGAGGGGGTACTCCACGCCACCAGCTTCAGGCCGACCGCCGGTACCCGCGCGATGGGATGATCCGTTCGCACCTTCGGGCGGCTCGGAATCTGGCAGCGACCGGTGAATGTGACGGCTATGGCGCTTGCAGAAAAATTCGAACATGCGCTCTAATCGGCTCATGGATCGCATGGACTTCCCTTCGGACCTCATGGAGGCCCAGACGGCTTGGTACGCCACGTACGGGCAGCTCGCTGACGCAGCGGCGGATGGGACGGCCGCGCACCGGAGGCGACTGCTGAACCTCTCCCGGCTTATCGCAGCCCACCCCTACTGGGAAACCTCAGCAGGAACGCCAGCGGCCCGGGTGGCGCTCAAGGAACTCGCACGCGTGAAGGCGCGGTCGTGAGCCTCACTGAGCGCCAGGTCCAGATCGTGCGCAGCGCGCGTGAATGGGTTGCCGAGTACGGCGAGGCGCCCCCACTTCGAGAACTCGCTGAGGCGGCGGGCCTCTCTTACGGTCCTGCCCCCGGCAGAACCGCCGCCCGAGCCCGACGCCGAGGACGAGGAGGACGGCACTGAGGACATCTGATGGATCGCGATGCGTCCGGGGCGTCGCTGGGCCGAGGTCTACCTCCAGCGTCGCCCCCGAAGACCCGCCGTGTGAGCGGTACTGCCGACACCATCCCGACACCCGGCTCAGCCCCGCGCTTGTGTGGAGCCTGTTTGATGAGCACCGGTGTCCGCTGGGATGCTTGAGGTTCAAGATGCTTCTGGAGGGGTCGAGTTGATGATTGCGTGCGTGCGGATGCCGTTGGAGGGAGGCGGGACGATCCTGCTGGAGGAGCAGAGGCAGGAGGTTTCGTCAGCTGCTGGGCCCGTGAAGGTCGGACGGCTGGGGGATGCGGTGCGTGAGCTGCCCCGGACGTTGCAGGAGTCGCTTGTCCCGGTACGGGAGACGGCGCGGGCGGTTTTGGAGTCGCTGCGCGAGGCGGGCTCGCGGTCGGTGGAGGTGGAGTTCGGGGTGAACCTGTCGGCGAAGGCCGGGGCGGTCATCACCACGGGTGAGGCGACCGTGCACCTGAAGGTCCGCGTGGTGTGGGAAGCCGACCGGTCAGTGCCTGCTGATGCTTCTGACGCCGGTGGGGTGTGAGGTGTGGACGGCAGCTTAGGAGTCCCGGGCCGTGGCGTTCTGGTGGACGAGGCGGACACGCTCGGGGCGGTCTTCCAGGTGCTCGGAGCGGACGGCCGGCCTGTGGGGGCGGGCTTCTTGGTCGGCATTGACACCGCGTTCACCTGCGCACACGTGGTACAAGCCGCCGGGCAGGCGACGGGCGGACGGGTGGAGATCACTTTCCCCGGGCTGCCGCGCAGGCCGCGAGTGTGGGGCCAGGTACTCACGGAGGGGTGGCGGGAGCCGGAGGAGCAGGACGTCGCCGTGCTGCGCCTGACGGGGCTGCCGCAGGGGGCGGGCGCGCTACCGGTGGGAGTGGCGGCCGGGTGCCGGGGGCACCGGGTGTTCTCGTTCGGGTTTCCCGCCCAGGCCCTGGACGGCGGACACTTCGGCTACGGCACGGCCGCGGACCTGCTGGGCAGGCAGGGCGAGGCGGGACCGCTGTTGCAGCTGGCGGGAGCCAACAGCCTGACGAGCGGGTTCAGTGGGGCGCCGGTGGTGGACGAGATGACCGGACTGGTGGTCGGCATGGTCACTGCGGTTGTCTCCCCCGACACCCACCTCAAAGGCCTGGACATCGCCTACGCCACCCCCGCGGAGGTGCTGCGGGAGGTGTGGCCGCAGCTGGCCGAGCGTCAGGTGTGCCCGTATCGAGGGCTGGAGCCATTCGGGACGGAACACGCGCAGTGGTTCCACGGCCGTGAGCGGGCGGTGGAGAAGGTACTGGCCGCATTCGCCGGGAACCGGCGGCTGCTGATGCTGCTTGGTCCCTCAGGGGCGGGAAAGTCGTCCCTGGTCAACGCCGGTGTGCTGCCCGCCCTCGCCGACGGGGCAGTCACGGGCAGCGACCGCTGGCTGACGCTGGTGACCCGCCCGGGCCGGGACCTGCTGGCACAGTTGGAAGAGAGCGGCCTGCCCGGCGCCGCCGACGGCGGACTTGCGGGCGCGGCCGAGGCCCGACTGGCAGCCGAGCCGGAACGCGACCGGCTGCTGCTGGTCATCGACCAGTTCGAAGAACTCCTCACCCAGCCCGCCCCTGAAGCCAGGGAAGATGACGGGCACGGGGGCGACGTTCGGATACGGGCAGTCCAGGAGCTGACGGCACTGGCAGCCTCCGCTGTGCCGGTCACCCTGCTGCTGATCACGCGAAACGACTTTTACGCGCCCTTGAGCGAACTCGCCCCCGACCTCATCGACGCCGCCTCACCGAGTATGTGCAACATCCCCGGGACCCTGGGCCGGCCGGAACTGGAGGCCATCGTCACCCGGCCGGCCCAGACCGTGGGCCTGCCGTGGGAAACCGGGCTGGCGGACCGGATCGTCAACGACGTCCTGGAGGCCGACCCCACGACCCGGCAGGCGCCGGCCGTCCTACTCCCTGCACTCGAACTGGCCCTGCGCCAGCTGTGGGTACGCCGACGCAGAGAAGACGGCCGCTTGACCCACACCGCCTACGAAAAGATCGGCGGAGTCACCGGCAGCATGACTGCCTGGTGCAACCAGGCCCTCGGCCAGCTGCCCCCCGACCACCGCACCACCGCCCAACGTGTCCTGACCGCGCTGGTACGACCCGCCGACCCCAAACACGGCACCCCCGCTACCCGTCAGCTCGTCCCACTCACCCAACTCCGAGGACTGGCCGCTGACCCCCAACCCACCGGCACCAACGCCGACAGTGCCTTCGACGCCGTACTGGCCGCTCTGACCGGCCACCGCATCATCACCACCAACACCACCGCACACCCGGACCCAGACCCAGGCCGACAGGTCCCCGGCGAGGCAACCGCGGAACTCATCCACGACACCCTCCTGCGTGACTGGACCGACCTGCGCGACTGGGTCACCCAGGACCACCAGTTCCAGGTCTGGCTGCAACGCGCCCGCGAACAGCAAGCCCTTCACGCCCGCAGCGGCCTGCCCGACGACCTGCTGAAAGGCTCCCTGCTCGCCGAAGGCAACGAGTGGGCCGCCCACCGCGCCCTCACACCCCAGATCACCCAGCTCCTCCACGACAGCAGACAACAACAACACAAGGCCTTGCGCCGCACTCGACGCCTCAACACCATCCTCGGCACACTCCTGGCTCTCGCCCTCGTGGCCACCGGTATCGCCTTCTACCAGCAACACACCGCCACGACCGCACAGCGCGCCGCCACCGCCGCACAACGCACCGCCCAGTCCCGCCAACTCGCCGCGTTGTCCGCTACCTTCGCGGAGAGCGACCCTGACTTGTCCTCCCTGCTCGCCGTAAAGGCATGGAAGACCAGCCCCACCGCAGAGGCCGCCGCAGCCCTTTCCGCAGCCCCCGCAGCCCCTCTCATGCACAGCTGCAAAGCCGAGGGGGCCGTGTTGGCGTTCAGCCGGGACGGTAAGGAGTTCGCCACTGGCAACTACAACGGCACTGCACGGGTGTGGGACGTAGAGTCCGGGAAACTCCTTGCCACCTTTACAGGCGTCGACGGCGCGTTGCCGTCAGTGGCATTCAGTCCGGACGGCAACAGGCTCGCCACCGGAGGCCACGACGGCACCGCACAGGTATGGGACATAAAGTCCGGTAAGTCCCTCGTCGCCTTTTCCGGTGGGACGATCCGGACAGGTCCCCTCGATGGCGTGGTGTCGCTGGCGTTCAGTCCGGACGGTAGGAGACTCGCCGTCGGCAGTAACCACGGCTTACGGGTGTGGGACGTGGAATCCGGACAAAACCTCACGACCGAGTACACGGATGACGTGTTGTCGGTGGCTTTCAGTCCGGATGGCAAGAGGATCGCCACCGCAGGCAGCGTTGGCATCGTGCAGATGTGGGACGTGAAATCCGGAGCAGCTCTCACCCGTCTCAAAGGTCACACTTCGCCGGTGATGTCGGTGGCTTTCAGTCCGGATGGTAAGAGGCTCGCCACAGGAAGCGAGGACTACACCGTACGAGTGTGGGACGTAAAGGCCGGGAAAAGCCTCACCACTCTCGAAGGCCGCACCAGCTCGGTGTTGTCGGTGGCTTTCAGTCCGGATGGTAAGAGGCTCGCCACTGGTAGCGAAGACGGCACCGCGCAGGTGTGGGACGTAAAATTCGAACAGAGCCTCGCCACCCTCAAAGGCCACACCGAAGCGCGGGCGGTGTGGTTCAGTCCGGATGGTGCCAGGCTCGCCACTGGTAGCGAAGACGGCACCGCGCAGGTGTGGGACGTAAAATCCGAACAGAGCCTCGCCACCCTCAAAGGTTCCACCGACATGGCGTTGTCGGTGGCTTTCAGTCCAGATGGTAAGAGGCTTGCCACCGACACCGACGATGGCAGCGTACAGATGTTGGACCTTAAGTCACGAAAACGCCTAGCCACCTTCAACGATCACACCACCTGGGTGTCTTCGGTAGTGTTCAGCCCGGATGGTAAGAGACTCGTCACCGGAACTGGCGACGGCATCGTGCAAGTATGGGACGTGCAATCCAGGCAACGCCTCGCCTCCCTCAAAGGGCACACCCAAGAAGTGTTGTCGGTGGCTTTCAGTCCGGATGGTGCGAGGCTCGCCACTGGCAGCGAAGACGGCACCGCGCAGGTATGGGACATGAAAACCGAAAAGCGCCTTGCCGCCTTCAAACACCGTGACGCCCGCGGGGTGTTGGCGGTGGCGTTCAGCCCGGATGGCAATCGGCTCGTCGCCGGCAGCAGCGACGGCATCGCACAAACGTGGGACGTGCGATCCAGAAAACGCCTCGCCACCTTCAACAGCCACACCGGCTCGGTGTTTTCGATGGCGTTCAGTTCGGGCGGCAAGAAGATCGCCACCGACCGTGACAGTACCATCGCGCAGGTGTGGGATATGAAATCCGGTGAATCCCTCGCCACCTTCAAAGACAACACCGACTCGGTTTCATCAGTGGCGTTCAGTCCGAACGGTAAGAGGGTCGCTGTCGGAAGCCACGACGGCACCGTGCAGGTATGGGACGTAGAATCCGGCGCATCCCTCGCCACCCGCATAGGTCACACCGACTCGGTTTGGTCGGTGGCGTTCAGCGCGGACGGTAAGAGGCTCGCCACCGGCAGCGAGGGCACCGTGCAGGTGTGGGACGTAAACATCCGTGATGCAACCGCGATCAGCCGGTCCATCTGCATGGTCTTGCGAAGAGACTTCACCAAGGATGAACAAGGTCAGTATCTACAGGGGCAGGACCCCACCCCTGTCTGCAGGAACTGACGCGCGCTGAGGAGGCCCAGCGCACCCGTTACTACCCCGGCCCGAGGGAAAGCAAGGACGCCTTCGAGGTGCGGCGTCTCCAGGTTGCCAAGTGAGGGGAAACGGCTCGCCGCAACCGTGTCGTCCGTTGAGCTGGACTTCTGCGGCTCCCGCGTCCCGGGCCCGTAATCGGTAAGTACCTGTACAACGGCGGAAGTGATCACGGTGCCGTAGCGGCTCCGACGTAGCGGGCGTAGACGTCTATGGCCTCGTCGTCATCGGTCCTGATGGTGGCTTCGAACGCGCCGGCGGGGCGGAACGCGGCGAGTTTCCCAGTGCGAATGCGGTGAGCCTGGTTGAAGGCCCGGTTGCTGTTGGAGTGCGTGTCGACGTGGGCCCACTCGCCGGGGCGGTCGCGGAGCGCGGCGGCGGTCTCGTACGTCGCGTGGTGGGTCCGCTTGTCGGGCAGCGGCGCGAAGCGGGCGTGCACCAGTGTTCTCCGGCGTGGGGCAGGGTGGCTTCGGCGAGCTGCCGGATGCGGGCCGACAGACGCCACTGGTCATCGGTGAGGTGCTCGCACAGGGCGTTGGCGAGGCGGGCGATCTCGGTGAGTGCCTGTTCGGGGAGTGTGTCTCGTGTCGGAGACGGGGGTTCCATCTCTGGCTCCTCGCTCACGTCAGCGGTTGTTGCCGCGGCAGGTGTTGGTGATGGGGTTGAACCAGCTGTCGCATGAGCCGCACCAGCCGGCGCCGGGCATGGGCGGGATCTGGCTGGCCTGCTGGGAGCGGTTGTGCACGGTGTGGGGTTTCCTCGGCCAGAAGGTGTCGGGGAGTTCGGCACGGGGGCCGTCAGGGGCGAGGACAGCGACGATGTGATCAAGGTCCTTGGGGCGCCACAGTGCAGTCTCGAAGCCGCACGCCTGGAGGTGCTGGAGCCGGTCGCGCTGAGCGGGACGTATCCGCCCGGTGTTCGACTTGGATTCAGCGAAGATGGTTCGCTTGGCCTTGGGGTGTCCGTAGACCTCATCGGGCCACCCCGCGTCACTGCGGCGGGAGTTGTGCGCGTGGTAGGTGAGCGTCCAGCCGCGAAGGGCGGCGATCTTCGGGACGTGGCACCGGAACTGTTCTTCGGTCACGCGGCGCCCGCCGTCGTGGTGTGCCTGCTGCAAGGAGGGCGGCACGGTGGGCTTCGGCGTCCGGGCCGGGCTGCGGTTCGCGGTGATGCACCGGTACTGGGCGCGGGCTGCGGCGGTGGCGTTCCTTGAGGAGTTCGGGCAGCGGGCGCCGGGTCTCCTCTCAGAGGATTTCGTGGATCGGGCGCCCGTACCGCTCGGCGATGTGCGCCTGGCATGCCGTCCCACAGGACCATGTTCAGCCGCTCACCGAAGGGGACTGCTTCGGCGTAGCTGACGACGCGGCCGAACGGTCGCAGCTCGTCCCTGGCCTTGTGGGCGACGGGGGTGACGATGGTGTTCTTGTCGAGCGTCATAACGTGCTCCTATCGGCCGCTGTTAGCGAGAGGGTCGAGGGCGACGCCCCATTCGGCGGTTACGGGTTCGTCGAACGTGAAGCCTGATGCGCGGTCCTCGAAGGTGGCCCGCCAGCACTCCGGTCCGCCGTCCATGGGGTGCTCGAAGTGCTGCACGCCTCCTTCCGGCAGGGGGATGGCGAGGCGCATGCGCCCCAGCTCCGTGGAGCGGATGACGTACAGGCCCTTGGCGAGGGCTTCGCAACCCGCATTCCCGTGCCCGCTCGAAGGGGCCGTGGGGGTAAGTGACCATGCCGGAGCCTTCGTACTCCCCGCATTCGGGTGCGAGTACGCCGAGCGCGTGGAAGGCGTCGACGGGTGCGATGGTGACATACTTTCTCTTTTCGTTCCGGCCCCGCCCGGCAGATAGGCCCCTCTTCCTGATGTGATAATTCTACTCTCTTGGGGGGTGTCCACTTCGGTACTGCGACGGGTGTAGCTCTCTTCCGGGGACGGCCCCGATGGTTTGAGCTGGGAGATCGTGGTTGAGGGTGATGGCGGCGTGGTCGGGTCTCTACCGTGTGGGTGGAGGAGGCGACGCCGATGGGGTCGTTGGTCGGGGAGTTGGAGGCGCGGGAGGCGGCGGCCCGGGCCCGGGTGCGGTCGCCGTCGTCCTCGACGAGTGACAGAACCGCCGGGGCCGCACCGTGCCGGGGGCCGAGCGGGACGGGCCGCCCACCGACTAGCATCGCCGAGTTCGTGCCACCCACCGGCCCGGGCATCGCGGCGCGGCGTACAGGGAGCTGACACGGCATGAGAACGAAGAGCGCAGCGGCGTGGGCGGTAGCGGTGCTGATGCTCGGCGCAGCCGTCGGCGGCTGCGCCGAGCAATCGGACAAGGGACCGTCCGGCAGCAGCGCGAAGCACACGAAGTCCCACCGCGAACCCGAGGACAAGCCTGATTCACGGGTCGTCGAGGACGACGACGACCACACCGTCCTCGAACTGTCCGACGGCCGGCAGGTGTCCCTCCGCTTCACTCGCCGCGGCCTGGAGGCACAGCATCGCGACGCCTCTGACGACGCCTGGTCCGCCCGGAAGACGGTCTATGACACCGGCACCAAACCGTGCCACGGCATCAGGGCAAAGGCGTACCGGGACACCGTGTGGCTCGCGGCCGGCTTCGGCGCGTACTGCAGGGACGGCGAAGAACCGCAAGAGGTGATCGCGGCCGTCGCCACCGGGGACCTCTCCTCCTGGACCACCGACCCGACCAAGAACACCATCGTCTGGCCGAAGGCCCGCATCCGCGACGGTGGCGCCCGAGTGGACTTCGTCGATCCCAGCATGCTGGAAACCACCACGCTGACCTGGCGCAAAGGCTCCGGATTCGCCGGGGTGGCCACTAAGTACAAGCCCATCCACCCCTGGTTCGTGGGCCGGTGGCGAGCCACGGACGGCAGCCAGCAGCTGACCCTCCACCAGGTCGAGCCGGGCAGATCCGCACGCGTGGTCATCGAGTCCCGCACCGGCCCGCGATGCAAGGGCAGCGCCGCTGTCTCCGGCATCGACCAGCACGACCTGTCCATGAGCAACTTCAAGCTCGATCAGGGCACCAGGACCGTCAACTGCCCGCCGGAAGAGACCAAGTACTCCTTCGACGTGAAGTCCTCGGACGGCCCGCTGCGCCTACGCAAGATCGGCAACCACCCGAAGACCGTCCTTACCTATGAGCGGGCGGGCTGACGTACGACTGAGGCGGCCAAGGCCCTGTCGGCTCCGTCTGGAGGGTTAGAACAGCTCGTCTTGGCCCTCGACGTCACCGGCCTTCACGGTGGGCTTGCGGGAGGGGCGTCTGTCCGGGGCGACTTCGCCGAAGAGGGCTTCGGTGCCGTAGGCGTCGGGTCGGGCCGGAATGCGTGCAGGCGCCTTCACGGGCAGCAGGTTCTGGGCGTCGCGGTCGAAGTCGGGGCGCCACATGTCACGCCAGTTCTGGCCGGTGCTCACGCGCGATCCCCTCGGCTGGAGACGTTGAGGACCGCGTCTGCCCAGTCGTGCATGAGGGCGGTCGCCGCTCGGCCCGCCGCTTCGCCTCGCGGCAAGCCGTCCTCGAGGTCCTTCAGGTAGCGGATCGCGGTGACGTCCAAGGCGTTGGAGGAGGTGAAAGCTTTCGCCAGGCGTTCGATGTCCGCTCCGTGTACGTGGTTGAGGGCCTGGGCCGCTAGCGCGGCGATCAATGCCCACGTCTTCGCCGAGCAGCTCGGCCTGGGCGCGGATGAGGAGTGCGCTGAAGCGCATGACGAAGCAGCCTTTCGTGCGGCGTGTGAGGTGAAGAGGCGCGGTATGCGGCCGTGCCGTGTGTGAGGGGGCGGGCAGGGGAGCCCGTCCCCGGAGCGTCGTGGTCAGGCGGCAGCCAGCTCGCGGTCGACGCTGTCCTCGGTGGAGCTGTCCGCTTCCGCCTCCGGGTTGACGCTGACCAGCTTGCGGGCTTCGGCGTGTGCCTTGGCCTGCTTGAGCTGCCACCGCGCTTTGGTCAGCCACTCAGCGACCCGGTCCAGCTGGTCCAGCCGTGCACCGACCTGCGTCTCCAGCGTCTCCGCGAGCTTCAAGGGCTTCGTCCTGGCGATCTCGTCCAGGAGTTCGCGGACCTGCTCGATCGTGTCGAGCGTGCTGCGGGTCTTCTTCTGCGCGGCGGCGCGTTCGGTGCGCTGCTCCTCGGTCATCTCCTCGACGACCAGGAGGACGGCTTGGTCCTGCTGCTGCTTCATCGCGTAGGCGAAGTGGACGATCTCGTTGTCCGCAGCGAACTCGCCGCGTACGAACTTGCTCAGCACGGAGCCCTGGTCGGCGAGGTTCAGCGCGGCGATCTGCACCGCTGCCTGCGTGCCGATCTTCCCGTCCTGCACCAGTTCCTGACTCTCGATACGCAGGTCGAGCAGGGCCAGGCGCAGCTTCACGTACGTGGTGGTCTTGGCGAAATCGGCGGCGACGGTCTCGATCGTCGCGCCTTCTTCCTCGTCGGGGATCCGCTGGTAGCCGTGGGCCTCCTCGAACGGGGTCATGTCCTCCCGGGTGACGTTCTCCGACATGGACCGCTTGAACCGCTGGAGTTCGTTCTTCTCCGAGATGATCGTGGCGCATCTTGGTGGACCGAGGATCTGGTGCGCGCGCCAGCGGCGCTCACCGGCGACGATCTCGTAGCCGCCGCGCTCGTTGTCGGGACGCGCCTCGATGGCCTGCATCAGGCCGTACTTGTCGATCGACGTGGCCAGCTCGTTCAGCGCGTCCTCGTTGCGGTACTCGCGCGGCTGGCGCGGGTTGCGGTGGACCTGGCTCACCTTGAGGACGCGCTGCACGGGGTGCTCCTTGGAGTAGGTGGTGAGGTTTCCTGCCCTCACCACGTAACTAAATTCTGCTCTTCGTGAGGGGGGTGTCCACTCCGGAGGAGCCCCCGGCAGTGACCTCGATCGCGAAGCCCTCAAGGCCGCCAGGGGGAGCGGCTGAGTCGAGGCACACTCCCGACCGCTGACATTTCAGGCGGGTGAGGCCGAATCTCCCGTGCGGCTGTCTGTGATCATGGAGGGCTGCGTCGGAAGGAGTCGTGCATATGTGGTCCGGGTATGGCTTTCACCCGGTGTCTCTCGGGGTGAGATTCGTGCTGGAGCTGGCAGCTCTGGCGTCCTTCGGGCTCTGGGCATGGGGTACCGCGTCCGGTCTGTTGCGGTACGTCTCCGTGGTTGCTGTTCCCCTGGCCGTGGCTGTGCTGTGGGGAGTGTTCGCCACAGCAGGCGATGCGTCCCGCTCCGGTGGGGCGGTGATTGCGACACCTGGCCCGCTGCGGTTCTTGCTGGAGCTGGCTGTGTTCTCCGGTGGTGCGGCGGCGTTGTACGCGACAGGGCTCCGTGCTCACGCCGTGATACTCGCCGGTGTGCTGGTCGTGTACCACCTCGCGTCGTGGGACCGAGCCCTATGGCTACTCAGGCACTGAGTCAGGCCGCCGTCTCAGGCTGCGGGCACGCTCGCGCTGTTGAAGGCTGGTAAGGGCACGCGGCCGGCTTACCTCAGAGTGGTGACGGCTCTCCGACATGCCAGTGGGCGCCGGATCGCTGGTACCGCAAGCTGGAGACCGGAGGTGATGATCTCCGCGTCGGTGACGAGCTGATTGCCCCGGTGTGATCACCGTTGGCCTGGGAGTTCACGACGGTGGATATCTCGGTGCCCGGCAGAGTCGCGGCGACGGAACGCAGAAGGTCACGTGTGGAGTCGAGCGTGAACTGTGTATCGATCGGAAGGCCTTGGCCGCCACTGGCCACCACGCCGCTGTTGCTGTAGCCCCAGCCGGGCCGGTCGTTCATCCACGCCCACGTGGTGGCGGACAGCTGCTGGAGGGCAGGGGAGGGCACTGTGGTTCATCCGTTCCGTGGGACATGATCGGCGAAAGCCTCAAAACGCCCGTATCTTACGGACAGGTGTCCCCGTCGAGGCAAACCAGCCCAGAGGCAAAGCTGCTGCCGCACTCACCGCAGACGGGCAGACCTAGCACCCGGCGCACCCCCGCGGTTCGCAAATGCCGCAGCAGGGGCCCGTGCCACAGGTCAACAAGCCATCAGACTCACGGCCATTGACCGTCCCGCAACGGGCGGCGCCTAACGCCACTCGATGTGGATCCGCTCACTGGGATCGCGGTGCCTGCCACGCCCCACCGGCATGACGCGCACCTTGACGATCACGACGCCGACCAGCGCACGCTGCCAGGCCCGCGGCGCCGTCTTCCACCAGGCGGCCAAGTCCTCGACACCTTCAATGGGTACGTCGATCAACTGCTCCAGGTACCGCAGGCGGCTCCGCGCCTCACGCAGGTCCTGCTTGGTCGCCTTCTCGGCAGCCTCGTAGGCGGCCGGCACCAGCACCTTGCGCATCTCCCGCAGCTCCCCGAACCGCTCCGGCGACCCGTCGATGTGCGCCTTCAGGCGCTCGGCCTCCGCCCGCAAGTCGGCCAGCAGCTCAGCCACCCGCTCCCGGGCGCCCGGCCGCAGCAGCTCTGCGAGAACTTCCTCGGCCACGGAGTCTTCGAGCCGGTCGGCGTTCATCCGAACCCGCCCGCACGAGTCCTGACCTTCCCGGGGCGGGGGGCAGCGGTAGGCCGGATCGCCGCCGCTGGTGACGCGTGTGCCCACCATGCTGTAGTCGCACCGGCCGCACTCCGACCGGCCTTCGCTCAGCAAGTAGTCGAAGGCGTCGCGGGGCTCGGCCTGCTGGCCCGCCTTCTCGGCAAACAGGGCAAGGAGCCGCTGACGCTCATCGGGCGTCAGTACCGTCTCGCCGAAGTTTTCGATGGGCTCGCCGTCCTCACCCAGCCCCGCCATGCGGGGATGACTCAGGACGCGGGTCAGGACCTCCGGAGCCCACTCGTTGCCGAGCGCCGTGCGATACCCCTGGGCGTTCATCCACCGGCACGCCTCAGCCCTGCTGTGCTGGTCGAACAGGAGGGAAACGGCCTTGCGCAGACCTGAGGCCTCCTGGGGGTGGAGCCCCCCGCGGCGACTCAGGTAGCCAGTCAGCCGTGCCATGCGTCTCCGTCCGATCACGAGCGGATCGCCTGCCCATAGCGACCCCTTAGCCCAGTAATAGGTCACGATAGCTCCATTGTGTAGACAATGGAGCCACCAGACCGACGGCACCCCACAAGCGAGGCATTTACGCACGTCACAACGCCGCAACCGCGACGATCAGTGAGCCACGTCACCACTCCCTTCAGCCCCGGGCGCCACGAAGCCGAACTGGTCGCAGCGCCGCCGCCCACGGAAAAAGACAGCACCGCGGGCCCGGTCGCGGCGTGATCCGACTGGCCCTACCGAGCCCATGCCGCACCCCGTCAAGACACCCCCAAGGCCTCCCACAGCGAAGCGGTCGCCACCTTCTGCGTGCGCCCCAAGGGGATCAGCTTCGCCGGGAACGCATCCGCCTTGATCAAGTCGTACGCCTTGTCCGCCCCGATCCCCAGGGCGCGTGCAGCTGTCACGACATTCACTACTGCCGGCAGCGATCGGACTTCCTCCACGGACATCCCGCTACACCGCTGGCGCTGCTCAATCGCAGACGAGGACAAAGGTGGTCATATCCCTCTTCCCCGCGCCACCTGGCAGGAAGCATGCGACGCCCAAGGAGGCATCACCTTCGCTACAGCAAGATCAGGACACGTAAGGAACAACCCGCCGCAATCAGGGGGATACCAACGTGTTCGATGGCAGCACCTACAAGCGATGCAAGTGCACCGAACCCAAGCTGGATAGTGACGGTCAGCCTGTTCTCGACGCGAGTGGGGAGCCCAGATTTCGCGAACTCGGCTCCGCCTGCCCCCTCCTGAACAGACGCGACCACGGCTCTTGGTACTACTACGTCAAGCTCCCCGACGGTCCAGGCGGCAAACGCCGCCGCCCGCGCAAAGGCGACTTCCTCACACAGAAGCAGGCGAAGGAGGAAGCACAGAAACTGTGGGACGAAGCTCAGGGGGGCATCGACATTGACAGCAATGAGACTGTCGCCTCGTACCTCGACCGCTGGTACGCCAAGCGCGTCGACCTCAAGCGCAAGACCCGAGGCGACTACCGTGACTTCATCGACCGTGTCTTCAAGCCCGCCCTCGGCCACCTCCCCACGCGCGATCTTCGCGAGCGCCACATCCAAGAGATGTTCCAACAGATATGGGCATACAACGAGGTCAAGAAGGCCAACCGCGAAGCGGCAGCGCTAGCCAAAACCGAATGCGACGCCGCCCACTTGGCCTGGAGCCAGGCCCCCACGCCCCGGCCCCCCGAGCTGCGTCAGGCCTGGCACCAAGCCCGTACAGCTCTCAAAGTAGCCCGCGCCAAGCCTCGCCAGGACACAGGTCCCGCCTCCCGGAAGAAGTACCTCGACTGCCTGACCACCGCTCTCAACGATGCCGTCACCGAGAAGCTCGTCACGCAAAACTGGGCCAAGCTCGTCGTCATCCCCAAATACGAGCGCCCCCAACCGCTGGTGTGGACCGACGAGCGAGTGGCGCGCTGGCGCGAGACCGGCCGGAAGCCCAGTCCAGTCATGGTCTGGACTCCAGAACAGACGGGTGAGTTCCTCGACGCAGCCGTCGATCACCCCATGTACATCATGTGGCACCTCATGGTGTACCGGGCACCACGTCGAGGTGAGGCAACCGGCCTGCCCTGGACCGAACTCGACCTCACTAGACGGTGTCCGACGAGTTATGGCGTGTAGGCCGCAGCCGGATGCTGGGGCGACTCCCCCTGTCAGAGGTGCGCAGTACCGTCCTGCCATGGCAGCCAGAATCGATCTGACCCTTGATTGCACAGACGCGCAGCTCCTTGCCGAGTTCTGGAAGACGGCCCTGGGGTATGTGGACGAGCCGCCGCCCGCTCCCTTCAGTACCCGCGAGGAGTGGCTCGCGCAGTTCAACCTCCAGGATGACGACTCCGTGGACGACGCCGCGTGGCTGTGCGATCCCGACGGAGTCGGCCCCCGGCTCTCCATTCTCAAGGTCCCTGAACCGAAAGCAGCGAAGAACCGACTTCACATCGATGTCCGGGTGCCGGGACATGGCCGTTGCGATGAGCGTTGGGCGCGGATCAAGGCGGAGGCCGAGCGCCTGGTGAAGGCGGGCGGGAACGTCGTCAGAGAGTTCGACGAGCACCACATCGTGATGGCCGACCCGGAGGGCAACGAGTTCTGCGTCGCTGCGGCCTCGCCCTGAGGACTGACAAGGGCATGGCCCGCTTCCTGCGGAGGGTCGCGTTCGCCGCATGACCATTCGTCGACTGCTTGTGAGTTCCCGCAATCCGCTTATGGGCAGAGCCATAGGCGGATTGCGGCGGCAGTAACGGTGCCATGGAAGACGTAGGCCCGCTTGTCGTACCTCGTGGCCACGGCCCTGAAGTTCTTGAGTCGATTGATCGTTCGCTCGACCTCGTTACGGCGTTTGTAGACCGTCCTGTCGAAGCCGGTGGGCCGACCGCCCTTGCTGCCCCGGCCTTGACGGTTGGCCCGCTGGTTCCTGGGCTCGGGGATGGTGTGCTTGATCTGACGTCTGCGCAGGTAGCGGCGGTTGCGGCGTGAACTGTACGCCCGGTCGCCACTCAGGTAGTCCGGGCGGGTGCGGGGGTGTCCGCCGGCGGGCCGGGCGACGCGGATGCGGTCCAGGACCTCGATCAGCTGCGGGGCATGGCCCCACTGGCCCGGTGTGATCACAAATGCGAGCGGCCGTCGGCCGCCTTCACTGGCCAGGTGGATCTTGCATGTGAAGCCACCGCGTGAGCGTCCCAGAGCTTCGTCGGCGCGGTGCGAGACAGGGCGCCGACGGCGTCCTGGAATGCGAGGGGCGGTTCGACGGGCTCCGGCCGCGTGTTGGTGAGCGCGGCACACTGTGGAGTCCACGCTCACCATGGACCAGTCGATGCGGCCCTCCGCGTCAGCGTCAGCCTGGACAGCCCGCAGAACCCTGTCCCACGTGCCGTCCGCTGACCAGCGTCGATGCCTGTCGTGCACCGTCTTCCACTTCCCGAACCGGAGCGGTAGGTCCCTCCATGGAATGCCGGTCCGCTGCCGGAAGAGGATTCCGTTGATCACTCTGCGATGGCTCTTCCAACGTCCGCCTCGTCCAACGTTCTTCGGCAGGTGCGGCTCCAGCCGAACCCACTCCTCATCCGAGAGGTCACCCCGCCCCATGCCGATCGGAACGATCCCCAAGCTGGTCAGTCACCGGACCTATCGGACAGGACCTAGTAGTACCCCTTCGCCCCGTCGAGCAGCTCCCGCACGATGTCCGCGTGTCCCGCGTGCCGTCCGGTCTCCTCGACGAGGTGGATGAGCATCCAGCGGAGGTTGGCGTTGCCGGACCGGTAGTCGGGATGTCGGCCGACGTCGTCCAGGGAGGCCGTTGCCACGATCTCGTTGCTTCGGGCGCACTGTGCCTCGTACTGCGCGAGCAGCTGCTTCAGCGGGACGCCATCGGTGCGCCAGCTGGCGTCCTCGTCCGTCTCGTCAAAGGACGGGTTCTGCGTCTTGTCGCCACCGAGGAACAGCACCTCCAGCCAGGTGTGCTCGACCCACCGCATATGGCTGATGAGCCCGGCCATCGTCATCACCGGCGAGGTCGGGATGACGGAACGGTGCGCGTCCGCCTCGCTCAGGCCAGCGCACTTCCATCTCAAGATCTGCCGTTGGAGATCCAGCCAGCCGATGAGCGCGGTGCGCTCGTCGGCCTGCAAGGGGGGACGTTCAAGTGAAGGTGCCATGCCTGCGGACGTTAGGGCGCCTGGGCCCCGACTGTCGTCTGATTTTCAGCTGCGCCCGGAGACTGGCTCCCCTCTCCACGGCCAAGCCAACGACGACCCGCCTCGAACAAGTCACAAGATCCGCCGGACAGGCCCTAAAGGGGCGGCCAGGCTGGCCTGCCGGTACCTGGGGGCGCCACGCGCACTGCTGACGGTTGGAACCGTCGCTCCGCTGCTGGTCGTTCTTGTGCTGGCAAGTACCTGTGCCGGCAACATCTCCCTGCACACCACCGCGGCCGCCGCCAGCACCACCCTCCTGGCCCTCCTGGTGGACGTGCGCTGGGCCGTGCTCTACGTGTTGGTGGCCGCGATCGCCTGGTCCCGTCTGCATCTGGGCGCACACACCCCGCCCCAGGTCCTCGCCGGAGCCGGGTTGGGCACAGTTGTCTGCGGTGTCGCTGTGTACTGGAGCCGCTGACCAGGCGCGGCGCGGCTACGCGGCACACGTGCCTGACGTCGCTGCTCACGAGGTGAGTTGAGGGTGTGACTGCCCGCGGATCGGTATGGCGTAGCGTCTGTGGCGCAGAGTCAACGGCGAAGAGCGGAGCGGCCCATGCGTGGCGCAGGCGATCGGATCGATACCTCAACTGCCCACTCGGCGCGGGTGTATGACTACATCCTGGGCGGCAAGGACCATTACCTCGTCGACGTCGAGGCGGGGGACGCCATGTGCCGGCACTGGCCCGCGCTGCCCGTACACATGCTGGAGAACAGGCGGTTCATGCACCGCGCCGGGCGTTTCCTCGCTCAGGAGCAGGGCGTCCGGCAGTTCCTCGACATCGGCACCGGGCTGCCCACGGCCCCCAATCTGCACGAGGTGGTGCAGGGGGCGGCCCCCGATTCGCGCGTGGTCTATGTCGACAACGACCCGATCGTTCTGGCCCACGCTCGCGCGCTGCTGCAGAGCTCGCCGGAAGGAGCGACCGCATACGTCGACGCGGATATGCACGACCCGGACGCCATCCTGGAGAGCCCCCAGTTCCGCTCCCTGATCGATCTGGACGAACCGGTCGGCCTGATGATCATCGGCATCCTGCATTTCATCCTGCCGCCGGACGACCTGCGCCTGGTGCGGCGCCTGCTCGAACCCCTGCCGTCGGGCAGCTTCCTGGCGCTGACGATCGGCACCGCGGACTTCGCCCCCGAGGAGGTCGGCCGGGTGGCGAAGGAGTACGCGCAACAGGGCATGCGCATGGCCTTGCGCGACCTGCCGACCGCCACGGCCTTCTTCGAGGGCTTGGAGTTGCTGGACCCCGGCGTCACCCAGGTCCACAAGTGGCGGCCCGGCCCCGAGCAGAGCGGCATCGACGACCGGGCCATCGCCATGTACGGGGCGGTCGCCCGCAAACCGTGACAGTGGCGCCGCGGCCGCTGGGCCGCCCCTCAGCGGCCCAGCGGCCGTCGCGGCAGGGGGAGGAGTAGACGACGCTCGTCGTCACCGAACCCAGGGCGCCGATCCGGCCCGAGACCTCTTCGAGGTGGTGCATCGAGCGGGCGGCGACCTTGATGACGAAACAGTCGTCGCCCGTGACGTGATGCGCCTCCAGGATCTCCGGGGTCGCCGCCACCAGGTCGTGGAACGGCTTGTAGTTGCCGGTCGGGTAGCGCAGTCGCACGAAGGCCAGAATGGGCAGGCCGAGCCGCTCCGGGTCGACCACGGCAGCGTAGCCCTGGATGACACCCGCCTCCTCCAGGCGCCGCACCCGATCCGTGACGGCGCTCGGGGACATCGAGACGGCGCGCGCCAGTTCGGCATAGCTGGCGCGGCCTTCGCGTTGGAGGACGTGGAGGATACGCCAGTCGGTGGCGTCCGTGGAATAACCGGTCATGACCGAGAGGTAACAGGGAAATCCCCGGCCGATCAAGGGGGATGCCGGGGATCAGCGCTTCAGACTTCCGGTCGTCGGCCATAGATTTTCCGCCATGAACGCCAACGCCATGAACGCCGTGAATGCCATGAACGCCGTGAACGTGCAGCTCAGTGCCCCTTCCGTCACCTCCGACGCATCGGCCGCCGCCGCTCTCAATCCAGTGCTGCGGACTCCGCCCGCCTCCCCGGCCGCGGCCGTCGCGTATTTCGGGGCGAGCCTCGCCTTCCATGCCGACGTCTCCGACGTGGCGTCCGCGCTCGCCGAAGGAGGCGACCCCGGGTTCGTCGTGATCGACACCCGTTCCACCGCCTCCTGGGACCAGGGCCATGTACCGGGCGCGATCCACCTGCCCACCGCGCTCATCCCCGAGCAGGCGGAGGCGCTCCTCGACAAGTCGGTGCCGGTCGTCACCTACTGCTGGGGCCCCGGCTGCAACGGCGCGACCCGCGCCGCCTTCGCCCTCGCCCAACTCGGCTACCAGGTGAAGGAGATGCTGGGAGGCTTCGAGTACTGGGCGCGTGAGGGCTTCGAGTTCGAGACCTGGGAGGGCCGCGAGCGGCGCGCCCCGGACGCGCTCACCGCTCCCGTCGACGCGGAGGACTGCGGCTGCTGAGCGGGGGCCCGGGGCGGGGCGGCAGCCGCTGTGCCGCCCCGCCGCCCGCGAGCCGTCACAGCTTGGACAGTTCGTCCACCAGGTCGTCCAGGCCCAGCGAACCCTGGGACAGCGCCGCCATGTGCCACGCCTTGGCGTCGAACGCGTCACCATGGCGCCGGCGCGCGTTCTCGCGGCCGAGGAGCCAGGCCCGCTCACCCAGCTTGTACCCGATGGCCTGGCCGGGGATCGTGAGGTAACGCGTCATCTCGCTCACCACGTACTCCGTCGGACGGCTGCAGTGCGCGTCGTAGAACTCCTGGGCCAGATCCGGCGTCCAGCGCTCGCCCGGGTGGAAGGGCGAGTCGGCCGGGATCTCCAGCTCCAGGTGCATGCCGATGTCCACGATGACCCGCAGCGCGCGCGTCATCTGCGCGTCGAGATAGCCAAGCCTGCGCTCCGGGTCGGTCAGGAAGCCGAGCTCGTCCATGAGCCGCTCGGCGTAGAGCGCCCAGCCCTCCGCGTTGGCGCTGACGATGCCGACGGTCGCCTGATAGCGGGAGAGGTCCCCCGCGACATGGGCCCACTGGGCGAGCTGGAGGTGATGGCCGGGCACACCCTCGTGGTACCAGGTGGAGACCAGGTCGTAGACGGGGAAGCGGGTCTCGCCCATGGTCGGCAGCCAGGTGCGGCCGGGGCGCGAGAAGTCCTCGGAGGGGCCCGTGTAGTACGGGGCGGCCGCACCGCCGGGCGGGGCGATGTGGGACTCCACCTTCCGAACCCGCTCGGCGAGTTCGAAGTGCGTGCCGTCCAGCGCCTCGATCGCCTCGTCCATCAGCTCCTGGAGCCAGACGCGCACCTCCTCCACGCCCTCGATGTGCGTCCCGTGCTCGTCGAGGTGGGCGAGCGCCACCCACGGTGTGGCCGCGCCGGGCAGGATCTTCTCGGCCTCGGTCCGCATCTCCGCGAGCAGCCGGTGGAACTCCGACCAGCCGTACGCGTACGCCTCGTCGAGGTCCAGGTCCGTGCCGTTGAAGTGGCGGGACAGCAGGGCGTACCGCTCACGGCCCACGGTGTCGGGGGAGCCGTCGACCGCGGGCGCGTACACGTCCCGCATCCAGTCGCGCAGCGCCACCACCGAGGCGGTGGCGGCCCGCGCCGCCGTGTCGAGGTCGGCGCGCAGCGCGTCCGGGCCCCCGGCGGCGAACTCCTCGAACCAGCCGCGCCCGCCCTCCGGACCCGCCCACTCGGTGAGCTGCCCGATGAACGTGGCCGTGGGGCGCGGCGGCGCGAGCAGCTTGCGTTCCAGGCCGAGTTCGAGCGAGGCGCGGTAGCCCTCGAACGCGGTCGGCACGGCCCGCAGCCGCTCCGCGATCGCCGCCCAGTCCTCCTCGGTCTCCATGGGGGTCACCGTGAAGATCTCCCGCACCTGGTGCGGCATGGTGTGCAGATTGCCGACGGAGCGCAGGCCCTCACCGGCGTCGTGGACGGCCAGCTCCGCGGTGAGCCGCTCCCGCAGCAGCCGGCCGCAGCGGCGCTCGACCTCACTGTCGGCGCCGGGCCCGCGCTCCGCCTCGTCGAGCCGGTCCAGCGTCGTCCGCGCCAGCCGGGCCAGGGCGTCCTGCCCCGCGGGCGAGGTGTCGGGGAGCTTGCTGTTGCTCTCCTTGACGCCGAGGTAGGTGCCGGTGAGGGGATCGAGGGCGATGAGCTCGTCGACGTACATGTCGGCGATGTCGCGGGGCAGGGGACCGGCGTTCGAGCGCGGGTCATTCGTGGCTGACATGCGGACATCCTCGTACGAACGAAGGGTGCGCGTCACCAGGATTCGCCAGCGGCGTCGCGGGGAACGTCGGCGGTGGCGTCGGGCGGCAGCAGCGGGCCGCACTCCCACTGCTGGAAGATCAACCTCGTCTCCACACGTGCCACTTCGCGCCGCGCCGTGAACTCGTCGAGGACGAGCCGCTGGAGGTCCGCGGGACCGGCGACCGCCACATGCACCAGAAAGTCCTCGGGGCCCGTCAGATGGAACAGGGACAGGGACTCGGGCAGCGCCCGGATCCGCTCCACGAACGGCCCGACCAGATCGCGGCGGTGCGGCCGCACCTGCACCGAGAGCAGCGCCTGGAGGCCGCGTCCGAGGCGCGCCGGGTCCAGGCGCAGCTGGTGACCGAGAATCACCCCCGAGCGCCGCAGCCGCGTCACCCGGTCGAGACAGGTCGACGGCGCCACACCGACCTGCGCCGCCAGATCGCGGTAGGTGGTCCGGGCGTCGTTCTGCAACAGGCGCAAAATGTGCAGGTCCACCGGGTCCAGTGCGACAGAGTCGGCCATCGGGCGAACGTAGCACGGCTTTCACCGCCGGAACCCCGGTCAATGTTCAGCCTGGGGAGCATGGACGCGAACACGGAGACCGTCACGGCGACAGCCACGGAGACGGCGACGAAGACAGTGACGCGCGATGCCGCGCGCCCCGGCGGCTCACCCGTAGAGCGGCGCGCCCTGGCCACCGAGGCCGTCCACGCCGGACGGGACGACCTGGCCGGACTGGGCCTGCACGCACCGCCCATCGACCTGTCCACGACCTACCCCTCCCATGACAGCCGGGCCGAGGCCGCCCGCATCGACGCCTTCGCCGTCGACGGCGCCCTCGACGACGGGCCACCCGTCTACGCCCGCCTCGGCAACCCGACCGTCGCCCGCTTCGAGACCGCGCTCGCCCGCCTCGAAGGCACCGAGAGCGCCGTCGCCTTCGCGAGCGGCATGGCCGCCCTGAGCGCGGTCCTGCTGGTCCGCGGCGCGGCGGGCCTGCGGCACGTCGTGGCCGTACGGCCGCTCTACGGGTGCAGCGACCACCTGCTCACCGCGGGCCTGCTCGGCACCGAGGTGACGTGGGTGGACCCGGCCGGCATCGCGGACGCCATCCGTCCCGACACCGGCCTGGTGATGGTCGAGTCACCGGCCAATCCGACCCTCGCTGAACTCGACCTGGCGGCGGTGGCCCACTCCTGCGGCGAGGTGCCGCTGCTCGCCGACAACACCTTCGCCACGCCCGTCCTTCAGCGGCCGGTGGAGAGCGGGGCGCGCCTCGTGCTGCACAGCGCCACGAAGTACCTCGGCGGACACGGCGACGTCCTCGGGGGAGTGGTGGCGTGCGACGAGGAGTTCGCGCGGCGGCTGCGCCAGGTGCGGTTCGCCACCGGCGGGGTGCTGCATCCGCTGGCCGGATACCTGCTGCTGCGCGGCATCGCCACGCTGCCGGTCCGGGTGCGGGCGGCGTCGGCTACCGCGGCGGAGCTGGCGCGGCGCCTCGCCGGGGACCCGCGCGTGGCCCGCGTCCACTACCCGCGGCTCGGCGGCGCCATGGTCGCCTTCGAGGTCCTCGGCGACCCGCACGAGGTGACCGCGGGCGTGCGGCTGATCACCCCGGCGGTCAGCCTCGGCAGCGTCGACACCCTCATCCAGCACCCGGCGTCCATCAGCCATCGCGTCGTGGACGTCACGGACCGGCACGCGTCCGGGGTGAGCGACCGGCTGCTGCGCATGTCGTGCGGACTGGAGGACGTCGAGGACCTCTGGCGCGATCTGGACCGGGCCCTTGGCCCCGTCAGCGCTCCGCCCGCTGATGCCGTTCGGCGTGGCCGTCACGCAACGGTGAGCTGACGCTTGTCGTGTCGAGGCGGGCCGTGATCACCAGCGTGCCCTCCTCGATCTGGTAGTCGAGCGGCAGGTCCAGGCCGCGCATCGCCGCGACCATGCCGGTGTTGGATGCCTGCGTCACCGCGTACACGCTCTCGCAGCCCGCCTCCACGGCCATCGCGACGAGCCGGCGCAGCAGTTGGCCGCCGATGCCGCGCCGCTGCCACGCGTCCTCGACGAGCAGAGCGATCTCGGTCTCGTCGCCGTCCCAGAGCAGATGGCCGATGCCGACGATGCGGCCGGAAGCCGTCTGCACCGCCAGGGTGCGGCCGAACCGGGGGCTGAGGAGGTGGCCCAGGTAACGGTCGGCGTCCCGCACCGGACCGTGGTAGCGCATGCTCAGGGTGCGCTGCGAGCAGCGGTCGTGCATGGCCTTGGCCGCGTCGACGTCGGCGGTGTCGGCGCGGCGCAGGGTGATGGAGTTGCCCTCGGGCAGCGTCAGCACGTCCTGGCTGAGCGGCACGCGCGGACCGAGCCGCGTGTCGAGCTCCACGAGCGCCCGCGCGCGGGCGAACTCCGTGGGTGTGAACGGCAGGTAGGGCCGCTCCACGGTGATCACCTCACCCTCGGGGCCCCGCAGGCGCAGCACGGTGCCTTCGAGGACGCCGTCGAGCGGAACCGTGTTCTCGGGGTGCTCGGGCGTCGTCTTGTCCCGCCGCGTCACCGACCGGGACGCGGCGGGCAGCGACCGGATGGTGCAGCGGCCCAGGAGTTGCCGCAGCGCCAGCGGCAGCTCGGCGGCGTCGAGCGCGGTGCGGGTGGCCAGGCCCAGGATGCGGGTGGGGGCGTCCACCAGGTCGTGGGCGTCGGCGCGTTCGATCCAGGTGCCCGTGCCGCCCGCCCCGGCGATCGCGCGGGTGAGCTCGGCGGCGGGCAGCGCCTCGGGGACGCGCAGCAGGAACTCGTCGACGGTGCCGTCGGCCAGCGGGTGCGCCTGGAGGCTCAGGATGTCCACCCGCCGGTCGGCGAGCGCCACGCACAGCGCCGCCAGTGAGCCCGGCTCGTCCCGTACGGTCGTACGCATCCGCCACAGCGTCGTCGCCCCCGGCGGTTCGGCGGCGTCGCGGGCGGCGGTGGGCCCGGCCCGCTCCGCGACGGCGGGCGCCCGGGGGCCGGTATCGTGCGCGGGCGGCGGGGCGTGGTTGTGGCGCCGTGCCCACCAGATGTGGAACCCGGCTGTGGCGACCAGCACCACGGCCGAGACCGTGAGGAGGGCGGGGCCGTCGGGGCCGTGCCCGATCATGTTCGCCACCGCGTCCGCCACCGCGACGGCGGTGAACAGGGCGGCCAACTCGACCACGTCGCGCCGCCAGTGGTGGACGGGGCGGCCGTGCTTGATCCGTGTCACGTCAGACATCTCAGCTCGCATACGGCCACTGTGCGGGACCGGTGTTGCGTGATCACGAACGCCTTGTGACTGATGGGTTAAGAGGCCATCTGCCCTCTTCGCGCCCTTTCGCCCGTACGTTCTCCCGGCGCGCCCCGCGCCCGCTACTGGCCGACCCGGCCCGGTCGCAGGGCCTGCGTGAACAGTACGCCGCCGCCCTCCTGCCGCAACCGGACGGTCAGCTCACCGCTGTCCCCGTCGATGTCGACCTCGCCGAAGTACTGCGGGGTCTCGGCCGGGGAGGTGTTCGCGCGGCTCGGCGCCTTGACGAACTTCTGCTCGGGGCCGAACGTCCCGTCCAGCTTCGTCGCGGGGAACCCGCCCGCGGCCAGCGGCCCGGACACGAACTCCCAGAACGGCGCGAAGTCCTGGAACGCCGCCCGCGACGGGTCGTAATGCTGGGCCGAGGTGTAGTGCACGTCGGCGGTCAGCCACAGCGTGCCGGTGATCTTCCGGTGCTTGATGTGCCGCAGGAGCTCCGCTATCTGGAGCTCGCGGCCCAGCGGGGCGCCGGGGTCGCCCTGCGCCACGGCTTCGAAGTTCGTCCTGCCGTCGGGCACGACGAGACCCAGCGGCATATCGGACGCGATCACCTTCCACACCGCCCGGGAGCGCGAGAGCTCCCGCTTCAGCCAGGTCAGCTGCCGGGCGCCGAGGATGCCGGTGGTGTCGTCGGACTGTCTGTTCGGCGAGTTGGCGTTGCGGTACGAGCGCATGTCAAGGACGAAGACGTCCAGGAGCGGACCGTGCCGCAGCACGCGGTACATCCGGCCGTCCTCGTCGCCCGGCGGCAGCGTGGAGACCGGGAAGTACTCGCTGAACGCCCGCACGGAGCGCCTGGCCAGGACGTTCACGTCCTTCTCCGTGTAGCGGGCGTCGTCCAGGATCTGCCCCGGGTACCAGTTGTTGCGCACCTCGTGGTCGTCCCACTGCACGATGGAGGGCACCTGGGCGTTGAACCGCCGCAGGTTCTCGTCCAGCAGGTTGTAGCGGAACGCGCCGCGGAACTCCGTGAGGGACTCGGCGACCTTGGACTTCTCCTCCGTCGTGACGTTCCGCCACACGGACCCGTCGGGCAGCGTGACGCTGGGCTGGATCGGCCCGTCCGCGTAGATGGTGTCGCCGCTGCACAGGAAGAAGTCGGGGTCACGGCGGCGCATCTCCTCGAAGACGCGGTAGCCGCCCCGGTCGGGGTTGATGCCCCAGCCCTGGCCCGCGATGTCGCCCGACCACAGGAAGCGCACGCCCTCCTTGCGGCCCTTGGGCGACGTACGGAACGTGCCGGTGACCGGCTCTCCCGTGCGCCGCGGATCGTCGGGGTCCTGGAGCAGCACCCGGTAGTGGATCTGCTCACCGGCGGGCAGCCCGCGTAGCCGTGTCGTCCCCGTGAAGTCCGTGTCCGGACCGAGCAGCGGCCCGCGCCAGCGCCGAGCGTCGCGGAACGACTCCGTCGCCGACGTCTCCACGACCATCCGGGCCGGGCGGTCGGACCGGACCCAGACGAGCCCCGCGTGCGCGGTCACGTCGCCCGCCTGCACGCCCCACCCGGCCTTCGGGCGTCCCGACAGGGCGAACGCGGGAGCCGCCCCGGCCAGGGCCGGTACGGCGAGCGCCGCCGGTACGGCCAGCGATCCGCGCAGCACGCTGCGGCGGCGGGGGGACGGGCTCGGCTGACGGTGTGACATGAATGCGCCTCCAGTTGACGAGTGCGACCAGTGTGCGGGTGCCTGACCAGGGTCGCGCCACAGTGTCCACACGAACCACAAGTGAACAGCTCCCCTGCGCGCGGGGGAACGGACGTGCGGGCATCAGCTGGGGCTGGGGCTGGGACCGGGATTGGGACTAGGACAGGGTCCGGAACCGGAACCGGAACCGGGGCCGGGGCCGGGGCCGGGCCGGGGCGAGGCCGGGACCCGGGTCGCAGGTCTCCGGACGGATGGCCCAGGGACCTGCGCACCAGGACGTACGGCCGATGGGCCCGTGATCATTTCCGCTCTACGCTCATGGTTCCCGGCACGCGCACGGCGTGTCGCACCGAAGGGGGACCCACATGCCGGTCAACGGTCAGAGCCACATCCGCGTCGCCCGCCCCTCCCGCGACCTGGCGGCGGCCGAGCGCTTCTGGGTCGGCGGACTCGGTCTGGACGTGGTGTACCGCATGGAGGGCGGCGACGCTCCCGGCGAGCACGACCTGCTCATGGTGGGGTGGCCGGACGCCTCCTGGCACCTCGAACTCGTCCACGAGGCCGCCGCCCCGGTCCAGCCCCGCCCCACCGAGGAGGACCTGCTCGTCGTGTACGTCGACGGCGAGATCCCCGAGGAGCTGATCGCCCGCCTGGAGGAGCACGGCGGGAAGCGGGTGCAGTCGCCGAACCCGTACTGGAACGAATGGGGCGTCACGGTCGAGGACCCCGACGGCTACCGTCTGGTGCTCTGCACGCGCGCGTGGTCCAACTCCTGAAGCCAGTCCCAGGCGGTCAGTGCGCTCGCTACGGAGTGGCCTTCCTGCTCCTTCTGCCCTGGCTGGGAAGAGGCTCACCCGCCGTCCTGCGGCGACTGCCTCGCCGTCAGTGGGGACGCCTCGCTCTCCTGGCGGCCGTGGGGATGGTCGGCTTCAACATGGCCATCCTGGCGGCGGAGCGGTCGGCGGAACCTGCCGTACCGGGTGTCTTCGTAGCGTGCGCCCCAGTTGTCGTCGCCGTCCTTGTGCCGCTCCTTGAACGGCGTACTCCTCAGCGCGTCGTCGTCTACGGGGCGCTGCTGGTCGCCGCAGGTGCCTTCGTCGTGCAGGGGTGGGGCGCACCGACGGCATGGGGCTCGCGTTCTCGGTCTGCGCGCTCGCCGGGGAGGCCGGCTTCGCGGTGCTCGCCCTCCCGTTGGTGCGGTCGCTCGGTCCGCGGCTCCTCTCCGCCACGGTGTGCGCGCTCGCAGCCGTCGAGTCGGCCGTCCTCGGTGTCGTCGGGGACGCCGGCGCGTTCGTGCGGTGGCCCGACCGCACGAACGCGCCGCCCTGGCGTGGCAGGCGGCGATCGTCACGGTCGTCGGCTTCGTGCTCTGGTACATGGGGCTCCAGCGCATCGGCGCCGAGCGGGCCACTTATCTTCTCCGGCCTCGTCCCCGTCGCGGCGGCGTGCACGGCGCCTCTGGTCGGCACGGGCACGTACGGGGCCGCCCAGGCCGTCGGCTCCGGTGTGCCGCGCGGGCGCCCGTCAGCGGCAGGTGTCGAGGATGACGCGGGCGACCAGCGCCGGGTCGTCGTTCATCGGGACGTGACCGCAGCCCGGGAGCCGCACGAGCCGCGCGCCGGGGATGGTGTGCTTGGCGCGCATCCCCTGGCGGCGCAGGAGCAGCCGGTCCCGGGTGCCCCAGGCGACGGTGACCGGCAGGCCCGTCACGTCGTCGCGGAAGAGGACCTCGCGCCCGGCCGTCAGCGTCGCCTCGAAGCCCGTGGCGTTGCGCAGGGCGAGCGTCTCGGCGACGACCGCCTCCGGTGAACGGCGCCAGGGCCGGGCGTAGATGGTGCTGGTGAGCGCCGCGCGCCCGGCCGCGCTGGCGGACAGGCGTTCTATCACCGGCACGGGGAGCAGCCGGGCGCCCTGCCGCATCGCGAGCAGCGTGCCGAAGGCGTACCTGCGCTCGGCCGCCGACCAGAAACCGCCGGGCGAGAGCGCGGTGACGGAACGCACGAGGTTCGCGCGCCCCAGCTCCAGGGCGAGCAGCCCGCCCAGGGAGTTGCCCGCGACATGGGGGCGCTCGATCTCCAGGGCCTCACACATCGCGCCGAGCGCCGAGACGACCGTCGAGAGGTTGTATGCCAGTCCGTCCGGCAGCGCGGGCGATGCGCCGAAGCCCGGCAGGTCCACCGCTATCACGTCGTGCTCGGCGGCGAGTATCCCAAGGACCGGGCCCCAGGCCTGCCGGTGGTGGCCTATGCCGTGCAGGAGGAGCAACGGCTCGCCGCCACCCGCCCGTTCGTAGGCGATCGTCACGTCGCGCGGACCGCCGGACGACGCGACGCTGAAGGACACCTCTGCGGCCATGGCTGCTCCTGTCCCCGCCGTGGGGCGACGGTTCCTCAGATCCGTTAGACACGTTGTGAGCAACAATTACCGTCCAGTAGGCAGCACTTCAAGAGGCCGACCGCCCGTCCTTGGCGCGAGGGGCCGGGCCGACCACCTTCATGTGCCGCGTGCCGCACCCATTTCTGCTGGACAGAGGGGGCGCCGTGAGTTGGGATGGGAGAGTGGCTACCGAGAGCGTGACCGATGTCTTCGAAGAGCACCGCCCCGTCCTGATGGGCGTCGCCTACCGCATGCTCGGCCGGGTGGCCGACGCGGAGGACGTCGTCCAGGACGCCTGGCTCCGCTGGTCCGCCGCCGACCACGGCCAAGTGCGCGAACCGCGCGCCTACTTGGTGCGCGTCACCACCCGGCTCGCCATCGACCGGCTGCGCCACGTGCAGTCCCGCCGCGAGGCGTACGTCGGCCCCTGGCTCCCCGAGCCCTACGTCACCGACTTCGGGCCCACGGTGCCCGACACCGCCGAACGGGCCGTGCTCGCCGAGTCGGTCTCCCTGGCGGTCCTCGTCGTCCTGGAGTCCCTCTCGCCCCTGGAGCGGGCCGTCTTCGTGCTGCGGGAGGCGTTCGGCTTCCCCTTCGCCGAGATCGCGCTCACCCTGGAGCGCAGCGAGGCCGCGGTGCGCCAGCTCGCCGGACGCGCCCGCAAGCACGTCGAGGCGCGCCGCCCGCGCTACGAGGTGGACCCCGCCGAGCGCCGCGACCTGACCGAGCGGTTCCTCGCCGCCGCGTCGGAGGGCGACCTCGAAGGGCTGATGTCGCTGCTGGCCCCGGACGTCCGGCTGGTCGGCGACAGCGGCGGCAAGGCCAAGGCCCCGCTGCGCGTCCTGGAGACCGCCGACAAGGTGGGCCGCTTCATGCTCGGCGTCGCCGCCAAGGGGGTGGGCGCCCACGGGGCCGAGCTGGGATTCCGCTTCGTCGAACTCAACGGCGCCGAGTCCCTGCTCCTCCTGGTCGACGGCAAGCCCGACAGCGTCTTCCAGGTGGAGGTCGTCGAGGGGCGGATCCAGAGCATTTACATCATCCGCAATCCGGACAAGCTCGTGTCGCTCGCCCGATAGGGCGGCACAGAGAAAGCGGCCAGAACCGCCCGATTCCATGGAAAGAAGCCCCCACCCTGCGGTGGGGGCTTCTTTCCATGGAATGCCGACGTGTTCCCCACGCACCCGTGGCCGATTACGCCCGCTTGGCCCCGCGCGAACTTGGTGTGAATGCTCTGTGGCGTCACCCCTGTGCGGGCTGTAACGGATCGAGGATTGGTCTTGACCAAGGGTGGGTGCAGGCCTATGGTCGCAGGGATAGTGCAGGAACCTTTAATAAACAAGGGCGCTAAAAAGCCGCCGGTGAACGGCGATTGCGGAGGACAGGGTGGGGACCACGCAGCTCGAAACGGTGCCGGAGCCGAAGTACTGGCACCTGAAGACCGTGCTCAGTGAGGCGCTCGACTCCGAGTTCGCCGTGGGGGAGATCCTGCCGAACGAGCGCGAGCTGGCCGCCCGCTTCGGCGTCGCCCGTGCCACGCTCCGCCAGGCACTGGAGCAGCTCGAACTGGAAGGCAGGCTGCAGCGCCGCCGCGGTGTCGGCACGACCGTCGCCCCGCCGCGCATGGGCGTCGCCGTCGGCTCCGCACAGGGCACGTGGCCGGGCGCGGCCGGCGACGCCTGGCAGCCCGCGGACTGCGCGCCCGCCACGCCGCCCGCAGCCGTCGCACGCATGCTCGGGACCCGCCCCGACGAGCAGGTCCACGTGGTTCGGCGCACCCGCGTCTCACAGGGCCAGCCGGTCGCCGCCGAGCTGCTGTACGTCCCCATGTCGTCCGTCGCCGAACTGACCGGCATGGACGCACCCTCCGGCGCCGCACGCGCGCGTGTCGTCCTGCGCGAACTGGCCCGGCACGACCTCGAAGGGCAGGACCGGGCCGTCGAGCTCGGCTCGGCCCGCGCGGACGACGCCAAGGCGCTCGACCGGCTCCCCGGAGCGCCGGTGCTCGTCGTGACGACCCGCTTCTTCGCGGAGGGCCGCACGGCCGCCGTCTCCGTGGCGACCTACCGCGCGGACACCTGCCGCCTCACCTTCGGCGACACCGGCGGCGTGGAGATCCATCACGGCCCGGAGCGCCGCACTTCCTGACCCGGCCTTCCTGGCGGGCTCCCTTCGGGCGTCCTGCCGACGTGCGCAGTGCCTGCGTCCGGTACCCGCTGTGCCGGACGTGCGGGCGACTTTCCCGCTTTCCGCCGGGTGTCTTCATCCTGTCGTGCTGAGGCTGTGGGCGCGTTTGCTTGTGCCCGGTGGTGGTGCCGTCGACGGTGAACGCGGGGTGGGGCCCGCTGTGGTCCGGAGCGCGGTGTTTCCCGCCCGGCGCACCTGTGCCGGGCGCGTGGCTTTTCCGCCGGGTGTGCTTATCCTGTCGTGCTGAGGCTGTGGGCGCGTTTGCTTGTGCCCGGTGGTGGTGCCGTCGACGGTGAACGCGGGGTGGGGCCCGCTGTGGTCCGGAGCGCGGTGTTTCCCGCCCGGCGCACCTGTGCCGGGCGCGTGGCTTTTCCGCCGGGTGTGCTCATCTTGTCGTGCTGAGGCTGTGGGCGCGTTTGCTTGTGCCCGGTGGTGGTGCCGTCGACGGTGAACGCGGGGTGGGGCCCGCTGTGGTCCGGAGCGCGGTGTTTCCCGCCCGGCGCACCTGTGCCGGGCGCGTGGCTTTTCCGCCGGGTGTGCTCATCTTGTCGTGCTGAGGCTGTGGGCGCCTTTCCTCGCGCGTGGTGGCGGTGCCGAGGACGGCGAACATGGGGTGGGGATCCACTGCGGCCCGCGCGCCGCGCTTCCTGACCCCGCCTTCCTGGCGGCGCCCTCGGGGTGCCCCGCCAGGTCTGCGTGGCGCCGCGCTCGGCGCACCGCGTGCCGGGCGGGCGGCTCTTTCGCCGGGTGCCTTCGGGTGTCTTCCTCTGCCGTGCTCAAGCCGTGGGCGCCCTCACTTGCGCGCAGTGACCGTGCCCTCGACGGCGAACAACTGTTCCTCGACGTGGTCGAGTGCCAGACGCAGCGCCCCCGTCGCCACCGCGGCCTCGCCGAGTATCGACAGCGCCACCCGAGGCGGCCGCAGGCAGTAGCGCGCCAACTCGCGGTGCAGTGGCTCCAGTACGCCGTCGAGGCCCGCCGCCCAGCCGCCCACCACGACCAGCTCGGGGTCGAGGGCGAGTACCAGGGCCGCGACGTCGTGCACCAGGCGCTGGATGAAACGCTCCACGGCTGCCTGTGCCCGCTCGTCCCCCTCACGGGCGTCCGCGAAGACACGGGCGACCGCCTGCTCGTCCAGCGGGTGCAGCGGCTCGCCCGTGGTCGAGAGCAGCGTCTCCGGAGTGACCTCACGGCCCAGCAGGTGCAGCGCGCCGATCTCGCCGGCCGCGCCGCCGAAACCGCGGTGCAGCCGCCCGCCGATCAGCGACCCCGCCCCCGGGCTCAGCCCCGCGAGGACGAACACCACGTCGTCGGTGTCGGTCGCCGCGCCCTTCCAGTGCTCGGCGACGGCCGCCGCGTTGGCGTCGTTCTCCACGAGGACGGGGCACTTGAAGGAGCGGCGCAGCCGCTCTCCGAGCTGGAGCCCCGTCCACTGAGGCAGCGCCGTGCTCAACCGCACCGTGCCGTCCGCCTCCAGGATGCCGGGGCTGCCCACGCCGACCGCGCGCAGCGAACTGCGGGCTATTCCCGCCCGGCGCAGCAGCTCGGCGACCGTGGTGCGCAGGCGTTCGAGCCGCTCGTCCGCGGGGGCCTCCTCGCCGACGTCCTTCGAAGCCGTCCCGAGCACGGTGCCGTCCAGGTCCGACAGGACGGCCGCCACCCGGTGCGGTCCGACCTCAAGGCCCAGCAAATGGCCCGCCTCCGCTCGGAAGCGGAACTTCCGGGCAGGCCGTCCCTGGCGCCGCGCGCCACTGTCCTCGGCCGCGGACTCCACCACGAGCCCGGCCTCGATGAGCCCTTCGACGACCCCCTCTACGGTGGGCCGCGAGAGTCCGGTCACTCGGGTGATCTCCGTGAGCGTCGCCACCTCCGCGGCGCGCAGCGCGTGCAGCACCACCGCGGAGTTGATCCGCCGCAACAGAGAGGGGTCCCCGCCGGTCAGCTGCCCCAACGTCCGTCCTCCCAGCTCGTGCGCGTGATGGCCGGATCGTACTCGCAGGAGGGTGCGGCGGCGAGGGGCGGGCCCGCGTTCCCCCTGCGTACGGCCGTCATGCCGGTGAGACGAAACCGGATTCGTACGCGGCGACGACCGCCTGCGTCCGGTCGCGCGCGCCCAGCTTGGCGAGGACGGCACTGACATGCGACTTGACCGTCTCGGTGCCGACGAACAGATGGGCCGCTATCTCCGCGTTCGACAGGCCGCGCGCCATCAGCCGCAGCACCTGCGCCTCACGCTCGGTGAGCGCCGCCCGGTCGAGCGCGGCCCGCGCCTCGGCGTTGCCCCGCTCCTCGGCGTACGCGCCGCCAGTTGCCGCACCGCCGCCGGGAAGAGCAGTGACTCACCCTCGGCGATCAGCCGTACGGCGTGCACGATCTCCGCGGGTCCGGCCCGCTTCAGCAGGAACCCGTCGGCGCCCGCGCGCAGCGCCTCGTACGCGTACTCATCGTTCTCGAAGGTCGTCACGACCAGGATCTTCGGGGTGTCCCGCACCGTGCGCAGCACCGCGCGGGTGGCCTCGATGCCGTCGAACAGCGGCATGCGGACGTCCATGGCGACCACGCCCGGCCGCGGCTCGCGGACCAGGGGGAGCACCGCGGCGCCGTCCGCCGCCTCACCGACGACCCGGATGTCCGGCTGCGCCTCCAGGACGGCGCGCAGGCCCGCGCGGACGAGGGGTTCGTCGTCGACGAGGAGCACGGTGACGGGCATCCGGCCAGCCTAGATACGTGAGCGGCAGCTCGACGTGCATCTGCCACTCGCCTCCGCGCGGGCCGGTCATCGCCAGGCCGCCGAGCAGGGTGGCCCGCTTCCGGATGCCGCGCAGCCCGCTGCCGCCGCGCGCGGTGCCACGGTCCACGCCGGCAGCGCGTTGCGTACGTCCATCACCAGACGGGTCTCGTCGACGGCTGTGCGCAGCCGCACCGGCACCGGACCACAGCGCCGCAGTACGTTCGTCAGCGCCTCCTGGAGCATGCGGTAGCCCTCCCGGGACACCGGCCCGGGCAGCCGCTCCACGGGGCCCGTGACGTCCGCGTCCACCGTCGCGCCCGAGGCACGCGCCGAGGAGAGGAGGCGTTCGGCGTCGGTGAGGGCGGGCCGGGCGCTCGGGGGCCGCCGGACGACGGAGCCGGAGCGGCTGCGCGACACCCTGGCCGGAAAGGGCTACGCGGTGCGCCTTACCCGCGACGCCCGTTGGACCGTCGAGGGGGCGAGAGCCGAGGACGTCGGTGTGCTCGCCGCGACTGTCGGCATCCCGCTGCTCGAACTCCTGGACAAGCAGACGAGCAGGCGTCTCTGGAGCAGGCGTATCTGGCCCTGACGGTGGACGAGACCCAGTTCGTGGCCACCACCCCCACGCCCACCCCCACGCCCCGCCCCACCTCCCGCCGGGAGAACTGACCATGCCGAACAGGCCCGCGAACGCCGCGCTGCCCGTGGCCCACGCCGAATGGCTCAAGATCACATCACTGCGGTCTTCACTGGGTTCGCTGATCGCCGTGTTCGCGGTGACCGTCGCCGTCACCGCCCTGGTCTTCGCGACGGTCGGGACGCAGGAGACGGACGGCGCCGACTCCGATCCGCTCTTCGGCGCCTTCTACGCCTTCAACTTCGGGCAGATCGCGGCCATCGGCTTCGGCACGACCGCCGTCGCGTCCGAGTACGCGAGCGGCGCGCTGCGGATCTCGCTCGCCGCGGTGCCGCGCCGAGGACTCTTCTACGGCGCCAAGATGGCGGTGTCGGCGGCCTCGCGCTGCTCGCCGCTCTCGCCACCGGCTTCGGCACCTTCCTGACCGGTCAGGCGTTCCTGGGAGAGGAGGCCATCGGGCTCGGCCACCCCGGCGCCCTGCGGGCCTGTGTCGGAGGCGGCGTCCACCTCGCGCTGTTGGCGCTCCTCGCGGCGGGACTGACCGCCGTACTGCGCAGCGGCGTCGCCGTCCTGGGCATCCTGATTCCCCTTCACTCTCATCGTGTCCTTCGTCGTCGGCGGTGTGGCGAGCGGCGCCGCGGAGTTCCTGCCCGACAAGGCGGGACAGCAGGTGCCGCACGAGGACCCGACGGGAACGCTCGGCCCCTGGAGCGGACTTGCGGTGACCGCGGCCTGGGCGGCGGCCGCGCTGCTCGCCGGCTGGTGGGCCGTGCGGCGCCGCGACGCGTGACCGATTGTCAGTGGTGCCCGCTTTACTGGACGTCATGAGCACCGCACAGCATCTCGCCGTGATCGACCTGCTGCGCTCCCGGGAGTTCCCGGCGGAGCACGGCAGGTCGGAGTGCGGCTGTGAAGGCCCCGGGTACCACATCGCCGAGTTACTGACGAGCGACACCTTCTGGGAGGACGACGGCTCTCGGCGGGACTTCGTCGAGGAACAGTACGAGGCCGAGCGGGACGCCCTGACCGTCCTGCTCGGCGACCGCTGGGGGCCGCCCCAGAGGTTCAGCCTGGCGAGCCTCTTCGAGCGCACGATGGACGCCGCCCTGGGGGCCGATGGCCAGGGCGAGGCCGAGGAGATACCGGAGCCGTGGGCCCAGCTCAGCTCGTCCGTGCCGGACCTGCACCTGTGGCGCGTGGACGGCCGCTGGATAGCCCTCGGCGTCGCGCAGTGGGACAAGGAGCTGCCCTTCCAGCTCCTTGCCGTGGTCACCGGGATCGATCCGCCCTGAGGCGTGTGTCCGGGAGGGGGCGGGCGGCCTGTCAGCCTCGGCCCGGGGGCTCGGCGTCGGCCTCCTCGAAGAAGCGGGCCACGTCCGCCTCCGTCACCTGCTCCAGCCGCGCGGGCGACCAGCGCGGCCTGCGGTCCTTGTCGACGACCTGCGCCCTGATGCCCTCGGGCAGGTCGGGGGAGCCGAGCGCGGCGCAGGACACGCGGTACTCCTGGTCGAGGACCGCCTCCAGGGACGGCAGTTCACGCGCCCGGCGCAGTGCCGCGAGCGTGACCTTCAGGGAGGTCGGGGACTTCGTCAGGATCGTCTCGGCGGCCTCCTTCGCGTGCCGGTCACCGACGGCGTACAGCCGGGCGACGATCTCCTCGACGGAGTCCGCGGCGTAGCAGTGGTCGATCCATGGGCGGTGCGCGGCGAGTTCACCGTCCGGGACCGCTTCGGCGTACTGCCGTACGACTTCGGACGCCGCACGGTCGGCGAGGGCGGCGGTGAACTCCGCCAGACGCCGCGAGGGCACGTAGTGGTCGGCGAGGCCGCACAGCACCGCGTCGCCCGCGCCCACCGCGGCGCCCGTCAGTGCCAGGTGCGTGCCCAGCTCGCCCGGTGTGCGCGTCAGCAGATAGGTGCCGCCCACGTCGGGCACGAACCCGATGCCGGTCTCCGGCATCGCCACCCGGGAGCGCTCGGTGACCACCCGCACGCTGCCGTGCGCCGACACGCCCACACCGCCGCCCATCACGATGCCGTCCATGACGGCGACATACGGCTTCGGGTAGCGCGCGATACGGGCGTTGAGGCGGTACTCGTCGTGCCAGAACGCGGCCGACGCCGCCCGGCCGCCCGCTCTGACGTCGTCATGGATGGAGCGGATGTCACCGCCCGCGCACAGCCCCCGTTCGCCGGCGCCGGTGAGCACCACCGTCGCCACCGACGCGTCGCCCTCCCAGGCGTCGAGGACCTCCTCCATGAACCGGACCATGGGGTGGTTCAGGGCGTTGATGGCCCGCGGCCGGTTCAGGACGAGGTGACCGGCGCGGCCCTCGCGGCGGAGCAGGACGGGTGCGGTTCCGGAGGTGGCACCGTCGGTGGCGTTCATGGCGCGGATGGCTCCGTTCACCGGGGGGGCCCTGGACGTCAGCGGGGAGTGTGGCCCTGGACGTCAATGGGGTCGTGCCCCTGGAAGGCGTCCAGGATCTGCTCTGCGGCCGAGGTGGCGGTCAACGTGCCCTCGCGGACGCGCTGTTCGAGGTCCGGCGTCACCCGCTGCACCTCGGCGTGCCCGCGCAGCCTGCCCAGGAGCTCGTCGCGCACCATCGACCACGTCCAGTCGACCTGCTGGTCGCGGCGCTTGGCGGCGAGGCGGCCCGTCGAGTCGAGCAGGGCGCGGTGTTGTTGCAGCCGCTCCCAGAGCGTGTCCAGGCCGCTCGACTCCCGGGCACTGCACGTGAGCACGGGAGGCGTCCACGCGGCGTCGGCCGGGTGCATCAGCCGCAGCGCCCCCGCCAGTTCCCGCGCGGCCGAGCGGGCGTCCCGCTCGTGCGGACCGTCCGCCTTGTTCACGGCGATCACGTCCGCCAGCTCCAGGACGCCCTTCTTGATGCCCTGGAGCTGGTCACCCGTGCGGGCGAGGGTCAGCAGCAGGAAGGTGTCGACCATGTTCGCGACCGCCGTCTCCGACTGACCGACGCCCACGGTCTCCACCAGGACCACGTCGTAACCCGCCGCCTCCATCACCACGATCGACTCCCGCGTCGCCTTGGCGACCCCGCCGAGCGTCCCCGCGGAGGGGGACGGACGTACGAACGCGGCGGGGTCCAGCGAAAGCCGCTCCATGCGGGTCTTGTCACCGAGGATGGAGCCGCCCGTGCGCGTCGACGACGGGTCGACGGCGAGCACCGCGACCCGATGGCCGAGCGAGGTGAGCATCGTGCCGAGCGCGTCGATGAACGTCGACTTGCCGACACCCGGCACCCCGCTGATACCGATCCGCCGCGCCCGCCCACTGTGCGGAAGCAGCTCGGTCAGCAACTGCTGTGCGAGCGCCCGGTGCTGCGGCCGCGTCGACTCGACGAGGGTGATGGCCCGCGCGACGTACGCGCGCTTCCCGTCGAGGACGCCCTTCACATACGTATCGATGTCGATCGTCACAGGCATGGGTCGGCGCTCACCGGCTCACAGGTCGTGGCCGAGGTCGGCCGCCAGTCGCTTCACCAGGTCGTGCGCCGCGTCCGGGATCACCGTGCCGGGCGGGAACACCGCCGTGGCACCCGCCTCGTGCAGCGCCTCGACGTCCTGCGGCGGGATGACCCCGCCCACGACGATCATGATGTCGTCGCGGCCCTCGGCGGCCAGCTCCTCGCGCAGCGCCGGTACGAGGGTCAGATGCCCCGCTGCCAGCGAGGAGACGCCCACGATGTGCACGTCGGCCTCGACAGCCTGGCGGGCGACCTCCGCCGGGGTCTGGAAGAGCGGGCCGACGTCGACGTCGAAGCCCAGATCGGCGAAGGCGCTCGCGATCACCTTCTGGCCGCGGTCGTGGCCGTCCTGGCCCATCTTCGCGACCAGGATGCGCGGTCGGCGTCCCTCGGCCTCGTCGAACGCGTCCACCAACACGCGCGTGCGCTCCACGGACGGGGACTGGCCTGCTTCGGTGCGGTACACACCGGAGATCGTACGGATTTGGCCCGCGTGCCGCCCGTACACGCTCTCCAACGCGTCGGAGATCTCACCGACCGTCGCCTTCGCACGGGCCGCGTCCACCGCGAGCGCGAGCAGGTTGCCCTCCAGGCCCTGGCCCGGGCCGTGCTCGGCCGCCGCGGTCAGCGCGCGCAGCGCGTCCCGGCAGGCGGCCTCGTCACGCTCGGCGCGCAGCCGCTCCAGCTTGGCGATCTGCTGGGCGCGCACCGAGGAGTTGTCGACCTTCAGGACGTCGATCTGCTCGTCGGTGTCCACGCGGTACTTGTTGACCCCGATGACGGGCTGGCGCCCCGAGTCGATCCGCGCCTGGGTGCGCGCGGCGGCCTCCTCCACACGCAGCTTGGGGATGCCGGCGTCGATGGCCTGCGCCATGCCGCCCGCCGCCTCGACCTCCTCGATGTGCTGCCAGGCGCGGCGCGCCAGGTCGTACGTCAGCTTCTCGACGTAGGCGCTGCCGCCCCACGGGTCGATCGTCCGCGTCGTCCCCGACTCCTGCTGGATGAGCAGCTGGGTGTTGCGGGCGATGCGCGCGGAGAAGTCGGTCGGCAGGGCGAGCGCCTCGTCGAGGGCGTTCGTGTGCAGCGACTGGGTGTGACCCTGCGTCGCCGCCATCGCCTCGACGCACGTACGCGTGACGTTGTTGAACACGTCCTGCGCGGTCAGCGACCAGCCCGACGTCTGCGAATGGGTGCGCAGCGAGAGCGACTTGGCGTTCTTCGGATCGAACTGCTTGACCAGCTTCGCCCAGAGCAGGCGCGCCGCGCGGAGCTTGGCGACCTCCATGAAGAAGTTCATGCCGATCGCCCAGAAGAACGACAGCCGGGGCGCGAACGCGTCGACGTCGAGCCCCGCCTCCTGCCCGGCCCGCAGATACTCCACGCCGTCGGCCAGCGTGTACGCCAGCTCCAGATCGGCCGTCGCACCCGCCTCCTGGATGTGATAGCCGGAAATGGAGATGGAGTTGTAGCGCGGCATCTTCTGCGAGGTGTACGCGAAGATGTCGGAGATGATCCGCATCGAGGGCTTCGGCGGATAGATGTAGGTGTTGCGGACCATGAACTCTTTGAGAATGTCGTTCTGAATGGTCCCGGCGAGTTTCTCGGGCGGTACGCCCTGTTCCTCGGCCGCCACGATGTACAGCGCCAGTACGGGGAGCACGGCGCCGTTCATCGTCATCGACACCGTCATCTTGTCCAGCGGAATGCCGTCGAAGAGCTGACGCATGTCGTAAATGGAGTCGATGGCCACGCCCGCCATGCCGACATCGCCGGTCACGCGCGGGTGGTCACTGTCGTAACCGCGGTGCGTCGGCAGGTCGAAGGCGACCGACAGGCCCTTCTGCCCGGCCGCGAGGTTGCGGCGGTAGAACGCGTTGGACTCCTCGGCGGTGGAGAAACCCGCGTACTGCCGGATCGTCCAGGGCTGGTTCACGTACATCGTCGGGTAGGGGCCACGCAGATACGGGGCCACACCGGGATAGGTGCCCAGGAAGTCCAGGCCCTCCAGGTCGGCGCCCGTGTACAGCGGCTTGACCCCGATGCCCTCGGGGGTCTCCCACAGCAGATCGCTCTCGGACCTGCCTGTGGACTCCTTCACCGCGGAGCGCCACTGCTCGTGCGAGCCCTCCGCGTCCGCGCCGGGACCCAGGTCGACGGAGGAGAAATCGGGGATGCGCATTACGCCACTCCCATACGGTCGAGGGTGGAGGAGAGCACGGCCACGGCGTCACAGCCCGCGTAGACGTACGCGTCGACGCCGTCGTACGTGCCACGCCCCGCGAGGAACACTCGCTGAGCGCCCGCCGATGTGAGCGCGCGGGCGACCGCTTCGGCCTGCTCGGCGTAGAGCGCGTCGCTGGAGCACAGGCACGCCACCGTCGCACCGCTGGCCTTGAAGGCGTCGGCGGCCGTCTGCGCGTCCACCGTCGCCGGCTCGTGCACGGCCTCGATGCCGCCCGCCTGGAAGAGGTTCGCGGCGAAGGCGGCCCGCGCGGTGTGCGCCGCGGCCGGGCCGAGCGCGGCCAGGAACACCTTGGGGCGCGCGCCGGTCGACGCCAGGTGGGCGTCGGAGCGGGTACGCAGCTCTTCGTACGCCTCGTCGCGGCGCACCCGAGGCAGGCCACCGGCAGGCACGGCCGGGGCGGGCTCCCGCTCCACGGGCCGCTCCCTCAGATGAGGGAACTCGCTGACGCCGGTGATCGGTTCGCGCCGCTCGGCGAGCTTCTTGCCGCGCGCCGCCCACGTGGTGGCGAGGCACTCGCGGATCATCCCGGAGCGCAGGGCCGCCGCCTGGCCGCCCGCGCGCTCGATCTCCTGGAAGAACTCCCATGCGGCGTGCGCCAGTTCGTCCGTCAGCCGCTCGACGTACCAGGAGCCGCCCGCCGGGTCGATCACGCGGGCCAGATGCGACTCCTCGATCAGGATCGTGGAGGTGTTGCGCGCGATGCGGCGCGCGAAGGCGTCCGGCAGACCCAGCGAGTGATCGAACGGCAGTACGGTGACGGCATCGGCGCCGCCGACCCCCGCGCCCAGGCACGCCACGGTCGTGCGCAGCATGTTCACCCATGGGTCGCGGCGGGACATCATCACCGGCGAGGTCACGGCGTGCTGCCGCTGCGCCCCCGCGCCACGCGCGCCGCACACCTCGGCCACCCGCGCCCAGAGGCGGCGCGCCGCGCGGAGCTTGGCGATGGTCAGGAACTGGTCGGCGGTCGCCGCGTAACGGAACTCCAGCTGCGCACAGGCCTCCTCGACCGACAGCCCGGCCTCGGTGAGCCCGCGCAGGTAGGCGACGCCCGTGGCGAGCGAGGCGCCCAGCTCCTGCGCGGCCGAGCCGCCCGCCTCGTGGTACGGCAGCGCGTCCACGGCGAGGGCCCGCAGCCCCGGGTACTCCCGCCCGCACAGCCGGGCCAGCTCGACGGCCTCCGCCGGGTCCAGCGCCTCCCCGGAGCGGGCCTCGTGGCCGAGCACGTCCGTGCCGAGCGTGCCGCGCGCCGACTCCTTCGGGACACCCGCCGCCTCGTACAGGCGGAACAACTCGCGCGCCGCCGAGCCGAATTCGGCGCCGGCGTCGAGCGCGACCGGCGCGAGGTCCAGATAGACGCCGTCGAGTGCCCGCGCCAGCCCGGAGACCGGTACGCCATGGGCGCCGACGCCGAGCCACAGCGAGGTGACGCCGTTCTCCAGGTCACCGAGCACGGCTTCGTTCGCGCGGGCGGGATCGGTGCTCGCGTGGCGCTGGCGCACGTCCCACCCCGTGGCGGCGTTGCCGCCGGGTGTGGCGCCCCGTACGAAGGGGGCGAAGCCGGGGTGGCCGACAGCGGGCACGGCGTCACGGGAGGTGTACAGGGGGCGGGTGGTGAGCCCGTCCTCAAGCGCGGTGGACAGTGCTTCCTCGGCGGCCGTGCCCGATACGTCCTTACCCGACTTGCGCAGCACGCCTTCCACCAGGCGCTGCCACTGCTCATGGGTCGCATCAGGGAACTCGGCGGCCAGGGAAAGCCCGTCGTCAGGCAGGACCGTCATGCCCCGATGCTAGGGCGCAACCCATGGCACGCGGTGCCATCAAGGGCTGTGACCTTGCCCTCTTCTGATCGCTCTTGATCTCGAACGAGCGGACGGCTAGCGCCGACGGCGGCGTCGGGGCAGCGGTGGAGGGGCGCCCGCCCTCGGCTGTCAGGCGGTGACGCGCGGCGCGTGCTGGGGCCGCGCCGCCGGGTTTCCCGTGGCGTACCGCACGTACTCGCGGTGTAGCCGGAATCCGGCGTTCCACGCCAGCAGGCGGCTGGGCCGGTTGTCGCTCCCGCAGGACCAGCTCGCGGTCCGGCCGCGCGCGGTGATGTCCTTGCACAGGGAGGTGACGCAGGCCAGCGCCAGCTGCTCGCGGCGGCGCTCGGGCACGGTGAACACGGCGACGTCCTCGTAGGCCTCGCCGACGAAGTAGCCGCAGGCGACGGCGGCGATCCGGCCGTCCCGGCCGACCGCGCCCCAGGCGTGCCCCGAGGCGGCGAACCCCGCCGGGCCGCCCCAACTGGCGTGTATCCACGCGGCTTCGGGGGAGAGCGCGGCGAGCGCCGCGGCGTCGTCGGGCTCCAGACGGCGGACGGTCACCCCCTCGGGCGGACGCGGCGGGGCCGCCGGCTCGCGGTGGACGTACACCATGCGTTCGACCGGAATCACCCGATCGAAGGCGGCACCGAGCACCGGCAGGAAGCGGACGGGTGCCTCGACGTGACTGTGGGCGAAAGGAGCCAGGAAGGCGGGGGCGACACTCCCCGGATCGCCGCTCAGCAGGACATGGCCCGCGCACGAGACCGCCACGGCGCGTGGTCTCAGGGCGTGGTCGCCCCACCAGGCGCCCACCCCCGTGGCCGTGACGTGCTCGTGCAGGGACGCGGGCCCGGGAGCGCCGGTGGTGAACCAGCGGGGCGCGGTGGGCAGGCGGTGGAGGGGAAGCTCGATCATAAACGCTCCTGCGGAATGAGACCTTGCGAGACCTTGCGAGATCTCGTGAGACCTTCGGGTGAAAAGCGCCGTGCCACCGGACGGGCCGTGCGGCCCCCGGCGATCTCGGCGCGGCCCCCATGGTCAGGGGGGCGGACGCCAGTATCGCGTCAGGGAGGGGCCTCGACGCGTCAACAATGCGTTATCGAGGATCGGTTGGCACTCCGTGCCGGGCATAACGTCTTCGCGTGCCGCAGGTCTTTTTCTCCCCTTCTCTCCACTGGAGGAACCCCATGGCCGAGCTTCTGCGCGACGAGGACCCCGAGCCCTGTGAACCCGGCCCGGCCGGGCCCCTGTTCGTCCCCGTCCGGCCGGGACCCGCGGGCTGCGTGGCCCGCCTGTTCCGCACCCCCGTGGGCGAGCGCACCGCCGTCGCGTTCACCACCCCGCAGCGTCTGAGCGCCGCCCTCGGCGCCCGGCAGCCCTGGATCAGACTCTCCGAACAGGCTCTGCGCGCCCTCGCGGCGCCGCTCGGCGTCAGCGGCCTCACCGTCGATCCGAGGCCGGCCGCGCACCCCGTGGAAGCGGCGCCGAACCGGCCCGGCGAGCGCTACGGCACCCCGTGGCGCGGCCAGGACCCGAGGCCGGTGGATGTGCCGCGGGTCATCGGTGCGGCGGCGGCCCGGGTCAGCGCACGCACGCTCGGGATCGGCTGAGGACGAGGCGAAGAGGAACCTGCCATGACCACTCTGCACGTACCCCCGCTCCCCGGCCCCGCCGACCCGGCGCCGCCCGCAGCCGCCGCCCCCGCCGCCCCGGCAGCCGCCGCCCCAGGTGCGGACCTGTCCGTCTGGCCCGCGTCCACCACACCGCTCGCGGCCGGCGACCTGGCCGTCGCCGGCGTCCCGCTCACCGAGATCGCCGAGCGCTTCGGCACCCCCGCCTACCTCCTCGACGAAGGCGACGTACGCGCCCGCTGCCGCGCCTATCTGCGGGCCTTCAAGGACGCCGAAGTCCTGTACGCCGCCAAGGCGTTCCTGTGTCGCGCGATGGCGCACTGGATCGCGGACGAGGGCCTCGGCCTCGACGTCTGCTCGGCGGGGGAGCTGGAACTCGCCGTCACCACGGGCTTCCCCGCGGACCGCATCGTGCTGCACGGCAACGCCAAGAGCCCCGACGACCTGCGCGCGGCGTTCCGCCTCGGTGTCGGCCGCATCGTCATCGACAGCGCCTCCGAGATCGCCCGGCTGGCCGCCGCCGTCCCGCCGGGCAGCCGCCAGAAGGTGATGGTCCGGGTGGTGCCGGGCATCGCCGCCGGTGGACACGCCAAGATCCGCACGGGTACGGACGACCAGAAGTTCGGCCTGTCCCTCACGGACGGCTCCGCCCAGCACGCCGTCGCCCGCGTCCTCGGCCAGCCCACGCTGGAACTGGTCGGCCTGCACTGCCACCTGGGCTCACAGATCACCACGGAGAAGCCCTTCCTCTGCGCGGTCCGCCGCCTGGTCGGGCTGATGGCGAGGATCAAGGACCAGCACGGGGTCACCCTCCCCGAACTGGACCTCGGCGGCGGGCACGGCATCGCGTACCGCCCGGGTGAGGACGTGCTCGACATCGCCTCCCTCGCCCGGAAGGTGCGCGCCGAGCTGACCGAGAGCTGCGCGGCGGCGGGCCTGCCCGTGCCGCGGCTGGTGGTGGAGCCGGGCCGGGCCATCGCGGGTCCCGCCGGGGTGGCGCTCTACCGGGTGCTCGCGGTCAAGCGGACGTCGGGGCGGACGTTCGTCGCGGTGGACGGCGGCATGAGCGACAACCCGCGGCCCGCGCTGTACGGCGTGCGGTACGCGCCCCGCCTGGTCGGCAGGCGCGCCACGGCCGCCGCGGAACCGGTGACGGTGGTGGGGCGCCACTGCGAGGCCGGCGACATCCTCGCCTCCGACGTCCGGCTCCCCGGCGACGTACGCCCCGGGGACCTGCTCGCCGTCCCGGTCGCGGGCGCGTACCACCTGTCGATGGCCTCCGGATACAACCTCGTGGGCCGCCCGCCCGTGGTGGCGGTGGCCGACGGGCACGCGAGGCTGCTGGTCCGCCGTGAATCGCTGGAGGACTTCCGCGGCAGGGACGTGGGCCTGTAGGGCGCAGGGCAGAACCTGTCGGGCTCGGACCACGGCCAACACGGCGGCCCGGGGCATCGCGCCCCGGGCCGCCGTTCACGACACGTGCGTCAGAGGATCGCGCCCGGCGCGTAGGCCGCGGCCTCCGGGTGCTGCTTCAGGAGGGCCTCGACCTGGGCCACGACGGTGGCGACCTGGTCGCTCGCCGCACCGGTGAACGACAGCTTGTCGGCCATCAGCTCGTCGAGCTGGGCGCGGTCCAGCGGGATGCGGGAGTCCGCGGCGAGCTTGTCGAGGAGTTCGTTGCGCTCGGCGCCCTGCTCGCGCATGGCGAGCGCGGAGGCGACCGCGTTCTCCTTGATGGCCTCGTGGGCCTCCTCGCGGCCGACGCCCGCGCGCACCGAGGCCATCAGGACCTTGGTGGTGGCGAGGAAGGGGAGGTAGCGGTCCAGCTCGCGCGCGACGACCGCCGGGAAGGCGCCGAACTCGTCGAGCACGGTCAGGAAGGTCTCCAGGAGACCGTCGAGCGCGAAGAACGCGTCGGGCAGGGCGACACGGCGCACGACCGAGCAGGAGACGTCGCCCTCGTTCCACTGGTCGCCCGCCAGCTCGCCGGTCATCGAGGCGTAGCCGCGCAGGATGACGGTGAGGCCGTTGACGCGCTCGCAGGAGCGGGTGTTCATCTTGTGCGGCATCGCGGACGAGCCGACCTGGCCCGGCTTGAAGCCCTCGGTGACCAGTTCGTGCCCGGCCATCAGGCGGATGGTCTTCGCCAGCGAGGACGGCGCCGAGGCGACCTGCACCAGGGCCGTCACCACGTCGTAGTCGAGGGAGCGCGGGTAGACCTGGCCGACCGAGGTGAAGGCCGTCTCGAACCCGAGGTGCGAGGCGATGCGCTGCTCCAGGTCGGCCAGCTTCCCGGCGTCGCCGCCGAGCAGGTCGAGCATGTCCTGGGCAGTGCCGACCGGACCCTTGATGCCGCGCAGCGGGTAGCGGGCGACCAGCTCGTCCAGGCGGCGGTAGGCGACGAGGAGCTCGTCGGCGCCGGTCGCGAAGCGCTTGCCCAACGTCGTCGCCTGCGCGGCGACGTTGTGGGAGCGGCCCGCCATGACCAGCTCGGCGTACTCACCGGCGAGCTTGCCGAGCCGGGCGAGGACCGCGACGGTGCGGGAGCGGATCAGCTCCAGGGAGAGCCGGATCTGGAGCTGCTCGACGTTCTCGGTGAGGTCGCGCGAGGTCATGCCCTTGTGCACGTGCTCGTGCCCGGCGAGGGCGTTGAACTCCTCGATACGGGCCTTCACGTCATGGCGCGTGACCTTCTCGCGCTCGGCGATGGAAGCCAGGTCGACCTGGTCGAGGACGCGCTCGTAGTCGGCGATCGCGGCGTCCGGCACCTCGATCCCGAGGTCCTTCTGCGCACGCAGCACGGCGAGCCAGAGCTGACGCTCCAGCTTCACCTTCTGCTCGGGCGACCAGAGGGTGGCGAGCTCGGCGGAGGCGTAACGTCCCGCGAGGACGTTGGGGATACGGGGCTTTGCAGGCGCAGCAGTCACGTGTACGGATTCTACTGGCCATTCATGCAGGCCAGCGCCACGCCCCCGTTCGTCGGAAGCTACGAGAGCCCGCCGGGGGCCGCTACGGCAGCGGCCCGTCGTAGGGCAGCAGCTCCGGACGCTTCGGCGGGCGGCCGTCGCCGGAGGAGCGGCCGGTGAGGCGGCGGACTATCCAGGGCGCGAGGTGCTGCCGGGCGAAGCGGGCGTCGGCGACGCGGCGCGCGGCCCAGTTCAGCGGGGCGGCCGCCGACAGCGGGGTCCGCCAGTCGTCCTCGGGTGGATACCCGAGCGCCTGCCACACCGCCTCGGCGATCCTGCGGTGCCCCTCGGCCGTGGGGTGCAGCCGGTCCACGTCCCACAGGCGCTGGTCGCCCAGGACGGGCACGCCGTACAGGTCCACGACGACGGCTCCGTGCCGGGACGCCAGGACGTCGACGTGGGCGTAGAGCTCCTCCATGCGCGGACGGAACCGTTCCATCACCGGGCCGTTCCGCCCGGGGCTGCGCATCAGGACCAGCTGCTTGCAGGAGGGCGCCAGGCGCTCCACCGCCTCTTCGAGCAGGTCACGTACGCGGACCATGTCGCACTTGGGACGCAGGGTGTCGTTGAGCCCGCCCACCAGAGTGATCACGTCGGCCTGCATGGCGGCCGCCACGTCCACCTGTTCCGCGACGATCTGGCCGATGAGCTTGCCGCGCACCGCGAGGTTCGCGTACCGGAAGCCGGGGCTGTACGCGGCCATCCGGGCGGCCAGGAGGTCGGCCCAGCCGCGGTAGGTGCCGTCGGGCAGCAGGTCCGACATGCCCTCGGTGAAGGAGTCGCCGACCGCGACGAAACTGGTGTAGTTGGCATTTATCTGCATGGCAAAAGCGATGGTAACGCGCCGGGCACGGCCGTCAGCGAGGGGCGGGGGAGGTGCCGGGACGGTGCTTGAGGACGGCATCCCCCCGCCGCTCACACAGGCTGGCCGAACAGCTCCCGCAGGACGTCCTCCATCGTGACCATCCCGGCGAGCCTGCCGTCGGAGCCGAGGACCGCCGCCACATGCGTACGGCTGCCCCGCATCGCGGTCAGTACGTCGTCCAGCGGCGTCGTCTCGCGCACCTGGGCGATCTTCCGCATGTCCGGCACCCGGAACGGCAGGTCCCGCGGCGCCCGGTCCAGGGCGTCCTTGACGTGGAGATAGCCGACGATGCGACGGCCCTCGTCGACGACCGGGAAGCGGGAGAACCCTGATTCGGCCGAGAGGTTCTCCAACTGCTCCGGGGTGACGCCCACGCGCGCGTAGACCACGTTCTCCAGCGGCAGAACGACGTCCCTGACCGGCCGGCGGCCGAGTTCCAGCGCGTCGTGCAGCCGCTCCTGCGCACGGCCGTCGATCAGCCCCGCGTCACCGGAGTCCTTGACCATGCGGGCCAGGTCGTCGTCCGAGAAGCTCGCCGAGACCTCGTCCTTGGCCTCGACCCGCAACAGCTTCAGCAGGCCGTTGGCGAACGCGTTGATCGTGAAGATCACCGGCCGCAGCGCCCGGGCGAGCGCCACCAGCGGCGGCCCGAGCAGCAGTGCCGTGCGCACCGGCTCGGCGAGCGCGATGTTCTTGGGGATCATCTCGCCGAGCAGCATGTGCAGGTACGTCGCCAGGGCCAGCGCGATGACGAAGGAGATGGGATGGACCAGGCCGTGCGGCACGCCCACCCCGTCGAACGCGGGCTCCAGGAGATGCGCGATCGCGGGCTCCGCGACGACGCCGAGGACGAGCGTGCAGAGCGTGATGCCCAGCTGCGCCGCCGCCAGCAGCGCCGACACGTGCTTCAGGCCCCACATCACGCTCTTGGCGCGGCGGTCGCCTTCCTCCGCTCGGGGTTCTATCTGGCTGCGGCGTACGGAGATGAGGGCGAACTCGGCGCCCACGAAGAAGGCGTTGACCACGAGGGTCGCGAAACCGATCAGCAACTGGATGGCGATCATCGGGCGTCCTCCGCCTCGTCCTCGGTCAGCGGGGCGTGCAGCAGTACGCGTGCGGCGCGGCGCCCCGCGGCGTCCGTGACGTCGAGCCGCCAGCTGCCGACCTCGACGCTGTCGCCGACGGCCGGAATACGGCCCAGCTCGGTCGCGACGAGTCCGGCGAGCGTCTCGTAGGGCCCGTCGGGGGCCCGCAGGCCGACCCGCGCGAGCTGGTCGGTGCGCGCGGCGCCGTCGGCGGAGTAGAGCGTCCTGCCGTGGTCGTCCGTACCGCTCAGGGCGATGTCGGGCGTCTCGTGCGGGTCGTGCTCGTCGCGGACCTCGCCGACGACCTCCTCGACGATGTCCTCCAGGGTGGCGACCCCGGCGGTACCGCCGTACTCGTCGATGACCACGGCCATCGTGCGCTTGCCGGAGAGCCGGTCGAGAAGGCGGTCGACGGTCAGTGACTCCGGTACGAGCAGGGGCTCCCGCATCAGTTCGGCGACGGACACCCGCGGCCTGCGCTCGGCGGGCACGGCGAGGACGTCCTTGATGTGGGCGACGCCGACGACCGTGTCGAGGTTGCCGCGGTAGACGGGGAAGCGGGACAGGCCGGTCGCGCGCGTGGCGTTCGCGACGTCCTCGCAGGTGGCGTGCGCGTCGAGGGCCATGACCTGGACGCGCGGCGTCATCACGTTCTCCGCGCTGAGGTCGGCGAGGTTCAGCGTGCGCACGAACAGCTCTGCCGTGTCCGCCTCCAGTGCGCCCTCCCGCGCGGAGTGCCGGGCCAGCGCGATCAGCTCCTTGGGGCCGCGCGCGGAGGCGAGCTCCTCGGTGGGCTCCAGGCCGAAGCGGCGTACGGAACGGTTCGCGGTGTTGTTGAGATGCGCGATGAACGGCCGGAACGCGGCGCTGAACAGCCGCTGCGGCGTCGCCACCCGCTTGGCGATGGCGAGCGGTGAGGAGATCGCCCAGTTCTTGGGGACCAGCTCGCCGATGACCATCAGGAAGACCGTCGACAGGGCCGTGCCGATGACCAGGGCCACCGAGGACGCCGCCGAGCGGGGCAGGCCGAGGTCGCGCAGCGGGCCCGAGATCAGCTTGGCGATGGACGGCTCGGAGAGCATGCCGACCACCAGGTTGGTGACCGTGATGCCGAGCTGGGCGCCGGAGAGCTGGAAGGTGAGGTTCTTGACGGCCTTGAGGGCGCCGGCGGCGCCGCGCTCGCCACGTTCCGCGGCCCGCTCCAGCTCACTGCGCTCGACCGTTGTCAGAGAGAATTCCGCCGCGACGAAGACACCGCAGGCCACGCAGAGCAGCACCGCCGCGAGGAGCAGGAGCACTTCGGTCATCGGGTCACCTCCGTCCCATGATCGGGCAGGGGCCGGGGGAACGCGCGATGTCGGGTACTAGGAGGCTCGCCCATGGGCGGACGCTCACACCTTTCAGTCGGATACGAGTAGTGGTCCATGGTAAAGGATCAGCAAAGCAACTCTCGAACGCTCTCGAACCCCGGTCGAAGACGCACGGCCGGGGTTCAGTCCGTGAGGGGTTTCACCCACCGGCTCCACTGCGGTTCGGGGGCGTAACCCGCCGCGCGCCAAGCGTGGTGGGCGAGTTCGTTGCGGTCCAGCACCATCGCGTCGCCGCGCCGCCCCCCGAGGCGTACGAAACGCTCCTCCGCGGCGGCCAGCAGCGCCGCCCCCACACCTTGGCGGCGGTGGTCCGGGTGGACGGCGAGGCGGTAGAGGTGGCAGCGCCAGCCGTCGAAACCCGCGATGACCGTGCCCGCCAGCTCCCCGCCGCGCTCGGCGAGGATCAGCGCCTCGGGGTCGCGGGCCACGAGCCGCTCCACCCCCTCGCCGTCGTCACTGATGCTCGTGCCCTCGGCGGCCACCTTCCAGAAGGCCAGCACCGCGTCCAGGTCCTCGGGCGCGGCAGCCCTTATCCGCAGATCGTCCATGGGGCCATCCCATCACCGGTCCGCGTCGCCATGCACGGGCTTTCCACGATGCGGGCACGACGCGGACCGGGAAGAGGGGGCGTCAGGCGACGAGTCGGCGTTCCACTGGTGTGCGGTAGCAGGGGGTGACGCGGGTGGTGCCGAGAAAGGCTCGCAGGCGGCTGATCTCGCCGTCGACGGCGGCGCGGGCCCGCGAGCCGGGGTCGGTCAGGAGCCGGTGGCTGATGGGCCCGGCGGAGCGCTGGGCCCAGGCGCCGATGACGCGTCCGTCCCACCAGATGGTGGGGCCGATGTCGCCGTTGCGATCGAACAGGGCGCCGGTGTGGGCGTCGTCGAGATACCAGGCGCGGTGGCGCCGGCCCATGGAGGTGGGTTCGAGGCCGGGCAGGAGGGCCGCGCGGGGCTCGTCCGGCGTCGGGGGCGGGGCGTCCTCGGGGAGGAGGTAGCCGGTGCCTTCGTCGAGTTCGACGGCCTCCGCGCCGGTGGCGGCGATGGCCTTGCGGGTGTGGGTCACGGTCCAGCCGGTCCACCACTTGAGGTCGTCGGCGGTGGCGGGCCCGAACGCGGCGAGGCAGCGGCGGGCCACGTCGGTGCGGGCTTCGTCGGCGGGCAGCTCGGGGAGGGGGTGCCGACGGTCCAGCGGAACCGGGCGGAGGTCCAGGAACCGGCAGGCCGGCCGGGCGCGGCGCACGCGCCCTTCGGCGGCGAGGACGCCGAGGACCGTCGTGCATATCCGCCGGCGGGACGCGTAGGGCTTGCCGGGGAAGGTGACGATCTGCTCGGCGAGAGCCGGGAGGGCCGCGGCGAGTTCGGCGGCGGTGGCCTGCCCGAGTGCGGCGAGCGCGGCGAGGAGGTCGGCCTCCGCGGCCAGGTAGCGGGCTTCGTCCCAGCCGACCGCCTCGGCCAGTCGCTTGAACGCGCTGGACCGCTGGTTGTGGGTGTCGGTGACCGATGCGGCGTGCAGCACGGGGGCGAGGTCGGCGGGGACGGCGAACATGGTGCGGCGCACGCACCGCATGCGGACCAGGCCGCCGGTGCCGTACGGGGCCTCGTCGCCCGTGCCGTACGGGGCCTCGTCATCCGGGCCGTACAGGGCCCGGTCGATCAGGGCGGGGGTCGGCGCGTGCAGGCGGGCGGCGGCGCTGAGGTAGACGGTGGCCGTCCGTCGCGTGCAGGCCGACGAGGGCGTGGGCGGCGGCCGTGGCGTCGGTGGCGCGGCGCTCAGGGGTGAGGAGATGCCGGTGGGTGAGACGGGTACGGCGTTCGGCGGGAGTGACGCGGCGCAGGGTCGCGGGCATCGCTACCAGGTCTGCTTCTGGGTGACGGCCATGACGTAGCCGTTGGGGTCGGTGAAGTAGAAGAGCTTCTGGGACGAACGTGCCGACGCGCGGCCGCTCGGTGGCCTCGGCGGCGGCCGCGACGGCGGGGAACGGCGAGGGCGCGCCCAGATGGTCGGGGACGAGGATCACGTCGTACCCGAGCCGTTCCGCCTGGCGGCACTTCTCACGCCATTCGTCCCCTGTCGACAGGCTCACCATGGTGACGCCGAAACGGAACGGCCTGGCCATGAACTCTCCTCGCGTACAAGCAGGTTGACTGACGGCGGGGCCTCAGTCCATCACTCGTGCGCGATGGCCGCCAGTACATTCATGCGGGAGGCGCGCAAGGCGGGCAGCAACGCCGCGGCGAGGCCCACGACCACCGAGCCGATCACCACGGCGACGATGGTCCCCCAGGGGAACGCGAGTTCCTTCATGCCCTGGAGCGCGAGCACCTGATGTACGGCGACGCCCCAGACCAGCCCGAGCGCGAGGCCGAGCAGCGCCCCGAACACCGCGATCACCACCGACTCCAGCCGGATCATCCGGCGCAGCTGACGCCGCCCGAGCCCGATGGCGCGCAGCAGCCCGATCTCACGGGTGCGCTCCACCACCGACAGGGCCAGGGTGTTGACCACACCCAGTACCGCGATGACGATCGCGAGGCCGAGCAGCGCGTAGACGAGGTAGAGCATCACAGCGATCTGCTGCCGGATCAGCTCCTTGTAGTCGGCCTGGTCGCGGACCTGGACCTGCGGATACGGATCGAGGGTCTTCTCCAGCCGCTCGCGCAGCGTGTCCGCGTCCGTGCCGGACGCCGCGTTGACGTAGACCGCCGAGTCCTGTCCGTCCGGCACGTACTTCTCGACCGTCTTCAGCCCGAGGAAGAGCCCGCCCTCGATGCCGAACCCCTCGGGCGCGTCCTGATCGGTGAGCGCCTCCACCGTCAGCTTCGTCTCCCGCCCGCCGGGGAACGTCGCCGCCAGGGCGTCGCCGACACGCACCCCGTGCTCGTGCGCGAAGTCCTTGTCCATGCCGATGCGGCCGGGCGCGAGTGCGGCGCGCGAACTCCCCTCGGCGTACGTGATGTCGGCGACGTCGTCGAGCCGCGGGTCGTAGCCCGCGGCGGTCGACTCGACCTTCTCGCCGTCGGGGAGCGCCAGTTCGATGGGGCTGAAGCGCTGGCGCACGACGAGGCCCGCGCCGCCGGTGTCCTCGATCTTCGCCGTGATCTCCGGTGAGAACGGCATGAAGTTGGCGTTCTGTACGACGAAGTCGGCGCCGAGCGTCTCGTCGATCCGTCGGTCGAACGACTTGGTCATCGACGCGCTCGCCACCGAGAGACCGCCGACCAGCGCGAGCCCCACCATCAGAGCGGCCGCCGTGGCTCCCGTGCGGCGCGGGTTGCGCAGGGCGTTGCGCTGGCTCATCCGGCCGACCGGACCGAAGACCGCGGGGAACGCCCCGCCGAGCACCCGGATCACCGGGCGCACCAGGAGCGGCCCCGCGATGACGGTGGCGACGAGCGTCAGGACGATGCCGAGCCCGAGGAGCGACGCCGCCGAGGAGGTCGTGTCGGCGACCACGCAGCCCACCAGGGCCGCAGCCCCGGCCACCGCGACGACCGAACCCGCCACCGCCCGCACCTTCAACGGCCGCCCCACGCCGACGATCTCGGCGTCCGCGAGCGCCGCCATCGGCGAGACGTGGGCGGCCCTGCGCGCCGGGAGGTACGCCGCGACGAACGTGACGCCGACCCCGACGACGTACGACGCCACGGGGGTCGCCCAGTTGAGGACCATCTCCGTGGACTTCAGGTTCATCCCGAGCGCGCCCATCAGCTCGATGAGGCCGAGGGCCAGACCGATGCCGGCGGCCAGCCCCAGCGTCGAGCCGACCAGGCCGAGCAGCAGCGCCTCGAAGAGCACGGAGCGGCGCACCTGGCCGCGGTCGGCGCCGAGCGCGCGCAGCAGGCCCAGCTCACGGGTGCGCTGGGCGATGAGCATCGAGAAGGTGTTGACGATCAGGAAGATGCCCACGAGCACGGCGACACCGGCGAAGCCCAGCATCACGTACTTGATGACGTCCAGAAAGCCGCCGAGCGAGGCGGCGGCGGACTCGGCCTGTTCCTCGGCGGTCTCCAGCTCGTAGCCCGCGCCGACCTCGGCGGCGATGCGGCGCTTCAGCGTGTCGTCGTCGACGCCCGGGGCGGCGGTCACGGAGATGCTCGTGGCCGCGTCCGGGACGCCGAGCAGCTTCCGCTGCGCGGTCGGGGTGTCCAGGAAGACGAGGGCGGCGCCGGGGTTGGTGGTGGTGAACGTGGCGATGCCGACAATCTCGACCCTGAACGAGCCGGGGCGGGCGAGGACGGTCAGGGTGTCGCCGAGTTCCACGCCCTTCTTGTCGGCCGTGTCCGCGTCCAGCATCGCCTGGCCCGCGCCGCGCGGCGCGTGGCCCGAGGTCAGCTCCACGGGGCTGCGGTCGGTGGGGTACCAGTTGGTGGCGACGGTCGGCGCGCCGGTCGTCGAGCCGACCGGTTCGTTGTCACGGTCGACGACGGTGATGTTGTCGACGGACGCGTCGACGTGGGCGTCCGCGACGCCCTCGACCTTCGCGACCCGCTCCTTCAGGCGTGCGGGCACGGTCGGCGTGCGCCCGGACGGCACCGCCTCGTCGAGGTCCTCCTCCGGCCCGACCGTCACATCGGCCGAGGTGGAGGCGAACAGCCGGTCGAAGGTACGCGTCACCGTGTCCGAGAAGATCAGACTGCCCGCGACGAACGCGACCGAGAGGATGACGGCAAGGGCGGAGAGCACCAGCCGGCCCTTGTGCGCGAGGAAGCTCCTGAGCGTCGCCTTCAGCACAGCGGCCCCCTGCTCAGCTCTGCTCGGACGGGTCGCCCAGGGACGCTTCGGCGCCGGGGCCGCCCGGGGTTTCCCGCGCGGGTCCTGGGCCCTGGCCGCCCGGTGGGCCCGGCGACGGCGCCGCGTGCATGGCGTCGAACCGCTTCATCCGTTCGAGCACCGCGTCGGCGGTGGGGCGCTCCAAGTCGTCCACGATCCGGCCGTCGCCGAGGAAGAGGACCAGGTCGGAGTGGGCGGCGGCACCGGGATCGTGGGTCACCATGACGACGGTCTGACCCAGCTGGTCGACCGCGTCCCGCAGAAAGCCGAGCACCTCCAGACCGGCCCGCGAGTCGAGATTGCCCGTCGGCTCGTCGGCGAAGATCAACTCGGGCTTCGCCGCCAGCGCCCGCGCGCACGCCACCCGCTGCTGCTGCCCGCCGGACAGTTGCGCGGGGCGGTGCTTCAGCCGGTCCCGCAGCCCCAGCGTGTCGATCACGTGATCCAGCCACGCCTGATCCGGCCGCCGGCCCGCGATGTCCATCGGAAGCGTCATGTTCTCCAGCGCGCTGAGCGTGGGGATGAGGTTGAACGACTGGAACATGAACCCGACGCGGTCGCGCCGCAGCCGGGTCAGCTCCCGCTCCCTGAGGCCCGTGATCTCGGTGTCGCCGAGCCACACCTGACCCGCCGAGACGCTGTCCAGACCGGCCAGGCAGTGCATCAGCGTGGACTTCCCCGACCCGGAAGGGCCCATGACAGCCGTGAAACGCTCACGTGCGATGTCCACGTCGACCGAGTCGAGGGCGAGGACGGTCGTCTCGCCCGAGCCGTACGCCTTCGTCAGCCCCCGGGCGCGGGCGGCGGTCCCGGCCGCCCCGGAACGGCCGGTGAACGGTGCCGAATCAGGTATGGGCAAGGCCGCCTCCCGGGTTGTGGCCGGTCCAACTCCCGTATGCCCGCCGAGAGTAGTGGGACGGGCCGAGCCCGCGATATCCCCCCGAGGTCGGGCCCGCGGACGTATGTAAGGGGCACGCTCCCGGCACCCTTGTCGTGCTAGCACACCGGCGCTAGCTTGAGGAAATGGCGAAGACTCAGCTGAACGTACGCGTGGACGAGGACACCGCCCGGGCCGCACGAGAACGCGCCCTGGCCCGAGGCGTGAGTGTCAACCGCTACATCGAGGAACTCGTGAAACAGGACGCCGGCGAAGTCGGACACACGTTCGTCGAGGCGGCCGCCGACTTCATGAAGCAGTACGAGTCCGTGTTCGCCGAGGAGTTCGGGACGGAGCGCGAGGGCACCCGCCCGGTCCGGGAGCCGGTCCGCGCCGTATGCGCGCCGCACGAGAGCGCGCGGCCGCTCGGTGAAGGCCGTCGTTGAGCCGTTGAACCTCAGAATCGATCTTGCCTGGCTCCTGATGATCGCCGAACACAAGACGCCCGGGGACCCTCAGGTCACCGACTGGGGAGCGCTCGTCGCCGCCATCAGCCGGCACGAGGCGGAGATATTCGGCATGCCCGTCTACGAGACCCCGCACGACCGGGCCGCGGCGCTCCTGCAACTGCTGCTCCACCTCCCCGCGCTGGAACGTTCCAACGCTCTCTTCGCCTCCTCCGTCGCGTACGCCTATCTCGTCTCCAGCGGCATGAAGGTGGTCACCTCGCCCGAACAAGTGCGTGACCTCGCGCGTCTGGTGAAGGACGGCGGCGCGAGCGTGCACGCGATCGCCGAGCGGTTGCGTCAGTGGAGCCTGTGAGCCTGTGCGTTGCCGCAGGTTCTGGGCGATGAATTCCGGGCCCGGGCACGGTCATAAGAGGTGACCGGCAACGAGCCGACCGGGGCGTGTGCCGAAGCCAGGACCGCTCCCGTCACCGGCAGCCGAAGGAGCCCCGATGCCCGCCGCCGTCCAGCCGATCGTCGTCACCCCCGACGTCCACCGCCTCCAGGCCTTCTACCGCGACCTGCTCGGAGCCGAACCGGCGGAGCGGTACCCGCGGGACGGCGCGGTCTTCTTCGTGGAGCTGCGGATCGGCGACGCGGGGCTCGGCATCGTCGCGAACGACGCGGTCGAGACCGGCACGCCGGGGCGGGTGCTCCTGAGCGTCGCGGTGGACACCCTCGACGACGTACTGAGCCGTGTCGAGCCGCTGGGCGGGACGGTACTGGGTGAGCCGAACGACATGCCGTGGGGGCAGCGCGTCGCCCACATCAGGGACCCCGACGGCAACGCCGTCAACCTGACCCAGGCGATCTGACCACAGACCCACGCCTCCCGGGCGTCACGGGGCGTCCGGGCGGCGTGCCGTACCGATCACGCAGTACGAGGTGGGCAGGCGCGGCCCCTTCGCGGGCACCAGGATCCGGCGGTACGCGCCGAGTTCGAAGCCCGCCTCGCGCAGCGCGCCCAGCGTGTCCCGCGCGACGTGGCAGCCGCCGAACAGCGGGGGCCACACCGTGCGGTCCAGTACGCGCTGGGTGGCCGCCATCAGCGTGCCCGGGGCCCGGCCGTGCTCGAGAAGCGCAGCTCACCGCCGGGCCGCAGCACCCGGCGCAACTCGCTCAGTGCCCGCGGCACATCGCGCACGCTGCACAGCACGAGCGAGGCCACGGCCGCCTCGAAGGCCTCGCTCTTGACGGGCAGCGCCTCGGCGGCGCCGGGCACCACGTCGACGGGGACCTCCGCGCGCAGGGCGGCGGACAGGGCCAACTTCCGCAGGACGCGCTCCGGTTCGATGGCCACGACTTCGGAGACCGCGCCCGGGTAGTGCGCGAAGTTCAGTCCGTTGCCCGCGCCGACCTCGATCACCCGGCCGGAGAGCCCGGCGAGGAGTTCCTTGCGGTGGACGGAGATCACGGGCTCGACGGCCACGCTCTGACGTGCGTAGAAACGAGCGAAGACGGGGTGGTGCACGGCGTCGTGGGACGTCGGCTTGGGTGCCCGTGGACGTAGGCGCGACAGTGGTGACACGGTCCCTCCTCGGCGAGGTGAGCGGATACCGCAATGGTGCCCCGGTGCGAGGCATTCCCCTCCTGCCCACGGCGACGAGTCCCCCGGAGGAGACGCAGCGAGACCAGCACCGTGGCCGACGGCCCCGACTGCCGGCCCCGACCCCCAACCCCAAGCGGGGCATGGTTCGCTTGGCCCGCGTAGGGGGCGTGGCTCAGGAGGTCAACGGTCGCGGTGCCTCCCGCCTCGTGAAGGCCCGCGCGTCCCACGTGCCGCCCAGCGCCGGGCCCAGCCAGCCCACGGCCGCCGCGCGGAACGCGGAGCCCTCCAGCGTGCCGGCGCCCTCCGGAACCGCGCCCAGGAGGTCGGCGTCCGCCGCCTTCGGGAGGTCCGCCAGGTTGCAGCGCGAGGCCAGGTCGGGGGCGGTCGGCCAGCTGCCGATGGTGACGCCCAGCTGGCGTAGGCCGCGTGTCCGCAGCGCCTCCGCCGACAGCGTCACCGTGTTCAGCGTGCCGAGGCCCGCCGACGCGACCAGCAGGACAGGGGCGTCCAGGAGCCGCGCCGCGTCGGCGAGCGTGCCGCCCTCCTCGTCGAAGCGGACGAGCAGCCCGCCCGCCCCCTCGACGAGGACCAAGTCGTGCTCCGTGGCCAGCTTCGCGGCGGCGTCCGCCACGTCGGCGGGACGCACCGGCGCCATCCCGGCCCGCCGCGCCGCGGTCTGAGGCGCCAACGGCTCCGGGAAACGGGCGAGTTCGAGCGCGGTGACACCCTCGCCCGCGAGCCGCCGCACCTCCTGCGCGTCCCCCGGCTCGCCGGGCGCGACCCCGGTCTGGGCGGGCTTGAGCACGGCGACGCTGCGCCCGCCCGCCAGGGCCGCCGCCGCCACCGCGGCCGTCGTCACCGTCTTGCCGATCTCGGTGCCCGTCCCGGACACCACGATCACCGTCATGTCAGCCCTTTCTCGCCGCCGCGGACACCGCGCGCGCGATCCGCGCCACGTCCTCGTCGCCCGTGATGAACGGCGGCATCGTGTAGATCAGATCCCGGAACGGCCGCAGCCAGACACCCTCGCGCACCGCCGCCCGCGTCGCCGCCGCCATGTCCACCGGGTGGTCCAGCTGGACCACGCCGATCGCCCCGAGGACGCGGACATCCCGTACGGACGGCAGGGCCGCCGCCTCCGCCAGGCCCTCGCGCAGACCCGTCTCGATGCGCTTGACCTCGCTCTGCCAGTCCTGCCCGAGCAGCAGGTCGATCGAGGCGCCCGCCACCGCCGCGGCCAGCGGGTTGCCCATGAACGTCGGCCCGTGGGCGAGGACCGGGAGCTCGCCCCGCGAGATGCCGTCCGCGACCCGCGCCGTGCACAGCGTCGCCGCCATCGTCAGATAGCCGCCGGTCAGGGCCTTGCCGACACACATCACATCGGGCGTGACACCCGCGTGGTCCGCCGCGAACAGCGCACCCGTACGGCCGAAGCCCGTCGCGATCTCGTCGAACACCAGGAGCACGTCGTGCGCGTCGCACGCCTCGCGGAGCACGCGAAGATAGGCGGGGGAGTGGAACCGCATCCCGCCCGCACCCTGCACCACCGGCTCCACGATCACGGCGGCCAGTTCCCCCGCGTGCCGCTCGATCAGCTCACGCAGATGATCCGCGTACCTCTCCTCGTACGCGTCCGGCGGCGCGTCCGCGAACACCTGCTGCGGCAGGACCCCCTGCCACAGCTCGTGCATGCCGCCCACGGGATCGCACACGGACATCGGCTGCCACGTGTCGCCGTGGTAGCCGCCCCGCCACGTCAGCATCCGCCGCTTCTCGGGGCGACCCACCGAACGCCAGTGCTGGAGGCACATCTTCACCGCGACCTCGACCGAGACCGAGCCAGAGTCGGTGAGGAAGACATGCTCCAGACCCTCGGGAGACATGTCGACAAGGCGCTTCGCCAGCGCCACGGCGGGCTCGTGCGTCAGCCCGCCGAACATGACGTGGCTCATCCGGTCGAGCTGGCCGCGCACCGCTTCGTTCAGCACCGGGTGGTTGTAGCCGTGGATCGCGGACCACCACGACGACATGCCGTCGATCAGCTCGCCCGAGCCGCCCGCGAGCCGCAGCCGCACCCCGCTCGCCGACTCCACGACCAGCGGCTCCTGGCGCCCCGGCATCGGGCCGTAGGGGTGCCACACATGGCGACGGTCCAGTTCGAGGAGATCGCCCAGGGGAAGCTCAGGCATTGGGCGCGAGGTCCGTTCCCGCGCCCCGGCGGCGTACCGCCACCAGATCCGTCCGCGCCTCGCCGGCCTTCGCCTCGCCGGCCTTCGCCGCGGCCCCGCACGGACCGCAGCCGCCCCCCTCGTGCGATCCGCAGCCCACGGCGGCGTCCGCGCCCGCCCGGTGCTCGGGCAGCGTCACCTGGTCCGTGCCCTCGACCTCGAAGCCGGCGTCGGCGATCATGTCCAGGTCCGCCTTGCCCGCCTGGCCCTCGCTGGTGAGGTAGTCGCCGAGGAAGATCGAGTTGGCGATGTTCAGGGCGAGCGGCTGCATCGAGCGCAGGTGGACCTCGCGCCCGCCCGCGATGCGCACCTCGATGTCCGGGCAGACGAAGCGCACCATCGCGAGGATGCGCAGGCAGCGCTGCGGGGTGAGGTTCCACTCCTTGGCCAGCGGGGTGCCCTCGAAGGGGATCAGGAAGTTCACCGGCACCGAGTCCGGGTCGAGCTCGCGCAGCGAGAAGACCACGTCGACCAGGTCCTCGTCGCTCTCGCCCATGCCCGCGATCAGCCCCGAACAGGCGGAGAGCCCCGCCGCGTGCGCCTTGCGCACGGTGTCCACGCGGTCGGCGTAGGTGTGCGTCTTGGTGATGTCGGCGTACGTCGCCTCGGAGGTGTTGAGATTGTGGTTGTACGCGTCGGCGCCCGCGCCCCGCAGCCGCTCCGCCTGACCGTCCGAGAGCAGCCCGAGGCAGGCGCACACCTCGACGCCCTCGTTCTGCTCCTTGACCGCCGCGATGGTCTGCGCCACCCGGTCCACGTCACGGTCGGTGGGCCCGCGGCCGCTGGCCACCAGGCAGACCCGCTTGGCGCCGCCCGCGACCCCGGCCGCCGCGGCCTGCGACGCCTCGTCGGGCTTCAGCCACGTGTACTTGAGGATCTCGGCCTTCGAGCCGAGCCGCTGCGAACAGTACGAACAGTCCTCGGGGCACAGCCCCGACTTGAGGTTGACCAGATAGTTGAGTTTCACCCGCCGCCCGAACCACTGCCGCCGCACCTTCCCGGCGGCGGCCACTACGTCCAGGAGTTCGTCGTCGGACGTGGCCAGCACGGCCAGCGCCTCTTCACGGGTCGGCAGCTCGCGCCGAAGCCCCTTGTCCACCAGCGTGTTCAGCAGATCCATGGCGCTGATCCTTACGCACGGCAGCGTCCCCGGCCAAGGAGAGTTCGCACAACAGAAACGCTTTGAGGTGTGGGTATTGCCACACCCTGGCCAGGTGGCACGGCGGCTAAGGTCTGTGCAATGTCTACAAACAGGCACCCCGTGTCAGGCGCGCCCGGGTCCGGCGCCCGGCGCCCGCCGCGCGCGCCGCACTCTCCGTTCGACTGGCTCGACGAGCAGGCCAGGCTCCGCGCCGACGCCGGCCTCGTCCGCACCCTGCGCCCGCGCGCGGCCGACGCGGGCGGCCACCTCGACCTGGCGAGCAACGACTACCTGGGGCTGACCCGGCACCCGGAGGTCACCGAGGGCGCCGCCGCGGCGGCCCGGCGGTGGGGCGGCGGCGCCACCGGCTCCAGGCTCGTCACCGGCTCCACGGAACTCCACGCCGAACTGGAACGGGAACTCGCCGACTTCTGCGGCTTCGAGGCGGCGCTCGTGCTCTCCTCCGGCTACGCGGCGAACCTCGCGGCGGTCACCGCGCTCGCCCCGCACGGCTCGCTGATCGTCTCCGACGCGGGCAACCACGCGTCACTGATCGACGGCTGCCGCCTCGCGCGCGCCACGACCCAGGTGGTGCCGCACAGCGACCCCGACGCGGTGCGCAAGGCGCTGGCCGCCCACGACGGTCGCGACGGCCCCGCCGTCCTGGTGTCCGATTCGGTGTTCTCGGTCGACGGCGACGCCGCGCCGCTGGCCGAACTGGCGAACGTATGCCGGGAGTCCGGTGCGGGGCTGATCATCGACGACGCGCACGGCCTCGGTGTCCTCGGCGACGGCGGCCGGGGCGCACCGCACGCCGCGGGACTCGCGGGGGCCGCCGACACGGTGGTCACGCTCACCCTCTCGAAGTCCTTCGGCAGCCAGGGCGGCGCCGTGCTCGGCCCCGCCAAGGTCATCGACCACCTGGTGAACGCGGCGCGTACGTTCATCTTCGACACGGGGCTCGCGCCCGCCGCGGCGGGCGCCGCGCTCGCGGCCCTGCGGCTGCTGCGCCGCGAACCCGAACGGGCCGCGCGGGCCCGCCAGGTCGCCGCCGAACTGCATCGTCGTCTCACGGCCGAGGGCCTGTCGGCGGTACGTCCCGACGCCGCCGTCGTCTCCGTGCGCGCGCCGGCGCCCGAGTCGGCCGTGCGCTGGGCCGCCGACTGCCGGGCCGCGGGTCTGGCAGTCGGCTGCTTCCGGCCGCCGTCGGTACCGGACGGAATTTCGAGGCTGCGGCTGACCGCCCGCGCGGACCTCACCGACGAACAGATCGCCGATGCCGTACGAGTGATCAGCCGCACCGCACCCCGCTGAGACGACCCGGCCCTGCCCGGGGGCCGGGCCGCGGTCAGCGGAGGCTGTCGAGGAACGTCTCCCAGGAGCCGGGGGAGAAGAGCAGGGCGGGCCCCGCGACGTTCTTCGAGTCACGCACGGCCAGCAGGCGGGCCGCAACGTCGGAGTGGAGCGTGTCGAGGGTGGCTGTCTCGACGCAGTTGTTCATTCCGTTGCTGCGGCTGCCGCGCTGCCACCGCGCGCCCTGAAGGGTGGTGCTGGAAGGTACGTGCCGAGGCAGTGCGGTCATGGTGCCTCCTTACGCGCCGTCGATGAGTCCGGCGATGAAATCCTCTGAGTCCTCGGGTGAAAGCGCCTGTTCCTGAAGAGAGTTGAAGGCCTCCGCGTATGCCTGGAGGTCTTCCTTCCGTTCGAGATAGAGGCTACTCGTCAAGTGGTCGAGAACAACCAAATCCAGATCAGCAGTGGTCGGAAATGACAAAATAACGAAAGGCCCCATGAGGCCCACATGCTCGCCGGAGGAGAACGGAAGCACCTGAAGTCGCACCTGGGGCAACTGTGTCACCTCCTGTAACCGTGCGAGCTGTTGTGCGAAAACCTGCGGCCCGCCCACCGAACGGCGCAAAACAGCCTCGTCCAGGACCACGCTCAGCCGCAGCGGCGGCTCCGCGCGCAGCACGTCCTGACGGGCCAGGCGGACCTCCACCAGCGCGTCGACCTGCTCGTCGGGCAGCCCGCCGACCGCGGCCCGCGTGACGGCGCGCGCGTACTCGGGGGTCTGGAGCAGCCCCGGGACCACCGAGGTCTCCAGGGTCCGCACCCAACTCGCCTGCGCCTCCAGGCTGATGAAGTCGCGGTACGCGGCGGGCAGCAGGTCGCGGTAGGCCTTCCACCAGTGGTGACGCCCCGAGGCGCCGGTGTCGTCGGCCCCGGCCAGGGCCACGAGCAACTCGCTGAGGTGCGGGTCCCTCACCTCGTACGCGTCGAGCAGGAGGCGTACGTCCGTGGCCTTCACGCCGCTGCAGCCCGTCTCGATCCGGCTCACCTTCGACTGGTGCCAGCCGACCTTGGCGGCGGCCTGGCTGCTGGTGAGTCCCGCGAGGCCGCGCAGCGCACGCAGTTCGGCGCCGAGCCGGCGGCGGCGCACCGCTGGGCCGTACTGCATGTCCGTCTCCTTCCGGACCGATCCTTCGGGTCTCCCGGCGGCAGAGCGGGGGGACAGGGGCGACAGTAGAGGAAGTGGCGCCCGCGCGCCCAAATACGGTCGCTCGTGGCAGAGTTCACCGCTTCGAGCGACAGATATATGCACATCTCGGTGGATCGTCACCCGTGACCGGCAAAGGAATGGGAGGCTGGCGCGAAGCACCAGTCCGGGGCCGTCCTCGAGTCATCCGCTCCGAGTCGGAGACCGACCCCGGTGGGAAAGGGACAGCGTCGCCATGGCAGATCACCAGGAAGCATCCGTCACTCTGCCGAGCGATCCCGCCTCGGTCTCGGCCGCCCGCGCGTACGTGGCGAACGTACTCACGGAATGGGGCCTGCCGGGCGAGGCCGAAGTGGCGGACACGATCAGACTCATCGTCTCAGAGCTCGCCACCAACGCCGTGCAGCACACCCGAGGGCAGTCGCCCACCTTCACGGTGGACGTACAGCTCGACCGGGACGAGCGCCTGCGGATCGGCGTCACCGACAGTCACCCACGCTATCCGAGGCGGCTGCCGGCCGCCGTCCAGCAGGACAACGGCCGTGGCATGGTCATCATCCGCTGGCTGACGGCCGAATGCGGCGGCAAGCTCTCCGTCAGCCCCACGGCCGAGGGCGGCAAGACCGTGTGGATCTCCCTGCCCTGGACGGCGCCCGTCCAGCAGGGGCGCCGCTGACGCCGCGCACGCGACCTCCCGGTGCGGCTCAGCCCGTACCCGCCGAGCGCCCGAACGCCCCGCGCAGCAGCGCCCGGAAGGAATCGGCCGCGGGGCCCGACTCGTCGGTGCGGTAGGCGACGGAGATGGTCCGCCGCAGGCCGCCGGGGTCCAGGAGCCGCATGCCGACCGGTGTCGCGGCGGTGCGCGCCACCATCTCCGGCACCACGGCCACGCCGAGCCCGGCGCTGACGAGGGCGCAGACCAAGGCGTAGCCCGGAGTGTCCACCACGACGGCGGGTGTCGCCCCGGCCTCGGCGAGGGCCCGCTCCACGGCCTGCCGGGGCGGGTGGTCGGGCGCCATGCTGATCACCGGCTGTCCGGCCAGCTCGGCGAGCGGCAGCCGCGACGTCCCGCTGGTGAGGGCGTGCCCCGGCTGGGCCACCAGGACCAGTTCCTCCACGAGGAGGGGCTCGGCCGACACCGAGGCGGGCAGCGGCGCCGGGTCGGCGGGCTCGTAGGCGTGGGTGAGGGCGAGGTCGACCTCACCCGCCGCCACGGCCGCGACTCCGGACGGCGGTTCGTGGTCCGTCACGGTCAGCCCCACCTCCGGATGGGCCCTGCGGAACGCCGACAGGACGGGCGGCAGCAGATGGATGCCCGCCGTCTGGAACGTACCGAGGCGCAGCCGTCCGCCGGAGAGCCCGGCGAGCCGCGCCAGTTCGTGCCGGGCCCGCTCCATCTCGTCGAGCACCCGCCGCGCGTGCCCCACGAGCAGCTCACCGGCCCCGGTCAGCCGAGCCCCGCGGTGATGGCGCACCAGGAGAGCGGCGCCCGCCTCCCGCTCCAGCTTGGCCAGCTGCTGGGAGAGCGCGGGCACGGTGTAGCCGAGGCGCTCGGCGGCCCGGGTGATCGAACCGGCCTCGGAGACCGCGACGAGCGCGGCGAGCCGCGTGGGGTCGTACATACGAATCTCCCGTCGGCGGCGCGCCGCGGTATGTGCCGGGGCTAAACGTCTGCTTAAGGCAGACCCAGGATATTGCACATACCCGCTGAAGGCTCGCGCCCGGCAGGCTGGGCGGCATGGACGCACAACTGGTCGCCTTCACCGGCGTCGCCGCGGGCATGGTCGCCATGCCGGGCGCCGACTTCACCGTCGTCGTACGCAACGCCCTCGCCTCGCGCGGAGCGGGAGTCCTCTGCGCGGTGGGCGTCGCCGCCGGGCTGCTGGTGCACTCCGCGCTGGCGGTCGCGGGCGTCGCGGCGGTCCTCGCGGCCGTGCCCGCGCTCTTCAGGGCGCTGCAACTCCTCGGCGCTGCCTATGTGCTCCACCTCGCCTTTCGCGCGCTGAAATCCGCGGTGGCAGCGCGGCCCCCGACGGGCCACGAGCCGGTGGCGCGGGGCGGCGGTCTGCGTGAGGGCTTTCTCACCAACGTCCTGAACCCGAAGGCGCCGATCACGTTCCTCAGCGTGCTGCCGCAGTTCGTGCCCGAGGGCAGCCCGGCGATGCCGAGGACGCTGCTGCTCGCGGCCGTCGTCGTGGCGCTCGCCCTGCTGTGGTTTCCCGCCGTGGCCCTCACGGTGGACCGGCTCGGCAGATGGCTGCGCGGCCCGCGCGCCGCACGGGCCGTCGAAGCCGTCACCGGCACCGCTCTCGGTGCGGTGGGCCTGGTGCTGCTCCTCGCACCCCTGCGGGCGTGACGTGCGAGCGGTGCTCGGCGGCGGGCGCCGTGAACAGCGCCGGCCGCCGAGCACCTCCGAAGTGCCCTGGGGCATCTCCGAAGACAGACGGGTCAGCGGACCCGGCCGTACCAGACGCTCTTGCTCCAGATCTTGTCCTTGCGTACCACGGTCCCCCTCTTCGGTGCGTGCCAGATGCGGCCGTCACCCGCGTAGATCCCGACGTGGTAGACGTTCCGGCCCGAGTGGAAGAACACCAGGTCGCCCCGGCTCCGCTGGGACTTGGCGATGTGCCGCGTCTTGTTGTACTGCGCGGCGGCGGTGCGCGGCAGCTTCTTGCCCGTGCGCTTGTACGAGTACAGCGTCAGGCCCGAGCAGTCGAAGCGGTTGGGCCCCACCGCTCCATAGCTGTAGGGGGAGCCCTTCTTGGACGCCGCGATCTTGAGCGCCTTTGTCCCGTGAGTGGCTGCCTCCGCCTCCGACGTGAACCCGGGGGTCACGATGGTGGCGCCTACGACGGCGAGGGTGAGAGCCGATGCGGCCCCCGTCCTGCCGAGCAGCGACGGAACGTGATTCAGCGCGGTCATGCGTAACCCTTCGTCAGCCGCCTGTGAAGGATGACCTGTCGGGTTCGGGCAGGCGAAGATGCCCGGCCGCGTCGTGCTCTGCGGCTTCACCCCAAGGGCGTCGTCCGGACTTTCCGGGCGGGCCCGCCGTGCTTGGGTCCTCCACTCCTGCCGATGCACCGATGTCGACCGGTCATCCGGGTGGCGGCAGGACTCGGCGTCCGCCCGGATCGCCCCGCCGCTGTGGCGGGGTCTTGTCGTCGGAAGGGATCTTGACCCGAAAACAGCTCGAAAACCGAGTCGAAACGACGTTTTGTGAGGCTCCTCACGACTGATCCGTTCGGGTGGACGCTGTCGAATTCGACTCTCCGCGGCCGTGGCTGACGATGGTTCGACCAGCACTGGAACGTCTTATTCCGTCCTCGCCGTACGTCCCCGGCGCAACTCTCGACCGCGTGATTAAGGGGTCCCGGCTACGCCGACTGAGGTAGCCCATCTGGTCCGTTTTAAAGCGGAACCGGACGTTCTAGCGAGCGGAACGCGTCGTTCAGCGGCCTGCCGACGGTGGCACGCCCACCCGCCCGGCCCGCCGCTCGCCGTCGAGAACGCGCAGCGCCCGCGCGAGCGTGGCGGCGTGCACCTCGCTCTCGCCGCGCTGATGCATGAGGGTCAGCGCGTCCCGCAGGGCCGTCGCCCGGCCGACCAGGGCCTGGGCGGCGCGCAGCCCGCCGTAGGTGTGCTCGGCGCGGGCGGGGTTGATCCGGCCGAGCAGATCCACGACTTCGAGGTAGCGGTCGATCAGCTCGGCCTCCGCGCGGGTCAGGGCGGGCAGCGCGGGCAGTTCGGGTGGCAGCATCCGCGGGTCACCTCGTCCCGTGGGCGCCGAGCGAGGTCTTGCGGCTCGTCACGATCCGGTCCACGAGCCCGTACTCCACGGCGGCGGGGGCGTCGAGGATCTTGTCCCGCTCGATGTCCGCGGTGATCCGCTCGCGGTTCTGCCCCGTGTGTCGCGCGAGGAGTTCTTCGAGGAGCTCCCGGGTCCGCAAGATTTCGTCGGCCTGGATCGCCAGGTCGCCGGCCTGACCCTGGATCGGTTCGGCGAAGGAGGGCTGGTGGATCAGGACCCGCGCCCCGGGCAGCGCGTGCCGCTTGCCGGGGGTGCCGGCCGCCAGCAGGGCGGCGGCGGCCGACGCGGCCTGCCCGAGGCAGATCGTCTCCACGTCACAGCTGACGAACCGCATCGTGTCGTAGATGGCGGTCATCGCGCTGAACGAGCCGCCGGGGGAGTTGATGTACAGCGAGATGTCGCGGTCGGGCGCCAGGTACTCAAGGTGCATGAGCTGCGCCATCACGTGGTTCGCCGACGTGTCGTCGACGGGGGTGCCGAGAAAGACGATGCGCTCTTCGAGCAGCCGCGCGTACGGATCCAGGGTCCGCGTCCCCGAGCTGGTGCGTTCGGTGAACTCGGGCAGGACATAACGGGCGGACGGACGGTACGACGGACGGTACATGGCACGCCTCTCTTGTACGGGGTGACGGAGGAGACCGGCTCTCCACCCAACTCTCCGTCAAAAACGTACAGGACGTACGTTATTCCGAGCGAGAGACGTGCCGCGGTGATCCTGTGGAGGGCTCAGGCGGGTAGCCCTATATCGACATGTCGACGATGAAGCTGATCTCGATCATCTGACCGGGGAAGGTGAGTTCGGTGACGCCGAGGGCCGTGCTGGCGGGCCGATGGTCGCCGAAGTACGCCAGGTTGCCTGCCGCTGTCGTCATGGCGTTCTGTCGCATGTTCACGACGTACAAGTTCTGTGAGACGACCTGGTTCCGGGTGGCGCCGTAATGGTCCAGGACCTTGTCCAGATTGGCGTACGTCAGCTTGAGCTGGGCGGCGAAGTCGTCCGCGTGTACGAAGGTGCCCGACTCGTCGAGTGCGAGCTGACCGGAGACGTGGATCAGCTCGCCGGACCTGATCGCCTGCGCGTAGCCGAAGTCGCTCTCGGCCGGGATGTCATAGGTGAAGACGTCGATGGTGGTCAAGGTGGTCGCCCTCCTGAGGTGCTCTCTTGTGGTTACTCAGGAACTGTAGGAGAGTGACGCCCGACCTGGAAGAACGCACTTTTCGGTGACTGGGGAACCTGATGGTGACCAAGCAATTGCTCAAAGGCCTGCCCGAGGACGCGGACCTCAGGCGCGCGGACTCGCTGGCGCGGGAGATCTTCTCGGACGTCGCCAACAAGTGGGCGCTCCTGATCATCGAGGCGCTCGGTGACGAGACGCTGCGCTTCAGTGCCCTGCGGGACGAGGTCGAGGGCATCAGCCACAAGATGCTCACGCAGAACCTGCGCATGCTGGAGCGCAACGGCCTGGTCGAGCGGACGGTGCACCCCACTGTGCCGCCGCGCGTCGAGTACACCCTCACCGACGCCGGCCGGGGCCTGCGCGCCACGGTCGATGCCATGTGCGAATGGACCCACCGCCACCTCGGTCACATCGAGGCGTCGCGCTTCCGCTTCGACGCCTGAGGGCAGCGCCTGCGGTACCGGACCCGTCCGGCACCCGGCGTCACAGTTCGGCCTCCGCGATCCATGGCAGGGCGAGCTGACAGGCGGTCTCCACCGTCTCGGCTTCGGCGAAGCCGGGCGTGCCCAGACAGTGCCGCGCCAGTTCGCGCAGGCTGTCGCCGCGCTGCTGTTGGCACGTGTCCGGCGCGTGACGGAGGGTCCAGACTGCATGAGCAGGCCGCCGAAGACGGCCAGGGGCCCTTGAACAGGACCCTCCCGGCGCGCCCAACGCTCCGCGATGACGCCGCCCACGGAGGGGACCCGCTCGATTCCGCGCCACATAGGGTCCGCGGCGGGATAGACCACGGTGCCGACATGGGCGTGGAGGGCGGCGCTGCTGCACAGGAGGCAAGGTTCAAGCGCGGTGAAGAGGCGGTGGTTCTCGTGCCGGCGCCGGGACGACATCTGGGCCAGCACGTCGATCTCCGCGTGCGTGATGGCAGCCCCGGCGAGCTGCCGGGGAGGGGCGGCCGCCTCTTGGCCTGCGGTTGCACCCGCAGGCCACCACTTCGCCGGCGGCGTCGAGCAACGCGGCTCCGATGGGCCGGCTGCCCGCCCTGAACGCCTCCCACGCCAACGCGAAGGGCAGCCGCCAGACCGCCGACAGCGCGGTTCCGGCACCAGGCATACACCGATTCCGCCCGGCCGGAAGGCCCGGGGGAAGCCGCGTGGTGATGCGGCCGGACGCCTCCGCTGCACGGCTCACCTCGCGGAACAGCCACTAAGCTGGGCGGCATGGCCTACGAGATTCCGGTGACGCAAGCCCGGGCAGAGCTCGCCGAGCTGATCAACCGCGTCGTCTACGGCGGCGAGCGGGTCGTCGTCACGCGCCACGGCAAGCCGCTCGTGGCGCTGGTCTCCGCCGCTGACCTGGAGCGCCTCGAAGCGCTCGCCGAAGCCGCACAGGCCCCGGAGGAGCAGACGATCAGCACCGTGACCTCGATCGGTTCCGCGCCGGCCGCCGCTTCCGGGCCGGCGCACCGGCGGTTCGGCATCGCGGCCGAGCACCGCGGGCCCAACGCCACCTAGCGCGGCGGTCGTTGGCGGGCCAGGGGCAGGCAGGGGCGCCCTCAGGCCACCGGTGCGGTCTCCCGTACGGCCGAGGGTTGCGCCGCGGCCGGTGTGCGCCGCCCGCGCCGCGCGCCGAGCAGGACGCCGGTGAGGCCCAGCACGCCCCAGGCGCCGAGGGTCAAGGCGGGCGTCGTGGCCTGGGCGCCGTCGAAGAAGGACACCGAGCGCAGCAGGGAGCCCCCGGCGCCGGGCGGCAGCAACTGGCCGATGGCGCCGACCGGTTCGGGCAGCAGCCGCGGTGCGGAGGTCACGCCGGAGAAGGGGTTGCCGAGCAGCACCATCGTCAGGCCGCCCACCCCGACGCCCGCCGGGCCGAGCAGCGCGCCGAGCCCGGCGACGGTGGCGCTCACCGCGAGCATGGAGAGCCCCAACACCCCCGCTTCCGCCCACCAGTTGCCGATGAGAACACCCAGCCAGCTGTGGGTGAGCGCGGCGGCGACGGCGCCGACGAGTACGGCGGCCACGACCAGCGCCCTCACCGCGCGGACCCCGCGCAGTCCACGCAGCGTGACGAGGGCGCCCGCGGCGACCCCGGCGATCGCCAGTGGCAGCACACTCGACCCCAGCGCCGAGCCCCGCGGATCGGCGGCGGGGGCGGGCACCACGTCGACGACCGGGACCCGCGTGCCCTCCGGGGCCTGTTCCCGCACCGCCTGCTCCAGGAACTGGGCGACGACCGGGCTCGCGGCCGTCGCGGTCAGCAACTTGGGACCCTGCGGGGTGGCGACGACCGCGCCGTACACGGTCCGCCCCTCGATCGCGGACCGGGCGGCGGCCTCATCCGCGTAACGACGCACCTCGAACGCGCCCTCGCGCTGCTCCAGTCGCTGCGCGATCGGCCCCGCCGCCGCGCTCGGCCCGGCGACACCGAGAGGGAGGTCGTGCGGGGCGGTACGCGCGGCGGGCCAGGCGAAGGCCCACAGGGCGAGCGCCACGAGCGCGGGCACCAGGACCGCCACCAGCGCTATGCGGGGGCCGTGCTTGTCGGCGGTCTCGGCGCTCTCGGTGCTCTCGGCGCTGCGGGCACGCTCGGCGCTCCGGGTGCTCCGGATGCTCTCTGGTGGTGCGGGCACGGGACTTCCTCCTGCGGGCGAGAGGGATTTTAAGAGAAGGAGCGTTCGTTTTACAGGGTGCGGCCACTGTCCTGCGGCGTGGTGCGGTTGTCAAGAAGGAATGTTCGTTTTACGTTTGGGCGCATGGCTCGCGTATCCCAGGAACACCTCGACGCCCGACGGCGGCAGATTCTCGACGGCGCCGCGCTCCGCTTCGCGCGCAACGGCTTTCACGCCACGTCGATGCAGGACGTCCTGAAGGAAGTGGGCCTCTCGGCGGGCGCCGTCTACCGCTACTTCGCCGGCAAGGATGAGCTGATCACGGCGATCGTCTCCGAGGTGCTCACGGACATCAAAGGCATCTTCGACGTCGCCGCCCGCCAGAGTCCGCCGCTCCCGCCCGACGTCCTGCTGGGCCGCGTGGTCACCCAAGTCCTCGACCTGAGGCCCGGCATGAGGGTGGACGGGACCTCGTACTTCCCCCGGCTGATGATCCAGGTCTGGACGGAGACCCTCCGCAACGACGAACTGGCGGCCGTCATGGCCGGGGTCTACGCCGATGTGCGCGCCGCGTGGGTGAAGGTCGTCGAGGCCTACCAGGAAGCGGGCATGATGCGCGCCGACGTGCCCGCCGACCACGTCGCGCGCACGATGATCGCGGTGGTGCAGGGATTCGCGGCGCAGTACGCCCTCTTCGAGGGAGTGAGCGTCGAGGCGCTCCAAGAGGGCCTCGGGGCATTGCTGGGTATGGCGCAGGCCAGCTGACGGTCATGGGCCGGTCAACGGCTGGTTAACCTCGTTGAAACTCCTCCCAACTACCCTCCCGTCCCACGCCACCAGGGGTTTTCGTAACCAGGGTGCGCAAGATCGCGCGCATTCGCTGTGTGTTACATCTATACCCGTCGCGGTGGCCGCGGCAGCCGGACCCCGAACGGTTCGGAGCGAGGACTGTGAGGTGGGACGCGTGCAATTGACGCCGCACGAGCAGGAGAGACTGCTCATCCATGTGGCCGCGGACGTGGCCGAGAAGCGAAGGGCGCGGGGGCTGCTGCTCAACCACCCCGAGGCGATCGCCCTCATCACCTCCCACATCCTGGAAGGCGCACGGGACGGCCGTACCGTCGCCGAGCTGATGTCGTCGGGGCGCAAGGTGCTCACCCGGGACGACGTCATGGCGGGCATCCCGGAGATGATCCACGACGTCCAGGTCGAGGCCACCTTCCCGGACGGCACGAAGCTCGTCACCGTCCACGACCCGATCGTCTGACGGAGCCGGCGCCTCATGCATGCCGCCACGCACGGCACAGGTCAGGGACTCGTCCCCGGCGAGATCCTCTTCGCCGACGAGTCCGTCCCCTTCAATGAGGGCCGCGAGGCCACCCGCCTCACCGTCCTCAACGCCGCCGACCGCCCCGTCCAGGTCGGCTCCCACTACCACTTCGCCGAGGCCAACCCGGGTCTGGACTTCGACCGCGGCGCCGCGCACGGAAAGCGGCTCAACATCGCCGCCGGAACCGCCGTGCGCTTCGAGCCCGGAATCCCCGTCGACGTCGAACTCGTCCCGCTCGCCGGCAAGCGCGTCGTGCCCGGCCTGCGCGGCGAGACCGGAGGTGCCCTCGATGCCTGAGCTGTCCCGTGCCGCGTACGCCGACCTGTTCGGTCCCACGACCGGCGACCGGATCCGGCTCGCCGACACCGACCTGCTGATCGAGATCGAGGAGGACCGCGCGGGCGGTCCCGGCCGCTCCGGTGACGAGTCGGTGTTCGGCGGCGGCAAGGTCATCCGCGAGTCGATGGGCCAGTCCCGCACCACGCGCGCCGAAGGCGCCCCCGACACCGTCATCACGGGCGCGGTGATCATCGACCACTGGGGGGTCGTCAAGGCCGACGTCGGCATCCGCGACGGCCGCGTCACCGGCATCGGCAAGTCCGGTAACCCGGACACCATGGACGGCGTCCACCCCGACCTCGTCATCGGACCCGAGACCGAGGTCATCGCGGGCAACGGCAAGATCCTCACCGCGGGCGGCATCGACACCCACATCCACTTCATCTCGCCGACCATCGTCGACGAGGCCCTCGCCTCCGGCGTCACCACGCTCTTCGGCGGCGGCACGGGCCCCGCCGAGGGCAGCAAGGCGACCACGATCACCCCGGGCGCCTGGCACCTGGCACGGATGTTCGCGGCCATGGAGTCCAGCCCCGTCAACATCGGCTTCCTCGGCAAGGGCAACACCGTCTCCGCCGAGTCGATGCACGCCCAGCTCCGCGCCGGTGCCGTCAGCTTCAAGATCCACGAGGACTGGGGCGCGACGCCCGCCGTCATCGACGCCTGCCTGAACGTGTGCGAGGAGACCGGTGCCCAACTCGCCGTCCACACCGACACCTTGAACGAGGCCGGCTTCGTCCAGGCCACCTTCGACGCGGTCGCGGGCCGCACCCTGCACGCCTTCCACGTCGAGGGCGCGGGCGGCGGACACGCCCCCGACATGATCACGGCCGTCTCGCTGCCCAACATGCTGCCGAGCTCGACCAACCCGACCAGGCCGCACACCGTGAACACCGTCGAGGAGCACCTCGACATGCTGATGGTCTGCCACCACCTGAACCCGGCCGTCCCCGAGGACCTGGCCTTCGCCGAGTCCCGCATCCGCCCCACGACGATCGGCGCGGAGGACATCCTCCACGACCTCGGCGCCATCTCGATCATGTCCTCGGACTCCCAGGCCATGGGCCGCATCGGCGAGGTCATCATGCGTACGTGGCAGACCGCGCACGTGATGAAGCGGCGCCGCGGCTTCCTGCCGGGGGACACCCGCGCCGACAACCACCGCGCGCGTCGCTATGTCGCCAAGTACACGATCAACGCGGCCGTCGCGCAGGGCATCGACCACGAGGTCGGCTCGGTCGAGACCGGCAAACTCGCCGACCTCGTGCTGTGGGACCCGGCGTTCTTCGGCGTCAAGCCGCAGGTCGTCCTCAAGGGCGGACAGATCGCGTACGCGCAGATGGGCGACGCCAACGCCTCCATCCCGACCCCGCAGCCGGTCCTGCCACGCCGCATGTACGGGGCGCACGGCAAGGCCCCCGGGCTCAACTCGGTCAACTTCGTGACCCAGGCTGCCCTGGACGACGGGCTCCCGGAACGCCTCGGCCTGGAGAAGGAGTTCCTTGCCATCCGCTCCACGCGCGGCCGCTCCAAGGCGGACATGCGCGAGAACGACGCGCTGCCCCGTGTGGAGGTCGCCCCCGACAGCTTCGCCGTCACCATCGACGGCGAACTGGTCGAGCCGTCACCCGCCGCCGAACTGCCCCTCGCGCAGCGGTACTTCCTCTTCTGACGGCCTCGACGGAATCCGGCGACGATCACATGTCACGCGCAGCGCTCCTCGTCCTGGCCGACGGCCGCTTCCCCGCCGGCGGGCACGCCCACTCCGGCGGGGCCGAAGCGGCCGTCAAGGCGGGCCGGATCACCGGGGCCGCGAGTCTGGAGGCCTTCTGCCGAGGGCGGCTCCACACCAGCGGCCTGGCGGCGGCGGCCCTCGCGGCGGCCGCCGCACTCGGCGTGGACCCGATCGCCCTGGACGAGGCGGCCGACGCCCGCACCCCCTCGCCCGCCCTGCGGACGGCGGCGCGGCGGCTCGGGCGGCAGTTGATGCGGGCCGCCCGCGCCACCTGGCCGCACCCCGAACTCGACGCCCTGGCCCGGCAGTTCCCCAAGGGCGCCCATCAGCCGGTCGTCCTCGGACTCACCGCCCGCGCCGCCGGCCTCGGCCCCGACGACGCCGCGTACTGCTCGGCGTACGAAGGAGTCAGCGGCCCGGCGACCGCCACGGTCCGGCTGCTGAGCCTCGACCCCTTCGACGCCACGGCGGTCCTGGCGCGGCTCGCCCCCGATCTCGACCGGGTCGCGCGGGACGCGGTCGAGGCGGCGGAACGCACCGCCGCCGAGGGCGTCGACGCGCTGCCCGCGGCTTCGGCCCCGCTCCTGGAGATCGGCGCGGAGGCGCACGCGGCGTGGCCGGTGCGGTTGTTCGCGTCGTAGCACAGCACCGCCCTGGGGGCTCCGCCCCCAGGCCCCCATCGGCCTGACGGCCTCGTCCTCAAACGCCGGACGGGCTGAACGGGCCCCGACCATTGGAGTCATCCATGCACCTCGACCACTCCCACGACGGCCCCGCAGCGGTCAGCGCCGACGCCGTCCGCCCCGACGGACGCCGCCGCGCGCTGCGCATCGGACTCGGTGGCCCCGTCGGTTCCGGCAAGACCGCGACCGTCGCCGCCCTGTGCCACGCGCTGCGCGACCAGCTCTCCCTGGCCGTCGTCACCAACGACATCTACACCCGCGAGGACGCGGAGTTCCTGCTCCGCGAGGCCGTCCTGCCGCCCGAGCGGATCACCGCCGTGGAGACCGGCGCCTGCCCGCACACCGCGATCCGTGACGACATCTCCGCCAACCTGGAGGCCGTGGAGGACCTGGAGGACGAGGTCGGGCCGCTCGACCTGATCCTCGTCGAGTCCGGCGGCGACAACCTCACCGCCACCTTCTCCAAGGGGCTCATCGACGCGCAGATCTTCGTCATCGACGTCGCGGGCGGCGACGACATCCCGCGCAAGGGCGGCCCCGGCGTCACCACCGCCGACCTCCTCGTCGTCAACAAGACCGACCTCGCCCCGTACGTCGGCTCCGACCTCGCCCGGATGGCCGCGGACGCCAAGGCACAGCGCGCCGAACTCCCGGTCATCTTCCAGTCGTTGCGGTCCGACGAGGGTGTCGGGCCGGTCGCCGCCTGGGTGCGCGAGCAGTACACGGCATGGACCGCGTCGGCGTGACGGTCGACCTCGCTCCACAGGACGACACGCACGGCCTGCGAGGCGGTACGCGGGGCCTCCGGGCCGGTGTGCGGGGCCTCCGGAGCGGCACGGCATCGAGGGGCGGTGCCGGTCTGCGGGCCACCGCCCGTATCGAGGCCCGCGCGGACGGCCGTGGCGGCACCGCCCTGCCCGTGCTCGACGGGGAGGGCCCGCTCGCCCTGCGCCGCACCCGCTCGACCGGCCCGGCGGCGCGCGTCACGCTGGTCGGCGCGATGAGCGGCCCCCTCGGCGGCGACCACCTCACCGTCGAGGCCACCGCGCACGCGGGCTCCGCGCTGCACATCACCACGGCCGCGGCGACCCTCGCACTGCCCGGCCAGGACAGGGAGCCGGCGCGCTACGACGTACGCGTCTCCGTGGCCGAGGACGCCGAACTGCACTGGCTGCCGGAGCAGTTGATCTCCGTGCGCGACAGTGAGCTGCGGGTCACGACGCGCGCGGATCTCGCCGCGGGGGCCCGCCTCGTGCTGCGCGAGGAGCAGGTGCTCGGCCGGACCGGCGAGGCTTCCGGCCGCCTGACCAGCCGCCTCACCGTGCGCCGCGCGGGCACGCTCCTGCTCGACCAGGAACTGTCGTGCGGTCCCGGAGCCCCGGGTGGCTGGGACGGCCCCGCGGTCCTCGCGGGGCACCGTGCCGTGGGGCAACTCATCGTCGTACGACCGGAGTTCGAGCAGCGCAGACCCAAGCCCGCGCCGCTGGGGGAGTGGGCGGCGCTCACACCGCTGGCGGGACCCGGCGTCCTGGTCACCGCCGTCGCTCCGGACGCCCTGCGAGTGCGCCGCACGCTGGACGAGGCCTTGCGCGATCTCCTCGCGTGACGTCACGGGACCCGCGCCACGCCGACCCATCCGGCCCGCAGGGTCAGTGATCCCGGCATGGCCGCGTCCGGCTTCCACTTCGGCCACGGAACGAAGCCGGGATCGACGAGTTCAAGGCCGTCGAAAAGGGAGACCGTCTGCTCCGGGCCGCGCAGAATGTAGGGAATCGCACCGGAGTTGTTGTATTCCTCCTGCACGCTGCGGTGCAGTTCGTCATCGGCATCGGAATGGGTCAATGAGACGTAACTCCCCGAGGGAAGACCTGCCACCAGCCCGCGCACCAGAGTCAACACGTCTTCCCACGGGTCGATATGGCCCAGTACGTCATTGATCACGAGACCGATGGGCCGGGACATGTCCAGCGTTTTCGCCGCGCCCCGAAGAATCGTGTCGGTGTCGCGCATGTCCGCCAGGACATAGTCCGTCGCGCCTTCGGGGGAGCTCTGGAGAAGTGTGTCGACATGCATGAGGACGATCGGGTCGTGGTCCACATAGACCACCCGGCTGTCCGGCGCTATGCGCTGAGCGATCTCGTGGGTGTTGTTGGCCGTGGGCAGCCCGGCGCCCACGTCCAGGAACTGCTTGACGCCTTGCCGCGCCATCCAGGTCACGGAGCGGCGCAGCACGTCGCGTGACTCCCGGGCCATCGGGACGATCAGCGGAAACTTCTCCTTATACGCGTCACCGGCCTGCTGGTCGGCTGCGTAATGGTCCTTGCCGCCCAGCCAGTAGTTCCAGACGCGTGCGCTGTGCGGGAGGGACGTGTCTATGTCGCGGAGATCTGCCGGTTCACTGCTCACTGATAAGTGCCTCTCTCGATGGACAAGGGCGACGGTCCTGGCGCGGGCCACCGCGACCGGGCCGGGAACACATTGTGCCGATCACTGCCAACGGCGTATCGGATTCGGGGAAATCGGACTTCACCGAGGGGCCGTTGCCATGGCGGCGCCCCGTCCCCATAACCTCGTGCGGGGAGGCGCCATGTGATGCGATGTGTCTCCACTTCGAGGAGGCGATGGTGACCGGAAGAGGCGCGCGATGGTTCGCGGGCGCCCTGATCGTGGCCTGCATGACGCTCGTCGGTCCCAGCGCGCCGAAGGGCACCCTCTTCACCAGGCCGCTGCCCGCCGGCGCCCCCGAGGATGTCGTGCCGAACCGGGTCATGACGTGGAACATCTGCAACCCCTGCAACGAAAGCGGGCAGAACCTCGGCCGTGCGGCGGACATCGCCACGTACGCGCCCCAGGTCATCGGCATGCAAGAAGCGTGCGTGCGGGACGTCAAGAGGATCCGGGACCATCTGGAGTACCAGTACGGGCTGGTCTACCACGTCGAGTACGGGTCGGTTCTCCGCAGCTGGAGCCGCTGCGGTGGACTGCCGTGGCGGCCGGGCGGCTTCGGCCAGGCCATCCTCTCGGCGGCACCGATGACGGACCGGGTGAGCGTGGAATACCCCGACGGCGGATCCGAGGACCGCGGATACATGGCGGTCACCACCACTGTGGACGGCCGGTCCGTCCGCGTCTTCAACACCCACCTCGCCCAACGGCGCCAGGAAGATGTCCGCGCGGAACAGGCCGGCGTACTCGCCGCGGTCGTCGCCCGGCACGACCGCGCGATCGTTCTCGGTGACTTCAACGCCGTGCCGCAGGCCCCGGAACTCGCCGAGATGTGGGCGGTGGCCGCGGACGCCGACCCTCAGTGCCGTGCCTCGGACACCGCTGAGGGCACCTGCGAGGTGACCACCGACTGGTACAGCAAGTTCGACTACATCTTCCTGCGGGACATCGCCCCGGTCGGACACGGTGTGCGGCTGACGCGGTTCTCGGACCACAATATGTTCCACGCCGACGTGGACCTGAGCGATCCGACGTAGGCGGTATCGGGTCCCCTCTGCGCCGCCTCCGGCGATGATCTTTTGAGGGCGGGGTTCCAGGGCACGCGTACGGAATGACCGTACCCTCACGCCCGGCGCCACGCGTGGCCCGTGGGCGCTTCGAGCGCTTCGACCTGCGCGCGAACGCCCTGTTCTTCGTCCTGCTCGCGATCCTCCTGTGCGTCATCGTGTTCCTGGTCCGCACCGCGGCGAACATCGTCGAGAGCCGCCCGCTGTGGGCCGGTGTACTCCTCGTGGTGGCGCTCGCCACCGTCCCGCTGTGCCGGTCCAGGTGGCGCCGCTTCTCCGCCGCGAGGTACGCGCGGCGCGCCGCCGAGGTCCTGGAGGAGGCGGCGGAGCAGGCGTCCGACAGCCTCGGCGCGGCGGAGGGCGAGGCGAGGCCGGCGCCGGGCGGCGAGGAGGCGACCGCGCTCCTCGACCCGCCGCTCGCCTGCGACAACGCCTACGAGCATGCCTGCGACAACGCCTACGAGCCCGCCTATGACTACGCCGCGCTCGATCCCGACGGCTTCGAGGAGGCCATAGCGGAACTGTGCTCCCGCGACGCGTGCCACGACGTGCAAGTCGTCGGAGGAGCATGCGACTTGGGGGCGGACGTCATAGCGTTGACCGCCGACGGGCGGCGGATCGTCATCCAGTGCAAGCGTTACGGCGAAGGCAACCGGGTCGGCTCGCAGGACCTGCAACGCTTCGGAGGGACCTGCTTCACCGTCCACGAGGCCGACGTGGCCGCACTCGTCACGACGAGCGACTTCACCGCTCCCGCCCTGGATTACGCGCAGCAGTGCGGCATAGTCTGCGTCGACGGCGAGGCCCTGGAAGCCTGGCGCGACGGCACGGGGCCGAGCCCTTGGGAGCGGGCGGGCGTCATCGAGGTCTGACCACGGGGCGGGAGGCCAGGGCGAAGGCGGCGGACCGTAGTCGGGTCCGCCACTCCTCTTCGTCGAGCCCCAGCGTGTATTCGAGGCAACACGTGCAGGGCGGGAGCAGCGCCACGAACGCCCGTTCCTCCGCGCTCTCGACCTCCGTCTGCCACCAGCCGTCCGACGCCAGCTCGGCAAGACCTGTCTCCCCGGCGACGAACCTCACGGCCAGCGCGCGAAGCGCGTGACGCTGAGCCTGGCCGTGATCGGGCAGCGCGATGCCCACTTCCGGGAGAGCCTGCTCGAACGCGTCGCGGATGTCCCGCGGGTCCGCGTTGCACGGCATGCCGGCCAGCTCGACGAGCGTCGGACCGTCCAACCCTGCCGCGAGCGCCTCGGCGGCGGCCATCGGCAGGTCTTCCGGACGCATCCAACCCACCTGACAGCGCCACGCCGCCTCCTCCAGTGGCAGGTGTGCGTAGAGCCGGGAAGGGCCGGGTGCGGAGGTGTCTTCTGTCGCTGCCATGGTTCATACCCTACGAGCGGATGTGCGGCCTGCTCGGGCCGACGGCTGTACCGCTCCCGGACACCGCCCGCCATCGCGAGGTGTCACGATTCTCCCACGTCACGGCACCGCCGTGTGATTTTCACGGGTATCGCGTGACAGTGAGTGGTGTTCCGCACCGGAGAATTCTGGGAGAGTCGCAGGTAAGCGGTGCTCCGGCGAGTGCGGAAGCGACCTTTCCCCCCGCCCCGGCGCCGCACGCGCGACACAACCGCTTCAGGGGCTTACCCGCCCCGGAAGGGGAAGGCCACCAGTGGACAAGCGCTACGAGGTCTACTGCCTCATGGACGCGCATTTCTACGACACCCCGGCCCGCGCCCGTGGTGGAGAGACCACCTTCGCGCAGGCCCGGCGTCCGGCTCCGGACACGTGGCGGCGCTCCGAACTCGAGGACTGGGTGGTGCTCCGTCCCGAGGGAGCCGAACTTCCCCGCCAGGGCTGGAAGATCCACGTTTCGGCGTGTCTCGACAACGCGGCGCACATCCTCACCGACGTCTGGGACCACTGCGTCCCGCGCCGCATCCCCTTCAAGTTCCTGCCCGGCAAGGACGAGCTGCTGCTCGCCAACGCCAAATACGCGCACCGGGGAGCGAGCGGCAAGTTCGTGACGATCTACCCCGCCGGCGAGGAGCAGCTGGAGCGGGTCCTCACCGAACTCGGCACGGTCCTCGCGGGGCCGGGCCCGTACATCCTGAGCGACCTGCGCTGGGGCGAAGGGCCGCTGTACGTGCGGTACGGGGCCTTCGCCGAGCGCTACTGCGTCTCACCCGCCGGGACGGTCGAACTCGCGATCGAGGACGGTGACGGCCGGCTGGTGCCGGACGTCCGGGGGCCGACCTTCCAGGTGCCCGAGTGGGTCGAGTTGCCCGGTTTCCTCGCCCCCCACCTGGCGGCGCGGGGCGGCGCGCGGGTCGCCGACCTGCCGTACCGCCTCAAGAGCGCCCTGCACTTCTCCAACAGCGGCGGCTTGTACGCCGGTGAGGACGCGCGCACCGGCGAGCGCGTGGTGCTGAAGGAGGCCCGGCCGTACGCGGGCCTCACCGCGGACGGCCGGGACGCGGTGGCCAGGCTGGCCCGCGAACGGGAGACCCTGGAGCGATTGAGCGGCCTCGACTGCGTACCGGCACTGCGCGATCACTTCGTGATGGGGGAGCACCACTTCCTGGTCGAGGAGTTCGTCGAGGGCAAGGAACTCAACCACCTCTTCGTGGAGCGCTACCCCCTGACCCGGCTGGGCGCCGACGAGGCGGTGACGGCGGACTACACGTCGTGGGCCATCGGAGTCCACGACCGCGTGGAGCGGGCCGTCACGCGGATCCACGAACGCGGTGTGGTCATCGGTGACCTCCAGCCGTCGAACATCATCGTCCGCCCGGACGGCGGCGTGGTGCTGATCGACTTCGAGGGCGCGGCGGACGTGTCGCAGGAGCGGGCGCAGTCCCTCGGCGCCCTGGGATTCACCGCACCGCCCGAACGGCGTGGCACCGCCGTCGACGACTACGCCCTGGCCTGCCTCAAGCTCTTTCTCTTCATGCCGCTGACCTCCCTGTTCTCCATCGACCCCGGCAAGGCGGGACAGCTCGCCCGGGAGGCGGCGCGCACGTTCCCGGTCCCCGACGGCTTCTTCGACACGGCGGTACGGACCATCACCGGCGCCGACGGGGACACGCGTGCGGAGCCCCGGATCCGGCCCGACGCCGAAGGCTGGGCGGAGGTCCGGCAGTCACTGGCCGACGGCATCCTCGCGGAGGCCACGCCCGAGCGGGACGACCGGCTCTTCCCCGGCGACATCGAGCAGTTCGCCACGCCGGGCGGCGGCCTCGGCATCGCGTACGGCGCGGCCGGCGTGCTGTACGCGCTCGACGTGACCGGTGCCGGCCGCCATGCCGACCACGAGGAGTGGCTGATCCGGCGGGCACTGCACCCCGAGCAGGGAACCCGCCTCGGGTTCTACGACGGCCTGCACGGCGTCGCGTACGTACTCCACCACCTCGGCCACCGGCGTGAGGCGCTGAAAATCCTGGACCAGTGCGCGGGCGAACGCTGGAAGGAACTCGGCCTCGACCTCCAGGGCGGGTTGTCGGGCATCGGTCTGAACCTCCTGCACTTCGCGTCGGCCACCGGGGACCCCGCCCTGCACGACGCGGCCCGGGACGCGGTGGACGCCGTGGCCGCCCGCCTGGGACCGGCCGACTCCGTACCGGAGGTCAGCGGCGGCCTCCACCCCTACGCCGGCCTGATGCGCGGTTCGGCCGGGCCCGCGCTGCTCCTCCTGCGGTGGTACGAACACACGGGCGACCCCGCGTTCCTCGACCTGGCCGCCACGGCCCTCCGGCAGGACCTGCGCCGGTGCGTCGTACGCGAGGAGGGCGAGATGGAGGTCAACGAGGGCTGGCGGACGATGCCCTACCTCGCCGACGGAAGCGTGGGCATCGGACTCGTCCTCGACGACTACCTCGGCCACCGGGAGGACGACCGGTTCCGTACGGCCTCGGCGGCGATCCGCCGGGCCGCCGAGGGCGGGTTCTACATCGAACCGGGCCTCTTCCACGGTCTGGCCGGGATGATCCTGTACCTCAGCCGCGCACACCCCGCGGGAACCGCGGCCCGGTGCGATCCGGTGGTCGCCGAACACATCCGACGGCTGGCGCGGTACGCCGTGGTCCACCGGGGTCACCTCGTCTTCCCTGGCGAGGAGTTGCTGCGGCTCTCCCTGGACCTGGGCTCGGGCAGCGCCGGGGTGCTGCTGGCGCTCGGCGCCGCCCTGCACGACGCCCCCGTACAACTGCCCTTCCTCGGACAACTGCCGTCCCCGGACAAGTAACAGCGGAAAGGAGGTGACAGGACATGACGATCCTCGACCTGCAAGGCATGGACCTGCCGGACAGCGCTTCACCGCCGCCCGGCAGCCGGGCCAGCAAGCAGTGCAGCGGCGCGAGCAGGTACAGCCTGCTCATCTGTTGACACCCGCCGGGGCGGGGGCGTCGAGCGCGTCCCCGCCCCCTTTCTGTGTCCGTACTTCTGCGTCCGTACCGGGAGGCGTCCATGGACCGACGCGCCGCGGGCCCGCGCCCCGCGGGTCGGCCTGCCGCGGACCGGCTGCTGCTGGCGGCGACGCGGGCGGGCGGGCCCTGGGTGGCCGCCATGGTGGCCGTCTCACTGCTGCTCGCGGGCGTCTACACCGTGCTGCCCGCTCTGATGGGCCGTACGGTCGACGCCGTGCTCGACGACGGCGACTTCGCCCTGTGGCTGACCTTGAGCGGCGCGGCGATCGGCGTGCTGATGGTGGCCGACACGCTGGACGACTTCATGGGCAAGATGGCCGAGGCGCGTTCCACCGCGTGGCTGCGTCACACCCTGCTCAAGCACGTACTCCGCCTGGGCCCCCGGGCCGCGCGCCGGTTCACGGCCGGGGACCTGGTGAGCCGGCTCGTGGGCAACTCCGCCCGCACCGGACAGGTCGCGTCGACGCTCGTCTGGGCCCTCATGGACCTCGTGCCCCCGCTCGGCGCGATCGTGGCGCTCGCGCTGATCGACCCGTGGCTCTGCCTCACCTTCCTGGTGGGGCTGCCCGTCGTGCTGGCCGTGGTGCGCACCTTCATCCGTGACGCCTCCGGCATCAACGAGCGCTACTACGACGTGCAGGGCCAGGTCGCCGCCCGACTCGTGGACGCCCTGTCCGGCATCCGGACGATCACGGCGGCCGGAACCGTGGACCGCGAGGTGCGGCGCGTGCTCGGTCCGCTGCCGGAACTGCGCCGGCACGGATACGGGATGTGGGGCGCCCTCGCGCGGGTCTCGTCACGGGAGGCCTTGGCCATCCCCCTGCTGGAGGTCGCCGTGCTCGCCGTCGCGGGTGGGGAGCTGGCGCGCGGACGGATCACCCCGGGGCAGATGCTCGCGGCCGCCGAGTACGTGGTCCTGGCCACCGGCGTCAGCTCGCTGGTGGCGTCCGCGAACCGGCTCGCCCTGGCGCGGGGGACAGCGGGCCGCGTCGCCGAGGTGCTCGCCGAACCGCCCATGACGTACGGCGGCGAACCGCTCCCCGAAGGACCCGGGAAGCTGGAGTTCCGGGGCGTCACGGTACGGGGGCCGGACGGCGCGGCCGTACTGGAGAACCTGTGGCTGACCGTCCCGGCGGGGTCCCTGGTCGCGGTCGCCGGACGTTCCGGATCCGGCAAGTCCGTGCTGGCCGCCCTGGGCGGGCGCCTCCTCGACCCGGACGAGGGCGAGGTGCTGCTGGACGGCGCTCCGCTGCACCGGCTCGACCGGTACGCGCTGCGGCACGCGGTCGCCTACGGGTTCGAGCGGCCGGTCCTGCTCGGCGAGACCTTCGCCGACGCGATCGGATTCGGACCGGCACCCGCCGGACCGGACGAGGTGACGCGGGCGGCCGCCGCGGCGCGGGCCGACGCGTTCATCCGGCGGATGCCCGAGGGGTACGGGACGCGGCTCGCCGACGCCCCGATCTCGGGCGGCGAGGCACAACGGGTGGGGCTGGCACGGGCGTTCGTCCAGTCGGGGCGGAGCGGGCGGGTGCTGGTACTGGACGACGTCGCCGCGAGCCTCGACACCGTGACCGAACACCACATCAGCCGCGTCCTCACCGGCACGGGCGCCCTGGCGGGCCGCACCCGCCTGGTGGTCACCCACCGCGCGTCCACCGCGGCCCGGGCGGACCTCGTCGTCTGGCTGGACGCGGGCGGCGTACGCGAGCAGGGCCGCCACCGCGATCTGTGGGCGGACCCGGGGTACCGGGCCGCTTTCCAGCCCGAGCCGTCGGGGACGGACACCGCGAGGGCGGGTTCCGGTGCCGGGGGGCGGGTGTGAGCGGCGGGGCGGGTGGGCTGCTGCGGGAGTCGCTGCGCCGGCGGCGTGGTGAGTTCCTGCGCCTCACGGGGTGGTCGCTGGTGCAGGCGGTCCCCGCCTCCCTCTCCGGGTGGATGGTCGCCCGCGCCGTGGACGACGGCTTCCTCGCCGGCCGGACCGGGCAGGGCCTCGCCTGGCTGGTGGCGCTGGCCGGGGCCGTCATGGTGGGCGCCTGGGCGACGCGGCGCGTCACGCTCGGGCTCTCCGCCGTGGTGGAACCCCTCCGCGACGAGCTGGTCACCCTCGTGACGTCCGGCGCCCTGAACCGTTCCGCACAGGCGGGACGCCCCGCCGACACGGGCGGCGTGGCGCGCCTCACCGAGCATGTCGAGATCGCCCGGGAGGCGTACGGCGCGGTCGTCATGTTCGTGCAGGGCTTCGTCGTCACCGCGGCGGGCGTGCTGCTCGGCCTGGCCGCCCTGGACCCGGTCCTGCTCGTGTTCGTACTGCCGCCCCTGCTCCTGGGGCTGGCGCTGTTCGTGGGGGCGCTGAGGGCCATGGCCGGGCGGCAGCGGGACGTGGTGCTGGCCGACGAGCGGATCGCGGAGTCCGCGGGCGCGGTGACGGGTGGGCTGCGGGACGTGGCGGCGTGCGGGGCCGAGGACCTCGCACAGCGGCGGGCCGGTGAGCGGATCGACGCGGCGGCGAAGGCCACCCGGGCGCTGGCACGGGTGACGGCGGTACGGACGGCGTCCCTGGGCATCGGCGGGTGGCTGCCCCTCGTCCTCATCCTGGCGGGAGCGCCATGGCTGGTGCAGCGCGGAGTGTCGGCGGGGGCGATCCTGGGCGCGGTGACGTACGTGTCGCGGGGCCTCCAGCCGGCCTTGCAGGGGCTCGTCCAGGTGCTCGGCGGGAGCGGGCTGTGGCTGCTGGTCACCCTTTCGCGGATCGCGGAAGCGGCCGAGGGGAGCACGCCGGACACGACCGGCGCGCCGGACGGAGAACGGGCCCGCCCGGGCACAGCATCGCCGGGCGGCTCCGGCGGGGTGGAGCTGCGCGGCGTCACGTTCGGCTACGCCCGCTCCGCCGAGCCGGTGATCGACAGACTCGACCTCGTGCTGCGGCCGGGTGAGCACCTGGCCGTCGTGGGGCCGAGCGGCGCGGGGAAGTCGACGCTCGCCGCACTGGTGGCGGGGGTGCTCGAACCGCGGGCCGGGCGGATCCGGCTGGACGGCGTACCCCTCCAGGACCTCGGCACCGGCACACTCGCCCGGTACCGCGTGCTGATCCCGCAGGAGGCCTACGTCTTCGTCGGCACGCTGTGGGAGAACCTCGCCTACCTGGCGCCCGATGCCACGCCGGCGGAGGTGGACGCGGCGGTGGACGCGGTCGGCGCCCGGCCGCTCGTGGAACGGCTGGGCGGCTACGACATGCCCGCCGATCCACGGGAGCTGTCGGCCGGGGAACGCCAGTTGGTGGCCCTCGTCCGCTCCTACCTCCCCCCTGCGAGGCTGATCCTGCTGGACGAGGCGACCTGCCATCTCGACCCGGCCTCGGAGGCTCGCGCGGAGGAGGCCTTCGCCCGCCGTCCGGGCACGCTCTTCGTATGCGCGCACCGGATCAGCTCGGCACTGCGGGCCGATCGCGTCCTGGTGCTGGACGGTACGGGCACCGCCCTTGGGACACATGACGAGCTGATGGCGGGCTCCGCCCTCTACCGGGACCTCGTCGGGCACTGGGAGGTGACGGAGTCCTCGCAGGCCACGCGCTCCCTCCCGGGCTCGAACGTCACAGCCAGCCGGAGCCCCGGGCGATCCTGATCGCGTCGACGCGGTTGCGGGCGGCGACCTTGCGGGTGATCGCCGAGAGGTGGTTGCGGACGGTTCCCACGGACAGCGCCAGCCGGTCGGCGATCTCGCGTGTCGGCGCGCCTTCGGCGGCGAGCCGCAGGACTTCCCGTTCACGCGGCGTAAGGGGAGTCTCCACCGCGTCGAGCACCAGCGGCGCCAGCTCGGGGGCGATGTAGCGCTGCCCGCCGACCACCTTGCGGATACCTTCGACGAGCCGGTCGGGAGGCCCGTCCTTGCCGATGAGCCCGGGCGGCCGCAGAGCCAGCACCGTGCGCAGCCGTTCGAGCGTCGGCGCCCCCGCCACCAACAGGGTGCGGCACTCCGGGAGGCGCTCGCACATCTCGCTCGCCGTGGCGAGCGCCTCGTCGTGGCGGCCGTCGAGGTCGATGACGACCACATCCGGGCGGTACGACAGCGCTCGCGCGAGGACCAGCCCGTCGCCCCCGGGCTCCGCCACGACCTCGATGTCGTCCTCGCGGGTCAGGAGGGCGGCGATTGCTTCGCGCAGCAGCCCGTTTTCCTCGACGAGAAGAACACGGATCACTGTCGCTCCCTGCCATCGCCCCTGCTTCTGCTTCCGCCGCGGCCACTGCTTTCCGCCTCGGTCTCGGCCTCCGACGAATTATCCCTTTTATCTCCGCTTATCTCTGCTTATCCCGCTCGGCCCGTGGCCCGGTGGGCGTTCACCAGCTGATTCCGGCCGCCACCGGCAGATGATCGCTGCCGGTGGCCGACAGCACCCACGCGCTCTCCGGCCGCACGCCGCGGACCAGTATCTGGTCGATCCGCGCCACCGGGAACGTCGCCGGCCAGCTGAAGCCGAAGCCGCCCCCGGCCTCGTCCTGGACCGAGTCCATGCGCGAGGTGATGCCGCCGAGCGCACGGTCGTCCAGGGTGCCGTTCAGGTCACCGAGCAGCACCACCCGCTCGTTCGGCTCGGCGGCCAGGGCCTCGCCGAGCGCCTGGGCGTTCCTGTCCCGCGACTCCGTCGAAAAGCCGCCCCTGGGATGTACGCGTACGGAGCCCAGGTGGGCCACGTACACCGACAGCGGTCCCTGGTCAGTGGCCACCGTGGTCCGCAGCGCCCGGGTGTAGGCCATCTTGGCCTCGGCGGGCTTGGCGTCCCCCAGCGGCCCGACGTCCTGCTCGATGTCGACCGGCTCGGTGTCCGACAGCGGCAGCTTGCTCCACACCCCGACCGTGCCCTGCACCGTGTGGTGCGGGTAGGCCTTCGCCAGAGCCTTCTCGTACAGCGGCTTCGCCCGCGCGCTGATCTCCTCCAGCGCCAGCACGTCCGCGCCTGAGGCGGCCAGGTCGCCGGCGGTCCCGACGGGGTCGGGATTCTCGGCGCCGACGTTGTGGCTGACCACGGTGAGGTCACCGCCCGACCGGGACTTGTCGCCGAGCAGCCCGCCGAACAGGTTCAGCCACACGACGGCCGGCAGCAGCAGCGCGACCACCGCGGAGGCGGAGCGGCGCCACAGTGCCCCGGCCAGCAGCACCGGGACGCACAGGCCGAGCCACGGCAGGAACGTCTCCACCAGACTGCCGAGGCCCCCGCGGTCCGTGATCCGTCCGTGCAGCAGCAGGACCAGGCCCAGCAGCAGTGCCAGCACCGCGAGCACCGGCCCGCGCTTCCACGGCCCCGGCCGAAAGCCGGATGCGGACGCCCGGCGGACGGCCGCGCGCCAGGCACGACCGGAGCCGGTTCCCCGGCGGTCCGCCTCCGGATGCCCGGCCTCCGCTGTGTCCGCCGCGTCCGCCGTCTCCGTCATCCCTGTCATCCCCGTCGCCCCCGCCCGCACCATCGTCTGTCCTCGCTCCCTGTCTTCAGCGCCGGTCACCGCCGCATCCTCGGGTCCTGGGTGGGATCGGCGTAGATCCGCGGGCACCTGTCATCGATCGCCTCGGAGCGCAGTTCGTAGTGCCAGGGTTCGTTCTCGTAGATCTGGCACAGGCCGTGGCCGGCACCGTGTCGGGACAGCCACGCCGTCGCCCGCGAGGGCCCGATGTCGACCGCGTCCCCCGACACGTGAGGGGACGTCGCCGCGGTGGCCACCCATCGGGCGGCCTCCTCCTCGGAGCCGTACGTGGCCACCGCCTTGCGAAGAAGCCGGTTCTGGTACGCCGGGGAACGCCAGCCGCTGTTGACGGAGAACTCGACGCCGTCGTCCGCTGCGGCCTCTGCCGCCCGGCGGAGAGCCTTGAGCAGGCCTGGATCGAGGTTGGCCACGGCCGGAATCGAGTCGTCGAAGACCGTCGCGCCGTCGGGAACGACACCGTCGGCCTCGCCGGGCATTCCACGCGGCGCGCCGCGTGGAGCGTGCAGGGACGCGGCAGGGGAGGCCGAGGTGGACGAGGAGTGGGGTACGAGGTACCCGAGGACGGTGACGATCACCGCTGTGACGGCCATCAGGCCGACCACCGCGAGCCACCGGATCCGCCGGGCCCTCATTCGCGCTGAGGGATGGGTTGGCTGCATACCGCCAGCCAAGACGGCGGCGCGTTGCCGGCACGTATGCGGTTTTCGATATGCCGACGATATGCGCGGACTCGTAGCCTCGGAGCATGCGCGTGCTGATCGTCGAGGACGAGCCCTATATGGCGGAAGCCGTCCGCGACGGCCTGCGCCTGGCAGCGATCGCGGCGGACATCGCGGGTGACGGCGGGACCGCTCTGGAGCTGCTGAGCCTCCACACCTACGACATCGCCGTCCTCGACCGCGACATCCCAGGGCCGTCCGGCGACGAGGTCGCCCGACGCATCGTCGCCTCCGGCAGCGGCATGCCGATCCTCATGCTCACCGCGGCCGACCGTCTCGACGACAAGGCCACCGGCTTCGAACTCGGCGCCGACGACTACCTCACCAAACCCTTCGAGCTCCAAGAGCTCGTGATGAGGCTCAGAGCCCTCGACCGCAGACGCGCCCACAACAGGCCCCCCGTACGAGAGATCGCGGGCCTGCGAGTGGATCCGTTCCGCAGAGAGGTCTACCGGGACGGCCGCTACGTGGCACTGACCAGGAAACAGTTCGCCGTGCTCGAAGTCCTCGTCGCCGCCGAAGGAGGCGTCGTCAGCGCCGAAGAACTCCTCGAACGCGCGTGGGACGAGAACGCCGACCCGTTCACCAACGCCGTACGCATCACCGTCTCGGCCCTGCGCAAACGGCTCGGCGAACCCTGGGCCATCGCCACGGTGCCGGGCGTCGGCTACCGCATCGACACGCCGCCACCACCGGCCGCGAACGGGGGAGCGGACCGTGGATAGGGCACCCGGGCTGAGCGTTCGCCTCAAACTCACCCTCAGCTACGCCGGATTCGTCATGCTCGCCGGCGTCCTGCTGCTCGTGGCGGGTTGGGTGTTCCTGACGCGTGTGCCCCACGTCGGGCTCGTTTTCCACCCCGGCTACCGCCTGCCTGTTCTGCGCGCCTTCGCTCCGACCGCAGCCACCGTACTGGCGTTCCTGCTGGTCTTCGGTCTCCTGGGAGGGTGGCTTCTCGCCGGCCGCATGCTCGCCCCCCTGACCCGCATCACCCACGCCACGCGCATGGCCACGAGCGAATCGCTCTCCCACCGCATCCGGCTGCCGGGCCGCAAGGACGAGTTCCGCGAACTCGCCGACGCCTTCGACGCGATGCTCGCACGGCTCGAAGCGCACGTCGCCGAACAGCGGAGGTTCGCAGCCAACGCCTCGCACGAACTGCGCACCCCGCTGGCCATCTCGAAGACCCTTCTCGACGTGGCGCGCACCGATCCGGACCGCGTCACCCGCGAACTCGTCGACCGCCTCCACGCCGTCAACACCCGAGCCATCGACCTCACCGAGGCGCTGCTCCTGCTCAGCCGCGCCGACCAGCGGGCCTTCACCCGAGAACCCGTCGACCTGTCCCTCCTGGCGGAAGAAGCCACCGAAACACTCCTTCCCCTCGCGGAAGGGCGTGACGTCACCGTCGAGACCGTCGGCGAGTTCACCCCCACGACCGGATCGCCGGCGCTCCTGTCGCAGCTGACGACGAACCTCGTGCACAACGCGATCGTCCACAACCTCCCCGCACAGGGCACCGTGTGGGTCAAGACCGCCGTCCGCCCCGGGGCCGCGGTGCTCACCGTCGAGAACACCGGTGAGCAGGTCACCGCGGAGCTGACCTCGACACTCGTCGAACCGTTCCGGCGCGGCACCGAACGCGTGCACACCGACCACGCGGGCGCCGGTCTCGGCCTGGCCATCGTCAAGACCATCACTCAGGCACACGACGGGACCCTCACCCTCACCCCGCGCCCGGCCGGGGGGCTCCGCGTCACGGTGGAACTACCCGTGACAGCCCCGCCCCCGGCCCCCCCACAGACCGGGCGCGATGACTCCGTGACGTCCGCTGACCGATGCCGTCCCCGGCCGGACGGGCGGATCAGCGCAGTCCGGCGAAGAGATCGTTCTCGGGTACGGCCGCGCCGGTCACGTCCTGGACGCGTACGAAGGTCTCCATGCCCATCAACTCGGCGAATATCTCCTCGCCCATCTTGAGGAAGAAGATGTTCTCGCCCTGACTGGCGTGCGCGGCCAGCGCGTCGAACTTCTGAGCGCTGAACGCGGTGGTGTCCACCCACGTGGTGACCTCATCGTCGGGGAGACCGATCTCGGCCAGCGCGGCGGCCTCGGCGGGATCCGGCTCCGGCATGTCCTCATGGAACTCACGCATGACCTCCCCGAACCGCCGCACCCCCGAGCGGGGCATCGTCGTCCAGTACACCTTCGGCGTCAGCGAGGTCATCTCCAGCGCCGCCATCGTGATGCGGTGGGCCTGGATGTGATCCGGGTGGCCGTAGAAGCCGTTCTCGTCGTACGTGACGACCACATCGGGTCGGTAGTGCCGCATGAGGTCCGCGAGGCGGGCGGCGCCCTCCTCCACGGGGGTCCGCCAGAAGGATCCGGGGGCGTCGTTGCTCGGCCAGCCCATCATCCCGGAATCGGCATAGTCCAGCGTCTCCAGGTCGCTGACCTTCAGGACTTCACAGCTCGCCTCCAGTTCTCGACGGCGCAGCAGGGCGACGGCCGCCGGATCGTGTCCCGGCTCGCCCGGCTTCATACCCCCCGGCCCGTCCCCGCAACCGCCGTCGGTACACGTCACGAGAACCGTGCGCACGCCCTCAGCCGCGTACCGCGCGAGGACCCCTCCGGTTCCGGTGGCCTCGTCGTCGGGGTGGGCGTGTACTGCCATCAGCGTCAAAGGCCGGTCAGTCATGAAGCAGTCCTCCTACGGAAAGAAATACGTCTTGGTGCAACAGCGCCGACCGGGCAGGCTGTTCCCGGCAAGGGCAGAAGCCTGCGGACCCCCGGACGTGCGTGCTTCCATGGGGGTGTCAGCTCGCGGGCTGCCCAACTGCCGTACCTGGGGTGGGATTTGGTGTTGAGTGAGTCATGGGCGGCCCTGGCCGCGATGGGCGGCGGGGCCGTCGTGCAGGCGATCGGAACGGACGCGTGGGCGGCGGTCCGGACCGGTGTGGCCCGGCTCTTCGGGCGCGGCGAGACGGACGCGGGCACGCTGGCCCGGCTGGACCGGACCGCGGCCGACCTCGATGCCCGGCCGGTGGCCGACGACCCCGGAGCGGGGCGGGCGAATCCGGCTCACGCCTGGCGGACCAGGTTCGAGGACTTCCTCGGGGCCCTCCCCGATGACGAACGTTCCGCCGCCGAACAGGAACTGCGGGTACTGATCGCCCTCGTCCCGCGCGCCACGACGGACCCGGCCGAGGGCGGCCGGTGGGCAGGCGCCGGCCGGGATATGAACATCAGCGCGGGAGACGGTTCGGTCGCCGCCTACCAGGTGGGCACGGTGCATCTCGGTGTCCCGCCGGACCCTACGACGCCGGGCCCTGTGACGCCGTAGGGCCCGGCGCACGGCCGAGCCGGGCCGGCGGACACCCCTCCGTCACCGTGGGCCACGCCCGCCACATGTACGTCGACCAGCACGTGTACGGCGACATCCCCTTAGCCGGGCCCGGCTACCTCGACGACCCCGCACGATGGCTGCCGGTACGTGACTGGGAGCCGTCCGAAGCGGGCGTGCACCGCACGTACACCTACCGTGACGGACCCGCACTGCCGCCCTATGTGCCTCGCGACATGGACGTCATCCTCCGGGCCCTGCTACGGGAAGCGCTTGACCGGGGCGGTTTCGTGTGTCTCGTAGGGGAGGGCGCCGCAGGTGCGACGCGGGCCGCCTTCGAAGCAGTTCGTACCGAGGCCGCCGACCGGCGGGTGCTCGCCCCGCGTGCGCCGAGCCATCTGGCGCTGCTCACCGACCGCCCCCGCCCTCCCGTGAGCCGCGCGCCCGTCATCTGGCTGGACGACCTGGAGCGCTTCCTCGTTCCGGACGGCTTGTGCGTCGAGGTGCTCGGTGAACTCGTCCGTGCGCGATTCCCTGTCGTGGCCACCCTCGACATCCAGTCGTACGAAGCGCTCACCGCGTCCCGCGGACGTGTCCTTTACCGCCTGCTCCACGACAGCCGGGGAGCGCGCGTCCTCAACTACGCGCCACCCATCCGGCTCGCACGCCGGTGGACGCCGTCCGAGCTGGCGCGGGCACGGCTGAGCGAGGACCGGCGGGTACGGGAGGCGACGCGGTATGTGCGGGCCCCGGTCGCGGAGTACCTCGCGGCGGGCCCCGCGCTGCGGGACCGGTGGGAGAGCGGCTGGCGTGCCGGGGGAACCCGCGCGGCGCCGCTCTCGTCGCGGCCGCCGTCGACCTCGCCCGTGCCGGACTCGCCGGCCCGTATCCGCGTCAACTCCTCATCGACGTCCACCGGTTCCACCTCGTCGACCGCGGCGGTGACGGGTTGGACCTGGTGGCCCCGGAGGGCCCGGCGGACCCTGTGAACCCTGCGGACCGTGTGGACCGTGTGGACCAGGATGACGCCTTCGCCTGGGCCGCCCAGCCCGCGCGCCACACCATCGCTCTGCTGAACCAGATGTCTCCCGGCCAGTGGCAGCCGTACGGCGGCCTGGCCGATGCGCTGTGCGACGACGCCGGGTCCCCGGGTGTGCATCCCCTGGTGTGGTTCGACGCGCTGGCGAACACCGGCGACATCCGTGAGGCGTTCACGATCGCCCTCAACGCGCACGACAAGGCGCCCGGCATCGCCACATACCTGTGGACCGCCCTGGCCGACGCCGGGGTTCCCGACGCACGGGTGAACCTCGGCGTCCTGCTCCTGCGGCAGGGCCGATACGCCGAGGCGGAAGCGGCCTGCCGCGAGGCGGCTCAGGTGCCGCGGACCCGGGCCGGGGGACTGTGCAACCTCGCGATCGTGTACGCGAGGACCGGACGGCCCTGTGACGCGTACGAGACGGCTCTCCGTGCCGTGGAAGCGGGCGCGCATGAGGCCTGGGCCCTTGTCGGGCACCTCCGGGCGGAGAGCGGTGACATGGACGGCGCGGTGGCGGCCACCCGACAGGCTGTCGCTCAAGGAGTGCCCGAAGCGGCCCACGACTTGGCCGCGTACCTGGCGGAGGCCGGGCACCTCGAAGAGGCGGTCGACACCTACCGCGACGTCATGGCCTCCGGCGACCTGGACGCCTGCGGCGCACTCGGCCTGCTGCTGGCGAGCATGGGACGCCCGGCCGAGGCACGGCGCGTCTACCGGGAGGGCATCGCCGCCGGGCGGACAGACCTCTGGCTGAACCTGGGCAATCTCCTCAACCAGGAGAGCCGGTACGAGGAGGCGTGCACGGCGTTCGAGTGCGGCGGCGACGCGGGAGACACCCGAGCCTGGTTCAACCTCGGGAACCTCCATGGCCGCCAGGGCCGCCACCGGGCCGCGGTGACCGCCTACCGGGCCGCGATCGACGCGGGCGACCGGTACGGCCTGCACAACCTCGGCCTGGCCTTGGAGCGACTGGGCCGCTGGGAGGAGGCCGAGGAGGTATGGCGTCCGGCCGGGGAAGAGGGGGACGCGGACGCGCTGCTGAAGCTGGCGGATCTCGCGGAGAAGGCGGGCCACAGAGCACGTGCCCTGACCCGCTATCGCCGGGCGGCAGAGGCCGGAAGCAGCGAGGCGCTGTACTGCCTCGGCGCTCTGACCATCCTCGCGGGACGCACGGACGAAGGGGAGGAACTCGTTCACCGGGCGGCCGACGCGGACAATGTGTGCGCGCTCGTCCACCTCGGCGTCTCGGCCCTGTCACAGGGCCAGGACGCACAAGGGGAGCGATTCCTGCGGCGCGCGCTGGAATCGGACCGTCAGCTCGCCGAGGCGTACCTCGCCGAATGGCGGGACAAGAGGCCCGCGCCGCCTTGAGGTTCGCCATTGCCGGGCAGACCGCACCGTTTATCGGATTGGTAAAGAAGACACGTCGTCTCTGTCGGCAGGGCCCCGCAGACGTAAGGATCCTCGCACTGATCGAATGTGCTCGAATTCGTGTGCGGGAGGCCTCACTTGATACGGACCCGAGGGACCAGGCGGTCGGCGGTGCGCGGATCCGCCGGCGCCCTGGTCATCGCGATGCTGATCGCGGGCGCGATGGCGGTGCCGACGGCGAGTGCCGGCGCGCGGGCGGGTAGTGCGGCACCCGACGCGAGCGCCCCGTCCGGCAAGGACCGCGAGGCCCGAGGCGTCGCGCTCGCCGCCCAGCGGGCCGCCAAGGCCGGCGTCGACTGGCGCGACTGCCCGGCCGACTGGAATCTGGAGAAGCCCATCCAGTGCGGCTGGGTCACCGTCCCGCTCGACTACGCCGAGCCGAACGGCAAGAAGATCAAGCTCGCCGTCGACCGCATCGGCAACACAGGCACCAAGGAGGAGCGTCAAGGCGCCCTCGTCTACAACCCGGGCGGCCCCGGCGCCTCCGGCCTCCGCTTCCCGCGCCGCGTCGTCACCAAGAGCAAGCTGTGGGAGAAGACCGCGAAGGCGTACGACTTCGTGGGCTTCGAGCCGCGCGGCGTCGGCCACTCGGCGCCCGTGTCCTGCGTCGACCCGCAGGAGTTCGTGAAGGCACCCAAGCTGGACCCGGTCCCCGACAGCGAGGCGGACAAACGCGTCCAGCGCAAGCTGGCCGCCGCGTACGCGGACGGCTGCCAGGAGCGCAGCGGCGCGCTGCTGCCCCACATGACGACGCCGAACACCGCCCGCGACCTCGACGTCATCCGCGCCGCCCTCGGCGAGAAGAAGCTGAACTTCCTCGGCGTCTCCTACGGCACGTACCTGGGCGCCGTCTACAGCACCCTCTTCCCGACACACGTACGCCGCATGGTCTTCGACTCCGTGGTCAACCCGCGCACGGACAAGATCTGGTACGAGGTCAACCTCGACCAGGACGTCGCCTTCGAGAAGCGCCTCATCGACTGGATGACCTGGGTCGCGAAGAACGACGCCGCCTTCCACCTCGGCGACACCTACGACGAGGTCCGCGCGCAGTGGGACAAGCTGCGCGCCACCGCGAAGAAGCAGCCGCTCGACGGCGTCGTCGGCCCGGCCGAGCTGCACTCCTACTTCCAGAACGCGCCGTACTACGACTCCTACTGGGTCGAGATCGCCACGAACTGGAGCAAGTACGCCGCCGGTGATCCCAAGCCCCTCATCGACGCGGCGAGCCCCGACCTGGCGGACAAGGCCGGCAACGCCGCCCAGGAGAACGGCAACGCCGTCTACACCGCCGTCGAGTGCGCGGACGCCAAGTGGCCGCGCAGCTGGTCGAAGTGGGACCGCGACAACACCCGCATCCACCGGACGAGCCCCTTCTTCACCTGGGGCAACGCCTGGATGAACCTGCCGTGCGCGACCTGGTCGAGCAAGCAGCAGCGCCCACTGGAGATCGAGAGCCGCAAGGGCCTGCCGCCCACGCTGCTCGTCCAGGCCACCCGGGACGCGGCCACGCCGTACCCCGGCGCCCTCGAACTGCACAAGCGGCTCAAGGGCTCGCGCCTGGTCACGGAGAAGGACGCCGGTTCGCACGGCATCACCAACATCGCGAACCCGTGCCTCAACGACCGTGTCGACGCCTACCTGTTGTTCGGCAAGCTCGACGCCTCCGACGTGACGTGCGGCCCGCACGCCACGCCGAAGCCGTAACAGCCGCCCGCCGCGCCCCTATTGGGAGATCGTCTCGATCCGAGGCGAGGCGATCTCCCGGTAGTCCGCCGTCCGCAGCGCCAGCGAGCGGTCCAGCCGCGCCGCGTTGAAGAAGATCTCGTCATGCTCCAACAGGGCCGGATCAACGACGAGTTCCAGCTCCGGGTCGAACGAGAACGGCAGGATCGTCCCGCTCACGCTCCCCGAGAGCCGCTCCGCCACCTCCTGCGTCGCGAAGCCGGCGTACGTACCGCCGAGCAGCGCCTTCAACGCGTTGAGATCGACGCGCCGGTCGCCCGGCACCACGGCGAGGACGTACCGCTTGGTCTTCTTGCCGATCTTCACCATCACGACGATGCACTTGGCGGCCTGTTCCAGGGTGTTCCCGCGCAGTGCGCTCACCGCCTCCGTGGCGCCCTCCGGCTCGTGCTCGATGACCCGGTAGGCCGCCCCCGCTCCTCCAGCAGTGCCACCAGCTTCGTGTACTGGGCGTGCTGCTCGCTCACTTATTCCTCCCGCCGCGCCAACCAGGCGTCTTCCGCTGCGTAGTCGAAGAGATCGACGTTGGGATCATAGTTCGCGGCCATCTTCGGGAACGCCTCCCGCCAGTCCCGGCCGTCCAGCCGGTCGACGAGCCAATGGACCGTCTCCGCGAGGGAGTCGGCGTACGTCGTCACCGGGCGGTAGCCCAACTCCCGCTCCGCCGCGGTCATGTCGAACACGACAGGGTGCTTCGAGGACCACGGGGTGAGGCCGACGCCACGCCCCGGAGGGTCGCCCTCCACCAGTACCGTCCTCGTCTCTACGCCCATCACCGCGTCCACGGCGGCGCCGATCTCCGCGACGGTCGGCGCCGCGGGGTCTCCCGCGTTCAGCGCCCGGGAGCCCGGCCGGATCGCCGCCAGGCGCACCAGCTCCGCGAGGGTGTGCACGCTCACCGGATGGAAGCGGCTGCGCCCGCCGTAGGCGAGCACCCGTACCCGCCTGCCGTCCACGTTCCGCTTCACGAAGTACAGCTCACGCGGCGTGCGGCAGCCCGGCCCGTGGATCGCCCCGGCCCGCAGCAGCGTCACCGGCAACCGCTCGCCGAGCGCGAGGAGCTCCTGCTCCAGGGCGGCCTTGCGGGTGCCGTACGTCGTGTCGCCGGGCGCGACGGTCGGCTGGGTCTCGGGGAGCGGCACGAGATACTCGGGGAAGCCGTCCGGCTCGTCCTGGGTGTCGAAGCTGCGGCCCCGCCCGTCCTCGTACACCGCTGCGCTGGAGAGCACCACGGCCGACCCGATCCGGTCGGCGAGCGCCACGTACTGCCGGGCGTGCCCCCGGTGGAAGGCGACCGTGTCGACCACCAGCTCCACGCCGTCGCCGACCACCTTCGCCAGCGCCGCGTCGTCGTCCCGGTCGAGCCGCGCCTCGCGTACGTCATCGGGCCACTGCTTGTCGCGCCCGCCGGTCCGCGAGACCGCCGTCACCGCCCAGCCGTCCTCGGCGAGAGCCCGTACCACCACGCGCCCGGTCTGTCCCGTCGCGCCGATCACCACTGCGTTCTTCATGGGGGGACCGTACGTGGCGGCCCCGGCCCGGTGGGGAACAATCTGCTCCTGGCAGAGTGTCGCACCGACGTGTCGAGGAGGGGACGCCTCGGGTCAGCTCAGCGGGATCCGCGGGAACCTCCGGGACTCCTTGGCGCCGGCCGCCGCGCGCTCGGCCTCCTCCGCCTTCACGACGGCCGCGTACTTGTCGACGTACTCCTGCCCGGAGAGCCCGAGGATCGCGTACATGATTTCGTCGGTGACGGCCCGCAGGACCGCCTTCTCGCCGTCCATGCCGTAGTAGCGGGAGAAGTCGAGGGGCTCGCCGAAGCGGATCGTCACGCGCCGGAAGTTCGGCACCTTCTGGCCCGGCGGCTGCGCCTCGAAGGTGCCGATCATCGCGCAGGGGATCACCGGCACCTCCGCCTTGAGCGCCATCGCGGCGACGCCGACCTTGCCCTTGTACAGCCGCCCGTCGTGGGAGCGCGTGCCCTCCGGATAGATGCCGAGCAGTTCCCCCTTGCGCAGGACGCACAGTCCCTCGCGGATCGCGGCCTGCCCCGCCTCCTTGCCGGAACGGTCGACGGGGATCTGCCCGGCGCTGCGGAAGAAGGCGGCCGTGAGACGGCCCTTGAGACCCGGGCCGGTGAAGTACTCGGCCTTCGCGAGGAAGGTGATCCGGCGCTTGATGATCGCGGGCATCAGGAAGTGGTCCGAGAACGAAAGGTGGTTGCCCGCGACGATGGCCGCGCCGGACTCCGGCACATGCTCCAGCCCCTCGATTCTGGGCCGGAACATCAACCGCAGCAGTGGGCCGAGGATCACGTACTTGAGCAGTAGATAGAACATGGCGGCCGCCTTCCCCTGATCCCGGTGCCGACGCACAGTAGCCAATCGGCGACGCGGACGCGAGAGCCCGTTCGGGCTCTTCCGCGCCACACGCGGGCGACTCACCGGCGAGGCGGCTCGACGCCCGGCGCGGACGGGAGGTCCGCTGGCCTCGCCCCGACGTGCCCGGCACCCGGCACCGCGGATCGACGCCATCGACCACAGAACGCCACAGAACGACACCGCCACAGAACGCCACCGTCACGGCACGTCACCGTCACTCAGCCCGACCGACACCCACCCCGGAGGTTCCGCAATGCGTCCGTTCACCGTCGCAGCCGCCGCGCTGATCGCTCTCGGCACGGCCGTCCCCGTCCATGCCGCGGAGGCCCCCACGCGGGAGCGCGGGTTCTTCCTCACCGTCTCGGGCGCCGAGAACTCCTGGGTCCGCGGCGTGACGCTGCGCTGCGAGCCCCGGCCGAGGGGCCACCACCCGCAGGCGGCCAAGGCGTGCGAGGCGATCCACCGGGCCAAGGCGGACTTCGGCGCCCTCGCCGACGACCCGCACGCGTGCACCAAGGAGTTCGAACCGGTCACGGCGACCGCGATCGGGACCCACGAAGGTCGGCTGGTCGTATGGCGGAAGACTTACCCGAACGCCTGTGCGATGGACGTCGACACGGGCCACGTATTCCGGTTCTGACACCGGACGACCCGCCGTGGAGCCCCGGCTGTCGCGCGGCACCGGCGCCCGCTCACGTGGCGCGCGACAGGACCATCCCGAGCGTGATCAGTCCGAGCACGACCCAGCCGAACCACAGCCAGCCGTTGCTTCCGAGCGCCACCGAGTAGGCCGTCACCATGACCAGGCCTCCGACGGTGAGCCCACCCATGGTCTTCGTGGAACCGGGCATCGCTCAGCCTCCTCCCGGCAGCCTCCGACGCGTGCGCGCCGAGGCCGCGGTCCGAAGACCATCGTGACCCGCGAGGGCCCTTTGGCGCTACCTCCCGCGTGCGGCCAGAGAGGCGAGATAGGCGTTGTACGCCTCCAGCTCCTGGTCCCCGTCGCGGTCCGCGGCGCGGTCCTTGCGCCGGGCCTCACGGTCCTCCGAGCGCCGCCACTGGAAGAGCAGGGCCACCAGCACGACCACGGAGGGGATCTCGCTGAATGCCCAGGCGATGCCGCCCGCGGCCTCCTGGTCGGCGAGCGCGTCGATGCCCAGCGAGGCCGGCGGGTGCATGTACGTGCCGATCATCGGCTGGGTCGCCATCATCAGCGCGATGCCGAAGAACGCGTGGAACGGCATGCCGGCGAACAGCTCCAGCATCCGCATCACGTAGCCGGGGCGGTGCGGCCCGGGGTCGACGCCCATGATCGGCCAGAAGAAGACCAGGCCGACGGCGAGGAAGTGCACCATCATGCCGATGTGACCCGCCTTGGAGCCCATGAGCGTGTCGAAGATCGGCGTGAAGTAGAGCGCGTACAGGCTCGCGATGAACAGCGGGATCGTGAACGCCGGGTGCGTGATGATCCGCATGTACCGGCTGTGCAGCAGCCACAGCAGCCATTCGCGCGGCCCCTTGTGCCCGCGCGCCGCGACCGGCAGCGCGCGCAGCGCCAGCGTGATCGGCGCGCCGAGCAGCAGCAGGATCGGCGAGAGCATGCTGATCACCATGTGCTGCACCATGTGCACGCTGAACATGACCATGCCGTAGTCGTTGAGCTTGGTGCACATCACGAGGAGCACGCTCAGGATGCCGAGCACGAACGAGATCGTGCGGCCCACCGGCCACTTGTCACCGCGCCGCACGAGGCGCACCACGCCCCACCCGTACAGGCCGAGGGCCAGCAGGCAGCCGATGAGGAAGAAGGGGTCGGCCGAGAGTTCCAGGCCTCGCCCCAGCGTGAACGGCGGCAGATCCATGTTCATGCCGTGCCCGCTGTGATCCATCCACTGGCTCCTGATTCGTGCGGTTGTGCGCTGTGTGTCCGCACCAGACTAGAACGGCCCCCGGACGCCGACGCGTCCGGGGGCCGTTCGCCCTGAAGGGGCGCGTGGAACCGCGCGATCAGCCCCCACCGGCCCGCGGGGTCATCACCGCAATCCCAGCGGAGCGTCAGAGGACGCACTCGGCCTCGGCGTACCGCTCGTCCGGCACGGTCTTCAGCGTCTCGACGGCCTCGGCCAGCGCCACCATCGTGATGTCCGTGCCGCGCAGCGCCGTCATCATGCCGAACTCGCCGCGGTGCACGGCCTCTACGGCGTGCCAGCCGAAGCGGGTCGCGAGGACGCGGTCGTACGCGGTGGGGGTGCCGCCGCGCTGGACGTGTCCGAGGATGACCGGCCGCGCCTCCTTGCCGAGGCGCTGCTCCAGTTCGAGGGAGAGCTGCCGGGCGATGCCGGCGAACCGCTCGTGGCCGTAGACGTCCCTGCCGCCCTCGTCGAACTCCATGGAGCCCGCCCGGGGCTTGGCGCCCTCGGCGGCCACGACGATCGCGAACTTCTTGCCCGCGGAGAAGCGCTCACCGACCTTGGCGGCCAGCTCCTCGATGTCGAACGGGCGCTCGGGTACGACGATGGCGTGCGCGCCCGCGGCCATACCGGAGTGCAGGGCGATCCAGCCCGTGTGCCGGCCCATGACCTCGACGATGAGCACGCGCTGGTGCGACTCCGCGGTGGTCTTGAGCCGGTCGAGGGCCTCCGTCGCGACGCCCACGGCGGTGTCGAAGCCGAAGGTGACGTCGGTGACCGCGATGTCGTTGTCGATCGTCTTGGGCACGCCGACGATGGGCAGGCCCGCGTCGGAGAGCAGCCGGGCCGCCTTCAGCGTGCCTTCACCGCCGATCGGGATGATCGCGTCGAGCGCCAGGTCGGCGACGTGGCCGCGGGCGCGCTCCACGCCGTCCCGCAGATGGGCGGGCTGCACGCGCGAGGAGCCGAGGATCGTGCCGCCGCGGGCGAGGATGCCGCCCACCGCGTCGAGGTCGAGCTTGCGGTAGTCGCACTCCAGGAGGCCTTTCCAGCCGTCGTGGAAGCCGATGACCTCGTCGCCGTGGTCCACCACCGCGCGGTGCACGACGGAGCGGATGACGGCGTTCAGGCCGGGGCAGTCGCCGCCGGAGGTCAGGACACCAATGCGCATAGCCCGGGAAACCTTTGCAACGTGGGCCGAATGGCCGGACCACGTCGTCCGGCTGGATCTCCGCCACCCTATAGGCGCCGGGGGGCCGCACCGCATCAGGCGTCCGAGGGCTGGACGCCCCCGCTCACATGTGCGGGCGGGGCGTCAAGCGGGCTGTCGCCGGGAGTGCCGGGGGAGCGGCTACGCGGGCTGCTGCGCGGCGTTGATGCGCTCGGCGCGCAGCGCCTCGTACCAGCGGTCGTCCGTGGGCGGCAGCGCGTTCACATCGAGGGCCAGCTTCAGCAGCAGGTCCGCGATGAGCGGGTTGCGCGCGAGGACCGGGCCGTGCATGTACGTGCCGAAGACCGTGCCGTTGTACGCGCCCTCGGTGCCGTCGCCCGTGCCGTTGCCCCGGCCGAGCGTGACGCGGGCCAGCGGCCGCGCGTTCGGGCCGACGTGCGTGACGCCCTGGTGGTTCTCGAAGCCCGTCAGCGGGGGCAGGCCCAGCTGCGGGTCCATGTCGGCGAGGACGTCGCCGACGCACCGCTCGCCCTCGCCGCGCGTGGAGACCACGTCGAGCAGGCCGAGGCCCGGCTCGCGCTGGCCGAGGTCGTTGATGAACTCGTTGCCGATGATCTGGTAGCCGGCGCAGACCGAGAAGACGATCGCGCCGTTGCCCACGGCGCGCTGGAGGCCGCCGTCGCGCCGCAGCCGCTCCGCCGCGAGGCGCTGCGGGCGGTCCTCGCCGCCACCGATGAGGTAGATGTCGCCGGAGGTGGGCACCGGCTGGTCGCTGCGCACGTCGTACCGCTCGACCTGGAGGCCGCGCTGGCGTGCGCGGCGCTCCACGACCAGGGCGTTGCCCTGGTCTCCGTACGTGCTGAGCAGGTCGGGGTAGACCCACACCAGCCGCAGGCTGTTGTCGCTCATGCTCATGTGTCCCTACGAAAAGGTCTAGAAGGGCCGGTGGGGTCAGTTGCCGACGCGGCGGCGCAGGTCCTGGAACGCGGTGTAGTTCGCGATCGTCTCGATGCGTCCCGGCGGGGCCAGCTGCACCGCCTCGTCGACGGTCTCGCAGACCCGGAAGTCCAGGCCCGCGACCTCAAGACGCACGGCGAGGTCCAGCTTGCGGTCACCGAGGACGAAGATCGGGTGACCGGCGAGGCGCGTGTAGTCGACGTCCCACAGCCAGGAGGTGTCCGTGCCGTCCGCGCCGCGGGCGTTGACGGAGAGGATCACCGGGGTCGGCGGCGGGTCGATCAGCGAAAACGTTTCGAGCCAGCCCGCGGGGTTCTTCGCGAGGAGGAGACGCAGGTCGCGGCCCTGGAACTGGACGACGTCATAGCGTCCGGCGACGGCCTGCACCTGGTACATCCGCTCCAGCGCGACCTGCGGCGGCACGCCGAAGACGGCGGCGACGGCGGCCGAGGAGGTGGCGTTGGCCTTGTTCGCGCGGCCCGGCAGCTGGAGGTGGATCGGCCAGGCCGAGCCGTGCGGATCCAGGACGTGGTCGCCGGAGAGCACCCAGCTCGGCGCGGGGCGGCGGAAACCGCACTCGCCGCAGAACCAGTCGTCCCCGGGGCGCTGCATGACGCCACCGCAGGACGGGCACGACCAGGCGTCGTCCTTCCACTCCTGGCCCGCGGCCACCCACACCACGTTCGGCGAGGAGGAGGCGGCCCACACGACCAGCGGGTCGTCGGCGTTGGCGACGACGACGGCCTTGGTGCCGGCCAGGCCCTCGCGCCACTTCTCGGCGAGCATGCGGGTCTCGGCGGCGCGGTCCAGCTGGTCGCGCGAGAGGTTCAGCAGCGCGATCGCCTTCGGGTCCACGTCACGGGCGACGCCGGCGAGGTACTTCTCGTCGACCTCGATCACGCCGTACCGGGCGTCGGAGCCGCCGGCGAGCGCCGAGGTGATTCCGGCGGGCATGTTGGCGCCGAGGGCGTTGGAGACCACGGGGCCGCTGGCGCGCAGGGCCTCCGCGATCAGGCGCGTGGTGGTCGTCTTGCCGTTGGTGGCCGACACGAGGACCACGTCCAGGTGTGTGGCGAGGCGGCCCAGCAGCTCGGGGTCGAGCTTGAGGGCGACCTTGCCGCCGATCACCGATCCGCTGCCGCGGCCCGCCGCGCGCGACACCGCCGCGGCCGCCTTGCCCGCCGTCACGGCCAGCTTGGCCCGCGGCGACAGCGGGTCCGTGTTGCCTGACATCTGTCGAGATCCTCCTTGCGTACGGCGCCGCGCCTGCCCGGCATCGTTTCGTTGCTCAGCCTATCGAGATCCACTGACAAGCCCGAACCGCGGCACCACGTCGATGCCGCTCGTCCCCATGGACCGTACTCTTGCCGCCATGCGACACGGCTCGATCCCGGGCGCCTCGGGGCGCGTACGACCTCTGACCCTGCTCGGTGACCCCGTGCTGCACACGGCCTGCGAGGAGGTCACCGACTTCGGACCCGAACTGGCGCGGCTCGTCGAGGACATGTTCGCGACGATGTACGCGGCGCAGGGCGTGGGCCTGGCCGCCAACCAGATCGGCGTCGCCCGGCGGGTGTTCGTGTACGACTGCCCGGACGACGACGATGTCCGCCACCTGGGGCACGTGGTCAACCCGAGGCTGGTCGAGGCGGACGGCGTCACCGTGCGCGGGCCGGAGGGCTGTCTGTCGCTGCCCGGACTCGAAGCGGGCACGCCGCGTTTCGACCACGCCGTGGTCGAGGGGGTCGATGTGCGCGGGGAGCCCCTGCGTGTGCACGGGACGGGCTGGTTCGCGCGCTGCCTCCAGCACGAGTGCGACCACTTGGAGGGCTGCGTCTACACCGACCGCGTCACCGGCTGGCGGCGCCGCAGGGTGCTGCGGGCCGCCGCCAGGGCCTCCTGGAACAGCTGAGGTCCGCCGAGCCCTGCCGGAGCGGGTCAGAAGCCGGGCCCGCCGACGCGGTTGCCCGCGGCGGCCAGCCGCCCCCAGAGCAGATCCGCCAGGCTGCGCACCAACTGCTCCCGAGGGCACGGTCGTTCGCCGAGCCACCAGTCGCCGGCCGCGTGCATCATGCCCACGATGCCGTGGCCCCAGACGCGGGCCAGCTCGGCGCTCTCCGGACCGAGGTCGACGCGTTCCTCGATGACCGTCGCCAGCTCCTCGCCGAGGCGGCGCAGCAGGGGAGCGGAATGCAGGCCGACGTCGAAGCCCTGCTCGCCCGGTGAGGGCGCCTCGGAGGGATGCATCAGGAACCGGTAGACCTGCGGGCGCGCCTCGATCGCCGCGAGATAGGTGTCGAGCGTCGCCTCGACCCGCTCCCTGCGCTCGGCCGGTGCGTCCAGGGCGGCGCGCAGCGAGGCGAGCAGCGCGTCCGTGTGGCGCTTGGCGAGCGCGGCGTACAGCCCGCCCTTGTCGCCGAAGTGGCGGTAGAGGATGGGTTTGGTGATGCCCGCCTCGGCGGCGATGGCGTTCATGGAGGCGCCGGGGCCGTCGCGGAGCACCACCCGGTCCGCGGCCTCCAGCAGCTCGCGCCGGCGCTCTCGATGGTCCGCGGATCTCTGCTGATCGGTCGGCTGTGTGGTCCCCATAAGCGTTTCTCCCCGCCCGTGCGATTGCGTGACGCACGCGCAACGTAACACCCGCGGTGCGGCGCGCATCGAACGGGTTGCCGGGAGTTGACACGGACTACTGGCTGGTAACAGACTCCTGTTACCGCTGGTAACGCAGCAATTGATCGCAGGTCCTGGAGGGGTCATGGCCGAGTTCACCATGGAGCTCAACGACGAACAGAAGGAGGTCCGGGACTGGCTCCACGGGTTCGCCGCCGAGGTGATCCGTCCCGCGGCCGCCGAGTGGGACGAGCGCGAGGAGACTCCCTGGCCCATCATCCAGGAAGCGGCCAAGATCGGCATCTATTCGCTCGATTTCTACGCCCAGCAGTTCTTCGACCCGACGGGCCTCGGCATCCCGATGGCCACCGAGGAGATCTTCTGGGGCGACGCGGGCATCGGCCTGTCCATCATGGGCACGGGCCTGGCCGCCGTCGGCGTGCTCGCCAACGGCACCGAGGAGCAGATCGGCACCTGGATCCCGCAGATGTACGGCGACGTGAACGACGTCAAGGTCGCCGCCTTCTGCTCCTCCGAGCCGGACGCGGGGTCCGACGTGGCCGCCATGCGGACCCGTGCCGTCTACGACGAGGCCAAGGACGAGTGGGTCCTCAACGGCACGAAGACCTGGGCGACCAACGGCGGCATAGCCAACGTCCACGTCGTCGTCGCGGTCGTCGACCCCGAGCTCGGCTCGAAGGGGCACGCCTCCTTCATCGTGCCGCCGAACACGGCCGGCCTCTCCCAGGGCCAGAAGTTCAAGAAGCACGGCATCCGCGCCTCCCACACCGCCGAAGTGGTCCTGGAAGACGTACGCGTGCCCGGGCACTGCCTGCTCGGCGGCAAGGACAAGCTCGACGAACGCCTCGCCCGGGCGCGAGAGCGCGCCAAGTCCGGTGGCGAGCGCGTGAAGAACGCCGCGATGGCCACCTTCGAGGCGTCGCGCCCGGCGGTCGGTGCCATGGCGGTGGGCACGGCCCGTGCCGCGTACGAGGAGGCACTGGAGTACGCCAAGACGCGTACGCAGTTCGGCCGCCCGATCATCGACAACCAGGGCGTCGCCTTCCAGCTCGCCGACATGCGCACCCGGATCGACGCCGCGCGCCTTCTGGTGTGGCGCGCCTCGTGGATGGCGAGCACCGGCAAGAAGTTCGAGTCGGCCGAGGGCTCCATGTCGAAGCTCTACGCGAGCGAGGTCGCCAAGAAGGTCACCGCGCAGGCCGTACAGATCCTCGGCGGCAACGGCTTCACGCGTGAGTACCCGGTGGAGCGCATGCACCGGGACGCGGCGATCTACACGATCTTCGAGGGGACGAGCGAGATCCAGCGCCTGGTCATCGCGAGGACCCTGTCGGGCATGCCGATCCGCTAGGCCGGGAGCGCGCGGCCCCGCGGCCCGTGTCGTCCCCGGCCGGTCCGGTCACCCGATCGGCCGTATCCCGCGTCGGACGCGTCCCGCTATAACGGGCCCATGCTCTTTCACGCGGCACGTCTCGACAGGTGGCTCGCCGAACCGCATCAGCCCTACTCCGCCCCTCCGTCGGGCACCCACGGGACGGTGCACTGTTCAGCCGATCAGGACGCGCTGCTGGCCGTCGTGTCGCGCTTTCTGCGGGACGTGGAAGGGCCGCTCGTGGCGCTGGTCATCGACGAGACGAAGCTCGACGCACCGGTGAGCCGGGGGCCGGTCCCCGGCTCACCGTCGCCCGAGGCGCTGATCCCGCAGATCCACGGGCCCGTGAACCGCGATGCGGTCGTCGCACTGATGGACGTCGAACGAGATAGCGACGGCCGGGCGCGCGCGCTGGTGCCTCGGGATGTGGCCGAGTGCGATTGATCTCAAAAGGGTGATCTTCTCCTCCTCAAGGTGCTCCCGCGGCGGGGCGGGTATCGCCTCGTAGGGCACGCGAAACAGGCGGGCCCCAAGGCGAGGAGGAGTACGAGGATGACCACTGCGGATACCGGGACCGAGCCGACGTGTCCCTTCCGGCATGACGACGCTCTGGAGCCCGATCCGTTCCTGGCGCGGATGCGGACCGAGGCACCCGTGACCCGGGTCCGCATGCCGTACGGAACGGGCACCTGCTGGCTGGTGACACGTTACGCGGACGTGCAGAAGGTGACTTCCGACCGGCGGTTCAGCCGGGCCGCGCTCATCGGCCGGGATTTCCCGCGGATCACCCCGGCGCCCATCGCGCAGTCGGAGGCGATCAACCTGATGGACCCGCCGGCGCTCAACCGCCTGCGCAAAGTCGTCATCAAGGCCTTCACCACCCCACAGGTCGAGGCGCTGCGCCCCTGGACCCAGCGCACCGTGGACGAACTGCTGGACGAGATGGAGGAGCACGGTGCGCCGGCCGACATCGCCGCGCATCTGGCCGGCAGAGTGCCGTTGATGACGATCAGCCAGCTGATGGACGTGCCGGAGGCGGACCGTCCGCAGCTGCGCCGCTGGGCGACGGCCATGATGTCGATGAGCGCCGCCGAGGCGTCCTCGGCGGCCGAGGCGAAAGTGGCGCTGCGCGCCTACTTCACCGAGCTGACCACCGCGCGACGCCGCACCCCGGGCGACGACCTGATCAGCGCGATGGCCACCGCGCGCATCGACGACGAGATGCTGGAGGAGGGGGAGCTGTCGGTACTGGCCATGCTCCTGATGGTCACCGGACACGACACCACCACCTACGACATCAGCAACGTCGTCTACACCTTGCTGACCCACCCCTCCCACCTGGCCCAACTACGGGCGCGGCCCGACCTGCTGCCCCGTGCCCTGGAGGAACTGCTGCGCTACATCCCCTTCCGCCAAGGCGTCGGCATCCCCCGGGTGGCCCTGGAGGACGTGGAGGTCGGCGGGCAGCTGATCAGGGCGGGCGACGCCGTGCACGTGTCGTACCTGACCGCCAACCGCGACGAACTCGCCTACGACCGGCCCGACGAACTGGACTTCGAGCGGCAGGCCCCCGCCGGGCACATGGCCTTCGGGTACGGCAGCCACCACTGCCTCGGCTCCCACCTGGCCCGCATGGTGCTCCAGGTGTCCATCGGCACGCTCCTCGACCGTTTCCCAGGGCTGCGCCTGGCGGTACCCCCGGACGAGGTGCGGTGGAACACCGTGTCGATCTGGCGCCATCCGCTCGCCCTGCCGGTCACCTGGTAGGCCGGGCATGGCCACGCTGTGCAGGCCGGCCATCGCCGTGCCTGAGCACATCATCACCCGGGAACAGACCCTCGACCTGGCGCGCGAGCTGCACGCCGACCACCCTCAACTGGACCTGGCGCTGCGCCTGATCGCCAACACCGGCGTTCAGACCCGCCGCCTGGTGCAGCCCATCGAAGACACCCTGCGCCACCCGGGCCTGACCGCACGCAACGCCTTGTACGAGGCGGAGGCCAAGGCGCGGGTACCCGAGGCCGCCTACCGGGCGCTGGCCTTCGCCGATCTCACCCCCCGTGACATCGACATGATCATCTACGTCTCCTGCACCGGATTCATGATGCCGTCGATGACCGCCTGGCTCATCAACACGATGGGCTTTCGACCGCAGACCCGGCAACTGCCGATCGCTCAGCTCGGCTGCGCCGCCGGTGGTGCGGCCATCAACCGCGCCCACGACTTCTGCACGGCCTACCCCCAGGCCAACGTGCTGATCCTGTGCTGCGAGTTCTGCTCACTCTGCTACCAGCCGACGGACCTGGCGGTGGGCAACCTGCTGTCCAACGGCCTGTTCGGGGACGCCATCGCCGCCGCGGTGGTGCGCGGCGAGGGCGGCAGGGGCGTACAGCTGGATCACAACGGCTCACATCTGGTACCCGACACCGAGGAGTGGATCTCCTACGCGGTCCGCGACACCGGCTTCCACTTCATGCTCGACAAACGAGTGCCCGGCACCATGGCCGACCTGGCCCCCGCCCTGCGGGAGATGGCCGAGCTGCGTGACTGGGACGTCTCCGGGCTCGACTTCTACATCGTCCACGCCGGCGGGCCCAGGATCCTGGACGACCTGTGCACCCACCTGAAACTGCCACCGGAGAAGTTCCGCTACAGCAGGGCCACCCTCACCGAACGCGGCAACATCGCCAGCGCCGTCATCTTCGACGCACTGGAACGCTTCTTCGACGACGGTGGCACCGCCCACGCCGCGCAGGGCATCATCGCCGGATTCGGCCCCGGCATCACCGCCGAGATCACTTTGGGCACCTGGAGCACGCCGGGAGAACCGAATCGGCCGCCGACGCGTCAGGCGAGTCAGGCGAGGCATCTGACGACGACGTCGGCGCAAGCGGCCCCCGCGTGACGGCTCCGTGCGGGTGCGGGTCCGCAGTTCCGCGTCAGGGCCGGGGCCGGTAGACGTACGGCGTGGTCGTGCACAGCGTGGTGAAGCCGAGGCGGTTCAGGATCGGGCGGCTGTCGTCGGAGGCGTCGACCTGGAGGTAGCGGTAGCCGCGCTCGGCGGCGATGCGGGCGCGGTGGGCCACGGTGGCGCGGTAGATACCCTTACCGCGCCACTGGGGAGCGGTGCCGCCGCCCCAGAGGCCCGCGAAGTCCGTGCCGGGGCGGAACTCCACCCGGGCGCCGCACACCGGCCGGTCACCCGCCATGGCCACGACCGCGACGATCTCGTCCGGCGTCTCGGTCAGCTGGGCGAGGATCCGCTTGCCCAGCCGCTCGCTCAGCGCGGCGTCGCCCTCGCCGAAGGCCGCGAGGTGGGCCTCAGCCATGAGTTCGACACCCGCCGCGTCGGTCACCGGGAGCAGCCGGATGCCCTCGGGCAACTCCGGCGCCACGGGCAGGACAGCGGCCTCGGTGACCATCACCGTCTCCAGCGGATCGGCCACGAAGCCGGCCGCGAGGAGCCGCTCGGCCAGGTCGGCGGGGCGGTCGTAGGAATGCAGCTTCCACTCGAACTCGCGTCCGGCGGCGGTGAAATGGCGCACCTGCTCGGCGATCGCGTCATCCGCCGTCCTCGCGTCGACGTCCGACCACAGGACGCCGTTCCAGTCGTCCGGCGAGCCGGTCTGGCGGACGACGCGGCCGGTCCGCTCGACGCGGGTGCGGGGGCCTTCGCTCCGCGCGTCGCGTCGAATCTGCTGGTCGTAGGCGGCCAGAACCGCTGCGAAATCCATTCGGTCACTTCAACAGGGGCGACATGGGACGGCAAGTGCATAACGCCGGGCCGCGGGGTCAGGACTGCCAGCGGCAGCGGAGGGCGGCGGTGATGAAGCCGGGACCGAACGCCACGGCCACACCGTTCGTTCCGTCGGCGGGCGGGGCGGTGTGGGTGCGTTCGAGGACGCGGAAGACGCTGACGCCTCCCATGTTGCCCTCCTCCGCCAAGGTGTCCACGGAGTGGCGGGCCTCGCTCTGCGCGAGCCCGAGTGCGTCGGCGGTGCCGGTGATGATGCGCAGGCTGCCCGGGTGGATGATCCCGAAGTCGACGGTGCGCTGTCCCAGCCAGTCCGTCAGAGGAGCGAGGGTGGAGACGGCCGTGTTGGGCGCCTGTTTGGTGGAGTCGAAGTGCATGCCATGGGGGTCGAGCCGGCCGCGGTAGCGGTCGAGGCTGCCGGGCAGGGTGTACTCGAAGGTGTCCTCGATCACCAGCCCCGGCCCCGAAGGAGCGCCGGTGACCACCGTCGCGGCGGCCGCGTCGGCGAACAGGGCTTTGTAGATCATCGACTCGATGGTGTCGACCGTGTGGTTGTAAGAGGTCGAGAGCACTTCGGCCGCGACGACGAGCACTTTGTGGCCGGGGCGCGCGGTGACCAGGTCCGCGGCACGGATCAGAGCCTGGACACCGCCCGCGCACGCCACCGTCGTCAGGGCGACGCGGCGCACCGTCGGCCGCAGTCCGAGGCGGTCGATGAGATGGACGTCCAGATTCGGGACGGCCCAGCCGGTGGCATGCGTGGTGACGATCGCGTCGACGTCGTCGGGCGTCAGCCCGGCCGCCCGCAGGGCCTCATGGGCGGCCTGCTCCGACATGTCCACGGCGTCATCGAAAGCGGCCTGGGTCCGCTCCTGCACGTCGGCGCTCCCGGCGACGGTGGGGGAGGAGAGGGGGCGCGTGAAGTGGCGGGAGTGCACACCACAGTTGTTGACGACGCGGAGGATCGCGTTGAGCCTGGGATGGTCACGGTGATGGGTGCGTATGTCGTCGGCGATCTCGTCCGTGGTCACCTTGTGGGCACCGAGGACGGTTCTAGGGGCGGACACGAAGGCTGGCATGGGCACTCCCACGGTGCTGATTCGGGTGCGGGGGGTGCCGATAACGTACTTGACGGGGCGGCAGGTGTCCCCCTTCACGCGAGAGCCGGGGCCGGGGGCCTCACACCGCGCGCAGCATCGGTGCGCGTGCGTGCTTCCGGGCCGTGCCGGGGTGGTAGATGAGGATGAACAGCCGGGAGCCCGGGGCGGTCATGGGCTGGGCCGCGCAGATCGACACCCAGCCGAGGCCGTGCACGGCGTGCCGCAGCGGGCGTTCGTGACCGTCGGGGTGGATGAGGGCGCCGTCGATGTCGTACAGGTGGGCCAGTTCGGGATCCGCGAGCACTTCCTTCTCGATGCCGCGCAGGATCTCGTCGTCGGGCCGGGCGACCAGGGCGGCACGCAGCTGCGGCAGCACCATCGGGGCCCATGAGTCGCGCCAGTCGGTCAGCTGCTCGCGGCCGACACGGTCCAGGAGCATCCACCGCATCGTGTTGGTCGGCACCTGCCGGTCGGGGAACATCGCCTGGAACGGTTCGTTGTGGGCGAGCAGTTCCCACGACGCGTCGGTGACGTAAGCCATGTGGGTGATGCTGTCGACCGCCTCCTGCCAGACGCCCGGTATCTCCTTGCCGGAGGAGGGGTGAAGCGGGCCCGGCGGATCCTGCAGGAGCGCGTACCGATTGAGGGATACCCACTCCTGCTCATTGAGGCCGAAGAGACGCGCGACGTCACGGAGCAATGCGGTCGGTGGATTGGGGTAATTGCCGGATTCAAGACGGTGATACGTCCCGAACGTGCGGTGCAGCAACTGATCGACCTGATGCTGTGACAGGCCGGGAGCCCGCCGTCCCTGACCGCTAGGCCGCGAGAAGCCATGCGATTCGGGGGCAATGAGGGCGCGTCGTTCGCGGAGCAGAGCGCGGAGCGCCGTCTTGTTCATGGTGGGTAATCCCTCTTGGTACACGCCGAGTTGGAGCGTGATCAGTCTAAATATTCACATCTTCTTTGGTAGTAAACATTGCCCGAAGAAAACGATCAGCCGCTGCGGCATCATGGTGTGCGCGACCTCGCCGACCTGCAGGTTTGATCGTCGGCGGGTGCGCGGGCACAACTGTGGGGCATCTTGTCCGGGGAGCGCGAGAATGGCTGAAATTCCCCGGCATTGGGTACCCCCTAGGCCCGTCGGGGCCGACGTGGGATGCGCGTGGGACGGTTGTTCGTATTCCGATCCGTGTGGTTGGAAACAGGACAGCACCGGACCGCGCGGACCTTCTTCCCCGTCCGGTTTCGCGGGTCCACCGGCTGCGGTCGGTGCCGTCACTCGCCATTACGTAGCGGCCACGGTACCGACCGCCCGTGGTTGTCCCCGGCCGCGTCACGCGGCCCTTATCCGCTCCTCGGCCCGGGCCAGGATCTCCGTGACCCGCAGCCCGAACCGGACGTCGCAGGGATGGGCCGTGCCGGTGCGCGCGGCCGTGACGAGTTCGCCGATCGCGGCGTCGAAGGCATCGTCGGCGCCTTCCCACGGCGGCAGTACGGCGACGCCGCTCTCGCCGCGCAACTCCACGGCCAGGCCCGACCCCTTCGCCGGCGCCGTCAGGCTCAGCGCCGCCGTGCTGGAGGCGCCGCCCGTGTGCCGCAGGATGAGGTGGGCCGTGTCGCCGGGCCCCGGAGCGGCCGTCACCTCGCTCACGTCGCCGAGGATCGGCAGCAGCATCGACAGGGCGTGCGGCCCCACGTCCCACAGGCCTCCGCGGCTCGCGCGCCACGGTGAGGAGAACGCGGCGGTTCCGTCTGGGGTGTAGAAGGAGCCGTACCAGTCGGCGCGGCCGGTGAACCAGCCGCCGACGGTGGCCTGTTCGGAGACCCAGGCCGAGCTGAGGGTGGCGAAGCGCAGCGTGAAGAAGACCACGGACGCCACCTCGGCGCGCTCGACCGCCAGGGTCAGCTCGCGCGCGGCGTCCGGCGTCGTGGCCACCGGTTTGTCGAGGAGCAGGTGGCAGCCCGCCGCCGCGGCGCGCACGGCCAGCGGCGCCTGCACGTCGGGCGGAACGGCGAAGGCCACGGCGTCGCTCGCCGCGAACAGTTCGTCGACGTCCGCGTACGCCGTCGTCCCGTGTGCGGCGGCGAGCGTGGCGGCGGCCTCCGGGCGACGGCCCCACACACCGCTGAGCTCGATGTCCGGATGCCGGGCGAGGGCGGGGGCGTGGGTGGCGGTGGCCCAGGGCCCCGTACCCACGAGGCCGATACGTAGACGGTTCATGGGCGGCAGTATGGCTGAAGCGCTCCGAAAGGAGCCTCTCGCGGCGGAAGCCTCCGTCCCCAATGGCCTGTTGCCGACGGCTGATCAATGGCCTGTTGCCGTGGGCGCGCATTGCCGGACGGGAGCGGCATGGTCCTCCGGCACATGCCGAGTTCCTGGGGGTGAATACCCATTCACCCGCTATCGTGAATTTCCGTGCGCCTGCGCCTCGTCGGTGCCCTGCCGACGCTCAGGGGCCGAAGGGGAGGCGATGAACCGTGGGGACAAGAAGCGTGCCTCCGGTGGGCGAGCGTGAGGACGAGCGTGAGGACGAGGGCGCGGGCCGGGCCCGGGTCGCCGTCCGCAGGGACGCCGAGGCCACCAAGGACCTCATCGTCCGGGCCGCCCGGCACCTCCTCGCGCGGCACGCGCACGGTGACATCACCCTCAAGGCGGTGGCCGAGCGCGCCGGGGTGAGCGCACCCCTGGTCCTGAAGTACTTCGGCAACAAGGACGCCCTGTTCGGGCAGGTCATGTGCTTCGAGGCCGATGTGGTGGAGCTCCTCGACGCGCCCCTCGGCGGCCTCGGCCGGCACATGGTCCACCAGTTGCTGACCGGCCAGGCGGAGCGGGGCGCCGACCCCATCCTGCGCATCGTCTTCGCCCCGCTCCACGGCGAGCGGGGCGACCTTCTGCGGGCCAACTTCCGCGCCCAGGTGGCCCAGCGCCTGGCCGAGCGCCTCCCGGGGCCGGACGCGGGGCTGCGCGCCGAACTCGCCGTGAGCATGCTGCTGGGGCTCGGCGTGATGTACGGAATCGCCCGTGGCCCACGGCTGCGCGACGCGACGATCGACGAGATCACCGACCGGTACGCGCCCTCGGTGCAGGCCTTCCTGACTCCGGAGTGACCCGCCCGGCCGGTACACCGGAAGCCCGGGGGCGCTCGCCGCGTCGTACGACGACCACCGCGGCCAGCCCCATCGCCAGCCCGAGCACCGTCTGCGCGCCGAAGGGCTCACCGAACATCAGTGCGCCCCACAGGGCCGTCACGGGGGCCATGAGGAACATCAGCGTATTGACCTGGGTGACCCCGGAGCGCCGCAGGATCAGCCAGTACAGGCCGTACCCGCCGAACGTGGAGAGCGTCACGAGCCAGCCGATCGCGACCCAGAAGGACAGCTCGGCCGGCGGCGTCGCGGCCCGCGCCGCCACGGCGAGCGCCGTGAAGATGACGGCACTTGTGAGGCAGTGGACGGTCATGGACACCACCGGGCCGACCGGGCGCGTCGTACGCCGGTCCAGGAACGTCGCCGCCACCAGCGACAGCATGCCGAGGAACGGTACGAGGTAGGCCCACCACGCGGTGTCGCCGCCGCCCGCGAAGTCGGCCGCCGTGACGATGACGACGCCACTGACACCGAGCCCGAGGCCGAGCCACTGCGTGCGGGAGACGAACTGCCCGAGCAGCGGACCGGCGAGCGCTCCCGCCACCAGGGGCTGGGTGCCGTCGATCAGCGCGGTGGTGCCGCTGGAGACGCCGAGCTGGATGGCGTAGTAGACGGTGAGCAGATAGCCGCTCTGCGACAGCGCGCCCACGACCACCTGCCGCCCGACGTCGCGTGCCGTCAGGCCGCGCCAGGACGCGCGCGCCAGAGTGAGGGCGACGGCCCCGAGGACCAGGGCAAGCGGCAGGAACCGCCACATGAGCACCGTCACCGCGGAGGCGCTGCCCGCGCCGAGCTTGGCGCCGATGAACCCGGAGCTCCAGGTCAGCACGAAGGCGAGGGACAGCAGGACGTTCATGGGGCTCCTTCCCGCCGCGCCACCCGCCAGGGGGTGAGGTCCGGCGGGGTCCGACGGTTCGGCGGGCTCGGCGCGGCCCGGCGCGTGAGAGTAGACCGATCTGTTTACTTTCGTTCTGCGGCCGAGTATACAGACCGGTCTACTATGGCTTCATGAGCGAGAAGGCGTACGGGACGACGGAAGGTGCGGGCGCGGGCGTGGTCGCCGCGCCGCGGCGCATCGCCATGACGCCGGCGGCGCGCCGTGCCCTCGACGCCGCGGGACGGCTCTTCTACGAGCGCGGCATCCATGCCGTCGGCGTGGATCTGATCGCGGCCGAGGCCGGGGTGACCAAGAAGACCCTCTACGACCGGTTCGGTGCCAAGGAGCAGATCGTCGTGGAGTACCTCGCCGACCGGGACGAGCGCTGGAAGGCGTTCCTCGCCGGGTATCTGGAGGCGGCGCCCACGCCGCGCGCCCGGATCCTGGCCGTCTTCGACGCCTCGCGCGACTGGGCGGCGGACCGCTCGGCGAAGGGGTGCGGCATGGTCAACGCCCACGCCGAGATCAGCGACGCCGCGCACCCCGCGTACCCGGTCATCATCGGCCAGAAGGCGTGGATGCTCGCGCTCTTCACGGGGCTGGCCCGGGAGGTCTCCCCGGATGGTGCCGAACGCCTGGCGCGGACCCTGATGCTGCTGCATGAGGGCGGCCTGGTCGCGCACGGTCTGCGGGTCTTCCCTGACGCGCTCGATCAGGCCCGGGGTGACGCGGAACGGTTGCTGGCGGGCGGCGCGGTGTCGTCCGGCGCCGGTCGTTGACAAGTCTTTGCCCGTGGCCGGAATGTTTCCATCTGTGATCTCGGCCGGGCCCGGCTTCATGGGGCTGGAGGCCTTTTCCGTCTGAGAAACCCCCTCTGGCCATGGCAAAGTGCGGCCGAAAGCATGAGGGCGGCGGCCGTCGCCGGGTTTCCGGAATGTTGACCGTACGCAGTCGCAGGCGCACGATCGATATATAGGTGCTAGATACATCTACATTTGTGTGGCGCCCGACCGCACCTAGTTCGCCAGAGCAGGAGGAAGCGCATGTGTGGCATCACCGGCTGGGTCTCCTTCAACCGTGACCTGACGGCCGCGTCCACCACCCTGGACGCCATGACGGAGACGATGTCCTGCCGCGGTCCGGACGACCGCGGCACGTGGACCGGCGGTCCCGCCGGGCTCGGACACCGCCGGCTCGCGATCATCGATCTGCCCGGTGGGCGCCAGCCCATGACGGTCGAGACGCCGACCGGAACCGTCGTCCTGGTCTACTCGGGGGAGACCTACAACTTCACCGAACTCCGACGGGAACTGGCGGGCCGCGGCCACCGGTTCACCACCGAGTCCGACACCGAGGTCGTCCTGCGCGGCTATCTGGAGTGGGGCGAGTCCCTCGCCGAACGGCTCAACGGCATGTACGCCTTCGCGATCTGGGACGCCCGGCACGACAGGCTCGTCATGGTCCGCGACCGCATGGGCATCAAGCCGTTCTCCTACTACGAGACCGCCGACGGCGTCCTCTTCGGCTCCGAGCCCAAGGCGATCCTCGCCAACCCGCTGGCCCGCCCCCGCGTCGGCGTAGACGGACTGCGGGAGCTGTTCTCCGTGGTCAAGACGCCCGGCCACGCGGTGTGGGAGGGCATGCGCGAGGTGGAGCCCGGCACCGTGGTGACCGTGGACCGCTCGGGGCTGCGCCGGCACGTCTACTGGTCGCTGGAGACGAGGCCGCACACCGACGACCGCGACGCGACCGTCGCGAAGGTGCGCGAGCTCTTGGAGGACATCGTGCGCCGTCAGCTCGTCTCCGACGTGCCGCGCTGCACGCTGCTCTCCGGCGGCCTCGACTCCTCGGCGATGACGGCGCTCGCCGCGCGTCAACTGGCGGAGGCGGGCGAGACGGTGCGCAGTTTCGCCGTCGACTTCGTCGGCCAGGCGGACAACTTCGTCGCCGACGAACTGCGGGGCACGCCCGACACGCCGTTCGTGCACGACGTCGCGAAGGCGGCGGGCACCGAGCACCGCGACATCGTCCTGGACTCGCACGCCCTCGCCGACCCCGACGTACGCGCCAAGATGATCCGCGCGCGGGACATCCCCATGGGCTTCGGCGACATGGACGCCTCGCTCTACCTCCTCTTCCGTGCCATCCGCGAGCACTCCACGGTCGCGCTCTCCGGGGAGTCCGCCGACGAGGTCTTCGGCGGTTACCTCCAGTTCTTCGACGAACAGGCGCGTGCGGCGGACACGTTCCCCTGGCTGGTGCGGTTCGCCGACCACTTCGGGAACGACTCCGGTGTCCTGCGCCCCGACCTGACGGCCGCGCTCGATCTGCCCGGGTATGTCAAGGACAGTTACGCGACGGCCGTCGAGGGCATCCAACGGCTGGACGGCGAGAGCGACTTCGAGTACCGGATGCGCACGATCTGCCATCTGCATCTGACCCGCTTCGTGCGCGTCCTGCTCGACCGCAAGGACCGCGCCAGCATGGCCGTCGGCCTCGAAGTGCGCGTCCCGTTCTGCGACCACCGGCTGGTCGAGTACGTCTACAACACGCCCTGGGCGCTGAAGTCCTTCGACGGCAGGGAGAAGAGCCTGCTGCGGGAGGCGACCGCCGATCTGCTGCCCCGGTCGGTCTACGACCGGGTCAAGAGCCCGTACCCGTCCACGCAGGACCCCGCGTACGCCCGCGCCCTCCAGGGACACGTCAAGGATCTGCTCGCCCGGCCCGGCCACCCGGTCTTCGAACTGGTGGACCGGGAGCGTGCGGCACGGGCCGCCGAGCGGGAGGCGCCGCAGATCACCCAGGCCTCACGGCGCGGTCTGGAGCGCACCCTGGACCTCGCGCTCTGGCTTGACCTCTATCAGCCGGACATCGCGCTGTCCTGAGGTGGGCGGGGCATGCTCCCCGGCCTCGCGCTCATTCGCTGAGCGCTCATCTCCTGAGCGGTCAGGAAACGCGCGCTCACTCCGTGGGCTCGCCCGAGGTGGCGAGCGTGTCGAGGAACCGCCGGAGCGCGGGCTTCCCGTCCGCCCCGAGGCTCCGCTGGACCGGTGGCACGCTCGCCCCGCGCCGGGCATCGGGGGTCCGGCAGGGGTCGAGCTGTTCCTCGGCGCGGACGGTCACCGCGCGGCGTATGAACTCCGCCACCGGCACGCCGAGCCGGTCCGCGTGGAGCAGGACCGAGGCGTACTCCTCGGGTGTGAACAAGACCTGCACAGGCCGGGCACCGTCCATGGACGCATGATGCCGCCAGGGCCGTCCTGGCGCGGTGCGGTCGGCATATTCGCCCACGAACGCGTGAAAACCGCGGAAGGCCGGTGAAAACAGCGGAAGGCCGGGGCGTGAACGAGAAGTGACCCCGGCCGGACGGGGGAATCGCGGTCGGGGTCACATCATGTTCAACCATAAACCATAAAAAGGGGCTCCCGCGCCACGGGGAGCGGGTGTGCGCCGTGCTACGCCTTCGCGATCATGGCCACCGACGCCGTGACGCCCACGACGACGATGAAACCGCGCATTGCCACCGGCGAGAGCCGGCGGCCGTAGCGCGCGCCCACCAGCCCGCCCACCGTGGAACCGGCGGCGATCAGCCCGGCGGCCACCCAGTCGATGTCGGCGACCACGATGAAGACGATGGCCGCGACCCCGTTCACGAGTGAGGCGAGGACGTTCTTCGCGGCGTTCAGCCGTTGCAGGTCGTCCAGGAGGAAGGCGCCGAACAGGCCCATGAGCAGCACTCCTTGGGCCGCCCCGAAGTAGCCGCCGTACACCCCGGTGGCGAGGACGCCGCACCACATCGGCACACCGCCGTCCCGCTTGCCCCGCTCCCCACGCTGCTTGAGCCGCCGGTTGAGCCAGGGCTGGAGCAGCACCAGGGCGCACGCGGTCAGGATCAGCACCGGCACCACCGCCTGGAAGGCGTCGGCGGGCAGCTTCAGGAGCAGCAGTGCGCCGATGAGGCCGCCGATGAGGGAGGCCGTGCCGAACCGCACCAGGCGCCTGCCCTGCCCCTTCATCTCCCTGCGGTAGCCGTATGCGGCGCTCAGCGTGCCCGGCACCAGGCCGAGGTTGTTCGACACGTTGGCGAGCACCGGCGGGAAGCCGAAGGCCAGCAGGGTGGGGAAGGTGATGAGGGTGCCGGACCCCACCACCGCGTTGAGCCCGCCGGCCGCGACACCGGCGACCCCGACGGCCACCATTTCGAGCGCTTCCACGCGTCACCTTTCCCATACGGTTGTAGCCCGCCCGACGGAGTCCGGTCTCCGAGGCGCCAGGTCGCCAAGTCGTCAGGCCGCCTGGTCGCCCTCGGGTCGACGCCCGTCACCGGGTCGCCGCCCGGGGGCCGGTAACGATCTTGGGGGACGCGGAAAACCCAAGTCAATCCTCGGGTTTCCTTGCATCCGACCAAGCGATACCTTCACCCCTCGTGACCCTGGACGATCTCCGTGTCTTCGTGGCCGTGTGCCGCGCGGGCAGCCTCAGCGCGGTGGCCCGCGACCTCACCTGTACGCAGTCGGCCGTGAGCCAGCACGTCAAACGCCTGGAAAGGGAGCTCGGCGTGAGTCTCCTGGAGCGGCACGCGCGCGGTGTCGTACCCACCTCGGCCGGGCGCGTCCTGCACGCCGCCGCGTCCGAGGGCATCGGCGGCATCGACCTCGCGGTGCGGCGGCTGCGCGAGCAGGCGCGCGGTGACGCCGGCACGGTGCGGATCACCACGGGCGCCACCACCGTGCGGCACTTCATGGCCGAGGCCGTCGTCGGCTTCCGCAAGCGCTGTCCGCGCGTCAGCCTGGAGTTCCGGACCGTGGCCTCCAGCAGCGGCTGCTTCGACGCTCTCGCCGCGAACGACCTCGACCTCGCCTGGATCACCCTCGGCGAGCCCGTGCGCGGCATCGAGCAGCGGCCGATTCTCGCCCTGCCCTGGGTCCTCGCGGTCCGGGCCGACGACCCGCTCGCCGACCGGCCGCGCGTCGAGCCCGCCGAACTCGGCGCGGGGCCGATCATCACGCCGCCGGCGAACTCGACCTCCCGCGCCCACCTCGACGCCCATCTGGGAGAGCTGGGCGTGACGCTGCCCACGGGGACCAGTGTCGCCGACTGGGACACCGCCGTCCTCCTCGCGGAGCTGGGCCTCGGCCAGGCCGTCGTCCCCGCGCTGCCGGCGGGGCGCGGCGACGCTCCCGCCGGGCTCCGCATGGTCCCGATCCCGGCGCTGCCGCCGCTGTCGGTCGGCTGGGCGGTACGCCGCTGGGACGCGCTCAGCCCGGCGGCCCGCGCCTTCGCCGACACGGTGACCGAGCACTGCGCGTCGCTGGGCGCGGCGCCGGCTCCGGGCGGCAGCCTGGCGGCGCGTGTCTGGAGGTAGCGGGCTTTCTGGGTGGCTCAGGGGCCTTTGGTGGCGGGCCGGTAGGCGGCAATGGCTCCGCAGCTGGCTGTGCGATGCGGCGAGTTCGCGCCCCCGGCCTTAGGGCCTGCACTGTGCGTCGCGCGCGGCATCGGCTCCGGGCGGCGGTCTGGCGGCGCGTGTCTGGAGGTAGCGGGCTTTCTGGGTGGCTCAGGGGCTTTTGGTGGCGGGCCGGTAGGCGGCAATGGCTCCGCAGCTGGCTGTGCGATGCGGCGAGTTCGCGCCCCCGGCCTGAGGGCCTGCACTGTGCGTCGCGCGCGGCATCGGCTCAGGGCAGCAGTCTGGCGGCGCGGATCTGGAGGTAGCGGGCTTCTGGGCGGCTCAAGGTTCCCTTTGCCGCGAGCCGGTAGGCGGCGAGGGCGCCTTTTGTGTCACCTGCCCGCTCCAGCAGATGCGCCCGTACGGCCTGGAGGCGGTAATGGCCCCGCAACTGGTCCTCCACAGCCGCGAGTTCGTCGAGCCCGGCCTTCGGGCCGTGGACCATCGCGTACGCCACGACCCGCCCGAGCTCGGCCATGGGTTCCGGGGCGCTGCGTACGAGAACGTCGTACAGGGCGAGGATCTGCGGCCAGTCGGTGGCGTCGGCGCTCTCCGCCTCGTCGTGCAGCGCCGCGATGGCCGCCTGCAACTGGTAGGGCCCCGCAGGGCCTTGCTGGAGCGCCTCCTCGACGAGCGCCGTGCCTTCGGCGATCGCGCGGCGGTCCCACAGGGCGCGGTCCTGCTCGTCGAGCGGGATCAGCTCGCCGTGCGGGCCGGTCCTGGCCGCACTGCGCGCCTCGGTGAGCAGCATCAGCGCCAACAGGCCCGTCACCGCGCCGACATGGGGCAGCAGGCGGCGCACGGAACGGGTCAGCCGGATCGCTTCCCTCGCCAGGTCCGCCCGGTGCAGGGCCTCACCCGACGTCGCCGTATAGCCCTCGTTGAAGATCAGGTACAGCACTTGGAGGACCGCCGCCAGCCGCGCGTCACGGTCCACGGGCCCCGGCTGCCGGAACGGCACCCCTCTTATCCGGGCCTTCGCCCGACTGACCCGCTGCGCCATCGTCGCCTCCGGAACCAGATGCGCGCGGGCGATCTCCGCCGTGGTCAGACCGCCGACGGCACGCAGCGTGAGGGCGACCTGCCCGGCCGGGGACAGTGCCGGGTGGCAGCACAGGAACAGCAGCGTGAGCGTGTCGTCGTCCGACGGGGCGCGGCCCTCGCCCGGCGGGGGAGCGGTGAACGCGTCACGGGGCGTGAGCAGCGCCGCGTCCTCCTCGCGCCGCCGCCGCGCCTCGTCCGCGCGCAGCTGATCCATCAGGCGGCGCGAGGCCACTCTGATCAGCCAGCCGCGCGGATTGTCCGGGACGCCCTGCTCCGGCCACTGCCGCGCCGCCGCGAGCAGCGCCTCCTGTACGGCGTCCTCGGCGGCGTCGAAGTGTCCGTACCGGCGTACGAGCGCGCCGAGGACCTGCGGCGCGTGCCAGGCGCAGCAGGTCCTCGACTCCGGTCCCACCGCTGGTACGTCTCAACAACCACCTCCCGCTTCCGGCACGGGCCGGATGACGACGGGCGGCTCGACCAGCCCCTCGGGGCCGGGGCACCGGGTGACGCGCTCGGCGATCTCGGTGACCCGCTCCAGGCTCTCGCAGTCGAGCAGCCAGTACCCGGCGAGGACCTCCTTCGTCTCGCCGTAGGGGCCGTCCGTGATCACCGGACGCCCGTCCTTGCCCGCGCTGACGAAGCGGGCCTGCGCGGGCTCGGTCAGGCCCTGCGCGTCGATGAGCTCCCCGGACTCGGCGAGATCGTTGTTGATCTCGTTCATGTAGGCGAACATCGCCTGGAGTTCCTGCTCGCTCCAGGCCGGGCTGTTCTCGGAGGGCTTGCCCGCCATCGCCTCGTAGTCGGCCTGCGAGCCCTGGACCATCACCAGATACTTCATGACTTCGCTCCTCGGCTGCGCCGTCACCCCTCGTGGGCGACTCTCACAGGGGACGTCGGAGCGGGCGGCACGTTCTCTACAAGTCACGGAAAGAATTTCCGGAACCCGGCGGGTTCTCTGCGGCAGCGCGTCGGAACCGGCCGCCCCCAGCATGCTATCGGGGGACGGCGGCGACTTCCTGGCGAGACGTATCGAAGAGGGGCGGCAACCTTCTCCGGCCGTGCGGCGACTGCTCAGCGGCCCGTGATCCACGGGCGCCCCCCACGTACGTACAGATGGGAAGCGACGCATGACTGAGCAGCACGGCCACGGCACGGCGCGGCACCGCAGAAGAAGACGGCCCTGCTGGCAGGTGTCCCGCTGGCGCTGGCCGCCGCGGGCGCACTGGCCTACGGCGCGGCCTTCGGGGTGTTCGGCGAGGACGCGCAGCCGAGGGCCGCGGCCGCCGCCGCGCCGTCCTGGGCCAAGGACACGGCCGACGGCTTCGCCTCGGTCCACGCGCTCGGCCAGAAGGGGACGTACGGCGGGCGGGACGGGAAGACGGTCACCGTACGGACCCTCGCCGACCTGGAGAAGTACGTGACCGCCCCGGAGCCGTACGTCATCGTGGTGGCCGCGACGATCTCGATGGACCCGAAGGGCAAGGAGATCAAGGTCGCCTCCGACAAGACGATCGTGGGCGCGGGCACCTCGGGACAGATCGTCGGCGGCGGGTTCTTCCTCGGCCAGGGCGTGCACAACGTGATCATCCGGAACCTCACGATCCGGGACTCGTACCACGGGATCTGGAACGACAAGGAGCACGACTGGGACGCCGTCCAGATGGACGGCGCGCACCACGTCTGGATCGACCACAACGACCTGCGGCACATGGCCGACGGCCTGATCGACAGCCGCAAGGACACCACCTACGTGACCGTGTCCTGGAACAGGCTCAGCGACAACAACAAGACGTTCGGCATCGGCTGGACCGAGAACGCCACCGCCGACCTGACGATCCATCACAACTGGTTCCGCGAGACGGAACAGCGCAACCCGTCGACCGACAACGTCGCCCACGCGCACCTCTACAACAACTACCTCCAGGACGCCACGGGCACGGACATCACCTCGTCCTACGGCAACTACGCGCGCGGCAGGACGAAGATGGTCCTGGAGAACAGCTACTTCGACGGGATCAACAACCCCGTCATCAAGGACGCCACCGCCTCCCTCGTCCAGCGCGGCAACGTCTTCTCCCGCACCAGCGGCCGCAACGAGAGCGGCGGCACGGCGTTCGACCCGAAGGCGTACTACACGTACACGCCGGACAAGGCCGCCGACGTCCCGGCGCTTCTCAAGTCCGGCGCGGGGCCGCGTGGTTCGATCGGGACGGAGGCCGGCGCCCGGGCCGCCGCGAGCGGCACCCTCACGGTGGCGAAGGACGGCAGCGCACGGTTCACCAGCGTGCAGAAGGCCGTCGACGCCGTCCCGGCGGGCAACACCTCACGCGTGGTGATCCGCATCGCCCCCGGCACCTACCGCGAGACGGTCAACGTCCCGGCGAACAAGCCCCACGTCACGTTCGAGGGAACGGGCCGCAGCCGCAAGGACACCGTCATCGTCGAGGGCCACGCCGCCGGAATGACGAAGCCGGACGGCTCGGGAACGTACGGCACCGGCGGCAGCGCGACCGTCGCCGTGGAGGCGGACGACTTCCAGGCCCGCAACCTCACCGTCTCCAACGACTTCGACGAGGCGAGGAACCAGCAGCTCAACGGCCACCAGGCGGTCGCGTTGCGGACCGCCGCCGACCGTATCCGCCTGGACGACCTCATCATCAGCGGCGACCAGGACACGCTGCTCCTGGACACGGCCGCCAAGGAAAAGGTGGGCCGGGTCTATCTCACCGACTCCTACGTGATCGGCAACACCGACTTCGTCTTCGGCCGCGCCACCGCGGTGATCGACAAGTCCGTCCTCACCCTGAAGAAGCGCTGGAACGGCACCTCGGCCGGATACGTCACCGCGCCCAGTACCCCGGCCGGACGCAAGGGCTTCCTCGTCACCCGCTCGACCGTCGACGGCGATGTCGCCGCCCGGAGCTTCCACCTCGGCCGCCCCTGGCACGCGGGCGGCGACGCGAGTCTCGACCCGCAGACCACCGTCCGCGACACCACCCTCGGCGCGGCCGTGAAGGCGGCCCCTTGGACCGACATGGGCGGCTTCTCCTGGCAGGACGACCGGTTCGCCGAGTACAGGAACAAGGGCCCCGGCGCCGGGCCCGCCGCCGCCGACCGCCCGCACCTGACGGACGCCCAGGCCGCCGCCCAGGAGACGGCGGACTGGCTCGGCGACTGGCAGCCGGCCGCCTGAACACCGCCGGCCGCCTGAACACCGCCGGCGTCCGATGCCCGCCTCGCCCCGACCGGCACCCCTGAACTAGCGTGATCCCCGGGCCCGCGGACACCCGCGGGCAGTTCGGGGACGACGGGGGAGTGGGGGCGGCAAGTGGCTGTCGATGTCGGGGTGTTCCTGCCGATGCTGCACGCGGACGGGGAGGGGGAGGGGCAGGCCCCGGAGTTCGCCGCGGCCGCGCGCCGGGCCGAGGAGCTGGGGTTCGAGTCCGTGTGGGCGAGCGACCACCTCACGGGACACGCCCCGATGCTGGATGCCACCGTCACCCTCGCCACGGCCGCCGCGGTGACCACCCGCATCAGGCTCGGCCACGGCGTCCTGACCCTTCCCGTCCATCAGGTCGCCCTCCTCGCGAAGCAGCTCGCGAGCCTCGAATTCCTCTCCCGGCGGCGGCTGTTGGTGGGTGTCGACGCGGGCGGCAGCGCCTGGGCGCAGTGGCGCGGCGGCGTGGTGGACACGCCCGTCTGGGCGGCGACCGGAGTGCCGTACGAAGAGAGGGACGAGCGGACCGACCGGGCGCTGGAGCAGCTGCGGAGCCTGCTGCTGGGGTACCCGACGCAGATCGGTGACGCGGAACTGCGCCTCCGGCCCGGCGTGGGATGGTCGCCCTTCCTGATCGGCGGCGAGTCCGAGGCCGACCTGCGGCGCGCGATCCGCCACGGCGGCTGGTTCCCGAACCTCGTCTCTCCCGCGTATCTCGCACGGATGATCCCGCGCCTGTCCGCACTGGCCGCCGAGACCTACGACACGGCCCCCTGGGTGAGCGTCGCCGTTCCGGCCACCCTCGACGCCCCCGGCACCGGCGAACGCCGCGGGTCCACGGCCGGCGGAGTGGCGCACCGCTACGGCATCGACGCCGAGCGCGCGGCGGCCATGCTCGTCGAGGGCACACCGCAGCGGGCCGCCGAGAAGCTCGTGGAGTTCGCGCGGGCGGGAGCCGACCGGATCGTCCTCAGCTTCCCCGACACCGACTGGCGTACGCAGTACGACCTCGCCGCCCGCGCCATGGCGTCGGCACGTGCCGTCCTCCCCGTCCGGCGGACCGCCACCGTCCGAGAACAGACGAGCTGCGGCAGCGGCTGGGCGCGCGTCACCCTCGATGTGGAGCGCGCGACGGGTGCGTACGCGTTCATCAATCCCCTCGGCGCCGACGCCCTGCCCGCCGACCTCGCCGAGGCCCTGGAGGAGGGCGTGCGCGAAGGGCTCGCGGGGCAGGACCGTGCCGTGCGGGTGCGTCGTGCGTGGGTGCAAGAAGTCGACGCACATCCAGGGGTGTTCCGCGAAGCGGGCCGCAAGGCGGTCACCGAGGCGCTGGCCGCCGAGCGTGCCGAGTCCGCTGAGCGTGCCGAGGCCGCGGGGCGATGACCGGCCGCGACAAGCCGGAGGCCTCCCTCTGGGCCAATCCCGACTACCGCGCGTTCCTGGCCATCCAGACCCTCTCCGCCCTCGGGGACTCCTTCTCGTTCGTGGCGATTCCGCTGCTCGTGCTGCACACCACCGGCTCGATCGTGCAGATGGGTCTGGTCACCGGCCTGACGGGTGTCGCCTCCATCGTCACCGGGCTCTTCGCCGGGGTGATCGCCGACCGCGTGGACCGGCGCGGGCTCCTCATGGTCACCGACGTGGCGCGGTGCGTGCTGTACGCGACGATTCCGCTGGTCTGGCTCTTCGCGACGCCCATGTGGCTGATCTACGCGGTCGTCCCGCTGGCCGGCGGCTTCGCCATGCTCTTCCGGGTGGCGTACGTGACCGTGGTGCCCGCCATCGTCGAACCCGACCAGATCACCAGGGCCAACGCCCAGCTGTCCGGGTCGTACGCCGTCGCCACGGTCGGCGGGCCGACCCTCGCGGGCTTCGTCACCGCCGCGTTCGGACCGGTCGCCGCCATCGGGGTCGACGCCGCGACATTCGCATTCTCCGCCGCGGGGCTGCTGCTGGTGAAGCTGCGGCCGACGCCCACACCGTCACCGCCGGGGGACGGGCGGAGGGGCGAACGGGAAGGCGTCCGAGGGGAGTTCCTCGCGGGCATCCGCTTTCTGTGGGCGCATCCCGTCCTGCGGCCGCTGACCGTGCTGCTGTCCCTGTTCATCTTCCTCACGCACGGCATGACCGACGTCGTCATCTTCCGCGTGAAGGAGGACCTCGGCCACGGGGACGACACCGTGGGCTATGTGCTGAGCGCGGGGACCATCGGCACCATCCTCGCGTCCTTCGTGGTGACCCGCGTACGCAAACGCCTTGGGTTCGGGCCGAGTTGGGTCGGTGCCACCGCGTTGGGCGGGGTGGCCGTCGCCTGCTTCGGGCTGACCGAGGACGTGCCGGTCATCGGCGCGCTCTCGGCGGGCATGCTGCTCGCCACCGGTGTCGCGGGCATCTGCTCGATGTCCCTGCGCCAGGAAGTGACGCCCAGTCACCTGCTCGGCCGGGTCACCGCGGCGTTCTGGACCACGCACTACTCCCTCGGGCCGCTGGGCGCCGCCGCCGTCACCGCCGCCGCGGCGGGGTTCGGCGTCGCGGAGGTCTGCGTGGTCGTGGGGGCGGGTGTGGTGTGCGTGGCACTGAGCGGGACGCTCACGGGCGTCGTACGCGGCTGAAGCGACCGTGAACGGTGGGGCGGCGGGGCGTGGAGCGCCGCCCCGGATTCCGCTCGCTCACCCCGCCCGCGACGTACCCCCACCCGCTCCCCCTCCGGGCCCGGCGGGGCCGCCCCGGAGGAGCCGTTCCGCTTCTGGTCCCCGTGGCCGGGCCACCAGGCGGCGTGCCCGATGAGGGCCGTCAGAGCGGGCGTGAAGACCGCCGCCATGACGAAGGCGGCGATGACGATGCCGAAGGAGAGCGAGAAACCCATCTGGGAGAGCGTCGAGTTGCCCGCCAGCATCAGCGTCGCGAACGTACCGGCGAGGATCACGCCCGCCGAGCCGATCGTCGGGCCCGAGTGCCTTACCGCCGTGCCCGCCGCGTCGTGCGGATCGCGGCCCTCACGCGCCTCCTCGCGCAGGCGCGACACCATGAGGATGTTGTAGTCGGTGCCCAGTGCGACCACGAACAAGTACATGATCACCGGCAGCATGAACATCAGCCCCGGCTGGTCGCCGAGCTGCTGGAAGATCAGCGAGGTCGCGCCGAGCGTCGCGCCGAAACCGAGCGCGACCGACAGCATCAGATACCAGGGCGCCACCAGGCTGCGCAACAGCAGGCCGAGGATCACCATGATGGCGAGCGCCGCCACGGGGAAGACGACCGAATAGTCGCGGCCCACGGCCTTGTTGATGTCGACGTACACCGCTGTCGTGCCGCCGACCAGCGCCTGGGAGCCATCCGGCGCCGCGTCGTGGGCGGCGGGGCGCAACCGGTCCTTGAGGGTGGAGAGCGCCTTGTCGGAGGCGGGCGGGTCCGAGAGGATCACGGAGTACGAGGCCGTCGTGCGGTCCGGGTTCAGGCGCGGCGCCGCGACCTCGCCGACGCCCCGGACATCACCGAGCCGCTCGCGGAAGGCGGCGGACTCCGCCTGCGTCAGCGGCTCGTCGTTCGTCGAGGAGAGGTAGACGGAGGTGGGGTCGGTGGAGCCGGCGGGGAAGCCCTTCTCCAGGTCCCGCATGGCGACCATCGACTCCTTGTCCTTGGGCAGCGAGGACCCGGCCAGGTCGAAGTTGGCCTTGTAGCCGAGCGCGCCGAGCGCCAGCGCGCCCATGAGCAGAGCCGAGACCACCGCCCACACGGCGGGCTTGCGGGCGATCGACGTGCCGAGCCGGGCGAAACCGCTGCCGTGCGGCTCCCGCTGCCAGGACTTCGACGGCCAGAACACCTTCGTGCCGAGCAGCGACACCACCGCCGGAACGAGCGTGAGACCGGCCAGCAGCGTCAAGAAGACGGCGATGGCGAGCGCCGGGCCCATCGAGCGCAGCATGCCGAGCGAGGAGAGCGTGAGCGCGGCGAAGGCGACGATGACGGCGCCCGCCGCCGACGTGATGGCCTCACCGACCCGCTCCACGGCGTGCACCATGGCGCCCTTGGGTTCCTCGCCCGCTCGCAGCGCCTCCCGGTAGCGGAAGAGCAGGAACAGGATGTAGTCCGTGCCGACACCGAACAGGACGACGGTCAGCAGCTCCTGGATGGAGGAGTCCGCCTTCATGTCGAAGGCCTTGTTGGCGGCGGCGATCAATCCGGTCGCCATCGGCGAGACCAGGCCGATGAGGACGACCGGCAACAGCGCGATGATGGGGCTGCGGAAGATGACCAGAAGCAGCACGATGATGATGGCGATCGTGCCGACCCCGACGAGCATGCCGGCGCGCTCGGAGGCGTCCCGCTCGTCGAGGGCCTGGGCCGCGGAACCGGTGATCCCGGCCGACAGGTCCGTGCCGTCCAGCTCCGGCTTGAGGTCCTTGCGCAGCCGCTCCACCGCGTCCTGCTGCGAGGTGTCCTCGGGGTCGGTGATCTTCGGCATCGCGACGACCGACGTCTGCACCAGCTTGTTGGGCGAGACTTCACCGGGGACGACACCCTGCACGTCCTCGATCTTCTTCGCCTGGAGATCCTTGGAGACGCGGACCACGTCGGCGGAGTCGGCGGCCGTCAGCTTTCCGCCGTCGGACCGCTCGAAGACGATGATGGCCCCCACGTTCCGCTGTTTCGGGAACTCCTTCTCCTGCACGTCCGCCGCGCGGATCGACTCGTAATGGCCGGGAAGGAAACTCGCCTCGTCGCTGCTGGAGGTGAGCTTCGGCGCCAGTGAGATCACCGCACCGGCCGCCACCACCCACGCCAGGATGATCCACCAAGGGCGGCGGACCACGAAACGGCCCAGACCAGAGAACATCGGCTACTGCCTCTCCTCGCCCCCGAGGCATAACAGTCGTGTTCCGCCCAGCATCGGCCGGTCCGGGCGGCCCCGCCACTTGAGCCACTCGATTTCGGTCACTCGCGAGTCACTCGCGTCGCGGCGGGGCGCCCCCGGTCTCCCTGGGTCCCTCTCGGTCCGGGTCCGGCGCCGTCAGAAGTTGATCATGTGCCCGGCCAGGCCGTGCACCGCTTCCTTGACGGCCTCGCCCAGCGTCGGGTGCGCGTGGACGTTGCGCGCCACCTCGTGGACGGTGAGGTCCCACTGCTGGGCCAGGGTGAGCTCGGGCAGCAGCTCGGTCACGTCCGGGCCGATCAGGTGGGCGCCGATGATCTCGCCGTACTTCGCGTCGCTGATGATCTTCACGAAGCCGACGGTGTCGCCGAGGCCGTGCGCCTTGCCGTTGGCCTGGAAGGGGAACTTGGCGACCTTGACGTCGAAGCCCTTCTCCTTGGCCTGCGCCTCCGTCCAGCCGAAGCTCGCGATCTGCGGCTGCGAGTAGGTGGCGCGCGGGATCATCGGGTAGTCGAGTTCCATCGTCTCGGCGTCCGCGAGGGTCTCCGCGGCGACGACGCCCATCGCCTCGGCGGTGTGCGCCAGCATCAGCTTCGCCGTGACGTCACCGATGGCGTAGATGTGCGGGACGCTCGTCCGGCAGCGGCCGTCGACGTCGATCGCGCCGCGCTCGGTGAGCGCCACGCCCGTCGCCTCCAGGCCGAAGCCGGTGACATTCGGTGCGAAGCCGATGGCCTGGAGGACCTTGTCCGCCTCCAGCGTCTGCTGCTTGCCGTCCTTGCCCGTGACGGTCACCCGGACCTGCTCGCCCGACTCGTCGATCGACTCCACGCGCGTCGAGGTCATCACGTCGATGCCGAGCTTGCGGTACTGCTTCGCGAGCTCCTTCGACACGTCCGCGTCCTCCAGCGGCGCGACGCGGTCCAGGAACTCGACGATCGTCACCTTCACGCCGTAGTTGTGCAGGACGTAGGCGAACTCGATGCCGATCGCGCCCGCGCCCGCGATCACGATGGAACGCGGCAGGGAATCGGCGAGGATCTGCTCCTCGTACGTCACCACGCGCTCGCTGCGGCTCGTGCCCGGCAGCAGCCGGGGCGTGGCGCCGGTGGCGATGATGCAGTTCTCGAAGCCGATCGTGGCCGTCGTGCCGTCGGACTTCGCCACCTGAAGGGTGTTGGCGTCCAGGAACGTGCCCCGGCCGTCGAACTCCGTGATGCCGTTCTTCTTCATCAGGAAGTGGACGCCCTTGACCCGGCCGTCCGCGACCGCGCGGCTGCGGCTGAACGCCTCGCCGTAGTCGAAGGTCACCTGCCCGTCGACCTTGATGCCGTACGTCTTCTGCTCGTGCGTGAAGAGGTGGGCCAGCTCGGCGTTGCGCAGCAGCGCCTTCGTCGGGATACAGCCGACGTTGAGGCAGACACCGCCCCAGTACTTCTCCTCGACGACCGCTACCCGCTTGCCCAGCTGGGCGGCGCGGATGGCGGCCACATAGCCGCCGGGTCCTGCTCCGAGTACGACGACGTCGAAGCGGTCTTCCATGGAAGGTCCTCTCTGGGTACGGATGGCTCTGGCCACGATCATGCGCCATGCGACGGCCAGGATGGCGGGCGGGTGGCGCACACCACTGTCCACCCCGGCGGATCCCGGCGCGCCCACGCCCGGTCGGCGCCTCAACCGCCCCCCGGCACAGGGGTGTTGCGGTTTCCGCCTTCCGTTCACCCGAACGGGGATCACCGGATAGTGTCACGCCGACGGCACACATTCCGTGAACTCCACGGGAGAGGTGGAGAGCGCGCTGTGGACAGCGAGAACCGGTCCGGGACGGAATCCCGTCCCTCGATTCCGTACGACATCCCGACCTCCGCACGCGCCTACGGCTGGATGCTGGGCGGCAAGGACAACTACGAGGTCGACCGGGGCTTCCTGCTCTCCACTCTGCCGTCGTTCCCGGAGTGCGTCGACATCGCCCGGCAGAACCGCGAGTTCCTCTTCCGCGTGGTGCGGTATCTGACGCGTGAGGCGGGCATCCGCCAGTTCATCGACATGGGCTGCGGCCTGCCCACCGACAACAACGTCCACCAGGTGGCGCAGCGCTTCGTCCCGGACGCCCGCGTCGTCTACGTCGACATCGACCCGATCGTCCTCGCCCACGGCCGCGCGCTGCTCGCCGACGACTCCTCCACCACCGTGATCACCGGCGACATGCGCGACCAGAAGGCGATCCTGGACCACCCCGACCTCGTGCGGCTCATCGACTTCGACGAGCCGCTCGCCGTGCTCTTCCTCTCCGTGGGGCACCACCTCACCGACGCCGACGGGCCGGCCCGCGTCCTGCGGACCGTCATCGACCGGGCCGCGCCCGGCAGCCTCCTCGGCTTCTCGCAGGTGGTCGCCGACGATCCCGCCCGGGGCGCGGCCATGACCGCGCACATCTCCGGCGGCGGCGTCCCGTGGCAGACCCGCACGTTCGCCGAGGTCGACGCCCTCTTCGCCGGCCTGGAACCGCTGGAGCCGGGCCTCGTGAACCTCGTCGACTGGCGCCCCGACCCCCAGCAACCGCCGCTCGCCCCCGTCGACCCCGACCTCGTGCCCTACCTCGGCGCCACCGAACTCAACAAGGGCATCTACGAGTACGGGGGAGTGCTGCGGCTGCCGGCTCAGGAGCGCTGAGCTCCCGGAGGCGGTTGACCTGGGGCGAGTGGCGCCGCACAATGACGACCATGATCCAGCACCTGACCGCCGCCGTACGGACGTTCGGCGTCCCGTGGCGGCGCGGGTGCGAGCGATCGGGCCGCTAGCCGTACGGAGTTCCGCTCCGCCCGGCCCGCCCGTTTCCGCACCCCGAAGGATCATCTCCCCATGGCTGCCACGAACCCGGTTGTCACCGATCACACCGCCTTGCCCCATGCCCCGCTGCGGGAAGCCCGCGTCCCCGCCGACGGCATGTACGAAGGCCGCCGCACCCTGCGCCGACTGCCCGAGGGGTGGCAGGAGCGGCCGTACGAACTGATCGACGTCGTGCCCCGAGGCCGTCTCATCGGCGCCGAGATCCGCGGCGTCGATCTCGCGCGGCCCCTCACGCCCGCCCTGCGCGAGGAGCTGAACCGCGCGCTGCTGGAGTGGAAGGTCCTGTTCTTCCGCGGCGCGGCCATCACGGCCGAGCAGCAGCGCGCCTTCGCCCTCAACTGGGGCGAGCTGGAGACCAATCCACTGCTCGCCCGCGGTTCCGCCGACGACGTCGTCCGCTTCGACAAGGGGGGCAGCGCCACATCGACGTACGAGAACGTCTGGCACGCGGACGTCACCTTCCGCGAACGCCCCGCTCTCGGTGCCGTGTTGCAGCTGCGCGAGGTGCCGCCGTACGGCGGTGACACGCTGTGGGCGGACATGGCCGCCGCGTACGACAACCTCCCCGACACCGTGAAGGAACGCATCGAGGGGGCGCGGGCCGTCCACGACTTCATCCCCGGCTTCGCACGTTTCTACGGACCCGAACGGCTGGCCCCGCTCCAGGACCGCTTCCCGCCCGTCACCCACCCCGTGGTGCGCACCCATCCGGAGACCGGGCGGCGGATGCTCTTCGTCAACACCTCCTTCACCACGCACATCGTCGGCATGGAGAGGGAGGAGAGCGACCGTCTGCTGAGCTTCCTCGTACGACAGGCCCATGTGCCGGAGTACCAGGTGCGATTCCACTGGCAGGCGGGCGACGTCGCCTTCTGGGACAACCGCGCGACCCAGCACTACGCCGTCGACGACTACGCGCCGCACCGCCGCGTCGCGGAACGGGTCGCGATCGCGGGCGACCGCCCCTGCTGAACTCCCCCTAGAGGGACGCCTCCCAGCGGGTCTCGCCGTCGTGGACCTTTTCCGTGGCGGCGAGACCTGCCGCCGCCGCGACGGCCGCGGACGCGCCGTGGTCCGGGTGGACGTGCGCGACGAGCGTCCGCACGCCCTGTCCCGCCAGCCAGGCCACCAGGCCACGGGCCGCCTCCGACGCGAAGCCGCGCCCCTGCCAGGGGGTTCCGATCACCCAGGCGATCTCCGCGAGGGGCCCCCGCGTGCCGGGGACGACCGTGGCCTGCACCGTACCGACCAGGCACGCGGGCGCGTCCGAACGGGAGCCCTCCCGGGAGCGGACGACCCAGTTGCACCAGCAAACGCCGGGCTCGGGCGAGCCCGCGACCATCCGCCCGTAGCGGTTGCGCAGGGCCTCGGCGTCGTCGGGGGAGCCGCCGATGAAGCCGTGCAGCGCAGGATCGCCGAGTACGACGGCCATCTCGGTGGCGTGCTCGACGCGCAGCGGTACGAGGTCGAGCCGCGCGGTGCGGATCTCATCGGCCGTGATCAGGCGGACCGGGTGCGAGGGTGACATGAACATATTGTGCTCTCAGTGACGGTGGGCCCCGGCCGCACCCGGCCGGGCCGCGACGGCGTCCGTGGGCCCGACGAGAGCCTCCGCGTTCCCGGTCAGCCGTCGCGCCGTACGCGACGTGGGGCCCCGCCACCGCGACCACGGAACGCGGCTGCCCGCCAGCCGGCACCGGCCGGGCGGCCGCGGTCGACACCACGCCGTTGACCCGGCCGAACACCGACGACTCACAGTGTCCGCACTGCCGCGTGCACAGCAACTGCCTGCGTGCGGAGCCGCTCTTGACCTGGCGATCACGCGGCTCCTAGCCTCACGGACATCCGACTCCGCGACCGTGTGTACGAACTGGGGCAGTGATCCATGGACTTCGCGCCGACAGCGGCAGCTGACTGCTGATGACGACTCCGCCGCCCGCGCCCGCCCTCGCCGGGCTCAAGGTGCTCGACCTGTCCCGCGTCCTGGCCGGCCCCTACTGCGCGCAGATGCTCGCCGATCACGGAGCCGACGTCATCAAGGTCGAACCACCGGCCGGTGACGAGACCCGGGGCTGGGGGCCGCCGTTCGTCGCGCCGGACACCTCCGCGTACTACCAGAACCTCAACCGGGCCAAGAAGAACATCGTCGTGGACCTGTCCGTGCCCGAGGGCCGGGACATCCTCGACACCCTGCTGCGCGACACCGATGTCCTCGTCGAGAACTTCAAGGCGGGCACCCTCGCCAAGTGGGGCTACCCCGACGAGGAACTGCGCCGCCGCTTCCCCGCCCTCATCCACTGCCGCGTCACCGGCTTCGGGACCGACGGCCCGCTCGGCGGGCAGCCCGGCTACGACGCGGTGCTCCAGGCGTACGGCGGCCTGATGAGCGTCAACGGCGAGCCGGGCGGGCCACCGCTGCGCGTGGGCGTACCGGTCGTCGACCAGGTCACCGGCATCCTCGCCTTCTCCGGCATCCTGCTGGCCCTGCACGAACGCCACCGCTCGGGCCTCGGCCAACTCGTCGACTGCACCCTCCTGGACACCGCCGTCAGCCTGCTCCATCCGCACTCGGCCTCCTGGCTCGCGAGCGGCACCGTGCCCCGGCGTACCGGCTCCGCGCACCCCACCATCGCCCCCTACGACGCCTTCACCGCCGCCGACGGACCGGTCTTCATCGCGGTCGGCAACGACCGGCAGTTCGGCGCGCTCACCGACGTGCTCGGTGTGCGCGGGCTCGCGGACGACCCGCGCTTCCGCACCAACCCGGACCGCGTCCGCCACCAAGGGGAGCTGCGTGCCGCGCTGGAGAGGGCCATCTCGGACGTCCCCCGCGCCGAGCTCGCGGCACGGCTCACCGCCCGGGGCGTTCCGGCCTCCCCGGTGCACGACGTGGCCGAGGCGCTGACCGCGCCGCAGGTGCGCCACCGAGGCCTGGTGGTCGAGTCCGGCGACTACCGCGGGCTCGCCTCCCCCGTGTCGCTCTCCCGCACCCCGGCCCGGGTGCTGCCCGAGGTGCGGGGAGCCGGGGCGGACACGCGGGAGGTGCTGGACGCGGCCGGGTACGACGCCGAGGCGATCGCCAAGGCGGTCGCGGACGGTGTCGTACGCGCCGGGAAGACGTCCCTGACCTGTGACGACGCGTGATTGTCAGTGGCGGGTGCGAGAGTGATCGCCATGACACCACTTCGCTTGAGCGACATCGAGGCCGCGCTGCGGGACAGTTGGGGCGCGGACACGGCCGACCCTGGCTCCAGCGAGACATGGCCGCCGGACAATCCCGAGCGGGACCAGTGCGGCGTCACCACACTCGTCGTGAACGACCTGCTGGGGGGCGAGTTGATACTCGGCGAGGTCCATGTCGACGGTGAGCGGACGGGGTATCACTGGTGGAACCGCTTGGCCTCGGGGGTCGAGATCGACCTGACCCGCGGCCAGTTCCTGCCGGGCGAGACCGTGACGGACGGGGTCGCCGTTGCCCGGCCGCCGGAGATCCGCCGCTGCCGCGAGGAGTACGAACTGCTGCGCACCCGCGTGTCGAGGAGACTCGACGAGCTGGCCCTGGCCCGTGACCGCTCCACGGCGGCCGTTCCCGCCACGTCGTAGACGTCCAGCCGCCCGCACATCCCGAACCGCCTCCGTGCTGCGGGCTGTTCGGCCCGAACGACGGCATGCGCCAGGTAGTCGGCCTCTCCGCGTGCCAGTCGGTCCAGCTGCGTGGCGGTCGCCTCGGCCGCGGCGGCTCCGGGCGGCTGCCGCCGGCTCCGCCTCGCCGCCCTCGGCGGGCAGGGTGACGGCGGCACGATAGGCGTCGGCGGCCGGCCAGTCGTACACCCTCGGCAGGGACACCCCGATGCCACCGGGAAGTCCTGCGTACGGTGCGGGCGCGTCGGGCGGATTCACCGCGGACTCCTATGGCTTGTCGGGTTGCTCGGGCTCCTCGCGAGACGGCGGCCGCGGAGAACACTACGGCCCCCGGTGCCCGAGGACACCGGGGGCCGCCCCGCATCCCGGCAGCCTTCCCCCACGAAAGGTCACCAGGACTCCCCTGAGTGTGGATCAGGGTCTGATCTCGTCAGAAGGTCAATACGGCACCCTCCCCGAGACCCGCCTTCATCGTGCACCGGTTGGCGAAGGTGGTGGACCAGCCGACGTGCTTGCCGTTCCACACACCGGCCACGGTCACCGTGACCGGCTGCCACTCCTTGGTACAGACGATGTCGGACGTGTTGCGCACCAGGTGGGTCAACTGCCCGTCCACCCTGGCGAGCTCGGCGCACGCCGCGGCCGGCGTCGGGTGGGTCCCGGCGGGGCGCGGCGCACAGGTCAGTGTCACGGCGCGCTCGACCGCCGCGGAGGTGGCGTCCTCGCCCTGGCCGACCGTGAGCACCAGAGCGGACGGCGCGTAGAGGCTCGTGGGCTTGGGAGCCTCGGCCTGCGCGGTGCCTGATGTCGCGGCGAGGACGCAGGTGGCCGCCGCGGCGGTTGCTCCCATCGTCCTGAGGGTGCGACGCATGGTGGACTCTCCTTCGCTGGTTGCGGTTGATGACTGCGGTGGGGAGTCTTGCCGGTGCGGAGAGTGAGTGCCAGACGGATGGTCGATTTCCGGATGTGCGCGTTCGGTGGACGGTGCCCGTACGAGCGTTCGGGCAGCTCAGAAGTAGTGGCCCGGCCGCGCGGCGCCTGTCCAGCATATGGACAATCGGCATTGGTATAAACGCCAACGACCGGGTGACCTGCAACTTTCTGAAATTGGTTCTTTTTTCGACCACCCGCATCGACCGGAAATCACCGCTCCGGAGCGGTTAATCCGCGTCCTCGCGCGCTGGTAAGGGGTTGGCGGCCGCGCCCTCGGTGCTGATCAGTACGACCGTCGATGCGGCCCCGATGCCCAGATCGGCCCGGCGCCCGGCGCTCCCCTCACCGGTGAGGGCGGCGCGCACCCCCGCGAGGGAGGCGGCGCCGCACGGCCCGGACGAGACGCCCAGCTCCGCCAGATCCCGCACGGCCACCGCGCTGTCGGCGTCGCGGACGGCGACCGCCGCGTCCAGTCCGTCGCGCAACGCGGGCCACGCCAGCGCCGACGGCGTGCCGCAGTTGAGGCCCGCCATCGCGGTGACGCCGGTGTCCACGCTGGTCAGCCGCCCCACCCGGAGGCTGGCCAGCACGCACGCGGCGACCTCCGGCTCCACGGAGAGAAGCGCGGCGGGCGCCTCGCCGGAGGTGGCCGGGACGGGTTGTCGGCCCCGGTAGTGCGCCACGGCGGCCTGGGCGAGGGAGCCCACGCCGACCGGGACGGCGACGAGGGAGGGGGAACCGGCGCCCGCCGCGGCCAGTTGGATGTCGATCTCGGCGAACAGGGTCGCGTACCCCTCGACGATCAACGCGGGAATCTCCTCGTAGCCGTCCCACGCCATGTCCTGGATGAGGACGGCGCCCGGCGCCCCGGCCGCGTCCGCCGCCCTGCGCACCGCCACGTCGTAGCAACCGGCCACGGTGGTGACCTCGGCGCCCTCGCCCGCGATGGCGGCCACGGCCGCCGGGTGGACACCGTCGGGGACGAAGACGTGCGCGCGCTGACCGAGTCGCCGCGCCATTCTGGCCACGGCCCGCCCGTGGTTGCCGTCGGTGGCGGTGACCAGACGCAGCCGCGGGCCGCCGGAGGCCACCGCCGCTCCGCCCTCGCGGCGCGCCAGGACCCGGTGGATCGCCCAGGACGCGCCGAGCGCCTTGAACGCGGGCAGACCGAGCCGCTCCGACTCGTCCTTGACGAAGACTCGCGCGACCCCCAACTCGTCGGCGAGAGGCGGAAGTTCATGCAGGGCGGTCGGCGTGTAACCGGGCAGCGCGGCATGGAACGCGCGGGCGTCCACCGGGGGCGGGGCGCAGGTCCACGACCGCGCGGCGGACCGCGCGAACCAAGGAAGCCGAGGGAGCGGGGAGCGGGCGGAAGACGAGGAGAGGGAGGCGGGGGAATCGGCCACGGAGTAAGCCTCTTGTTCCATCACGGGACCACCTTGCGGCGCCGCCCTCTCTTCGGTCCAGCGATTGTTTCCGACCGATAATGTTCGGAGAAGCCGACGAAACCCGGCGGGGAGCCGGCGCGGACCGAAACACCGAGGGACGCTCGCCGCTGTCGCCTCGGCCCTCTCCTACAGCCCTTCCTCGGTCTCCCGGCAACTCTCGCACCTGGAGAGGGAGGTGGCCGTCCCGCTGCTCGAACCGGCCGGCCGACGCGTGCGCCTGACCTCGCAGGCCGAGATCCTCGTCGCCCACACCGAGGCGGTCCTCGCACGCCTGGAACGCGCCGAGGCGGACATCGCCACCTCGCTCTCCGGCCTGACCGGAACGCTGCGGACCGCCTCGTTCCGGACCGCGGCCCTCACACTGGTGCCGACCGCGCTGACCCTTTGCGCGAGGAGCACCCCGCCCTGCGCGTGCACGTCACCCGGGCCGAATCGGAGACCGCGCTGCCCGCGCTGCTCGCCCGCGACGTCGACCTCGTCGTCGCCGAGGAATACCCCGGCGACCCCGGCCCCCGCCCTGCCGAGCTCCACCAGGAAGACCTCCGCCAGGACCCCCTGCGCCCGGCCCTGCCCGACGCGCCGGACGAGGCCGCGCCGCACACACGCGGCGCCGGTTCCGTGCCGCACACGCGCGGCACCCGGTCCGCGCTGCTCACCTGCGCCGAGCGGCCCCGGCTCATGGAACCGCCCGGCAGCGCGGCCCGGCGCTGGGCGACCACGCTGTGCCGCACCCGCCGGGTTCGAACCCGATGTGCGCTTCGAGCCCCCCGATCTCCGACTCCACCTGCGCCTGGTCGAGCAGGGCCATGCGGAGGCACTCCTGCCTGACCTCGCGGGGGGGGGCGACCCTGCGCCGGCGGTGCGGCTCGTTCCGCTGCCACGGGGTCAGCGGGCCCGCCGCCTGTTCACCGCCGTCCGGGCGGGCCGCAGCACCCACCCCGCGACCCTCGCCTGCCGCCAGGCGCTCTGTCAGGCGGCCAACGTGCCTGCCGCCTGACGGGCCGTCACCCGGTCAGCTCCGCGAGAAGGCCAGTACCGCCGCCAGGTTCATGGGCTGCCGCGTCGAGACGTAGACGTACGGCGCGCCGCCGTAGGAGTCGCGCAACTCGATGCGCAGGGCCGTGGGGACGTAGGAGCGCAAGAGCAGCAGCGCGTACGGGTTCGCCCTGACGGTGCGCCACTCGAAGGCCTCCCGCTCGTCGAGGATCTCGGTGGCTCCGAGCGCCTCGATCGGGATGGTCCGCTCGCCGACGACGAGCGAGCCCGGCGTCACGAGGATGCGCACCCTGCCGTGCGCGTGCACGATCGCGGCGGCCACCGCGATGCCGACCGCGGCCGTGATCGCCGCGGCCGGCACGCCGAAGGGAATCGCCCCGAGCCCCAGTCCGAATCCGCCCAGCGCGACCAGGGCCCACCAGGAGCGGGGAACGCTCAGCCGCTCTTCGTAGATGTGCATGACCGAATCCTGGCAGGTCGTCCGCCGCCGTGGACACAGGGCCCGTCGCGAGGCAACGCGAAGCCTCCGGTTGCCGTCCTCCAAGGGGCAAGAGGGGCACATGAGTTCGTTTGTGTGCCCTGAGAAGAGTGATGAGGAGGAGGACCACTTTGAGACGCGTCTCACGAGTGGCGACCACGGCGCTCGCGGTACTCGCGCTCGCGGCGGCGGCCCCGGGGGCGGCACACGCGCTGCCGTCCAACGATGCCCCGCCACCTGCGAAGTCCGCCCCGCCCGGCAGCGACGAGGACCTTCCCGAAGGCTGGCGCCTGGCCGGCGAGGACACCGGCAGGGAGCTGGTGTGGGCCTCGCCCGAGCCGGTACCCATGGGGAACGCCCGGGTCGAGTTCTACTCCGGGGACACGCTCCTCGGCAGGCCCGTGGCCGCCCGGGACGGCCGCTCGTTCCGGTTGCCGCTCAACGGCACGCGTGTCGGCCCGGCGAAGAAGCTGCGTGTACTGGCCGGCGGGCGCCGCCTGGACGAGGCCGGCGCTGGCCGGCAGTCGACCGCCCCGCGCTCCGCCTCTCCCGTGGCCCTGCCGCCCGCCAACGCGGTGGACCCCGGCAAGCCCGGCCGCTACCGCGCCGTCCGAGGCGAGTACACCCTCAAGTCCGTGCGCCTGCCCGGCTTCCCGGAGCCGGTGGAGATGCGGGCCGACGTGGTCGGGCCCGCCGACGCGCCCGGGAAGCGGCCGCTCGCGCTGTTCCTGCACGGCCGTCACTCCACCTGCTACGGCGCCGGGGACGCTGCGAGCGGTGACTGGCCCTGCAAGGCCGGCATGAAGCCGATCCCGAGCCAGGACGGCTACCAGCGGGCCCAGAAGCTCCTCGCCTCCCAGGGCTACGTCACCGTGTCCATCGCCGCCAACGGCATCAACGGCCAGGACCACCTCGCCGAGGACGGCGGCGCACAAGCACGCTCCTCGCTCGTGCGACTGCACCTCGCCCACTGGGCGGACTGGTCACAGAAGCAGGCCGACGCCCCCGCGGCTGTGCGCGCCGTCGCCCCGGCCGACCTGTCGCGCGTACTCCTCGTCGGACACTCACGCGGCGGCGAGGGCGTCAACCGGGCCGCGCTCGACAGCCTTTACGCGCCGCCCGCCGACCAGGACGGCTACCACGGTCCGGTCCGCTGGAAGATACGCGGCAACGTCCTGATAGGCCCCACCGTCTTCGGGCAGAACCCGGCTCCGGACGTGCCCTCGGCGACGATCCTGCCCGGCTGCGACGGAGACGTCTCCGACCTCCAGGGCGAGATCTACGTCGACGGGACGCGCCGCGTCAGCAAGGGCACCGCCCTGCACAGCTCGCTGTACATGGTCGGCGCCAACCACAACTTCTTCAACAGCGAATGGACTCCCGGGCAGGCGAAGGCGCCCGCCGAGGACGACTTCGGCTCCGACGGCGACGACCCCGTCTGCTCCCCGGGCAAGAAGACCCGCCTGACCGCCAAGCAGCAGCAGACCGCGGGTGCCACGTACATGGCCGCGGCGGCCCGGCTGTTCGTCGCGGGCGACGACCGGGCGCGCCCCCTCCTCGACGGCTCGAACCGGCGCGCTCCCTCGGCGGACCCCGCGCGGGTCCTGACCCACGCCGTCGGCGCCCGCCGCACGGAGGCCTTCCTGCCGGACTCCTCGGCCACGGTCAAGGGCGCCCGGCTCTGCGCACAGGTGTCCCCGGACGCCGCCCGCGCCTGCCTGCCGCCCGACGCGGCCGGCGCGTCACCGCACTTCGCGGGCTGGGACGTCTCTCCGGAGCCCGGCCGGGACGCGGTGGCGATGCGCTGGACACGGCCGGGCACCCCGGCCCGGCTGAGCCCCGCCCGCCCGGTCTCCCTGGCCGGGGCCAAGGACGTGGCGCTGCGGGTGATCGTGCCGCCCAACAGCAAGGGCACCCGGCTCGACGTCACGCTCGTCGACAAGGCCGGGCACCGCGCGAAGCTCGGCACCGCCCGGGTCGACGGGCTGCCGGGCAGCGGCCGAACCGCCTCCTACTGGGGCCGCGAGGTCCGTGTGCCGCTGACGGCTCAGGCGAAGGCCGAGCTGGACCTCAAGCGGGTGAAGACCCTCGAACTCACCCCGCGCAGCCGCTCCGGCAAGGCCTGGCTGATGGACGCCTGGGGCCGGCGCCCGGCACACCCGCCGTCGAGGCGGCCGCCCTGCCCCGCGTCGACGTCGGCCGGCTGACCGTCGACGAAGGAAACTCCGGGGTGCGGACCTACCACGTTCCGGTACGCGTCTCGGGCCAGGGCAGCGGCCAGGTCCGGCTCTTCACACCGAAGCCCGGCTCCGACGAGGTCACGTCGCGGCTGGTGACGGTGCGGCCGGGCGGCCACGACATCGACGTACCGGTGGAGGTCCGGGGCGACACCCGCTACGGCTACGACCTCGCGCAGGACGCGTTCGTCAAGGCGGTGCGCGGTGCGGTGGTCGGCTCCCACCACGGCGGCGTGACGGCACGCAATGACGACCCGATGCCGAAGCTCACCGTTGAGCCCGTCGCCGACCGCGTCACCGAGGGCAAGCCGCTGAAGTGGCGGCTGAAAATCGCGGAACCCGTCGACGTGGACCTCAGCGTGGGCATCGCCTTCCTGCCGGTCGACGGCGGCGCCGAGCTCTCCACGCTCGACGTGGACCCGCGCTGGCTGAAAAACGAAGTCGGTGAGCCGCCCCGGCCGGGACGCGCGCTCTCCAAGATGGTGGACGGCGAGTCCCTCTACCTCGTCCTGCCCGCCGGCAAGAAGAGCGTCGACGTACGCGTCCCCACCATCAAGGACGCCGTGCGCGAACCGGCCGAGTCGCTGAAGGCCCAGATGTTCATCTACGACCAGAACTGGGAGCCGCAGCCCGGTCCGACGATCACCGGCACGGTCCTGGACGGCCGGTAGCAGGAGGCGGCCGGTAGCAGGAGGCGGGCGGTCAACACGGGTTACATCGCTCCCGGTTGGCCGCCTGGCCGAGGCCGAACGGACCTACGTAGAGTGCGGCCATGCATAGAGACGTGATCAACGCCGAACTCCAGCTCCTGCGGCCGGACCACGCACCCGCGCTGCTCGCCTTCGAGGAGGAGAACCGCGCGTACTTCGCCGCGTCCGTCCCCGACCGGGGCGACGCCTACTTCCGCGACTTCGCGGCCCGGCACAGCGCTCTTCTCGCCGAGCAGGCGGCCGGGATCTGCTTCTTCCACGTGCTGGTGGACGACGCGGGCGAGGTGCTCGGACGGGTCAACTTCGTCGACGTGGCGGACGGCAGCGCCGAACTCGGCTACCGCATCGCCGAGCGGGCCGCCGGACAGGGCCTCGCCACGCGGGCCGTCCGACAGGCCCTCGACCTCGCCGTCAGCGTCTACGGCCTCGCCGAACTGCGCGCCGTGACGACGTACGACAATCCGGGCTCACGGGCCGTGCTCGCCCGCGTCGGGTTCGTGGCCACCGGCGACGTCCGGCTCGATGGCCGTCCGGGGACCAGCTGCGTACTGACCCTCTGAGGGCTGTACCTCCGGTGCGGGCTGCTGCTGGGCCCGTTCCAGGAAGCGCAGTAGCTCCACCGGGAAGGGCAGGACGAGGGTGGAGTTCTTCTCGGCGGCGACGGCCACCACCGTCTGCAACAGGCGCAGTTGGAGCGCGGCGGGCTGCGTGGACATCTCCTTCGCGGCCTCGGCCAGCTTCTTGGACGCCTGGAGCTCGGCGTCGGCGTTGATGACGCGGGCCCGCCGCTCGCGGTCCGCCTCGGCCTGGCGGGCCATGGACCGCTTCATGGTCTCCGGCAGCGACACGTCCTTGATCTCGACGCGGTCGATCTGCACGCCCCAGCCGATGGCCGGGCTGTCGATCATCAGCTCCAGGCCCTGGTTGAGCTTTTCGCGGTTGGACAGCAGATCGTCCAGGTCGCTCTTGCCGATGATCGACCGCAGGGACGTCTGCGCCATCTGCGAGACCGCGAAGCGGTAGTCCTCCACCTGCACGACGGCGTTCGCCGCGTCGACGACCTTGAAGTAGATGACGGCGTCCACCCGCACCGTGACGTTGTCCCGCGTGATGCCGTCCTGCGCGGGCACGGGCAACGTCACGATCTGCATGTTGACCTTGCGCAGCCGGTCGATGCCCGGAACGATCATGGTGAAGCCGGGACCCCGCACATGCCCCGAGAGGCGGCCCAGGCGGAAGACCACCCCGCGCTCGTACTGCTTGATCACGCGGGCTGCCGCCACCGCGTACATGAAGCAGCCCGAGGCGACCGCGGCGCCTGCTGTCAGTAGCTCATCGACCATGGCGACCCCCCTGACGTCCGAGTCGGCCATTGATCTCACGATATGCCCGCGGATGTCCTTCGGTCGAGCCCCCGGGCGCCCGGAATCTGCCGGCGAGGGCGAGCGTCAGCCCGTATGGGGCCGGGACTCGTACAGCCGCGCGTGGTAGCGGCCCTCGGACTCGTGCCCGGTCGGGTCCTCACCGGCCAGGATCACCTGCCGCACGGCGTCCCGCCGCTCCTGGTCGCTGGTGAAGAGCCGCTGCGGATACGCCCGCGAGGCGTTTGCCACCGTGGCCAGACCATGCGCGGCCAGGGCCACGGCGATGCGCCGGTACGGCACGGTCCGCAGCGCGAACGCGCTCACCCACACCGGCGTCCTGGCGCAGTCGAGCAGCGCGTCGAAGGTGCGGTGGGAGATGTAGCCGATCCCCCCGGTGATGGTGATCAGACCGGTGCGGGCGACCGCGCGGCACAGCCCGGAGCTGGGCGGATGCCGTTCGAGGTCCTCGGCGTACGCCTCGTCGAGCAGACCCGCCTCCAGCGCGTACCGCGTGGCGTTGGCGGCGGCGTCGAGCCCGATCATCGGCGTGGCGTCCGGGCGCCGCCGCGTGGCGTAGAACTCCTTGTCGCACGCGAGGAGTTCCTGCGGTGTGAGCGCGGCGGTCGCGGCCGAGGTGTAGTGCGCGTACAGGTCGGCGAGCGTGAGGTCGTGGTTGAGCAGCGCCGCGTTGATGCCGTAGGAGCAGCACACGTCCAGGACCGTCACGGGCCCCTCGCTGCCGGGCAGCTGGGAGCGCAGTTCCCGGGTGCGGCGGAAGATCGCCTGGGCGTGGTGCGGGATCTCGTACTCGTAGGGCGCCAGCGTCCGGAAGTAGGCGCGCGGGTCCGGCTGGTCGTAGATGTCGTCGAACCGGGTCTTGCCCGACGCGGTCGCTGTCCTGTGCCGTTCTGTGGCCATGGAGCACCTCCGGGAGTGAGGGACGAATCCGAGGCAGACGTGCACCTCTACCCGACCCGTGCCGCCCCCCGGTAGCCCCCCTGGCGGTAACCGGCCACGGTGCCGTCCGTCCACGCCGCCCGCATCGTCCGCATCGCCCGCGCCGCCCGTGTCGTTGGGGTCGCCTCCCTGGCTACCCTGGAGCCGATGTTCTCCTCCCAGGGTCCCACGCTGCGCGAGCTGGCCGTTCAGGCGCTCTCCTCCATCGAGCGGGGTTACGACCTGCTCGCCCCGAAGTTCGACCACACGCCGTTCCGCACCCCTGACCGGATCCTGGAGGCGACCGCCGAGGCGCTGCGCCCGCTCGGCCCCTTCAAAGCCGGCCTTGATGTGTGCTGCGGGACCGGCGCCGGCGTCGAGACGCTGCTGCCGCTGTGCCGGGAGCGGGTCACCGGCGTGGACTTCAGCGCGGGCATGCTGGCCGCCGCCGACCGGGCAGTGCGCAGGCCGGGCGTGGGCGGCCCGGCGGTCGAATGGGTGCGCGCCGACGCCCGGGCGCTGCCGTTCACCGAGGGCTTCGACCTGGCCGTCAGCTTCGGGGCGTTCGGCCACTTCCTGCCCGCCGAGCGGCCCGCCCTCTTCGGCGGCGTCCACCGGGCGCTGCGCCCCGGAGGCCTCTTCGCCTTCCCGATCGGCGCGCCGCAGCCCGTCACGTCCCCGTGGCACTGGGCCCTGCTCGGCTTCGACGGGATGATGCGCGTGCGAAACCTGCTGTGGCGGCCCCGGTTCGTCATGTACTACCGCACCTTCGCCCTGGGCGACGTACGAAAGGACCTGGTCGACGCCGGGTTCGACGTGTCGCTGCTGCCCCTGGAGGAGTTCGGGCGCCGCCCTGACGGCAGCCCCCGGTGGCGCCTGGTGGTGGCCCGCAGGGGATGACGGTCCCAGGGTCGACGGCCTGCTGGAGGTCACGGCCTGCTGAAGGTGAGGGCCCGCTGGAGGTGACGGCCCGCGTCCCTAGGCCTTGCCGTCGGCCGCCGCCCGCAGCGCGGCCACGTCGAGCTTCTTCATGCCGAGCATCGCCTGCATGGCGCGCTGGGCCCGCTCGGCGTCCGGGTCGGCCAGCAGTTCGACGAGCGCGGTGGGCACGACCTGCCAGGACAGGCCGTACTTGTCCTTGAGCCACCCACAGGGCCCCTCCGAGCCGCCTTCGGAGAGCTTCGCCCAGTAGTAGTCGACCTCCTCCTGGTCGGCGCAGTCGATCGTGAAGGAGACGGCCTCGCTGAAGGTGAACTCGGGGCCGCCGTTGAGCGCCATGAACTCTTTGCCGTCCAGCCCGAACTCCACGGTGAGCACGGTGCCGGCCGGGCGCGGGGCGCCTTCTCCGTAGTACGAGATGTTCTTGATCTCCGAATTCGGGAAGACCGAGACGTAGAACTCGGCCGCCTCCTGGCCCTCGGTGTCGAACCAGAGGCAGGGTGTGATCGTGGGCATGGCACTCTCCTGTCGCGTACGCGCCGGACTGTCCGCGCTCTGCGGCGCTCGGTGGTGTTCCTTGCGGCGCTCTCTAGAGGGACCGTCGCACCGCCCGGAACTCATCGCCACACGGTCACCCGGTTTTCCGTACGCTTGGCTTTCGAACGCTCGGCTCCCGCTCCAGGCGCATGCCGAAGTGCCGCTCGTACGCCGCCAGCACCTCCGCCTCGGTGGTCAGTTCGGTGACGTGCCGCTCGCCGGCCACGGTGGCGGTGAGGGTGCGGCCGCTGAGGGTGAGCCGGCCGTCGTCCGTGACGATCGAGCAGACCAGGGAGCGGGTGAAGTGGGAGTCGGGTGAGGTGCGGTGGTACCAGGCACCGATCCTGAAATCGGGCAGCGCGCGCGGACGCGGGTCGAGCAGGTACTCCCGCTTGCCGTCCTTGAGCACCTCCAGATCACCTTCGGCGGTCTCCACGAGACGGAACGTGCCGCCGGGGTCGGCCTGCTCGCCCCGCTCACCGAAGGCGAGCGGCAGATGGCTGTGGGCGCCGAAACCGACGTCCGCGAGCCAGTCGCCGCCGTCCCGCGTGCCCACGCGCAGCGCCAGGTGGTCGTACGGGATACCGAGCCGCCCCGTGCCGTCGTACACCCGGGCCTGCGTCAGCGTGACGTTGAACCCGAGGGCCGTCAGGAGGGTGGCGAAGGCGCCGTTGAGTTCGTAGCAGAAGCCGCCGCGGCGCGCGTCCACGACCTTCGCGACCAGTGCCTCGGCGGTGAGCTCGATCTCCTCACCGAGGTGGACCGAGAGGTTCTCGAAGGGGATGGCGCGCAGATGGGCGAGGTGCAGCTCGTGCAATGCCTGGTCGGTGGGGGCGGCGGGGCGCGCGGAGCCGATCCGCCGCAAGTAGGCGTCGGTCTGTTCGATGTTCATGGGACCAGTGTGGTGGGGGAGCGGGAGGCGGACTAGGGGCCCCCGGACGTGCCCCTCTCGGACCTCGGTCCTAGGCCGTGTTCGCACCACCCGCCGCGAGCCGAACTGCCCGTCCGTCCGCGGCGGAGGAGAGACGGATCAGGCCGTGGGCGGCCTGGGGGTGGAAGGACGAGTACGTGACCGCCCTGGGAGACAGCGCAGCACTGTGACCTTGGCGGCGGCCTTGTCCGGCCGTGCCCGTGCGGCAGGCGCGTGCGGGGTCAGCCCCAGTCGCCGTTGATCCACGCGAGCAGGCGGGCGCGCTTCTTGTAGGAGCAAGGAGCGTAGGCGGCGCCGGACGTGACGTACGTTTCGGACCCGCCCCGCAGGTCGTGCCCGTAGTCGCTGGGGCCGTATTCGCCGTCGCGGTGGCCGTCCATGTCGTCGACCCAGTCGAGGAGACCGAAGTCGACGTCGAGGTTCTTGAAGTACCGGCCGGGATCGGCCGGTTCCACCGGTGCGGGACGACCGCCTGCCCTGGCGGTGAACCGGTCTTCGAGGCAGCCGTCGGAGCGCACGGGCTGGCCCAGCCACCATCCGGCCAGGAACACGGCGTACAGAGTGGTGACGGCGCCGAGGCGGCGCACGGTTGTCCAGGCAGGCATCCGGGGAGTGTCGCACGACATGAGGCCTGCGCCCGCGTCGGTGGCCATACCAGGTCACGCCCCGCCAACCCCACCTTTCTACAGCCCGTGACCCTCGAACCATGCGCGGATGCGGGGGCGTTCGCTCATGTCGTTGGTGCAGGCGGCGGCGTAAGCGGTGACGGTCCTGGTCAGTGTGGCGTCGCCGCCCTCAAGCTGCTCGTAGGACGGGTTCGGCGTCGGGTCGAGCGGGAGGGGGGACTTCGAGACGGATGGTGACGGGTACGCCGTCGGCGTAGGGGTGGGGGTGGGGGATGCTTCGGTTTCGTACTCCTCGATGACCCGGTCGAGGGCGGCTTGGTCGATGTGGCATTCGGGGGTGACGGGCTGGCCCAGGTACCAGCCCGCGACGAAGACCCCGTAGATCGTGGCGGCGGCGCCGAGGCGGCGCGGAGTGACCCGGCGGGAGGTGTTCACCGGCGGCCCCGTTCCAGAACACGGGCGGCGTCCCGCAGCGCCTGGACAGCGGCTTCGGTGTCCTTGGCCCGGCCGTCACGGATGAACTGGCAGGCGGTCGAGAGCGCGTCCTCCCGCACGGCTGCGGCATTTCCCATGGTCGCGGAAGGCCCGGTGCACACGCCGGGCAAAGGGTCCCCGGTCATGGACTGGTTCCCGGTGCCGTGGCGAGGGCCGACCGAGTGTTCGACGACGATGTTGTCCGGGCCCGCGCTGCCGCTCTGGTCGGCGGAGAGGGTGAATCCGGCGCCGAACGCGGCGGCGCTGAAGGCCGCCGCGGTTCCGACGGCGGCGCGGAGGCTGACCCGGCGTCGCCCGGGCGGTGTTGTGCTCATGTCGAAGGACCCTACTCGCAGGTGCGTGGGGGCAGCCGGAGCTTGAGGCGGGGGCGGGTGAACAGGGCTTGGGGCCCGTGTCGTGGCCGATGCGTTCCGGATCGCCGCTGTGCCGGGCCGCCCCGGGCGACAGCCTCCACAAGGTCCTGTCGACCACCTGGCGGCGCGTCCGCGCACGTCAACTCCCGGGTGACGTACGCCAGTACGTGTGTATAGTCGCCGGAGACGTACGCGTCCCGCGCGAAAAACCAGGAGGTGAGCCCGATGACCATGCAGCACACGCAGCACCCTTGCCGGGCCCTCCTGGCCGCAGTCCGCGCCTGACCCCTGTTCCTCCGGAACACCGCCAGGCCGCGCCGCCCAGGAGAACCGCCCACCGCGATCGAACACTCCTGAGCGAAGGAAACGAAACACCCTTGAACACCACGTCTGTGCAGGCCCCTGTCCGCGACTTCCGGATCAGCGTCTCCGACGACGTCCTGGACGACCTGCGCACCCGTCTGCGACGCACCCTCTTCACCACGGCCACCGACCCGACCTACTGGGCGGCGGGCACCGACCCGGACTACCTGCGCGACCTCGTCGCCCACTGGGCGGACGGCTTCGACTGGCGTGCCGCGGAAGCCGCGCTCAACGCCCACCCGCACCGCATCGCCGAAGTCGCGGGCACCTCCGTCCACTTCGTACACCTGCGCGCGGCGCGCCCCGAAGACGCCCCCGCCCCGCTGCCGCTGGTCCTCACGCACGGCTGGCCGAGCAGCTACGTAGAGATGCTGGACCTCGCCCGGCGGCTCGCCGACCCCGGCAGCCACGGCGGCGACCCCGCCGACGCCTTCGACGTGGTCGTGCCCTCGCTGCCCGGCTTCCTCCACTCCGGGCTGCCCACGGGGACGTTCACCCGCGAGGGCGTCGCGGGGATCTGGCACGCGCTGATGACCGAGGCCCTCGGCTACCGGCGCTTCGGTGCCTTCGGCGGCGACATCGGGGGAGGAGTGACACAGTGGCTCGGCGCCCGCTTCCCCGGGGAGGTCGCCGGCGTGCATATCACCTCCGCGGTGGTCTCCGCCGACTTCGACGCGGATCCGCCGACCGCCGAGGAGCAGGCCTACCTCGACCACCTTGCCGCGTACGACCTCGACGACCAGGGGTACAGCGAGATCATGTGCACCCGGCCCGACACGATCGCCGCCGCGCTGCGGGACTCCCCGGCGGGACTGCTCGCCTGGATCATCGACAAGTACCGCGACTGGAGCGACTGCGACGGCGACCTCGAAGCCCGCTGGGACAGGGACACCCTGCTCACCGTCGCCACGCTCTACTGGTCCACCGGAAGCATCGGTTCGTCGTTCCGGCAGTACTACGACTACGTACGCCACAACAGGCCGGTGCCGCCCATCTCCGTCCCCGGCGCCGTCACCCTCAGCCATGAACCGGCCAACCGGGACTTCCCGAAGAGCCTCGCCGAGCGCGTCTTCACCGACCTGCGCCACTGGAGCACGCCGCGCAACGGCGGCCACTTCATGGCGTACGAGGAGCCCGAACAAGTCGCGCGTGAACTGCGGGAGTTCTTCCGCCCGTTGCGGACCGCCGACTCCGAGGGCTGACGGCTCCGAGAGCTGACGGCTGAAACTGGCCATCCGCATGGCGGGGAAGTCGTCTACACGCATTCGCGACAAGCCGACCACCGGACCGGGCCGCACCGCACGGGACCGGGCCGCACCGCACGGGACCGGGCCGCACCGTACGGGACCGGGCCGCACCACACCGCACCGGCCCGCACCAGGGTGTCCCGGCCCGCGGGCACATCGGGACATCTTGCAAGTGCGCGGTGAAGGGGAGCCGAATATTCCGCGCCAATGACGACGAAACCGTTGACACGTGACTGCACCCTGTGGCCTAGACGACGTCCTCGGCTCTCCTCCCAGGGGATGACACTCCACCGCACGCAGTACAGCGACCGTGGGCCGATAGTCCGACTCGCAGGCGGACTTCCGCCTCCGGATCGGCGGTGAGTATGGAGAGGCATCCTGCTGGACCCCCTGACGTGCGGCGATCGCACGTACCGGGGGGGTCGTTTCCTGCCTGCCCAACCCGACGGGAGTCCCCTTCGCCGTGGCTACGTTCCTGTACAAACTAGGCCGCCTCGCCTTCCGGCGACGCCGTTATGTGGCGCTGCTCTGGGTGGCGCTCCTCGTCGGTGCGGGCGTCGCTGCCTCGACCGCTCCCGCCCCGCCCGAGGACTCCTTCTCGATGCCGGGGACCGAGTCGCAGAAGGCCTTCGACCTTCTTGAGAAGCGCTTCCCCGACGCCAGCGCCGACGGCGCAAGCGCCCGCGTCGTCATACGCGCCCCTGAGGGCCAGAAGATCACCTCCGCCGACTCGAAGGCCGAGGTCGCGAAGATGGTCGCCACCATCGGCAAGGGCTCGCAGGTCGCGGGTGTCGAGGACCCGTATGAGGCGAAGACCGTCAGCAAGGACGGCACCACGGCCTACACCTCGGTGACGTACAAGGTCGCCGCCCCCGAACTCACGGACAAGTCGCGCGACGCCCTCACCAAGGCCACCGACGAGACCCGTGACGCGGGCCTGACCGTCGAGACCGGCGGCGACGCCATCATGGCCGAGCAGGAGATGGGCGGCAGCGCCGAACTCATCGGCATCGCGATCTCCGCCGTCGTCCTGATCCTCACCTTCGGCTCGCTGGTCGCCGCGGGCATGCCGCTGCTCACCGCGATCATCGGCGTCGGCATCGGCATCTCCTCCATCGGAGCGCTCGGCAGCGTCCTGGACCTGTCCGCCACCACCTCCACGCTGGCGATGATGATCGGCCTCGCCGTCGGCATCGACTACGCCCTCTTCATCGTCTCCCGCTTCCGGGCGGAGATAGCCGAGGGCCGCACACCGGAGGACGCGGCGGGCCGGGCCACCGGAACCGCGGGCTCCGCCGTGGTGTTCGCCGGGCTCACCGTCGTCGTCGCCCTCTCCGGCCTCGCCGTCGTCAACATCCCGATCCTCACCAAGATGGGCCTGGCCGCGGCGGGCACCGTGGTCGTCGCCGTCCTCATCGCGCTCACCATGATCCCGGCGCTGCTCGGCTTCGCCGGCCGCAAGGTGCTGCGCCGCAAGGACCGCAAGAAGTCCACGAGTGAGCTCCAGGACCCGAACGCCAAGCCCAAGCTCGGCACCCGCTGGGCACGCTTCGTGCTGCGCCGCCCGCTCGCCGTCCTGCTCGTCGCGGTCGTCGGCCTCGGCGCGGTGGCGGTCCCGGCCACCAGCCTCGAACTCGGTCTGCCCGACGAGGGCACGGCGGCGCCGGACAGCACCCAGCGCAAGGCGTACGACATGCTGTCCGAGTCCTTCGGCGCGGGCTCCAACGGCCCGCTGATGGTCACCGTCAGCAAGGACTCCGGCGTGGCCGAGGCCGCCAAGACCGTCGGCGAGAAGCTCGCCAAGGTCGACGGCGTCGTCGCCGTGACGCCCCCCACGCCCAACAAGGCCGACAACACCGCGATCATGAACATCGTCCCCGAGACGGGGCCGAGCGATCACGAGACCGAGGAACTGGTCAAGTCGATCCGTTCCAGCGCCCAGGACATCGGGTCCGACACCGGCTCCGAGATCCTGGTCACCGGCCAGACCGCGATGACCATCGACTTCTCGCAGACCCTGGACGACGCGCTCCTGCCCTACCTGGGCCTGGTCGTCGGCCTCGCGTTCCTGCTCCTGATGCTGGTCTTCCGTTCGATCCTGGTCCCGCTCAAGGCCGCGCTCGGCTTCCTGCTCTCGGTGGCCGCCGCGCTCGGCGCAGTCGTCGCCGTCTTCCAGTGGGGCTGGCTCGCGGACATCGTGGGTGTCGACCAGCCGGGCCCGATCATGAGCATGATGCCGATCTTCATGATCGGCGTGGTCTTCGGACTCGCGATGGACTACGAGGTCTTCCTCGTGACCCGGATGCGCGAGGCGTACGTCCACGGGGCGAGCCCCGGCGAGTCGGTCGTGACCGGCTTCACCCACGGCGGACGGGTCGTGGCCGCGGCCGCGATCATCATGATCAGCGTCTTCTCCGGCTTCATCATGGAGAACGACGACATGATCAAGATGATGGGCTTCGGCCTGGCCGTCGCCGTCCTCTTCGACGCCTTCGTCGTCCGCATGGCCATCGTCCCCGCCGTGCTCGCGCTGCTCGGCAAGTCCGCCTGGTGGCTGCCGCGCTGGCTGGACAAGGCACTGCCGAACGTCGATGTGGAGGGCGAGAAGCTGCACAGGGTCCTCGGTGACACGGCCTCGCCCGAGGTGGAGACCGACCGGGAGCTCCAGCCTGTCGGCAGGTGACACAGCCGTTCCACCACCGAGCGGGCCGCTCGGGGCACCCCTTCGGGGGAGCGCCCCGGCCGGCCCGCTCGGTCTTTCCGTCCGGGCGTTCTGTCCACCCGGGCGTTCTTTCCGGCCCGCTCGGGGGGCCGACCGCAGCTGTGCCCCTCTTGTGGGGGATTTCGCTCCCCGGGGAAGCGAGAGACGTTTGTTCAGCTGGTGGGTTTCTCCGAAACCAGCGGTCCCTTCGAGGAGAGGAACTCCGACCATGCGTGCACTGAGGCGTTCGGCGAAGATCGCCGTGATCACCGGGGCGGCGGCGCTGATGGCGGCGCCCGGTATGGCCACGCCGGCCCAGGCAGCGGAGGGGACGTTCTTCTACACCCGTGCCGACACCGGAGCCGAGACCTTCCTCGGCTCGACGCCGACCGGTCCGTGCGTCGCCATCCCGGGCGGCGCGCGCCAGGCGACCAACGACACCGACACGGATGCCCGCCTCTACACGAACAGCAGCTGCACGTCGGCCAGCAGGTTCCTCGGGTCCCGGGAATCCGACGCATACGCGGCGCCGTTCCCGACGTTCGTCAAGTTCGGCTGAGCTCGTCCGCGTCCACCGCCCGCCCCCGCGCTGCCCTGTGTGCTGTTCGCTGTTCGGTCACGCGACTCGTCGGGCACGCCGTGAGCCGTGCGGCCCCTTCGGCCCAGGGGACCGCCGAGGCCCTCTTGCCGGATCCGGGGAGGCCTTTCACACTGCGGGTCACAGGTTGGGGGAGCGGGGGAGCGGGGGACTGGTGGCGGCACGACGGCGAGGCCGGCGGTCGAAACGGCGCACGCGCCAACAGGTGCAGGGCTGGGGTGGGGCGGCGGTCGCGGTCGCCGTGCTGGGGGTGGCGGGGAACTGGTCGGCGGTGTGGCCCGTACTCGTGGCGATGCTCGCCCTGGTCGTGGCGGGCGGCGCAGGGTGGGCGCTGTGGCGCACGCACCGTCACGCGGTCGGGCGTGACCGGCAGTGGCGGGCGGACGAGGAGGCCAGGGCCCGGGAACTGTCCATGGCGGAGGTCGACGCCCTCTCCTGGCAGGAATTCGAACGGTACGTCGCGGACCTGTGCCGCCGGGACGGCTGCACAAACGTCATCGTCAGCGGCAAGAGCGGCGACCTGGGAGCCGATGTCGTCGGCTATCTCACCGATGGCCGCAAGGTGGTCATACAGTGCAAGAAATACGCGCCGCACCGCAGCGTCTCCTCACAGGACATGCAGATGTTCGTCGGCACCGCCCGCTTGGAGCACGGCGCGGATGTCGCTCTGTTCGTCACGACCGGCCGCACGTTCACCAAGGCCGCGCTGGGTCTGGCCGTGCGGCAGAACATCGTGGCGCTCCACCGCGACTTGCTGGGAGCCTGGGTCAAAGGTGCCCGTCTGGAGACGCTGATCCCCTTGAACGGACGCGGAGGCGGCACATCAAGGAGGAGATCGCCCGCCTGACTCCGGCGCGGCGCCCCGGCCTGACAGACGGTGCCGGCGCTTCTCCGGAGCCCGACGCCCAACGCCCACGGCCCACGGAAGTCGAAGCCAGGGGGCGGGGCCCCATGTGGCGTAGCCGAAGGGCACGCCCGCCGGGCCCGGGGGAGAGTGGTGCCATGCGTGTCCTCCCCGCACCCACCGCGCATCGCGTCCCCCGCGCCGTGCGCGTCGTGCTGTGCTGGGTGCCGGGCACGGCCGCCCTCGGGCTCCTGCTGGTGTGTGCGGCGGGCATCGACCCCGCCGTGTCCGCGGCCTCAGCCGGTGACGGCAGGGTGTCCACGTCGACGGTCGTCTCCGGGCGCCGTTCCGTGATGCCCGCCGCCGCGGTCCCGGCGCGGCGGGCGGCCACGGCGTTCCGGGCGGCGCGCCCGCGCATCGTGCCGCGCGAGGCCTGGCTGGCGCCGGGCACGCCCGAGCCGCCGCCCGCCCGCTACGCCGACCGGGTCGAGGCGCTCTTCGTCCACCACACCGACTCTCCGAACCGCTACTCCTGCGCCGACGCGCCCCGCATCATCCGCTCCCTGCACGCGGGCCAGGCGGGCAGCCGGAAGTGGGACGACATCGGCTACAACTTCCTGGTGGACCGCTGCGGCACGCTGTACGAGGGTCGTGCGGGCGGCGCCGAGCGGCCGGTCGTGGGGGCGCACACGCAGGGGTTCAACCAGCGCTCGGCGGGTGTCGCGGCGATCGGGACGTTCACCGCGGGGACGCCGGTGCCCCGAGCCATGGCCGACGCCATCGCGGCCCTGGCCGCCTGGAAGCTCGGCCTCGCCGGCATCGACCCGCGCGGCGCCGCGCTGCTGGTCTCCAGCCACAACATGAGCCGGTTCCCCGTCGGCACCGACGCGGTCCTGCCCACCGTCGCGGGCCACACGGACGGCTACCCCACGCACTGCCCCGGCGCCGCGCTGACCGCCCGGCTGCCCGCCATCAGGGACGCGGCGGCACGCCTTCAGGGACGCTAGCCGGCCATCGTGCCCGTCCCTCTCGGCAGCCGGGGCCGGGGCTACCGGGAGGGCGGCGGCGCCGTACTGTCGCGCAGCACCAGCCGCGTGGGCACCAGCGTCGTGCCGCGCTCGGCCTCACCCTGCGGACCTGGCGCAGCACCCCCGCCACAGAGCGCCGCCCGACCTCGGCGAAATCCTGGTGGACGGTGGTGAGCGGCGGCAGGAACGACCCGGACTCGGGGATGTCGTCGAAGCCGATCACGCTGACATCCTCCGGCACCTCGCGGCCGCGCTCGCGCAGCGACCGCAGCAGACCGAGCGCCATCTGGTCGTCGGCCGCGAACACGGCCGTGCAGTCGACTACCAACAGGCTCTGCGGGGCGACTAGTTCTGGGCCTCCTTGAGCCGCGTCTCCCTCTTCCTCGCGGTCCAGGTGCCGCTCATGCTCGGCATCGCCCTGCTGGTCCCCCTGGCCCTGGACAGCGGCCGCCTGTACGGCAAGGACTTCTTACCGTGGCCGCCTCGCCGATGTGGGCTTCATGTACGGCAGCCGGTCCGGGCTCGTCGGCGACATCAACGGCGCCCTCGTCATCACCGCCAACGCCCTGAGCAGCGCGCCCGGGACGGGCCCTCAGGCCGCCAGTAGCGGGCCGAGTTCGGCGGCCCACTCGGGGTAGAGCGCGGCCTTCTCCTCGTGCAAGGCGAGCGTGTCCTCGGCCAGGGTCGGCGTCATGTCGTCGGACAGGTCCGGGCCGACGGCGATCCTGGCCAGGTGCGGCATGATCTGCGGGTCGCCGGCCAGGTGGACCGGGTCGTGCATGTAGCGACGCAGGGCCGCCATATCGGCGATGCCCACGCAGGAGGCATGCGTGAAGCCCTCGGGATCTCCGAGGTTCTGGCCCACCGTCGAGAACGAGACCGACTCGACGGCGGCCGTGCGCCGCATCACCGCGAGTACGCGCTCGCGATCCTCCTCGGTCGCGGTCTCCTTGAACGTGAAGCGCAGCATGTGGACGATCACCCTGTCCCACCCTTCTGATGTCTGTATCTGAACCAATTGGTTCAGAAATTCTTTCTTACTGGTTCAATCGCTATGCTGAACCCATGGGTTCAGAAGTGTCAACGGGGGGCGGACGTACCGCCCGTGGACGGATCGAGCGGCGGCAGGCGATCCTGGACGGCGCGTTCGCGGTCTTCGCACGTCGTGGCTACGCCCAGACGTGCGTGAAGGAGATCGCGCAGGAGGCGGGCGTCGCGAAGCCGACCGTCTACAGCCACCTCAACGACAAGGAGAGCCTCTACCGCGAGGCCGTAGAGGTCGCCGCTGACCGGATCGGCGCGCAGAGCCTCGCCGTCGTCGAGCAGCTGCGCGAGGTTCCAGCGGACAGCGACCCGCGCGCGCCCCTCACGACCGTGGCCCGCGGCCTGACGCGGGCGTTCAGCGCCCCGGACGCCCGCGCCGTACGGCAGTTGGCCTGCGCCGAGGCGGCTCAGTTCCCGGACCTGGCGGTGCGCGTACGCGAGCGCACAGCGCTTCGGGTGCGGTCCGCCCTCGCTGACCGCCTGGCCCGCCTGGCTCTCGCCGGCCGCCTGCGCCCGTGCGACCCGGAGGTCGCCGCCGAGCACTTCCTCTCCCTCCTCACCGGCCCGTTGGAGTACCGCCCCGACGCCGACCCCGACACCGTCGCGGCCCATGCGACAGACGTCTTCCTGCAGGCCTACGGAAAGTGACCGCGACCTGCCACCTCGTCGGGGCCCGCGTGCGTCGGCGAGAATCACGCGCATGGCAGCGCTGAACGAAATCCTCCCCGCGGAAGCCGTCCTCCTCGACGCCCCGGCGGGCAACTGGCGCGAAGCCGTCCGGCGCGCCGGTGACCTGATGGTCGCGACCGGCGCCGCCACGGACACGTACACCGCCGAGATGATCGAGAACGTCGAGCGGAACGGGCCGTACATCGTCATCGCCCCCGGCCTCGCCTTCGCGCACGCCCGCCCCTCGCCGGCGGTCCTCGGCACCGGCATGTCGTGGGTGCGGCTCGCCGAGCCCGTGGAGTTCGGGCACGAGACCAACGACCCCGTCGGGTTGGTCGTCGGCCTCGCCGCGAAGGACGCCTCCGAGCACACGGCGGCGATGGGCGCGCTCGCCCGGCTGCTCGCGGACCCCGACACCGCACGCGCCCTGCGCGAGGCCCCCACGCCGCGGGCCGTGCACGCCCTCCTGTCCGGCGAACCTCAGGGCGCACGCCCGAGGCAGGCGGCGGTACGCGACACCGGCGACCCGCACAAGATCCTGACCGTGTGCGGCAACGGCGTCGGCACGAGCCTGTTCCTCAAACAGACCCTCGAAGGCGTCCTGGACCGCTGGGGGTGGAGCAGGTACGTCACCGTCGAGGCGACGGACACCATCTCGGCCAAGGGCAAGGTGAACGAGGCCGTCGCCATCCTCACCTCGCGGGAGGTCGCCCGGATGCTCGGCGACGTCGGCATCCCGGTGAAGGTCGTCGAGGACTTCACCAGCGCGGCCGAGGCCGACCGCGTCCTGCGCGACACGTACGACGTCTGACGGCCCGGGCAAGGAGAGAGAAACCACCATGGACTGGCTCGTGTCGACCGCCGAGTTCCTCGTCGACGAAATCCTCAGCCAACCCGCCTACCTCATCGGCCTCATCACCGCCGCCGGACTGATCGCGCTGAGGAAGTCCGCCGGACAGATCGTCGGCGGCGCCATCAAGGCGACGCTCGGCTTCCTGCTGATCGGGGCGGGCGCCACCCTCGTCGTCGGCGCCCTGGCCCCGCTCGGCGAGATGATCCAGGGCGCCACCGGAGCGCACGGCGTGATCCCCACCAACGAGGCGATCGTCGGCATCGCCCAGGAGCAGTACGGTGCCCGCGTCGCCTGGCTCATGATCCTCGGCTTCGCGGTCAGCCTGCTCCTGGCCCGCTTCACACCCTTGCGTTACGTCTTCCTGACCGGCCATCACATGCTGTTCATGGCGACGCTGCTGACCATGGTGCTCGCCATCTCGGGGCAGACGTCCTGGGTCGTGGTCGTCGTCGGCGGCGTCCTGCTCGGCATCCTCCTGGTGGCGATGCCGGCCTTCGCGCACCCCTGGACGAAGCGTGTCACCGGCAACGACAACGTGGCCATCGGCCACTTCGGAACGGCCGGCTACATCGCGGCGGGCGCGACGGGCCGGCTCGTCGGGCGCCGCAGCCGCTCCACCGAGGAGATGAACCTCCCCGAAGGGCTGCGGTTCCTGCGCGACTCGATGGTGGCGACCGCCCTGTCCATGGTGCTGATCTACGTCATCATGTCCCTCGTCTTCCTCGGCAAGGTGGGCAAAAAGGCCGCTCTCAAGGCGTTCGGCGAGAACGGCGCGGCGGGCGCGGGAGGCGTCGGCGACTACGTCATGCACTCCGTGATGCAGGGCCTTCAGTTCGGCATCGCCGTCGCCGTGATCCTCTTCGGCGTCCGCACGATCCTCGGCGAACTCATCCCCGCCTTCCAGGGCATCGCGCGCAAGCTGGTGCCCGGGGCGGTGCCCGCGCTCGACGCGCCGATCGTCTTCCCCTACGCGCAGAACGCCGTCCTCGTCGGCTTCATCTCCAGCTTCATCGGCGGCCTCGTCAGCCTCGGCCTGCTCGCCTGGATCTTCCACCCCGCCTTCGGAATCGCCCTCGTCCTGCCGGGCCTCGTCCCGCACTTCTTCACCGGTGGCGCGGCAGGCGTCTACGGCAACGCGACCGGCGGCCGCCGCGGCGCGGCCCTCGGTGCCTTCGTCAACGGCGTCCTCATCACCTTCCTGCCCGCGCTGCTCCTGAAGGTCCTCGGCGCCTTCGGGGAGGAGAACACCACGTTCGGTGACGCGGACTTCGGGTGGTTCGGCACGCTCATCGGGTACGCGGCGAAGGCGGGCGAGGCCGGTGGCGTCACCCTGATGCTGCTGATCGGCCTCGCCGTCCTCCTTGGGGCCGTCGTCGTCCAGAAGCGGGTCGTGGAGACGGGCTGGGACCCGGGCGCCCACCGCGACGCCCTGCTCCCGCCCGCCGAGGTCCCCGCCGCCGCGGCCGTGACCACGCCCGGCACCCCGGTGACGTACGACAAGATCGCCCCACCGCGCGGCGCACCGAAGCCGCCTCCGCCGCCGGAGGGGGAGGAGAGGTGAGGGGGCAGGCGGCAGCCCGGAAGAGGTCAGCAGGCGCCCGTGGTGCGGAAGGTGTGGCGGTACGCCTGCGGTGAGACGCCGATCGCGGCGTGCAGATGCCGGCGCAGTGACGCGGGCGTCGCGAATCCGACCCTGGCGGCGATCTGCTCGACGGGCAGGTCGCTGGACTCCAGCAACTCCCGCGCCCGCGCGACCCGCTGCTGGATCAGCCACCGCCCCGGGCTCATCCCCACCTCGGCCCGGAACCGGCGGGCGAATGTCCGCAGGCTCATCCGGGCGTGCCCGGCGAGGTCGGTCAGCGTCAGCGGCTCGTCCAGCCGTCCGAGCGCCCACTCCCGTGTCGCCGCCGTCCCCGCTGTGGACGGTTCGGGCACCGGCTGCTCGATGTACTGTGCCTGCCCGCCGTCCCGCCACGGCGGCACCACGCACCGGCGTGCGACGTGATTGGCCACCTCGCTGCCGTGGTCCTTGCGTACGAGATGCAGACACACATCCAGGCCGGACGCGGCCCCGGCCGAGGTGAGGACGTCGCCGTCGTCGACGAACAGCACATCGGCGTCCAAGGCCACGCCGGGGAACAACTCCCGGAACCGGTCCGCCAGTTGCCAATGCGTCGTGGCGGGGCGCCCGTCGAGCAACCCGGCCGCGGCGAGCGTGAAGGCGCCGGTACAGATGGACACGATGCGCGCTCCGACCGCGATCCGCGCGAGCGCGTCCGCCACCGGAGCCGGGAGCCGCGAGGAGGCCGGAGCCGACGCGTACGGGGGGATGACCACCGTATCCGCGTCGGCCAGCGCCTCCGGCCCCCGGTCCGGGGTGATCGCGAAGTCCGCGGACGTGCGTACCGGGTGGCCGTCGACCGTGCAGGTGACCACCTCGTAGCGGCGCTCCGCGGCGCCGAAAACGCGTTGCGGGATGCCGAGTTCGAACGGATAGACCCCGTCGAGCGCCAAGACGACCACACGATGCATGGCGCGATCGTATGGCACGATCATATCGGAGAATGACCTTCATGCCACTGCCGCCGGATGCGCGGGAGCCGCAAGCTGGGGCACATGAACGACACCCTCCCCACCATGCGAGCGATCACTCAGGACATCCTCGGCGGCCCCGAGGTGCTCAAAGAGGTCCGGCTGCCCCGGCCGGTGCCCGGACCCGGCGAGATCCTCGTCCGCGTCCACGCCGCCGGGGTCAACCCCACCGACTGGAAGCACCGCAGCGTCCCCGGGCTCTTCCTCGGCGAGCCGCCGTTCGTCCTGGGCTGGGACGTCTCCGGCGTGATCGAGACGACCGGCCCCGGCGTCACCCTCTTCAAGCCGGGCGACGAGGTCTTCGGCATGCTGCCGTACCCCTACGGAGCGGGCAGCCATGCCGAATACACCACGGGTCCCGCCCGCGCCTTTGCCCGCAAGCCGGTCGCCGTCGACCACGTGCAGGCCGGCGCCCTGCCGCTCGCCGCTCTCACCGCTCGGCAGGCGCTCGTCGACACCGCCCGCATCGAAGCCGGCCAGCGGGTGCTGATCCACGCGGCGGCCGGAGGCGTCGGCCACCTCGCCGTGCAGGTCGCCAAGGCCCAGGGAGCCCACGTCATCGGCACGGCAAGCGCGCCCAAGCACGACTTCGTACGCGCTCTCGGCGCCGACGAGGTCCTCGACTACCGCACCACGGACATCGCCGAGGCCGTCCGCGACGCCGACGTCGTCCTGGACGCCCAAGGCAGCGACCACGCCCTGCGCTCCCTGCGCAGTCTGCGCCGGGACGGCATCCTGGTCTCCCTCCGGCTCGATGACGGCACGCGGGCGCTCGCCGAGGAGGCGGCCCGGCTCGGTGTGCGCGCGGAGGTCATGCTGGTCGAGGACGACCACGCCGGGATGTCGGCCATCGCACGCCTCGTGTCCGAAGGCCGGCTGCGCGCCGAGATCGCCGGTACGTTCGAGCTGGCGGACGCGGCGAAGGCGCACGAGCTCGGCGACACGGGACGCACCGCGGGCAAACTGGTGCTGACCGTGCGGTGAGGCCGGATGCTCAGCAGTGCCGGTACACGTACCCCTCCTCACCCGCAGGACGGACATCACGGTCGCGCAAGGTCACCGACAGCTCCTCGCCCCAGGAGCGGCAGGCGGCGGTGAAGTCCTTCGTCTCGTACTCGACGTCGAAGACCCTCCCGTCGTACGCCTCTTCGAAAGCGCGGCACTCCTGATAGCGGGCGCACTCCTCGGTCACGGCGAAGTCGAAGCCGATGGTGCGGTGGCGGTCCAGCAGGTCGGTGGTGTTCTTCTGGGCGATGGCCAGGCCCTCGTCGTGGGACCGGCGGGCGAGGAGGCGGGCGAAGGACGCCGCGTCATCGGTGGTGAGCAGGCCGTCGGAGCGTTCGTAGGAGTCGAGATTGTCGGGCTCCACCGCGTCGAAGCCGTCCCGCGCGCAGCCCTCGATCCACTCGCCGACGACATCGGCGAGCGCGGATCGCTTTTCCTCGGTGGAGATGTCCAGCAGGGGCTCCTGCCAGTCCTCGTCGACGACCGTCCGTCCGTCCTCGTCGCGCAGCAGCAGGCCGGGGTGCTCGCGCTGCCACCAGCGTGCCGCCTGCTTGCCGGGCTGGGCCTGGAAGGCGTTGACGTAACAGATGTTGTAGCGGCCGGGGGCGGGGTCGGCGGTGCGGTCCCGGGAGACGGCTCGTACCTTCGACGGGGGCCGGTAGGGGCCGCCCAGTTGATAGTCGAAGGCCGCGTCGGCGGGCGGTCGGCGGACGGCGTCGCCGGAACCGGAGGGGTGGCCCGCGGAGGTGCCGGACCCGTCCCGGCCCGGCGCGTTCGACGAGCAGGCGGCGAGAGGGCCGAGGGCGGTGAGGAGCAGCACGGCGCCGACAGCGGCTCGTAGGGTCCGCCTGGAGCGGTTCTTGCTGGTGGGCCACTTGATTCCGGTCACCGGACCAGGATCGCAGCCGCGCGGAGCCGGCCCGTACGCGGGTCGTCCGGTATGGACGGGTTCGCCGGGCGGGCGGTGCCGCACGCCCGGCGTCCCGGTCAGGGCAGGTTCAGGACCTCGGCCGTCCGCGCGGCCATGCCGGCCTCGCCGGCGGCGTTCGGGTGCACGGGTACGAAGTTGGTGCCGAACAGCACGGGCTCGATCCACCGTTCGCCCGCCGGGCGGCAGGCGTCGTGCGTGTCGGAGGCGGCGGCCATGTCGACGAACGTCGCGCCGGTCTCGGACGCGGCGCGCCGCGCGGCCCCGTTCAAGTGGGTCTGGAGGTCGCGCAGGTAGGGGATGTCGCCTTCCGCGACGGGCATCTTGGCGAAGCAGCCGGGGACGGCCTTCGCCGGGGTGATCCACGGGTAGCCGAGGATCGCGACCTTCGCCTTCGGCGATCTGGCCTTGATCTGGTTGAGGGAGGTCTTGATCGCCGGGTAGGTCTTGGACTCGATCTGGTCCTTGAAGGTGGTGCCATACGTGTCTTTGCAAGGGCTGCCCTTGCCACCGGAGAGGATGCCGGAGCTGCCGCAGGCGAGGATCGCGTTGATGAACGTGTTGTTGTCGTTGCCGCCGATGGTGAGCGTGACCAGTTCCGTGTCGCTCTTCAGCGCGTCGAACTGCGGGGCGACGCCCGGGTATTGCGCCGCGGTGAAGTCCTTGGTCCGGGCTCCGCCGCAGGTCACGTCCGTCAGCTTCGCGCCGAGGGAGGCGGCGAGGAGGTGCGGGTAGTTCTTCGACGTGCGGGCGCACAGGAGCGGGGCCCCGGGATCGAGGGGCAGTACGCCCGACCCGGCGCTGTAGCTGTCGCCGAGCGCGACGTAACGCAGTGGCTCCGAGGCGTCGGCGGCGGCCGGTCCCGCGCCGAGGCCGAGCGTGGCGATTCCGGTGACGGCGGCGAGGGCCGCGACGGTCCGATGCTGTGCGGGCATCCGCATGGACGTACTCCTCCGGGCGTGTGGGGGGTGGGGGCCCCAGGGTCCGGGCAACGTAGTGCACGACGTCAACCGCCCACTACGCGCGGGGGTGCGTGTCCCGGGGCGGTCCTTTGGCATGCGAGTGACAACCAGCCCCGGGCCGGGGCGACGAGCAGGGGCTGGCAGACTTTCCGACCATGAGCAGAGGTGAAATGGCTGCGAGCGGCGGCCGAGTCGGCGTCGGAGTGACCTTCGGGCTGCTGGCCGCGTGGGCACTGCACGACGCGGAGGAAGTGGCCATGGTGCCGGGCTGGGCCCAGGGCCGGGTGCCTGAGCTTCGTGAGCGGTTCCCGGGTGTCCCGGAGCGCGTATGGCGGCGGTTGGAGTCCATCGACCGGCGTGAGTTCACGACCGCCGTCGCCGGGATGGGCGTCGTGGTCGCCGCGGCGGCCGCCGCCGGGCACCGCACCGGCGGACGCTCCGCCTTCTACCAGGCCGCTCTGAACGGCTTCGGGCTGCACGGCGTGGTGCATCTGGCCCAGGCCGCCGCCGTCCGCGCGTACACGCCCGGCTCCGTCACCTCACCGTTGGTGGTGATCCCCTTCGCCCTCTGGGCCCGTGGGCGGCTGCGGGACGCGGGCGTGCTGCGTCCGACTCGCCCCCGCGACGCCGCACGGGGCCTTGCGCTCGCCGCGGTGGCCACGGCAGGGACACATATGCTCGCGCGGCGCCTCCTCCGCGAGAGGCGGACCGTGTCCTGAACTCGCTCACACATGTCGGCACCGCCCGACCGGCCATGGGTGGCGTCCCGCCCTGGGCGACGTGGGCAACTACCTCGGCGTCCGCCGTACCGGGGTCGGGCAGTTCGGGCCAGGACCCGTCGGGCTCCAACTGGACGTTGTCCAAAGGGCTCAGGGGGTGATCGGCGAGGCCGTGGCCGTACCCGTGGGCCAGGAAGACGACGTCACCCGGTCCAAGGCGCAGTGGATCGGCGCCCTCGGGGCCCAGCAACCAGGCCGAGCCCTGGAGCACCACGTGGAAACCGGCGCCGTCGGACTCGGGGAACCGCACGCCCCACGGTGCGCGCTTGACGGTGCGGGAGGAGTGGGGGCGGCCGGTGCGCATGGCCGCGATCACGTCGCTGAGAACGTCCATGGACGTACCGTACGCGCGACCGCTGAAGACGAGCAGGGAGGGCGATCAGCGGAGACGATCAGACATGAACAGGCGGCTTTGAGACATGGATCGTCTCGTCTGCGCCTCCTAGGTTCTTCTCCATGACAACTCTTCTCTTTCCAAGGCAGTTCTCTTCCACGAGCTCGGCGGCCCCGACGTCCTGAAGGTCGAGGACGTGCGGTTGCCCGCGCCGGGTCCCGGCGAGGTCCTCTTCAGGGTGGAGGCGATCGGGCTCAACCGCGCCGAGGCGCTGTTCCGCGCGGGTGTCTATTACTACCGGCCGACGCTGCCCGGGTCCCGGCTCGGGTACGAGGCCGCCGGCGTGGTCGAGGCGGTCGGCGACGGCGTCACGGCGTACCGGCCGGGCGACCCGGTGATGGCGGCCGCCAACTTCGACTTCGGCGTCCACGGCGTCTACGGCGAGCGGGTCCTGCTGCCCGAGGCCTCGGTGGTCCCCAGGCCGGCGGGCGTCGACGCGGTCACCTCCGCGGCCGTGTGGCTGACGTACTCCACCACGTACGGCGCCCTCGTGGAGACGGCCGGGCTGGCCCCCGGCGACCATGTGGTGATCACCGGCGCCTCCAGTGGGGTCGGCACGGGCGCGGTCCAGACGGCCCTGCGGCTCGGCGCGATCCCGATCGCCACCACCCGCGGTGAGGCCAAGCGGCGGCAAATTCTGGAGCTGGGCGCGGCCCATGTGATCACGACGGACTCCGAGGACGTGGTGAAGGAGGTCCGACGGATCACCGGCGGCAAGGGCGCCGAGGTGGCCTTCGACGGGATCGGCGGCCCCGGTTTCGCGGCCCTCGGCGACGCACTGACGCCGGGTGGCACGGCAGTGTTGTACGGCTGGCTGGACCCGCGCCCCATCGAGCTCTGCATGAACTGGCCACAGACCGTGCACACTTACGCGAACGGCGTCCTCGCGGGCTCCGAGGGATACCGTCGGCGGGCGTCCGCGTTCATTGGTTCCGGACTGGCCGGCGGCACGCTGGCCCCCGTGATCGCGGAGACCTTCCACGGACTGGAAAGCATGCCCGACGCACATCGTCTGATGGAGTCGAACACGCACACAGGGAAGATCGTTGTGACCCTCGACCGGACCACCTCTCCTCGATCTCGTTGAACAAGCCAGCGGCTCTCGAACCATTGACAACCCGTGCGCCCGCGGTGAAGCTCCATCACGTCCGTGTTAACGCTAACAAGGGGCGAGTCACGCACACCTGAGGGAGCCATCCATGTCAGGTCGTCGGCACCCGGGGCCGAGAACACCGCAGCAGCCGAGCGCGCCAGAGCAGCCGAGCGCGCCAGAGCAGCCGAGCGCGCCAGAGACGCAGAGCGCGTCAGGCGCACACAGCACGCCCGCCGCGCCCGCCCGCCGCACCCTCCTGCTCACCGCCGCGACCGCCCTCACGACCGGCGCCCTCGCCACCGCCTGCGGCACCGCCGAGGGACGGCCCCCCGGCGAGGTCGCCGTCCTCGGTGACAGCGCGGCGTGGGAGAAGCCGATGGCCGCCGCGGGCATGGCCATGAAGACGGTGGGGGGACCGCGCATGGTCCCCGAGGTCAACCCGTCCCTGGAGTCGTTCGAGCAGGTCGTGAAGTCCTCGCTGCGGACCGACAGGACGCCCGACATGCTCAAGTACTGGTCCGGGTACCGTCTGCGGGACCTCGCCCGCACCGGCGGCATCGAGGAGCTGACCCGGCAGTGGGACCGCGCCGTCGCCAAGGGCTGGGTCGACGCCTCCTTGCGCGAGGCGTTCACGTACCGGCGGCGCGTCTACGGCCTGCCGATGAACCTCGCGTACTGGGTGTTCTTCTACAACCCCGAGGTCTTCCGCGAGCACCGGTTGAAGGCCCCGGAGACCTGGGACGACTTCCTCGCCGCCTGTGCGCGCCTGAAGAGGAGCGGCGTCACCCCGCTGCACGGCACGGCCGACGGCCGCTGGCCCTCCTTCATCTGGTTCCAGGAGATCCTCAGCCGCCAGGACCCCGCGTTCTACGACGACTTGATGAACGGCCGCGAGCGGTACACCGACCCCCGCGCCGATCGCGCCCTGCGCACTCTCCAGTCGTTCTTCGACAAGGACTGGTTCACGCCCATGGACATGAACCACCCCGACGCGGCCGCCGCCATGCTGCACGGCGAGGTCGGCATGGTGCCCTGCGGCACCTGGCTCGGCTCCACGCTGGCGGCGGCGGGCGGCAAGCCGGGCAAGAACCTCGGCGCGTTCGTCCTCCCGATGGCGGACCCGATGGCGGACCCCAAGGCCCGGCCCTGTGTCATCTTCGAGGCCAGCGCCCTCGTCGCCACCGTCAAGGGACCCGACCGCACGGAGGCGTTGCAGGCCACCCGCACCTGGCTGCATCCCACCGTCATGAAAGCCTTCTCGCACGCACTCCAGGACGGCTGCCCCAACCCGCGCGTCGCGGCCCCCAACCCCGTCATCGGCTCCCTCGCCCAGAAGGTCCGCGGCGACAAGCTGTGGCTGCTCAACCGCTTCTGGGAGCAGGGCCCGCCCGAACTCGTCGAGGCGACCGTCGACGACCTCGCCGGCTTCCTCCTGAACCCCTCCTCGGCCCGCGAGACGCTGCGCACCATGCAGGGCCGTGCCGACGAGGCGTGGCGCGTGTGGCGGGAGGCGGAGAGGACATGACCGGGACCGCCACCCCCGCCGGGCACGGTGCCGCGAAACCGGTCCGCGTACGCCGCCGCGTGCCGGTACGCCGCAGGGTGCCCGTGCGCACACCCCACCAGGCCGCGAAGGCGGGCGGCGGCAGGCTCGGCGGCCCCCTCGCCGCCCTGCCCTGGGCGCTGCCCGCCTTCGCTTTCGTCGGCGTCCTGCTGGTCTATCCGTTCCTCCGCAGCGTCTACGGCAGTTTCTTCGACGACAACGGTTTCACCAGCCGCTTCACCGGCCTGGACAACTACGCGCGCCTCGCCGACGACCCGATCTTCGGCAGGTCGCTGCTCAACACCCTCATGTGGGTGGCGGGCACGCTGCTCCTGCCCGTCCTCGCCGGACTGCTCCTCGCCGTCGCCACCCACCGGATGCGCTTCGGCGGCATCGTGCAGCTGATCATCGTGCTGCCGTTCGCGATCTCGACGACGGCCACCGCCGTGCTGTGGAACTTCATGCTGACCTCGGACGGTACCGTCAACCAGGTGCTGCGCGGCATCGGCCTCGACGGCTGGGCGCAGACCTGGCTCCTGGAATGGCCGCAGAACACCCTCTCGATGATCGTCGCCAGTACGTGGCAGGCGACCGGGCTGAATGTCGTCCTCTTCGCGATCGGCCTGCGGGCCATCCCGCGCGAGACTGTCGAGGCGGCCGCGCTGGACGGGGCGAGCGGCTGGCGGATGTTCCGGCACATCACGCTGCCCCAGCTGCGCGCCGTGACGGTCGTCGTGGTCGGCATGGCCCTCGTGAACAGCCTCAAGGCGTTCGACATGATCTGGATCCTCACCAAGGGCGGCCCGTCCCGCTCCTCGGAGACCCTCGCCCTGAGCATGTACCGGGAGGCGTTCCGGCTCTTCCACGTGGGCTACGGCTCGGCGATCGCGCTCGTCCTCTCGGTGATCGTCGTCGCCTCGTCCTGGATGTACCTGCGCCGCCAGATGCCCGACACCGACGCCGCCAAGGGCTGAGAGCTGAGAGGGGAGGAGCGTGATGGGACGCCTGACGCGCAACGTCCTCGTCGCCGGATGCGTGGTGCTCTGGCTGGTCCCGCTGTACCTGCTGGTCGTCAACGCCCTGACACCGGCCACCGAGTACGCGGGCAAGCCCGACTGGACCGTCCAGGGCTTCGCCCTGTGGGAGAACCTCAGGACCGCCTGGGACGTGGCCGGCATCGGCGACAGCTTCCAGGCCTCGCTGCTCTACTCCGTGGTGTGCGGCCTCGTCGCGGTCCTGGTGGCGGCCCTGGCGGCCTTCGCCGTCGTCGTGCTGCCGATCCCGAGGCCCGCGTTCTGGTTCTGGCTGATCTACTCCGGCACGCTCTTCCCCCTCCAGATCTTCCTCGCCCCCCTCTTCGGCCTCTACGCGGACGCCGGCCTGTACGACACCAGGATCGGCATGATGCTCGTGTACACGGCCTGGGCGGTGCCCTTCGCCTTCTTCCTGATCCGCAACCAGATGACCACCATGCCGCCCGAGCTGACGGAGGCGGCGCTGCTCGACGGCGCCTCCTTCCGGCGGATCTTCTGGCGCATCCACGTGCCGCTGATGAGGGCGGGGCTCGGCGCGGCCTTCATTTTCCAGTTCACGGCCGTCTGGAACGACCTGCTGCTCGGCATCACTCTCAGCCGCAGCCCCGACGTCCAGCCGGTCATGGCGGCCCTGACCACCCTCAACAACGCCTACGCCTCCACCGGCCCGCCCGTCATCCTGGCGGGCGCGCTCATCGTCTCGGCGCCGACCCTCGTCCTCTTCCTGGTGTTCCGCGGCCTGTTCCTGCGCGGCGTCACCGCCTCCGCCTCCGCCCGCTGACCCGACCACACACCGCCTCCGGGAGCGATCCGCATGACGACAAGGGCTCTGGTCCGCACCACCGACTGGGACAACGACCGGATACGCGACAGCCTGCGCTCCGGCGTGGTGAGCGCCGAGGGAACCCTGGCGGACGGCAGCACGTTGAAGCTCACCGAGGAGCCCTTGCTGCGCCACGCCGAGGACGGCACCCTCCTCCAGTCCCTGCGCGTCGAACCCGTCAACGGCACGTCAGTTCCGGGCGACTTGAGCGTACGTACGGAATCGGGCGCCGCCCCGCACGTCGAGCGCGTCGCCGGGCCGGGCCGCTCCGTGCGGCTCCTGCTGCCCGCCGTCGAGACGGCGACCCGCGTCACCGTCGGCCTCCCGGACGGGCGGGACGGCATCGGCGTACGACTGACCCCGCAGCGCCGCTGGACCCTGCACCTGGTCCACCACTCCCACCTCGACATCGGCTACACCGACCCGCAGGGCGAGGTCCTGGCCGAGCACCTGTCGTTCCTCGACTCCTGCCTGGAGCTGACCCGCGCCACCGACGACTGGCCCGACCGGTCGCGGTTCCGCTGGTGCGTCGAGTCGCTGTGGTCCTTCCGGCAGTGGGCGAAGGCCCGCCCCGCCGAGCAGGTGGCGGAGTTCGTACGCAGGGTCCGCGAGGGACGCATCGAACTGACCGCGATGCCGTTCAACCTGCACACCGAGACATGCTCCACGGACGAACTGCACGAACTCCTGCGCCTCGCCCAGGAGGTGCGCGACGAGCACGGCGTCGACATCACCTCCGCCATGCAGACCGACGTGCCGGGCGCGGTCGTCGGCCTCGTCGACGCGCTCGCCGCGGCAGGCGTCAGGTACCTGTCGGTGGCGCACAACTGGGCCGGACGTTCCGTGCCCCACCTCGTCGGCGGCGAGAAGCTGCCCCGCCTCTTCCGCTGGCGCGCCCCCAGCGGCAACAGCGTCCTGGTGTGGGTCACCGACACCCCGCACGGCCTCGCCTACATGGAAGGCCCCCTGCTCGGCTTCGACACGAGCTACGCGGACGTCGACGACCTCCTGCCCGCCTACCTGACCTCCCTCGCCACCAACCCCTACCCCTACCGCGGCGGCATCTTCGGCTGGGCGATGGACCACACCGAGGTCAAGCGCGAACCGTACCCGTGGGACATCCTCCACCTGCGCGTCCAGGGCAAGTTCGGCGACAACGCGCCGCCACGCCGCGTCATCGCCGACACCGTCCGCCGCTGGAACGACACCTGGGCCCACCCCCAACTGCGGCTCTCCCGCAACGAGGACTTCTTCACCGACGCCGAGGCGCGGCTCGGCGGCGAGATCCGCACCTTCGAGGGCGACTGGACCGACTGGTGGGTCGACGGGGTCGGGTCGGGCGCGCGCCCGCTGTCCCTGGCCAGGACCGCCCAGTCCGTGGTCGCCGACGCCCAGACCATCGGCACGTTCGCCGCCCTCCTCGGCGCCACGGGGGCCGAGGACGACAGCGCGGACGCCGCCGGGGTCTATGAGGCGGTGTCGCTCTTCGACGAGCACACCTGGGGCGCCGGCGACCCGTGGACCCACGGCGACGAGGGCGGCCACTCGGGCGAACAGCAGTGGCACTGGAAGTACGGCCAGGCGCTGCGCGCCCACGACGACGGCAACGCGCTCCTCGCCCGCGCGAGCGCCCGCCTCGGGCAGCGGCTCACCGCCCCGCCGGAGGCCACCGCCTCGTACCACGTCGTCAACACCTGCTCCTGGCCGCGCACCGACGTCGTCCGCGTCTTCCTGCCGGAGAGCACCGTGCCCCTTCAGCGCCCGGTGACCGTGCGCGACGCCCGCCACGGACGCCGCCTCGCGCACGAGGAGCGGCCGCAGACGAATGACGACCATCGCGACGCGGGACGCTTCCTGCTCGTCCGCGTCGACGAGGTGCCGCCCGCAGGGTCGGTTCGCCTGGACATCACCGCCGACGGGCCGAGGCACACCGGTCACACCGGTCGCACCGGCCGGGACGCGGACGGTACGACGGAGAAGGCCGCCACCGGTTGGAACCCGACCGGCGGCACCGAACGCGAGGACCCCGCCGAGAGCGCAGCCGCGGCCCGCGCGCACCCCGCCCCGATCCTCCTGGAGAACGAACACCTCGCCGTCCGCGTCGACCTCGCGCACGCCTGCGTCGCCTCGGTCACCGACAAGGCGACCGGCCGCGAACTCGTCCGCCAGGACGCCATCGTGGGCTTCAACGCCTACCTCCACGACAGCTACACCACGGCCGGGGCCTTCAACCACAACTCCAGCCGTACGACCGCCTCGGACCGGCTCGAACACCTCGGCGCCCGCGCGGTCGCCCCGCCCGCCGCGCTGATCGCCCGCCGCTCCACCGCCACCGGCGAGTCCCTCACGTACGAGACCCGCCCGGCGGGCGCCAACCGGCTGCGCACCACCCTCACCCTGCCGCACGGCGTGCCCCGGCTCGACATCGAGAACCGCCTCGACAAGGACGCCACGCTCGGCAAGGAGAGCGCCTACTTCGCCTTTCCGTTCGCCTTCGACGACCCGACCGTCCGCATGGAGGCCTCCGGCGGCACCACGGGCAGCGGCCTGCCCGTGGTGCCCGGCTCCGCCCTGCACATGCGGGCGGTGCGGCGCTGGGTGACGCTCCACGACGGCGCTCTCGCGGTGGCCTGGTCCACGCAGGACGCGCCGCTCGTGCAGTTCGGCAACATCGCCCTGCCGTACGCGCCGTTCCCGAAGACCATGGACCACGACGAGCCCGCCACCGTCTACTCCTGGATCCACAACAACCTCTGGGACACCAACTTCCCGAGCGCTCAAGGCTTCGCGTTCACCTACCGCTACAGCCTGGCCTGCGGCCCCACCCCCGACGGCCTCGGTCCGCACACAGCCGCCGCGTGGAGCCGCCCCCTGCGCGCCGTCCGAGCCAGGGGGGTCTCGGACGGCGCGCCCTCCCACCACGCCTTCGCCGCCGTCGGCGACCCGCGCATCCGCCTCGTCGGCGCCACCACGCCCCGGCCGGGCCACGTCCTGCTGCGGCTCCAGTCGTTCGCCGAGGAGCCGCTGTCCTGCCCGGTCCGCGCCCACTTCCCGGCGGCCGCCGCGCACCGCGCGGATTACCTCGGCACGGCGGGCGACCAACTGCCGCTGCGCGACGGTCAGGTGGGCGTCGAGCTGCCGGCCCTCGGGACGGCCGCCGTGCTTTTCGTACGTCCCTGAGACCTCCCCCGAGGGTGCTGTTCCCGTACATCCGCACGAATCCCGTACCTTCGCACGAAGGAGAACGTGTGTACCGGCTCGACCCGCGCTACGCCCCGGCTCCGGGCGCCGTCCTCGCCACCGGCTGGCGGGCCGTCGCCACCCGGCTGGCCCACGGCCCCGCCACCGTCGCCGTGGACGGTCCACCGACGGTCGACTGGGACCGCCTCGCCACCCGCCTGACCGAGGAACTGGCCGCGCTCGGCACGCCCGTGCGGACCCTGGACCTGCGCGCCCACCACGCACCGCCCCACGCCGTGCGCAGCCGCACCGACGCCACCGACGACCCCTATTACGCCAGGCTCGCCGAGAACTCCCTGCGGGACCTCTTCGACGACCTGCCCGATCCGCCGCCACCCGCGACCGGGGAACTGCTGCTCGTGCACGGGCCCGGCGCGTCCCTCCTCCCGCACGACGTGCTCTGGTACGCCGACCTGCCCAAGCGCCACGCCGAGGCCGCCGTGACCGCAGGCGAGGGCCCCAACCTCGGACTGCCTTACGAGCACGGTGACGTGAGGCGGCTCTTCTACATCGACTGGCCCGTCCTCGACCGGCACCGCGACGCGCTCGCCCCCCGACTCGACGGCTGGCTCGACGTACAGGACCCCGACCGCCCCACCTACATCGACGGCGACGGCCTGCGCGCCACCCTCGCGGACCTGGCCCGGCGCCCCGTACGCACCCGGCCGTACTTCAACTCCACGCCGTGGGGCGGCCACTGGGCCCAACGCGCACTCGGCTTCGACCGCGCGGCCCGCAACACCGCCCTCGGCTACGAACTCATCGCCCCCGAAGCCGGCGTCCTCATCGGCACCCACCCGGGCCAACAAGCAGAGATCCCGTTCCAACTGCTGTGCGTCCTGCACCCCGAGGCGATGCTCGGCCCCCAGGTCAGCGCCCGCTTCGGCACGTCCTTCCCGATCCGCTTCGACTACCTCGACACCGTGGACGGCGGCAACCTCTCGGTGCACTGCCACCCCAAAGAGCCGTACATGCGGGAGCGGTTCGGCTGGCCCTACACCCAGCACGAGACGTACTACATGACCCTCGGCGGCCCCGGCGCACGCGTCTTCCTGGGCCTGCGCGAGGACGCCGACCCGGACCTCTTCCGCAAGGAGATCGAGGAGGCCGCGCACGACGGCGTGCCGATGGACCCCGAGGACCACGTCATGACCTTCCCCGCCGAACCGGGCCGCCTCTTCATGATCCCGGCGGGCACCCCGCACGCCTCCGGCGCCGGAAACGTCGTCCTGGAGATCAGCGCCACCCCCTACCTCTACTCCCTGCGCTTCTACGACTGGCTGCGCCCCGACGCGAACGGCCGCCCCCGCCCGCTCCCGTACGAACACGGCCTCGCCAACCTGGAGACCGAGCGGCGCGGCGAGGCCGTCGTACGCGATCTCGTCCAGGAGCCGCGCACCCTGCGGCGGGGCGCGGGCTGGCGCGAGGAACTCCTCGGCGCCCTGGAGGAGATGTTCTACGAGGTGCGGCGCCTCGTCCTCGACGGCGGCGCCGGCGCGGTGGCCGACGACGACACGGAGGGCCGCTTCCACGTATTGAACGTGGTGGAGGGCGAGGGTGTCGTGGTGCGCACGGCGGCCGGGGAGCGGCACACCCTGTCGTACGCCGAGACGCTGACGGTGCCCGCCGCGGTCGGCCGCTACCAGCTGGCGGCGATCGGCGAACGCCCCGTCAAGGTCGTCAAGGCCCTGGTCCGGCCGGAGCACCCCGGTGGGGCGTCATGAGACCCGTCCTGGAGATCGGCGGCACGCATGTGACGGCCGCCCTCGCCGACCCGCACACCGCGACCGTCGCCCGCAGTGTGCGACGGCCCCTCGACGCCCGGGGCACCGCCGAACAGATCCTGGGCGCGGTGGTCCGCTGCGCCGGCGACTTGGAGGCGGCGGCCGGAGAGGTGTGGGGCGTGGCGGTGCCCGGACCCTTCGACCACGACAAGGGCATCGCCCGCTTCGAAGGCGTCGGCAAGTTCGACGACCTGTACGGCATCGACGTACGGTCCGTGCTTCTGGACGGCGTGTGGCCGCGCCCGGCAGAGACGGTGTTCCTGAACGACGCCCACGCCTTCCTCCTCGGCGAGTGGCGGGCGGGCGCCGCGCGCGGACACCACCGTTGCGTGGGCATCACCTTGGGCACGGGCGTCGGTTCGGCCTTCACCGTCGACGGCGGCGTGCGGCGGACGGGGCCGGGGGTGCCGCCGCAGGGCCGTGTCGACCTGCTGCGGGTGGGCGGCAGGCCGCTGGAGGACTCGGTGTCACGGCGCGCGATCCTGGCGCGCTATGGCGACGGCGACGCGGCGAACGGTGTCCTGGACAGTGCCGTGGACGGAGCGTCGGGCGGTGTCCTGGGCGGTGTCCTGGACGGAGCTTTGGATGTGCGTGAGATCGCCGACCGGGCGCGGGCGGGAGAGCGGCGCGCACGCCACGTCTTCGACGAGACCTTCACGACCCTCGGCGCCGTCCTCGCCCCCTGCCTGCGTGGCTTCGACGCGACGGCCCTCGTCGTCGGCGGCGCCATGGCGGCGTCATGGGACCTGATCCGCCCGGCCCTGCGCGCCGGCCTCGGGGACACGCCGGTCGCGCTGCGCGCGGGTGCGCTGGGTGAGAACGCGGCCCTGATCGGGGCGGCGGTGTACGTGACCTGAGACGGTGGTCGCGGCAGGGCGTGACGGACGCGCTGGACATGGCGGGAGCGGTGGGGCGTTGGAGAGTACGGAACAGCACAGAAGGGGCGGCCAGCCCACCCTGCGGGACGTCGCCGAACGCGCGGGCGTCAGCGCGATGACCGCGTCCCGGGTGCTGCGCGACGATCCGCAGGTGCTGCCGGCCACCCGCGAGCGGGTCAGGGCCGCGGCGAGCGCGCTCGGCTACCGGCCCAACGAGGTGGCCCGCAGCCTCCGGCTCGGCCGCGGCTCCGGCCTGGTCGGGCTCGTCGTCACCAACCTCGCCAACCCCTTCTACTCACGCCTGGCCCTCGGCGTCGACTCCGTCGTCGTCAAGGACGGACTCAAGACGGTCATCGGCAACACCGGGCAGGATCTGCGCGCCGAGCGGGAACTGGTGGCCGACCTCGTGGCCCGCCGTGTCGACGGCATCATCGCCGTGCCCGCGGATGCCGACCAGCGTCACCTGGCCGCGGCGGTGGCCGAGGGAGTGCCGGTGGTCCTCGCCAGCCGTCCGCCGGAGGGCTTCGCCGCCGACAGCGTCCTGGTCGACGACTTCGGCGGCGCCCGTGACGCCACGGCCCGCCTCGTGGAGCGGGGGCACCGCCGCATCGGCTTCCTCGGCTCGCCGCCCGCCGTGCACACCGGCACGGAGCGGCTGCGCGGTTACGCGGCAGCTCTGTCCGCGGCGGGCCTCGCCGTCGACGACCGCCTCGTTCGCCAGGGCCAGACGGAACCGCACGAGGCGACGCGCGCCGCCGCCGACCTGCTCGCGCTGCGCGATCCGCCGACCGCGCTGTTCTGCTCCAACAACCGCAACACGATAGGGGCGTTCCGCGCGATCCGCGCCCTGCGGTCCCACGGCGGCGCCGACGTCGCCCTCGCCGGCTTCGACGACTTCGAACTGGCCGACGCGCTGGGGCTGCCGCTCACGCTCGTCGCCTACGACAGCGACGAACTGGGCCGCGCGGCGGCCCGCCTCCTCGCCACCCGCCTGCATGCCGCCGCCGGGCCCGGCACGGCCACGAAGAGGAGCTCTGGGCCGCCGCCGCGGCAGGTCGTGGTGCCGACGAGTCTGGTGGAGTACGGGGTAGGCAGTAGGTAGGCAGGCAGGTAGTCCGCGGCGGCCTCGGGGCGCTGTCCAGGGGAGCCGGAGTGGGGGCCGCCTGTCGCTCGGGCCGGGGTGCCCGCCGCACCGGCAACCCGGGGCAGCTCAGGCCGTGGTGCCGACCAGCCTGGGGAGTATGGAGATGGTGCGCGGGACCGGATAGCGGCGCGGGGCCCTTCCGTTGCTCGGGGCGGGCGCGTCCTGTGCGCTCAGCGGGGCCGGGGCCGCCGCCTCGGCGGGTTGTGGTGGTCACGGCCTGGTGGGGCACAGGGGGAGGGTGTGGGTCCGGGGGAGCTGTGGGGGGCCTGTCCGTTGCTCGGGGCGGGCGGGGTGCGTTGCGTGTGCTTAGCCGGACGGGGCCGGGGTCGCCGTGTTGGCCGGTCGTGGTGGCCGTCAGGCCGGTGACGTGCGTGGAGTGAGGCTGCCGCCCGGGAAGTCGTCCACCCCGGGCGGTGCCTTGCTCGGAGCGGGGTCCTCCTTGCGTGTCCGCCGCCTTGGCACGTCGTGGCGTCCACCGGGCCGGAACGCTCGGCGCGGGGCGGAACCGCCCGTGGACCCCGTACGTTGAGCGTGGCGGGTCGCGCCGTGCGTGCCCGCCGAGCAGATGGCCGTCGGTCGCCACACCAAGCGGTCACAGGCGCGGACGAGCGGGGAGGGAGGCACGCGTGTCGCAGCAGAGCCGTCCCGCGCGCCTGGCCGCCTCCGCGCTCTCCCTCGTCGTCACCGTCCTCGCCCTCTTCACGCCGTCCGCCGCGATGGCGTACCGCACGCCTGCCGCCGAGCCGCTCACCCACCACACGGTGGCGGCTCACGTGGGGGAGCGGACCGGACCCGAGGACGTCCCCGCACTGCGCGTGGTCGCGCACCGCCTCGACGCCCACACTCCGGGGCCACACCCACCGGGGCCCGCGCGCACGGCCTGCGACCCGGTGCCGCACCGTGCCACGGGCGGCCCGCCGTCGCACCCGACTGCCGTCCGGGTCCGGACACATCAGGCGGCCGACCCCGCCGCCCCTCGGGCCCCGCCCCACCGATGAGCAAGCAGACCGTCCCCGACGCCTGACCCGGCGCATCCCGCGCCGCCCGGTCACGCGTCCATCCGCCCTGCCCTCATCATGGAGAACCGATGTCCCGTGCACCCAACTCCGGTGCGCTCAAGCCCAGTAACCCCAGTAACCCCAGTAACCCCCGTAACCCCAGCAAGCGCAGTAAGCCCGGTAGGCCCAGTAAGCCCGCGTCCCGCGCGGCCCTGTGGCGGGCCGTCGTCGCCTTGTGCGTCGTCGCCCTCTCCCTCTACGTCGCCCTCACCCAGACCGCCCGCCTCGGTCTCGACCTGCGAGGCGGCACCCACATCGTCCTGGAGACCAAGGACTCACCCACCGTCAAAGCCGACGCCGCGTCCACCGACCGCGCCCTGGAGGTCCTGAGACAGCGCGTCGACGCGCTCGGTGTCGCCGAACCCGGCATCGCCCGTTCCGGCGAGAAGCGGATCATCGTCGAACTCCCGGGCGTCCAGGACCCGCGCAAGGCCGCCGAAGTCATCGGCCGCACCGCCCAACTGACGGTCCACCCGGTGGCGGGGGAGCGCCCCGACCCGGGCGGGAAGAAGCCCGCGGCCGACGGCTCACGCACCCTGCCCGACCCCGACCGGCCGGGGAACCACCTCGTCCTCGGCCCCACCGCGCTCTCCGGGGCGGGCGTCAAGGACGCCGAAGCGCGCCTCGACCAGCAGTCACTCGCGGGCTGGACCGTCTCGCTCGACTTCCGCGACAAGGCCGGCGACGCCTGGGCGCGCGTCACCGGCAAGGCGGCGTGCGCACCGCAGGGCGCACCCGAGCGACGCGTCGCCATCACACTCGACGACAAGATCATCTCGGCGCCCGGTGTCAACCCGGACGTACGGTGCGAGGTCGGTATCACCGGCGGCGAGACCCAAATCACCGGCGGCTTCAGCCGGACCGAGGCCCGAGACCTCGCCGCACTCGTCAAGGGCGGCGCGCTGCCGGTGCCCGTCGACATCGTGGAGCAGCGGACCGTCGGCCCCACGCTGGGCGCGGACGCCATCGCCGCGAGCACCCAGGCCGCCCTCATCGGCATCGCCCTGACCGCGCTGTTCATCACCGTCGTCTACCGGCTCCTCGGCGCCCTCGCGGCCCTCGCCCTCGTCCTGTACGGACTCATCTCGTACGCCGCGCTGGTGGCGCTCGGCGCGACACTCACCCTGCCGGGTCTCGCCGGCTTCGTCCTGGCCATCGGCATGGCCGTCGACGCCAACGTCCTCGTCTTCGAACGGGCCCGGGAGGAGTATCTCGGCGTACGCTCCACAGACCTGGCCAAACCGGTACGCACGGGGTTCGCCAAGGCGTGGAGCGCGGTGATCGACTCGAACGTGACGACGCTGCTCGCCGCCGGACTGCTGTTCTTCTTCGCCACCGGGCCGGTCAAGGGCTTCGGAGTCACCCTGTGCATCGGCGTGCTCGCGTCCATGGTCACCGCACTCGTCATCACGCGGGTCCTCGCCGACTTCGCCGTCGCCCGGCACGTCGTGCGCCGGCGCCCCGCCGTGACCGGCATCGCCTCCACGGGCCGCGTCCGCACCTGGCTGGCCCGACGCGACCCGGACCTGGTGCGCCACCGCCGCCGCTGGCTCGGCGCCAGTGCGCTGCTGGTCGCCGTGGCCGTCGCGGGCATCGCGCTGCGCGGCCTGGACTTCGGCGTCGAGTTCACCGGCGGCCGTCTCGTCGAGTACAGCACCAGCAGGTCCGTCGACGCCGACACCGCCCGCGGCGCGGTGTCGGACGCCGGGTTCCCGCGCGCCGTGGTGCAGGAGTCCGGGGACGGCGGCATCACCGTACGCACGGAGCGGCTCACCGACGACGAACAGCGGCGCGTCATGGCCGCGTTGGAGGAGCCCGGCGGCACGGTCGCCGTCGAGCGCGACGAACTGATCGGCCCGAGCCTCGGGGCCGAACTGCGCCAGAAGGCCCTGGTCGCCCTGGGCATCGCCGTCGCCGCCCAGTTGGTCTACCTGAGCGTGCGCTTCCGCTGGACGCTCGCGGCGGCGGCCGTGTCCGCCATGGTCCACGACGTACTGCTGGTGGTGGGCCTCTTCGCCTGGCTGGGCAAACCGATCGACAGTGTCTTCCTCGCGGCGGTGCTCACCGTGATCGGCTACTCGGTCAACGACACGGTCGTCGTCTTCGACCGGGTACGTGAGGGCCGGCGCCGCGACCCGCGCGCGGACCTGGCGGCCGTCGCCAACCGGGCCGTCGTGCGGACGCTGCCGCGCACCGTGAACACGGGCATGGGCGCGCTGTTCATCCTGACGGCGCTGGCCGCGCTCGGGGGCGACTCCCTCGCGGACTTCTCCCTGGCGCTGATCGCGGGGGTGGTGGTCGGCATGGCCTCGACGGTCTTCACGGCCGTCCCGATCGCCGTCGCGCTCGAACGGCGCAGTCCGGCGCCACCGCCGTCCGGTCGAGGAGACCGTAGTACGGCCGAAGTGCCGGGGTTGTTCAGCCCGTTGGCGGCACGCGGGAGCAAGGAACGGGGGTCGGGGGCGGTCGTCTGAGGCGGCCATGGGCGGCTGCGGGCGGCCCGGCGGAACGTTGCCGGGCCGCCCGCCTGGCGCAGAGGAGGCGTCGGCCGGGCAGAGGCCCCGAGGACTACCGCCCCACCCCGCTGTCCAGCGCCGGGGCGAGCACCGCGAAGGCCTCGTCGAGCAGCGCGGTCGGGTCCTCGGCACCGTCGCTGTCGCACCACCGCCGCAGCACGGCGTCGAAGGCGGTCAGCGTCATCCCGGCGGCCAGTCCCGGATACAGCTCGGTCTCGGGGGCGAGCCCAAGCCGCTGCCCCAACTGCGCGGTCAGGCCGTCGCGCCAGTGCGCCTGCCGTTCGAGGAAGCGCGCGTGCAGGGCGGGGGTGCGCAGGATCAGCCGCACGACGCGCAGCGCCCTCTCGGAGTCGATGGCGCAGGCGTGCAGAGGGACGCGGACGGCGTGCAGCAGCGCCTCGGAGGCGCGCTCGTCACCGGGACGCTCCGCCAACTCCGCACACATGTCGGAGCCCATGTCGGCCAGGAACTGGACGACCACGTCCTCCTTGGACGCGAAGTACCGGAAGAACGTACGCCGGGACACGCCGGCCGCGGCCACGATCTCGTCCACGGTGACGCCGTCGTAGCCCTTCAGCGCCAGCAACTGCAGCGCCGATTCGGTCAGTTCATCGGAGACGAGCCGACGCTTTCGCTCGGCCATGCTCACTGGTGGACGGCTCACTTCTGCACGCTGGCTCACCTCGCCATCGTACACGCCATGCCCTCCACGGCACCCAGGGGCAAAGCGACATGCGGTGATGTCAGAGGCACTTGGGGGCGTGTTGACACTCAGTGTCAGCCGGTGCACGATGTGCCGCATGACGCAGCAGCACTGCACCATCGATCAAGTCCCGGACCAGACAGGGCGGTTGTTCGTCGTCACCGGGGCCGGCAGCGGTCTCGGCCTGGCGACCACCCGTGCGCTCGCCCGCCGGGGCGGACGGGTGATCCTCGCCGTACGCGACGAGGAGAAGGGCCGCCGGGCCGTAGCCGGGATCACCGCCGAACAGCCCTCCGCGCGGCTGGAGGTGCGCCACCTCGACCTGGCCGACCTCGACTCGGTCGGTGCCTTCGCCGCACGTATGCGCGCCGAGCACGACCGGTTGGACGTACTGGTCAACAACGCGGGGGTGATGGCGCCGCCCCGCACGCTGAGCGCACAGGGCCACGAACTCCAGTTGGCCGTCAACCACCTCGGGCACTTCGCGCTCACGGAGGCACTGCTCGACCTGCTGGGCGCAGGCAGCGATCCCCGGGTGGTGACGGTGAGTTCGGTGAACCACCGGCAAGGACGCCTCTTCTTCGACGACCCGCACGGCGAGCACGGTTACAGACCCATGGCCTTCTACAACCAGTCGAAGCTCGCCAACGCCGTCTTCGGACACCAACTCCACCTGCGTCTGACCGAGGCGAAGAGCCCCGTCCGCAGTGTCCTCGCCCACCCCGGCTACACGGCCACCAACCTCCAACTGCACGGCCCCGTGGGCCTGTGGCGTTTCCTGCTGGGCCGGATCGGCAACCCGCTGTTCGCCCAACGCCCGGCCGACGGCGCCCGGTCACAGCTGTACGCGGCCACCGACCCGAGCGTGCGCGGCGGCGAGTTCATCGGACCCGGCGGCCCGGCCGAACTGCGGGGCGCACCGAAGCGAGTGGCGCTGTCGGCCACGGCGGCCGATGCCGAGACGGGCCGCAGACTGTGGGAGCTGTCGGAGCGGCTGACCGGCGTGCGGTACGAGTTCCCGACCTCGGTCTGAGCCCGCCCGGCCCCCACGCTCCCGGCCCCCACGCTCCCGGCCCGGGGCCAGGGGGGCGGCCGTCAGACCTTGCGCCAGCGCGCGTTCACCCAGGAGAAGAGGCCGAAGGCGACGAGGCCGACCGCGATGAGGGCGAGCAGCCAGGGCCCGAACCCGGTCTCGGTGAAGGAGCGCAGCGTGTTGTCCATGCCCTTGGCCTCGCCGGGCTCGTGCTGCAACGCGGCGGTGAGGGCGAACCCGCCGGCCACGGCGAACACCGTTCCCCGGGCCACTCCGCCGGCGATCCCGAGGACATCCGTGGCCTGCCGCATCCGGCGCGGCATCTCCGACAGGCGCAGCCGCTTGTGGAACTTGCGCAGCAGCGCCCGCCCGGCGATCCACACCCCGGCGACGAGCACGCCCACGCCCGCGGCGGCGACGATCCACTGCCCGGCGGGCCAGTCCAGGACCTTCGCCGTCACGTCCTTGGTCTGCCGGTCGCTCGCGCCGCTGCCGCTGCCCTCGTCGCCCGCCGCGTACGCGAGGACGGAGTACGACACGAACACGTAGAAGAGGAACCGCGCCCCGGACAGTGCCCGCTTGCCCGGCTTGTCACCGTCGGGCCCTGCCTGCCCGAAGAGGGCCTCCGAGAGCCGCCACAACGCCATCCCGGCCAGGGCGATGCCGAGCAGCCACAGCAGTACGTTCCCGAAGGGCCGGTCCGCGAGCTCCGCCACGGCGCCGCCGCGGTCGGCCTGACGGCCCCCGCCGTCGGAGAAGGCGATACGCAGGGCCAGCGCCCCGATGAGGAGGTAGATCACTCCGCGGCCGACGAAGCCGGCACGCGCCACCGCGTCGACGGTCCGTCCCTTGGCGGCCCGCCGGGCCCGGCCCTTCCCGTTCGCTGTCACCGAAGGCAGATGCATGGCTTCCAAGTGCCCCCGCGGTACCGCCTTATGCTTTATGCGGTCCGAGCGGGTCTTCGCAGGTCACAGAGCGGTCTTCCGTACGCCGTACGGAATAACCGCATCCCGATCAGTGGTATCCGGTGCGGGCTCCCGGCCGACCGCCCGTGTACGGGGCGCTGGCCGGGATCGTGAACGTCCGGTCGAGGCGGGTGATGCGGAGCACGCGCCAGTTCCGGGGACTGCCGGGCACGAGCCACAAGGTGCCCTGCCCCGCGGCCACGTACTGCCGGATCCGCACCAGCAGCCGCAGGCCGCCGGCGTCGAGGAACGTCACCTTTCGCAGGTCGGCCACGACTTGGCGGCCGGCCTGGTCGAGGAGTGCCGTCACACGGGGGGTGAGTTCCTGGTCGGCCCAGGCGTCGAGCTCACCCCAGAACGCGAGGACATCTGTGCCGTTCACCACGCGGTGATGCAGGCCGAAGGTGAAGTCGGCGGTGCCCGTTTCCCAGTCCAGCAGTGTCCTGCCTCCTTCACTGAGAGTAATCGGATGGAGGTGGCGCGGCGTTTCGAGACCGGTGTCTGACGCCACCGGAGTCGGTGGGCGGCACCGAGGTGCTATGTCCATCGTTCCCGCTCAGCGCCGTTCGTACCCTTGTGTGGGTGGTAGTTTGAGCGAACTGTCGCGCCGATCAAGATCCAAGAGGGTGATTACGTAGCGTAGTTGCTGGTCCGGGGGGCGGCGGTGCCAGGGTGAAGTAGGCCGTCGGCGGGCGGTCGCGGTGCGCCAAGTCACTGAAAACGCGGTAAAACCACCCACTCCGAGAAGCGCGGGCAATTCGTACGGATCGTCGTCAGGCTGTCGTGCGCGGGGCGAGCAGCGGATACGGTGCTGGCGTGGTGATCGATAGGGAGGGGCCGGTGCCCGGTACTGCGCTGCTCATCGCGGCGGCCCCCGTCAGCAAGAGCCGTCTCGTGGACGCGGCTTCCGTGCTGCCCGTGCTCGCGGCGGTCTCACCGGCCACGCTGGCCGGCACGGACACCGCGAGCGTGGTGGAGCTGGCGGACCCCCTGGACCCGCAGACGGTCCTCACCCGACTGCGGGCCGCCGCCATGGCGCCCGGACCTTTGACGATCTATCTCATCGGACAGGTCCATCTGGACCGCCGCCAGCGCCACTTGCACGTCGCGCTCGCGCGGGCCACCCCCGCGACCATGCGCTACACGGGGTTCCCCTGGCACTGGTTCACCCAGGAACTGCGGCCGCGTCCCGCGGGCAGCACCGCGCTCATCGCCGACCTGCACACCGACGCCGGGAGCTGGCAGGCCCTGCACGAGCACCCGCTCGACGCGGGGCCCGGCGTCGCCCTGTACGGGCGCGTCGCCCCGCCCGCCCGGCGCCGCACCCCGGCGGTGCCCGCCTACATGAAGGCGCTCGCCACCATCTTGCGCAGCGGCCACCGCCCCCCGCTGCTCCCGCTCCACCAGCAGGCCGCCGCCCAGTCCCTCGGCGACGACGCCCCTGACCTGCTCCTCGCGCTCGACCCCCAGGCGGCACCGCCGCCGCCTGCCATCGCGTACGTCCCCCAGGCGCCGGCCGCGAACCCGCCGGGCTCCGACCAGCACACCGCCCCGTTCCCGGATCCGTACTCCGCGCCACACCACGACCCGCGGACCGCGCCACACCCCGACCCGCACACCGACCCGCACGCGGCGATCACCGCGGCCGTCGAGGCGGGCCGGCACGGCGAGGCGGCGGCGCTCGCGGCCTCCTGGGAGCAGACCGCCCTGCGCATGCACGGTCCGGGCTCGAACGAGGTCATCCATTGGATGGAAGTCCGCGCCGACCTCGCGCGGTTTGCCGGTGATCCGGCGCGCAGCTGCGAGACGTGGCTCGCGGTGGCCGCGGCCCGCCTCACGGCCGGACAGGCCCCCGACTCCCCGGAGGTCGAGGCCGCGGCCGACCGCGCCCACCACCTCTGGGACCGCGTACGCGACCCCGAGACCGTCCGCGCCCTCGGACCCGAGCTGATCCGCCTGCGCCGTCAGGTCCCGGGCCGCCGGCGCGGCACGCTGACGCTGGCCCAGCGCCGCCTGGAGCAGTTCCACGGGCAGCGGGTCGGCTGAGCCGGCCGTCAGCGCGTGGCCGTCCCGCCATCACCGATGACCGGGACGGGCCTCGGCGGCGGCCTTGAGGCCGAGCAGCCACGCCGCAAGGCCCGCGCCGAGCAAGTCCTTCGTGTTCGGGAGGGACTCCACCTGGTCGCCGCTCCAGGTCTCCACCATGTGCACGCGTACGCCGCCCTTGACCTTCCGGAAGGTCCACAGGTGGACGCCCTCGTGGATACCCCTCGTGGATACGTACGCCCTCGCTGGACGTCGGCCTGGAGTTTGGAGACGGTGCTCAGCGGGGCGTCGATTCGCGACGGACGGACGGATGGACGCCCGGCCGGGCGGTCGGGCGAAGGCGCATCCGGCCCCGGCCTCAGCCCGCCGTGCCGAACGCCTGGGTCCACCAAGGCCCGCCCGAGGCGTTGTGGATGCCCACGCCCATCTCCTTGAAGTCGCAGTTGAGGATGTTCGCGCGGTGGCCGGAGCTGTTCATCCAGGAGTCCATCACCGAAGCCGGGGTCCGCTGGCCCCGCGCGATGTTCTCGCCGTACGTGCTCCAGCGGTAGCCGGCCGCCGTGATGCGGTCACCGGGGTCCGTACCGTCCGGACTGGTGTGGTCGAAGTAGTCGCGCGCCGCCATGTCAGCGGAGTGCCTCGTGGCGGCCGTCGCGAGCTTGCCGTTGGAACGGACCGGACCACAACCCGCCTTGGCGCGCTCGGTGTTGACCAACGCGACGACCTGCTCGGCCGTGCCGCTCGGCGCCGCCGGAGCCGCGTCGGACGCCTCCGGCTTCGGCTTGGGTTTGGGCGTCGACTTGGGCCTGGTGGGCGTCGGGGACGGCTTCGACTCCGCCTTCCTCTTCTGCTTCCTCTTCGGCTTCTTCTTGTCGGTGCTCGGCTTGGCCGAAGGAGAGGCCGAACGTTTGGAGGAGGGCGACGCGCTCTTCGAGGCCGACGCCGACGCCGGGGGAGTGGCGGAGCCGGGGGCGGCGGCGGTGGCCGGGGAGGTCTCCTTCGACTCCGGGCCCGTCAGGAGATGCACCGCCGCGCCACCGGCGACCAGCGCGGCGACCGCCGCGGCCACCCCGGCGGTGCGGCGCCGGCGCCTGGCGCGTTCCTGCCGGGCCAGCGTCCGCGCCGAGACCGGTACGCCGCCGTCCTGCGAGGCGGCGGCCGAGCCGACCACGACGAGATCGGGCCGCGTGACCCGCTGGGCGAGGGCCGCCCCCACCGGAACGAGAGCGAGCGCGACGAGCAGCCGCTCGGCGGGCACCAGATCGGACCAGTGGCCCGCGCAGACCGAGCAGTCACGGGCGTGCCGGGCCAGCCGCTTGCGCCACAGCGCGGATGGCACGCCGTCCCAGCCCGCGGTCAGCTCCTTGAGCCCGTCGCAGAGCGGCCCGGCAGCCAGGGCACGGACGACCACCCGCGCCGTCTCCAGCTGGGCCTTCATCCGCTGCACCCGCACCGCCGCGTGCTGCGGCGACAGCTCCAGGGCCTCGGCGACCTCCGTCCGCGTCAGCTCGCCCGCGGACTCCAGCCACCACAGGGACAGCAGGGCCCGGTCGTCCTCGTCCAGCCACCGCGTCGCCTCCGCGGTCTCCCTGCGCTGCCCGGAGAGGCCGAGCCGCGCGATGGTCAGATCCACGAAGTCCGCGCCCGGGTCCACCACGTCGTACCCGTCCGCCAGACCGCCACCGGCGGGTATCGCACCCGAAGCGCGCTCCCGCCAGTGGCCGCGTATCTGGTTCATGGTGATGGCCACCAGCCAGCTGCGGAAGTTCTCCGGGTCGCGCAGGCCGTCAAGACCGCCGAGGACGCGGAGCATGGTCTCCTGCACCACGTCGTCCACATCCGCGTGACCGTTCAAGGCCCGCCCGACGATGTTGTAGACCAGCGGCAGGTACTCCGCCACGAGCGCGTCCTGCGCCTGCTGGTTGCCGTCCTGTGCTGCCCTGACCATCGCGACTTGGCGTTCGCTGCTCACGCTGTGACCACTTTCTGTGTGGGGACCTGTCTCCTCCGACACAGGGGAGACGCGCGGCCCGGGCCCGGATAACAGAAACCGGTCGGGCTCACGGCTCGTCGTGGGCGGTGGGCTGCTCGGACCTGGCCACGAGCCGGGACAGTTCGACGCGAGAGCGTACCCCGAGCAGCGCGAACACGTTGCGGAGGTGGTGGTCGACGGTCCGCGGACTCACCGACAGGCGCCGCGCCACCTCCCGGTTGGTGGCGCCCTCCGCGACGCAGCGGGCGATCCGCAGCTGCTGCGGGGTCAGGCCCGACAGGCCGCCGGTCGGCTCGGTGACCTGCCGGGCCTCCCCGGTGGCGCGCAGCTCGGCCCGCGCCTGCTCGGCCCAGGCGCGGGCGCCGCACCGCTCGAAGGAGACCAGGGCGTCCCGCAGCCTGCCCCTGGCCTCACCGGGGCGGCGCCTGCGCCGCAGCCACTTGCCGTACAGGAGCTGGGTGCGGGCGCTCTCGAAGTCGCCGCCCACCAGTTCATGGCGGGCGAGCGCCATGGTGTACAGCGCGTCACTGTCCTCGGGGGCGGCGAGCAGGGCGTGGCAGCGGGCCAGCTGGGCGGGGGCCTGCGGGTCGGCGCCCTGCGCCGCCCACGCGGCGAACTCCGCGACGCAGCCGTGCGCCGCGTCCGCCTCACCGGTGAGGGAGGCCGCCTCCACGAAGCAGGGCACCGCGAGCATCCGTACGGCGAAGTGACCGCGGCGCGGCCCCGGGCGTACCACCGGGCCGAGCCGCGCGGCGGCCTCGGGCGCCCGGCCGCGGGCCAGGTCCATGCGGGCCAGCGCCCACTGGACCAGGGTCGAGGCCTGCGCGAGGCCGTGCCGGTCGGCGGTCCGTGACGCGGCGGCCGCGTGGGCGTCGACGGCGGCGTCCTCGCCCTCCATGGATGCCACCAGGGCGAGGACCGCGTGATGTTGCGCGGCGATGTTGCGCTGCCCCGTGCGGCGCGCCGTGCGCAGTCCTTCCTCGGCATGGGCCCGGGCGCGGGCGTGCCGCCCGGCCCGCAGTTCGGCGTAGGCCAGGTACTCCAGGGCCTGCGGTACGTGGATCTCCGTGCCCGAGGCCCGCGCGGCGGCCAACGCCCGGGCGTTGATCCGGGAGGCCGCCGCGAGGTCCCCGACGACCAGGGCGGCCACCCCGGCCCGCAGCAGCCGCGACGGCTCCTCCGCGCCCTGGCCCCGCGCCATCACGCCCCGCAGCCCGCGACTCGCCGCACGGAGCCGTCCGCGCATGACGACGGACATGGCGGCGCGGAACTCGTCGGCCAGGATCTCTTCGGAGGGGGACGCGTGGGCCGGCGGCTCGGCTTCGGCGGGGGGTTCGTGGCGCAGCGGGTCCTGGGCGGGCGGCGGCGGCTCCGGGGGCTGCGACTCCGCGGCCGGGGGGTGTGGCACCCGCGACCGCGCGGACTGCGACTCCGGGGGCGGTGGCTGCGCGGCCGTTGCCCTCTCGGTGGGTGACTCCCCGGCCAGCGACTCTGCAGTCGGCGGCTTTTGGGGCGGCGGCTCTTCGGTGGGTTCCTTCATCGGCGGCCCCGCGGCTACCGCCCCCTCCGCCGGTGGCTGCTCGGGCAGCGATGCCGCGGCCCGCGGATCGGTGTGGGCCGACGCCGACCGCGCGGTCCCGGGGTCGGCGTTCGGGGATGTGACAGGCGCGGACGGGTACGCCTCGGCGTTCGAGGGTGTGCCCTGTGCCGACAGGTGTGCCTCGGCGTCCGGGGGTGTGCTGGGCGCGGGTGGGTACGCCTTGGCGTCCGGGGGTGTGCCGGGCGCGGACAGGTACACCTCCGTGTCCGGGGGCGTACCCCGAGCGGAAAGGTGTGCCTTGGCTTCCAGGGGTGTGCCGGGCGCGGACGGGTACGTCTCCGTGTCCGGGGGCGTACCCCGAGCGGAAAGGTGTGCCTCGGCGTCCGGGGGTGTGCCGGGCGCGGGTGGGTACGCCTTGGCGTCCGGGGGTGTGCCGGGCGCGGACGGGTACGTCTCCGTGTCCGGGGGCGTACCCCGAGCGGAAAGGTATGCCTTGGCGTTCGGGGGTGTGCCGGGCGCGGACGGGTACGTCTCGGCGTTCGGGGGTGTGCCCGGCGCGGACAGGTACGCCTCCGTGTCCGGGGGTGTGCCCAGTGCCGACAGGTACGCCTCGGCGTCTCCCATGTCCCAGGCCGCCGCCATAGCGGCGAGGCGGGCCTCCCGGGCGCGGTGTGGGTCGTGCGGGGTGAGGAGTTCCGCCGCCAGCAGGAGGGCTTCGCGGGCGTCGGACACGGGGCCGTCGCCCAGGGCCAACTGGCCGCGGGTCAGCTCGACGGTGCCGCGCACCCGGGCGTCCGTCGACTCGGACGCGGCGGCGGCGAGCAGTTCCCGCGCCCGTGCGGGTCGGCCCGCCAGCCGGGCGTGATGTGCCGCGGCGGCGCGACGCAGGGCGCGGGCCCGCGTGGCCTGCGTGAGGTCCGCGGCGGCGGAGAGCGCCGCCGCGCGCAGTGCGTGGGACGGCGCGGTACCCGCCGCCTCCGCCATGGTGGCCAGCGCGGTCGCGAGCCGGGCGTCGGGCCCCTCGGCCGCCAGGGCCCGGTGCAGCCGACGCAGCAACGCAGGCGTGCGGCTGTCGTCGAGGGCCGCGGCAAGCAGCCGGTGGGCGGCGCGGCGCCGGGCGGGCGAGGCGCCGGCGTACAGCGAGCGCCGCAGGCCGGGCGCGTCGAAACGGATCCGGTCGGCCGTGCGGCACACGAGCCCGGCCGCCTCCGCCGGGAGCAGGGACGACCCGTCGAGCCCGGCCGCCGCCCCGGCCCGCAGGACGAGCTCCGCGTCGGCGCCCGCGTCCGCCGCCCCCGGCACGTGCGCGGCGGCCGCCAGGAGCAGCAACTCGCCTGTGGCCGCAGGGAGGTCCGCGGGGTCGACGCCGCCGTACCGAGGCGTGGAAGCGTCGTACAGCCGCCGGGGCAGTGGAACCCGCCCCGCCAGCTGATCCGGCGTCACCGCGGCGACGAGCGCGTGCAGCGCCCCCGGGTTGCCGCCCGCAGCCTGGAGGAGTTCCTCGCGTACGACGGTGTCCGCGGCGCCCCGCGTGAGGTCGTCGAAGAGCGCGGCGGCCTCCGTCGGCTTGAGGGGATCGAGGTGGACGACGGGCAGCGCCGCCAGATGCGGATCGTCCGCGCGGCGAGCGGCGACGGAGACGATGAGGCCCACCGGATGCGGCCCGCCGATGCGGCGGGCGGCGAACCCCAGGGCGGCCCGCGAAGCGGCGTCCCACAGGTGGGCGTCGTCCACGCACACCAGCAGAGGGCGCCCGCCCGCCAGCTCGCCGACCACGGCGAGCAGGGCCCCCGGCTCCCTCCGCAACGGACGCGGCGCCGCCCCCGCACACCAGAGGGAGTGGACCCCGCTGTACGGGATCAGGCTCTCGGCGGGGACGGCACGCGTGCTCAACGCCGCCCCCGACCGGAGGGAACGGAACGAGCGGACGGCGTGGGCGAGCAGCGCGCTCCGGCCGAGCCCCGGCGCCGCCGCCAGCACCAGAGCTCCGCCCCGCCCTTCGCTCAGGCCATGCAACACGGCGTCCACGGCCCGTAGTTGAGCGCTCCGGCCGTACATCCGGAGGGGACCCGTCACAGTCGTCAGTCCGGCCACGACCGTCACGTTACTTCCGCGTAAAACTTCTTGGAACCCTCTCAGGAGGTGTGCGGGCAGTTGCCCCGGTACTCTTCGATCGTCGTGCTCGGCCGGGGCAGCGGGCAGAGGAACCGCTCATAGCGCACGTCGTTGTCGATGAACCGCTTGAGCCACGAGACGCTGTACTTCGCGATGGTGGTGTTCGAGGTGTTCGGCGTGAAATGGCTCGCGCCGTTCAGTTCCAGATACGCCTTGTCGAGAGAGCCGGGAAGGCTCTCGTAGAAGGGCTCCGAGTGCGAGGAGACCGGGGCGACCGTGTCACCGTCCGCGCCGACGACCAGGGTGGGCGTACGCAGTTCGGGCCACGTCTTGTCGAGGTTCCAGCCGGTCAGCGGGATCGCCGCCTGAAGTCCCGGCCGGCTCTTGGCGGCCTCCAGCGAGCCGCCGCCGCCCATCGAGTGGCCCATGACGCCGAGCCGGCTGCTGTCGACGCGGCCGCGCACGCTGCTGCGCTGCGTCAAGTGGTCGAGCGCCGCGAGGAGTTGGCTGCCCCTACTGGCGGGCTGGTCGAGCGTGGTGAGGGTGTCGATGGTGAAGACGACGAATCCCTGCGAGGCCAGCCGCGGCCCCAGCCACGAGATGGACGACTGGGTGGCCGTGTAGCCGGGGGAGATCGCCACCGCGCCGAACGTGCCGTCGGCGGTGCTCGTCGGGTAGTAGATCGTGCCGCCGCCGAAGCCGGTGACGCCCAAGGACGACACGCGGGTCTCGGACACGGCGTAATGGCCACGAGGGGCCTCGATGCTGGCCACGGTCGGCTCGGGACCGCGTTCGTACGGATTCTCCGCGGCGCCCGCGCTGCCCGACTGGGCGGTGATCAGCCCGCCCGCGGCCAGAAGGGCGGCGAGCGACGCCCGCAGGAGGCGCGGCCGCAGCCGGGATCTGCGCGGGGACGGAGGGCTGCCGGGGGTCTCGACACTGAGCTGCTGCACGACGGTCGCATCCTTTCGACGGTGCGATGACTGGCAGCGGCTACTGTCCGGGCACATCCACCCCAGGCACATCGGCGAAATCACCGGCCTTGAACCACCGGCCGGGCGACGGAGCGGAGCACGGCCGACGTGCGTCAGGTCGCACTTCGGCCGTACCTCGGCCGCACTTCGGCCGCGTCTCGGCGATGTCGAGGACGGCCGTGGGTGGCCGCCCTTGCGCGACGCGTCCTCCACCCACGGCCCCTCGGCCGCCGCCTCGGGGGTGACGGCGGCATCCTCAGCGGCGCCGACTCCGCTGAGGCGCATCGAAGGGTTGCCCCTATGCTGCTCCTACGCTTCCGCCATGCCTCGACCGTGAGCCGGGAGGAGGCACCCTCACGGTTCGTCCACCGCGCCCGCGTCCCGCAGGAGGGAACGGAGCCGGTGCATACCGCGCCGCGCATGGCTCTTGACCGTGCCCAGCGGCCAACCGGTGCGCTCGGCGATCTGTGACTGCGTCAGGTCCTCGTAGAACGTCAGACGCAGCACCGTCCGCTGCGGCACGGGCAACCTCGCCAACTCCGCTGTCACCAGCACCCGGTCGAGCACCACGTCCACTTCATCGCGCTGCGGCCCCTGCGTGGCGTACCGCGTCACCGCGCCTTCGACGAGGGCCGCCCCGCGGGACCGCGCCGCCACCGCGTCCGCGATCATCCGCCGGGCGATGCCGGTCAACCAGGCGGCGGGCGTGCCGAGTTCGGGCCGGTATGTCGTCCGGCCGTGCCACGCGGCGAGGAAGACCTGCTGGGCGACGTCCTCCGCCTCACGGCTGTCGCCGAGCGCGCGCAGGGCCAGGGCCCGCACCCGAGGCCCCCACTGCCGGTACACCGCGGCGAGACACGCCTCGTCACCACGGGCCAGTCCGGCTGCCAGAGTGTCACTTCCGTCCGGCACTTCGGCGAAGGCCCGCGCGGGCCGCGGCACCGCTGCACTCATCGACGCTCGTCAGCTCCTCGTCGCGCTCGTCGACCGCCCCGCTCCCGGCGCGCATCGCTCCCGGCACGCATCGCTCAGGCGGGCCGTGGCCCCGCCACGGCTGCGCCATACTCGGAGCAGCTTCGCGCACCCGGCAACCCGCATCGTTTGTGCGTCGTATCGTGAGCGGATGAGCGACCCCGAGGGACGCGGTGAGCCCTCCGAACGCACGGACGTGGAGGCGCGGCACCGTCCGGAGGACACCGAGATCCCGGGTGCCGGGGTCACCACCGGCGCCCTGGCGAGGCGGCTGGGCGTGTCACCGACGACGCTGCGCACCTGGGATCGCAGATACGGCCTCGGTCCCGCCACGCGCGAACCCGGCCACCACCGCCGCTGGTCGGAGCGCGACATCGCGGTGGTCGAGGAGATGGGCCGCCTCACCTCGCTCGGAGTGCCCCCGGCCGACGCCGCCCGCGCGGCGCTCCAGCACGGCCCCGGTCCCGCCGCCTCCCGCCTGCCGCCACCCCGGCAGGCCGCCCACGACCGTGAGACACCACCCGACACTTTCGTACGGCAGCGACGGGGCCTGTCGCGCGCCGCCACCCGCCTCGACGCCCCCGTCGTCCAGGCCCTGCTGACGCGGGCGGTGGAGCGGCACGGCCTGATCGCCGCGTGGCAGGAGGTGATGGTGCCGACGCTGCACGCGGTGGGCCGCAAGTGGGAGGAGGCCGGCGACCGGTACGTGGAGGTGGAGCACCTGCTGTCCTGGCACGTCTCCCGCACCCTGCACCGCTGCGCCACCGCCCCGCCCACCCCGCCCCCGGCGGCGGCACCGCTCGTCCTGGCCTGCGTGCCCGGCGAGCAGCACTCGCTGCCCCTGGAGGCGCTCAGCGCGGCGCTCGGCGAACTGGGCGCCGATCAGCGCATGTTCGGTGCGGCCGTGCCGGTCGAGGCGGTCTCGGCGGCGGTCCGCAGGACGGGCCCCGCGGTCGTCGTCCTGTGGTCGCAGGCCCGCTCCACGGCGAGCGTGCCGCTGGCCCGGCACATCGCGGACACCCGCTGGGGTGTGCGCGGCGCCCGCGGGCGACCCACCGTCATGCTCGCCGGGCCCGGCTGGGCGGGCCCCGCCGTGCGCGGTGCCCTGCGGCCGGCCACCCTGCGGGAGGCGTTGACGCAGATCGGCAAGGTGTGCGGCAAACGCGCCAACATCCCTCGACGGCAGCCTGGTTGAGCGGCGAAGCGCGTCGGTTCCCTTGACACGTGCGTACGGTTTCGCGACCTTTGAGCATCGCCGAGCAGTTCGAACCGGTCGCCGACCCTGGAGAAGTGTCAGGAGAGCTGAGGTGGACATCACCATCCACAGACTCGACGGGCTGAGCGACCCGCTCCGCGCGGCCTGGCACCGGGCGATGGACGAATCGCCCGAGTACGCCAACCCGTTCCTGGCCCCCGAGTTCGCCGAAGGCGTCGGCAGGTTCCGCGGTGGCGCCCGCGTGGCCGTGTTGCGGGAGGGCGGCCGGCCCGTCGGCTTCTTCCCGTACGAGCGCAACTCCTTCGGCATCGGCCGGGCGATCGGCCTCGGCCTCTCCGACTGCCAGGCGCTCGTGCACCGCCCCGGAGTCGTGTGGGACACCGAGGAGCTGCTGAAGGCCTGCCGGCTCTCCGTCTTCGAGTTCGACCACCTCGTCGAGGAACAGAAGCCGTTCGGCGCGCATGTCACCGGCACGTTCGCCTCGCCGGTGCTCGACCTGACGGCCGGCGAGTGCGGCTACGCCGAGTGGCTGCGGGGCGCCTATCCGGGGCTGGCCAAGACGACGCTGAAGAAGGAACGCAGACTGGGCCGCGACGTCGGCGAGATGCGGTTCGTGTACGACGAGCGCGACCCGCGCGTGCTGCGCACCCTCATGCGCTGGAAGTCCGCGCAGTACCGCAGGACGGGCCGCATGGACCGGTTCGCGCGGCCGTGGATCGTCGGCCTGGTGGACCACCTCTTCGAGATCCGCGAGGAGCACTTCACCGGAGTGCTCTCGGTGGTGTACGCGGGGGACCGGCCCGTGGCCGCCCACTTCGGGCCGGCCTCGGGCACGGTGTTCGCGGCGTGGTTCACCGCGTACGACCCCGAGTTCCGCTACTACTCGCCCGGACTGCTGATGCATCTGCGGATGGCGGAGGCGGCGGGACGGCACGGTGTGCGGGTCATGGACATGGGGCGCGGCGAGAAGGAATACAAGGACTGGCTCAAGACGCGGGAGCTGCGGGTCGGCGAGGGCTTCGCGACCCGCCCCCGCCCGGTGGCCGCGGCGCACCGGATGTGGCGCAGACCGGTACGCGGCCTGCGCAACACCGTCCTGGCCCACCCCGGACTGCGCGAGCCCGCCGACCGGCTCCTGAAAACGGTCGGCTCGCTGCGCACGCACGCCGCCCCGACCCCGTCGATCCGCATGACCGGTAACCGGACCGGCCCCTCCACCCGAAGAAGCGGAAGCGAATAGGTGCCGATGCCTTACGGATCACGGCTCACCGCGGAGATGACGCGACGGCTGGGACGCGAATGCCTGTACACGCCCTCGGCCCGGCTGGCCCTCTATCTGGCGTTGCGCCGCTGGTGCAGGCCGGGCGCCCGCGTCCTGATGTCCCCCGTGAACGACGACGTCATCCTCTTCGTGGTCCTCGCGGCGGGACTGCGCCCGGTCCAGGCCCCCGTCTCCGTCTGGGACGGCAACATCGACCCGGCCGCGGTCCCGGAGTCGACCTGGCGAACCGTGGACGCCGTACTCACCACCAACCTGTACGGGATACCGGACCGCGTCGTCGAACTGCGCGCCCGCTGCGACCAGTTGGGCATCCCACTTTTCGAGGACGCGGCGCACGCGATCGGCACGCACGTCGAAGGGCAGCCGATCGGTACCTTCGGGAAGGCGGCGGCGTTCAGCCTGTCCAAGCACGTGGCGGGGATGGCCGGCGGCTTCCTCGCGGTCGAAGACGCCCGCACACGGCGGGAGGTGGAGCGGCTGCGTGACGAACTCCTCGTGCCCGGCCGCCTCCGCGGCGACCTCGCCACCACGCTCCGCCCCCTGGCGCGTTCGGCCGTACGCGGCCTGCGTCTGGTGCGCCCGGTGTGGCGGACGATGCAGCGCCTCGGGCTGCTCGAACGCGACACGTTCCGCATGGAGCTGCACCCGCTGCGCCTCGCGGACCGCGCGCGCCGTGCGCCGAGCCTGTCGGCGTACGAACCGTGGGTGCGCGTCGACCTCCACGGCTTCCGGGAACGCCACGGGCCCCTGGTGCGCGCCCAGTTGCAGCTGCGGATGGAACGGCTCGACGGCGACCTCGCCCGGCGCACCGTGGGCGTCTCCCTGCTGGCGGGCACCGCCTGGGCGGGCCGGGCGCTGCGCGACCGCACGGCGGAGGACGGTCCGCTCCCGCTCTTCCGCGTGCCGCTCCTGGTCCGGGACCGCGACGCGCTCCTCGACCGCCTCGTGGACCACGGCCTGGTCTGCGGGTACGTCTATGACCCTCCGCTCGACGACTACGCGGGCGCGGAGTTCGTCGAACCGTCCCCCGACCCGACGGCGGCCCGCTGGTTCGCCTCGCACACCCTCCCGGCCGACCCGCTCCTGGCCCGCACGATCATCAACGCCCTGACGAAGGACGGGGTGAAGCCCGCGAGCCCGGAGGCACCGGCCCACGACTCCGGCCCCGACGCCGGCTCCGGCTCCGGGGCCCAGCCCTCCGTACCTTTCCCCGGCCGGGACGCGACCTCGAAATCCACCACCGGGTAAGGCCGTTCGGCAGGCGTCCCGCGCGCCGCGTTGCTAGCGTCACGCCATGTCCAAGATCGAGATAGACGCGCTGACCGCCGGGTTCTTCGGCGCCTTCGACAACCGGGGCGGCAAGCCCGCCGACGTGGCCCGGATCCGCCGCCTGCTCATCCCGCGCGGCGTGATCGTCGTGGCCGGTCCCGAGCTCAAGGTCTACACCGTGGAGGAGTTCATCGAGCCCCGCGAACGGCTGCTGAGCGACGGCCGCCTCGTCGAGTTCTCCGAGTGGGAGACCTCCGAGCAGACGTTGATCGCGGGGGATGTCGCGGCGCGGTTCGGCGAGTACCGCAAGGCGGGCGTCCTGGACGGCGAGCCCTTCGAGGGCGCGGGCACCAAGAGCATCCAGTTCGTCCGCGACGCGAACGGCTGGCGGATCGCGGCATTCACCTGGTGCGACAAGCCCTGACCGGTTACTGGCGGGTAGGGTCACTGGTCGAGGAACGGAGTCCCCCATGCCCCGCACGCTCACCGTGTCCCGCAGCATCCTGGTCCAGGCGCCGCCGTCGGCGGTGTACGAGGCAGCCGCCCCACGCAGATGGGTCGGTGGAGCCCCGAGAACCTGGGCGCCACCATCATCGGCGCGGACGGAGCCGCCCGCGTGGGCATGGTCTTCGAGGGGCACAACAAACGCGGCGCGGTCCGCTGGACGACGCGCTGCACGGTGACCCGGGCCGAGCCCGGCAGGCGTTTCGCCTTCCGTGTGCACGCGATCGGGTTCAAGCGCCCGCGTCTGCGCGGTCCCATCGCCACCTGGGAGTACCGCTTCGAGGAGGCCGGCTCCGGGGAGGCGGGCGGTGCCACCAGGGTGACCGAGACGTGGACGGACGACCGGCGCTCCTGGCCGGACTTCGTGGCCGGCGTGTTCGACCGGCTCGCCACCCGCGGGCATACGTTCGCCGAGTTCCAGGCCGGGAACATCGACAGGACGCTGCGCAACCTCAAGCGCGACCTGGAAGGCCGACGCGCGACCTGAGGTCGCCTCTCGCCCCGCTCCCCGACCCTAGGGGTTCTCTCCGCCGGGCTTCCCGGGCCGCTGGGCTTCCCGGCCCGCCGGGCCCGTCGGTCGCGTGGCCGGGGACGGCCGCCGAGGCGCTCGATGTCGTGGCTGAGGCGGCCCAGGTTGCCCGCGAGCCGGCACCGCTGCTTCAGGGGCCCGCGTGGCCGTGCTGATCGGCCGCGGGGCGGGCCCGGCCTCCAGCGAGGTGCCGGACGCCAGGGCGGCCTGACCTCCGGGGCCGACGATGACGCGCCGGTCGCCAGAACCCCGACGCGGCGCCCGGTGGAAGTGCTTCAGCGCAGTCTCCGGGTCTTGTGGCGCCGCACTGTCAGGCGTGCGTCGACCTCCAGGACGCGGGGCGCGGCCGCAGCTCTCGCCTCGGCGACGGCCCGCCGCCCGAGGTCGCCCAGCACGGCCTCCGGGCGGCTCTCGGCGGCCAGGACCAGGGTGATGCGGGCGCGCAGCCGCCGGGGGCGGCCCAGCAGGGTCACGTGGGCGCGGGCCACGCCGTCGACGGCCGCCGCCCGTTCGGCCATCGCCGCGGCCAGCGCCGGGCCGGACAGAGTCACGCCCGGCTGACCGAGCGGCACCTCTCGCAGACGCCCCGCACGGACCTGCGCCCCGCCCCACCACAGGAACAGCAGGACGCCGACGGAGAGCGCGACGATCACCCCGGTCGGCCACCAGCCCTGGTCACGCCAGCGGCCGAGGGCCTCCCCGTCGAGCCAGGTCCTGCCCGCCGGGAGGCGGGGCCAGTTCGCGGGCAGCCGGTCGCCGACGACGCCGGTCGCGGAGGCCAGCGTGGCACCCGAGGCCAGCAGCACCGCCGCCGCCCCGAACAACGCCGCGCGGTTGGTGCCGTTACGGAGTCGGCTCATGGCAGGGTGCTCCTCCGTGTCGAACCGTCAGCCGCGGGCGGCACGTCCGCCTCCGGTGGCGCGGGAGCACTCCAGGCGGGCTCGGCGCGCACCCGGACCCGCAGCCGCGGGGGCCTCGCCAGACCGCAGGCGGCCAACGTCTCCTCGGAGGTCCCGGCCACCGCACGGCGCGCGGAATCCAGGTCGCCGAACTCCAGCCCGGCACGCACCCATGCCCCACGTCGCCCGACACCGACCCGTACCCGGGTGATGCCGGGCAGTTCCGTCACGGCGTCCCGCAGCAGCATCGCCACGGCATGCCGGTCCAGCACGGCCCGGACCCCCACGGACGCTCCCGCCATGGGCAGCCCGCGCCGCCGCCCCGGCGTGAGGGCCGGCACCAGCAGCCATACGCCGACGAGGAACACGGCGGCCGCCATCGCCGCGCCGGGCCATGCGCCGCTGTCCGGGCCGTGCGTGGTCAGCCACTCCATCAGCCGGCCGCGCCACCGGGCGGGAGGCCGCCCGGCCGCGTGGACGGACACCACGTCGTACAGGAACAGGGCGCAGAGCGCCGCGCAGGCGAACGCCAACGCTCCTACAGGGACGCGGCGTTCGGACCACGGCCGCCACGGCCGCCGCGCCCGAACCCCGTACGCGGATCCCGGCGCCCGCCCCTCCGGCGCCCGCCCCTCCGGCGCCCGCCCCTCCGGCGCCCGCCCCTCCGGCGTGGCCACCGACACACGTAGCTCGCGGACCTGGACCCCGGTCGAGGACACCGCGAGACCGGTGAGGCGGGCCGTGCGGTCGGCGACGTGGGACCGTACGCGTTCGCCCGCCTCGTCGAGCACGGCAGGGTAGGGCAGCGTCACGGCGACGCCCACCCCCGCCCGGCGGCCCCGCACCACCGCGGAGCCCCGGTGCACCTGCACCTCGCCCGGCGCCAGCGCCTCCGTGGCGGCCCGTTCCGCGATGCGGCGCACCGCGCGCTCGGCCACCGTCGTCGTGCCGCGCTCGGCCGCGGCCGTGGCGCCGCGCTCCGCCGGCGTCGCACTCATCGCCGTCCCCGGCCACGGCCGCCGAGGAAGTCCCGTATATCCGTGCCGTCGTCCACGAGACGGCCCAGGACGAAGCCGACCGCGCCGAGCGCGGCGACCACGAGGAACGCGCCGAAGCCGCCGAACCAACCGGCGAACCCCAGGGCCATCCCGGCGATCATGCCTACCAGAGCTGTGCTCACCACTCACCCCACACCACACAAAGAGACGTGACGAGAAAAGAGACGTCACGAGAAAGGAGACGTCACGAGAAAAGAGACGTCACGAGAAAGGAGACGTCACGGCCCAGCCCGGGGCCGCGCTACTCCACCCGCGTCTCACCGGCGGAGTCCGCGGTGTCGTCGTCGGGCAGCCGTACGTCGTTGACCGCGACGTTGACCTCGACGACTTCGAGGCCGGTGATCCGCTCCACGGCGCCGATGACGTTCTCCCGCACGTCATGGGCGACGTCGGTGATCGGCACGCCGTACTCGACGACGATGTCCAGGTCGATCGCCGTCTGCCGCTCGCCGACCTCGACCTTCACGCCGCGTCCGACGTTGGGGCGCCCGCCCGGGACCCGGTCGCGCACCGCGCCGATGGTCCGCGAGAGGCCGCCGCCCATGTCGAAGACACCGGGGATCTCCCGCGCCGCCATCCCGGCGATCTTCACGACCACCACGTCGGCGATGGAGGTCTTCCCCCGGGTCGCGGCCGGCTCGCCCACCCCGCTACCGCCCGTCGTCACCGTGGTGGCGCCCGCCACCGCGGCGCCGCCCGCGCTCCTGTGGGCGGTGCCGGTGGAGCCGCTGTCGCCGCCACCGGACGTGGTCGCGTTCGAATGGATGTCCTGAGTCGCCATACCGGCATCTCCTCGTCATCGAAGTCCTGTGACCGACTGACACACAGCTGACCGGTCCTGGCCGGTCCGCCGCCCTGTCAGCCCGCCGAGCGTTCGGTACCCGGGCCGGGTGCCCGGCTCCGTGCTTGTCTGACACGGACGGCGGGGATTCGTTACGCGCCTCGGAAGAACTTCTCGTCCTGGGAGGTAACGTGCCCTCGCCGCGTCACGCGGGCGGCTTTCCGTGTGTCGTACGAGTACGACCTGGACGAGAGGAGCCGCGTGTGCCCGGGGACCGGGACCGAGCGCCGCAGGACGCGGCGGACGAGTCCGCACGGCGCGAGGACGGATTGCTGGCGGTACGGGCCGGGGAAGGTGACGAAGAGGCCTTCGAGGAACTCGTACGACGCCACGCGCCCGGCCTGTTGCGGCTGGCGACGCGGCTGCTGGGGAGTCGGACGGAGGCCGAGGACGCCGTGCAGGAGTCGTTCGTGAGCGCTTGGCGCAAGCTGCCGGAGTTCCGGCGTGACGCCCGGTTCGGCACCTGGATACACCGCATCGTCACGAACCGGTGCCTGAACGTGCTGCGCGCGCGCCGCCCCGCGGTGGACCTGGACGGCGTGCCCGAGCCACCGGCCCCGGAGCACCAGGCCTCGCCCGCCAGGGTGGCCGAGGGGCACGCGGCCGTGGCGGACCTGAGCAGGGCGATGGCAGGGCTGTCACCGGAACAGCGGGTGTGCTGGGTGCTGCGCGAACTCAACGGCCTGCCGTACGAATCCATCGCCGAGTCGGTCGGGATCAGCCCGGAGGCGGTGCGCGGCCGCGTCTTCAGGGCGCGGCGCTATCTCACGGAGGCGATGGCCGCATGGCGGTGAACGAGGAGACCGGGCCGGGCGAGGAGCGCGAGACGGCCACCGGGGGGAACCTGGCGGGCGGCCTCGCGGAGCGCGAACGCCTGCCCTGTGGACGGCAGTTGTGGAGCGTATGGGGGCACCGGGAGAGCGGCGAGCCCGATCCCCACGCCGAGGCGTGCCCGCACTGCGCCGAGGCGCTGAACACGCTGCGCCATCTGGAGGACGTCGTCTCCGCCGCGCGTGCCGCGGAGCCGCAGGAGCGGGAGGAGGCCGACGCCTCCGCGCTCGTCGGCCGCGTCATGGACGTGGTCCGGCTCGAACTGCGGCCGGGCCGGAGACTGCCGCTCGGCGACGAGCAAGAGGACGCGTGGATCGTGGAGGCCGCCGCCGCCCGGACCGTCCGCGCGGCGGCGGAGACCCTGACCGGGGTGCGGGCGGGCAGTTGCCGCATCGAGGTCCGGCCCCAAGACGAGGCGCCCGACGCGCCCGACGCGCCCGACGCGCCCCCCGCCCCGGCGGGACGCCTGCGACGGGGCCCGGTCAAGATCCGCCTCGAAGTGCAAGTGGCCCTCACCTGGAACCTCCAGGAGGTCGCCGAGCGCGTCCGCCGCAGAGTGCTGGAGGCGGCCGACGCCGAGCTGGGCATGCCGGTCGCGACGGTCGACGTGACGATCGGCGACATCATCGACGACGACGGCGTGGAAGGACGGCGACCGTGACGGAGCAACGCGCATCCGGTGACCTGACCGACACCGTCGCCAGGGCGGTCCTCGGCACCGCCGGGGTCGCCTTCCTGCGGCCAGGCCTTGCCCAACTCCTGCGCGCCTCTGGCCCGTTCGGGCGCGCACGTACGGGGACCCCCGGCACCGGAAGGCCGTCGCACTCCTCGGGCGTACGTGTCACACCGCTCGGCGGCACCGGACGTTGGCGCGTCGAGGTGCATGTCGTCCTGCACCGGGGCCATCGCGCCGTCGATGTGACCCGGGCGGTGCGCGCCGCGGTCACCGAGTCCCTGCGCGGGACGGCGGAGGGTGCCCTTCAGGTCTCCGTGACCGTGACCGTGACCGGGCTGGTGTGACGGCTCCGAGGTGGTGGGGCAAGGCCCTGAGGTGGCGTGTTGCGGTTCGGTGACATGGCAGACAGAGCTGTGACATGCGTGAGGGCAACGGCCCGGGGGCGCCGCGGGTCGTACGGGGCGTGGGGTCGAAGGGCGGACGGATCCGCCCGGAGCAGGCCGACCGAACCCTGTGGGGGAGAACGATGAGGATGAACGCACGAAAGAACAAGAGTCTGTTCGCCGCGGCAGCCGCGGTGGCCGTGACAGGTGTCGTCGCCGGGGCGGTGCCGGCTTCCGCCGCCGCGACGCCCCTCTTCCTGGCGCCTTCCGAGTTGCCGCCGCACGCGTCGTCGCCCTGGTACGCCGGGCCGGTGACGTCCGGGCAGCCCGACCCGCTGCCGATGTGCGTCGGCGAGGCGCTGCCGTCGATCTCCGTGCACCGCACGTACCGCACCGACCTCGACACCGGTGCGCTCCAGGTGACCGTGGTCGAGCGCGGCGAGCAGCGGGCCAAGGACTTCGCGGCCCTGTTGCGCAAGAAGCTGGACGGGTGCGCGGAGACGGTGATGAAGCTGAACCCCGAGATCACCGCCTCGCAGAAGTACTACGGCAAGGTGAACGTCGAGGAGGGCGCACACGTCTACGGCGTCCACACGGTCGCCTCGTGGGGGGCCACCGACATCAACATGTTCTCGGTGGGACGTGACGGCAACACGGTGACGCTCGTGACGTGGGGTCAGCTGGGCACCTTCGCCGACGCCCAGGTCGGCGACTTCAAGACCACCACCGCCACGGCCGTCAACAAGCTCTACTGAGCCTCGACGCGGCGCTCCGACCATCGGCCTCGGCTCCCGGATGCGTGTCGGGGGCCGAGGCCGTGCCGCCCCGGCGGGGGGCCACGGTCTTGAGGCGGTAGCCGCCGCCGTCCCTGACGACGCGGCCCGCCGTCGGCGGCGGGAAGTGGCCGCCCAGCAGCAGCGTCCCGGTGTCGGCGAGCCCCGCGAGGAGTTCCCGGCGGCTGCGGACGGCCCGGTCCGGGTCGGTGTCCACGCAGCTGGTGATGCCGGGGTGGCGCATCTGCACCGGATGGTGCACGCAGTCGCCGGTGACGACGGCGTCCCCGTCGCCGCCGTGGAGCCGCACGGCGACGTGTCCCGGTGTGTGGCCGGGGGTGGACAACAGCCGCACGCCGTCGGCCACGTCGGTCTCGGGGCCCGTCATGTCGACGAGGTCGAGCAGCCCGGCGTCCCGTATGGGGTGGACCGAGTCCCGGAACATCTGCCGGCGTGGCTCCTCCAGGTCGCTGCTCGCCCAGTGGTCCCATTCGGCGCGGGACGTCACGTAACGGGCGTGGGGAAAGGTGGGCACCCAATTCCCGTCCTGCATCCGGGTGTTCCAGCCGACGTGGTCGGTGTGCAGGTGGGTCAGGACCACCAGGTCGACGTTCTCCGGCGCGAAGCCCGCCGCCGTGAGCCGGTGGAGGTAGTCGGTGTCCAGGCCGTGCCAGGCGGGGTTGGTCCGGGTCTTGCCGTTGCCGATGCCCGTGTCGATCAGTACGCGCAGTCCGTTCGCCTCGACGGCGAACGTGTGGCTGGCCAGCCGCAGGACGCCGTCGGCCCCGGCGAAATGCGGCCGGAGCCACGGGGTGCCATCCACGACGTCGGGAGTGGCGGCGGGCAGCAACCAGGGGCCGGTCTGCGCGGGAAGCGCCACTTCGTCGATGCGGTGCACCAGCAGATCACCCACGGCCCAGCTCGGCGCGGGGCTGTCGGCGGGCTGCGGGGAGGCGGTGTCCTTGGCCATTCAGGGTCCTTGAGGTTGAGGTTGAGGGCTGGAGGTCGACGCGAAGGCAAAAGCAATCTCTTTGCGTTTAGGCGACGGTATGCCGTACGGTCCACTAACGCAAATGTTGCGCGTTTAGTCTCTACGGATAAGGACCTCCGTTGACCATGGCCACGACCCCCGGCACCGATCTGCTCCCGCACGAGGTGGCCCGCTGGGCACAGCGGGCGGGACTCCCGCTCGACCCAGGACGGCTCGACCTCGTGACGGCCACCGCCAACCACGTCCTGGACGTCATCGCCGTACTGCGCGATCTCGACCTCAGTGAGGGGGCGGGACGATGCGGCCGTATGAGCTGACGCTCACCGAAGCGGCGAAGGCCATCGCGGCGCGGGAGCTCTCGCCCGTGGAGCTGACGGCCTCGGTGCTGCGACGCGTCGAGGCCGTCGAGGGGCATCTCGGTGCCTACGTGACGGTCCTCGCCGATGCCGCGCACCGGGCGGCCGTACGAGCCGGACAGGACATCGCGGCGGGGCGGCACCTCGGCCCGCTGCACGGCATTCCCATGGGCCTCAAGGACCTCATCGACGTCGCGGGAGTGCCGACCACCGCCAGCTCCCGAGTCCGCGATTCGGCCCGCGCGGCCGACCGCGACAGCACGGTCGCGAGCCGGTTGCGCGCCGCCGGAGCGGTCCTGATCGGCAAGACCCACACCCACGAGTTCGCCTACGGACTCACCACGCCCCAGACCCGCAACGCCTGGGCCCACGACCGGGTGGCCGGCGGCTCCAGCGGCGGCTCGGCGGTGGCGGTCGCGGCGGGGGAGGCGACCTTCGCCCTGGGAACGGACACCGGCGGTTCCATCCGCGTCCCCGCGGCCCTGAACGGCGTGGTCGGCCTCAAACCCACCCACGGACTCGTCCCCGAACACGGCGTCACACCCCTGTCCTGGTCCCTGGACCACGTGGGGCCGATCACCCGCACCGTCGAGGACGCCGGACTCGTACTCGAAGCGCTCCTCGTCGAGGCGGGCGACACCGCGACCCCGCCCGGCCCCACCTCTCGTCCCCCTCTCGCCCTTCCGGTCGCCCTTCGGGCGGCAGCCTGACCGGCCTGCGCGTCGGCGTCCCCCGGAATCACTACTTCGAGCGGGTGCACCCCGAGGTGGAGGAAGCCGTCCGCGCCGCCATCGACGCGCTCGGCGAACTCGGTGCCGAACCGGTCGGCGTCGACATCCCGATGACCGAGTACATCCAGGCGACCCAGTGGGGGCTCATGGTCCCCGAGGCCACGGCCTACCACGAGCGGACCCTTCGTACGACCCCCGAGCTGTACTCCGACGACGTCCGCACCCTTCTCGAAGCGGGCGGACTGGTCCCGGCGGCCGACTACCTGCGCGCCCGCCGCTCCCGCACGCTCATGCGCGACGCCTGGACGCGGCTGTTCGAATCCGTCGACGTCGTCGCCGCGCCGACAGTGCCCGCCACCGCCGCCCACCGCGACCAGCGGACCATCCACTGGCCGGACGGCTCCGAGGAGAGCGTGTCCGACGCCTACGTACGACTGTCGGCCCCTGCGAACATCACGGGCCTGCCCGCCCTCACCCTCCCGGTCGGCGCCGACACCGCGGGGCTGCCCATCGGGATGCAGCTCATCGGCAGACCCTTCGGCGAGGCCACGGTGCTGCGGGCAGGCCGCGCGTACGAGATGACCCGCGCGCCGGAGCCGCGCAAGCGGGGGAGGGGAATGCCTCCACACGCCACCGGGGCACGCTCGGCGGCGCCGGGACAAGCAATGTCTTTGCGTTAAGGTGAAGGGGTGAGCCCTAGACCAGCCGTCCGTCCCGGAGGACGCAGCGCCCGAGTCCAGCAGTCCGTGCACACCGCGGTGCGCGAACTACAGGCGGAGGGCGGCGACCTCACCGTCCCCCGGGTCGCCGCGCGCGCCGGCGTCACCCCGTCGACTGTCTACCGCCGGTGGGGAGACCTCCAGGAACTCCTCGCGGACGTCGCGGTGGAACGACTGCGTCCCGAGGCGCCTCCGGGCGACTTCGGGAACCTTCGCGAGGACCTGGAGCGCTGGGCCGCGGACTTCCTGGAGGAGATGTCCTCGCCGCCGGGCCGCTCCTACATCCGGGACGCCCTGGCCGGTGACCCTGACGGCACCAACGCCGGTCAGTGTTCCGCCTACGCCGTCGAACAGGTCGAGACGATCCTGCGCCGCGCCGCCGCACGCGGCGAACACGTCCCGGGCACCGACACGGTGATGGACCACGTCGTGGCCCCCATGATGTACCGCATCCTCTTCCGCCCCGGCCTGCTCGACACCCAGTACGCCCGCGATCTCGTCGCCACCGTGTTCTACCGCCTGATGCCGCTGCCCTGAGAACGGGGGACTTCCTTCCCTCCCGTGAGGGCCGTTGGTCCTGAGTGACGCACGGTCACCAGGGCAACCGATCCTTACTCCGGTCGCCGGATCCGTCTGGCGGCGCCCCGCCGTGTAGTCATGCTGAAGGCGGGTACCGGAGCGACCGATCGACTCGAAAGTGAACGGAAGGTAGCACCGTGGGCGTCATCGCCTGGATTCTGGTCGGCTTGATCGCGGGGGCGATCGCCAAGGCACTGACCCCGGGGAAGGACCCGGGCGGGATGATCGTCACGATGCTGCTCGGCATCGTGGGCGGGCTCCTCGGCGGCTGGCTCGGCAAGCTGATCTTCGGGGTGGAGTCGATCAACGGCTTCTTCCACCTGTCGACCTGGATCGCGGCCGTCGTCGGCTCGGTGGTCGTCCTCTTCCTCTACCGGCTGGTGACCGGCCGCACTGCCCGCTGACCAGGAAGCCAGAAAAACCAGGAAAGGCAACGTCATGGCTGACAACACCCTGAACGGCCGCCGCGTACTGGCGATCGTGACCAATTACGGAGTCGAACAGGACGAGCTGGTGGTGCCGGTGCAGCACCTGCGCGACCGGGGCGCCCACGTCGACGTGGCCGCCGTGTCCGGCGACGAGATCCGCACCCTCGTCGGGGACAAGGACCCCGGCAAGACCGTTGCCCCGGACCTCACCCTGGCCGACGCGGACGCCTCCTCCTACGACCTGCTGCTGGTGCCCGGCGGCACGGTCAACGCCGACACTCTGCGCCTGGAGGAGAGCGCCGTCGCGATGGTCCGCTCCTTCGCGGAGTCCGGCCGCAAGGTGGCCGCGATCTGCCACGGCCCGTGGCTGCTGGTCGAGGCCGGTGTCCTGGACGGCAAGACCCTCACGTCGTACGCCTCGGTCGCTACCGACATCCGTAACGCCAAGGGCACCTGGGTCGACAAGTCCGTCATGCACTGCGGTGCGCGGGGCTGGGACCTCATCACGTCCCGTACCCCGGACGACCTCGACGACTTCCTCCGCGAGATCGACTCCGTGCTCGACGCGGCCGCCTGACAGGCACCAGCGCGCGGAACCCGACAACCGCGACGGCCGGGAGGGCGGACCTCCCGGCCGTCGGCGTGCGCGCCTCAGTACTGCCGACGCCGCAACCGGTACGCGGTGTACCCGCCCGCCGCGAGGACCAGCGCGATCCCCGCCCCCAGATAGACGGCGTCCGCGCCGTGCGAACCGCCGGCCCCGCCCGCACGCCCCGGTCAGGGGTCGTCGCCCCCGCCACGGTGATCGAGTACGTGGAGGTGCCGCCGCCGGGGCAGGAGACGCTCACCGTGTGGCTTCCGGCGTGGGCGTCGGCACGGATGGTGCCCGTGCCCGTGTAGACGCCGGCCGAACCGGTCGACAGGTGGACGTTCTGGGTGAAGGCGTTCGAGCGGGCGGTGGCCGATGGGGCGGTGCAGCCGCCGCTGACGGAGACGACCACCGACTGCCCGGGCCTGCCGGGGCTCGGCGTGATCGACAGGGACGGCTCGGTCCGGGCCTCGGTGCGGTCCTCCGCCTCGGCCTCGATCTGCCCCGGCGGCTCCACCGGGGGTTCGACGTCGGCCGACGCCTGCGGCGACATCAGGGCGAGCGCCGCGACGGTGAAAGCGGCTGCGGTGACGGTGGGACGCACACGCATGACAGACAGACCTCGATCCTTCGCGCGGCCGGGAGCATGCCGTCCCTGCGGACTCCGCGCGCTGCCCCTCATGCAAGGCGCATCCGGGGCGGTCGGCGCGCCGGACACGGCCACGCGGAGTAGCCGCCGACCGCCGCGCGCGACCCGGGCGGGCCGAGCGACCGACCGGCTAACGGGCCGCCCAGACCAGCACCCCGCCGAGGACGAACAGCAGACCGATGCAGAGGTTGGTCCGGCGGTAGGCCACGAGCACGGCGGCGAACTCACGGATCGTCGCGTTGGGCCAGAAGTACGAGGCCGTGGGCGCTCCCACCACTTGGGCCCTGACCCCGGCCCGGCGCGCGGTGAGCGCGGCGCGGAAGGCGTGGTAGTTGTTCGTGACGACGACGCACCGGTAGTCGGGCTGCGCCTGCTCCATGATGGCCCTGCTGAACCGCAGATTCTCCTCCGTCGTCGTCGAGCGGTCCTCACGCTCGATCAGCTCGGCGGGAAATCCGCGGTCCGTCAGGTAGTCCGCCATGGCGTGGGATTCCGGCAGATCCTCGTCCGGCCCCTGACCGCCCGAGGTGATGAGCACCGGAGGACGCCCGTGCGCCGTGAGCCGCGCGTGCACCTCCTGCGCCCGCCTGAGCCGGCTGGCCAGCAGCGGCGGCACCGTGGAACCGCCGACGAGCCCCGAGCCGAGGACGACCACGAAGTCGGCCCTGCGGCGGACCTGCAAGCGGCCGTAGAGGAAGGCGTAACACACGAAGCTCAGGAAGAGGAAGGAGACGTAGCCCGACAGCCCGAGAGCGGCCGCTCCCACCCCGAGCAGTACCGGCGTCCGCACGACCGCGGCCGTGATCAGGAGGGCGATGACACCGACGATGCTCAGGGCGGCCATCAGCGACAGCAGATTGGTCGGGCTCCGCCCTTCCTTGCGCAGCATCCGCAGGCCGTTGACGAAGAGCAGGTACGTGAGCACGAGGATCCCCACCGCGCCGACCGCGAGCAGCGAGAAGGCGATGACCAGGCCCGACGTCGAACCGGACCTGAGCAGCCGGGACATCCAGGCGACCAGACCGCAGAGCACGGCGAGCCCCAGGATCACCGCGTTGCCGAACCTCCGGCGCTCACGCAGCATCCGCCAGCAGAAGACGAGGAAGAGCAGGGCCGCCGGGATGTAGACCAACATCCCCACAGCGTATGGGGGGTGAAGTCACGGGTGGCGGGCGCCCCTTGGCACAATCATCGGGCGCCCCTTGGCACAATCACCCAGTTGCCCCGCCATGCCCTGCCCTGCCCGATTCTGGAGGAACGCCACGACTGCCGACGGCAGGCTCGCGCCGGCCTGGTTGCCGTGGTCCGCGGTCGATCCCGACCTGATCGCCTTCGCCTGGGACGACGAGGAGCGCTCCGAGGTCGCCGCGGTGATCGCCTCGATGGTTCCTCCCGCCGGTGCCGGGTGGGAGGACAGACGCCGCTTCACCACCGAGGTCACGGAGCTTCTGGCCGCCCGGTACGGCCGATGGGCCTGCGGATGGCACTGGGCGGTCGGCGAGGGCGGTGGTGGTGGCGTCGTCACCGCCTGGTGCTGCGCCTCCCATTCCGTGGGCGAGCCCGCGGCGACGGCCGCCAAGGTGGTCGCGTCCCTGCTGGAGTGGCGCGACTGGCTGGAGGAGCTGGCCGAGCGGTTCACACACATGGCGCCGCCCGCCGGGGCGGATGCCGAGGAACGCAGTTGGCACCTGGAACGAGCGGCTACCCGACTGGTGACGGTGGTGGTGGACCGCACCGGTACCGAATGCGGCTGGTACGGCCTCTGCCATACGGTCCTCACCTGGTTCCTCTCCTGTACGGGCATGGGGGTGGAGACCGCGAAGCAAGCGGTCGACACCGCGATCGGCGGACGGTTCAAGAGCTGGACCGAACCGTCGCGCACCTTGGTCGACTCCGTAGGAGAGGACCTCGCCGTGGACCTGACCGGAGAGCGGCCATACCGCGACCGCTGACACCTTGGCCGCCCGGTACCGGCGCTCGGTACCGGCTGCGGTCAGTATCGGCTGCGGTCAGTACCGGCTGGAGTGCGCGGAGCGCTGCGGCGGGATCTTGAAGGGGCGGTACGGCCGCGTGTGGCCGGCCAGCGCGTCGGCCTTGCGGTCCTGGGGGCGCGGGACCAGCAGGTCATGGAAGAGCTCGTACCCCGCGAGCATGGCGCGCCGCATGGCCTCGGTGTCCATCTCGCCGGAGGCGGCACGCCGCGCCGCCTCGTGCAGTTCCCGGCTGCCCTGCGCGTGCCGCGGGCAGTGCAGGGAGAGGGCCTCGGCCTGGCGCTCGCGCGACTCGGCGGGGAACCCACGCTCGGCGGCCAGCCGGTTGAGGAGGGCGTTGGCCTGGGCGACCGTCCGCCCCGGGGCCTCGATGAACCGCGCCTGGAGCAGGGCCCACTCGGCGCTGTACCGCTCACGGGCCGCGGTCGTCATGCCCTTGACCCTCAGGCCGCCGAAGCGCCGCAGCCGTTCGCTGAGCTCTCGCTCGGCGGCCTCTGTGTCCCCTAGGTGTCGGGCCACCGCGCGGTCGAATTCGGGACCGAAGCGGCGCCGGAGATCTTCGGTGGTCGTCTGGTTCAGCGGGCGGGCGAGCAGCAGCGCGGTGATGATCGCCACCGCAGCGCCCAGGATGGCCAGCATGCTTGCGGACATGTGCCTGCCTTCCGCAGAGGATCCCTCACGCGAGGCTTTCGCTACAGCGAGTTACCAATTAGGGGGTCACATAAACGCGAGGGGTGACATCCGCGGCGGCGATTCACCTTTCCAGGCCTGAGGAGGCCCCCCTCCAGGCTCGATGAGGGCTCGTCAGGGCATGGTCGTACCCCTCCTTCTCCGTCGGTCCGTCAGGCGCCCGCTGTGCCGCGCCGGGTGAACCGGTGCCACCAGTGCCGCCGCCGGGGATGCACGGCCCGCCCGAGCCGGCGCCCAGGACGAGGTAACCGAGCAGCGCGCCCGTCGTGTTGAGGATGACGTCGTCGATGTCGAAGGTCCGGCCGGTCACGAAGGCACCTTGAGCCAGCTCGACGAGCACCATGGTCACCGCCGTGGCCACCGCCACCCGCAGCAGACCGCGCGTGCGGGGCAGCAGCACCGGCAGCAGCAGCCCGAACGGCACACCCAGCAGGATGTTGCCGCCGATCTGCTTGACCGTGTCGCGGAACGCGGGCTGGCCGAGGTACTCGCGGATGGAGTCACCGGGCTTGAAGTTGCTGTGCGTCAGTGCCTCGGAGGCCGCCGAGGGCTCCAAGGTCAGACGGGCGAGGACGACGGCGAAGGCGACCATCCCGGCGAAGGCCACCAGCATCGTCGCCGCCCGCGCCGGCGGGGACAGCGTCGTACGGCGTGGGGAGGAGGTGGTGGTGCTGTTATCCCTGTTGTCCCCGCTACCCCTGTCGACCCTGTTGTCCTTGTTGCCCCCTTCATCTGGTTTCGCGTAGCGATCTGTTCGTGCCATCAGTGCCTCCGAGTAAGGTCCCTTGGCGATGCGGGCGGTGTGGGCGGGGCGCCACGGGAAGCGGCGCCCGACGCCGACGGGTTCCTCGCTCCGCCCGTCCCAAGCGCGGCGGACGCCTCAGCAACGGGAAGACGCCTCACCGCCCCCTCGGAGGGGTGCGACAATCTGCTGGCAGACCACGGCCGTGACCCTGACCGGTGCGATGGTCTCGTCGTTCGAGGTGTTGGCTGTATCGGCTGCGGAGGGGCCCCGGGACGTTGTCGTGCCCGGCGCCCGGTGGTGGGGAGGAACCGACGGTGATGGAGTGGCAGTACATAGCCAAGGGCGCGAGAGCCGTTCCCGAACCCATGGCCACCCCTCTGATCTGGACGGCGGCTTCCTGGGGCTCCTTCGTGCTGGTGATCACGTTCGACCTGCTCGGCGCCCTCGACCGCACCAGCCTCGCCCTGACCGCGCTGTCCCTGCTGGCGGCGGTCCTCGGCATGCTGGGCCGGTTCGTCGCGGCGCCGGGGACGGCGCTGTTGTGCTGGGCGCTGCTCAACTTCTTCGCCACCCACCCCACCGGGGAGATCTCGTGGGCGGGCCACCGCGACCCCGGCTGGATGGCGTGCCTGTTGGTGGCGGCCCTGATGGGTACGGCGACGGCCCGACTGCTGTACGCGCGCGCCGCCTACCGCCGCGTCACCCCATACGACGGCGCCGCCTGACGCCGGGCCGTCCGGCGCGGGGAGGCGACCGGACCTGCCCCGCCGCCCGGCGGGGCACAGGCGCGCGGGGGCTTGTTCAGTCCACGGCGGCCCGCGCGCGGGCCAGTTCCACGGTGAACTGCGCCCCGGCGAGCAGCGCCAGGTTGGACACCCAGAGCCACACCAGGAAGACGACGACACCCGCGAGGGAGCCGTAGAGCCTGCCGTAGGAGCCGACGCCCGAGGCGTACGACGTGAACAGGCCCGAGGAGAGCAGCCAGAGCGGCGCGGCCAGCAGGCCGCCCGGCATGATCTGACGCCAACCGCGGGCCGCGGGCGGCGCGTTGCGGAAGAGCACCAGGACGAGCAGCGCCACCAGACAGACCAGGGCGGGCCACTTCAGGACGCTCCAGGCGGTCTGCCCCGCGTCGCCGAAACCGACGCGCCGCCCCAGCCCCTCGGCGAGCGGGCCGCTCAGCACCAGGAGCAACGCACTGGCGACGAGCAGCGCGAGGAGGGTCACCGCGGTCATGAGCACCCGGTGCGCCTTGCGCAGCGCGGGCCGGCAGTCCGCCACGCCGTGCATCGCGTGCAGCGCCCGGCGGAACACCGCCGCGTAACTGGACGCGGACCACACCGCGCTGACCGCTCCGCCGATCAGCACCATGAAGGCCGCGGAACGGGCCTCGGCCATCTCGCTGAGCGCCCGGTGCAAGGAGCGGCCCGCCTCCGCGGGGGCCCAGTCCGTGACCTCGGCGATGAGCGCCTCGGTCGTACCGGGACTGACCAGACTGATGAGGCTGACCGAGACGAGGAGGGCGGGGAGCAGGGCGAGTATCGCGTAGTACGTCAACGCCGCGGCCCAGTCCGAGATGTCGTCGTTCCACATCGATATGGGGGTACGACGCAGGGCGGTCCGTCTCCGCGCCCATGCCGACCGGCCCCCGGCGGACCCGGCGGACCCGGTCAGGGGAGCGGAGACTGCCCCATGCCCATGCCCATGCCCATGCGCGGGCGGCGGTGGACTGTCCATGGGGCTGCTCCTTCCCGCGTGTGCGGCGCGGGGTGCGCCGCGAACTGTCTCGGTTCTGTCTCGAAGCGCCGGTCAGTCCCGCTGCTCGGCTTCGTTGCGGTTGAGTCCGTGCGCGAGTTCTTGCAGCACTTCGTGCTGGGTCTTTCCGGTCATCTCGGCGATCTGGAAGAGCAGTGCGGCACACAACGCTGTCGCGCTGTCGGCGACCTGGTCGAGATTTCCGTCGGCGGCACGTTTCTCCGCGACGTATTCCTCCATTACCTGCTCGCCGGAAATGTACGCCGTCATGGCTTCGATGCCGGCGCGCACGCGGTCGTAATCATTCATCGTCATGTCCGTAGACTTTCATGTCACCTCACGTGCACGCCAAGCGTGCATACGTGCGTGGTGCCTGCGTGCATAAGGGCGTGGGCCGGGGGCACACGGTGCTCTGGAGGTCGATATCGATGGTTCCCCTGCTGATTGTTCTTCTGCTGGCCCTGCTTCTCTTCGGTGCCGGATTCGCGCTGAAGGCGCTGTGGTTTGTCGCGGCGGTGGTGCTCGTCCTGTGGCTGCTCGGCTTTGTGATGCGTTCCGCGGGAGCGGGCGGCCGGCGAGGCCGTTGGTATCGCTGGTAGGAATCCGCAGCAACCGCGGCCGGGGTCCGGACGAGATTCGTCCGGACCCCGGCCGCGTATCGATTCCGCCCGTATCAGGCGGCGTCCCTGCCCCGCATCCGCTCCCCGAAGCTCCGGGCCGCAGACGTGGATGGCGATACCGATGCCATGGCCGGTGAAACGTCACTGCCGCCGGGGATCAGGCGCAGATGGCGCCGACGGGCGTGACGGGCGGAAGAAGTCCGCCCTTCGGCGTCGAGCAGCCCGTCCTCCAGACGCACCACCACGAACAGCAGAAGCGCCAGCCCCGGCAGGAGCAGGACGGCGACCGCGATCATGCCGCTCCCCTTTCCGTTGAGGACGCGGTGCGGGTGCCCGTCAAACCGGCAGGCAAGGGCGTTACGGCGTGAAGATTCCGCAAGAGAACGGCTCTTGGCGCTACTCCTGGCGTCGGCGCGGCGTCTGGCGCTACTTCTGGCGCGCGAGGGCCAATTGGTGCAGGTCTTCCAGCGCGTCGAGGACGACCGTGCGCTGGTGCCAGTCGATCCACGTGCCGATGGCGCGGCTGGTGCGGTGCAGCGCCTGGAGCCGGGCCCGGTCGAAGCCGTCCAGGGGGTGCGGATGGTGGGAGGAGATGACGCCGCGCACGGTCCTGGCGTCGTCCATGAGGGGGACGCTGTGGACGCCGCGGCTCCCGGCCGAGAGGATCACGCGGCGTGAGATGTCGTCGAAGCCGGGAGACAGGGCGACTTCTTTGACGGTGACCTGGTTGCCGCCGACCGCCGCCCGCGAGCAGGCGGTCTTTCCGTCGACGAAGGCGAAGTGGTCGGTGAACTGCCGGGGCAGGCCGGTGTGTCTCTCCATGCGGAGCGTGCCGTCCTCGACCAGCTGGACGTTGCCCATGTGCGTACTGGTGATCTCCAGGACACGGCGCAGGGCGGCGCCGAGCACCTCGCCCTGGTTCCTCGCGTCGAGCGTGCCGACGCCCAGAGCGGTCAGCGGCGGGGCCGGGTCCTGGGGCCGTTCGCCGAACCACAGCGAGGCGCCCTGAGCCGGGCCCGGCATACGGGCGACGGCGACCGCCACCTGGTGGAGTTTGATGTTGGCCCGCTGAGAGGCCTGGCGCATCAGGGCGAACGCCGCGTCCGCGTCCGGCAGGCCGTACCGCTCGACCAACACCCCTTCGGCCAGCGCGATCTTGGGGCGGGCGCGCACCTGCACCTCCAGCTCGAACACCTGCTCCTGGAGTTGTTGTGCCCGGACCGTGAGCTGGTCTGTGGCCCGTTCTGTTCCCTCTTGCCGTGAGGTGGGCTGCTCGTCATGAGGGTGGGGCACAAGTTGGTGATCCGTCATGCTGTCTTTCTCCCGCGGGCGTGCGTTGAGGCTCGCTCCCCAGCACTGAGGGTGACAGTAGCCCGCCGGGTTCGGGGCCGTCATGGCACCCCCGAAGGCCGGCCGAGAAGGCCCGCGACCGGCGCCCCCAAGTCCGCGTCAGCCCGGGAGGGCGGCGGACAGGCATGGACGGCCCGCCACGGGGCACCCGGCCGGTGAGCCGCCCCGCACCGCCGCGCGGCGGCGGGCCGCCCTGCCTGAAGGAGTAACCGTGCTCGCTATCGGCGCAGCCGTCGTGTTCGGCACAGCCTGGATCCTGCATCTCACGGAGACCTCCACCAACATCTTCTTCGGCACGACCAGCCTGATGCTGCTCGGCCTGACACTGACGGCCGCGCACCTCGCGGGAGTCGGCGCGGGCTGGGCCCCGCAGAGCCGCCGACGCCGCTGAGCCGAGGCGATGCAGCTCGCTGTCGAAGACGACCGCGCCCCGCCGTTCCCGCCGCGGCTACTCGAAGCGTGAGGCGTCGCCCGCGCCGTGGCGCACGACCTCGGCCTCGCCGCTGGAGAAGTCGATGACGGTCGTGGGCTCGGTGCCGCAGTCACCGGAGTCGAGAACGACGTCCACGACGTGGTCGAGCCGCTCCTTGATGTCCCAGCCCTGGGTGAGCGGCTCGTCCTCGTCGGGCAGCAGCAGCGTGCTGGACAGCAGGGGCTCGCCGAGCTCGGCGAGCAGCGCCTGGGTGACCGTGTGGTCGGGGATGCGGACGCCGACGGTCTTCTTCTTCGGGTGCAGCAGCTGGCGCGGGACTTCCTTCGTCGCGGGCAGGATGAACGTGTACCGGCCGGGGGTGGTGGCCTTGATGGCACGGAACACGTCGTTGTCGAGATGGACGAACTGACCCAGCTGTGCGAAGTTCTGGCACACGAGGGTGAAGTGGTGCCGCTCGTCGAGATCGCGGATCGTACGGATGCGGTTGATGCCGTCGCGGCTGCCGAGCCGGCATCCCAGCGCGTAGCAGGAGTCCGTGGGATACGCGATGAGCGCGTCGGAGCGGATGCTGTCCACCACGCTGGTGATGCTGCGCCGCTGGGGGTTGTCGGGGTGCACGTCGAAGTACTTCGCCATTGGCCGATTCTAGGTGATCAGAAGGCGCGCGCCGCGGGCGGCACGGGCAGCGGGTCCCCGCCCCAGGCGCCCGGCGTGATCAGTGCCAGGGGCAGCGCGGCAGACCGGGGAACGGATCGGTGCTGGTGAGGACGCTGCTCGCGGGCATGTTGCCCCATGCCTGGAGGCCGGGCAGCTGCACGGCCTCGTCGCCCTGCGTGTAGTACCAGATGTTGTTGCCGCCCTTGTGCGCCTCACCGATCGAGTAGCACACGAACCAGCTCTGGGTCGTCTTGAGGCGTCCGGTCACGGGGGCGTCGAAGGCGGGGCGCCCGTAGAGGTCGCCCGGGGCGTTGGCGCAGTACAGGTCGCCGGTGAAGGTGTTGCCGAGCGTGTCCTTGTGGACGACGCCGGGCCGCAGGACGCAGGTCACCTCGTCGGTGGCCGGCGTGGCGGTGCTGGTCGCCGAGGCCGGGGCGGTGGCGGGCACGGCGGCTGCCGCCGTCAGGACGAGGGCCGAGGCGACGGTGCGTCCGCGTCGTATCACCTGGGAAAGAGCCACGGGTTCACTCCTGGAGTCCAAGGGTCGGGTCGGTGGTGCGGCAGAGCCGTGGATCAGCTGGGCAGGCAGGCCGGTACGCCCGGGAACGGGTCGGGCTCGGTCTCGATGCGGAACGCCGGAACGTAACCCCAGCCCTTCCACAGCGGCCAGTTGGTCACCTCGTCGCCCTGCGTGTAGTACCAGATGCGGTTGCCGCCCTGGTGCAGGTCACCGCTCTCCCAGCACACGAACCAGCTCGGTGACGTCTTCAGCTTGGCGATGACCGTCCCGTAGACCTCAGGGGTGGCGAAGACGTCCGCCACGGCGTTCTCGCAGTAGAGGTCCTTGGTGTACGTGTGGCCCTTGACGTCGGTGTGCCGCACATTGTCACGGACGTAACAGACCGGTCCGGCCGCGTCCGTCGCGTCCGCCGCGCTCGCCGTCGCGGGCAGGCACAGCGCGGCCATCGCCGCGGCCAGCACCGCCCCCACGAAACGGTTCGTCATCTTTGTCATCCCCGACATCCCCGTTACCCCCACGAACACTTGGGCAGGCCCGGAACCGGGTCCTGCGGCGTCTCCAGCATCACCGCGGGCATATAGCCCCACCCCTGTGCCGTCGGGCGTGAGACGACCTCGTCGGCCTGGGTGTAGTACCAGATGTTGTTGCCCCCGGCGTGCGGGTCACCCACCTTCCAGCACACGAACCAACTGCGGGTGGTCACCATCCGGCCGACCACCGGACTGTCCCTGAACGACTGGAGGCGTACGTCGCCGGGCGCGTTGTCGCACAGGATGTCCGCGTCCCACGTCATCCCGGTCCAGTCCGTGTGCGCGCTGCCCTCGCGCATGACGCACGCCGTGGCCGAGCCCGCGGCGTGGGCCGGCCCGGCCGCCGTGCTCATCGGGCCCGTCGCGGCGACCGTCGCGGCGACCGCCGTCGCGAGCAGCGCACCGCCGGTGCCGGTTCTTCGCTTCATCGAAACTCCCCGCGCTCCTGTGAATCCCTCCGATGGCCGAAGTCTGACGGGGACCCCTGACGGCGCGCTGACTGATCCGAACGGAGCGGTCGTGGCACCCGGAGCCCGGCTCCGGCCCAGGGGCGACGGGCAAATAGGGTAGCCGCATGTCCGAGGACTCCCCCTGATACGAAGCTTGCGCACGGCTGTTGAGGCGGCACCCGCCGACGTACCGCTACGGCTGCATTTGGCCGATTTGCTGCTGGCGGCCGGGCAGCCGGACGCCGCGGTCGCGGAGGTGGCCGTCGCGCTTCAGCACGCGCCGGGCGACGGCGAGGCCCGGGCACTGATGGCCCGCGCGATGGGCGCCCCCGCCCCCGCCCCCACACTTTCGGCCTGCCCGCCCCCGACGCCCGCACCGGCGCCTTCGACTGGCGTGCCGCCGCCGACCAGGTGGGCGACGCGATCCCGCCCCGCTTCGTCGAGGCGCCCCTGACCGCCGACGGCAGCGGCGACCCCGAGGGCGCCGGCGCCTGGGACGTGGACACCCCCGGCACGATCCGCCTGGCGGACGTCGGCGGCATGCGGGAGGTCAAGGAGCGCCTGGAGGCGGCGTTCCTCGCTCCCCTGCGCAACCCCGAACTGCGCAAGCTGTACGGCAAGAGCCTGCGCGGCGGACTCCTCCTGTACGGGCCGCCCGGCTGCGGCAAGACCTTCATCGCCCGCGCCATCGCCGGTGAACTGGGGGCGGGTTTCCTGTCCGTGTCGGTCAACGACGTCCTCGACATGTGGATCGGCAACTCCGAGCGCAACATGCACGAGATCTTCCAGACCGCCCGCCGCCAGGCGCCCTGCGTCGTCTTCCTCGACGAACTCGACGCGCTGGGCGCCAAGCGCAGCCGCACCCAGCACAGCGGGCTGCGCAACACCGTCAACCAGCTCCTGACCGAGCTGGACGGCATCGACTCCGCGGCCGACGACGGCGTCTTCGTGCTCGCCGCCACCAACGCCCCCTGGGACGTGGACATCGCCCTGCGCCGCCCCGGACGCCTGGACCGCACCCTGCTCGTCCTGCCGCCCGACGCCCCCGCGCGTGAGAGCATCCTCCGCTACCACCTGAACGAACGCCCCGTCGAGAACGTCGACTTGGGCAAGCTCGTCAAGGCCACCGACGGCCTGTCCGGCGCCGACCTGGCCCACCTGTGCGAGTCCGCGGCCGAACGGGCCCTGCTCGACTCGGCGCGCACCGGCACGGTCCGCATGATCGGCATGCGCGACCTGCTCGACGCCGCGCGGCAGATCGTGCCCTCCACGGAACCGTGGTTCGCCTCCGCGCGGAACGTCGCCATGTACGCCAACGAGGGCGGCACCTACGACGACTTGATCACCTACCTGAAGAAGAAGCGGAAGCTGTGAGCACGCCGACCCCCGCCCTCGACCAGGCCCAGGCCCTGATCGAACTCAAACGCTATGGCCAGGCCCAGACCCTCCTGGCCCGCCTCCTCGCCGAGGACCCCGGTGACGTACGCGCCTGGGTCAAGATCGGCTACTGCCACCTCCACATGGAACAGCCCAAGCAGGCGCTGACGGCCGCCGACGAGGCCCTCAAGCTGGCGCCCGAGGACTACGGCGCGCTCCGGCTGCGCGCCCAGGCGATGACACACGACAACGGCTGGCTCAAGGTCCAGCCCGTGCTGCGCGAGATGATCCGTGTCGCGCCTCATGACTCGTTCGCCCACGCCATGCTCGCCGACGCCGTATGGCGCGAAGCCCTGGTCCGGCACGTCCGCGAGAGCGGCGCCCGGCAGATCACCCACGACGCCGCCGACCGTGTCTCCCGCGAAGCCGCCGACCTGGCGATGGAGGCGCTGCGGCTGGGGCCCGAGGACGTGTACGCCCACGAGATAGCGCACCGCATCGCCAGCACCGCCGGGAACGGCACGGTCTCCGACATGCTCGACGAGGCCATCCTCCGCATCGACCCCCACCACGCCGAGGCCCTCGCCCGGCAGACGAGGAAGGCGGCGCGGGCACCGGGCGTGGGGGCCGCGCGGGCCACCGAGCTGTACGCGGACGCGCTCGCCGCGGAGCCCGACTCCCCGTCCCTGCGCCAGGAACTCGACCACGCCACCTACCGCCTGCTGCGGGGCACGCGCTGGCTCGCACTGCTCTGCGTGGGCCTGGCCGGCGCCATGGTCGACGTCTTCCCCGCCGACGACCGGCCCGCCCCGGAGCTGCCCATCCCCGTCGGCCAGCGGCTGTGGTTCCTGTTCGTCATGGCCGTCATCTGGGCCTTCGGGGCATGGCGCCGCTACCGCAGGCTGCGGGCCGGCGTCCAGCTCCACGTCCGCTCCCTGGTACGCCGCGGCCGCTGGGCACGCATCGTCCTGGCCCAGGCGGGCTGGGCCATGGTGTGCGCCCTGCTGATCACCGAGATCCCGTGGACGGACCGGGCCGTGCCGCAGATCATCTTCTGGGCCGGGCTCGTGCCCACGGCGGCGACCATCTGGTTCGACAAGAAGAAGGCCCGCTAGCCGGCCGGGCGGGCCGGGGAGGGCCGGGCGATCTTCCTCTCAGCGATGACACGCTTCTCACCCACGGCAACGCCTTCCGCGCCGCCCGCTGGTCGCGGGCGGCGGCCGTCACTACGTCAGGCGACGCTGCGTCGCACGAAGACGTCGTACGCGGCGTTGGTGTCACCCGGGACGAGGTCGGAGGCGGCGGAGGAGAAGACGGTGTGGCGGCCGTCGGCGCTGATGGACGCCTCCGACGAGTAGTGGTCGCCGTCCCCGCCGTCGGTGTGGGCGGTACTGACGCGCTGCGTCTTGTCGGTCTCCTGGTCGTGGACGAAGACGTCGCTCACGGCGTTGGCGTCCCTGGCGATGAGGTTGCCGGCGCTGGAGGAGAACGCGACGTGCCGGCCGTCGGCGCTGATCGACACCAATCCCGAATGCCCGTCGCCCTGCGTGCCGTTGTCGGCGACGCTCACCCGCTGCGTGGTCCCCGCCTGGCGGTCCCGTACGTACACGTCGATACGCCCGTTGGTGTCGCCGGGCACCAGTCCGGCGGCGCTGGAGCAGAACGCGACATGGCGTCCGTCGGCGCTGATCGAGGGCGACGTCGAGTCGCGGTCGCCCTGGGCCCCGGTGCCCGTCACGCTGACGCGCTGCGTGGTGCCGGACACCAGATCGCGTACGAAGACGTCGTCGGCCGCGTTGGTGTCGCCGGACACGAGGTTGGACGCGGCCGAGGTGAAGGCCACGAACCGGCCGTCGGCGCTGATGGACGGCGCCGTCGACTCCCCGTTGCCCTGCGCGCCGCCGCCCGCGACGCTGACGCGCTGCGTGGTTCTGGCCTGCCGGTCGTGGACGAAGACGTCGTCGGCCGCGTTGGTGTCGCCGGGCACGAGGTTGGACGCGCCCGAGGTGAAGGCCACGAACCGGCCGTCGCCGCTGACCGAGGGGGAGAACGACCAGCTGTTGCCCTGCCCGCCGTTGCTCGCGACGCTGACACGCTGGGTGGTGCCGGCGGTGCGGTCCCGCACGAAGACGTCCCTGTTGCCGTTGGTGTCACCGCTCACCAGGGCCCGCGCCACGGATTCGAAGGCGACGTACCGCCCGTCGCTGCTGATCGACGGCTCGTCGGACCACTCGGCGGGGGCGCTCTCGGCGTCTCCGTCGGTCAGGCTGACACGTTCGGTGGTGCCCGCCGACCGGTCCCGTACGTACACGTCGGACGCGAGATTCTTGTCGCCGGGTACGAGGGAGGCCGCGTCGGAGGTGAAGGCCGCGTACCGCCCGTCCGCGCTGAGGACCGGTGCGCTGTCCATGAGCTGCGTGGACGTCTGGGCGCCGCCGGAGGTGAGGTTGACCCGCTCGGCCACGGTGGCGGGCGGCAGCACGGGCGGGGCGTCGAGGGCGGTCGCGTTCTCCGCCCGGGGTGCCCGCTGGACGAAACCGCTGCCGGACTGCCCGTAGCACTGGGCGAGTTGCACGGGTACGCCGGACCCGTGGGAGCCCGAGGCGACGTCGAGGCAGAGGGCGGGGGAGGGGGCGGCGGCCCGGAGACCGACGTGCTCGGCCCCGCTGTCGACGAGGCGGAAGTCGGCCCCGGCCGCGGCGGTGCAGGCGCCCTGACGCGTCCGCGTGCCGACACCGGCGGAACCGGGGTCGGGGACGATCAGGCAGTGGTTGCTCCGGGCGTTGACGACGTTGACGGTGCCGCCACCGGTGGGGGACTCCCGTAGGTACCATTCCGCGCCGACCTGCCCCGTGCAGTCCGCCTGGACGATCGGCGCGTCGAGGGACTGCGACGAATCCTTGGTCTCCACGCACTTGCCGCTGTGCACGGCGATGATGTTCACCGCCGAGGCGGCATGAGCCCGCGGGGCGCTCAGCCCCACCGAGGCCATCGCCACCACGACCGTCCACGGGACGACCCGCAACCGTATCCGACGCGACGACCACATCAGCTGACGCACGATCAGGCTCCTTCTGCTGTAACGACTTTGCGAGGCGGACGACGGCGACGACGGGCGCAGAGCGGGCGGTGCTAGGGAGCGATGCGACGGACGAAGGTGTCGGGGCGGCCGTTGGTGTCCCCGCTGATCAGATTGGCCGCCGAGGAGGCGAAGGAGACAGAGCGCCCGTCGCCGCTCACCGACGGCGACGCGCACAGCCCGTCCGCCTCGATCCCGCTGCCGGAGCTGCTGACGCGGTGGGTGGCGCCCGTCTCGCGGTCCCGGACGAAGACGTCCGCCACGCCGTTGGTGTCGCGCACGATCAGATTGGTGGAGCCGGACGTGAAGGCGACGTGCCGGCCGTCGCCGCTGACCGCCGGATCAGCCGCGTAGGCGTTGCCCTGACCGCCGCCGCCGGAGACGCTGACGCGTTCGATCGTGCCCGAGCGCCGGTCCCGCAGGAAGACGTCCTGCTTGCCGTTGGTGTCGCCCGTCACCAGGTTCGACGCGTGGGAGGCGAAGGAGACATGGCGGCCGTCCGAGCTGATCGACGGGGCGGAGGCGTATCCGTTGCCTTCGCTGCCGTTGCCGGCGACGCTGACGCGTTCGGTGGTGCCGGACTGCCGGTCCCAGACGAAGACGTCGTGCTGGTTGTTGGTGTCGCCGGGGACGAGGCGGGCCGAGTTGGAGAGGTAGGCGATGTGACCGCCGTCCGAACTGATCGACGGCCCGGTCGAGTTGTCGTAGCCGTCGTTCCCTTCACCGGTCTCGCTGACGCGCTGGGTGGTGCCGCTCTGCCGGTCCCGTACGAAGACGTCCCACTCGTTGTTGACGTCGCCCGGCACCAGGGTGGCGGAGAAGGACTCGAAGGCGACGTGACGTCCGTCGGCGCTGATGGAGGGCGCGGAAGAGCCGGAGTTCCCCTGGCCGCCGCCGCTCGCGACGCCGACGCGCTCGGTGGTTCCGGTCTGGAGATCGCGTACGAAGACGTCACCCGAGTTGTTCGTGTCGCCGGGCACCAGGTTGGACGAGCTGGACTCGAAGGCGATGTGGCGTCCGTCCGCGCTGATGGAGACCTCCGACGACCCGGAATTGCCCTGGCCGCCGCTGTCCGTGACGCTGACCCGCTGGGTCGTGCCGGTCTGGAGGTCGCGTACGAACACATCGCTGTAGCCGTTGGTGTCGCCCGGCACCAGGTCGGCCGCATGGGAGACGAAGGCGACGCGGCGCCCGTCCGCGCTGACCGCCGAAGCGCCGTGGGAGTCGGAGGCGGGCTTCGTCTGGGCGCCGCCCGAGGCGACGCTGACCCGCTCGGGAGAGGCGGTCGGAGTGCCCGGCGGCAGCGGGTCCAGGGGCGTGTCGTCGCCGACGCGCGGAGCCCGTTGCGCGAAGCCGGTGCCGGACTGCCCGTCACAGGTGCCGAGTTGAAGGGGTACGCCGGACGCGTGCGAACCCGAGGCGACATCGAGGCAGAGGGCCGGGGCGGGCACGGCGGCCTGAATGCGGATGTACGCCGTGCCGGTGTCCACGAGGCGGAAGTCGGCCCCGGCGGCGACGGAACACGCCCCCTGCCGGGTCTGGGTGCCCACGCGCGCCGAGGCCGGGCCCGGCACGGTCAGGCAGTGGCCGCTGTGCGCGTTGACGATGGTGACCGTGTTGCCGCCGGTCGCGGACTCGCGCACGGACCACTCGGCGCCGGGCTGCCCGGCGCAGTCGGCCTGGAGGACCGGCGCGTCGAGGGACTGCGAGGAGTCCTTGGCCGCCAGGCACTTGCCGCTGTGCACGGCGATCACGTTCACCGCCGAGACGGCGTGGACGGCGTGGAGGGCGTGGGCGGCCGGAGCGCCCCCGCCGACCGAGGCCGCCACGACGCCCCACACCGCGACCAGTGATGCGAACATCCGGTACCGCCACCGCTGCTGGCGCATGGAACCCGTCCTTCCCGCTGGTGCGCGGCAGCCTGCCGGGCGGCGCTGACATGCTGCTGACGCGGAGTGACGCGGAGATGCGGCCCGTTCCGCAGCCCGGGGCGGTACGTGGCTACGACATCACGTCAACGGGGGTTCTGCGCGGGGACGGCGGGACCGGCTCCGTCGCCCGTCGTCCCGCCGTTGGACGCGGGCGCCGCGCGGGCCGAGTGGGTCTTGCTGACGGCGGCCACGAGCTGATGGTGGATGCCCTCGGGCAGGGTGCTCCCCTGCGCGGTGCCGACCAGGTCACCGGCCAGGCGGTGCAGCTTGGTGTTGGTGTTCTGCGAGGCCGTGACCAGCACCTCCCAGGCCGCCTCGGGGCTCAGGCTGAAGGAGGACATCAGCATGCCGCGGGCCAGGTCGATGGTGGGACGGGTCTGCATCGCCCTGCGCAGCTGGGCGACGACGACCCGCAGATCCTGACCGGACTCCTCGTCCTGATCCGCGTCACGGGCCGTCGCCTGCGCGGGCCCGCCCTTCTGGCCCTCGGGCGTGAACAGGTGACGGGTGCCCGTCAGGTCCAGGATCCGGTCGACCGCGGGGCTCCTGGAGGCGATGCCGATGGCCTTGCCCTGGCGCAGGACCCGCTGGCGCAGGCCGAGCAGGAGGTTCAGGCCGGAGCAGTCGCAGAACACCACCCGGCTCAGATCGAGGTCGACGACGCGGGCCGCCCGGTCGAGGGCTTTGCTCAGGCCGGGCCGCAACATGCGACCGGCCTCAAGGTCGAGCTCTCCCCGCAGCACCAGCGTGATCCGGTCGTCGCCGTCCGGCACCGTCTCGAAGGACGCCGGGGGCGACGTCTGCGGCAGGGAGGTCGGTGTTCGGCCGTCATGGCCATGCTCGGCGCCTCGCCCCATGAGGGAACGCTCAGGATGTACAGGCTCCGGCATGGCCTCTCCCTCTCGTCATCGCCCGCCGCCGCTCCCAGGCTGCCCGGAGCGGCATACACACGTCAACTAATACCTGAAACGTAGTACGTGTTTTTGAAAACGCGTATGGCGAGTCGCTAGAGTTGGGGCATGGATGGAGTGCCCGAGCCACACACTGGATGGACGTTTCTCACTAACCACGCACGGGTGCTGGCAGCTATCGCGGACGATCACAACGCCCGCATCCGCGACATTGCCGCACACTGCCGACTCACGGAACGCGCCGTGCAGAAGATCATCGCGGACCTGGAGCGGGACGGTTATCTCTCCCACACGAGGGAGGGACGCACCAACACCTACCGGATCGACCCCAGCAAGGTGCTGCGCCACCCCGCGGAATCCGGGCTGGCCGTGGCATCGTTGCTCTCGCTGCTGGCCCGTGACGAAGCCGACCGCAGCGACGCGAGCAGCCGGCCCCACGCCACGGCCTGACGGGACCCGGCTGTCCGGGCCTTCAGTTTTCGTCTGGCGGGCAGGCCCTGACGCCCGGCCCTGACGGCCGTCGCTCAGAGCTTCTCGGCCTCCTGGACGCGGTGCGGGTGGATGAGGACGTCGTAGGCCCGGCCGAGGGCGAGCGTGGGCGGCGGGTCGGGATCGAACACCGAGCCGGCGTCGTAGGTGGGGCGGGCGGCGTCCCCTTCTGCCTGTCGTACGCACCGACTCGGGCGTCTGAAGAGCCTGCTGCCGGAGCCCCGAACCGCCTATGCCTTGAGCACGCGGAGCGTGGCTGCGCGTAGGTGGGCCGCCGCCTCGGCGACGCTCACGCGGCCGGCTCCGACTTCGCCGCCGGCGGCGTGCCCCAGGGCGATCACCGCCGCGACCAGCCAGGCGGCGGGCGGGCCGGGGTCGAACTCGCCCGCGGCCTGCCCCTTCGCGACCAACCGGGTCAGCCGGTCCGTCACGGGTTCGTGCCGCGCCCGGTCGGCATCGGCATGGCCAGGGCCGGTGCCGAGCTGGAGCAGCACGGGATGCTGCTCGAACAGCCGCCAGCCGATGTCCTGAAGCCGCAGGAGCGCGTCGAGGGCGGGCCCGTCCTCGACCTCCGCCGCGTCCATCGCCGCCATGGCCTCCTGCGTGACACGGTCGGCGACGGCTTCCAGCAGCGCGTCACGGGTGCCGAAGTGGGCGTAGACGGTCTGGCGGGTGAGGCCGGCCGCCGCGGCGACGGCGGCCATGCCCGCGTCGGGCTGTTCGGCGAGCAACCGGACCGCGGCCTCAAGGACGGCTTGTCGGCTCCGCTCGGCGTCGGCACGACGGGTTCTTGTGGTTCCTGCCGGAGAAGGCAACTCTTGCGACCTCGTCAGAGCTAAGTGGCCCGCATATCTTACAGCGATGTCTTACGGCGATGCAAACAAGGGTAGCGCCGGAACTGGGCACCGACAGCAACCTTTCCGCCTCGCCGGTGGTCACGTGTGTGTCTTGGCGTCGGTGATGTGCGAGGTCCCATGCAACGGCTGGATGAAGAGCAACGGAAAGCGCGGACGTCGCACCTCCTGGCGTACGCCGCCGGGGCGCTGGCAACCGTACTGCTGGCGCCCGGATGCGGTACCGCGGATCGCCCGGCCGAAGGCGGCCACGGCGAGGGACGGCAGGGACGGCAGCACCCGGCCCGGTCGCAGGCTGAGCGGCCACCGGCCGGGAAGCCCTCGCCGCGGCCGCGCCCCGGAGATTTCAACGGCGACGGCTACGACGACTTCGCGGCGGTGGTGGAGGGCCGGAGCCTGGTGGTGGTGTACGGCTCGGCGGCCGGACTGGATGCGCACCGACGCACCGTGGCCCCACAGCCGGCCTCGAAGGCGGGCCCCGAGGAGACGCGGCTGTTCCGCGCCGATCTGGACCACGACGGCTACACCGACCTGCTCCAGGCGCCCCAGCGTCACGGGACGACCGTGCTGTGGGGCGGTCCGCGCGGCGTCGGCGACCCGCAGCCGCTCGCCGGGGCACCGAGAAGCCCCACGGCCACCGGTGACTTCGACGGTGACGGCAACGCCGACCTGTTCATCCCGGGCGGTGTCACGGGCCCCGAGGGAACGGTCTGGTACGGCCCCCTCAAGCGCGACGGCACACCCGCCCGCCGCCAGAACCTGACCGACGGCCGCTGGCCGGACTCGGTTCCGGCCCGCTCCCTGGCCGGTGACTTCGACGGGGACAAGGCCACCGACCTGGCGCTGTGGTTCCACGGAACCGACCCGGAGATGGAGGGCGACGGCGAGGTGACGGTCAGCGGTCTGCACTATCTGCGCGGCGGCCCCCGAGGGCTGACGCGCGCCGAGCGCCGCGAGCGGCCGGACCTGGGCATGGAGGGGCAGCCGGGAGATGTGGACGGCGACGGCAGCGACGACCTGTACGGGGCGAGTTTCCTCGCGTCGCAGAAGAAGCTGAGCGTCGGCTACCGGCTCAGTACCCGCTCCGGGCCCGAGAGCGGCAAGCGGGACGCGGTCACCACCGGCCCCGCGCCGGGGCTGACCGCCAAGACGCAGTACGGCGGCATGGGCGGCACCGCCCTCGGCGACGTCACCGGTGACGGCAGGGCCGACCTGGTCACCTCGGCGTCCGGCGCCAACGACGACAACGGCGTCGTCTGGCTGGTCCCCGACCTGCTCGCGGCAGAAGCCGAGGCCGTGCAGGCGATCGCTCTCGACAGCCCGGGCGTCCCCGGCAGCGACACCCCCTCCGCCGGCCGGGGTCCCACCCGCAACCGCATCACCGTCGTAGGCCCGCTCCTGGACACTGACGGAGACGAACACCTGGACGTGGTGGTCGGCGCGCCCGGCTTCCTGGACGCGAAGAAGCGGGACGTGGACGCGTTCTGGGTGCTGCGCGGCACGGGGGAAGGGATGCGGTATCAGCGGCACTTCACCGCCACGGACCTCCACTGAACGGCGTTCAGCGGCCGGTCGTGCCGTCGGCCAGTTCCCGCAGGATGTCGGCGTGTCCCGCGTGGCGTGCGGTCTCCTCGATCAGGTGGGCCAGCGTCCAGCGCCGCGAGGGGGCTTGCCTGCCGTGCCCGGCCGGGCGGGGGCCCGCCGCCGTGAGGTCGTCCCAGGAGGCGATCTGGTCGTTCGCCGCGGCGTTGGTCTCCCGGTAGGCGGTGACGACGGCCTCGGCGGTGTCGTCCGGGGCGGGGTGGAACGTGGCCTTCCAGTCCCGCACGTCCTGGCCGAGCAGCCAGTGCCGTTCCACGTAGGTGAGATGCCTGACAAGCCCGAGCAGGTTCGTCCCCGACGGCACGCCGGCAGCGCGGGCCTGGACTTCGGGGACGCCCTCGGCCTTGGCCGCGACGGAGGCGCGAAGGTAGTCGAGGAAGCCGACGAGTACGTCCTTCTCGCCGGGGCCGGTCGACGGCGGCCCGGCGTCGCGCCGCCGCTGCGCGCTCATCGTCGTTCCGCCAGATCCGCGCCCGCCCTGCGGAGGACCAGCACGTGGTCGACGACGGTCGCGGTGCCGCCCGCCGGGCCCGTGGCTCGCCGTTGCGGGCTGTCGGCACGTTCGATGGACCATTCCGCGGGGTCGAGTGCCAGCTCCTCGGCGACTTCCCGGGGCGACGGATACCGTACGTCGGGGTCCTCGCTCCACGACCACGGCGCCGTGGAGCCGTGGTCGACGACGACGAGCCGGCCCCCGGGTTCACCGACTCCGCGGCGGTCCGCAGCGCGCGGGCGCGGTCCAGGGCGAACGGCGTGTGCAGGTACTGCGCGCACACCAGATCGAAGGCACCGGCGGGGAAGTCGTCGGCCAGATCGACGCGGAGCGCGGTGACAGGCACTTGGGCGCGGTCGGCCTGCTCCTGGAGTGCCCGCACGGACACGGCGGAGATGTCGACCGCGGTCACCCGCCAGCCGCGGGCGGCGAGCCAGAGGGTGTCTCCTCCGGCCCCGCACCCGAGGTCCAGCGCGGTGCCCGCGAGCAGTGAACCGGCGACCTCCACCAGCCTCGGATTCACCGCCACCACCGGCGACTCGGCAGCGCGCTGGCTGTGGAGCTCGTCCCAGAAGTTGGCGGCCCGGTCTTGAGCGTTCATGTCTCTCCTTCACGAGGACTGTGGCGGACCCACGCTGGCGCGAGCATCCGTGAACCGCACGGAAAATTGCCGTTATGGCATGATCGGGCGGCGTGACGGAGAAGACGGATCAGGTGCTGGACGCGGTCGGTCCCCGGCTGCGCGCCCTGCGGAAGCAGCGCGGACTGACCCTGGCCGACCTGTCGACGGCGACGGGGACTTCGGAGAGCACCCTGTCCCGGCTGGAGAGCGGCGGCCGGCGGCCGACCCTGGAGCTGTTGCTGCCGCTGGCCCGCGTGTACGGGGTACCTCTGGACGACCTCGTCGGCGCCCCTCGGACGGGCGACCCACGCATCCACCTGCGGCCGCTGCACCGCCACGGCATGACGTTCATCCCGCTCACCCGCCGGGCGGGCGGGGTGCAGGCGTTCAAAATGCTGATCCCGAGCCGCCTGGAACCGGCGCGGCCGACGCCGCAGACCCACGGTGGCTACGAATGGGTGTACGTCCTCAACGGACGGCTCCGGCTCTTGGCGGGCGACCGCGACATCGTCCTGTCGGCCGGCGAGGCAGCGGAGTTCGACACGGCGTTGCCGCACTGGCTCGGCTCGGCCGACGGGCACGCGGTCGAGACGCTCGTCCTGTTCGGCCCTCAAGGCGAACGGGCACACGTGCGCGCGCACCCCACGCGGTAGCGGGAGACCTCGGGCGCCACCCCGAGCTTTCATGAGGTATAGTCGATCTTGACCTGGTCGCGGCAACTCACCGCGGTCGGCGATGCGTTGGTGGTCCAAGGAAAGACGCCCCGCTTCCTGCGGGGAAATGCAGGTGCAAGGCCTGCCCGGCGCTCGACAGGGGCCCGTCCGCGTATGACGCGGACGGGCCCCTCACATGTGTGCTCGTCTCATGGATCGAGCAGACGCCCGACCCCAACCGGTCAGGGCAGCGGACCTGAGAACGGCGCTGCCCCCCTACGCCCGGCAACGGGACGCCGCCGCCGGACGTGGGGGGGCGGTGCTCAGGAGGAGTCGAGGGCGAGCGAGGAGCGCACTTGCCTGGCCGCGGCGACCAGGTTCTCTAGGGAGGCGCGGACCTCGGGCCAACTCCGGGTCTTCAGACCGCAGTCCGGGTTGACCCACAACCGCTCGGCCGGAATGGCCTCAAGTCCCTTACGGAGCAGGGCGGCCGCCTCCCCTGCGCCGGGGACACGCGGTGAGTGGATGTCGTAGACGCCGGGACCGGCCCCGCGCGGGTAGCCGTGCGCCGCCAGCTCGCGTGCGACCTGCATGTGGGAGCGGGCCGCCTCCAGACTGATGACGTCGGCGTCGAGGTCGTCGATGGCCTGGACGATGTCGCCGAACTCGGCGTAGCACATGTGGGTGTGGATCTGGGTGTCCGGGCGGACGCCGCTCGTGGCGAGGCGGAACGCCTCCGTGGCCCAGGCCAGGTAGGCGCCGCGCCCGGCGGCCCGCAGCGGGAGGGTCTCGCGCAGCGCGGGCTCGTCCACCTGGATGACCGGCGTACCGGCCGCCTCCAGGTCGCCGACCTCGTCGCGCAGGGCGAGGGCGACCTGGCGGGCGGTCTCGGCGAGGGGCTGGTCGTCGCGGACGAAGGACCAGGCGAGCATGGTGACCGGGCCGGTGAGCATGCCCTTGACCGGACGACGGGTCAGCGACCGGGCGTACGCCGTCCAGCGCACCGTCATGGGCCCGGGGCGCGAGACGTCACCGGCCAGGATCGGCGGGCGGACGTAGCGGGTGCCGTAGGACTGGACCCAGCCGTGCCGAGTGGCGAGGTAGCCGGTGAGCTGCTCGGCGAAGTACTGGACCATGTCATTGCGTTCGGGCTCGCCGTGCACGAGGACGTCGATGCCGGCCTCCTCCTGGAAGGAGACGACCTCACGGATCTCCGCCTCGACGCGCTTCTCGTACGCCGCGGTGTCGATGCGGCCCGCGCGCAGGTCGGCCCGCGCGGTGCGCAGCGCGGTCGTCTGGGGGAAGGAGCCGATGGTGGTCGTGGGCAGCAGCGGCAGTCCGAGGTGGGCGTGCTGGGCGGCCGCCCGTTCCGGGTACGGCTGCGAGCGTCGCCCTTCGGCGTCGGTGACAGCCGTGGCGCGGGCGCGTACCGCTGGGTCGTGGGTGAGGGCGGAACCGGCCCGGGACGCCAGGGCGGCGCGGTTCGCGGCGAGTTCGGCCGCGATGGTGTCGGTGCCCTGCGCCAACCCGCGGGCCAGGGTGACGATCTCGCCGGTCTTCTGGCGGGCGAAGGCCAGCCAGCGGGCGACCTGCGGGTCGAGGTCGCGCTCCGCCGAGGCGTCCAGCGGGACGTGCGCCAGGGAGCAGGAGGCGGCCACGTCCACCCGGTCGGCCAGGCCGAGCAGCGTGCCGAGGGTGGACAGCGACTTCTCCAGGTCGTTGATCCACACATTGCGGCCGTTCACCACGCCCGCCACCAGCCGCTTGCCGGGCAGCCCGCCGACAGCGGCGAGGTCGTCGAGGTTCGCCGCGGCGGGACCGGTGAAGTCCAGCGCCAGCCCCTCCACGGGCGCCTTGGCCAGAACGGGCAGGGCTTCGCCGAGCCGGTCGAAGTAGGAGGCGACCAGGATCTTCGGCCGGTCGGCGAGCGCGCCCAGCGCACGGTAGGAGCGGGCCGCGGCGTTCAGTTCGGCGGGGGTCCGGTCCTGGACGAGGGCGGGCTCGTCCAACTGCACCCACGCGGCGCCGGCCGCCCGCAGGTCGGCGAGCACCTCCGCGTACACCGGCAGCAGCCGGTCCAGGAGGGTCAACGGCTGGAAGTCCGCAGCGACGCCAGGGGCCGGCTTGGCCAGGAGCAGGAAGGTGACCGGGCCGACCAGCACCGGGCGCGGCGTGTGGCCGAGGGCGAGCGCCTCCTTCAACTCGGCGACCTGCTTGGTGGAGTCGGCGGAGAAGACGGTGCCGGGGCCGAGTTCGGGAACGAGATAGTGGTAGTTGGTGTCGAACCACTTGGTCATCTCCAGCGGCGCCACGTCCTGGGTGCCGCGGGCCATCGCGAAGTAGCCGTCGAGGGAGCATCCCCTGGTCGAGCGAGGCCGCGAGCTCGGGGAAGGCCGGCTTCGATGGCGGCACGGTGGCGGTCGGGGATCGCGCCGACCATGACGCTGGTGTCCAGGACGTGGTCGTAGTAGGAGAAGTCGCCGGTCGGCACCTCATGGATACCGGCGTCGGCGAGCTGCCGCCACGTGGCCCGGCGGAGGTCGGCGGCGACGGCCCGCAGGGCGTCGGCGTCCACGCGGCCCTGCCAGTAGCCCTCGATGGCCTTCTTCAGTTCCCGGTGGGGGCCTTGGCGTGGGTAGCCGTACACGGTGGCCCTGGCTGTGGCGGCCGTAAGTCCGGTGGTCACGGAACTCTCCTTCGCGAGTGTCTCTCCGAAAGACCCCGGCGAAGGATCGAAGGCGCGAAGGGATGGCCGACCGGGCGGACCACGCCGCTGTGCCCTCGCGTGTGCCACCTGATCTGTACGCCGACCCACCCACGAGGTCACCGAGGTCTCCGCGCGCGTCGGCGCACGGGCAGTGGCAGGTCTTCGGACTCGCGGACCCGTCCGCCGGTCTCCCGGCGGACACCTACTGGCCGTCGCTTCCCGGACCCGGCCGGGTCCAGTGCGTATGACGGCTGTCGTTTCCGCTCACCGCTGCGGGGCAGTCCCGGATTCCCACCGGGTTCCCTCTTGCGACGCGCCTGTCTGGCGGACAGGGCGAACCAGCTGCACCCGTACCGTACACGCACACGTACCAGCACGTCTCCGCCTGTTGACGGCACAACGCTCGCCGCCCCGCACCACCCCGCCCCCGTCACTCCCCGCCCCGTCACTCCCCGCGTCCGCCGGACCTCTTGCTGTCGTCCCGCCCGCGCCCGCCGCGCGGATGCCACAGGCGCAGCCACACGTCACGCGCGTGGCGCCCCGCCTCCGCGCGGCTGCGCGCCACCAACTCGCGGGCCTCGTCCTGCGTCTCCACCATGGGCCCGGAGCCGCGCAGCGGCCGTCCGGCCGTCTCGTGCAGGAAGAACGTCGACACCAGGCCGATCGCGCCCGCCACCATCAAGTAGAAGGCGGGCACGAGGGTGTTGCCGGTGGAGTCGACCAGGTAGGAGGCGAGCAGCGGGGTGGTGCCGCCGAAGAGGGAGACGGAGATGTTGTACGAGATCGACAGGGCGCCGTACCGCAGACGCGTGGGGAACAGGGCGGGCAGTGTGGCCGCGGCCGTGCCCGCGAAGCAGACCAGGAGCAGACCGAGGATCGCGCACCCGAAGGCGGGCATGAGGATGCCGCCTTCTCGGATCAGCAGGAACGCCGGGACGGCGAGCACCATCAGCGCGATGCTGCCCGCCATGAACATCGGGCGTCTGCCCCACCGGTCCGAACTGCGGCCCACGGTGGTGATGGCGAGCGCCACCAGCAGCATGGTGCCGAGCACCAGCAGCTGCGCCGTGGTGTCGCTCTCTCCCAGCGTCACCGTCATGAAGGTGGGGAGATACGACGTCACCATGTAGTTCGTGACGTTGTAGAGCAGCACAAGCCCCATGCAGATCAGCACCGCCTGCCAGTGACGGGTGAAGATCTCCTTGAGACGGCCCTTGCCGGACTGGCGGGCCTGCTCGACGGGGTCGCTCTCGCCCCGCTGGTGGACGACTTCCCGCTCGGCCGCGGCGGACGCCGCCTCCTGCTGGAAAGCGGGCGTCTCCTCCAGCTTCACGCGCATGTACAGGCCGATGAGTCCGAGCGGCCCCGCGACGAAGAAGGGAATGCGCCAGCCCCAGCTCTCCATGCCGTCGGACCCGAGAGCCAGCGTGAGGACGGTGACCAGGCCGGAGCCCAGGGAGTAGCCGATGAAGGTGCCGAAGTCGAGCCAGCTGCCGAGGAATCCGCGCCGCTGGTCGGGCGCGTACTCGGCGATGTAGGTGGTGGCACCGGCGTACTCGCCGCCCGTGGAGAAACCCTGGACCAGCCGGCATACGAGGAGCAGCAGCGGGGCGGCGAATCCGATCGAGGCGTACGTGGGCAGCAGCCCGACCGCGAAGGTGCTCACGGCCATCATGATCATGGTCGCCGCGAGCACCCGCTGCCGGCCGATACGGTCACCGAGCGGCCCGAACACGAGCCCGCCCAGGGGCCGGACGAGAAACGCCGCGGCGAAGGTGGCGAAGGCGGCGACGACCTGGACGCCCGGCGAGCTGGCAGGGAAGAAGACCTTGCCGATCGTGCCCGCCAGATAGGCGTAGACGCCGAAGTCGAACCACTCCATGGTGTTGCCGAGCGCCGCGGCTGTCACCGCGCGTCGCACCTTGGGACGGTCCGAGACCATCACGTCCTCGGCGCTGAGCGCCTTCTTCCGGCGCCGCAGCAGCGTACGCGCCATGCGGTCCGTCGCCGAACGCGACGAGCGCGTGGCATCCGCCTCCGGCCCACGAGACTGGCGGGCCTTTCCACGCGGAAGGCCTTTCACCATGGAGTTTCTCTCCTCTGGTCGGCCGAGAAAGAGTCGTATCCACGCAAATTAGACCGAACCGGAAGGACCGGCAAATCGCCCGCCGGGGCGATGCGCTATAGTTGATCTTGCACTGGTCGCCGCGGTTCGCGGTGGCCGGCGATGCGTCGGTGGTCCAAGGAAAGACATCCCGCTTCCTGCGGGGAGATGCAGGTGCAAGGCCTGCCCGGCGCTCGACAGGGGCCCGTCCGCGTATGACGCGGACGGGCCCCTCGTATTACCGTCTGATGTGGGCGAGTCGAACTGCGATGTGGGGAACGGTCAGACCGCACCGCGCCAGGCGCCGGTCTCGCCGCCGCGCTGCTCGATGAACTTCTTGAACCGCCCCAGGTCGCCGGAGACCTGCCGCTTGACGAAGCCGAGCTTGTCGCCGACCGTCTCGGCCAGGCCCTCGGGGTCGTAGTCCAGCTGGAGCATGACCTTCGTCCGCGCGTCGCCCAAGCGGTGGAAGGTGACGACGCCGGCTTGCCTGGCCTGCCCGTCGACGGTGGTCCATGCCACGCGCTCGTCCGGGATCTGCTCGGTGATCGTGGCGTCGAACTCCCGCTCCACACCGCCGATCTTCGTCACCCAGTGGGTGAGCTTGTCGGTGCGCTGCTCGATCCGCTGCACGCCTTCCATGAACTCGGGGAACGTCTCGAACTGGGTCCACTGGTTGTAGGCCGTACGGACCGGCACGTCGACCTCGATGGATTCCTCGACTTGCGACATGGATGACACCTTTCCTCGTGGAACGCGCCCGGGCCCTTCCGCCGACGCCGGGCGGTGCGTCGTTTCCTCTCCCCGCGAGTGCCCAGGACCTGCGCTCTCACTCCCGTCCCGCACGCACGCATCACTCGTTCAGCCCTCTTGCGCCTGCCGGCCGGTGGGGAGTGTGGGGCGAACGGGACTCACACAGCGAGGAAACAGGATGAGCGACAGCGTTGTGAACGGTGGGCGGGAGCGGGTCCTCACGGTGGGTGTCGTCGTCGCCCGCACGGGACGGCTGACCAGTCTGGGCGACCCCCTGGACTTCGCCATGACCTTGCTGGAACCCGAACTGGCCGCGGCCGGCCCGCGCGGCTTCCGGATCCGGCTGGCGGGCCGGGACAGCCGTTCGTCCGCCGACGGCGCACGGCAGGCGGTGAAGGAACTCGTCCAGGACGAGAACGCCGCGATCATCGTGACCCTGGCCGGAACGCAGGTCCTGCCGGCCGTCGCGGACACCTGCGAGTCCATTGGGGTGCCATGCCTGTCGAGCACCTTCCCCTGGCAGGTCTACTACTACGGGCGAGGAGCGGACGCGGCGTGTCCCTTCGACTGGACGTACCACTTCTGCTGGGGGCTGGACGACATCGCCGAGACCTTCGCCGACCTGTGGGAAGAAGCGGGCGGCGCGGGACGGCAGAGAGTGGGCTGCCTGTGGAACGACGGCCCGCAGGGCGCCTGGTCGCGCCATCCCGAGCACGGTTTCGCACCGGCCGCCCGCGGCCGGGGACACCAGCTGGTGGAGCCCGGGCCGTACCAGGAGCCGGCCGTGGACCTCGATCGGCACGTCGCCGCGTTCCGGGACGCCGACGCCGCAGTCGTCACCAGCGCGGCCACCGGACAGGACCTGGCCCTCTTCCGTGCCCAGGCCGCCGAGAGCGGCTGGCAGCCCCGCCTGATCACCTGCTCACGATGGCTGGCCTACCCGCCGTCCCCCACCGTCAGCGGCCGCCAGTCCGCCCAGGCCGACGTGGCCACCCTCGTGTACTGGACCCCGGGCCACCCCTATCGCTCGTCCCTCGACGGCACGACCGCGGCCCAACTGGCGGAGTCCTACGAGCAGTTGACGGGACGGCAGTGGTTGCAGCCTCTCGGCCTGGCCTACGCCCTGTTCGAGGTCGCCGCACACGCTCTGACGACCGCCGACGACCCCACCGACCGTCGGTCCGTGGCCGCCGCCCTGAGCAGAGGCCGCCTCGACACCATCGCCGGCCACCTCGACTGGACCGGCGGGCCCGTGCCCAACATCGCCACCGTGCCCCTGGCCGGCGGGCAGTGGCAAACCGGCACACGACACGACTACGAACTCGCGGTCGTCACACCCGGCAGAGCGGACGGGGTCCGCGTCAACGGCGACCTCCGGACAGGTTGAGCAAAGGAGGTGGCAGGTCCCGTAGCTGTGCCCGGAGCCGCGGGCGTGCATGTCACAGGTCGTCGACAACGGAACCGGACAGGCGGATTCCCTCCTCTTGCAGGGCGGCCCGACGGCCATGTCCGCTTCCCGCCCCAGCCAAGGAGACATCCGCTGTGACCGAGACACCCGCTTCCGTGACCGGACGTCCGTACCGCCGGATCACGGGACTCGCCGTGGCCGGCATGGTGCTCGCCCTCACCGCTCCGGCCGCCCCGGCGACGGCCACCCCGGCAACGGCCGTCGCGGGCCGGGCCCGTGCCGCCGCGGCCGACCCCGTCTCCGTCATGAAGTACACCGCCGCCGAACGCCGGGACGCCCTCGCCTACTGGACAGCCGCCCGCATGAAGGCAGTCGGCAAGTCCGTGGAGCTCGGCCCGACCGGACCGAAGGCCAAGCCGTGGCGGGGCACCTCCCTCAAGACCGTGGGGCGGCTCTTCTTCGTCAACGCGAACGGCGCCGACACCTGGTGCACGGCCACCGCCGTGAAGAGCGCCAACCGCTCCGCCGTCATGACCGCGGCACACTGCGTACGGCGCGGTTCCTCCCCGTACAACACCAACAGCTCGATGGTGTTCGTCCCCGGTTACCACAAGGGCCAGAAGCCGCACGGCGTGTTCGCGGTCCGCCAGGCCCTGGCCCCGCGCACCTGGGAGAAGGACTCCACCAACGACATGTCCGCCCTGGTCGTCGACGCCGACAAGAGCGGCCGCAAGCTCACCGACGTCGTGGGCGGCCAGGCCATCGCCTTCAACCGCCCCGTAGGTGACAAGGTCTCCGCCTTCGGCTACTCCGCGACCCGCCCGCAGCTCGGCGAGGAACTCCTGCGCTGCGTCGGCACGGCGAAGAAGAAGAGCGGCTTGCAGGCCATCCCCTGTGACATGAGCGGCGGATCCAGCGGCGGCCCGTGGCTGGCCGACTTCAAGTCCTCTACCGGCAAGGGCGTGTTGATCTCGGTCAACAGCGCGCTGGACTCCCTGACCCCGACCGAGATGCGCGCAGAGGTGCTGGGCGCCACGGCGAAGAAGGTGTACGACCGGGCACAGCACGCCTGACGCGGGGGCGCGCAGCCGTCGCGGCGGCGGCTACTTCGGCGGGTTGAGCTTGCGGAAGTACGTCCAGCTGGTCTCGTTCGGCTCGCTCCACTTCTCCGGTGCCCGCGCGAACTGCGGGTGGTGGCCGGCGACGTAGGCCCGGGCCTGCTCGGGGACTTCGGCGTACGACCCGAGCTTGCGGCCCCGGCAGTGGAAGGTGAGGCCGCCGGGCTCTTGGCCGCGGGCCATCCACGGGAGCCACGGGGACATCCGGGTCCACGACATGGTGGCCGGAACGCTCGGCGCCGGGCCGGCCAGGTCGGCGCGGTCGGCGAAGAACTGGAAGAGCTCCAGGGCCTTGTACGTGTCACCGGCCGAGTGGACGGGGTACTGCGCCACCGGCAGCGGCGAAGGGTAGGCGAGCGGTATCTCCAGGCTGAAGCAGACCTGTCCGCCGAGCTCGGTCGTCGGGATCGGGAAGGGGCGCCACTTCTGGTTCGCCGGGTCGTTCCATATGTGCACCACCGGCAGGTCCTGCCAGGTCTCCAGGATCTCGCGGCTGGTGGGGTCCAGGTAGAAGCCGACTTCCCGGCTGAGCAGTTGGTACGCGTCGGGACCGGCCTCGGCGTCCTGGACCAGGCGCGCGACGTTCAGTCCTTCGAAGCCGAAGACGTGCTGGTAGGGCTCATCGGGGGCCCAGGAGTACACGTCTCCGGACCACCAGTAGGTGACCTCCTCGCCGTCGAGCGAGGCGCGGGTGCGGGCGAAGGAGCGCAGCAGCTCCGAGGGTGTCGTCATACGGAGTACTCTGCGCGATCGCCGCCCGGCCCGGCGGCCCGGGCCCGGCAAGGGCCGAAAGAGACGGCCCCGGCCGGGGGGACAGGTACGACTCAGGCGCGTACGAAGTCGGCGCGGCCGAGCATGTCGAACCGGGTGACGCGCGCGGGCGCGTGCCGGGAGCCGCACCGGGGGGTCAGGTCCGTCAGCCGCCTGTTGTCGTCGCCGAACGTGAGACGGGCGCGCCAGTCGCCGTTCCCGTACTCGACCACCCGGAACGCGAAGGGGCGCGCCGCTCCAGTGCGGGAGGTGAGCGTGGCCGTGCCGTTCTTCCGGAACTCGAAGGTGCCGCGTTGCTTCGCGTCCTTGTACGTTCCGACCCAGGCCGCCTTGTGGCTTCCGCACGCCGCGGCTTGAGGGGCCTGGGCCCGGTCACCGGCGGCGGCCGGCACCGCGGCCACGAACGTCGACAGAACTGCGCAGGCACTGACGAGGGAGCGACGCATGAGGTTTCCTTCGGGTGGGGCCGACCGGCCGTACGGGCCCGGGCGAGACGCTGACGGCACGCCAGAATACTACCTACCGTCATCGCATCATTACTGTGCGCGAGGGCCGCCCAGGAGCCGGTGGAGGGAGGCCGTCATGCTGGTGACGAAGGCGGCGCGGGTCGTGTCGTCGACAAGGTCCAGGGACAGGTAGGGGTTGAGGTCCTCCAGCTCGACCAGGAGGAGGTCGCCCTCCTGGGTACGACAGGCGTCCACGCGCTGGATGCCGTGATCGAGGGTGTTCCAGTCGATGAAACGGTGGGCGAAACCGAGATCGGCGTCCGTGGGCCGGTAGGGCTCAAGGGCCCAGCGACGCTGCGGGTCGGGCGCGTGGAGGGCGTACTGGAAGGCGTCGTCGACGTAGTAGAACGACACCTCGTAGCGGAAGTCGACGCGGGGCTGGACCAGGACGTCGCCGTAGGCGAGCCCGTCCAGTTGGTCACGGGACACGAAGCGGAGGCCGATGGAGTCCGCCCCCGCCTTCGGCTTGACCACGTACTGGCCTGCCTCGGGCAGCGCGCCCAGGTCCTCGCGCCGGTCGACGGTGGGGATGACCGGGTACCCGGCGGCCGTCAGGTCCAGCAGGTACTGCTTGCCGGCCATGTCGGCCCTGCCGGACAGCGGGTTGTAGACCCGGGTCCCGCGCGCCGCGGCCCGGTCCCGGAAGGCGTCGTACTCCTTCTGGTAGTGCAGCACGGGGCCGCTGTTGCGGACCACGACCGCGTCGAAGGAGTCCATCAGGGCGGCGGCGTCCAGCGGATGGCACAGCGCGATGTCGAAGTCGTTCCGCAGCCGCGACGACAGGAAGATGTCCTCGTCGCAGTAACGCCGCCCTCGCGCCTCGTAGGCGAGATCGGTCACGAACAGAACGCTGGGGCGGCGGGGCACTGATGTCTCCTGGGTCGGTGATCACCAAACCTACTCAAGCCGTGCGCACCGCCCCGCGCCGGGGGCCCGCCTCCGCGCCCCCTCCCCGCAGATCAGTGGCTGTGCATCGTCTGGGCCATGCGTACCAGCTCGTCGGTCTGCGCCGCGTCGATCTCGACGTCCAGGACGGTGCAGACGCGGGCCAGCAGGTAGTAGAAACCCGCCAGGACGAGGGTCTCGACGATCTGCTCCGCGGAGTAGTGGGCGGCCACGGCCGCGTGGCGGGCGTCGTCCACGAGCGGCGAGGCCGCCGCGGCCGCGGCGAAGCTCACGAGCGCCCGCTGGGCCTCGGTGAAGACGTCGGCGTCGTACCGCCTGTGGCGCAGGGCCTCGCGCTGTGCGTCGGTGACACCCGCGGCCCGGGAGATGGGGACGTGCTGCGCCCACTCGTACTCGGCCTCGAAAGCGGTGGCGTAGGTGAGGATGAGCAGTTCGCGGTCGATCGCGCTGAGGCTGCCCTCGGCGAAGAGCGCGGCGCCCAGGCGGGCTATCTGCGTCACCGAACGGGGTGCGTGACCGAGTATCCGGTACACGTTGATGATGCGTCCCTGGCTGAGGGAGCGCAGGGCTTCGGGCAGGGCCTCGGTGTCGAGGCAGGGGATGCGGGACATGTGAGGGCTCCTTGGCAGGGGCCGGCATGTGAGGCCGGCGCGGGGCGGGTGAGTCAGGTGAGTCACAAGGGAGGGCGGGGACGGGGGCGCGTGGGGATGTCAGGCCGCCCGGTCGTCGTACCAGCGCGGCTGCGACGAGCCGCGCGGGACCAGGAGTTGACCGCGCCAGGCGGGCGGGGTCTCGCTCAGGCTGACCGGCGGCGCGACCAGGGAGAGGTCGCCGAGCGGGGTGGCCCGGGTGAGGCGCCGGGGCGGCGGCAGCGGAGTCGAGGGCAGCAGCCGCTCGGACTCCGAGCGCGTGAACGTGCCCAGCTGCCACGCCCAGTTGGCGACACCGGCCAGGGAGACCCGGACCCGGTAGCTGCCGCCCTCGTGCGCGCGGCGCAGGACCGCGCTCATGACGCCGGCGGCGGCGAGATAGGCGGCCAGGTAGTCGTTGAGCATGCGGCCGGGCGGCAGTTGAGGGCGTCCATCCCGCCGTTCGCTCCAGTTGACGCCGGTCAGCGCCTGGGCGTGCTGGTCGAAGCCGCCGCGGTCCTGCCACGGGCCGCTGTGGCCGTAGCAGCGTACGGATACGTGGATGATGCCGGGGGAGATCTCGGCGCACTCCTCGGGGGTCAGTCCGAGCCGGGCCATCTTGGAGGGCCGGTGGTTGTGCACGAAGACGTCCGCGGTGCGCAGCAGTTCGTCGAAGGCGCGGCGGCCGTCGCCGTCGGCGCCCAGGGCGAGCCGGGCCGAGCGCAGGCCGACACCCGTCTCGTTCCAGCACAGGTCGTGGTCGAAGGCGTTCGGCTCGCACACATGCAGGACGTCGGCACCCTGTTCGGCGAGGACCCGCCCGGCCGCGGTGCCCGCGAAGACATGGGTGAACTGCAAGGAGCGCAGACCGGACAGCGGCTGGTTACCGGCCGGCAGCGGACGCGGCGGGGCGTCGCCCACGCGCTCGACGGCCACGAGGGGTTCGCCGAGAACGGCCCGGCCCTGCGGGTGGGCGAGGAACTCCTCCCGGCTGCGGACGATCGCCAGGGGCACACCCCGGGCGGCCGCCTCCTCCTCCAGCTCCCAGGAGATCCGGCCCGCGATGGCCGCGCCGATGTGCTCGCGGGTGTGCGCGGTGCCGAGCAGGTCGAGGAAGGTGTCGCGGGTGTGCGGGTAGCAGGCGATCGGGATGGCCCAGCGGTCGTCCGCGGTGCGGTACAGGTCCCACAGGGCCGGGGCGGGAGCGCCGCCGAGCCCCAGGACGCTGCCCATGTTGGAGCCGTAGCCGTTCAGGGTGTTGCCGCCGCCGAGGTAGGGCGTGAGCTGGTGCAGCGCCTGCCCGAGGTCCAGCCCCAGCCGCTGCGGGCGGCCCGTCGCGGCCTGCCAGATCTGGGCCGCGCCGACGGCGGAGGACAGCAGCGCGATGCCCATGGCCGAGCCGAGCCGGATGGTGGACGGCACCAGCGGGTCCTGTCCGTCCACGACGAGTTCGCTGACCGCGTCATGGCGCGAGAGGCCCAGCGTCTTGAGTGTCCTGTCTAATTCATCGACCAAGTCGAATTCATTTTCGTTCATGCCGGAAACATAACACCGATTCGACAGGGATAAACCATCCCGAAGATGTGAATCGGCCGCCATCGGACGTCATCAGTCGGCTATCAGGTCACCATCAGGAGTGACTGTTTCGATTTTGGTCAGCAGTCGATTCGCAGAGAGGCGGTGAGGTGGGTGTCGCATGATTTTCCCGCCATGGAGGAGCTGAGGCTCCTGCCCGAGCACGAGCGCCGGGAGCTCGTCGAGACCTTGGTCGTGGGGGAGTTCAGGAGCGCTCTCTTCATGACCCCGCACGATGAGTTCCCCCTGGACGCGGGCTTCCTCGACCTGGGGCTCACCTCACTGCGGCTGAGCGAGGTGAAGCTTTCCCTGGAGAAAAAGCTGGAGTGCGAGATTTCGACGGCCGCTCTTTTCGGTCACCCGACCGCCGGTCAGTTGATAGACCATCTCTGCGCGTGAACCACTTCCTGACCGGAGGGAAAATGTCGGACACACCGAACCCTACGGCGGCCGAGTTGGCCGCCGTACTCGCCGATTTACGAAGCAAGGAGGAAGCGCTCGCCGCCCTGGAACGCGAGAAATACGAACCCATAGCGATCGTGGGAATGGGGCTGCGCATTCCGGGCGGGAACAACGACGTCGGCACGTTCGCGCGATTCCTGCGCGAGGGCCGCTCGGGCGTCGGACCGCTGCCGGCGGACGAGCGCCGCCAACTGGCGCCGGACGACGGACACCTGCCGCCCGGCGGCTTCGTGCACGATGTCGACCGCTTCGACGCCGCCTTCTTCTCCATCTCGCCCAAGGAGGCCCCCTACATCGACCCGCAGCAGCGGCTGGCACTCCAGACGGCCTGGGAGGCGCTGGAGCACGCGGGCATCGACCCCACCTCCCTGCGGCACGGCGACACCGGCGTGTTCATGGGCGTCACCACCCTCGACTACATCTTCGAGTCCACCGACCTCGCCCCCGCCGACGTCGACGGCTACCTCGCGCCCGGCCTGACCCACAGCGCGGTCTCGGGCCGCCTGTCGTACTTCCTCGGCCTGCGCGGGCCGTGCATGACCGTCGACACCACCTGCTCCTCGTCGCTGACCGCCACCCACCTGGCCGTGCAGGCCCTGCGCGGCGGCGAGTGCGGGGTCGCGCTGAGCGGCGGCGTCAACGTCATCCACAACGCGCACAACCACACCATCCTGTCCCTGGGCGGCGTGCTCGCCGCCGACGGGCAGTGCAAGACCTTCGACGAACGGGCCGACGGCTACGCCCGCGCCGAGGGCTGCGGCGTCCTCGTCCTCAAGCGACTGTCCGACGCGCGACGGGACGGCGACACCGTCCACGCCCTGATCCGCGGCTCCGCGGTCGGCCAGGACGGCGAGAGCGCGGGCCTCGTCGCCCCCAACGGCGCCGCCCAGGAACAGGTCATGCGTTCAGCCCTGGCCCGCTGCCGCCTCCAACCCGGCGACATTCAGTACGTCGAGGCCCACGGCACCGGCACCGCGCTCGGCGACCCCACGGAGATGGACGCCATCAGCGACGTGTTCGCCGACTCGCACACCAACGCCCGGCCCATGGTGGTCGGGTCGCTGAAGACGAACATCGGCCACATGGAGGGCGCGGCCGGTGTCGGCTCGATCATCAAGGCGGCGCTCCAGCTGCGGGAGCGGACGGTCTTCCCCCACCTGAACCTCGTCACCCCCTCCCGGCGCATCGCCTGGGACGAGGCGCCCGTCACCGTCCCGACGGAACTGCGCCCCTGGCCCGGCACGGGCACCGGGCGCGCGATGGTGAACGGCTTCGGGGTCACGGGCACGATCGCCTCCGTCGTCCTTGAAGAGGCGCCGGCCATCACGGCCGAGGCACCCGACGAGGACGCCGCCGACGAGTGCCCCAGCGCCCTACTCACCCTCTCCGCCAAGAGCCGCACCTCACTGCGCAAGCTCGCCGAGCGCTACCTCGACCACCTGGAACAGCACCCCGACACCCCGCTCGCCGACCTGTGCCGGACCTCCAACACCGGCCGCGCGCACTTCCGTCACCGCATCGCCGAGGTCGTGGGCGACCGGGACGACGCCGTCCGGGCGCTGGGCAGGCGCACCGCCTCCCTGGCGGCGGGCGCCACCCGCGGCGGCTCGGCCGGCGCCCCGAAGGTGGCGTTCCTCTTCTCCGGCACCGGCACGCAGTACCCCGGCATGGGCGCCGCGCTCTACCGGCAGTACCCCGTCTTCCGCGCCGCTCTGGACGAGTGCGACGCCATTCTGACTCCGCTGCTCGGCGTACCCCTCGGCGAGCTGGTCCGCGGCGAGTGCGAGGCGCCCGAGCGCATCCACGAACCCCGCTGCCTCCAGCCCGCGCTGTTCAGTTTCGAATACGCGATGGCCCGGCTGTGGCTGTCCTGGGGCGTGCGCCCCTCGGTGCTGATGGGCCACAGTCTGGGCGAGTTCGCCGCGGCCGCGGTGGCCGGGCTGTTCTCGCTCCAGGACGGGGCCCGGCTGGTGGCCGCCCGAGGACGGCTGAGCGAGGCACTGCGCAGCAAAGGCGGCATGGCGGCGGTCGGCGCACCGGCCGCCGAGGTCGCCCCCCTCGTCGAGGGCTACCCGGACCTGTCGATCGGCGCCGTCAACGGCCCCGGCCAGTGCCTGCTCACCGGCGGCGACGCGTCGCTGGCCGACGCGGGCCGCCGCCTGACCGAACGCGGCGTCAAGGTCACACCGCTGCGGGGCGCGGTGCCCTACCACTCGCCGCTGATGGCTGAAATCGTCGACGAGTTCCGCGAGGTGCTCGCCACCGTCGAGTTCCGCATGCCGACCATGGCCGTCGTGTCCAACGTGACCGGACGCGTGGCCCGCGGCCGGCAGATGGCCGACCCTGAGTACTGGATCAGGCATCTGCTCGAACCGGTGCGGTTCGAGGCGGGTGTCCAGGCGGTCGACCAGCGCGGGCGCCACGTCTTCGTCGAACTCGGCCCCTCGGCCGCGCTCACCGCGCTGGCCAGGTCCTCGGCCGGCGACGCCGACCACGTCTGGCTGAGCAGCACCTTCCGCGACGACCACGACGGCGACATGATCCGCCGGTCCCTGGCCAAGGCGTACGAGGCGGGCGTGCCGGTCTCCTGGGCCGGCTACCACGAGGGCGCGCCGCGGCGCCGGGTCCCCCTGCCGTCGTACGCCTTCGACGTCAAGCGGTACTGGCTGCCCACCCCGCAGCGCCGGGCCGCCGAGGCCGCCTGGCAGGCGGAGCGGACTCCGGAGGGCGAACGGGGCGCCGGTGGCGGCCTGTTCTACGAGCAGCACTGGGTCTCCCAGGCCCTGCCCGGTACTCGGCGCGAGGGGCGGCGCGTACTCGTCGTGGGGGACACGGCCCGGCTGCCGCGCGGGCTCGCCGAGGCGGCCGCCGCGGACGGTGTCGCCCTCGCCGTCGCCGCCGACCCGACGGCCCTGGCCGATGCGCTGGACGGCGAGCCGCCGACCGACGTGTGCTGGCTGTGGCGTCCAAGCGCGGGCCAGGGCGAGGGCACCGGAGCGGCCCTGCTGCGCGCCGAATGCGAGGCCAACTTCCGTGAGCTGCTCGCTGTACTGGACACCCTGGCCCGCAAGGGCTTCGGGCGCGGCCAGCGGCTGTGGCTGGTCACCGAGGGCGCGCAGCACCTGCCCGGCGACAAGGGCACCGACCCGGCGGCCGCCGCCACCCTGTGGGGCTTCGGCCGGGCCCTCGCCCTGGAGTACCCCGGATACCGGGCGACCCTCGTGGACCTGCGACCCGGCACGGTCGGCGCCGATGGCATCGATGGCGCCCATGGCACCGATCGCCCCGACGGGCCCGCCGACGCCGCCGGTCTGGTGGGGGAGTGGCTGGCCGCCGGGGAGAACGAACCGGAGATCGTCCACCGCGACGGCGAGCGCTGGGTGCGCCGCCTGCGTACCGCCGATCCGGTGCCCGCGGACTCCCGGCCCCTCACCGTCCGCCCCGACCGCACGTATGTGGTGGCCGGCGCCACGGGCATGGTCGGCGGGGCCCTCGCACGCCGCCTTGCCGCCCTGGGCGCCCGCCACCTGGCGCTGCTGAGCCGTACCGGCGGCCCGGCCCCCGCCCTGGGGGACGGCGTCACAGTGAGCCTCCACGCCTGCGACCTCGGCTCCGAGCAGGACGTGACCCGGGTCCTGGCCGAACTCGCCGACACCGCGCCCCCGTTGGGCGGCGTGATCCACGCCGCGCAGGAGGCCGCGCGGGACCTGCCGCTCGCCGAGCAGACCTGGGAGAGCCTGGACGCCGTCTTCCGCACGAAGGTCTACGGCGCCTGGCTGCTGCACGAGGCCACCGCACACCTGCCCGAGCTCGACTTCTTCCTCGGCTGCTCCACCGCCGGCGCTCTGCTCGGCGCCGCCACCCAGACCGGCGCCGGAGCGGGCAACGCCTTCCTCGACCACCTCATGGCACAGCGCGGCGGCGCGGGCCTGCCCGCCACCGCCGCCAACTGGGGGCCGTGGGCGCCCACGGAGCCCGGCCGGCAGCTCAGTTCCTCCCTGATCCGCAGCTGGGAGGGCCAGGGCATCACGCTTCTGGACGAGGACGAGGCCACCGGCGCGCTGCCTCAGCTGCTGGACGCCGGGCGTACCCACATCCTCATGGGCCACTGCGACTGGCACCGCTTCGTGGCCCGCAGGGCACCGAGCGCGCTCTTCGCGGAGCTGGTCCCGGGTGGTGCCGAAGGCGGGGCGCGGAGCGGCCCCGGCGCGCTGACCGACGCCCCCGGAGACACCCGTACGGCCGGGATCAACGCGATCGTACGGACCCGGCTCGCGGACGTCCTGCGCTTCGATTCGGCCGACGACCTGGAACCCGACGCCGAACTGGCCGCCCTCGGCATGGACTCGCTCAACGCGGTCGAGATCCGCAGCTCGCTGGAGGCCGCCTTCAGGGTCACGCTGCCGGCCTCCGTCACCTTCGACCGGCCCAGCGTGGACCTGCTCACCGAATACATCGAAGAGCTGCTGTCCGGTGCCGAGGCACCGGCGCACGAGGCACGAACGGGAGCACACCGATGACCACCGGGAACATACCGATGACCGCGACGCCGCGCGCGCGGACCCTTCAGAAAGTGATCGCGCGGCAGGCCGCCCTCCGCCCCAACCAGCCGGCCGTCGTCTGCTCCGGCCGGACGCTCACCTACCGGGAGCTGGACCGGGAGAGCGAGCGCACGGCCCGGGTCCTGCGCGCGTCCGGCGTCGGGCCCGGCTCCCGCGTGGGCTACCTCGGCAAGGAGGCCGTGGAGTACTGGGAACTGGCCTTCGCCTGCGCCCGCACGGGCGCGGTCCTCGTCCCGGTCAACTGGCGCCTGACCGCGCAGGAGGTGGACCACATCCTGCGCGATTCCACCACCGAGGTGCTCCTCGTGGACGAGGAACACCTGTCCGTGGCCACCGAGGTGCGCAAGGGGCTGCCCACGCTGCGGACCGTGCTGTGCCTGGACGCCCACGCCGCCGACGCCGAGTCCCTGGCCGCCCGCAAGAGCGCGCGGTCCACCGGGACCGCCGCGGAGGCATCCGAAAGCGGGGCGGCGGACGGTGACGAGAACAACCCCGTCGTGCAGATCTACACCAGCGGCACCAGCGGCCTGCCCAAGGGCGTCGTCCTCGCCCACCGCAGCTTCTTCAACGTCGCCGAGGCGATGGAGGACCACGGCCTCGACTGGCTCGACTGGCGGCCCGGCGACCGCAGCCTGATCGGCCTGCCCGGCTTCCACATCGGCGGCCTCTCGTACGGCATGCAGGCGTTCAACGCCGGTGCCACGGTGGTCTCCCTGCCCGCCTTCATCAGCTCCGACGCGGTACGCGTGATCGAGGAGGAGCGGGTCACCACCGCCATCGTGGCCCCCGCCATGCTGGAGCTGATGCTCGCCGAACCGGCCGCGGCCAGGGGCGCCCTCGGCTCCCTGCGCAAGGTGGTCTACGGCGGCTCCCCGATCGGCGAGGACCTGCTGAGCCGGGCGATCGACGTCCTGGACTGCGACTTTCTCCAGATCTACGGCAGCAGTGAGACCGGCAACTTCGCCGTCTGCCTGCCGCCCGCCGACCATGTGCCCGGCAGCCCGCGGCTGCGCGCCGCGGGTCGGCCGTACCCGGGCATCGAAGTGCGTGTCGAGGACTCCGAGGGCAAGGAGCTGCCGGTCGGGGAGGTGGGGGAGATATGTGTGCGCACGCCCGCCCGGATGCTCGGCTACTGGCGGCTGCCCGAGGCCACCGAGCGCACGGTGGTGGACGGCTGGGTGCACATGGGGGACGCCGGATATCTGGACGAGGACGGCTACGTCCATGTACGCGACCGGGTCAACGACATGATCATCGTGGCCGGGGAGAACGTCTACCCGGCCGAGATCGAGGACGCCCTCGCCCGGCACCCCGCGGTGGCCGGGGCGGCCGTGGTGGGCCTGCCGCACGAGCGGTGGGGGGAGTCCGTGCACGCCCGGGTGGTCCTGGCCGCGGGGCAGCGGGCCGGGGCCCGGGACCTGCTGCTGTTCCTGCGCGGCCGCCTCGCGGACTTCAAGATGCCCACGTCGTACGACTTCGCCGAGGCACTGCCCCGTAACCCCAGCGGCAAGGTCCTGCGGCGGGCGGTGCGCGACGAACTCGCCGCGGCGAAGGGCTGACCGGCTCACACGTGGCGGTGGCCCCGTCCCCCTTCCGCGAGGGGGCGGGGCCACCGCCATATGCGTGTGGCTCGTGAGCAACGATGACCTATCCGTTGTAGTCCTGCGGCGCGAAGACCGCGGTTCGCTCCTGGTAACTCTCGATGCTGGACGGCCAGTTGTTGACCACGCGGCCCTCGTCCGTCGTGTACCAGCTCCCGCAGCCCGCGGCGAAGGCCGTGCCCGCGAGGTCCCGCTGGAGCTCCTCGTTGTAGCGCCGCTGCACGTCGGCGGCGACGTCCAGGGTGCGGTCCCGGCCGGCGTCGAGGACCCCGAGTGCCTGGAGCACGTAGTCGATCTGGCACTCCACCATGAACAGGATCGAGTGGTGGCCCAGGTTGGTGTTCGGTCCGTAGAGCATGAACATGTTGGGGAAACCGCTGACCGCCATGCCGAGATACGCCTCAGGGCCCTCCTTCCACGCCTCGCGCAGCGTCAGCAGGTCCCGTCCGACGATCTCCACGCCGCCGGTGCGGTCGAGCGGCTGGAAGCCGGTGGCGTGCACGATCACGTCGGCGTCGTACCGCCGCCCGCCCGTGGTCCGTATGCCCTCCGGCTCGATCCTGGCGATGGGCTCCGTCACCAGTTCGACGTTGTCGCGGGTCAGCGCCGGGTAGTAGTCGTCGCTGATCAGCACCCGCTTGCAGCCGAACGCGTGGTCGGGGGCGAGGCGGTCGCGGAGTCCGTCGTCGGCGACCTGCGCGGTCAAGTGCTCGCCCGCCACCCGCTGGAACTCGTCCCGCACCGGGTTGCCGTCGTCGCGCAGTCCGGCGGCCCAGCCGTCGCGCTCGCGGTACATGTCCTCGCGCAGAGCGGCGTAGCGGTGCGGTTCGGCGAGCAGCGCGGCGCGCTCGTCGTCCGGCAGTGCCCGGTCCTGGCGCGGCAGCAGGTAGTTGGCGGACCGCTGGAACACCGTCAGGCGCTCGGTGGCCCCCGCGATGGCGGGCACCAACTGGACGGCGCTGGCCGCGCTGCCGATACAGGCGACCCGCTTGCCCGTCACATCGAGGTCGGCGGGCCAGCGGGCCGTGTGCACCTGAGTTCCGGCGAAGTCGTCCACGCCCTCGACACGCGCCCAGGCCGGCCGGTCGAGCTGTCCCCACGCCGTGATCAGCACGTGGGCCCTCAGCCGTTCACCGCGCGAGGTGCGCAAGAGCCAGCGGCTGTCCTCGTCCGACCATGTGGCCTGGGTGACCTCCACGCCGAACCGGATGTGCTCGTCCAACCGGTGGTGCGTGGCGAACCGCTGGAGGTTGCGCAGGATCTCCGGCTGACCGGCGTAGGTGCGGCTCCAGTCCGGCTGCTCGCCGAAGGAGTACCAGTACAGGTGGGACTGCACGTCGCAGGCCGCGCCCGGGTATGTGTTGTCGCGCCAGGTTCCGCCGATCGAGCCGGCCTTCTCCAGAACCGTGAACGCGTCCCGACCGGCCTCCTTGAGGCGGGCGGCCATGCCGAGGCCGGACATCCCCGCGCCGATGATGACGACCTCAAAGTCCTCGTCCATAGTCATGAGCCTTTCCCTCGCAGGTGCCTCTTCCGTGGCCCACCCTGGCGAGCGGTGCTGACCGACGGCTGAAGGGCGGCTGATGGATCGGAATTCGGCAGGGATGTCGACCGGGGCAGCGGAAAGTATGTGCCATGCGTGGCGGGCCGCAATAACGCCTTCAATGCGTTTGTGTTTGCGAAAGAAAAGGCGACGAAGAATGTACGTCTTTTCAGACGGAACGGAGAAGCGTCGTGAACAGCTCTTCCCGTCCTGCCTTTACTCTCGGATCCCGATTCCCGTGCGGGAGTTTGTCTGTGGAATATTCTGGCGCGGTGCGCTGACACGCGGCTGACGCGGCACAGAAAGAGACTGCGGCAGCACGCCCCGGTGGTTTCCGGGCGTACTGCCGCAGTCCCGTCGTGCGTCGCGGCCGGTCGTCGCCTACGCCGGCACCGCCGCGTCCAGCGAAGGGGCCTGGTTGAGGATCTCCCGCAGGCGCTCGCGCAGTCTGAGCGAGGGCTCCACCCCCAGTTCGCTCGACAGCCTGTGCCGCGTGCTGTTGTACGTCTCCACCGCCTCGGCCTGCCGTCCGGTCCGGTAGAGGGCCAGCATGAGCATCTCGGTGAGACGCTCCCGCCAGGGGTGGATGGTCCGCATGCGTTTCAGCTCGCTGATGGTGTTCACCGGATCCGCCAGCTGTATCTCCAGCCACAGCTTGTCCTCCACCGCGGACAGCTGCTCCTCCTCCAGCGCCAGCGCCACGCTCTGCGACATCGGCCCCTGCGCGACGTCCTGGAAGGGCGCCCCGCGCCAGAGCGCCAGCGCCTCGTCGAGCAGCCGGTGCGCCTGGGCGGGACTGTGCCGCGTGCACGCGCGGGCCTCGCCGGTCAGCCGGCGGAAGGCCGCCGCGTCGGTCTCGGCGCCGCCCAGCTCCAGGACGTACCCCGACGAGCGCGTGAGCAGCTCGGGCGCCGCCCCGCCCGGGCCCGCCGCCTGCTGGAGGGTCCGGCGTAACCGGTAGACGTGTGCCTGGAGCGAGTTCTCGAAGGTGGGCGGCGGGTTCTCCCCCACAGTTCGTCGTACAGCTGCTCGGCGGAGAGCAGGCGGCCGGGGGACACGAGCAGTGCCGCCAGCAGGGTGCGCTGCCGGTTCCCGCCGATGGTGTGCGTACGGCCGTTCGCACGTACCTCCAAGGGGCCCAGGAACGCGAAGGCCGGACCGGATCCGGAAGCGGCCGGTGCGTCGGGTGCGGACGGCCGCTTCTGACCGTTCTTCCGGCGTGCATCCTCGAACTGCGAATATGCGATCACTTTTTTCCTCCTGCTGGCGCGGTTCCTTTAATTGACTACGGCACCCTTCTCTGCCGCAAGTGCCCAAGAGCGACAGGCGTCGTTTCCACGCCAGTGCGTGTTTCGTGTGGCAAAGCTGAATTTCTGGCGCTGATGTTGGGGTGGATGGGTGCATATCGGACAGTAAATGTGCGTGTTTTCTATGCCTGGGCGCGGGACATTCGATCTCAGTCATGGCTGGTTCGGTCGTCGTATCAACAATTTTTCAGTAACTCGGTGGGTGGCCCGCCCTTCTTTCATCGGACGATCAGGCACCTGTCAGGCGCGGCTGGTTGCATCGCGAGAGCCGAAGAGCCGAAGAGCCGAAGAGCCGAAGAGCCGAAGAGTTCAACAGTCCAACAGTCCGAGAACCCGAGAAAGAAGGTGTGCGATGGGGGCTGCCCGTCAGCCGCTCCGCGTGGGCGTCCTGTTACCGACCCGGGAGCAGGCGATCCTCGGGGAGTACGGCGTCTCGGCCCTGCTGGACTTCGCCCGTCGGGCCGAAGAGCTCGGCTTCGACTCCCTGTGGACGGGCGACTCGCTCACCGCACGGCCCCGTCTCGACCCCCTGGTGGTGCTGTCCGCCGTGGGCACGGTGACCCGACGGCTGCTCCTCGGCACCGCGGCCCTCACTCCGGCGCTGCGCCATCCACTCGTCGCCGCGAGCATGGTCAGCAGTCTGGACCACGTCAGTTCGGGCCGACTCGTCCTCGGGGTGGGGTCGGGTTTCCCGGGGCCGGAGACCGACGAGGAACTGGCCGCCGTGGAAGCCCCCGAGACCGCCCGGGCCGACCAGGCCGCCCGAGCCGACCGGCTGGACGAGACCACGGCGCTGTGGCGAACGGCCTGGAGCAGCACCCGGCCCGGCGCGCCCAACCGCTTCACGGGCCGGCACTGGCAGGCGGAGGGCCTGGACCGACTGGTCCGCCCCGCCGCGCCCGACGGACCGCCGCTATGGCTCGCCGCCGACGACACCGCCCCGGTGCTCGAACGGACGGCCCGCCTCTACGACGGGTGGCTGCCGTTCCTTGCCTCGGCCGAGGCCTACGGCCGTGCCCGGCGACGCCTTGAGGACCTCTGCCGGCGCGCGGGACGCCGCGCCGGCGCGGTGACCCCGGCTCTGTATCTGACGGTCACGGTCGGCCCGGACGAGCGAAAGGCCAGGGTCGAACTCGACGACTACCTGGAGCACTGCTACGGCCGCACCCTGGAACAGATGGCGGCGATCCAGGCCTTCGCCTGGGGCCCGAGCGAGTACTGCGCGCAACGCCTCGCCGACTACGTGCGCGCGGGCGCCCGGCACATCGTGCTCCGCATCGGATCGCTGCGACCGGAGACACACCTGCGGGAGATCGCGGACGTACTCGTGTCCACGGCCCGCCAGACGGATCAGGAGAGCGCATGACGACCACCGGCAGCACCCGACGGGCCCGCTGGTTCACCACCGCCGGGGCGGACCCGAACGCCGACCACCAGGTGTTCCTGTTCCCGCACGCCGGCGGCACGGCCCCCGCATACCAGGCCTGGGCCGCCACCTTGCCGTCCACCATGGAGGTGCGCACCCTGCAACTGCCCGGGCGTCAGGAGCGCTTTGGGGAGCAGCCGTTCACCGAGGTGGAACCGCTGCTGGACGCGCTCCTGGAGGCGTTCGAAGCCGAACTCGACGGCAGGTCCTACGCGTTCTTCGGCCACAGTTTCGGCGGCCTGCTCGCCTACCGGCTGGCCGTGGCCGCCGCGTGGAACGGCCTGCCCGCCCCCGCCCTCCTCGCCGTCTCCGCCTGGGCCCCGGGACTGGAACCGGCCGCCGAACTGGCCCGGGTCGCCGACATGTCGGACGACGAACTCCTCGCCAGGGTGGCACAACTCGATCTGATGTCGGAGGGTATGACGCTCGACCCGGCCACCCTGGCCTCGATCATGCCCGCGCTGCGCGGCGACTTCCTGGCCGCGGGCAGCCTGCGCGAGGACGGCGAACCGGCGCCCTGCCCCGTCGCGGCGTACTGCGGTGCCTCCGACCCGATCGCGCCCCCCTCCGGCATGGCCACCTGGGAGGACCACTCCGCGGACTTCCTCGGCACCGCCCAGTTCCCCGGCGGCCACTTCTACCTCTTCGAGCACGCCGCGGCGGTCCAGCACAGCCTCAACCGCCACCTGCGCCGATTGGCCGCGCGCAGCTGATCACCCCCACGGCCGCGCGCTCGGCGGGCCCCGTTGCGTGACTCAGGCCCGGACCGACGTACGGAGGCTTGCCGCAAGGAACTCGCCGTACTCCACCGGGTGCGTCGTCAGTCCGACGTGCCCGCCCGGGAAGCGCTGGAGCGGGACGCCGAGACGCCCGGCCAGGAAAGCGGTCGCACGGCAGGGCAGTTCCCCCTCCGAGTCGCGGCCGCGGGCGAGCACGAGCCGGTCGGACAGGGAGCTCAGCCGGTGGAGGTCCGGGGCGTACGCCATGAAGCTCGGCACGATGCGCCCGACGAAGTACGGCAGGTCGCCCATCGTCCGCTCGGCGCGCGCCGCCGCCTGCGGCGGAAGTTCGAGCCCGGACTCCGGCCCGCTGCTGTCACCCTCCTTCTTCAGCCCTGCGGCGAACACGGCCATCGCCGGCATGAGCCCCTGCGCACGGAACGTCTCACGCACACGTGTGAGCATCGCGCGGTGCGTGGCGGCGTCCGGCAGGACCTCCACCACCGGCGGCTCGTGCGCCACCACTCGTTCGACGCGCTCGGGCCGGGTGACGAGCAGGTGCAGGGCGACGATCGCGCCCGAGCTGGTGCCGAACACCTTCGCGGGGGCACCGGGCGAGAGCAGGTCGAGCAGGCGCAGGGCGTCGTCGGCATGCTCGGTCACATGTTGCTCGGCCTCGGGGTCGTCCAACGCGCTCCGGGACATGCCGCGCGGGTCATACGTCACCACCGTGTGCGCGGCGGCCACGTGGTCCACGACGCCGTCGAAAGCGGCCGCGCCGCCCGTCCCGCCGGGTATCAGGAGCGCGAGCGGGCCGCTGCCCCGTACTTCGTAGTGCAGCGTCGCGCCGTTCACGCGCAGGCTGTCGGTGACAGGGGCGGTGGTCATGGGGAGTCTCCGTCTCGGGACGTGGGCCAATGCTCCAGGAGGGTGTGCAGGGCGTGGAGGGCGCGGAGCCAGGAGTCCTGGGACGAGCGCTTGTGCGCGAAACCGCCCACGGCTTCCAGGGCGACGAACCCGTGGAAGGTGCTGCGCAGCAGCCGCACCGCGTCGGTCAGGTCCGGCTCGGCCAGTCCGTAGCCGCGCAGCATGCCGTAGGTCAGCTCGACGGCGCGGCGCGGGCCGGGAGCCGCCGCGGCCAACTCGGGGTCGATCTGGAGCGCGGCCTGCGTCGCCGCGTAGCGCCCCGGGTACCGATGGGCGTACTCCCGCCAGGCGTTGGCGTAGGCGACCAGCGCCTCCTTGCCCGCGCGCCCGGCGGTCGCCTCCGCGATGCGGAGGGTCTTCTCGTCCGCGGCCAGCAGGGCGATCCGCCCGCGCAGATCTTCCAGGCCGCGGACGTGCGAGTACAGACTCGCGTCCTTCACGCCCAGCCGCCGCGCGACCTGAGACATGCTCACCCGCTCGAACCCGACCTCGTCCGCCAGTTCGGCGCCCGCGGCCGTCACCCGCTCCGCCGTCAGCCCGGCCCGCGCCATGCGCCCACCACCCTTTCCTAGAGGCCCTAGGTTTAACCTAGGAGCCCTAGGGTTGGCAACTGGAAAAGCGGGAGAGAGGGGCGATTTTCGGCCAACGTTAGTGCAGTGCTCAACAGTCGGCCAGGACAAGGCTGGTTGCCCCTCCTGGTGATCAATAGCCTGGTGCGCGTTGCCTGTACCGACCAAGGAGCTCTATGTCCGCCGCGCAGCAGGTCCCCGAGAAGGTCCCCGACATCCTCTCGCCCGAGTTCGCCAAGGACCCGTACCCCGCCTACCGGCAGATGCGGGAGAGCGCGCCGCTCTTCTGGCACGAGGCGACACAGAGCTGGGTCATCTCGCGGTACGAGGACATCGAGCGCGTCTTCAAGGACAAGGGCGCGCAGTTCACCACCGACAACTACGACTGGCAGATCGAACCCGTCCACGGCAAGACGATCCTCCAGCTCAGCGGCCGGGAACACGCCGTGCGTCGCGCCCTCGTCGCGCCCGCCTTCCGCGGCAGCGACCTCCAGGAGAAGTTCCTGCCCGTCATCGAGCGCAACTCCCGCGAACTCATCGACACCTTCCGGCACACCGGCACCGTGGACCTGGTCGAGGAGTACGCCACCCGCTTCCCCGTCAACGTCATCGCGGACATGCTCCGCCTCGACAAGGCCGACCACGCGCGGTTCCACGGCTGGTACACCACCGTCATCGCCTTCCTCGGCAACCTGGCGGGCGATCCGGAGGTCGCGGCGGCCGGCGAACGGACCCGGGTGGAGTTCGCCGAGTACATGATCCCGATCATCCGGGAGCGCCGTGACCACCTCGGCGACGACCTGCTGTCCACGCTGTGCGCCGCCGAGGTCGACGGCGTCCGCATGAGCGACGAGGACATCAAGGCCTTCTGCAGTCTGTTGCTCGCCGCCGGCGGCGAGACCACCGACAAGGCGATCGCCAGCATCTTCGCCAACCTCCTGCTCCACCCCGAACAGCTCGAAGCCGTCCGGCAGGACCGCACGCTGATCGCCCGCGCGTTCGCCGAGACCCTGCGCTACACGCCGCCCGTCCACATGATCATGCGGCAGTCGGCGACCGACGTGGAGCTGTCCGGCGGAACCGTCCCCGCCGGGGCCACCGTCACCTGCCTGATCGGCTCGGCCAACCGCGACGAGCGGCGCTATACGGACCCGGACCGCTTCGACATCTTCCGGGACGACCTGACCACCACGACGGCGTTCTCCGCCGCCGCCGACCACCTCGCCTTCGCCCTCGGCCGGCACTTCTGCGTGGGCGCCCTGCTGGCCAAGGCCGAAGTGGAGATCGGCGTCGGCCAACTCCTCGACGCCATGCCCGGCGTACGGCTCGCCGAGGGCTTCGACCCCGTGGAGCAAGGGGTGTTCACCCGCGGGCCGCAGTCGCTGCCGGTGCGGTTCACCCCCGCGGCAGCGTGACCGCGGGCGGGGCGCTGACCATCTGTGACAGGCGGCGCCCCGCCCGGACTCAGTGCGTCACGGGCGTGAACTGCACCGGCAGCGACGTCAGCCCGCGCATCCAGATGGACGGCCGCCACGTCAGCTCCTCCGGCTCCACCGCGAGGACCAGATCCGGCAGCCGCTCCAGCAGCGTCTCGACCGCGGTCCGGGCGATGACGTCGGCCAGCAGCGGCGCCGGATAGGGACAGCGGTGCTCGCCGTGGCTGAAGGAGAGATGCGCGGAGTTCTCCGGGCCCACGTGTGACTCGGGCCAGATCTGCGGGTCGGTGTTGGCCGCGGCGAGACCGAGCACCAGGCAGTCACCGGCCCGGATCTGCCGCCCGCCGAGCTGGGTGTCGCGCACCGCCCAGCGGCCGATGAAGTTCTGGGTGGGTGTGTCGAGCCACAGCACTTCGTTGAGCGCCTCGCCCACGCTCAGCCGCCCGCCGGACACGTTCAGGGCGAACCGATCGTCGGTCAGCATCAACCGCAGCGTGTTGCAGATCCAGTTCGCCGTCGGCTGCTGGGCCGCCGCGATGACGGAGATCAGGTCCTGGACGATCTCCTCGTCGGTGAGGCCCGCCGGGTGCAGCAGCATCCGCGAGGTGACGTCGGCGCCCGGCCGCTCCCGCTTCTCCTTGACCAGCCGCTGGATGCGCTCTCCGACGCGCATGTACGCCGCCACGGGGTCGTCGCCCTCCGCCGCGTCGAGCGAGATCCGCAGGTCCTCCACGAGTTGCTGTGTATCGGTGCCCGTCTCCGGCATGCCGCACATCTGCACCGCGGCCCGCATGGGCAGGGCGTGCGCGTACGCGCTCATCAGCTCCGCCTGGCCACTGCCGGCGAACGCCCCGATCAGCCGGTCGGCGATCCGCCCGCTGTCCCGGGCGAGTTCGAACTGGTCGACCCCTTCCAGCGCCTCCGTGATCACCCCCGCCCGCCGCCGGTGCTCCTCGCCCTCGGTGAACAGCACCGACGGCTGGTAGCCGACGAACGGCATCAGCGGCCAGTCGGCGGGGATGTTCTCCCACTGGTTCCAGCGGCGCGAGTCACGTGCGAACAGCTCGTCGTGGCTGGTCACATAGCTGACCTCGGAGTAGCCGAGCACCAGCCACGCGGGCACGTCCCCATCGAGCAGTACCGGCGCGACCGCGCCGTGCTCACGGCGCAGGGCGCGGTACAGCTGCGCGGGCGTCTGTTGGTACTCCAACCCGCCCAGGCGTACGCCGCCGCCCGCGTGAGCGGGGCACCCCGCAGGCGGGGCGCTCTGCTCGAAAGAGGATCCGGTCGGCTCGGTCACGGTGTCATCTCCTGGGCCATGGCCAGTTCGTAGAGGTGGTCCACGAGGGTGATCAGGACGTCCTTGCCCGACGACCTCACCCGTGCGTCGCAGTCGATCAGAGGCACATGGTCGGGCAGCGCGAGCGCCTGGCGGATCTCCTCCAGCGAATGCGTGAAGGGGTCGTCGTCGAACCGGTTCACCGCCACCAAAAACGGCGTCTTGTGGTGTTCGAGACGGTCGATCGCGTACCAGGAATCGTCCATCCGCCGCGTGTCGACCAGCACGACCGCGCCGAGCGTGCCGGAGAAGAGCCGGTCCCACAGGAACCAGAACCGTTCCTGCCCGGGAGCGCCGAACAGATAGAGCACCACGCGTTCGTTGAGACTGATCCGGCCGAAGTCGAAGGCCACCGTCGTCGTGGTCTTGCCGGCCACGTCGGACGTCTCGTCGACGCCGACGCCGGCCTGCGTCATCACTTCCTCGGTGTTCAGCGGGCGGATCTCGCTGACGGACCGGACCAGCGTGGTCTTGCCCACCCCGAACCCGCCTACGACGACAATCTTCAAGCCGGTCTCGGCCGTGTCGGAGAGAGGAGTACGGGAGGGCAGCTCAGAGATTGCGGAGTCCATGGAGCACCTCCTTGAGAAGGGCGGAATCGGGCATCGAGGCGACCGAGTCGGCCGCGCGGGGGTGACGAGCGGTGATCCGGCCCATCGCCAGCAGGTCACCGAGGAGAATCCGCACCACGGTGATCGGCAGCCTGAGCTCCGCGGCGATCTCGACCACGGCCGACGGGTGCCGGCACAGTTCGAGGATCCGGACGTGCTCCGACTGCATCCCGGCGGTGGGCTCGCACTCGCTCACCACCAGCGTGACCAGGTCGAAGGAGTCGTCGTCGGCGCGACTGCGGCCACCGGTGACCGTGTAGAGCCGGTCCGGATCACCGGTGTCCACGGGCCTGCGCGGCGTCACGAGGCCCCGCTGTCCGTGTCCTGGGCGCGCGGCTCGGCGCGCAGATGCTCCCCGATCTGCTCGACGAGCTCGGTCATCTGGTGGCCCACCACTCCCGGGTCGGCGTTCTCGTCCGCCACGACCGCCAGGTGCGCTCCCAGGCCCGCCTCGACGATGAAGAGCAGCCCGCCGTGGAACTCGGTCATGGAGTGCCGGACGCCACCGGTTCCGTCGCCGAACTCCACGGACGCGCCCTGGGCCAGGGCCTGGATGCCGGAGCAGATGGCCGAGAGCTGGTCGGCCTGGTCGAGCGTCAGGTGATCGCTCCAGCACAGCTTCAGGCCGTCCCGGGAGAGCACCAGGGCGTGCCGCGTACCGGGGGTGCGCTTCAGAAGGTTCTGCAGGAGCCAGGTCAGGCTGTTGTCGGTGGTCTGCATGGTAGGTGGGGCGCGGCGCGGCGGGCATGCCCGGGCACCGGCCCGTGCCTCCAATCTTACGATCTTGAGCGGGGGAAGAGGCGGCGCCGGACCCGGGCGCCGTGCGGGGGCTTGGCTCTACTCGGCGGGCGAAGGCCCGGGCCCGGTGGGGAAGCCGGGCTCGGCCGGGGCTTCGGGCACCGCCGGGAATCCCGGCGCTCCGCCACCGGCACGCCGCGCGCGGTGGAAGGCGCCGAAACGGGAGCCGGCGTCACGGGGCGGCTGCCCGGCCTCGCCGGACTCCGGCGCGGCGGCCGCGTCGGAAGCGGCCCTGCGCTGCCGGCGTTCGAGGTCCGCCTCGGCCATGGTGCGGCCGGGGGCGCGGACGGGCAGCCCGTTCGGCGTGGCGGCGGGGCGGGCCTGAGGCGGCGGCGGGGCGGCCTCAGCGGCGGCGGGCCGCACAGGAGGCGCCACCGCGTCGGCCGACGGCAGTGCGGGCGCGGCGGGGGCGGGGCTGGCCTGCGGGTACACGGGAATCTCCTCGGCCGCCGGGGCGGGCTCGGCGGGCAGCGGCGCTGGCATCGGCCCGGCGCTGCGGCCCGCGGGCTGCTGCGGAGCGGGATCGCGCTGCTGGGCGAGGAGCTGCGGGGGCAGGAGGACGACCACGCCCGTACCGCCGCGCGAGGACGGGCGGAAGTTGACGCTCATGCCGTACTTGGCGGCGAGGCGGCCGACCACGGCGAGACCGAGGCGGGTGCCCTGGAGCGAGGCCAGGTCCGTCACCTTCCCGGAGACCGCCTCCTCCGCCCGGCGCATCGCCGCGTCGGCCATCTTCAGACCGCTGTCCTCGATCGTCACGACGATCCCGGCGCTGCGCTCCTCGACATAGACGTGCACCTCGTCGATGGGCGGGGAGAAGTTCGCGGCGTTGTCCATGAGCTCGGCGAGCAGGTGCATGACGCTCTCCGCGGCGAACCCGGCGACCGCCACAGAGGTCGAGCAGTGCAGCCGTACCCTCTGGTACGCGGAGATCCGGCCGACGGCGCCGCGCAGGATGCTCTCCATGACGATCGGCTTGTTCCAGGCACGGCTGGACCGGCCACCCATCAGCAGCGCCAAACGGTCGGTCATCAGCCCGAGTTGGGACGTGCTGTGGTCCAGCCGCAGCAGGTCGCCGAAGACCTCGACGCCGTGGCGCTCCTGCATGTCCCGCAGATCGGCGAGCATGCTCACGGACTTGGCCTGTACGCGGCTCAGCGCCTTGGCGGAGGCGGCCTGCGCGGCGGCGGCGCGGCGCTCGCTGTGGGCCAGTTCGCGCACGAACGACTCCGCGGGCACGCGCAGCAGGGGGTTGCGCGGCCACTGGAGCCCGGCCAGGACGGTGTCGGCGGAGGCGCCCTCGCGCAACTGCTCGATCGCGGCGGGCAGCGTGACCTTCGTGAGCTCCTCGAACTCCTGGGTGGCCTGGGCCAGCTGCCCCTGTGCCTGATCCCGCTGTGCCTGGACGGTGTCGGCGTGCCGTACCGACTCCTCCACCACGGACGCGAACACCTGGAGGAACTGGCGCAGTTGGGCGTCCGACGGCACAACGGCGTGCGCGAGGGCCTCAGCCGCGCCCGCACCGTCGCGCAGCTGCTTCACAAGCGTCGGGAGGGTGACATTCACCAGATGCGCGGACTCGGCGCCCTGGCGCCCCAGTTGGGCCCGGACCGCGTCGGCGTCGGCGTGCTCGGCCTCGACGGTCCGGCGGATCCGCCGGACCGTCGAGGAGCTGACGAGCAGGCAGCCGGCCAGACACAGCCAGCCGGCCAGGACCGAGGCCAGAGTCCAGCCACGGGCGTCGGCGGGCGCGGCGGCACCCGCTACGGCACCGGCCCCGCCGGTCACGACCAGCACGGCCAGGGGCACGGTCCACGCGGGCCGCCGCGCCTTCGCTATTCGGCGCGGGCTGGGAGGAGCAGGCACTGACATTCAGCGGTCCCTCGGTCCTTGAGTGCAGGAGAACAACGGGCCGACCGACTACGCGTCGGTCGCAGGACCGGAGGGGAACGCCAAGAGGACGTCGATCTTCCGGACCACACAGCACGCCATGCTAGCGATGCCGGGCAGCGCGAAAGCCGGGGAGGTGGAACAGCGCGCTCCGGTGACAAGTTCGTCGTGATCTCGACCCCTCGAACGCAAGTTGGTGGTAGAGGAGTTCGACTCTTTTCGACGCGCCGAGCCGGGTCTCAGCGCCCAGGAGAGGGCGCATCCCGCCTCTCCCGCGCCCCTGACAGATTCACCGAAGAGACACGTTTCCTCCACCGGGTGCGGGCTCTCAGGAACTGGGTCGGTGCCCCCGCCGCTCCCCGGCCACCTCGGCAGCTCCTCCGGGCCCCAGCTCGGCAAGCCACGAGTGACCGGGGTGCACGCGCCCCAGCCACTCACCCAGGACACGCCGCCGCGTCGTAGGGCAGCCGCAGACTCTCGTCCCGTCGGCAGCGGTCCCCGATCTGCGGGAACGCCGCTGCGGGCACCGCGATCTCCAGGTCGCCGTGCGGCCGCGACTGCTGCCCGCGGAACAGACCGGCCCGCGGCGGCCGACCCTCACCCGGTGACCTTCGTCTCCGTCCATGACCTGGCCCTTGTCCTGGCCCTTGCCGGGCGCTCAGCTGTCTTCCGGCAGGTGGAAGTAGACGGTCCCGGATCGCCAGGGGCCGTGCTCGGTCACCTCCGACTCGATCACCACGTCCTGGATCTCAACGGCTCCCAACGCCTCGATGGCATCGGCCAGCCGCCGCAAGAGGGCGGGAACGCTGTCGCAGCCCGGGCCGACGGGGTTGGCCTGCGAGAAATGGCGGACGGTCCAATGCCTCGGGGGTTCGATCATGCGCAGATCGTACGACCTTCGGCCGCCGGTAGATTGACGACATGTTTGGGGGAACGAACTCCGCGGCGCGGACCATGCCGCAGGAGCGACAGGCAAGGGGGCGGCACGCCGCCCGGCGGAAGAAGGACAAGGGCGGACTGGCCCGTTCGTCCCTGGTGATGGCCTTCGGCACGGTGGTGTCACGGGCGACCGGGCTCATCCGTCAGGTCCTGCAGGCCGCGGCACTGGGAACGGGCCTGCTGGCCAGTACGTACAACACGGCGAACACGGTGCCGACGAGCCTGTACACGCTGTTGATCGGCGGCGCGCTCAACGCCGTACTGGTGCCGCAGCTGGTGCGGGCAAGGACGACGCAGCCCGACGGCGGGCGTGCGTACGAGCAGCGCCTGGTGACGCTCGTGGTGTGTGTGCTCGGCGCAGGGACGGCCCTGGCCGTGTGGGCCGCGCCGCGGATCGTCGGCCTGTACATGCGGGACACCCCCGAAAGCCACGAGGCGTTCGAGCTGACGGTGACGTTCGCCCGGTTCCTGCTGCCGCAGATCTTCTTCTACGGCCTGTTCGGTATCTACGGACAGATCCTGAACGCCCGTGAGAAGTTCGGCGCGATGATGTGGACCCCGGTCCTGAACAACGTCGTGCTGGTCGGCATGTTCGCCTCCTACCTGGGATTGATGACCGTCCCCGACCAGGTGGAGGACATCACCGCCGGACAGGTGCGGCTGCTGGGGATCGGGACGACGGCGGGGATCGCTCTGCAGGCCCTGGCGCTGATCCCGTTCGCACGGGCGGCGGGCTTCCGGTTCCGGCCGCGGTTCGACTGGCGCGGCACCGGCCTGGGCAAGAGTGTCCACGCGGCGAAGTGGACCCTGCTGTTCGTCCTGGCCAACCAAGTCGCTCTGACGGTGGTCACGAACTACGCCAACGCCGCCGACCAGGAGCTGCCACAGGCCGGTGCGGGCTACTCCGCCTACACCTACGCGCAGACCATCTGGATGCTGCCGCAGTCGATCGTGACGGTGTCCTTGGTGACCGCGCTCCTGCCGCGCATGAGCCGGGCCGCCGCCGAGGGCCGCATACCGGACCTGCGCGCGGACCTGTCCCGGACGCTGCGGATCAGCGGCGTGGTCATCGTGCCCGCCGCCTTCCTCTTCCTGGCCCTGGGGCCGCACATCTCGTCCCTGCTGTTCGCCCATGGAGCGGCGGACGCCGCCTCCGCCCGTCCGCTCGGACACATGCTCCAGGCCTTCGGGCTCGGCCTCATCCCGTTCTCCGCCCAATACCTGCTCCTGCGCGGCTTCTACGCCTTCGAGGACACCCGCACGCCCTTCCTCATGGCGGCCTGGATGGCAGGGGTGAACATCGTCCTGGCCACGGCCTGCCATCTGCTCCTGCCAGCCCGTTGGGCGGTGGTCGGCATGGCCGGGGCCTACACCCTCTCCTACGTGGCCGGCCTCGTACTCACCGCGTACCTGCTGCGCAGGAGGCTCGGGGGCCGTATCGACGACGGAGGACTGCGTCGCACCTACGTGAAGCTGCTGTGCGCCGCGGCTCCGTCCGCGGGCCTGGGCTGGTTCGCCGCGAACGCATGCGCCGGTCCGGGAAGCGGGACGTGGCCTACAGCCGTGGCACTGGCCGCCGGGACGCTCACGACAGCCCTGGGATACGTCCTCCTCGCCCGCCTGCTGAAGGTCGGCGAGCTGCGTCGCCCAGCCCGTTCCTGAGACGAACTACGCCGCCCGCGAGGCGTGAGCCGCGCGGACAGCACCTTCCCGACGGGGCGCCTCCGCGGGCCCGGTCCGCTCGCAGGCCGGACCGCCGTACGCCGTCGTCTTGGAGACGAAGCCGATCGCGTTCGCACTCCGCGACATCGTTCCCGGCACCGATCTCGGGTCCGTTGCCCGGCCCGGCATCGGTGCCGCGATCTGGCTCCACGCGCGCGTGACAAGGTCTTGACCGGGTGAGGTGGAATGCGCCGGCAGGCGCCCCAGACGTGCCGCTTGTCATGCGCGGCAACCCGGACGGGGGCACCGCTCGGCCAGGCGTTATCCTGTGGCCGCGGCGGCCGACATAGCCCCGTAACCAGCGGCTTTTCAGGTCGAAACGGTCGCGTCATCCACGCAGAAAGCGCAGGTTGTGGACTACCAGGCCGTTCTCGAAGAAGTCGCCGCCTTCGCCCGACCGCTGGTGGGCCGCGGCCAGGTGGCTCAGTACATCCCGGCGCTCGCGGGCGTGGACGCCGAGCGTTTCGGCATCGCGGTCGCCGACGTCAACGGCGACGTGCACGGGGTGGGGGACTGGCAGGAGCCGTTCTCCGTCCAGTCCATCTCGAAGGCCTTCAGCCTCGCGCTCGTCCTCGCGGAGGGCGGCGAGCGGATCTGGGACCGGGTCGGCACGGAGCCGTCCGGCAACCCCTTCAACTCGCTGGTCCAACTTGAGTACGAGAACGGCATCCCGCGCAACCCCTTCATCAACGCCGGCGCCCTGGTCGTCACGGACCGCCTACAGAGCCTCACCGGAGACGCCGGCGCGACCATGCTGGAGTTCCTGCGCGCGGAGAGCGGCAACCCGGACGTCGCCTTCGATCCGGTGGTGGCGGCCTCCGAGGCCGAGCACGGCGACCGCAACGCGGCGCTCGCGCACTTCATGGCGAGCTACGGGAACCTCGACAATCCCGTGACCACGGTCCTTGAGCACTACTTCCGGCAGTGCGCGATCCGAATGAGCTGCCGCGACCTCGCCCTCGCGGCGGCCTTCCTGGCCCGCCACGGTCTGCGGGGCGACGGCACCCGACTGCTGCCCGCGCGCGAGGCGAAGCAGGTCAACGCGGTCATGCTCACCTGCGGTACATACGACGCGGCGGGCAGCTTCGCCTACCGCGTCGGCCTGCCGGGCAAGAGCGGCGTCGGCGGCGGCATCGTCGCCGTGATCCCGGGACGCTGCACCCTGTGCGTATGGAGCCCGGGGCTGGACACGTACGGCAACTCCGTGGCGGGCGTGGCGGCACTCGACCACTTCACCACGGTGACGGGCTGGTCGGTGTTCTAGGGATGTCCGAGGGGCGGCTCGGCCTCGCCGCCCTCTCAAGCGCCCGCCCCCGCCGGTTGTCAGTGGCGGGTGGAAGGCTGGAAGGATGAACGGAGACGAGCAGCTGCTGCGCGGGCGGGTCTACGGCCGCGACCACGACGACCGGGACCCGGGCCCGCTCCCGCACCGGACGTACGCCGCACTGACGGGCGGGCCGCTGGACGGGCTGCTGCTGGACATCGAGGACTGGCGGCCGGAGGAGATCGACGACGGGGTCGCCCTGCCCACCGAACTCGGACAGTTCCCCGGGGGCCGCGCCCTGTACGACCCGCGTCCAGGTGAGCCCCGCACGCCCGGTCCAGGCGTGATATGCCGCTTCTACCACTCCGGCGACACACCTTGATGCGTCGCGGGGCGGACCCGAAGCGGCGATCCGCGCGTGTCGGACTCCAGGGGCACACAACTATGGACGAGGTGTTCCGGCCTCGACGTGCGCCTGCGCGCTCACTTGGACGACGCCGGCGCGGAGATGCGGCAGTCCTGCACCGTGAGCGGTGCGGTGTCGCCCGCGCTGCGGCTGCACACCTCCGCGGAGCGATAGGTGTCGCTGCCCTCCTCGCGCCGGACCTCCACCAGCGCGATGCTGTGCCCCTCCCGTGACTTGTACAGCGGAGCCTTGGTGAAGTCGATGGTGCCCGTGGCCAGCGACTTCACGCTGACGTTGCGCAGATTCACCCAGGTCGCCGCGCGGTTGTGCGGCGCCTTGCCGGCCGCGGTGTGCAGGGCCTTGGTCGCGTCGTGGGAGAGGGCCGCCTGTCCGCTGGAGAGTTCGGGACTCTTCGGGCCGACTTCGCCGCGGAAGGATTCGGGGAACGTCTTGCGGGCGTCCGCGTAGAAGTCCGTGTCTCCTGGCCCGTTCATCTTCGCCAGGGCCACGTGGTACAGCGTCACGTTGGGCCCCACCCGCTCCCTGTCGGGGGCGAACCGAGCCTTGGAGAGGTCGTCCCCGGTGAGGATCGTCATGTCCTTCCTACAGCCCTTCTCCTCGCTCAGCTCACTCATCAACGACCGGAGATCCTCGACTCGCCCGGCGAAGTAGATGACCGTGGGAACGTCTCGGCTTCGGCCTTGGCCTTGGATTTCGCCTTGGTCTTTACAGATGGCTGCGGCCTGCTCGCCCATCTGAGGAGTTCCGTTCGACACTTCGTATGCGAGGGGCTTCTGCATCCTGAAACCCTTGCGGGCCAGCATCTGCTCACCGAACCTGGCCTGGTCCCGTGTGTAGGCGTCCGTACGTCCCTCCCTCTCCTTGTGCGTTCCTGCCCCCTTGTCGGGCTGCTTCCGGGCCAGGACGAGCGCGGACTGATCACTGCCAGGCTTACGCAACTGTGCGGCGACCAGGCCCAGTTGCCTCGCCTGCCAGTCGTCGGGGGCGGCCAGACTGAACCAGTTCGCGAACTTCTTCGGCAGCTCGGAGGAGGAATTGGTGCCCGACACCACGGGCAGCCCGGCTGCCGCGAGACGTTCGACGGTTTCCTCGCCGGAGCGCAGATTGCGCCCGATGCCGACCACCCCGATCAGGGTGGGATCGGTGTCCGCATAGGCGGCGATCTTGTCGGCCATGGTGACCTGGTGCTGCATGTCCACGCCGCCGTTGGCCACCAACACGCGCAGCTTCCGCGACGACGTGTCGTTGATCGCCTTCTGGGCGATATGCACCCCGGCCAGCTCCTCGATGCCCTTCACGGGCGAGGGGGCGCCGTCCGGGTCGGAACTCAGCGGGCCCGCGTACACCACGGTCACAAACGGACCCGAGCCTTCCCGTACTTCCTTGTTCTCGTCGCGTACGGCTTCCTCCAGTCCGGCGACGGTCCACGACGCGGGCTTCTGTGCATTTTCTTGAGCGTCCTGATCGTGCGAAAGCCAGTCGGAGAAGCGCACACCGCCGGTGGCCAGCCCGATGCACTCCATCTCGTCGCCCCGGCCGGATTCCTCTTTCTCCGTGTACTTGTTCGCGGTGAGGAATCCGGCGGCGCAATATTCCCTGTCCAACGCGAGCGCCCGCCAGCCCATCAGGGCCGCGGCGAGGCAGGCGACCGCTACCAGCGAATGCAGGGCCCAGACCACTCGGGCCACCGTGGGGCGGTTCGACGCCTTGACGCAGTGCCGGTCGCGTTCGCGCAGCGCTCGCAGTTCATGCGACGGCAACGGCAGCGTCAGCACCCAGGGCAGCGTGCTCTCCCCGCTGGGCGACTGGGTGCTCCGCAGGCTCGCCGCCCAGTCCCGGTACCGGACGCGCATCCGGCTCAGCCCCTCGGCCCGCGCCGGCTCGGGGCCCGGAGCGCCCGCGCTGCCCGCACGGGGCTCAAGGCGCTCGACGTCCTGGGCCGCGACCCCGGCCAGAACCAGCAGGGGATCCAGTTCGCTGCGCCGGCTGCGTACGTCGCTGATGGCCCGGATCAGTTCGATGCCACCGTTGGAATTGCTGATCCGCGGCAGGAACAGCAGCGGTGGGCGCGACCGCTTGAACCCGCGCAGGTCCCAGCTCCACCGCGTGTGACTGTCGCGCAGGTCCTCCAGCATGGCCAGCACGTAGAGCTGGATCCTGGACCCCTCGCGTTCGTCGAGGAGCCACCCCGCGACGTCGTAGGCGCGCGACGCGATGGCCTTCCACGAGCGGACCGGTCTCAGGATCGAGGTATCGGTGGGCTGCTCACGCGAAGCCACCGACAGGAAGGTGGTCGTCAGGAACCACTTGCTCTCCCTGCGCAGCCAGAGGAACAGTGGCGCACGGCCGGGCATGTGGTTGAGCAGGATCAGCACCAGCAGGATGCCGAGGCCCCAGCCCAGCGAGGCGTACCACTCGCTGCGCGCGAACAGCGCCCCCAGCCCTGCCACCACGCTCGCCGGCAGAACGTTCCCCATGTCCACGAAGCGCAGCCCGAAGCCGGCGCGCAGGCGCGCGCGGGAGCCGGGCACGGCGGCCGGGCGCCAACGCTGCTTCGCCAGCTGCTTGAGCAGCTTGCGCTGCGTCTCGTCCGCTTCGGAGGACTGGCGACCGTCCTCGCTGCGCGACCATTCGCCGCCCTCGCTCCGGGCGGCGTCCTCGATGGCCTGGATGAGGTGCAGCCGAGGGAAGGCGTAGCGGCGGTACAGGGCCGATCGGCGGCCGGGGAAGCGGGCGGTGCCGTCCCAGCCGCTCAGATCGCGCAGCAGCGAGGCCGCCCGCGCCGTCGGGTCGTCCCCCTCCCCGCACACCTCGGCGTCGACCACGGCACACCAGCTCCGGTGCTCCCGCTGCACCTCCGCCAGCTCCTTGACCAGAGTGAACACGGCCCCGTCGTCCCCGCCGTCCTCGGCATGCACGACGACGACCGGCATGGGCGGGTCGCTGGTCCGGAATTCGTGAATCCGTTCCTCCAGCTCCTGCTGGACGTCGATTCCGGCCTCGGTCGACATCGAATGCCCTGCCCGGCACTCCCGCGGTTTGTTGTTCCGTCCCCGGTTCATCCAACCCCCCGTGACAGCGGACGAATTGTGAGGATAGGCGGCTACCGCGCGAAGCGCAGCGTATTGACCGCGCGGGGCCCGAAAGCACGCCCGATCGGGCCCCTCCCCAATTCGCCCCCCCGGCTTGACGCATTGGCTCCGGCCACGGGGAAATGCCCGGCCAAGGCATGATTCCCACCGTGCATGAGTACGAGGAGAAGCATGGGTACGAGAATCAGCGCGGGCGAACGCGGTACACCCTGACCGAGACGGAGCACGGGCACGCCTGGGGTGTCAGAGCCTCGGTCGGCTCCCTGGGACGGACAGTCTCGTGCTCACCGGCTCGGACGACTACGAAGGCCCGCCCGAGGGGCCCGTTCCCGTGTTCCCGGCCCCTCTGGGAGCGGTGGGTCCACGGGCCGCCGGACGCCCAGGGCGCCTGGGCCCCGCTCGCCCCACGCCGCGGGGCCTGGCTCGACCTCGTCCGGGAGCGGGCCTGCCGGCGCACGCACCCCGACCGGCCGGCCGGTCACGCGTACGCACTCGACGGCCGACACGTCACTGACGAGCCAGGCCTCTACCTGGCACTCGGCGAGGCGGTGAACGGTCCGGGCGGCTACTTCGGCGGCTGCCTGCCCGCCCTCGACGACTGCCTGCGCCCTGGTCGAGGGCGGGATGCGGGTCACCCTGACGTGAACTGCGGCGCCCTTGGCGGACCTTCGGCAACCCGCGGCAGCCGTACGGCTCGGACGATAGTGCTGATTCGACGCGCCCATCGGACAGACCACCCCTGGTAGGGCGGGCTTTGGGCAAGGGGCTGTGCCGCCGGAGCTCTCATCGCGGGGGCCGGAAACCGCAGTTGAGCCAGCTCTGATCAACCGCGGTTCCGCCCATGCAGTCACTCCACGGATAGGTGCGGTCACCGTACGTGTAGGGTTCTCTTGTCACCAGGAAGGAGGGCGACCTCTCGTATGAGACTGTCCTGTGCCGACGAGATGCTGTTGTTCAACGGATGCCCAGGCGTCATCGGGCTGGCGGTGGTCTTCTCCGGAGAGCAGCCCGACGTGGACCAGGTGCGGGCGCGCGTCGCCGAGAGATGGACCGGCCTGGAGCGGATGAACTGCGTGCTCGACCGTGCGCCGGGCGGCGCCGGGACGCGGCGCAGAAGACTGTTCGGGCGGCGCGGACGCGTGCGATGGGCCGTGCCCGGGCCATTCGATCCGGCCCTGCATGTCACCGTGGCCGAGAGCGAGTTGGACGACCTGTGGGCGCAGAGCGTGGACCGGCCGCTCGACGGAGAGGCCCCGCCCTGGCGGCTCTTCGTGGTTCCGGACGCGGCGCACGGCGACGGTTTCGCCCTGGCGCTCGTGGCCCAGCACGAGCTGCTCGACGGACGTTCCCTGGCGACGTTGATGCGCGCGCTGATGGACAGTCCCCCCACGGCCAAGGGGCCGGCGCGATCGGCGCCGCTCACGCGCACGACTCTGCGCGCGGCGGGCCGGGAGCTCAGGGCGATGGCAGCCGCCGGGCAGGCCCTCCCGGTGAAGTCGCCCCGGGAGACGTATTCCTCGGTCGCGGTGTGTGAACTGCCCGTGCAGACCGTCCGGTCCGCCCGGCAACAGCCGCCCGACGGCCGCGGCGCCACGCTGAACGAACTGCTGGTGGGCGCGGTCGCCGGGGCCCTGCGAGCCGAGTACGGTCCGGTACCTGGATGGCGGCAGCGGGACCAACGCGTCTACACCGCCGTACCGTGCGACCTGCGCACCCGAACCAATGCGAGGGAACTCGGCAACACGCTCACGGCGATCCGGGTTCCGTTGCCCATCGAGGTGGGCGGCCCCCTCGCACGGCTGAGGGCGGGCCAGGCGGCGTTGGCCACCGTCCCCGAGCGGGCCGCTGTCCACGCCGGTGTGCTGTTCCCCGCCGCGGAAGCGGTTCGGCGGACAGGGCCATGGGTGAGCAGGCTCCTGTCCGGGCGAGGGCGCCGGACGTGCTTCGCGGCGACCACGACCACAGCCATGAAGTGGCCCGGCGGGGCGAGCACCTTCGAGGGCCGCAGGCTCGTGCGCACGGTGGGGCTGCCGCCTCTGCGGCACCCGGGCACCGCCAGCTTCGCCCTCGTACAGGCGGGGGACGCGATCACGCTCACCGCGGTGAGCAACGCTCGCCCGGATGACGCGAGACGGCTCGCCGACGCGGTCATCACCGAGTTCGAGACCTGGGCTCGGACGGCGGAGACACCGCCGGTCTGAGCCGGCTCTGCCAGCACCAGGAGAAGGAGGCAGTTTGCATGGATGTGGAACACGACGACGTATGGGAGGCGCTGCGCCCGCTCAGCGCGCGAGTGATGGCGGTGCCCCTGGAGGCGGTCGTGCCGCGGGCCCGGCTCGTCGCCGACCTGGGCGCCGACAGCCTCGACATCACCGAACTGGAAGCGGCGACCGAAGAGTTGTTCGGGGTCTCCCTCAAGGGTACCGACAAGTCAGGGGTGTCCACCGTGGGTGACGTCGCCGATCTCATCGTGCGGCTGCGCGCGCAGAGGTCCCCCAGCCCTCTCGCCCGATGAGCCGCCGACCGGCCGTCGCCGTCACAGGTCTGGGCGTCCGCTGCGCCGCCGGAGCGACTCCGGCGGCGCTGTGGGAGAGCCTGATCGCACGCCGTCCGGCGATCTCGCTGCACGCCTTCGACGACGAGGGCAGCGTCGTATATCCGGCGTCCGCCATGACCGGCTTCGACCCGACCGGCTATCTGTCGCCCAAGGAGGTGCGCCGAGCCGACCGGTCGGCGCAGCTGGCGGTGTGCGCGGCCGTGGACGCCGTGGAGGACGCCGGAGGGCTCCACGTCCCGTCCGGGCGGCGCGCGGTGGTCACCGGCACCGCCTACGGAGGGGTGGGCAGCCAGGAGGACGGCATCGGCCGACCTGACGTCCTCTACGTGCCCCGGCTGATGAACAACGCCGGGGCGTACTGGGTCGGCGTCCGGCTCGGCATCACCGGCCCCAGCCTGACGGTCACCACCGCCTGCGCCTCCGGCACGCACGCGGTGGGTGAGGCGATGCGGATGATCTGGTCCGGGTGCGCGGACGTCGTGCTCGCGGGAGGACACGACAGTACGCTGACCCCGACGACGGCCCTGGCCTTCGGGCGGGCCTGCGCGATGGTCACCGAATGCGAGGAACCCACTGCCGCGTCACGGCCGTTCGACGTCGGGCGGCGCGGATTCGTCCTCGCCGAAGGGGCCGCGTTCCTGGTCCTGGAGCGGCTGGACCTCGCCCGGGCGCGGGGCGCCCCCATCCACGCCACACTGACCGGATACGGGCGCAACTCCGACTCCCACCACCTCACGGCACCGCATCCCGACGGCGCGGGCGCCCGCGTGTGCATGGAGCAGGCGCTGGCGGACGCCGGTGCGACGGCACGCGCCGTCACCCACGTCAACGCGCACGGCACCGGCACCGAGTTGAACGACCTCGCGGAGGCACGGGCCATCGCCGCCCTCTTCGGCCCCGGCGCGGTGCCGGTCACCGCTCCGAAGTCGGTGACCGGTCACGCCCTGGGAGCGGCGGGGGCACTGGAAGCCGTGATCACGGCCATGTCCGTACGGGAAGGGATCGCGCCCCCGACCGCGTCGCTCACCCGGCCGGACCCCCGGTGCGACATCGACGTCGTCACCACTGAACCGCGCAAGATCTCGAACGGGCCGGTGCTCAGCAACAGCTTCGCCTTCGGCGGCCACAACGCCTGCGTCGTCTTCGATTCGCCCTACGACTACTGAGTACTGCCCACCGACTGAGCAGCTCACCGACTGAGACCGCCCACGACCGAGTACCGCCCACGACCGAGTACTGAAGGAGACTGCGGAGCATGAGGCTGACGGCCGTCGAAGAGGGGCACCTCCGCAACGGGCTGCCCGGGACGATCGGCATCGCCGCCGTGTTTCCCGGAGGACGGCTCGACCTGGCGCAGGTGCGCTCCCGAGTCCGGCAACGGTGGGGCGGACTGGACCGGATGGGCCTGGTCGCCGAGCCTCCCACCGGGCCATCGGCGCTGTTCGGCCACCGGTGGCTCGTGGGCCTGCCGTTCGACACCGCCGCGCACATCACCGCCACGGACCAGGAACTGGAATCCGCGCTCGCCGACGGCGTCGGTCGCTCCCTGCCGCCCGGCCGGCCACCCTGGCAGCTACTGGTCGCACCGGACGCCATCCTGCTGCTCGCCCATCACGCGCTGCTGGACGGCAGGTCCCTGGAGACCCTCTTCCGGATGCTGATGGACGACGCCGTACCGTCACACGCTCCCGGACAGGCCGCGGCACACCCGCCCGCCATCGCGCAGCAACGTCCACGCGTGCGTCCCGGCGGCATCGGCAGGGAATTGCGCCGCATCGGACTCCCCGGCCAGCGCCTCCCCGCTGTGCCGCACGGTCAAGCGCGGCCGTCGGTGGCCGTCGTCGAACTGGACCCGCAGACGATGCGCGCCGCTCGCCGCCAGCCGGCCGGCGGACGCGGCGCGACGCTCAACGAACTGCTGCTCAGCGCGTACGCCGGTGCTCTCCGCGCCTGCTATGGCCCTCTGCGCTCCTGGCCCGCAGGGCCGACCCCCTTCTACGCCACCGTGCCGGTCGACCTGCGTACCCGCGCCGAGGCCCAGCGGCTCGGCAACGGAGTGACCGCGCTGCGCATCCCGTTGCCCGTCGACACCGAGTCCCCGATCACCCGCCTGGAGATGTGCCAGGACCTGGTCGCGGCCTTCCACCACCGCGGCGACGCCCACCGCACGATCCTTCCCGCACTCCAGACCATCGCCCGCACCGTGCCGTGGCTGGCGGGGGTGATGGCCAGGAACCTGGCCCGTCCCGAGGCGACCACGAGTCTGTGCACCGCCTTCAAGTGGCGGGGCAGCCCCAGCCACTTCCTCGGCCGTCCCCTGGCGCGCGTCGTCCCGATGCCACAACTCGCCCCGCCGGGCACCGCGAACCTCTGCCTCGTCCACACCGCCGACGCCTACACGCTCACCGTCGTCAGCCACCTGGGCCCGGGGGACGCCCGGATGCTCGGCGAGGCCGTGGCCCAGGACCTCAAGGCGGTCGCGGCTGCGGAGGTGCCCGCCGGCTGACCGGTGGCGACGGCCCGCGGCGTCCCGTACGGTCAGCCCGTGGTGATCGAATCCGGCCGGCCCGTGATGACCGACTTCGGCGAGCCGCGCACGCTCGGGGTCCCGGCCTCCACGGCGCGACTGCGCTTCGAGGCGGAGAAGCGGGAGAGCGGAGGCGGCCCTGGCCGCCGGTTGCTCGTGGTCGACGGGGAACCCGCCTTCGAACTCAGCTTCTGGTGCGGATCGTGCCCGCTCCTGTTCCGCCGGTTGCAGAGCGCCCGGCAGACGCTCTCGCTGGAGAGTGTTCAGGAGGTGCTCACCGGTACGCTGTCCGATCCGGACGACGGGGGCGTGATCGATGCCTTCGGTGCGTTGCTTCCGGAGGGCGAGTACCTTCCGATGCTGCTGCGCGTGGAGCCCCGCCTCGTCATCCCCGGCAAGGAGGGCGACTACTTCAGCGGCGAGCAGGTGGCCAGCTGGGGGATCGACCAGTTCTGGGGCCTCCCTGAGTACCCGCACACGCCGTACTACCGGACCTTCGAGACCCGAGTCGACGCGTCCGCACACCTCTACGAGTTCGTCGTGCCCATGGTTCCACCGACGTGGAACACGAGGGAGCGCGTCGAGGAGTACGCCGAACTCATGGGCCGGGGAACGGTCCCGACGGCTGTGGCGATCTCCACCCTGGACGTGTGCGAGCCCTCCATGGGCATGCCGGACGACGACCAGTACCGGCACTGGGGCCTGACACACTTCCTCCTCGACGGTCACCACAAACTGGAGGCCGCGGCCACAACCGGTCGGCCCGTACAGCTCCTTTCACTCCTGACTCCGGGAGAGAGTCTGGCCGAATCCGCGGAAGGCGCCCGACTGCCTGCCCTGCGTACGCAACCCCCCTCGGCCCGAGTGAGCGGAACCTGAAACAGCGCGCGATCGGACCCGCCGACCGATAACCGGTTGACCGCCGGTGCGGGCGGTGGTTGCAATGTCCGCCATGATCACCCGCATCGGCGCTCTCGTTCCGCTGACCCGTCCCGGCTGGATCGAAGCCGGGCAGCACGTGCTCGCCGGACTCGAACTGGCCGTCCGCGAGGTCAATAACGCCGGCGGGATCGGCGGACACCCCCTCGAACTGGTCGTCCGGGACACCGCGGCCGACCCCGAGCGGGCCGCGGCGGCCGTGGACGAATTCGCACGCCTGGGCGTGGCCGCCGTGGCGGGGGAGTATCACAGCGTCGTCGCTCGGGCCGCTGCCGCCAGGGCCGACGCCCTCGGCCTGCCGTTCCTCTGCTCGTCAGCGGTCCTCGACGCGCTCACGGAGGAGTCGACGGAGTGGGTCGCGCGCCTCGCCCCGGCGCAGTCCCACGGCTGGCGGATCTACGCGGACTTCCTCCTCGGCGCGGGCCACCGCCGCATAGCCGTAGCGACCCAGCCGAGCGTCTACTGGGCATCCGGGGCCGGCATCCTGCGGGACCACGTCACTCCACGCGGCGGTACGGTCATCGAACTCGACGCGGGCGCGCTCACCCCCGCGGCCATGTGTGACGCACTCGTCGATCATCGCGCGACAGCCCTCCTCCTTCTGGTGGGCCATCCGGAACCGGCGGTGCCGATCGTCCGGTCCGTACGCGGCGACCAGCGCCTCGCCGACAGCATGATCGGTGCTCCGGCCGGACAACCGGAGTTCGCCGAATGGGCGGCGTCGCTGGGCCGCGACGGCGCCGGGATCCCGTTCCTGCGCTACCTGCCCGAGCGCCTCACCCCTCTCGGCGCCCGAGTCGAGACGGCCCTGCGCGAGCGGCTGGGGCAAGCGCCCTCCTTCGTCGCCTTCGAGGGCTACGACGCGGTCACCGTCCTCGCCGATGTGCTGCGCTCTCACGGAGCGGACCGGGCGCGCATCGCCGCCTCCTGGCCGACCGTCACCGTCGAAGGCACCCGCGGGACGATCCGGTTCTCCCGTACGCCGGGCATCAGCGTGTGGCAATGGGCCTGGACGCCGGTCCAAGTCGTCGACCGGGACCCGGCGGATCCGGATCGCTTCCGGGTCCTTCACACGGGCTGAGGACCTCGCGCCTGCCCTGCGCCGCGATGAGCCGCGCGGCGCGGCGCGCGGCTTTCTGGACGTGGTACGCGCCGGCAATCGCCGGCCACGCCGACTCGTTCCGTGGTGCGTGCGGTCCGGGCGGTCCGGGTGTGATGGTGGGGGAGTGGATCACAGGACAGACGCCGGGATGTTCAGCCGTGGGTTCGGGCCGCCACCGCGCGGCGGCCCGAACGCGGTGCTCGTCCATGGACTCGGACTCTCGGGCCGCTACTTCGTACCCCTGGCTCGGCGGCTGGCCGCGAGCGGTGCGGCCGTCCTGGTGCCCGACCTGCCGGGCAACGCGCGATCCAGGGCCGCCGCGCGTCGCCCACTCGACGTGGAGCGGCTCGCCGACGCCTTGGCGCACTGGCACCGGCAGCTGTCCCTGGGACCGAGCTGTCTGGTGGCCAACTCGGTCGGATGCCAGGTGACCGCGGCCTTCGCCGCCCGCCACCCGCATCTGGTGAGCCGAATGGTCCTGGTCGGCCCGGCGCTCGAACCGAGGACCCCCGGCCTGCGCCAGTTCGGTCGGCTCCTCGCGGACGTGCCCCGCGAGCCCTTGTCCCTGCTCCCGTTGGCCGCGACGGACTATCTGCGGACCGGGCTCCTGCGCTGTGCCGCGTCGTTCCGCGCCGCCCTGCGCGATGCGGCCGAGTCATTCGAGGCGAACCTGACCCACGTCCACGCGCCGACGCTCGTCATACGCGGAGCGGGTGACACGATCGCCCCCGCCGCCTGGATCCGCCACGTGGCGCGGACGGTCGGCGACGGACGAACGGCTGAGATTCCGGGCGCGGCCCACGCCGCCCACTACAGCGCGCCGGACGCCACGGCAGCGCTCATCGAAGAGTTCACGGTGGGAGACCCCGCATGAAGCCGCTACGAACATCCGATTCCACCCGGCCCCGGCGCACGGGAGGCCCCTCGCCCTGGCTGCGCCTGCTGCCCGGCATCTCCCCGAAGCGCCGCGGCTTCGTACTGGCCTGGTGGGGATTCGCGCTCACCTTCGGCGGGATGCGCCTGCTCACCTGGCTCATCCACATCGACGTGGCCGGAGTGGGCGACGTGCAGGCCGGAGGGCTGCACATCCACCACTACGTGTGGGGAATCGTGCTGCTCGCGGCGGTGGGCGCGGCGGGCCTCGCGGAACGCTCGGCGCGGGCACGCGCCTGGATGGGGCTCGCCTACGGGGTGGGCCTCGCCCTCATCGTCGACGAGGCCGCGCTGCTGATCAGTCTGGAAGACGTGTACTGGGACACCGAGGGCGGCGTCAGTATCGCCCTGGCCATCGCCGTGATCGCCGTCGCGGGCAGCGTCCTGGCGATGACGCGGGGGCGACGCGCCTCCAGGGCGGACCGGCACGAGAGTTGAGAGCCTCCCGTAAACCTGCCGTGAGATTCTTGGCCGCAGGAGAAGGGGTGGGGGCATGGCGCAAGTGTGGGACCGAGACGGCCGGAAGGTCTTGGAGACACTGGAGCGGGGCCAGGTCTGCAAGGGGGTGGTGTCGTCCATCGAACGGTTCGGCGCGTTCGTCGACGTCGGGGGCTTCCACGGGCTGGTGAACACGGCCGAGTTGACCTGGGCGCACCACTACGACGCGGTGTCGGACATCGTGGAGGTCGGACAGGAGGTCACCATCGTGGTCCTCGACGTCGACATCGAGCGGGAACGGGCCTCCTTCTCGCTGAAGGCGCTCCACCCCGACCCGCTTGAGGAGTTCGCTCGCGTTCAGTTCGGTCGAGTGATCGCGGGCCGGGTGGAGGAAGTCGTGAGGTTCGGGGCGTTCGTCCGAGTGCACGAGCACTTCGCGGGACTGGTGCCGATCCATGAACTCGCGGAACTGGACGCGGAGACGCCCGAGAACGCTCTGCGCAGCGGCGACGAGGTCCTGGTCGAAGTCGTCGACATCAACCTGTTCCGGCGCCGGATCCTGCTGTCCCTCCGCTCGTGAAGGCCCTCACGTTCGGGAGGAGCCGGCTGGTCAGCGTCCGGCGGGCGACGCGGGTCCGCCGGAGGCGGAGCGGTGGCGGTGCTGATCCACGATCGCCTCGACGATCCTCATCAGCCGGTCCGGCACCCGATCGATGCTTCCGTTCTGCGTGCTGACCTGCGCGCCTTCGAGTACGAAGGTGATCTCGGCCGTGACCTGTTCGGGATCGGGCAGCCCGGCTTCGGCGCACATGCCCAGCAGCCTGCGGGTCTGGAGCGCCTTGTGCTCCTCGATCACTTGCCGGGCGGGATGGGCGCGGTCGGGCAGTTCGGCGAGGGAGTTGATGAACGGGCAGCCCCGGTGTGAGAGCGCCGGCAGCCCCTCGGCGATGAAGCGGGCCAGGCCGAGGATCTGCTCCCTGGGCCGACCGGGATGCTCGGCCTCGACCCGGTCGAAGGCCGCCTGATAATCGGCGGCGACGATCCGCAACCACTCCGCGACCAGCGCGTCCTTGGTCTCGAAGTGCCGGTAGATCGCCATTTTGGTGGTCTCGGCCCTCTCGGCGATCGCCTGGACGCCCACGCGCCGGATCCCCTCGCTCTGGAAGAGCTCTTCCGCCGCGTCGAGGATGCGCTCACGAGGCGGCAGTTTCGCCACTCTGCTCGGCCTGCTGACGGTCGATGCCATGGTGCTACGGTACCAGCTCGCACCATGCGATACCGCGCGGTATCGTCAGGTACTCAACGGTATCGATCGCGGTACCCCAAGTTTCCCGCTGGGAGTGACGATGAGAAGTGACGAGTACGTGAGCTTCGACGCGGTCGGACTCGCCGAGCTGGTGGCCCACGGCGAAGTGACCCCCGCCGAACTGGAAGCCGCCGCACGCGAGGCCGCGCAGGCGGTCGACCCGCAGATCAACGCCATCGTGGAGACATGGCCGACCGACGACGAACCCACACCCGGCAGCACGCCACTGGCCGGAGTCCCTTTCCTGATCAAGGACATCGGAGTCGCCATGGCCGGGCGGCGCATGGAGCTGGGCAGCCGTCTCGCGGTCGGCCATGTCGCCGGTGCGGACTCCTCCCTGATGCTGCGCTTCCGCCGCGCCGGTCTGGTGACGTTCGGGCGCACCACGACCCCGGAGATGGGCTACAGCAACACCACGGAACCGGTGTTGTACGGCGCGACCCGCAACCCCTGGGACCTGGAGCGGAGCGCGGGCGGGTCGAGCGGGGGCGCGGGCGCGGCCGTCGCCGCCGGGGTGGTCCCGATCGCGCACGCCACCGACGCCGCGGGCTCGATCCGCATCCCCGCGGCCTGCAACGGCCTCTTCGGGTTGAAACCGACCCGTGGCCGGGTCTCCGTAGGCCCGTACGTCGACGAGGTCTTCAACGGCCTGGCCGTGCAGGGCAGCGTCAGCCGCACGGTACGCGACAGCGCGGCACTGCTCGACCAGATCCGCGGTCCCGAACCGGGCGACCCCTACTTCGCCCAGGAGCCCTCCCGGCCGTACGCGGAGGAAGTCACCCGCCACCCGGGCTCACTGCGGATCGGCGTCCTCACTCAGGCATGGGGCGGGCACCGCACCACCGCACCCGTGGCCGACGCGCTCTCCCGCGCCGTGCGCCTGCTCGAATCCCTCGGCCATGAGGTGGAGGAGGCCAAGGTCGACCTGGGGGTCGACTGGGAAGAGTTCGTGCTGGCCGGCGCCCATCAGTGGACGGCGAACCTCACGGCCTCGGTGGACGAGTTGGCCGCCGCCTTCGGCCGGCCCATCGACAGCACGACCCTTGAGCCGCCCATCCTTGCGAGCTACCACTACGGGCAGCGGGTCAGCGGTGCCCAGTTCGTCGCCGCTCTCGCCGTACGGAACCGGATATCCCGGAGCCTGGGCCGGTACTTCGCCGCGTACGACATGCTGCTCACCCCCACCTTGCCCGAACTCCCCGTGCCGCTTGGCACGCATGCGGAGGGCGCGGAGGCACTGGAGGGCCTCGGCTGGCTCCGCCGCCTCTTCGACTTCTCGCCGTTCACCGTGGCGTTCAATGTGGCGGGCACGCCCGCCATGTCCGTGCCGGTGGTGACCGATGCCGGGACGGGGCTCCCGGTCGGCATGCAGTTCGCCGCCGGCTACGGACTCGAAAGCAGCCTGTTCCGCCTCGCCGGACAACTCGAACAGGCAAGCCCATGGTCGGGCCGCACCCCTACGGTCTGGGCGGGGAACCACCCGGGCCGGTTCTCATGCGCTTGATCGGTCAGCGCTTGCGGTTCCAGAAGCCGAGGTTGTGTTCGCGGTAGTAGTCGACGGGGCCGATCCGCTGCGGTGCCAGGGACTGTGTGTACGGTCGGCCGACGTGGCCCGGCCGGTAGGGCGGCCAGGCCGGCAGGCCGGCGCCGCGCGGTGCGCCGGTGCGGGCGAAGGCGGCCCAGTATCCGCTCATCGTGGCCGACAGACGGCGCTGAGCAGGGGTGAACCGCGGCTCCGCCGCCTCGTCCTCGAACAGGTACGGGATGTCGCCCGCGTGGAAGGCGCCGAAGTCGAAGTCGCCGGGCAGCGGCAGGAACATCGGTGCGTCGCGGTCGGCGAACTCGTAGGCGTACACGGGGGCATGCCGTGCCAGCGCCTCATGCTGGTCGTAGGTGCCGCGTGCCCACATGCGGTCGGTGATGACGGTGGCCCACGCCAGCGCGGGAGACGGGAACGCCGCCGTCGGGTACTCGGCCCGCACCCGCTTCGCCGCCGGTTCGCCGAACGCGGTGCGCAGTGCCCGCTTGTAGTCGGCCTCGGTGAACTTCCTGCCCACCGCGTCGTACGTCATCCCGACGAACATGCGGTGCTCGTCGCGCGTCGCGCCCGACAGGACGGGCACGCGGTGGAAACGGCCGGCGCGCAGGGCCGTCGGCGGCAGCTCGGGCAAGGTGGCGTTGCCGTATCCGAACGCCTGGAACGCGTTCATGATGTGCGGCACCTTGAGGATCGTCTTCACGGGCAGGGCACGCAGGCAGGCGAGCGTGCGCTCGGGGCGGCGGTCCCGGCAGCCGAGGGACGAGGTCATCTCGGTGGTGATGTCCTCCATCTCCCGCCCCGTCCGCCAGACGTACCAGGGGTATCCCGGTACGCCCGGCCCCATCGCGCCGGCCGGCATGTCCATCACGGCCTCACCGCTCGCCATGACGGCACGGTGGAACAGGCCCTTGGAAGCGGGCGACGTCAGATGTCCGGCCACGGCGGACGCGCCGAACGACACCCCGGCCACGGTGACGTTGCCGGGGTCCCCGCCGAAGGCGCGCGCGTTGTTCCGTACCCAGGTGAGGGCGGCTCGCTGGTCCTGGAGGCCGAATGTGCCGGACCCGCGGAGGCCGGGCAGGGCGAGGCCGCCGAAGACGCCGAGACGGTAATTGACGGTGACGACCATCAGGCCCCGCTCGGCCAGGCGGCGTCCGTCGAAGAAGGAGCCCCCGCCCACGGAGCCGTCTCCGTGGATCCATACGAGCACGGGCGCGGCCTGTCGCCGGGGCGTGGCCGGTGGCGTCGTGACGTTCAGCGCCAGGCAGTCCTCCTCCGTGCTGGAGATCGGCGCGTACGCGGAGGGCACCTGCGGGCACAGCGGGCCGGGCTGCGTGGCGTCCCTGACGCCCTTCCACGGCTGAACCGGGCGGGGCGGCGCCCAACGGTGGCGTCCCTTGGGGGCGCCCGCGTAAGGGATGCCCTGGAAGATCCGGTGCGCGCCCGACCGGGCGCCGCGCACCAGGCCCGCGTCGGTGCGCACCGTCTCGCCGGTGGCGCCGGTGGCCGGAGCGCCGTGCCGGGCCCCGGCCACCGGCGCCGGACCGGGTTTCGCCGTGGAGGTGAGCGGGGCGGATGCCAGCACGATGAACGTCAGGGCGGTGGCCGTCGCCGCGACGGCCGCCCGATGGGGAGTTCTGGGATGGGTCACGACGGAAGCCTTCCTTGTGAGCGCCGGTCTCCGCGCGCGGACGCACCGGAGACGACCTGATCGAGGCACGAGCCCTGCCGTACGGGCTCTTGCCATGGGGCAGGCGCCTGATCGCGTCTGGCGGCCGCGCGTTCCGATCACGCGCCCCAGGGGTACGGCGACCCTCGCACCGGGCGAGGGGCCCAGACCCAAGGAGCCGGACATGGCACCCACCGCACCCGATTTCGGACGCGACATCGACCCGTACGCGCCCTACGAACCGCAGCGCGACTGCAACCCCGACGCGAAACCCGGTGTGATCGACTTCCGTGATCTGGTGCTCGCCGCCTATCCCGGTACGACCAACATGGGCATCAGCAGGGCCTGCGGCAGCGGAGGCCAGAGCGAGCACAAGGAGGGCCGGGCCTGGGACTGGGTGTGAACGTGCAGGGCCAGGGACAGCTGGCCGACGACCTGATCAACTGGCTGCACGCCACGGACCGGCACGGCAACCCGCACGCACTCGCCCGCCGCTTCGGCATCATGTACATGATCTGGAACCGGCGCATCTGGATGGCCAACCGCGCGGACGCCGGCTGGCAGCCGTACCGGGGCGCCAACCCGCACACCAACCACATCCACTTCAGCTTCTCGTGGGCCGGCGCCCGCAAGGAGACGAGCTGGTGGAAGGGCCCCGTCGTGCCGGATCGGCGGCAGCGGCTGGCGGTGGGGATGTCGGCGGACGGTCGTGCGGAGGTGTTCCACGCGGCGGTCGATCAGATCTACCACACGTATCAGCATCAGCCGGGTGGTGAGTGGTCGGGCTGGCGGGCCTTCGGCGGACCCGCGTCGGCGACGATCGCGTTGTCGGCCGCTCCGGACGGGCGGTTGGAGTTGTTCGCCATGAACGAGCAGACGTTCATGCATCGGTATCAGGCGAAGGTGTCGGGGGAGTGGGCGGACTGGTACGCGTTCGGGGGTGGTGGCGACCACGTGGCGGTGGGGCGCAACCATGACGGCCGGTTGGAGGTCTTCGCCTCCAACGCCGAGGGGGTGCACCACCGCTGGCATGAGACGCCGGGCGGGACGTGGCATGACTGGCGGCCGTTGGGCGGGCCCGCGAGCGCGCGTCTCGCGGTGGCTCCCGCGTCGGACGGGCGTATCGAGGTGTTCGCTCTGACCGACGACGTCTTCCGTCATACGTGTCAGACCGATCTGTCGGGGACCTGGCGGCAGTGGGTCGACTTCGGCCTCGGCGGTGAGCATCTGGCGGTGGGGAAGAATCGTGACGGGCGGTTGGAGGTGTTCGCCTCCAACTCCTCCGGCGTACACCACCGTTGGCAGAACCTGCCTGCTGGTGACTGGCACGAGTGGCGGCCGTTGGGCGGTCCCGCGGGTGCGCGTCTCGCGGTGGTGGAGTCACATGACGAGCGCATCGAGGTGTTCGCCATGAACGACGACATCCTCCAGCACAACTACCAGGTCGACGCCTCGGGCGCCTGGCGCACCTGGCAGGACTTCGGCGGCGGGGGCTACTTCATCCAGGCCCTGCGCAACCGCGACGGGCGGCTGGAGCTCTTCGCCAACAACCCCGGCGGCGTCCATCACCGCTGGCAGCACCAGCCGGGCAGCGCCTGGCACGACTGGCAGCCGATGTGACCCGGCCCCCTCCGCACACCTGGCCGTCGCGGACATCGCACACCGGTGTCCGCGACGGCCGGCCGGCCGTCACAGCTTCCACCGGAGATCCTGCTCGGGGGCGTACCGGCACATCGTCCCGGTGGCGACAGTGCGACGCAGATGGGCGGCCAGCTCAGGGTGGAGCTGGTCCAACTTCCGCAAGGTGTCACGGATACGGGCCGTGACATTCTTGCGGGCGCGCTCGCGCGAATCGCCCAGGCGGCGCGCACGGCCGCCGAGGCCCGCGTAGCGGCGCAGCTCCTCCACGAGGTCGGCGCGCTCCTGGTCATAAGCCGCCGCACGGCGGTCGTCCCCCTGCTCGACCGCCCGGTCGATCTCCGCGTCCAGCCGCTCCAGATGGCGTCGGTACCGGCTGCGGGCCTCGTCGTCCAGCACCTCGTCGGCCCCCATGCCGTGCATGGCGGCGACGGTGTCGTCGTCCGGATTCAGCAGCCGGAGGGCCGCGATGTCCTGGCCGGGAAGGCTCAGCAGGCAGTGCAGGTCGCGCAGCCCCTTCGCGTCGGGCATGTGCACGGTGCGGCCCTCGTACGTCAGCCGCCACACCTCGCCGTTGCGGCGGAACTCATACGCGGGGGACGCCCCGGCTCGGCCGGGCGGTGCGCCGAGGTGGTATGCGCCCACGTGCCCGACGCGGGCGAGCAGATGCGTCATGCCGAGCTCGCGCGCCTGCGCCGTCGCCTCGCCCAGGAGGGTGGCCACGTACCGTTCGTCGTGGGCGCCCTGCGCCGAGATCACGGCCGCCAGTTCGAGTCGGGCCCGCAGTGACCAGGGCAGCGCGTGCAACCGGTCGGCCGACCGGCGAGCCTCGGTGAGCTGACGCACCGCCGAGTCCCACCGCCCCTGCGCGGCGTCGAGGACGCCCATCCAGAGCGCCGCCGGGCCGCTGATGTCCCACCCGAAGAGGGAGACCAGCCACTGGCCGCTGTACGGGGCCAGGGCGGCGCGGGCGGCCTCGCACCAGGCGGGATCGCCCGACGCGGCGGCCGCCTGGGCCTGGTGACGCAGCCACAGCGGGGTGACGCTGCGGTGGAGCACCGTGTCACCACCGGCGCCCGCACCCGGCCGGGGGACGGGCACCCCCTGGCCTTCGCCGGCCTCCACGTCGGTCAGGGCCTCGACGAGGTCGACGTACGGGTGCTGTTGTGTCCGCAGCGTGTGCAGCAGCTGCCTCGCCTCGGCGAACCTGCCCCGCAGGACGAGCAGGCTCCAGCGGTGGTGGGAGGCGAAGTACCGGTAGTAGTTGGCACCGGGGGTGTTCATGGACTCCGACGTGTCGAGGAGTTGCTGCGCCTCCGCGAACCTCCCGGTCAGGGCGTGGACGATGCTGTGGTCGATCACGGAGTGCAGCCGCAGGCGGGCCGAGCCGTCGGCGGCGCCCAGGGCCACCATCGCGTGGAAGTCCTCCATGAACCGCGGGTCGTCCGATTCGAGTGCGGCGACCCAGCGCATGGACATCGCCACGTGCTCCGTCCACCGGTCGCCGCGGCGCCGGGACACCTCGACGAGCTCTGTCGCCAGAGCCCGCCGGTCGACCGCCGCACGAGGCCCCCACTCCGACTGGAGCCGCGCCCACAGCCCGATGTGCAACGTGTCGACATCGCCCGCCGTGCGGGCCCCGGCGACCACCGCGGCCGCCACGTGCCGGGCCAGGGAGGTCTGGGACAGGGGCAGTTCGGTGGCGTCTTCAGAAGCGGTGCGTCCTTGTTCGTACGCCCAGCGCAGCACACGCGGCTTCAGCAACGCCGTGTCGCCACGCCCGTCGGAGCCGTACAGCGTCAGCGCGGTCCGCCCCATCAGCAGCGGATCGCCCAGGGTCCTCGCCAGCGCCGCCGCGTCGGTGAACACACGCCAGGAACGCTCGTGTTCACCGATCATCTGGAGCGCGGTCCCGAAGTCGAGCCCGAGCAGAACCCGCCGCGCGGGGGTCTCCTCGCCGATGCGCTCCAAGGCACGCTCGTAGTGACCCGCCGCTTCCTCATGTGCCACCCGGCTCTCCGCGTGCCGCGCCGCGGACAGCAGCAGGTCCACGGCCTCGTCGCGGTCCAGCTCCTCGAAGGCCAAGTGGGCGTGGCGGGCCAGCTCCACCGGAAGCGTCGCGTCCTGCGCGACCGCCGTCCTCCGCAGCGCGTGTACGGCGGCCGCGTGCAGTCGGCGTACGCGCCGCGCGTCCAGGCCGCCGTACAGCGTCTCGCGTACGAGGTCATGCTCGAAGAGCACCTCCCCGGAGTGTCCGGGCGCCACCAGCTCGGCGTCCGCTGCCTGGGCCAGCCACCGGCGCACGTCCTCGGGCCGGGCGCCCATGACGCTCGCCAGCGTGTCGGTGCGAAACCGCCGCCCCAGCACGGACGCCGCACCCAGGCACTCCGCCACGGCGCCGTCCAGCAGGCGCAACCGCTGCTGGAGAGAGGCGTGCAGGCCCGGCGACATCCCGCTCACTTCGTGCCCGCCCGCCCACAGACGTGCCGTCTCCTGGACGAAGAAAGGGTTGCCGCCCGTCCGGCGCAGTACGTCGGCCACGAGTTCGCCGTCCGGTGCGCGCCCCGCGGTACGCTGCATCAGTTCGGCGACGTCGGCGGCCCCCAGCCCGGTCAGCGCGAGCGTCGTGGCGCGGGTCGCCAGCGAGCGGAGCCGGTCACGCAGCGCGTGGTCGGGCCGCTCGACCTCCACGAGCCGGCAGGTCGCCACGATCAGCACCCGCTCCAGCGACACGTGCTGGGCCGCGAACTCCAAGAGAGCGACCGACGCCGGGTCCGCCCAGTGCACGTCCTCCAGGACGACCAGCACCGGCTGGTGCTGCGCGGCGGTGACCAGCATGGTCGTGACCGCGTCGAACAGCTCGAACCGGCCCGCCTCCTCCGCCTTGCCCCCGCCGCCCAGCACCTGCCACACCACACCGGCCGCTTCCGACGCGGCCTCCCACGCCTTGGCCGGCAAGGACCTGCGCAGACCTCGTACGACCTGCGTCCAGGGCCAGTAGCCGGGGGTGCCGTCGGCGCCCCAGCACGACCCGCGCAGCACCACCATGCCCGCACCCACCGCCTCGTGGACCCCGCGACCGGTGAGGGTCGTCTTGCCGATGCCCGCCTCGCCGGTGATCAGCAGCAGACCGCCGTGGCCGCCGCGCGCCCGCTCCAACTGCGCGCGCACCGAGCGCAGGAAGTCCTCCCGCCCGAGCATCGCCTGCCCGGCGCCGTCCCCGGACGGCGGCAGGGTCATGGCCGCCCCCGGCCCCGGCAGGCGTCGTCCGTACAGGCCATGCCCTCACCACCCCCCGCAGCGCCGCGTCCCGCGACAGCCGTTGTCCCGCCCGGCAGCGTAGAGCCTGTTCGAAAACCGGATCAACTGCACCAAAAGCGTGAACGAGGCGTACCTGATTTACCGTCAGCGCCCCGCCGTCAGCGCGCCAGCAGCTCCCGGATCGCTTCCGCGATCTCGTCGGGCGCCTCCTCCGCCATGAAGTGCCCGGCGCGGGTGAGCCGATGGTCGAGGTCCGGTGCCCACGCCCTCCACACCTGAGCGGCGTCGTAACCGAGCTGGGCTCCCCAGTCCTGCTGGACGACCGTGACGGGCATGGCGAACTGGGAACCGGCGTCGAAGTCCGCCTGGTCGTGCGCGACATCGATACCCGCGGAGGCGCGGTAGTCGGCCACGATCGAGGGCACGGCCGCGGCGCTCGCACGCAGGTATGCGGCGCGCACCCCGTCCGGAATCGCGGCCGGGTCACACGCCCAGGCATCGAGGAAGGAACCGAAGAAGACGTCCGCGCTGTTGGCGATCATGGTTTCCGGCAGCCCCGGCGGCTGCGCCATGAGGAAGAGGTGGTAGCCGACCGCGGCGGAGACGCCGTGCAGCACGTTCCACATGTCGAGCGTCGGTACGACATCGAGGACGCCGAGGTGCGTGACGGTCTCCGGATGGTCCAGACCGGCCCGGAAAGCGACGAGGGCGCCGCGGTCGTGGCCGACGAGAGCGAAGCGGTCGTGACCGAGCGCCGCGACGAGCGACACGACGTCGGCGGCCATCGCGCGCTTCGCGTACACGTCGGGGCTTGTGGCCGCCGGTTTGTCGCTCGCACCGTAGCCGCGCAGGTCGGGGCAGATGACGGTGTGCTCGGTGGCCAGACGCGCGGCAACGTGCCGCCACATGAGATGCGTCTGGGGAAAACCGTGCAGCAGTACGACCGGGCTGCCGCTGCCGCCGATCGCGGTGGACAGCTGCACCCCGTCCGCGCCGGGCAGGCGAGCGTGGCGGAAGCCGGGAATGCCGGGAGTCATGTGGGGTCCTTTCCCCGAGTCGGGTGACTGACGGGTTCAGGGTGCGCGGTGGTGATCAGCAACCGATCAGCGCCGTGCCGCGGCGCGGATCGGGTGCCGGAGGATGGACGCATGCGGATCGATGTACTGGGTGCGGTGCGGGCGCGACACGACGACGGCGGCCCGGTCGGCCTGGGCGGACCCCGGCACCGCGAGGTGCTCGCCCGCCTCGTCGCCGCGGAGGGAAGGATGGTCACCGCCGACACCCTCGTCGACGACCTGTGGCCCGAGCCCCCCGCCCGCGCCCTCGGCGCACTGCGTACGTTCGTCGCCGCGCTCCGCCGCGCCATCGAACCGGACCGGCCGCCCCGGACCCCGCCGCGCGTGCTCGTCACGGAAGGCACGGGGTACGCGCTGCGCATGCCACGCGCGGCCGTGGACGCCCACCGCTTCGAGGACGCCCTGGCAGAGGCACGCCGTTCTGCCGACGGCGTGGCCGCCCTCGGCGAGGCGCTCTCCTCGTGGCGCGGTCCGGCCTACGCCGACCTGCCGGACGCCACGTGGGCCCGGCGCGAGAGAACCCGGCTCGACGAACTGCGCCTGCAAGCCGTGGAACTGCGGGCCGGCATCCTCCTCGACGCCGGACAGGGCTGCGACCTCGTCGCCGAACTGGGCGCGCACGTCGCCGAGCACCCGTGGCGCGAACCGGCCTGGGGGCTGCTCGCCCGCGCCCTGTACCGCGACGGGCGCCAGGCCGACGCACTGGCCACGCTGCGCCGCGCCCGCACCACGCTCATGGAACAGCTCGGGCTCGACCCCGGCACCGCGCTCCAACGCCTTGAGTCCGACATCCTCAACCGGTCCGCGACCCTCGAAGCGGCCCCTCCCGCCTGGCCGGGCACCGACGTTCGGCTGGGCCCCCGCACAACCGTGCACCTGGCCCGCACCCTCGCGCTCGCGGGCAGCGACGCCCTCGTCCTCTCCCGGCGCAACCGCCTCGCCGCCGCCGAGGCCGCCGAACGTACCGGCGACGTGGCGCTCACCGCCCGCGTCATCGGTGCCTACGACGTGCCCGCGATCTGGAGCCGGGCCGACGATCCCGAGCAGTCCCGCGCCGTCGTGTCGGCCGCCGAGCGCACGCTCACCGCGCTCGGCCCCGGCGGCGCCCCCGACCTGAGGGCCCGGCTCCTCGCCACCGTCGCCGTCGAGAGCCGCAGCGCGGACACCCACGGATCCGCCGCACAGAACGCGCACCGGGCCGCGCGCCGAGCCGAGGCCCTGGCGCGGGACCTCGGTGATCCCGCGCTGCTCGCCTTCGCACTCAACGGCGTGTTCCTGCAGTCCTTCTCGCGGCCCGGGCTCGCACCGGAGCGGGACGAGATCGGGACCGAACTCGTCTCGCTGTCCACCCGGCACGGCCTGCCGACCTTCGCCATCCTGGGCCGGCTCGTACGGATGCAGTCCGCGTCGGCCCGCGGCGATCTCAAGGCCGCCGCCGGGCACGCGACCGCCGCGGAGGAACTGGCCGCCGTCCACGAGTCGCCGCTCGTATCCGTCCTCACCCGGTGGTTCCGGGCCCGCGTCACCGCCGCCCGGAGCACCGAAGCGGGCGGACCGACCGCCGCCGCGGCGGCGGCCGCCTACCGTGCCGCCGACGAGGCCCTTACGACGGCTGGAATGCCGGGGCTGCGTCGCGGCCTGCTCCCACTCGCCCTCCTCGGCCTGCGCCTGCTGCACGACCGCCCCGCGCCCACCGACCCCCAGTACGACTGGGGTCCCCACCTGCCCTGGGCGGCGCCGCTCGTACTCCTCGCCCGGAACAGGCCGGAGGAGGCCCGGACCGCCCTCGCCGCGACCCCCGAACCGCCGCGCGACCACCTCCAGGAGGCCCTGTGGTGCCTGACGGCCCACGCCGCCGCGCGCCTCGGCGACCACGAGACCGCCGCACGCGCCGCGACGGCCCTGCGCGACGCCCGCGACGAAGACGCCGGCGGCGCGAGTGGCCTGCTCACGCTCGGCCCGGTGAAGCGCTATCTCACGGAGACCGAAGCCTGTGCCGCCGACGCCGTTTGAGCCTGTGCCGCCGGCGTTGTTTGACAGACTCGGCGCCCGTCCATCTTCCCAACAGCCCCCAGGGGTTCCAGTCCCTCTCCGAGGCCCTGGGCGCCCTGCCCGTCATCCTCGGCGTCTTCCTCGGCGCACCGCTGATCGCGGGCGACCAGGAGCACGGAACCGCCCAGCTGGTCACCACCCAGTCGGTGCCGCGCCGCCGCTGGCTCGCGGCCAAGCTGATCGGCTGCCTCTCCGTGGTGCTCGTGTCCACGGTGGTGCTCGGCGCCCTGTTCACCTGGTGGTGGGAGCCGTACCGCGAGGTCCTCCCCGTGGACTGGATGCAGGGCGAGGTCTTCGACGCCACCGGGCCGATGCCCGCGGCGCTCTCCCTCTTCCTCACCACCTGCGGCATCGCGATCGGCATGCTCCTGCGCCGGGTCCTTCCGGCGATGATGGTGACCTTCCTCTTCTCCGTGGCCGCCGAGCTGGCCTGGAGCCAGTTCCGCGACCGGCTGGCCACTCCGCGCCTGTTCACCTACCCGCTGAACGCCGACAGTCCCGCCTTCCTCGACCAGGCGGTCGAGCACGACCGGTGGATCGGCACCGCGGACGGACAGCTCTTCGGGTGGGGCACCTGCGCCGAGCAGACCGAGCGGGCCACCAACGCCTGCATCAAGGAGCACGGCATCGTCAACAACGTCGTCGAGTACTTCGGTTACGACCAGATGGCCGGCATGCAGTGGACCGGCACCGGCCTGCTGCTCGGCGGCACCACCGTCGTGGCCGTCTTTATCCTGTGGTGGGCGACGCGGCGGCCCCTCTAGGGCGAGCCGAGGCAGCGGGTACGTAAGGTGTCGGCAGGCGAGCAGAGAGTGGGGACAGTGGTCGAATTCCGTATCGACCGGCGCAGCGGCGTTGCCACGTATCTGCAGATCGTGCGGCAGGTCGAGCAGGCCTTGCGCATGGGCGCCTTGGTGGAGGGCGACCGGCTGCCCACCGCGGCCCAGGTCGCGGCGGCGACCAAGGTCAATCCGAACACGACCCTCAAGGCGTACCGCGAACTGGAACGCGCCGGTCTCGCCGAGGTCCGGCAGGGAGCGGGCACGTTCATCACCCGCTCCCTCGCCCGCCCTCAGGCAGGGCCCGACTCGCCGCTGCAGACCGCCCTGACGGAATGGATGCGTCAGGCGCGGTCGGCGGGGCTCACCGGCCAGGACGTGACGGCGCTGTTCGAGGCGGTCCGCGCGGCGACGTTCGAAGCCGCAACGCAGGACTGACCCGGCGGTGCCGAGCCGCTACCGCTTCCGATCCGGCGGACGCCGCCTTGCGACCCAGAGCAGCAGGACCACCGAGCACACGGCGGCGAACGCGCACCACGTGGAGATGTACTCCCGGTGCCACAGCGCCACGCACACCGCGGCCCCGACGGCGACCAGTACGCCGAACAGCACAAGGCCGCGGTCGCCGGACAGGAGCAGCGAGCCGATGGTGGCGAGCAGGTAGCCGACGACGATCAGTTCCGGTCGCGGCAGCCCGAGGGAGTACCCGACCGTGTGGCCACGGATCTCGGCCGTCACGGCGCGAGTCGCCAGTACGTACGCCAGCGCCGTCGCCGTCACGGCTCCCGCGGCGATTGGGACCAGCAGGCGGCGACGGGCGGCCGGTGGCGCCGCGCACAGCACACCCGCCGGAACCCACAGCGCGAGCAGCGGGAGCGCGATCACGGCCCAGGCGACGGTGGCGGGCCCCGAGCCGCCGTCGTCGCGCCAGACCGCGGACTCGATGATCTGGTGGGCGCCGAGAAGAAGCGGAAGCGCCGCCAGCGGCAGATCACGGGGCCGCCGGGCCGCCAGGGCCACACTGACGACCCCCACGGCGCCGATGCCCGTACCCGCCACGAGATCGGCCGTCGCGCTCCAGCACATGACAGAAACGCTACGGCCGCCCCGCGCCCGGTGCGACGCGAACCACGTCGACTCAACGGGATCGGGAATTGACAGAGGTGCGGCGATATGCCCCGCCAAATGTGCTGAAGAAGCATTCCGATTACGCTCCCCAAGAATTGACAAGGGAATAGGAATGTGGCCCGCGTATCCCGCCGGAAATGGAATTTTTGTTAATTGACAAGGGTGCCGAGATTGCCTACGGTCCAGTCGTCAGTTTTGCCGATCGCACCCGAAGGTATTCATGACCGCGTCCCCGACGCTGCCCAAGTCAAGGCAGCAGTTGATCCTTGCTGTTCTCATGTTGTGCTCGCTGGTCATCTGGCTGGACAACACCGTTTTGAGCATTACCTTGGAGACCCTCGCGGACCCGGTCCGCGGATTGGACGCCGGCCCGGCCGAGCTGCAATGGGCGACAGGCTCGTACACGCTGACCTTCGCCACCTTGATGTTCACCGCGGGCGCACTGGGTGACCGCTTCGGTCACCGGGCCGTGCTCGTCACCGGATTGGTCGTCTTCGCCGCAGCCTCCATGTGGGCGGCGTACGCGAGCGACCCAGGTCAATTGATTGCCGCGCGCGCCGCGATGGGAATAGGCAGTGCGCTGATCATGCCCGCCAACCTGGCCATCCTGATGTGGACCTTCACCGGCCCCGCGCGGGCAAGCGCGATCGCCGTCTCCTCGACATCCGCCGGTGTCGGAATGGCCGCGGGACCGGTGCTGGCAGGGTTGCTCCTCGACCATTTCTGGTGGGGTTCCGTCTTTCTGGTCAATGTCCCCGTCGTGGCGTTGGCGCTGACCGGGATCGCCCTGCTGGTCCCCGATTTCCGCAGCCCCGTCCCGCGACCGCTGGACCCGGCCGGGATGTTGCTGTCGATCAGCGGTCTCGCGTCGCTGGCGTACGGGCTGATCCGCGCGGGGCAGGCGGCCGCCTGGGGGCGTACGGACGTCTGGGCGCCGATCGCCGTCGGACTGGTCCTGCTGGCGGCTTTCGTCCTCGTCGAACTGCGGATCAAGGCACCCAGCTTCGATCCCCGCCTGCTGGCGCAACGCACATTCGGTGGCGGCAACGCGGCGCTCGGACTGCTCCTCTTCGCCATGGCCGCCGTCACCTTCTACAGCGCGTTCTACATGCAGGGCGCACGCGGCTTCTCGCCGATGGAGGCCGGTCTGGCCAGTCTCCCGACCGCGCTCGGCGCGGTGGTGGGAGGGACTCTCGGCGCACGCCTGGTCCGCCGCTGGTCGCTACGTCCTGTCTGCGGACCGGCCCTCACTGTGGCGGCACTGAGCATGGGGGCGTACGGGTTGCTGGGATTGCACACCCCGCTCGTCCTGATCGAGATCCTGTTGCTGGTCCAAGGCGTGTCGATCGGCATGGTGATCGGTCCGGTGACAGCGGCGTTGATCAGCTCACTGCCCTTGGAGCGGGCCGGTGCCGGGTCGGCCGTCACCAACACCGTGCGACAGACCGGCAGCGTCATCGGGATCGCGGTGGGCGGCACGATCATGTCGATCGTGTACCGGCGCGCGATCGAGCCCTCGCTGAGCGAGGTACCCGGTTCGGTGGGGGACCGGGCGCGGGTCTCCGCCGAACAGGCACGGCACGTCGCCACCGAGGTACACCGGCCCGCTCTCGCGCGCGCTGCCGATGACGCGTTTGTCCAGGCCATGCACGTCGGCGCGGTGTGGGTCATGCTCATCGCGCTCCTGGGAGCAGCAGTGCTGGTGATCGCGGTGCGTCCTGGCGGCGAGCCCAAGGGGCCCGTACCGGAAGCGGACCACGAAGAAGGAGGCAGCCGCCCCATGGTCGAGCGGCCGCCGCGTCGATGATCCGGGCGTCGGTTCAGGCCAGCCGCACGCGGTCTCCCCACCAGTTGCCCGGCGGTCGCTGCCACGAGGTGAGCGGTCCGGCGAGTCTGCCGTCCGCGGTGCCGGACAGGGTGAGCAACGTGGCCGCCCCGTCCGGTCTGCCCTTGAACAGCGCGATGTCCCGGCGGCCGTCCGTGTCGTAGTCGCCGGAGACGATGTGGCTGTGGGAGAACGCCCAGGTGCCGGGCGGGGCGCTCCAGGGCACGGTGGGCACCTGGAAGCCGCCGTCGGTGGTGGTCGCGAAGCGGAACAGGGAGACCGCCCCGTCGTCGTAGCCGTACATCGCGATCAACTCGTCGCCGCCGTCGCCGTCGTAGTCCCCGGCGGTCAGCTTCACGTGGCTTCCCCACCAGTTTCCCGGCGGTCGCTGCCAGGACTTGAGCGGTGCGCCGAGCCCGCCGTCCGCCGCGCCGGTGAGGGTGAGCAGTTCGGCGGCGCCGTCCGCGGTGCCCTTGAACAGGACCACGTCCTGGCGTCCATCCGCGTCGAAGTCACCCGTGGTGAGCCGGCTCTGGGCGAAGTTCCAGGTACCGTCAGGTGCCTTCCACGGGGTGGTGGGAACCTGGAAGGCACCCTCGGCAGTAGTGGGGAAGCGGAACAGGGCGGCGCTGCCGTCGTGGTAGCCGTACAGGGCCATGACCTCGTCGCGGCCGTCACCGTCGTAGTCACCCGCGGTCAACTGCACGGCTGCGCCCCACCAGCTGCCGGGCGGTCGCTCCCACGACTTGAACGGGGCGGCGTACCCGCCGCCCGCGGTACCGAGCATCGTCAACAGCGCGATCGAGGAGTCACCTTGCCCGCGCAGCAGAGCCACGTCGCGGCGGCCGTCGCCGTTGAAGTCTCCCGCGGTGACATGGCTCAGGGGAAAGTCCCACGTACTGGCGGGGGAGTGCCACGCCACGTCGGGGATCTCGAACCCGCCCGCGTCGTTCGCGGGGAAGCGGAACAGCGAGGCCGCCGCGTCGTCGTATCCGTACAGGGCGAAGAGATCGTCGCGCCGGATGTCGTTGCCGGCGCGGTCCGGCCGTTGCTGGAACGCGATCCCCTTCTGGTTCGCGCACGTCGACAGCACGATGGGCGCGCCCCGGCGCTCGGAGGAGTTCTCCACTTCGAGGCAGCGCATCGGCGTGGTCGCTCTGGAGAGAATCCACGCGAACTCCGCACGGCTGTCGAGTACGAAGTCGATCCCCGGTGAGCCGGCACAGCCCCACTGCTCGACACGCGGCGCCGACGTGCCGCCCGCGGGTGTGTCCGTGCGCACCGCCAGGCACTTGCCGCTGTGCGCGTTCACGATGTTGACCGCGGCGGAGGAGGCGGCCGAGGGCCGGAGCAACCAGCGCGCGCCGGGCTGGCCGTCACAGTCCCACTGCCGGATCCTCGCCCCGTCGGCGCTGGAGGAGTTCTCCACCTCCATGCACCTGCCGCTGTGCACGTTGAGGAGATTGACCGGTGTGTCGGCCCCCGACACCGCGGCCGTCGCGCTCCCCGGCGGGGTCAGCAGAGCGGCCGTGACGGACAGCGCGGTGACAAGGAGCCACGCCAGCGGCCATCGACGTGTACGGACACTGCCACCGCGCATGCGGACCACCCCTGGGCGTCGGACGAACCGGGCCGGATCCTCGCAGCTCGCCCTGACGGCCCGCTGACACGTATGGGTTCGGCGGGGCGCGGTCCCGGACTGAACGCGGCAACTCGCCGGGACCGGCGCCGGGTTCGCGGCTCAGCGCACCGGGAAGCCGAAGGAATAGCCCTGCTCCTTGAGCCGGGGGAGGAGCCGGTGCAGGGCCTCGACGGTCTGCGTGCGGTCGCCGCCCGCGTCGTGGAAGAGGAGCGTCGGACCGTTGGGCAGCTCCCGCTCGACGGTGGCGACGATGGCGTCCGTACCCGGACGCTCGAAGTCCTTGGTGTCCACGTTCCAGCCCAGCGGCCGCATGCCACGGGAAGCGGCGAGCTCGCGGCTGTGAGGAGTGAAGGCCCCACCGGGCGCCCGGTAGTACATCGGCCGAACGCCGCCGGACGCCTTGGTGATCATGCGTTCGGCGTCGAGTATCTGCTGCGACTGATAGGCCTCGGTGTCCTTGTCCATGGCGGTGTTGTGCGACACCGAGTGGTCGCACAGCCGGTGCCCGGCCGCGACCACCTTCTTCACCAGATCCGGGTGGGCCTGCGCCTGCGTCCCCACCATGCAGAACGTCGCCTTCACTCCGTACTCCCGCAGCAGGTCGAGCACCCTCGGGGTCCATACGGGGTCGGGGCCGTCGTCGATAGTGATGTTGACGCCCCGCTTCCCCTCCTCCGAGGCGTGCGCGATGGCCGCCGAGACCGGCTTGACGGCACTGCCCGGCTCGGCCGGCGCGGTCGCCTTCGGCGCCGAGTCCCCCGCGGAACCGGCCTGCGCGGTCCACACCGAGGCACCGGTGGCGAGCACCGTCACCCCGAGCGCCGCCCCGACCACCTTGCCGTACCAGCTCCGCCCGCCACCGTGCCGTGCCATGTCCGCCCCTTTCGCGCATTCCCTCGCTGCTCCCCGGTCACCTCGCGACCACCTGGCAGGACGGGGCGAGAAGGCCGCGGGATCCGTCCGTTACCGATCACGGACAATTCCGGGAGAGTTCGCGGACAATCCGACCTTGTGGGAGCGCGTGGGGGCGGTCGGGAGCGGGTGAGGGCGGGGTGTTAGTGGGTTCGTAGGTGAGGGGCACCCGGTGGCCGGCCAGGTGGTCCGCGCAGGCCGGCATCATCGTCCACTACACGTGGGTGGTCTTCCCGCCCTCGTACGGGGCCGTCGACGGGAAGCTGACGGCGAGTGTCCGGGTGGCCTGCGTTCGGCAGCACCGCCCGCCTCATCGACCGCCGGTGAGGCCTCGGGCTCGGGCGACCGCGTGCTATCGGCCAGAACGCCGCCCGGAACCGTCGCCGAACCGCCAGGCGTCGACATCGCGGTAGTGGATGGGGCCAGGGCCGCGGCCGAAGTTGCTGGCGACCAGGTGCAGGCGTTCGGCCTGCCACGGGCGGCCGGTGAACCCGGCGAGCCCCTCGGCCGCCCGCACCGCACACGACGGCGTGTCCCTGCGGGCCCGCGCCAACGTCAGATGCGGACGCAACTCCCGCTCCACGAACCCGACCCCGCACTCTTTCACCACGGCACGCACGTCGGCGGCCAGCAGACGCAACCCGTCGAGGTCACCGTCGATCCCGCTCCACAGCACACGCTCGTCGAAGTGCCCACCACCGCTCAGCGACAGGGTGAGGGGACGGCGCGCCGCCGCGAGGTCCGCGAGCGGCGGGCACAGCAACGGCACGACCGCCCTGGGGACCTCGCCCAGGAACGCCAGGGTGATGTGCCAGTCCTCGACCCGGTTCCACCGCATCCGCGGATGGTCGTCCCAGGCGGGCCCGAGCTCCCGCGCCAGTTCCTGCTTCGCCTCGTCCGGTGGGGCCAGGGCGATGAACACACGAACGGTCGCGGGCTGAATCTGTTCGTTCACAAAAGACTTCGTACCGCATCCATGTGACGCGCCGACCGGCGCCCCCGCGACCCACGCGCCTCAGCCCTGCGCGCCGTTCGCCTTCAGCTGCCGCATGGGGCCATCGAGCGCACGCTGGTAGAAGTCGATGAAGCCCTCGGGATCAGGCCCCGCGTTCTGCATGACCAGCCTGTCGAAGCCCGCGTCGACGAACTTCTGCGCGACCTCCAGATACCGGGCGGGATCATCGCCGCAGGCGAACTTCTCCAGGATGTCCTCCTCCCGCACGGTCGTGGTCGCGGCGTCGAAGTTGACCGGGTTGGGCAGCTCGCTCATGACCTTCCAGCCGGTCACCGCCCAACGGGACGTGTCCAGCGCCGCCCTCGCCGCGGTGTGCTCATCGGGCGCCCAGGCCATCGGCACCTCCGCGTAGCGCGGGCCGCTGCCCCCGGCGTCCCGGTAGTGCCGGACGATCTCCGGCTTGTCCTCCGTGGCGAACAGGCCGTCGCCCAGCTCCGCGGCGATCCGTGCGGACACCTTGCCGCTGGCGGCCACCGCGATCAGCGGCAGCTCCTCCGGCAGGTCGAACACCCGAGCGTCCTCCAGCCGCAGGTGTGTGCCCTCGTAGGACCGGTACCCGCCGCTCCACAACAGCCGGATGATCTCCAGCGCCTCCCTGAACATCTCGTGCCGCACACGCACCGAGTCCGGGAACTCCTGGCCGACCACGTGTTCGTTCAGCCGCTCGCCCGAGCCGACACCGAGAACGAACCGGCCCTCCGACACCAGGGCGAGCGTCGCGGCCGCCTGAGCGATGACCGCCGGGTGGTAGCGCATGGTCGGGCACGTCACCCCGGTCGCCAAACCGATCCGGGAGGTCTTGGCCGCGATGGTGCCCAGCACCGTCCACGCGAAGGGCGAATGACCCTGGTTGTCGAGCCAGGGATGGTAATGGTCGCTGATCTCGACGAAGTCGAAGCCCGCCTCCTCGGCGAGAACCGCCTGCCTCACGAGCTCCGCCGGGCCGAACGCCTCGGCGGCCAGCTTGTAACCGATCTCCACGCTGCTCCTCACTCATCTCCCGATGGCACCGGCCCCGCCCTCCCTATTCTTTTCACTCGGCCTGCTCCACCGCACCCCGAGGCAAGAGACGTGGGGGCTGTGGCGGTGACGGCGAACTGTCGAGAGACCGGGGTGTGGGCTGTGGTGACGCGTCGAACGGTGATCAAAGCGGCAGGTGCGGGAACCCTGACCACTGGCGGCCTGCCCACGCCCGCGGCGCCCGCCGCGCCCGTCCCGGGTGCCGCGGGTGCCTCCCGGGCGACACAGACCGACGTCCTGGTCGTGGTGGAGAAAAGCGGCCACGCGGTCAGCTTCTACGACACGACGTCGGGGCAGCGCCTGCGGACCGTCCCCCTGCCCGACCACCCGCACGAGATGGTCGTCGACTCGCGCCGACGGTTCGCCTATGTGGGGCACTACGGCGTACGCATGTCCTCCACCGTCGGCGAGGGCGGCGCCGCGGTCTTCGTCATCGACCTGGCCGAGCGCTCCCTGGCCCGGACCATCGACACCCGGCCGTTCAACCGCATCCACGGCATGGGCATCGACCGACACGACCGCCTGTACGCCCTGAGCGAGGAGAAGGCGGTACTGCTCGGTTTCGACGACCCGGCCACCGACCGGGCACCGACCAGAGCGGTGCCCACGCACGGCGTGAAGACCCACCTGTGCACACTCAGCCGCGACGGCGAACGCGCCTACGTCACCGGACTCCTGTCACACACCGTCAGCCTCGTCCGCCCCCACGACGCCTCCGCCCCGCCGCTCCTGGCCACCCCCGGCCAACTGCCCGAGAGCAGCTGCCTGAGCCAGGACGAGAAGACACTGTTCGTCGGAGCCCGCAAGAGTTCCTCGCTGGTGGCCCTCGACGCCCGCACCCTGAAGATCCGGCGGTGCCGCGAGGTGGGCGGAGACCCCTTGCGCGTCTACACCCTCGACGACGAACGGCTGTTGGTGACGGACATCGCCACCGCCACTTGCACCGTATGGAGCACCGACCTGCGCCGCATCCGCTCCCTGAAACTCGACGGAACCCCGGCCGCCGTCTGCCTGCACCCCACCCGCCCCCTGGCCTACGTCTCCCTGCTGGGCGCCAACCGGATCGCCCTCGTCGACCTGGACCGGCTCAAGCTCCTCGGAGGCTTCGCCACGGGCCTGGAACCCGACTCCTCCATACTCCTGCCGGCCACCACCGCCTGGAACCATGTCCAGTCGCGCTCGACCGATCATGTCCGTAGCGCTGGTGGGTCCGGGAGGTGAGGTCCCGGGGTGCCAGCTCGCCCGCGAGCACGCGGCGTGCGAGCGCTCGGGCGGCGGCTTCTTGGCCGGCGGTACCGGCGAACGGGTGGAAGACGAGGCCGAGTTCACCGAGTGCTTCGGGGAGCAGGTCGTGCACGTCATAGTCCGCCTCGGCGCGTGTGCGGGCGGCCAGGACGCGTAGGGCGGGGCTGTCGAGTCCGGCGGCCACAGGCCGCGGTTCCCCTGGCGGTCAGGCTGCCACAAGTCCCTCGGCGACGAACCTCTCCACGAACTCGCCCGCACGCCGGTCGAGATCCGCGTAGTGCGCCTCTCGCTCAGCACCCGTGACCGCCGCGCCGACCAGGAGGTTGCCTTCCGCGTCGACGCGCTGCGGGCGCTCCTCCGCGTCGGTGAGCAGGCCGACGGTGGACCGGGAGAAGCCGCAGTAATAGGCGATGCCTTCGCTCAGATTGGTTTCGAGGACGGTGTGCATCCCCTCCACGATGGGATCGTCGGCAGTGGCGCCGGCGAGGCCCAGCCACAGCATGCGCTTGCCGGCGAGGCGGGGCTTGCTGCGGCCGTAGGCAAACCCGTAGTTCCATACGCGGTCGATCCAGCCCTTGAGGATGGCGGGCACGCTCTGCCAGTACACCGGGAAGACGGCGACGACGACATCCGCGTCGAGGACGCGCCGCATATGGGCCTGCGCTTCGTCCGAATACGCCTTCTCCCTGTTGCCCCAGTCCGGCTGGTCCGCCGTGTTCATCCGTGGGTCGAATCCCTCGGCGTGCAGGTCGAGCAGGTCGACGCGGTACCCAGCGGCTTCGAGCCGGGCAGCGGTACGGCGGGCCGTGTGCGCGGTGAGGGAATCGGTGCGGTGGTGTGCGACGACCACGAGGGCTGTCCTGGCAAGGCTGTCGTGCTGGGTCACGGTGTCTCCCGGCTGGTCTCGGTCGATTCGATGCATCCAGTACAGGCGCGGCGACGTGGACGATCCATGGGAGAAACGCTCCGGAGCATAGGAGATCGTCTACGAGGCACTTGTCCGGCCCGCTGCCCGCTCGCATACTGCGAGCCGCGCAGTTCCACGAATTCGTCGGTCAGCTCCTGGACTGGCAGCAAGGCGACATCTCCTACGTCCCCGCCCTTCCCACCCAGCTCGTGGCCTGCCTCACCGTGGACCGAAACGCTGGTCGACCTGGTCGCCGACCCCGACGCGCCCGCTCAGCCGGCTCCGGGAACACCGATGCCCGAGATCGCCGGACCCCGCCGGGAGACCATGGCCGAGGCGGCCGGACTCCTCGGCGCCCGTCGAGGCATCAAGGTCGTCGAGGTCGACGGCTCCGGCATGCCCGACGCCGAGACCGCGGCGGCCGACGGGCCCCTGCCCGGCCAGCGCGCCAAGCTCGCCGGCCCCACCTTCCAGGAATGGCTCGACAGCCAGTCCTGAGACGGTCGAGCGGGACACCTCCCTCCGGCGATGCCCAGGGCCTCGGCCCTCAGGCCGCGCTGGGGCCGGAGAGCTCGCTCGCCGCACACGTCGCTCTCGGCGCGGCTGTGTGCGCGATGGAGACGACACTCGTCCTGCGGGCCTTCGCGCTCCCCGTGGAAGCGCGACCACACCCGCCTGAACCTGCCGGCAGCCGTGACAGTTGCGTGGGCAGGTGGTGCGGCCGCGCTGTGTGATGATGCACCGATGACGGACCGGGCCCGTGGAGGGACCGGGTGAGCGGGTGCATGAGAAGGGGCGGGGACGCGGCGTGGGCAAGGGTGGGTCCATATCGGATGAGGAGTGGGCGCGCTTTCTTGAGGAGGCCGAGGCCGGAACTGAGGGCGCACCCAAGGAACCCTCTGCGCGAGCCCGGTCGGTGGCGCGGCGGCTGAGGGACACACCCGGTCGGCCGGAGGGGTGGCGGACGTACCGACCGGCCCAGCGGCGACGGGGCAAGGGCTGGTACGCGGCCGGTCTGCTGGTCGCGGTCGGACTCCTGGTGGTGGCGTTGGACCCGGGGATGGTGACGGGGTGGTTCGGTGGGGGCGGTGGTGGCGGGGGCGCACCGCTCGCCGCGGAGTCGGAGCGTCCGAAGCAGGCGCCGGCGACACCGGCGGCCCAACGGCCCACGGTGGAGGAGCCGTTCAGAGGATCACCTGCCGCGCGGTGGGGTGACGGGGCGGCCGGGATCCACCTGCCTGCCGCGCGAGCGACCGGCTGGATGAGCCGGACGCGGGTCGAGCACGCCCTTGACCGGTCCCGGGACTTTCTGGCCGCGTCCAGTCTGGATCCGGGGGTGTTGCGCGGGGAGCGGCCCGGCAAGGCGATCGCGTCGCTCAATCCGCACCAGGAGGATGTCCAGGGCTACGTGGCTTCCGCGTTCCGCGAACCCGGCCGGAAGAACGATCCTCTGCTGCTGTTCAGCCGTTTCCAGAAGTCGAAGGTGCGGCTGGCGGGAGATGTGGTCAAGACGCGCGGCCGGGTCACATTTCGGGAAGGCAAGCGCGGGGCGGTCGAGGTGACCGCCGACGTCACCTTCGTCTACCCCGTCGTACGCGCTGAAGCGGACAGCACGGAAGTCGCGCGTACCATCGTGCGCCGCGAGATAGTGATGAGCTGGGACGACCCGGCGAAGGTGACCATCGAGCCGGGGACGTTCTCCCTCGCCTCTTACAGAGTCGACTACACCAACGGCGGCTGCGGCACCGTCACCGGATACTTCGCCCCCGAGTTCGGCCCCGAGCGCGCTGCCCCCGGCCCGGGCAAGGGCCCTGAGGTCGATCCGTACGACCGGAGCACGCCGATGGACGCGCGCATGCGGGAGGCGGCCGCCGAAGCGGGGTGCGCAACCGCCACACGTTCGTAAGCGGCGCGCGGTTCGAATCCAAAGGCCGAGACGACGGCGTACCGGCGCGGCTGAAGTCCTGGCAGATCTTCCGCAGGGTGCCCGTGCCGGCAGGCTGTACTGCCGGACAGTGGTGCATGCCCGCATTGCTGCGCATCCGGCCCTTCCCTGGCGCCTTCGGGAGCGGTGTCGTGGGTGTCTCCTGGCACCTGTCGAGTGGAAGGCCGTACGCGCAATGCCCCATGAGCAAGGTCGAGCGCCCGAGAACGACAAGGCCCGTTGGCAGGCCGCTCGCCAAGCACCACGGTCCGCGACGGAGCCACCGCACCTCCAGCGCACCGCGGGGAACATGGCCATGGTGCAGATGCTCCGCCATGCGGGCCACCGATGGGCGCAGCCGGCCCCGCACCAGCACGGTCCGTCCTGCGGTCACCAGGCCGCCGCGGTGTCACCCGCGCCGGGCACACCGGCGGTGCAGCGGTCGGCTGTTCACGATGTGCTGCACGCGCCGGGCCGCCCCTTGGACGAGAACACCCGTACCGATATGGAGGAGCGGCTGGGGGCGGACTTCTCCGATGTCCGCATTCACGACGACACGTCGGCGAAGGCGTCGGCGGCCAGGCTCGGAGCCCGCGCCTACACCTCGGGCAGCCACGTCGTCATCGGCGAGGGCGGCGGAGACAGGCATACGCTCGCCCACGAACTCACCCACGTCATCCAGCAGCGCCAGGGCCCCGTCTCGGGCACCGACCATGGGGACGGGCTCAAGGTGTCCAACCCCTCCGATCGCTACGAACGCGAGGCCGAGGCCAACGCGACCCGGGTCTTGAGCGGTCCGCCGCGCCGGGCCGAAGCGGGCCCCGAGGAGACACCCGCACGTACCACTGGCGGAACTGAAATCCAGCGGCAGATTGTCCATCAGACTGAGTCGAATCCCCAAGACCCTGACTCAGCACATTTCTGGATCTTTGCCAAAGCTGTGGATGACGCAGTCCTGGAGGCGTACAACTATGTACTCGGAGCTCCTATGCTCGGAAACTACGCCACTAGCCCTAACGGTCATATCCAGAATTGGCTGAAGGTTTGGCCCCAGTTCCTGGCCGGGGGAATCCCGGGAGGGATCAGCAAGGAATTCGGTTACGTTGTCGAGACTCTGGCGGATCATTTTCTCAAGCAGAAGAGCAACAGTGGCGCCCCCGCCGGGTATTCGCCGCAAACCCAGGTGCCGGTCGGAGGCACCCGCCCTGACTACCTCCTGATACGAGCAAGCGACATGGGCTACGCCGGGGCTGTCGACATCACAGCGAGCAGCAGCGCCGGGCACATCCTCGCCAAGGATGGATGGGGTAACAAATTCGCCAGATTCTGTGAGTCTGTCTACCCCTCGCTGGATGCCCAGGCGGTGCAAACGATGAGGGTCAATAACGGCAACATCGGTGCGATAAGTCAGCAGCAGATGATTGCCGCGCAGGCGCAGGCAGCCGCGAATCAACAGCTGGCGAACCACATCCTCGCCAACATGAAGAATCACTTCGAGAGGTCGATGGACCAGGTGAACGTCATGACCGGCGGGAAGCTCACCCGCGGTAAAGATCCGCTTCTTGTGGGGCCGTACCGCCAAGAGGCAGTGATGCTGTGGATGCGGGATCAGTTCTCGGTGGCAGACCCCCGCATCGCCGCATCGCTGGTCCAGAAACTCGGGTACAGCCCCGCAACGTTCGGTCTTGAGGCCTACTCGGCGAGCGATTCCGTCGCCGATGCCTTCCTGAACCTCAAGGGTGTGCCATGGCAGGCCTCGCAGGATGCGGCCATGGCACAAGCAGCCACCGGAGGCGGATGAGCGGTTTTGGCGTTGCCTCCCCGGGGTGAGGACGGCTCGGACTCGGTCCGGCTCTCGCATGGTGAGAGCCGGAGCCAGCCCCATCGGGCATGCGGCGCCATCCGCCGAATAGGGTCGAAGAGGTCCATGTCCAGGTCCAGATCCATGACCGGGGGCGCGGTCATCCCGGCTGTACGAACGTTCCGAAGCAGCAGCAGGGACGGTCACGGTCGTGTTCCGTGCTGTTCGTCGTCCAGGTCGGAAGTGACCTGATAGGACAGCAACTCGCGGAACAGGCCCGGCTGTTCGGCCAGTTCCTCATACGTGCCCTCCTGGACGACCCTGCCGTCGTCGAGGACCACGATCCGGTCGGCCACACGCACATTGGTGATGCGGTGGGTCACCAGCAGCACCACGCGATCGCGTGCCAGGTCCCGCAGCCGTTGGAAGATCCGGAACTCGGCGCGGGGATCGAGGTTCGCGGTCGGCTCGTCGAGGACCAGGAGCCCGGCTTCGCGGAAGAACGCTCTCGCGAGGGCGATACGCTGCCATTGGCCTCCGCTCAGCTCCTCCCCGTTGAGCCACTCGCGGGCGAGGAGGGTGTCCAGGCCGGCGCGGAGCTTGTCGACGACCTCATCGGCGTCGGCGGCCTCACACGCCTCTCGCACCGCCGCGTCGCCGCGGGCCGTCGGCTGTCCCTGGGTCACGTTCTCGCGCACGCTCAGCGGCCAGTGCGCGTAATCCTGAGGCACCAGAGCCACTTGTTGCCACAGCCCCTGCGGGTCGGCCTCGCTGGTGGGAACGCGGTCCCACAGCACCTGCCCGCTCGTGGGCAGGTAGAGGCCGCTGACCAGCTTCGACAGTGTCGACTTTCCCGAGCCGTTGAAGCCGACGAGGGCCGTGACCTCCCCGCGGCGCAGGGTGAGGGAGACGTGGGACAGCGCGTCCTGGCCCTTCCCGGCATAGCGGTGGGTGACCGACCTGATCTCGATCTGATTCGGTGGCTTCGGCCGGTGCGTGCCCCGGCGCATGCGGAAACCGCCGGCCTTGTCCAAGAAGCCGCTCCAGTCGTCCATGTACAGGCCCGTACGCACAGCGCGGGCGCCGACGGCGACCAGCCCGCGCACCGCCTGGCCCACCGTCTGCAAAGCGAAGACAGCCGTCCCTGCGTGCCCCACGCTGATGCGACCGCCTGCCAGCAGCCACACCACCGCCGCCCACACGACGGCCGACCCCAGCCCGCCGCACAACGCGCCGACCAAGGACATGCGGGCGCCCTTGTCAGCGGCGGCCCGGTCCTCGTGGTTGATCCGTGCGACCGTTTGCCGGTACCGGCCGGACAGGAAACCCGCCATGGTTCCGGCTCGGATCTGGTCGGCGGCGTCCTTGGTGTAGATGTGCCAACGCAACACCGACAGCATCCGGTTGTCGCCGTTGCTGCGCAGGTTCGCCAGGTACCGCACCCGGGCGGCGCTGACCTGGGCAAGGGCCTGCGGCAGGCTGGCTGCCACCAGGAGGGGGAGGAGTACCCAACTCACTCCGGCGAGCACGACGGCTCCAGCGAGGAAGGACGCCGCCGAGGCGATCAGGTCCTGACCCTCGTCGATCAGATCCCCGGTGACTTGAGCGCCGCGGTCGGCGGCCTCACGGTCACGGTTGAAGTCAGGCTCGTCGTAGGCGGACAGCTCCACCTCCGCGCAGGCGGTGAGCAGCATCTGCTCGGCTTCACGGGACATGAGGGGCCCCAGCCGGGAGGAGAGCCAGCTGACGGTGATGCCCAAGAGTGCCCGCGCTCCGGCCGCGGTGGCCAGCAGGGCCACGGACGGCCATGCCTGTAGGAGCCGGTGGTAGACGTCACCGCTGGTCAACAGCGCGGTCAGGGTACCGGCGATGGCGACCAGGCCCAAGGCCTGCATCACGCCGGCTGCCGCCTGGCACAGCAGGAGGCCGACGGTCGCACGTCGGTCGACCCGCCAGGCGAGAGCCAGAGACCGGCGCACCAACTGCGGCAGGCGCCGGGCCATGTCACGCATCCTGATCGAACGGCCGGCCGCTTCGCGGCTCCCGGTCAGGTCGACGTACCGCAGCTGCGACTCAGGAGCGGCCGACTCCGAGAGCGAGTCCTTCTCCGATACGGAGTCCTTTTCCGATACGGAGTCCTTTTCCGATACGGCGCCCGACCCGGCTTCGTGGAGGCCGTCAGGTCCCTCTTGCAATACGACGGTCTTGGCCGAAGGCGGGGCAGGAGGAGGGGTGGTGCGCGGCCCCGGAACGCTGGCGGCTGACGCATCGGTGGGCTCGCTCATGCTGCCCACCTCGTATCCGGTCGTGCTGAGCGGCGGGCGCCGACGGCGTCAATCTGTCGCTCGCCGAGGGGGAGGGGGCCCGAGGTAGGCCGCCGCTGTTCGAATCCTGGAGGTTGCCGCACGGGGGTGAGTACGGAAATCATGTCGTCCTCCATCTGGGCGCATGAGGGGTACTGGTGCTCCAAGAACGCCCCCGTTCGGGGCTCCGTAACGGTCTTCTCGGGGGCAGATCGTGGACAGATGTTCTATTGGCGGACGAGGCCGCTCCGGCTACGCCCTGAAGGGAAAGAGGTGCACTCGAACGTTGCACATCACCCGTTCGTGGTCTTGCTCTCTACTCCAGGAGGCACGGCTGAGTCGGCAGCGGCGTCCGACGTCGGCTCGTCGGCCGTCTTGCTCCGCCCCCACTGCCGCTCCCGTTCAAGGCCGGATGGGGGCCGATGTCAGGCCCGCGCGCCGCGCCCAGGCGTGGGGGAACTCCGCGCCGCCGTTGCTGTGTTCACCCATGAGCCGGGCCGGGCCGGTCCATGGGTCGCCGTACACCGTCGGCCACAGCTCGCCATCGCCGGTGAGGTAGGTAGCCGGCTTCGGCGGCGATGGCCTCGTCGACCGGGTTCCCACAGCTGCCGTAGCCGTAGGACGCCAGAAACGACGCCAGCTCGACGTGGGCCGACGGCTCCCGTACGGAACAACCGCCACCGGCGGGCGCGCCGATCGCGTCGGTGGCGTCATCGGTAGGGACCGCACGCACGTGCCGCACATCGACGTCCTGCCGAACGCCTCCCCCTCAGGCGACGACGGTCGCACCGCCGACGCAGACTCAGGCGCGCGGCACCACCCGTACGTCCGTCCCTCCCCGGCGGATCGCCCCCACCTCCTCGGCCGCGAGTCCGTCGTCCACCACCAGCAGGTCGAAGTCCGACAGTGGAGCCAGCGCGTACAGGCCGTCCCGGGCGAACTTGGTGTGGTCGGCGAGCAGCACCCGGCGAGTGGCCGCGGCCATCATGGCGCGCTTGACCTGCACCGTCTCGGGAGACGTGTGGTAGCAACGGCCACGCGTCACGGCCGTCGTGGACATGAACAGCACGTCCGCGCGGAACGCCTCGACGCTGTCGGCGGTGTGCAGGCCCATGAAGGCGTCGTAGGCGGGGAAGTAGCTGCCGCCGAGGGCGATCAGAGAGATGCCGGGCTCCTTCGCGAGTGCTGTGATCGCGGGCAGCGAGTTGGTGATCACCGTCAGGGGGGTGCGCTCGGTGAGCAGCCGCGTCAGATGCAGGCAGGTCGTGCTGTCGTCGAGCAGCACCGTCTGCCCCGGCACCAGTTCGCGCGCGGCGGCGCGCGCGAGGTGTTGTTTCGTCTGCGCCATCGTCGCCATGCGTTCGGCGACGCTGCCGTGGAACTGGGCGGACGGCAGACCCGTCGCCCCGCCCCGTACTTTGCGCAGCCAGCCCTGTGACTGGAGGAAGTCGAGGTCGCGGTGGATCGTCATCAGGCTGACCTTGAACTCTCCGGCGAGGTCCGCGGCGCGCACGAAGCCGTTCGCGACCACTGATTCGCGGATACGTGTGCGCCGCGCCTCGCGCACGTCAGCCCGGTCCGTCGTCGCCATGCTGTTTCCCCCGCCTTCCGGGAACGTCCCGCTTTCCGGGCTTTCCCCGTACTCCGAACTCTTCCCGGCCTTCTTCGCGGCCTGCCATGCCATGTGAAATCCCCGAGTGATGATCCCATGGATTTCACACCGCGGCTGTACGGCGGCCGGGGCGTCGCGCAGCTGAGGGGCGGGGCGCCCCCGTCGTCCTCACACGGTGACAGGCCCTTCCCACGGGAGATGTCCGGACGCGATTGACGTCAGATTTCGGCCAACTGTTAGCTCGGACCTGCCCGCACTCACCACCGCCACCACCGCCATCACCGCCATCACCGCCATCGCCGCCGTCGCCGCAGGGGGAGCCTCATGACGAACACCCCGAGTTCCGTCTTCACACGACTGGGCATACCGCCCGCCCTCTCCTGGGGCTATCTGGGGCTCCTGATCTTCATGACCGGCGTCGGCGTCGAGGCCGGCTACCTCTCGCCCTACCTGGAGAGCCTCGGCGTCCCCGCCTCCGGCGTCGCGATGATCTTCACCGTGTACGGCATCACCGGCGCCGTCGCCGCCTGGTTCGCCGGAGCACTCTCCGACCTGTGGGGACCGCGCCGCGTCATGTGGCTCGGCCTGGCCGCCTTCGTCCTCACGCACGTCTTCTTCCTGACGGTGGCGATCCCCGGCAAGGCGTACCCGCTGCTGCTCCTGGGCTACGGACTGCGCGGCCTCGCCTTCCCGCTCTTCGCCTACGCCTTCCTGGTATGGATCGCGGCGGTCGCGCCCCCGCGGCAGATGGGCAGCGCCATGGGCTGGTTCTGGTCGGCCTTCTCGGCCGGACTGCCCACGCTGGGCTCGCTCACCGCCAGTGTGCTGCTCCCGCACATCGGTGAACTGGGCACCCTGTGGGCGGCGCTCGGCGTGGTCGTCGCGGGCGGGCTCGTGCCGCTGCTCCTGGTCCGCGAGCGCACCGGCTCCGCGCGTCTCGCACCGCCGGGGGAGAGCCCCCTGGCCGGGCTCGTCGGCAGCCTCACGATTCTCTGCCGTGAGCCGCGGGTGGGTGCGGGCGCGGCGGTGCGGATGCTCAACACCGCCTCGCAGTTCGGCTTCCTGGTGATGCTCCCGACCTGGTTCGTCAAGGAGGTCGGCCTGAGCGACGCGCAGTGGCTGCGGCTGCTCGCCCTCATGTTCGCCACCAACATCGTCACGAACCTTCTCTTCGGGATCGTCGGCGACAAGGCCGGCTGGCGCGCCACCGTCGCCTGGTTCGGCGGCGTCGGCTGCACCCTGTCCACCCTCGCCCTGTACTACGTTCCGTCCGCAGTCGGCGGGCAGTACGCCCTGTGTGTGCTGGTCGCCGTTCTGTACGGTGCGACCCTGTCCGGGTACGTGCCGCTCTCCGCACTGATGACCGCCATCGCCCCCACCCACAAGGGGCAGGCCATGGCCGCCCTGAACCTCGGCGCGGGGGCCTCCACCTTCGTGGGCCCGCTCGTCGTCAGCCTCTTCCTCGGGCCGCTCGGGGTCGGCGGCGTGGTGTGGATCTTCGCCGGGTTCCACGCGGTCAGCGCGCTGCTCACGCTCACCCTGCGAACCACCGCCCCGGACACGGCACCTACCCCTGGCGCAGACTCCGCGGTACCACACCCGCACTCGCACCCGCACCCAGAGCCACCCGCCGGCACCCGGAACCACATCGGCGCACCCGTCACGAAGGGACCGTGAATCCATGTCGGTACTCGCCATCGACGTCGGCACCACGATGATCAAGTCGGTCGTCTTCGACGACCAGGGCAACGAGCTGGCCGTCTCACGGCTGGCCACCGAGGTGCACCGCCGCCACCCCGGCTGGGCCGAGCAGGACATGGACACCGTGTGGAACACGGTCGTCTACACCGTTCGCAACGTCCTGTCCGACATCAGCGACCCCGTCTGGCTGGTGACGTTCACCGCGCAGGGCGACGGCGCCTGGCTCGTCGACGCTGCCGGGCGGCCCACCGGACCGGCGATCCTGTGGTCCGACGGGCGCGCGGGCGACATCCTCACCGGCTGGCAACGCGAGGGACTGCTCGAAGAGGCGTTCCGCCGCAACGGCTCCCTCACGTGCAGCGGCATGCCCAACGCCCTCTTCAGCTGGCTCGCCGCCCACGACCCCGGGCGCCTGGACCGCTCGGCGGCCTCGCTGACCGCCGCCGGCTGGCTGTTCCTGCGCCTGACCGGGGTGACCGCCACGGACGAGTCCGACGCGTCGGCGCCCTTCCTCGACCACGCCACCGGTGACTACGACCCCGAGATCGTCGCCCTGTTCGGCCTCACCCCCTACGCCCGCCTGCTGCCCAAGGTCCTCGGCGAGCGGGAGCGCATCCGTGAGATCACCTCTGAGGCGGCGGGCCAACTGGGCCTGCCCGTCGGGCTCCCCGTCGTCATGGCGCCGTACGACATCGCCTCCACCGCCCGCGGCGCCGGCGTCGTCAACCCGGGCCAGGCGTGCGGCATCCTCGGCACCACGCTCTGCACGGAGATCGTCCGCAAGGACATCGACACGAGCGGCGAGCCGTCCGGCATCAACATCGCCTACCGGGGCCGCGAACGCGTCCTGCGCGCCTTCCCCACCCTCAACGGAGCCGAGGTCCTCACCTGGGCCTCCGGCACTCTTGGTCTCCAAGGTCCGCCGGAGCTGGCCGAGTTGGCGTTCTCCGGTGAACCGGGGGCACGCGGCCTGATGTTCCTGCCGTATCTCTCCCCGGCGGGCGAGCGGGCCCCCTTCCTCGACCCGCACGCGCGCGGAGCCTTCTGGGGACTCGGCCTGGAGCACACCCGCGCCGACATCGCCCGCGCCGTCTTCGACGGCCTCTCGCTCGTCCTGCGCGACTCGCTCATCGCCTCGCGCACGACCGTCACGGAGCTGCGGCTGTGCGGTGGCGGCGCCAACAGCGCCGACTGGTGCGCGCTCATCGCCGATGCCACCGGCGTCCCGACGGCCCGCTCCCAGGACACCGAACTGGGCGCCAAGGGAGCCTTCCTCACCGGCCTCGTGCTCAGCGGCGCCGAATCCAGCATGCACAGCGCGGCGGCCAAGTACGTACGCATGCACAACAGTTGGCAACCGGACCCGGAGCGCTCCGCGCACTACGCACAGCTCTACGAATCGTTCCTCACATGGCGGACCCTCGCACGCGAGGCGGGCTGGCAGGCCGCCGCCCCTCCGTACGGCCCGCGTGCGGCACACCACCATCCCCGTGCGGCGCGCCAGGGCCCCCACGCAGCACAGCAAAGCCCCCGCACGGCACACCCCGAAGGAGCGCACCGTGCCTGATCACCTGCCCCCGGACGCCGTCTGGCTCGGCCTCGACCTCGGCACCCAGAGCGCCCGCTGCGTCGCCGTCGACTCCACCGGCGCGGTGCTCGCCGCAGCGTCCCGGCCGCTCACCGGCCGCCGCGAGGGCAGCCGCCACGAGCAGGACCCCGAGCAGTGGTGGAACGCGCTCGCCGACGCCTGCCGCGAGGCCCTGTCCGGCATCGACGCCGACCGGATCCGCGGGCTCGCGATCGACGGCACCTCCGGCACGATCCTCCTCGCCGACGCGTCGGGAGCGCCGCTCACCCCCGGCCTGATGTACGACGACGGACGCGCCGCCGAGCAGGCCGCGCGCGTCAACGAGGCGGGCGCGAACCTCTGGCGCACGCTCGGCTACCGCTCCATGCAGCCCTCCTGGGCCCTGCCCAAGCTGCTGTGGCTCCTGGACCACGAACCCGCAGCGGCCGGCCCGGGAGTCCGGCTGCTCCACCAGCCCGACCTGATCACCTGGCGGCTCGCCGGGCACCAGGTCCCGAGCGACACCAGCCACGCCCTCAAGACCGGCTATCACCTCACCGAGGAGTGCTGGCCGCAGCGAGAGCTCGCCGAACTCGCCATACCGTCAAGCCTGTTGCCGGACGTCGTACGCCCCGGAAGCGTGCTCGGCGCGGTCTGCGCGGCGGCCGCCGCCGCGACCGGCATCCCCGAGGGCACCGCCATCGTCGCGGGCATGACCGACGGCTGCGCGGCGCAGATCGGCGCGGGCGCCCTCACCCCGGGCGCCTGGAACTCCGTACTCGGCACCACCCTCGTCTTCAAGGGCATGAGCAGCCATCTCGTGCGCGACCCGGGCGGGGTCGTCTACTGCCACCGAGGCCCCGGCGACAGTTGGCTGCCGGGCGGCGCCTCCAGCAGCGGCGCGGGCGTCATCGCGCGCGAGTTCCCGGGCGCCGACCTCGACGAACTCACCGCCCAGGCAAGCGAGTCGACCTCGGACGCGGTGGCCTACCCGCTGGTGTCCACCGGTGGTGAACGCTTCCCCTTCCGCGCCCCGGACGCCCAGCCGTTCCTCCTCGGCGAGCCCGCCGACGAAGCCGAACGCTTCCACGCCCACCTCCTCGGCGTCGCCTGCCTGGAACGGCTCTGCTTCGACTACCTCGACCTGATCGGCGCCCCCGTCGACGGCCCGCTCACCTTCACCGGCGGCGGCGCCCGCAACCGCTACTGGAACAGGCTGCGCGCAGAAGTCCTCGGCCGCCCCGTCCACGTCCCCGAACAGGCCGAAGGCGCCCTCGGCATGGCGGTCCTCGCCGCCACATCCACCGGAATCGGCGTGCGGGACGCCGCGGCCGCCATGGTCCGCGTCGGCGAGGAGATCGTCCCCGACCCGGCGCGCACCGCCCGCTGGATGCCCGTCCACCTCGCCTTCGTCGACGCGCTCACCGAGCGGGGCTGGCTGGATGCAGCCGTCGCCGCGCACACCAGAAAGCGATCCCGCGCACACACGACCGGCACCCCCAGCCGCCGAGAAAGGGCAGATTAGTGACCGACTTCATCCTCGTACGCCACGGGGAAACCACCTGGCACGACGAGAACCGCTACGCCGGACGCACCGATGTGCCCCTCACCCCGCGCGGCGCCCAGCAGGCCGCCGCGCTCGGCGCGTGGGCCGCACGACAGCGCAGCCGGATCGACGCCGTGGCCAGCTCCCCGCTGAGCCGCGCCAGGCTCACCGCCGCGCCCGCCGCCGAGGCCCTCGGCCTGGTGCCGCGTATCGACGAACGGCTCCTGGAAGTCGACTTCGGACGCGGCGAAGGGCTGACGCGCGACGAGATGCGCGAGCGGTTCCCCGAGGAACTGGCCGCGTTCCTCCGCGACCCGGTCGCCCACCACCTGCCCGGCGGCGAGGACCCCCGCGCGGCCGTCGCGCGGGCCGGTGCGGCGCTCACCGACCTCGCCGAGGAGTTCCCCGACGGCCTCGTCCTGGTGGTCGCGCACTCCACCCTCGTACGCCTCCTGCTCTGCCACCAGTTGGGCATTCCGCTCGCCGACTACCGGCGCGTCTTCCCCGTGCTCCACAACGGCGCCCTGACGGAACTGCGGCTGCGCGACGGCCAGATGTCACTGCTGCGCCTCAACGCGCCGACGACCCACACCCACGTATCCGCATAAACCCGATCCACCGATCCACCGATCCACCGACCCACCGATCGACCAACCCGTCGGCTCACCGGCTCACCGACCGACCCACCAAACCCACCGACTGACCGATCCCGCCACGAAAGACCTCAGGAAAGAAGCCCCACATGAGCACCACCGTCCTCGCCGCGGGTGACCACTTCGTCCTCCCTCGCCTGCTCGCCGACGAAGTCCGCGCGGCCACCGCCGGCACCACCGACGTCATCGTGCGCGAACTGACACTGCCCTGGCCGCACACACCCTTCGGCCCCGTCGGCGAGGTCCACGAGGCGTCCGGCACCGAGGACGAACTGATCGAAGCCCTCCAGGGAGCCGAGGTCTGCGTCACACAAATGGCACCGCTCACCGAACGAGTCCTCGCCAACTGCCCCGATCTGAGACTGATGTGTGTCAGCCGGGGCGGCCCGGTCAACGCCAACCTCAAGGCGGCCACACGGCACGGCGTGGCCGTCTGCCACGCCCCCGGCCGTAACGCCGTCGCCACCGCCGAGCACACCCTCACCCTGCTCCTGGCCGCCGCGCGCGGCGTCGGCGACACCCACACCGACCTGCGACGGGGCGTATGGCGCGGCGACTACTACGACTACGACAACTGCGGCATCGAGATCGACGGCGCCACCGTCGGCCTCATCGGCTACGGCGCCATCGGCAGCCGCGTCGCCAAGGTCCTGGTGGCGATGGGAGCCCATGTCCTGGTCCACGACCCCTACGTGGCACCGGAGTCGCTCACCGGCGTCGCCGAACACGTGTCCCTCGGGGAACTGCTCACCCGCTCCCGCATCGTCTCCCTCCACGCGCGCGTGACCGAGGAGACCACGGGCCTGATCGGCGCGCCGCAGATCGCCCGGATGCCGCGCGGCTCCGTCCTCGTCAACTGCGCCCGCGGCGCCCTTCTCGACTACGACGCCGTGTGCGACGCCCTGGATTCCGGGCACCTCTCCGGCGCCGCCTTCGACGTCTACCCCCAAGAGCCCGTCCCCGCAGACTCGCGTCTCCTGAACTCACCCGGCATCGTCATGACGCCGCACATCGCGGGCGCCAGCCAGGAGGTCGCGCACAAGGCGGCCCGCATCGTGGCCGGCGAGGTCGCCCGCTTCCTGCGCGGCGAGCCGCTCGCCCACTGCGCGAACCCGGAGGTGTTCACGGCCCGGACGTGAACACCGGACGTCGATCACTCCGACGTACGGCACGAAGCTGAACCAACGAATTCACGAGGGCGAACGCGGCCCTGCGATGGTCGGCCGGCGCCCCGCCCGTTGCGGGTCCCGCGGGCCTGGACGACCTTCATCGTGATCGACACCGCCTTCCAGCTGCACGGAGGGCGGAGCACCGAAGGGCTGCCGCTTCAGAACGGTCCCGCCTCGCTCACCGACGGGGGTGGTCGGAATGCCAGAGGTGGGCCTTCGTAGTCTGTGTGATCATCAGACTACGTCCCGGCATGGGGCTGAGGAGTGCCCGAAGTGAGTTACCCCGACCCGCAGAGCCCTTACGCGGCGTCACACGTACCGCCCAGTTACCCGCCACCGCAGATGGCGGGGTCCCCGTACCCGCCGTTCCCGGCTCCGGTCTCGTCGTACGCTCCGCAGTACCCGCCGTACGCGGGGTGGTGGCAGCGGGCAGGAGCGTTCCTTTTGGACTGCCTGATCAACTTCGGCCCGCTGTGGCTGCTGATAGGTGTCGCCGACGCGGTCGACCGGCCACAGTCCGGCGACAGTGGTGAGACGGCCGCGTTCATCCTGGGCTGGGTGGCCTTCGCAGTCATGCTCGTCGTGTGTGTCGTGCAGTTGATACGCGAGGGCCGGACCGGGCAGACGGTGGGCAAGAAAGCCCTCGGCATCCAAGTACTCCGCGTCTACGACGGCCTGGCGCCCGGCATCGGCCTGGCCCTCGCCCGCCGCATCTGCCAGCTCCTCAACTACCCGGCGTTCGGGCTGGGCTGGCTGTGGGCGAGCTGGGACACCAAGCAGCAGACGTTCGCCGACAAGCTCACCAGCGTTGTCGTGGTCCGTGCGGACACTGGACCTCCAGCACAGCCTGCCACAGGTGACTACCGTCAGGCCGCCCGGTAGCGGTGCGCGCCCACCCCACCCCCCGTCCCTGCGCCCACGACCAACCCGGCCTGCGCGCACGGGCGCAGAAGCCCGTCGGCCCTGTCCCGCATATGGGTCACCGCGCGGCGGACCGGGGGTAGGCACGCGCGCTGCGGCTCGCCGAGGGCAGGACGGACGCGCAGTTGCTCCGCCCCACTGCCGGGCCCCGTACACGAAGCGCGCCTTCTTCCGCGCGGCACCCGGGCGAACTGCCGACGCCGAGCGCCTGGCCCGAGGCCGTGGACAGCGACCGGGCGGTGGCGAGCGTGATGTCCGCCCGCGGTGGTGCAGCCGGTCGTGAGCAGAATGCCCGCGCGCGGTCACCCGCCGACCGCCTGACGCGGACGGCGGATGCATGGCTAGCGGGGCCGACGTCACACCGCGTCAGTGCTTCCTTCTGCGGCGTACGCGATCTGCGGTCGGTCCGGGCTCACTTGTTCTTCGGCTCCTTAGGCTCCTTCGGCGAGAGGAGCAGCGCCAGCAGGAGCTGCCCCTGCGCCTCGGGCGTGTATATCGGAGCGTCGCTCAGACCTGCCTCGGGTTCCACCATGGCCGTCTCGAGCGCGGTGACCTCCGTCTGAGTGACGAGAAGCGATGTGTGCTGAGCAAGCATGATGCCTCCTCGTGGAAAGACTTCGTCACTACGTCCAGTGACGCCCACCCCTGAACTACTTTATGCCCATTCGTTATTTCTGTCTGTTTAACGCGCGCGTCCGGCGGGCTGGCTGCCCGGTGCCAGGATCCGCGTCCCTCAGGACGCCGGACGGCTGCGTCCTGCGGGAATCGAAGCGCCGTGCCGTCGGCCGTCAGAACGGCTCGACGGATGTGCATCGCTTGTGCTGCAAGAAGGGGAATGCTCATGCGTCTCTCATACGTCGGTCGGGCGGGAGCCGAACCATCAAGTCGAGGTCGACAACTTCTCACGTCAGGCGAGCGCCGGTTCACCACCGGCGACCTGGACCCAGGCGCGGACTGCGAAGACATCGTGGCCGCTGAGAGCCGAGTCGACGGCGGCGTGCAGAACACGCGGTGGACGTGATCAACGCCGCTCCGGCGGCCCTGCGAACGCAGAGCCTCCACGCCGCCGTCCCACCAGCGCCCTGCCAGGGCTTACGTCGACTTCCGCGAGACCCGCAGCCGCCCCAACCTGCGGCGGCTCCGGCAGTCCCTGGCCTGGACATCGACCGCAAGCGCCCGGTGACCGGGCGCTTGGGACTGCTCCCTTTCGTTTCACGATTGGCCTAACAGGGCATGCGCGCGGGTGCCGGCGGAGGTGTGCTGAACCTGTTCCTTCCATGACGCCGGAGGTATGCCATGCGCATGCGCGCTGCCCTCACAGTCATCATCCTGGCCAGTACGCTGACTCTCTTCGGCTCCATGGCCGCCCATGCTGAGCCGCTCCCCCCGAGCTCAATCCCTGGGATCAAGCTCCCCGAGATCAAGTTGCCCGAGATCCCGGGCATCGAGCTTCCCGGGCTCCCCGGGGTCGAGCCGCCGACACGGTCGTAGCGGGGGATTCGACCAGGAGCCATACGGGCGCCCGCAGTCGGCGCCCGGCATCGTTCGCCCTCAACAACACGATGTCGACGGGGCACAGGCATGCTCGGTGCTGGAACACACAGCGTTCCGCGGCTTCGCCGAGGTTGTGCCACACGTGCCACCGATCGGCACACTGCGTAGCGTTGGGGGCACCTCGTCGGGCACCTCGGCGGGCGTCTTCGGCGTAGACCGCGGCACGGTCGCGACAGATGACCTTGATGCCGTCGCAGTGGGGCGAGCCAGGCGGCCAGTGTGTCGGCGTTCCGGTCGGGCAGCAGGTCGACAGGACGGCGGGCGTCCCTCCGTGGCGAAATCCGCAGCGTGTGTGGTGTCGTAAGAGAATTACATGAGTGTTGCCTGAGACAGGGGGGTTGACTCGAATGCCCCGGCTCCAGCCGGAAGTAACCGGAAGGGGTCCGCCTCGTCGAATGCCCAGCAGGCAAAGACTCGACAGGTCCGGGGGCTCTCTGGCCCCGCGCCGCCACCGTCACCCAGGAGGACACCCACCCGGTGGAATGACGTCGGTTCACCGCGCCGAGTGACACGCGCGTGAGCACTGTGTCTTCGCAGTCGACCACCGCGAAGGCGAAGGCCGAACCGGCAGTCCCCCCCCCGGTCCCTCCGCTCTTTGATCGCCTCACCTGAGGCGTGGGATGAAGCCATCGGCTCTCGCTGCTCTGCCGGTGCATGCTCATACCTATGTGCATGGTCATGCTCATGCGCATACTCATGTTCAAGCGCATGCGCGAATCGGCGAACGCGGTCTTCAGCGAACTCGCGTCGCCCGACACCCACTTGCACGGCACCAGGCCGGACGAAGTCTCCACACGATCAAGCACCAGCCGACCCTGCCCCGTCGGCGGCCACCTGCCATCTCGTTTCCGGCCGCCCGGCGAGGGGCACGGGAGCCACCCGGGACGGCGGGCGGGGCGTTCGTTGAACGGCCCGTTGTGGTCCCCCGTGACAGTGACCCAGCGGCCGGCCGGGGGAGTCCGGCCGCTGGGAGACAACGGCGACGGCGGGCGCCGCCGCCCCGGAGGGCCTCAGCGCCGGGGCAGCAGCGCCCCCGCGCCAAGGGCCATGACCACCAGCAGACAGGCGGCGCTCAGCAGGCTCTCCCTCATGCCCGAGGAGAAGTCCCCGGCGAGGAGCGCGCCGAAGACGGCGATGCTCACGGCTCCGCCCGTCTGGCGACTGGTGTTGAGCAGCGCCGCCGCCGTGCCGGCCCGCTCCGCGGCGACGCTGTCCAGCATCAGGGAGGTCAGCGCCGGCATGGCAAGGGAGCCGCCGATGCCCAGCGGGATCATCAGCAGGGCGGTCGCCCACGGCGGCGTGCCGGGGTCGATGGGGAGCAGCACGCCGCAGCCCAGCGCAACGATCAGCAGTCCGGCGATGACCACGGGCCGCCGGCCGAAGCGGGTGACCGCCCGCGGCGAGAGATAGTTGACGTTGGCGGTGATCAGCGCCATCGGCACGAACATCAAGCCGGCCGAGAGCGCCGACTGTCCCCGCTGCTCCTGGAAGAAGAGGCTCAGCACGAACACCCCGCCGTAGAAGGCGGCGTTGAGGGCGAAGCCCGAGATCACCGGCACGGTCACGCCGCGCAGCCGGAACAGCTCCAGCGGCAGCATCGGATCGCGCCGCCGGGCCTCGATGGCCACGAAACCGGCCGCGGACAGCACCGCGATCACGGTCGCGGCAAGGACGGTGCCGGTGAACCCGTCGTGCCCGCCCTCGATCACGGCGAAGGTCAGCGCGGCCAGCGACAGTACGGCGGTCACCTGTCCCGGCAGGTCGAACGCGACGGGGTGGCGCGGGGAGCGCGTCGCCCGCATCAGAGCCAGGAACCCGATGATCCCGGTGGGCACGTTGAGGCAGAACACGGCGCGCCAGCTCCACTCCGTGGTGAGCAGGCCGCCCAGGACGGGCCCCGCGGCGATGGCCACCGCGCCGCCGACCGTCCACAGCGCGATGCCACGCGCCCGCTCGTCAGGATCGGAGAACGCCTGCCGGATCAGTGCCAGCGAGGAGGGCACCATGACCGCCGCCGCGCTGCCCTGCACCACGCGGGCCGCGATCAGCACTCCGAGCGTCGGCGCCGCCCCGCAGGCCAGCGAGGCGAGAGTGAAGACGCCGAGCCCCCAGCCGTACGCGCGCCGCGCGCCCACCGCGTCCGAGAGCGCGCCGGCGGAGAGCATCAGCGCCGCGAACATCAGCGTGTAACTGTCGACGACCCATTGGAGACCGGACATCGAGCCGCCGAGGTCGGCCCGCATGGCGGGCAGCGCGACGTTGACGCCGGAGACATCGATCGTGATCACGAAGAAGCCGAGGACGGCGGCGACCAGAGCCGCGCGAGGGGAACCCGGCCGTCCCGGGTCGTCCTCGGGGGATTCGCCCGCCTCAGCTGCCGTGTTCGCGTCGGACTGCGTCGTACGCATGGTGCACTGCTCCTCACCGCGGTGTCGCTGGGAATACGTCAAGCAGCGTGCCCTGCCCGAGCGCCCCCTGGCAGGCCGGGCTGTGCGGGGGAGCGCTGTGCCTGGCCCTGATACGGCCTCCCTGCGCGCGACACTCTTTGCGAGAATGAACGGATGAGCGAAGGTACGGAACTGGGCCGCTTTCTCCGCGCCCGCCGCGGGCAGGTGCGCCCCCAGGACGTGGGCCTGCGAGCCGGCACGGGCGTCCGCCGCACCCCGGGGCTGCGCCGCGAGGAACTGGCGACCCTCGCCGGGGTGAGCGTCGACTACTACACGCGTCTGGAGCGCGGCCGCGAGACGCGGCCCTCACCCGCCGTGGTCGCCGCGCTCGGCGAGGCACTCCAGCTCTCCGACGACGCGCTGCACCGGCTGCACGAGCTGGTGGCGCTCGCCGCGGGTCAGCCGCCGACGCCGTCCCCGGGACCGGCGCGGACGGTGCGGGAGTCGTTGCGCGTCCTGCTGGAGACGGTGCGCCCCGCCCCGGCGTACGTCGTCAGCCGTACCAACGACGTACTGGCCGCCAACCGGCCCGGTCTGCGTCTCTTCTCCGGCATCACGGACTGGCCGTGGGAGCGCCGCAACATCACGCGCTACATGTTCCTGCACCCCATGGGCCGCAAGCTGTACCGCGACTGGGAGGAGATGGCGGCGCACAGCGCGGGCCACCTGCGCGCGGTGGCCGGCGCCGACCCGGACATGCCGGAACTGGCCCAGCTCGTCGGCGAACTCGTGGTGAAGAGCCCGGAGTTCGCCCGGCTCTGGGAGCGGTACGACGTGAAGGAGCGCGGCGGCGGCGAGAAGCACTTCCGGCACCCGGAGGTCGGCTCGCTCTGCCTCTCCTTCGAGGTGATGACGATCTCCCGCACGGACGGTCAGCGCCTCGTCACCTACCAGGCCCCGCCCGGCACCCCGGACCACGACGCGATGCTGCTCCTCGACATGGCGAGCCCCGAGGAGGCGGCGCTGCCCGAGGGGGCCGAGCGGCAGGAAGGGGCCGAGCGGTAGCGGGCGCGCCGCCCGCCCGCACGCATCCGATCCGCCCGTCCGTCCAGGAGGTAATGCTCCTGGACGGACGGGCGGATTCGTTTCTCGCACCGGAATACGGATTTCGCACCGGAATACGGGAGAACCGGCACGTGTCGCCGCCGTGCAATTCAGCGAACGCCGCCGCGGTATCGGCGGGGCGCGGCGCGGCGTCCGTTGTGCAGCTAGGTGCACAACAGCTTGCTGCACGCGGTGCGGGTAGCGAGCCAACTCGCTGATGAGGCACCGTGATCCGCGTGCTTGCCGGACGGTTGTGCCGGGGCATCTCCAGCGCCATCGGAGGTCCGCCCGAAGGATTCGTTGCCGACGCATAAATGCTGCGCTGAGTAGAACGAATTGAGGAACGATGCAAAGTCTTGACATGCTGGCCGAGGTAACCACTGATTCCGTGGTCGAAATTTCACCGGGTGACATCGGCGGGCAATACCGTACGCACGCGGCGACCACCCCCCACGGGCTCATGAGCGAGCTGCCGCTGAGCCAGGCCGCGGCCCGTTCGGTGAGCGACGGCCGCCTGCTGACCCGCCGCGTGCTGAGCGGCGACGACGACCGGCTGCTCGCCGTGGTCGGGCCGTGCTCGATCCACGATGTGAACGCCGGTCTGGCGTACGCGAAGTCGCTCGGTGAACTGGCCGCCGACCTCGCCGCCGACCTGGCGGTCGTCATGCGGGTGTACGTCGAGAAGCCCCGGACCACGGTCGGCTGGACCGGGCTGCTCACCGACCCGGCTCTCGACGGCAGCCTGGACGTCAACCACGGGCTGCGTACGGCGCGGACGCTCATGCTGGAGATCGCCGAACAGGGGCTGCCCATCGCGACCGAGTGGCTGAGCCCGTCGGCTCCGGTGTACCTGGCCGACCTGATCTCCTGGGGCGCCATCGGTGCGCGGACGGTGGAGAGCCAGGTGCACCGGCAGCTTGCCAGCGGCCTCCCCATGCCCGTGGGCATGAAGAACGGCAGCACCGGCTCCGTGGATGTCGCCGTCGACGCCATCCGGTCCGCGGCCGCGCCGCACGCCTACCTCGGCGTCGACCGAGACGGCAGGGCGGTCACGCTGCGGACGACCGGGAACCCCGACTGCCACGTGGTGCTCCGGGGCGGTCCCGGCCGGCCCAACTACTACCCCGAGAACGTGCGCGAGACGGCACGGCTCCTGGCCGCGGCCGGGCTGCCGACCGGCCTGATCATCGACGCCAGCCACGGCAACAGCGGCAAGGACCACGAGCAACAGGCCGTGGTCGCACGGGAGATCGGGGCGCAGGTCGCGGCCGGCAACACGGACATCCGCGGCGTCATGCTGGAGGGCTTCCTGATCCCCGGGCGCCAAGAACTCGGCCTCCAGGAGCCCGTGTTCGGCCAGAGCGTCACCGATGCCTGCATGGGCTGGGACGCCACGGTGGCCGTGCTCCACGACCTCGCGGCCGCGACCCGTCAGCGCCGTGCCGTGACGGCCGCGGCGCGCTGACCCCCTCATCACCCTCCGCCCAGCGACTCGGCGGAAGGAACAGGAGAGCGAGCATGCTGCATATCCCCGCGCTGGGCCCGACCGGGCCCTACCGGACCCGCAACCGCACCACCGTGCCGGACGCTTCGGGCAGCCCGGCCCTCGAACTGGCGTCAGTCCCCGGCCTGGTCGTCTCCCACTGGATCGACCAGCTGCGCGCGAGCGCGCCCCTGCCCGTCGCGGACACGGCGGAGGTGCTCAGGAAGGCAGCCGACGTCTTCGAGGCCCAGGAGATCCTGGGAGACGACCTGGCAGCCCACGAGCGGCGGACGGCGGCGCTGACGGGCACACCCGTCACCGTCGTGCGCGAGTGCGACCGGCTCATCACCGAGACCCTGCGCGACGTGGGCCGGGCGCCGTCAGCGGCCCGGCCCACGGGCTGCGCCCCGGTCGGCACCCCCGTGCCCGCCGCGCCGTCGGCAGGCGCCGCGTGGTGCCGCACCGGGGACGTCTTCGCCGTGCACGCGGCCGGCAACAGCCCGGGGGTGCACGCCATGTGGCTGGAGGCCCTCGCGCTCGGCTACCGGGTCGTCGTCCGCCCCTCCACCCGGGACCCGCTCACCCCCTTCCGCCTCGTCACCGCGCTGCGGCAGGCGGGGGTGCCGCCGACGCAGCTGGTCGTGGCGCCCTGCGACCACGCGACGGCGGATCTGATCATCGAGCGCTCGGACAGAGCCCTGGTGTACGGCGGTCAGGACGTCGTGGACAAGTACCGCAACCGCGGCGATGTCCGGCTGCAGGGCCCGGGCCGTTCGAAACTGGTCGTGGCCGCCGACGCGGACCGGGGCGCCGGTCTCGGCCTCGCGCGGACGGGTGCGCTCTATCACGCGGGCACCGCGTGTACCGCGACCACGGGCGTCCTCGTCGAGCGGGATCCGACGGAATTCGCCGGTGAACTGGCCGCCGCGCTGCACCACGCGGCACCGGCCCACCCCCTGGACGACGCGGCCCTGCTGCCTTGCCTGCCGCAGGCCGACGCGGAACGCCTCGCGGCGGCGGTCCTGAACCGGACGAAGGACGCGGTCGTGCACCTGGCCCCGCGGGTCGAACGGCTCGGTGGCGAGGGGTCCCTGGCGACCGTGACGCCCGCGGTCGTGGAGCTGGAGTCCCCGAGGAACCCGCTTCTCTCGTACGAGGTGCCCTTCCCGTGTGTGTGGGTCGCCCCTTTCGAGCGGCGTGCCGTGGACGTCCTCGACGACTCGTTGGTCCTGTCTCTGCACACCGAGGACATGGCTCTTGTCGCCGAGGCGACGGAACTCACGGCGGTCTCCAACGTGTACCGGAGCAAGCCGACCTCCTGGGTCCATCCGGACGTGCCGCACGACGGGTTCCTCGGGGAGTTCCTCATGCGGGCCAAGGGGCTGGCCCACAGCGGCCGGTGAACAGCCGTGCACGGCCGGCCCGCACTCAACGCGAAAAGGAGTGGCAAGTGAAGATCAACTCCAGGGATGACCTCGACTTCATGGAGCGGATACAGCAGGAGGTGACCGCTCACCGCGGCGCGGCCCGCTCCGATGAGGCCTACTACACGACGAAGCTGGCCGAGGTCTGGCACCGTGCGGAACAGACGGCCGCCTACGCCTCGCTCGGCACGTTCTCGACGCGGGCGTTCCTGGACCTGCGCGCGACGTCCAAGGACGACCTCAAGGCCCGGCCCCTGGACTTCCTGCGGGTACCGGTCGACGCGGGTCTGAAGTACTACCAGACGACAGGGACGACGGGGACCCCCACCCCCACGCCCCGCACGGCCCAGGACATGATCGCCAATACCGTGTCCGTCGCCGAGGCCTGGCGCCCGATGCTCGCCGGCGGCGGACACCGCGCGCTGATCCTGCTGCCCTCGGACATCGTGCCGGTGGCCGACCTGATGGTCGGCGTCTGCGAGTTCCTCGCCATACCCCACGTCAAGGCCTACCCGTACACCACCGGGATCTCCGACTGGGACCGCATCGTCGGCCTGTGGGAGGTGTTCCGGCCGACCGTTCTCTTCGTCGCGCCCGGCGTACTCCTCGAATTCTCCCAGGTCGTCAAGAGGCGTGGCCTCCTCGACCGGCTGCGCCCGTCCGTCGAACTCCTCATGCTGCTCGGCGAGGTGAGCACCCCCGAGCTGCGCGCCATGACCGGGCAGTGGTGGAACGCGCGCGCCTACGACGCGAGTTACGGCAGCACGGAGAGCGGCACCCTGGCCGCGTGCTGCGCGCAGGACCGGCTGCACCTGCTGCGCGGGGCCAACCACTTCGAGATCGCGAACGACGACGGCATCGTGCCCGCCGATCCGGGGCGCGACGGCAGGCTCGTCGTCACCCCGCTCAACAACGACGCCCGCCCCCTCCTGCGGCTCGACATGGGCGACGAGGTGTCCCTGACCGACGGCTGTCCCTGTGGCGCGACCGCCCCGGTGGTGACGGTCCACGGCCGGGGGAGCGACGGAACCGAGATCAAGGGCAGCCGTGTGCGCACCCGCGACCTCGAAGGCATCGTCTACGCGAACAGCGACGTCATGGGCTACCTGATCGAGGTCGACCGGCAGGGCACCTGGGCCAGGCTGCTCCTCGAACGGGACCCGGGCACCGACCGGGAGGCCGAGCCCGCGAAGAACGACCTCGTCCAGCGGCGCACGGGCGAATCCCTCGGCTTCCGCTGGGACGAGGTCCGGTTCGTCAACCGGCTGCCGGTGACGACGAAGAGCGGCGGTTCCCAGAAGAGCTGGAAGCGCTCCAACTTCCGCGTCGTCGACGAGGTGGTGCCGGCATGACGTACGACATGCTGCGGAGCTCGTCCGGTGTCGTCTCCGGGGAGTCCGACCTGTGGTGCACCTACGCGGCCGTGCGGACCCTCACCTGGCTCGACCGCATCGGTGACCTGCCCACCCCCGAGACCGTCGGCGGTTTCCTCGCCTCCCGCCAGAACTCCGACGGCGGTTACGCCTGGTCGGCCGGTATGACCTCCGACGCCTGGGCCACGTACTACTGCACGCAGGCGATGGCAGACCTGCCGGAGGGCAGTCGCGGCACCGTCGGCAAGCCGAGTTCCGCATGGGTGTGGAGTGCCGCGCACGAGGACGGCGGGTTCGCGATGATGCCCGGTCAGGCGTCGGACGTGTGGGCCACGTACTACGCCGTGCGCACTCTGGTCGAGATCTGCGATGAGCGGCCGCCCGAGGCGCTGTTCGACTGGCTGGCGGCGCTGCAGGCCAAGGACGGCGGACTGGCCTGGAGCCCGGCCCACGCGAAGGACGGCGCGTCCGACGTACGGGCCTGCTACTACGCCATCACCGCCTGGAGCACGGCCACCGGCGGACAGGGCCCGCTGCCGTGGGACCGCGAGCGGCTCACGAACTGGCTCAAGGACCGGCAGGGCGCGGCCGGTGGATTCACCTTCCAGGAGGGCGACGGGACGGACTGCCTGTGGGCGACGTTCCGTGCCACGAGCGCGCTGCGGCGCCTCGACGAGGCGCCGCGGGACCCCGAGGGGTGCGTCGCCTGGATCCGGGGCAGGCTGCGGCCGGGCGGGTCGTTCACCCGGTGGCCCGGCTATCCCGTGCCGGACGTGTGGGCCGCGTTCTGCGGGGTGGGCGCGCTGCGGGAGCTGGGCGCGGGTCTGGAGGACCTCGCCGACCGGGTGGTCGAAGCGGTGTTGTCCTTCCGGACCGGCCAGGGCGGATTCACCTACCGCGCGCCCGGCCTCGCCTCGGACGTGCTCACCACCTCCGCCCACCTGCTGGCCGGCCGCTTCTCCGACACCGGGGAACGCGACGCCCTGCGGTGGATGGAGAGCTGTGTGCTGCCGAACGAGCAGGGCGTCATGTACATGCCCGGTCGGGGGAGTGAGGTGCGGTGCACGCTCTGGGCTCTGTCGGCCGGGGCGTTCCGGGACGACGATACGGCCCGTGCCGGGATCGCGGACTGGCTCGCCGGCTCCATCCAGAACCCCGACGGCGGGTTCGGCTACTGGGAGGGCCGCGCGTCGGACATGGTGTCGACGTCCGCGGCCGCGGAGATCCTCCACTGGACCGGCGGGAGCTCCGCCGCCTCCCTGCGGGGCATCGCCGAGTACGTGGCCAGCTGTGAGACGGCACCCGGCCAGTATGCCAACGTGCCCGGTGGCCGGCCCACGCTGCGCGCCGCCCTGCAAGCACTCAGGGCGCTGCACCGGACCGTCGGGACGGACGGCGCTCGCGTCGGGGACGTGCTCGCCCGGCACCGGGTCCGCGGCGGCGGATACGCGAACGAGGGCAACCGGGTCCCCGACCTGCTGAGCAGCTACGAGGCCGTGGTGGCGGCGGACACGTTCGGCCTCGAATGGGACGCCGGCCATCTGACGACGTTCCTGGACAGCGTGCGCACGGCGGACGGCGGATTCGCCTGGACCTCCCTGATGGCCACGAGCGGCGGCCCGCTCGCCGACTGCCTGGGACGGCGCCTGGAGCTGCGCCTCTCGCCCGGACAGCACGCGCTGCCGCCCCTGGCCCTCTCCTGAACGCCACGGCTTGAACGCCACGGCTTGAACGCCACGGATGAATGCCACGGATGAAAGGCGCGTATGAAAGGCACGGAGTCTTGCCGACCGTCGATGTGACCAGCACCCCGCTCACCCCCTCCGCGCGGCTCAAGGCCGCTCTCCGCCTCACCCGGTGGCTGGCCGCGCACGGTTCGGAGCCCGCGCACGTCGTGGTCACCTTCCGTACCGCGCAGGCCATGACGTACTTCGCCGGCGGGATGCCGCTGACGAAGTACGAGGACGGCACGGGTGAGGACCGGCACGCCCGATGGGCGTCGGTGATCTGCCACATCCACCCCGACCGCGACCCCACCTACCGGGCGGAGCTGGCCGAGGAGATCAGGGAGGCCCTCGGTCTCGCCGCGGACACCGCCCACCTGATGGTCCGGTTCGAAGCCACGCAACCCGACCGGGTGCTCTACCTGGAATCGGGGTCGATGACGAATGGCCGCCCGCTACCGGCCGGCCACAGCGAAGAGAAAGGTTCCCGCCATGCACACAGTTGACCGGACCGAGATCAGCACCCGCGTCCTGGCCCTCCTTGAGAAGCGCTTCGGCGACGCCGCCCGCTCGCTGGCCCCGGACGCCGACCTGTCCGACGCCCTGCCGGGCTTCGACAGCCTGGTGGCACTTGAGTACGTCACCGCTGTCGAGGGCGAGTTCGGCTTCGAGGTCGACTTCGTCGGCGACGACGTGCGCTATTGGTTCAGTACCCTCGCCCGGACCACCGAGTACGTGCGCGAGCGCGCCGAGGACCAGGCGGCATGACGGAGACGGTGGCTCGCACGGCGCAGGCCCCGGCCGACGGACGCGAGGAGATCCGCCTGGACACGTCCGGCAGCACGGGGGCCGCGCGTCCCTGGTTCCGGCTCCCGCACCAGATGGAGCGCGAGGTGGAGTTGATCGGCGCGCACCTCGTCGGCCCGGTCGACCGCGTCATCAACTACGCCCCACCGCACCACCTGTTCGGCGCGCTGTTCGGGCAGTGGCTGCCGCGCATGGCGAACGTGCCCGTCCACCAGGCGTGGACCGACCCGTTCGAGCCCCCGTCGGTCTCTCCCGGCGAACGCGTCCTGGTCGTCTGCATCCCGATGGCCTGGGAGCTGCTGCGCCGCGCCTGGCCCGCGCTGGAGGGCGCGCACTCGATCGTCGCCCTGCACAGCTCCGCGACCCCGCCGCACGCCGCCCACGAACTCGTCCGCCGAGCCGCTCCGCTGCTCCGGGCCCACGAGATCCTCGGGTCGACCGAGACCGGTGGCATCGGCCACCGGCCGCTGGCCCCCGCGGGCAGCGGCACCGACCCGTGGCGCGCCTTTCCCGACGTGACCTTCGTCCGCCCCGCCGACGCACCGGCGCAAGGAGCGGAGGAACTGGTGATCCGCGGCCCGCGCCTGGCCCGCCCGGAGCACGGAGCCGGCCGCCCGCCCAATGGGCCACCGGCGATCTGGTGGAATTCACCGCCCCGCGCACTTTCCGGCTCATCGGCCGCAGCGGATCCCTGATCAAGGTGAATGGAGTCAAAGTGCATCTCGCCAGAGTCGACGAACAGTTGAACTCCCGTCTGCCGCAGGTGGAATGCGTCGCCCTGCCCCTGCCCGACGACTCGCTCGCCGGAGAGGGGTACGCGGTCTTCTGGTCCTGCCCGGGAAAGAGAGTGGGCGTCGCGGACATCAGAGCGGCTCTCCGGGATTTCCCGAGCCCGTCGCGGATCGTCGAATTGGCGGACGTACCGAGGACGCCCACCGGAAAACCGGATCGAAAGGCGCTATTGGCCACGCTCTGACCACCCCCCCACACACACCCACCGCTCCCCGCAGTTCGTCAAAGGAAATTCGATGGTGCCCAGGTTGATCGTGGTGACCGGTGCGAGCGCCGGCATCGGCAAGGCCACGGCGAAGCGGTTCGCCGACAACAACGACAAGGTGCTGCTGATCGCCCGAGGACGGGACCGGCTCACGCGAGCGGTCGAGGAGATCGAGGCGAGCGTCCCCGGAGCGGACCTCGAACCGCTCGCCCTCGACCTCTCCGACGCCGAGTCGGCGCAGACCCTCCAGCACCACATCAGGGCGACCGGACTGCCCGTCAACAGCCTGCTCTGCTGCGCCGGTTCGGTGCCGCAGACCGCAGGCGGGCCCGAGGACGCGGACGCGGCGACGGCCCTGACGGAATGGCAGGAGGCATACGAGGCGAACGTCCTGACCTCGGTCATCGCCGTGGAAGGCCTGATCCCCCTCATGGCCGACGGCGGCAGTGTCGTGCTCTACAGCTCCGTCGCCGCCTATCGGGGCTCCGGCGGAACAGGTGGATACGGCGCCGCGAAGGCGGCCCTCCACTCGTACGTCCACACCCTCGCGACGCGGCTGGGTCCGCGCGGCATCAGCGCCAACGCCATCGCGCCGGGATACGTCGCCGGCACCGACCTCTTCGGCGACGGCCTTCCCGCCGCGCGGGAGACCACGCTCGTGCGGCAGACCGTCCTGCGACGCGCCGGAGAGCCGGCCGAGATCGCCGAGCTCGGTTTCTATCTGTGCTCACCGCCCGGCGGCTATGTCACCTCGCAGATTCTCCAGATCAACGGCGGCTCGCATCACGGCGCCTGAGGACGCCGTCGGCTCCGCGCACCCACTCCCCACCTCTCACCCTCGACGAAGAAAGCACGGTGACACGCGATGAACGCCCGCGAACAGGCCGACGCGCACGTCCGAGCCATGATGCGCTGGCACTTCGACCCGGCCACAGGCTCCCGGTACTGGCTGGACCGCCGCGACCAGCTGGGTTTCGACCCCGTCGAGGACGTGCGCCGCGTCGACGACCTGCTGTTGTTCCCCAACCTGGTGGACGAACTCCGGGACGTTCCGGTCGAGGACCTCATCCCCCGCGGCCTGGACGCCACGGAGAAGGTCTTCGCCGTGTACGAGAGCGGTGGCACCACCGGGGCTCCCAAGCGCTTCGTGATGTTCGAGAACTGGTTCGACCAATACATGGCGTGGGAGAACTCCCAGTACCCCGACGACGGGGAGGGGCACGCCCTGGCCGTCGCGCCCAGCGGCCCCCACATGCTAGGCGAGTACTCGAAAAGGATCGCCGAGGCCAGGGGAGGCATCAGGTTCTCCATCGACATGGACCCGCGCTGGGTGAAGCGACTGCTCGCCGCCGGTGACACCGCCGGCGCCCGCGCCTACGTCGACCACCTCGTCGACCAGACCGAACTGGTCCTGCGGTCACAGGAGATCGCCTTCCTGATCACGACGCCTCCACTCCTCGCCCGGCTCGCCGAACGGCCCTCGGCCCGCGCCCTGATCCAGGAGAAGGTGCGCCTGGTCATCTGGACGGGGGCACACATGGACCCCGACACCCTCGACTACCTGTCCACGGAGCTCTTCCCCAAGACGCGGTTCCGGGGGTCGTACGGCAGCACCTCCGTCCTCAGCGGCACGGTGCAGCGCCCCGACCCGGAGGGTACGGGGGACGCGGTCTTCGACTCGTACGCGCCCTTCGTCCTCTACCGCGTGGTCGACCCCACCACCGGCCATCCGGTCGAGTTCGGGTCGGAGGGAGCCGTCGTCATGAACTACCTCACCAAGTACGGCCTCGTGCCCAACAGCCTCGAACGCGACCTGGCCACGCGGGTCCCCAGCCCCACGGGCGCCGGTGACTCCCTGCGGAACATCCATCCGGTCGCCGAGGTGGACGGCCAGAAGATGATCGAAGGCGTCTACTGACCCATGTCCGCGGCCTCACATCTCGAACTCGACGGAACCGGCCTCACGCCTCGCGCGGTCGCCGCGGCCGCGCGCCGCGGCGGCCGCGACACCCGGGTGACCCTCACTCCCGCGGCGGTCAAACGGATGCACGCCTCCGTGGACCTCAAGGAGACGCTGCTGGCCCAAGAAGTCCCCATCTACGCCGTGACGACCGGCTTCGGAGACAGCTGTGTGCGGCAGATCGCGCCCGACAAGGCGCACGAACTCCAGCGCAACCTCGTGCTCTACCACCTCAACGGCGTGGGCCCGCCGGCCGTCCCTGCGGTCACCCGGGCCACGATGCTCATCAGGGCCAACGCGCTGGCCAAGGGCGTCTCGGCGATCCGGCCGCAGGCGGTGAACACCCTCCTCGCGTGCCTGAGCCGGGACATCCTGCCGCTGATCCCCGAACGCGGGTCGGTCGGCGCCAGCGGCGACCTGGTACCGCTGTGCTACCTCGCCGCGGCACTGATCGGCGAAGGGCAGGTCCTGCACGGCGGCGCCGTGCGCCCGGCGCTCGCCGCCCTGCGCGACGAGGGCATCGAGCCGCTGCGACTCGCGCCCAAGGAGGGAATCGCGCTGATCAACGGAACCTCCTTCGCCGCCGCGTACGCGGTCCTCGCCGCCGCGGACGCGAGGGAGCTCGCCTTCGTCGCCGAACTCGCGACGGCCATGACATTGGAGGCGCTGCACGGCAACGCCTCCGCACTGCACCCCTTCGTCCACGACAACAAGCCGCACCGGGGTCAGGTCCATTCCGCGAGGGCCATCAGGACCCTGCTCGCGGGATCACGCCTCGCCACGTCCTTCGACGACATCCTGGTGCGCCGGGAGAAGCTGGCCGGGCGCGGTTACCTTCAGCTGACCGAGAGGATCCAGGACAAGTACTCGGTGCGCTGCGCCCCGCAGATCATCGGCATCGTGCGTGACACGCTCGACTGGACGGAGAGCTGGCTCGGCACCGAGATCAACTCCGCCACCGACAATCCCCTCTTCGACGTCGACGAGGCCGGGCTCCATCTCGGCGGAAACTTCTACGCGGGCCATGTCGGGCAGTCCATGGACAGCCTGAAGACGGCGGTGGCGGGCCTGGCCAACCTGCTCGACCGCCAGCTCGCGCTCGTTGTGGACGAGAAGTTCAACGAGGGGCTGCCGCCCAACCTGGTCGCCCCACGCAGCCCGGACGACCCCGAGGCGGGTCTGCACCACGGTTTCAAGGGCATGCAGATAGCGGCTTCCGCCGTCACGGCCGAAGCACTCGAACAGACAGGCCCGGTTTCGGTGTTCTCCCGCTCCACGGAGGCGCACAACCAGGACATCGTCAGCATGGGCACCATCTCGGCCCGGGACGCGCGCACGGTCAACGGCCTGGTGCGGGAAGTGGCGGCCATCCATCTGCTCGCGCTCGCCCAGGCCCTCGACCTGCGCGGCGTCGAGAAGGCGTCGCCCGCCGTCCGGGCGGTGCACGAGCTCATCCGCGAGCACAGCGCCTTCGTCGCGCACGACCGGCGCCTCGACCACGACATCAAGGCCGTGATCGGCCTGATCGAGACGGGAGCGCTGCGGCGCGCCGCGGGGCTCGGGGACGAGGACTTCGCCGAGGGCCGAGAACTCGCCGACGTCGCGCCGCGCGGGTGACGTCCGGGACCGGGCGGCGAGTCGGCATCACGAGAGCAGCATCGCGGTGGGCGCGGTGCGTCACTGAGGAGGAAGAACGCGTGTTGAAGAAGAAGACGTGCGCTGTGTTCGGCGCGGCCGCGAGCGGGGTGCTGGCCCTCGGCATATCCACCGCTCTCACCGTTCCCGCGCAGGCCTCCTCGAAGGAGGTCATCCACCTGGCCGTGGGCAACAACGGAGTAGTGCACACCGATGTCGGCACTCCTGGTCTGAGCGTCGGCGACGAATTCGTCTACGCGGACAAGCTGTTCCAGGGCGGCCGGCAGATCGGCAAGGACGGCAGCTCCTGCCAGGTGACCGAGTTGCGGGGCTCGAAGATCACCACCAACTGCGTGCTCTCGGTGCAACTGCCGAAGGGCCAGATCACCGCGCAGTCCCTGTGGGTGAAGGGCAGCGACACGGTGCGGATGGCCATCACCGGCGGCACCGGCGCCTACCGGGGCGCCAGGGGTGAGTTGACATGCGACGACATCCAGACCCCGAAGGAGACGTACCGCATCACACTGGACAGGTGAGCTGACGCCGTGCGGCCCGGTGCACAGTGTGCACCGGGCCGCACGGCGTGCTGTCCGGCGCGCAAGCCCCGGTGGGCAAGGCCGTGGGGTGCCTCACTCCTCGGGGACGGCCCAGCGCGATCCGTCGGCTGTGGGCACCAGACCGCCGGGGAACATCGGGACGGTGTCGCCGAGCGCCTCACCGAACAGCGCCTGCGCCTGTGTCCGCGAGCCTTCGCGCATCACGTCCGAGACGATCGACGACTGGAACAGCGGTGTCGCCCCGTCCGCGGCCCCGTCCGCGCCGACCGCGGCCGCGGAGCGCGCGAGCTCCCCCGAGGCGGCGGCCACCTTCCCCCGCACCGACTCGGCGCCGAGGACGGCACCCTCGCCGGAGGCGACACCGCCGACGAGCCCGACGAACGACTCGAGTTCGGAGTCGGCGCACCGGGTCACCTTCTTGGCCTGCCAGTAGTACGAGGCGTCGTCCGCGTTCATGTCGTAGAACGACATGAGGAACTCGTAGAAGAGGCCGTACTCGCGCCGGTAGCGGGCCTCGTACTCCTGGAAGCTGCGCTCCTGGTCGACGAGGCCGTCCAGCACGGTGTTGACCGACCGGGCGGCCAGCATCGCGCTGTACGTGGCGAGGTGGACACCCGAGGAGAAGACCGGGTCGACGAAGCACGCGGCGTCGCCGACGAGCACCATGCCCTCGCGCCAGAAACGGGTGTTGATGTACGAGTAGTCCTTACGGACGCGCACCTGGCCGTACGGACCCTCGGTCACCGGAGTCGCGTTCTTCAGCATGTCGCGGATCGGTTCGCACTTGTCGACGAGCCGGGCCAGCGCCTGCCGGGGGTCCCCCTGGACCTCCGCGGCCGAGTCGCGGTTCACCACCGCGCCCACACTGGTGAGTTGATCGCTGAGCGGGATGTACCAGAACCAGCCCTCGTCGAACGCGGCACAGAAGATGTTGCCCGCGCTCGGTTCGGGCAGCCGGTCGCCGCCGGCGAAGTAGCCGAAGAGGGCGATGTTCTGGAAGAAGTCCGAGTAGGTGCGTGTGCCGCCGACCCCCTGGTGGATGCGGCTCTTGTTGCCGGACGCGTCGACCACGAAGGTGGAGCGCACCTCATGGCGGGTGCCGTCCCGGTCCGTGTACACGAGACCCTCGACGCGCTGCCCACCGTCGATCACCTCGACGGCCGAGCAGCCCTCCCGGACCTCGACCCCCTTCCTGCGGGCGTTGTTGAGGAGGATCTCATCGAACTTCATCCGCTCGACCTGGTACGCGTGGGACGTCGGCCCGGCGATGCGCGGAGAGACGGCGAACGAGAAGGACCAGGGCTCCGGGCTCGCACCCCAGCGGAACGTACCGCCGTGCTTGCGCATGAATCCGGCGTCGGCCACCTCCTCGGAGACACCGAGGAGCGCGCAGATCCCGTGAACGGTCGAGGGCAGCAGGGACTCGCCGATCTGATAGCGGGGGAAAGTCTCCTTGTCGATGAGCAGGACGCGGTGTCCCTGGTTCGCGACAAGGGTGGCGACCGTGGACCCCGCGGGGCCACCGCCCACCACCACGACGTCGACGTTCTCGTGCTCCGGTGTGGTCATCAGGATGCTCCAGACATGGATGATGAGGTGCGGGGCCGGCTGGGTGAGGGTGTGTTCCCGGATGACTGCCGAGATCCGCCGCAGTGGCAGCGGTCGCAGCATGTCCTGGTGGAGGCAGTCCACGCCGTGGTGGTCGACGCCGTGCCGCGCGTAGGGCAGCCAGGACCGGAACCGGTCCTTCTCGCCGGCGGCCGACCGGCTCCGTACGGCGCTGAAGAACAGGATCCGGCCGTCGAAGACGCGGGGTGTGTACGCGCGCACGAGCCGCTGGTTGTTACGGAAGACCCGCAGGAGCGCCCCGGGATCTCCCCCGCCCAGTACGCCGCCGCGGTCGGTGTCGCGCAGCAGCTCGGCGAAGGCGTCGGGGGAGATGTCCCCGCCCGGCAGGTCGTCGCCGTCGACGCCCAGATCCGTCAACAGGCCGCGGACCATCTCCTGCTCGTCCCCCGCGTACGGCCTATGGCCCTGCGCCGGGTAGCCGTCGAGCAGGGCCAGGAACTCGACCTCTGCCCCGAGCTCCTGCAACTGGACGGCCATCTCTTGCGCCACGACCGCGCCGAAGGACCAGCCGAGAAGACGGTAGGGGCCGGCGGGCCGGGCGGCGCGCAGCAGGCGCACGTAGTCGGCGGCCATGTCCCGGACACAAGACGGCAGCGTGACCGGGCCGGACGTCCCGCGCGCCTGGAATCCGTAGATCGGCTGGTCCGCGCCCAGGTGGCGGGAGAGGGCGAAGTAGCACCAGCTCAGTCCGAAGCCGGGATGCACACAGAACAGCGGGGCCCGCGTCCCGCCCGGCCGGATGGGCAGGAGGGTGCCCAAGCTCTCGCGGCCGCCGTGTTCGGCGTGCGAGTCCACGAGTCGGGCCAGCCCGTCAGCCGTGGGCCGGCTGAACATCACGGACAGTTCCAGCTCAGGGCCGAACACCGCACGGATCCGTGTCAGCAGCTGAATGGCGAGGAGGGAGGTGCCTCCGAGGTCGAAGAAGTCCTCGTGCACACCCACGTGCTCCAGGCCCAGCACCTGGGCGACGAGTTCACCGATCACACGGCCGGTGGGGGAGACGGGCCCGTCCGCGGCGGCGGACCGGACGCGGGCCTCGGGCAGCCGTCCACGGTCGATCTTGCCGTTGGGCGTCAGGGGCAGCCGGTCGAGGGCCACGACGTCCGCGGGAATCATGTAGTCGGGCAGCGAGGTCGTCAGCTGCGCGCGCACGAGGCCCGGCGACGGCGCGGCGCCACCCGAGGCGACCACGTAGGCGACCAGACGCTTGTCACCGGATCCGTCGAGGGCCACGACGACGCAGTCCGCGACATCGGGGTGGGACCTCAGGGCGGCTTCGACCTCCCCGAGTTCGACCCGGAAGCCGCGTACCTTCACCTGTTCGTCCGCGCGCCCCGCGAACACGATCCGGCCGCCCGCCTCCCGGCGCGCCAGGTCGCCCGTGCGGTACATACGGGCGCCGGGCGGACCGAACGGGTCCCGCACGAATGCCGCGGCCGTGTCGTCGGCGCGGCCGGCGTAGCCACGCGCCACACCCGCCCCGGCGACGCACAGCTCGCCCGTGCCGCCCTCCGGCACCGGCTCCAGATCGGCATCCAGGACGTATACGTCCGTCCCGTCCAAGGGCCGTCCCAGAGGCACGACGTCCCCGATGTCGGCGGGCGACCGGATCTCGTGCTGCATGGCGCACAGGGTCACCTCGGTGGGCCCGTACAGCACCCGCACGGTGATGCCCGGACACACGTCGAGTACGCGGCGGACGGCGTCGGCGGCGACGACATCCCCGCCGGTCAGCACCTCTTGGACACCCTCCAGGCAGGAAGGTGCCTCCTCCGCGACCACCCGGAAGAGGCCCGCGGTCAGATGCACCGCGGTGGCGCCGGACCCGGCGATCAGCTGAGGCAGCCGCGCGCCGTCCACCTGTCCGCCGGGAGGCAGCACGATCTCGCCGCCGGCCAGCAAGGGCACCCACACCTCGTAGGTGGATATGTCGAAGGCGTAGGGCGCGTGAAACAGCACCTTGCGATGGGCGTCACTGTGCCAGCACGTATCGAGCGCCAGGTCGAGGACGTTCCGGTGGGTCACCTCGATTCCCTTGGGCTCACCGGTCGAGCCGCTCGTGTACATCACATACGCCAACTGGCTCTCGGCGAACGGCAGATCGAGAGAGACCACAGGTGCGGAACGCCAGTCGTCCGCGTCCACATCGAGGACGTACAGATCGTCGGGGGCAAGGAGCCCTCGGTAGTGGGAGTCCACGAGCAGGCGGCGGGTCCCGCTCTCGGAGAGCACCTTGCGCATGCGGTCGACCGGATAACCGGGGTGCAACGGGACGTACGTACAACCGGCCTTGAGGATCGCGAGGAGGGACGCCACGAGGAGGGGTGTGTGCCCCTGGAGGACGGCCACCGGTGTCTCGGTGCCGACACCGGTGCGCAGCAGCGTGCGCGCGAGGTGATCCGACAGGTCGTCCAATTCCCGGTAGGTGAGCGCGAGTTCCGGGGAGCGGACAGCGACGGCGTGAGGCGTGCGCGCGGCCTGGGCGCGGAACGCCTGGGGCAGGGACGCGACGAGGTGTGAGGGGAGGGTGGGGGCGGGGTCTGGGGGAAGGGTGGGCATGGCGGCCCGACTCCGTTCTCTTCGTTCTGTTCGTTCTCTTCGTTTACCTCAGTGGCTCCGCTACGTCAGTGGCTCAGCTCGGCCAGTTCATGGAGGGCCGGCGTCGACCGGGCGCCGAGCTGGAGCGCGACGTCCTTGGCCTGGTGCGCGGCGATGTAGAGGAGCGTCGCGAAGAAGAGGACCCGGACATGGGTGGCGGCGCCGACGACCCAGATGTTCTCGGGAGACGCTTCCGGGGACACGCGGAGGCGCAGGTCGGCCGAGAGCTGGTCGACCGGGCGGGCATGACGCGGAGCCTGCTCCAGGTGGATGCTGTCGTCTCTGCGGTCATGCCAGAGCGTGGGCGGTTCGTAGCCGCACGCGCTGACGACGCGGTCGACCGTGCTCACGTCCCCGTCGGGCCACTCCACCGACCACACCGGGCCGCGGCGCCGCACGCGCACCGGGTACTCCCGCGCCAGGCGCAGCGCGCCTCGGTCGATGTGCCCGAGCAGCTTCCTGGCGTTGGGCAGGATCAGGGCCGTGGCGTATCTGCGGCCGACGGTGCGGAAGGCCCGCAGGACCGTCGACCGGGCCGGCGGCGGCAGTGTCGGCAGCCACGCGGCGAGCTCCGCGCTCACGCCCACGGCGACGTCCTGCCACGCACAGGCCCCGCTCTCGGCCAGTGCGATCTCCGCCCTGAGCCGGTGGACGGGGTCGCTCACGCCGGTGATCTGTTCGCGCAGCGGGCGGGCGTCGCACTGGCGGACGGACTCGACGATGATCCTCGTGAGTCTGGGCACCAGGTGGGGGTCCGACGGATCGAGAGACGCGATGCCCTTGGCCGCGGTGGCCGAAGGGGGCAGCAGCGGCGTCGCCGTGCGGACCGCGGGCAGCTGCCCGGAGGGCGAGGCCATGGTGACGTGGCCACCCTCCCCGCACAGCAGCAGGGCGGCGTCGACGGCGGACTGCCGGGATCCCAGTACGAGGACGCGGGACCCCGGCGGCACGCGGCGCGAGAGGCGCTCGGCGGGGAACGGGCTCGCCAGGAAGGCCGGGTCGTCCTGGTGGGCGCGCATGAGTTCCGGAACACGCGGCGTGTCGAGCCCCGCGGCGATCACCACGTCAGAGGCCCGCACCTCGGTGCCGTCGCTCAGTCCCACCCGGTATCCGTCCGCGTCCTTGCCGATGCTCCGTGCGCCGGCACGGGTCTGCTCGACCCGGACGCCGCGGGCGACGGCCAGGGCTGAGTACTCCGCGAAGCGCTGGGCGATGTACGCGCCGAGGAGGCCGCGCGGCACGACGTCACGTGGAGCGGGGGACAGACCGCGACCGCGCAGATAGTCCACGAAGTCGTACGGCTCGTCCGGCACCAGGGAGTTGGCCTCGCACGAACTGTTGGTCAACAGGTCGGGGTGGGACTCACCGAACGCGAGGCCCCGGCCGACGTCGCGGGGGTCGACGATCCGGATGGACCGGTGCCGGGCCGCGCGCACCGCGTTGACGAAGCAGCTGACGCCCGTGGCCCCAGCCCCGATGATCAGTAGGTCGCCGTGCACGGTGCTGCCTCCCGGCTTTCGGAGCGGGTCGTGACGCGGTCCGCGACGAGCGCGGCGAGCCGGTCGAGGCCTTCCTCGATCCATGGGGGTGTCAGGGCGCTACAGGACAGCCGGAGCCGGTGGCGGGCATCGGCACCGTCGTGGAAGTGGCGCAGGGGAGTCCACAGCACTCCGAACTCCTGGGCCGACCTCTCCAGAAGCCGGTCGTCCACGACGAAGGGCACGGTGAGGACGACGAAGAAGCCGCCCGCCGGGGCGTTCCAGTGGATGCCGGAAGCCGCCGTCCCGCCGAAGCGGCGCTCCAGACCGGCGAGGAGGACCCGGCGATTGCCGCGGTAGTGCGCGATCGCGCGCTCGTTCGCGGCCCGCAGGCTGCAACCGGACTCCAGGAGCTTTCCGCCGATCACCGCCTGGGCGATCGGTGACGTGTTCACCGTCACCATGCTCTTGATCTTCGCGAGGTGGTCGGCGAAGAGGAGCGGGCCGCCCCGGACGTCCCCGACTCGCTGGTCCGCGACGACGAACCCGACCCGCGCTCCCGGCAGGGCCGTCTTGGCGAACGACCCCAAATACACGACACGGCGTCCGGTGTCGAGCGCTTTGAGCGTGGGTGCGGGTGCTCCGCCGTCATCGAACAGACCGTAGGGATTGTCTTCGAGCAGGAGCAGATCCTCCTCCTCGGCGACGCGGAGGAGCCGCCTGCGGTCCTCGACGCTCAGGCTCAGCCCCGTGGGGTTGGCGAAGTCCGGGACGACGTAACACGCTCGGGGGCGCAGGCCGGTGCGGCGCGCCTCGTCCAGGACGGCGCGCAGGTGCGCGAAGTCGACCCCGCCCGACCCGCTCGCGACGGGCAGGACGGGCATACCCGCGAGACGGGCCGCCCCGGTGAGCCCCATGTACGTCGGGGAGACAGCCAGAACGGCGTCGTGTTCGGTCGCGCACAAGGCCCGCAGTACGAGGAAGAGCGCTTCCTGACACCCCACGGTGACGACGATGGAGTCGACGGGGACGTCGATGCCCTCGTCGACGGCCAGGTTCCGTGCGATCAGCTCGCCGATCACGCCCTTCGTGGGGCCGTACTGGAGCAGGGTTTCGCGGATCCGCTCCGCGGACCGGCCCTGCTCCACGGCGAGATACCGGATGTAGCGGTCCAGGCAGCGCTGGACCGACGCGGTCTCGAAGAGGTCGTCGCACGGGCGGCCCGCGGCGAACGACACGGCATGGGGATAGGCGCCCGAGATCTCGTTCAGGAAGTTCATCGATTCCAGTACGGGATCCGCCAACGAGGCGTGCAGATCGTCGAGGCGCAGCTCGCAGTCCTGCGAACGTCGGTTGCGAGGGGCGGCCGTGGTGCCCGTCATACTCGCTCGACCTCGTTCATGACGGATCCGTCCAGGACGGCCGTCAGGCCCCGTGCCGCCTCTGGGCCCGGACAGCCCGCGAGCACCAGCGCGTCCTCGATTTCCTGCTTGAGCAGGGAGAACACGTCTGCCAGTCCACGCTCACCGCCGACTGCGAGACCCCACAGGACCGGCCTGCCGAGCAGGACGCCCGTGGCGCCCAGAGCAAGCGCCCGCAGCACGTCGGTGCCGCTGCGGATGCCGCTGTCCAGCAGGACGTCACAGGCGTCTCCGACGGCCGCGCGCACGGCGGGGAGCGCACTGACGGCGGCGACGGCGCCGTCGAGCTGGCGGCCGCCGTGGTTGGACACCACGACCGCGTCGATGCCCGCCGACGCCGCCCGGGCGGCGTCAGCGGGGTCGAGGACGCCCTTCAGGATCAGCGGCAACGCGGTCTGTTCACGGAGCCACTCCAGGTCCGGCCAGCTGAGGGACGCGTCGAAAACAGCGTCGGTGTGCTCCGCGACGGTCGGGGCGCGGCCGGCGCCGGGGCGCGGAGTCCCGTCGAGTTCGACCGGCCTGACGTGCGACGGCAGCACGAACCGCCTGCGCAGATCCCGCAACCGCCGTGCCATGCGCGGCACGTCGACCGTCACCATCAGCCCCGGACAGCCGATCTCCTCGGCTCGCCGCACCAGACGCAGCAGTTGGGCGCGGTCACGGAGCCAGTACAGCTGGAGCAACGGCGGCCGGCCTGCCCGCGCGACCTGCTCCAGTGGCCGGCTGCTGAGCATGGCTGCCACCAGGGGCACCCCCGCCGCCGCGGCCGCCCGCGCCGTCGCGATCTCCCCCTCCGGGTGTACGAGGGCGTGATACGCCATGGGGGCCACCGCCACGGGCATGTCGGCCTCGACACCGAGCAGGCGCGTGGCGGTGCGGGGACGGGACACATCGGCCAGCACGCGCGGAACGAGGCGGACGCTGTCCAGAGCGGCGCGGTTGTGGGCGAGCGTCGTTTCCCGGCCGCTGCCACCGGCGATGAAGTCCCACACGTCCGCGGGCAGCCGCGCGGCCGCGGGCCGTGCCAGGTCGTCCAGACAGACCAGCGGATCGGCTGCCGGCACGGCTCCCGAGACTTCAGGGGCCTCAGGGGCGCGAGCGAGGCGCTCGGACTCGACAGCCGTATACAGCGCGTGGATGTTGTTGCTCCCGAACGTCTCGGCCCCGCACCGCTCAAGCACTTCGAAGAAGAAGGTCCGCCGAGGGTGGACGGACCGGGTGAAGACCTGGAACAACCGGCCGTTGTGGTCCTCGTCCACCAGAATCCGCGACTTCCGGAGGCTGTCGATGGAGTATTCGGTCACGGCGACACGCTCGGGCAGCGCGTCGTAGTAGATGTCCGGCACATTGAGGGTCTCCACACCCTGCGTGCTCAGCCGGTCCAGCGCCTCGACGATGTTGCGCGTGCTCAGCGCGAGATGCTGTATCCCGGGCCCTCCGTGCGCCCCCAGGAATTCGTTGATCTGCCCCGGAGCCGCCGTGGGGTCGGGTTCGATGATGGTGAACGTGATGTCGCCCTCGGCGTTCTGCACCACCTCGGAGTTCATGGCCTGGGAACCGACGGAAATATGCTCCTGGAACACGGACCGAAACCCGAACGCGCGCTGCCAGAACTCCACCAGACCGCCGAGCTCACCCGCCGCGACACAGACCGCGAAGTGATCCAGCTCCTCGAACCCGCCGGTACGCGCCGTGGTGCCGGCCGTGCTGTCGACCGAGCGGCCCGAGAACTCCGGAGGAAGGGGCGTCCTACGATCGACCAGCGTGTGGGTGATGTCACCGAACGCCGCGATCACGGCGCCGCCTCCGTCGGAACTCCCGGGCTCGCGGACGGCCCGGGCACCGGCCCCCACCGCTGCGGCGAAGGCCGAGGGGACATCGTCCACGTGCAGGGCGATGTCTGCGACACCGTCGCCGTGCCGTTCCACGTACGCGTTCGCCGCTTCTCCCTGGGTGACCACCAGGGTGATGTTTCCCTGCCGAAGGGCGAGTGAGCAGCGGTCACCACCGGAATGCGCGGCACCGGCCGTCGCGCATATCTCGAACCCGTACTTGTGCCGGAACTCAGCCGCGGTGGCGGCGGCGTCGCGTACATAGAACTCGACATAAGCGAGAGTCGGGCCACTGGCCGCGATATGAGGGTCGGAATGATGCATGGCTGGACCACCCTTCGGCAGAGCTGAACAACTGCGGCGGTAAAGGGGAGATCTTCGTGCGCCTCGGTTCCGGCGCCTTGAAAGACGCTGCCAGCTTCACCGACTCAGCGGCCCTACGCCACTGTTCGCCTGGTGCAGCAACGTGCGCCGCACGTTGCTGCACCCGGGAACGGAACTCCGGGGATGTGCAGCAAGCTGCACCACAGCTTGCTGCACGAGGCGGTGGTGGCGGACCGCCCGAGAGGACGGGCAAGCTGCATTCCGTGGCTGCCATGTGATTGCTCGACTGGGTCGTTCCGGTGGAGGACGACGCTGCGCCTTTCCATCCCAACGACGCAGCGGCGGTCCGCCCGTCCTTTCAAAGTCAAGGGAAACAGGATCACCATGCCCAGCACCCTCGCACTGTCGCTGCCCGCCAAGGGAGCGCCGTTCACACCGACCACCATCCAGCGGCGCCCGCTGCGCCGGAATGACGTCCGGATCGATATCAGGTTCTGCGGCGTCTGCCACACCGACCTGCACTTCGGCCACGACGACTGGGGTGGAACGCTCTTTCCTCTCGTGCCCGGACACGAGATCACCGGAGTGGTCTCGGAAGTCGGCGAAGCCGTCACCGAGTTCGAGGTGGGGGACCGGGTAGGTGTGGGCTGCATGGTCAACTCCTGCGGGGAGTGCGCCCCTTGCGCTTCGGGCGAGGAGCAGTACTGCACCGAGGGCTTCGTCAAGACGTACTCGGCCCGTGACCACGACGGAACGGTGACCCAGGGCGGTTACAGCCAGTCCATCGTCGTCGTGGACCGCTTCGTCCTGCGCATCCCCGATGAACTCGAACTCGCGGGAGCGGCACCGCTGTTGTGCGCGGGCGTCACCGTCTACTCACCCCTGCGCCATTGGCACGCGGGTCCGGGCATGAAGGTCGGCGTGCTCGGCATGGGCGGCCTCGGGCACCTCGGCGTGAAGATCGCCGCGGCGATGGGCGCCGAGGTCACCCTCCTCGGCCGGTCGGCGGAGAAGAAGAACGACGCGCTGAGCTTCGGCGCCGCGCGGTTCGTGAACACCCGCGAGAGCGCGGAACTCGCAGCATTCGCGGGCCACTTCGATCTGCTCGTCAATACCGTCCCCGCCCGCCTCGACCAGGACGCCTACCTGGCTCTGCTCGGCCTCGGCGGCTCTCTCGTCAACGTGGGCGCACCGGGTGACCCGGTGGCGTCGTACAACGTGTTCTCCCTCCTGGGTGCCCGCCGCGCCATCGCGGGATCGTCCATAGGCGGCATAGGGGAGACCCAGGACATGCTCGACTTCTGTGCGAAACACCAGATCACTTCGGAGATCGAGGTGATCTCCGCTGACCGGGTCCCCGAGGCCTGGGAGAACCTGTCCGGCGCCCGCTACCGGTATGTCATCGACATCGCCACGCTCGGCACACCCTGACCGTCCGTGGCCGACGGCGGCGCGAGGCGTGAGCCCGCAGCTCACGCCTCGTGCCGCCGTATGCCGTCGCATGCTGGGTGTCTAGGGCGTCGCCGTCACGGTCATGCCTTCGAGGAGGAGCCGCAGGATCTGCTGCAACTCATCGGCCAGTGGCTCGGTTTCGCCCGAGGGATGGTGGGCCCATCGGTACAGGGCTCCGAGGTAGACATCGCGCAGCACGTTACCGACGCCGATCGGCGACATCCCCGGGCTCAGTTCTCCCTGGCGCACCCCGTTCTCCACGATCCTGGCGAACACCTCCGCGACATACGGCTCTTCGAGAATCGGCCGTCCCGCCTTCACCCATGCGGTGAGCATGGCGGTGGTGAGCCGCGGTTCCTCTTGGTTGATGCGGACGAGGACCGCCATGCACTCCTGGAGTTGGGCGACCGAACTGGGGGTGAGCACATTGTTCGCATCGAGCCCCGTCACGAGAGCGGCACGCCTCCTGTCACCCCAGGCACCGATGATGTCTTCCTTGCGCTGGAAGTAGTTGAAGAAAGTTCCACGCGCCACATCTGCCCGCTCGGCGATCTCGTCGATGGAGGTGTGGTCATATCCCTTCTCCACGATGAGCTCCACGGCCGCGGCATACAGCCGTTCCCGGACTCGCAGCTTGTTGCGTTCCCGGCGGCCGACCGGCGGCGTCGTCGCACTCGAGTCCATTCCGTCCCTCCTGTGTGTGTTGAGCTCGCGAGGCCTGAGTGACGTGAGCCGACGGCAAGGGGGACACCTGAACTCAGTCGGCCTGTGGGGGCACTGGGGCGCACGGGCCACGATCTATCTATCGCATGTTTTTATACTGCAGTGCAAGTTTCACTCCGGCTCCTGCGGGGACATCTGGCCGAAATGTGTCGGCGCTTCGTGCCGGGCAAGGCTCTTGGCCAGGCTCGCGATGCTCTCCGGCCCCAGAAGGCGCTCGGCGGGCACCTCCTGGCCGAGACTGCGGCGCAGGCGCTGGCGGAGCTGGGAGGCCATGAGGGAGTCGAGCCCGAGATCCCGCAACGACCGCCGCTCGTCGATGTCCGACGCCGGCATGCCCAACAGCGCCGCGGAGTGCTTGAGAAGCGCCTCCGCTGCGCCTTCACGGTCAGGGGACAAGGGCGCGACCTCCTCCACGGGCGTCTCAGGAGCGGCGGGTTGCGCCGTCGCGGGCTCCCGGTCCTGCGCCCGTTCCCGGGCGGTCGGCGGTGATACGACGGAGTGCAGGAGGCCGGTGAGGAAGTCGCCGCCGAGGGGGCCCGCGACCTTCTTCGCCAGGCCGGCGAACGACGCGGCGCACTGGTCGGTGAGGGCCGAGACGAGGGCGGGCACATGTGCCAGGGGACTGCTTGCCCGGGACGGCCGTGCAAGCCGCCGCAGGTGGATTCCGGAGAAACGCGCCAGGACACGTCGGTCCGGTGCGATCAGGCGGACGTCGGCCCGCAGTGAGGCTCCACCGTCCTCGGACCGCAGGTCGGCGAGGCTCCAGAACTCCGGCTCCAGTTCCGCGAAGAACCGGACCGAGTCGAGGGACACGGGAACGTACGAGATGCCGTCGTCGCCCGACATGGCTCCCGGCCGGGCCGCGAGGAGAGGAGGTCGCAGGCCGGCCTCCCAGTCGAGGCGGGACAAGGGCTGCGTCAGCCGGACACGGGCCACGGCTTCACCGTCGCGCCGCCACAGGTGCTCCACAGCCCGAAACGGGTGGTCGGAGTCGGAGTTGGAGCCGTAGCCGTGGCGCTGCGCGAGTCGCCGCAGGTCCTGTGCCCCCAGATATTCCCGGCAGCGTGCGAGCACGGCGTCCAGGGCGTCCGGATCCAGGGAGGCGGCATCGTCGGCCTCGGCCCCGACGATCCGTCCCCTGGCGCAGAAGACGGGCTCGGGGACGCCGGGGAGCAAGGCCCGCACCGTGACGGTGCGGGCTTCCCCGGTTTGTCCCCGGTGCCCGTCCAGGGTCACCTGAAGGGTCGTGCCGTCAGCCGCTTCGAGAGGCACGTGCACGTCGCCCAGCTGCACGTCCCGCAGTGCGAGCGGCGTGGTGCGGTCGGCCTCTTGCGCGGTTTCCAGCATCGCCGCGAGATGGACGACGGGCGGCACGGGCGCGCCCTCGGGGAGCGCTGCGCCGCCGCTCCACTCGGCGGTCCCGCTCCATGACGCGAGGTCGATGTGCCGGACCCGGGAGGCGGCCGGCCGGTGCGCGGCCCGGGAGTCGGCCGACTCGCGCCGGAACTGCACCACGTCCCAGGAGTAGGTGGGAAGCGACGGCACATGCCGTGCGCCTCCGCCGAACCACCGCGGCCAGTCCACCCGCCCGCCCAAGGCGAAGATCCGTCCGGCGGCCCGGGCCAGTTCGGTGGGCTCGTCCTGACCCGCGTGCAGCGAGGCCACCGCGACCTCACCGTGGTCGCCGCCCAGCGTGTCGTTCATGGGGGCCACGAGGACCGGATGCGGGCTGACTTCGAGGAAGACGCTCTCCGCGGCGAGGGCCACCCCTCGTACGGTGTCGGCGAACCGCACGGGACGGCGCAGATTGTCCATCCAGTAGACGGCCGTCAGCTCCGGGCCCTTGACCTCGCAGCCGTGCACGGTGGAGACCATGCCGGTCGTGCCGGGGACCGGGGAGAGGCCTGCCAGTTCCCGCAGCAGGTCGTCGCGCAGGGGCTCCATCTGCGACGAGTGCGAGGCCACGTTCACCTTCACCGAGCGGCACAGGACGCCTCGTTCCTCCCATGCCGCCCGCAGACGCGCGAGGGCCACGGGATCGCCCGCGAGCACGGTCGTGGTGCGTGAGTTCTCGGCCGCCACGCACACCGCCCCCTCGTGCGCCTCGACGTCCTCCCGGGCCCGGGAGGCCGACAGTTCGACGACGAGCATGGCACCCTGGCCCGCCACGCGCTGCATCAACCGGCTGCGTCGGCAGATCACCGCGGCCGCGTCGCCCAGTGACAGGGCGCCGAACACGTGAGCCGCCGCTACCTCTCCCATGCTGTGCCCGATGCACAGATCCGGTGTCACGCCGCGTTCGCGCCAAGCGGCGGCGAGCGCCACCTGCACCGCCCACAGGACGGGCTGAACAATGCTCACGTCTTCGGGGAAGTCGGTGTCGTCGGACGTCAGTCGTTCCAGAACCGACCAGCCGAGTTCCTTGGAAACGGCCCGGTCGCATGCGTCGAGTGCCGTCCGGAAGGCGGGCGAGGAGCGGTACAGGGACCGGGTCATGCCCGCCCACTGCGACCCCTGCCCGGAGAAGGCGAACACGAGGCGCTTGTCGCCGGACAGGCCCGCCTCGGCCGTTCCGCCGTCCGCAATCGTCTCGCCCGCGGCGAGGGCGTGCAGGCGCCGGGCCAGGGAGTCGTGGTCCTGGCCCACGACCCAGAGCCGGTGGGGGTGGGCGTCGCGCCGGGTGGCGGCGGCGGCACAGATGTCGGCGAGCCGGACACGACGCCCGGGCCCGGAGGGACCCAGGTAGGCCGCGTACTTCTCCGCCAGGCGGCGGAGGGAGCCGGACGTGCGCGCGCTGAGCACCAGCAGACAGGGCTCGGCCTCGATGGCGGGGCAGGGCATTTCGGGCACGGGCTCGGGGACATGGGCGCCGAGGACCAGATGGGCGTTCGTACCGGACAGGCCGAAGGAGCTGACACCGATCAGGGCGCGGGAACCGGCCGGTTCCAGGGGCCGGTTGCGCGTCACCACGCGCACCGGGAAGTCGTCCTGTGCCAGCAGGGGGTGCGACTCGTCGAGGTGCAGCGACGCCGGTATGACACCGTGGCGCAGCATCAGCGCCGACTTGATCAGCCCGGCCATGCCCGCGGCGGCCTCGGCGTGCCCGAGGTTGGTCTTGACCGATCCGGTGAGGAGCGGCCGGTCCGCGCGCCGTCCTGGGCCTGCGGCCTCGGCGAGCGCCTGGAGTTCCACGCCGTCGCCGACGCGTGTTCCGGTGCCGTGCGCCTCGACGTAGTCGAGCTCCGAGGGCTCGACACCGGCACTGCGACAGGCCTCGCGCACCATGGCGGCCTGACCCTCCACGGAAGGGTGGAGCAGAAGCCCGCTGGCCGCGCCGTCGTTGGTGGTCGCACTGCCGAGCAGGACCGCGTGGACGGCGTCGCCGTCCCGGAGCGCGTCGTCCAGTCGCTTGAGCACCACCACCCCCACGCCTTCGCTGCGTACGAATCCGTCCGCGCGGGCGTCGCCGAATCGGCAGCGGCCCCCCGGGGAGAGCATGTCCCCCTGGGAGTACGCGACGAAGTCGTGCGGAGACAGGATGACGTTGACACCCGCGGCGATGCACAGGTCGCTCTCGCCGGTGAGCAGACTCTGGCGCGCGGCGTGCACGGCGACCAGCGACGAGGAGCACGCGGTGTCCAGGACGACGCTCGGCCCGCGCAGGTCGAGGGCGTAGGAGACGCGTCCGGCCGTGACAGCGCGCAGTCGGCTGCCCACCATGCTGCGGACATCGGGGTCATGGCTCCGGGGGTCGGTCTCCGCGTACTCCGATGTCGCCTGGCCGACGAACACGCCACCGCGAGTGCCCGCCAGCTGGGAGGGGCGTATCCCGGCCGACTCCAGGGCTTCCCACACGACGTGCAGCAGCAGGCGTTGCTGCGGATCCATGGTGCGTGCTTCCACCGGTGAGATGCCAAAGAAGGCCGCGTCGAAGCCGAAGGGATCGACGAGGAAGCCGCCGTGCCGGGAGACGGTTCGGCCGCGGGTCATGGGGGTCGAGTCGTACCACTCGCTCATGTCGAAGCGGTCGGAAGGGATCGGGATCACGTTGTCCGCGTTGGCCGTGAGTACGCCCCACAGCTCATCGACGCTTTCGATCCCCGGCAACCGGCACCCCATGCCGACTATCGCGACGGGGGGCATGTCCGACGGTTCTGTACGCACGTACGACTCCAAGTTTCACGGCACGGGCAGCGACAGAGATGATCGTCATAAACGGGGTCCAAAAATAGACTCACGACTACTTTTCACCCCCACATCGTCGACTCTTGACGAAGCCTTGGGTCCAGGCAGAGGCAGACGAACTCTTTATACGCCTTCGCCCGTTATGCACAGTGACAAGAACTTGAACCTGCGTCAAGATTCTTGAACTTGCGTCCATCTATGGGCCCGTGTTTATTCTTGAGGCATAGTCATGCCGAGAGGTAGGGGGAAGACTGTGGATATCGCCCAGATCGTTCCGCTGTTGGGTGATGAGGATCTGGCGGCCTATCAGTTTCTCGTCACAACCGGCGGATCCACCCTCGAGAAACTGGCGAGGAGTCTGGGCTGGGGTCCGGAACAGACGGAGCGAGTGCTGTCCAGACTCAGAAGGATGAAGCTGGCGCGGTCCCGGGCGGAGGGCCGCGACGACTGGATCGCCGTGCACCCGGAAACGGTCAGGCTCCAGTACGCGAAGCCTCTTTCGGGCGTCATCGACGCGTGGCAGGCACAGTTGGACGGACTCCGCGAGCAGCTCGACACGCTCTCCGGCCTATGCGCCGACGGCGTGGAAAGCGGCGGCCCCAGTCCCGTCGTCACGATCGAGGGCGCGTCCGCCATCCGTGCCGCGCTTGAGGACCGCGCGGCACGGTGCACCGAGGAGGTGTTCGCCGTGCAACCTCTGGGGCGGGGAGCCCCGACTGCCGCCCACAGCGTGCTCGGCCCGGCCTCCGGGCTGGTTCCGTCGACGGTCAGCCTGCGCGTGCTGCTTCCGCACCTGTCCCGGTACGACGCGGAGGTGCGCGACTGCGTCGAGGAGATCTCGGCGGCGGGGGGCGAGGTCCGGACCACCGCCGCGTCCCTGCCCGCGCTCATCGCCTTCGACCGTTCGGTCGTGTTCCTGCTGGACGGCGAGGAAACGCGCAGGGCGCACATGGTGAAGCACGAGGCCTTAGTGGAGTTCATCCTGCACACGGTGGTGAGCGCCTGGGCGACCAGCGTCGTCTTCCAGAGGACGGGCGGCAACAACAGAATCCCGGAGTGGCTCACCCAGGAGACGAAGACCGCGATCGTTCAGCTGCTCGCCGCCGGGTACAAGGACGAAGTGGTGGCCAGGCGCCTGGGCATCGGGGTGCGGACCTGCCGGAAGTACATCGCCGAGATGTTCGGGGATCTGGGAGCGCAGAGCCGGTTCCAGGCCGGCTGGATCATTCGCGATCACATGCTCGTGTCCGGTCCCGAAAGGCCCGTGGCGAACACGGCGTGACCTGACGGGGCACACCTCGAAGGTCTCGGCTCAGGGCGGAACGGAAGAACGTTGCCGCATCCATAAGTGACACACGGGTGCGGCAACGTTCGGATCAGCGTGCGCGGATCAACGTGTGAGTATCGCGGTGAGGGCCGTGGTGAGCTCGTGCTCCGGATCGTCCGCCGCCTGCTTGCCGCGCCAGGCCACGACGGCGTCGGGGCGGATCAGCGTGGCACCGGTCGGTTCGACCCCGTAACGGCCGCACCAGACGTCGTCGCCGTCGACGAAGCGATCACCGAGGCGGTACGCGGCCAGGGTGACGCCGAGTCGGCGGGCGACCTTTTCGGCGGCCGTGACCCACTCCGGGGCTTCGTACCCGGCAAGGAGCACGAAACCGCGGCCGAACAGATCGTGGGTGGAGAGCGTCCGCGGACCGTCGGTGAGCACGACGTGCGGAGCCCGGCCGCCGGGGCGCCCGGTGGGGTGCCACGGATCTTCCTGCAGGCTGCCGTCGTCGTCGGCCTCGGTGCGGACCGCGGCGGAGTGGCACCGGAAGCCCAGGAACTCCTTGGCCATGGGGATGGGGGCGCCGGGGTCGGCCGGGTTGTAGCTGGCGGGCACGCGGCCTTCGGAGATCTTCGCCAGTTCGACCTCACGCTCAAGAGTGATGTCGATGAGCGGGCGCCGCTCGATCTCGTACGTGTTCAGCAGGCCGGGCCCGGCCTGCCCGGTGAGCACCAGCGCGAGCCGCCAGGACAGGTCGTAGGCGTCCTGAATGGCGAGGTTGCCGCCCTGGCCGCCGTTGGGCGGGCAGGCGTGCGCGGAGTCACCGGCCAGGAAGACACGGCCCTCGCGGAACCGTTCGGCCATTTTGTGGTTGATGGCGAAGAAGCGGGCGTTGATGAAGGTGACGTCGATCTCGGGGTCGCCGATGGCGTGACGGATCCGCTCCAGGCAGCGGGTCTCGGTGAAGTCATCCGGCGTCTGGCCCCGTTCGGGGAAGTAATCGACCCACAGGGTGTGCCGCTCGGAGCCGTCCAGGATGAAGCTGGAACCGCTGCCGGGCATCCCGATGACCTCGACCGCGCCCTTTTCCACGTAGCGCGTCAGATCGGCCTCGAAAGTGAGGATGTACATGTGGCCGATGACTCCACTGCCTTCGACGGGAATGCCGAGCGCCTCCCGGATCGGGCTCATGTTCCCGTCGGCCGCCACCATGTAGTCCGCCTCGACCACATGCTCACGCCCGGTGGACACGTCACGCAGTGTCGCGGTGACCTTCTCGTCGTCCTGGACGAAGGAGACCATCTCGGTGCCGAGGCACACCTCCGCGCCGGCCTCCTCGGCGCTCTGGCGGAGGATCTCCTCGACCTGGGCCTGCGACACCCACGCCAGCGGCGGCACCGAGGAGAGCTCCTGCGGGTCGGGCTGCCCGGCCAGCGGGTCGAGGTAGCGTCGCTCGGGATCGGCTATGGACGTGCCGTGGCTGATGCGGGGCCACTGGGCGTCCCCGAGGGCGCTGCGGATCCGCTGTGCCACGCCGGGCAGTGTGTTGAGCAACTCCTGAGAACGCGTGTTGAGCCCCCATGCCTTCGGCAGTGTGGACGTACTCGGCCGACGCTCCACCAGCAGCGGGTGCACACCGCGTGCGGCAAGGCTCAAAGCGGTGGTGAGCCCGGTGTAGGCGCCTCCGACGATGAGTACGGGAACTCGCGGGACTGACATGGCATCTGCCTCCGTTGCTGCTGTGTTCAGAGCCGGACCGGACCGGATCGGCCCGGCTCATTCGCCGGAATTACGCACGCCATCCGCGGAGTTCGGCTGCTGAATTCGCGCACCATGCGATGCCGGTCAGGTGTACGCCGCGTCGGCAAAGGGCCGTTCCTCTTTGTTCCGGGCTGACTTCAGGCGGCACTGGGAACCCCGTCGAAGAAGGTTTTCACGTGGCGTGGTGACGCGACCAGCTTGACAATTCGTCGGGCACTCCGGCCACCTTCGGACAGTGCAGCAAGTTGTCGGGCACGTTCCTGCACAACTGTGCCGCCATGCCGGCCGCGGGTGTTCTTTCTCCGGAGGCCCTATTCCGGAATAGGTGTGTGATTCGGGCGCCTCACACGGTGCGCCGCTGACGTGGCGCGACGATCGCCAGTCGCCGCAACGCCACCATCAGCGGCTCAAGCAGCACAGCGAGTGTCACCGCTGCCTCTGCCGTTGACATGTGAGGGCCCAGACACTGCAAAACCTTGACATCGTGGTCCGCCAACTCGGCCGCACGCCGGGCATACGGAGCGAGCTGCTGGGCGTCGTACGGGTAACCGAGCCAGTCCAACGCCGCGATGGCGCCCACCAGCATCTGGTACGCACGGCACTCCTCGCCGCGCTGCGTACCGGCCGCCCACCCGACCTGCTCCAGCAGATCGGCTGCGACCCGTCGGGCCCGGGCACCGCCGACCTCGTCCGCATCGCCGGAGGGGCACGGCAGAGCCTGAACCACGGTGTCGAGCCGCTTGTCGAGGTCCGCCGCGCTGTCATCCATGGTCGCGAGTACCTGCCGGGCGCGAGCCACCGGGATGCCGCCGACCTGGAGCAACGCCCGCACCAGGCGCAGGCGATGCAGGTGCCCCTCGCCGTAGTCGGCCACGGTGGCGTTCACCCGTTCGCCGGGAGGGAGGAGCCCCTCACGCAGGTAATACTTGATCGTCGCGGTGGATACGTCGCTGCGCTCGCTGAGCTCCGACAGCCGCATCCTTCTTCGCTCCGTTCTGCGACCTCAGTTGGCAGGTGACTCACGCTCTGTCTCCGCGGGTTCCCCCGACGATGTCACTCCCAAAAGGGAACAGGCTTCTTCGCGCGTGCTGCGTTCTCAGACAGCTTGGTCAACCCCTCGCCGGGCGCGGGTCCGTCAGCTCTGCCCGGTCGTCAGTGCCGTCTCGAAATGCTTCGCCACATCGTCGATCACCTCGGTGTGGTGGAACGCGGTGTCATGGACCAGATCAAGGGTGAGCCGCCCGCCCACGGTCGAACCGAAGAGCGTCGGAACCGGTCCGCGGGATGTCCCGGCCCACCGACTGTCGATGACCCGCAGTCCGTCGGGCACGGGATAGTCCTGGATGACACCGATGTTCGACACCATGAAGGAGATCGGTGGCAGCGGCATCGGCTTTCCGGCGGCTCGCTGGGACACCAGTCGGTGCTGGATCTCGTTTCGGTCCAAGGCCCTCCGCAACTGCGCGGCGATGCGTCGGCCCACCTCGCCGGGCTGGTCGCCGGCGTCTACGCCGGTGGAGCACACCAAGCGGGCCACACAGCAGAACGGCGCATCCGGTGCGATCGGCGGATCGACGCGCGGGCGCAGGTCCACGGCGAAGGCCGGTGCGACCGGTAGCGGTCCGGCCTCGGGGAAGTGGGCGCGCACCGCGCATGCCAGCGCCCCGGCCAGCAGGTTGGGGATGGATATCCCTTCCCGCCGGGCCGCGGCGATCAGCGCGGCGGTCGCGTCCGGTGCGAAGCTGAAACTGCGCACCGCCAGCGCGCCGGGCGCAGCGGCGTCGCCGGCCAGTGTCAACGGCGGATCGGTATGGGCGGGGGTCCGCAACGGCCCTGGTTCGTACGCGGCGAGGAGTGCTTCCTCCAGGGATCCTTCGAACGCGCGCCTTCCGGTCGGTTCGGGTTCGGCTCCGCACAGCAGATCAGCGTAGTAGCCCAGCAACCGGCGCAGCAGGAGCGAGTTCAGTCGGCCGTCACTGCCGGCGTGGTCGCCGGCGAAGCTGAGCAGCGCCGACTCGGTGTCCTGGGACAGCGAGATGCGGTAGACCGGGCGGTTCCGCGCGAGGGAGACGTTCAGCTCGTCCGCAAGACCGTTCGACCCCGGCTCGACCAGGGTCAATCCCGGCCCGTGGTCGGCCAGTTCCAACGTGATGTCGTCGCCGGTCTGACAAAAGGAGCAGCGGAGCAGCGGATAGTCGCGCTCCAGCAGGCGCACGGCCCGTCCCATGGCCGCCGTATCCACCCTCGCCTCCAGGGCGACGCTCGCCACGACCGGACCGATGTTGAAGCGATAGAACATGGACTCGAAGAAGGTGAGGGAACGTCGCTCGCTCGTCATGTGCGGGCCTTTCGTGACGGAGAGGATGCGCGTCGGGGCCTGCTCACCGGTGGAGGCGAGCGGTGCCCGGGCGGCACAGCGAGCGGGCCGCCGCTGCGGCGGCAGGACGTCACCCCACTTCCGCCCTGACGGTGAAGCCGGTCGGAACTCGACTCGGGAGCCTAGCCAGGGGGCGGCGGGCGAGGCTTCTTCCTGCGTGCCGCCCAGGACGCGGCGTCCTCACGCCCCGTTCAGGGCACGATCGGCGATGTCGACGGCACGGCGCATGGACGCGTGTGCCGCTCGGCGGTCGTCACCGTTTCCGACCAGCAGACTGTGGACCTGCGCGTGGAAGCACGACTCGGCGTCGTAGGGTTCGAAGAGGTAGCCGCCGAGTTCAAGCGTGACGATGCCGTGCAGAGCTGTCCAGAACTGATGAGCCACCAGTTCGGCGTCGCCCTCCCGGAACCGGCCGCCGTCCATGCAACGCCGGACCGAGGCGATGAGGATGTCGAGTACGTAGCGCCCGTGGCGTCGGTCGTCATCGGTCAGGGAGAACCCCGCGACGTTCCCCAAGCCGAGCATCACCTGGTACAGGTGCGTGTGGTGAAAGGCGTTCCAGCGATAGACCCGGCCGTGTGCGACCACGTCGGCGACCGGGTCGTCGGAGTCGCCGATCGCGGTCATGCTTACGTTCAGCCGCGCGAACCCTTCGTGCACGATGGCACGGACCAGGTCGTTCATGCTCCCGAAATAGGTGTAGACGGCCGTCGACGATGTGCCGACGTCCTTGGCCAGGCGGCGGCTGCTCAGACCGCCGGGGCCTTCCTCGGCCAGGACCGAGGCGGCGGCCTCCAGCAGGGCGTTGCGCACTTCGGGCTGCAGTGGGCGAGGACTCACCCTTGACAGGATGCGCCCGGCCCGGCGACATTGGCAAGCACTGTTACGTAACGGCAATTCGCCTTGGTGGTGAGCCCTGATGGCCCCAGCAATCCCGTTAGCTCCCCGAGCGCCGCTGCGCCGCCACGCGCGCCTGGAGGAAACGGAGATCAGCGCGCTGCCGGTCAAGGGCGAACTCCCCGAGCAGCTGCACGGAACACTGCTTCGGATCGGTCCGGACCGCGCCGACGGCCAGCCGCTGGTGGCGGCGTTACGGATACGCCAGGGCCACGCCGAATGGTTTCGCACGCGCCGCGTCCGCACCGACCTCGTGTGCAGGATCACCGGCGAGTTACCGGCTCCGGGCCCGCGCGTCTGCCCGTCCGACAACGCCAACAGCGCCGTGATCCAGCACGCCGGCCGCATCCTGGCCCTCGGCGAAGGCGTGCTGCCGTACGAACTCACGCCGGACTTCGCCACCAAGGCGCGTCACGACTTCGACGGCACGCTGCCGTTCGGTTTCGCGGCGAACGCCGTGCACGATCCGCTGACCGGCGAACTGTTCGCAGCGGTCACCACCGCGGCAGCCCCGCACCTGTGGTACGTAGTCGTCGACGCGCGCGGGCGCGTGCGCAGGCGCGAGCCGATCCCGACGTCATCGTGCCGGGAGACGCCGGCCTTCGCGGTGACGCACCGCCACGCGGTGTTCCACGCACCGGGCAGGATCGGCATCATGCCGCGCGCGGGCACCGCGCACCAGCTCACCTGGGTCGATATCGAGCCCGGATGCGTGGGGTCTGTGCTGAACGCGTTCGATCTGACCGACGACCGGCTGGTGCTCGACACGGTGCGGCCCGGCGCCGCAGGGCCAACGCTGTGGCGCTTCACGCTCGACCCCGTCAGGATGACCGCCGCGGGCGAGGTGCTCGACCACCACGCGCAGGGTTCGCCCACGGTCGATCCACGCCACCGGGGATCCGAGTGCCGCTACGGCTTCGCGACGCGGCTCACGCACACCTCCGGTCGCGGCAGTGCGCTGATTCGCCACGACCTGGTCACGGGGACACGGCAGATCCACGGTCCGGGTTCGGGCCGTGTCTTCGGCGCACCGGTCTTCGTGCCGCGCTCGCCGCTCGCGCCCGAAGGTGATGGCTGGGTGCTGGCGTTCACACACCAGACGGGCAGTGGCAGTCACGAAGTCGTGGCAGTGGACACAAACGACTTCGAGGGCGAGCCGACGGCAGTCGTGGGCGTGGCCCCCGTGGACCACCGGGAGACACAGGCCACTTGGCTCATGGCGGCCCCTTGGTGACGATGCTGCGCCGGATCCGCTCCAGGACCGGCCCCGCCCCGTCGGCCGCCTTGGCATCGGCCCGCGGGGGAGTCGAGGATCTCCTCCCACGGCGTGACCCCGACCGCTGCCGCCTGATCGACGCTGATGGTGGGCGGCCGGCCTGGCCGGGACCGCCGCCACAGTGCCTGCAACGACTGGCGCAGGACACTGGGCCGACAGTGGGGCGACGACCGGTGTCGGCAGCGAGTCGCGGGGGACCGGCGTGGAGATCAGCCGAGCCGCTCCGGCTCCGCCGCGGCGTTCGAGGCAGGGGTCGCTGCCGGCCGCGGTGGGCCGGCGGAGGCCGAGCGGGGCGGCGGCAGCAGATGCCGCTGGGCGAACAGGGCCAGCAGGCCGTATCCGGCGAGCAGCAGCAGCACGACGAGGATCCATTCGCCCGATCCTCCCGGGCGGTAGACGCGGCCGGGCATGCCCATGTCCACGGCCTTCACCCGCTCGCCTTGGCGCAGAGAATCCCGGCCGCTGCCGTACAGCGTCACGGACCGGAATTCGAGCGTCCGATCGCGCGAGCGAAACGTTCCCGACCAGCCGCAGCTTTCATGGCCGGGGTGGCTGACGCACTGGAGCCGGCGCGCGGTGAAGGTGCCCGGCGTGCCGTCGACCGTGGCCGTATGGATGGCTCTGCCGAGGTTGGGCAGCGACACGTACAGCAGCAGGCAGGCGGTCACCAGGATGGCGAACGAGGTAAGCCGTGAGGGACGGCGACGTGTGAGGGTGCCCGCCATGGTCGCCTACACCGGTGCGGGGTCGGCACACGTACAGCGGGGGGCTTCGGAGTCGCGCTTCGCAGGCCTGCTGTGCCACAGCATGGCCACGACCATCGGAAGGGTGACCAACGCGTTGTAGAACAGATGGAGCTCGACGCGCGGAGCCACCAGCTGGACGATGCTCGTCGGCACCGGCTTGCTCGCCAGATGCGTGCCGGTCAGTGCTTGCAGGAGTAGCAGCAGGTGCTCGAAGTGGTGCCAGATCTGGATGCCGAGCGCGACGTTCCACCAGGTGCGCGAGGTGCCGGCGAACCCGGGACGCAAGAGCATGAACCCGGCGAGCATGAGCAGGGCATACCCGTAGTGCATCCACTCCGAGGTGACCAGCCACGGAAAGGGAATCCCCAGCACACCGCGGGCTTCGGGCACACGCCAACCCCACACGTATATCTGGACCGCCTGGGCGATGTGTTCCGCCCAGTGCGCGATGACCAGGAACGCGAAGATCCGTAGTGCGGCCCGGTGATGTCTGCCGTTGAGTGCCTCCACAAGATGGCGGGCACGCGGCTGATGAGCATGTGTGCTGGCCGACATGGGCGATCCTCCGGTCTCGGTTGCAGTCATCACAACAGGGGCGAACCTGTGTGGTCTTCTCCGTGGGTGCGCTGTTCCGGTGACCCGGAGGCGGTTGGCGGCAGGTGTCCGCGCCGGTCGGCATGGCCCTCCAGCCGGCGAAACGCCCCGGCGTAGAACAGCAGCGCATCCTCGTCCGGGCCATGGCCGAGGTGCAGAACGTCGCCGAGGAAGATCGAGTGGTCGCCACCGTCATAGACGGCCGCCAGGCCACACTCGAACCAGGCCAGGGAACCGCCGAGGACGGGTACACCCGTGCACGGCCCCTGAGTCACATCCACGGTCGCGAACTCCTGCGCGCCACGCGGGCGACGGCTGTCAGCGAAGTGACGTGCGAGCCGTTCCTGGCGCTCCGACAGCACCGACACCCCAAACGCGTGGTGTTCGAGGATCACCCGGTGCATGGAAGCGTCGCGCAGCACACACACCAGGATTTGTGGCGGGGTGAGGGAAACCGACGTGAACGAGTTGGCGGTCATGCCGCGCGGCTCGTCCCGGCCCGCGGTGACCACCGTGACGCCGGTGGCGAACCGGCCGAAGACCCCGCGGAGTTCCCGAGGGCCGAGATCCCCGCCTCCCGTCGCCCCGGCCCCGGCAGGCCGGGGCGGCAGCGCCCGCGACGGTTCCGCCGGGCGCGGGCGAGCCGCCCTGTGCACACCCATCGCCATCAACCCTTGCCCGGCAGGGTGGCCATGGCGGCCGGCCCGGAGCTGCCCGCACTGCGGGGCGGAGGCGGCCCCGCCGTCTTCGCGTAACGGCACAGAGCGGCGCGCAGTGACGGAGGCACCGGAGCCGGCCGGGTCGCGGTGTTCGGACCACGCATGCAGGCCACCCGCTGCCGTCCACGCGCCACCAGATCCTCCAGACCTTCCCGCAACCGCACATAGTCGAAGGAGAACTCGATCTGTGTCTGCGTGAGATCCACCAGACGCATGCGGATCGACAGTTCGTCGAACGCGGTGATCTCGGCCAGGAACTCACAGTCCACGGTCAGCGTGAACAGCTTCAGATCGTCCCGCAGCTCGGCGATGATGTCCGGAGCATGCTCACGCAGGAACATCTCCCGGCAGCGGCCCTGCCAGCTCAGGTAGTTGACGTAGTAGACGTTGCCGACGAGGTTGGTCTCCTCGAAGCCGACCACATGTCGATACTCGTAGAACTGTTTCACTCTCCGACCCCGCCTTCGTCCATCGCCATCGTGAACACGACCGGCTCCTCGATACCCGCCAGCGTCGTCACGAACGACGCGATCCGGATGAACCCTCCACGCAACGCCGTCCACGGCCCACTCGCGCCACCCGGCGACGCCTCGCTCATCAGCGTCGCCTGCGCATGGCCCGCTTTGCGCAGGCACTCGATCGCCCCCCAGACCCGGGTGGCCGCGATGTTGAGGCCCTCACCACGCTCGGCGGCGATCAGGCGGGCCAGCGAGGCGCCGTCGGCACCCAGCAGATCGGTCCACTCACGCTCGGTGCGCACACCCACGGCCTCCACGTCACAGGCGACGGGCCCAGTCGCGGCGACGGCGAACGTGACACCCGCGCCGTGCGCCGAGGAGACCTCCAGGCCCGGCACCAGCGGCTTGCCGTCCGGGCGATACCCGACCTCCGTGTCCCGGCCGACGGCCCAGCTCACCGCCTGACGGGTCGCGGCGCGCCGGGTATCGCGGGAGGGCGGCGTCGACGGGTCGGCCGGGACGACTGCGGTGCCCAGGCGGGCACCCAGGTATGGCTCGGCATTGCGTTGCAGATAGGCGGCCAGCAGTGCCGGAGGCCACGGACCAGCGCCACCCCGCTTGCGCACTGCCTGGAGCTTCAGCCCCTCCCAGCGTTCGACCAGGGCACCGTCGGCGTCCCGAACGTCGACGTCGTAGAGATACGTGTCGCCCTCCCGCCATACCTCCGTGGCATGCGTCGTCACCTCGGCCGACGATCCGAGGCGGGCGGGATCGGCCGGCCACAGCCGTTGGACGGACACCGGCAGCAGCGTCGCGTCGGGGACGCAGCACTGAATCGAGTGCATCAGCGCATCCCGCGTCCCGGGGTCGGCCAACGTCAGCTCGGCCGGGTGGAAGCCGCCGAACCAGTCGGCACGCGGGCTGCTTGAGATCCGTGCCACGCAGCCGTCGGCAGAGAGCTTCTGGTAGCCCAACAGACGCTGGAACCGGCCGCCTTGGAAGAGCACCGAGCCGTAGAGCTCCTCGGCGGGCTTGAGAGGGATCGTCGGGTGGGCTGCTTCGCCGGTCGGCCGTGAGGCGTCTGCCGGTGCGGCCGACTCGTAGCACAGCGTGGCCCGGAAGTGATCGGTCTGGAAGCCGGTGTCGCTTGAGCGCAGCGCGGCCCGAACCGTGCCCGAGCCATCGGCCAGAACCGCGACCCGCAACGTGGTGCTGCCGTCGGCGGGCACCACGATGGGCCGTAGGAACTCCACGTCCGTGAACACCGGTGTCCTGGTGCGGCCGGTCAGCGCAGCGGCCGCTTGGGCCATCGCCTCCATGCCGAGCACGGCGGGGAACAGCAGGTCGCCATCGAGCATGTGATCGGCGAGGTAGCCATCGGTGGCCGCCGACAGATCGGCGTCGGCGACGAGTTCGATGCGCGGATAGTGGATGCGAGGTCGCTCCAGGAAGCGGCCCAACGGAAGCTCACCGGTCTCAAGGGCGAGGGTCGGCAGCCCTCCGGCGCGCCCCATCACCACGACGGTATCCGGTGTCCGGGGCGCGGCAAGCAGCTCCTTGAGCGTGGCGACGCCCTCCGCGACCGGTATGGGCGAGATCCCCTCACGCATCAGCGACTCCAGCACACCGAGCCGCTCACCCATCCCGGAGCCGGACCACACCGACCACTCCATCGCGATGCAGCGACACCGCGGGTTCTGCTCGCCGTAGCGGCGGGTGAGATCGGTCAGCCAGTCGTTGGCGGTGGCGTAGTCACCCTGCCCACGTAGACCGGCCCGCCCGATGATGCTCCCGAACGTCACCAGCAGCCGCAGCGGGGCGTCCTGCACGGCCGTCAGCAGGGTCTTCAGCCCATCGACCTTGGGGGCCAGGGTGCGGCGGAAGGTGTCCTCGTCCAGGTTGACCAGAGCCCGCGGTTCGTTCCGGCCCGCGCCGTGCAGGACGGCGGTGACCGGTCCCAGCCACCGGTGTACCTCCTGAACGGCCGCCTTCACCTCATCCGCCGCCGTGACGTCGGCCTGTAGGTAGCGGAATCGAATGCCGGCAGCGCGCAAACGCTCCAGGTTCGCCGCCAGTTCCCTGTCCGCGTCCGGCGCCGAGCGGCCGAGCAGCGCCAGACCGGCTCCGGTGTGTTCGACCAGTGCCAGGGCCGCCTCGGCGGTGATGCCCTTGCCGCCGCCGGTGACCAGCAGCACGTCCTGCTCGCTCAACACCGGTGCGGGGGATGGCTCCCGGCTTGGCGGTAGGGCGCGCAGCACCGGCACCGAGCGGCGGCCGTCGACGTCGTACCAGACCTCGGCGAAACCCTCCGTCGCTGCGGCGTCAGCCTCCACACAGGCGACCGTCCGGGAAACCCGCCGTGCCGAGGGCGCTTCAGGGTCCGGCAGGACAATCACCGTCGTGGTGACGTTCGGGGCCTCCAGGTGCAGCGTCTTGGCGATGCCCGCGGCGCCACGCTGGCCACCGACCGCGACAAGCCGCACCGGGGCCTGCCGGGCCCGGGACAGCGCGGCCCGCACAGCCGATATCAACAGCGGCAGGTGGTCCTCGTCGGCCTCGCGCGGCAGGCACAGCAGCACACCGTCGCCGAGACCGGCGGTGCTCAGCGCCGCCTGGAGCGGCACAGCCAGCGGGTGCGAACGAGTGGCGAACACCTCCCACTCGGCCGGCGAGGTCCGAAACACGACCGGTGGTACCGGCTGGGCCGGCGTCAGGTCCACCGTGAACGACCGTACCCATGGTGCGACGCCCGCGACCTGTTCGCGCTGCCCGTCGTCACCGAGTGCCGTGTCGGCCAGCTCGTCCAGCATCGCCGCCAGCTCGGTGAGCGTCGATGTGGCATAGGCCGACGTCGCCAGCACCGTGCTCACCCCGAGCTCACGGGCGGCCTGCGTCACGATCTGACCGACCGTGATCGAGCTCAGATGCAGCTCGTCGATCGGGTTGCTGTCCGCACGCACTGCCTCCAGCGGCAGTTCGGCCCGCTCGGCGGCCAGCCGCCGCAGCACGGCCAGGCTCTCGGCCCCCGGTGGCGGCTGCTCCGTCTCGGCCGACGGCGCACCGCTGGGCCGACGGTCCTCCACGTCGACGGCGAGGTTCAGATCCGGCGCGGCCTCGCACGGGCCGGCCAGGAAGGAGAACTGCTTGTCCAGCGGCAGCGGCTTGACATACCGGTCGCGGAACAGCTCCTCGTGCCGGATCGGCGCGCCCATCACGTAGGCCGCGCCGAGGGCCCGGAACAGTCCCGCCAGGGAGGGGCCGTCGGTGGTCAGCGAGACCGCGGGCACCGATGGTGCGATCTGGGCGGCCAGGTTCCGCAGGATCTGCCCGGGGCCGACCTCGACGAACAAGTCCGCGTCCGTGGCCAGTGTCTGGACCGCCTCGCTGAACCGGACGGGATCCAGGACCTGGCGGGTCAACAACTCGGGGACGTCGACGTCCGGCGGCAGCGGCGCACCGGTGACCGTCGAGACCACGGTCCTGGCCGGCGGTGTGAAGGTCCGGTCGGCGAGATACGCACGGAAGGCCTGCGCGGCCGGCGCGACGGCGTCGGAGTGGAACGCGTGCGAGACCGGGACGCGGGTCGCGGCGATGCCGCGGGCCCGGGCGCGTGCCATCACCGCCTCGACCGCCGCCGCCGGTCCGCTGATCACCGTCTGCGTGGGGCTGTTGAAGCCGGCCACGACCACCGGCTCGCCGCCTATCAGCGTCTGGACATCGCCGGCCGACGCCGAGATCCCGGCCATCCCCCCACCGCCGGCGCCGGCGGTGTCCATGAGTCGGCCGCGGGCGGCGACGGCGCGCAGCAGAGTGTCCTCGTCCATGGCCCCGGCCCAGTGCAACGCCGACAGCTCGCCGAGGCTGTGCCCGACAGCTCCCGTCGCCGTCACACCGAGCCGCGCCAGCACCCGCAGGCCGGCGACCGAGCCGGCGACGATACGCGGCTGCGCGACCGCGGTCGCGACCTGGTCACCGTCCGTCGGCAGCCGAAGACCGCGGTACAGGTCCTCCACGGTGGCGAACCGGCGCCGCAGGGCGCCGCCGTCCGCGCCGCGGCCCGCGCCTTGCCCGGGGAACAGGTAGGCGATGCGCGGTGCTTTCCCGGCGGCGCCGAGGAAGACGCCGCCGACCGGGTCGAAGACGTGGCGGGCGTCGGTGTCGAGCGCCTCCAGCAGCGTGCGGAGGCGGTGTTCGGCCTCGTCGGGGAGCCGGCGACGATGGCGGCCCGGACAGGTCCGCCCGCCAGGTCACCGGAGAGCGTCGCCGCGAGATCGCCGAGTTCGGCGAACGACAGCTGAGGTACGAACGCGGCCAGCCGCGCGACGCGGCCGCGCAGCTCCGTGGGGTCGCAGGCGTCGAGCAACAGCAGCTCGGTGTCCTGCCGGGAGCGGACCAGGCGCTGCGTCGTCGTTCCCAGGGCGGTTCGGCGGACACCGTCGGCGTGTTCGACGACGATGTGCGCGTTGATGCCCCCGAAGCCCATCGAGGAGACGCCGGCCCGGATCGGAGCGCCATCGGGCCACAGCTCGGCGCTGCTCGGGACGCGCAGCGCGGGCGCATCGCCCGCGAGTACCGGATGCGGACGGTCGTGTCCGGTGGCAGGGGGGATGATCTGGTGCCGGACCGCGAGCACCGCCTTGATCAGCCCGGCGACCCCCGCCGAAGCCTTGGTGTGGCCGATGTTGCCCTTGACGGTGCTGATCGCGGCGGGTGGGGCGGTCGGGTCGGCGGCGCGGCGCGCACCGGTGAAGGCCTCCAGCTCGGTGGCATCGCCGACCGCGGTGCCGGTGCCGTGGCCCTCGTAGTAGCCGACGGTTTCCACCCCGAATCCGGCCGCCGCGTAGGCACGGCTGATGGCGCGTCGGTGGCCTGCGGCCTCGGGCCGGGTGATGCCGCCCTTGCCGTCGGAGCTCTGCCCCAGCCGGCGATGGTGGCGTAGCGGAAGCGGTTGTGACGCACGGCGTCCTCATCGCGCATCAGTACGAGCATGCCGCAGCCTTCGCCCGGCCAGAACCCGTTGGAGTCCTGGTCGTACACGCGCATCTGGCCGGTGGAGAGCGCTCCGGTCTTCGCGAAGCCGACGAGCTCGAACGGGTCGATGCTCAGGTCCACGCCACCGGCCACCGCGGCGTCGAGCTGCCCGGTGGCCAGCGCGGTGCAGGCGGTGGCGACGGACAGCAGGGAGGACGAGCAGGCCCCGTCGACGGTGTAACCACCGCCGCCGAAGTCGAAGTAGTTGCAGACGCGCCCGGCGATGGTGTTGGCCAGTCCGCCGGCCAGGGTGTCCTCGGTGACCGGTGGGAAGGGGGCCTTGTAGCGGTCTTCCAGGCGGGCCAGGAAGGTGCCGAGGTCCGCGTCGTCCCAGCCCTGTTCGCGCAGGGCCGCCCCTACGGTGCGCTTGACGTAGGGCCAGCGCAGCCGCATCAGACCGGCGCGACTGAACTCGCCGGTCAGCGTGTTGCCGATGACGACACCGGTCGTGTCCTTGGGCAGGCCCTGCCCGTGCGGGAAGCCGGAGTCGTCCAAGGCGCGCAGTGCGGTGTCCAGGGCGAGCCAGTGGGTCATGTCGGTCGAGCGGAACGTGGATCCGCCGATGCGGTAGCCGATGCGGTCGAACTCGAAGCCCTCGAGCACCGCGGCCATGCGGCTGTAGTGCCGGTCCGGTGCGTCGGGATCGGGCGAGTAGTAGTCCTCCGCCCGTATCCGCTCGTCCGGCAGCCGGCGAAAGGCCCGCCGTCCGGCCAGCACGTTGCGCCACAGTTCTTCGGGGCTGTCGGCGTCGGGGTAGCGCAAGGCGATGCCGACGACCGCGATCCGCGGGGTGGTCATGCGATCACCGGCCCGGAGCCGGGGCGGTGAGCGGGCCGGGAAGTGTCATGGCCTTTTCCTTCGTGCGTACGGGTGTGGACAGCGCCGCCGGGAAGGGCGGTGCTGCCGGGCGGCTGGGATGGGTGCATGGCCGGCGTCTCTCTCCTTCGACGGCTCACAACGCCGCGGTCCGGTGTCCGGCGGCCGGCTCCGGACCGGCCTGGCGGGCGGTCGGCGGGAGGGGGGCCCACGTCTTGCCGTGCGCCCTCGTCGCGGCCGGCTGGTACGTCCAGTCGCGATTGCCGGCGACGACGACATCGCGGGCCGCCGTGCTCCCGCGCCGCCACGCGCTGCCCGCCGAGGCGAGCACGAAGCCCAGGGCATGGCGGGCGTAGGTCAGCAGGGGGAAGGTGCAGTTCTCTTGCCAGGCGGCCGAGCCATGCCTGCGATACCAGGTGACGTGCCGAGCCCCGGCCGGCAGCGTGAACGTCGCGACCGCATGTTGTCCGGGCTTGCCGAAGCCCATGTAGGGCGGCACGAAGTCGAGGCCGCCGAGTCGGGTGAAGATCCGTTCGGCGGCCGCGGCATGAGTGATCTCGCCGCTCGCCGCCGCCGCGATGTCCTGTCGAGAGGCGCTGATCGTGGCGGCGACCTCCGGCAGGTGGCTGCCGAGCACGCCCATACGGGACGGCTCGGTGGTCTTGGCTAGGTCTGCCGGATCGCCGCTCTTGAGGTAGCGGACGAAGAGGGACAGCGGGCCGAAGGCACCGAGCATGTTTCCCAGGACCCAGTTGCGGTTCCAGGCGTTCCAGGTGTCGTAACTGGCGAAGGACTCGAACGACGTTGACACGACGTCGTCGAAGTAGTCGAAGGCCCGGTTGACGGTGTCCTCGATGTGCTGGAACCGCTCGGTGGCGAAGTCGTCCTCGGCGACGGCCTTGAGCAGCGCTTCGGCGATCAGGTCCACGGCGACCACGAGGACGGACATCCCGCTGGAGAACAGCGGGTCGACGAAGCCCGCCGCATGGGGCAGCTGGAGGATCCGGGGCCGGAGCAAGTGGGGTGAGGAGTACTGCAACCGTCCCGAGGACACCCAGGGGCGTACGGCCTTGGCCGGTGCGAGATGCCGCTGGATCGTCGGGTACCGCGCGATGATGCGGCGGAACTCCTCCTCCGCGGGTCCCTTCCGGTGGGAATGGCGTGTGCGGTCGAGCATCAATCCGACGCTGGCGACCGGATTGGTCGACTCGCGGTGATTGTTGAAGGGAATCACCCACAGCCAGCCGCCGTCGAAGACGTGGTGCATCGTCGCCTCGCCCAGTGGTGAGGGCACCTTCTTGCGGGACTTCTCGTCGAGCAGCAGGTCCGCACTTCTCACCCCGACCATGTGGGTGAAGAGTGTGCGGGTGTCGGTGCGGAATCGCGGTGTCTCATCCCGCATGCCGAACAGGTCCGAGACGGGTGACCGCATGCCCGAGGCGTCGATCAAGTACTTGGCCTGGTACACCGTCCCGTCAGCCGCCCGCAGATCGACGCCGCCATCGTGCGAGGCGATGTTCTCGATCCGGGCCTGAGAGACGAAGTCCGCCCCGTACTGGACGGTCATGGCCGCGAGGTAGCCGTCGGTGTCCTGCCGGAACAGGTGCGAGTCGGGGCCGATCGGCGGTGTGAGTGTCGGCAGTTGGTTGACGTGTTCGCCTTGGTGCTCGCGACCGGCGGAGTGGTACATGAAGCTGAAGGACCTTTTCACACCACAGGCGCTGCTGATGTTGTCGCGCAACGTGTGGAACGAGCCGAGCCAGCCGATTTCGGGAACCCCGTATTTCTCCCCGATGATGCGCAGCCGGATGCCCGTCTCCGGGATGAGCGACTCGCCGATGGCGAACCGCGGATGTGCGGCACCTTCCAGCAACAGGGTGCGGATACCGTGCTTGGCAAGGATGCAGGCAAGCATCGACCCCCCGATGCCGGAGCCCAGGATGGCGATGTCATAACGAGTGCTGGTAACGGTCACGATTGCCCCTGCCTTCATCGGTAGTGCTGCTGCACGGCACGCGGCAACCAGACTCCGGCGGCACCGCGCCGACCGCCTACTCTTCGCTTGCCGAGGTCTCGTGCCCTTCAGGCCGTCGCAGGTCGGCACGGGAAGAGAAGCCCCGGTTCCGCCGGGCGCGCCAGCATGGCTGGTCTCAGTACCCAGTGACGTCCGTGCGGACGGACGGTTCCGGTGCCCGCGCAGCCCAAGTCGCCCAAGTCGTCCAAGGCGTCCTGGTCGTCGAGCGTGGTGCTGACCGTCGTCGGCCCGGGACGAGGCCGGAAGTGCCTGACCAGCCCGTAGGCCGTCTTTGCGTGGCAACCGCCGCACACTACCGTGACCCGATGCGGGTGTACTGGAATGGCGAGAGGCGACTCCCTCTTACGCGTCAGGATGGGAAGCCAGGATTTGAGCGGTCGTCGACGCGTGAGGGGGACTCAGGATGAACGGCGATGCCGGGTACCGTATGCCGCAGGGCGCCAAGGCCGGAGAAGGAACCCCTCGGGTGGCATATCGCCACATTCGCCGAAACCTGACACGTTCGCTGACCGGCCGCCCAGAAGCCGCACGGACGCAGGTACCAGCCTGCCCCGGGTGGACAGTTCACGACGCCGTGGCGCACCTGGTCGACAGCTGCCGCTTGGCCGAGCGCAACCTCGCCGGTCCGCCGCCCCACCATGTCGCGGAGGGGCTTCCCGCGTTACTGGCCGAATGGAACCGCAGCGGTGCCCGCGTGGATCGCGGTCTGCGGGAGACCGCCGGTTCCAGCGCAGGCTCTGTTCTGGTGATGGATGCCTATACGCACGAGGTTGATGTCCGACATGCCCTGGGACTGCCCGTCCCGGTGGCACACCCGGCATTTCCCATCGCCTTCGAGCTCGCCGTGGACGGCTTCCGGGCCGCCGTGACCATGCGGGGATGTCCGGCGTTGCGTCTGGAGACGAAGGACGGCGCATGGCACGTCGGTGACGGCGCCCCGTACGCCATCGTGTTCGGCACCGGGCATGATCTGTACCGGTCTCTGGTGGGGCGTCGCACGGTCCAGCAGATCAGGGAGCTCGCGTGGACCGCGGACCCCGAGGCCTGGTTGCCGGCGTTCGGCTGGGGGCTGTTCCGGCCTCCGCTCGCCCCGGTGGAGTGAGCGGAGACCGGCCCGGCAAGGGGTGTCAGGCCACCCCGTTCAGCCTCGACACGCCCCAGTTGTCCAGCTCCGGCAGCGCCAGCAGGATGGGCGCGTCGATCGCCATCATCGGGCGCATGGCGATGTGCTGGCTGGTGTGCGTCTTGTCCTGCCGGACGGCCAGCTGTGCCCCGCGGCCGAGGAACACCGGTTTGCGCAGCCACGGTCGCGGCTCGTCATCGCCCACACAGACCGCGGCGGCACGCACACACCACGTGCCGGCCGGCACGTCCGCGAGGGTGTAGGCGCCGGCGGAGTCCAGGATGTCGCAGGCAACCGGAAAGCCTTCGACGACCGGGGTGCGGAAAGCCCCCACGTATACACGCACTGGCTTGTCGGTCTCCGGGATGCGAATCGTGCCGGTGATGGTCGCGCGGGAACCTCCGTTCGCCACGCGGGCATCCAGACCGTGCAGGCCGTCCTGCGACAGCGCGCGATAGCGGCCCGGAGAGGTGCCGACACTGCGCGCGAAGCGACTGGAGAACGTGCCGAGGCTGCTGTACCCGACGGCGAAGGCGATATCCGTGACGCTCCTGCCTGTCTCCAGCAGTAGATTCTTCGCCCGGAACAGCCGAACTGCGGCTAAGAAGCGCCCTGGTGACGTTCCGGTGGCCTCACGGAAAGTGCGTGAGAAATAGAATTTGCTCAGGATGGCTGAGTCCGCTATGTCGTCGAGTGACAACGGCTCGTTATAGCGATTCCACATCGTCGCTATAGCTCGCTCTATTGCCATTTGCGTAACGTCCAAGATTCCCCCCGTGATTGAATACTTGAACCTGCGTGATCACCTAGCCGTGATCAACCCCCCTCCCTGCGCGAGCGGCGACGCCACGGGCAACAAGCTCCCACCGGTACGCGAGTTTTTCGCCCCGCCCCCCGCAGCGACTTCTTCGTGGCTGCCCTCTTGGCGCCGATCAAGAATGCCAGAAGTCAATACTGCGAATCTGGCAGGCTACCGGTTGGTAGGCAGCGAAGTTGCGGGGAGCAGACACCACTGTTGAGGTTTCGTGGTAAGGGTTACCATTCCGTCGAGAACGACGCATCTTGTGCGAGGTTGAGGCGCCGCAACGGCCCTATAGGGGCAGGGTGAACGGCGCGGCAAGAGACGAGACAGGGGCGTTCTCCCGAGCGGCGCATGCGCGTGCGGGGCCGCTTGCCGCAGAGCCGGCAGCGGTGAAACGGTCACCGACCGGTCAGGAATCCAGCCGCCCTCTCCGCGATCGTCACCACGCTGAGCAGTGTGTTGGCACACACCATGGCCGGCATCACCGAGGCATCGGCGACATAGAGTCCGCTGAGACCGTGGACCGCGCAGCGCTGGTCGACGACCGCGCTCCCGTCGCTCGCCGGGCCCATCCGCGCGGTGCCGACCGGGTTGTAGGCGGAGTCCACGGCCTCGTCGATGTAACCGCGCATCAACTCCTCGTCGTCCAGCACCCGCTGCTCAACCAGGACCACCTCCCGCCCCTGGTCACGGATCTTCGAGGAATGAGCCAGCTCCCAACTGCCACGCACAGCCTCGGCCAGCAGAGGGTAGTCCCGTTCGTCGGAGAGATAGCCGAGGTCGATTCGCGGCGGCACGGTCGGATCGGCCGATTCCAGAACGACGCGCCCCCGCGAATGCGGGCGTCGGGCCACCGCCATCACACCGAAAACGCTCCGGGCTCCGGCGACCTCGCGCAACTTCGGGAAGTGGTGGGTGAGATCGAACCGATTGACCATCGCGTAGTACATGTCATTGAAGCGGGACGTACTGCCTGACGACGTCGTACGCAGCACGATCTGACCCGTGGGAGCGCCCTCACCGGCTGTACCGGATCTCGGAGTGAGGAACACCCCGATGCGCGGCTGATCGGTCAGCCCGGCGCCCACGCCCGGCAGGTCGGCGTGGACACCGATGCCCAAGCGGCGCAGCTCGTCAGCGGGCCCCACACCCGAGCGCCACAGCAGTGCCGGGGAACCGATCGCTCCCGCAGCGAGGATCACGCGTCCCGCGCGGAGCTCCTCGCCGTCGACGACGACCCCGACCGCCCGCTGATCGCGAACCAGGACCCGGTCGACCTGACAGTCGGGGATGATCTCCAGGTTGGGGCGGCCCTGGGCGGGCCACAGGTAGGCCATGGCGGTCGACACGCGCACCGCGGCATCTCGCCGGGTCGACGGGATCGCCCCGACCCCGCTCGACGCGGGGTGGTTGTGATCGGTGACGTGCGGGTATCCGGCGGCCGCGCAGCCGTCCAGGAACGCCTGCTGAAGAGGCGTCAGCTCCTCCGCCCGCCAGCGCCGGATGGGGAGGGCACCGCCCGCCGCGTGAAACTCCCGGTCTCCGTAGTCGAGATCGTCCTCAAGCGCTGTCAGCGCGGGCAGGGTCTGCTCCCAGGACCACAGGGAGTTGCCGAGAGCGGCCCACTCGTCGTAGTCGGCGGGCGTACCCCTGATGGCGACCGTGTTCCCGACCGCCGACGAGCCGCCGCTCACCTTGCCTTGGGGAAACCGGACGCGGCGACGGGCGGTGAGGGCCGCGGTCAGACCCCAGGAATGCTGCACCAGCGACATGGCGTTGCCATCGAGCAGGTCCGCGGGTGTGGCAGCGGCCTCCCCGTAGTGCGGCCCGGCCTCGATCAGGGCGACGCGCCTGCCGCCCTCCTCACTCAACCGTGCCGCGAGAACCGCTCCGGCCCCGCCGGCCCCCACCACGATGTCATCGAAACGCCGCATGCCTTTTCTCCTTCCCTCGCCCGTACCAGCCTGGTGGCCACGGGCTCTCCCGGCTTCTTCCGACTTGCGCAGCGTCGAAGTAGCCGCACACCGGACTCGGCCCTAGCGTCCAGAGGGGACATCACGTTGATCGGGAGGGGAGAGCGCTGTGGAAGAAGCAGAGACGGCGAGGCCCGGTTTGGCGATGCAGGCCGGTACTGTGCCGCTGGCCGTACAGGTCGCCCGGGAGGTCGAACGGAGGGGACTGCCGTCGTTCTGGTCGAGCGAGTTCTACGACCGCTCAGCGGTGGTGACGCTGGCCGCGGTGGCCGCCGCCACCTCCAGGATCCGGCTCGGCTCGGCCATCGCCTGGGCCCTGGGCCGCTCCCCGGTGACCTTGGCGACGGAATTCCGGTCGCTGGCCGAGCTCGCTCCGGGACGCGTCACCCTTGGCCTGGGTACCGGAAACCAGCAGGTGATCGCGGATTGGCACGGGGCGGACGCACAGCGGCCCGCGGCACGACTGGCGGAGCTCGTACCGCTGATCCGGCGGATCTGGCAGCTCGACACCACCGCGGTGGAACACGACGGTGAGTTCTACCGTTGCCGGGTCGCGGCGGATCCGCTGCTTCCGGCATGGCCGTCGGCGGCTGCCGGAGCATCCGGACAGCACGGCCACATCCGCCCGGGGATCCTCGTGGCAGCAGGCCGTCGGCCGATGATCAACGCCGCGGGCGCCGTGGCCGACGGCCTGATCGGCCTGCCGCTGTGCAGCCGCGCGTTCGTCGAGGAGGAAGTCCGTCCCGCACTGGACGCCGCCGCGGCGAGAGCCAGGCCCGGCCGCTCCCCATCACCGGAATGATCATCTGCGCGGTCGGTGAGCACCCCGCACAGGCCCGGACCCACGCCGCGCGACAGGTCGCGGTCTTCGCCGCCCGGCCATCGGCCGCCCCGCTGATGACCTTCCACGGCTTCGAGCGTGAAACCGCCGACATCCGCAACGCCCTGGCACGCCGCGACGTTCCCGCGGCCGCGGCCGCGGTCTCCGACCGGATGCTCGACGTGCTCACCGTCCACGGCACCCCGAAGGAAGCCCTCGAACGCTACGACGCGGCGTTCGACGGCCTCTACGACGAGCCACTGCTGTTCAGTGCCGGCAAGGGCATGCCGCAGGGCGAGTTCCGGGACAGTCTGATGGCCGTATGTGAGGCATTCGCCTCCTGATGACACGCCTGCGCCGCGCGATCGTCCCGATCGCGCGGCGCAGGGCCCCCGAGGCAGCTGCTCAGCGACGCATCACCAAAGCGTCGTTCATCAAATAGTCGCCGACGGTCTCGAAGTGGGTGTACGACAGCGCGATGTGCTTCGTCACCGAGTGCACGTCGCGGAAGCAGCGCTCCAACCGGTTCGTCGCATACAACGAGGCCGTCCCAGCCAGCGTGTACGTCGCCTCCACGGCCGCGGTCGTGTGCTCGGCGAGCGATGCCGACGACAGGCGAATCAACGCGCTGAGCTCGTCGCCGCCCTCCCCGGCCGCCGCGACGACCTGGCGCGCCGCATCGTGCAGCAGCAGCCGCGTCGCGTACACGGCGATCTCCGCGCGGGCGAACCGCTCCTGCACCACGTGGTTCGCCGCCAGCGTCTGTGTGCCGCTGGCCGGGGTCTTCACCTGCGCGGTTTCCCGAAAGGTGTCCAGCGCGTCCCGCGCGATACCCAACGCCACCGGTGCGGTGGAGAACGGGCCGAAGTCGAAGTACCCGATCGGATAACCGCGTGACCCCCGAGCCGGTGGGGCCTTGGCCATCAGTTCCTTGCGTACGGCGAGTTCTGCGGGCACGAACCGCTCGTCGACCCGAAAGTGGTTGCTGCCCGTGCCGCGCAGACCGACCGTGTACCAGGTGTCGCGGTGGTGGACCGCGGACGCCGGCACGAACAGCATGACGATGTCCGGACCGGCCGGCGTCATGACCGGCTTCCAGTCCTCACTGATCAGTGCGGTGCACACCAGCCACTCGGCGTGTGCCGAACCGCTGGCCATGGCCCATTCGCCGCGCAGCAGGTAACCGCCGTCGACCGGCTCCGCCAGTCCGGACGGTTTGACGCCGCCGACGACGAAGCCGTCGCTGTCCAGGAACAGTCGGCGTGAGCTTTCCTCGGGCAGGTAGTCGGACAGCCTGCCGATGGCGCCCTGCACGCCGATCTGCCAGGAGACCGACGCGTCCAGACGGGCCAGGGCCTCCAAGACGGCCATCCCGGTGTCCAGGGCGACCTGCTGCCCGCCGAACGCCCGGGAGACCCACATCCGGGTGAAACCCTCATCGCGCAGCGCCTCGAACACCGGGCGCGGCATCTGACGGGTGTGTTCGGCCTCGTCCCGGTGGCGTTCGATGAGCGGGGCGAGCTTTTCCACGCGGGCCAGCCAATCGGCCTGCTCGGGCGATACGGGTGGTACGGGCAGCCGCGGCCGCTGACGATGGTCGCTCACGACAGACGTTCCCTTCGTGTCCGCAGGGGTGGGCCCGGATTCAGCGCTTACGGGCGACGCCGACCCACATCGGCAGCGGCTCGGGTCCTGAGGTGTCGGTCGGGCGCCAGTTCTGCGTCTCCACGACACCGGGCTCCACCTGGTCAAGACCGTCGAAGAAGCGGGCGACCTCGCTCTTGGTGCGGCGGATCACGGCCTCGCCCAGTTGCTTGTCGAGCGCGTCCAAGGTGGCGTTCATCGCCGTGTCCTCATCGTCCTTGGCGAAATGCGACACGGCGACGAAGCTGCCGGGCACCATGCGGTCGAGGTAGCTGCCCAGCAGCCGCACACCCTCGTCGAAGTCCTCCACGAAATGGAGCATGCCAAAAAGAATCAAGGCGACGGGGCGCGAGAAGTCCAGCGTCTGCCCCGCGCGTCCCAACACGTCCTCAGGCTCGCGGAATTCGCCCCGCAGGAACGCCACGCTGCCGTCGGTCTCACCCGCCAGCAGGTGCTCGGCGTGCGCGACCACCCGCGGATCGTTGTCGACATACACGACCTTCGCATCCGCGGTCACCTCGCGCGCCGCCAGGTGCACGTTGCCCATGGTCGGCAGTCCACTGGCGATGTCCAGGAACTGAATGATCCCGCGGTCGCAGGCCAGATGGCGCACGACCCGTCCGAGCGCGTCACGGGCGTGTTTGATATCGACCTTGACGCCTTCGACTCCACCGGTCTGCCCCGGCCAGTCGGCGAAGGCGAACGAGGCGGCCTGCCTGTCGGACTCGAAGTGGGCCTCACCGCCGAGCAGATAGTCCATCACCCGCGGAACATGCGGCGTCCGCGGGTCGACACCCGGGGGAGCCGCCACGGTGCTCGCCGTGCCGTGCCTCACTGACGCAGCCTTCTCTGACACGCTGCGGCCCTCCTGTCCTCAAAGCTCCGGCCCCGGTGGCCGGACACGTCCAGAGTGGCCACCGGCAGCACACCCTGCTTCTCCATGCGTGCTCTTGCACCGGGAACCATCGCCGCCAGGCAACGAGTGAGTAGTGCGCGCCCGTCAGCCGGTGCGACGCTCGCCGGGAGTTGGCAGAGCCCCGCGCCCGAAGCGCCCGAACTCCCGAGGACGAGACATGACGGTTCACTATGACGACATCATCGTCGGCGCCGGATCGGCCGGCGCGGCGCTGGCGGCCAGGCTGACCGAGGATCCGGGCCGGCGGGTGCTCCTGTTGGAGGCAGGCCCGGACCACACCGCCGCGCACAGCACGCCGGAGGACATCCGCTACGGCCGGACCATGTCGTTCATGGACCACGACTGGGGTATGCGCGCCGACATCCGGGACGGCCGCAAGATCCGCTACCCGCGCGGCAAGACCACCGGAGGGTCCTCGGCGGTCGGAGCGACAGTCGCGCTGCGCGGCATACCTGCCGACTACGACGCCTGGGCGGCCGCAGGCAACCCGGCCTGGTCCTGGTCGCGGGTTCTTCCCTACTTCCAGAAACTCGAAGACGATCTCGACTTCGGGGGGACCGAGCTCCATGGCCGCGGCGGCCCGGTCCCGATCCGCCGATGGCGGCCCGAAGAACTGGCACCTGGGCAGACCGCGTTCGTCGAAGCGTGCGTGCAGGCGGGATTCCCCGAGGTCAAGGACCACAACCACCCGGAGGCCACCGGCATCGGGCCGATTCCGTCCAGCCGGCCGGACCCCGAGCTGCGGGCCACCACCGCGACGACGTACCTCGCGCAGGCCAGAGGCCGTGCCAACCTCGACGTCAGGGCGGACACGACCGTCGACCGGGTGGTGTTCCGCGGTTCCCGGGCGACCGGCGTGATGGCGGCGGTGTCCGGGGGCTCCTACGAGCTGATCGAGGCCAACCGGATCGTGCTGACCGCAGGGGCGGTCGCCTCCCCGATGATTCTGCTGCGCTCCGGCATCGGCCCGGCCGAGGACCTGCGCAGGCATGGCATCGATGTCCGGGCGGATGCCGGCGGCGTCGGCGCGAACCTGGTCGACCACCAGCGCACCGGAGCCTTCATGGTGGCGCAGCCGGGCGCCACCGACCCGACCCAACCGTTCCTGCAGGAGATTCTGCGGACCACCTCGCCGGTCTCGGGTGACTTCAACGACCTGCAGTACTACATGGTCAACCACTTCGCCCTCGCCCCGTTCCCGGAGCTCCAGATGCTGGCGGGCGCTGACGAGATCCTCGGCGTGATGGTGGTGGCCCAGCGCCCGACCTCCCGCGGCAGGATCACGCTCTCCTCCGCCGACCCCGCAGCGCTGCCGGCGATCGAGCTCAACTTCCTCGACGACGAACGCGAGATGGACATCCTCGTGAATGGTGTACGCACCGCCTGGCGCCTGGCGCAACACCCCGGCATCGCCGCACTGGGACAAGGCTTCGTGGTGCTGCGCGACGCCGTGATCGACAACGATGACATGGTGCGCCAGTACGTCAAGACGAGCCTGGACAGCGCCTACCATCCCGTCGGTACCGTTCGGATGGGTCCGTCCTCGGACCCTTCGGCCGTCGTCGACGAGCACGGCGCCGTACACGGCTTGGACGCCCTCTACGTCTGTGACGCGTCGATCATGCCGACGACGGTGCGCGCGAACACCAACCTCACTTCGATCATGATCGGGGAGAGGGCAGCCGATTGGCTCCGCGCCGCGTGACCGGGCGACACACGTGGCGGCTCCGGACCCAGGGTTCCGGAGCCGCCTTTCCGTGGGGAGCTGTCAGGGGGTGGGGAAGAACCGGGACACGAAGGCATCCCACGCGCGGTCGCCGAAGATGGCGCGCTGCGGCCGCAGCAACCGGACCGGGACACCCACCCGGTAGCGAATACGAGGCCTGGCCGCGGTGATCGCCCTTTCCACGACGGCGGCGACGTCGCCCGCTCGCACGGAGGTCCGGCCGCGCCCCTTGGGGTGCTCCACCTCACGGTAGGCACCGTGCCACTCGACGAACCGTTCCCAAAGCCGGCGTACAGGTCGTCGGCTGCTTCCAGACCGAGATCACCCGTGCTGGTCGGCACGAACGAGCCGAGAATCGGCGACGGTTCGATCACCACCACCTTGATCCCGGCCGACGCGACCTCCAACCGCAGCGCATCGCTGATGGCCTCCAGCGCATGCTTGGTGGCCTGGTAGTACCCGCGCCCTGGGGTCGCGAACAGACCGAAGATCGAGGACATCATGACGATCCTGCCTGAGCGCTGCTCCCGCATGCCGGGCAGCACCAGCTGCGTCATGCGGGACAGGCCGAAGAAGTTGGTCTCGAACTGCGCGCGCACCGCGTCGACCGGAGTCTCGCCGATCGTGCCGTTCAGGCTGTACGCGGCATTGTTGACCAGGACGCCGACGGCGCCGTGCTCCTCGGTGACACGTTTGACCGCGGCGGCCATCGACTCCTCGTCGGTGACGTCGACTTGCAGCGTTGTGATGCCCTCGTCGGCCAGGTCCCGCAGACCTTCAAGGCTGCGGCCGGTGGCGTAGACCGGCAGGCCGGCGCGGTGCAGACGCAAGGCGGTGGCGCGGCCGGTGCCGGAGGAGAGCACGCTGCGCGAGTTCACCCCGGTGATGAGGACCGCGCGGGACGGGCTCATGTGTCACCACCGGAAGCGGGAACCTCCTGCTGCGAGATCCGGCTGGCTGCCACCGAGGTTCCCAGCCCGAGGCCGTCCACCATGCGGGTGATGAAGTTGAACAGTGCGGTGGTGAAGAACCCCTCCAACAGGTCCTCGGAGCTCCAACCGGACTCCATGGCCTGGTGCCAATCCGCGTCTGTGATCTTGTAGGGCTCCCGGCTCAGCCGGGTCAGCAGACGCAGCAGCACCTTGGTGCGGTCGTCGACCGGCAGATCTTCCGGGGACTCGGCGGTGGCGATCGCCTGCGCCAACTCCTCGGGGCCGCCGAAGACCTGGAGGAAGAAGCTGTGCGTGCCGACGCAGTAGGAGCACTGATTCACCTTCGATGTCCAGGCGGCGATCAGTTCTCTCGTCTGCCGCGGCAGGACGCCGTCGAGGAAGATGCCCTTGTAACCGGAGAGGATCACTTCGAGGAGATCCGGTCGGGTGGACGCCAGACGGAACATGTCCGGGACGAACGGGAGGGCGGTGGCCTTCTTCACCTCGTCGTAGAGTTCCGCGAGGCGGCCGTCGGCCTCCTCCTCGGCAATCAGTCGGACCCGCACGGTGGCGGTCGCATCGTCCATGCTCAATTCACCTCTCACGGTTGGAAGTGGAGACGCGCGGTAGATTGCGGCGGCGCAGCACGGGCATTGCCTCGGCCTGGAAGTCGACGTCCGCGTCGAACGCCTTGATCATTCCTTCGATGACCAGGAGCGACAGCAGGGGGAAGGCGAACTCGGGCACCGGATAGAGCCCGAAGCGGCGCTGTAGCTCGAACAGGCGGCCGGCGAAGCGTGCCAGATCGAAGTCGCCGGACCTGGCGCCCGAGGCGTCCTCGACCAACGTTCGCAGGCCGGAACGGAAGCCATCCAAGTCGCAGTCGTCGGCCACCTGTGCCGCGCTGTCGATGACGATCTGCGCGCACATGCTGCCGTCACCCAGCGCCATGTGGATGAAGAAGTCCGCGAAGGACCGCCGCACCGGCTCGGGCAGCCGGATGACGAAACCGGCATCGAGGATCACCAGACCGCCGTCGCGGTCGAGATAGACGTTGCCGGGATGCATGTCGCAGTGCACGATGCCGTCGACGAACAGCATTTCGTACACCGCGGCCAGGACGGCACGCGCGGCGGCCCGGCGCGTGCCGAGCGCCAACTCTCCGGGCTCGAACCGCCTCAGGTCGCCGATGTACTCCATGACCACGGTCTCGGACGTGCAGAGCTCAGGCAGCGGGGCGGGAACACGGACGTTCGTGAAGCGGGCCAGGTTGTCCCGCAGCACGAGCAACGACGTGGCCTCGGCCTCGAAGTCCAACTGTCGCAGGATCGCCCCGCCGACCTGTGCGTGCATGAGCCGGAACGGCATCTGTCGCAGCCGGGGGAGCGCACCCAGCACGCCCATCACCAACGCGGTGAGTGTGAAGTCCCGTTGCATCACGCGGTCGATGCCAGGACGCCGCACCTTGACCGCGACGCGGTGACCCTCCAGGGTCACCGCCTCGTGCACCGTGGCGATGCTGCCGCAGGCGAGTGGCTCCCAGGAGAACTCGCGAAACGGCCACGGCCGGTCACGGTAACTGCGCCGAACGGCACGCTCGATCCGGCGCCGGCTCGGCGCCCGCACGGTGTCGGTGAGCCGGCCCAGTGCCTGGGCGACCTCCTCGGGCAGCACGTCCCGCCGGGTGCTCAGCAGCTGACCGATCTTGATGTAGGAGGGCCCGAGCCGGGTCAGCATCCGCTCCCACCGGGCGCCGTCCCGTAGACCCCGTGCGTGCGGGGAGCGACGCAACCGCGCGGCGACGGCGGAGCCGCCGAAAGCCACGCTGTAGCCGAACATCACCGAGCTCACACGGCCGCAGCGCAGCGTCAGGGCCGGCAGGTCGATGAGCCGGGCCGGGATCGCTCGCACGTTCGCCCCCTGGTGGTCGCACGTCGTGGCGCGGGCGACGCGTCGTCGCCCGCACCGATCGTCGCGGGCCAGGCGGGACGTCAACTACTTCCACGGTGCCCTCGGGGCGCAGCGGTTGCCAGGCGGGCGTCCGCGCAATACGGGGGCGTGCGGCGACGCCCTCAGGACGGGCTGTCGGCGGCCAGGCCGAACACCGCGAAGACCTCGGCGTCCTGGAACACGGTGGTCCGGCTGATGCCCGCGGCGGTGACGGTGAACACTTGCAGGGTGTGCAACTCGTACGCGCCGCTGTCGCCACGACGGTAGGCGGCGAAGCCCGGCTGGCCGTTGGCCGCGATCGGATCCAACCGCCAGTTGCTGCCCGCCTTGGTGAAGACCCAGTCCATGAACTTGGCGTAATGGTCGCGACCGACGAACCAATTGAGGACCGGGGGCATCTCCATGAGGACATCGTGGGCGAGGAGCCCCTTGAGGCCTTCGATGTCCGCCTGCTCGAAGGCCTTCATATAGCGCTCGACGCAGGCCCGCTGCTCCGCTTGGGAGGGTTCCGCGACTTGGTCCTCCAGAACACCCACTTGTTCCAGGCGCGCACGCGCCCGCTGTAGCGAACTGTTGACCGAAGCGACCGACGTTTCCAGCACGTCCGCGGCCTCGGCCGCCGAGAAGGCGAGGACTTCACGCAGGATCAACGCAGCGCGCTGGCGCGCCGAGAGGTGCTGTAGCGCGGCGACGAACGCCAGGCGCAGGCTGCTCCGGTCGACGGCTGCGCCGGCCGGGTCTCCCAGGTGCAGCAGCACGTCGGGGATCGGCTGCAACCAGGCGACCTCGCCACCGTGGACGAACGGCTGGAGCGGATCGCTCTCGGCCACGGTGCCTGACGGCAGCGGCCTGCGGCTACGGCTGTCCAGAGCGTTCAGACACGCGTTGGTCGCGATCCGATACAGCCACGTCCGCAGCGAGCCGCGTGTGGGATCGAACCGGTGCCGGGCCCGCCAAGCCCGCAGGTACGTCTCCTGGACCAGATCCTCGGCATCGTGCACCGAGCCGAGCATCCGATAGCAGTGCGCCAGCAATTCCGGCCGGTGCGGCTCGAGTTGGCGGTCAAAGTCCTCGGTCGTGGTCGCCACGCCCGGCCCCTTCCGATGCGTCCTCTTGCCGGGGGACCCTATCGCACAGCGGTAGCGGAGCGAGGGCGTCTTGCCACGGACGGGACCAGCGCACGGCGTGGGCATCCTGCCGTGCGACGGGCAATGACTGCGCCCGGGCCGCCCCGCAGACCCGCCCCGCCGCCACGCACCTCTCCGGCCTGTTGCCGCGGCCTTCTCGCGCGTTGCCCGGTTCATGAACAGCTCCACTGCCGGGCAAGCCGCGAGTAGGCCCCCGCCCCGGTCGGCGCAACGATGGGCCGGACTTCGAAAGCCGCGCATTCCACCGAAAGGGGAGGCCATTGGCCCGCACGTGGGCGGCGCTGCGGCGCCGCGTTCTGACACCGAGTACGTCACAGACGAAGCTGTCGAAACGCGGCTTCCACGAGAAGAGCCCAGAAGCCACGCACCTGCTCGAACAGGCTGGAGCCACGTTCCTCACGGGATTCGCTCTCGCCGCCGAGGCACATGAGCCTCGTAACGCCGAGCGAGGCCTGGACGACGTGCCACGACCGTTCCGTGGCTTCGCCTACGAGGGGGCAGGCATGGCCTTCGCGATCCGCGATGCCATCGCCCCGGGGCGCCCGCGTCACAACGCCCGGTTCCTGGAGGGACGTGCGGACACCAACGTCCACATGGTCTACGTCGGCGCCGGCTGGGCACTGGGCCGCCTGCCGCCGGCGCTGTGGAAGCGGGCCGTGCACGCGTTGCCCGATCCCGTATATCGATGGCTCATCCTCGACGGATACGGATTCCACCAGGCGTACTTCCACACCGACAAGTACGTACGTCATCAGTTCGTGCGCCACGACTTCCCATGGCCGCCGCAGGGCTCGCCCACGTACGCCAATCGCGTCATCGACCAGGGCATAGGACGCGCCATGTGGTTCGTGAACGGCGCCGACCCACACCGACTGGCCGACGCCGTCGACGCCTTCCCGCCATCGCGTCGCGCCGACCTGTATGCGGGGGCGAGCCTGGCCGCGACCTACGCGGGAGGTCTGGACGAAGCCGAACTGGTGGTCCTCAAGCAGCGAGCCCGCCACTACCTGCCGGCAGTCGCCCAGGCCAGCGCGTTCGCCGCGACAGCCCGGGTACGCGCCGACCTCGTCGAACCGCACACCGAGCTCGCCACCCGGATACTCGCCGGCACCACGCCGGAGAACGCGGCCAGGATATGCATGGACAGCCTCCCGGACGGGTCGCAGACAACAACCGCCGGTGAACCGGCATACGAGGTGTGGCGCCGGCGCATCGCCACCTCCCTCACCTCGGGCAAGGACGCGGCCACCGCTCGTGACCGCCGATGACCAGCCCGCCCACCACGCAGCCCGCGGGCGACCGCGTTCCGCCCGGCCCGCCCCGCGGCGCGGCCATCACACTGCTGCCCAGGATGGTCCGTAACCGGCTGGAAGTGATGGACCAGATCGCCGCCGACTACGGCGACGCGGCACGGATACCGCTCGGCCCCAAGACCTTGTACCTGTTCAACCACCCCGACCACGCACGCCACGTCCTGGTCGACAACGCGACCAACTACCACAAAGGCATCGGCCTGATACAGGCCCGCCGGGTGATGGGCGATGGCCTGCTGACCAGCGACGGCGACCTGTGGCGCAAACAACGCAAGGTGATCCAACCGGTTTTCCAGCCCAAGAGGACCGCCCGGCAGGCCGAGTCGATCGTCATCGAGGCCGAGGCACTGATCGGACGGCTCCGCACGCACATCGGGTGCGGCACCGTCGACATGCGACAGGAGCTGACGGCACTGACCCTGGGCGTCCTCGGCCGCACACTCCTGGACGCCGACCTCGGAGCGTTCGACTCCCTCGGCGACGCCTTCGAAACGGCGCAGGACCAGGCGATGTTCGAGATGATGTCGCTCGGGACCATTCCACTGTGGCTCCCCCTTCCCCGCGCACTGCGTTTCCGCAAGGCGCAGCGATACCTACAGCGGATCACTGACACGCTCGCCGCGCAACGGGAACGGCATCCCGGCAGCGACGACGTCATCAGCCGCCTCATCGAGTCCGCGCGCCAGGAGCCCGATCCCCGCTTCGGACGCCGCCGCATGCTCGACGAGCTCGTCACTCTCCTGCTGGCCGGACACGAGACGACGGCCAGCACCCTCAGCTGGGCCCTCCATCTCCTCGACCGCCACCCTGAGGTCTGGGAGCAGGTGCACGCCGAGGCCGTCGAGGTGCTGGGCCACGGCCCGGTGACGGCCGAAGCGCTGCATCGACTGCGATACACCACGATGGTGCTTGAGGAAGTCATGCGGCTGTATCCGCCCGTATGGATCCTGCCCCGCATCGCACAAGCCGCCGACCAGGTGGACGGCTACCGCGTCCCGGCCCGCGCCGACGTCCTCATCTGCCCGTTCCTGCTCCATCGGCACCCGGCTTTCTGGCCGGACCCGCAGCGCTTCGACCCCGGGCGTTTCGCCCCCGACGCCCGAGCCGGCCGACACCGCTACGCCTACATCCCCTTCGGCGCGGGCCCACGATTCTGTGTCGGAAACAGTCTGGGCATGCTGGAGGCCACGATCGTGCTGGCGATGCTGGCGCGGGACCTGCGACTGCGCACCATCCCCGGCTACGAGGTGGCCGGAGAAGCGATGCTCACGCTCCGGGTCCGCGGCGGCCTGCCCATGAACGTCGAAACCGCGCGATGACGACGTACCCGCCCCACGGTCGCGGCCGCCACGCCACCACCGGCCGCCCGCCGCCCGCGGAGCCGGACCACCCGCACGTCGCCGACTCGACGCGAGACCCGCCCGGACCCGGGCCGGTCATCTGCCTCTCGCCCTACCCGCACTCACCGGACGTCCACGGGAGTCGTCGTGCAGCACACCATCAGTCAACTGGCGTCCGCCACCGCCGACAAGAACCTTGAGATCGTCCTCAAAGTCCTGCCTGCGATCGTGGTCATCCTGGCCGCGTCCGCCGTGTGCGGAAGACTCGCCCTACTGGTGAAGCAACCGCGCGTCCTGGGCGAGATGGTCGCCGGCGTCCTGCTCGGACCGACCCTGTTCGGGGCCGTGTTCCCCACCGCCCAGCAGGCCATCTTCGCGCCCGAGGTGAAGCCCTTCCTGTACGTCCTGAGCACCATCGGACTCACCGTCTTCATGTTCCTCGTCGGAGCAGGCCTCGACCACGGCGGCGGCACCGCGAAGAAGGACACCAAGAACGCTGCCGTGCTGGCCGGCGCAGGCATCGTCCCCTCACTCCTCCTGGGCGCAGGCGTCGGGTACGTGCTGCACGACCGGCTCTCCCGGCCCGACATCAGCCCCTTCGAATTCTCGCTCTTCCTCGGCGGCGCCCTGTCCATCACCGCGTTCCCGATGTTGGCCCGCATCCTCTACGAGCGCGGGCTGGAAAACTCCCGGCTCGGCCGCATGACCCTGCTCGGTGCCTCCGTGGACGACGCCGCGGCATGGTGCTTCCTTGCCGTGCTCTCCGCCATGCACAGCGGCGCCGGAGCCCTGCAGGCCCTGCGCACCATCGGCCTCACCGCGCTCTTCGTCATCGTCATGCTCACCGCGGTGGCCCGCATACTGCGGCCGATGGGCGCGCAGGTCGAGCGCACCGGCCGATTCGGCTTCGACCAGATGTACGTCGTCGTCGGCATCGTCCTTCTGGCCGGGCTGTTCACCGACTACATCGGCATCTACTCGGTCTTCGGCGGCTTCGTCGCCGGGCTTGCCATGCCTCGCGGCCGCGCCTTCCGCGAGGCCCTGCACAGCCGCATGATGGACTTCACCAGCGTCCTGCTGCTGCCCATCTTCTTCGCCTTTTCCGGGCTCAACACCGAACTGGGCGGCTTGGCCGGCTGGGGCCTGATCGGCCCCTTCCTGGCCATCCTGGCCGCGGGCTTCGTCGGCAAGTACGTCGGCTGCGCGGCCGCCATGCGCGGCATCGGCTTCTCCTGGCGTGAGTCCTGGGCGGTCGGCGGCCTGATGAACGCACGGGGGCTGATGATCCTCCTCTTCATCAACATCGGCCTCGCCCAAGGAATGATCACAAAAGAGGTCTTCTCCATGCTCGTCCTGGTCGCGGTCATCACCACCGCCGGGGCCGTGCCGCTGTACCGCTGGGCGCTGCCGGAACGCATCGAGCAGCGCGTATTGCCCACCGCGGCGAGCACCCCGGAGGCGGTGCCGGGCCCGCGCGACCCCCGACCCACCACAGCTCCCCTGTGACCGCCGACCAGCGCATCACCGCTGGTCACCCGGGCGCTGACCGGCTCCTGAAAAAAAATCTCCGTGGACGCGATGAGTTCCGGCCCGCTCGCCGGTATCTACTCCCGGAGCGCAATCGACTCCACGGAAAACCGCAGAGTGCGGCGATCCGCACCGGAACGACGAAGCGAGGAAGACCTTGACTGCGAAGCAGACGCGTACAGCTGACGAGACTGCCATCCGCAAGGTGCTCAAGGGCGTCTACGAAGCCTGGAACGCCAACGACGCCGATGCGTTCGTGGCCGACTACACCGACGACGCCAGCGCGATCCTGCCCGGGTCCTACCGGAAGTCCCGGGAAGAGATCCGCGAAAGCATGCAGGCCGGCTTCAGCACCTTCCTGAAGGGCTCGACCACCACCGACGAGGTACTGGACATCCGTTTCCTCAACGACGACGCCGCGGTGGTCATCAGCGAGACGGGCATCCTCTTCCCGGGCGAAACCGAGGTACCGCAGGACCGCGTCGTCATCGCGAGCTGGGTGCTCACCCGGCAGGACGGCAAGTGGCTGCTCGCGGCCTACCAGAACTCTCCCGCCGTCATGAACCAGGGCTGACACAACCACCTGTCGGGTGCCCCTCTACCGCCGCCGCGGAAGAGGGGCACTTCCCGCTTCACGTCCGCACAGACCCGCCTCGGACCCGCCCTGAGAACGCAGGAGACACGGATGAGTGCCGAACAGACGGATGTACGCACCGCGGCGCCACCAGCACCGATGAGCGGTGCTTCAGATGGTCGTCGGCGGGTACACGATCGCTTTCGGAGAGCTCCTGATCATCGGGGCGCGCCTCGGTGATCAGTACGGGCCTCGCCGCATGTTCGTGCTCGGTGTGGCGCTCTGCACGGCTGCCTCACTGGTATGCGGCCTGGCTCCGAGCGCCGGGGCCTGGCAGCCTTTCGTAGCCTGCAAGGCGCCGCGGCAGGCGTGATGGTGCCTCAGGTCATGAGTGTGATCCAGACACGTTTCTCCGGCGCGGCGCTCGGAAAGGCCATGTCCGCCTACGGAACGATGCTGTCGATCGGGGCCGTCGTAGGCCTCGTCCTCGGCGGTGTGATCGCCAACGCCAACCTGTTCGGCCAGACATGGCGGCCGGTGTTCCTCATCAATGTGCCGATCGGCGTGGCACTGGTCGCGGCGAGCATGAAGGTGATGCCCGCGGACGCACCGCGTGCCGCCCGCAGGCTCGACCTCGTCGGCCTGGCCATCGTGGTGCCGGCCGTGCTCCTCGTCATTCTCCGCCTGGTTCTGGGACGTGAGCTGGGTTGGCCGACATGGACCTTCGTGTGCATGGCCGCCGGGCTCTGCCTCGGAGCCGTCTTCGTCACTGTCGAACGACGCGTCGCCGCCGCCGGAGGTGATCCGCTACTCAACAAGGACGTGCTCCTCCCGACAGGGTTCCGCCCGGGCATGGCGACCCTGGCCTTCATGCAAGTGACGTACGGCGGCTTCCTGTTCGTGTTCACGCTCCACGAACAAGTCGGCCTCGGAGGCAGCGCACTATGTACGGGGCTGATGTATATCCCCATGTCCCTCGCGTTCGGCCTGGTCGGTTTCGCTTGGCGCAAGCTGCCCGAGCGCACCATGCCCGCTCTCGCGCCACTCGGCCTGGTGCTGTGCGCCGTCGCCTACCTGGGCATCGCGACTGCTACCCGGGACGCCCGAGAGGGCGGGCCGATCATGTGCTGTCGTTGGTCGTCGCCGGACTCGGCATGGGCCTGTCCGTCGCCCCACTGCTGACGCAGTCCCTGATCAACGTTCCATGGCAGCGAGCCGCCGATGCCAGCGCGTGCTCACCACCGTCGTCCACCTCGGCCAGGCGCTGGGCATCGCCGTGACCGGCACCCTCTTCTTCTCGCTGCGAGAAGGAGCCGCGGATGACGGAGACCCGTTGCCGCTCGCTTCGTCTGCGGCGATGTCCTCCGTGGCGGTCCGGCTCGCTGTCCTGGCCGTCGCGGGCGCCGCCGGCGGCATCGCTCTGACGCGTGCGGTACGTCAGGCGCAACGCGCTCCTCGGGAGCCCTGAAGACCCCTGACGCACCTGCCCGGAGCCTTCTCATCCCGCCCCATGGGGCGGGATGAGAAGGGCAGTGACGAAAGCCACGCTGAGTGGTCAAGGGAGCTCGAGCTCGGGACGGTAGAGCTCCAGCCACGTGGCCAGGTCGAGGGACCGTTCCAGGCCCAGCCGACTGAATCGGCCCATCGTCACCGGGTCCTCGGCGGTCGCGCTCTCCAGCCAGTTCCGGTCCACCAGCTCGAACACGGCATGGGTCCGGTCCGCGAGCAGGTCCTTCGCCTGCTGCTGGAGTTCTCGGGGGTAATAGGGGTCCCGGGTGGAGGGGTAGGGCGTCTTCATCCGCCAGGCGACGGACTCGGGAAGCGTGTCCGCGACGGCCCCCCTCAGGAGACTCTTCTCCCGGCCGTCATACGTCTTCAGGGACCACGGGGTGTTGTACACGTAATCGATGAGCCGGTGGTCGCAGAACGGCACCCGGACCTCGAGCCCGACCGCCATGCTCAAGCGGTCCTTCCTGTCGAGCAGGTAGCGGACGAACCGCGTCAGGTGAAGGTAGATCATCACGCGCATGTCGTACTCGAAGTCGTCCTCGGAGTCGAGGCGTGCAACCTCCCTCCTCGCGTACAGGTATTTGTCCTGCTGGTACTCGTCGAGCTTCAGCCAGGACAGCAACTGCGGTTTGAGACCCGTGCCGCGCTTGTCCATGGGTCCGACATCGAACGCCGTCCACAAGAAGGCGCGCGTGCGCTGCATCTGGGGAAGGTGCATGTACTTGTATCCGGCGAAGTAGTCGTCCGCGCCCTCGCCGGAGAGGGCAACAGTTGATCGCTTGCGTATCTCCTTGAACAGCAGATACAAGGAGAGGTCCATGTCGCCGACCCCGTTCGGCGCGTCGCGGGCGGTGATCACGGCCTTACGGACCGCCGGATCGGCCAGTTCCTTCGGGTCGAGCAGGACATCGGCATGCTGTGAGCCGACGTGCTCCACAACGTCGCGGACGTAGGGGGCGTCGAGTGTCTCATGCATGATGTCGGGCTGGAAATTCTCGGCCTGGCCCATGAAATCGACCGCGAAAGTCCTCACCTGCTCGTCGCGGAGGTGGCCCGCGGCCAGTGTGGTGAGCGCACCGGAGTCCAGCCCACCGGACAGCAGGACGCAGCGGGGCACGTCCGCGGCGAGCTGCCGGCGCACGGTATCGCCGAGCAGCTCTCGGACCTGCCCGACGGTCGTGTCCAGGTCGTCCGTGTGTGGGCGTGTCTCAAGCCGCCAGTAGGTGCGCTCGCGCAATCCGCGCACGTCGACCGTCACTATCGTGCCGGGCTCCACCTGTTGCATGTCCGACCAGATCGCGTGCCCGGGCGTCATCGCGAACGACAGTGCTTCGCGCATGCCGTCCGCGTCGACCGCGCGCTTGGCGAGCGGGTTGGCGAGTATCGCCTTCGGCTCCGAGCCGAACAGAACACCGTCAGGCGTCCGTGTGTAGTAGAACGGCTTGATCCCGACGCGGTCGCGGATCATCACCAGCTTCTGATCCCTCGCGTCCCAGATCGCGAACGCGTACATCCCGTTGAGGCGGTCGGCCAGTGCTTCGCCCCAGCGGAGGTAGCCGCGCAGCACGACCTCGGTGTCGCTCGCGGTCGTGAAGCGCTCACCCCGCTGGATCAACTCATCGCGCAGCTCGACGTAGTTGTACGCCTCACCGCTGTAGACGAGCGTCACCTCGCCGTTCGACGTGTGTACCGACATGGGCTGCACACCGCCCGCGAGATCGATGACGCACAGCCTGCGGTGACCCAGGGCGGCGTGCCGTTCCACGCGCATGCCGGAGGCGTCCGGGCCCCGGCACGCCATGGTCGCCGTCATCGCGGAGAGGGTCTCTTGCTCACAGGTGAGGTCGCGGTCGAACGAGATCCAGCCGGCTATCCCACACATCCGCAAGCCTCCCGTGGCTCTGATCTGGTTGTCGGCGGCACCCGACCACCCTCCAACGCCGCCGCACCAGGCCGCTTCTTTGCCGTTGCCGCATCCAGGTCGGCGGCGGACAGCACCTCGTCCACCGGCCACTCACAGCGCGGCAACGCCAAAGAAGCGGCCCACTCGGCACGGGCTGGATGGTGTGCAGATACGGCTGACAGAACAGAAAGGTGCGTTCCCGTGCTTCGCGGAAGACTACGAACGCTGATCCCGGGGCTGACCGCGATCCTCGCGATTTTGGCCGCCTACATAGTGATCGGGAACCCGGCGCAGGCCGGTCAGGCTTCGCAGACCGCTGCGAAGTACTCCTTCAAGGAAATGCCCATCGCCATGCCGCCGGGCTACGACAAGCAGAAGATGAACTCCGTCCGCAAAGTGAATCCGGCCTACCACAAGATCCGATCCTGGATGTCAGCGGTCGGAGCCAGCGTCGCGATCAACGACCTCACTGGTCACGGCCGCGCCGACGGTATGTGCCTGGTCGATTCCCGCACGGACGATGTCATCGTCACCTACACGCCGACTGCCCCGGCCGACGACCGGTTCACCCCCTTCGTGCTCGATCCCGAGCCGCTGCCCGTGGACGACACGATGGCCCCCACAGGCTGCGCTGCCGGCGACTTCACGGGCGACGGACGCATGGGCCTGCTGGTCTTCTACTGGGGCCGCACCCCGATCCTGTTCCTGCCCAAGGCCGGCGCCAAGACGGTGTCACCGGACTCCTACGTCCCGCGGGAACTGGTGGCCGGGGTCAACTCCGGTGGCCGGTATGTCGGCCCGCAGTGGAACACCGACGCGGTCGCGATCGCCGACCTGGACGGAACCGGCCGCCCTTCCATCATCGTCGGCAACTACTTCCCCGACGGGGGAGTCCTCGACGAGCGCGGTCCCAACACCATGCAGATGCCGGACTCGCTGTCGAACGCCAGGAACGGCGGTGGCCTGCACCTGCTGCGCTGGGCCGGCGCAACCTCCGGAGACAAGCCCTCCGTGAAGTACGTCGAGGACCGCGGTGCGATTCCCTTCAAAGCCACCGGCGGTTGGACGCTCGCCCTGGCCAGCGCTGACCTCACCGGTGACGGCAAGCCGGAGGTCTATGTCGGCAACGACTTCGGCCACGGCCATCTCCTGTACAACCGGTCCACCAAGGGCCACCTGAGGTTCACCGAGGCGGTCGGCCGGCGCACTGCCGGCACGCCGAAGTCCTTCGTGCTGGGCCAAGGGTCCTTCAAGGGGATGGGCGTGGACTTCGCGGACCTGGACAACAAGGGCCGTTTCGACTTCATGGTCAGCAACATCACCCAACCGTGGGGATTGCAGGAGAGCAACTTCGTCTTCGCCAACAAGGCCAACTCCCCGGCCGAGATGGACAAGCAGCTGAAGTCCGGAGTTGCCCCGTTCACCCAGGAAGCTTCCCAGCGCGGCCTCGCCTGGAGCGGGTGGGCGTGGGATGTGAAGATGGGCGACTTCCTCAACACCGGCGAGGAGGAGGTCGTGCAGGCTCTCGGCTTCCTCCGCGGCAAGACCGACCGGTGGCCGTGGATGCAGGAGATGGCCACGATGAACGACCAGCTCCTGAGCAACCCGGCGATGTGGCCGAACTTCCAGCCCGGGGACGACGTCTCGGGCCACCAGGTGTTCGCGTTCTTCGCCAAGAACTCCACCGGCAAGTACGTCAATATCAGCAAGCAGCTCGGTTTCAAGAACGACATCCCGTCCCGTGGGATCGCCACGGCGGACACCACCGGCACCGGCCACCTCGACTTTGCCGTAGCCCGGCAGTGGGGCCCTCCGGCCTTCTACGCCAACACCGCCCCCGTCAGCAAATCCGTCACCCTCAACCTCTACCGCCCCGCCGACGGCAAGCAAAAGAACACCGGCCTGCAAGGCCCCGGCGCCACCGCCTATGGCGCCACCGTCACCCTCCACGCCCCCGGCCACAAAAAGGTCTCACAGCTCGACGGCGGCAGCGGGCACGACGGATACCGCAGCTTCCAGGTCCGTTTCGGTCTCGGCACATACGACGGTCCCGTCACCGCGACCATCCAGTGGCGCGACAGCCAAGGCGAGCTCCACAAACAGAACACCAGGCTCACCCCGGGCACTCACAGCTTGATGCTCACCGACTCCGTGCAGGAGGTCTCGAAGTCATGACTGCATCCGTCCCCGACACCAGGCCGGCCGACACGCCGGGAAAGCAACCGCAGGGCGCGACGCCCGAGCCCGAAGCGAAGAACACGCACTACCTGGCGCTGCGGAACTTCGCATTGTCGATCAGCGCGTTCAACGTCTTCGGTTACACCCTGCTCGGCTTCGAGCAAGCGTGGATCTTCCCGGTCGTGGCTGTGGTGGTCGGTTACGTCACCGATCTCACGCTGGAGACCATCCAGGCCTGGGCCCAGCGCCGGCCGGCTCGTTTCCGAGGCCGAGGACTTCGCGGGCCGTACGAATTCCTGCTGCCGGCACACATCACCAGCTTGGCCGTCAACATGCTGATCTACACCAACGACCATATCGGTCCTGTGGTCTTTGGAGTCATCGTCGGTGTCAGCGGCAAATACATCCTCCAAGCACCGATCACCGGGCGGATGCGGCACTACATGAACCCGTCGAACTTCGGCATCGCCGTGACGTTGGTGGTGTTCAGTTCATGGGTGGCCGTGGCCCCGCCCTATCAGTTCACCGCGGAGGCGAACTCTTTCTTCCGCATCATGATCGTCGTGATCATGCTCACCGCGGGAACGATCCTCAACACCGCACTGACGAAACGGACCGCACTGATCGTCGGCTGGCTGGGCGGTTTCGCGATCCAGGCCTTCCTGCGGCACTGGATCTGGGACGTATCACTGTTCTCCGCCCTGGGCACTATGACCGGAGTCCCGTTCATCCTCTTCACCAACTACATGATCTCCGACCCGGGCACCACCCCGACCAAGAGCCGCGCCCAATTCGTCTTCGGTGGTTCTGTCGCTATGGTCTACGGCGTCCTCATGGTCGGGAATGTTGTTTATACGCTTTTTTTTGCGACTGCCGTTGTGTGTGGTGTTCGCGGGCTGGGCTGGTGGGTGGTGCATATCTATCGGGAACGTCAGACCGGTCACGGCCCCGGCGGTCAGGCGGAGGGGGATGTCGTGGCGCCGCGGGTGCCCGCGGCTGTTTGATGTGTGGTCACCCGCGTCGCCGGTGGCCCGCCGCTGCGGTCGGGCCACATGTCTGTCTGTCCGCTGCCCCGCGTGGCCGACAAGGCGGGACAGCAGGTGCTGCACGAGGACCCGACGGGAACGCTCGGCCCCTGGAGGGGATGTGTGGCCGGCCATGGAGGGCGGTGAGATGGCCGCCATAGCGTGTGTGTGTGTGGGGGGGGAGCAGGCAGTGGCTGTCTGGCACCGTTTGTCGGTGGTGAGCTTTGCCCGGCGGGTCTTCTGGTTCATGATCCATACCCCAAGCCGGATCTCGGCCCCCTCCGCCAGCACCTCTACATGAGCCCTGGGGACCTTCACAGAACCGGTGCGGGCCTTGTACTGGGCCAGGGCCGCCACGCCCTTCTCAAAGGCACTCAAGGGCGTTGCGGTCGACCCCGCGGGCACGCCCGTCTCCTCCGAGCCCGCCCCGACCGGCCCAATGCCGAGCTGATCCAGGCGTTCACGCTGCCCCTCCGTCAGAGCCTGCCACACCCTCAACTTCCGCTGCCGGGCCAGCCACTTCCCGATGCCCATACCGTGGACCGTGACCCCGGGCACTACCTCCACCCCACCGGCCTGGCCCTCTCCGCCCACCAGTTCGCGCAGGGCCGCGTAATGCCGCTGCCACTCCGTGGGCCACGACGGGTTCCAGTCCTCGTCGACCGCCTCCAGCGCTGCCTTCCTAACGCTCGGAGGGGGATTTGTTGGTGTATCGCGGGCTTGCTGGCCTGGTGTGTTGTGGGTTCGTTGAGAGTGGCCGGGTGCGCGGTTCCGGGGGGCAGTTGGGGGTGTGAGCTGGGGTTGTGTCGTGTGTGCTGAGTGGGGCCGGGTTCGTTGTGGGTTTCGCTGGCGTGTAAAGGCTCGGTTGGTGTTTTCGCTGGTCAGGGCTGTTTGTCCTGTTCGGTGGGTGGGGGTTAGCGGTTGCGGGTGGGGCGTCTGTGTTGTTCGGCGAGGTGGTCGAGCTGTACCGCGTCGAGGGCGGTTTTGGTGATGCGTTCGGTGCCGTCGTGGATGGCGGTGATGGCTGCTTGGCGGATGAGGCGGGTGAGGGATCCGATGCGGCCGGCGGTGCGCTGGTGGAGGTAGGCGGTGTGGCGGGGGAGGGTGCCGGGTTTGTGGTGGGTGAGGTCGAGGGCGTTCTCGATGTCGGTGATGACGTCGCGGAAGGGTTCGCGGGTGCCGTGGCGGGCGGGGAGGGGGCCGCAGGTGATGAGGGTGGCGCGGCCGGCGAGCTGGGCGCCGCGGGTGCCGCTGAACAGGGGTGTGTCGGTGACGTTGATGCCGGCGTAGACGAACGTGGCGGCCAGGCGTTCGGTGAGGTCTTTGAGTAGGTCAGCGGCCTGGGCGCCGGTGGTGGTGCGGGGGTTGAGGCGGTGGATCTCGTCGATGAGGACGAGTTGGACGCCGGCTTGGGTGTAGGTGTGGCAGACGGCGTCGGTGATCTGGGTCTGGGTCATGCGGGCGGCCACGGGGATGCCGAGGTAGCGGGCGAACTCGGTGATGAGGGTTTTCGCGGTGGCGCCGGGCGGGACGAGGACGTACGCCACGGGTGCCGTGGCGTGGGCTGATCCGGGCGGGGGCGGGTTTTTGCGGGTGTGGGCGAGGTGGCAGGTGCGGCCGACGTTGAGCAGGGCGGTGGTTTTCCCGGCTGCGGCGGGTCCGGTGACGATGAGGGAGGGCCGTGCGGTGGTCTGCTGGTGGCGGCCGAGGATCATCAGGGTGCGGACCTGGGTGGCGAGTTGGCTGATGGCGGGGGTGCGGATGGTGACGAACGCGGAGTGGTAGGCGAGGCGTTCTTCCGTGCTGCGGGGCGGGTCGCCGGGCCGGGGAGGTGCGGGCGGCTCGGTGGTGGCGAAGCGGTGCCAGCCTTGCCAGGTGGTCAGGGGCCAGGACAGCTCGGCCGTGTTGCCACTGCCTGCGTCGGCGGGTGCGCTGGACGGTTGGTGCGCTGCGGGGTGGGGGCGGCTATTCACCACTTGTCGGCTTCCTCGTATGCGTCGTAGAGCCCGAATCCGGCGGCCGCGGCGGGGCGTGTGTCGTCCTCGGGGAGGTCGTCGATGCTGTCGTCCTCGCCGTGGTGCGCCGACTCGCCGGTGATGGGGCCGGTGCCGTATTGCGGGTACCGTGCGGCGGGAACCGGCAGCGTGGTGGCGCGGGCGAGGAGAGCTTGTTCGGTGGTGGTGGCGTGACCGCTGTGGACGCGGCGCATGAGCTGGTCGAGGGCGTCGGCCAGGTCGGCCTCATGCTGCTGGCTGTCGTCGTGGTTGTGGTGGTGGGCGTGGGTGCGGATGTGCTGCCAGGTGTGGTCGTTGAACGGCTGGTGCACGTGGTCGCGGTGGATCCAGGGGATTTCGGTGAGCTCGCCGTCGGGCAGGCGGATCCAGATCTGGCGCAGGTCGTGGGGGGTGTAGTGGATTTCCCATTTCCCGCCCCGGCCCGCGACGGGGGAGGCCTGGCCGCGGTATGGGGCGAGGAGATCGTGGTCGTAGGTGCGGTGGTGGATGGTGATGCCGGCGGGAGTGATGGCCTGCCAGCGCACGGGCAGCAGTTCGAGGTAGTCGCGGCCGGTGAGCGGGACGGGGACGTGTCCGGCGACGGCGACGAGCGCGGCCCACATCTGGTTCGGGGTGAGGGCCTTTCTCGGCATCATCGGGTGACGCAGGCCTTCGTGGGGCCGGTGGTGATAGTGCACCAGCCACTCATCGAGCAGGTCCTGCAGCTGGGCGACGCTGTAGCAGGCGTCTTTCTCGGTGTCGGGGCCGCGGCGGGTGACGTCGGAGCCGGTGTAGCCGGGCAGGTGCTGGCAGTACAGCGCGTTGATGGTGCCGAAGGTCCGCTCCACGATGCCTTTGGCGGTGGGGGCGCGGGGCGGGGCGGGGCGGGCTGGACGCTGATGCCGAGGTGCTCGCAGGCGGCGGTGAACGCGGCGGAGACGAAAACTTTGCCGCGGTCGACGACGATCGTCTCGGGCAGGACGACGGGCCGGGCCGCAGCCCCGGCCAGCCGCTCGTCCAGCGTGGCCAGCCGCTGGTGGGGGAATGCGGGGGCGTGGTCCATGCGCAGGATGTCCGGCCAGGTCGGCCGGGCGGGGTGCGGGACGGCCATCTCCGCCAGCAGCAGCGCCGCGTCCACGGCCTTAGTCGCACTCGGGCACAGCACGGCGGCGAGGATGGCGCGGGTGGCGACGTCGACGGCGATGGTGAGCTCGGGCCGGGCCAGGCGTCCGTCGTCGAAGAGGGCGAGGACGTCCAGGCGGGTGGTGTCGACCTGGACCTGCTCGCCGGGACGCAGCGCCGTGGCGGGGGTGAAGGCCCGCCCGTCCATACTCGCGGGCACCTGCCTCACGGGCCCGGTGGGCAGTTCGCCGGGCCGGGCGAGATTGGTGACGAGCCGGTACAGCGTGGCCTGCGACGGCGCGGGCACCGGTCGGGGCCGTGCCGGTCCTGAAGGATCTGGTTGATCAGCGGGAACAGGCCGTTGACGGTGCCCTTCGAGCGGCCGCGGCGGCGGCGCAGTGCCTCGCGGACGGCGGCGACGACCCGTTCGTCGGAACGCCCGGTGGGGCTGGAGGCGCGGGTGGTGCGGTGGTCGAGGAGTCCCCACAGGCCTTGTTTGCGGTAGGCGAGCCGCATGCGCTGCACAGTGGTGCGCGACACCCGGCCGAAGCCGAGCGCGGTCAGCTCCTCGGCCTTGGCCTGCTCCCGCTCGGCCAGCGTGTGCCGTTCGGGGGCGTACTGCTCCGTACCGTCCCTTCGCTGCCGGGCCCGCCAGGCAGGCCGCATTCGACTTCCCGCAACGTGCCGTTGCCAGGCCAGCGCCTTCTCGCGCGCCGCGGCGGGAGCGGTCTCGAACAGGCCCCACTGCGGGGCCGCCTGAGGCGCATCGGCCCCGACGATGGCGAAACCGGGGTCGGCGAACAGATGCCCAGCGAGCACGACCTCACCACCGCCGTCCGGGCCGAGGAGGTGGATGTCCTGTCCCGAAAGGGCGACCACCTGCCACTTCACGTCACGGAAGCGGACGTGAGCACCGACCTTCACGGCCTGCCTGGAATTGCGCCGCGCGCTCACCTGGCACCGCCCTTCTTGCCCTGGTCGCTCCAGCCTCGCGGGCCGACGAGGATGCGTTCGTGCAGCGGCGTGTCCAGACCAGCCGTCAACCGGCCGTGCCACAGAGCGTGGAATACGCACGGGAGGACCTCGATCGGGTCGCCGACCGCTTCGGTGCCCTCGATCAGCGGCCGCGGCCGCGTGAACGCCTCGACGACCGCCGTTATCAGCCCCCGGCGGCCGGCGTTGCGGGGGTGGCGGTAACCGGCCAGCCATTTGAGGTTGGCGGCCAGGACGTCGTCGAGCGGTGGGAGGCGCCGGTAGGTCCAGCCGAGGTGCGCGCACGCCTGCGCCACCGCCTCGGCGGCCTTCACCGCCCGCTCGCCACCGGCCTCCGGATGGCTGGGGCAGTCGGCGAGCAGCGCGGTGCCGTCGGCACGGCGGGCGAAGAGTTGCGGCACCCAGGAACGCACCTGCCCGCGGGGATTACGCCACAGCAGCCGCACGGGCCGCCCCGCCAGCCCCGTCACGTCCGGGTCGCGGTCCAGGACCATCAGCTGGACACGCATCGCGTTCGACCCCGCGGCTACGTGCCGCCTGGTGGTCGCCGACCACCACAGGCCCGGCCCCCAGCGCCGCCCCGGGACCACTGGGAACGCCGACACTGGCGGCAGTTCCTCGAACGCGACGGTCATGGCGGCGTCCGCCCGACCGCTGCTGGACCGCCTGCCCCACCGGGTCGAGGAACACCGCCTCGAACCCGCTGCCCTGGTCCACGGCCGCTCGCCCTGCCCGGCTCCGGTGTCGGGCCGCTCCTGTGCTGGTCACCCGCGCCAGCCAAGCCGCTCCCGCCGACACAAGCCCCCGTTTTCAGTATTTCTGCCACGAACGAGTGCCGTATCAGCTAACAGCCGACCTGCCCGTCGACGCATCGCTCTCAGCCGCCGTTCTCCTGCCTGCCCTCCCTCAGCATCTGGCTGAGCACCTCAACGGGCATGTCCACCCACCGGGCCACCTCCTGAAGCGGCACCCCGCCGTTCACCGCCGCCACCGCGGTCCGTTTCCAGGCGTTCTCGATCACGCCGGCACTGTGACCGAGCCCGTGCAGCAGCCGTCGGGCGACCTCGGCGGTCGGACCGGTCTGCACCCCGCGCAGCTGCAGCAGCGGTTCCTCGGCGCTGGAGATAGCGCTGGTGATCAGCCTGCGCTGCTCGGCGGGCACCGCAGCCCGCCACATCGTCCCCGAGCCGGGCGCCTTCTTCTCCTTGCCCAGCACCCGCAGCTGGCAGGCCATGGTCGCGCTCTGGTGTTCCTGGCGCAGCCACCACGGGTCGTTGTCATACCCGGGCGGCCCGCCGACGCCGCGGCGAACGCGGATGACGCTGCCCATCCACGCGATGAGCGGCCCGCCGTGGTCCGTCGCGGCCAGCGGCCCCAGCCATCCCCGCCCCAGCCGCTCACCGAGCCTGTGGCAGAACATCCCGTCGGCGGGAAGCGCCCGCGGCCGCCCGGCACCGCTGTCGGCCCACACCAGCTCGGCCATGGCCGGGTCCAGAAGTGCGCCGGCCACCGCCACCACCTCCGGGAAGACGACCGCGTCCCGCCCTACGATCCGCCACCGCTCCAGATCACCACCTGCATCCCCGCCCGCGACCTGGTGCAGGCGCCGCGGCCAGATCGTCTCTCGCTCCCACTGCAGGGCCTGCTCCCACCACCGGGCCACCACCGCCTGCGCCAGCGCGAACACCCGCTCCGGCTCCGCTCCGGCCCGCGCCGCCCGCCGCGCCACCGAGGCCCACCGCCGCTGCGCCGCCACTACCTCCGGCAGGCCACGCAGGTCGAGGTGCTCCAGCGGCTGGTTGGCGTCCGCGGCCAGCGGCCGCCCATGCCGAACACACGCCCGCTCCCACCGCGGTGCGTATCGCACTGCCCGGAGGGCCGTCCCCGTGCGCGGGCCGTGCACAGCCGGAGCCTGAACGCCACCGGGCCGGCCACCGCGCCACCGATCCGCCACAGCCCCACCGGATCGCCATCCTCGACGCGCAGCTTGGCGTCCCCTTCTTCCCAGGACGGCAACGCCCGTGCCAGCACGTCTTCCTCGACGCCGCATATGCCTGCCAGGAGCTGGCGTCCGGCTGCGTTCAGCAGCACCTCGGCGTCGGCCCGTGCGCCTCCGCCCTCGTGCCTAAGCGGGTAGTTGCGCCACTTCCAGTACGACCGCAGCACCTTCGCTTCCATCCCGTAGTGGCTGGCGATGCGGCAGATCAGCGACGAGGTTGTCTCCCTCCGCAGAGGAGCGGTCCGCCGCAGGCCGAGGTCAGGGATCACTACGCCACGGTCTCGTGTTCACCGCTGCGGGCGGGCGTTTTCGCAGGAGTCGTCCGGTCTTCGACCCTGTCGTCTGCTTGCTTTCCCAGGCCGTGGGCCTCCCCTTCTGCGAGCAGGCGGGCGTCGGTGAGGCGGGGGATTGGCCCGTTCGAGCGCATCGTGATGATCCGATCGCACTAAGCTACGCCTGTGGTGGTTGGCGAAGATGCTCAGGTGAAGGGCTTCTCGGGGGCCCGCAGAGCCAAGCAGTGGCTCGAAGGCACGATGCGTATCTTCGGCGCGTACGCGAACACGGACTCGGAGTCCTGCGGCCGTCGGCTGACTCTGTCCTGGCCGTACGGAGGCCGGACGTTCTCCTTCGACCTGGGGGGCGCCATGCGCGGCGACCCCTACCAGAACGACATGTTCTGCGCGGAGGTCAAGAACTACGCGCAACCCAGCGATCAGGGAACCCAGTTCGACGAGTTCCTCGCCAAGTGCTACGTAGCCGCCCAGGCCCAGCACCACCTCAGCGATCACTTCATGTGGATCACCTGGGCACCCTTCCGCGCGAACTCCTGGTCCACCCTCAACTCACCCGGCCAGGTGGAAGCCGCGGTCCTTCAGCACAGCAGCCGCGTCTTCGGCACCAGCGACACCGAGGAAGCCCGAGAACTTCTGGACACTGAACTTGCCCAGTCGGTCGCCGCACGCCTGGTGGCTGATCGTGCTCTCGGACAAGCAGGAGACCCTCCTGCCGCTGAAGGACTGGGCAGCCATCGTCGCCGCCGAACTCACCCGCAGAAGGGGCTCGTGGTGAACATCGTCGAACAGTCGATCTCCCAGGCCATGGACGAGCCCGACGACCGGATGATGTTCACCCGGGTCAAAGACATCGTCGCCCGGCACCTGCGCCGCATGGACCCCGGCGCCACCATCACCAGGACCGAGTTCTTCAACCACACCCATGTCCCCGACATGGTCCTCGAATGGCCCGGCAGACCCACACCGCGCCGGTTCATCTATCTGCGCACCACATCGGACCAGCGCGAACTTGAGGACGACCTCCATCGCCTTCCCGCGCCGACCGGCCAGTGCTTCTCGCTCTCGGTCAACTGCCCACTGCCCGGCGACAAGGGGATTTTCCCTCGCTGCCTGGCAGCAGCACGGCGCTGCTTCTCGACGCCTCCGCGCTCGGCGCGCTCCAGCCGGCCGACGACTCTCCTGGCATCCCCCATTTGGTGTCCCGCTCCGTTCTCGAAGGCGGCCGCGGCACCCTCGACAAAGCGGCGACCGAGGAGTTCGTGAACACGGTCGTCCAGGGAGCCGAGGCCGCTCGCGCGGAGAACGCGTTCCCACCCGCGACGCCGTCGAGGCCCTCGCCGCGCGGATCGCCCACCGACGTCGCCGACCGGATGTCAGCCTTCCTCGCTGCGCTCCTGGCAGGGCGGCGGATCCACGCTTGCCAGCTTCCCCGCACCCCGGCGAGGTGTCGGCCATCTCGACGAGACGGCCCTGATGTACCTGCTGGAATCCGAGGACATTGCCGACGCCGCGTTCTGGGACCGGGTCGTCCGCATGATCAGTCTTCCCGTCCTGCTGCGCACCCCGGCCGCCGGCACCGGCAATCTCCAGCACCTGATGCGTGAGGCGATTCGGCTCTGGACCAGCCGCGTCTGCATGATCGTGCCCGGTGCCGGCAGACGCGGACATCAGCCCGTGGCGCTGGGCGGTGAAGGCTGGACAGCTGATCCTTCAGACTCCGCGTTTCCATGTACTGGTGGCCCAGTCCCGGCGCCAGCTCCCGCAGGGACAGGAGCACGACCTGCCCCGCCTCGACGAGGTGAGGAACAGGGCCGACCGCTTCGGCATTCCGCTGACCTCTCTTCGCATGGTCGTGACGAACCGCCACGTCGGATACGGCGGCCCCGGCGACGACATCTCCACGACGCCCGAACTCGACGGCATCAGCGACGCGCTGGGACAGGCCGAGGGAGTCATCGAGGCTGAAGCCCGCATCCCCTCCGGCGAGACTTCTGCAGTGCCTGTTCGGCACCGGAATCGCCAGCGCCCGCGGCGCACGTTACCCAGGTACCGCTGGACGCCCTCCTCGGTACAACGACGCGCCTGCTCTCCGATCTCTCAAGCGATGAAGCTGACAAGATCACTCAGCTTCTCGGCGCCCAAGGTCCACCCCCCGACCAGCCATGGAGTCAGCCCAGCTTCGACGACGTATAGGACTTGCGCGGGCTCTGTCAGCGCTGTGGGCGCTGACAGAGCCATGAGGGCAGGCACAACAGCGCTGATTTCCGCCTGCCTGGCTCGGTGCTCGCTCTGCCGATTGTCAGTGCTCCATGGGACTCTTTGAGTACGCCAGTGACGGACCGAGTGGAGAGTGTTGAGGGGCGTGCCATGGCTGTGCGTGTTCGGCATACAGATCCACCCGCGCCGTCCGGGTGCCGGTGGTGCGGTGAGGAAAAGAGCAGACACGGCCGACGGTGGGTGGCTTCTGCGGGAGTGCACTCATGGGAGGCTCCTACCCGTGAGCAACGTCTGAGCAGGATGAAAGCCCGCCGTTCAGCACGGTTGGCTCATTCGTCCTCGGACCAATGACGCAGCCCTGCCTCGCTGGCCACCCTGATTGCGTCATTGAACGACTTCACCAGGGCAGGCGGAACGTCCCGAGGGCTGCCGCAGTCGCTGTGCCAGCTCGACGACCATGCTCTCTTTTCTACGCGGAGCCTGTTCGGAGTGCTGGTACAGCAGGCTGTGAAGCGACTTGCTGAACTTGGCGCTGCTGCGCAGGTCTGCGACATCCTTGGGCGTCCACTGCTGCTCGTCCTTGCGAGGCCATTCGGCGTTCATGGTGTCGGCCCACTGTTCGTCGCTGAAGACGTCCTCCAGCTCGTTCGGGTCTCCGAGGAAGAGGCAGTCCTTCTCGGTGAAACCGTACTTCTCCAGACGATTGAGGCTGAACTCCTTCTCCTTGTCGCGGATCGAGTCCCCATCGACCAGGAACAAGACGGTGCGCTTGTGCTTCTTGAGGAATTTGGCGAAGTTGAGGGCGCCGTCGTTGCCACCGCAGTCCCACAGTGCGATGCCCGCGGACTGGATCGGATAACCGAACGCCAGCTTGAACAGTGCCGGCAGCGCCGCGTACTCGGTGGGGCCCTCCACACCGACGAAACACCGCTCGTGCAGGAGGACACTGTTGCGGAAGCCCAGAGAAACCGCCATGTTCGACAGAAAAGCGCCGGGTGTCTTCGTCGGTGTCCTCTGCGCCAAGCGACTGTACGTAGGCTCGTCCGTCCCTGCTGTTGAGATGCACGATGTCCTGGATGTCGACACCGTCGATCAGGTTCAGGGAATGGGTGGCAACGATCACGGTGGACTGTGCGGCGGACGCCGACACCTTGATCATGTCCATGATGCGACGCTGGTGCTCGTAGTCGAGATGCGTGTCGGGGCTCGTCATAGGCGATGATCACACCGCCTGTGACGCCGTCCTCCGCTGCTTCCGACAGAAGCTGCTGACTGGCCTCCCACAGCGCCAGCGAAATCCGGCGGGACCGGCCGGCCCCGGCCGCAGCCAGTGACACAGCCCGTTGGCCCGGTGCCGCAGCGGTCATCGAGACGCCCCTCCGCGTCGGCCGGAACTGTACGGTCGGCTCCAGCGAGAAGGAGTCGAAGCCGCATCGTTCCTCAACCAATTTCTGCAGCCGGGCGGCATCGTCCTTGAGCAGGCCGGAAAAATCGGTCTCCAGATCGGTGATCTTCTGCCGGGTCTCCTCACGCAGGGTGTACTCGCGCAACTTCGCCGTCAGAATCGCTGCGGACCACGGTGTCGGGAGTCCCGCGGCATCGCCCCGCAGGAAATAGAGGAACTGCGGCAGGGCGCTGACGACGTGCTCGGGCGCCGGCGCCCCAACCGGCAACTGTTGAGGCTGAGGCCGCATGCTCCTCGAGAAGCTCGGTCCAGCTCGCTTTGACGTTCGGCTGTCCCTCACGCAACTTGACGCCTACATCGGAGGCAAGGCTGCGGAGCTCGGACACCTTCAGGCAAGAGATGTTCCGTAGCGCGGGGTTCTGCGGCACCTGCGCCAGCCACTCAAGGCAGACGCCTTCGCCTTCTACGTGCCGACGGCGCACCTGGATGGAAGAGGTGAGACCAGGGCCTTCTTCTCGGCTTCGGACGGGTCGAACCGACCTTCCACCGTCACTGCGATCGGCTCCGCAGCGTCATCGTCCGATGGCAGGGCAGCGCGCGCGGGTTCACTCTCGGCAAACTGAGAAATGTCACTATCCGCGAAGGGCGCTCGCCGAGCAGGAAGGCGATGGCGTCCAGGGTCGCTGTTGTTCCCGCAGTCGTTGTGGCCCGTCAGGATGGTCTGCTTGTGGATTGGGATGCCCTGGACGTCGCCCAGCGAGCGGAAGTTGGTGACGCTGAGTTCGACGAGTCGCACAATGCTCCCTTGCTGCACGGCACGGACACGAGGGTGGCAGCAGCCGCCAACGCGCCGTTGAAACGCACCACTTTCGGGACGAGGTTGGGGAGACTCTCGCGTCTGATCGTGGGAGAGCTGGACTGGCTTGTTGGACACTGCGATCTCATTCAGTGATGCCAGTGTGGGTGAGGAGGTGTTGTTGGCGGGGGTGGAGGGTTTCAATGGGCGCGTTGCTGGGCGATCCAGTGGTGGAGTGTGTCAGAGAGAGGGGCTCGTTCCGCTGATCAGGGTGCGGTATTGCTGCCGGTGCGGTGTGCAGTTGTAGGGCCAGGGTGGGTTCCACCACGGGTCCAGGGCGGTGAGCGCCTCGATGGTGGTGGAGGGGCAGGACGCACGGCGCGGGCTTTGCGGCGTTGCTGGCACAGCCATGTGCCGAGGGGGAAGCCGTCTGTCGGGTGTGCTTCTGCGGGTGAGGTGGCCGTGTCGGGTGGCGTAGGCGCGTGCGTGGTCGAGTCCGGGGCTGACGAGGATGAGCGTGTGGCCGGGGCGGGCCGTTCGCCTACGGCAGCGTGGGGGGGGGGGGGGTGACGCCAGGGCGGTCAGGAGGTTCTGCTGGCCGGTGAGATGCTCCCAGGACTCCCTGTTGGACACGGGCCCAGCGGCACAGGCCTCGGGGGAGGTTCGTGGTGGCACCGCGGCGGCGCCCGTGGCTGCTGTGCGGAGGCGGTGGTAGGCCTGCTGCCATGGCAGGGGCAGGGGCAGCCCCGCACAGATCATCATGGTGCGGGTTTCGGCCCAGGTGGGGGAGAGGCGGCCCTGACGGGCGCGTCGTCGTTCCAGGCCAGCCACTTCCCGGCGGATACCGTCGAGGACGGTGCTGGTGGGCGCGGCGATATGGCCGTATTCGGCTGCGTAGGCGCGAGCTTGTGCGAGCGCGGTGTCCAGGAGACCGGGCTGGCGCGGAGAGCGGTGGTTGGGCGGCTCGGGCTGTTCGGCGGTAATGCCGATCTTGGCCAGCAGGCGGTGCTGTTCGGGTTGATCTGTGCCGTAGCCGGTGCACTGACGCCTCAGCCAGTCGGCCAGCTCCTTCTCAAGGCCGGGAATGTCATCGCTGCCGTCGCTGGGACGCGGACTCTGACCGCTCGCGTACGCGACTCCAATTGCATTGCCACTCCAAGGACCAGGTCGGGTTCCCGCCGGGGTCGAGCGCTGCGGCGAGGAGCGTGCTGACCGGCCATGTCCCCGCCCCTGTTCTGCGATGGTGCTCCGCCACCTCGTGGCGCTGTTCGCTCAGCCACCAGGGCCCAGCGGAAACCCTCAGGACAGCTGGGCGTGGCGAGGTCGCCATGTGCGGCGGCGTACGTGCGCGCGTGGGCCAGCCGGGGCCCGTTCCCGCAGAGCTGGGCGATGATCTCGTGGGCGCCGGCGGCGGTCTCGGCGGTGATGCCGATCTGCGCCAGCAGATGCTGCTGCTGCGGATGCAGCTGCTTGTAGCCGGTGCACTGCAGCAGCCACGGCGTCGCCGCCGTCACTGCCCTCCGGCCAGCCCCCTTCTGCCGCCCGTTGGCGCCGGTCTTGGGCATGAGCGCGGATCCGGTGCAGGGTGCGCTGCCCCACGCCCAAGGGCCACGGCGGGTTTCCGCCACAAGTCGATCGCGTCGAGCACCTGGAGATGCGCGCCGGGTTCGTCCTGGCGGCGCGAGGACACGCTGGGCGGTGAGCAGCTTCCCGGCGAAAAACCCCTCATTACGATGTTCTTGGTGGCCGGGCCAGGCATGAGTGTTCGGCGACGAAGGCGCGCGCAGGGCGACGGCCTTTATCGATGCCCGCTGTCCGGCTCGTTCGGCGCGGGCGTGCGCTGGCGGCCTGGGCCGTGAGGCCGATGTCGGCCGGGGACGGACGCTGTTCGGGGTGGAGTGAGCTGTGGTCCGTCACCTGCAGATACAGCCACTCCCGGTCAGCACGTGGGTGTGGGGGAGACCGTCGGCGGCGTTGAGGGGGCCGTGGCGCCTGACGTGGTCGCGGGCGCGGTGGTCGGAGCGCTGCCACTTCACCGACCAGGGGATGTTCCACCACGGATACCACCTCCTTCAGGGCGGCGGCCTTTCTTCAGGCAGGGCCAGGGCGTGGGCCTGCTGGTTGTGCACCCGTTGCCCAGGGCGAAGGGACCGACTCGCGTGTCGCGTTGGGTGGCGAGGTGGTCGTGCTGGGTGGCGTGGGTCCGCGCGTGGGCCGGCAGGCGGCGAAGGCCCCGTCGGCGTGCACGCTGTCGCGCAGCCGTTTCTGCAGACCCTGCTGTGCCTGCAGTCTGCCGATGCTGGTAGCCCGCAGATGTCGGCGAGAGGCCAGGGCCGGACGCCAAGGGAACTGCCACAGCCGCTGTTCGGCGTCTCCGCTGACGCCCTTGGTACGGGTGCACTGGTACGTCCAGGCGAACGGCGGTCCGTGCAGGGACGGCGGCCAGATGCTCGGTGAGCCACGGTCGCCGCGAGATAGCTCGGCTGGGCGCGCGGGCACATCAGCCAACCGGTAGGGGAGGTGACCACCACCGTCGCAGCCGCGACACGGAGCCGCCAGGCCCGGCTGGCCAGAACGTGGCGAGGCGACGGTCTACTGGGTTGTGACCAGATCCCCGCGCCATGATCCGCCACCGCTGCGGATCCTCGCGGGCATGGCCGCCTCCGGGCGCGTCCGGCCACAGGCGCTCCTGGGCCACTTCTGCGCCCGCCACGAGGCGGTGACCGCCTCAGCAACCTGGATACCCCAAGCAGCGATGGGGGAGCGGCGCGGCGGCCTCCCGGTGGTCCTCCTGCGCCTGGACCACCTCCGGGCGTCCGGCCAGCCCGACGACACGGCCCCCGCTGCCGGCACGCTCGACGGCCGGCACCGAGTGGCGCGGCAGCTCGCTGGTGCGCCGCCGGTACACCCGGGCTGGTCCGCGCGGCCGGTCCGCGCAGCCACACAGCCAGGGCAGGCCGCCGGACCAGCGGCAACCGTCTCGAAGACCGTTGTAGAGCGTCGCCGCGGCCTCTCCTTCGAGGGGCCCAGCGGCCCCTCCCGCGTCCCAGGCCGGCAACGCACGGTGTAAGCCCACCTGCGGCACACGACACAGCGCCGTGACCCGGTCCCGGGCCGAGGCGTTCAAGAACACCTCCAGCTGACCCCGTTGAGCCAGGCGACGCCCTGCTGGCCAGCCACTCGGTAACCGCCGACAGCGAGCACTTCAACGCATCAGGCCGTACTGTTCCACGATCCGCCCCAGGAACGACAGGGTCATCTCACCCTGCAGGGGAGCCACCCCAAAAGGCGCCCGCAGTCAGCAACAGTTTCCCCAACCCATCCCGTGGCTTGTGACAACGATCGTGTTTCGGCTGCAACGAGCAGGTCCGGTCTCCCGGTCGCTGCCGGGTCAGTCGTCGAGGTCGAGGTAGTCGATGTCGTTGAGGGTGACGTGGGAGACCCAGGGCGCGGGCTCCGCCGTCTTGGAAGTAGATGTATTGGAATTCCTGGCGATGATCTGGCGCATCTGCTGATCATGAGCTACGGCGTCACGGGCGTTGAACAGGCGCTGTGCGTAGGTGGGGGGCAGGTGGACGGTGAGCCGTAGGGAAGCGTCCGTCGTCGGTGGTGCCGATGGGTGCGGTGTAGCGAACCTGGCCCTCGTCTCCACCGTGATGCCCGTGGTGGTGGCGACCTGCTTCCGGCGGCGTCTTGCGTACCTGGGGCTGCCAACGCGCCCGTACGGCCGCGTCGATCCGTTCGGCGATGGCCTGGGGCGGGTGCTTGCGTTCGCCCTTACGGTAGCGCTCCACCGACCGCTTGGCTGACCCGATCTCCCTGCGCAACGGCTTTGGTCGTCCTGAGCTGCTTCATCAGGAAGTTGATGCCGTACCTGGAAGGTATTGGGCCACTGGCATGGCCTACCGGTCGGCGCGTTCGATGGCGTCATGAATCTCTTCCACAGCGCCTACTCGCCTTCGTCCAGGACGGCGTCGCCGCCTTGATGTGGCGGGCCGGGTTGTAACCCTATCCATCAGGTCGACCGCCCACAGCATCGGCTGGACGCCCTCGAGTTTCGGCCAGGCCGGGGGTCGGTGCCGAGGCGGAAGGCGCCGGGCTGGGGCTTGCCGGAGGCGGCGGGTCTAGGGGAGGAAGTTCAGCGGGCTGTCGCCCGGTGAGGGGTAGACGACGCAGTCGGAGAGCACGGCGAGCGGGTACAGGCCCGTCATCGTGGCCATGTTGCGCATCTGCGGTGCATGTTCGTGGCCTTGGAAGTAGCAGCGGCACCAGATATGGCCGCCAGGTCAGCCGCTTGAAGAGCCGGCCATCGCTCGCCCTCCTTGTACTTCTTGCCCTGGGGACGTTCACGCAGTTTGCCGTCACCCTGACGGTGGCCTTGATGGCGTCGGCGGCCGCCGTCGGGTCGACGTCCTTGTGCCGCTCCATCGCCGCGAGGAACTCGGTGTCGGAGAGCTCCCGGGTGACGCCGAGGTGAGCAAGGGTGTCGACGTAGGCGTTCTTGAGCCGGTCGTGCCACGGGTCCAGGTACGCACCGGTTTCCCGCCGCAGGTACGCCTCGATCGGGTGGACGTCGTAGCCGAGCTCCTGGGCGTAGGCGACGGTCTGCATCTCGTACCGGCCGGGCCCGTAGGCCGGTGCGGTCCGGCGTGAACACCGGCGAGGGCAGGCGCGGGTCCAGCTCGATGTGGCTCGCGGGTCGACCAGCCGCTCCCGGGGATCTTCGGGTTGAACTTGGGGCGTGGAAGTGGTCCGGGGCGGACAGGCCGACGATCAGGCGGGCCGCGGCGGCGAGGAAGGCGGTGTTCAGGCCGACCGCGAAGGGCAGCGTGCGCACTCCTCATCGGTGAGCAGGTTCACCGGCCGCACCCACTGGTACGCCTCCTCGTCAAGGAGACCGCTCGTTCCAGCCGCTCCACGACGACGGGGTGCTCAGCGGTGGCCTCCGGCGGCGCCGGGTCCATCGGCTCGTCCCCAGCGATCCCGGTTGTAGGCGGACACCCAGTTGCCGGTCTCCTCATCGCGCTCCGGCTTCGTCGGCGGGCGTAGCGCCATCATCAGCTGACCGAACACGGCCGTCGATCCGCGCGGGCTGATGACCAGGTAGTACACGCCCAGAACGCGGGCAATGGCCGGCTCCATCTCGCTCACGCGCAGGACCGCTCATCAAGGGCGTCTCAGGAAAGGACCGCCAGCTGCACACACTGCCGTTCGCGGCCCTGCGCCTTGCGGTAGATCCTTGCCCACGGGCCGAACCCGCGCTGGGTGAGCCGCCGCTTCGCTTTAACCACCTGCTTGACCACGGGATGGTCCTCGGGCGGGCGCAGGGAGCGACGCTGCTCGTGGCCTTCCAGGCGCTCCGGCAGCCCAGCTTCACGGCAGCCGCGGCGGTAGCACGATCAGGTAGCTGTCCTTGCCGTACCGGTTCAGCTTCGGCGCTCCGAGGCCGGACTCGCGCAGCGTCCACTCCGCCGCCGCCGCGGCGCTCGCCCGGGCAGATCCAGCACGATCCCGTCCACGCCGTACGCAGCGTCACCGTCCAGGCCGCGAGGGGCCCGTGCGGGAAGTCCAGGTCGGCCCGCGAGCTGGACGCCTTCTTCATGGCCGGACGCCGCGATGTCGCAGCGGGCCGGATGGCGGGGCGCGCCGGAGCCGCGGCCCCCAGCAACGGCGGGAGCCTGCGGGGCATCTCCCGTCTCCACCCTGGACGCGGCCGGTTCGGTAGACACCGCGGGAGCCGTTGCGGCAACCGAGGCTGTGGAGGAGCTGCGCCTGGGGCGGGGTACTTCGCCACCCATCCGTTTCAGCAGCCGCTGGTAGGCGTCCGGCGCGGCGACTTCGGCTGGTTGCGGCCGTTCTCCCAGTTCTTCACTGACTGAGTCGTGGTCTTCGACGCGGTGGCGGGCGGGCCTGGGTGATACCGGCGGCCTCACGCAGCCGGGCACGCTACCGCCGGCGGTGGCGGCCGGCTCCTCGTTCAACAGAGCGTCGACGGACGCGAACAGCTCTTCCTCAGATGCCGTTCCCTGCACCCTGCACACCAGAACCCAATTCTTAACCAACAACTCCAACCCACTCTCTTAACCCTCGTGCCCATTCCAGTCCCAGCGTGGCGAGTGCAGTGGGCAGCCTCGTCGGAACTTGGCCCGGCGGGTCTTGGTGTTGGTCAGCCATACTCCGAGCCGACTGGGTTCCGTCCGGCAACGCCTCTGCGTGCCCTCGTGGGACGGTCAGGGAGCCGTTGCGGGTCTTGTATTGCGCCGGGCCGCAACGCCCACTCTCAAAGGCGCTCAAGGCAGTCTGGGCGCGTGGCGGGTGCCTTCGGTTCCGCGGGCGGAGCCAGCGGTACGACGCCGATGGCCTCCAGGCGTTGGCGCTGTCCCTCTGTCAGGGTCTGCCAGACCTCGGGCTTTGGCTGCTTGGCGAGCCATTTGCCGATGTCCATGCCGTGGACGGTGACGCAGCAGGACCCTCCACCTGGCCGGCTTGGCCTTCTTCGTCGGCGACCAGTTCCGCGCAGTGCGGCGTAGTGCCGTTGCCACTCCGCGGCCAGTCCGGGTTCCAGTCTTCATCCAGGCCTCCGTGCCGTCTTCCATCAGGGTGACCCTCCAGCGCGCCGGGTCGCCGCAACCCCGCCAGCCACATCCCCAACGGCTTGCCCAGCGCTGTCGCAGTGCGGGGGGCGCAGAGTGTCCAGTGCTGGTCGTAGTAGGCCTTGGCGGCTTCGGTTTTCCTGGAAGCGTTGATCGGCCGGCGACCGGACCATACCGGACTGTTCGAGCCGTCGGGCGCGCTGGCCGGTCATCTGCCCGGCTGCGTAGGCGCATCGTCCTTCCGCGACCCATTGTCCAAGTGGTGTCACGCCCTGCGTGTCCGTAGGCACCCTCGCGTTCAACCAGCTCGACGTACGTCTTCAGCTTCGCCCAGCCGCGTGCCCAGTCCTGGCGTTCGGTGTCGATCACGTTGAAGGAGACCCAGTCCGCGACCATCACCGGATCCCTGGGGGCGGCAAAACGGAGCAGGAGACGGGACTCATCTTCGCCTTCCTCGGGCGCAGAGCCAATGTTCACCGGACGGCTGCGCGACGTCTTCTGCGGCTCCTGTGGAATTCCAGCAATTCCACGGCCTCTTCATCGTAGACCGCCCAGCCCTGCAGGACTTTCACCAGAGGCCGGTAGGAGCCGGAAGTGAACGTATCTCCGGCTTTTCTCCGGGCTGGAGGAAGACGGGCACGATCGGGAAGCGACCTTGCCCTGTTCCGGGCTTCTGACAGAGCGCCCGGCCGATGGCCTGGACGATGTCGTGCGGAGC